>NZ_JACCBY010000003.1 GCF_013409985.1 Sphingomonas melonis
GGCTCAAACGCTTCCGCCGTATCGCCCTGCGATGCGAGAAGACCATTTCCGCCTTCATGGGCTTCGTCCATCTCGCATGTGCCATGATCTGGCTAAGATGAATGCAGACAGCACCTAGGGGGGCATAGTCCCCGACCCGTCCTAGCCGAACGACTGCCGCCCGCGGCGCGTATAGGCTTCCGGCGCGTGGACCAGTTCGCGCAGGCGCTCCAGTTCCTCGGGCGTGTCGACGTCGATCAGTTCCGCGGGCGTCGTCACGACATGCTTGCCCGCGCGCACCATCGCGCGTGCGCCGGCGTCGCCCTCCAGCGCCATCAGCGCGTCGAACCGTGCCGCACCGAACACCGCCGGCGGCTTGGGAGCGCGGCCGTCGCTCGAGGCGACGATGGCATGCTCGTCATCGGCGGCGTCGAGCAACTGATAGATGTGCGTCGCGGTGACGCGCGGCATGTCGGCAAGCGCCACCACCACCGCCCGGACGCCGTGCGCGCGGGCGCAGGCGACGCCGAGCGCGAGCGAACGGCTCATGCCGAGTTGCGGATCGTCGTTGCGCACGACGGTGAAGCCATGCGCGGCATAGTCGCACTCGGCGCGGCCGACGACGGCGACGCGCTCGCGGAACGGCATGTCCTCCAGCGCCACCGCGACGTGCAGCCCCAGCGGGCGGCCGAGGAAGGGTGCGTCGAGCTTGCTGCCGATATCGCCCATCCGTTTCGACCGACCGGCGGCGAGCAGCACCAGGACGCAATCCTCAACGGCGATCATGGAATGCTCCCACCATCGCCGCGGCGATCGACAGCGCGATCTCCGACGGGCCGATCGCGCCGATATCGATGCCGACCGGCGCATCGATCCGGTCGATCTGCTCGGCGGAGAGGCCCGCCGCGGCGAGCCGTTCGCGCCGCGCCGCATGGCTGCGCCGGCTGCCGAGCGCGCCGACATAGGGCGCGTTGGTCGCCAGTGCGGCGATCAGCGCGGGGTCATCGATCTTGATGTCGTGGCTGAGCGTCACGACCGCGGTGGCGGGGCCGGGCTTGAGCGCCTCGATCGCGTCGTCGGGCCAGCGGTCGTCGAGTGTGACGCCGGGGAAGCGCTCCTCGGTGAGGAAGCGGGCGCGCGGGTCGATCACCGTCGTGGCGATGCCGAGCGTGCGCGCCAGTTCGGCGAGCGCCTGCGCGATCTGCACCGCGCCGACGATCAGCAACCGCCGGGCCGGATCGTAGCGGTTGGCGAACACTTCGCCCGTCTCCAGCGGCTTGAGGTCGCTGTGGCCGGTGGCGAGGTCGGTGGTGACGGTGACTGCCTCGCCGCGTTCGCGCGCCTCGGCGATCCGGTCGAACAATTCGGGATCGAAGCCGGTCGCCGACACCGGCTGCACCATCACCGCGATCTCACCGCCGCAGGGCAGGCCGACCTCCCATGCCGCATCGTCGGCGACGCCGTAGCGCTTGAGCTGGAAGGGGGCGCCGGCGATCACCTCGGCGGCGGTCTGGAGGATGTCGCTCTCGACGCAGCCGCCGGAGACGGAGCCCTCGAAGCGGCCGTCGGCGTGGACGAGCATATGGCTGCCCTTGGGCCGCGGCGCGCTGCCCCAGGTGGAGACCACCGTCGCGAGGGCGAGCGGTTCGCCCTGCCAATGGCGGGCGGCGGTAAGGACGGAATCGTTTTCGGCCATGGTCTTTCCTTTTAGTCCTCCCTCGCTTCAGCGGGGGAGGGTGACCGCCGCGAAGCGGTGGTGGAGGGGGTGCTTCCGCAAGCGCGGAGTTCGCCGTATCCTCCCCCTCCGTCACGCCTTCGGCGCGCCACCTCCCCTGGCGGGGGGGGGGGGGGGAATTAAAGTGGCGGCAATCCTGCCAGCAGTTTGTCGAGCGTTACCGGGAAGTCGCGCACGCGCACCCCGCAGGCGTCGTGGATCGCATTGGCCACCGCCGCGCCCGCGCCGGAGATGCCGAGTTCGCCGACCCCCTTGGCGCCGACCGGGTTCGCACTGTCGTCGATCTCCTCGATGAAATGCACCTCGATCCGCGGCACGTCGGCGTGCACCGCGACGTGATATTCGCCGAAGTCGGGATTGACGAAATGGCCGTTGCGCGTGTCGACCACGGCTTCCTCGCCGAGCGCATAGGACAGGCCCCAGACCATGCCGCCGATGAGCTGGTTCGCCGCGGTCTTCGCGTTGAGCACGCGGCCGACGTCGAACACGCCGAGCATCCGCCGCACCCGGACCTCGCCGGTCACCGCATTGACCGCGACCTCGACGAAATGCGCGCCGTGGCTCGCCTGGCTCGTCGCCTGCGTCTCGGTGCCGGGGCCGGTCTTGCCGGTGGCGACGATCGGCTGCCCATGCAGCAGGTCGGCGAGCGCGACGCTGCGCCCGCCGGCGGTGACGCAGCCGTCGTGCAGCGCCAGTTCCTCAGGGGAGGCATTCATGCGCAGCGCGAGCGCGGCGATGATCTCCTCGCACGCCAGCACCACCGCCGAACAGGCACTGCCCGCGCCGAACGAGCCGCCCGAACCGGCGCTGGCAGGCAGGTCGCTGTCGCCGATCTGGACGTCGACCGACGGCACGGGCAGGCCGAGCATCTCGCCCGCGGTCTGCGCCAGGATCGTATAGGTGCCGGTGCCGATATCGGTCATGTCGCAGGCGACGGTCGCGCGGCCGTCGGCGCCGAGCGTCACCCGCGCCTCCGCCTTGACGGTGAAATTGCCGCGCAGCGCCGCCGCCATGCCGTGGCCGATCAGCCAGTCGCCCTCGCGGCGTTTGCGTCGCTCCGCCCAGCCGAAGCGGCGCGCGCCCTCGTCGTAGCAATCGAGCAGGCGGCGCGTCGAGAAGCGCTTGCCGTTGACCGGATCGACCTCGGGCTCGTTGCGGCGGCGCAGCTCGATGGGATCGATGCCGAGCTGTCCGGCGAGTTCGTCCATCGCGCATTCGACCGCGAAGGTGCCGATCGCCTCGCCCGGTGCGCGCACCGCGCCGGTGGCGGGCAGGTCGAGGCGGACCAGATCGGTGCGGAAGCGGCGCGCCTCGCCAACGTAGAGCGGCAGCGAGCCGAACGGGATCGGTTCGAGGAAGCTGGCATCGTCGTTCTGCGCGGCGACGCCTTCGTGCGCGAAGGCGGTGATGCGCCCGTCTTCGGTGGCGCCGATGCGGACGCGCTGCGTCGTTGCCGAGCGATGGTGCACGAGATAGGCGGTCTGCGCGCGCGGCAGCGCGATCTTGACCGGCCGCCCGACCTTTTCGGCGGCGATCGCGGCGAGGATCACCTCCGGCCCGACGCCGGTCTTGCCGCCGAAGCCGCCGCCGACGAACGGCGCGAGCACGCGCACATCCTCGGGCGCGAGGGCGAGCGCCTTGGCGATGGTGCGGCGGGCGGCACCGATCACCTGGTTGCTGGTGCGGACCAGCAGCTTGCCGTCTGCCCAGGCGACGGTGCTGGCATGCGGTTCGAGCGCGGCGGGATAATGGACCGGCGTCGTGTAGCTGCGGTCGAGCACCACCGGGGCGGCGGCCAGCGCCGCATCGAGATCGCCGATGTCGATCGCCGGCAGGAAGCCGAGCTTATGGTCGCGCTGCACCGGCTGCGCGTCTTGATCGAAGCGGTCGCGGCCGGGCTCGGCATGGACGACGACCAGCGCCGCGGCGTCGCGGGCGATGCTCTGGTCGGTGGCGACGACGATCGCCACGGGCTGGCCGTAATGGAAGATCGTGTCGGTATCGCTATGCGCCGCGGCTTGCGAATTGCTGCCGCCGGTGACCATGCGCGGGTCGCCGTGGATCACCGCGAGCACGCCGGGCATGTCCTCCGCGGCGGCGCTGTCGATGCCGGTGACGCGGCCGCTGCCGATCGGCGCGCCGACGATCGCGGCATAAGCGGTGTCCGCGTCGGTGCCCTCATAGGCGTAGCGGGCGGTGCCGCTGACCTTCGCCGGCCCCTCGATACGCGGCACCGGCGCGCCGAGCACGCCCTGCCGTGCCTGCGCCAGCCCCTCCGGCCGGTAGGCGCGGTCCATCGTCATCTCGTTCATCGCGTCGATCCTCTCCCCGGTCGGGTGGCATGTAGGAGGCGGGGGAGGTGGGGTGAAGGTGGCATCCGACACCATCGTCGCCGTCCAGCGGTTTGCGACCTTAGCCTTACCCACCCGTCATGCCGGACTGGTTCCGGCATCCACCGTTCCGCAGGAGAACGGGTGGTTGCTCCTGCGGAACGGTGGACCCCGGAACAAGTCCGGGGTGACGAAGAAGCAGGCTCTCACACCGCGGGCAGGCCCTCCAGCAGCTTGTCGAGGGTCAGCGGATAGTCGCGCACGCGCACGCCGGTGGCGTTGTAGATCGCATTGCCGATCGCGCCCGCCGCGCCGCAGATGCCGAGCTCGCCCAGCCCCTTGGCGTGGAGCGGATTGGCCTGAATGTCGCGCTCGTGGAGGAATTCCACCTCGAGCTGCGGCACGTCGGCGTTCACCGGCACGTGATATTCGCCGAGGTCGCGGTTGACGATCTTGCCGTTGCGCGGATCGTGGATCAGCTCCTCGGTCAGCGCGCAGCCGATGCCGAAGGTCATGCCGCCGAGACATTGCGAGCGCGCGGTCTTCTCGTTGAGGATGCGCCCCGCGGTGAAGACGCCGAGCATCCGTTTCACCCGCACCTCGCCGGTGACGACGTTGACCGCGACCTCGGCGAAATGCGCGCCGTAGCTCGCCTGGTTGAACGTCTTTTCCTGATGGCCCGGCGCGATCTGGCCGGTCGCCTCCATGCCTTCGCCGACCAGCTCGGCGAGCGGCACGCTGCGGTTGTCGGCGATGACGCGGCCGTCCTTGAGCGTCATCGCGCCCTCGTCGACCCCCATCGCCTTGGCGATCTGGCCGCGCAGCGCCTCGCAGGCGAGATAGACCGACGATCCCGACGAGCCCGCGCCCCACGAGCCGCCCGAGCCCGCGCCCGGCGGCGCATCGGTGTCGCCGAGATGGACGATCACGTCCTCCAGCGGCAGGCCGAGGATCTCGGCGGCGATCTGGCCGAGGATCGTATAGGTGCCGGTGCCGATATCGGTCATGTCGGTCTCGACATGCGCCTTGCCCTGGCCGTCGATCGACACCTTGGCCGCCGACTTCTGCAGCATGTTCGACCGCGCCGCCGAGGCGACGCCGATGCCGTACAGCCAGTCGCCGCGCCGGTCGGTGCCAGCGGGCTTGCGCTGCGACCAGCCGAACGCCTTGGCGCCGCGATCGAGGCAGGGGATCAGCGAGCGCGACGAATAGGGGATCTTCTTTTCCGGGTCCTGTTCGGGCTCGTTGCGGCGGCGCAGCTCGATCGGGTCGATGCCCATCGTCTCCGCCAGTTCGTCAATCGCGCCTTCGAGCGCGATCAGGCCGACCGCTTCGCCCGGCGCGCGCATCGATCCCGCCAGCATCCAGTCGAGCCGGACGATGTCATGCGTGATCAGCCGGTTCTCGCCCTCGTAGAGGAAGTGCGTCGCCATGCCGGCGGGCTCGAAGAAATCCTCGCCGGGCAGGTTGGAGGTGATCGTCTCGTGGCCGATCGCGGTCAGCTTGCCGTCGGCGTCCGCGCCGAGGCGCATGCGCTGTTCGGTGTTGGAGCGGCGGACGGTGGCGTCGAAGACCTGCTGGCGCGCCATTACCGCCTTGACCGGGCGATTGAGCCGCTTGGCGGCGATCGCCGCAGCGACGCTCTCGGGCGCGATGCCGAGCTTCGAGCCGAAGCCGCCGCCGACGAAGGCGGCGACGATCCGCACCTTGTCCGCCGATACGCCGAGCGACTTGGCGAGCTGCTGCTTGTCCGACGACGGCATCTGGTACGCGCCGTAGAGCGTCAGCGCGCCGTCTTCCCAGATGGCGAGGCTGGCATGCGGCTCCATCGCCGCCGAATTCTGGCTCGGCGTGGTATAAGTGACGTCGACGGTATGCGCGGCCGCGGCCATCGCCTTGTCGATGTCGCCCTGCTTGTGGTGCGGCGGGATCTGCTGCGGCTTGGGCTTTTCCGCCTCTTCGCGATGCGCGAGGAAGCTGTAGCGGCCTTCGCCGGGCGCATAATCGACCTTGACGTGATGCGCGGCGTCGCGCGCCTCTTCATAGCTTTCGGCGACGACGATCGCGATGATCTCGCCATGATAGGCGACATCCTCGACGCCCTGCGTCGGCGCGCTGGTCTCGCCGCCCTGTTGCGGATTGCGCAGGAAGGTGGCGTAATCGGTGATGACGTCGATCACGCCCGGCATCGCCTTGGCGGCCTCTGCATCGAGCCTGGTGATCTTGCCCGCGCCGACGGTGGCGCGCACCAGGAAGCCATAAGCGACGTTGTCGAGCGCATATTCCGCCGCATAGGTCGCCTTGCCCGACACCTTCTTGGGCCCGTCGATCCGGTCGAGCGGCTTGCCGATCACATCCTGCACGCCGCGGTCGAGCAGGCTGTCGGGATGGGCCGTGTTCATGGTGAGCGAATTGGTGTCGCCCTTGCCGAAACCGAACATCGCTTATTCTCCCGTGAGGTCGCGCAGGGTGGCGATCAGGACCCGGCGCGTCAGCGGGATCTTGAAGTCGTTCGAGCCATAGCCCTTGGCATCGGCGAGCAGGATGTCGGCCGCCGTGTTGAACAGCGCGTCGGACGGCGCCTGGCCGACCAGCGCCGCCTCCACCGCGGGATTGCGCCACGGCATCGGGCCAAGCCCGCCAAAGGCGAGCGCCGCCGAGGCGATCCTGCCGTCCTCGACGCCGACCACGCCGGCGACCGAAACGAGCGCGAAGGCATAAGAGGCGCGGTCGCGCACCTTGCGATAGGTCTGCTTGCCCTTGGGCGGGGCGGGCAGCTCGACATGCGTGATCAGCTCGCCGGGTTCTAGCACCGTCTCGATGTTGGGCGTGTCACCGGGCAGGCGGTAGAAATCGTGGATCGGGATGCGGCGCTTGTCGCCGTCCGCCTTGAGCGTGATGATCGTCGCGTCGAGCGCGCGCATCGCCACCGGCATGTCGCCCGGATGCGTCGCGATGCAATGCTCGGACGTGCCGAGCACCGCCAGCACGCGGTTGAATCCGCCCACCGCCGAACAGCCGGTGCCTGGCTCGCGCTTGTTGCACGGCGTCGCGGTGTCGTAGAAATAATAGCAACGCGTCCGCTGGAGCAGATTGCCGCCGGTCGTCGCCTTGTTGCGCAACTGGCCCGACGCGCCGGCGAGCAGCGCGCGGCTCAGCACCTCATACTTCTCGATCACGCGCGGGTCAGCAGCGAGGTCGGAATTCGGCACCAGCGCACCGATCGTCAGCCCACCGTCCTCGCGCTCCTCGATCTCGCCAAGCGGCAGCCGGCTGATGTCGACGAGCTTGTCAGGCGTCTCGACCTGCAATTTCATCAGGTCGAGCAGGTTGGTGCCGCCCGCGATGAACTTGGCGCCGGAGACGTGCGCGTCGCGCACCGCGGTCTCGGCGTCATTTGCCTTGGCGTAGGTGAAGGTCTTCATGCGCCGGCTCCCACCGTCTGGCGATGCGCGATATCGACCGTCCCGTCGGACTCGGCGACCTCACGGATCGCATCGACGATATTGGGGTAGGCGGCGCAGCGGCACAGATTGCCGCTCATCCGCTCCGAAATCTCCTCGTCGCCGAAACGCGGCGCGTCGAGATCGCCGGTGACGTGGCTCGGCCAGCCCTTGCGGACCTCGTCGAGCATGCCGACCGCCGAACAGATCTGCCCCGGCGTGCAATAGCCGCACTGATAGCCGTCATGCCGGACGAAGGCGGATTGCAGCGGATGCAGGTCCTCGGGTGTGCCGAGCCCCTCGATCGTCGTGATCTCGTCGTCCTGATGCATCACCGCGAGGCTGAGGCAGGAATTGATCCGACGGCCGTTGACCAGCATCGTGCACGCGCCGCACTGGCCGTGGTCGCAGCCCTTCTTGCTGCCGGTCAGGCCGAGATGCTCGCGGCACAGATCGAGCAGGGAGGTGCGGATATCCGGTTCGGCCTCAAAGGATTGGCCGTTGATCGTGAACTGCATGCGCTGCCTCGCGGGGTCGGGGAGTCATATCCGTGAAGGATTACGCCCCTAACGCGCTTCATCATGATGGTTTCCGGTTTGCGAATCGCTCTCACTGCCGCGCTGCTGGCGTCGGCGCCCTCGAACGGGCAGGATCGGCCGATGGCCAAGCCCTTTCCCACCCCGATCGTCATCGCGCACCGCGGCGCCAGCGGCTCGCGACCCGAACATACGCTGGCGGCGTACGAGCTGGCGATCGCGCAGGGCGCCGACTTCATCGAGCCCGATCTGGTGCCGACCAAGGACGACGTGCTCGTCGCACGGCACGAGAATGCGATCGCCGAGACGACCGATGTCGCCGCGCATCCCGAATTCGCCAGCCGTCGCACCACCAAGACGATCGACGGCCAGACGATCACCGGCTGGTTCGTCGAGGATTTCACGCTCGCCGAGCTTAAGACGCTGCGCGCGCGCGAACGGCTGCCCAAGCTGCGCGCCGGCAATGCCGCCTATGACGGCAAGTACGAGATACCGACGCTCGCCGAGATCATCGCGCTCGCCAAGCGGCGGACGCAGGAGACGGGGCGGACGATCGGCATCTATCCCGAAACCAAGCACCCGACCTATTTCGCCAGCATCGGCCATCCGACCGACGACCGGCTGGTTGCCGAGCTGCGCAAGGCGGGCTGGGACAGCGCCGACGCGCCGGTGTTCATCCAGTCGTTCGAGGTCAAGAACCTCCAGCATCTCCACGGCATCACGCAGGTGCGGCTGATCCAGCTGATGGCGGGCGAGGGCGGTCCGGCGGACGGCGCCGCGCCGAGCTATGCGGCGATGCTGACCCCGGCGGGGCTCCGGCAGATCGCGACCTATGCCTATGGGTTGGGGCCGGACAAGGGGCAGTTGTGGCGCGGGGACGCGCCGACCAATCTGGTCGCCGACGCGCATGCCGCGGGGCTCAAGGTCCATCCCTGGACCTATCGGGCCGAGAACGTCTTCCTGCCGGCGCGCTTCCGCCGTGGCGACGATCCCGCGACGCATGGCGATGTCGCGGGCGAGATCCGTGCCGCAATCGGCCTTGGTATCGACGGATTCTTCACGGATTATCCGCTAATCGGCGTCGAGACCCGCCGTGCGGCCAAGGATCATCCGTAAATGCGTAAGATAGCGTTCGTTCTTCTCCCCCTGACGCTGGCGGGCGGTGGCTGCGTCAGCACCGCCACCTCGATCGTCAAGGCGCCGTTCCAGGTCGCCGGCAAGGCGGTCGACTGGACCACCACCAGCCAGGACGAGGCCGATCGCAACTACGGCCGCAAGATGCGCAAGCAGGAGGCCAAGGAAGGCCGCGAGCGCAAGCAGGCGGCGGAGCAATGCCGCAAGCATCCGGACGACCAGGATGCGTGCCGCTATTCGGGCTATCGCGCCGGGTATTGAGCGCGGGGGGTGTCGTCCTCTCTCTTTGTCATCCCCGCGAAGGCCGGGACCATGGTTGCGGGCCGTCAGTGTCGGCGCGCCGCCATCAGCCGCCCGTATCCATGGGTTCCGACTTTCGTCGGGATGACGGACCGGGTGGGGGACACCGAACACAAGAAGGCGGCGGAGCAATGCCGCAAGCACCCCGACGATCAGGACGCCTGCCGCTATTCGAGCTTTCGCGCGGGCTATTGAGCAGGGCGGGGCGTCGTCTTCCCCTTTCTTTTTGTCATCCCCGCGGAGGCGGGGATCCATAAACGCTGGCGCCGGTGAGACTCACGACGGTCCGCGCGTCTGGATCCCCGCCTGCGCGGGGATGACGAAAATGGGGGAGGGTGGTTGCCCCGATCATCGCGGACAGATCGGGTCTTGTAGATACCCGCCCCCCCCCCTTCGTCATCCCGGCGAAGGCCGGGACCCATGGTTGCGGACCGTCAGTGCTGGCGCGAGGCCATCAGCCGCCCGTGACCATGGGTCCCGACGGTCGCCGGGATGACGATTGGGGGGCATCCTCCAAGTCCTAAACAAGCAGCCCCGTCACCGGTCCTGCACCACCGTATCCTTCCCCAGGGCGGTGGCGATCGCGATCAGCACCTCGGGGTGGATGTGGACGCCGAGATGGCCGCTGCTCACCTCGACCGCCTCGGCGCTGGGGTCGTGGCAGATGAAGCCGTTGACGAAGCCGTCGCTGCGGCTCCAGATCGCGGTGCACGGCACGGGCAGCGGGGCGGCGATCGCCTGGCTGCGTGCGATCACCGCGGGGTCGTCGACGCGCTCGCCGGTGGCCCATTCGAAAGCGCGCCAGACGTTGGTCGCGCGACCGCCGCCGGCATAGGGCGAGCTGACCGTCACCACCTTGCGGACGAGATCGGGGCGGCGATGCGCGACCAGCCGCGCCATGATCCCGCCAAGGCTGACCCCGACCAGCGTCACCGGCCCCGCCTCCGCGAACAGGCTTTCGACGCGCGCAATCAACCGCTCCGCCTCGATCCCGACGCTCTTGACGCCGAGGTTGCGACCGAGGCCCCAGCCTTCCGCGCGATAGCCGAGCTTGGTGAGATAGTCGCGCAGCACGACGCTCGATCCGTCGGCGTCGAACAGGCCGGGCAGCACCATCACCGCGCCGCCACGCCCCGGCGGCACCGCCGCCAGCGCCGCGACATAGCGCCAGCGGGTCGCCAGCATCCAGGCAACGCGCGGCACCTCGCTCGCCGCCAGCGCCTTGGGCGGCGGCGGCGGCGCGAGGAAATCGGTGCCGAAGCGCGCATGCGCGGGAGGTTCGCTGCGCCAGCGTGCAAAGCCGGCCTGCAACCGGTCTAGAACCATGCCATCACCGTCACCGGAAACGGCGTCCAGTGGCCGACGCGCACGCCGGCCTGGCGCAGCGCGTCGCCGGCCCAGGCATTGCAGGTCCGTGCCGCGCTGTAATGGCCACGCGCGGCGTAGAAGACGTCGTTGGCGTCATAGCCGCGATAGCGGGTGCGCCGCGGCGCGACGCCCGCGCGGAGATAGGCGGCGAGCCGGCGATATTCCGCCGGGCGCAGCAGCACGCTGCGCACGGCGCCGCCGACGCGGGGTGCGGGCACGTGTTCGACGTGCATCAAGGTCGCGTCGCTGCCGCGCGCCGCGGCGAGCAGCGTGCGCAGCTTGAGGTCGGCCCAGGTCGCCGTTTCGAGATAGAAGGCCTTTTCGCCCCAGCCGATGGCAAGATGATCATATCCTCCGTAACGCGGATCGGCGAGGTCCGCTCCCGGCGCCCAGTCGCGCCAATCCACACCCGCCGCGACCTTCGGCACCACCAGTCCGACGTGGATGCCGTTCGATTCGATATAGACACGGACGCCCTGCGCCGGCGGCCGCCATGCCGCATGCGCCGGAATCGCACCCCCGACCAGTCCCGCGGCCGCATAGCCCGCGATGAGCAGCACGATCAGCGCCGCCAGCCCTGCGATCCATCTACCTGCAATCGCAAGGACATGAGGTCGTATCATTCGAAACCTTATGCTAGTCTACCACAATGGCCGATGAATCGCACGTGACCGACACGCCCCCCGCCGACGCCGCTGCCGACTGGACGATCGCCCAGAACTGGCAGGATTACACCGCCGAGGAGCATGCGACCTGGGACACGCTGTTCGCGCGCCAGTCGCAACTGCTGCCCGGCCGCGCCTCGGACGCCTATCTGCGCGGACTCGACGTGCTCAAGCTGTCGAAGCCGGGCATACCCGATTTCGCCGAATTGTCCGAACGGTTGATGGCGCTGACCGGCTGGCAGGTGGTCGCGGTGCCGGGGCTGGTGCCGGACGACGTCTTCTTCGATCATATGGCCAATCGCCGCTTCGTCGCGGGCAATTTCATCCGCCGCCCCGACCAGCTCGACTATCTGCAGGAGCCCGACGTCTTCCACGACGTCTTCGGCCATGTGCCGATGCTCGCCGACCCGGTGTTCGCCGATTATCTCGAGGCCTATGGCCGCGGCGGGCAGCGTGCGCTGGGGCTGGACGCGCTGAAATATCTTGGGCGGCTCTACTGGTACACGGTGGAGTTCGGGCTGATCCAGGAGGGCGACGATCTGCGCATCTATGGCTCGGGCATCGTGTCGAGCTTCGCCGAGAGCCGCTTCGCGCTGGACGATCCCAGCCCCAATCGCATCGCCTTCGACATCGCGCGGGTGATGCGCACCGAATATCGGATCGACGATTTCCAGCAGAATTACTTCGTCATCCCGAGCTTCGACGAGCTGCTGCGGATCACGGTCGAGACCGACTTCGCGCCGCTGTACGAGGAACTGAAGGCGCAGGAGGATATCCCGGTCGCGGCGATCGTCGCGGGCGATCGCGTGCTGACGCACGGCACGCAGCATTATGCGCGGAGCAAGGCGCGGGGGTAGGTTCTGCCGAAATGCGGATGGGGTCGCGACGTCCGCCAAACCCACCCGTCATGCCGGACTCGTTCCGGCATCCACCGTGCCGCATGAGATCGGGCGGCTGCTCCTGCGGACGGGTGGACCCCGGAACACGTCCGGGGTGACGGGGTGGAATTGGGAGGCGGCGGACTCAAGCGAACGTCCGGAAGCTGTAATGTCGATCCGGCCTAGAGGTCGAGCGCCCAGCCGTCGCGGCCCTTGGGATCGAACGGCGCGGTGGGGACGTAGCGCTCCGCCCCGGCGCGCAGCCGCAGCACCGTCCAGTCGCCGCGGCGGTCGATCGCCTCCAGCGCGCAGCCGCAGGCCGCATAGGCGGCGACCACCGTCTCGCGCTGCGTCTCGAGCAGCCCGGCCAGCACGATGACCGCATCCGGCGCGGCGATCGCGGCGAGTTCGGGCGCCATCGATACCAGCGGTCCGGCAAGAATGTTGGCGATGACGAGATCGTACGGCGCCGCGCGGTCGATATCCGGGTGCCGCGCGCCGTCGGCGACGAACAGTGCGACGCCGGCGACGCCGTTACGCGTCGCATTCTCACGGGTCACGTCGATCGCCACCGGATCGATGTCGGTCGCTACCACCGTCGCGGTGGGCCACAGCTCGACCGCGGCGAAGGCGAGCAGTCCGGTGCCGGTCCCGACGTCGATCACGGTGTCGAAGCGTCGCCCGGCGCTCGCCAGTCCGTCGAGCATCGCGAGGCAGCCGCTCGTGGTGCCGTGATGACCGGTGCCGAACGCCTGCCCGGCCTCGATCAGGAAGGCGCGGCCGCCAGCGGGCGGCGCGACCGAATGCGCGCTGGTGTGGACGACGAACCGGCCCTCGCGGATCGGCTCCAGCCCCGCCTGGCTCATCGCCACCCAATCCTGGTCGGACAATCGTTCGACGACGGGATCATGGCCGCTTGCGCTCGGCACCAGCGCGTGCAGCGTCGCCAGCATCGCCGCGTCAGGCTCGTGCTCCAGATAGGCGTCGAGCCGCCAGCGCTCGACATCGTCCTCGACCTCCTCGGTGGTCATCAGCACCGCGTCGATCGCGAGATCCGACGCGCTGTCGATCGCCTCCGCCTCGGCGCGGGTGCAGGGCAGGCTGACCTTCCAGCTCGTGCCGGCGGATTCAGCGGACATAGCTCGCCCCGTTCACGTCGAGCACCGCGCCGGTCATCGAGGCGGGCGCCTCCAAGGCGCAGAAGCGCGCCACCGCGGCGACCTCGGCGGGATCGGCGACCTTGCCGAGCGGAATGTCGGCGAGCAGTTTGTCGCCGCCGCGGCTGGCGAGATAATCGTCGGCCATGCCGGTCATCGTGAACCCCGGGCAGATCGCGAAGGCGAGGATGCCCTCCTTGGCATAGCCGCGCGCGATCGTCTTGGTCATCGCGACCATGCCGGCCTTGGCGGCGGCGTAATGCCAATGCGCCGGGCTGTCGCCGCGATAGGCGGCGCGGCTGGCGATGTTGACGATGCGACCGCCGGTGCCGCTGCCCTGCCAATAGCGTATCGCGAGCCGGCAGAGTTCGGCGGCCGCGGTGAGGTTGATGCGCTGCGTCCGCTCCCAGTCGGCGACCCAGTCGTCGTGGTC
Organism: Sphingomonas melonis; assembly: GCF_013409985.1. GTDB lineage: Bacteria > Pseudomonadota > Alphaproteobacteria > Sphingomonadales > Sphingomonadaceae > Sphingomonas > Sphingomonas melonis_A. Next base: position 13,959 of record NZ_JACCBY010000003.1, read on the forward strand.
GCGGGTCAGCGGATTGGCCTCGAACACGCCGGCATTGTTGATGAGCACGTCGATCGTGCCGGCCTGCGCCAGCGCCGCGTCCCACAGCGCGCGCGGCGCGGCGGGATCGGCGAAGTCGGCGGCGATGCCGCTGCGCGTGCCGTGTCCGATCACCTGCGCACCGCCGGCGGTGAGGGTGTCGAGGATCGCCGCGCCGATGCCGCGGCTCGATCCGGTCAGAAGAATAGCCATGCTGCGGCTTTAGGCGGCGGGGAAGGGGGCGGCAACCGGGGGGCAACCCGGCGGAAGGGCATCGCGTAGGAGTCGCGCGCTTCCCGGTCCGCCCCGTCACCCCGGACTCGTTCCGGGGTCCACTCTGCGGCTGGGAGAAGCGCAAGAGGCGCGGCCGTCCCCTTGCGGCCGGGTGGACCCCGGAACGAGTCCGGGGTGACGAATCCATCGGGGAAATCGAACGTGCCTCTTTACCGCCGCCATATGCGATTGCCCTCGTAGAGGGCGGCCAGGGCGGGAGCGGCGTTGGGCAGCGCCAACCCGCATATCACCCCACGCTGGCCGAGAAGCTGTCCGCGGATTGCTGCAACTGCCCCAGCCGGTCGCCGACCTCGCCGAAGCCCTCGCCGAGGCTGTCGATCTCGCCGGCGACGGATTGCGTATCGGCGCGGATCGCGTCGATCGTGCTCGACATCGAATCGGCGGCGAGCGCGGTTTCGTCGACCGCGGCGGTGATCGCGGTGACGGTATGCGCCTGCGCCTCCATCGCGAAGCGGATGCGGTCGGCGCTCTCCTGCACCTCGGCGACCGTCGCCTTGATCGAGGCGTTGGTCGCCACTGCGGTGCGCGTGGCGTGCTGGATCGCGGCGATCTTGCCGGCGATGTCGTCGGTGGCGCGCGCGGTCTGGTTGGCGAGGCTCTTCACCTCCTGCGCGACCACCGCGAAGCCGCGGCCGGCGTCGCCGGCGCGCGCCGCCTCGATCGTCGCGTTGAGGGCGAGCAGGTTGGTCTGCCCGGCGATCGCGCGGATCAGGCCGAGGATCGATTCGATCGACTGGGCATGGTCGCTGAGCAATTCGCTCGCGCGCACCGCCTCGCCGGCATGTTCGCTGGCGCGGAAGGCGATGCCGGCGGCCGAATCGACCTCGATCCGGGCATCCTCGATCGCGCGGATCAGCCCGGCGGCGGTCTGTGCCGCCTCGCGCATCGCGACCGCGGATTGTTCGGCCGCCGCGGCGACCTCGCTCGCCTTGCCGAGCACCTCACGCGTCGAGGCGGAGGCGGCATGGGCCTGCACGCGGATGCGCGCGCCCAGCGTCGCCGCGCCCTCGATCGAGCTGGCGATGCTTTCGCGGAAGGCGGCCGAGCGCGTCTGGCGTTCCTGTCGCGCCGCCTCGGCACGCAACGCGGCAAGCCGGCCGGTCATCAGATCCGATTCGACCAATGCGATCCGCTGGACCGCGTCGCACAGACGCAGCAGTCGCTTGGTGTCGCCCTCGCAATGCTGTTCCAGCGTGCGCACGGTGAAGCTGTGCGACTGGGCGAGCGCCGCCTGCAGGCTGGGCAGGGGGATGCCCGACTGTTCCGAACGCTCGGCATTGGTGATCGCGATCTCGCCCCACGCCTCGTCGAACGGCGCATTGTATTTGAGGAAGGCGTAATGCGCGCTTTCATGCACCCGCCGCTCGCGCCGTTCGGGGGTGACCAGCCGGCTCAGCTCGCGCGCGTCGGGCAGCGAGAGATAATGATCCCAGAAGCGGCTGGCGACCTCGCGGTAATCCTCGGGGCGCAGCAGCGCGGCGATGTCGCGGCACGAGGCGGCCAGCGTGCCGTCCCAATCATAGTCGCCGAGATGCTCGACGATGCTGCGCCGGGCGCGCAGCGTGTCGCCCGTGATGCCATGGCGACGGAGGAGCGCGGCGGGCATGTCAGGCGGCGACCTTGGCGACGAATTCGCCGGCGCTGGTCTGGAGCGCATTGAGCTGGCCGTCGAGCCGATCGAAGCCGCGGCCGACGTCGTCGATCTCCGCCGCGACCGTCTCGGTATCGGTGCGGATCGCGGCGATCGTGCTCGACATCGAATCGGCGGCGAGCGCGGTCTCGTCGACCGCGGCGGTGATCGCGGTGACGGTCTGCGCCTGCGCCTCCATCGCATAGCGGATACGGTCGGCGCTTTCCTGCACCTCGGTGACGGTGGTCTTGATGCTGGCGTTGGTGTCGACCGTCGAGCGCGTCGCCGACTGGATCGAGGCGATCTTGGCGGCGATGTCGTCGGTGGCGCGCGCGGTCTGGTTGGCGAGGCTCTTCACCTCCTGCGCGACCACCGCGAAGCCGCGGCCGGCGTCACCCGCCCGCGCCGCCTCGATCGTCGCGTTGAGCGCGAGCAGGTTGGTCTGGCCGGCGATGTCGCGGATCAGGCTGAGGATCGATTCGATCGACTTGGCGTGGTCGCTCAGCGTCTCCGACATGCCGACGGCGTTGGTCGCCTGCAGGCTGGCGCGGCTGGCGATCTCGGCGGCGGCCTCGACCTCGGTGCGCGCGTCTTCGATCGCGCGGATCAGGCCGGCGGCGGTCTGCGCCGCCTCGCGCATCGCGACCGCGGACTGTTCGGCCGCCGCGGCGACCTCGCTCGCCTTGCCGAGCATGCCGCGCGCCGATCCCGAGCTGCGCTGCGCCTGGTCGCGCAGCGCGCGGCCCTCGTCGGTGGCGATCTCGACCGCGCTGGCGATCCCCTCGCGGAATTCGGCGGCAAGCCCCTCGCGGGCGATCCGCGCGCCATGTTCGGCATAGCCGGCGAACAGTTCGACGGTCAGCTCGGTCTCCATGCCGAACAGGCGCATCAGCGCGTCGATCAGCGCGCCCTGGCGGGGGTCGTCGGCGGGGACGCGCGCCATCAGCGCCTGGAGCGCGGCGCGGTCGCTGGCGCAGGACATCGCCAGCACCTCCATCGTCGAGACGCCGGCGGCATAAGCGGCGGCGACCGAGCGTTCGAGCGATTCGACCCAGGCGAGCCCGTCGAGATGGCAGCAGCGGTTGCGCAGATAGGCGATGCCCGCGGCGAGGCGGCGCTCGTTCTCCAGCGGCGTCCATTCCGCCGCGCCCGGATGCGCGCGGCGCCAATGCGACCAATAGGCATCGACGATCATCGGCGCGTCGGGTTCGATGATCGTCCACAATTCCGCCGCCCGCGGCAGCAGCGTATTCTCGCCCCCGTCGAACGCGACGATGCGACTGCGCAGGTCGATCGCGGCGGCGATGCTGGCCGGCTGGGGAAGGGCAGTGTCGGGCAAGAGCGTCTCCGGCGATCAGCGGGGGCGTGAACGATATTGTCCGAATTAGACTTCACTGGTTAATGTGCGGTTAGAAGCGGGTTCGGCGCCGGTGCCGCGAAACCGGGCGTCGGCGATCCAGTGCGCGCGCGGAAGCGGCCACAATGGGTTGCATCGTCGCGCCCCCGGCCTAATAGGCAGTGCATTCGATTTTGCCCGAGGACCGTTCATGGCATCCCGCACTCCGGCGCGTCCGCGCAGCCCGCATCTCTTTTCGGGCTTCCTGAAGCTTCACTACAGCTGGGGGCCGCACATGCTGGTCTCCATCCTTCACCGCGCGACCGGTTCGGGCATGGCGACGGTGGGTACCGTCCTGCTCGTCTGGTGGCTGGCCGCGATCGCCTCGGGGGCGGACGCCTATGCGACCTTCCTTGATGTCTTCACCACCGACACCGGCCATCTCAACCCGCTGGGCTGGGTGATCGGCGTCGGCATGACCTATGCGTTCTTCACGCACATGGCGAACGGCATCCGCCACCTGTTCATGGATGCCGGTGCCGCCTACGAACTGAAGACGGCCAAGCTGTCCAGCCTCGCCGCGCTCACCGCCGGCGTCGTGCTGACCGTCGCCTTCTGGCTTTACCTGGGGATGAAGTAATGGGTACCGGCACCAGCATCGGCCGCGTCCGCGGCCTCGGCAGCGCCAAGCACGGCGCGCACCATTGGTGGCGCCAGCGCGTCACCGCCGGCTCCAACCTGTTCCTGACGCTCTGGTTCGTCTTCGCGATCGCGCGCATGCCCGGCTATGATTATGCCAGCGTGCACAGCTGGCTGCAGAACAGCTGGGCCGCGGTGCCGATGATGCTGCTGATCGTCTCGGTCTTCTATCATTTCCGTCTGGGCCTTCAGGTGGTGATCGAGGATTACCAGCATGAGCAGAAGCGCGTCGCCGCGATCCTGCTGCTCAACTTCTTCACGGTCGCCACCGCCGCGACCGCCATCTTCGCGATCCTCAAGGTCGCCTTCGGAGCTGCCGCATAATGTCGGACGCCTATAAGATCATCGACCACACCTATGACGCCGTCGTCGTCGGCGCCGGCGGCTCTGGCCTGCGCGCCGTGATGGAATGCGCGCAGAACGGCCTCAAGACCGCCTGCATCACCAAGGTGTTCCCGACGCGCAGCCACACCGTCGCGGCGCAGGGCGGCATCGCCGCCAGCCTCGGCAACATGGGTCCCGATCACTGGACCTGGCATATGTTCGACACCGTCAAGGGCTCCGACTGGCTCGGCGACCAGGACGCGATCGAATATATGGTCCGCGAGGCGCCCGCCGCGGTCTACGAGCTGGAACATGCCGGCATGCCGTTCAGCCGTACCGACGAGGGGCGCATCTACCAGCGTCCGTTCGGCGGCATGATGCAGAACATGGGCGAGGGCCCGCCCGCGCAGCGCACCTGCGCCGCCGCGGACCGGACCGGCCACGCGATGCTGCACACGCTCTACCAGCAGAGCCTGCGCTACGACGCGGACTTCTACGTCGAATATTTCGCGCTCGATCTCATCATGGAGAACGGCCAGTGCCGCGGCGTCGTCGCGCTGTGCATGGAAGACGGCAGCATCCACCGCTTCCGCGCGCACAACACGGTGCTCGCGACGGGCGGCTATGGCCGCTGCTATTTCTCGGCGACCTCGGCGCACACCTGCACGGGTGACGGCGGCGGCATGGTGCTGCGTGCCGGCCTGCCGTTGCAGGACATGGAGTTCGTCCAGTTCCACCCGACCGGCATCTACGGCGCCGGCGTGCTCATCACCGAGGGCGCGCGCGGCGAGGGCGGCTATCTCACCAACTCCGAGGGCGAGCGCTTCATGGAGCGTTACGCGCCGTCGGCGAAGGACCTCGCCAGCCGCGACGTCGTGTCGCGGTCGATGGCGATGGAGATGCGTGAGGGCCGCGGCGTCGGCAAGAACGGCGACCATATCTTCCTGCACCTCGATCACATCGATCCCGCGGTGCTGCACGAGCGGCTGCCCGGCATCACCGAGACCGGCAAGATCTTCGCCGGCGTCGACCTGACCCGCCAGCCTTTGCCCGTCACGCCGACGGTCCATTACAATATGGGCGGCATCCCGACCAACTTCCACGGCGAGGTCGTCCACCTCAAGGACGGCAATCCCGACACCGTCGTTCCCGGCCTGTTCGCGGTGGGCGAGGCGGCGTGCGTCTCGGTCCATGGCGCCAACCGCCTCGGCTCCAACTCGCTGATCGATCTCGTCGTGTTCGGCCGCGCCACCGGCAAGCGGATCGCCGACATCTGCAAGCCCAACGGCACGCACAATCCGCTGCCCAAGGGCTCGGAAGAGCTGTCGCTGACCCGCCTCGACAAGTTCCGCAACGCCAGCGGCAGCATTCCGACGGCGGAAATCCGTGGGCGGATGCAGCGGACGATGCAGAAGCATTGCGCGGTGTTCCGCGACAATGCGCTGCTCACCGAGGGCCAGACGCTGATGAAGGGCATCTACGCCGAGATCGCCGACGTGTCGGTCAACGACCGCAGCCTGATCTGGAACACTGACCTCATCGAGACGCTCGAGCTCGACAATCTCGCCGCGCAGGCGGTGGTGACGATCGATTCGGCAGCCAACCGCAAGGAATCGCGCGGCGCCCACGTCAACGAGGATTATCCGGATCGCGACGACGGCGAGTGGATGAAGCATACGATCACCACCTTCACCGGCTGGGGCGGCGTCGGCGGTGCCACCGCGATCGATTATCGTCCGGTGCACGATTACACGCTCACCGACGACGTCGATTACATCAAGCCGAAGAAGCGGGTGTATTAAGCCGCCGCGCCCGACGCATATCGCTCCGGACGGAGCGGGGGCGTCGGGCGCTATGCGATGGGCCGCACTGTGCGCCGACGGCGGTATACATGCCCAGCCTGGTCGAGACCTTTGCGAAGCGCTCCAGTGCTCCTGCGAAAGCAGGAGTCCAGGAGTCCCGCGCGCCATAAGTCGTTGTTTGTGTGGCCCTGGGCTCCTGCTTTCGCAGGAGCACGGTGCTGAGCCACCGGTGATGCGGGCTTGGCCGGGTGCTCGTCTCCTCCGAAGTATGTGTGTTTCGGTACAGGCGTGTGAGTCGGGCGTTGGATGCGTCTGCGCCGTGCTGCCTTCCATGCCATTGTAATCGCTGGCATGTTTCGCCGCCGCATAAACTGCTGTCCTATTTGGAAAAGCCATGGTCGCCCGTGTCGCTGCAACGGCAAGGGAGTGCGCCATGACGATCCGGACCCTCATCGATGAACTGATCGACCGCGAAGGCGGCTATGTCGATCATCCCGCCGACCGCGGCGGCGCGACGCGCTGGGGGATCAGCGCCGCGGTGGCGCGCGCCAACGGCTATCATGGCGCGATGCGCGACCTGCCGCGCAGCGTCGCGGCGGCAATCTACGCGCGCGTCTATTGGCACGGCGCCGGGTTCGACCAGGTCGCGACGCGCGCGCCGGCGCTGGCGGCGGAGTTGTTCGACACAGGCGTCAACATGGGGACGGCGACCGCCACTGGCTTTCTGCAACGCGCACTCAACGCGCTCAACCGCGGCGCGCGCGATTATCCCGATGTCGCGGTCGACCAGCGGATCGGCGCGGACACGCTCGCTGCGCTCGATGCGTTCCTCGCGCATCGTGGCAGCGGCGGCGAGGCCGTGCTGATCAAGGCGATCGACGCGTTGCAGGGCGAACGCTATCTGGCGCTCGCCGAACGCCGCCCGGCGGACGAGGCGTTCCTCTACGGCTGGCTGGCGGGGCGGGTCGCATGACCGCCGCGACGCCCGATCGCTGGGTGACGCGCGCGCGGCCCGCGTTCCTCTACGTCATGTACGCGCTGCTGCTATGGTCGATCCCGATGGGGATCGTCGCCGCCTTCCGCCCCGCCGTGGCGGCGGCGATGGCGCGCGGCATGGGGGCGTACCTCTCGGCGATCCCCGAGCCGCTCTATGCGCTCTTCGGCACGGGCTATCTCGGCTACACCGCGGCGCGCGCGTGGGGGAAGGCGAGGGGCGTCGAGAAATAGGTTCGCGCGAAGGCGCGAAGGCGCGAAGGGGTTGGATGGGGGGCGAGCGCCGTGCTCGTCCTCCCCCGGACGTCATCCCGACGGAAGTCGGAACCCACGGGCGCGCCCCCGCGCTCGCGCGCGTAACAGCGGCAACGTCGCAACCATGGGTCCCGGCGTTCGCCGGGATGACGATGGAGGTGGGACGCGGTGTCCTGCACACCCTTGTCCTCTGCGGTCTCCGCGCCTCTGCGCGAACCACCATTCCTTTTTCCCGCGCGCCGCCGCGTGAACGCCTCTTCGCGCGAAACCGTCGCCTGCGCCCGTTGCCCCTACGCAACGACACCCTACATCGCCCCCATGAGCGATTCCCATTCCATGCCGGTCTGGCATGGCACCACCATTTTGTCGGTCCGGCGCAACGGCAAGGTCGTCATCATCGGCGACGGCCAGGTCTCGATGGGCCAGACCGTGATGAAGCCCAATGCCAAGAAGGTCCGCCGCCTCGGCGCGGACGGACAGGTGATCGGCGGCTTTGCGGGTGCCACCGCCGACGCCTTCACCCTGTTCGAGCGGCTGGAGGCGAAGCTGGAGCGGCATCAGGGCAAGCTGATGCGCGCCGCGGTCGAACTGGCCAAGGACTGGCGCACCGACAAATATCTCCGCAATCTCGAAGCGATGATGATCGTCGCCGACAAGGACGTGACGCTGATCCTCACCGGCAACGGCGACGTGCTCGAACCCGAGGCCGGCGTCGCCGCGATCGGGTCGGGCGGCAATTACGCGCTCGCCGCGGCGCGCGCGCTGGTCGATTACGAGGCCGATGCCGAAACCGTCTGCCGCAAGGCGATGGCGATCGCCGCCGAGGTCTGCGTCTACACCAACGATCGCACGACGATCGAGGTGATGGACAGCACGACGTAATCGCCCCTCCCGCTTGCGGGAGGGGTTGGGGTGGGTCCGTCCACGCCTTGCACCGCCCGTGGCCTGCCCACCCCCGGCCCCTCCCGCAAGCGGGAGGGGGGAAGAATGACATGAACCAGAACCTGACCCCCAAGGCGATCGTCGCCGCCCTCGACGCCCATATCATCGGGCAAGCCGACGCCAAGCGCGCGGTCGCGGTGGCGATGCGCAACCGCTGGCGCCGGCAGCAGCTCTCCGCCGACCTGCGCGACGAGGTGACGCCCAAGAACATCCTGATGATCGGGCCCACCGGTTGCGGCAAGACCGAGATCAGCCGCCGGCTGGCGAAGCTCGCCGACGCGCCCTTCGTCAAGGTCGAGGCGACCAAGTTCACCGAGGTCGGCTATGTCGGTCGCGACGTCGAGCAGATCGCGCGCGACCTGGTCGAGGAGGCGATCCGGCTGGAGAAGGAGCGCCGCCGCGTCGCGGTGAAGGACAAGGCCGAGGAGGCGGCGATGAAGCGCCTGCTCGACGCGCTGGTCGGCAAGGATTCGAGCGCGGCGACGCGCGAGAGCTTCAAGCAGCGCTTCGCCGACGGGCATCTCGACGCGACCGAGATCGAGATCGAGCTGGAACAGGCCGCGACGACGCCGTTCGAGGTGCCGGGTGCCGGCCCGCAGATGATCAACCTGTCGGAGATGATGAAGTCGTTCGGCGGCGGCCAACCGCTCAAGCGCCGCAAGCTGTCGGTGCGCGCGGCATGGGATAAGCTCGTCGAGGAAGAGGCGGACAAGCGCCTCGACCAGGACGAGGTCAGCCGTACCGCGCTCGCCGACGCCGAGGCGAACGGCATCGTCTTCCTCGACGAGATCGACAAGATCGCGGTCAGCGACGTGCGCGGCGGATCGGTCAGCCGCGAGGGCGTGCAGCGCGACCTGCTGCCGCTGATCGAGGGGACGACGGTGGCGACCAAATACGGGCCGATGAAGACGGATCATATCCTCTTCATCGCCAGCGGCGCGTTCCACGTCGCCAAGCCGTCCGACCTGCTGCCCGAATTGCAGGGCCGCCTGCCGATCCGCGTCGAACTCAAGGGGCTGACCGAGGAGGATTTCATCGCAATCCTCTCCGACACCAAGGCGTCGCTGCCCGCGCAATACAAGGCGCTGCTCGCCACCGAGGGCGCGGAGGTGACCTTCACCGACGACGGTATTGCCGCGATCGCGCGGATCGCCGCCGAGGTGAACGGGCAGGTCGAGAATATCGGCGCGCGGCGGTTGCAGACGGTGATGGAGAAGCTGCTCGAAGAGGTGAGCTTCGACGCCGAGGATCGTACCGAGGCGGTGACGGTGGACGCCGCCTATGTCGACAAGCAGCTGGCGGGGATCGCGCGGAACACGGACCTCAGCCGCTTCGTGCTGTAACCGAGGGGTGCCGACAGCGCCGACCGTTCGTGCCGAGCCCTCGGCACGAACGGCGCCGGCTGGCCTCGCGGGGGTCTATTTCTTTACGCGAAGGTAGGGCGTGAATTCGGTGAAGCGGCAATAGGCGGAGGGGATCGTCATCCCCGGCGTGATGACGCGGAAGCGGTCGTTCTTGCACAATTGCCCGCCATAGACGTCGACCACCAGCGTGGTCAGCGGCGCGAGCGACGGGCAGGCGCCGACCGGGCCGGTCTTCCACACCCGCGCGCCCTGCGTGTAGAGGATGGTGTGCGAGTCGACGATCGCCGGCCCCTGCGACGTCGGCATCGAAATGCAATTGACCGGCGCCCCCGCCACCCGCCCGGCGAGCGGATCGGACTTGGCGGCGAGCAGCGGCAGCGCCAGCGCGGCGATCAGCAGCGGCCGGATCATTTGCCGTCCTTGCTGTAGCGGACGAACGGACCGAACGAGCAACTGCCGCTGAACGTCCGCGAGGTCGAGTCGACGGTCGTCGCGATGTCGCCCTGGCAGAGCTGCCCGGTGACGCTGCGGGTGATCAGGATGTCGCCGCGCCCGACCCGTTCGCAGCCGCCGGCGGTATCGCTCCGATATTTCAGGCGGTTGCTGACCACATAGACCAGCGTCGGGCCATAGGCCTTGACCTGCGTGGTCGGGACATGCGGCATGCAGGTGGAGGATCGGCCCGGGACCAGGCCCGCCAGTTCCTTGGCCAGATCCGTCGCGGCGGCGGCGCTCGCCTGTTGCGCGGCGGCGACCTGCTGCGGTGTCTGGGTGCAGCCCGCCGCACAGACGGCGAGCAACGCGTAAAGGGGCTTCACGGTCATGATCAGCACGTCTCCTGCACCGCGACCGGAACGTCTCAGCCGCGGAAGTTATCCTTTGCTTCGCGTAGTTTGGCGAACTCATCCGCATTGGCGGCGCGGACGAAGGGGTTGGTCGCCCGCTCCAGGCCGATCGTCGTCGGGACGGTCGCCTCACCCGCGGCGCGGGCCGCGTCGACCGCCGCCATCCGCGTCGCCAGCGCGGCATTGTCCGGCTCGACGGTCACAGCGAAGCGACCGTTCGACTGGGTATATTCGTGGCCGCAATAGACCTGCGTCGCGTCGGGCAGGGCGGCGTAGCGCTGCATGTTGGCGAACATCTCCGCCGGCGTGCCCTCGAACAGCCGGCCGCAGCCGAGCGCGAACAGGGTGTCGCCGGTGAAGATCGCCTGCGCCTCGGCGAGGTGGAAGGCGATATGGCCGGCGGTGTGACCCGGCACGTGCCACACCGTCGCGACCTGCGTCCCGATCCGCACCACGTCGCCTTCGCCGACCTTGGTGTCGAGCGTCGGGATGCGCGCCGCCTCGGCGGCGGGGCCGGTAATCCGGACGCCCGCCGCGCGCAACGCGGCGTTGCCGCCGGTGTGATCGGCATGCCAGTGCGTCGTCCAGACCTGGCCGATCGTCCAGCCCCGCTCCGCCGCGGCGGCCTGCACCGGCGCTGCCTCGCCCGGATCGACCGCGACCGTCTCGGCGCTCACGGGATCGTGGAGCAGCCAGGCGTAATTGTCGGTCAGCACCGGTACGCGGACGATCGCCAGCGTCATGTCACCAGCTCCCGGTGTTCGGCATCGACGCCCAAGGCTCGGCCGCGGGCAAGGGATCGCCTGCCTGCAGCAGCTCGATCGAGATGCCGTCGGGCGTCTTCACGAACGCCATGTTGCCGTCGCGCGGCGGGCGGTTGATCGTCACGCCCGCATCCATCAGCCGCTGGCAGCTGTCGTAGATATTCTCGACCCGGTAGGCGAGATGGCCGAAGTTGCGGCCGCCCGTATAGGTTTCGGGCGGCGTGCCGTCCTCGGCCGGCCAATTGTAGGTCAGCTCGACCTCGGCGCGACGATCGCCGATCCGGCGGTCCTCTTCGGTGGCGAGGAAGATCAGCGTGAAGCGGCCCGCGTCATTCTCGATCCGCCGCACTTCCTCGAGGCCGAGAACGCGGAAGAAGGCGAGCGTCGCGTCGGGATCGCTGACGCGGATCATCGTGTGGAGATACTGCATAGAGGGGTCCTGCGGTTGATGGGCGAGATTTAGGCCCCCAACGCCCCATGCACCAGAGGGTGTCCCTCGCCCGCCGCGGCGGGGAGGGGGCCGGGTTATCGCCCGCTCTGCACCTTGGCCGATACCGGCGCGTCGCCGAACTGCGCCAGCGCGGCGCGTGCATGCTGGCCGGCGGGGACATTGGGAGCGAGCCGCGCCGCCTCCGCCCAGGCGGCGCGGGCGCCGGCTTCGTCCTGCATCGCGGCGGCGATATTGCCCGCCTCGAGCTGTACCGACGCATCGTCGGGCGAGCGGCGCAGCGCCTCCCCGATGTCCGTCTTGGCGCGCGCCATGTTCCCCATCCGCCGCGCCAGCGTCGCCGAGAGCAGCCAGGCGAGCGGATCGTCGCCGGCATGGGTCAGCGCCAGATCGATGTCGCGGCGCGCCGCCGGCAGGTCGCCCGCCGCGACCAGCACCCGCGCATGGTCGAGCTGCGCCTCGCCCAGCGCCAGCCCCTCCAGCGTGCCGGCGACCAGCGCGGTGTCGAGCGCGGCGCGTGCACCGCCGATGTCGCCCGCGGCGAGTCGCGCATTGCCCGCCTGCGCCCAGTAATTGGCGGCGCGCTTGTCATGCGCCAGTTCGGCGGCTTTTGCCGCGGCGGTGAATTCGCTTGCGGCGGCGGCGAACTCGCCCTGCTGCGCCAGCGCGAGACCGGCGCATTGCCGCGCGAACCAGGTGCCGCCACTCGCCGCCCAGCGCGTCGCCTCGGCCTGCGCGGCGGCGGGATCGGTCGCGGCGAGCTGGCGGCAGCGGTCGAAGCGCGCGGCGCGGGGATCGACGTCGGGCACCGTCGCCTTCGGCTTGGGCGCGGCGGGGGCGGGGGCGCGGGCCGGAGCGGGGGAGGCGGCCTGCAACGCCGCGGCCAAAATCAGGATCATCGCAACACATCCTCGGTCGCCCGGATGATCAGCGCGATGTCGGACGCGCGCGACAGCCGGTGGTCGCCGTCCTTGATCAGCAGCGTCTGCACGTCGGCTGAACGGAGCATCTCGCCGAGCCGGACGGTGCGGTGCCACGGCACGTCCTTGTCGACCTGACCCTGGACCAGCCGCACGCGGCCGTCGAAGGGAATCGTCCCGAACATCAGCCGATTGGCCTCGCCCGACTGGAAGAAGGCGCGGGTGTAGACGGTCGGCGCCGGGCCATAGGCGCTGGCCCGCTCCAGCCGCCCTTCGGTGAGGATGGCCATCTTCTCCTCGGTGGTGAAGCCCCAGTCGGTGAAGTCCGGCGCGGGGGCGATGCCGACCAGCCCGCCGACCTGTTCGGGCCTTGCCTTGGCGGCAAGCAGCATCAGCCAGCCGCCGAGCGACGACCCGACCAGCACCACCGGCCCGGTCGCGACCTGATCGAGCATCGCCAGCACGTCGTCGCGCCAGCCGGCGAGCGTCTGGTCCTCGAACGCGCCCTCGCTCTGTCCGCAGCCGCCATAGTCGAAGCGCAGGAAGGCGCGGCCGTGGGCGCGCGCCCATGCCTCGAGCGCCAGCACCTTGGCGCCCTGCATGTCGGAGGCATAGCCGGGCAGGAAGACGATCGTCGGCCCGGTACCGACGGAGTGATGATAAGCCAGGCGGGGGCGAGGAGCTGTCATGGCCGCTGTTTATCGTGCCGAACGCGATGCGTCATCCTTGCTCGGCACGGCGGGGCGGCTAGAATCCCCATAGCATCGTGTCGGTCTCGCCGGCGCAGATGTCGCGCAACGCCGCCCATTCCTGCGCGGTCAGCGCCGGCGTGTAGCGTGCGCCCGCCGTCGCGCTGCGCCGGAAGCGCGCGGCGCGGTCGGCGGACAGCGGGTGGTTGGCGAGATAGGCGAACATCCGCTCCTGGCCGTCGCTACGCCTGGCGAGACGCGCGAAGAAGTCGGCGGTCGGCTGCGGCGACACTCCGGCATCGGCGAGCAGCTGGATCGCATAACCGTCCGCCCGCGCCTCCGCCCCGCGTGAATAAGCGGTGGCGAGCAGCGCATTGGTATAGCCGCCGACATGCCCCTCCATGCCGCCGAGCAGCACCGACAGCCCCAATTGCCGCAGCAGCGATTCCATCACGTCGCGGCCGCGGACGTGGCCGATCTCATGCCCGATCACGCCCGCCACCTCGTCGGGCGAGCGCGCCGCCTGCAACAGCCCGTCGAAGATCACGATCCGCCCGCCGGGCAGCGTCACCGCATTGACCATCGGCAGTTTGACGACATGGACGTCCAGCGTCGGGTCATGCGGATCGATGCGGTTGGCGAGCTTGGCCAGCGCTGCGGCACCGGCGGGCGCGACGCAGCCCTTGCGGCCGAAATCGCCGATCATCACCTCGCCAAGCTGGCGTTCGACCGAGGCGGGCACCATGCGGGCGACCAGCGCCGGTGTCCGCAGCACCAGCACCATGGCGATCGCGGCGAGCACCGCGAACCCGGCCGCCGCCTGCCACAGGCCGAAGCGGTCGACCCAGCCGCCATAGCGGTGCGGGCGGGGCAGGCGTTCCGCGATCGCCGCCGGCGGCGCATCGGTGAAGCCGATCCGCCAGCCGGGCCGGCCCTGCAATCCGAAGCTGCGCGGGTCGCCGTCGCCGTCCGCCGGCGTCAATTGCGCGAAGTCGTAATGCTCGCCGGGCTGCCCGTCCTCGTCGAGGCGGAAGCCGTCGCCATCGGCGACGAGCCGCACCTGCCGGCGCAATGCCGTGCGGCCGTCATAATGCCAGGCCGACGCCGACGGCGCGCCGCCGTCCGGATCAGAAGGCGCCGACATCGAAGGCATCGAGCATCCCTTCGCCCTGGCCCGGTGCGCGGGTTTGCGACTGGAGCAACGTATCCAGCTCGACCTCGCCATAGCCGGCGAGATGGCGGATGAAGAACGCCCAGTTGCGATAGGGCACGAAGATCGACCCGATGCCGAAGGTGACGATCACCAGCGCCAGATTGCCGAGGTAGAGCAGGATCCAGTCCTTGGTCGTCGCCTCGAACCCGAATTCGAGCTTGCCCAGTGAGGTCGCGCCGATCGCCTCGCGGAAGAAGGCGGCGAAATAGGTCATCGCGATCAGCCCGAGGACGCCGAAGAAGAAGACGTAGAAGCCGATGGCGGCGGCGACGATGATCAGGATGGTGCCCGCGCTCGGCACCGTGCCGCGCGCCTGATCGAACAGGCCGGTGCCGGCCATCGTCGCCGCCATCGCCACGAGCGCGACGACCAGCGCGACGGGGAGCAGGTAGAAGAGCAGGAAGCGCCCGAACACCGGTTGCCAGCGCGCCGTGCTGCGGAAGGGCAGCGACCCGAAGCTCATCGCGTTCCACCGCTCGTTCCACAGCCGCGCCATCGACCAGGGCGTCATGAGATAGAGGGTGAACGTCGCGACCAGCGTCTTCCAGAAATAGCTCCAGCCATAGGCGATGCCCTGCTGGCTGCTGCCGCCGCGGATGCCGTGCCACAGGGTGCGGCTGAGCCGGTAGCGCAACGCGCGGAAGCGCGCGATGCCGACCAGGAAGATCAGCGCGAGGTACATCGGGATCGCGATCAGCGCGGCGATGCCGGGATGGCCGCGCATCATCGCGCCCTGCAGCACGAGGTTGATCACGCCGAACGGGAGGATGAAGGCGAGGAAGGCGACGACATAGCCGATGAACAGTTCGAAGCCGGTACCCGTATATTCCAGCCGGTCGTCAATGAAGATCGTGCGGCTCCACAGATAGCGGCGCGTCCGTGCCCGGGCCCAGAAGGTGTAGATGCCGAGCGTGACGATCATCAGCAGCAGGTTGGTGAAGGCGATCGGCGCATAGTTCTGCCAGGTTCCGGTAAACCGGAACGCGCGCGGGCCCGCCGAAGATTCGTCGCTCATGTCTGTTCCCCCCGGCCGCGAATGGAGCCGAGCGGACGGGGGCCGTCAACGCCTCAAGATGATTAACGCGTAGGCCCCGGTCGCCGCGGGGCGACAAGCCGTGTGTCGTCAATCAGATGACGAATTCGACCGTGTGCGTCTGTGCGACGTCGCCGCGCTTGGCGACCATCTCGGCGTGCAGCGCGGCGATCGTGCGGCTGCCGGTGGTGGTGAACACGAACGGCAGCACGCCGTGGATCAGCGCCGCGAGGCCGCCGCCGATCATGCGCAGGCCGAAGCGAGTCGCGACGCCGAAATGCTCGGTATAGGTTTCGCCGACCGATGCCGGATGTTGGGTGAACAGCTTCATGACCCGTACCTCCTGGTCGCCAGTCTACCCGCGCGCGCGCAGCGACTCCAGCATCTCTGCGGCGAGCAGGCTCAGCGTGTCGTCGCGCGCGCCCATCACGACGATCCGGTCGCCGGCGCGCGCCTCGTCCACCAGCATCGCCGCCGCCGCGGCCCGTTCGGCGACGTGGCGGGCATCGCGCCCGCGCGCGGCGAGGTCGGCGACGATATCGGCGCTGGTCACCTCGCGCGCGACGGTGCCGCCGAAATAGACCGGGTCGGGCAGCACGAGGATGTCGCTCGCCGCCAGCCGGGTGGCGAAGGTGTCGACCAGTTCGCGCCGCATCACCTTGAGCGGGCCATAGCCGTGCGGCTGGAACAGCACGAGCAGCCGGCCCGGGAAGGCGTGCAGCGTGTCGAGCGTCGCGGCGATCTTGTCGGGGTTGTGGCCGAAATCGTCGATGACCGCGACGCCGGCGGCCTCGCCGACCAGGTCGAAGCGGCGCCGCAGCCCGGTGAAGCCACCGATCGCGTCCGCGGCGGTGGCGAGCGGCACGCCCGCGGCGACCGCCGCGGCGATGGCGGCGAGCGCATTGGCGACATTGTGCCGACCGGGCACCTGCAACTGCACGCCGATCGGCGCGCCACCGCCGGCGATCAGGTCGAAGCGCGCCGAAAACGGCGCCTCGACGATGGTGCGCGCGGCGAAGTCGGCGTCGCGATCGAGGCCGAAGGTTGCGACATGCGTCGGCGGCAGCGCCGCGGCGAGCGCCGCCGCCTCGGCATTGTCGAGGTTGACGATCGCCGTCTCCGCGCGCGCGATGAAGCCGGCGAACAGGCGGCGCAGCTCGTCCATCTCCTTGTGGTCGAGGCTGACGTTGTTGAGCACCGCGATGCGCGGCCGATATTGGGCGATCGATCCGTCGCTCTCGTCGACCTCGCTGACGAAGGCCTCGCCGTCGCCGACCAGCGCGCTGGCGAAGGGCGCCTGCGGATGGGCGAAATTCTTCATCACCGCGCCGTTCATCACCGTCGGGTCGCGGCCGGCGGCGTGGAGGATCCAACCGATCATGCCGGTGACGGTCGACTTGCCGCTGGTGCCGGCGACGCCGATCGGCAGCGCGCTCTGGTTGAACAAGGTGCTGAGCAGATCGGCGCGGCGCGCCCGCGCGCAGCCGAGCCGGGCGGCGGCGGCGATGTCGGGCACGTCGTCCTCGACCGCCGCCGAGGCGACGACGATCTGGTCGGGCGAGACGATGCCGCTGCCGTCCTGCGGGAACAGCGCGATACCGCGCGCGCGCAGCGCGTCGAACTTGGCGGGGACGCGCCCCTGGTCGAGCCCGCGGTCGGAGCCGGCGACGATCGCGCCCCGCCCGGCAAGGATCGTCGCCAACGGCATCATCCCCGATCCGCCGATACCGACCAGGAAGAAGCGCTTGCCCGCTACCGAGCCGGAAAGATTGCCGTTCGCCATGGCCCTGCGCTATCGACGCGGCTGCGTAGGGGCAAGGCTCTGCGGCGAGGCGGAGCGACGAGACGATGCGGATAGGGGTGGTGGCGCCGGCGAGCATCGGCAACAAGGATGCCGAGGCGCCGTTCATCGCCTTCGCCGCGCTGGCCTATCCCGAGGTTGATCTGGTCGTCCATCCGCAATGCTGGGAGGCCGCGGGCCATTTCGCCGGCGACGATGCACGGCGGGCGTCCGCCTTCCTCGAATTCGCCAATGATCCCGGCTTCGACGCGATCTGGTTCCTGCGCGGCGGCTATGGCTCGAACCGCCTGCTGCCGCTGGTGATGCCGCACCTCGGTCCGGCGGCACGGCACAAGAGCTATCTCGGCTATTCCGACATCGGGTTTCTGCTCGGCGCGCTGTACGCCCGCCGGATCGGCAGGCCCTGCCATGGCCCGATGGCGAGCGACATCCGCCGCAAGGGAGGCGACCGGACGATCGCACGCTCGCTCGGCTGGCTGGCGCGCGGCGACCGGCAGGGGCTGGAACCGGGGCTCGACGGTCGCCCGGCGGCGGCATTCAACCTGTCGATCCTCGGCGCGCTGATCGGCACGCCCTGGCTGCCCGACCTCACCGACCATGTCCTGATGATCGAGGAAGTGTCGGAGCCGATGTACAATATCGACCGGCTGCTGTTCCACATGGGCCATGCGACGCAGCTCAAGGGGATCGCCGGCGTCCGCCTCGGCGCGGTGACCGCGGTGCAGCCCAACGAGCCCGAATGGGGCGATACGCTGGAGTTCATGATCCGGCGCTGGTGCGGCGATCTCGGCGTGCCGTATCTTGGACGGGCGGAGATCGGCCACACGCAGACCAATTGCGTGGTGCCGTTCGGTATCGCCTGACGGCGTCGCCAACCCCGCTCCGTCACCCCGGAACAAGGCCGGGGTGACGGGTGAAATCGGGCAATGCCTCGCGCTTCCGCAGCCGTCGGCGATGAGCAATCGCAGCAACGCTTGCCTATATACCCTGCGCCGCTTTATTCGCGGCTCCCTCAACCAACCTGAAAGTCCATCATGTCCGCCATGTTCCGTATCACGCTGCCCGACGGTTCCGTCCGCGAGGTTGCGCCCGGGACTACCCCGGCGGACGTCGCCGCCGCGATCGGTCCCGGTCTCGCCAAGGCGGCGCTGGCCGCGCGGATCGACGGCCAGGTGCGCGATCTCAACCGCCCGTTCGAGGGCGATACTAACCTCGCGCTGGTCACCGCGAAGGACGAGGCCGACGCGCTCGAGCTCGTCCGCCACGATCTCGCGCATGTCATGGCCGAGGCGGTGCAGCATCTGTTTCCCGGCACGCAGATCACCTTCGGCCCGGCGACCGACGACGGCTTCTATTACGACTTCGCCCCCAAGGATCGCCCCTTCACCGAGGAGGACCTGCCCGCGATCGAGGCGGAGATGCGCCGCATCATCGCGAAGAACGAGCCGTTCACGCGCGAAGTGTGGACGCGCGAACAGCTGATCGAAACCTGGACGAAGCAGGGCGAGACCTTCAAGGCCGAATGGGCCGCCGAGCTGCCCGACAACGAGGAACTGACGATCTATCGTCAGGGCGAATGGCTCGACATGTGCCGTGGCCCGCACATGGTCTCGACCGGCAAGCTCGACCCACAAGCGTTCAAGCTGACGCGCGTGTCGGGCGCCTATTGGCGCGGCGACCAGAAGAACGCGATGCTCAGCCGCATCTACGGCACCGGCTGGCTCAACAAGAAGCAGCTCGACCAGCATCTCTTCATGCTGGAGGAAGCGGCCAAGCGCGACCATCGCAAGATCGGCCAGGAGATGGACCTGTTCCACCTCCAGTCGGAGGCGCAGGGTTCGGTGTTCTGGCACCCCAAGGGCTTCATCCTGTGGCGCCAGCTCGAAGCCTATATGCGCCGCCGGCTCGACGCCGCCGATTATGCCGAGGTGAAGACGCCGCAGCTGATGGACGCCAAACAGTGGGAGCAATCCGGCCACTGGGGCAAATATCGCGAGAACATGTTCGTCGTGCCCGACGAGGTGCCCAATACCGAGGATGAGGGCGCGGTGCTGTCGGGCGAGGGCGACCTGATGGCGCTCAAGCCGATGAACTGCCCGGCGCACGTGCTGATCTTCAAACAGGGGATCAAGAGCTATCGCGACCTGCCGATCCGCATGGCCGAATTCGGCTGCTGCCACCGCAACGAGCCGCACGGCGCGTTGCACGGCATCATGCGCGTCCGCCAGTTCACGCAGGACGACGCGCACATCTTCGTGCGCGAGGACCAGCTCGTCGACGAGGTGCGCAAGTTCTGCGAATTGCTCGACTCGGTCTACAAGCATCTCGGCTTCGACAGCTATGCGATCAAGCTGGCGCTGCGCCCCGAGAAGCGGTTCGGCTCGGAGGAGATGTGGGACTGGGCGGAACAGTCGCTGCGCGACGCGGTCGCCGCGACCGGCCGCGACACGCCCGAATATGGCTGGGAGGAGCTGCCGGGCGAGGGGGCCTTCTATGCGCCGAAGCTCGAATTCCATCTGACCGACGCGATCGGCCGGACGTGGCAGGTCGGCACGATCCAGACCGACACCGTGCTGCCCGAGCGACTCGACGCCAGCTATGTCGGCGAGGACGGCAATCGCCACCGCCCGATCATGCTCCACCGCGCGATCCTCGGCACGTTCGAGCGGTTCATCGGCATCCTGATCGAGCATCACGCCGGGCGCTTCCCGCTCTGGCTGTCGCCGGTACAGGCGGTGGTCGCCACGATCGTCTCGGATGCGGACGGCTATGCCGAGGAGGTGGCGGCGACGCTGCGCAAGGCGGGCATCCGCGTCGAGACCGACCTCAGGAACGAGAAGATCAACTACAAGGTGCGCGAGCATTCGGTGGCGAAGGTCCCGGTGCTGCTCGTCGTCGGCAAGCGCGAGGCGGAGGAGGGTAAACTCGCCGTCCGCCGTCTCGGCAGCCAGGCGCAGCAGATCCTGACCGTTGACGAGGTCGTCGCGATGCTGCGCGAGGAGGCGACTCCGCCCGATCTGCGCTGATGCAATAAGGGGCGGCACGTCTTTCAAAAGATGTGCCGATCCACTATATCGCTTCGCAAACCACCACAGGAGCTATACCCATACGTCCTCCCATGATGCGCCGACCGAACCAGGCGCCGCCAATGAATGGCCCTCGTTTCAACGAGTGGATCGTCAGCCCCAAGGTCCGCGTGATCGACCATGAGGGCGAGAATCTCGGCGTGATGTACACGCGCGAGGCTATGGCGCAGGCGCAGGAACTCGGCCTGGATCTGGTCGAGGTGTCGCCCAACGCGGATCCGCCCGTCGCCAAGTTCCTCGACGTCGGCAAGTTCAAGTACGAGGCGCAGAAGAAGGCGAATCTCGCCCGCAAATCGCAGAAGACGCAGGAGATCAAGGAGATCAAGATGCGTCCGAACATCGACGACCACGATTACGACACCAAGATGAAGAAGGTCGTCGAGTTCATCGAGGAGGGTGACAAGGTGAAGGTCACCATGCGCTTCCGCGGTCGCGAGCTCAGCCACGGCCAGCTCGGCATGGCGGTGCTCCAGCGCGTCGCCGAGCAGGTCGCCGAGGTCGCCAAGGTCGAGGCCTATCCGCGCATGGAAGGCCGTCAGATGCTGATGGTGCTCGCGCCCAAGTAAATGGGCCGATCCGACGCTATCCGTAGCGCCAGGCGGTTTTTCGAACACCGGGTCCGGCAACGGGCCCGGTGTTGCGTATGGGCGACAGTCCGTTCGAAATTTCTTGCAGCAACGACAAATTACTAGACGCTCAGGTCAGCGCGATCCTAGCCTCAAAAGAAAACCCGATATTCGAAAATCGAAATCGGAACAGGAGAGGATGACCATGCGCCTTACTGCGTATCTGCTGTCGGCGGCGACGATCGCGATAGCCTCGCCCGCCCTTGCCCAGAACAATTCGCCGGAGCCCTCGAGTTCGGCGACGCAGGCGACCTCGCCGACCGCAGCGGGCTCGGTGACGCAGGACGAGGCGGACCAGGGCGACATCGTCATCACCGCGCAGGGACGCGCGCAGGCGCTTGCCGACGTGCCGGTCGCGGTGTCGGCGATCACCGCGGACACGCTGCAGAATTCGGGCGCGAGCGACATCCGCCAGCTCAACCAGCTTGCCCCCTCGCTGCTCGTGTCCTCGACCGGATCGGAGTCGAACGGCTCGGCACGCATCCGCGGCATCGGCACCGTCGGCGACAATCCCGGCCTCGAAAGCTCGGTCGCGGTGTTCATCGATGGCGTCTACCGCTCGCGCTCGGGCATTGGCCTGACCGAACTTGGCGAGATCGACCGGGTCGAGGTTCTGCGCGGGCCACAGGGGACGCTGGGTGGACGTAACTCGTCCGCCGGCATGATCAGCATCATCAGCAAGGCGCCCTCGTTCCAAGGCTTCAGCGGCGGCGCCGAGGCGACCTACGGCAATTACGATTTCTATCGTTTCTCCGGCAATCTCAACCTGCCGCTGAGCAAGACGATCGCGGCGCGGATCGACGGCGTCTACGTCAAGCGCGACGGCTTCTATCGCGACTATACCAACAATACCGACGTCAACGATCGCAACCGCTATTTCGTGCGCGGCCAATTGCTGTTCGAGCCGAGCAGCGACCTTACCTTCCGCCTGATCGGCGATTATACCCATCGTGACGAAAAATGCTGCGCGGCGACTTATGTCGACCGTACCGTCAATCCCTCGGTGGGCAATCTCAACACTCCCGTCGCATCGGTGAACGCCGGCTTGGCCGCGGGCAGCAACGGCAACAATATCGTCAACGTCATCCGCGATCTCGGCCAGCCGCTCGGGCTCGTCACCAGCCCCGGCTACAGCCGCGACGTTTCGGTCAGCGCCGGCCGCAGCTTCGCCGGCATCACCAAGGACTGGGGCGTTTCGGGTCAGCTCGACTGGACGATCGGCACCACCAAGCTGACCTCGATCACCGCATACCGCGATTACGATTCGGATCAGGGCTCCGACACCGACTATAGCCGCGTCGACATCCTCTATCGCGCCGCCGACGGCAATTCCGCGCGCCGCTTCCGCACCTTCACGCAGGAACTGCGCCTTAACGGCTCGCTGTTCGGCGAGAAGCTCGACTGGCTGGTCGGCGGCTTCTTCGCCAACGAGGATCTGCGTCTGCTCGATAATCTGCGGTTCGGTCGCCAATATGGCCGTTTCGCCACCTGCCGCCTCGTCTCGGGCAGCGCGCTCGCGCAATTCTACGCGCCGGGGAGCACCGGCTGCCTCAGCGCGACGGGACGCGCGGTGCTCAGCGGTGGCGTCCCCGGCGTGGCCTCGCCCTTCGGTGCCGCGGGGCCGCTTATCGTCAACGCGATCGCCACGCTCGACGGCATCAACGACCGGGGTTCGACCCGCGACGTCTACAACCAGAACAGCCGCAACTGGGCGCTGTTCACGCACAATATCTTCCACGTCACCGACACCGTCGATCTGACGCTGGGCGCGCGCTACACCAACGAGCGCAAGACGTTCGACGCCAGCTTCACCAACGACAACACCGGCTGCGTCGCCGTCCAGAATTCGCTGGCGTCGGCGCTGGCGAACCCCGGTCTGGCGGCGACCGCGGCCGGCATCATCGGCCTCGCCTGTCAGGGCAACAACACCTCGGAACTCAACGGCGTGTCGATCAACAGCCGCCGCAAGGAGGATCGTTTCACCGGCACCGCGATCCTGTCGTGGAAGCCGATCGACGATTTATTGCTCTACGGCAGCTATTCGCGCGGCTACAAGGCGGGCGGCTTCAACCTCGACCGATCAGCGCTGAAACAGCCGGTGCAGACGTTCGCCCAGCTCGGCGGTGCGCAGGCGCTGGCCGATTCGCTGCAATTCGCACCCGAGACGGTCAATTCGTTCGAGGTCGGCGCGAAATACGGGACCGGTCCGTTCACCCTGTCGGCGGCGGCGTTCATCCAGGACTTCAGCAACTTCCAGCTGAATACCTTCAACGGCACGGTCTTCCTCGTCCAGAATATCAACGGCTGCTCGTCCAGCCTCAACGGCGGCGACCGCGACCAGAGCAAGTTCCCGGCAGCGAGCAACTACAATGCCGCGGCGAGCAGCACCGGCGTCTGCGCGTCCGACGATGTCGGTCACGGCGTTCGCGCCAAGGGCGTCGAGCTGGAAGCGTCGCTCGTTCCGGCGCGCGACTTCCGCGTCAGCCTCGGCCTGACCGTCACCGACACCAAATACCGCAGCCAGCTGGTCGGCAGCTCATCGGGTGCGCCGCTCGATCAGGCGCTGCGCCTGTTGCCGGGACGGACCTTGTCCAACTCGGCGGACATCGTCGCGACGTCTTCGGCGTCGTGGACGCCGCAGCTGGGGGGCGGCTATTCGGCGCTGTTCTACGTCGATACGCGCATGACCAGCGATTATAACACCGGGTCCGACCTGTTCCCGCAGAAGGCGCAGGACGGCTATGCGATCGTCAACGCCCGCATCGGCATCCGCATGCCGGACGAGCGGATCAGCCTGGAATTCTGGGGCCAGAACCTGACCAACGTCGATTATGCGCAGGTCGCGTTCAACTCGCCGTTCCAGGAGGGTGCGGCGAATGCGGCGTTCCAAGACCCGCAATATCCGGGCGGTCGCCAGCTCTTCTCGCAATATCTCGCCGAGCCGCGCACCTATGGCGCGACGATCCGCGCACGCTTCTGATCGCGTCGGCGGCGCTCGCGAGGTTCGATCGGTTTCCTGATCCGACTCGTCACCCCGGACTCGTTCCGGGGTCCACCGGGCCGCAAGGGAAGGGTGTCGGCTTCAGCCGTTCCCCTCGCCGCAGGGTGGACCCCGGAACACGTCCGGGGTGACGGGGAGAGCGTGGGGAGGGGGCCGACAGCAGCGCGAAGGCGCCGCCGTCCTACGCCGCCATCTCGGTCATCTCGCCGCTGGCGGCGGTGCGCAGGCGCCGTTCCAGCGTCTTGAGCCGCGCCGGCGCGGTGATGCGGTCGCCGGTGAGATCGGTGACGTAGAAGGTGTCGACCGCGCGCTCGCCATAGGTGGCGACATGGGCGGAATGCAGCGTCACCTTCGACTGGAACAGCGCCTGCGCGAGCTGGTTGAGCAGCGCCGGCCGGTCGCGGGCATTGACCTCGATCACCGTGAACCGGTTGGAGGCGTGGTTGTCGATCAGCACGTTGGGCTCGATCTCGAACGCATCGGCGCGCGTTCGCGCCGCGGGCTTGGCGACCAGACGGTCGGTAAGCTTGCCGCGATTGGCGAGCGCATCCTCGATTGCCGTCTTCAACCGCTTGAGCTGGTCGACATCGTCGAACGGCCGGCCGAACGGATCCTGGACGAGGAAATTGTCGATCGCCATGCCGTCGCGCGTCGTGTGGATGCGCGCGTCGATGATGTTGCCGCCCGCGACGTGGATCGCGCCGGCGATCCGGTAGAACAGGCCGGGATGGTCGGCGGCGTAGATCGTCACCAACGTCGCGCCGCGCGTCGCATAGACCTGCGCGTCGATCGAGAGTTGCGCCTCGCCTGCCGCCGCGATGAAGCGCGCGTTGTGCGCGAGCACGTCGTCGGGTTCGGCGATCCAATAGGCTTCGGGAAAGCGGCGGACGAAGGCGTCGAACCGCGCCGGTGCCCAGCCCAAGGTCGCCTGCAGCGTCTCCTGCCGCGCCGCGATCCGCTCGGCGCGGCCGCGCTGTTTGTGACCGAGCCGCAGCACCTCCTCGGCGCCTTCGTAGAGGTCGGCGAGCAACTGGCGTTTCCAGCCGTTCCACGTACCGGGGCCGACCGCCCGGATATCGACGATGGTCAGCACCAGCAGCAGCCGCAGCCGTTCCGGGCTCTGCACCACCTCGCAGAAATCGAGGATCGTCTTGAAGTCCGACAGGTCGCGCTTGAACGCGGTCGCCGACATGAGCAGGTGCCAGCGCACCAGCCATGCCACCGTCTCGGTCTCCGCCGGGGTCAGGCCGAAGCGCGGGCAGAGCCGCTCGGCGACCTCCGCGCCCAGGATCGAATGATCGCCGTCGCGCCCCTTGGCGATGTCGTGGAGCAGCACTGCGACATAGAGCACGCGCCGCGACACGATATGCTTGATGATCGCCGAGGCGAGCGGATGGTCCTGTTTTAGCTCACCCTTGTCGATCCGCGCGAGCAAGCCGATTGCGCGGATCGTATGCTCGTCCACCGTATAATGGTGGTACATGTCGAACTGCATCTGCGCGACGACGCGGCCGAAGTCGGGCACGAACCGGCCGAACACGCCCGCCTCGTTCATCCAGCGCAGCACCAGTTCGGGATCGCGCGGGCTGGTCAGCACGTCGAGGAACAGCGCGTTGGCGCGGGGATCGCGGCGATGGCGCGCGATGAGCTTGGCGTCGCGCGCCGCGGCGCGCATCGCCAGCGGGTGGATCTCGACGCCGTGCAGGTCGGCGAGCTGGAAGATCTCGATCAGCCGCACCGGGTCCTCGACGAAAAAGTCGTCGCGCGGCAGCGCCAGCCGACCGCGGTCGAGCACGAAACCGTGGAGCCTGTCCGGCCGTCGGCGGATCGTCGGCAGGCCGAACCGCCGCCCGCGCGCTGCGAACCGCTCGTCGAGATGCGCGAGGAAGACGCCGGTCAGGTTCCCGACCGTCTTCGCCTGCAGGAAGTAATATTGCATGAAGCGCTCGACCGCCGGTTTGCCGGGCCGGTCGGAGAAGCGCATCCGCGTCGCGATCTCGCGCTGGACGTCGAAGGTGAGGCGATCCTCGGCGCGGCGGGTGACGCTGTGCAGGTGACAGCGCACCGCCTGGAGGAAATTGTCGGCGCGGTGGAAAAGCCGGTATTCGGCCTTGGTCAGCAGGCCGACCTCGACCAGATCGGCGCCGCGCTGGACGTCGTGGATGTACTTGCCGATCCAGAACAGCGTGTGCAGGTCACGCAGCCCGCCCTTGCCCTCCTTGACGTTGGGTTCGACGACATAGCGCGTGTCGCCCATCTTGCGGTGGCGCGCGTCGCGTTCGGCGAGCTTGTCGGCGATGAACTGGCGCTCGGTGGCATGCTGCACCTCGCCCTTGAAGCGGTTCGCCGCCTCGTCGTAGAGCGTGACGTCGCCGGTGACGTAGCGCGCCTCGAGCAGCGCGGTGCGGATCGTGACGTCGCTTTTCGCCTGCCGCACCATCTCGTCGAGCGAGCGGCTGGAATGGCCGACCTTCAACGCCAGATCCCAGAGCGCGTAGAGCATCGATTCGATCACCTGCTCGGCCCAGGGCGTCTGCTTGCCCGGCGTCAGGAAGCCGATGTCGACATCGGAATAGGGCGCCATCTCGGCGCGGCCATAGCCGCCGACCGCGATCAGCGTCAGCCGCTCCCCCGCGGTCGGATTGTGGAGCGGATGCAGCCGCTGCGTCGCGAGGTCGAACAGCACGCGCAGCAGCTGGTCGATCAGATATGCCTGTGCGTTCGACGCCTCCAGCCCGCGCGAGGGGTGGGCGGCGAGCCGCCGCTGGATCTCGGCCCGCCCTTCGGCAAGCGCGTCCTTGAGGATGGCGGTGGCCTGGGTGCGCAGGCCGATGCCGCTGGCATCGATCGCGGCGATCCGCTCGGCGAGCGCGCGCCGATCGACGATCGCGCGGCGGTTGGGGAGATGGTCGAAACGGCGCTGCATGGCCGCAGGGTATAGCGGCGCGAGGGTTAAGGGGACATGGGCTTTGGATGGGGGGCTAAGTCCTTCCCCGCCACGGGCAGGGGGGCCGTCCGGCGCAAGCCGGATGGTGGAGGGGGAGGACAGGGCGGTAGCCCGATGACGAAGCTCCCGCCCCGTCCTCCCCTCCGTCACCGCTACGCGGCGCCACCTCCCCCTGGCGGGGGAGGATTTACCCCTCCCGCGCCAGCGCCTTTAGTCGGTAGAGCGTGTCGAGCGCCTCGCGCGGGGTGAGCGCATCGACATCGAGCGACTCGACCTCGGCGCGGATCGCGTCGCACGTCTCCTCCTCCGCTACCTGCGCCGCGGCGAACAGCGGCAGGTCGTCGAGCCCCGCGGCGAGCCCACCGGTCTTCGCGCGACCGGCCTCGAGCTTCGCCAGCACCGCCTTGGCGCGTGCCACCGTCGCCGGCGGCATCCCCGCCAGCCGCGCCACCGCGAGGCCATAGCTCCGGTCCGCCGGGCCGGTGGCAAGCTCGTGGAGCAGCACCAGCTCGCCCTTCCACTCGCGTGCGCGGACGTGGTGGAGCGTCAGCGCCTCGCAGCGCTCCGCCAGCCGGGTCAGCTCGTGATAATGCGTCGCGAACAGGCAGCGGCAGCGATTGTCCTCATGGATCGCCTCGACCACCGCCCAGGCGATGGCGAGCCCGTCATAGGTCGAGGTGCCGCGGCCGACTTCGTCGAGGATGACGAAGCTGTTCGGGGTCGCCTGCGCAAGGATCGCCGCGGTCTCGACCATCTCGACCATGAAGGTCGAACGGCCGCGCGCGAGATTGTCCGACGCGCCGACGCGGCTGAACAATCGGTCGACCATGCCCAGCGTCGCCTTGGTCGCGGGGACGTAGCTGCCGGTCTGCGCGAGCACCGCGATCAGCGCGTTCTGGCGCAGGAAGGTCGATTTGCCGCCCATGTTCGGACCCGTCACCAGCCACAGCCGCGAATCCGGGGTGAGCGTGCAATCGTTGGCGACGAACCGGTCGCCCGATTTCGCCACCGCCGCCTCGACCACCGGATGGCGGCCGCCGACGATGTCGAAACACGGGTGATCGGCGAGCGCCGGCCGCGCCCATTGCCCCTCCGCCGCGCGTTCGGCGAGCGCGGCGGCGACGTCGATCCGGGCGAGCGCATCGGCGGTGGCGGCGATCGACTCGCGATGGCCAAGCGCGGCGGCGGTTAGTTCCTCGAGATGCGCGGCCTCGGCGGCGAGCGCATGTGCGCCCGCCTGCGACACGCGCGCGGCGACCTCATGCAGCGCGGGCGTGTTGAAGCGGACGACGCCCGCCAGCGTCTGGCGATGGGTGAAGCCGCTGTCGGGCTTCATCAGCGGATCGGCGGACCGCGCCGGCACCTCGACATGATAGCCGAGCACGTTGTTGTGGCGGATTTTCAGCGCGGTGATGCCGGTCGCCGCCTTCATCTCCGCTTCGAGCGCGGCGATCGCGCGGCGGCCGCCCGCGCCGGTGTCGCGCAGCTCGTCGAGCGCGACGTCATAGCCCGCGGCGATATAGCCGCCGTCGCTCGCCTCGATCGGCGGCGCGGGCACCAGCGCGCGCTTGAGCAGGTCGATCAGCGCGCCATGGCCGCGCAGCTTCGGCGCCACGCGATCGAGCAGGGCGAGCGGCGCATCGATCTGCGCCAATCGCTCGCCGAGATGCCAGGCGCCGTCGAGCCCGTCGCGCAGCTGCCCCAGATCGCGCGGCGAGCCGCGGCCCGCCGCCAGCCGCCCCAGTGCCCGGCCGATATCGGGCAGGGCCCGCAGCGCCGCGCGGACCTGTTCGCGCTGGCCGGTGGCGTCATGGAAATATTGGACGAGATCGAGCCGCGCATCGATCGCGGCCTTGTCCATCAGCGGCGCGCCGAGGTCGCTCGCCAGCAGCCGCGCGCCGGCGCCCGTCACCGTCCGGTCGATGCAATCGAGCAGGCTGCCCTTGCGCTGGCCGCCGGTGGTGCAGGTGAGTTCGAGGCTCTCGCGCGTCGCGGCGTCGATCGCCATCGTCTCGGCCGCCTGGCTGAGCCGCGGCGGACGGAGGAAGGGCAGGGCACCCTTGGCGGTATGCTCGAGATAGGCGATCAGCCCGCCTGCCGCGGCGAGCCCGGCACGGCTGAACTGGCCGAAGCCGTCGAGCGTCGCGACGCCGAACAGCGTCTTCAGCCGCGTTTCGCCGCTGCCGCTGTCGAACGTCTGCTTCGGCCGCAGCGTCGTCGCGGCGGCGGCCTGTTCGCCGGCGTCCGACGCGACCACCTCGGCGGCGCCGAGCCGCGCCAGCTCGGCCCCGAGCGCGTCGATGGAACAGTCGATCACCTCGAAGCGCCCGGTCGAGACGTCGGCGGCGGCGAGCGCGACCGCGCCTGCCGCCTCGCCGATCGCGACGCACCAATTGTCGCTGCGCGCGTCGAGCAGCGCTTCCTCGGTCAGCGTGCCGGCGGTGACGACGCGGACGATGCCGCGCGACACCAAGGCCTTGTAGCCGCCGCGCGCCTTGGCCTCGGCGGGGGTTTCGGTCTGTTCGGCGATGGCGACGCGGTGGCCGGCCTTGATGAGGCGTTGGAGGTAGGCGGTGGCGGCATGGACCGGCACGCCGCACATCGGGATCTTCTCGCCGTCATGTTCGCCGCGCGAGGTCAGCGCGATGTCGAGCACGCCGCTGGCGATGCGCGCGTCGTCGAAGAACAATTCGAAGAAATCGCCCATGCGATAGAAGAGGAGGCAATCCTCCGCCTCGGCCTTCAGCGCGAGATATTGCGCCATCATCGGGGTGGGGGTGGTCGCGGGAGTCGCCATCGGCGGTCTGATAGCCGCTCGCCGCGTCGGCACAAGGCGTGGGTAAGTCAGCGGCTTCGGTTCGGCGCCTATGCCGCCCGTCACCCCGGACGTGTCCCGGGGGCCACCGGGGCGCACACGCCGGGCTTGAGCCTCCAGCCATTCCCCTCGCCGCGGAGTGGACCCCGGAACGGGCCCGGGGTGACGGAGTCTGCAGAACAACTTGCTACTGGCCCATGAGGCGATCCACCGTCCCGTTCGTCGATCCAGCCGGGAATATCCTTGAAGTCGCGCTTGCGCCAGATCAGCAGCCACGGGCATGCCCGCGCCACGTTCTCGGCGGTGGGCTGACGCGGATTGCGCGGCAGAATGTCGGCCTCTCGCCTAGTATCGCCAACTTAACCCCTACTGCCGCGGGTTGAAAGCCCGGCCCGAACCGGTCAAGAGCCGTAGCGTCAGCCCGTCAGCGAGGTCCCATGTCCGACGAAGCGTCCGTCCAATTCTCCGAGCGTGAGGCGCTGCTGTTCCATTCGGAGGGGCGTCCCGGCAAGATCGAGATCATTGCCTCCAAGCCGATGGCGACGCAGCGCGACCTCGCGCTCGCCTATTCGCCCGGGGTCGCGGTGCCGGTGCAGGCGATCGCCGACGATCCCGCCATGGCCTATGACTATACCGCCAAGGGCAATCTGGTCGCCGTCATCTCGAACGGCACCGCGATCCTCGGCATGGGCAATCTCGGCGCGCTCGCGTCCAAGCCGGTGATGGAAGGCAAGGCGGTGCTGTTCAAGCGCTTCGCCGACGTCGACTCGATCGACATCGAGCTGAAGACCGAGGACGTCAACCGATTCATCGACGCGGTCGAACTGATGGAGCCGACCTTCGGCGGCATCAACCTCGAGGATATCAAGGCGCCGGAATGTTTCATCATCGAGCAGACGCTGCGCGAGCGGATGAACATCCCCGTCTTCCATGACGACCAGCACGGCACCGCGATCATCGCCTCGGCGGGGCTCATCAACGCCTGCCTGCTGACCGGGCGGCGGCTGTCCGACGTCAAGCTGGTCGTCAACGGCGCGGGCGCGGCGGCCATCGCCTGCACCGAGCTGATGAAGGCGATGGGCGTGCGCCACGACAACGTCATCATGTGCGACAAGACCGGCGTCATCTACCAGGGTCGCGACGACGTGAACCAGTGGCAGTCGGCGCATGCCGCCAACACGACCAAGCGCACGCTGACCGAGGCGCTGGAGGGCGCGGACGTGTTCCTCGGCCTGTCCGCCGCGGGCGCGCTCAAGCCCGAGATGGTCGAGCATATGGCGCCGTCGCCGATCATCTTCGCGATGGCCAATCCCGAGCCCGAGATCCGCCCCGAACTCGCCAAGGCGGCGCGGCCCGATGCGATCGTCGCCACCGGCCGATCGGACTATCCGAACCAGGTCAACAACGTGATCTGCTTCCCCTTCATCTTCCGCGGCGCGCTCGACGTGCGCGCGACCGGCATCAACGATGCGATGAAGATCGCCGCCGCCAACGCGATCGCCGAACTGGCGCGCCAGCGCGTGCCCGAGGAAGTGGCGGTCGCTTATGGCGTGCAGCACAGCTTCGGCCCCGAATATATCATCCCGTCGCCGTTCGATCCGCGGCTGATGGAGCTGGTGCCGTCGGCGGTCGCGAAGGCGGCGATGGATTCGGGCGTGGCGATCAAGCCGATCCTCGACATGGACGCCTATCGCCAGACGCTGCGCGCGCGGCTCAACCCGACCACCTCGGTGCTCAGCCTCGCCTATGAGGGCGCGCGGGCGCGGCCGAAGCGCGTGCTGTTCGCCGAGGGCGAGGAAGAGGTGGTGCTGCGCGCCGCCATCTCGTTCAAGGAAGGTGGCTATGGCACGCCGGTGCTGGTCGGCCGCGACGACGTCTACGACCGGTTGAAAGCCTTGGGCGTCGCCAATCCGCAGGAATATGAGGTCCACAACAGCCGGCACTCGCCGCTGGTCCCGAAGATGGTCGACTTCGTCTACGCGCGGTTGCAGCGCCGCGGCTATCTGCGCCGCGACGTCGAGCGGATGATCAACCAGGACCGCAACGTGTTCGGTGCGGCGCTGCTGCAACTGGGCGAGGCCGATGTGATGATCACCGGCATCACCCGCACCTGGGCCGAATCGATGCGGCAGGTGAAGCGCGTGATCGATCCCGAGGCGGGCCGCACCCCGTTCGGCATCCACGTCCTCGTCGGCCAGAGCCACACGGTCTTCATCGCCGACACGACGGTCAACGAGCGGCCGACCGGCGAGCAACTCGCCGATTTCGCGGAACAGACCGCGCAGGTCGCGCGCCGCATGGGCCACGAGCCGCGCGTCGCGATGCTGAGCTATTCGACCTTCGGCAATCCAAAGGGCGCGTGGGTGGACAATATCCGCGAGGCGGTGGCGGTGCTCGACCAGCGCAACGTCGGCTTCGAATATGAGGGCGAGATGCCGCCCGACGTGGCGCTCAACCCGCGCCAGCTCGCCAACTATCCGTTCGCGCGGCTGTCGGGGCCGGCGAACATCCTGATCATGCCGGGGCTGCAATCGGCGCATATCTCCGCCAAGCTGCTGCGCGAACTGGGTGGCGACAGCGTGATCGGGCCGATGCTGATCGGGATGGAGAAGCCGGTGCAGATCGCGCCGATGACCTCGACGGCGAGCGAATTGGTGACGCTGGCGGTGCTCGCGGCGGGCGGAATCGCGCGGTAATTGCGGGGGCGGGGCTGCGGGAGCCCGCGTCCCCGTCCCGGCATCGGGCCGGGGTCCCGCTTATGCCTCGCCCGGCAAAGGGAGGGGGGCGCTGGATCACGTCCGGCGAGACGAACAATGGCCGGCGTCAGCCCGGGCGGGACCGACAGTCAGGCACATTCTTACCGCGCCAGGGCAGGGCTATCGCATATGGCTGCGCGGCTGAGGTCGATCGGCTTTTTCATCAGATTCGTCACCCCGGACTCGTTCCGGGGTCCACCCCACCGCAAGAGAGGGGTGTCCAATCAAGCCCTTCTCCTCGCCGCAGAGTAGACCCCGGAACAAGTCCGGGGTGACGGAGTGGCTTGGAACTAGGCGCGCTTGATATGTGATAGCCCTGCCCTGCGGATAAGGAATTTTGTCGAACGCCCTGAATGTCGATCTCCCCTCAGGCGTCGATGCTCGTCCCCAGCGCGGCGTGGACCAGCCCGCCGTCGACGGTGATCGTCTCGCCCACCACATAATCCCCTGCACGGCTGGCGAGATAGATCGCAGCGCCCGCCATGTCCTCGTCCACCCCGATCCGGCCCGCCGGAATGCCGCGTGCGATCGTCTCGCCATGGTCGCGCGCCGCCTTGTTCATGTCGCTCGGGAAGGCGCCTGGCGCGATCGAGGTAACGTTGATTCCGTCGCGGACGAGTCGGGCTGCCATGCGTTTGGTGAGGAAGATCAGCGCTGATTTCGACGCATGATAGCTATATGTCTCCCAGGCGTTGAGTCGTTGGCCGTCGATCGAGGTGATGTTGATGACCTTGGCGGGCCGCGCGCGCGACCCCGCCGCCTTGAGCAGACCGTGCAGCGCCTGGGTCAGGAAGAAGGGGGACTTGACGTTGAGGTCCATCACCTTGTCCCAGCCGGCCTCGGAGAAGTCCTCGAACGGCACGCCCCAGGCGGCGCCGGCATTGTTGACGAGGATGTCGAGCCGCTCCTCGCGCTCGCCGAGTTGCGCGGCGAGCGCCTTGCAGCCGGCGACGGTGCTGACATCCTGCGGCAGCGCGATGCAATTCGGCCCCAGCTCGGCCGCCGCGGCCTCGCAGACATCGGCCTTGCGCGACGAGATATAGACCCTGGCGCCCTGCGCGACGAAGCCCGCCGCGATCATCTTGCCGATCCCGCGGCTGCCGCCGGTGACCAGCGCGACCCGGCCGTCGAGCCGGAAGAGGGTGTTGGTGTCCATGTGTCTCTCTCCCAAATGGATCGTCCCCGCTTGCGGGTGACGATGAATGTGTCCAACCCGCCGTGCCGCCGCCTTACCCGCCGCGCTTCATCGTTTCGCGGGCGATGATGACCTGCTGGATCTGGCTGGTGCCTTCGTAGATGCGGAACAGGCGCACGTCGCGGTACAGCCGTTCGATGCCGTAATCGGCGATATAGCCGGCGCCGCCGTAGATCTGCACCGCCTTGTCGGCGACGCGGCCGACCATCTCGCTGGCGAAATATTTCGCCGCCGCCGATTCGAGCACCACGTCCTCGCCGCGATCCTTGGCGCGTGCGGTCTCCAGCACCATCGCGCGGGCAACCAACGCCTCGGTCTTCATGTCGGCGATCATGCCCTGGATGAGCTGGTGAGCGGCGATCGGCTGGCCGAATTGCGTGCGGCTGCCGGCATAAGCGACGCTGTCGGCGATCAGCCGCTCGGCGACGCCGACACAGACCGCGCTGATGTGCAGCCGGCCGCGGTCGAGCACGCGCATCGCGATCTTGAAGCCCTCGCCCTCCGCGCCGAGCCGGTTGGCGGCGGGGACGGGCACGTCGTCGAAATGCACGTCCGCGACCTTCGCGCCCTTCTGCCCCATCTTCTTCTCTGGCTCGCCGATGGTGATGCCGGGCAGGTCGCGCGGCACGAGGAAGGCGGAGACGCCGCGCGCGCCCGCCTCGCCGGTGCGCGCCATGACGGTGAACAGCTGGGCGCGATCGGCGTTGGTGATGTAGCGTTTGGTGCCGGTCAGCCGGTAGACGTCGCCGTCGCGCACCGCGCGCGTCTTCACCGCGCCCGAATCGCTGCCGACATCGGGTTCGGTCAGCGCGAAGCTGGTGACGATCGCGCCGCTGGCGATTTTCGGCAACCAATGCGCCTTCTGTTCGGGTGTGCCGGCCATCACCAGCCCCTGGCTGCCGATCCCGACATTGGTGCCGAAGGTCGAGCGGAAGGCGGGCGTCGTCCGCCCCATCTCGATCGCGACGCGGCATTCCTCGATCATGTCGAGGCCGAGCCCGCCATAATCCTCGGCGATCGACAGGCCGAACAGGCCCATGTCCTTCATCTCGGCGACGATCGTGTCGGGGATGGCGTCCGCCGCCTCGACCTCCGCCTCCAGCGGCCGGAGCCGTTCGGTGACGAACCGCCGCACGGTATCGATCAGCGCATCGAAGGTTTCGGGGTCGAGAGCCATGTCGCTTCCACTGCCATCTGGGTGGGGCAAACGTACTGCGGCACGGCGGGTGCTGCAAACCCGAAATTCTAAAAGGTGCGGTACTGCTTCTCCATTGCGCCATACTGTGATTGCGGGTCGAGTGCGTTCGCGCATGTGCCGCGTCCGAGGCGCACTGCTGACGCACGGCGGTGGGAGCTTGGTCCCGGCCGGTCGCTACACCCACTTCGTCACCCCGGACTTGTTCCGGGGTCCACCGTGCGGCGAGGAGAAAGGCAGGAGAGGCCGCCGCTATGCTTGCGGCCCGGTGGACCCCGGAACCAGTCCGGGGTGACGGTGTGCATGCGGTGACGGATCGCGCCTCTCGATTGCGCTCTATCGATGGCCATCGCTGCATCCGCGCCGATAAAGGGCAGGAAAACAGCCCGATTCCGCACATTCACGCCGTTCATCGCGCAGAAAGGGACAGGGCTGCGGACGCGACTCGTCGTCTCATCGGCGCCGCAACACCGTTCGTCTCTTATGGTTTCCGCGCCCATTGGAGAAAATGAAAGCCGCTTGTAGCGACATCCTCGACGAACGGGTTTTGACCGGGGGGTCAGCAAATGACTGTAAAGACGTGGGCAGCGCGTGTTGCGCTGGTGATTTCGTGCGGCCTGATGACGGCCACTCCGGCGCTGGCACAGTTCTGGCAGTGCGCGCCCTATGCACGTGAGATCTCCGGTATCGACCTGCACGGCAACGCCAATACCTGGTGGGGCCAGGCCGCCGGTCGTTACGAGCGGGGCCATGCGCCAAAGGTCGGCGCGGTGCTCGCCTTCCAGTCGACCCGCCGCATGCGCGTCGGCCACGTCGCCATGGTGTCGCAGGTCGTCAGCGATCGCGAAGTGCTGCTCACCCACGCCAATTGGTCGCGCCCCGGCGGCATTGAGCGCAACGTCCGCGCCGTCGACGTTTCCGCTGCCGGCGACTGGAGCGAGGTGAAGGTCTGGTACGGCCCCAACGGCGGCCTCGGGACGTCGAGCTACCCGACCAACGGCTTCATCTATTCGGGCCATGCCCCCGCGGTCGACAGCGCCCCGGCCGCCGACACCGACACCAGCATCATCGCGACCGCCGCCACCGTGCCGGTGGTCCCCGTCGCGGGCCAGTAAGCGTCCCCTGTTCGTCATCCCGGTGGACGCCGGGCGCCACGACCCCGGGCGGCGCGACGTAGCGCAAAACGACGGCAATCACCGCAGCTATCGGTCCCGGCGTGCGCCGGGATGACGCGGAGCCGGTGGCCCGCTCACCCCGCCCGGAACGTCATCGCCACGCCGTTCATGCAATAGCGTTTGCCGGTCGGCTTGGGCCCATCGTCAAAGACATGGCCCAGATGGCCGCCGCACTGGCGGCAATGCACCTCGACCCGCCGCATCATCATCGATCCGTCGATGCGCGTCGCCACCGCCTGCCGCAGCGGTGCGTAGAAGCTCGGCCAGCCGGTGCCGCTCTCGAACTTGGTCCTGGACGCGAACAGCGGCTGCGCGCAGCCCTTGCAGGCGAAGGTGCCGGCGCGATGCTCGTCGTTGAGCGGGCTGGAATAGGGGCGTTCGGTGCTTTCGTGACGCAGCACCGCCCAGGCCTGATCGCCCAGCTTCTTGCGCCAGGCGGCGTCGCTCATCTGGACGGGGAAGCGCTCCGCGGCAGCGGCGGGTGCGCTCCGGCAGCCCCATAGCGCGGCGCCGGCGAGGGCCGCGGCGGCCAGCGACAAGAATGAGCGACGATCGGGTTCCTGTGACATGTCAGGAATATAGGCGCCCCGCCGGCCCCCCGCATCCCCCGCCGCCGGCCTCGGTACGCTAGCGCACGCCTCAGGCGCCGAGGCCGAAGCGGCGCATCACGCCGATGTGATCCGACAGGCGGTCGCCGTCGGCGAGCGTCCCGAAGCTGCGCGTCTGCCCCTCGGCAGTGAGCGTGCCGCGATAGGCGACGACGGTCTTGGCGCGGGCGAGCGTCGGCGTCGGTGCGATCGCCCGGCACGTCGCGCCACAGGCGGTTTCCGAGGCGGCGAGCGTCATGCCGTCGCCGCCGACCAGCGCCTGCGCCAGATAGGCCTGCCGCTCGGGATCGTTGCCGACGTTGAAGTCGCCGGCAAGGACCACCGAGGCGCCGCCGCCGCCGACCGAGCCGATGAAGGCGCG
Source organism: Sphingomonas melonis (assembly GCF_013409985.1). GTDB lineage: Bacteria > Pseudomonadota > Alphaproteobacteria > Sphingomonadales > Sphingomonadaceae > Sphingomonas > Sphingomonas melonis_A. The sequence goes on from NZ_JACCBY010000003.1 coordinate 51,094, forward strand.
CAGCGCATCGGCCTGACGCTGATAGGCGAACAGGCTGCGGTCGTTGGCGACGCCCGAGGCGGCGCGGGCGTTGAGATGGGTGTCGACCACCACCAGCGGCGCGGTGCGGCCAGGGACCCGCAGCGCCACCGCGAGCATCCCCTTGTTGGCAAGGCAGTCGTAGCCGGCGCAGGCGAAGCGAGGGAAGGCGACGCGCCTGGCCCACAGGATGGGGTAATCGGAAAAGATCGCAAGGCCACTATCCTCGCGCGCCCCCGCGGTTTCGCCATGCCACAGGCTGGCATCGGCGAGAAAGGCGCGCTCCTGCGGCGTGGTCGCCGCCGCGCCCGCATCGTCCGCAGCCGGGCCGAAGGCGACGTAGCGATAGCCCGCGGCGGTGCCGATCGCCTTTTGCGCGGCGCCGAACGCCTCCTGCACCGCGACCACCTGCGGTCCGTCGCCGCGATCGTGCATCGCGCGCAGCTCGGCGGCGATCGATGCGGCGGCGGCGGTGCGGCCATGGGTCAGCGGCCAGGGCAGGCCCTCGACATTGTAGGACAGCAGGGTCACCGGGCCGGGCGCCGGGGCGGCGTGGAACACGGTCCGCTCCACCGCCATCACCGGCTTGGGCTCGGCAAGGCCGGTGACCAGCAGCACCGACGCCAGCAACACGACCCCAGGTATCCGCCGCATCGACCGAACTCCCCCCAACAACCTGGAATCATGTCTAGGCAGGAGCGTGTGACGCGGTGACGTAGGCGCGATGACAACAGCGTCATCTCGGACATTTTCGTGAGAAGAGCCGCCGTCGCCGGCGGCGTGCCGGCGTCAGTCGCCGCGGGTGCGCTTCCAGAACGGCTTGGCGCTGCCCGATTGCAGCACGCCGCGGCGGAACAGGCGCGCGCCGAGCGTGATGAAGAGCGTCACCCACAGCAATTGCCATGCGATCGCGGCGACATGCGGCCAAAGCGCGGGAGACATCGCCGCCTGCCCGGCCATCGCGAACGGCGACGACAGCGGGAAGAGCTGCGCGGCGGTGGCGACCCAGCTGTCCGGCCGGCTGGTGCCGGCGAGCGCCAGCGCCAGCATGCCCATCTGCACGATCGAGATCGGCAGCGCGAGCATCTGGATTTCGCGCGGCGTCGACGCCTGCGCACCGACCACGAGAAAGGCCGAGCCGAGCAGGAGGTAGGCCATCGTGAAATAGGCGAGGAACAGCGCGACGAACGCGGGCAAACCGACCGCCGCCTGGATCGCCAGCGCCGAAGCCATCTCGGCGGGCAGCAGCATGCCGAGGCGCGAGATGATCGTCCCCCAGAAGAAGACGAACAGCACCGCGACGCCGAACATGCCGAGCAACTTGCCGAGGAACACGCTCTCCAGCGGCACCGCGGCGGCGAGCACCTCGATCACCTTGTTGTTGCGCTCTTCCGCCATCGTGCCGACGACCTGGCTGGCGAGGAACAGGTTGAGCAGGAACACGCCGAACACCGCGAACGAGGCGGACTGGCGGCGATTGCCGGCGGAGCCGCGCGGCCGTTCGATCGGCGTCTTGGTGGCGGTGACCTGCGGTACCGCGCCCAGCCGCTGCGCCGCGACCGTGTCGGCGGCGAGCAAGGCGAGATAATCCGCGGCGCGGGCGCCGCGCGGCCCGTACAGCACCTGCGGCCGGTCGAGCGGGCCGTAGAGCACCGCGGTCGCCTCGAAATCGTCCGTCGCGAAGGCGGCGCGCGCCTGCGCGGCGGGGTCGCCGTCGGGCCGTTGGGTGACGAGCACCGGCGGCGCATCGTCGCTGCGACGGAAGGCAATGCGCAGCCGCGTGTCGGCCGCCGCCATCAGGCGCGCCGATGCATCCGGGACGATCGCGACGATCCGCGACTTGTCGGCGCGGCTTTCGGCGACGCTCGCCGCGCCCATGCCGCCGATCGCGGAGAAGGAGCCGAGCAGCACCGGCGCCAGCAGGAACAGCAGGAAGACGGGCGTGAACACCGTCGCGACGAAGTCGCGCCGCGCAATGGTCAGCGCCTGGCGAAGGGTACGCAGTGCGTTGCTCATGCGGCGTCTCCTGCGCCGGCGTCGCCGACGATGCGGACGAAGGCGTCGTGCAAGCCAGGCCGCTCGATCGACAGCCCGCCGATGCCATATCCCCGGTCGATCAGCGTCACCAGCAACCCTTCGATCCCGTTCGCCGGCAGCTGGAACCGCCAGCCGTTGCCATCCGGCACCGCATCGTGCGGCAGCACGTCCGCGATCGCCGCATCGGGACGCGTGGGCAGATAGCGCACCCGGCTCGGCAGCGTGCCGCGCGCCTCGTCCACCGTGCCCTCGAAGCGGCGCTTGCCGCCGGCGATGATCGCCAGCCGGTCACAGACGCGCTCGGCATGCGCCATGATATGCGTCGAGAACAGCACGGTCGCGCCGCGGTCGCGCTCGGCGAGGATCAGCGCCTCGAGCTTTTCCTGATTGACCGGATCGAGACCGGAGAAGGGCTCGTCGAGCACCAGCAGATCGGGGCGATGGACTACCGAGCCGAGCAATTGCACCAGCTGCGCCATGCCCTTGGACAGTTTCTTGATCTTCTCGTCGACGGCATGGCCGAGGCCGGCGGCCTCCATCAGCTCGGCGGCGCGGGCACGGCCGGTGCGGCGGTCGAGCCCGCGCAGCGCGCCCATGAAGGCGATCGCGTCGCGCGCCTTCATCGACGGGTAGAGCCCGCGCTCCTCGGGCAGATAGCCGACGCGGTCGCTCGCCTCGCGCGGGGCGAAATGGCCGAGCACCGATCGTCGCCCCTCGTCGGGTTCGATGATGCCCAGCAAGGTCCGCAGTGTCGTCGTCTTGCCCGCGCCATTGGGGCCGAGCACGCCATAGATGGCGCCGCGCGGCACCGCGAGATCGATCCCGTCGACGACGCGCCGTTCGCCGAAGCGCTTCACCAGATGGTCGGCGAACACCGCCAGATCGTCAGCCAAACACCCGTCCCCCCATTCGCCCCGGCCTGGCCGCGCATCCGCAACGGGATGCGTGTGTTGCCGTTGCCCTTGTGGTAGCGGGCGGACGTGTCCCAACACAAGCAGCATGCCGAAATCGAACGCCGGATCAAGGCGAAGGCGGCCGAACTCGGCTTCGTCGCCTGTGGCATCGCGCGCGCCGACGCGGCGCCGCGCACCGCCGAGCGGCTGCGCGAATGGCTGGCCGAGGGGCGCCACGGCGACATGATCTGGATGGAGGAGCGCGCCCATCACCGCGGCTCGCCCGCCGGGCTATGGCCCGAGGTGCGCAGCGTCATCGCGCTCGGCATGAGCTACGCCCCCGCCGCCGATCCGCTGCGGCTGGCGCAGGAGGGGGAGCGCGGCCGCATCTCGGTCTATGCGCAGGGCGGCGACTATCATGACGTCGTCAAGAAGGCGCTGAAGGCGCTCGGCCGCTGGCTGGCGCGGGAGGCGGGTTGCGACCTCAAGGTCTTCGTCGACACCGCGCCGGTGATGGAAAAGCCGCTCAGCGAGGCGGCGGGGCTCGGCTGGCAGGGCAAGCATACCAATTTGGTCAGCCGGGCGCATGGCAGCTGGCTGTTCCTCGGCGCGATCTACACGACGCTCGACCTCGTGCCCGGTACGCCGGGGCGCGACAGCTGCGGCTCGTGCGACGCCTGCCAGCGCGCCTGTCCGACCGACGCCTTCCCGTCGCCCTACCGGCTCGATGCGCGGCGCTGCATCTCCTATCTGACGATCGAACACGCCGGACCGATCCCGGAGGAATTCCGCGCGGGGATCGGCAACCGCATTTATGGCTGCGACGATTGCCTGGCGGTCTGCCCGTGGAACAAGTTCGCGGCGGCGGCCGCGGCGAACCTCGCCTTCCAGCCGCGTGCCGAACTCACCGCGCCGGCGCTCGCCGACCTGCTCGCGCTCGACGACGCGGGCTTCCGCCAGGTCTTCGCCGGATCGCCGATCAAGCGCATCGGCCGCAACCGCATGGTCCGCAATGCGGCGATCGCCGCCGGGAACAGCGGTGCGGCGACACTGCTGCCGCTGCTCGACCGGCTGTGCGGCGACGCGGACGCGGTGGTGGCGGAGGCGGCGGCGTGGGCGGCGGCGCAGGTGCGCGGTGCGGCGCAGGCGCCCTGATCCGCGCTCACGCCGCGCGGTGGAGCACCATCCGCACGCGCCGGCGCCGACGCGCGGTCCAGCGCGTCCGCCAGAAGCCGTAGACGGCGAGGCTGCCGAGCATCGCCAGCGCCAGCCCGGACGCGGTCATCGCCAGCTTCCAGCCGAGCCCGCCGACCTTGGCGGCGTGGACCGGGTAGAGCTTCTCCTGCAACCAGCCGCTGCCGCGTCCGTCGGCGGGATCGGCCGCGCCGACCACTGCCAGCGTCGCCGGATCGAGGTAGAGGAAGGTGCGGCCGTTCGGCGTCCATTCGAACGGCTGGCGCAGCCGCAGCGTGATCGGCTTGCCGGCCTTGCGCGGCCATTGCAGCCGCCGCGGCTCGGCATCGGGGAAGCGCGTCGCGGCGGCGGCGAAGGCGCGCGCGAAATCGGGCCGGCCGGCGTGCGGCGGGGCTGCGGGTACGTCGGGCGCCTTCGCCTTGGCCTCGCGGCCGAGCGGCGCCATCATCCATTGCCCGACCGCGGGCAGCGCCATCATCGCCCCGGTCAGCAGCGACAGCGCGAGCAGCGGCGCGGTGATCACGCCCAGGTCGCGATGGTGGTGGACGATCGCGCCCGACGTCATCTTCGCCGGCCATAGCCGCGGCCGGAACCGCGCACGCATCCGCCACCACAGCACGACGCCGCTGATCACGAAGAACAGCCCGACGAGCGCCACGATGCCTTCGGCGGTTTCGCCGGCCTCGCCGAGCAGCAGGTGATGGTGGAGGTCGAAAAGCCACAATTCGGGCCGCTGCCAGATCGCGGTCCAGCGGGCGACGACCTCGCCGCTCTGGCTGAGATAGGCACCGCTGCCGTCGGCATAGACGATCTGATGTACGCCCAGCCCCTCGCCGGCGAAGGTCATCCGCTCGATCGGCGTCGCGCCGTCGGCCACCGCATCGATGACGCGGGCCAGCGCCGCCATGTCGTGCCCGGGCGCGTCGCCGGCATGCGGTACGAAGGTCCATTGATCGCGCCACACCAGCAGCGCACCGCTCAAGCCGAGCAGCGCCAGCAACAGGCCGGCGATCGCGCCGACCCAGCGATGCAGCAGCGACAGCAGCCGGATCACAGGCCGGTTTGCCAGCTCAGCGTGAGGTTGCGCCCGCGCCCGGTGAAGAAGCGGGCGTCATCGGTCGGCCCCTGGGTGTCGCTATAGTAAGTGACGAACTGGGTATTCGCGATGTTCTGCACCGACAGCATCAGGCGCCCGATCCCGATGTCGTGGGCGACATAGGCATCGAACAGGCGGTAGCCGGCAAAGTCGTTCGCGCGCGGCTGACCATCGAAACGGCGCGACAGATACCATCGCCCTTGCGCGCCCGCCGTGAAGCCACCGCGATTATAGTCGGCGTTCAGGTTGAACCGGTCGGGCGAGATGTTGGCGCCGTCGAGGTCGGCGTCGAGGATGCCGTCCTGATTGGTGTCGGTGCGTCCGACCGTATGCGCAAAGCCGATACCCAGTTTGAGGCCCTTCACCGGCATGCGCGCCTTGATGTCGAGTTCGAGTCCCGCGATGGCGATCGGCTGGCGCATGACGTTGAAGAAGCCGTCTGCGTTGCGCACGAGCAGCGAACCGTCCTTGCTCGACGACCAATAATAAGCGGCGCTGGCTTCCACCGGGCCCTGCGTGACCTCGACGCCGACCTCGCGATTGTTGGAGATGACCGGGGTCAGATCGAGGTAGTTGTCGATATGCACGTTCGGCTTGCTGACGCCGCGCAGCACGCGCCCGATATCGGCGACGGTATAGCCCTCGGCGTAGCTGCCATAGGCCCGGACGCCCTTTGCCGGCTCCAGCACCAGCCCGCCGTTCCACAGCGCACGCGAGAAGCGCGGCTTGCCGCCCGTGACCGACTGCGCGCCGGCCGAGGCGAGCGTCGTATAATCGGGCACGTCGAGCTGCACGTTCTCGTCGCGGATGCCGCCGGCCAGCCGGACGAGGCCGTCGAACAGCTTGAGGTTCGCCTGACCGAACGGCGCGAGGCTGCGGAAGTCGGTCTGCGGCACCCACTCCCGCCGGGTCTGTACCAGCGTCTGCGCGGTGCGGTCGATCAGCGCGTCGAAGCCGAGCGTCAGCGTCAGGGCCTCGAACCCGGGTACCGCGCGCTCGTAGCTGATCTTGCCGCCGATCTTGCGCGAGACGTTGCGCGACTGGTCGAAAAGCGTGTTGATCGGGGCGATTCGCTTGTCCTGGAACGTGTCGAGGATGCCGCCTGCAAACGTGTCGCTGGTGCGATTGTAGAAGCCCTGGAGCGTGAAGGCGCCGCCCGCGAGATCGCCATCGGTCAGCGATGCCGACACCATCTCCGCAAGGCCGGTGGAGGGCTGGCCGGGCGTATGGCCACGCCGGGTCGTCGCCGGGATGCCGAGGACACGGTTGCCCGTCACCGGCACGTAATGATCGTTGCCCTGCAACCAGAAGCGATTGGCGATCACCTCGATCCGCGCGCTGTCGGACAGGTCGGCGCCGATCCGGCCGAAGAAGGACAGGCTGTCGGTGTCCTGGACCTCGCTCTGGTTGCCGTCATAGCCGATCCGCCGTCCGTGGCCGTCGAGGAAGGCGCCGCGGCGCTGGACGGCGACGCCGGCGGTCGCATCGACGGCACCGCGGCGCAGGTTGACCAGACCCGCCAGCTTGCCGCCGAGCGCCTCGCCGGCGAAAGTGTCGGCGGTATTGCCCTGCACGAGCGTCCGCGCGCTCCAGCCCTCCGTCTTCGGCGCCCGCACCGTGACCTGGTTGACCACGCCGCCGGTCGCGCCGATCCCCTGCAGCGCATTCGAGCCGTAGATCACCTCGACCCGATCGATGAAGAACGGATCGATCGTATAGCCGTCGCGATTGCCGTCGCGGATCGGCGTCGTCTGCGGGATGCCGTTGATCGCATACAGCGGCGATCGGCCGCGCAGCGTCTCGCCGACGCCGGTGATCTTCTCGCGCGTCGGCGAGAAGGAGGGTAACAGCGCCGACACCGCGTCGACGGTCGATCCCGACACCGCGACCTGCCGCGACAGCGTCTCGCGGTCGATCACGTCGGCGGTCAGCGGCAGCGCGCTGGCGGGCAGGTTGGTGCGGGCCGCGGTGATGATGATGTCGTCGCGCGCCGGCCGCTCGGCATCCTGTGCGTCGGTGACCTCCTGCGCGCAGGCGCTGCCGGCCCACAGTCCGGCGACGGCCATCAGGCCCCATGCTATCGTCATCGATCCCCCTCATGCCGCCCGCGACCCCGCCGTCAGGGACACCGCAGAGCCTCAAAGCGCGCCGAATAGAAGGCGCCAGCAGGTATCGCAAGTGTTTCGCATTAGCGGCCAAGGGCTTGCGGGGCAGCGGATGAGGTAAGTCGCCGGGATCGAAAGGGATTATTTCATGCGCCGTGCGTCCGAGGCAGCGCGATCTTCTACGGCGGAGGGGATGAGGCTCGATCGGTTCCCTTATCAGATCCGTCACCCCGGACTGGTTCCGGGGTCCACCGGGCCGCAAGAGAACGGTGTCGGATCAAACCTTTCTCCTCGCCGCAGAGTGGACCCCGGAACGAGTCCGGCGTGACGGGTGGGTTTGGAACACGGTGGACTTACAAACCCATTTGCCATCCTTCGTGGCCGCCGAGGGGGGCTTGGCTAGCGGCCGCCGTCGCGTCGGGTCAGCGCGGCGACGCAGCTGGCGCGGTCGATCGTGCTGCCGTCCGGCTCGCGCGCATCGAGATAGGTCACCCGCGGTGCGTCGGACCCTTTGGGGTAGAGATAGGCGTCGAGCACGCAGATTGGCCCGGCGAACTGGAGCTTGCGCGCCGGCCCCTCGCGGACATCCGCGTCGGGCTTGCCGAACAGGGCGACCAGACCCGCCTCGTTCTGGCCGATCACGCGCTCCAGCCCGGCGCTGGTGTAGGGGACGACCGGACGGCTCACCACCGTCGGGGCGACCGTGCCCGGCGCGGCGCAGGCGCTCGCAAAGAGGGCCAATCCGAGTGCCGCCGGTACCTTCACGCGCGTTTCCCCCATTGCGACGCATGGAACAGGTGCGTCGCCATTGCCGCCCCGAGGATCGGCGCGACGAGATTGACCAGCGGAACCACGAACAGCCCGGTGCCGACAAGTCCCAGCACGAAACGCTGCGCCCGCGTCGCCTTGCGCCAGCCCCGCATCGTCGCATCGTCCATATGCCGGCTCGCCACCATCTCGCCGAGGTCGCGGCCGAGCAGCAGCGCATTGACCAGGAAGAAGGCGATCGCCGGCCCGACCGCGGTGAACAGCAGCGCGAGATAGACGGGCACCATCAGCGCGTTGACCGCCACCGCGCGTCCCGCCGAACCGAGCCCCAGGCGTAAGGCGCGCGCGAGGCTGACCGGCCGCGCCGCCGCATGCGCGGTGGTATAATGGCGCGCCTCGACCGCGGCGACCACCTCGTCGCCGAACACGCCGAGCACCGCGACCGCGATCACCCGGAACAGCAGCCACGCGCCGAGCACGAGCAGCACCACCGCCGCCGCGCCGGCAAGGCCGCTGCCATAGCCGGTGCCGACCCAGGCCTCGAACAGCGCGCGCAGACCCGCATAGAGCAGGGCGCCCAGCGCGGCGAAGATCGCCAGCGTGACCAGCAGCGACTTGCCGAGCACGCGCAATATGGCGGGCTGGCCGAGTTGGGCGATCGACAAGGTGAGGGCGCGCAGCATGGTGCCGGGGTGGCGCGCGCGGGCGGACGCGTCAACCGCCGCCACGTTGCGTGGGGGGGCGGCTGGCCCTAGGGACGGCCTTTACGTTTTCCCCGGAGCTATATCCTTGTCCCAGCCCAAATATGACGTGGTCGCGATCGGCAATGCGATCGTCGATATCCTCAGCCAGGCCGACGACGCCTTCATCGAGTCGATCGGCGTGGCCAAGGGCTCGATGCAATTGATGTTCTCGCCGGAGGATGCCGACGCGCTCTACGCCAAGATGGGCCCGGGGCGCGAAGTGTCCGGCGGCTCGGCGGCCAACACCGTCGCGGGGATCGCGGCGCTCGGCGGGCGCACGGCGTTCATCGGCCAGGTCGCCGACGATCAGCTGGGGCAGGTCTTCGCGCATGACATCCGCGCCGCCGGCGTCGAGTTCGCCACCGTCGCGCGCCCCGGCCAGCCGACCACCGCGCGCTGCCTGATCTTCGTCACGCCCGACGGCCAGCGCACGATGAACACCTATCTGGGTGCGTCGCAGTTCCTGCCCGAGAGCGCGCTCGACCTGTCGGTGATCGAGGATGCCGCGATCCTGTACCTCGAAGGCTATCTGTGGGATCCCGAGGAGCCGCGCGCCGCGATGCGCGCCGCGATCGAGGCCGCACGCAAGGCGGGGCGCAAGGTCGCCTTCACGCTATCGGACGTCTTCTGCATCGGCCGGCACGGCGGCGACTTCCGCCAGCTCATCGCCGACGGGCTGATCGACATCCTGTTCGCCAACGAGGGCGAACTGGCGGCGCTGGCCGAGACCGAGGATTTCGATGCCGCGGTCGCCAAGCTGTCGGCGCAAGTGCCGACGCTCGTCGTAACCCGCGGTGCGCATGGCGCCTGCGCGATCCAGCATGGCAGCCGTGCCGAGGTCACCGCGGAGCCGATCGCGCAGGTCGTCGACACGACCGGTGCGGGCGACCTGTTCGCGGCGGGGTTCCTCCACGGCCAGGCGCAGGGCAAGGGGCTGGAACAGTCGCTGCGCCTCGGCGCGATCTGCGCGGCGGAGATCATCAGCCACTTCGGCGCCCGCCCCAACGTCGACATGAAGGCGCTCGCCGCCGCCAAGCTCGGCTGAGGCCGTCGCCCCTCTCCCGTCGGGAGAGGGGCGAACCGCGCGGCCGCGTATCGCCGTCGCGCGCGCTTCCCCATCATCGATACAAGGCGAAGGCGCCCGGCGCGCGCCCGCCCTGCGCCTCTGCGCGAGCATGATTCACGCGAAGGCGCAAAGGCGCGAAGAGGTCGTGGCCGGCGCGGCGGCGCGCTTCCCAGCTTGTCGATGAGAGAGAAAGGGGCATGCGCCCGCTTCGCGGCTTCGCGGCTTCGCGCGCAAAAAAGGCCGGGGGATCGCTCCCCCGGCCCGTCATGATGGCGAAGTCCGATCAGTCGAGCGGCTTGGCCAGTTCCGGCTGCATCGCCGGATCGTCGACGGTGTCGAAAATCCCGCGGCCGACATACGACCGGCTGCGGCTGTAGCCGAAATAGATCACCAGCCCGATCAGGCCCCAGCAGGGCAGGACCAGCTTGGCGGTCAGCGGCAACGACAGATAGAGGCCGACGCAGCCGACGATCGCCAGCGGCGCGACGACATAGACCGCCGGCGTGCGGAACGGCCGCTTACGACCCGGATCGGTCTTGCGCAGCACCATCACCGAAACCGCGACCATGAAGAAGGCGAACAGCGTTCCCGCGTTGGAATAGTCGGCGAGCTTGCCGACCGGCAGCACCGCCGCCGCGATCGCCGCGGCGATGCCGGTGACGACGGTGACGACGTGCGGCGTCCGGAACTTCGGGTGCACCGATGCCAGCTTCTCCGGCAGCAGGCCGTCGCGCGCCATGGTGAAGAAGATGCGGGTCTGGCCGAACATCATCATCAGCACGACCGAGGGCAGTGCCAGCACCGCGGCAAGGCCGACGAGCCGGCCGATCACCGGCCAGCCGATCGTGTCGAGGACGTGGACCAGCGCCTCCTTCGAGCAGACCAGCGGCTCGATCGCGCCGGTGGCGACGATGCTGGCGCAGCGGCCCGCCATCTCCGCCGAGCCGGGCGCGAGCACCTGGCCGGCGGTCATCACCGGCTGCGCGCCGATCGCACCGATCGCACCGCTGGCGACCAGCAGGTAGAAGATGGTGCAGATCACCAGGCTGCCGATCAGGCCGATCGGCACGTTGCGCTGCGGGTTCTTGGTCTCCTCCGCTGCGGTCGAGACCGCATCGAAGCCGACATAGGCGAAGAAGATCGACGCGGCCGCACCGAACACGCCGACGCCGCCGGTGGGCAGGAAGGGATCGAAATTGGTTGCCTTGGCCACCGGGATGGTCAGCGCGACGAAGGCGGTCAGCGCGGCGATCTTGATCAGGACCAGCACCGCGTTGACGCGGGCGCTTTCGGTGGTGCCGATGATGAGCAGCCAGGTGACAAAGCCGACGACGATCACCGCCGGAACGTTGACCCAGCCGCCGACCGCCATCGCGGTCTGCAGGTCAACGTTGGGCGTGGCGCCGAACGCGACCAGCATATGCGCCATCAGCGCGTCGGCGTTGCTGATCGCCGCAGGGAACTGGACGCCCAGCCCCCTGAGCAATCCGACCGCATGGTTGGACCAGCCGACCGCGACCGCGCTGGCGCCGACGGCATATTCGAGGATCAGCGCCCAGCCGACCATCCAGGCGAGCAATTCGCCGACGACCGCATAGGAATAGGTATAGGCCGACCCCGAGACCGGCACCATCGAGGCCAGTTCGGAATAGCAGAGCGCCGCGACGGCGCAGACGAAGCCCGCGACGACGAACGACAACAGCATGCCCGGCCCCGCCTTCTGCGCGGCCTCGGAGGTCAGGACGAAGATGCCGGTGCCGATGACGGCGCCGATCCCCAGCATGGTCAACTGGAATGCGCCGAGCGAGCGGTGGAGGCCGCGTTTTTCGGCAGTGGCGAGAATGGCGTCGAGTGGTTTGACGCGCCCGAATATCATGAAGCTCTATCCCCCCAGATGCGCACGGTCGTTGACTGCCGCCGCATGGTGAAGCGATCGATGCTAGCCCCAAACGGGACAGGTGCAATCCCCTAAGTGGATCAAGGGACGGTCGGCGCGGTGCGGGCAGGGGGTTCGGAACGCCCGTTCCGCCCGAAGCGGCGCGTTCAGCGCGACAGCATCGGGCCGAGCGGCTTGCCGCCAAAGAGGTGGACGTGGAGGTGCGGCACCTCCTGCCCGGCGTCGCCGCCGACATTCGCGAGCAGGCGATAGCCCGGCGCGACGAGGCCGTGCGCGCGGGCGACATGGCCGATCGCGCGGACGAAGCCGGCGATCTCCGCGTCCGAGCCGCGCGCGCTGAAATCGTCCCACGATACATAGGGTCCGCGCGGGATCACCAGAACGTGGATCGGCGCGACCGGCGCGATATCGTGGAAGGCGACGGCATAATCGTCCTCATACACCCGCTTCGACGGAATCTCGTCGCGCAGGATCCTGGCGAAGATATTCTGGTCGTCATAGGGCAGGGTGGCGTCGATCGGCATCAGGTCCTCCTAGCGCGAGGCTTTCTCGTCATGGCCGGACACGCCCTCGCGGCGCGCGAGTTCGGCGCGCACGTCGTCCAGCCCCAGTCCGGCATCGGCAAGCAGCACGAGCAGGTGGAAGACGAGGTCCGCCGCCTCCGGCACCAGCTTGTCCGGTTCGGCGAGCGCGGCGATCACCGTCTCGGTGGCCTCCTCGCCGACCTTCTGCGCGATCTTCGGCCGGCCCTTGGCGAACAGGCTCGCGACATAGGAGCTGCCGGGTTCGGCGGCGTCGCGGCGGGCGCGGATGGTGGCTTCCAGGCGGTCGAGCGGGTCCATGCCCCCCGCTTGGCGCGGGAAGTGGGGAAGGGTCAATCCTTCTTGGTAAAGCGATGCCGCAACGCGCGTCGGACAAGCCATAGCCCGATCGCCGCGACGACGAACAAGGCGAGGTCCGACCAGGCGGGGCCGGTGCGGGGGTGGACCGTGCCGGAATGGCCGCCCGCGACGGACGATGCCGTCAGCACGGTCATGCTGCGGTCACCTCGCCATCGCCGGCAACGAGCCAGTCGAGCGCTTCGCCGGCAGCGGCGAAGATGCGCAGATAGGGCTGGGTCATGAAGCGTTTCACCTGCAGCCGGGTGATCGCGCTGCTGGTGACGATCGCGATACGGCTGGCGCGCGGAAAGGTGCCGAGTCGCTGGTTGATCGCCGCCGCCGCCTCGACCGGCTGGACGCTGCACCCGCTCATGTACATGCGCAGCCGGTAGCCGACGCGGAACCCCTCTTCGCGAAAGCGGCGCACCAGTTCGTCCGCATAAGCGGCAACGGCAGGCTGGTCGAACAATCCGGTCCAGCGGATGTCGAGCAGGTTGAGATCGTGGCGGAACGTGATCGCATACATAGCCCGATCATGGCCGCAAACCGTTGCCGAAGCGCTAAACCCGGAGCGGCTGGCGCACCGGGATGCCGGCTGCGGCAAGCGCGGCATGCGCATCGGCGACGCTCGCCTCGCCGAAGTGGAAGATCGACGCGGCGAGCACCGCGCTGGCATGGCCATCGCGGACGCCGGCGACGAGATCGGCGAGCCCGCCGACGCCGCCGCTCGCCACCACCGGCACGCTGACCCGATCGGCGATCGCGCGGACGAGCGCGAGGTCGTAGCCGCTGCGCGTGCCGTCGCGGTCCATCGAGGTGACCAGCAACTCGCCCGCGCCGAGGTCCGCGAGGTGCAGGGCGTGGTCGATCGCGTCGAGCCCGGTCGGGCGGCGGCCGCCATGGGTGAACACCTCCCATCGCTCGCCGACGCGGCGCGCGTCGACCGAGGCGACGCAGCATTGGCTGCCGAACCGCTCGGCGATATCGGCGACGACCTCGGGCCGGGCGACCGCGGCGGAATTGACCGCGACCTTGTCCGCACCGGCGAGCAGCAGCGCGCGCGCATCCTCGGCGCTGCGCACGCCGCCGCCGACGGTGAGCGGCATGAAGCATACCGCCGCGGTGCGCCGCACCACGTCGAGGATCGTGCCGCGATCCTCGTGGGATGCGGTGATGTCGAGGAAGCAGAGTTCGTCCGCGCCGGCGGCGTCATAGGCGCGTGCCTGTTCGACCGGATCGCCGGCATCGCGCAACTCGACGAAATTGACGCCCTTGACGACGCGGCCGTTGGCGACGTCGAGGCACGGGATCACACGGGCGCGGACGGTCATGCGGAACCCCTCGAGCAGGTGAGATCACGCGAAGACGCGAAGACGCGAAGCAGGCTTTTATAGCCGCGCAGAGGCGCAGAGAGCGCAGAGGCGTTCCGTGTCGGCCGTAGCGAAACCCAGGTTTCGATACCGGACGCGACAGAATGGCCGCTGATGCGGTCGATCAGCCACGTCCGTCTCCGCGCCCTTCGCGCCTCTGCGTGCAAGCCCGGCATCTTGGCGTCTTCGCGTCTTCGCGCGATCATCCTTCCGCCCCCCGCGCGACGCTCAGCGCGGCGGCGAGGTCGAGCCGCCCGTCGTACAACGCGCGCCCGGTGATGACACCTTCGACGCCATCGCGGACGTGCAGCGCGAGGACGTGGATCTCGGCGATACCCTTGACGCCGCCGCTGGCGATCACCGGGATCGACACCGAGCGCGCGAGATCGACCGTCGCCTCGACGTTGCAGCCCTTGAGCAGCCCGTCGCGACCGACGTCGGTGAACAGGAGCGATGCCACCCCCGCATCCTCGAAACGCCGCGCGAGATCGACGACACTGGTCGTGGAGACGTCGGCCCAGCCCTTGGTCGCGACCATGCCGTCGCGGGCATCGACCGCGACGACGACGCCACCGGGGAAGTCGCGCGCGGCGCCGCGGACGAACTCCGGGTCCTCCAGCGCCGCGGTGCCGATCACGACGCGCGAGACGCCGAGGTCGAACCAGCGCTCGACGCTGGCGCGGTTGCGGATGCCGCCGCCGAGCTGGACGTGGCCGGGGAAGCGCTCGACGATGCCGCGCACCGCCTCACCGTTGACCGATTCGCCGGCAAAGGCGCCGTCAAGGTCGACGACGTGGAGATGCTGCGCGCCGGCCTCGGCGAACAGCATCGCCTGCGCGGCGGGATCGTCGCCATAGACGGTGGCGCGATCCATATCGCCCTCGGCAAGGCGCACGACCTGACCGCCCTTCAGGTCGATGGCGGGAAAGACGATGAGGCTCATATCATTCCTCCTACGCTTTAGCGGGGGAGGGGGACCGCCGGCCGTAGGCCGGTGGTGGAGGGGGCGATTCCGCAACCGCGGACCGTACCGTATCCTCCCCCTCCGTCAGCTTCGCTGCCACCTCCCCCTTGCGGGGGAGGAATGAGGTCAGGGCCGCCATGCGAGAAACCTTTCAAGCATCGCCAGCCCGTAGCGCTGGCTCTTTTCGGGGTGGAACTGCACGCCGAGCATCGTGTCGCGCGCGATCGCCGCGGTGACCGGGCCGGCATGGTCGCTGGTCGCGATCACGTCCTCGCCCTCATAGGCATAGCTGTGCAGGAAATAGGCCTCGCCCGCCGGCACCAGCGGATGCGCGCCGAGCGGCACCACGTCGTTCCAGCCCATATGCGGCACCTTGGCGTCCATCGTGCCGGGTTCGAGCTGGCGGACGCGCCCGCGCACCCAGCCGAGGCCGCGATGCTGACCCATCTCCTCGCCCACGTCCGCCATGAGCTGCATGCCGACGCAGACGCCGAGGAAGGGGACGCCCTCCTGCCGGACGCGGCGCTCCATCGCCTCGACCATCCCTGACACGGCGCGCAAGGCATTGGCGCAGGCACCGAACGCGCCGACGCCGGGCAGCACGATGCGGTCGGCCTTCGCCACCACATCGGCATCGGCGGTGACCGTCAGGTCGGTCGCCCCCGCCGCCCGCAAGGCATTCTCGACCGAATGGAGATTGCCCGCGCCGTAATCGATCAGCGCGATCGTCATGACAGGAGATCGGCGAGCGGCGTCGCCGCCATGCTCGCGGTAAAGGGAGTGATTTCCGCCGTCGCCAGCCCGCGCGAGACGAACGGGTCCTTGGCGATCAGTTCCTCGGTCACCGTCTTGCCGCCGATCGCGATGATGATGCCGCCGGTGCGCGGCTGCTTGCGGCCCGAGGCGAGCAGCAGGCCGTTTGCATAGGCGTCGGACAGCCAGTCGACGTGGTCGCTCATCGCCGCGTCGATCGCGTCGAGGTCGTTGCCATAGGTCAGCGATACGACGCACAGGCTGGTGCCGGGGCGGACGAAGGGCTCGCTCACAAGACGCCCTTGGTCGAGGGGATCGCATCCGCCTTGCGCGGGTCGATCTCGACCGCGGTACGCAGCGCGCGGGCGAGGCCCTTGTATGCCGCCTCGACGATATGATGGTTGTTGCTGCCGTACAGCGTCTCGACGTGGAGCGTGATCCCCGCGGTCTGCGCGAAACTGTGAAACCAATGTTCGATCAGCTCGGTGTCGAGCTCCCCGAGCCGCGAGACGGTGAAGGCGGTCTTCCACACCAGCCACGGCCGCCCCGAGATGTCGAGCGCGACGCGGGTCAGCGTCTCGTCCATCGGCGAGAGCGCGTCGCCGTAGCGGCGGATCCCGCGCTTGTCGCCGAGCGCCTGCGCCACGGCCTGGCCGAGTGCCAGCGCAGAATCCTCAACGGTGTGGTGGCCGTCGATATGCAGGTCGCCGTCGACCTTCAGGTCGATGTCGATCAGGCCGTGGCGGCTGAGCTGTTCGACCATGTGATCGAGAAAGCCGATGCCGGTCTTGATCGAATAGACGCCGGTGCCGTCGAGGTTGACGGTGACGTCGATCCGCGTTTCGGCGGTGGAGCGGTTGATCGTGGCAATGCGCATGTCGGCTCGTCCCATAGGAGCGTGTGTCGTCACGCACAATCTTGACCCGACCGGGCGATACGCTACCCAAGGGGCATGACTGACGGCCTTCCTGATAGCCTTATCCCGTATGACGAGATCGTCCAGGAGGCGCTGCGTGCCGTCGTGGGACGCGTGCTCGGCTCCGTCGCCGAATCGGGTGGCCTGCCCGGCGAGCACCATTTCTACATCACCTTCAAGACGCAGGCGCCCGGCGTCGACATCCCGCAGCGGCTGATCGAGCGATTCCCGGACGAGATGACGATCGTGCTGCAGAACCGCTATTGGGACCTGCTGGTCGACGAACGGAAGTTCTCCGTCGGGCTGAGCTTCAACCAGGTGCCGTCGAAGCTGGTCATCCCCTATTCGGCGATCACCGGCTTCCATGATCCGGCGGTGAACTTCGAACTGCGCTTCCAGGCGACCGAAGATCCCAATGATGGGCCGGAGCCGCATGACGAGGCCGAGAACGACGGCCCGACCGCGACCCCGGCGGCGGACGGTTCGAACGTCGTGAGCGTGGACTTCAAGCGGAAGAAATAGGGATCGCGGTCGTCGCTGCGCCGAAAGGCTCGGACCGCGATGCGGTTCTCGCGCGGTTAGGTTGCGGTCAATGACGTCCCGGTCGGTCCGGCCGAACGCCATCCGATAGCGATTTGGGTATCCCGGGCTTCTCAGGCCATGCTTGGGCATCTGCGACAATACCGGGGACGGTCGTGCGGTAGTTGAGTGCTGCCTCCGGCATGCCACCTCTCCCTTGCAGGCAGGGCGACCGGCTCACGCGAGCGTTCCTATGTAATAGCTCTGACCTTGCGGGGGAGTGCCTCACGTCTCAACCGCCTCGCGAATGCGACGTCCGTGGGACGCTGCCGGGGTTGTACCGGCCATTGCCGTTGGCAGCCCTTGAATCCGGCAATGCGGCCTTTGATATTACGTCGCATGAGCACGCGCACCGAAACCGATTCGATCGGCCCGATCGAAGTCCCCGCCGACGCCTATTGGGGCGCGCAGACCGAGCGAAGCCTCGAGAACTTCCCGTTCGGGCCGCGCGAGCGGATGCCGGTCGAGATCGTCCACGCACTCGCGATCGTCAAACAGGCGGCGGCGCGGGTGAACCGGCGGCATGGGCTGGCCGCGGACAAGGCCGATGCGATCGAGGCCGCCGCCACCGAGATCGCCGCGGGCAAGCTCGATGAGCAATTCCCGCTGGTCATCTGGCAGACCGGCAGCGGCACGCAGTCGAACATGAACGTCAACGAGGTGATCGCCGGCCGCGCCAACGAGCAGCTCGCCGGCACCCGCGGCGGCAAGGCGCCGGTCCATCCCAACGACGACGTCAACCGCGGCCAGTCGTCCAACGACAGCTTCCCGACCGCGCTCCACGTCGCCGCGGCGCTGGCCGTCACGCGACAGCTCTATCCGGCGCTCGACCGGCTGCATGACGCGCTTGCCGCGAAGGCGCGCGAATGGGACGATCTGGTCAAGATCGGCCGCACGCACCTTCAGGATGCGACGCCGTTGACCTTGGGGCAGGAGTTCTCGGGTTACGTCCAGCAGCTTGCCAATGCGCGCGACCGGATCGCGAGCACGCTGGAGCGCAACATCATGCCGCTCGCGCAGGGCGGCACGGCGGTCGGCACCGGGCTGAACGCGCCCGCCGGCTTTGCCGAGGCGGTCGCGGCGGAGATCGCATCGCTCACCGGCCTGCCGTTCGTCACCGCACCCAACAAGTTCGAGGCGCTGGCCTCGAACGACGGTCTGGTCGACCTTCACGGCGCGCTCAACGTGCTCGCGGTGGCGCTGACCAAGATCGCCAACGACATCCGCCTGCTCGGGTCGGGGCCGCGCTCGGGTCTCGGCGAGCTGGAACTGCCTGCCAACGAGCCGGGCAGCTCGATCATGCCCGGCAAGGTCAACCCGACGCAGGCCGAGATGCTGACCATGGTCGCCGCGCAGGTGATGGGCAACAACGTCGCGGTCACCGTCGGCGGTCTGCAGGGGCATATGGAGCTCAACGTCTTCAAGCCGCTGATCGGTGCCAATGTGCTGCGGTCGATCGCCTTGCTCAGTGTCGGCATGCAGAGCTTCGCCGAGCGCACCGTCGACGGGCTCAAGGCGAATCGCGACCGGATCGGGCAATTGGTCGAACAGTCGCTGATGCTCGTCACCGCGCTCGCGCCCGAGGTCGGCTATGACAATGCCGCCAAGATCGCCAAGCATGCGCATCAGAAGGGGCAGACGCTCAAGCAAGCGGGGCTGGAACTGGGACTGGTCGACGAGGCGACGTTCGACCGGCTGGTGCGGCCGGAGACGATGATCGGGCGCTGACCGGCGCGGCGGACAAGTTCCGGAACGGCCCCGTCGCGAGGAACTTCCCCCGCCGTCGCGCGCTTCCATGACCGCAACGCTAGGAGGGGACGGACGTGAGCACCACAACCACGGGCGCGCTGATCGGCGCCGCGATCGATTCGCTGTCGGGAGACGACGATGGCGTCGCCGACGGCGCGATCATCGGCGCGGTGACCGCC
Source organism: Sphingomonas melonis (assembly GCF_013409985.1). Lineage (GTDB taxonomy): Bacteria > Pseudomonadota > Alphaproteobacteria > Sphingomonadales > Sphingomonadaceae > Sphingomonas > Sphingomonas melonis_A. The sequence continues at coordinate 70,302 of NZ_JACCBY010000003.1, forward strand.
AATGTGCTGAAGGTCGTGCTGCCGCTCGCCGTCACTTATGCGGTGGGCTGGGCCGTCCTGCGCGGCGCAGCGGAACTCAAGGACCAGATTTTCGGAAAGGTGGAAGCATGATCGGCAGGATTATCGGTGCACTCGTCGGACGTGAGATCGATCGGCGCGATGGCCGTGGCGGCCTGAAGGGCGCGGCGATCGGCGCGCTGTCGATGGGCGCGATGCGGCGCATGGGGCCGCTCGGCCTGCTGCTCGGCGGCGGCTATGTCGCCAAGAAGGCCTATGACCGTCGCCGCCAGTCGCGCGACCTGTAATCGACTGATCCTCCCGCGCGCGGCGCGGGAGGATGTTCGCTTTCGCGACTTTTCAGCCGGCTGCGCTTGACGCCCGGCCCCGGCAGACCCCACTAGCGCGCATGCCGACGACCCATTCCGCCGATCCGCACAACTTCCGCCGCCGCGGCGTCCTGTTCGTGCTGTCTTCGCCGTCCGGCGCGGGCAAGTCCACCATCGCGCGCAAGCTACTTGCCGATGAGCCCGAGCTCGACATGTCGGTATCGGTGACGACGCGGCCGATGCGGCCCGGCGAGGTCGACGGCAAGGACTATCATTTCGTCGATCTCGAGGAATTCCGGCGCATGGTCGCGGCGGACGAGTTCCTGGAATGGGCGCATGTCTTTGACCATCGCTACGGCACGCCGCGCGCGCAGATCGAGACGATGCTGGCCGCCGGCAAGGACGTGCTGTTCGACATCGACTGGCAGGGCGCGCAGCAGCTGTTCCAGATCGCCGGCGGCGATGTGGTACGGGTGTTCATCTTCCCGCCGTCGATGGAGGAGCTGCGCGCGCGGCTGACCAACCGCAACACCGATTCGATGGACGTCATCGAGGCGCGGATGGCACGCGCCGCCAATGAGGTCAGCCATTGGGACGGCTATGATTATGTGCTCGTCAACGACGATGTCGAGCAATGCTTCCAGGGGGTGAAGACGATCCTGGCCGCCGAGCGGCTCAAGCGGTCGCGGCAGACCGGGTTGATCGGCTTCATCCGCAAGCTCACCCGGACGGCCTGAGCGCCGCCAGGAACGCGACCGCGGCGTCATAGTCGCGGCGCTTGTTGGCGAGCGCCTGGGCGGCGAGCGCGTCCTCGCCCCATAGCTCCGCCTGAAAATCCTCGTCGATATTCGCCGCGGTCCACAGCGTGTCGGGATCGCCGGCGCGTTCGACCAGCGCCAGCGCGAGGATCAGCGAACCGGTGATCGTCACCACCGGCGACAGGCCGGCGAGGTGGAAGGGATCGAGCGCCGCCACCGCGTCGCCGAGTCGTGCCAGCGTTGCCGGCGGCTGTGCCTGATGCATGATCCCCGCGGTCGTCGCGAAATGCACGTCGTAGCGGGCGCGCGCCCAGTCGAGCCACGGGTCCCACGCCGCTTCCTGCCGCGCGATCAGCGCGTCGGGCGATTGCGCGCGATAATAGAGCAGGTCGGTCTCGCCATAGGCAGCCAGGCCGGCGGCGAAGGCCGTCGGGTCGGGCGCGATCCGGTCGATCGCCGCATTGGCGAGGCCGGTGAGCGGCATCGCCCGCGGGTCGATCGTGTCGGTCACCGCGCGCCACTCCTCCGCCACCGCCGCGGCGACCGCATCGGTCGGGAGCGCGAGCGGAACCCGGCCGGGCGTGCGGACCGGTCGGCCGTCGAGCGTGACGACGCGATCGGCATCGATCGCGACTTGTGTCCAGAAGCGCTTCATGGCCGCGGCGTCCGCCAGCGATGCGCGAGGCTCGCCGGCACGATCGCGACGACGGCGAGCGCCGACAGCGTGATCGCGACGCCGAGCACCTTGATCGGCCAGTCGTGCGACCGGGCGGCGAGCACCAGTCCGAACACCGCGCCGGCGCTGCCCGCCAATCGGCTGCCGACCATCGCCAGCCAGCGGGTGCGGGCGCGCGACTCGTCGGGGGTCATGCCAGGATGTCCAGCAACGCTGCGGTCCGGGTCGCGACGACCTGCGCGCCGCCGCGCACCAGATCATGCGCGTCGTGATAGCCCCAGGCCACGCCGACCGCGCGCGCCCCCGCGGCCTTGGCCATCGCCATGTCGAAGCTGGTGTCGCCGATCATCGCGGTCTGGTCGGGCGTCGCGCCGACCTCCGCCATTGCGGCGAGCAGCATCGAAGGGTCCGGCTTGGACGGGTGGCGATCGGCAGTCTGGAGCGTCACGAATCGGTCGGTGAGGCCATGATGGGCGAGCACGCGCGCGAGGCCGCGGTCCGACTTGCCGGTCGCCACGCCGAACTGCCAGCCGCGCTCGGCGAGCGTCTCGATGACGGTGACGATCCCTTCGAACAGCGGCTCCTCCGCCATCGTGCCGCTGGTCCGCATGTCGAAGAAGGCGTCCTTGTAATCGGCGGCCATCTTGCGGTGCAGCCCATCGTCCGCCTCGGGCAGCAGCGCGCGGACCGCCTCGACCAGGCTGAGCCCGACGATGCGGCGGATCGCGGCGCGCGGCGGGGCGGGCAGCGCGGCGATGCGGAACGTCTCCTCCATCGCCTGGCAGATGTTGGCCTGGCTATCGACGAGCGTGCCGTCGCAATCGAATACGGCGAGTTTGATCATCGTGCTGCCGTAGCGGTCGCCGGCGGAGCGGTGAAGGGGAAGGTGTTGGGCGACATGGACAACATGGACACCCTAACCGAAACGATCCGGGAATTGTTTCCGGTCTCAAATATGATGGGTGCTGGGCCGGGAGTGTTTTCGTGTTCAATGTGGGCGATCTGGCGATCGAGACGGTGCCCGACCCACCCCGTCACCCCGGACTTGTTCCGGGGTCCACTCAGCGGCGAGGAGGTCGGCTGACGGCGGAAGCGCGCGCTTGCGGCGCGGTGGACCCCGGAACAAGTCCGGGGTGACGGGTAGATCGAAAGGGGGCGGCGCATCAGTACCGCCCCCTCGCATCAGTCCTTGCTGCCGCGGCGGCGGCGTTCGCCGCGATGTTCCTTGCGCATCGACTTGGCGTGCGCCTTGGCACGCTGCTTGAGCACCGCCTTGGGGGGCGGGCCCTTCTTCGGCTCCTCGAACGGCATCGCATCGCCCTTCGCCTCGTCGAAGCCGAGCGTGGCGAGGCTTTCGGCGAAATGCGTCGGCAGGCTCGCGGTCTCGTCGATGCTGCCGCCGTCGGGATGGTCGACGCGGATGCGACGCGAGTGGAGGTGCATCTTGCGGCTGACGCCGCCGGTCAGGAAGGCCGCGGCACCGCCATATTTGCCGTCGCCGACGATGGGGTGGCCGATCGCCGCCATATGGACGCGCAACTGGTGGGTGCGGCCGGTGAACGGCTGCAGCTCGACCCAGGCGCAGCGGTTGCCGGCACGCTCGATGACGCGATAGCGGCTGCGCGCGGCCTGGCCGTTCTCCTCGTCGACATGCATCTTCTCGCCGCCGGTGCCGGGCTGCTTGCCGATCGGCAGGTCGACCATGCCGTCGTCGATCGACGGCACGCCGACGACCAGCGCCCAATACACCTTGCGCGCGGTGCGGCCGGAGAAGGCCTTGGCGAAGAAGGCGGCGGCGCGGCTGGTGCGCGCGACGAGCAGCGCGCCCGACGTGTCCTTGTCGAGGCGGTGGACGAGCTTGGGGCGTCCCTCCGCATCATATTGCAGCGCGTCGAGCAGGCCGTCGACATGCTCGGACGTCTTGGTGCCGCCCTGCGTCGCGAGGCCGGGCGGCTTGTTGAGCACGAGCGCCTGGAGATCCTTGTGGATCACCATCTCGCGCGCATAAGCGATCTGGTCCTCGCTCAGCGGCGGGCGTTCGCGCTTGGGGCGGGGCGCGTCGGGCGTATCCTCGATCACCGGCTCGGGCGGCGGCACGCGCAGCGTCTGGCCGGCCTTGATCCGGTCGCCCGGCGTCGCGCGCGATCCGTCGACGCGGAGCTGGCCCGTCCGCGCCCATTTGGCGACGGTGGTGAAGCTCGTCTCGGGCAGGTGGCGCTTGAACCAGCGGTCGAGGCGGATGCCGTCGTCGTCGTAGCCGACGTTGAACTGGCGGACGCCGTCGCGGGTGTCGTTCTTGGCGTCGCTCATGCGCTGGCTCCCGCAAGCAGGGCGCGCGTCGCGGCGAGGCCGGCGAACAGCGCGGCGATCGACCCGATCACCGACACCAGCACATAGCCGAACGCCGGGGCGAGCGCACCGCGTTCGATCATCGTCACGGCATCCAGGCTGAAGCTGGAGAAGGTGGTGAAGCCGCCGAGCACGCCGACGCCGAGGAACAGCCGCCATGGCTCGGCCATGCCGCCGGCGCGGGCGAGGATGGCGGTGAGCACGCCCATCAGCAGGCCGCCGACGAGATTGACGGCCAGCGTGCCGAAGGGGAAATCCGGGCCGAGCGCGGCGAGCGCGGCACGGCCGGTGAGATAACGCGCGGCGGAGCCCAGGGCACCGCCGATCATGACGAACAGAAGAGGCATGGTGCCAGCCCTAGAGGACTATTGGGTTCAAGGGAATGCGGGGGTTTGCCGGCGCTCCGGTCCGGCGGCTGCGCCGGGCTTGCGGGGATCGGTATCGTGGCCAATTCCTCCGGCTGGCAGGGGAGGACCATCGCATATGGCAGTGGTGATGAGGTTCGATCGGCCTCCTCCTCCTACCCGTCACCCCGGGCTCGTTCCGGGGTCCACCGTGCAACAAGAGAATGGTGTCCCATCAAGCCACTCCCCTCGCCGCGGAGTGGACCCCGGAACAAGTCCGGGGTGACGGGGGGGATTGGCAGGCGGTGGGCTCGATCGAACGTCCATATCCCCTGCCCGGGCGAGGGGCTTCTCTCCAACGCTCGAACGTCGATCCAGCCTAGCGCAGCAGTCCGGCGGCGCGGAGCGCGTCGTTGATGACGCCGGCGACGCCGGCCGGTTCGCGCCGCGGCGTCGCAACGCGGGTCAGCCTGGCGCTGCCGCGGGCGGCGGGCGCAACGACCGCCGGGGCAATGCCCCAGAAGGCGGCGATGCGGCGGGTCGAGGCGATGCCGACGTCGAGCATGAACGGGCCGGGCGTGCCGCAGGCCTCCGGTCCGTGCGCGGCGATCGGGGTGCCGTGACCCATGCCGTGGATACGGTGATCCTCGATCACCAGCCGGCCCGCGGGATCGTGCCAGCCGCGATAGGCATGGTTGCCCTCGGTCGTCTGCACGTCGGGCTGCGCGGCGACGTGGTGGAGCGCGCGCCACTGGGTGAGCAGCGCCTCGGCGTTGGTCTGGTCGACGGTGGCGTCGGCGTCGCCGTGCCAGATCGACAGCGTCGGCCAGGCGCCGCGGTGCGTCGAGGCGTCGCGCGCCAGCGTGCCGAGCGCGGCGGCATCGGGCATGTTGTGGCCGCGCATCCGGTCGAGCGCCTGCATCACGCCGCTCGCAGTGCCATAAGGCAGGCCGCCGAGGATCGCGCCGCCGGCGAACACTTCGGGATAGGTGGCGAGCATCACCGCGGTCATCGCGCCGCCCGCCGACAGGCCGTTGACGAAGACGCGCGCCGGATCGACGTCGTGCGCGTCGATCATCGCGGCGATCATCTCGCGGATCGAATAGGCCTCGCCATGGTCGTGGCTGACGTCTTCGGGTGCGAACCAGTTGAAGCAGAGATTGGGATTGTTGGCGCGCTGCTGTTCCGGGAAGAGCAGGATGAAGCCGTGTTCGTCGGCGAGCTGCGACCAGCCGGCGCCGGCGTCATAGCCCGCCGCGGTCTGGGTGCAGCCGTGCAGCACGACGACCAGCGCCGGCCTGGCGGCGACCGAGGCTGGGACATAGGTGCGGGCGAGCAGATTGCCGGGATTGCGGCCGAAGCCGGTCAGCGGGCTCAGCCGATCGGCGCCGCCCGCCCAGGGCGCGGTCTGGCCCTGGGCGGCGGCGAGCCGGCTGATCGTGTCTGACAAACGTCGCATGCGCGCACTCCGAAAGGGGGGCAGACCGCCACCAGGCGTGTGATGCTGCAATGCACAATATGGTCCGGCGGGATGGGATAGCAAGCCGCGGCGCCGCTGCCTGGAGGGGAGTCGTGTTCTCTCCGCGTTATACGGGAGGGGCTGTCGCCTAGGACCATCCGTGTGAGCTCGTCGTCTTCCACGCCCACTCCGTCACCCCGGACTCGTTCCGGGGTCCACTCTGCGGCGGGGAGACGGGCTGGAGGTGCAAGCCGTTCTCCCAGCCGCCCGGTGGACCCCGGAACGAGTCCGGGGTGACGGATAAGAAGAGGAAGCCGATCGAACCTCATCCGCGCGGCGCTGGGCGATCGCCCTGCCTCTCCAGCGAGGGAGACGATCAGCGGACGATCAGATCGATCTGGCTGCCGCCGGCGGGGTCGGCGGTGACGTAGACGACATAGGCCGAGTCGCCATGAGTGCCGCCGAGCACGTGTTGCGCGCCTGCCGCCTGATGCTCCGCCGAATAGCCCGCGCGGGTGACGCGGGCGTGGTACCAGTCGAGGATGCGGCCGACGGGCGCGCTGCTGGCGAAGCTGACGACGCGCAACCCGCAGGCGTCGTTGCCCGCCGCCTCGCGGACGCGCGCGTCGGGGTAGAGCGGCACCGCGGCGGGCAGGCGATTGGCCCAGCCGGCGGAATAGGTGACGTGGTCCGCGCAACCCGCCGTCGCCGCCGATTGCCGCCGCGCGAGTTCGCCGAGCGTCAGTGCGCCCGTGGCCTTGCGGCAGGCGGGGCAGTCGCCCTTCGCCGCCGGGGTCGGCTTGAGATCGGCGGCGGTGACGCGGTCCGGCGTGGCGATCACCGGTTCGGGCGGCGCCGAGAGCGGGTCGGGGCGGGCCGGCGGGCGCACGACATTGGTGTTGGCGCTTTGGGTCAGTGCGGGATCGACCATGATCTGGTCGCGCAGCGCCGCGGTCAATGCGGGGTCGCGCTGGTTGCCCGGCCCGGCGGCGGTCAGCTCCTGGTCGAGGCTGTCGAGATCCTGCTGCGAGGCAGGCTGCTTGCTGCACGCGGCCAGCGTCAGGGCGAGCAGAAGGAGGGGGCGAATCGCTGTCACGTCAAAGACATGACCCAGTCAGCCGGCGGGCGCTACCGGCGTTTGCGGCAACATTCCGTCACACGGGGGTGGCTTGTCCCGGGCGGGGACGATGGCCATGTTGCGCTTATGCTCAATATCGTCTCGATCGCGATCGGTTTGGTCACCCTGGTGCTGGGACTGGTCGCCTTCATCCCGCTGCTCGGCTGGTTGAACTGGGTCGTCATCCCGATCGGCATCGTCGGCGCCGCGTTCGGTGCGATGTCGTCGTCGAACAGCGGGCGCAACCTCAACCTGGTGCTGATCGTGATCTTCGCGATCCGGCTCAGCCTGGGCGGCGGGATCTTCTGATCGGCTGAGGATCAGCCCTCGCTGTCGTCGGGGGCATCCTCCTCCGCGTCCTCGCGCGGCGCGTCGTGCCGGTCGCGCAGGTCGGCGCGTTGGTCGCGGCGCAGATCGTCGGCGGTATAGCGCCCGCCGCGGCGGCTGCGCAGGTCGCTGCGCGGGTCCTGATTGCGCGGGTCGCGATCGTCATAGTAATAGCCATCGTCATAATAGCCGTCGTCGCGGTGCGCGCGCAGGTTGCTGCGCGGGTCGTCATACCGCGGATCGTGGCGGCGGACCGGACGGACGTGGTGGATATAGACGACCTCGTCGGCCGTCCGGCGCGGCGCACGGCCACGCGGTTCCTGCGCGGTGGCGGGTACGGCGGTCAGCGTCGTTGCGGCGACCAGCGCGGTCAGGATCAGAATACGCATGGCTGTCTCCTCTGGCATCACTGTAGCAGGAAGACCGATGCGCGCGGGCATCGGGGCGTCGGCCCGGCATAGCCCTCGTCGATTTGTCCGACAAGCCGACGGCGTCCCCGGCCATCGCCGGAGACGCCGCCGCAGCGCCGATGGCGCGATCAGCCGAAGCTGGTGTCGAGCGTGATGTCGCAGTTGAGCACCTTGGAGATCGGGCAACCGGCCTTGGCCTCGTTGGCGATGCGCTCGAACTCGGCGCGGTCGATGCCCTCGACATGGCCGGTGAGGGTCAGCGCCGACCGGGTGATGGTGAAGCCATCGCCGTCCTTGTCGAGCGTGACCTTGGCGTCGGTCTTGAGGTTGCCCTGGCTATGGCCCGCACCGGCCAGCGCGAAGGCGAGCGCCATGGTGAAGCAGCTGGCGTGCGCGGCAGCGATCAGCTCTTCCGGATTGGTGCCGGCGCCGTCCTCGAAGCGGGTGTTGAAGCCATATTGCGTGCCCGACAGTACGCCCGATTGGGTGCTGACCGTACCCTTGCCGTCCTTGCCGAGGCCTTCGTAGCTCGCCGAAGCGCTGCGCGTAACCATGTCGTTGATCTCCTGTGGGGATAGCTCGCGGGGGATACGCAAGAGGGGCGCCGCGAGTTGCCTCGCGACGCCCCTGCTACCCTAAAAAGGGCTCGGCTCAGCGGCAGCGACGCTTGCCGCCGCGATCGATCTCGCGACCGAGCAGGCCACCGGCGACCGCGCCGCCCAGCGTGCCGACCGTGCGGTCGCCGCGGGTGTCGATCGTGCGACCGAGCAGCGCACCGCCGACCGCGCCGACCACCGCGCCGGTGGTGCCGTCGGGCTTGCGGCAGCGGATGCGGCCGCGATCGTCGCGCCACTCGCGATACTTGTGCCGCTGCGCATCGGCCTTCGACACCGGCACGATCATCGTCGCGGGCAGGACCATCGCCGCACAGCCCATCGCAAGCATCAGATTTCGCATGTTTCTACTCCCGTTCTTGAAAATCGTGTTGCATCAACGTCATCCTGTTAGGCGCGGTTGCATGAACCTGAAACAACGTTCCGTTCAGGAAACGACCGGCGGCTCGCGCGGGTCCGCCGCCGCCGCGGCACGGCGCTGGCGATAGCGGTTGGCGAGCAGCGTCGCGCCGAGGATGAAGCCGCCCGGCGCGAGCAGGACGACGGCGGCGAGGCCGATCTGGCCTTTGGTGATACGCATGCGGTGGGTGGTAGGGCCACGCGATGAACGGGCGATGAGGCCGCCGCCCGTCCGTGGCGGTTCGGTCAGAACGGCATCTTGAGGCGGAGCATCGCGCGCGGCGCGCTCTGGCCGCCGGGCAGGCTGCCCTGCTCCGCCTCGGCCGAGAGGCGCGCCTTGCCGAGCGTCGTGGTGGCGCGGAGCGGCTGTTCGGCATAGCGGGTATCGTCGAGCCGGGGCAGGCGGTTGGCGTCGCTGCGGCGACCGCAGACGACGATGTCGCCGCGGTCGTCGGGCGTGCCGCAGGGGCGGGAGGCGGGCACCGGCGCAGGTCTGACCGGGCGCAGGTCGGCGGGGATCGGCGGTCCTGCCACCGGTGCCGCCTGCAACGCCATCAAGATCGCCAGTCGCATCGCCGTCGTCCTCCCGATCCGGCGAAGCTGCGGGTCAATTGCGGCAGCGCAATGACGGCTCAGCGATAGTTGAAGCTGATGCTGATCCGCTCGCCCTTGGCGGCATTGGGGACGACCTCGTGGCGCAGCCAGCTCTCCCACAGGAAGACGCTGCCCGGCTTCGGCTCGGCATAGACGAAGGTGGCGTGGCTTTCGTCGGCGTCGGCGCGGCGGGTGGGGGCGGCCATCATCATCGGCAGCCGAGGGTCCTCCAGCTTGAGCGCGCCGGCGCCGGGCGGGGTCGCGACATAGATGGTGCCGCTGACCGCGCTGTGCGGATGGATATGGCCCGAATGATTGCCGCCGGGCTTGAGGACGTTGACCCACAGGCTGTCGAGCTTGAGCTTGCGGCCGCCGAGATCGAAGGCGCAGGCGTCGGCAAAGCGCGCGACATGCTTGTTGAGCAGCTTCACCAGATCGGCGAAGCGCGGGTCGCGCGACGGCAGATCGTTGAGCGAGGCATAGGAGGTATAGCCGCGATAGCCGTGCGCCTTCGACCAGGCGACGCCGGCGCGATCCTCGCGCGCGAGGTCGAGGCAGGCCTCTTCCAGTTCCTCAAGCAGCGCGGCGTCGCCGAGATCGTCCTCGTAGAAGCGGGTGGCGAACAGGGTGCGGACGGTCATTGTGCGAGCCTCAAAGCCACGTCGTTCATGAAGCGGACGTCGTCGCCCGCGGCGAGCCACGGCGCCTCCGCCCCGATCGCGCCGAGCATGTCGGCGAGCGGATCGAGTTCGGCCTTGGCGTAATTGCCCAGCACATGGCCGGTGACGCGGTCCTTGTGGCCGGGATGGCCGATGCCGATCCGCACGCGGCGGAAGTCGGGACCGAGATGCTGGTCGGTCGAGCGCAGCCCGTTATGCCCGGCGGTGCCGCCGCCGCGCTTCACCTTGACCTTGAACGGCGCGAGGTCGAGTTCGTCGTGGAAGACGGTGAGCGCGTCGGGGCCGAGCTTGTAGAAGCGCAGCGCCTCGCCGATCGCGCGGCCGCTCTCGTTCATAAAGGTGGCGGGCTTGAGCAGCAGCACCTTCTGGTTGCCGACGCGGCCCTCCTGCGTCCAGCCCTGGAACTGCTTCCGGACCGGCGCGAAGCCGTGCATGTCGGCGATCAGGTCGACCGCCATGAAGCCGACATTGTGCCGGTGCATCGCATATTGCGGCCCCGGATTGCCGAGCCCGGCCCAGATCTGCATGACGCGTCCTATTCTTCCTCGTTACCCCGGACGTGTTCCGGAGGCCACTCCGCGGCTGGGAGACGGCTGGAGGCTCTGGCCATGCTCCTAGCCGCCCGGTGGACCCCGGAACAAGTCCGGGGTTACGGGATGGGCGGGATAAGAGCATGACCAACGAAAAAGGGCAGGGGAGCCTTCGCCACCCTGCCCCTCTTCGGTCCGGCAAAGGGGATCAGCCCTCCGTCGTGTCTCCGGCGGCCGCATCGGCGACCTCGGCGTCGAGCGCCTCGTCGGCCGCGGTCGGCACGGTCGGCGGCACGATCGTGGCGATCGCGAAGTCGCGGTCGTCGATCGCCGGCTTCGCGCCCTTGGGCAGCGCGACGTCGCTGATGTGGATCGAATCGCCGATCTCGCGGCCCTTCAGCGAGATGGTGATCTCCGACGGGATGTTCGCCGCGTCGACGACCAGCTCGACCTCATGACGGGTGATGTTGAGCACGCCACCCTGCTTGATGCCACGGCATTCCTCTTCGTCCGCGAACACCACCGGCACCGCGACGGTGACTTCGGTATGCTCGCCGATACGCAGGAAATCGACGTGGATCGGGCGATCGGTGACGGGGTGGAAGGTCACGTCCTTGGCCAGCGTGCGCTGTCCTTCGACCATGATGACCGAGGTCATGAAGTGACCGGTCATCAGCGCCTTGGTCAGCGCCTTCTCTTCGAGGTGAACCGAAGTCGGTTCCTTGTTCTGGCCGTAGATCACGGCGGGGACGCGGCCGTCACGACGCAGCGCCCGGGAGGCTCCCTTGCCAACCCGGTCGCGCGTCTCGGCTGCGAGCGTAATGGTGTCGCTCATGCAGATAACCTTCCGAAACGTGCTAAAGTGTCTTTCCCGCGCCACGCCTCCAGGGATGACCATGGCCGGAAGCGGGGGCGCTTAGCCGATAGGGCGCGAAAAGACAAGATGGGGTCAAGTCCTCCCTCGCGTAGCGGGGGAGGGGGACCGCGGCCGCAGGCCGTGGTGGAGGGGGTGTTTCCGCAAAAGCAGATTTCGCCGTATCCTCCCCCTCCGTCACCGCTTCGCGGCGCCACCTCCCCCTGGTGGGGGAGGACTTAGTAGCGCACCCGTTCCGCCTTCACGCCCAGCTTCGCCAGTTGCGCCTGTACCGAATCGGGTCCCGCCAGATGGCCCGCGCCGACCGCGACGAACACCGTGCCCGGCTTGGCCATGCGCTGCTTGATCCACGCCGCCCAGCGCGCGTTGCGGTCGGTCAGCAGCACTTTGGCGACCTCGGGCGAGCTCTTCAGCTCGTCGTTCATCTCGCGGGCGAGCGCGTCGGGGTCGCCCTTCGCCCAATCGTCGACCATCGACGCCATCTGGTCGTTGAGCTTGGGCAGCTCGTCGACGGTGCTGACGAGGAAGTCGAGCTGCGCCTTGTCGGACAGGCTGCCGAAGAAGCCGAGTTGCTGTTCGGGCGTCTCCAGCCCGGTGAGCGCCTTGTCCGCCTGTTTCGCCGCGGCGGTGATCACCTGTTCGGGACCGTTGGTGCTGTCGTAGCCGAGCTTCGACAAGGGCGCGACCGACAGCTGCGTCGCCGCCAGCCACGGCTTGAACGTGTCGAGCGCGTTGGCCGGCAGGCCGAGGTCGGTCACCGCCTTGGTGAAGGCGGCGCGCTTGGCCTCGGGCAGGCGTTGGGTCAGCGGCGGCGTGCCGGGCGCGGCGACGCCGGTCGCCTGCACCAGCCCCTGCATCGCCGCGGGATCGGGCAGGACGATCTCCAGCTTGACCTCGTCGGACCGGTCGAACGCGGTCTTCACCGCCTCGTCGAACCAGGTGAGGCCGGGCTTGAGCACGTGGATCGTGCCGAACAGATAGACGGTCGTGTCCTTGTCCTTGACCACCCACAGCGCCGGATCGGCATCGTTGGCGGCGCGCGCCGGCTGGGCGGGCTGCTGCGCGCAGGCGGGGAGCGACAGGCAGAGCGCGATCGCCGACAGCGCGGCGCCAAGGGTTCGTATCATGCGGGGACGACATCCATGACTAAGGTGACGGCATAGCTAATGCCGGCCCGCACCACTTGCTAGACGCGGCCTCATCGGCCAAAGCCTCGCACGATGGCTGCCACACCGCTTTCCTTTCAGAAGATGATCCTGACGCTCCATGATTACTGGAGCGACCGGGGCTGTCTGATCCTGCAACCCTATGACATGGAGATGGGCGCCGGCACGTTCCATACGGCGACGACGCTGCGCGCGTTGGGGCCGGAGACGTGGAACGCCGCCTTCGTCCAGCCGTGCCGCCGGCCGACCGATGGCCGCTATGGCGAGAATCCCAACCGGCTGCAGCACTATTACCAGTATCAGGTGATCCTGAAGCCGTCGCCGGCCGACCTGCAGGAGCTGTATCTCGGCAGCCTCGCCGCGATCGGCGTCGACATGACCCGCCACGACATCCGCTTCGTCGAGGACGATTGGGAATCGCCGACGCTGGGCGCCTGGGGGCTGGGCTGGGAGGTCTGGTGCGACGGCATGGAGGTGACGCAATTCACCTATTTCCAGCAGATGGGCGGGTTCGACATGAAGCCGGTCGCGGGCGAGCTGACCTACGGGCTCGAACGGCTGGCGATGTATATTCAGGACGTCGACAACGTCTACGACCTGGCGTTCAACGATGCCGGCGTCACCTACGGCGACGTGTTCCTCGAGAACGAGCGGCAGATGTCGACGTGGAATTTCGAGGTCGCCGACACCGCGAGCCTGTTCGACCTGTTCAAGAAGGCGGCGGCGGAGTGCGAGAACAGCCTCGCCGCGGGTCTCGCGATCCCGGCGTACGAGCAGGCGATCAAGGCGAGCCATACGTTCAACCTGTTGCAGGCGCGCGGCGTGATCTCGGTCGCCGAGCGGCAGGCCTATATCGGCCGCGTCCGCGACCTCGCCAAGGGCGCCTGCGCGGCGTGGATGGACAAGAACGGATGGACGGCGTGACTATTCCTCCCCGGCACGGAGTACCGGGCCGGATCGTTCCCCGAACGATCCTTGAACATGCGGGGCATGTTCAACCCGGTACTGGGGACCGTCGCGCGCAGCGCGATGGTGGAGGGGGTTCTCCGCGCACGCTCCGCCCCGAGACGGCCATTGCGCGCAGATTGCGCAAGGCGATGAGCTTGCCCGAAATTCTCCTTTGGCAGCGGCTGAAGGGGCAACAGGCGGGCGTGAAGTTCCGCAAACAGCATCCCGTCGGCCCCTATGTCGCCGACTTCTATTGCAGCGCCACCCGTACCGTGATCGAGGTGGACGGCGACGCGCATAGCCGTGCGGATCGGCCCGAGCGCGATGCGGATCGCGACGCGTTCCTGATCGGGAACGGCTATCGCGTTCTGCACATACCGGCGGTCGACGTGCTCCGCGACGCCGATGCCACGGCCAACGCGATCGCCGCGCTTGCGGCCACCCCCCTCCACCGCCAGCCTTTGGCTGACGGTCCCCCTCCCCGTGCCGGGGAGGAATGAGAAGATCATGACCGATTTCCTGCTCGAACTGCGTTCCGAAGAGATCCCTGCGCGGATGCAGGACAAGGCGCGCGACGATCTCGCGCGGCTGTTCGCCGCCGAACTGGCCAAGGCCGGTCTCGCCGCCGGATCGCTCGTCACCTATGCGACGCCGCGACGGCTGGTGCTGATCGCGCGCGATCTGCCGGCCGAGACGCAGCCGGTGTCCGAAGAGCTGAAGGGCCCCAAGGCGAGCGCGCCGCCGCAGGCGCTCGAAGGCTTCCTGCGCAAGACCGGGCTGACCCGCGAGCAGCTCGTCGAGCGTGACGGCGTGCTCTATGCGGTGACCGACAAGCCCGGTCGCGCCACGACGGCGGTGCTCGCCGAGGCGATTCCCGCGATCATCCGCGGCTTCCCCTGGCCCAAGTCGATGCGCTGGGGCGCGGCCTCCGCCTCGACCGAGTCGCTGCGCTGGGTGCGGCCGCTGCACGGCATCGTCGCGCTGTTCGGCGAGGAGCTGGTCGAGGTCGAGATCGCTGGCATCCGTTCCGGCTTCGCGACCTTCGGGCATCGCTTCCATCATCCGGGGCAGATCACGATCGGCTCGGCGGCGGATTATGTCGAGAAGCTGCGCGCCTGCCACGTCATCGTCGACCAGGACGAGCGCCGCGCGCTGATCCGCGAGCGCGCCACCGCGCTGGCCGCCGAGGCGGGGCTGGTGCTGGTCGCGGACGAGGGGCTGGTCGCGGAGAATGCCGGGCTGACCGAATGGCCGGTGCCGCTGCTCGGCCGCTTCGATGCCGACTTCCTCACCGTGCCGCCCGAGGTCATCCAGCTCACCGCGCGGGTGAACCAGAAATATTTCGTCTGCCGCGATGCGGATGGCGCATTGGCCAATGCCTTCGTCTGCACCGCCAATATCGAGGCGACAGACGGCGGCGTGCAGATCGTCGAGGGCAATCGCAAGGTGCTCGCGGCGCGGCTGTCCGATGCGCGCTTCTTCTACGAGACCGACCTGAAGACGCCGCTGGAAGCGCAGGCGCAGAAGCTGGCGAACATCGTTTTCCACGAGAAGCTCGGTACGGTCGCCGACAAGGTCGATCGCGTGGCGAAGCTGGCGCGGTGGCTGGTGGAAGAGGGGATCGTCCAATCTCCCTCTCCCCTTGTGGGAGAGGGAAGGGGCCCGCTCGCGTCAGCGATCGGGAAGGGTGAGGGGGATAGCGCATCCCTGGCCACTCCCCCTCACCCTTCCGCGCCTTCGGCGCTCCCTCCCTCTCCCACAAGGGGAGAGGGAATGACGCTCGCCGATATGGCGGAGCGTGCGGCGCGGCTCGCCAAGGCGGACCTCGTCACCGGCATGGTCGGCGAATTCCCCGAATTGCAGGGCCTGATCGGCGGTTATTACGCCGCCGCGCAGGCCGAGCCGCATGCGGTCGCCGAGGCGGTGCGCGATCATTACAAGCCGGTCGGGCAGGGCGACGACGTCCCGACCGCGCCGGTGACGGTGGCGGTGTCGCTGGCGGACAAGCTCGACAGCATTACCCAGTTCTTCGGCGCCGAGCTGCGTCCGAGCGGATCGAAGGACCCGTTCGCGTTGCGGCGTTCGGCGCTGGGCGTGATCGCGCTGATCCTCGACAACGGACTACGCTTTCCGCTGAGCGGCGCGGTGGATCGCGAGGTGCTCGACTTCCTCGCCGATCGCCTCAAGGTGCAGCAGCGCGAGGCCGGCGTCCGCCACGACCTGATCGACGCGGTGTTCGCGCTCGGCGGCGAGGACGATCTCGTCCGCCTGCTCGCCCGCGTCCACGCCTTGCAGGCGTTCGTCGCGACCGAGGACGGCGCCAATCTGCTCGCCGGCTACAAGCGCGCGGCCAACATCCTCAAGAAGGAAGGCTATGCGGCTGCCGGCGACGGCGTCGCGCCACCGCCGGCCTATACGCCCGAACCCGCCGAGGCCGCGCTGATCGCCGCGCTCGACGTCGCCGAGCCCGCCGCCACCGCGGCGGTTGCGGCGGAGGATTTCGAGGGCGCGATGGCGGCGCTCGCGTCGTTGCGCGCGCCGATCGACGCGTTCTTCGACGATGTCACCGTCAACGATCCCGAGCCCGCCGTGCGTGCGCGGCGGCTGGCGTTGCTCGACCGGGTGCGCGCCGCGGTGCATGCGGTGGCGGATTTCTCGAAGATCGAGGGATAGCGCCCGCCGTTCCGACGTTTCCGGACCGATCGATATGTCTCTCTTCCTCCCCGGGACAGACATCAGACCGTAGCTAAGGACCAGCGATGACCCAATACGTGTACCGTTTCGGTGGCGGCGTTTCGGACGGCGGGAAGGGCGACAAGAATCTGCTCGGCGGCAAGGGCGCGAACCTTGCCGAGATGGCATCGATCGGCCTGCCGGTGCCGCCGGGCTTCACCATCTCGACCGCGATGTGCACGCGCTATTACGAGGAGGGGGAGCAATTCCCGCAAAGCCTGCGCGACGAGGTGGCGCAGGGGATCGCGCATATCGAGGGGATCACCGGCAAGACCTTCGGCGATGCCGCCAATCCTTTGCTCGTCTCGGTGCGCTCGGGCGCGCGCGTGTCGATGCCGGGGATGATGGACACCGTCCTCAACCTCGGGCTCAACGACGCGACCGTCGAGGGGCTCGCCGTCAAGTCGGGCGACGAGCGCTTCGCGTGGGACAGCTATCGCCGCTTCATCCAGATGTATGCCGACGTGGTGCTCGAGCTCGATCACGGCGCGTTCGAGGAAGCGCTGGAGATCGCCAAGGAAGACAACGGCTTCACCCTCGACACCGAATTGACCGCGACCGACCTCAAGGCGCTGGTCGCCGAATATAAGGGGCTGGTCGAGAAGGAATGGGGCAAGCCCTTCCCGCAGGACGTGCACGACCAATTGTGGGGCGCGGTCGGCGCGGTGTTCGGCTCGTGGCAGTCGGAGCGGGCGAAGGTCTATCGCCGCTTGAACGACATCCCCGCCGACTGGGGCACTGCGGTCAACGTCCAGGCGATGGTGTTCGGCAATATGGGCGACACCTCGGCGACCGGCGTCGCCTTCACCCGCGATCCGTCGAAGGGCGATCGCGCCTATTATGGCGAATTCCTGATCAACGCGCAGGGTGAGGACGTCGTCGCCGGCATCCGCACGCCGCAATATCTGACCAGGGCGGCGCGCGAGGAGGCGGGCGCCAAGGCGCCGTCGATGGAAGAGGCGATGCCCGAGGTCTATGCCGAGCTGGCGGCGGTGTTCGACCGGCTCGAGACGCATTATCGCGACATGCAGGACATCGAATTCACCGTCGAACAGGGCAAGCTCTGGATGCTCCAGACGCGCGCGGGCAAGCGCACCGCCAAGGCGGCGCTCAAGATCGCGGTCGACATGGCGAACGAAGAGCTGATCACCCGCAACGAGGCGATCCTGCGCGTCGATCCCATGGCGCTCGACCAGCTGCTGCACCCGACGCTCGATCCCGATGCGCCGCGCGACGTGATCGCCAAGGGCCTGCCCGCCTCGCCGGGCGCCGCCTCGGGCACCGTCGTGTTCGAAGCCGACACCGCCGAGAAGCGCAAGGCGGCGGGCGATGCGGTCATCCTCGTCCGCGTCGAGACCAGTCCCGAGGACATCCACGGCATGCATGCCGCGACCGGCATCCTCACCGCGCGCGGCGGCATGACCAGCCACGCTGCGGTGGTGGCGCGCGGCATGGGCCGGCCGTGCGTCTCGGGCGCGGGGTCGCTGTCGATCTCGGCCAAGGACAAGGTGATGAAGGTCGCCGGCCGCGAGATCCGCGAGGGTGACACGATCACCATCGACGGCACCAGCGGCGAGGTGATGTTCGGATCGGTCGCGACGGTACAGCCCGAGCTGGCCGGCGACTTCGGCGTGCTGATGGAATGGGCCGACGGCGTGCGCCGGCTCAAAGTCCGCGCCAATGCGGAAACGCCGCTCGACTGCCAGACCGCGCGCGATTTCGGCGCCGAGGGCGTCGGCCTGTGCCGCACCGAACATATGTTCTTCGAGGCCGACCGGATCACGGCGGTGCGCCAGATGATCCTCGCCGCCGACGAGAAGGGGCGTCGCGCCGCGCTCGAGAAGCTGCTGCCGGCGCAGCGCAGCGACTTTACCGCGATCTTCGAGGTGATGGTCGGCCTGCCGGTGACGGTGCGGCTACTCGATCCGCCGCTGCACGAATTCCTGCCGCACGAGGAGAATGAGTTCGCCGAGGTCGCCGCCGCTGCCGACGTCGATGTCGAGGTGCTCAAGCGCCGCGCCACCGAACTGCACGAATTCAACCCGATGCTCGGCCATCGCGGTTGCCGGCTCGGCGTGACCTATCCGGAAATCTACGAGACGCAGGCGCGGGCGATCTTCGAGGCGGCGCTCGACGTCGCGGAGAAATCGGGCAAGGCGCCGATCCCCGAGGTAATGATTCCGCTGGTCGCGACCAAGCGCGAGCTCGACCTGATGAAGGCGGTCGTCGACAAGGCGGCGCAGGCGGTGTTCGCCGAGCGCGGCAAGACGATCGAGTATCTGGTCGGCACGATGATCGAACTGCCGCGCGCGGCGCTGAAGGCGGGCGAGATCGCCGAGACGGGCGAGTTCTTCTCGTTCGGCACCAACGACCTGACGCAGACGACGCTGGGCGTCAGCCGCGACGATGCGGCGCGCTTCCTCGGCGCCTATGTCGAGCAGGGCATCTACGCCAAGGACCCGTTCGTCAGCCTCGACGTCGAGGGCGTCGGCGAGCTGGTCGAGCTGGCGGCGGAGCGCGGGCGCAAGACGCGGCCCGACATCAAGCTCGGCATCTGCGGCGAACATGGCGGCGATCCGGCGAGCATCGCCTTCTGCGAGAAGGTGGGCCTCGATTACGTCTCGGCCTCGCCGTACCGTGTGCCGATCGCGCGACTGGCCGCGGCGCAGGCTGCGCTGAAGTAAGGGGCAGGGGGCGAGCCGTACCCTCATCCGCCCGTCACCCCGGACTCGTTCCGGGGTCCACCGGGCGGCTGGGAGAACGGCTTGCACCTCCAGCCCGTCCCCTCGCCGCAGAGTGGACCCCGGAACAAGTCCGGGGTGACGGTGTGGGGGTGGCACCGTGCCTCACGTGATTGCGGTGACGGTGTGGGCGAGGCACCGCCCCCTCACGTGACTGCGGCGACGGGGCGGGCGAGGCACCGTCACCTCACGTGATTGACCACGCGGCGCCCGCCCCGCTATCGCCACCGCACAGACAGGAGAGTCACGGGCGATGAACAAGCTCTATCCCGATGCGGCGGCAGCGCTCGATGGCCTGTTGCACGACGGCATGACGATCTGCGCGGGCGGCTTCGGCCTGTGCGGCATCCCCGAACGGCTGATCGATGCGATCCAGGCCGCCGGTGTCAAGGACCTGACCATCGCCAGCAACAATGCCGGGATCGATGGCGAGGGGCTCGGCAAGCTGCTGCGCACGCGGCAGGTGAAGAAGATGATCTCCAGCTATGTCGGCGAGAACAAGGAGTTCGAGCGGCAATATCTCAGCGGCGAGCTGGAGGTGGAATTCTGTCCGCAGGGGACGCTCGCCGAACGCTGCCGCGCGGGCGGTGCGGGCATCCCCGGCTTCTATACCAAGACCGGCGTCGGCACGCTGGTGGCCGAGGGCAAGGAGGTGAAGACCTTCGACGGCGAGGAGTATATCCTCGAACGCGGCATCCGCGCCGATCTCAGCATCATCAAGGGCTGGAAGGCGGACGAGAGCGGCAACCTCATCTTCCGCAAGACCGCGCGCAACTTCAACCAGCCGATGGCGACCGCAGGCAAGATCTGCGTCGCCGAGGTCGAGGAAGTGGTGCCGGTCGGCAGCCTCGATCCCGATCACATCCATCTGCCCGGCATCTATGTGAAGCGGCTGATCGTCGGCGCGCCGTACGACAAGAAGATCGAGTTCCGCACCGTGCGGACGCGCGAGGCGGCGTGATGCGGCGGGCGGGGTTCGCGCTGGCGGCGGCGGCGCTGCTCGCCGGTTGCGGCGGCAAGCGCACGCATGTCGCGACGCTGCCGGCACCGGGGCAGACCTATACCGCCGACGGCAAGCTGGTGCGGATCACCGGGCTGACCGCGCTGCCGCCGCCGACCGGCGCGGCGGCGGGCGCTGCTGCCGATACGCGGGCGGTGCCGCCGCAATTCCAGTATCTCTACGGGTCGGCGGAGGCGGCGGCGCTCAGCCGACAGGCGTTCCGCGCGCTGGTGTCATACGCCAGCTATCGCCGGGCGGCGGGTGACAGCGCCGTGCTCAAGCCCGGCGCGACGCTCGCCGCGCCGCAATGGCAGGCGTGCGAGGGCAAGCCGCGTGCGGCGGTGTTCGACGCCGACGAGACATTGGTGCTCAACCTCGGTATCGAGGCGCTGGCGGCGCGTGATCCCGCCGCGCCGTTCGATCCGGCGCAATGGGCGCGCTGGGAGCGGACCGGCGCGAAGGCGGTCGCACCGGTGCCCGGCGCGGTCGAGGCGTTCGCCGCGTTGCGCGCCGCCAACATCACGGTCATCATCAACAGCAATCGCGGCGCCGCCACCGCCGCGGGGACGATCGCCGGGCTGAAGGCGGCGGGGCTGGGCGATTTCACCCCCGGCACCGACCTTTTCCTGCGCGACGGGCCGAGCGGCAAGGATGCGCGCCGCACCGCCATCGCCGCGCGCTATTGCGTCGTCGCGATGGCGGGCGACCAGCTCGGCGATTTCAGCGACCTGTTCAACGCGATCCCCTCCGCCGCGGAGCGCCGCCGCGTCGCCGACAGCGGCGCGATCGCCGACCTGTGGGGCAACGGCTGGTTCGTGCTGCCCAACCCCGTCTACGGCACCGGGCTCAAGGGCGGGTTCGACGAGGTCTTCCCGACCGACAAGCGCTGGAGCGATACGCCGTGACCCAAGCGAAACCGCGCGAGGTCCCGCTGTCCGCGATCCCCGACATCGGCGCCAAATCGGCCGAGGTCGCGCGAATCTGGATCACCGACCGGTCGGGATCGACCGTCGTGATCGATCCCGGCGTGCTCGCCGATGCCGAAATGTTCGGCGTGCTGATGGCCGACACGATCGGCCACGCCGCCAAGGCGCATGCACAGGCGCTCGGCATGGCCGAGGAGGAAGCGGCGGCGCTGATCTGGTGCGGCCTCGACGCTGCCCGTCCCGAGCTCGATCCCGACGCCGTCGCGACGATCGCCAACCATCCCGGAGGACTGAACTGATGGCCACGCAGGCAAAGGGCTGGGACCGCAACCAGATGGCGGCGCGCGCCGCGCAGGAGCTGCGCGACGGCTATTACGTCAACCTCGGCATCGGCATCCCGACTCTGGTCGCCAACAACATCCCCGCCGGGATCACGGTGACCTTGCAGTCGGAGAACGGCATGCTCGGCATCGGCCCGTTCCCCTATGACGACGAGGTCGATCCCGATCTGATCAACGCCGGCAAGCAGACGATCAGCGAATTGCCGCAAAGCGCCTACTTCGGCAGCGATCAGAGCTTCGCGATGATCCGCGGCGGCCATATCGACCTGACGGTGCTGGGCGCGATGGAGGTCAGCGAGGGCGGCGACATCGCCAACTGGATGATCCCCGGCAAGATGATCAAGGGCATGGGCGGGGCGATGGACCTCGTCGCCGGGGTCAAGCAGATCATCGTGGTGATGGACCATGTCGCCAAGGACGGCAGCCCCAAGTTCATCCCGTCGTGCACGCTGCCGCTGACCGGCAGGAACGTGGTCGACATGATCGTCACCGACCTTGCGGTGTTCCAGCGGCCGGATCACCAGTCGCCGTTCCGGCTGATCGAACTGGCGCCGGGCGTCACCGCGGACGAGATCGCGGCGAAGACGACCGCGCGGTACGAGCGGTAATGGATCTCGCCGCCCCCGATACGCCCCGCTGGGTGCAGCGGTTCGCCAATTTCGACGGGGCTCTGGTCTTGCTGCGCGAAGGCGTAGACCTGCTGGACGGCGATGTTCACCCCATCGTGCGGGAGGGCGTTATCCAGCGGTTCGAATATACGTTCGAACTTGCCTGGAAGACGCTGAAGGATTTTCTGATCTGGCGTAAGGTGACGCTGGAGCGTAGCGGCCCCGCCGATGTGCTCCGCACGGCGTTCGCCTTCGGTTATATCGAGGACGGCCCGATCTGGATGGACGCGCTGGATGCGCGCAACGAGATGTCGCATGTCTATCGTCGGCAGGCGTTCGAGCGGGTCGTCGCCGATATCCGGGCGCGCTTCCTCGAGCGATTCGAGGATTTGCACCTGATGCTGATGCTCGAACGGGCGAAGCTTGGCTGACGCGGACGGCATCATGTTGTCGGAGCGCGACCGGGCCATCGTACGGTCCGTGCTCAGCCCCTTTGCCGACCGGATCGACCGGGTCGGCGTGTTCGGGTCGCGTGCACTCGGCTCGGCGCGTCCAGCCTCCGATATCGATCTTGTGATATGGGGGGATCTGGACGCCAGGACTTTGGCACGGTTGGGGACGTTGTTCGGGGAAAGCAGCCTCGCTGTATCGGTCGACGTGATCCTCTATGGTCCCGAGCTGGCCGCAGCGTTGCGACGGCATATCGACCGGGCGGCGAAGACACTGTTCACGCGTGACGATCTTCGGGCTGACGTCGTTCGGACCGGAATGACGGGCTAGAGGGCGATCAGTCGTGCAAATTCGGTGCTATGATTAGCCGGCAGAGACGGGGGCTGCGACCATGGGTTACGTGCTGATCACCGCCAATCGTAATTATTCGAGCTGGTCGCTGCGGCCGTGGGCGCTGATGACCGCGCTCGGTATTCCATTCGAGGATCGGATCGAACCCTTTACGGCGGCAACCAATTGGGACGCGTTCCGCGCCTTTTCGCCCAGCGGGCAGGTGCCGGTGCTGATCGATGGTGATCGCACGGTCTGGGACTCGCTCGGCATCACGCTGTATCTTGCCGAGCGGCACGACGGCGTCTGGCCCCAGGACGAGGCGGCGCGCGCCTGGGCAATGTGCGCGGTGACCGAGATGCATGGCGGTTTCTCGGCGCTGCGCAACGAGCGGATGATGAACATCGGTGTTCGCGCGATTCCGCATCCGGCATCACCGGCGCTGGACCGCGACGTCGCGCGGATCGAGGAAGTATGGACGGAAGGGATGGATCGCTTCGGTGGTCCATGGCTGGCTGGGGATCGCTTCACCGCGGTCGACGCCTTTTACGCACCGGTCGCGTTCCGCATTCGGAGCTTCGGGATTGATGTCGGTGAGGCGGGAAGGTGCTGGTGCGAAAGCCTTTTTGCGCATCCTGCGATCAGGGCCTGGGAGGCGGCGGCGCTCGCCGAGACATGGCGCGAAGCGGCGCACGAAGATGAAATGCGCTCGTGTGGTACGGTGATCGAGGACCGGCGTGCTGTTTAACGGTCTGGGCAACAATCTGTCGCAGAGGCTTTCGCTTGCGCATGCTTTCGGTTAATCGGCCGCGTCATGGCTTCCCGACCGCAAACGCTGTACGAAAAGATCTGGGCTGCTCATGTCGTCGAACGGCGCGACGACGGCACCTGCCTCATCTATATCGACCGGCATCTCGTCCATGAGGTGACCAGTCCGCAGGCGTTCGAGGGGCTTCGCGTCGCCGGGCGGCGCGTGCGACGACCCGAACTGACGCTGGCGGTGCCCGATCACAATCTGCCGACGACGCCGCGCGTCGATGCCGCCGGGCGGATGCTGCCGATCGCCGATCCCGAAAGCGCGCAGCAGCTCGACGCCCTGCGCCGCAATACCGCGGAATTCGGCATCGACTATATCGACGCGACCGCGGCGGAGCAGGGCATCGTCCATGTCGTCGGGCCGGAACTCGGTTTCACGCTGCCCGGCACCACTTTGGTGTGCGGCGACAGCCATACCTCGACGCATGGCGCGCTCGGCGCGCTGGCCTTCGGGATCGGCACCAGCGAGGTCGAGCATGTGCTCGCGACGCAGACGCTGCTGCTCAGCCAGTCGAAGACGATGGAAGTGCGCGTCGACGGCACGCTCGGCTTCGGGGTCAGCCCCAAGGACGTGATCCTGGCGATCATGGGCAAGATCGGCGCGGCGGGCGGCACCGGCCATGTCATCGAATATACCGGCGAGGTGATCCGCGCCATGTCGGTCGAGGGGCGGATGACCGTCGCCAATATGTCGATCGAGGGCGGTGCGCGCGCCGGCCTGATCGCGCCCGACGATGTCACCTTCGCCTATCTCAAGGGGCGGCCGATGGCACCGCAGGGCGAAGCGTGGGACAAGGCGGTCGCGTGGTGGCGCAGCCTCGCCACCGATCCCGCCGCGACCTATGACAAGAGCGTCAGGCTCGACGCGACCGACATCGCACCGGCGCTGACCTGGGGGACGAGCCCCGAGGACGTGGTGCCGATCACCGGCGTGGTGCCCGCGCCCGACAGCTTCGCCGATCCCGCCAAGCGCGCTGCGGCGCAGCGCAGCCTCGACTATATGGGGCTGACGCCGGGCACCGCGATGCAGGACGTGACCGTCCAGCACGTCTTCATCGGCAGCTGCACCAACAGCCGGATCGAGGATCTGCGCGCCGCCGCCGCGGTCGCCGAGGGGCGCCATGTCGCCGACGGCGTGCGGGCGATGGTCGTGCCCGGATCGGGGCTGGTCAAGCGCCAGGCCGAGGCCGAGGGGCTGGACCGGGTGTTCGTGCAGGCCGGCTTCGAATGGCGCGAGCCGGGCTGTTCGATGTGCCTGGCGATGAACCCCGACAAAGTCCCTGCGGGGGAACGGTGCGCGTCCACGTCGAACCGGAATTTCGTGGGTCGACAGGGACCTGGGTCGCGCACACACCTGTTGTCACCGGCGATGGCCGCGGCGGCGGCGGTGACCGGGCGGCTGGCCGACGTACGCGATGTGATGGGAGCGACACGATGAAGAAGGTTCTGGTGCTGCTGGTGGCGGGTGCGATGCTCAGCGGCGTCGCCGCTTATGTGGCCGGCGCGCGCGTGCTCGCCCATCCCGCCAAGATCGAACGATAGGGTCCGACCGCGCATGCAGGCCGTCACCACCGTTTCCGGGATCGCCTATCCCTGGGGCGCCAAGAACATCGACACCGACATCATCATCCCGGCGCATTGGCTCAAGACCATCTCGCGCTCGGGGCTCGCGCGCGGCGCGTTCGAGACGGTGCGCGCGCAGCCGGGCAATGTCTTCGACGACCCGCGCTATGCCGGTGCGCCGATCCTGATCGCCGGCGACAATTTCGGCTGCGGATCGAGCCGCGAACATGCCGCCTGGGCGCTCGCCGACATGGGCGTGCGGGCGGTGATCGCGCCGAGCTTCTCCGACATCTTCTCGGGCAATGCGTTCAAGAACGGCATCGTGCCGGTCGTGCTGCCGCAGGAGGCGGTGGATCGACTGGTCGAGGTCGCGAAGGACCAGCCGGTCACCGTCGATCTCGAAACCATGACGGTGACGACGCCCTATCAGGACCGCTTCACCTTCGACCTCGATCCGTTCCGCCGCCAGTGCCTGATGGAGGGGCTGGACGAGATTGGCCTGACGATGGCAAGGGATACCGCGATTTCGAAATTCGAGGGCGCGGTGGATCAACACCGCCCCTGGATCGGGAGCAGGAGCGGTTATGCGGGCATTGCTATCGACGGCGTCGGGCGGACCTGACACTCTGGAACTGACCGAGCTGCCCGATCCCGAGCCGGGCAGGGGGCAGGTGCGGATCGCGGTCAAGGCGTGCGCGATCAACTATCCCGACGTGCTGATCATCGAGGACCGGTATCAGTTCAAGCCGCCGCGGCCGTTCGCGCCGGGCGGCGAGATCGCCGGCGTGATCGATGCGCTCGGCGAGGGCGTCGAGGGCTGGCAGGTCGGCGACCGGGTGATGGGGGTGATCGGCCATGGCGGCCTTGCCACCAGCATCGTCACCGAGCCGCAGCGGCTGTACCGCCTGCCCGAGGAGCGCAGCTTCGCGGAGGGCGCGGCGCTGATCCTCACCTATGCGACGACGATCCACGCGCTGCTCGACCGCGGGCGGTTGCAGGCCGGACACGCGCTGCTGGTGCTCGGCGCGGCGGGCGGGGTCGGGCTCGCCGCGATCGAACTGGGCAAGGCGCAGGGCGCGCGCGTCGTCGCGGCGGTGTCGTCCGAGGAGAAAGCGGCGGCGGCCAGCGCGGCGGGCGCCGACGAGACGATCCTCTACGGCCGTGCGCCGTTCGACAAGGACCAGTCGAAGGCGCTGGCCGAGCAGTTCAAGGCGGCGGGCGGGCGCGGCGGCTTCGACGTGATCTATGATCCCGTCGGCGGCGACTATGCCGAGCCGGCGCTGCGCGCGATCGGCTGGGAAGGGCGCTATCTGGTCGTCGGCTTTCCCGCCGGTATCCCGAAGCTGCCGCTCAACCTGACCCTGCTGAAGAGCTGCGACGTGTGCGGCGTCTTCTGGGGCGCCTTTGCGGCGCGCGATCCGCAGGCCAATGCGGCGCATGTCGCGCGGCTGTTCGCGTTGTGGCGCGACGGGAAGATCGCGCCGCGGGTGACCGAAACCTATCCGCTGGAGCGCGGTGGCGATGCCATCGCCAAGATGGCGGCGCGGGGCGCGATCGGCAAATTGGTGGTCGAGGTCGGCTGACCGCGGTCAGCGCACCGCTAGGACGATGGCGAGCATCAGCGCCCACAATACCAGCGAAATCGCCGATCCGACGACGATGCCGGTGAGCGGCGCGGCGCGGGTCGAGCTGGACGGGCTGTGCGTATGGCCTCCGGCGGGGACGGGCCTCTTGATCATGATCCTTCTCCTGCGGTCGAGCGGTGCGCCCGCCGTCTTATCTTTATCGCATCGTTAACCCTTTTGTTCCGGGCGGGTTGGCCGGGCCATCCGCGTCCGTCGGCGGCATCCGTTGCGCGTGCCGGAGGTCGCACCTATGTGCGGGGGAACGACCAACCGAGGGGTGAGCCGACGATGTCCATGTTCGACGACCGCGAACGCGCCCATGAGGCCGCGCACGCGCGTGAGGAGGAGATGGCGTTCCGCATCACCGCACGCCGCAACCGCCTGCTCGGCCATTGGGCGGCGGCGCAGATGGGGCTGACGCCGGAAGAGACCGATGCCTATGCCAAGGCGGTGGTCCAGGCGGATTTCGAGGAATCGGGCGACGAGGATGTCGTGCGCAAGCTGTTCGGCGACCTGACCGCCGCCGGGGTCGAGACCGACGATGCGACCGTGCGCCGCGCGCTCGCCGAGAAGATGATCGAGGCGCGGCGGCAGCTGATGCAGGCGGAGCAGGGCTGATGCCGATGGCCGCCGACGACATCGCCGCGCTGATCCGCGCCGCCATCCCCGACGCCGAGGTCGAAATCACCGATCTGGCCGGCGACGGCGACCATTATGCCGCCCGCGTCGTGTCGGCGAGTTTCGCCGGCCTGCCGCTCCGCAAGCAACACCAAGCCGTATATGCCGCGCTCGGCGAGCGCATGGGCGGCGAACTCCACGCCCTGCAGCTCAAGACCGCCGCCGCCTGAGGATGATGACCATGACTGACGATACCAACGCCCGCATCGACGCCGTCGTGAAGAGCCATCCCGTGGTGCTGTTCATGAAGGGCAGCCCGCTGTTCCCGCAATGCGGCTTTTCGAGCCGCGCGGTGGCGATCCTCGACCATCTCAACGTCCAATATGAGAGCGTCGACGTGCTCCAGGACCAGGGCATCCGCCAGGGGATCAAGGCCTATTCGGATTGGCCGACCATCCCGCAGCTCTACGTCGGCGGCGAATTCGTCGGCGGGTCGGACATCATGATGGAGATGTACGAGAGCGGCGAACTGGCGACGCTGCTGAAGGGCGAAGCCGCCGCAAGCTGAAGCGGCCGGGTGCGGGTGGGGCCGCGAGACGCGGAAAAGCGATGGCCCCACCCTGCTGAAGCGTCGTGACGCTCGGCTGCCTGCTTCCATGCAGATGCCGTGCCAGCGCGCCAAACCGACGCATTCGCGCCCTTCCGAGGGTTAACGGCCAGCGGCCGGGGTATCGACCTGTAAGCCGTTCCGACAGCTACGCACCCTATTGACTACGGACGTAATCGGTACGATTACATCTGTAGTCCAGCAGGAGCGTAGCGATGGTCGAACGAATCAGCGATGCCGAACATGCGGTGATGGAGGTGCTATGGGACGAAGCGCCGCTTACCGCCCAGGATGTGGCCGAGCGGGTCGATCCCGCCCGCGGCTGGAGCGCCAACACCGTCAAGACGCTGCTCGGCCGGCTGCTCGCCAAGACCGTGATCGCGCATGAGGAGGATGGCCGCCGCTATCTCTACCGGCCGCTCGTCGCGCGCGGCGATTACGTGTCGGGCGAGTCGAAGCGGCTGATCGACCGGCTGTTCGGCGGCCGGCTCACCCCTCTGGTCGCGCATCTCGCCGAGCGCGACGAACTCACCGCGCAGGACATCGCCGAGATCGAGGCGCTGCTGAAGGACCTCAAGCCATGATCGGCTGGCTGGTCGAGGCGCTGATCGCCTCCACGATCCTGATGGCGCTGGTCATGCTGGTCCGCGCGCCGGTGCGCAACGCGTTCGGGCCGCAGGTCGCCTATGCGCTGTGGGCATTGCCGCTGTTGCGGCTGCTGCTGCCGCCGCTGCCCGCGGCATGGCGCGAGGTGGCGGTGACGCCGATCAGCCACGCGAGCGAGACGATCACCATCTTCGTCGCCGATGGCGCGGCCTATGATCCCGTCGTGCCGACCGCCGCGCCGGTGATCGGCTGGATCGTCGGGCTGCTCTGGGCGGCGGGGGCGCTCGGCTTCCTCGTCTGGCATCTCACCAGCCACCGCCGCCATTGCCGTCGCCTGCTCGGCACCGCCGCGAGCATCGAGGAGGTGCGGGGCGTGCGCGTCATCGCCAGCGAGGCCGCGGCCGGACCGCTCGCCTTCGGCGTGGTGCGCCGCTACGTCGCCTTCCCGCTCGATTTCGCCGATCGCTATGACGCCGACGAGCGCGAACTCGCGCTGGAACATGAGATTGGCCATCACCAGCGCGGCGATCTGGTCGCCAATTGGATCGCGCTCGGCGTGCTGGCGCTGCACTGGTTCAATCCGGTCGCGTGGCGGGCGTTCCGGGCGTT
This sequence comes from Sphingomonas melonis, assembly GCF_013409985.1. GTDB lineage: Bacteria > Pseudomonadota > Alphaproteobacteria > Sphingomonadales > Sphingomonadaceae > Sphingomonas > Sphingomonas melonis_A. The sequence continues at coordinate 99,446 of NZ_JACCBY010000003.1, forward strand.
CCGCGCCGATCAGGAACTGGCCAATGACGCGCGCGTCCTCGCCGGCCGGTCGACCATCGACCGCCACGCTTATGCCTGCGCCATCGTCAAGGCGGCGCATGGCGGCGCCGTGTCCGCCGCCTGTCACCTGCACACCATCGACGATCTGAAAGGGAGAATCCGCATGCTGTCCACGTCCCCGCGTTCGCGCCGGCGCCTCGCTTTGGGTGGTGCGCTGGTCTCGACCCTCGTCCTCGCCGGGCTCGGCATGACCGCCTCGGGCACCAGCGCCGCCGCCGCGATCAGCGGCCGGGTCGGCGATACGATGGGGATCGACCTGCAGGCGGCGCCGGCCGTTCCGGCGGCTCCTGCGGCGCCCGCCGCGCCGGGCGCGGCCGCGGTGCCGCAGCCGCCCGCCGCCCCCGCGATCCCCGCCGGACCGCATCGGGTAAGCGTCACGCGCGTGACGCAGGACGGAGCCGTCACCAGCATCGCGCGGACGGCCGATCATGTGCTGAGCGACGGCACCGTCCAGCGCCTCGTCGAGCGCGCGGTGCCCGCGGTGCCGGCGGTGCCCGCAGTGCCCGGCATCGCCGAGCGGCGCTGCGTCGATGGCGTCGACGGTGGCGCACAGAGCTTCGTCATCAACACCGGGCACGGCGGCACGCGGACGATGGTGATCTGCACCAACCGCATCCAGACGGCGGCGCTGAACGGCGCGGCGGCCGGGCTGAAGGCACAGGAGGTGCGCCTCAACGCGATGTCGGCGGCGCTCGCCAGCGTCCGCGCTTCGCGGGCGAGCATCGCCGCCAATCGCGACGTGCCGGACGCCGATCGCAAGGCAGCGCTCGCCGACATGGACGCGGCGCTCGCCGAAATGCGCGCCGAAATGGCCTCGCTCGACAAGGATTGAGCGCCCGGTACGGGTGGCGGAGGCGAGCAGACGGGGGCGCCCGGCATGCTCGCCTCTTGCGCTCCGCCGCACATCGCGCCACATCCGACGCAATGGCCGAGCACCCGACCGGTATCCCGATCCAGCTCGAGCCGCTCGTCACCCGCGTGCTCGCGCCCAATCCTTCGCCTTACACCTATGGCGGGACGCAGACGCATGTCGTCGGCCGCGACGATCTGGCGGTCATCGATCCCGGCCCAGATGATGCGGCGCATCTCGACGCGCTGCTCCGCGTGATCGCCGGCCGGCCGGTGCGGGCGATCGTCATCACCCATCATCATCGCGACCACAGCCCCGCCAGCCGCCCGCTCGCCGCGGCGACCGGCGCGCCGATCGTCGGCGCCGCACCGGTGCACGTCGCCAGCGACACGCCCGGCCTCGATGCGGCGTTCGACGCGGCCTATGCGCCCGACCGCGTGCTCGGAGAGGGGGAGAGCGTCGCCGGCGACGGCTGGACGCTGACCGCGATCGCGACGCCGGGCCATACCTCCAACCATCTCGCCTTCGCGTTGCCGGAGACGGGCGCCTTGTTCTCGGGCGACCATGTCATGGGCTGGGCGACCAGCGTGATCTCGCCGCCCGACGGCGACATGGGGCAATATATGGCGAGCCTCGACAAGCTGCTTGGGCGCGACGACCGCATCTATTATCCCGGTCATGGCGAGGCGGTCGAGCAGCCGCAGCGGCTGGTGCGCGGCATGCTCGGCCATCGCAAGCAGCGCGAGGGGCAGATCCTGCGGCTGTTGCGCGAGGGATCGCTGGCGCTGGAGGAGATGACGCGGCGGATGTACGTCGGCCTCGACCCGCGGCTGATTGGGGCGGCACAGCGCTCGGTGCTCGCGCACCTCTATGATCTACGGGCACGGCAGCGGGTGAGCGGGGAGGGTGAGCTATGGCGGAGCATCGAATGAACGATCCGGTGCCCGATCCCGCCCCGCCGGCGGCCGGTTCCTCGACCGGTTCGTTCCTGGGCAAGGCGGCGGGAGTCATCGTCCTGCTCGGCCTTGCCGTGCTGATCGGCCTGTGGGGCGTGCAGCGCTACGTCGAGCGGCGGCTGGCGCCCGATCCCACCACCGTCGCCAGCGCCAGCCTGGAGGGGTTGCGCGAGCAGAACCGCCTCTCCGCCTTTGCCGCGCGCTTCGTCGCGGTCAGCACCTCGCGCCAGTCGCAGCTCGGCCTGTCGACCGAGAAGACGCTGATCATGCCCGGCCTCGTCCGCTATGAGGTCGATCTCGGCAAGCTGACCCAGCGCGATGTCGCCTGGGATGCCGACACCCGCACGCTGTCGGTACGGCTGCCGCCGATCGAACTCGACGGGCCGCAGGTCGATCTCAATGCAATCCGCGAATATGGCACCGGCGGCATCCTGTCGCGGCTGACCGATGCCGACACCGCGCTCGACACCGCCAACCGCCGCGCCGGACAGGCGGAGCTGGTCCGTCAGGCGCGCGATGCGACGCCGATGAAGCTCGCCCGCGACGCGACGCGGCGGGCGGTGGAGAACAGTTTCGTCATGCCGCTGCGCGCCGCCGGCATCGACGCCAGCGTCAAGGTCAGCTTCGTCGACGATCCGACCGCGGCGACCGAACGCTGGGATGCCAGCCGGTCGCTGGCGGAAGTACTTGGCAATGCGCGATGATGCCGCCCGTTGAGGGGCGGCGTGCAATCGCCTAACGGGGGCATTATGGAACTGACCAACAGCTTCGCGGGACTTGACCTCCGCGCCGAGATCGAGCGCCTCCGCAAGGAGCGCAACGCCGTGATCCTGGCGCATTATTACCAGAAGCCCGAGTTGCAGGACCTCGCCGATTTCGTCGGCGACAGCCTCGACCTCAGCCGCAAGGCGCAGGCGACCGACGCCGACGTCATCGCCTTCTGCGGCGTGCGCTTCATGGCCGAGACCGCCAAGATCCTCAGCCCCGACAAGATCGTCGTGCTGCCCGACATGGATGCCGGTTGCAGCCTTGAGGACAGCTGCCCGCCCGACCAGTTCGCCGCGTTCCGCGCCGCGCACCCCGATCATATCGCGCTGACCTACATCAACTGCTCGACCGAGGTGAAGGCGCTCAGCGACGTCATCGTCACCTCGTCGTCGGCGGAGACGATCCTGGCGCAACTGCCGCGCGACCAGAAGATCATCTTCGGCCCCGACCGCAACCTCGGCGGCTATCTCCAGCGCAAGACCGGGCGCGAGCTGCTGCTGTGGCCGGGCGTGTGCATCGTCCACGAGGCGTTCAGCGAAACCGAATTGCTCAAGCTGCAGGCGCAGAACCCCGGCGCGCCGGTCGCGGCGCATCCCGAATGTCCGGCGGTGATCCTCGATCATGCGGATTACGTCGGCTCGACCCGCGGCATCCTCGAATTCGCCAATGCCATGCCGGGCGACACGCTGATCGTCGCGACCGAGCCGCACATCATCCACCAGATGGAAAAGGCGATGCCGCTGAAGAACTTCATCGGCGCGCCCGGGGCGGACGGCAACTGCAACTGCAACATCTGCCCGTATATGGCGCTCAACACGATGGAAAAGCTCTACGTCGCGCTGCGCGATCTCACGCCGCGGATCGAGATCGAGGAGGGGCTGCGCATCAAGGCGAAGAAGAGCCTCGACGCGATGCTCACCATGGCTTCGGCGACGGTCGGGCAGGGCGATCTCGGCCCGTCGCCGTTCCGGGTGGTGCCGGTCACCGGCGACTGACCGCTCAGTGCGAGGTCGCGGTCGTCGGGGCGAGCAGGTTGCGGGCTTCGTTGATGTGGATGCCGACCATGATCAGCTCCAGTTCGTCCGCCTTCTCCAACGCGGCGGCGAGCAACCGGTGTAGTTCCTCCATGGCCTCGCGATCGGTCATCGCCCTGTTTCCCCGTGATATGGTGGCAGGCCCGTGACGACAGGGGCCGCTGTGTAGTACGACAGGATCGTATACGTATGACGCGCTTTACTCTAGATGGTTTCGACCTCGATCGCTTCGTCGCCGCGACGCTGGCGGAGGATCTGGGCGAGGGTGGCGACATCACCTCGGCCGCGGTGATCCCGGCCGAGGCGCGTTTCACCGGCGTGATGGACACGCGCGACACGATCGTCGTCGCCGGGCTCGGCATCGCCGAGGCCTTCTTCCGCGCGCTCGATCCCGACGTGACGATCACCCGGCTGGTCGAGGATGGCGCCTGGGTGTCGGCGCACAGCGAGCTGATGCGGCTGGAGGGCTCGGCCCGGGCGCTGCTCACCGCCGAACGCTCGGCGCTCAACACCGTGCAGCATCTCTCCGGCATCGCGACGATGACCCGTGCCTATGTCGATGCGATCGCGGGGACGGGCGCGGTGCTGCTCGATACGCGCAAGACGATCCCCGGCCTGCGCCGGTTGGAGAAATACGCCACCCGCACCGGCGGCGCGCAGAACCACCGGCTCGGCCTGTGGGATGCGGCGATGATCAAGGACAATCATATCGCCGTCGCCGGGAGCATCGGCGAGGCGGTGCAGCGCGCCGTGCGCGCGGGAATCGCGCGGATCATCGTCGAGGTCGACCGGCTCGACCAGATCGCCCCGGCACTGGCGGCGGGCGCGACGCATCTGCTGCTCGACAATATGGCGCCGGCGCTGCTGCGTGAGGCGGTGGCGCTGGTCGACGGGCGGGTGCCGACCGAAGCCTCGGGCGGGGTGCGGCTCGACACGGTACGGGCGATTGCCGAGAGCGGCGTCACCTACGTCTCGGTCGGGCGGCTGACCCAGTCGGCACCGGCTGCCGATATCGGGCTCGATTTCACCGTCTTGTGAGCGCCGGCTTGCACGCTCCGGCGGTGCGGCTAGGCTGATCTGCAGCAGCAAGGGGACCTGTCATGACCAAACCGCCATCCATCGCGCGCTTCGAGCAATTCTATTGGGCTTCGGTGATCGTCGGATTGATCAATACCGGCCTGAATTGGCGCACATCGCAGACGACATTGGCCGCCAACCCCACCCTAGCCAACATGACCTGGCTCTTGCCGGCAATGCAGGTGCTCGGCCTCGCCATCGCGGTGCTGATCTGGTTCTTCATCGTGCGCCGCCCGAGCGTGGTCGCCAAATGGGTGCAGGTGGTGTTCGCCGGCTTCGGCGCGCTCGCACTGCTGTCCGCGATCGCGTTCCTCGCCATGGGCAAGTCGGCGCTGAACGCGCAGCTCATCCTCGGCTTCTTCGCCAACCTCCTCTACATCGCCGCCGCGGTGATGCTGTTCAAGCCGGACGCCAAGAGCTGGCTGGGCGAGGGACTGGACGAGGATGACGATCTCGATCCGCGCGACGACCGAAAGGCGCCGCTCGCGTGATCGCGCGTCTTGCCACCGTCGCGCTGCTCGCGGCGACACCTGCGGCGGTGCAGGCGCAGGCCTATCAGTGCACCGCGCCGACCAGCATCGAGCGCCCGCATCCCGATCTGCCGAGCGACAGCCAGCCGCGCCGGCTGCTGCCGATCGGCAGCTATACGCTCGCGATCACCTGGGCTCCGCAATATTGCCGCGAGCATGATCGTGACGCCGGTGCGCGCTTCCAGTGCGCAGCGGGCAACCGCTTCGGCTTCACCTTGCACGGTCTGTGGCCCGACGGCGTCGGCAAGGACTGGCCGCAATATTGCAAGGCGACGCCGCTGCTGCCGCGTGCGGTGATCCAGAAGCATATCTGCAGCACGCCGTCGGCGCAGCTGATGCAGCACGAATGGTCGAAGCACGGCACCTGCATGCCCGGCTTCAAGCCGGATCGCTATTTCGCCACCTCGACCCGCCTCTACGGCAAGCTGCGCTATCCGGACATGGACGCACTGTCTCGTGCGCCGCTGACCGCGGGCGGGGTGGCGGCGGCGTTCGCGCGGAGCAATCCGGGGCTGGGCGCCGATATGATGCGGGTGACCGCGACCAAGCAGGGCTGGCTCGACGAAATCTGGATCTGCCTCGACAAGGCGTTCCGCTATCAGCGTTGCCCGGCGCACCAGGGCGGCCTGCCGACCGACGCCACCATCAAGATCTGGCGCGGGAGCCGCTGAGCCTTAACCGAGGATCGTCGCCGTCGCCGGATGATGTTTGTCGAGGTGACGGCGGATGATCCGCAGGTTGCGGGTGTTCGAGCGGAAGAAGAAGTCAGGCACGGCGCCGACGAAGGGGATGATGCCCAGCGCCCAGTCGACCCCGACATTGCCGAACATCCGCGCCATCTGCAGCTTCGACATGCCAAGGTTGCGCGCCTCCCAGACCAGCCACGATCCGATGACTGCCGCAATCGTCGTGCCGACGACCGGGACGAGATCGAGGATCACGTCGAGCCCGAGCTTGCGGTTGGTGCCGGGGATGGTGAACAGCCCCTCCATCACCCGCTCCATCGCTTCGAGCCGGATGCGGACCGAGGCCGCATCACGGCCGAGCGGCAGGGACTCGAGCAGCGGACGGGCGTCCAGCGGGCGGGGGCGGGTGGCGGTCATGATAGTTATCTGGTGTCGTCGCGCAGCCGGTTCAACGGGTGCCAGGCACGGGCGTTGGGGCGCCATTGCCGCAGCCGCATCGCCACCAGCGACCAGCGCAGCGGCCGCGCGATCGGGATGAACGCGGTGTCGGTCGCGAGGGCCGCATCGGCGGTTGCGATCAGCCGCGAGCGTTCGGCCAGCGTCGGCGCCTCGCGCGCGGCGACCAGCGCGCTCTGCGCCGCCTCGCCGCACAGCGCGCAGGCGTTGGCGAGATACCAGCGCGCGCTGTCATAGGGGGCGACCTGGTCGACCAGGCGCAGGTCGGCATCGTCGGACGGGCCGACCCGTTGCGGCGTGATGCCCATCGCGTGAAGCGACGCGGCAACCTGCGCATAGACCAAGGTCGCGCCCGGCCCACCCGGCATCGCGATGCGCAGCGTTACGGGCGCGCCATAAGCGGCAACCCGGGCCTGTGCCGCCGCGACGCGTTGCTCGGGGGTGAGCAGCGACCAGCCGGGCAGGGCGGGGGGCGTCGCCGAATCGAACATCTCCGGCAGGATGCGTTCGGCGGGCTCCCAGTTGGGCATCACCGCGGCGGTCATCGCGGCGCGGTCGATCGCGCCGCTCAGTGCCGCGCGATTGGCGGGGTCTGCGAGGAAGCCGTCGCGATGCACGATCGCGAAGCCGAACAGGCCGGCGGCGGGATCGATGCGGACGTTGGCCGGGGTGACCGATGCCAGTCCGACGAGCGGCCAGTCGACGAAGGTGCCGCCGGCGACATAATCCGATTCGCGGGCGGCGAAGCGGACGATGGCGCGGGCGGCGCGCTCGCCGATCAGGCGGACATCCTGTTCGGGGCGGGTCTGGCGCTGATCGTCGGGATCGACCCGGCCCGGATCGAAGGCGGGGCGGAGCAGCGGGCTGCGCGTGCCGCGGACGATGCGCATCGGCCCGCCGCCGCCCACCGTGCCGCTGCGCCAGAGCGCCAGTTCGGGCTGGGCGAATAGCTTGAGCAGATCGGGGCGAGGGCGCAACAGGCGCACCTCGATGACCTGCGGCGTCATCGTCACGATCTCGTCGACCGCGGTGAGGAAGGGCAATAGCGGGTTGCGCGATCCGGGTGCGAGCTGGTGGCGCAATTGCGCGACGACTTGATCGGCCTCAACCTTGCTGCCGTCGCTCCACTGGGCGTCGCGCAGGCGGAAGATGTAGCTCATCCCCTGGTCGATCACGATCCAGCGTTCGGCGAGCCCCGGCTCGATCTGGCCGGCGGCATCGAAGCGGACCAGCCCCTCCGCCGTGGCGTCGAGCAGCAGCCGCGAGGGCATATCGAGCCGCGTGCGGGCGGGGTCGGCGGGGCGGGGCGGGTCGCCGATCGCGCTGACGATCACCGGCCCCGAATCGGGGCGCTGGTCGCAGCCGGTCAGCGCGGCCGCGCCGATGCCGAGCAGCAGCGCGATGGTGCGGACGGCGGGACTCGAACCCGCACTCCAAAGGAAGCCGATTTTAAGTCGGAAGCGTCTACCGATTTCGCCACGTCCGCACACCGCTGCACGAGAAGCGCAACCGACGCCGACCGTCAACCCGCTACGGGCGGGAAGCGCGCTCAGACGTTGAGTCGCGCGCGCATTTCCTTGCCGGGCTTGAAATAGGGAACGCGCTTGGCCTCGACCTCGACGGTTTCGCCGGTGCGCGGGTTGCGGCCGATACGGGCATCGCGGGCGCGGGTCGAAAATGCACCGAAGCCACGCAGTTCGACGCGGCCATTGGCGGCGAGACGCCGCGAAATCTCATCGAAGAAGGTCGAGACGATGGCGTCGACCTCGGACCCCGACAGATTGGGGTTCAGCTCACACAGCTTTTGAACCAGTTCAGAACGGATCATCGCAAAACTCCCCCCCCGGTTGATGCAACGGGGTCTTGATAGAGATCAATGGAGCCTGCGTATAGGGCCAAAATGAACATATTAAAAGAAATTTGGGCTGAAGCGGTATCGAACCGCTTCAGCCCGCATCGTCTTACTTCTTGTCGGCGTCCGCCGAGCGGGCCTTGAGGGCCTCGCCGAGGATGTTGCCGAGCGTCGCGCCCGAGTCGGACGAGCCGTACTGCGCAACCGCCTGCTTCTCTTCGGAGATCTGCATCGCCTTGATCGAGAAGGTCGGCTTCTTCGAACGATCGAAGCCGGTCACCATCGCGTCGAACTTCTGACCGACCTGGAAACGCTCCGGACGCTGCTCGTCGCGGTCGCGACCCAGATCCGTACGCTTGATGAAGCCGGTTGCGCCGTCGTCGCCCTGCTGCACTTCGAGGCCCGCGTCGCGGACTTCGAGGACGGTGACGGTGACGATCGCGTTCTTGTTGAGGCGATCGCCCGCAGCCGCAACGCCGCCGGCCGCCGGGCCGCCACGCTCGAGCTGCTTCATGCCGAGGCTGATGCGCTCCTTCTCGGCGTCGATGTCGAGCACCACCGCCTGCACGGTCTCGCCCTTGCGGTGCAGGTTGAGGGCATCCTCACCCGACACGCCCCAGGCGATGTCCGACATGTGGACCATGCCGTCGACGTCGTTGTCCAGGCCGATGAACAGACCGAATTCGGTCGCGTTCTTGACTTCGCCCTCGACGGTCGAACCAATCGGATGGGCAGCGGCGAACGCTTCCCACGGATTGTTCTGCGCCTGCTTGAGGCCGAGGCTGATGCGACGCTTGTCCTCGTCGACTTCGAGCACGACGACATCGACTTCCTGCGAGGTCGAGACGATCTTGCCCGGATGGACGTTCTTCTTGGTCCAGGACATTTCCGAAACGTGGACGAGGCCCTCGATGCCCGCTTCCAGCTCGACGAACGCACCATATTCGGTGATGTTCGTGACGCGGCCCGACAGCTTGGCGCCGATCGGATACTTAGCCGACGCGCCGTCCCACGGATCCGACTCGAGCTGCTTCATGCCGAGGCTGATGCGCTGCGTGTCCTTGTTGATGCGGATGATCTGCACCTTCACCGTGTCGCCGATCGCGATCATCTCGGACGGATGATTGACGCGCTTGTAGCTGAGGTCGGTGACGTGGAGCAGGCCGTCGATGCCGCCGAGGTCGACGAACGCACCGTAATCGGTGATGTTCTTGACGACGCCGTCGATGATCTGACCCTCGGCGAGGCTCTGGATCAGGCCCGAACGCTGCTCGGCGCGGGTCTCTTCCAGCACCGCGCGACGTGATACGACGATGTTGCCGCGCTTGCGGTCCATCTTGAGGATCTGGAACGGCTGGGGGATGTCCATCAGCGGCGTGACGTCACGCACCGGACGGATATCGACCTGGCTGCCCGGAAGGAACGCGACGGCGCCCGACAGGTCGACGGTGAAGCCGCCCTTGACGCGGCCGAAGATCACGCCCTCGACGCGGGCGGTCTTGCTGAACTCGAGCTCGAGCTTGTCCCAGGCGGCTTCGCGGCGCGCGCGGTCGCGGCTGAGCATCGCTTCGCCATGCATGTTCTCGACGCGGTCGACATAGACTTCGACTTCGTCGCCGACCTTCAGGTCGGCCTTCTGGCCCGGTGCGGCGAATTCGCGCAGCGGCACGCGGCCTTCGGACTTTAGGCCGACGTCGATGACGGCAAGATCGTTCTCGATCGCGGTGACGGTGCCGTGCACCACGCGACCCTCGAAGCTGTCGGCGCCGCCGAACATGTCATCGAGCATCGCCGCGAAATCGTCGCGGCTGGGAAGGGGCTGGGTAGCCATAGGGTTAGAGTGTCCTCGAGGTTTATCTGTTTCCGGCCAATCGGTTGGTTCCGATGGTCTTGGCTGAAAACGCCGCGCCGACCCCATGCCGATCGCGGCATCCGTTGGGCGTCGGCAGGCGGAGGAATACGATGCGCTGATGCGAAAAGGGCGCGAACGGACCAGCCGAACGCGCCTACCTCCACGAGCATCGGCTCGCAGGACAATCGTCGTATAGGCCAAAACCGTCGTTTTGGCAAGGTGAGGGTGGGTGGTCGCGGAGGGGGGCGACTCGCGGCCGGTCATGGGGCGGAAGTTGCGAAGGATGCGGGAACGTCGGTGCCGAAATTGCCCCCAGACCCCGTTCCTGCGGGCGGGGCAGCGGGCGTTTGGGATGGCGGGATCATGTCAGATCCCGCGGCTGTAGGACAATGGCGCGGCGAAGCCGTGACGGGGTAAGCAACGTCCTCGGTGGCGTGTCCTCCCCCTCCGTCATGCCTTCGGCATGCCACCTCCCCCTGGCGGGGGAGGAATTCTCGGAAGCTTGGATGCCGATCCGGCCTGAGCGACGAGGCCCGAAGGGGTGATCGCGAAACGCGCGCCTGACCCTTAAACCTCGTCCACGCTCAATGCGCGATATACGGCCCGGCCGGGATCATCGTGCGGGCGCGCGCCACGATCGGCACATCCTCGTCGCAGGGGCGCGTCGCCACGACCTTGCCGTTGTGGCGGATGAGCAATCCGCTGCCGAATGCGGGATCATGACGGCCGTCCTCGCCAAGGGAAGTGCGGACCGTGCGGTCGAACACGGTGTAGCTGTAATCCTTGTTCGTCGCGGTGATCTGCGTCTCGCCGCCGCCGGAGATTGCCTTCTCGGCAAAGGTCAGCTGAGTCGAGGACAGTTCGATCTTGCCCGGCAGGCCATAACGATAGGCGGCGCGCTGCCCCGAGCCGCAGATCGACATACGCTTGGCGCCAATCGAGCAGGAAAACAGCGGCACCTCGGCCGGCGTACACAAACCGCCGGCGGCTGGCGGGGCGCCCGTGACGCGCGACGCCCTGCCGGCCCCGACCAACGCGGCGGTCAGACCGCAGCAGAGGATTAGCGCCGTGTGGATGCGCATCGTCGACTACCCCCAACGCCCGCTGTGCCGGAATCCGGTCTGTAGTCGCTAAGCTCCGTCGTCAGGCCGGGCCGGCGCCGGCGCCGGCGCGCTGACGAGCGCGGGTGGCGTTGCGGGCCTCGACCAGCGCGATCGCGCGGGCGATGCTCGCCTCGATCGTCATCTGGCTGGTGTCGAGCAGCGCCGCATCGGCCGCCATGCTGAGCGGCGCGGTCGAGCGGGCGCTGTCGCGGCTGTCGCGTGCACGGATGTCCATCAACACCTTGGTGAAGGTGACCTCGAACCCCTTGGCCAGCAATTCCTTGTGGCGGCGCTGGGCGCGGATGTGCGGGGTCGCCTTGACGAACAATTTGGCATCGGCATCTGGCGCGATGACCGTGCCGATGTCGCGGCCGTCGAGCACCGCACCGCCGGGCTGGCGGGCGAAGCGCTTCTGGCGCTGCAGCAGCGAGGCGCGCACCAGCGGGTGCACCGAAACGATCGAGGCGAGCTGACCGATGTCGTCGGTGCGCAGCGCGGGATCGTCGAGCATGCCCTCGTCGAAATCGCACGCCGCGACCGCATCCGCTTCCTTGGCGGGGTTGAGCTGCATCCGCTGCACGTTGAACGCCACCGCGCGGTAGAGCAGGCCGGTATCGAGGTGGGGAAGGCCGTAATGCTGCGCGAGCGCCTTGGCGATGGTGCCTTTGCCCGACGCTGCTGGGCCGTCCACTGCGATGATCATGCTTCCTCCGACACTTCGTCAAGTGTCTTATAGAAGACAGGATAGCTGGTCGCCACCGGTGCGACATCGTCAATCGTGACAGGACGTGCCGCATGCAGGCCGGCGACCGTCATGCTCATCGCGATCCGGTGGTCGAGCCGCGAGGCGACGCGGCCGCCGCCCGGAATGGCGTCGCCACCGGTGCCGGTGATCGCGAGCCCGTCCTCGAACTCCTCGCAGGGCACGCCGCACGCCTCGAGCGCCGCCTTCATCGCGTCGATCCGGTCGGATTCCTTGACGCGCAGCTCGTGCGCGCCGCGTGCGACGGTACGGCCCTTGGCGAAGGCCGCGGCGACGAACAACACGGGATATTCGTCGATCATGCTCGGCGCGAGATCGGGCGGCACGTCGATCGCGGTGAGGAGGGCGTGGCAGACGCGCAGGTCGGCGACCGGCTCGCCGCCGACCTCGCGCCGGTCGAGCTCGGTGATGTCCGCGCCCATCAGTCGCAGTGCCGCGATCAGCCCGGTGCGGGTGGGGTTGAGTCCGACGTTGCGGATGACGAGATCGGAGCCGGGGACGATCGACGCGGCGACCAGCCAGAAGGCGGCCGAGGAGGGGTCGCCGGGGACGGTGATCGTCTGCGGCTTCAGTTCGGCCTCGCCGCGGATCGCGATGACGCGGCCGGCGGCGTCGCCCTCGATGGTGAGTTCGGCGCCGAAGCCGCGCAACATCCGCTCGCTATGGTCGCGCGTCGCCACCGGCTCGACGACGCGGGTGATGCCGGGCGTGTTGAGCCCGGCGAGCAGCACCGCCGACTTGACCTGCGCCGAGGCGACGGGAAGCGTATAGGTGATCGGCACCGCCGGGCACAGGCCGCGTAGCATCAGCGGCAGCGTGCCGCCGGGGCTGGCGGTGACGCTCGCGCCCATCTGCGACAGCGGTTCGATGACACGGCCCATCGGCCGGCCCGACAGCGAGGCGTCGCCGGTGAAGGTCGCGGTGATCGGATGGCTGGCGACGAGGCCCATCAGCAGCCGCGTCGAGGTGCCGCTGTTGCCCATCTCCAGCGCGGTCGCGGGTTGCCGCAGGCCGCCGACACCGACGCCGTCGACCTGCCAGGCACCTTCGCCGGTGCGCTCGATCGTCGCGCCCATCGCGCGCAGCGCCGCCGCGGTGGCGAGCACGTCCTCGCCCTCCAGCAGGCCGGTGATCCGGCTGGTGCCGACCGCGAGCGCCGAGAACATCAGCGCGCGGTGGCTGATCGACTTATCGCCGGGGACCTTGAGGGTGCCGGTGAGGGGCCCGCGCGGGGCCACGCTCAGTTCCTGGGGATGAGAGTGCGCCATAGGGACAGGGCTTTGACAGCCACCTTGCGCTATGGCAAGGCGCGCTCCATCTCACGGGCCCAAACCACAGGCGGGGGCAACCTTTGCCTGCTACACCCAATTCCGAAAGGCACACCGCGGCATGATCAAGCCGGAATGGGGCACGAAGCGTACGTGCCCGAAATGCGCGACGCGCTTCTACGACCTCGAGAAGGACGATCCCGTCACCTGCATCAACTGCGGTTCGACGTGGAATCCGGAGCCGATCCTGAAGTCCAAGCAGCCGCTGCCGTTCGAGCAGGTCAAGCCCGACACCAAGGAAGCCGATCGCGACCTGGAAGGTGAGGACGAGGATCTGGAAGCGCTGGGCGAAGAGGAAGAGCCCTCGGCCGATGACGAGGTCGATCTCGGCGGCGACGACGACCTGGGCGTGGAAGCGCCGAACGACGAAGACGAACATTGATTTGAAAAAAAGGCATGGCAAGCATCGATTCAGCGCTTGCCATGCCCCGGTGCCCCCGCTAGTGGGGCGCCTCCCGGAACGAATGGGGCCGTAGCTCAGCTGGGAGAGCGCTGCAATGGCATTGCAGAGGTCAGGGGTTCGATCCCCCTCGGCTCCACCATTCCGTTCCGATCCGCCGAATGAGGCGGCAATTCTCCAAAAGCATTGGCTTTGATCTGGCGGCTGTCACTGCGGTGACGGGCGCCGTTTGTGTTTGTGCGGTATGTCCAGGCGCCGGTGACCGGCGGCACTTTGCTCGCCTAGGCGACCGTTGCTTCTTTTGAGAGACTATCGGGAGCGCATGCCGGCTCCACCCGCTGCGCAGGCGTTGCACGCACAAAAAAGCCCGCGGTTTCCCGCGGGCTTTTGCGTCCAGGTCGGGCAGGGCGGTGTGATCCGCCCCGTCCGAAACCGATCAGTCGACCGGCTGAAGGTTGACGGCCGAGGTCTTGCCGCGGCGGTCCTGCTCCAGGTCGTAGCTGATGCGCTGGTTCTGGTTCAGCGTCGCCATGCCGGCGCGCTCCACCGCCGTGATGTGGACGAACGCATCGGCGCCGCCCGTGTCGGGTGCGACGAAGCCATAGCCCTTGTCGGCGTTGAAGAACTTTACGGTGCCGGTGATGCTGCTCATGGCAGATCCTTTCTACTTGCGGCGCAACGGTACGATTACCGACGCGCCTGATCGCGGGCGAAGCAGGGAAGGAAGGAAGAGGGAGCCGCAAAGCACGCCGTAGACCGTCGATGTGCGACTCTAGCAGGAGTCATATGGCGCATCCGGGGCGGTTCGGCAAGGGGCGGCCCGCGAGGGGGCCATCGCGGGAAGACTTGCGCTGCACCGCGGCAGGGTCCATCTGGAGGCCATCGGGCCGCTCCATTCGCGCATGGCCCGACTGAGAGATGATATGCGCTCCCGCTGCCTATGGGAGACCCGCATGTCGCGTGCCATCAACGTCAACGCCGCCAAGCCCGATGTCGAGGCCCTGTGCCGCAAGCACAAGGTGACGATCAGCGCGATCGAGACGCTCGCCTCGGGGGGCACGCGCGTCGTGCTGACCAACGCTGACGGCGCCGCGACGATGAACCGGGTGTTCGGCCGCAAGGTGCTGAACGGCGCGGTAGAGCGCACGCCGCTGCGGTTGCGGACCGCCTGAAGGCGACGGCGTCCGTCGCCGCCGATCAGATCAAGAGTGCGTCTTCCTCCCGCCCGTCGCCCCGAATCAGGGTGACGGGACGGGCGCGACTATGTCCTGAAACCCCCGGAGCTGCCGTCCCGCGAGCTTATTTCGCCGGAGCCACGCGCCAGATCGTGTTGCCGACGTCGTCTGCGACCAGCAGCGCGCCGGTGCGGTCGCCGATCACGCCGACCGGCCGGCCGCGCGCCTTGCCATCGGCGTTGAGGAAGCCGCTCAGCACGTCGATCGGCTTGGCGCCGTCCGACGGGAAGCCGCGCGCCGCGAAGGGGACGAACACCACCTTGTACCCGGACACCGGCTTGCGGTTCCACGAGCCATGTTCGCCGATGAACGCGCCTTGCGCGAAACGGTCGCCGAGCTTGACGTCGCCCGCGAAGGTCAGGCCCAGCGCCGCCACGTGCGGCCCGAGCGCATAGTCGGGGCGCTTCGAATATTGCTGGAGTTCAGGCCGCGCCGGCTCGACGCGCTTATCGGGATAGCCGCCCCAGTAGAACCACGGCCAGCCGAACTGGTCGCCCAGCTCGACCTGCGTAAGGTAATCGGGGGCGAGGTCGGAGCCGAGCATGTCGCGCTCGTTGACCACCGTCCACAACTGCTGGTTGAACGGGCTGATCGCCATGCCCTGCGGATTGCGCAGGCCGGAGGCGTAGATGCGGAAGGTCTTTTCCTTGGGATAGACCTCGAGGATGTTGGCGCGATATTTCTCCGCCTCCAGCCCGTTTTCGGCGATGTTGGACGACGAGCCGACGCCGACGAAGAGGCGGCGGCCATCGGGTGCGGCGACCAGGGTGCGCGCCCAATGGTTGCCGCCGCCGTTGAGCCGGACGACGAGTTCGGGCTTGGCCGTGATCTGCGTCGCGTCCTCGCTATACGGCACCCGCACCACCGAGTCGGTATTGGCGACGTAGAGCTGCCCGTCGAGCAGCGCCATGCCGGTCGGCGAGTTGAGCCCGGTCATGAAGACGTGGCGCTGTTCGGCGACGCCGTCGCCGTCCGCGTCGCGCAGCAGCGTGATGCGGTTGGCCGAGGGCACGCCGGCGCCCGCCTTGCCGAGCAGCAGACCCATCACCCAGCCCTGGATACCCCCGCCCTTGCGCGGCGGCGAATTCGTCTCGGCGACCAACACATCGCCATTGGGCAGGCGATAGAGCCAGCGCGGATGATCGAGGGTCCGCGCGAACGCCTTGACGGTGAGGCCCGCGGCGGGGGTGGGGGTCTCGTTCCCCTGCCAGCCGACGACATCGGCGACCTTGACGGTGGGCAGCACCTGTTCGCGCGGCGCGGCGATCTGCGGCCGCTTGCCGGTGACCCGGTCGAACGGCACCTGCGCGGTGTCGGGCCAGGCGAAATAGATGACCGCGGCCACGGCGATCACGACAAGGAGCGCGGCGACGCGCAGGACGTGCTTGAGCATGACGCCACGATAGGGGGGCGGGGGGCGCCAAGGAAGGGGAAAGGTGCGGGGTTCCCCAACCTATCCGTCACCCCGGACTGCTTCCGGGGGCCACCCCGCGGCGGGGAGAAGGGTTAGAGGCTCCGGCCGCGTGCTTGCTGAACGGTGGACCCCGGAACAAGTCCGGGGTGACGGGTGGCTTGGTAGACCGTTTCGATCTCTCTCATGAGAGAGCCTGACGTGCTCCCGCTTGCGCGGGAGCACGTCGATGGCCTCAGCCCGGCAGCAGGTCGTAGCGGTCGGCGTTCATCACCTTGGTCCAGGTCTGGACGAACTGTTCGACGAACATCGCCTGACCATCGGATGCGGCGTACACCTCGGCCAGCGCCCGCAGCTGCGAGTTGGAGCCGAACACCAGGTCGGTGCGCGAGGCGGTCCATTTCTGCTCGTGCGTGTGGCGGTCGGTGCCGACGAACTCCTCGTCGCTCTCGTCGCTGATCTGCTTCCACGCCGTGCCCATGTCGAGCAGGTTGACGAAGAAGTCGTTGGTCAGCTGTCCCGGTCGGTCGGTGAACACGCCATGCTGTTTCGCCTTGGCATGGTTGGCACCGAGCACGCGCAGGCCGCCGACGAGCACCGTCATCTCCGGGGCCGACAGGCCGAGCAGCTGCGCGCGGTCGACCATCAGCTCCTCGGTCGGCACGTTGAACTGCACCTGCAGATAGTTGCGGAAGCCATCGGCACGCGGTTCGAGCACGTCGAAACCCTCGGCATCGGTCTGTTCGGCCGAGGCGTCGGTACGGCCGGGGGTGAACGGCACGTCGACCGCGTGACCGGCCGCCTTCGCCGCCGCCTCGATCCCGACCGAGCCGCCGAGCACGATCAGATCGGCGATCGAGACCTTCTTGGCACCCTTGCCGTCGAACTCCGCCTTGATCCGCTCGTAGACCGAGAGGACGCGGGCGAGCTGCTCGGGCTGGTTGACCTCCCAGTCCTTCTGCGGGGCGAGGCGAATGCGCGCACCGTTGGCACCGCCGCGATGGTCCGAGCCGCGCCACGTCGAGGCCGAGGCCCAGGCGGTGGTGACCAGCTCTTCGATCGACAGGCCGGAGTCGGCGATCGCCGTCTTCAGCTCGGCGATATCGCTGCCCTCGATCTGCGGATAGTCGGCGAGCGGGATCGGGTCCTGCCAGATCAGCTCTTCCTGCGGCACCTCCGGACCGATCAGGCGGATCTTCGGCCCCATGTCGCGGTGCGTCAGCTTGTACCAGGCGCGCGCCCAGGCATCGGCGAAATAGTCCGGGTCGGCACGGAATTTCTGGCAGATCGCATTGTAGGCCGGGTCGATCTTCAGCGCCATGTCGGCGGTGGTCATCATCGTCGGGACGCGCTTGCCCGCGGTATGCGCCGCCGGCGCCAGCGTCTCGTCGGGATTGCCGACGGGCTGCCACTGGTGCGCGCCCGCCGGACTCTTCACCAGCTCGTACTCGTGGTCGAAGAGCATGTCGAAGTAGCTCATGTCCCAGGTCGTCGGCGTCGGCGTCCATGCACCCTCAATGCCCGAGGTGATGGTATGGTCGCCCATGCCGCTCTCGTGCGTCGACGCCCAGCCGAGGCCCTGCGCGGCGATGTCGGAGCCTTCGGGCTCCTTGCCGACGTGCTTGGGATCACCCGCGCCATGGGCCTTGCCGAAGGTATGGCCACCGGCGGTGAGCGCGACGGTTTCCTCGTCGTTCATCCCCATGCGCGCGAAGGTTTCCTTCATGTCGCGCGCCGAGCCCTGCGGATGCGGGCAACCGCCCGGGCCTTCCGGGTTGACGTAGATGAGGCCGTGCTGGATCGCGGCGAGCGGGCTTTCCAGCGCCAGGCCGGCTTCTTCGTCGATGCGGGTCTGGCCGAGCCATTCCTCCTCGGTGCCCCAATAGACGTCCTTCTCGGGCTCGAACACGTCCTCGCGGCCGCCGGAGAAGCCGAAGGTCGGGCCGCCCATCGATTCGATTGCGACGTTGCCGGCGAGGATGAACAGGTCGGCCCAGCTCAGCTGACGACCGTATTTCTGCTTGATCGGCCAGAGCAGGCGACGCGCCTTGTCAAGATTGCCGTTGTCCGGCCACGAGTTGAGCGGCGCGAACCGCTGCTGCCCCGCGGATGAGCCGCCGCGACCGTCGCCGGTGCGATAGGTGCCGGCGCTGTGCCAGGCCATGCGGATGAAGAACGGGCCGTAATGCCCGTAATCGGCCGGCCACCACGGCTGGCTGTCGGTCATCAGCGCGGTGAGATCCGCCTTGAGCTGATCATAGTCGAGGCTGAGGAACTCCGAGCGATAGTCGAAGTCGTCGCCCATCGGATTGCCGCTGACGCCCTTCTGGTGGAGGATGTCGATCGACAGGGCTTCGGGCCACCAATCCTTGGCGGTGCGGCCGAGCAGGCGGCGCTTGGCGGCGGCCTGTTTCTTCGGGTCGTTGATCGGGCTGCCTTCGGTAATGGCGTCCATGACATTCTCTCCTCGATCGAATCTGCTGCGGGCGCACCGGAATGATCGTGGTGCGCCAATAAGATGCCGTATTGGTATCGCAGCGGAACTGATCGGGAAAACGCGAATTCGCGAAGGCGGTGATCGCTTTGGGCGATTACCGGCGACTTTTCCGCCGGCCGGTCGGACGACGCTATTTCATGCCTTGTGTTCGCTTGGCGACAATGAGGCTGTGGGTGGCTTCGGCTGCGGCTTGGCTGAAGGCGGCTTCGGAGTCGGTCGTACCGTCCTTGGAATAGGTTACGGCCAAAGCACCGACGCGGGCGTTTTCGCGGCGCAGAGCGCGGGCTTCGGCTTTGGAAAGCTGGCCCGACCTGCGTCCGGCGCGAATGTCATCGTCATTCTTGGTGACCTGATAGGCAGCCGACGCGGGCGGGGTCGCGTTGATCGTCGTCCAGGCCTGCGCGAGGGCGGGGGTAGGGGCCAGCGCGGCGATCCACAGCATAGCGATCCGACCGACCCTCACCCTGGCGACGGCTGCGCCGTCTTTTCCCTCTCCCAATGGGAGAGGGAAAAAGGCGCGTCGCGCCGAAGGGGTGAGGGTGGGGTGGGGCGTCCGCGGATCGTTCGAAAAGGGCTGCATGGCTCACCTCCCATCCGTTAGGCCGCGATGATCGCCATCGCGGCTGAACGGGGGCTGAGCGGGTGCTCAGTCCTCCTCGACCTCGTGCGTCACCGGTGGATGCAGGCGCAGGCGGTGGATGCGGCGTTCGTCGGCGTCGAGGACTTCGAGCTTCCACCCGCTGGGGTGATCGACGCATTCGCCGACCGTCGGCACATGCCCGGCCAGCACCGCGGCGAGCCCGCCCAAGGTATCGACGTCGTGATCGGTCTCGCCCAGTCGCGGGTCGATCAAGGTCGCGGCGTCCTCCAGTTCGGCGCGTGCATCGGCATCCCAGGCGCCGCCGTCGATCGGCACGAGCAGCGCCTCGGGCGCCTCGTCATGCTCGTCCTCGATCTCGCCGACGATCTCCTCGATCAGGTCCTCGATCGTCACCAGCCCCTCGGTACCCGAATATTCGTCGAGCACGACGGCGAGATGGACGTGGCTCGCGCGCATATCGGCAAGCAGGTCGAGCGCGCCACGCGACATCGGCACGTAGAGCGGCTCGCGGATCAGTCCGGAGATGTCGGCGGGATGCTCGGCGCCGGTGGCGAGGATCGCGAACACGTCCTTGATATGGACCATGCCGATGATCGTATCGAGTTCGCCGCGATAGACCGGCAGGCGGCTGTGACCCGCCTCGGCGAAGATCTGGACGAGATGCGCGAAGGTGGTGCCTTCCTCGACCGCGACGATGTCGGCGCGTGGCACGCCGACGTCGCCCGCGTCGCGCTCGCCGAAATGGAGCAGGTTGCGCACCATCTGCCGCTCCAGCGGCGTCAGGTCGCCCTTGGCGTCGGGACCGGGATCGTCCTCGTGCCGGTCGATCGCCTCCTCGAGCTGTTCGCGGAGGGATTCCTCATGCGCGCCGCCGAAGATCAGCGTCTTCAGCCCGCGCCAGATGTTCGATTCGCTGGGGTCGCCGTTGCCGGCGCTACTTCGGTCGTCTGCCATGGCGGCGGTATCAGTCCTCTCGTATCTGATAGGGGTCGGCGATGCCGAGCGAGGCGAGCGCCTGACGCTCGATATCCTCCATCGCCTCGGCTTCCTCGTCCCCCATATGGTCGTAGCCTAGCAGATGCAGCGTGCCGTGCACCAGCAGGTGCGTGGCATGTTCGGCGACGGTGACGCCCTTGTCGCGCGCCTCCGCCTCGCAGACGCCATGGGCCATGACGATGTCGCCGAGCAGCAGTTCGCCGTCGTCGCTGTTCTGGCTGACCGTGTCGATCAGGTCGGGCTGGACCATCGGGAAGGACAGGACGTTGGTCGGCTTGTCCTTCTGGCGATATTGCGCGTTGAGCGTGCGTACCTCCTCGTCGGCGGTCAGGCGCACGCTGATCTCGACCGTCGCGGCGGTGGTGAGCAGTTCGCCATAGGGCGTGCGCTCGATCGCAGCGCGGGTGGCACGGCTGGCGAGCGCATCCCAGTCGGTGTCGGCGGGCCAGGGCTCTTCACGGGCGAGTTCGATATGGATCATGCGAGGTCCGTCTTGGAGAAATCGTCGCCCTTGTAGAGCAGGCGGGCGTCGTGCGTCTTGGCACAGGCGTAAGCGAAGCAATCGCCCATGTTCAGGCGGGCGGGGTGGCGGCCCTTGCCGTAGCGGTCGTAGGTCACGGTTGCTATCATGGCTTCTGCCGCGCCGATCGGTACCAGCCGCATATCGAAATCGGCGGTGAATGCATCCACTTCGGTGTAGGCCGCGAGGATCGTGATGGCGCGGATCGCTGCAATCGCGCGGCTCGTTTCCCAGGCTGACAGCGCGGAGTAGAGGCGGTTGTCAGCTGCCCCAAACCGGGCCTCAAGTTCGAGATGATCCGGCTCCTTGACCAGCATCGCGACCATCGCCGATGCATCGACAAAGAGGGTCAATCGTCATCCTCATCGTTCAGCGAGTCGTAGAATGCTTTGTCGGCCACAAGTCCAGTTGGCTCGCCCAATGGATGCGCGCGTCTCCAAGCCTCCATCCGCGCGTGGATGCTCATGGCCTTGGCCTGCTCCAGTTCGCGCTTGCGATGCAACAGGGCGTCATGCACGGCCGCCGACTTGCTGGTCCCCAGCAAGTCGGCCACTTCGCGCGCCAGATCGGCGGTATCACTGTTCTTGATATAAAGGGACGTCATAGGTCCTCCTGTATATCCTCACGCGATAAGACTTACCGTACCGTCAAGCGGTCGGCCCTTCATATGCCTCGACGATCCGGCCAACGATGGGGTGACGGACGACGTCGGCGGCGGTGAAGCGGGTCATAGAAATGCCCTCCACCCCTTCGAGTCGCATCGTCGCGTCGGCAAGACCGGACGAACCGACGCCGCCGGGCAGGTCGGTCTGGTTGGGGTCGCCGCAGATCACCATCCGGCTGTTCTGGCCGAAGCGGGTGAGGAACATCTTCATCTGCGCCGGCGTGGTGTTCTGCGCCTCGTCGAGGATGACGAAGGCATCGGCCAGCGTCCGGCCGCGCATGAAGGCGATCGGCGCGATCTCGATCTCGCCGCTCGCGATGCGGCGCTCGACCTGCTCGGCGGGCAGGCAGTCGTGCAACGCGTCGTAGAGCGGGCGCAGATACGGATCGACCTTCTCCTTCATGTCGCCGGGCAGGAAGCCGAGCTTCTCGCCCGCCTCGACCGCGGGGCGCGACAGGATGAGGCGCTGGACGCTGCCGGTGATGAGCTGCGACACCGCCTGCGCGACCGCGATATAGGTCTTGCCGGTACCCGCCGGCCCGAGCGCGAAGATCATGTCGTTGGTCGACAGTTCGCGCATGTAATGCGCCTGCGCCGGGGTGCGCGGCACGATCGTCTTCTTGCGCGTGCGGATCATCACCGAGGGGATCGCACCGCGTTCGGTGCTGACGATGCCGTCGAGCGTCGGCTCCGACGCCATCGCGATCGCGGCATCGACGAGGCCGGTGTCGATCTCCTCGCCGCGTTGCAGGCGGTGGTAGAGGTCCTGCAGCACGTCGCGGGCGAGCGCGACATGCTCGGCGCTGCCCTCCAGCCCGACGCGGTTGCCGCGGGCGGTGATATAGACGCCGAGCCGGTTTTCGAGCGCGACGAGATTCTGGTCATATTGCCCGAAGAGCGTGGCGAGCAATTGGGGCTTGTCGAACAACACCTCAGCCCGGCTACGTTCACCGGAGCGGGCGGGGACGGGCTTGCGACTCATGCGGTCCTTTCATGCCGTGATGGCATGACGGGAATGTGGGATGCGGACGGGCGAAAGGGAAGCGGGAAAGGCACGGTTCGCGCGACCTTTCTGCGCTTCGGCGTCGCTACCCGTCCGCGCGCGAGATCAGGCCGCCGCGCGCACCCGCTCGGCGCCCGCCAGCGACACCGGGCCGGCGGACAGCAGGTCGACCGAGACCATGTCGCCGATCGCTGCGTCGGTCATCAGATGGACCGATTGCAGCCACGGCGACTTGCCGAGCATCTGGCCGGGCAGCTTGCCGCGGCGCTCGATCAGCACGTCGCAGGTGCGACCGACGCTCGCCTGGTTGAACGCCTGCTGGTCGCGGCCGAGTGCCGCCTGCAGCCGCTGCAGCCGTTCGTCCCTCACCGCATCGGGGATCGCGCCGGCCATGTCGGCGGCGGGGGTGCCGGGGCGCGGGCTGTATTTGAACGAATAGGCCTGCGCATAGCCGACCGCATCGACCAGCCGCAGCGTGTCGGCGAACTCGGCTTCGGTCTCACCGGGAAAGCCGACGATGAAGTCGCCCGACAGCGCGATATCGGGCCGCACCGCGCGGACCCGGTCGAGCAGGCGCAGATAGGAAGCGGTGTCGTGGCTGCGGTTCATCGCCTTGAGCACGCGGTCGCTGCCCGCCTGCACCGGCAAATGGAGGAAGGGCATCAGGCTCTCGACATCGCCGTGCGCGTCGATCAGCCCCTGCCGCATGTCGTTGGGATGGCTGGTGGTATAGCGGATGCGGGCAAGGCCGGGGATGCGATCGAGCACGCGGATCAGGTCGTGCAGGCCGCGCCCGTCGTCGTCCCAGGCGTTGACGTTCTGGCCGAGCAAGGTGATCTCGCGCGCGCCGGCATCGACCAGCGCCTTCGCCTCGTCGACGATCGCCGCGAACGGCCGGCTGACCTCCGCACCGCGCGTATAGGGCACGACGCAATAGGTGCAGAATTTGTTGCAGCCTTCTTGTACGGTGAGGAAGGCCGAGGGGCCGACGCGGCGGCGGGCGGGTAAAACGCCGAATTTCGACAGCAGCGGCATGTCCGTGTCGAGGCTGGGCGTGCCCGCGGCGGCGCTCGCCACCAGCGCGGGCAGATTGTGATAGGCCTGCGGGCCGACCACGACATCGACCTTCGCGCGGCGGACGATCTCGTCGCCCTCGGCCTGGGCGACGCAGCCGGCGACCGCGATCATCGGCGCGCTCCGCTCGTTCAGCCGCGCGGTCTTGCGCAGCCGGCCGATGTCCGAATAGACCTTTTCGGTCGCGCGATCGCGGATGTGGCAGGTGTTGAGGACGACGAGATCGGCGGCGTCGGGATCGTCGGTCGCGGTCATCCCGTCCGCCGCCATCAGCTCTGCCATACGCTCGCCGTCATAGACGTTCATCTGGCAGCCGAACGACTTGACGTGGAAGGTCCTGGGCAGCTCGTGGGGTTTGTCCGCGGAAGTCATGGCGGCGCGCATACAGGATGCGGGCGTGGGTCGCCAGCCGTCTCCTGGTCCTCACGGCGGGGGAGGGGACGGCTGGAGCCTTGTTACGAAGCTCCCGCCTGTCCTCCCCCCTCCACCATTCAGCTTGCGCCGAACGGTCCCCCTCCCCCTGGCGGGGGAGGATTTGGATTACATCGCGCCGGCGCCGCCGCCCTGGGCGTGGGCGAGATGCTTTTCGATGATCGGCACCGCCGAGGTCGCGACCTGGCGGAGCGCCGGGTCCTGGCCGTCGGTGGCATAGCCCTTGTGGAGCGCCCAGGCGGTCTTATGCGCCTCGGCCTGCTGCTGCATGTACAGCGCGTCGAAGCCGTCGGCCGGCGTCGCCTTCAGCGCCGCGATCTTCGCCGCATTCGGCTCCGACAGCGCCTTGGGCGGCTTGGCGACCTTGGGCTGGGTCTTGGGCAGCGCCGCCATCAGCGCCTTGGTCGTCTGCATGTGATCGGCGATCATCTCGCGCGCGAAATCCTTGGTCGCCTGGCTCTTCGCCTTGCTGAGCGCGAGCTTGCTCGACTGGATCTCGTACATGTCGCTGTCGGCCGCCCAGGCGACGTAGTTCTGCGACGGCGTGCCGGCGAGCGGCGTGGCGCCGACCTGGGTCGGGGTCATGGTGCCGGCATCCTGCGCCATCGCGCCGGCAGATGTCGCGGCGAGGGCAATGGAACTGATGCAAATCAATATCTTGCGCATGGTCGTCTCCTGGAATCTAGCCGCCCAACGACTGCCGGTCGAAGCCGTTCCTTGGCCCGTTAGACTTGGCGAAAACTGTCCGAAAACAAACGGAAGGCCGGCTATGCTGGCGCAATCGGGACATCGCATCCGTCTCGCCATTCCGCGCAAAGCCTGTAGGGTCGGGTCATGGAGAGACTGTCCCGCTTCGCTTTTGCCCTGCTGGTCGCGACCGGCGGGGCGACCGTGCCCGCATCCGCACAGGAGGCGGCACCCGACGCGCCGCGGCGCACGCGGGTGGGGCTGGGGCCGCAATTGGTGCCAAGCTATCCGGGGTCCGATTCGTTGGGGCTGCGACCGTTCGTCGACGTGTCGCGGACGCGCGGCGACACGCCCTTCGCCTTCGAGGCGCCCGACGAAAGCGCCGGCTTTCCCATCCTGCGCGGCGCGCGGTTCCAGGTCGGCCCGGCGATCGGCTTCGAGGGGCGGCGGCGCAGCCGCGATGTCGGCGGGCGGCTGCCGAGCGTCGGCGCGACCTTCGAACTCGGCGGCTTCGTGCAATATGCGGTGAGCGACGCGCTGCGGCTGCGCGTCGAGGCGCGGCAGGGGATCGGCGGCCACAAGGGACTGATCGGCGTCGTCGGCGCGGATTATATCGCGCGCGATGCCGACCGCTGGCTGTTCTCGATCGGGCCGCGCCTCACGCTGTCGAGCGCGCGCTACAATCGCGCCTATTTCGGCGTCGGTGCCGCCGATGCGCCGCTCGCCGGCCTGCCGGCGTTCAAGGCGGATGCCGGCGTGCAGGCGGTCGGCGCCACGATCGGCGCGCTACGCCAGCTGACGCCGCATTGGGGCGTGTCGGGCTATGCGAAATACGACCGGCTGGTCAGCGATCCCGGCCGGTCGCCGGTGGTGCGGGCGTTCGGGTCACGCAACCAGCCGTCGGTGGGCGCGGCGCTGACCTATACGTTCGGCGCCGGGGTGCATTGAGGCAGGCTCAGCCGGCCGCCTCGATCGCCGACCGTGCATGCGCGGCGATCGCCTTGCGGTTGCCGGCGGCGGCGGGATCGAACGGCGGGCACAGATGCAGCGTCACCGGAAAGGTGCCGCGCCGGCGCAGCACGCGCAGCGCATGCGCGCCGCCCGGCTCGTCACCCACCCAGGCCAGTTCGGGCGTCGCCGCGCCATAATCGATCCGGATCGGCTGGACGCGCACCCCCGGCGGCGGCGGGTCGAGCGCGGCGAGCAGCGCCGCCTTGAACGGCAGCAGCGTCACGCCGTCGCCAGTGGTGCCTTCGGGAAAGACGGTGACCGGCCTGCCGGCACCGATCGCGGCGCGCAACCGGGCGATCTGCTCGGTCACCTGGAGCCGGTCGTCGCGGCTGACGAACAGCGTGCGGTTGAGCGTGCACAGCCAGCCGACCAGCGGCACGGCGCGCAATTCGCCCTTGGCGACGAAGGCGCTGCCGGTCGCCCCGGCGATGGCGAGGATGTCGATCCAGCTGAGATGATTGCTGAGGAACACGACATCGCGGCGCAGCGGCGGTCCCACCACGCGCACGCGCGCCCCGACGATATCCGCGACCAGGCCGAGGAAGCGGCGCGGCCATGGCGAGGGCCGGCGGACCAGTCGCCACAGGCCGTGCAGGGCGAGGCCGCCGAGCAAGGCGACGAGGAGCGCGAACAGGCGCGCGGCGACGCGGAGGTTGCCGATCATCGCGATCGGGGTTCTGCCACTATCGCGGTCGCGCCATTACGCCGGTGCTGCGGCGGCATGGCGGCGGCCCGGCTCAGCCCTTTCGGTCGAGGCTGACGCCGTACAATTCCATACGGTGGTCGACGAGGCGGAAGCCGAGCTTCTCGGCGATCGCCTTCTGCAGCTGTTCCAGCTCGGGATCGACGAATTCGATGACTTTGCCGGTCTCGACGTCGATGAGATGGTCGTGATGCGCTTCGGGCGAGGGTTCGTAGCGGGCGCGGCCGTCACCGAAATCGTGGCGGTCGAGGATGCCCGCCTCCTCGAACAGGCGCACGGTGCGATAGACCGTGGCGATCGAGATGCCCGGATCGATCGCCGAGGCGCGCTCATAGACCTTTTCCACATCGGGATGGTCTTCGGCTTCGGACAGCACGCGCGCGATGACGCGGCGCTGTTCGGTGATGCGCAGGCCCTTCTGATTGCACAGGGCTTCGAGATCGATCTTGCGAGGCATGACGCCAATGTAGTGCAGGTGGCTTGTTGCGAAAAGCGAAACCGACTCGCAAAAAGCGCCTGATCGAAAAAGGCTGGTCGGACAGCCGGTTGATTGCGGATGCCGACGGTCAGACGGCGCGGCGATAGGTGTGCGCGTCGAACGCCTGGCCGGTCTTGCCGCGATAGTAATTGCGCCGCTCGCCGACCTTGGCAAAGCCCTGTTCGGTATAGAGGCGGACCGCTTCATTGCCCTCGCGCACCTCGAGGTGGAGGTCGGCGATGCCGGTCGCCTGCGCCTCGGCGATCACCGCGCGGAGCAGCGCGCGGCCGACGCCGCGGCGGCGGAAGGCGGGATCGACCGCGAGCAGCAGCAGTTCGGCCTCGTCGGCGACGCTGCGCACCATCGCGAAGCCGGCGGGCGCGTCGTCGACATAAGCGAGCGTCAGCCGCACGCCCGGCATCGCCAGCACGCCGAGGCACTGGTTGCGCGTCCATGCCTCGCCGAAGCGCGGCTCGAAGGCGGCGATCATCAGCGCATCGACGGTCGCGACATCGCGGGCGTCGCCGGTGCGCAGCAGGACCTGACGCGTCGCCATCAGGCGGGCACCTTGCCGCCGGGCAGCTTGGCATCGGGCGCGCGGCCGTAGAGCGGGCGCGGCGGCAGCGTGGCGAGCGCCTCGGGCAGGAGCAGCGCGTTGGCGGCATCGGGCAGCGCCGGCTGCCCGTCGAGCGCGGGCGCGACCTGTTGCAGCCAGCGCACGCCATTGCCGACCGGATAGCGGTCGCCGAGCGCGGCGAGCGCCGCCTCGGGCTTCAGCGAGGCGAGCGCGTCGAGCGCGACGGGGCCGGGGGCGAAACCCTGGACGAACACCTCGCCATGACCGCCCTCCAGCATCACCGCGATGTCGCCGGTGCGGCCGGCGGCGAAGTCCGCGGCGGCGATCAGCGACAGGCTGGAATAGCCGGCGACGCCCGCGTCCCAGCCGAGCGCCAGCCCGCGCGCCGCGGCGATGCCGACGCGCAGGCCGGTGAAGCTGCCGGGGCCGACATCGACCAGGATATGCGCGGCGCGGCCGCCGCCGGGCAGGTCGGCGATCATCGGCAGCAATTGCTCGGCATGGCCGCGCCCGACCTCACGGTGCGCGGCGGCGATGACGCGGCCGTGTTCGATCAGCGCGACCGAGCAGGCGGCGGTGGCGGTATCGATGACGAGGATGCGGGGAGGAGCGTCGGTCATGTTCAGAAGGCTTTGCGACACGCGGGCGCGGGGGACAAGCGGGAGATGGCGTGCTTACTTCCTCGCTTTGCGCCGTGCAGGTGGCTGGCCGGTGGTGGAAGGGGGGGCATAGGACCGCGTTCGCCCTGTCCCCCTCCGTCACCGCTCCGCGGTGCGAGGGTCGATCCGTTTCCTCGTCTTGTCCGTCACCCCGGACTTGTTCCGGGGTCCACCGGGCCGCGAGGTTACCGTGTCGAACCAAGCCTTTCTCCCCGCCGCAGAGTGGACCCCGGAACAAGTCCGGGGTGACGGGGGCATAAGACGGGCGTGCGCGCGTTCCTGTGCGATTCCCCTGCCTTGGCGGGGGCTTGGGTCAAGCGATCGTGTTGAACTTCTCGAACGCGGGGCGCGGCAGGCGCTCGTGGAGGCTGGCTGGGTCGCCATAGCCGAGGGTGGCGATGAAGTTCGTCCGCACGCCCGGCTGGTCGGCGAAGAACGCCTTGTCGACCGCGCCCTGATCGAAGCCCGACATCGGTCCGGTATCGAGACCCAGCGCGCGGGCGGCGATGATGAAATAGGCGCCTTGCAGCGTCGAATTGCGGAGCGCGGAGGCGGTGCGCAATTCGGTATTGCCGTCGAACCACGCCTTGGCGTCGACGTGCGGGAACAGCTCGGGCAGGTGCTCGTGGAACTCGATGTCCATCGCGATGATGACGGCGACCGGCGCCTTCAGGATCTTGCCCTGGTTGGTGTCCGACGCGCAGGCGGCGAGCTTTGCCTTGGCCGCGTCGCTGACGCACCAGACGAGCCGCGCGGGCAACTGGTTGGCGCTGGTCGGGCCCCATTTCATCAGCTCCCAGATCGCGCGGAGCTGGTCCTCGCTCACCGGCCGGTCGGTGTAGCTGTTGTAGCTGCGCGCGGTGCGGAAGATGCGGTCGAGCGCGCTGTCGGGCAGGGGCTCGGACATCAGACGGCTCGCACTTCGGTGACCTCGGGGACGTAATATTTGAGCAATTGCTCGATGCCGCTCTTGAGCGTCGCGCTCGACGACGGGCAGCCGGCGCAGGCGCCCTGCATGCGCAGGAAGACCTTGCCCTTGTCGAAGCCGCGATAGACGATGTCGCCGCCGTCATTGGCCACCGCGGGGCGGACGCGGGTGTCGATCAGCTCGCGGATCTGGGCAACGATGTCGGCATCGGCGGGGTCGTCGGTGAAGGAGTCCTCCTCGACCGGCACGCTGAACCCGGCGCTGCCCTGGCGGAACAGCGGCATGTTGGCGGCGAAATGGTCAAGCAGGATGGCGAGCACGTCGGGCTTGAGGCTGTGCCATTCGACGCCGGGCGCCGCAGTCACCGACACGAAGTCGCGGCCGAAGAACACGCCGGTGACGTCGCCCAGCGCGAACAGCATCTCGGCGAGCGGGCTCGCCTCGGCCTCCTCGGGCGTGGCGAAGTCGCGCGTGCCGGCATCCATGACGATGCGGCCGGGCAGGAACTTGAGCGTCGCCGGGTTGGGCGTGGTTTCGGTCTCGATCAGCATGGACGTCATGTGGACCGTGGGGGGCGGGGGATCAAGCGGGCGGACGGAAAGGGATTGTTTCGGGGGGCGCGCAAATCCTCCCCCGGGGCGGGGGAGGGGATCGGTCACGCTTCGAGCTGCTTCACCGCGGCGTTCCAGGTGCGGATGTTCGCGCGCGCCTCCTGCACGAAGGCGGAGCGGCGGACGATGCCGAGGAACAGGTCGGCGATCCACTTGCCGGGATTGCGCAGCGGGCGTTCGAACTGGACGAGCAGCACCACCCGCGTGCCCTGGCTGTCGTTCCACACCTCGTGATCATAGGTGTCGTCGAACACCAGGGTCTCGCCCTCCGCCCAGCGGACGATGCGGTCGCCGACGCGCATCCGCACGTCGCCGTCGCGCGGCACGAACAGGCCGAGGTGGCAGGTGATCAGCCCCTTGGTGACGCCGCGATGCGCCGGGATATGCGTGCCGGGCGCGAGGATCGAGAAGAAGGCGCTGTTGAGCCCTGGAATCCGCGCGACCAGCGCCTGCGTCGCCGGGCAGCGCGCCAGATTGTCCTCGATCGGATAGCCATAGCCCCACAGGAAGAAGGAGCGCCATTTGTCGATCTCGGCGATCGACCGGTGATCGGGGGAGATCGTCGCGAGGCTCGGCGCGGGCTGCCCCTGCAACGCCACCGCCGCCGCCTCGTCGCGGATCGTCCGCCACGAATCGCGCAGCAGCGCGGTCCAGCCGAAATGGCGGACGTCGAGCACCGGATCGTTGGCGACCAGCGACGAGCCGGCGATCATCCGGTCGAAGACGCCGCGCAGATGCTTGCCGATCCGGATGACCAGCGGCCGTCCCGGCTCCGCGGCCAGCGCCGGAGCGTCGGGCGCGGCCGTGCCCGAGTTCCGCCACATTGCGGGGGCCGCTTCGTTGGTGCCGATCGTCATTACAGATACCATCATCGAGTCGCGCCGGGCCGTCGTCGCCCGGCTGCCCCATCGCCGCCGTGATAGTCGCGGGCTGGGGCGAAATGATGACCGAAACGAGGAGGATACGGTCACGCTGGCGGCGATGCCCGGCAACCGCTAGGGATGGGGGCTATGGCGTTCTTCCCCCGCGCGCTCGCGCCCGTACTCGTCCTCGCCCTCGCATCGGCGACCGTCGCCCAGGTCAAGGCGCCCGCCCGGCGTGCCGCTCCCGCCGCCGCCGTCGCGGCCGCGCCCGCCGCGGGGGTCAAAGTCGATCCGACGCCCTGGCTCTACAAGGGCAGCGACCTTGCGCACGATCCCGCCTGGGTCTTCGGCACGCTGCCCAACGGGCTGCGCTATGCGGTGCGCAAGAACGGCGTGCCGCCGGGGCAGGTGTCGATCCGCGTCCGCATCGACGCAGGCTCGCTGTACGAGACGGACAGCGAGCGCGGCTATGCGCATTTCATCGAGCATCTCTCGTTCCGCGGCTCGGAATATGTCCCCGACGGCGAGGCGAAGCGGGTGTGGCAGCGGTTCGGCGCGACCTTCGGATCGGACAGCAACGCCTCGACCACGCCGACGCAGACGCTCTACAAGCTCGACCTGCCCTCGGCGACCAACCAGACGGTCGACGAAAGCCTCAAGATCCTGTCGGGCATGATGGCCGCGCCGGCGCTGACCGATGCGGCGGTGTCGGCGGAACGGCCGATCGTGCTCGCCGAGCGCCGCGAACAGCCCGGCCCGCAGGTCAAGCTGCAGGACGCGATGAACCGCCTGTTCTTCGCCGGCCAGCCGCTCGCCGAACGCTCGCCGATCGGCACCGTCGAGACGCTGGAGGCGGCGACCGGGTCGAGCGTGAAGGCGTTCCACGACCGCTGGTACCGGCCGGAGCGCGCGGTGGTGATCATCTCGGGCGACATGGACCCGGCGGCGCTCGGCGAGATGGTGACGCGCCACTTCGCCGGCTGGCAGGGCCATGGCCCCAACCCGGCCGACCCGGATTTCGGCAAGCCCGATCCCAGCCAGCCGACCTCGGCGACGCTGGTCGAGCCCGGCCTGCCGCCGCTGGTGATGATGGGGGTGATGCGCCCCTGGCATTACAATGACGATACCAAGATCTTCAACCAGAAGCGGATGGTCGACACGATCGCCGCCAAGGTGATCAGCCGGCGACTGGAACGGCGGGCGCGCGCGGGCGCGAGCTTCGTGCAGGCGGGCGTCGACCTCGACGACCGCTCGCGCTCGGCCAATATGACCTCGGTGCTGATCCTGCCGGTCGGCGACCAGTGGGAACAGGCGCTGAAGGACGTGCGCGCGGTGATCGCCGATGCGCAGAACAGCGCGCCGACCCAGGCGGAGATCGACCGCGAATATGCCGATTACGAGGTCGCGATCCGCAACAGCGTCGAGACCGCGCGGGTCGAGGCGAGCGCCAAGCAGGCCGACGACATGGCCGGCGCGCTCGACATCCGCGAGACGGTGACCGCGCCCGAGAACAGCTATGCCATCCTGACCGAAGCCAAGCAGAAGGGGATGTTCAACCCCGCCGCGGTGCTCGCCTCGTCGAAGAAGCTGTTCGAGGGCGACGCCACCCGTGCGCTCGTCAACACCCGCACCGCGGAGAAGGGGACGGCGGAGAAGCTCGCCGCCGCGCTCAAGGCGGACGTGTCGACGCTGACGATCAAGCGCGCCAACCAGGCCGCGGTCGACTTCACCAAGCTGCCGGCGCTCGGTGCGCCCGGCACGGTCGCCGCGCGCACGCCGCTCACCGGCCTGCCCGCCGAGAAGGTCGTGTTCGCCAATGGCGTGCGGATGCTGCTGTTCCCCAATCCCGACGATACCGGTCGCGTCTTCGTTCGCGTGCGGTTCGGCAACGGCTATAATGCCTTGCCCGCCAACCGGCCGAGCCCGGCATGGGCCGGCGACCTCGCGCTGATGGAAAGCGGCATCGGAACGCTGGGGCAGGACGACCTCGACCAGCTCACCGCGGGGCGGCAGCTCGGCCTCGACTTCGGCATCGACGAGGATACCTTCTCGATCGCCGCGCTGAGCAGCCCCAAGGATTATGCCGACGAACTGACGCTGATCGCCGCCAAGCTGGCGCATCCGCGCTGGGACCCGGCGCCGGTGGCGCGCGCCAAGTCGGCGGCGCTGACCGCGATCCCCGGCTATGATTCGTCGGCGGACGGCGTGTTGTCGCGCGATCTGGAAGGGCTGCTCCACGCCGGCGATCCGCGCTGGGCGACGCCCGATGCCAAGGCGGTGGCGGCGCTGACCCCCAAGGCGTTCCAGGCGTTCTGGGCGCCGCTGCTCGCCAGCGGCCCGATCGAGGTCGACGTGTTCGGCGACGTCAAGGCGGACGAGGCGATCGCCGCGGTGGCCAAGAGCCTCGGCGCGATCCCGCCGCGTACCGCGCCGACGGCGGCGGCGCCGCCGGTGCGCTTCCCCGCGCATGTCGCGACGCCGGTGCTGCGCTACCATAACGGCCCCGACAATCAGGCGAGCGCGGTGATCGCCTGGCCGACCGGCGCCGGCGTCGCCGACATCGCCGAGGCGCGCCGTCTCGACGTGCTGGCGCAGGTGTTCAGCGACCGGTTGTTCGAGCGGATGCGCCAGGCGGCGGGCGCGAGCTACAGCCCCGGCGTCGCAAGCAGCTGGCCCAAGGGCCTGCCCGGCGGCGGCCGGCTGATGGCGGTGAGCCAGGTCGCGCCGGCGAACGTCGACCTGTTCTTCCGCCTGTCGCGCGAGATTGCCGCGGACCTGGCCAAGAACCCGGTCAGCGCCGACGAACTGGCCCGCGTGAAGGGGCCGCTGCAGCAGGTTTATGCCCGCGCCGCGACGAGCAGCCTGTTCTGGCTGCGCGAGCTGTCGGGCGGGGCGTATGACGACCGCCGGCTGGAGGCGACGCGGCGTCTCGGCCGCGACTTCGGCGACGTGACGCCCGAGGTGTTGCAGGCGACGGCGGCGAAATATCTGGTGCCGGCGAAGGACTGGACGCTGGCGGTGCTGCCGCGAAAGGGGAAGTGAGCTAATCCTCCCCCGCCAGGCCAGGGGGAGGGGGACCAGCGTAGCTGGTGGAGGGGGCGGACAGGGTGGAGCTGGGCGGCTCTAAACGGAACCGGGATCAGGCGCGGGCGCTCCGCCGCCGGTTGACGTTGCCGGAAGTCCTGTTGTGGCGGGAGCTGCGTGGGTTGCCGGTGCGGTTCCGCAAACAGGCGCCGGCCGATCCTTACGTGCTCGACTTCTATTGCGCCAAGGCGAAGCTGGTGATCGAGGTTGACGGCGAGGCGCACGATCGTGGCGACCGGCCAGTCCGTGATGCGCGGCGCGATGCGTGGCTGGCGGAGCGGGGGATCAAGACACTGCGGATACCGGCGCGGGACGTGTTGACAGAGCTAGATGCGGTGATGCGGCTCATCCTTTCGGAGTTGGCCGCCTGCGGAAACGCCCCCTCCACCACCCGGCTACGCCGGGCGGTCCCCCTCCCCCGCTAAAGCGAGGGAGGAATTGCTCTTTTTAGGTCCTCCCCCGCCAGGGGGAGGTGGCGCGCCGAAGGCGTGACGGAGGGGGAGGATAGGGCGGGAGCCCCGCGAGGTTCCATCTCACCCCCGATACAAAGCGTCCAGCCGCTCGCCGTAGACCTTGCGGATCACGTGGTGGCGGATCTTGAGGCTCGGCGTCAATTGCTCGTTCTCGATCGTGAACGGTTCGTCCGCCAGCACGAAGCGGCGGATGCGTTCGGTCACCGACAGGTCCTTGATCCCCCGCTCGACCGCGCTGAGCGGGGGATCAAGACGCTGCGGATACCGGCACGGGACGTGTTGACAGAGCTAGATGCGGTGATGCGGCTCATCCTCGCGGAGTTGGCCGCCTGCGGAAACGCCCCCTCCACCACCCGCTGACGCGGGCGGTCCCCCTCCCCCGCTAAAGCGAGGGAGGAATTGTTCTTTCCAGGTCCTCCCCCGCCAGGGGGAGGTGGCGCGCCGAAGGCGTGACGGAGGGGGAGGATAGGGCGGGAGCCTCGCGAGGTTCCATCTCACCCCCGATACAAAGCGTCCAGCCGCTCGCCGTAGACCTTGCGGATCACGTGGCGGCGGATCTTGAGGCTCGGCGTCAATTGCTCGTTCTCGATCGTGAACGGTTCGTCCGCCAGCACGAAGCGGCGGATGCGTTCGGTCACCGACAGGTCCTTGTTCACCCGCTCGACCGCATGGCCGATCGCGGTGCGATATTCGCTGTTCTCCGCCAGCCGCTCGAACTTGCAGAGCGTGCCGTTGGCCGCACACCATTCCTGCGTCCATTCGGGGTCGGGGACGATCAGCGCGACCATATAGGGGCGGCGATCGCCCGCGATCATCGCCTGCACGATCTCGGGCTGCAGCGTCAGCATGCCCTCGACCTTCTGCGGCGCGACATTCTCGCCCTTGTCGTTGATGATGAGGTCTTTCTTGCGGTCGGTGATCGCGATCCGGCCAGCGGGGTCGATCTCGCCGATGTCGCCGGTGTGCAGCCAGCCGTCGCGCAGCACCCGCGCCGTCTCCGCCTCGTTGCGCCAATAGCCGTGCATCACCAGCTCGCCGCGCACCAGGATCTCGCCATCCTCGGCGATGCGCACCTCGGTATCGACCAGCGGCGGGCCGACCGAATCCATGCGGATGCCGGCGCTCGGCCGGTTGCACGAGATCACCGGTGCGGCCTCGGTCTGGCCATAGCCTTGCAGGAAGGTGACGCCGAGCGACTGGAAGAACAGCCCGACCTCCGGGTTGAGCGGGGCGCCGCCCGACACCATCGCCTTCATCCGTCCGCCGAACTTCCTGGCGATCTTCGGCTTGAACACGGTGCGCACCAGCAATTGCGCCGGCCGGTCGATCAGCCGCAGCGTGCCGGCATTCTCCCGGGCGCCGACGTCGAGCGCCTTGGCGAGCAGATAGGCGGACAGGCCGCCCTGTTTCTCGATCGCCTTGCTGATCCGCGTGCGCAGCACCTCGAACAGGCGGGGGACGACGAACATGATCGTCGGGCGCACCTCCTCGATATTGGCGGCGAGCCGGTCGAGCCCCTCGGCATAATAGATCTGCCCGCCGAGCGAGATCGGCAGATGCTGGCCGCCGGTATGTTCATAGGCGTGGCTGAGCGGCAGGAACGACAGGAACACTTCGTCGCCCGCGCCGAAATCCTCCGCGATGATCGTCGCGCAGCCGTTGCAATTGTGCAGGATCGCGCCGTGATGCTGCATCACCCCGCGCGGCGCGCCGCCGGTGCCGCTGGTGTAGATGATGCAGGCGAGATCGCCGCGCTGGAAGGTCGCCTGCGCCGCGGCGGCGGCGGGATCGGTCGGGTGATCGGCGATCAGCTTGCGCCAGTCGTGGAAGTCGATGCCCGCGGACGGCGCGCGCATGGGATCGATGCCGATGACGATCTGGCCCTGGTTCGAGCGCAGCACCGCGGTGAGCACCGTGCGCGCCAGCTTGTCGGTCGAGACGATGATGCCGCAGGCGCCCGAATCGGCGATGATATGCGCGTGGTCGCGCTCGGTATTGGTGATGTAGGCCGGGACGGTGACGCAGCCCGCCGCCATGATGGCGAGGTCGCTGATGCACCATTCGGGGCGGTTCTCGCTGACCAGCATCACCCGGTCGCCCGGCTTCATGCCGATCGCCTTCAGCCCGGCGGCGAGGCTGGCGACCTGTCGCGCCGCCTCCGCCCAGCTCGTCGCGACCCAATTGCCGTCGCGCTTCGCCCACAGGAAGGGCGCGTCGCCCCGCTCGTGCGCGCGGCGGAAGAACATCGTGACGAGATTGGGGAAATGCTCGAGGGTGGCCATGGTCTCTCCTGTCGCGGCGCTGCTCGTCGGCCCGCCGTCCGTTATTCCGAGGGGCGGTTGGCGGCCGGCGTCATGCGCGCGGGATCGCTGACGCGGCCGTCCTCGCCGATGGCGACGCCCTCGCTGCGCGGATCGGCGGCGCCGACCCAGCGGCCGTCGCGCCATTCGATCGCATTGGCCTTCAGCCCCAGCGGCGCGATCTCGGTCCGCTCGCCGAGCGCGGCCAGCGCCGGCTGCATCGCCGCGGCGGCGGTGCCGGCCTCCAGCGTCGCGACCGGGCCGGGGGCGTAGACGAGGCCGAGCGCGATCGCGTCCTGCGCCGAGAGGTTCCAGTCGAGCACGCCGATCAGCGCCTTGGCGATCTGCGCGATGATCGTCGATCCGCCGGCCGCGCCGACCGCCAGCCGCACCCGGCCGCGCGCGTCGTAGACGATGGTGGGGGCCATCGAGCTGCGCGGCCGCTTGCCGCCCTCGACCCGGTTGGCGACGAGATAGCCGGCATCGACGGGGACGATGTCGAAGTCGGTCAGCTGGTTGTTCAGCACCGTGCCGTCGACGACCAGGCCCGATCCGAACGGCCCCTCGACCGTGGTGGTCACCTCGACGACGTTGCCGTCGCGGTCGGCGACGGCGAGGTCGGTGGTGCCGGCAACCTCGCTGACCGGCGCAGGCGTGCGCGCGGGTGCGCCCGGCGGGGTGCCCGCGGCGACGCTGGCCATCGTCCGGTCGGGCGCGATCAGCGCCGAGCGGGTGGCGAGATAACCGGCATCGAGCAGGCCCTTCACCGGCACGCGCACATAATCGGGATCGCCGACGTAGAGGTTGCGGTCGGCATAGGCGAGGCGCGCGCTTTCGGCGAACAGATGCCACGCGACGGGCGAGTCCTTGCCGAGCTTCGCCATGTCGAACCGTTCGAGCTGCTTGAGGATCATCAGCACGGTGATCCCGCCCGACGACGGCGGACCCATGCCGCAGATCCGGTAGCTGCGGTACGGCACGCACAGCTCGGGCCGCGACTTGGCGTCGTAGCTGGCGAGATCGCCGGTGGTCATGCGCGACGGGTTGCGCGCGGCGCCGTTGACCGTGGCGACGAGCTTGGCGGCCTGCGGCCCGACGTAGAAGCTGTCGGGGCCGTGGCTGGCGATCCGCTGGAGCAAGGCGGCCTGGGCGGGATTGCGGACGATGCCGTCGGCGGGGACGGTGAAGGCTGCCCGCGCCTCGGGCGTCAGGTGGGCGCCATAGGACGCGATCGCGTTGCGGAAGCGCGGGCTGGCGCGAAAGCCGTCGCGGGCGAGGCGGATCGCCGGCTGGAACAGCCGCGCCCATGGGAGCTTGCCCGAGCGGCGATGCGCCAGCGCCATGCCGCGCAGCGCGCCGGGCACGCCGACGCTGCGGCCGCCCGGCACCGCCTCGGCATGGCTCATCGGCCGGCCGGCCGCGTCGTAGAACCAGCGCGGCGTCGCCGCGGCGGGGGCGGTCTCGCGTGCGTCGATCGTCGTCACCCGGCCGGTCTTCGCCGCGTGGCTGACCCAGAAGCTGCCGCCGCCGATCCCCGAACTCTGCGGCTCGACGACGTTGAGCGCGAGCATCGTCGCGATCGCCGCGTCGGTGGCGCTGCCGCCCGCCTTCAGGATCTCGACGCCGGCCGCCGCGGCGCGCGGGTCGGCGGCGCTGACCATGCCGGGGGCCTTGGGCGGCGGAGCCGCAGCGGGAGCCTTGGCCAGCGCCGGAGCACTGACCGCCGCGAGGGCAAGCGCGATCGGAAGGACGTTCATCGCGGCAAAGCCTAACGGCTGGTCCGCCGAGGGCAAGCCGTTACGCCGTCGCGGCGGCGACGACATCGGCGAAGCCGTCGCGGGCGAGGCAGCTATCGAGTTGGGCGAGCATGGCTTTCGCGAGGCCGGGACCTTCGTACACCAGCGCCGAATAGAGCTGCACCAGCCGTGCGCCGGCGCGGATACGGGCATAGGCCTCCGCCCCGCTGTCGATGCCGCCCGCGGCGATCAGCGCGATGCCGCCGCCGGTGGCGCTGCGCACGTCGGCGAGTCGCTGCCGGGCAAGCGCGGCGAGCGGTGCGCCTGACAGGCCGCCGGTTTCGTCGCGATGCCTGGAGCGCAGCGGCGGGCGCGAGACGGTGGTGTTGCCCATGATGATCGCATCGAGCCGGTGGCCGATCGCGGCGCGGGCGATGCCGTCGATCGCCGCCGCGTCGAGATCGGGCGCGACCTTGAGGAACAAGGGTGTCGATCCGCGCGCCGCGGTGCAGGCGGCGAGCAGCTCGTCGAGCGCCGCGCCATGCTGGAGATCGCGGAGGCCGGGGGTGTTCGGCGAGGAGATGTTGATCGTGACGTAATCGGCAATCGGCGCGGCGGCGGAGACGCCGGCGACATAATCGGCGACGCGGTCGCTCGCGTCCTTGTTGGCGCCGACGTTGATGCCGAGGCGACCGGCACCGCGCCGGGCGGTGCGGGCGCGGGCGAGCCCCGCCTCCAGTCCGCCGTTGTTGAAGCCCATCCGGTTGATCACCGCGCGGTCGGCGGCGAGCCGGAACAGCCGCGGTCTGGGGTTGCCGGGCTGGGGCAGGGGGGTGAGCGTGCCGATCTCGACCGCGCCGAAGCCGAGGCCGAACAGCCCCTCGATCGCCACGCCGTCCTTGTCGAGCCCGGCGGCGACGCCGAGCGGGTTGGCGAAGTCGAGATCGCCGATGCGGGTGGCGAGGCGGGGATTGGGTTTGGCGGCGGGTGCGGGCAGCTTCGCGCGCAGCGCCAGCGCCTTGAGCGTCAGCGCATGGGCACGCTCGGCATCGAGCGCGAAGAGCAGCGGGCGGAGGGCGTAGGACATGGGGGCGCCCATCGCATCGCGGACGGCGGAGGTCAAAGCACGGGTTGCGTCCACCCCTTCGTCATCCCCGCGAAGGCGGGGATCCATAAACGCTGACGCTCCGATTAAGCCACTATCGTGGCGTCTATGGATCCCCGCCTTCGCGGGGATGACGGTAGAGGGGATTGGGATGCTCCCTCGTTCACACTGATCGCCCATCCCGGCTTGACCGCGGCGCACAAAACCCTATCTCGCAATCGGATCGAATTGATCCGATTTGCGAAACGCTCGCAACAACACGACCGGAGCCGATGCGACTTTCCAGCCTTGCCGATTATGCCGTGGTGATGATGTCCGCTGCCGCGCGGCATTGCGGCGGCGCGGCGCGGCTGAATGCGACGCTGCTCGCCGAGGAAACCGGCGTGCCGTTGCCGACCGCGCAGAAGCTGGTCAGCCGCCTGTCCAGCGCCGGCCTGATCGAGAGTGCGCGTGGCACCGGTGGCGGCTTCCGCCTCGCGCGGCCCGCCGCGGCAATCAGCCTCGCCGATATCGTCGAGGCGGTCGAGGGGCCGATCCAGATGACGTCCTGTGTCGAGGGTAGCCGGCACGAATGCGGGCTGGAAGGCAATTGCCTGGTCCGGCCGCATTGGGGGATCGTCAACGAGGCGGTCCGCGGCGCGCTCGCCGGCGTATCGCTCGCCCGCCTTTCGCGCGCTCCCATCCACGATCCCATTCCCGCTCCGCTGAGCGAACAGGTGTAACCATGGCGACCAAGAACGCAGAGGCCTATGCGGCCGTCTCCAAGACCTACGAATGGGGCTTTTCGTCCGATATCGAACAGGATTTCGCGCCCAAGGGGCTGAGCGAGGATACGGTTCGCTATATCAGCGCCAAGAAGAACGAGCCCGAATGGATGCTCGACTGGCGGCTGAAGGCCTTCCGCATGTGGCAGACGATGGCGGCGCCCGACTGGGCCAAGCTCAACGTCCCGCCGATCGACTATCAGGACGCTTATTATTACGCCGAGCCCAAGGCGAAGCCCAAGCTCGGCTCGCTCGACGAGGTTGATCCCGAGATCCTGCGCGTCTATGAAAAGCTCGGCATCCCCATTGCCGAGCAGAAGATGCTCGCCGGGGTCGAGGATCTCGATGCCGAGGGCAATCCGAAGCGCCGCGTCGCGGTGGATGCGGTGTTCGACAGTGTTTCGGTCGCGACCACCTTCCGCAAGGAGCTGGAGGCCGCGGGCGTCATCTTCCGCTCGATCAGCGAGGCGATCCGCGAATATCCCGACCTCGTCCGCAAGTGGCTGGGCAAGGTCGTGCCGCAGCGCGACAATTATTTCGCGACGCTCAATTCGGCGGTCTTTTCGGACGGGACGTTCGTCTACATTCCCGAAGGCGTGCGCTGCCCGATGGAACTGTCGACCTATTTCCGGATCAATGCGGAAAATACCGGCCAGTTCGAGCGGACGCTGATCGTCGCCGACAAGGGCTCGTACGTCTCCTATCTGGAAGGCTGCACCGCGCCGATGCGCGACGAGAACCAGCTCCACGCCGCGGTGGTGGAACTGGTCGCGCTCGACGATGCCGAGATCAAATATTCGACCGTGCAGAACTGGTATCCCGGCGACGAGAACGGCGTCGGCGGCATCTATAACTTTGTCACCAAGCGCGCGCTCTGCCAGGGCCGGAACAGCAAGGTGTCGTGGACGCAGGTCGAGACCGGATCGGCGATCACCTGGAAATATCCGAGCTGCGTGCTCGCGGGCGAGAACAGCGTCGGTGAATTCTATTCGGTCGCGGTGACCAACAACCGCCAGCAGGCGGATACCGGCACCAAGATGATCCACCTCGGCAAGGGATCGCGCTCGACGATCGTGTCGAAGGGGATTTCGGCGGGGCGGTCGGACAATACCTATCGCGGTCTGGTCCGCGTCGGGCCGACGGCGGAGAATGTCCGCAACTTCACGCAATGCGATTCGCTGCTGCTCGGCGACCAGTGCGGCGCGCATACCGTGCCCTATATCGAGGTGAAGAACCCCTCGGCGCAGATCGAGCATGAGGCGACGACCTCGAAGATCAGCGAGGACCAGCTGTTCTATGCGATGAGCCGCGGGCTCGATCAGGAGGCGGCGGTGGCGCTGATCGTCAACGGCTTCGCGCGCGAGGTGCTGCAACAGCTGCCGATGGAATTCGCGGTCGAGGCGCAGAAGCTGCTCGGGATCAGCCTTGAAGGCTCGGTAGGGTAAGGTTGGATGGGGATGCGGGTGACGGTCTCGGTGAGACTTCCCCCACCCCAACCCCTCCCCTGAAGGGGAGGGGCTTTAAGGAAGAACGATGCTCAAGATTGAAAACCTTCACGCCGAGATCGATGGCAAGCCGATCCTCAAGGGGCTGACCCTCGAAGTGAATGCGGGCGAGATCCATGCGATCATGGGGCCGAACGGCGCGGGCAAGTCGACGCTCGGTTACGTCCTCGGCGGGCGGCCGGGCTATGAGGTGACGGAGGGGTCGATCACCTTCGACGGGCAGGATTTGCTGGAGCTTGCTCCCAACGAGCGCGCCGCGGCGGGTGTCTTCCTCGGCTTCCAATATCCGGTCGAGATCCCCGGCGTCAGCAACGTCCAGTTCCTGCGCGAGGCGCTCAACGCGCAGCGCGGCGTGCGTGGTGAGAAGCCGCTGTCGGGGGCCGAGTTCCTCAAGCTCGCGCGCGAGGAGGCGCGCAAGCTCGACATGGATGCCGAGATGCTCAAGCGCCCGGTCAACGTCGGTTTCTCCGGCGGCGAGAAGAAGCGCAATGAGATGGTCCAGATGGGCGTCGTCAACCCCAAGTTCGCGATCCTCGACGAGACCGACAGCGGGCTCGACATCGACGCGCTGCGGATCGTCGGCGACGGCATCAACCGCATCATGCGCGCCCCCGACAAGGCGGTGCTGCTGATCACCCATTACCAGCGGCTGCTCGATTACGTGCGGCCCGACGTCGTCCATGTGCTCGCCGACGGGCGTATCGTGCGGACCGGCGGCGCCGACCTGGCGCATGAGCTGGAGCGCGAGGGCTATGCGGGGGTGACGGCGTGATTGTCGTTCACGCGAAGGCGCGAAGGCGCGAAGAGGGCGCGTCGCCTGGCGCGCCGTCTGGTGTCCTCGATACGGTTTTTGTTCGCGCGGGGGCGCGGAGGCGCGGAGATTGCGTCGCCGGAGGCGTGCTCCCGTCGATCATCCCCAACGGTTTTGATAATGCGCTGACGCGCAAGAAGGCTTGCGCCGCAGGCGCCATCCCGTCGTCTTCTCTTCTTCTCCGCGCCTCTGCGCCTCTGCGCGCAAAAACCCTGTCTTCTCTTCGCGTCTTCGCGCCTTCGCGTGACACCATCCAGCGAGCCGCCGCATGACCGCCGTTCTCGATTTGCCCACCACGCGCGAGGAAGCGTTCCGCTGGGCCGACATGCCCGCGCTGCAAGCCGCCCGCGCGCTGACGGCGCAGTCGGCGGCGGTGCCGGACGCGATCCTGCCCGAGGCGGCGCGGCTGGTGTTCGTCGATGGCTCTCTCGATACCGATGTCAGCCGCCCGGGTGACCTCGCCATCACTTCGGAAGCCATCGCCAGCGACCATCCGCTCGCCCGTTATGCCTCGGGCGACGGCCACCGGATCACGCTCGCACCGCGCACCGTCACCACGATCGAGATCGCCCGCGTCAATGCCGGCGAGGACAGCCAGACGCCGCTCGTCATCACGCTCGGCGAGGATGCCGTGCTGACGCTGGTCGAGAGCTTCACCGGTGCCGGCTGGACCAACACGCTGACCCGGTTCGAGCTGGGGCAGGGCGCGCGGGTGATGCGCGCGGTGCGCATCGTGCAGGACGCGGGCTTCGTCTCGACCCGCGACGAGGTGACGATCGCCGAGGCGGCCAGCTTCGTCTCGGTCGCGCTCGGCGCCACCGCGGCGGGGACGCGGCTCGACGCGGCGCTGACGCTGAACGGTGACGGTGCCTATGCCGAACTGGGCGGCGCGCTGCTGACCCGCGACGAGCAGCGGCAGGAATGCGCGGTGCGTGTCCGTCACGCCAAGCCCAACGGCCAGTCGCACCAGCTGTGGCGCGCGGTCGCGGCGGACCGCTCGACGGTGAGCCTCGCCGCCGCGGTCGAGGTGGCGCGCGATGCGCAGAAGACCGACGGCGAACAGAGCCTGCGCGGGCTGCTGCTCCAGCGCACCGCGACGGTGAACCTCAAGCCCGAGCTGGAGATTTTCGCGGACGACGTGAAATGCGCGCATGGCGCGACGGTGGGCGAACTCGACGCGCGCGCGCTGTTCTACATGCAGAGCCGCGGCATTCCCGCGCCCCGTGCCAAGGCGCTGCTGACGCGCGCCTTCGTCGCGGATGCGCTCGACCGGATCGCCGACGAGACGGTGCGCGACGTGTTCGCTGCCGATGCCGACGCGTGGCTGGAGCAGACGCTGTGAGCGAAGCCCCGCTCGACCGCGTCGCGGATTTCCCGGCGATCCCCGACGGCTGGGCCTATCTCGACACCGCGGCGACCGCGCAGAAGCCGCAGGTCGTGATCGATGCGATCGCGCGCGCCTATGGCGAGACCTATGCGACCGTCCATCGCGGCGTCTACCAGCGCTCCGCCGACATGACCGTCGCCTATGAGGCGGCGCGGGCGAAGGTCGCGGGCTTCATCGGCGCGACCACGCCCGACGAGATCGTCTTCGTCCGCGGCGCGACCGAGGGGATCAACCTCGTCGCGCAATGCTGGGCGGCGACCCAACTCAAGGCCGGCGACCGTATCCTGCTGTCGATGCTGGAGCATCACAGCAATATCGTGCCGTGGCAGATGGCCGCCGAGCGCGTCGGCGCGGCGATCGACGTGCTGCCGCTGACGGCGGATCATCGCATCGATCTCGACGCGATGGCGCGCATCCTCACGCCGCAGCACAAACTGGTCGCGCTCGCGCATGTCTCGAACGTGCTCGGCTCGGTGCTCGATGCGACGCGCGCGACCGACCTGGCACATGGCGTCGGCGCCA
Organism: Sphingomonas melonis; assembly: GCF_013409985.1. GTDB lineage: Bacteria > Pseudomonadota > Alphaproteobacteria > Sphingomonadales > Sphingomonadaceae > Sphingomonas > Sphingomonas melonis_A. Next base: position 143,798 of record NZ_JACCBY010000003.1, read on the forward strand.
AGATCCTGCTCGACGGCTGTCAGGCGGTGCCGCGGATCACGGTCGATGTCGCGGCGATCGGTTGCGACTTCTACGTCTTCTCCGGCCACAAGCTCTACGGCCCGACCGGGATCGGCGTGCTCTGGGGCCGCGGCGAACTGCTGACGCAGATGCCGCCCTATCAGGGCGGCGGGTCGATGATCGATCGCGTCACCTTCGCGCGAACCACCTATGCGCCGCCGCCGGGGCGGTTCGAGGCAGGAACGCCGCATATCGTCGGCGCGCTCGGCCTTGCCGCGGCGATCGACTATGTCGAGGGGATCGGGCTCGATCGCATCCATGCGCACGAAACCGCCCTGGTCCGTGATGCACGCACGGCGCTGGCCTCGCTCAACTCGGTCCGCCTGTTCGGGCCGGAGGATAGCGCCGGCATCGTCAGTTTTGCGATCGAGGGGGTGCATCCGCACGACGTCGGCACCATCTTGGACGAAGGCCGGGTGGCGATCCGCGCCGGCCATCATTGTGCGCAGCCGCTGATGGAGGTGCTGGGCGTCGACGCGACCGCGCGGGCGAGCTTCGCGGTCTACAACGGTCCGCAGGACATCGAGGCGCTGGTGAAGGGCGTCGAACGAGTGACTCGTATTTTTGGGTAGGGATATTCGGATGAGCGATGCGATCCGTATCGAGGAAGTGGACGCGGTGACGCCGGCACCGCGCGCGCGCGTCGAGGACGTGGCGGATACTGCGCCGCGCGAACGCGATTACCTCACCGGCTTTCTCCAGCAGAAGCCGCAGGGCGATGCGCCGGGCGAGCCCGGCGGCGCGCTGTACGAGGCGGTCATCGACGCGCTGAAGGAGATCTATGACCCGGAGATTCCGGTCAATATCTACGATCTCGGGCTGATCTACGGCGTCGAGGTCGCGGAGACGGGGCAGGCGGTGGTGACGATGACGCTCACCACGCCGCATTGCCCGGTCGCCGAATCGATGCCCGCCGAGGTCGAGATGCGCGTCGCCGCGGTGCCGGGCATCGCCTTCGCCGACGTCAACCTCGTCTGGGACCCGCCATGGGACCCGCAGAAGATGTCCGACGACGCCAAGCTCGAACTGGGGATGCTGTGATGGCCACGACCCTGCGCCAGCGCCCGGCGCCGCTGATCCTCACCGCCAATGCCGACGCGCGGATCGCCGACCTGATGACGCGCGCGCCGGAGGGGGCGATCGGCGTCAAGCTGTCGACGCCGCGCCGCGGCTGCTCCGGCCTCGCCTATTCGGTCGATTACGTCACCGAGGCCAAGCCGTTCGACGAGCGGATCGACACGCCCGGCGGCACTTTGTTCGTTGACGGCGGCTCGATCCTGTACCTCGTCGGATCGACGATGGACTGGGTCGAGGACGATTTCACCGCGGGGTTCGTGTTCAACAACCCCAACGCCAAGGGCGCGTGCGGCTGCGGCGAGAGCTTCACGGTCTGATCCGTCCCCTTCCTCCGCTGACGCTGCGGGGGAGGGGCAGACAGGCGTGGGGTTGAAGAGGCGTTTGCCGCATACGGCTACGCTGACCGCCCGCGCCCGCAGCGCCAGCCGCCTCCCCCGGCGGGAGGCGTTGGTTTCCGCCCTGGGCCGGATCGACATTCAGGCTTTGGAGATACCGCCGGCCCCGGCTGGGCAAGGCTATCGTGTGGACGTTCGCTTGAGTCCGCCGCCTCCCAATCCCACCCCGTCACCCCGGACGTGTTCCGGGGTCCACTCTGCGGCGAGGGGAGGCTCGATGGGACACCGTTCTCTTGTGGCCCGGTGGACCCCGGAACGAGTCCGGGGTGACGGATACGAGGGGGAAGCCGTCGAGCCTCATCACCGGAGCCATAGGCGGTAGTCCTCCGCTCCTAGAGGGGAAGGAATTGGACTGGATGTCGATCCGGCCTACAGGTCGCGCCCGTAGATATTGTAGACCTTGTTGACTCGGCTATCGATCGTCTCGGCGATCGAGCGCATGCCCTGATTGTCGTCGAGGATCCAGCCGATCTCGCCGCGGCTGGCACCGTAATGCTGGACCGAGGCACGGCGGATATATTCGATCATCATGAAGGCGAGCTGGCTCGCCAGCCGCGACGCCTGCAACTCCTTGACGACGCCCATCAAGGGCACGCGCATCGTCCGCACCTTGGGCTTGCGCAGCCACAGCAGCAGCTTGGCCCAGCCGAACGGCAGCAGCGAGCCGTTGAGCGGCTTCAACGGTTCGTTGAGGTCGGGGAGGGTGATCATGAACGCCACCGGCTTGCCATCAAGCTCGGCGATGCGGATCAGGTCGTTGAACACGATCGGTTTCAGCTTGACGCCGACGTCCTTGATCTCCGGCGGGGTGAGGGGAACGAAGCCCCAATTGTCGCTCCACGCATCGTTGAGGATCGAGAGGATGATCGCCGCCTCCTCTTCGAACTTGCGCTTGTCGACCTGCCGCACGACGATGCGCTTGTTGTTTTCACCGGACTTGATGATCCGCTTCACGATCGGAGGAAATTCCTGCGTGATGTCGAGTTCGTAGGTGAAGAGTTGCTTGACCTGCTGATAGCCGGCGCGCTCGATCCAGCCCTGATATTCGGGCTTGGCATGGCCCATCATGATTGTCGGCGCATGATCAAAGCCCTGGACCAGAAGGCCGGGTTCTTCCCAGACCGATTGTGAGATCGGCCCAAGCGCGCGGGTCATCCCCTGCTCGCGTAGCCAACCTTCCGCCCTGGCGAGCAGGGCGACGAATACCTCTTCGCGCTCGGCTTCCATCGATCCCCATTGGCCGACGCCGGGGCCAAAGCCCTGTTCCGCCGGCATCGTCAGCGCCAGCGTGTCGATATGCGCCGAGATGCGGCCGACCACCCGGCCGCCCTGACGCGCCAGGAACAGCCGCACCTTGGCGTGGCTGTACCAGCCGTTCTTTTCCGGCGTGATCAGGCCAAGCGCCTCGCCCTTGAGCGGCGGCACCCAGGCGGGATCGTCCTTGTACAGCCGGAACGGCAGGTCGATGAACGCCTTGCGCTCGCTCTTCGTGGTGACGGGGGTGATCGTCAGGTCGCTCATTCGGGCCTCCCATTTTGGCGTGCGATCTAGCACGGCATGGCGACAAGGCGAGTGACGTTTCCGTCATCACTGATCGATATGTTGCGGCGCCGTGACGGTTTTCCGCGCCTGTAAATGCCACGCTGTCGCCACTATCTTGGGGCAATGGACCACGCCATGGAACGCTCGCTGACCCTTTCCCGCGCCCCCGTCGCCGACGCGCCGGTGCGCGCGCCGCGCCCGCGCATCGCCGACGACAAGGCGATGCTGCGCGCCGCAGCGGAGGCGACGCGCGATCTGATCGCGCCGCGTCCGGGCATCTATTGGACCGATCTGCTCGCGTCGGTCGTGGTCGGCTATGGCGCGCTCGCCGTGGCGGTGACGGCGCGGCAGACCGGATGGGTGGTGCTCGCCGCCGTCGTCTCGGCGCTGGCGCTGTATCGCGCGCTGAGCTTTATCCACGAAGTCAGCCATATGAAGCATAGCGCCGTGCCGCGCTTCCGGGGCGCGTGGAATGCGCTGGTCGGCGTGCCGATGCTGGTCCCGAGCTTCATGTACGAGGGCGTCCACAACCTGCACCACGCCAAGACGCGTTATGGCACGTCGGAGGATCCGGAATATCTGCCGCTCGCGCTGATGAAGCCGTGGACGCTGCCGGCGTTCGTGGTGATATCCGCGCTGGCGCCGCTCGGCCTGCTGATCCGCTATGCGATCCTGTCGCCGGTGTCGCTGCTGTCGCCGAAGCTGCGGACGATCGTGATGGAGCGCTATTCGGCGCTGGCGATCAACCCGTCGTTCCGCCGCCGTGCGCCGGAGGGCGAGGCGCTGACGATGTGGAACCGGGTCGAAACCGCCGCCAGCCTGTGGGCGATCGCCGTCGTCGTGCTGACCGCCACCGGCGTCTTCCCGCTGCGCAGCGTCGCGATCGCGCTGGCGATCGGTTCGGGCGTCGCGGTGGTCAACCAGGTCCGCACGCTCGTCGCGCATCTGTGGGAGAATGACGGCGAGCCGATGTCGGTGACCGCGCAATATCTCGACTCGGTCAACGTGCCGCCGCCGGCGCTGCTGCCGGCGCTGTGGGCACCGGTGGGCCTGCGCTATCACGCGCTCCACCATCTGCTGCCGAGCCTGCCCTATCATGCGCTCGGCGAGGCGCACCGCCGCATCACCGCAGCGGTCGAACAGGGCTCGCCCTATCACAAGGCCAGCTATGCCGGACTGCCCGGGCTGGTGAACAAGATCGTGCGGAGCACGTTCCAGCCACGGTGAACCGGGCACCTGCGCTATAATGGGGCAGGACGATAGCCAGAGGTGGGTGTCGGAAGATGAGCATTTGGTCCGGCATCCTTGCGCTGCTCGTCACGCCCGCTGCGGCCGGTGAGGCCGTGCCGCCCGGCACGGTGACGCTGCTTGTCGATGAAGACGGCAAGACCGACGGTCCCGAGGTGCCGGCCTTTGCCGATGCGATCGGCGACGTCTTCAACAGCGCCAATTTCCTCGTACTGCCCGGCCGCGGCCCGAGCCGGTACCGGGCGCGCATCGACATCCGTCATGAATTGCGCGGGCTGGTCGGTGCGCCGGCGGGCAAGAAGGCGCCGGACGCGCAGGTCGCCAATTGGGGCGCGGGCGTCCAGCTGGCGCTGCCGACGCAGAAGCAGGATCTGCGAGCCCTGATCGTCACGCGGATGACGATCACGCTGACCGCGTGGCGCGACGGCCATACGCTATGGAGCGGCAGTGCGGTCACCGCCCAGGTCGCCGGGACGCCGGCGAATGCGCCGGCCGTGGTCGGGGCCAAGCTCGCCGGTGCGCTGGTGTCGCGGATGCCCGCGGTGCTCGACGGACCGCTGTCGGTGCCGTGACGGGCGGGCCCTATTCCTCGGTGCGGATGAGTACGGCCTCACCGATCAGCAGGAACAGCAGGAACGGCGCCCAAGCGGCGAGGAACGGCGGATAGGCGCCGAGATTGCCCATCGCCAGCGCGAAATTGTCGGCGACGAAATAGGCGAAGCCCAGTGCCATGCCGATGACGGCACGGATGAACAACTGGCCCGAGCGGGCGATGCCGAATGCCGCCACCGCGCCGAGCAGCGGCATCAGCACCGCCGAGAGCGGGCTGGAGAATTTGTGCCAGAGCGTGCCCTCGAGCGACTTGGTCGGCCGGCCGGCATCGCGCAGGTCGCCGATCGCCGCGTGCAGGGACGCGAAGTCGAGCCCGTCGGGATTGATCGCGCCGAGCGTGAACTGATCGGGCCGGACGCCGGGCGCGACCTTGACCGTGCCGATCGTGCTGAGCTTGCCGGTGGCGACGTCGAAGCGCGTCGCCGGGCTGATCGCCCAGCCGTTGCCGGCATGGCGGCCCTGCGGCGCGCGGATGATCGCGACCAGCTCGCCGCCGGTGCGGTCGTAGACGGTGACGTTGCCAAGCCGCACCTGCTCGCCGCGCCCGCGCACCTGCTGCACCGCGATCAGATCGTCGCCGTCGCGCACCCAGACGTTGGTCCTGTCGCCGCGATCGATCGGCAGCGGCCCGTAATCGGCGTCCTTCCACTGATCGAGCGTCGCGGTGGCGCGGCTGACGATCCGTTCGTTGAAGGTGAAGCTGAGCACCGCGACACCGAGGCTGGCGACGAGCAGCGGCGCGAGCACCTGGTGCGCCGACAGGCCGGCCGCCTTGAGCGCGATGACCTCGCTGTTCTGGTTCATCGTGATGAGCGTCAGGATGGTGCCGAGCAGGACCGAGAAGGGCAGCAGGAAGGCGGCGATCTGCGGCGCGCGCAGGCCGACATATTGCCACACCTGCTCCTGCGTGTTGCCGGGATGGGCGAGGATCTGGCCCGATTCGCTGAGCAGGTCGAGCGTCTGCAGGATCAGCAGCAGCGCGGCGAGCAGCCCGAAGGTGCGCACCAGGAACATCCGCCCCATGTAGATCGCGACGGTGCGCGACGGGAAGAAGCTGCTCATGCCGCGCGCTCCTTCTTGCGGCCGCGGCCGGGCAGATAGCGGGTGATGAGCTTGGCGAGCTTCGAGAAGGCGCGTTCGAGTGCGCCGATCGGTTGCCCCCCGGGGACATAGGCGATCTGATAATACATCCAGACGATGATCCCGGCGAAGATGCAGAAGGGGACCCAGAGCGCGATCAACGGATCGATCCGCCCCAGTTCGCCGATCGACGCGGCATATTCATTCACCTTGTGATACGCCACGATCATCACGATCGCGAGGAACACGCCGAACCCCGAGTTGGAGCGTTTCGGCGGCACGCCGAGCGCGATCGCGAGCAGCGGCAACAGGAACATCGTCGCCACCTCGACCAGGCGGAAGTGGAATTCGGAGCGGCTGCTGTCGCGCTGCTCGGCGCTCTGCGCGCCATGGCCGAGCTTCGCCAGTTCGGGCAGCGTGAATTCGAGGTTGCGGCCGCCGCGCTGGCGGAAATTCTCGTAACGCGGCAGCGGGATCGGCAGATCGTGCGAGGTGAAGGTCAGCACCCGCGGCACGGTGAAGTTCGGCGCCTTGTGCACGAGCGTGCCCTTGGTCAGGCGGAAGATGATCGTGTTGGGATCGTCGGTCGCGAGGAACTGACCCGATTGCGCGGTGACCGAATAGCTGGTGCCCTTGTCGTTGTAATAGACGAAGATGCCGTCGAGCTTGCGGCCCTTGTCATGGCTCTGCTCGATGCGGAGGGTCATGCGGTCGCCGAAATGGGTGAATTCGCCCACCTTGATCGACGCGCCGAGCGCGCCGGTGCGCAATTCGAAGCGCAATTGCTCGTAATAATAGCGCGCCTTGGGCTGGACGAAGCCGACGATCGCGATGTTGAGCGCGGCCAGCACCAGCGCGTACATGAACGGCACGCGCAGCATCCGGGTATAGCTGACGCCGACCGCGCGCAGCACGTCGAGCTCCGAATTGGCGGCGAGCCGGCGGAAGGCGAGCAGGATGCCGAGCAGCAGCCCGATGGGAATGCCGAGGCCGAGATATTCGGGCAGCAGGTTGGCGAGCATCCGCCACACGACGCTGACCGGGCCGCCCTCGGTGGCGACGAACACGAACAGCCGCTGGATACGGTCGAGCACCAGCAGCATGGCGGCGATGGTCAGCGTCGAGAACAGCGGCAACGCGATCAGCCGGGCCATGTAGCGGTCGAGAGAAGTCATGCGGTCAGGGGCTCGGGCCGGGGCGGGGAAGGGGCGGTATAGGCGCGGGTGCCGAGGACGTCAGCTAAATTCCCCCGCGTCATTCGGCGGCGATCTGATGCGGCGGGGCGGGGCGGTCGGCGGCGAGCGCCTTGCCGATCGCGCGCTCCAGGCCGCTGAGCGTGAACGGCTTGCGCAATACCGGATGGCGGCCGAACTCGCTGGCATTCGCCTCGCCGGCGAAGCCGGTGACGAACAGCACGGCGATATGCGGATAGAGCGGCGACAGGCTGGCGATCATCTCCGGCCCGGTCTGCCCCGGCATCAGCACGTCGGAGATGATGAGGTCGATATCGTCATGCGCGGCGAGCAGTGCCGGCGCCTTGAGCGGCGCGTCGCAGGCGATGCCGCGATGGCCCAGTTCCTCCAATGCCATCATCGTCGCGGCGAGCACGCGCGGATCGTCCTCGACGACGAGCACGTGCAGCGCCTCGGCGAGCGGCGCGACGCTGACCGGATCGACGGTCGCGGCCGGCTCCGCCACCTCGACGCTGGTGTCGCGCGGGAGGTAGAGCGTGACGGTGGTGCCGCGGCCGACCGCGGTGTCGATCGCGATGCCGCCGCGCAACTGGCGCACCAGTCCGAAAATCTGGCTGAGGCCGAGGCCGGTGCCCTTGCCCGCGGCCTTCGTGGTGAAGAAGGGTTCGTAGACGCGTTCGAGCACCTCGGGCGTCATGCCGGTGCCGGTGTCGGTCACCGCGAGCGTGACATATTCGCCGGCGCAGCAATCGTCGACATGGTCGTCCTCGAGCACCGTCGCGCCGGTCGCTATGACGAGCTGACCACGGCCGTTCATCGCGTCGCGCGCGTTGACCGCGAGATTGAGCACGGCGTTTTCGAGCTGCACCCGGTCGGCATGGACCTGCCAGCCGCGTGCCTCGTCGCGGACGACGACGGTGATCGCGTCGCCCAGCGTCCGGTCGATCAGCTCGGACATGCCCGACACCAGCGCCGCGGCGGCGATCGGTTCGGGCTTGAGCGATTCCTCGCGGCTGAAGGCGAGCAGGCGGCGGGTCAGCGCCGCGGCGCGGGTCGCGCCGTCGGTGGCGTTGTCGAGGTGGCGCGCCAGCGTCGCCGGATCCTGCCCGACCGCGCGCCGCGCCAGCTCCAGCCCACCGAGCACGACCGCGAGCATATTGTTGAAGTCGTGGGCGATGCCACCGGTGAGCTGGCCGACCGCATCCATCTTCTGGATCTGGCGGACCTTGGCCTCCTGCACGCGCAGTTCGTCGGTCGCCTGGGTCACCGCCGCGGCGAGTTCCTCGGCGCGTTCGCGCTCCGCGTCCGCCTCGGCGCGGGCCAGCGCGCGCTCGCCGACCGCGTGCAGCGTGAACCAGCCGAGCACCAGTGCGCCGACGACGATCAGCACGCCGAAGATCGCCAGCACCCCGGCGATCCGGCTCGATCGGTCGACGGTCCGCATCGCATCCGCGGTCCGCTGGTCGAGCAGCGCGCGTTCGCGGCTGATGATCTGGTCGAGCGTCGTGTCGATCGCGGTGAGCGTGGGGGACTGGCGGGCCTTGTAATAGCGGGCGAGAGCCTGGCTGTTCTGGCCATAGGTGGTGCTGAGCGCGGTCAGCGACAGTTCCTCGCCGCGCTGCTGATAGGCGGTGCGCAGCCGGCCGACGCGGGCGCTCTGTTCGGGCGTATCCATGGTCAGCCGTTCGAGCCGGCCGAGCTGCGTCCCCGCCAGTCGCCACTGGTCGTAATAGAGCTGGCCAAGCTCCTTCTCCGCCTTGCCGCTGATGACGTAGCGGCCGAGCGATGCCTCGGACCGCGCGATGGTGCCCGACACGGTGCGGGCGAGGATCATCACGTCATAGCTGTGCGCCTGCGCCTTGAGCGCGCGGTCGCGCTGGCGGTTCGCCTCGCCGAGCGTCAGGATCAGCGCGACGAGCACCGCCGCGCCGAGCAGGCCCATCACGACAAGCGTGATGGTCCGCCACGTCGCGTCGCCCTCCAGGGTCCCTACGGAGACCGTTTCGGCGTCGTTACGAGTCACGCCGGCAAGGCTAGTGTGTTTCACCACCCGTGGAAAGCCGCCGCACGTTGCGGCGGATCAAGGTCAGCCGATCGCGCCCACGGCCTGCCCCGCCGCGCGAAAGGCGGCGAGCACCGCGTCGAGTTGCGCTTCATTATGCTCGGCGCACAGCGAACAGCGCAGCAGGAAGGTGCCGGCCGGCGTCGCCGGCGGGCGCGCCATGTTGACGTAGACGCCGCCGTGCAGCAGCCCCTGCCACATCGTCACCGCCTGTTCCTGGTCGTCGAGGATCACCGCGACGATCGCGCTGTCGGGCGCCTCGGTGCCGAGCTTGAAGCCCATCGCCTTCAGGCCGCCGTGCAGCTGTCGGGCATTGGCCCACAGCTGCGCGCGCTTGTCGTGCGCGGTCATGAGCTTGCGGATCGACGCCGCGGCGGTCGCGACCACCGACGGCGGCAGCGAGGCGGTGAAGATATAGGGGCGGCAGGCGAGGCGGATCGCCTCGAACTTCGGGTGGTTCGACACGCAGAAGCCGCCGACGGTGCCAACCGACTTGGAGAAGGTGCCGACGACGAAATCGACGTCCGCCTCCAGCCCCTGATCCTCGTACACGCCGCGGCCGTTGGGGCCGTAGAAGCCCATCGAATGCGCCTCGTCGCTCAGCACCATCGCGCCGTGTTTCTTGGCGACCGCGACCATCTCCTTGAGCGGCGCGACGTCGCCGAGCATCGAATAGACGCCCTCGAGCACGACGAGCTTGCCCGCCTCCTTGGGCAGGCGGCCGAGGCGCTTGTCGAGATCCTCGACGCTGTTGTGGCGGAAGCGGACGATCTCGGCATTGCCCTGCTTGCAGCCGTCGTAGATCGAGGCGTGGCTGTCGGCGTCGAGGATGACGTATTCACCCTTGCCGACGAGCGTCGAGATCATGCCGAGATTGGCCATATAGCCGGTCGAGAAGACGATCGCGCCGGTCGTGCCGTAGAAGTCGCGCAGCGCCTGTTCCGCCGCCATATGGTCGCGGAAGGTGCCGTTGAGCATGCGGCTGCCGTTGGTGCCCGAGCCGAACTGGTCGAGCGCGGCATGGCCGGCGGCGATGACGTCGGGATCGAACGTCATGCCCATGTAATTGTAGGTGCCGAGCAGGATCGTGGCGCGGCCGGCGATCACCGCCTCGGTCGGGCCCTTCACCTGATCCATCACGATCGCGAACGGATCGGTGACGCCGGTGTCGATCAGCGCCTTGCGTTCGGCGATGAGGGCATCGAACTTGCTCATCAGGTCGCGCCCGGCCTCATTGGCCGGTGCGACCGGGGCGGGATCGAGGTCGAGCGCTTCGGGCTGCAATCCGGTTTCGGTCATGCGTCGCCCCGCAGCTTGGCGACGGCATCGGCGAGCTGGCCGATATTCTCGATCTCGGCCTGCATGTTCATCGTGATGATGATGTCGAACTCGTCCTCGATCGCGGCGACGAAGTCCATGACGGTGAGGCTGTCCCACTCCAGATCGCCCTGGAAGGTGGTCGCCTCGGTCAGCGCGATGCCTTTCTTGTTGAACGGTTCGATCTGGGCCTTGATCGTGTCGAGGATCTGGGTGCGGTCGGTCATCATTCTTCCTGGATGGCGGCCAAATACGGCAGGGTTGCGGCGCTATAGCAATCCGTTGGCGCGATACCATCGCGCCGTTGCGGCAAGCCCCGCCTCGGGTGCGACGGACGGCGTCCACAGATCGGCGGGCGGGCGCAGCGCGGGGCGGGCGGTCCAGTCGGGATGGGCGAGATAGCCGACGCGGTCGGCGGTGAGCTTGGCGCCGGCGCCGCGGAGGGTCTTGTCGAGTGCCGCGCCGAGCTGGAGGATCGGCTTGGGCAGGTGCAGCGCGAGCACGCGCCGGCGGCCGACGGCGCGGCCGATCGCCTGCGCCAACTGTTCATGGGTGAGGACGTGGCCGTCGTCGACTTCGTAGAGCGCGGGCGGCAGGTCGCACGTCGCGAGGGTGAGCAGCAGGCGGGCGAGATCGTCGACCGCGACCAGCGATAGCCTGCCGCGCGGCGGCAGCAGCGCGACGTTGAGCTTCGCGGCACGGAACAGGTCGCGCATCTCCATGTCGCCGGGGCCGTAGACGCCGCTGGGGCGGACGATGCTCCAGGCGAGGGGGCTGGCCTGGACCAGCGATTCGGCCTCCGCCTTCGACCAGCCGTAGTTGGACAGCGCGGGTTCGCGGGCGGAGAGCGAGGAGACGTGGACGAAGTGATGGACGCCCGCCGTGCGCGCGGCGGCGAGCATCGCGCGCGTGCCGTCGATATTGCCGGCGACGAAGCCGGCGCGGTCGGGCGCGTTCACCACGCCGGCGACATGGACGATCGCATCCGCGTTGCCGGCGAGCGCGGTCAGGCTGTCCGGTCGGTCGAGTGCGCCCTCGATCCAGGTGACGCGGTCGCGGGCGGGTTGCGGCCGGCGGGTGAGCGCGCGGACGTGATGACCGGCGGCAAGCGCCTGATCGAGCAGCGCGCCGCCGACGAAGCCGGTCGCGCCGGTGATGGCGAGGACGGTCATGCTGCCACACCCCTGACCGTCACCCCGGACGTGTTCCGGGGTCCACTGGGCCGCCAGTGCGCCTCTTGAGCCTCAAGCCGTTCTCCTCGCCGCGGAGTGGACCCCGGAACAAGTCCGGGGTGACGGGGTGGGTGGGGCGACGGCATCACAGCAACGCCAGATGGTTGCGGTGCACCAGCGCCGCCCGCGGGGCATAGCCCAATAGCGCCGCCTGTTCCTCCGAGCGCGTGCCGAGCAGGCGGAGCGCCTCGTCCGCGGCATATTCCGACAGGCCGCGCGCGACGGTGCCGTCCGGCCCTTCGATCGTCACCAGATCGCCGCGCCCGAACGCGCCCTCGACGCGCGTCGCGCCGGCGGCGAGCAGGCTGCCGCCCGCCGCGAGCGCGCGCGCCGCGCCTGCGTCGACATGGATGCGGCCGCGTGCGGTCAGCCCGCCGGCCAGCCACGCCTTGCGCGCCGACGCCGCCCGCTCCGCGACGAACAGGGTGTGCCGCTGGTCGCCGGCAAGCGGATGATCGCGCCGGCCGCTGGCGATCGCGAGATGCGCGCCGGCGCCGGTCGCGATCCGCGCGGCGGCGATCTTCGACACCATGCCGCCCGACCCCATGCCCGAGGCCGATCCCGCATCCGCCATGCCGGCGACCGCGTCGATCCGCTCGACCCGCGCGACATGCTGCGCATCGGGGTTGGTGTGCGGGTTGGCGTCGTACAGGCCATCGACGTCGGACAGCAGCACGACTCCCTGCGCGCCCGCGGCCTGTGCGACGCGCGCGGCGAGCCGGTCGTTGTCGCCGAAGCGGATCTCCTCGGTCGCGACGCTGTCATTCTCGTTGATGACCGGCACCACGCCGAGCCCGAGCAGCCGGCCGAGCGTCGCCGCGGCGTTGAGATAGCGGCGGCGGTCTTCGAGATCGTCGAGCGTCACCAGCATCTGCGCGGCGGTGAGGCCGTGTCCGCCGAGCAGCTCCGCCCATGTCTGGCTGAGCGCGATCTGGCCGGTCGCCGCCGCGGCCTGCGCGTCTTCAAGGCTGGCGCGCCCCCCCTTGGCGAGGCCGAGTCGCCGCGCGCCGAGCGCGATCGCGCCCGACGAGACGATCGCGACCTGCTGGCCCTCGCCGACGCGCGCGGCGATGTCGGCGACCAGCGTCGCCAGCCAGTCGCGCCGCACCGCGCCGTCGGGTGCGACGAGCAGGGCGGAACCGACCTTGACGATCAGGCGCGGGCAGGAGGCGGGCGGGAAGAGCGACATGAATGGGGGTCTAGCGTATATCGAGGAACCAAGTCCTCCCTCGCGCAGCGGGGGAGGGGGACCGCCCGGCTTAGCCGGGTGGTGGAGGGGGCGTGTCCGCAAACGGCTCGGTTCGCCGTATCCTCCCCCTCCGTCACCGCTTCGCGGCGCCACCTCCCCCTTGCGGGGGAGGATTTAGAAGAGGGTCACACCGGCGACCAGGTGATCTCGTCCTCGCCCTCGTCATTCTCCGGCACCGTATCCGGCCCCGGCCCGATCGCCTCGAGCAATTTGTCGAGCACCCAGTCGACGCCCGTCCCCGCCGCACCCGACAGCGGGATCACGTCGGTGCCGCTCTCTTCCGCCAGTTCGGCGGACAGGGCCTCGATCAGCTCGTCGTCGAGCATGTCGATCTTGTTGAGCGCGACGACGTGCGGCTTGTCGATCAGGCCGCCGCCATAGGCCTCCAGCTCCTCGCGGACGATGCGATAGCTTTCGGCGACATCGTCGTCATTGGCGTCGACCAGGTGGAGCAGCACGCGGCAGCGTTCGATGTGCCCCAGGAACCGGTCGCCGATGCCCGCGCCATCCGCCGCGCCCTCGATCAGGCCGGGGATGTCGGCGACGACGAACTCGCGGGCGTGGTGGCGCACCACGCCGAGCTGCGGCCGCGTGGTGGTGAAGGCATATTCACCGACCTTGGCCTGCGCATTGGTGACCGCGTTGATGAAGGTCGACTTGCCGGCATTGGGCAGGCCGACCAGCCCCGCATCGGCGAGCAGCTTGAGCCGCAGCCATACCCACGCCTCCTCGGACGGCCAGCCGGTGCCGTGCTGGCGCGGCGCCCGGTTGGTCGAGGTCTTGTAGCTGGCGTTACCGCGGCCGCCGTCGCCGCCTCGTAGGAAGATCTCGCGCTGGCCGACGCGGGTGAAGTCGAGCAGCACCTCTTCCTTGTCCTCGGACAGCACCTGCGTGCCGACCGGAACCTTGATGACGAGGTCGTCGCCGCCACCGCCGGTGCGGTTGCTGCCCGACCCGCCCGAGCCGCGCGGCGCGCGGAAATGCTGGGTGTAGCGGAAATCGATCAGCGTATTGAGGCCGGCGACCGCCTCGAAGATGATGTCGCCGCCCTTGCCGCCGTTGCCGCCGTCGGGGCCGCCGTATTCGATGAATTTCTCGCGCCGGAAGCTGACGGCGCCGGGGCCGCCCGAGCCGGAGCGGACGAAGATCTTGGCCTGGTCGAGAAAATGCATGGCGCCTCTTTAGCGTGCCGCGCGCGGACGGCCACCCCCGCGGTTGCTTTGCCGTCGCCCGCCGGGTGCAACAAGATCATTGAACCGCCGTTTCGGCTGGCGCTAAGACTTGGCGGGTGACGACGCTGCACGATTCCCGGGGCGATCAGGCGCCCAGACGATTGGCGTGGCAACGCGTCTTCAGCTCGGATGGCCTGCCCGACGCGCAGCGCTATGCCTGCTGGCGCGACGCCGACATCGCCAACCTGTCGGCGCGGTTCGACACATCGCCGCACGAACCCTTCGCCGTTGCCATGGACTGGCTCGACCTCGGCACGATCGGACTCGGCCAGGCGCGGATCACCGCGCAGGACTGGGTCCGCCGGCGCGAGAATATCGCGCGCGACCAGTGCGACGATCTCGTCGTCAACGTCCGCCATCAGGGCGGCGCGCGCGGCGACATGGCCGGCCGCGACCTGATCGCGCCGGGCGGGTCGGTCGTGCTGGCCGATCTTGCGCAGGTGCAGGCGCACGCATCGGATGCGTCGATCTGCACCGGCTTCACGCTGCCGCGCGCGCTGGCCGAGCAGATGCTGCCCGCCTCGGTGCGCAGCCTGCATGGCCATGTCATCGCGCCCGATCAGGCGGCGCTGCTGGTCTCGCACCTCGCGACGCTGCGCGACAATGCGCATCATCTGCCGGTGACCAGCGCGCCGGCCCTGGCGCAGACCGTGCTCGACCTGTTCACCATCGCCGTGTCGGCCAGTCTCGGAACCGCTCCGGCGGACGTGGACCAGCGGGAACGCGGGCTGCTGGTCGAGCTGCGCGAGACGATCGAGCGGCACTTGGGCTCGCCCTCGCTCAACACGACGCGGCTCAGCCGGACGCTCGGCGTATCGCGCTCGACGCTGTATCGCCTGTTGCAGGAGGAGGGCGGGGTGCAGGCCTATATCCGTACCCGCCGGCTCGCGCGGATCGCGGAAAGTCTGCGCACCGCGGGCGACCGGCAGACGATCGCGATGCTCGCCGAACGCTGGGGATTTTGCGATGCCGCCTATCTCGGGCGGGCGTTCCGCGAGGTCTATGGCATGACGCCGGGCGACTATCGCGCGCAGCATGGCGTGGTCTGAACGGCGATAACCGCCGACCGGCGCCGCGACCCCCATCGCGACGCCGATCGGCAGCACCGGCGAGCGAATGCCTGGAGCATCGCCCGTCCGGCATCCCCTCCCGTGACAACGTGCCTTTATGCGGCCGTCGTCTTCGACTCGAGTCGATGTCACGTGCTGTCCGACCAGCCGCGACCCTCGATAGTTAACTATATCGCCCGATTTCCCCGCGGAGCAGGGCAGTGACCATTGCCGGTGTGCCAATCGACATTGCCGGTGTCTCAGTCATGCGGCGCGCAGGGCGAAACGAGCATCGCCACCGCCAGATCGCGCGCCCGCTCGCGCGGCAGGCCGAGCGCGCGCGCCATCGGGGCGCCGAGCAGCGCATCGCCCAGCGCCATCAGCACCAGATGCAGCGTCTCGTCCTGGATCGGACGGCAGGCGGTCTCGACACGCCCGGCCAGATCCTCGACCAGCGCGCGCACCGCAGCGAGGATCGGATCGAGCGCATCGCGGTTGCCCGACAGGATCATCCAACTCGCCAACGCCCCCGCGCCGCCGCCGTCGAACGCATCGAAGACGAGATCGACGATCCGGCGCGGGTCGGGCTCCGCACCGCGGTCGCGCAACAGCGCCTCGCGAATCGTCGCGGTGATGTCGGTCGCCATCCGCGCGATCAGCGCCAGTTGCAGTCCGGCGGCCGAGCCGAAATGGTGGAGCAGATTGGCGTGGGTGCGGCCGATCCGCGCACCGACCGCCTTCAGCGTCACCGCCTGCGGCCCCGCTTCGAGCAGCAGCGCCTGTGCGGCGGCAAGCGCGGCGTCGCGGCTTTCGGCGGGGGGCAGGCGCTTGCGATGGGTTGCGGCGGACAGGGCAGGAGCCTACTTACAAGGATGTCAGTACGGGGCGATCGCCCTTGTTTGGAGGTTTCCATGGCGAAAGCAACCACGCCGGACGATCTGGTCATCACTCCGCGCGACCGGCGCTTCGGCCGCGGCATGCGGATGGGCCGCTGGTGGCTCAACAACGATCCGATCGCGACCGCCTTCTACAATGCGCTGTCGGTCACCTTTCCCAAGGGCGAGGGCTATTTCGTCGACAGCGTGCGCAAGTTCCGCGACGGCACCCCGCCCAAGCTGACCGGCGAGATCAACGCCTTCATCAAGCAGGAGGTGATGCACACCCGCGAGCATGTCGCCTTCAACCGCCATGTCACCGACCAGGGCTATGACGTGCGGCGACTCGACAAGGACGTCGACGATGCGCTGGCGCTGACCAAGGGGCGGCCGCCGATCGCCAGCCTTGCCGCCACCACCGCGCTCGAACATTTCACCGCGATGCTCGCACACGAACTGATCGCCGATCCCCGGCATCTCGCCGGCGGCGAGACGCAGGCCAAGGCGCTCTGGCTGTGGCATGCCGCCGAGGAGATCGAGCATAAGGGCGTTGCCTACGACACCTGGCTGCACGCAACGAAGGATTGGCCGCGCTTCACGCGCTGGCGGGTCAAGTCGATGGTGATGCTGATCACGACGTGGCGATTCTTCACCGGGCGTACGCGCGGCATGCTCGAACTGCTGCGGCAGGACGGGCTGACCGGACCGAAGGTGTGGGCGCAGCTGTTCTGGTATGCGTTCGGCAATCCCGGCATGGCGCGCAAGGTCGCTGGGGTCTGGGCGGCCTATTTCCTGCCCGGCTTCCATCCGTGGAAGCATGACGATCGCGCGCTGATCGGTCTGGCGGAGAGCGATTACGAGGCCGCCGTTATGCCGCGCCCGGCCTGACGAATCGCCGGGCTTCAACCGCCGGCCCGAAAGGCGCTAGGGACAGCGGCATGACGCGATATGCGAAACGCTTCTGGGTTCTGGGCGCCGCCATGGCGGGGCTCGCCGGTTATGTCGATGCGATCGGCTTCCTCAAGCTCGACGGGCTGTTCGTCTCGTTCATGAGCGGCAATTCGACGCGGCTGGCGGTGGGGGTCGCCTTGGGCCTGCCGGTTGCCGGGATCGCGATGGGGCTGATCGCCGCCTTCGTCGGCGGGGTGCTGGCGGGGACGATCGTCACCACCATGGCGGGGGCGCGGCGCAAGCCCGCGACGCTGATCGGCGTCACCGTGTTGCTGGCGGGTGCGGCGGCGACCGATGGCCGGGTCTCGACCGGCTGCACGACCGCGTTGCTCGCGGCGGCGATGGGGATGGCCAACACCCTGTTCCAGCACGACGGCGAGGTCAGTGTCGGCGTGACCTATATGACGGGCGCGCTGGTCAAGTTCGCGCAGCGGCTGGCGGCGGCGATTCTCGGCGGCCCGCGCTGGGCGTGGCTGCCCTATCTGCTGCTGTGGTGCGGACTGGTCGGCGGCGCGGTAATCGGCGCGATCGTCTATCCGCGACTCGGCACCGCCAGCATCGCGGTCGCGGCCGGAGTCGCGGCGATGCTGACGGCCTATGCGGCATGGCTCGGACCCTCCGACCGCGTGGCGGCGCGGCGCGCGCGCTGAGGATCGATTCGCCTCACGCCGCGATCGGCATCGCGGCCTCGCATCGGTCGGTGAGATCGAGCTCGTAGCCCAGCGTCGGCGCCGCCTCGGCGCGGGCCGGCGACCGGCGCATCGTCGTCCGGCCGGTGGCGCGGAAGCCCAGCTTGCGCAGCACCGCGCCCGAGGCGGGATTGTCGGCGAAATGCCACGCATCGAGCCGGCGCAACGGCAGCGCATGGCGCGCCATCTCGACGACCGCGCGGCCCGCCTCGGTCGCATAGCCACGGCCCCAGGCGGACGGCGTCAGCCAATAGCCGAGGTTCGGGCACCCCTCGTGGTCCGAGATGCCGATGCCGCCGATCAGCGCCGGCGCGCCGCGATCATGCGCGACGATCACGAAGCGCGCCTCGTCATGCGCACGCGGCAGCGCGCAAAAGGCGTCCGCGTCCGCCGGGCCATAAGGGTGGGGGACGCGCAACAGCATCCGGGTGACCACATCGTGGCCGATCGCCTGTGCCAGCGCTGCGGCATCCTCCGGCCAGGCCGGCCGCAGCGTCAGTCTCTTTGTCCTGGCGAACATTCTCGCTCTCTCCTTGGCCGTGCCGCTGCCACGCGCATGTGACGCGGCAGGGACAAAAGGTTGGGGAGCAAGAAAAAAGGGAGCCGGGGTGACCCGTCTCCCTGATTTGGCTGGCACCGCCTGGGCGGTGCGACCGGGTCACCCTGGTGGGCAACCCGGCTGGTTACCCGATGTTATTCGGCAGCTTCCGCCATAATCTGCACCGAGCAGAATTTACGGCCGAGCTTGCCCTCGTGGAACGCCACGCGGCCGTCGACGAGCGCAAAAAGGGTGTGGTCCTTGCCGATGCCGACATTGGCGCCCGGATAGAATTTGGTGCCGCGCTGACGCACGAGGATGTTGCCGGCGATCGCTTCCTGACCACCGAACTTCTTCACGCCGAGGCGACGACCGGCCGAATCGCGACCGTTGCGCGACGAACCGCCTGCTTTCTTATGTGCCATGCTGCTCTACTCCTGTGCGCGCTGGGCTCAGCCGACCGAAACGATCTTGAGGATCGTGTGGTTCTGGCGATGGCCGTTCTTGCGGCGATAATTGTGACGGCGGCGCTTCTTGAAGACGATGACCTTCTCGCCCTTCGCCTGCGCGACGATCTCGGCGGCGACGGTCAGACCCTCGACGCTCTTCAGCTCGGAGCCTTCGCCCGCGAGCAGGACATCACCCAGCGTGATCGATGCGCCGGCTTCGCCATCCAGCTTCTCGACGACGATCTTGTCTCCGGCGGCGACGCGATACTGCTTGCCGCCCGTGCGCACGACTGCGAACATGGCTTTAGTCACTTCCCAAAAAACATATGCCCGCTCGGGTAGGCCCGGCGGGATGAGCGGTCGCAGCTAAGGAAATAGCACGTCGCTGTCAACCTCCGACGCCGTGATTCTGGCGTCGGGCGGCGATTCAATCCGACTTAATGGCGATGTTCGCGGCGCAACGCATAGCGGCCGTCGGCGAATCCGGTGAACAGCCCGGAAATCGCCGGATGGTCGACCGGCTCGTCGCTGTCGTCCGCCACCAGATTCTGCTGGCTGACATAAGCGATGTAGCTCGATTCCATATTCTCGGCGAGCAGATGGTAGAAGGGCTGGTCCTTGGTCGGGCGCACGCTCTCCGGAATCGCCTCATACCATTCGTCGGTGTTCGAGAAGACGGGATCGACATCGAAGATCACGCCGCGAAAGTCGAACAGGCGATGGCGCACCACGTCGCCGATCGAAAAGCGGGCATGGGCGATCGCGGGGGCTTCGATCTCGACGAAGGGAAGCGCACCGGTAGGATCGTGTCGAGGCATGGGCATAATTTAGTGGTCTTTCTGCGCTGCACAAGCGGAAGGGTGTTGCCACCGCAAAACGAACCCGTTAGAGGCGCGCCCTCGACCGACCGATCAGGCCTTCGCGCCTCGAAACGTCTTCTGCGGAGAGGTGGCAGAGTGGTCGATTGTACCGCACTCGAAATGCGGCGTGCCTTTACGGGTACCGAGGGTTCGAATCCCTCCCTCTCCGCCACTTTCCCTACCGGGCGAACTCAACCGACGCCGGTCGGCCCGTCGATGACGCGGCGGACCTTGGTGGCGAGCTCGCTGCGCTTGTAGGGCTTCTGGATCAGCTCGAACTCGGCGCCGCGCGCGTCGACCCGCTCGATCGACGATTCGGCATAGCCGGTGGTGAGCAGCACGCGCATGCGCGGACGGCGGCGCTTCACCTCGCGGGCGAGCATCACGCCGTTCATGCCGCCGGGCATGATGAGGTCGCTGAACAGCAGGTCGATCGTGCCGGCCCCGTCGAGCAACTCCAGCGCCGCATCGGCATTGTCGGCGCGCAGCACGGTATAGCCGAAGTCGGTCAGCACCGCCTCGGCATAGTCGCCGACGTCCTGCTGGTCCTCGACGAGCAGCACCGTCTCGTTGCCGCGCTTGTCGGCGAGCGGGCGTGAGGCCTGCGATCCCTGCGGCTCGACCGCGGCGGCCTCGCACGGGAACAGCATCCGCACCGTGGTGCCGTGGCCTTCCTCCGAATAGATGCGCAGCGAGCCGCCCGACTGCTTCATGAAGCCATAGACCATCGACAGGCCGAGCCCGGTGCCCTTGCCCTGATCCTTGGTGGTGAAGAACGGCTCGGTGACGCGGGCGAGGATTTCGGGCGACATGCCGGTGCCCTGGTCGGCGATGGTGAGCATGACGTAATGGCCGGGTTCGAGCTCGCCGAAGCCCTTGTCGCCCGCCTCGATCGTGCGGTTGCTCGCCTCGATCGTGATCGTGCCGCCGTCGGGCATCGCGTCGCGCGCGTTGAGCAGGATGTTGATCACCGCCAGCTCGGCCTGGGTCGGGTCGATCCGCGCGTTGCAGATGTTGGGGGCCTGGCGGATATCGACCTTGATCGCGCCGCCCGCGGTCCGCTCGATCAGCGGCTGCAACTGGTCGAGCAGGTCGCCGAGGTTGACGACGCGGCCCTGCAGCTTCTGCTTGCGCGAGAAGGCGAGCAATTGCTGGGTGAGCGTCGCGCCGCGCTCCGCCGCCTGCATCACCGCGCGCATCGATCGCGCGGCCTTCTGGCGGTCGAACTCGCCGTCGCGTTCCAGGTTGGACAGGATGATGTCGCCGAAGCCCTGGATCACCGTCAGCAGATTGTTGAAATCGTGCGCGACGCCGCCGGTCAGCTGCCCGACCGCTTCCATCTTCTGCGCCTGGCGCAGGGCCTCTTCGGCATCGCGGCGGCGGGTCACGTCGAGCTGCGAGGCGAAATAATAGACCAGCCGGCCGTCGGCATCGAACACCGGCGACATGAACAGCGCGTTCCAGAACGCGGCGCCATTCTTCTTGTAGTTGAGGATCTCGACCGAGGTCTCGCGTCGCTGCTCGATCGAGCAGCGCAGTTCGGCGATCGTCTCGCGGTCGCTGTCGGGCCCCTGCAGCAGGCGGCAGTTGCGGCCGATCAGCTCGTCCCGGCTGTAGCCGGTCATGTTGATGAACGCCGGATTGGCGAAGACGATGGGATTGTCGTGCTGATTGGGATCGGTGACGATCATCGGCATCCGCGTGGTCGAGACCGCCGCGAAGAAGATGCCGTTCTTGTCGTCCGCCATGTCGTGGTTGACGACGCTTTGCAGGTGAGGGGGCGGCCCGCCCCGCGGTTTTTCCGGCGTTCCGTCGGCCATGACGTCCCAAGCGCTAGAGTAGGGCTTGGCCTTATGGCATCGCCGATCGGTGCGAAAAACCCATTTGGCTTGCCGTTGTTCCCGGACCGGGACGATCCAGTTTAAAACGCCGGATCGTCGCCGGGGAGCGTCGAGACGTGGATGCCGCATTCCACCTTGTCCCAGCCGCGCCAGCGGCCGGCGCGCGGGTCTTCGCCCGGCTTGACCTTGCTGGTGCACGGCGCGCAGCCGATCGACAGATAGCCCTGTGCCTCCAGCGGGTGGCGCGGCAGGTCGTGCTCCTCGAAATAGGCGTCGAGCTGGCTCTTCGACCAATCGGCGAGCGGATTGAGCTTGAGCCGGCCCTCGTCCTCCTCGAAGCGCGGCAATGCGGTGCGGGTGCCCGCCTGGAAGCCCTTGCGGCCCGAGATCCACGCATCGAACGGTGCCAGCGCGCGGCGCAGCGGTTCGACCTTGCGGATCTCGCAACAGCCGTCGGGGTCGTAGGACCAGCGCATGCCGGTGGCATCCTTCAGCCCGAGCATGCGCGGATCGGGGCGGAAGACGCGCAGGTCGGTAAGGCCGAGCTTCTCGGACAGTTCGTCGCGATAGGCGAGGGTTTCCCCGAACATCTTCTGCGTGTTGGTGAAGATGACCGGCACGTCCTTGTCGATGCTCGCCACCATGTGGAGCAGCACCGCCGATTCGGCGCCATAGGACGAGACCGAGGCGATGCGGCCGGCAAGCTCGCCGGTCAGCAGTTCGCGCAGCATGTCGGCGGCGGGGACGCCGGCGAAGCGGATCTGCATCGCCGCGGCGTCGGCGGCGGTGAAGGGCGGGGCGACATCGAGGACGTCGAGCGCCCGGGCGGGCTCACCCATGACGCAGCTTCCATACCGGCACCACCGCGTCGGCGGCGGGCTGGTAGCGATAGTCGTAGCGGTCGAGGCTGCGTTGCAGCGTGTCGGCGTCGATCGGCGCTTCGGGCGCGAAGCTGTCGAACCCGCAGCGGCGCATCAGCGGCAGCTGGTCGACCAGCACGTCGCCCGCGGCGCGCAGCTCGCCGGTATAGCCCGCCTCGCGCAGGACGCGTGCGGCGCTGTAGCCGCGGCCGTCGCGGAACGAGGGGAAGCTGACCTCGACCAGCGCGAGCTGGCCGAGCTGCGGCAACAGCGCGCGGGCATCCTCGCCGGCCTCAAGGCGGACCGCGGTGGCGTTGCTCTGGCCGAGGAAGGCATCGAGCGTCACCGCGGGCTCGTCGTGCGGCTCGTCGTCGCGGAAGCGGAGCAGGGCTGCATCAACCATAGATCGCCTCCTTGAACGGTTCGAAGCCGATGCGGCGATAGGTGTCGAGGAACCGCTCGCCCGGCTCGCGCACCGCGAGATAGCGGTCGGTGACGCGCTCGATCGCGTCGACGACGCCGTCTTCCGAGAAACCGGGGCCGGTGATCTTGGCGAGGCTGACGTCCTCCGCGCCCGAGCCGCCGAGCGAGAGCTGGTAGTTCTCCGTGCCCTTCTTGTCGACGCCGAGGATGCCGATGTGGCCAGCGTGATGGTGGCCGCAGGCGTTGATGCAGCCCGAGATCTTGAGCTTCAGTTCGCCGAGTTCGCGCTGGCGGTCGCGGTCGGCGAAGCGCGCGGCGATCTTCTGCGCGAGCGGGATCGAACGGGCGTTGGCGAGGCTGCAATAATCGAGGCCGGGGCAGGCGATGATGTCGGTGATCAGGTCGAGGTTGGGTTCGGCGAGACCGGCGTCCGACAGCCGCCGCCAAACGTCACCAAGGTCACGCATAGCGACGTGCGGCAGGACGATGTTCTGCGCGTGCGTTACCCGTAACTCATTGAAGGAGAACCTTTCTCCCAGATCGGCGAGCAGGTCGATCTGGTCGGCGCTGGCGTCGCCGGGAATGCCGCCGGCGGGCTTCAGGCTGACGTTGACGATCGCATAGCCCGGCTGTCTGTGCGCGGCGACGTTCTGGTCGAGCCAGACCGCGAAGTCGGGTTCGCTGCGATCGACCTCGGTCGGCACGTCGGTCGCGAAGGCCGGCGGCGCGAACATCGCGGTGATCCGCTCGAGCTCGGCACGCGGCGGATCGATGCCGAGTTGCTTGACCGCGAGGAACTCCTCCTCGACCTGGCGGCGATATTCGTCGGGGCCGATCTCGTGGAGCAGGATCTTGATCCGTGCCTTGTAGATATTGTCGCGCCGGCCGTAGCGATTGTAGACGCGCAGGCACGCCTCGAGATAGCTCATCAGATCGTCGGCGGTGACGAAATCGCGGATCAGGTGGCTGACCATCGGCGTGCGGCCCATGCCGCCGCCGACATAGATCGCACCGCCCAGTTCGCCGTCGCGCTCGACAAGCTGGATGCCAATATCGTGCAGGCGCATCGCGGCACGATCCTCCGCCGACGCGATCACCGCGATCTTGAACTTGCGCGGCAGGTAGCTGAATTCGGGGTGGAAGGTGCTCCACTGGCGGATCAGCTCGGCCCAGGGGCGGGGATCGGCGACCTCGTCGGCGGCGGCGCCGGCATATTGGTCGGCGCTGATGTTGCGGATGCAATTGCCGCTGGTCTGGATCGCATGCATCTCGACGGTCGCGAGGCGGGCGAGGATGTCGGGCGTATCGGCGAGCTTGATCCAGTTGAACTGGAGGTTCTGGCGCGTGGTGAAATGGCCGTAGCCGCGGTCATAGTCGCGCGCGATGCTGCCGAGCATGCGCATCTGCCGCGCATCGAGCGTGCCATAGGGAATGGCGACGCGCAGCATATAGGCGTGCAGCTGAAGGTAGAGGCCGTTCATCAGCCGCAGCGGCTTGAACTGATCCTCGGTGAGCTGGCCGGACAGGCGGCGCTCGACCTGGTCGCGGAACTCATCGACGCGCGCATCGACGATCGCCTGGTCGTATTGGTCGTATTTATACATGATCGGCTTTCCGGCCCGCGTGCGTGGCGAGGGCTGCTGGGTTCGCGCGCAGGCGCAATGTGGGGAGAAGAGGGTTTTGGTTCGCGCGGAGGCGCGGAGGCGCGGAGGTGTCGCGCTGGTGGTGCGCGGGGTGGACGCCGGCCTCCTTCGTCATCCCGGCGAAGGCCGGGACCCATGGTTGCGGTTCCGCTTGGGGACGGGCGCGTGGCTTGGTTTGGGTGATTTGGGTCTCACCGCGCTGCGACGGGCTCGGCCACAACCGGGCGGGAGCGGCATGGCCGTTGCTGCCGTTCCGCGTCTCACGGGCAGCATCGTGTCCACGGGTCCCGACTTTCGTCGGGATGACGATTGGGGAGGTTGGAGCCGCGAAACGGGCGGTCGTCAGCGCGATTGGGGAGGTTGGAGCCGCGAAGCGGGCGGTCGTGATCGCGATTGGGGAGGTTGGGGCCGCGAAACGGGCGGTCGTGATCGCGATCCGGGAGGTCGGGATCGCTACAGGGGCGGTCGGGATGACGATCGGGGTGGGGCGGGCGTGTGCTCGCGCCAGCCACGGTCCGGTCACCCGTCCTTCGCGAATAAGCGCGCCAGTACCGGCAGGCGCAACCCCTCCGCGCCTCCGCGCCTCTGCGCGAACCAGAACCGTCCCTTCGCGGCTTCGCGGCTTCGCGCGCATCATATCACCCAGCTTCCCGCCGACGGGTCGGCCGGCTTGAGCGTCAGGTCAGGCCGCACGGTCGGACCCAGAGCGCGGATGCGGTCCTTGATATGCGCCGGGCGCGGGCCGTCGGGCGTCGGGATCGCGTCGATGAGATAGGGCACGTTGACGCGCCGCGCGCCTTCCTCGGTGCGCAGGATGCCTTCGCCCTCGGTGCCGACATCGACCGCGTCCTCGACATGGCGCGACCAGCCGGTGCCGGTCCACCACACGACGTCGCCGGTCGGGAGATCGTTGCCGGTGAGGAGCCTCATGCCGCGGTCTCCTCGGCAGGCCCTACGACCGTATGACCGTCGTGGGTGCCCTCGGCGATGCGCGCCCAGCGGGCGAGCTTGTCCTCGGCGTCGGAGAGTTCGACGACCTCGCCGACGACGATGATCGCCGGGCTCTGCACGCGTTCGCGCGTCACCATCGGGCCGAGATCGGCGAGCAAGGTGCGGATCGCGCGGCTGCCCGCGAGCGTGCCGCGTTCGAGCACGGCGACCGGCATGTCGGGGGCGACGCCATCGGCCATCAGCTTGTCGGCGATATCGGCCGCGGTGGCGACGCCCATGTAGATCACCAGCGTACGGCCCTGACCGGCGAGGCCGGACCAGCCCTGATCGGAGAGGCCCTTGCACTGACCGGCGACGAAGCTGACCGCACTGCTGTGGTCGCGATGGGTGAGCGGCAGCATCGCCTCCGCCGCGCAGCCGAGCGCCGCCGAGACGCCGGGGATGACCTCGACCGGCAGGCCGGCGGCGCGCACCGCCTCGACTTCCTCGCCGCCGCGGCCGAAGATGAAGGGGTCGCCGCCCTTGAGGCGGACGACGATCGCGCCGGTCTTCACATGCGCGACGATCAGCGCGTTGATCGCCTCCTGCGGCAGCGTGTGGCGCGCGCGGCGCTTGGCGACCGAGATGCGCTGCGCCGCGGGCGGCGCGATGTCGAGCACGCGCGGGTCGATCAGGCCGTCGTGGACGACGATATCGGCGCTGCGCAGCGCCTCGACGGCGCGGACGGTGAGCAGGCCCGGATCGCCCGGACCGGCACCGACCAGAATGACGCGCCCGCGGGCGTTCGGATCGAGAAGCGTGGCCATGATCGTCAGATGGGCCGGTGCGGGCAGGGCGACAAGCCAGCGTTGCTTTCGCGGGGGTTAGGGGAGCTTTCGGCGGGCATGACGGGCGGCGGGAGTGGCGTGGGCAGCGCCGGGATCATCCGCATAGCCAAGGAGGAGGGTGCCCCAGCGGCGCTGTCGCCGCCGCCGGGCCTGAGCAGGCGGCAGGCGGCGGTGCGGCGAGCGTTCGCTGAGCCGCCGGAAAAGGATAATCTCGCATTTACGAAGCCTTAGCATCCGCCGGGCTACGGCCCGATGCTATGAAGCACGTCACGCCAGCCGGATGTCAGGGATGTCGGGCGGAGCAGCATCCGTTTGCCATCGCCATGGCATTTCAGCCCATCGTCGATGTCACCACCGGCCGTCCGTTCGCCTATGAGGCGCTGGTGCGCGGCGCGGACGGGGCCGGGGCGGGCACGGTGCTGGCGCAGGTGACGCCGGAGAACCGCTACGCCTTCGACCAGCAATGCCGGGTCGCGGCGATCGAGGGGGCGGTGGCGGCAGGGATCCTCGATACCGAGGCGCGGCTGTCGATCAACTTCCTGCCAAACGCGGTCTATTCGCCGCTCGCCTGCATCCAGCTGACGCTGAAGACCGCGCATGCGACCGGCTTTCCGACCGACCGGCTGATCTTCGAATTCACCGAGAACGAGGAGATGACCGACACCGCGCACGTCAAGACGATCGTCGAATCCTATACCGCGATGGGCTTCGGCACCGCGATCGACGATTTCGGCGCGGGTCACGCGGGGCTCGGCCTGCTCGCCAAGTTCCAGACCGATTATATCAAGCTCGACATGGACCTGATCCGCGGCATCGAGCAGAGCCTGCCGCGGCGGATGATCGTCGAGGGCGTGGTGCGGATCGCCCAGTCGCTCGACATCACCGTGATCGCCGAGGGGGTCGAAACGGTGGCGGAATATGAGGTGCTGCGTGCGCTCGGCATCCGCTATATCCAGGGCTATCTGCTCGCCAAGCCGGGGTTCAAGTGCCTGCCGACGGTGACCCTGCCCGAGGTGCGCCGCGTCGCGGTGGGGTGAGGCGGGCGTCGCGGTGGACCGCTGACCTGATCAGAAGTAGCTTTTCACGATCGTGCCAGCGTCGGAATCGTGTTCCGCGGCGCGCGCTAGCAGGTCGCGTTTCTTAGCGGTTCGACCGGCGCCTTTGTTGCGCAGCGCATCGACAGGAATATCCGCCACGCCCGTTGCCTGCGCGCGCTTCTCTACGTCGGCCAAAAATGTTGCCAGCGCGACGATCTGCATGGATCGACTATAGCCCGATCAGGGCCGGATCGCCACCTTCCTGAACGATCCGTCGATGCAGATATTCCCGGTCGATCGTCTCCGCCATCTTGAGTAACGCCCTCGCCTGGAGAAGGCGCGACGGGTCGGACACGCTGGCGACGGCGTGCTGACCTAATCTATCCGCGATCAAGTCTTCTATGGCCGGAAGAACGATCTCGCCACCATGGGCTGTGACCAGGCGGATCATCCGCCGTGGGTCGGTCAGGCCATCGAACAAGGGGCCGCTGACCTGTTCTACGACGTAATTGCGATGCTGCGGGTGGCGGAAGCCGCCAGCGAGATGGCCGGTTCCTCCTTCGGCGATGAAACCTGCGTGGATCATGGCGCGGGAGAAAGCCTCATCATCTGCGGCCACGACATCGAAATCCGCCGACATGAAGGCGCCACTCGTTCGTAGTGCGGTGGCGGCGCCACCGACCAGCACGGCATCGCTGGAGGTCGTCCGTCTGTATTGCGCGAACGCTCTGCCGAGATGTTCCAGGACGGCGATATAGTCGTCCGGCAGGCTCATCGTCAGGCGTCGCGCAGGCCGATGCCGATGTTGGCGCGGGCCGATTCGGCTTCGTTGCTGACCACCGGATAGGCGCAATAATCCGCGGCGTAATAAGCGCTCGGGCGGTGGTTGCCGCTCCAGCCGATGCCGCCGAACGGGGCCGAGGAGGAGGCGCCGTTGGTCGGCCGGTTCCAGTTGACGATGCCGGCGCGGATGCTCGCCCAGAATCGGTCGTAGAGGGCCGGGGTCTGGCTGACCAACGCCGCCGACAGGCCGTAGCGCGTGTTGTTGGCGATCGCGATCGCCTCGTCGAACTCGGCGGCACGATAGACCTGGAGGATCGGGCCGAACAATTCGATATCGGGATGCTCGGTGGCCGCCGTCATGTCGATCAGCGCCGGGGTGAGGAACGGCCGGTCGGCGACCGGGCGTTCGAGGTGGCGGATCGGTCGCCCGCCGCGCATCAGCAATTCCAGGAAGCTCTCGCTGAGCTGGTCGGCGACCACGTTGTCGATGACCGGGCCCATGAAGGGCTGCGGATCGTCGTGCGGGCTGCCGACGATCAGCCGGCCGACCATCGCGCAGATCGCGTCGATCAGCGGCTGGTAGAGCCGGTCCTCGACGATCAGCCGGCGCGCGGCGGTGCAGCGCTGGCCGGCGGTGGTGAAGGCGGACTGGATGACCAGCACCGCCGCCGAATGGAGGTCGGGCGTGTCCCAGACGATGATCGGGTTGTTGCCGCCCATTTCGAGCGCGAGGATCTTCTCGGGCTTGGCGGCGAAGGCGCGGTTGAGCGCAAGGCCGGTGCGCGCCGAGCCGGTGAACAGCAGCCCGTCGATATCGTCATGATCGGCCAGTGCCTTGCCCTCGGCAGGGCCGCCGATCAGCAGGCGGACGCACGCCTCGGGCACGCCGGCGGCGCGATAGCAATCGACGAGGAAAGCGCCGGTGGCGGGCGTCTTTTCCGACGGCTTGAAGACCACCGCGTTGCCGGCGAGCAGCGCGGGGACGATATGGCCGTTGGGCAGGTGCGCGGGGAAATTGTACGGCCCGAGCACCGCGAGCACGCCGTGCGGCTTGTGGCGCAGCGCCATGCGGCTGCCCATCGGCGATTCGAGGCGGCGCTGCGCGGTGCGCTCGGCATAGGCGTTGACGGAGATGTCGACCTTGGCGATGACCGTGTCGATCTCGGTCCGCGCCTCCCACAGGGGCTTGCCGGTTTCGCGCGCGAGCAGGTCGGCGAAGGCTTCGTGGCGCTGGCGGACGACGTTGCCGAAGCGGCGCATCGTCTCGATCCGGACGGTGAGCGGCAGCGCAGCCCAGCGCGCCCAGCCGCCGCGCGCGGCGGCGACCTCGACATCGGCGTCGCCGATCGCGCCGCTCCACAGCTCGGCGCCGGTCGCGGGTTCGTAGGAGATGATCGCGTCGGCCATGCGTACCCTGTCTGTCCAGTTCAACGAGTTAGGCGAATGGCGGCGGGGCGGCAAGGTGGGGGCGGGGGGATCGCGGGTGTGCCGTGTTCTCCCCCTCCGTCAGGCCTAACGGAGGGAGAGGGAAGGAAGGCGTTGGTTACGCCAGCGCCTCGCCCATCTGCCTGATCGCCGCGACCTTGGCATCGAGCGCGGTCCAACCGTCGGCGTCGGCGATCGGCGTCCAGATCGCCTCGACCTCGTCGATCAGCATGCTGCACGGCTCGCCCTGCCAATAGGCGTGGCTGCGGTCCTTGCGCGGGGTGTAGGCGGTGAGTGCGTCACGGAACGGCTGCCACTCCGCGCCATAGCTGTCGGGTAGCACGCCGCCGAAGACGTCGAAGAAGAACCGGTCCATCGGTGCTTCGGAACTGCGCAGCGCCCGTTCCATCGTCTGGACCAGCGCACGATCCTCCTCGCCGCCGCGCGGGCGCACGCCGAGCCGCCAGAGCAGCGCCGCGGTGATCTCAGGCTGGTAGCGCGCGGCGAACGTTTCGAGCGTGGCGATCAGCGGATCGCTCTCGGCGATCAGCCGCAGCGAGGCGGCGAGCTGCATCACGTCCCAATAGATCGCCTCGGGCTGGCGACCGAAGGCATAGAGGCCGGCATGGTCGAAATAGGCGGCGGTGAACGCGGGGTCCCAGGTCGGGGCGAAGCGCCACGGCCCGTAGTCGAAACTCTCGCCGGTGACGTTGATATTGTCGCTGTTGAGCACGCCATGGACGAACCCCGCCGCCATGTAGCGCGCGGCGAGCGTGGCGGTGCGGCCGACGACGAGGTCGAGGAGGCGCAACGGATCGTCCGATTCTTCGCCGTAGAGATGGCCGAGGACGTAGCGGACCAGCGCGCGCATACCCGCCTCGTCCTGATGATAGGCGAGCCGCTGGAAGCTGCCGATGCGGATATGGCCGTGGCTCAGGCGCACCAGCACCGCCGAACGCGTCGGCGACGGCTCGTCGCCGCGGACCAGTTCCTCACCGGTCTCGATCAGCGACAGCGTGCGGCTGGTGGGGACATTGAGCGCCTCGAGCATCTCGGTGGCGAGGATTTCGCGCACCCCGCCCTTCAGCGTCAGCCGGCCGTCGCCGAAGCGGCTGTACGGCGTGGTGCCCGATCCCTTGGTGCCGAGGTCCATGAGCCGGCCGTCGGCATCGCGCAGCTGCGCGAAGGTAAAGCCGCGGCCATCGCCGATATCGGGATTGTACTGGCGGAACTGATGGCCGTGATAGCGCAGCGCGAGCGGCTGCGGCAGCGTGCCGGGGAGGGGGACGAAGCGGCCGAACGCCGCCGCCCATTCGCCGTCGGTCAGCGTGTCGAGCCCCACCTCGGCGGCGGCGCGATCGTTGCGGAAGCGCAGCCGCGTTTCGGGGAACCTCGCGGCCTGGACGGGATCGGACAGCGTCGGCCCGAGATCGAGCAGGGCGGTTTCGGGGCGGTACGCTTGCGGGTGGGTGGGCATGTGTGGATATGGAGGTCGCCAACCTCAGGACGCAACCATGGCCGCCTATGAAAACTGCTATCGGCTGTCTGCCGACGGGCTGAAGCTGCATTACCGTTTCTATCCGGGCGACGAGGGACTGCCGCCGGTGCTGTGCCTGCCGGGCCTGACCCGCAACGCGCGCGACTATGACGCGCTGGCGGCGCGGCTGTCGGGACGGCGGCAGGTGATCGCGGTCGATTTCCGCGGTCGCGGCAAGAGCGACTATGCCAAGGACCCGATGACCTATGTCCCCGCGACCTATGTCGCGGACGTGCAGGCGCTGCTCGCCGAACGCGGGATCACGCGCTTCGTCGCGGTCGGCACCTCGCTGGGCGGGATCGTGACGATGCTGCTGGCGCAGGCGGGCGCGGGGATCGCCGCGGCGCTGCTCAACGACGTCGGGCCGGAGATCGAGGCGACCGGGATCAGCCGCATCCGCGGCTATGTCGGCAAGGGCAGCAGCTGCCCGACCTGGATGCACGCGGCGCGGACGCTGCAGGATGCCCATGCCGACGTCTATCCGGACTGGAAGATCGAGGACTGGCTGGCGATGGCCAAGCGCGTCTACCGGCTGACCAGCAGCGGCCGGATCGTGCTCGACTATGACCTGAAGATCGCCGAGCCGTTCAAGACGCCGGGCAACGAGAGCGGGCCGGACATGTGGGCGGCGCTGTCGAGCCTGCGCGCGGTGCCGGTGCTGATCGTCCGCGGCGGCCGCTCCGACGTGCTGTCGCAGCCGGTGGCGGAGCGGATGCTGGCGGCGCTCGACCAGGGCGAGCTGGTGACGCTGCCCGGGGTCGGCCATGCGCCGACATTGAGCGAGCCGGCGTTGCAGGAGCCGATCGACCGGTTGCTCGCGCGCGCCGAGGCGTGAGCCGCGGGGCGGAGGGCGGCGCGGCGGCGGCGCTGCCCGCCGTCGCTGCGGGCGGCGACGAGCCGGACGGTGCGCCGCGGCTGGTGCTGCTCGACATCCTGCGCGGGGTGGCGATCCTCGCCATCCTGTTCATGAACGTCAGCGAGATGGGCGCGTCGATGACCGCTAATTGGGCGGACATCCGCCACATCGGCTGGAGCGGCGCCGACCGGCCGGCGTGGTGGTTGCAGACGGTGCTGGTCGAGGGGACGGCGCGGGCGCTGCTCGAAATGCTGTTCGGCGCGGGCATGCTGATCCTCACCGATCGGATCGCGGCGGCCTCGGACAATCCGCTCGCGGTGTCGCTGCGCTACGGCTGGCGCAATCTGGTGCTGTGGGCGCTGGGCATCGCGCACATGTTTCTGCTGCTGTGGCCGGGCGATATCCTGCACACCTATGCCGTGGCGGCGCTGCTCGCCTGCGCGTTCCGGACGCTGTCGACGCGCGCGCTGTTCGCCGTCGGCCTGTCCTATGCCGCGTTCACGCTGGCGAGCGGGCTGACGGCGGAGGTGCCGGCGGCGGCGCGCGTGCAGATGGCGCAGGCGAACGCCGCGGCGGTCGCGCGCGAGGATCGCTTCGGCCACGGCACGCGCGCCGACTGGACGGCCGGACAGCGCCGGGTGGCGCTGGAACGCCTCGGCGGCGAAGAGGTCGTCTACGTCTGGGAGGCCGCGGCGACGATGCTGATCGGGGCGGGTCTGTTCCGGCTGGGCGCGTTGCAGGGCGGCTGGTCCCGGCGGCGCTACCGGCGGATGCTCGCCTGGGGCTATGGCATCGGGCTGCCACTGCGGCTGTACGGCGCGTGGGAGGCCACGCGCTTCGACGGTCGCGGCGAGATCGCCTGGATGTGGGAGGATATCGCGCGGCTGGCGATGACCTGCGGCCATGTCGCGGCGATCGCGCTGCTGGTCGCGAGCGCGCGCGGCGGGCGGTGGCTGGCGCCGTTCGCCGCGGCGGGGCGGACCGCGCTGACGCTGTACGTCGCGCAGACATTGATCGTGTCGTGGCTGATATTCTCGCCCTACGGCCTGGGCCTCTACGGGCGGATGGGCTGGGCGGCGATGATGGCGCTGGCGCTGGTGGTGGATGCCGTGCTGCTGTGCGCTGCCGTCCTGTGGGTGCGGCGGTTCCGCATCGCGCCGGTCGAATGGGCGTGGCGCTCAATGGTCGAGGGGCGCTGGCTGCGGCTGCGGTGAGGAGAACGGCAGGAGGCACCAGCCGCGTGGCTGGGGGCGATTGACGGGCACCAAGCGTTCTTCCGCGAAGCGCGCGGCGCCGCTACACGATACGTCATGCCGCAACCCGTTCACATCCTGCACCTCCATTCGAGCTTCAGCCTGGGCGGCAAGGAGGCGCGGGCGGTGCGGCTGATGAACGCGTTCGGCGATGTGGCGCGGCATACGATCGTCAGCGGCGTGCCCGATCAGCTCGGCGCGCGCGCATCGATCGCCAAGGGCATACGCTATGAGATCGCACAGGATCCGCCGTCGCTTACCGGGCGGCCGTCGGTGGCGCGCTACGAGGCGCTGGCGGCGTTCATGCGGCGGTTCGACTTGGTGCTGACCTACAATTGGGGCGCGATCGACGGCGTGATGGCGCGGCGGGTGTTTCCCAAGGGTGCGCCGCCGCTCGTCCATCACGAGGACGGTTTCAACGCCGACGAGGCGAGGGGCCTGAAGATCGAGCGGAACGTCTATCGCCGCATCGCCCTCGGCGCGGCGCATGCGCTGGTCGTGCCATCGGAGGCGCTGGAGACGATCGCGCGACGGACGTGGAAGCAGCCGGCGGCGCGGGTGCATCGCATCGCCAACGGCATCGACACCGCGCTTTACGCGCAGAAGCCGGACCCGCGAGCGATTCCCGGTTTCGTGCCGAACGGCAAGGAGGTGGTGATCGGCGCGCTCGCCGGGCTGCGCGAGGTCAAGAACCTGCCGCTGCTGGTGCGCGCCTGCGGCGGGATCGCCGGCCGGTTCCGGCTGGTGATCGTCGGTGAGGGGCCCGAGCGCGCGGCGATCGAATCGACCGCACGGGCGATGGGGATCGCGGATCGCGTGGTGCTGCCGGGCTTTCTCGGCCAGCCGCACCGCTTCGTCGGACATTTCGACATCCTCGCGCTGTCCTCGGCGAGCGAACAGTTCCCGATCAGCGTCGTCGAGGGGATGGCGGCCGGGTTGCCGGTGGTGAGCACGCCGGTCGGCGACGTGCCCCGCATGGTCGCGGCGGAGAATGCGCCCTTCGTGACCGGCGGCGACGAGGTGCTGCTGCGCGATGCGTTGCAGGCGCTGGTTTCGGATGCCGATCTGCGCGCGCGGGTGGGCGCGGCGAACCAGGCGAAGGCGCGGGCCGATTATGACGAGCGCGCGATGATCGCCCGGTACAAGGCGCTGTACGCCGGCGCGATGGGGCGGCCGGGGGCGCTGGGCTAGGCTGCTGCACCGCCCCTATGGGGCGGCTGGGACTATGCCTCCTGGGTCAATTCCTCTTCGAGCCGCAGCGCGAAATGGAGCGACGCGCCGCAATCGCCGGAGGCGACCAGCGCGAGGTCGACGGCGCCTTGCAGCAGGCCGTCCTCCACCTCCGGCTCCTGCGCCTCGGCCGCGGCGATGGTGGCGGTGAGGATGTCGTGCGCTTCGGTCTCGCCATAGGTGAGCGCGAAGGCGTGCAGCGCGGTGGCGAAACAATCCTGGTCGCTGATCGGCGTGGGGCCGTGCTGCTGGAGCGCGGCGCAGGCGGCGCCGAGGATATAAGCGCGCGACCAGGCCGAGCCGGTCGGGCCATCATGCGGCAGCGCCCCCGCGACGCAGCCCAGCCGTTCGAACTGCGGCAGCAGCAGCGCGCCGAGCGGCGAGCGCGGCCGGTCGGGCAGCCGCATCACCGCCGTCCGGCGCGGCGCGATCAGATGATTGAGGACCTCCATCGGTGTTGCTTCCCCCCCTCGCAAGCCTGTCCGGGCCGGATGTGCCGCAAGGGCGTTAACCAGCTACTAAGGATGCGCGGGATCTCGCCGCGCCGGTGCGGCATTTGGTCGCAAACGGCCGCTTCGGCCGCAGCGAAGCGCAATTCCTTCGCATCCCTGCATCCTTCTTGTATAGCCGGCCGTATTTACCCCCGAATGAGGTGCAGCTTTCCGTGTTCAAGGGCCTGAAGCCGATTGTCTACAATGGCCGCGAGGTCTGGCCGCTCGTCGAGGGCGGCAAGGGCGTCGCCGCGACCAATCATGCCTCTGCGGGAGCATGGGCCGCCGCGGGCGGCATCGGCACGGTCTCCGCGGTCAACGCCGACAGCTACGATCCCGACGGCAAGATCATCCCCCAGGTCTATCGCGCGCTGACCCGCCGCGAACGGCATGAGGAACTGGTCCAATATGCCATCGAGGGCGCGGTGCAGCAGGTCGAGCGCGCGCATGAGATCGCCGGCGGTCGCGGCGCGATCAACATCAACGTGCTGTGGGAAATGGGCGGTGCCCAGCGCATCCTCCACGGTGTGCTGGAGCGGACCCGCGGCATGGTCGCGGGCGTCACCTGCGGCGCCGGCATGCCGTACAAATTGTCGGAGATCACGGCGTCGTACGGCGTCTCCTATCTGCCGATCGTGTCGTCGGGCCGCGCCTTCCGCGCATTGTGGAAGCGCGCCTATTCGAAGGCGGCGGACTGGCTGGCGGCGGTGGTCTACGAGGACCCCTGGCTCGCCGGCGGCCACAATGGCCTGTCGAACGCCGAGGACCCGTTGAAGCCGCAGGACCCGTTCCCGCGGGTCGCCGAACTGCGCGCGGTGATGCGCGAGGGCGGGATCCCGGACAGCACGCCGATCGTGATGGCGGGCGGCGTCTGGTACCTGCGCGACTGGAACGACTGGCTCGACAATCCGGAACTCGGCACGATCGCCTTCCAATATGGCACGCGGCCGCTGCTGACCCAGGAAAGCCCGATCCCGCAGGAATGGAAGGCCAAGCTGACCGAGATCGAGGAAGGCGAAGTGCTGCTGCATCGCTTCTCGCCGACCGGTTTCTATTCGTCGGCGGTGCGCAATCCGTTCCTCCGCAACCTCGAGGCGCGGTCGGAGCGGCAGATCGCCTTTTCGACGCAGGAGGCGGGCGACCACGTCTTCCAGCTCGACGTCGGCGTGAAGGGCAGGAACTTCTGGGTGACGCGCAACGACCTGCTGCGCGCGCGCCAGTGGTTCGGCGAAGGCTATACCGATGCGCTCAAGACGCCGGACAACACGCTCGTCTTCGTGACGCCGGTCGAGAAGGGCATCATCCGCAAGGATCAGGCGGATTGCATGGGCTGCCTGTCGCAATGCTCCTTCTCGAGCTGGGCGGATACCGACACCAATTCGACCGGCCGGCTCGCCGACCCGCGCAGCTTCTGCATCCAGAAGACCTTGCAGGACATCGCGCATGGCGGCGACATCGACCAGAATCTGATGTTCGCCGGGCATGCCGCGTACAACTTCAAGCGCGATCCGTTCTACTCGAACGGCTTCGTGCCGACGGTGAAGCAATTGGTCGATCGCATCCTGACCGGGGACTGAGCGGGCCGCCGGCACGATGGACGCGGGGGTCGAGGCGGCGCTCATCGCGGTGGCCGGGGCAATGCGCCCCGCGATCGATCCCTGGTGGATCATCGGGAGCGCCGCGGTGGTGCTGCTGGGCGGCGACACCGCGGTGGCGGACATCGATCTGCTGACCAGCGAGCGCGACGCCGCTGCCCTCGTGGCGCGGCTCGGCATCGTCGTCTCGCCGCCGGATGTCGATCCGCGCTTCCGCTCGCGGCTGTTCGCGCGCTGGCGGCGGCCGGACCGAGATGTCGAGATCATGGGCGGATTCATGCTCGCCGCCGAAGGGAGCTGGTCCGAACTCGTGCCGGGCACGCGCGTGGCGGTCGGCATCGGCAGTGAGACGGTATATGCGCCTGCGCGGGACGAGATGATCGCGATCCTCACCCGCTTCGGCCGTGACAAGGATCACGCGCGGGCGCGGATCCTTGCACGGTGTACGGGAACGCCGGGTTGAGGCGCTCGGCGCTCCCGAACCTCGGTTAGTCGGCGACGGTGCCGACCACGGCGCCGCCGGCGCCGCCGACCGCCGCGCCCTTCTCGACGCTGCCGCCGGTCGCCGCGGCGACGCCCGCGCCGCCCGCAGCGCCGATGCCGGCGCCCTTCAGCGTCGAACAGGCCGACAGGCTGATCGCGGTGCCGAGCAGGAGCGCGGACGCGGCGAGCGGCTTGATCTTCATCGTTGATTTCCCTTGCTGATTCGAAGCAGCGTAAATGGTGCTGCGCAGCAAGATGTTCCGACGGGCAACATTTTGTCACCGATCGGGCGGGCAGTTACGCCCAGCCTTCGAGCACCTGATCGGGCGGGCGATGGCCGTCGGCCCACATGCGGATGTTCTGGATGACGCGCTCCCCCGAAGCCTGCCGGCCCTCGAGCGTCGCCGACCCCATATGCGGGGTCATCACCACATTGGGCAGCGCGAGCAGGCGGGGATCGATGCGCGGCTCGTGCTCCCAGACGTCGAGCCCGGCACCGGCGAGCCGGCCCCCTTCGAGCGCGTCGACCAGCGCCGCTTCGTCGAGGATGCCGCCGCGCGAGGTGTTGATGACATAGACGTGGCGGCGCATCAGGCCGATGCGGCGGCGGTCGATCAGGTCGCGGCTGTCGGGGTTGAGCGGCGTGTGGATGCTGACGATGTCGACGGTGCCGAGCAGTTCGTCGAGATCGGCATGATAGGTCGCGCCCAGCTCCGCCTCGACGACGGCGGGCAGGCGGCGGCGGTTGTGATAGTGGATCGACAGGCCGAACGCGCGCGCGCGTCGCGCCACCGCCTGCCCGATCCGCCCCATGCCGACGATGCCCAGGGCCTTGCCGCCGATACGGTGGCCGAGCATCCCGCCGGGGCTCCAGCCGTGCCATTCGCCCGAGCGGACCAGCTTCTCGCCCTCCGCCAGCCGCCGGGGCACCGAGACGATCAGCGCCATCGCCATGTCGGCGGTATCCTCGGTCAGCACGCCGGGCGTGTTGGTGACGATGATGCCGCGGGCGCGCGCCGCCTTGAGCGCGATATGGTTCACGCCGGCGCCGTAATTGGCGATGAGGCGCAGGCGTTCGCCGGCGCCGGCGATCAGATCGGCATCGATCTCGTCGGTGACGGTCGGCACCAGCACGTCGCAATCCGCCATCGCGGCGGCGAGCTGGTCGCGCGTCATCACCGCGTCGCCGCGGTTGTTGGTCGTGTCGAACAGCGCCTCCAGCCGGTCCATGACGGTGTCGGCGAGCTCGCGGGTGACGATCACCTTGGGGGTCTTGCGGGGCTCTGGCATCGCGGCATCGGCTTGGCGGAGCGCGTGGGTTGCGTCAACGGATCGTTGCTCCTGTCCGCGGCCACGCTAGAGAGGGGGCTTCCAGTTTGAGGAATGTTATGATGCGCCATTGGGCTTTAGCGGTCGCGGGACTGGCGATGCTGGTCGCCGACGGCGGCGCGCTGGCCGCCGATGCGAAGAAGACCTTGCCCTATTTCGCGTCGATCAACGCCGGCCGCGCGCGGATGCGCACCGGCCCGGACAAGACCTATCCGGCGAGCTGGCTGTACCAGCGCGCCGACCTGCCGGTGCGGGTGGTCGCGACG
The DNA here is from genome assembly GCF_013409985.1 of Sphingomonas melonis. Lineage (GTDB taxonomy): Bacteria > Pseudomonadota > Alphaproteobacteria > Sphingomonadales > Sphingomonadaceae > Sphingomonas > Sphingomonas melonis_A. The sequence goes on from NZ_JACCBY010000003.1 coordinate 182,338, forward strand.
TTCAAGCAATGGCGCAAGGTCGAGGATCCCGACGGCACGCAGGGCTGGATGCTGGCGGCGTTGCTGAGCGAGCGGCGGACCGCAATCGTGCGCGGCCAGCAGCCGGTCGAGCTGCACGATCGGCCGTCGGCGGGCGCGAAGCTGCTGTGGCGCGCGGCGCCGGGCGTGGTCGGCCGGCTGAGCGCGTGCGGCGGCGGCTGGTGCCGGTTCGACGTGCGCGGGCAGGCCGGCTTCGTCGAGGTGGGCAGCCTGTGGGGTGTCGAGGCGGGCGAACGCCTGCCGTAATCTACGACGTGCGCCCCTCTCTTGCGTGAAGGGAAGGGAGCCTCTCTGCCCAGGGTGTCAGCCCGGATCGACGGTCATGCTTAGAGGCCAATTCCTCTCCCGCCAGGGGGAGGACTATCGCCTATGGCTCCGGTGATGAGGGTCGTGTCGGCGTCCTCCTGGTATCCGTCACCCCGGACTCGTTCCGGGGTCCACTCTGCGGCGAGGGGAAAGGCATGATAGGCCACCATTCCCTCGTGGCCCGGTGGACCCCGGAACGAGTCCGGGGTGACGGGGTGGAATTGGGAGGCGGCGGCGTCAAGCGAACGTCCACACGATAGCCTTGCCCAGCCGGGGCCGGCGTTATCTCCGAGCCCCCAACGTCGATCCCGCCTAGTTCATCAATTCGACGGCCATCGCGGTCGCTTCGCCGCCGCCGATGCACAGCGACGCCAGGCCGCGGCGCTGACCGTTGGTTTCCAGCGCCGACAGCAAGGTCGCGAGGATGCGGGCGCCGCTCGCCCCGATGGGATGGCCGAGCGCACAGGCGCCGCCGTGGACGTTGAGCCGCGCCGGATCGAGGCCGAGGTCGTGGATCGCGATCATCGAGACGACCGCGAACGCCTCGTTGACCTCGAACAGGTCGATGTCGTCGCGGCCCCAGCCGGCGCGTTCCATCGCCTTGCGCATCGCGAAGACCGGCGCGGTGGTGAATTTGGCGGGGTCGTGGGCGTGCGCGGCATGCGACACGACGCGGGCGATCGGGGTGAGGCCGAGCCGTTCGGCGATGCTGGCGCGGGTCATCACCAGCGCGGCGGCGCCGTCGGAGATCGACGAGGCGTTGGCCGCCGTGATCGTGCCGTCGCGCGAGAAGGCGGGCTTGAGCGTCGGGATCTTGGCGACGTCGCCCTTCGCCGGCTGTTCGTCGAGCGCGACGGTGGTCGTGCCCTTGCGGCCGGCCACCTCGACCGCGACGATCTCGCGGTCGAAGGCGCCCGACGCCTGCGCCCGCTGCGCGCGGTGGAGCGATTCGATCGCATAATCGTCCATCGCCTGACGCGTGAACTGATAGTCGGCGGCGGTATCTTCGGCGAAATGGCCCATCAGCTTGCCGGGCTCATAGGCGTCTTCGAGCCCGTCGAGGTACATATGATCGTAGAGCGTGTCGTGACCGATGCGTGCACCGCTTCGATGCTTGCGGGACAGATAGGGCGCGTTGGTCATGCTCTCCATGCCGCCCGCGACGAGCAGGTCCACCGAGCCTGCGGCAAGCGCATCGGCGGCGAGGATGGCGGCCTGCATGCCCGAGCCGCACATCTTGTTGACCGTCGTCGCCTCGACATGCGTGCCGAGGCCGGCGCCGATCGCCGCCTGCCGGGCCGGCGCCTGGCCGAGGCCCGCGGGAAGGACACAGCCCATGTAGATGCGCTCGATTGCCTCGGCCGACGCGCCGGCGCGCGCGACCGCGGCCTTGACCGCGGTGGCGCCGAGTTCGGTCGCCGATGCGCCGGCGAGCGCACCCTGGAACGAGCCCATCGGCGTACGGGCATAACTGACGATGACGACGGGATCGGTGGACATGGGCTCTCCGGTGTTTCTAGTTGGGGGCGATCTAGGGTGCGGGAGTGGGCGGGGCAATGACGGGATATCGCAGGCCCAGCGTGGCTGCGGGTCGGCATGAGGGGGGCGGGGCCGGCGGCCGTCATCGATCCTCCCCCCAAAGGGCAACGGGGGTTGTTCGGCAGGCGCCCGGCGGTGGAGGGGCAGGGAGCAGCGAAGGCTTTGGTGTCCCGGCCGTTGCCCAATCCTTTTGCTTCGTCACCGCTGCGTGGCGTCACCTGCGTCCGGCAGGGGAGGACGCATCGCGCGGGATACTTTTGCGCGCCCGCACGCTCAGCCGCGATGGAAGAATTTATCGAGCCTATCCGGTGGTTTGCATCGATCAGCGGGATGATTGCGGCGACCATCGTCGCGCTCGACTGGGGGCGGCGCGACACCGGCTGGGCAATGGTGCTGTTCTGCCTCTCGGCGGTCGCGTGGCTGGTCGGCGCGGCGCTGATGCGCGACTGGGCGCTGGGGTCGCAGAACGTGGTGCTGCTGCTGATCGATATGCTCGGCGTCTACCGCTATCTGATTCGCGAGCCCGACCCCGGCGAGGCCTGACGTGAGCGCCGTCGGCTGGGCGCTGCTGCTCGGCGGACTCGGCGCGATCTTCGGCAGCTTCATCGCGGCGCTGGTGATCCGCTGGCCGGCGGGCCGGTCGATCACGCGCGGACGGTCGACCTGCGATCATTGCGGACGGACGCTCGGCCCGGCCGAGCTGATGCCGATCGTCAGTTTCCTGCTCCAGCGCGGACGGTGCCGCAGCTGCGGTGCGCGGATCGATCGTGGCCATCTGGCGATCGAACTGGCGGCGCTGGCGATCGGCGCGGCGGCGGGAGCGGTCGCGCCGGGCTGGGCGGGTGTGGCGGGGGCGGTGTTCGGCTGGCTGCTGCTGGCGCTGGCGGCGCTCGATATCGTCGCCTTCTGGCTGCCCGACCGGCTGACCGCGTTGCTGGCGGTCGCCGGCGTGGCGAGCGGGGCGGCGGGGCTCGTGCCCGCATTGCCCGATCGGCTGATCGGTGGCGTCGCCGGCTATGCCGCGCTCGCCGCTGTCGCGATCGGCTACAAGGTGCTGCGCGGGCGCGAGGGGATGGGCGGCGGCGATCCCAAGCTGATGGGGGCGATCGGGCTGTGGCTCGGCTGGCGGATGCTGCCGGCGGTGCTGGTGATCGCGAGCCTGATCGGGCTGGGTGTCGCACTGTTCGCGCATCTCACCGGGCGGCACATCGCCCGCGATACCGCGCTGCCGTTCGGCGCGTTGCTCGGCGTCGCGGCTTACCCGGCGTGGCTCGCCATGGTAGGGCTCGCGCCATGATCGCGTTGTTGCTCGCCATGGCTGCCCAGACCGCCGCTGCTCCCGCGCCCGCATCGGTGCTCGGGCCGATCGGGCAGCAGCGGCTGCCGGGAAAAGGCTGCGCCGCCTATCTGTGGAACCCCGCCGATCGTCAGCTGGTGGCGATGGCGGTCGCCGAGCCCGGCCTGTTGCGCGTGTCGATCGGCGGCAAGACGCTCGATCTGGCGCGAACCGGCGGCAGCGGCACGGGCAAGCTCGGCTTTGCCGATGCGATCGACTATCGGGGCAAGGACATCAGCGTGCGGCTGGCGATGGAGATCGTCCAGCAGGACGGGCTGACCGCGGGCGCCCGCGTGCCGGAGGGGTCGTTGCAGATCGAGCGACCGGGACAGGATATCGTCGCGGTGCCCGTCGCCGGGCTGATCGGCTGCCGAAGCTGAGGCGGCCGCCGAACCCCAGCCGGTGCGACGGCCGCGGCCGGGCATCGGGAGCGTTGCAGATCAGCCACGGTTGCAGAATTCGTTTCGTCTGACGAACCAATGTCATTTTGGACCGTTCTCGGTAGCGCGGGCGAGACCCCGTGCTGCTCCAATGGGATCCGATGACGCTACGTTTCGCCTTCGCCGCTTTGACCGCCGCCTTGCTCGCCGGCGGTGCCCATGCCCAACAGGTCGATGTCGGCGCACCGGCGCCATCGCCCGACACCGCGGAGGCCGGGGTCGATACCAGCCGCGGCGACACCCAGCACCGACCGCGTACCGCGATCCCGCGCGCACGCGACACCTCTCCCTCCGCGCTGATCGGCGATACGCAGAGCGCGCCGCCGCCCGGCCTGATCGGCGACTGGCAGGAGATCCGCACCCGGCTCGGCGAACGCGGCATCGGCGTCACCGCGCGCTACGCATCGGAAAGCGGCTATAACGTCGCCGGCGGCGACCGGAAGCTGTTCCGCGAGACGGGGCAGCTCGACGCGGGCGCGCTGCTCGATCTCGACAAGCTGGTCGGCCTGACGGGCGGCGCCTTCCAGGCGACGCTGACCTGGCGGCGCGGCCGCAACCTGACCGCGGACGCGGGCATCGATTCGTTGCAGCAGGTGCAGGAGGTCTATGGCCGCGGGCAGACGCTGCGCGTCACGCAATTGTGGTATGAACAGCGGATCGGCTCGCGCGTCGAGATCAAGCTGGGGCGGACCAATCCCGGCGAGGACTTTGCGGTCTTCTCGTGCCATTTCATGAACCTGACCTTCTGCGGATCGCAGCCGGGCAATCTGGTCGGCGATTATTGGCAGAACTGGCCGATCGGCCAATGGGGCGGCCGCGTCCGCGTCGACCTGCCCCGCGACCTCTACGTGCAGGGCGGCGTGTACGAGATCAATCCGCGCAACCTCGACAACGACTTCTTCCTGTGGCGCTTCCATGGCGCGACCGGCGCGCTGATCCCGGTCGAGGTCGGCTGGACGCGGGGCGGCGACGACGGGCACGTCGGATCGTACAAGGTCGGGGCGTGGCTCGGCACCGCGAAGGGCGACGACGTGCTGTTCGACGTCAACCGCAATCCCAGCGTCGTGACCGGGCTGGCACCGCTCCAGCATACGAGTCGCTACGGCGTCTACGGCACGATGCAGCAGCAGCTGACCGGCGAGTCGAAGGACGGCAAGGCGCTGACCGGCCTGTCGATGTTCGCCAATATCACGCAGGCGGACCGGGCGACTTCGGTGACCGACAATCAGGTGTCGGTGGGGCTGTTCTACAAGGGGCTGGTGCCGGCGGTGCCGGGCGACGTGCTCGGCGTCGCGGCGGGGCGGACCAACGTCAACGGCCGCGCCGCGACCGCGGACCGGCTGATCCCGGGGACGCCGGTGCGTCACGCGGAATATGCCGCGGAGGTCTATTACAGCATCCATCCGATCGACTGGCTCGAGCTTCGCCCCAACCTGCAATATATCCATCACCCCGGCGGCATCCGCGAGGCGCATGACGTCGGCGTGCTGGGGATGAAGGCGGCGATCACGCTCTGACCCTTCGCAAAGCGCCGGGGACTCATGAACATGCCCTCCTGTCGCAGACCCGGCGCGGGACTCGATCGCGCTTGTCGTTGCAGCAAGACCGGGGTACACCCCTGTTATACACGTTAAACAGAGGTATAGCATGCAAGCCGCCAGCCAGGTCCTCGATCGCGTCCTCGTCCTCGAGATGGTGCGCGTCACTGAAGCGGCGGCGATCTCCGCCTCGACGCTGACGGGGCGCGGCGACGAAAAGGCGGCGGATGCCGCTGCGGTCGAGGCGATGCGGGCCGCGCTCAACGAACTCGATATCGACGGCACCGTGGTGATCGGCGAGGGCGAGCGCGACGAGGCGCCGATGCTGTTCATCGGCGAGAAGGTCGGCACCGGTAACGGACCGGCGATCGACATCGCGCTCGATCCGCTCGAAGGCACGACGATCTGCGCCAAGGCGGGGCCGAACAGCCTCGCGGTGCTGGCGATCGCCGAAAAGGGCGGCCTGCTCAACGCGCCCGACGTCTATATGGACAAGATCGCGGTCGGGCCGAACCTGCCCGCCGGCGTGATCGACCTCGACAGGACGCCGACCGAGAATATCACCGCGATTGCCGCCGCCAAGGGCGTCGCTCCGAGCGAGATTATCGCCTGCGTGCTCGACCGTCCGCGCCACGAGGCGCTGATCGCCGAGCTGCGCGGCATCGGCTGCGGCGTGATGCTGATCGGTGACGGCGATGTCGCCGGCGTGATCGCGACCGCCGACCCGGATACGACGATCGACGTCTACATGGGCTCGGGTGGCGCGCCGGAGGGCGTGCTGGCCTGCGCCGCGCTGCGTTGCGTCGGCGGCCAGTTCAAGGGGCGCCTGCTGTTCCGCAACGACGACGAGCGCGCACGGGCGCGTAAGTGGGGCATCGACGACCTCGACAAGCAGTATGATCTCGAAGAGCTGGCCAAGGGCGACTGCATCTTCGCGGCGACCGGCGTCACCGACGGCTCGCTGCTCGAAGGCGTGCGGCGCAAGAAGGGCAAGATGACCACCGAGAGCGTGGTGATGCGCGCATCGACCGGCACGGTGCGCTGGGTCAAGGGCGAGCATCGCACCGATTGAGCGGAGGCGACCGGTTTGCGGTGATCCCTCCCAATGTCGTCATCCCGGCGAACGCCGGGACCCATGGACACGGTGTCGGTGAGGGTGTGCGCCACGCCGAGCCCTCCGCAACCATGGGTCCCGGCGTTCGCCGGGATGACGACATGATGAACTCCGGCGCACGATCGACAGTGGACTTCGCGACGCATCCCGGCTGAGTGACGGCAATGCTCGTCACGCTGCTTTTCGTTCTGACCATCGGCTACCAGATCGCGCTGTTGCGGCGCGGGCGGATGTTCGCCTGGGTACGGGTCGGCTTCCGGGCACGGCATCTGCGATGGGCGGCGACCTTGTGGATCGGCTATGGCGTCACCGCGCTGATCGGGCTGATCGCGGTGCAGCGCCTGTTCGGCATCTGGTTGCTGCCCGCCGAACTCTGGGCGCTCGCGTTCGGTGCGGGCGTACCGCCCGGCTCGATCGGCGCCGGCACCGTCGCGATCGGACTGGGCACCGGCAGCCTGCTCGGGCTGCTGCTCACCTGGTGGCGGGCGCGGCGCGGGCGGGCACCGTGGGCGGCGGGCAACGTCAGCGCGGTCATGCCGACCAGCGACGCCGACCTCTGGCCCGCGGCGGTGCTCGCACTGTCGGCGGGGACGGCGGAGGAGCTGTTCTACCGCCTCTGGCTGCCGCTGATCGTCGCGATGGCGACCGGATCGGGGCTGGCCGGCACGATCGTCGCCACCACCGCCTTTGCCGCGATGCACCGCTATCAGGGCTGGATCGGCATGGCCGCGACCTTCGTCGGCGGCGGCCTGCTTGCCGCGCTCTACATGGGCACCGGCGCCTTGTGGGTGCCGATGGCGGTACACGTGCTGGTCGACCTCAACGCGCTCGTGCTGCGGCCCGCGCTGTCGGCACGGGTGCGACGGCGGCTCAGCTCTTCAGCCGCCAGCCGCTCTTGAAGATCCATGCGATGATCGCGAGGCAGACGATCAGGAAGCCCAGCGTCACGCCGAGGCTGACCGCGATATCGACGTCGCCCTTGCCGAAGAAGCTCCAGCGGAAGCCGCTGACGAGGTAGACGACCGGGTTGAACAGGCTGACCGTCCGCCACGGCTGCGGCAGCATGTCGATCGAATAGAAACTGCCGCCGAGGAAGGTCAGCGGCGTGATCAGCAGCATCGGCACGAAATTGAGCTGTTCGAAGCTCTTCGCCCAGATGCCGAGGATGAACCCGAACAGGCTGAACGCGATCGCAGTGAGCAGCAGGAAGGCGATCATCGCGCCGGGATGGAGCACGCGGATCGGCACGAAGAAGGCCGAGGTGGCGAGGATGATGACGCCGAGCACCACCGACTTGGTCGCCGCCGCGCCGACATAGCCGAGCACCATCTCCATGGCCGATACCGGCGCGGAGAGCAGTTCGAAGATCGTGCCGGTGAATTTGGGGAAATAGATGCCGATCGAGGCATTGCCGACGCTCTGCGTCAGCAACGACAGCATGATGAGCCCCGGCACGATGAAGCTGCCATAGCCGACGCCGTCGACGCTCTGCATGCGGCTGCCGATCGCGCCGCCGAAGACGATGAAATACAGGCTCGTGGTGAGCACCGGACCGACCAGGCTCTGCCAGAGGGTGCGCAGCGAGCGCGCCATTTCGAAGCGATAGATCGCCCAGACGCCGTGGAGGTTCATGCGCGTTGTCCCACCAGATCGACGAAAATATCCTCGAGGCTCGATTTGGAGGTCTCGAGGTCCTTGAACGCGATGTGCCGTTCGGCCAGTTCGCGCAGCAGCGACGGGATGCCGGTATGTTCTTCGGTCGCGTCGAAGACGTAACGCAGCACCTTGCCGTCGTTCTGCAGGCTGAGCTGCCAGCGTTCGAGGCCGGGCGGAATGGCCTCCAGCGGCTCGACGAGCGTGAGATCCAGTTCGCGCTTGCCGAGCTTGTGCATCAGCGCGGCCTTCTCCTCCACCAGCAACAGCCGGCCCTTGTCGATCACGCCGACGCGATCGGCCATCTCCTCGGCCTCCTCGATATAATGGGTGGTGAGGATGATCGTCGTGCCGCGCTCGCGCAGGCCGTGGACCAGCTTCCACATGTCGCGGCGCAGCGCGACGTCGACGCCGGCGGTGGGTTCGTCGAGGAACAGGATCTCGGGCTCGTGCGCCAGCGCCTTGGCGATCAGGACGCGGCGCTTCATGCCGCCGGACAGCTCCATGATCTTGGAATCGCGCTTGTCCCATAGCGACAGGTCGCGCAGCACCTGTTCGATATAGGCGCTGTGCCCCGAGCGGCCGAACAGCCGGCGCGAGAAGGTGACGGTGGCGAGCACCGTCTCGAACATGTCGACGGACAATTCCTGGGGAACGAGGCCGATGCGGCTGCGGGCCGCCTTATAGTCGCTGATCGCGTCGTGGCCGGCGACCTGGATCGTGCCGGTCGAGGGGGTGACGATCCCGCAGATGATGCTGATCAGCGTCGTCTTGCCGGCGCCGTTGGGGCCGAGCAGCGCGAAGATCTCGCCCTTGTTGATCGTCAGATCGACATGGTGGAGCGCGGTGAAACCACCCTTGTACGTCTTGGAGACGCCGGCGACGGCGAGAATCGGTTCTGGCATGGAGGTCCCCCGGAGTCGGCCGGAGATAGGGCGGGGGGTGCCGGTTGGTAAGGGGGTGATATCCTTCGGAATACGGCTCCCCTGCGTCCTCCCGGCGAAAATGATGACGAAGGGAGGTTATACCCTCCTCTACCATTGTCATTCCCGCGCAGGCGGGAATCCATAGACGCTGACGTTGCGGTTCTACCCGCGGAGGCTCGCGCATCTGGATCCCCGCCTTCGCGGGGATGACAGAGTGCGGGGAGCAGGGGGCTTACTTCCCCCGCGCGGCGGCGATCGCCTTTTCGAGTTCCTCGACCGGCAGCGCGCCGGACAGCACGCGGTTGCCGACCACCCAGCTCGGCGTGCCGTTCATGCCCAGCTTGGCGGCGGTCTGCATGTTCTTGGCGATCTCGGCGTCGATCGTGTTGGTGTCGAGCGCGGCCAGCGTCACGCCGGCCTTGGCCGCGGCGGCCTTGATCGACGCGTCGCTGACCGGTCCGCCCGCATAGAGCGCATCGTGGAAGCCGAGGAACTTGCCCTGCTGCGCCGCCGCCAGGCTGGCGCGCGCGGCGACGCGGCTTTCGTCCGACAGGATGGGCAGGTCGCGATAGACGATCCGCAGATTGGGGTCCCGCTTCAGCAGATCGGCGATCATCGGCAGCGACGCGCGGCAATAGCCGCAATTATAGTCGAAATATTCCACCAGGGTGACGTCGCCCTTCGGATTGCCGGCCCAGGCGCTGCCGAACGGCGTGACGATCGCGTCGCGGTTAGCGGCGACCGTCTCGCCCGACTGGCGCTCCTGCAAGGCCTGCATCGCCTGCGGGATGATCTCGGGATGCGCGAGGACATAGTCGTGGACGACACGCTCGATACGCGCCTGATCGGTGCCGCCGGGCGATACGACGTGCTCGGCACTCCAGACGAGTCCGGCACCAATCAGGCCGCCGAGCAATGCCGTCAGCGGCAGGGTAAAACGGCTCATCGTTTCTTATATTTCTTCGGATTGTCGTCCATGTCGTTCTGCGCGGCCATCGCAATGTCTTGCGCGCGGATCCAATCGGACGTGTTGGCGGGAAGGTTGGCGAGCGCATAGCGCGCGCTCTGCGCGGCGGTGCGGTGGTCGCCCTCCATGCTGGCGCGCTCGGCGGTGGCGAGCGCGGCGCGCGGCGTGTCGCCGGTCAGTTCATAGGCGGTGCCAAGCTGATACCAGGCGAACGGATTCTCGTCGTCGCGGCCGACCGCGACGCGCAGCACCTTGATCGCCTCGGGATAATTGGCCTTGTTCTCGGTCGCGATCAGCGCGTGGCCGAAGGTGGTGGCGATCAGCGGATTGTTGCGCGAGCCTTCGGTCGCGGCGCGCAGCGGCGGGATCGCGTCGTTGGGCCGCCCCGCCTCCAGCAGGATCTGGCCGCGGATCTCCTGGAAATAGGGGTCGTCGGGCTTGGCCTTGATCAGCGCGAGCGATTCGGCATCCGCCTTGTCGGGATAGCCGGCCTTATGCCAGGCATAGGCGCGGGCGTAATGCGCGTAGATGCTGCCGTCGCTCTCCGGGAAATCCTTCAGCGTACGGTCGGGCGTCATCACATAGCCCTCCAGCTTCGCCTTCACGCGACGGAACCGTTCCTCCAGCGCCGGGTCGGACGGCTTGTTCCACGCCGGCGAGCCCTGCAGCACCGCGGTGAGGTTGGCGATGCGCTCGCCCGACAGCGGGTGGGTCTGCATGAACGGGTCGATATTCTCGACGCCGTAGCGATATTCCTGCTGCTGCAACGTCTTGAAGAAGCTGAGCATGCCCTTGCCGGTGATCCCGGCGGTGGTGAGGAAGCGCGCGCCGGCGGCGTCGGCAGCCGATTCCTGCGTGCGGCTGAACGAGAGATATTTCGCCATGCCGGCGGACTGGCCGAGCGCCATGATCCCTGCGCCCGCCTCGCCCGCGCCCGCGGCAACCGCGGCGAGGCCGAGCACCATCGACAGCAGAGTGATGTGCATCGCCGGCTTCATGCCGTTGTCGGCGAGCACGACATGGCCGTCGGCGATATGGCCGAGTTCGTGCGCGATGACGCCCTGCACCTGGTTGGCGTTGACCGCTGCCTGGAGCAGGCCGGAGTGGACGTAGACCGTCTGCCCGCCGGCGACGAAGGCGTTGATCGATTCGTCGTTGATCAGCACGACCTTGACGTCGCGCGGCGACAGGCCGGCCGCCTTCACCAGCGGCACCGCCATGTCGCTGAACATCGCCTCGGTCTCGGCATCGCGCAGGATCGATTGCGCCTGCACGGGGGCGGCGGACAGCAGCGCGGCAGCGGCGGCGAAGAGGGCGAGACGCTTCATGCTCTTGGGGGCGGTAGGGGCGGTCACGGCGCGAGTATAGGCGGGGAGGGTGGGGAGGTCACGGCGAAAGCGGCCATGCCGATGGCCGGGTGAACGGGGGATGAGTGGCGGGGGAGGTAAGGGTGAGAGCTTCATGGCAAAGCTCCCGCTCTTACCTCCCCCTCGGTCAGCGCGTCGCGCTGCCACCTCCCCCTGGCGGGGGAGGAATTGGGAGTGCATTCCCCGTCGTCATCCCGGCGAAGGCCGGGACCCATGGACACGGTGTCGTAAGCGGCATCGCGCCAAGCTGGCGACGCGCAACCATGGGGCCCGGCTTGCGGCGGGATGACGATGGGCTGGGCGGGGGCGATGACGCCGGCGTGGGGGTGAGGGTGGCAACCGGCCGCGAACCTGCTACACGGCCGCTCCTGAACCATGGCGTCCGAAGCTCCCCGCACCTCCCGATTCACGACATTCCGCGCGCAGGGCGGGGTGCGTGGCCTCGTGCGTCGCGCGTGGCGGCGCTGGTGGGTGAAGGGGTTGGCGCTCCTCGCGGTGCTGGCGGCGATCGGCTACGGCGTGCTGTGGGTGACGATCCTGCGCGACCTGCCCTCGGTCGACCAGCTGCGCACCTATGAGCCGCCGTTGCCGACCAACGTGCGCGGGATCGACGGCACACCGATCCAGTCCTACGCGCGCGAGCGCCGCGTCGAACTGAGCTTCGCCGAATATCCGCCGTTGCTGGTCCGCGCCTTCCTCGCGGCGGAGGACAAGACGTTCTTCGAGCATCACGGCGTCGACTATCCGGGCCTGGGCGGCGCGGTGATCGACTATGCCCGCAAGTTCGGCACCGGCCGGCGCGCCAAGGGCGGCTCGACCATCACCCAGCAGGTCGCCAAGAACCTGCTGATCGGCAACGCCTATTCGCCGACGCGCAAGCTCAAGGAAGCGATCCTCGCCTATAAGATCGAGGATACGCTGACCAAGCCGCAGATCCTCGAACTGTATCTCAACCAGATCGCGTTGGGCCGGAACGCCTTCGGCGTCGAGGCGGCGAGCCACGCCTATTTCGACAAGGAGCTCGACGAGCTCGACCTCGCGCAGCTCGCCTATCTGGCAATCCTGCCCAAGGGGCCGTCGAACTACGATCCCGTCCGCCACGCCGATCGCGCGATGACGCGGCGCAACTACGTGCTCGGCGAGATGCTGCGCAACGGCTTCATCACCCAGGCGCAGCACGATGCTGCGGTGGCCGAGCCGCTCGGCACGATCCTGCGCCGCACGCCGAAGTTCGAGCGGGTGGGCGGCTATTTCGTCGAGGAGGTCCGCCGCCAGCTGATCGGCAAGTTCGGCGAGACCGCGCGCGACGGCCCCTATGGCGTCTATCAGGGCGGCCTGTGGGTGCGCACCTCGCTCGATACGCGGTTGCAGGACCTCGCCGCGCAGGCGCTGCGCGACGGCCTGTTGCGCTACGATCGCGGGCGCGGCTGGGCGGGGCCGATCGCCCACAAGAGCATCGACGGCGACACCTGGCTGCAGACGCTGCTCAACACCAATATCGGGCTGGATTACAGCGACTGGCGTGCTGGCATCGTGATCGGGCGGGACGGCGATGCGTGGCAGATCGGGTTCGCCGACGGCCAGACCGGCCGCCTGCCGCGGTCGGGCGCGCAGATCCCGGTGCGCGGCAAGGGGGGCACGAGCTTCGGCGCGATCGAGCCGGGCGACATCATCGCCGTGGCACCGGAGGGTGGCGCCTATGCGCTGCGCTCGGTACCCAAGGTGTCGGGCGGCTTCGTCGTCGAGGAGCCGGCGACCGGCCGCGTGCTGGCGATGCAGGGCGGGTTCGACAGCCGCTTGCAGGCGTTCAACCGCGCCACCCAGGCGCTGCGCCAGCCGGGCTCGACGATCAAGCCGATCGTCTATTCCGCCGCGCTCGAAAACGGCATGACGCCGGCGTCGATCATCGTCGACGGGCCGTTCTGCGTCGACCAGGGCGCGCGGCTGGGGCAGAAATGCTTCCGCAACTTCGGCAATACGCGCGCGGCCGGGCCACGCACGATGCGCTGGGGCATCGAACAGTCGCGCAACCTGATGACGGTGCGGGCCGCCGCGACCACCGGCATGCCCAAGGTCGTCGACGTGATGAAGCGGATGGGGGTGGGCGACTATCAGCCATATCTCGCCAATGCGTTGGGGGCCGGCGTCACCACCGTCACCCGAATGGTCAACGCGTATGCGACGCTCGCCAACAACGGTCGCGCGCATAATCCGACGCTGATCGACTTCGTCCAGGATCGCCACGGCAAGGTGATCCTGCCCGAGAATTGGCGCGCCTGCGACGGCTGCAACGCGCGCGACTGGGACGGCAAGGCGATGCCGCGTCCCGGCGACCGGGCGCGGCAGGTGATCGACGCGATGACCGCCTATCAGATGGTCCATATCACCGAGGGCGTTGTCCAGCGCGGCACCGCCGTGGTGCTGCGCGATCTCGACCGGCCGATGTTCGGCAAGACCGGGACGACCACCGGCCCGACCGACGTCTGGTTCGTCGGCGGCACGCCGCAGTTCATCGGCGGGCTCTACGTCGGCTACGACACGCCGACCAATCTCGGCGGCTTCGCGCAGGGCGGCACCTTCGCCGCGCCGATCTTCAAGGAATTCGCGGTCAAGGCGTATGAGGGGATGGAGAAGCTGCCCTTCCGCGCGCCCGCCGGCATCCGCATGGTCCGCATCGACCGCGCCAGCGGCCGCCCGGTCTACGGCACCTTCCCGGACGACAGCGATCCCAAGGCGGCGGTGATCTGGGAGGCGTTCAAGCCGCAAAGCGAGCCGCGCCGCGCGATCCATCGCGGCCCGACGCCTGCCGCGGCGGCGACCAATGCGCCGCGCCGCGCCGCCAATGCACCGCGCGACGACGATTTCTTGCAAAGACAAGGCGGAATCTACTAGCGCCCGATCCTACATAGGCGCTTCGTTCGCCATCCTTGCTTACCCGGAGAGTTCCCATGCGCGCCGAAGCGCAGTCCCACGTCGACAGCATCAAAGAGGCGCTGGCGCTGCTGCGCCGGTTCCTCGATTGGGACCGTGCGCTCCGCCGTCTCGACGAACTCAACGCCCGGGTCGAGGACCAGGCGCTGTGGAACGATCCCAAGGCCGCGCAGGAGGTGATGCGCGAGCGTCGCCGCCTCGACGAGGCGATCACTGCGACGCGCGCGATCCAGTCCGAGCTCGACGACACCGTCGAGCTGATCGAGATGGCCGAGGCCGAAGGCGACACCGCGATGGAGGCGGAGGGCGTCGAGGCGCTCGCCGCGCTCGCCGAGCGTGCCGATCGCGACAAGATCCAGGCGCTGCTCGCCGGCGAGGCGGACGCCAACGACACCTATATCGAGATCAACTCGGGTGCGGGCGGCACCGAGAGCCAGGATTGGGCGGGCATGCTGCAACGCATGTACACGCGCTGGGCCGAGCGCCGCGGCATGAAGGTCGAGCTGATCGACTATCACGCCGGCGAGCAGGCGGGGATCAAGTCGGCGACGCTGCTGATCAAGGGCGAGAACGCCTATGGCTATGCCAAGACCGAGAGCGGCGTGCACCGGCTCGTCCGCATCAGTCCCTATGACAGCGCGGCGCGGCGCCACACCAGCTTTTCGAGCGTGTGGGTCTATCCGGTCATCGATGACGACATCCAGGTCGAATATAACGAGAGCGACCTGCGCATCGACACCTATCGTGCCTCCGGCGCGGGCGGCCAGCACATCAACACGACCGATTCGGCGGTGCGCATCACGCACATCCCGACCGGCATCGTCGTCCAGTGCCAGAACCAGCGTTCGCAGCACAAGAACAAGGCGGAGGCGTACAACCAGCTACGCGCCCGCCTGTACGAGCGCGAACTCGCGATCCGCGAGCAGGCGGCCAATGCCGAGAACGCCACCAAGACCGATATCGGCTGGGGGCACCAGATCCGCAGTTACGTGCTCCAGCCGTATCAGCTGGTGAAGGACCTGCGCACCGGCACGACCTCGACCGCGCCGGGCGACGTGCTCGATGGCGCGCTCGATCCGTTCATGGCGGCGGCGCTGTCGCAGCGCGTGACCGGCGAAAAGGTCGAGGTGGAGGACGTGGATTGAGCCTGCGCCGGACCCTGAGCGCGGCGACGGTGGGCGTCCTGTGCCTGGCGATGGCCGCGTGCGACGGGTCCAAGCCGCTGATCAAGCGCGACGAACAGCCGATGCTGTTCCCCGTCGCCGATCGGCCGGTGGCGCATATCGTCTCGTCGCGCTGGTCGAACGAAGAGGCGCGCGACCGGCTCAACGAGGCGAGCGAGGTGATGAACAAGGCGGGCATCGCCAAGGGTATGACCGTCGCCGACATCGGCGCGGGCGAGGGCTATTACACGATCCGCTTGGCGCAGCGCGTCGGCAAGTCGGGGCGGGTGCTGGCCGAGGATATCGTCGCCAGCGTCCGCGACACGCTCGCCGAACGGGTGGCGCGCGAGGATCTGGAGAACGTCTCGGTCCGGCTGGGGGCGCCGGCCGACCCCAAGCTGCCCGATGCGAGCTTCGACCGCGTGCTGATGGTCCATATGTATCACGAGATCGCGCAGCCCTATGAGTTCCTGTGGCGGCTGCGGCCGTCGCTGAAGCCGGACGGGCTGGTGGTGGTGGTCGATGCCGATCGCCAGACGCAGAACCACGGCACGCCGCCCGCGCTGCTGCGCTGCGAGTTCGAGGCGGTCGGCTACCGGCAGGTGGCGATGACCGAGATGCCGTCGGCGGGCGGCTATATGGCGACCTTCCGCGCCATCGGCCCGCGTCCGGAGTCCGACGCGATCAAGCCCTGCGTGCTGCGCTAGCGCGAATCGCCATGGCCCGCGCCGAGGCGCAGAGGCCGCGGAGGTGTCGCGCCCGTGGGGGCGTTCGCGATCCTGTCCACCAGCTGCGTGACGGCCGTCCTCCGCGCTGCCGCGCGAACCATCCTGTTCGCCAATCCGCTGGCCGATCGCCCGCGGCGTAGCGGACCGGCGCTCACATCAGTCCCGCCTCGCGCAGGCTTGCCACCCGCGTGCCGGCGACGATCAGATGATCGGCCACCACGATGTCGAGCAGCTCCGCCACCCGGCCCAGCACGCGGGTGTAGGCCAGATCGGCAGCGCTGGGCTGGGTATCGCCGCTGGGGTGGCTGTGCGCCAGCACCAGCGCCGCGGCATCGAGGCGTAGCGATTCGGCGATGATCGTGCGCAGCGGCGGCATCACCCTGTCCGCCCGGCCGACGAAGTCGGAGCGACCGAGAAGCCGCCATTCCGGATCGAGATACAGCACCACCGCGCGTTCGATCGCGCCGTCGGCCAGCCCGGCGACCAGCGCGGCGGCCGCACGGGCATCGCGGATGACGATCGGAGCGGGACTGTCCGGCACGATCGACCTTTGCCACGCACCCGGATTTACGCAGCAAAAAGCTCGCCCAAATCGGCGCCACGCGGTAGGCGGCGCCGATGCGGCAATATCTCGACCTCATGGACCGCGTGCTGACCAGCGGCGCGGCGCAGATGGACCGGACCGGCACCGGCACCCTGTCCGTCTTCGGCGCGCAGATGCGGTTCGATCTGGCGCAGGGCTTCCCGGTGCTCACCACCAAGAAGCTGCACCTGCGATCGATCATCATCGAACTGCTCTGGTTCCTGCGCGGCGACACCAATGTGCGCTGGTTGCAGGAGCAGAAGGTCAGCATCTGGGACGAATGGGCCGACGAGGCCGGCGATCTGGGCCCGGTCTATGGCAAGCAATGGCGGGACTGGGTGGCAGCGGACGGTCGGCACATCGACCAGATCGCGGAACTGATCGCGCAGATCAAGACGCAGCCTGCCTCGCGCCGCCAGATCGTCTCCGCCTGGAACCCCGGCGACCTCCACGCCATGGCGCTGGCGCCGTGCCACTGCCTGTTCCAGACGCATGTCGCCAACGGCCGCCTCTCGCTGCAACTGTATCAACGGTCGGCGGATATCTTCCTCGGCGTGCCCTTCAACATCGCCAGCTATGCGCTGCTGACGCATATCCTCGCGCAGCAATGCGGGCTGGAGGTCGGCGACTTCATCTGGACCGGCGGCGACTGCCATCTCTACGCGAATCACCTCGACCAGGCGCGGTTGCAGCTGACGCGGACGCCGGGGCCGTTGCCGCGACTCGAGATCCTGCGCCGGCCCGAGTCGATCGACGCTTATGCCTATGAGGATTTCGTGCTGCACGATTACACGGCGCAGCCGCATATCAAGGCGCCGGTGTCGGTATGATCAGCTTCCATCTGGCGCGCGCCGACAATGGCGTGATCGGCCGCGACGGGGGGCTGCCCTGGCGTCTGCCGGCCGATCTCAAGCGCTTCAAGGCGATGACGCTCGGGCGGCCGATGGTGATGGGACGCAAGACGTTCGAGAGCTTTCCGTCGCCGCTGCCGGGACGGCGGCATATCGTGCTGACGCGTGACCGCGACTGGTCGGCGCCGGGTGCGGAGGTGGCGCATTCCGTCGCGGCGGCGCTGGCGCTGGCCGGCGACGACGTCGCGGTGATCGGCGGGGCGGAGGTGTTCGCGCTGTTCCTCGACCGCGCCGACCGGATCGAACTGACCGAGGTGCATATCGCCGCCGAGGGCGACGTGGCGATGCCCGGGTTCGACGGCTGGCGCGAGCTGGCGCGCGAGGATGTCGCCGCCGAGGGCGACCGGCCGGCCTACAGCTTCGTGACGCTGGTCCGGCCGTAGGCGGGGTCGAGAGCCAGCCCGATTCGTCCCTATTGGGGGGGCACTCTCTTCGGACGTATGGTTGCGGTGATGAGGTTCGATCGGCGTCCTCCTCCTATCCGTCACCCCGGACTCGTTCCGGGGTCCACTCTGCGGCGAGGAGAAAGGCTTGATGGGACACCGTTCCCTTGCGGCCCGGTGGACCCCGGAACGAGTCCGGGGTGACGGGGTGGATAGGAAGGCGGCGGACCCGAACGAACGACCATAGGCGATAGCCCTCTCTGGCGGGACAGGCGTTTTCTCCGAAGCCCGAATGTCGATCCCGCCCAGGTCCGCACAGCCGCCGGCGCCCGCAGCGCATCATCCGGCGGTGAAAGTCAGTCCCGCCTTGTCCTGCAACCGGTCGCGCAACGTGGTGCCGAGCAAGGCCCCCGGCGTCCAGATGCCGCCGGCGCCCTCGGTTTCCAACAGGCAGCGCGCGGTCTCGGCGATCATCTTGCTGGTCGAGCCGTAGCCGGGGTCGCGATCACCGGTGACGACGGCGTCGAAGCGCGCCCCGTCCGGCATCAGGCCGACGAACAACAGGTCGTAATGGCCGGCGTCGCGCTCTGCCTTGCTCGGGCCTTCGCCGGGCTTGGGGCCCTTGTCGCTGGCGAGCGGGTTGAGCTTGGCGATCGCCTCCGCCGCCGCCTTGCCCATCTCGCCGAGCCCGGCGACCATCATCTCGTCGTAGACGAAGTCGGTGCCGTAGCGGTGGCCGAGCAGGAAGTTGGTGCGGTGGACGTTCTTGGTGTTGATCGCCGCCATGATGAACGGCGCGACCCAGGTGTTGAGCGTCGCGTCGAATTCGGGGAACAGCCCGGCCGGCTGGTGCGGGCCGCTGAACCCCGGCGTCAGTGCGAACGGGTTGGCGAGCAGGCCGAGGATCGACGGATCGCGCGCCGCGGCGGCCAATGTCGCCTTGAGGCTCGCCGCGGTGCCGCCGGAGAAGCCGCCCTGCATCGCACGGACGCGCCCCTTCACGCGCGGCGCGGGGTGGCCGTATTTGGCGCGAGCGCATTCCTGCAGCGTCAGCACGCCGAGGTCGAAGGGGATCGAATCGAAGCCGCAGGAGAAGACGATGCGCGCGCCGCTCGCCTGCGCGGCGGCATGGTGCGCGTCGATCATCTGCCGCATCCACGCCGGCTCGCCGCACAGATCGACATAAGCGGTGCCTGCCGCGACGCAGGCGGCGACCAGCGGCGCGCCATAGAGCTGATAGGGGCCGACGGTGGTGACGACGACCTGCGTCGATCCGGCCATCGTCTGGAGCGAGGCGGGGTCGGCGGCGTCGGCGACGATCAGCGGCGTATCCGCGGGCGCGCCGATGAGGTCGCGCACCTCTTCGAGCTTCGCGCGGCTGCGACCGGCCATCGCCCAGCGCGTCACGCCCTGCTGGACGAGATATTCGGCGACGAGGCGGCCGGTGAACCCGGTCGCGCCATAGACGACGATGTCATGGTCGCGCATTGCTCTCTCCTGATCTGCTGTCCGTACAGGTGATGGGCGTGGACGGGCGCGGGATCAAGATACCGCTGTCCTCGCTCATCCCCCCTTTCGTCATCCCGGCGTTCGCCGGGATGACGAGGGGGAGCGTGACGCCGCCCCATCACATCGTCATCCCCGCGGAGGCGGGGATCCATAGCCGCTGACGTCAGCGATAGAGTCGCACGGTTCACGCGTATGGATCCCCGCCTGCGCGGGGATGACGGTCGAGAGGAGGGACTAGGCCCGATCGACATTCAGCCCAATCCTTTCCCTCTGGGAGAGAGGACTATCGCTTATGGCTCCGGTGATGAGGTTCGTGTCGGCGTCCTCCTCCATCCGTCACCCCGGACTCGTTCCGGGGTCCACCGGGCGACAAGAGAACGGCGTCCCATCAAGCCTTTCTCCTCGCCGCAGAGTGGACCCCGGACCACGTCCGGGGTGACGGGGTGGGATGACAAGGCGGCGGACCCAAGCGAACGTCGACACGAAAGCCTTGCCCTGCCGGAGCCGGCGCTATCGCCCGAGCTTGACTGTCGATCCCGCCTAGCCCTCTTACGCCGCCTCGTTGAACTGCAGGCTCGCCAGCCGGGCGTACAGGCCGCCGCGGCCGATCAGCGAGGCGTGATTGCCCTCCTCGACGATGCGGCCCTGATCCATCACCACGATGCGCTGCGCGGCGCGAACGGTCGCGAGCCGGTGGGCGATGACCAGAGTCGTACGGTGCTCCATCAGCCGTTCGAGCGCCTGTTGCACCAGCCGCTCGCTCTCCGCATCGAGTGCGCTGGTGGCTTCGTCGAGCAGCAGGATCGGCGCGTCGCGCAGCAGCGCGCGGGCGATGGTCACCCGCTGGCGCTGGCCGCCGGACAGGCGCGCGCCACCCTCGCCGAGGTTGGTGTCGAGACCCTGCGGCAGCGCGCGCAGGAAGTCGGCGGCGTTGGCCGCCTCCGCCGCCGCCCAGAGTTCGTCGTCGGTCGCCTCCCAATGGCCATAGCGGAGATTGTCGCGCGCGCTGGCGCCGAAGATCACCGTGTCCTGCGGCACCATCGCGACCTGCGCGCGGATCGCGGCGGGGTCCGCTTCGCGCAGGTCGACGCCGTCGAGCAGGATGCGGCCCTCGGCGGGATCGTAGAAGCGCTCGGCGAGCTGGAACAGCGTCGATTTGCCGGCGCCCGATGGGCCGACGACGGCGACCGTCTCGCCGGCGCGGATGGCGAGCGTGAAGTCGTCGAGCGCGGCGACGTCGGGCCGCGTCGGATAATGGAAGCGGACATGTTCGAAGGTGAGCGCGCCGCTGACCGGGACGGGGAGCGGGATCGGTGCGGCGGGGCGGGTGATCTCGGGCTGTTCGCGCAGCAGCTCGGCGAGGCGGCCCGCCGCACCGGCGCCGCGCAGCAGATCGCCATAGACTTCGGTGAGCGCACCGAACGCGCCGGCGACGATGCCGCCGGTCAGCACGAAGGCGGCGATCGCGCCGCCGGTGATGCGGCCGGCGGCGACGTCGGTCGCGCCTTCCCAGAGCACGAGCGTGATCGACCCGAAGATCAGGAAGATCATGATCGCGGTCATCACCGCGCGCAGCCCGATCCGGCGCTTCGCCGCCGCGAAGGTGGCGTCGACCGCGGCGGTGAAGCGCTGCGCCTCACGCGGTTCCTGGCCGAACGCCTGGACGATCTTCATCGCGCCCAGCGTCTCGGTGGCGAGCGAGCCGACGTCGGCGACGCGATCCTGCGACGCGCGCGACAGGTTGCGGATGCGGCGGCCGAGCACCGTGACCGGCAGGATGATCAGCGGGATGCCGAGCAGCAGCATGCCGGCAAGCTTGGGCGAGAGCGCGAAGAGGTAGATCATGCCGCCGACGCCGGTGAAGGTGTTGCGCAGCGCGATCGACACGGTGCTGCCGACGACGCCCTCGATCAGCGCGGTGTCGGAGGTGAGCCGCGAGGCGATCTCCGACGGGCGGTTCTCCTCGAAGAAGCGCGGGGTGAGGCCGAGCAGATGCGCCTGCACCTGCGTGCGGATATCGGCGACGACCCGCTCGCCGAGCCACGAGACGAAATAGAAGCGGATCGCGGTGGCGACGGCGAGCACCGCGACGATCATCAGCAGATAATGGAACGACGCGGCAACCGAACCTTCCCCGCCGGGCGCAAAGCCGCGGTCGATCACGCGCTTGAAGCCATAGGGGATGCCGATCGTCGCCGCCGAGGTGGTGGTGAGCGCCGCCAGCGCGATGGCGAGCTGGCGCGGATAGGCGAGGACGCGATCCCAGACGAGGCGCAGGTCGCCGAGGCGGCGGGTGGTCGGTACGGGGAATTTGGCCATCTTTACCGCGCCTAGCAGGCGGGGCGGGGCGGCTCAACGGCACCGGCGCCCGCGACGCCGGCCCTCGTCCGGTGTCTCGGGCGTTCAGACTGATCGGACCGGCGCATTGGTCCGATTGCGTCGGACGTGTTATACGTTACGTATACGGAAACCTTTGCGGGCGAAGATACAGCATGCTCTACGATGCCTATGAAATGCAGCGCTCGATGCTCGCCGGGGCCAGCGCCATGGCGAGCTTCGGTGCGGACTGGATGCGCAATCCGGCGAACCCGTGGTCGTATATGGATGGCGGCGCGGTGGTCAGCTCGGCGCTGGAGGTGTTCGCCCATGCCTCCGCCACCCGCGGCAAGCCGGCCTTCGGCCTGACCCGTACGACCGTCGACGGCCGCGAGGTCGCGGTGCACGAGGAGATCGTGCTGCAGAAGCCGTTCGGGCAGCTCAAGCGCTTCCGCCGCGAGGGTGTCGACGGTGGGCCGAAGCTGCTGATCGTCGCGCCGATGTCGGGCCATTTCGCGACGCTGCTGCGCGGCACGGTCGAGCGGATGCTGCCGAGTGCCGACGTCTACATCACCGACTGGCGCGACGCGAAGCTGGTGCCGCTCAGCGACGGGCGCTTCGATCTCGACGATTATATCGATTATCTCATCGCCTTCCTGGAGGCGATCGGCCCGAACACGGGCGAGGGGGGCACGCACATGCTGGCGGTCTGCCAGCCGTCGGTGCCCTGCTATGCCGCGGTCGCGCTGATGAGCGCCGACCAGAACCCGTGCCGTCCGCGCTCGCTGACGATGATGGGCGGCCCGGTGGACACGCGCGAGGCGCCGACCGCGGTCAACACGCTCGCCACCGAGCGGCCGCACGCCTGGTTCGAGCAGAATGCGGTCGTGACCGTACCGATGATGTATCCGGGCGGCGGGCGGAAGGTCTATCCGGGCTTCCTCCAGCTCGCCGGCTTCATGTCGATGAACCTCGGCAACCACATGATGTCGCATTGGGAGATGTTCAAACATCTGATCCAGGGCGATGAGGAAAGCGCCGATGCGACCAAGAGCTTCTACGAGGAATATCGCTCGGTCTGCGACATGACCGCCGAATTCTACCTGCAGACGGTCGAGCTGGTGTTCCAGAAGCACGCGCTGCCCAGGGGCGAGATGCTGCATCGCGGGCGTCGGGTCGATCCCGGCGCGATCACCGATGTCGCGATCCTGGCGATCGAGGGCGAGCGGGACGACATTTCGGGGCTGGGCCAGACCAAGGCGGCGCTGACGCTCGCGACCAACCTGCCCGACGCGAAGAAGCGATATTACATGGCGGAAGGCGCCGGCCACTACGGCATTTTCAACGGGTCCAAGTGGCGCAACCGCGTCGCGCCGGTGGTGGAGGAATGGATCGCCGCCAACGCGTGACGGCTGAGGGGGCGGCACTGGCCGCCCCCTCGCGTCGGATCAGGCGACCGAGTCGACCACGGCGTGGCTGCTCGATTCGTCGCCGCGGATGGTCCCGCCGAACAGCATCTTGACGCGCCCGGAGAGCGATACGTCTGTCTCCCACAATTCGGCGCTGTCGATGTCGAAGCGCAGCAGCGTGAGATTGGGGTCCTGCTTGCCGCCCGGGAACCATGCCTCGACCTGATTGTCCCAGAGCTTGTCGATCAGCGCCGGATCATTGTCGGTCGTGACCGTGCCGGCGAGGCAGGCGAAGAAGTCATGGCCCTTGCCGACGAACTGCGCCATCGCGTCGCCGCCCTTGGCGATGCGATTGTCGCGGCCGGCGAAGAAGAAGAGCGTATTGGGCTGATCGTCGTCGATCTGCGCCGTCATCGGCTCGGAATGCTCGCCGTCGATGAGCCCGATCATCACGTAAGGGCTGCTGCGCAGCTTCTCGAGGAACTTGGCGGCGATTTCCTGTGGGCTGTGCTGATCGGCCATGCGTCGTCTCCTATGGGGTTGCCGGGAGAACGAGCGCAACGGGGGTTGGTTGCGCGGTGAGACCGCTTCGGTCACGATCCCGGACGGCGGCAACCCTGCCGTCGAACAAGGAGGTGCCACCAATGACGGTGACCGACTTGTGTCAAATCCTGGGCGTCATCATCGCCTTTGCGGCCTTGGCCGTGGAGATCGTTGATAAGCGCAGGTAACGGCACACGGGCGGGGTTCGGGCTGCAACCCGGGCCCCAAACGTTCTGGGCCTCGACCGCTGCAACGATCGAGGCCCATACAAGGAGGGCACCAATGACAATGCCCGATCCGGATATACGCCGGGCAGCCCGGCGTTTCAACTCACAGCACTTCGAACAGGCCCGCCGCGCCCATGCCGCCGCCCACGCACATCGTCACGACGACGTATTTGGCGCCGCGGCGCTTGCCTTCGATCAGCGCATGGCCGGTCATCCGCGCGCCGGACATGCCGTAGGGGTGGCCGATCGAGATCGCGCCACCGTTCACGTTGAGCAATTCGTCCGGGATGCCGAGCGTGTCGCGGCAGTAGAGGACCTGCACCGCGAATGCCTCGTTGAGCTCCCACAGGCCGATGTCGGCCATCGTCAGGCCGTTCTTCTCGAGCAACTTGGGCACCGCATAGACCGGGCCGATACCCATCTCGTCGGGCTTGGTGCCGGCGACTGCGATCCCGACGTAGCGGCCGAGCGGGGTAAGGCCACGCGCGGCGGCGACGCTTTCCTCCATCAGCACCGCTGCCGAGGCGCCGTCGGACAGCTGGCTCGCATTGCCCGCGGTGATGACGCCGTCGGGGCCGACGACGGGTTGCAGCGCCTGCAGCCCGGTCAGCGTAGTGTCGGCGCGATTGCCCTCGTCCTTTGCCAGGGTGACGTCCTGCGTGCTGACCGCCTTGGTCGCCTTGTCGACCACGTTCATCGTCGTCGACAGCGGCACGATCTCGTCGTCGAACTTGCCGGCGGCCTGCGCGGCGGCGGTCCGCTGCTGCGACTGGAGGCCGTAGGCGTCCTGTGCCTCGCGGCTGATGCCGTAGCGCTTGGCGACGATCTCGGCGGTCTGGAGCATCGGCATATAGATGTCGCCGTGCATCGCGATGAGCTGCTTGTCGGGGGCGACGCGCATCTGCGGGGTCTGGACGAGGCTGATGCTCTCGACGCCGCCGCCGACCGCAATGTCCATGCCGTCGAGCACGATCTGCTTGGCTGCGGTGGCAATCGCCATCAGGCCGCTGGCGCATTGGCGGTCGAGCGACATGCCCGGCACCGCGGTCGGCAGGCCGGCGCGCAGCGCAGCCTGGCGGGCGATGTTGCCCGCCTGATGGCCTTGCTGGAGCGCGGCGCCGAGGACCACGTCCTCGACCTCGCCGCCGTCGAGGCCGGCGCGCTGTACCGCGTGGCTGATCGCATGGGCGGCGAGCGCCTGCGGCGTGGTGTCGTTGAAGGCGCCGCGATAGGCGCGGCCGATCGGGGTGCGGGCGGTGGAGACGATGACGGCAGAGCGCATGGGCAAACTTCCCTAACTTCACGCACAGGGCGTGGCGGTGGATGTCAAAAACGTAATTTAAACAAAGACTTGGCTGATCCATTCGGCGATCAGCGCGGGCTTGTCCGCGCCCTCGATCTCGACCGTGAACGCCGTCGTCTGCTGATATTGACCGGGCCGCTTCTCGTCGAAGGCGAGCAGGCGGAAGCGACCGCGCACCCGGCTGCCCGAGCGGACGGGGGTGAGGAAGCGGACCTTGTTGCCCCCGTAGTTGACGCCCATCGTCGCGCCGGCGAGCTGCGGCGCATCGGGCACCTTCGACGCGAGCAGCGGCATCAGCGACAGCGTCAGGAAGCCGTGGGCGATCGTGCCGCCGAACGGCGTCGCGGCGGCGGCGACGGGGTCGACGTGGATGAACTGGTGGTCGCCCGTCGCCTCGGCGAAACGGTCGATCATCGCCTGGCTGACCTCGACCCAATCGGAGACGGTTTCGGAGCCGATCCGGCCCTGCATCTCCTGCACGCTGATCGTCGTCACCGGATTTCCTTCGCTGCGTTCGGGCGCCGGCTTTTGGCGCTGGGTTTTTGGCGCTAGAGGCGGCCCATCTTCTAGGCGCGGGAGGGTGTTCCTCGCAAGCCTTGGCTGACCGAAAGCTTGAACATGTCCTCTGCTGCCGCCGCCGCCGCCCGTAAATCCATGGCGCAACTGTATCGTGCCAGCGAACCCGATGTTCTAAAACCACTGCTCGACCGTGCATCGACCTCGCCTGATTCGCGCCAGCGGATCATGGGCCATGCCTCTGGCCTGCTCGCCGACCTGCGCGCGGCGCAGAACCGGGGCTGGGTGAACCAGTTCCTGCAGGAATATCGGCTCAATTCGTCCGAGGGCATCGCGCTGCTCAGCCTCGCCGAGGCGTTCCTGCGCGTGCCCGACCCGGAGACGGCCGACCTGCTGATCGCCGACAAGCTGGGCGACGCCGACTGGCGCGCGCACGCCGGCCAGTCGAACAGCAAGTTGGTCAATAGCGCGACCTGGGGGCTGGTCGTCGGCCGCGTGCTGGTCGGCGAGGGGCCGTCCGGGCCGCTGCGCCGGCTGATCAGTCGCGCCGGCGAGCCGTTCGTCCGCCAGGCGGTAGGCGCGGCGATGAAGCGGATGGGCGAGATCTTCGTGATGGGCCGCACCATCGACGAGGCGATGCGGCGGATGCGCAAGCCCGAGAACAAGGGCTTCACCGCGAGCTTCGACATGCTCGGCGAGGCGGCGCGGACCTTCGCCGACGGCCAGCGCTATTTCGACGCCTATGTCGGCGCGATCGACGCGGTCGGCCGCGACCCGGCGGCGGGCCATTCGGTGTCGGTCAAGCTGTCCGCGCTGCATCCGCGCTACGAGGTGGCCCGGTGGAGCGAATGCGTCCCGGCGCTGACCGAGATGCTGGAGGCGCTGGCGGTGCAGGCGGCGGGCAAGGGCATCGCGCTGACCGTCGACGCGGAGGAATCCGAGCGGCTGGAGATGAGCCTCGACATCATCGGGTCGGTCGCGGCGCTGCCGAGCCTGAAGGGCTGGGATGGCTTCGGTATGGCGGTGCAGGCCTATGGCAAGCGCGCGCGGCCGGTGATCGCCTGGGCCAATGCGCTGGGCCGGGTGATGAACGTGCGGCTGGTCAAGGGCGCCTATTGGGACAGCGAGATCAAGCGTACCCAGGTCGAGGGGCTGGCCGACTATCCGCTGTTCACCCGCAAGGCGGCGACCGACGTGTCCTATCTGGCGGTCGCCAAGGACATGCTGGCGGCGGAGAACATCCGCCCCGCCTTCGCCAGCCACAATGCGCTGACCGTCGCGACGATCCTGGAATGGGCGGGCAATGCCCGTGATTTCGAGTTCCAGCGGCTGCACGGCATGGGCGACGGCTTGTACGAGCGGCTGGTGCGCGAGAACGGCTATCACTGCCGCATCTATGCGCCGGTCGGCGGCCATCGCGACCTGCTCGCCTATCTGGTGCGGCGCCTGCTGGAAAACGGCGCGAATTCGAGCTTCGTCCATCAGCTGGCGGACGCGCGGCTGACCGAGGACGAGATCCTCGCCGATCCGGTGGCGAAGATCGCCGCGGTAGGCGGCGCGCGGCATCCGAGCATCCCGCTGCCCAAGGACCTGTTCGCACCCGGCCATCGCAATTCGAGCGGACTGGATCTCAGCGATGTCGCGACGCTCGAGGCGACGGTGCGGGCGGTGCGGACGCCGCTGTCGCCTGCGGGGGCAGGCTCTCCCAACGCGCCGGCGGGACGGTCCACCCCCGCCGCCGAGGCGGAGGGGCTCGTGGCGGACGCCGTCCGCCGCGCGCACGCGGCGTTTCCGGCGTGGTCGCGGACGTCCGTCGACGAGCGTGCCGCCTGCCTCGAACGGCTCGCCGATCTGCTCGAGGACAATCGCGACCGGTTGATGGCGATCTGCGTGCAGGAGGCGTTCAAGACGATCCCCGACGCGATCGGCGAAGTGCGCGAGGCCGCGGATTTCTGTCGCTATTATGCCGGCGAGGCGCGCAGCCGGCTGCGCGCCGTCGAACTGCCGGGGCCCACCGGCGAGCGCAACACGCTGCATATCGAGGGGCGCGGCGCGTGGGCGACGGTGGCGCCGTGGAACTTCCCGCTGGCGATCTTCCTGGGGCAGACGGTGGCGGCGCTGGTCGCGGGCAATACCGTCGTCGCCAAGCCGGCGCCGCAGACGCCGGAGATCGCGCGGTTCGCGGTCGCGCTGGCGCATCGCGCCGGGGTGCCGGCGGACGCGCTGGTGCTGGTCACCGGCGGGCCGGAGGTCGGCGCGGCGCTGACCGCCGATGTGCGCGTCGCCGGGGTCGCCTTCACCGGATCGACCGCGACCGCCAAGCGGATCGCGCGGACGCTGGTGGCGGACGACGATCGCCCGATCGTGCCGCTGATCGCCGAGACCGGCGGGATCAACGCGATGATCGTCGACAGCACCGCGCTGCCCGAACAGGTGGTGGCGGATGTCGTCACCTCGTCCTTCCGCTCGGCCGGACAGCGCTGTTCGGCGTTGCGGTTGCTGCTCGTGCAGGAGGATGTCGCCGAGACGGTGATCGAGATGTTGCAGGGGGCGATGGACACGCTGCGGCTCGGCGACCCCGCCGATCCGGCGACCGACGTCGGGCCGGTGATCGACCGCGCCTCCTACGACAAGCTGATGGCCTATCGCGCGAGCGTGACCGAGCGGATCGTCAAGACGCTGCCGGCGCCGGCCGAGGGGCTATTCGTGCCGCCGACGCTGGTGCGGCTCGACCGGATCGAGGATCTCGACCGCGAATGGTTCGGGCCGATCCTGCACGTCGCGACCTGGCAGGCGGGTAAGCTGGAGGAGACGATCGCGCGGGTCAACGCCAAGGGCTATGGCCTGACCATGGGCCTGCACAGCCGCATCGCCCGCGCCGCGGAGGTGACCGAAGCGGCGGCGGCGGTGGGCAATCTCTACATCAACCGGTCGATGATCGGCGCGGTGGTGGGATCGCAGCCGTTCGGCGGCGAGGGCCTGTCGGGCACCGGGCCGAAGGCGGGCGGACCGCACTATCTCTACCGCTTCTGCGCGGAGCGGGCGGTGTCGGTGGACACCACATCGGCCGGCGGCAATGCGACGCTGCTGTCGCTGGACGAAGGGGGGATCTGAGCGGCGGGAGCGGTCTCGACGCGCCGCGCCACGTCCGGATTGGCCTTGGCCTCGGTCTGGTATATTCCTTTGCATATCCCGTCTGGCTGCGAAGGAGACAGAATGACCCGCACGTCCTTGTTCCAGTCGGGTCGTTCGCAGGCCGTTCGCCTGCCCGAGGACGTTGCATTCCCTGACGGAGTGCGGGAAGTGACGATCCTGCGGGACGGCGTGCGGCGGGTGATCGTGCCGGCCGATCGGGCATGGGACGATTTCTTCGCCGCGCCCGGGATCGCGCTCGCCGAACGTGAGCAGCCGGAGGCCGAGCCGCGCGAGTCGCTGTGATGCTCCGCTATATGCTGGACACCAATCTCTGCATCCGCGTCCTGCGCGATCGGCCGCAGACCATACGCGAACGGTTCAACGCCGAAGCGGACGGCCTTTAGATCTCGACGATCGTGCTGACCGAATTGCTGCATGGCGCGGCAAAATCGGCGCGTCCGGCCGAGAACCGCCGTGCGGTCGAAGGCTTTGCGGCGCGGCTCGAGGTGCTGGCGTTCGATGCCGATGCCGCGGCGCATGCGGGCGATATCCGCGCCACGCTGGAGCGTCAGGGGCGGTCGATCGGCAGCTATGATGTCCTGATCGCCGGCCATGCCCGCAGCCGCGGGTTGATCGTCGTCACCGCCAATCTCGGCGAATTCACGAGGGTGGATGGCCTTCGCTGCGAGGATTGGCTGGCGCCGAACTGACCGGCGCATCGGCCGCCACCGCATAGGGCATCACCAGCGTGCCGTCGGGGGCGGCGGTGTAGGTGGTCTGCGTCGGATAGGGGATGGTGATGCCTTCCTTGGCGAAGCGGGTCATGATGCTCACCATGATGCGGTCGCGCATCGGGTGGGCGGTGGCCCAATCGTCGCCGGGAATGTCGAATTGCAGCGCGAAGTCGAGGCTCGACGCGCCGAACGTCTCGAAGCCCGAGCGGGCGACGGTGCCGCCCTCCGCCTCGACGATCTCCTTCAGCATCGCGGGGATGCGCGCGAGAGTTTCGGGCGGGGTCTCGTACGCCGCGCCGATGGTGAAGCCGATGCGGATATGGTCGCGCACGCTGGTGTTCTGGATCTCCTTGTCGAGCAATTGCTTGTTGCTGATGACACGGAGTTCGCCGGTGAAGGCGCGGATGCGGGTGCTCTTGAGGCCAATCGATTCGATGACGCCGCTGGTGGTGCCGTAGCTGATCTTGTCGCCGCGGCGGAACGGGCGGTCGAAGATGATCGCCAGCGCCGCGAACAGGTCGCCGAAGATGCCCTGCGCGGCAAGGCCGATGGCGATGCCGCCGACGCCGAGGCCGGCGACCAGACCGGTGACGTTCACGCCGAGATTGTCGAGCACGACGACGAGCGCGATCGCGAACAATGCGACGGTGACGAGCAGGCGGATCAGGCCCATCGCGCTGAGCAGCGCCTCGCCGCTGTAATGTTCGCTGCTGGTGCGATGCTCGATCGCGCCGAGGATCAGCTCGCGCGCCCAGATCGCCGCCTGGAACACCGAGGCGACCGTCCACAGGAAGTTGACCGTGGTCGCCACCTGGCTGGGCGCGCCGGCATATCCGACGACCAGCTTGGCGGCGAGCATGATGATGAAGAAGTTGCTGGTGCGGGTGACGGCGCGGCCGAGGATCGTGCCCCAGCCGCGGCGGCCGACATCCTTGCCGCACAGCTTTTGCCCGAGCCGGCGCACGCCGTGCAGGGCGACCACGATCACCGCGCCGATCGCGAAGGCGATAAGGATCTGCAGCCAGTGGGTGTGCAGCCAGATCTCGCTGGCCGAATAGAGGTCGCCGATCTGGTTCTGGACCTGATCGGCGTTGAAGATCGGCGCCTTGGCGGCGGCGGTGGTATTGGCAGACATGACGAGCCTTTTCAGGCGGCGGCCTTGAGCACGGGCAGCGCCGCCGGGGTTCCCGCTTCGAGGAACGCGATGAGGCCGCGTTCCTCGCGGCTGAGATAGCGCGCCGAGCGCGGCAGGCGGAGCGCCCTGCGAAAGGCGCTCTGCCCCTGTTTCACAAGGTCGATGAGCGAGGGGTGAACGTAGCTCTTGCGCGCGATCGCCGGCGTGTTGCCGAGCCGCTCGACGACGGGGGCGAGCAGCGCCTTGAGGCTGAGGTCGACCTCGGCCGAGGCGAGCGCCTCGAACGCGGTGACGCTGGCGCCCCAGGTGCGGAAATGCTTGGCGGTGAAGTCGCCGCCGCTGGCCCGGCGGATATAGTCGTTGACGTCGGACGAGGTCACCGGATGCGCCTCGCCGGCGTCGTCCACCCAGGCGAACAGATGCTGTTCGTCGAGGTCCTGCATCTTCTTGACGGTGGCGGCGAGCTGCTTGTCGGTGACCTGCATGTCGCGCTCCTTGCCCGACTTGCCCTTGTAGCGCAGCTTGAGCGTCGCGCCGCGGACCTGGCCGTGATCCTTGCGCAAGGTGGTGGCGCCGTAGCTTGCGTTCGCCTGGACATAGGCCTCGTTGCCGACGCGGATATGGCCGATGTCGAGCAGGCGGACGACCGCGGCGATGGCGCGGTCCTTGCCCAGGCCGCGCGCCGACAGGTCGGCCTCCACGCGCTTGCGGATCTTGGGCAGGCAATGGCCGAAGTCGGCGCATTTCTCGTATTTCGCCGCCTCCTGCGCCTCGCGGAAGTCGGCGTGGTAGCGATATTGCTTGCGGCCCTTCTCATCCCAGCCGACCGCCTGGATATGGCCGTTGGCGCGCGGGCAGTACCAGGCGTCGCGATAGGCGGGGGGCAGGCCGACCGCGTTGAGCCGGTCGATCTCGTCGCGATCGGTGATGCGCGCGCCATCGGGCGCGAAATAGGCCCAGCCGTTGCGCACCTTCTTGCGGGTGATGCCGGGTTTCGAGTCGTCGCAATAGACTATTCGCGCTGCCACCCTTTGCTCCTCGTGTCCGGGTTATCCGAAAATGCGCGGAGGTCGCCGTCTGTTCCGGAACGTGCGGCGGGCGCGACGGTTGGTGCGTCGCATCCCTACAGGAGACATGACATGGCCGACCTTGCCCAAGCGCGCGTGCTGATCCTCGCCACCGACGGTTTCGAACAGGACGAACTGTTCAAGCCGCGCCAGGCGCTGCTCGACGCGGGTGTCCAGATCAGCCTCGCGTCGATCAAGACCGATCCGATCCAGGGCGTCATCAACGACAGCGAGAAGGGGGAGAGCATCACCCCCGACCTGACGCTGGATGACGTCGATACCGACGATTACGACGCGCTGCTGCTGCCCGGCGGCGTCGGCAATCCCGACAAGATGCGGCTGGAAGACCGGGCGATCGAGATCGTCACCGAATTCATGGAGGACGACAAGATCGTCGCCGCCATCTGCCACGCACCGTGGCTGCTGGTCGAGGCGGACGTGGTCGACGGCCGCCGCGTCACGAGCTGGCCGTCGGTGCGCACCGATCTGGAGAATGCCGGCGCCGACGTGGTCGACGAACAGGTGGTGGTCGACGGCAATCTGATCACCAGCCGCAAGCCCGACGATATCCCGGCGTTCAACCAGGCGATCCTCGACGCACTGGCCGAAGAGCTCGCCGAGGAGAGCGAAGAGGCGTGAGGGCGGTCTGAGCTAACCCTCCCGCGGCCGGGTAGGGTGGCGGAGGGGAGGACGGAGCTTCGTCGTGGAGCGCATCTGTCGTCCTCCTCCGCCAGTCGGCCTATGCCGGACGATCCCGCTCGCGCTGGCGGGGACGGAAGCCATGGTTGATCCGGCGTTGGGCGGGGCGTTCCAGTCCGTGGTAGAGGCCCGCCGACACGATCAGCACCAAGAGCAGATAGGCCGCGACCAACGGCGGGGACAGCGTGGGGCTCGCCAACGGCAGCTTGAACGCCTTCCACAACAGGAAGTGCGACAGATAGGTCGCATAGCTGATCTCGCCGAGCCAGTGCAGCACACGTCCCTCCAGTGGGTGGCCGCGGCGTCCCGAGGTAAGCGCCAGCAGTAGCAGCAGCGCGGCGAAGGTGGCGGGGGCGGCGAGCGTCTCCGGCGCGCCGAGCGACCATGCCGCGCCCGCAAGCGCTGCCGTCGCAGCGGGCCAGATCAGGCGCGGGCGGCGCAGGAACAAGGCAGCGAGCATTGTGCCCGTCGCGAATTCGGCGAGGCAGCGGACGAGGCCGTAGCGCGGGATATCCTCGCCGAGGGTGGCCGCGCCGTGCATCGCGGCATGGAGGATCAGCAGCGTCGCGGCGGCGAGCGTGATCAGCGCGACGCTCGGCAGCCGACGCCAGTCGATCGCCAGCACGAGCAGCGGGACCAGCAGATAGGCGGCGAGTTCGCAGCTGATCGACCAGGCCGGGTCGTTCCAGCGCAGCGCGTCGGTGAACCCCCAGTTCTGGACGAGCAGCAGGTGCAGCGGCAGTTCGGCGAAGGGGAAGGCGGGGTCGTTGCGGCCGGTGGCGCGAAGCAGCAGCGCGAGCGCCACGGCCGCGGCGAGCATCGCGGCGTGCAGCGGCCAGATGCGCGCGATGCGCTTTTGCAGGAAGCGCGGGATCGCGGCGGGATCGCGCAACCGAACGTGCCAGGTCAGCCAGATGACGAATCCCGACAGCAGGAAGAACAGGTCGACCGCGAGATAGCCCTTGGCGAACACCGCCTCCGCCGCGGCAGGCAGGCCGGCGATGCCGCCGCGGATATGGTAGAGGACGACCAGCCACGCCGCGATGCCGCGGATGCTGGTGAGCGCGCGCAACTCGGTCATTGCCGGGGCGGGGTGGGGGACGGGGTTCGGGCGGTTGCCATCGGGACTCCGTCACCCCCGATGCGTTCCGGGGTACACTTTGCGGCGGGGAGAGCGGCTTGGGAAGGCACTGTTCTCTTGCGGCGCGGTGGACCCCGGAACAAGTCCGGGGTGCCGGGGCAAATTGGGGTCTGGTTCGGCCTGCGCCGATGGCCGCGCGCGATCGTCACGCCGTCGCATCCACGGTCTTCGGTCGCCGCATCGGCGCCTGCGCGGTCTCGGCCCGGCGACGCGCGAGATACGAGTCGAGCCCGATCTGCGCGCCGATCAGCATGTAGACGAACGGCTGGAAGGCGATCGCGATGAAGGCGGCGCCGAGCAGATAGACGAGATGCGCCGTCTGCAACGCCGCGGCGAGCGGGCCCGCCCATCCGAACGCGCCGGCGGGGTCGTGATAGCGGCGGCGCAGCACCTCCATGCGAACGACGCCGATCAGGCTGATCGCCAGCCAGAGCGCGAGGCCGGGATAGCCCTGTTCGCCGAGCATCTCGAAATAGGCGCTGTGATAGCCGCGCGCCTTGTCGGTCACCGCCTGTTCGGCGACCCCCGCGCCCGGCCCGGTGCCGGTGGTCTTCTTGATCTCATAGCGGATGTGGTTGCCGCGATAGGCGTCGAAGCCGCCGCCGAACGGGTGCGACCGGGCATAATCGATCGTCCACTGCCACACCGCGATCCGGGTCGAGGCGGATTCGTCGGCGTCGTGGCTCTTGATCGTGCTCATCCGGTCGGTGAAGCTCGCCGGCAGGAACGGCACCGCGAGGATCGCGGCGGCGCCGATCATCGCGAGGTACAGCATCTTGCGCTGCGCGTTGCGGATCGACAGCAGCGCGACCAGCACGATGCAGAGCAGGCCGGTGCGCGTCGAGGTGCCGATCGGGATCAGCAGGCAGGCGAAGATCAGGCACAGGCAGAAGCCCTTCACCTTCCAGTCGGGCGGGAAGATCGTGCCGTGGCGCATGAACCAGGCGATCAGCGGCACGATCGCGATCGCGACGGTGGAGATGGTGCTGCCCTCGTACAGGCCCGAATTGTTGTTCACCATGAGATCGAGCTGGCCATAGCCGCCGCCGCCCGCCGCGGTCTTGATGCCGCCGACGATGATGATCGAGGCGGCGGACAGGATCATGAACAGCAGCAGCGCCTCGATCCGCAGCCGCGTGCGCAGGGTGAGCGGCAGGAAGGCGGCGAAGGCGAGGCATTTCCATACCCAATCCCATTTGTCGCGCGCGTCGAGCGGGAAGTCGGCGCCCGCGGTGGTCGCGCCGCAATAGAGCAGCAGCAGGACGATCAGGCCCTGGCGCGGGGTGAAGCGGCTGTCGCGCTTGTCGTCGACCAGCAGCCAGCCGCCGACCGCCAGCGCGACCGCGATCAGCGAGATCGGCACGCTGTTGAGCAGGATGTAGGTTAGCCGCTGTGGCGAGACGATGTCGATATAGACATAGGCCAGCACCAGCAGGAACGGCCGCCGCAGCCCCATGCCGATCAGCGCGGCGAGGAAGGCGACGAAGACGAGGTCACGCACCGGGCGGGCTGTCCGCTGGCGGCGTTTCGGCTGGCCGGCCGCGCCCGCGCCAGTGGCGCGGCGGCGGTGCCTCCGAATCGAGATCGGGCCGCTTGAGCAGCAGCCAGGCGGCGAGCAGCATCAGCCCATGGGTGATCGCCAGCGACAGATTGTCGATCATGGGGTCGGGGCGCCAGCGGTCATCCGCCAAGCCTATGGGATGCGGGGGATTGATGCCACGTTAAGTGCGTCGGCCGGACCGGCCGCCCTGGCAATCACGCCCAACTGTCGGGCGGACCGTCGAACTGGCGGGCGGTGCCGCCGATGATGTCCCAGTCCGCTTTCGACGCGACGAAGACGTGCTTGCCGACCTGTGCGTCGATCGCCGCGTCGAACAGGCCGGCGGGGACCCAATAATTGGCGCCGTCGCGGGTCGGGTTGGGGACGGTGCTGCCGCAGCGGGTGCAGAAGTCGTTGCGATACCCCGTGTCCCGCACGAACGAGTGGATCGCGTCCGCGCCCCGGCGCCAGGAGAATTGCGCGGCGGGGACGATGACCGCGGCATTGGCGGCGGCGCCGGTGACCTTGCGGCACAGCGCGCAATGGCATTGGTAAAGATCGGGCAGGGCGCCTTGCACCGCGAATTGCACCGTTCCGCACAGGCACGAGCCGTCGACCACATCATTCTCCCTCGTCATTGGCGTGGCGGCGATCTGCGGGTTTTGGCGGTCGGGGGCAAGATGGCGCGCGGTTACGCCGGCTGCCCGGCGAGCAGCACGATCTTGCCCGCGAAGCTGCGATCTTCGAGCAGGCGGTGGGCGTCGGCACCGCGGGCGAGCGGGAAGGGCGTGACCGCGGGCGCGGTGATCGTGCCGGCGCGCAACGCGGCGAACAGGCGGTCGGCACGGTGCTGGCGGCTCTGCGGCCCGTTGAGATAGGTCCACAGGTCGCCGCCGACGACGCCCTTCGACTCCTCCATCAGCACGAGCGGATCGAGCGGCGGCGGCGGACCGCCGGCCTTGCCGAAGATCACCACGCGGCCGGCCGGGCGGAGCGCGGTGATGCTCTGCATCAGGGTGATGCCGATCGAGTCGTAGACGACGTCGACGCCCGTGCCGGTGGCGGTGCGGACCTGCGCGACCCAGTCGTCGGCATAATCATAGGCGGCGATCGCGCCGTCGGCGCGGGCCTGGTCGCGCTTGGCCGGCGTGGAGGCGAGCGCGTGGACGTGGGCGCCGCAGGCGGTCGCGAGCCGGGTGAGGAGGCGGCCGACGCCGCCCGCCGCGGCCTGGACCAGCACATGGTAGCCGGCACGGACGGCGACGCTTTCCTCGACCAGATACTGCGCGGTGAGGCCCTGCAACAGCAGCGCCGCGGCGGTCCGGTCATCGATATCGTCGGGCAGGGCGACAAGGCGATGCGGATCGGCGCGGACGCGGTCGGCCTGCGCGCGGGCGACATCCATGAAGCCGACGCGCTGCCCGACGTGCCAGCCCGTCACCGCGTCGCCAAGTGCGACGATGCGGCCGGCGCCTTCATAGCCGCCGATCCACGGCGCCGCGCCGTCGAGCACATAAGCGCCGCGCCGGCGGTAGATATCGGCGAAGTTCAGGCCGATCGCGGTCGGCGCGACGAGCACCGATGCCGCATCGAGCGGCGGATCGGGCAGGTCGCCGTATTGCAGCACGTCGGCGTCGCCGAACTGGTCGAAGAACAGCGCCCTCATGCGCTTGCGCCCGCAGCGGACATGATCGATTGCTCCTGGCTGGGTTGATGATCGATGTGTCTGCCGTGCTGCCCGCGGCGGAGTAAGCACCATTGGGTGAGGGCAATTGCAACCAGGAGTGCGGAATGGACCGGTTGACCAGCATGGCGGTGTTCCTGTCGGCGGTCGACCGCGGCAGCTTCACCGCCGCGGCGGCGGACCATGGCCTGTCGGCGACGATGGTCGCCAAGCACGTCAATGCGCTCGAGGCGCGGGTACAGGCGCGGCTGCTGCATCGTACCACGCGGCGGCTGGCGCTGACCGACGCGGGGCGATTGTTCGCCGAACGCTGCCGCCGGGTGCTGCGCGAGGTGGCGGAGGCCGAGGCGGTGGCGAGCGCGGTGGCCGAGACGCCGGTCGGGCGGCTGCGGATCAGCGCGCCGGTCGCCTATGGCAGCCTCAAGGTGGCGCCGCTGCTCGCGGCCTATTGCGACGCCTATCCGCAGGTGCAGGCGGAGCTGGTGCTCGGCGATCGCAAGGTCGACCTGATCGACGAGGGCTTCGACGTCGCGTTCCGCATCGGCGCGCTGGAGGAGGACTGGCTCGTCGCGCATCCGCTGGCACCCTACCGGATGCTGCTTGCGGCGGCGCCGGCCTATCTGGCGCGCCATGGCGTGCCGGCGACGCCCGCAGCGCTGGCCGGGCATCGGCTGATCGGCTTTGCGCAATGGCAGGCGGACACGGCGTGGACGCTGCTCGGGCCGGACGGGCCGCACCATATCGTCCTGCCGCCGCCGCAGTTGCGGATCGATCATGGCGCGGCGCTGCGCGAGGCGGCGGTGGCGGGGTTCGGGATCATCCTGCAATCGGCGGTGACGCTGGCCAGCGATCTTGCCGCGGGACGATTGTGCCGGGTGCTGCCGGACCATGCGCCGGCGCCGCGGCCGCTCAGCCTCGTCCATCTGCCCGACCGGCGGATGACCGCGGGGCTGCGCGCCTTCGTCGCGATGGCGCTGGCGGCGCTGCGCGAGGATTGACGCGTCCTTAAGTGGCTGTGCCATAAGGGCGGGGCATGCGTATCCTCCACGTCCTCGATCACGGCCTGCCGCTGCAGAGCGGCTATACCTTCCGCACGCGCGCGATCCTCAAGGCGCAGGAGCAGCGCGGCTGGCAGGTGGCGGCGGTGACCGGCCCGCGCCAGGGGATGGTGACCGATGCGGTCGAGGCGGTCGACGGGCTGACCTTCCACCGCACGCAGGCGGCGTTGCGGGGCGGGGTGACCGGCGAGCTGGCGGGGATCGCCGCCTTCGCGCGCCGGATCGCGGCGGCGGTCGAGTCGTTCCGGCCCGATATCCTCCACGCGCATTCGCCGGTGCTCGACGCGCTCGCCGCGCTGCGTGTCGCGCGGCGGCGCGAGCTGCCGCTGGTCTATGAGATCCGCGCCTTCTGGGAGGATGCCGCGGTCGGCAACGGCACCGGGCGCGCCGGCTCGGCACGCTATCGCGCGACGCGGGCGCTGGAGACCTGGGCGGTGCGGCGCGCCGATGCGGTGGCGGTGATCTGCGAAGGGCTGCGCGGCGACCTGATCGCGCGCGGTATCGATGGCGACAAGATCGTCGTGTCGCCCAATGGCGTCGACCTGACGCTGTTCGGTGCGCCGGTGGCGCGCGATCCGGCGCTGGCGGCGGAGCTGGGGCTGGGCGAGGCGGAGACGATCGGCTTCATCGGCAGTTTCTACGATTACGAGGGGCTCGACGACCTGATCGCGGCGATGCCCGCGCTGGTCGCGGCGCGACCGCGCGCGCGGCTGGTGCTGGTCGGCGGCGGGCCGATGGAGGCGGCACTCCGCTCGCAGGCGGCGGCCTCGCCCGCGGCGGGTGCGATCTGCTTCGTCGGGCGGGTGCCGCATACCGAGGTCGAGCGTTATTATGCGCTGGTCGACGTGCTCGCCTATCCGCGCAAGGCGATGCGGCTGACCGACTTGGTGACCCCGCTCAAGCCGCTGGAGGCGATGGCGCAGGGCAAGCTGGTGGCGGCCTCCGACGTCGGCGGCCATCGCGAGCTGATCCGCGACGGCGAAACGGGGACGCTGTTCCGCCCCGACGATCCGGCGGCGATCGCGACGGCGCTGGCGGCGCTGCTCGCCGACCGCAGCGGCTGGACGGCGCGGCGCGTGGCGGCGCGGGCGTTCGTCGAGCGGGAGCGTAACTGGTCGTCAAACATTTGTCGTTACGAACCAATTTACCAGCGGCTGACGGCAGCCGCGACACTGGATAGATCATGGCAGCGTTCCCCGGCGGGTTTATGAGGCGTTCGCGATCGACCGCATGGATCGCGCCGACCGGCGGCGCACTCGCCGGCGTGGCCGCGGCGGCGCTGTTCCTGCTGATGCCGCAGGCGATGCTGGAGAATTGGGTATGGCAGAGCGGCCTGCCGGCGCTGATCGCGGTGGCGTCGCCGCCGCTCGGCGATACGGCGCGCGGGGTGCTGGCGCTCGGTGGCGGCGGGCTGGCGGCGGCGGTCGTCTGGTCGGCGCTGTTCCTGCTGTTCGGCGCGGGCGGGCTGTTCGCGGCCAGGCCGGCGTCGGAGGTGGCCGCGACGGTCGACGAGGGCGTGCCGGTGCTGCGTCGCGCGGATGCGCACCCCGATGCGCCGGCGCGCCGGCCGATGTCCGCCGCGGACCTGGGAACGCCACTGCCGCCCCCCGTACCGTCGGCGATTGAGACCGTGCCGGACGAGTCGGATGAAGTGATTAGCGGGAGCGACGACGGTGCGGCGGGGACGCCGCTGCCGGTCGAGCAGCCGATCCCGGCCGACCTCGACCTGCCGCTCGCTGCCTTCCATCCGGGTGCGTTGCCCGACGTGCCGCGCGAGCCGGTACGCCCGGTGCTGCCGCTGCGCCCGCCGGCCGCCGCCAGTGAAGAGCCGTCGCGGGAGTCGAGCGATCCCGTCGAGCCGCCGGCGCCGACCGCGTCGTCCCCGCCGCCTGAGGCGCCTTCGATCGAGTCGCTGCTCGATCGGTTGGAACGCAGCACGCGGCGCCGCCTGCGGGCGTAACCGCGCACTCTGACGACACTTTAGAATTTCGGGTATCGATTTCGGGCTTACCGCAGCCGGGCCGCTCTGTTAGCCTCCGGGAAAACGCGCGGGAGGGTGCGATGGCCGGGACGGGATCGGGTGCGGCGGGCGGGGAGCAGCAGGCGTCGCGCTATGCCTGGTATGTGCTCGGCATCCTGTTCGTCGTCTATGTGCTCAATTTCATCGACCGGCAGGTGATCTCGATCCTCGCCGAGGACATCAAGCGCGACCTGCAGCTAAAGGATGAGGATCTCGGCTTCCTATACGGAACCGCGTTCGGCGTCTTCTATGCGCTGTTCGGCATTCCGCTGGGGCGGCTGGCGGATAGCTGGCATCGCGTGCGGCTGATGACGATCGGGCTGGCGCTGTGGTCGTCGATGACCGCCTTGTCCGGATTTTCGCGCTCCGGCGGCCAGCTCGCGCTGGCGCGGATCGGCGTCGGGGTGGGCGAGGCGACCGCGTCGCCCTCCGCCTATTCGCTGATCTCCGACTATTTTCCCAAGCGGCTGCGCGCGACCGCGCTGTCGATCTATTCGGCGGGGCTGTACGTCGGCGGCGGCGTGTCGCTGTTCATCGGCGGGCTGATCGTCCAGGGCTGGAACCGGGCCTGGCCCGGCGGCGGCCCGTTCGGGCTGGTCGGGTGGCAGGCGGCATTCCTTGCGGTGGGGCTGCCCGGGCTGCTCGTCGCGGTGTGGATCGCGACGCTGCGCGAGCCGATCCGCGGCCTGGTCGAGGGGCTGCCCGAGCCGGAGCGGCATCCGGCGCCGTTCCGCGCCTTTTTCGAGGAGCTGCTGACGATCATCCCGCCGCTGACGCTGATCGGCGCGGCGCGGGGCGGGACGCGGGCGTTGCTGGTCAATCTCGCCGGACTGGCGGTGGTGGTCGCGGTGGTCGGCGGGTTGCTGGCGCTGGGGGAGCCGAAGCCGCAATGGTTCGCCGTCGGCATCGGCGCCTATGCGGTCTTTTCCTGGGGCTGCGCGCTGCGGCGGCGCGATCCGGCGACCTTTGCGCTGATCATCGGGACGCCGGCGTTCCTGTGCACGGTAGTGGCCTATGGGCTGAACGCCTTCCTGAGCTATGCCGCCAATTTCTGGGCGGCGCCATACGCGCTGCGCGCATTGGGCGAGACGCCGGCGCGGGCGGGGCTGCTGCTGGGCAGCAGCGGGGCGCTGGCAGGGTTCCTGGGGCTGACGATCGGCGGCGTGGTCGCGGACCGGCTGCGGCGCACCAACCCGGCGGGGCGGCTGATCGTGGTGATCGTCGGCGCGTGCGTGCCGGTGCCGTTCCTGGTCGCCGCCTTCACCGCGGGCAGCGTCTGGATCTTCTATCCCTGCCTGTTCCTGGCGGGGCTGACCGCGAGCGGTGCCTTGGGCTCGGCGGCGGCGACGACGCAGGATCTGGTGCTGCCGCGGATGCGCGGTACGGCGACGGCGACCTTCTTCATCGGGACGACGCTGCTCGGGCTGGCGATGGGGCCGTATCTGGCGGGGCGGATCTCGACGCTGTCGGGGAGCCTTTCGGTGGGGATGCTGTCGCTGCTCGCGGTGGTGCCAGTGACTCTGGGCTGCGCGGTGGCGGCGTATCGGCTGGTGCCTGCCGCCGAGGCGTCGCGCGAGG
Source organism: Sphingomonas melonis (assembly GCF_013409985.1). Taxonomy (GTDB): domain Bacteria; phylum Pseudomonadota; class Alphaproteobacteria; order Sphingomonadales; family Sphingomonadaceae; genus Sphingomonas; species Sphingomonas melonis_A. Next base: position 223,876 of record NZ_JACCBY010000003.1, read on the forward strand.
CGCGGGCGCGGGCGGTGGGGGAGGCGATCTAAGGCGGGATCGGCATTCAAGCTTCGGAGACAACGCCTGCCCCGGCAGGGCGAGGCTATCGTGTGGACGTTCGCTTGAGTCCGCCGCCTTGTCATTTTACCCCGTCACCCCGGACGTGTTCCGGGGTCCACTCTGCGGCGAGGGGAAAGGCTAGATGGGACACCGTTCTCTTGTCGCCCGGTGGACCCCGGAACAAGTCCGGGGTGACGGATGCGAGGAGGACGCCGACACGAACCTCATCACCGGAGCCATAGGCGATAGCTCCCCCCCCAGGCGGGAGGGAATCAGGCTGGATGTAGATCCGGCCTTGGGGGCTTTGGACCGCGCCATCGCCGGACCGGCTGTCGATAGTCTGGGGAGCGGGCCTCACGCCATTTCGGGGAAGGTCGTCCGTTTCGTCATCCCGGCGGAAGCGGGGACCCATGGTGGCGGTCGGCCGGATGTGGCGTGCTGACGCCAGCGGCCCTCTCCGTGAGTCCGGCCTTCGCCGGGATGACGGATGGCGCCTTACGCGGCGCCGAACACGCCGCAGGCGATCCGGCCTCCACTGTTGCCGGAGGGATCGGTCATCAGGTCGTCGGGGCCGGCGTGGATGACCAGCGCGGCGCCGTCGGCGTCGAGCAGGCCCGCCATCGTCGCCCCGGGCACCGTCACGCCGAGCGTACCGCGGCCGTCGGTGCCGATGATCAGATTGGGCAGGTCGCCCTCATGCGGCCCCTGCGGGTTCATGCTGCCGTGCTTCATCGCGGTCGGGTTCCAGTGGCCGCCCGCGGTGGTGAAATCGGGCGCGTCGCAACGGCCGGTGGTGTGGATGTGCGCGCCGTGCGTGCCGGCGGGCAGGCCCTTGACGTCGACGGTGTAGCGGATGCCGCCGGCGACTTCGGTCGCGGTGGCGCGGCCGGCGTCGAGGCCGGTGCTGGTGCGCAGCGACGCGGTGGCGCGCGCGCCGCCGGCGGTGGGGCTGCCGACCGCGACCTTCTCCTGCTGCGTGCAGGCGGCCAGTGCCAGCGACGACAGGCCGGCGAGGATGAGGATAGCGCGCATCAAAGGTCTCCCGAGGTTTCCTTACGAACCCGGCATGACCTGCGGCGGTTCCGCGGGCGGCGCAAGGGGCCAGCGCACCACCGGTTCGTAGCTGGCACCGTCGCTGCCGAGACGGCTTTCGTAGAGGATCAGGTGCGGCATGACGAAGGCCGGGCTGGCGAGGCCTGCATGGACCGCGAGCCAGCCGTCGATCTCGGGCGCGGCGCCGGCGCTGCGCGGCAGGCGGGCGAGCGTGACGTGCGGCAGATAGGCGCGGCGTTCGGGCGGCAGGCCGGCGCGCACGCAGGCCTGCTCGACCTTGCGGGCGAGATGATGGAGCGCGTCGGTCGGCGCGAGGCCGGCCCAGAGCGTGTCGGTGCGGCCCTTGTGCGCGAACCGCCCGACGCCGGCGATCCGCACCTGCGGCGCCGGCGCGTACAGGCCGGCGAGCGCGGCGGCGACATCCTCTGCCTGCGGCCGATCGATGTTGCCGATGAAGCGCAGGGTGCAGTGGAGTTGCGCGTCCTCCTGCCAGCGGGCGTGCGGCACGCCGCCGGTGGCGGCGAGCAGCGACTCGCGGATTTCAGGTGGTGGACGCAGGGCGACGAACAGGCGCATGGCGGGACGAACGGTTCATTGTAAAGTTCTGTTGCTTCGGAACCGGGACTTAGTCGGTTTCGCTTGAAATGGGACCACGGCAGGCCGATATTTCGGTCATCCGACATCTGGTCGGTAAAGGAGTTTTGGATACCATGGCTAACTGGTCTGACCCCCGGCCGAGCGCCGCGCCGTTCGGGGCCACGCGCACCGACACAGCGCGCAGCGGTGCCTATGACGCGGGTCTGCGCTCGTACATGCTGTCGGTCTACAATTACATGGGATCGGGCGTGCTGCTGACGGGCATCGTCGCGCTGCTGTTCGCCTGGGGCGGGGCAAGCTCGCCGGCCGCACAGGTGTTCATGGGCGGTGGCATCCTGCGCTACGTGCTGATGTTCGCGCCGCTCGGCGTCGTCTTCGCGATGAGCTTCGGTCAGGGCCGCATGTCGACCTCGACGTTGCAGATGCTGTTCTGGTCGTTCGCGGTGCTGATGGGCCTGTCGCTGTCGACCATCTTCCTCGTCTATAGCGGCACGTCGATCGCTGGTGCGTTCTTCTCGACCGCGGCGGGGTTCGCCGGTCTCAGCCTCTACGGCTACACGACCAAGAAGGACCTGTCGGCGTTCGGCACCTTCCTGATCATCGGCCTCGTCGGCCTGATCGTCGCGAGCCTGATCAACCTGTTCCTGCAGTCGAGCGTAATGAACCTCGTCATCAGCGCCGTCGGCGTGCTGCTGTTCGCGGGCCTCACCGCATATGACACGCAGCGCACCAAGAGCCTGTACTTCCAGGTCGCGGGTAGCGACATGGTCGGCAAGGCGGTGGTGATGTCGGCGCTGTCGCTGTACCTCGACTTCATCAACATGTTCCTGTTCGTACTGCGTCTGTTCGGTTCGCAGCGCAACTAAGCCCGACGTTCGATCGTCATGATGGGAGCCCGGTGGCCGATGCCGCCGGGCTCTTTCTTTTGCCCCGAAGGAATGGCCGATGCGGCTCTCGATCGAAGTCGACCTCGATTATGCCATCATGGGGCCGCCGGCCGACGTCCTGTTGCAGATCGAGGCGGCGGCGATGCCCGACCAGCGCATCGTCTCCGAGGCGCTGACGGTGTGGAGCGACACGCCGGTGGTCGCGGTGCGCGGCGAGGAAGGGATCGGCCAGCGCTGCTGGATCCGCGCCGAGAACTGGCTGAAGGCGGAATATCGCGCGATCGTCGAGATCGACCGGCAGCCGGTCGATCTCGCGCCTCTGCCGGCGACGCCGGCGCGCGCGCTCGACGGGGCGCTGGTGCCCTATCTGTTGCCGAGCCGCTATTGCCAGTCGGATCGGCTGGAAGGCTTCGTGCGGCGTGAGTTCGGCGGCATGGGCGGCGGCGCGCTGGCGGTGGCGCTCGCCGACTGGGTGGCGGACGCGCTCGAATATCGCGCCAACACCAGCAGCGGCGAGACGACCGCGATCGACACCTTCGCCAGCCGCTCGGGCGTGTGCCGCGACTATGCGCATCTGCTGGTGGCGCTGGCACGCGCGGGCGAGATCCCGGCGCGCTGCGTGGCGGCTTATGCCCCCGGCGTCGATCCGCCCGACTTTCATGCGGTGGCCGAATTGTGGCTCGACGGGGCGTGGCGGATGGTGGATGCGACGCGAATGGCGCCGGCGGAGACGATCGCACGCGTCTGCGTCGGCCGCGACGCAACCGACATCGCGTTCATGACGGTGTTCGGCATCGCCCAGTTCGTCAACCAGCGCGTCCAGGTGACGAAAGCCTGATATCCCAACCGGCAGGAACGGAAACGATCCGGCAATCGTTGCTCGTTCGTAAACTCAGGAGGGTGTCACCATGACCGGAATCGACGAAAAGGCTCTGGACAGCCTGTCGGTCGCGCCGTCGGCCAGCAACCAGGAGCGTGACCCGCGCCAGGATGCCGGGCAGGACAAGTCGATCAGCAAGCGTCTGGAAAAGAACCCCGGTAGCGCCGATGCGCGCCTCGACGCCGGGCTGGACGAATCGATGGACGCGAGCGATCCGCCCTCGCTGACCCAGCCGGGTCACGATCACGATCCTGCGCCTTCGTCGGGCTTCGACGAGGATGCGGAGCGTAGCCGGCAGGGCTGAGGCTTCCGGTGGAATGGAGCGAACGGCGGTCCCGCAAGGGGCCGCCGTTTTGCTGTGCGCGGCGCGATTGATGCCGCCGGCGCCGCCGTCCGCTCCATTTGCGACCAATCGCACTCCGCTCGTCGCATCGGATGTTGCGCTGCAACAGCTTTCATGATGCTTTTGTTACGTCGGCCGGTCAGGCGTGACGGGTGGTCCACCACCCCGGCGCAGGATCGGGCCGACGCTCTGGCGGGGTGGGTGACGATCATGGGTGCCAAGAACAGACCGGCCGAAGGCGCGATGACGCTGGCGGAGATGAAGGAATTCGCGGGGTTTCCGAGCTCGACGCAGCGGTACATCCGCCGCAGCCTCGACATCGGGCTCGACCGTGACGATGCGATGGCGCGCTGGTCGCGCGACGTGGTCGAGGCGGCGAGCATCCGCGCGCAGGCGCGGCTGTACCGCGCGCTGCCTGAACTGCGCCAACTGGTGCCCGACGATGCCGATCTCGCGGCGGTCGAACCGTTCCTGGCGCCGCTGGTGACGCTGGTCGGCTTCGATCTGGGGCAGGGGCGGCTGACGAGCTTCTCGGCGTTCCGCTTCCTCTACGAACGGCTGATCGGCGCGGCGGCGCGGCCATGGCTGCCAAGCGCCTTCTGCGCCGCGGCTGCACTGCCGCACCTGCATCCCGAGTTGCGGCGCAAGTTGCTCCAGTCGATCAGCGAGGCGGCGGCGACCGCGTCGGGCTGGTCGAACCGGCAGCCGGCGTTCTTCCCGCATTGGGTGGAGAAGGTCGATACGGACGCCGCGCTGCCGCATTGAGGGTGTCGCGGTGACCGGCCCTATCGGCAGGCCCGCCATCCTGCGCTGCGATTCGCCTGGTCGAGGTGGAGGTGGTCGCGATGCGCGGCGTTATAGTCGGGGGACAGCGTCGTCGCGAACAGCCGACAGGCGCCGTCGCGCACCTCGTGCAGGAAGGCGGCCTTGGCAGCGTCGCCGCGCCAGTCGCCGATGACGGTGACGCGGCGGCCGTCGGCGAGGCGGAACCCGGCGATATCGACCGCGTCGGCGGTGGCATGTTCGCTCCACGTGCCCGCGTCGCGTCCATAGATGCGGCGGCAGGCATAGCTGCCGAAATGGTCGATCGCGACGACGCGGCTGCCGAACCGGCGTTGCGCGGCGGGCTGGACGACATTCCACTCCCATATCGCGAGCGCCGCCGCGACCGGGCAGGCGACGCCGAGCCCGGTCGGGTGGAAGGCGATCGACCGGGCACCGCCGGCGGTGAGGCGGACGCCATCGTCATAGCCGCACCGGCCGGCGCCCCGGCGCGGCGGCAGCACTGTGTAGCGCACCCCGGCGCGGTCGAGCAAAGCGCGGCATTGCGGGAAATCCTCGGTCAGCGCGGTGAGCTTGCGGCCGGTGAACAGGCCGACCGGCGCGCCGAGATCGAGCGGCGTCCACGGCATGTCCTGCGGCCGCCCGCGCACCATCGCCCATAGCAGCAGCGCCGCCGTGGCGATCGCGGCAAGGGCGACGGTCCAACCGATCGCGCGGCGCACGGCACGCATCAGCCGCGTCGCGCCTGCGTCATCGCTTCGCCGGTGACGGGATAGCCGAGATCGTCCGGGATGCAGAGGTGCGGCACGCCGTCGAGCGTCGCGACGAAGGGCGTGATCGTGCGCACCGGATAGGCATGCGCCTGTGCCACGGCGGCGTCGAAATCGGCGAACAGCGCGAGCCGTTCGAGGTTGCGGCGGGTGGGATAGATGATCGTCGTGCGCCCGGCATCCGCCTCCGCCAGCGCCGCCTCGGCGGTGGTCCAGGTCAGGCGGACGTTCTCGGTCGCATCGACACTCGCCGCCGCGTTCTCGGGCGCGCGGGCGAGGAAGAACAGCGCGTCGAAGACCCGCGTCGTCTCATGATCGGGCAGCCAGCGGGCGAACGGCACCAGCGCGCCGAGGTCGAGCGCGATGCCGGCCTCGGCAAGCAGCGCGGCGAACGATGCGCCACGGTGCAACGCGGCGCGGAGCGTCGTCAGCGTGTCGGGAGAGGGCGCGGGATCGAGGCCGATGGCGAGCCCCGCCTCCTCGATCGTCTCGCGGATCGCGGCGATACGCGCCGCGCCGTCGTCGCCGGCGCCGATCGTCACAGCGAGCGCCTGGTCACCGGGATCTATCCGCCCGCCGGGAAACACCATCGCGCCGCCGGCGAAGACCATCGCCTTCGCCCGCTCGACCATCAACAGTTCGGGCGGGCCGTCGGGACGATCACGGAAGACGACGAGCGTCGCGGCGGGGATGGGTACACTGGCCATAGCACGCTGTAACGCGACAGCGCGGCGAAGGTAGCGTCGGCGATGAGGCGAGATGTCGGGGTGGTGGTGGAGCTGAGGGGAATCGAACCCCTGACCTCTGCAGTGCGATTGCAGCGCTCTCCCATCTGAGCTACAGCCCCGCACCCCGGCTCGGGCCGTGCCCGAGAGCGACGCCATTAGCGGCCCCCGGCGGGCGATGCAACAGGCCCGATCGCTCCTTCCGAAAATTCCGGTGCGACAGACCGATAGCAGCATGCGACGCAAAGTCGTTGCCGATGCGCAACGATAGGAACGAAGCCCTGACCTGATCTTTATCTGGATCAGGAGCACGGCCGCGCAGCAACGACGTAGCCGGCGCCCGCAGGAGCTATCCTACAAGGAGACGATCATGGTCTACGAACGCTATCCTCGCAGCAACGCGCAGGGCGACGATTATGGGCGCGACGACTTCGGCGGCTACGGCCGCGACTACGGCTCGGGCCGGGACTACAGCTATTCGAGCGCGCGCGACTATCAGGCCGCCGGCCGCCTCGGCGGCAACCGCCAGAATTATGACCGCCAGAGCTATGGCGCGCGCGAATATGGTAACCAGCGGTATGAGCAGCGCGACCAGGCCTATGGCCGCGGGCGCGACTATTACGGCGGCCGCGGTGGCTATGATCGCTATCCGGACGAGGGCCGCGACAGCCACGGCCGCTACGACGAGGATCGCCATTCCGACAATCGCTATGTCGAGCGCAGCCGCTATGGGGCCGACGCCGGCCGCGATCGCGGCGAGCGCGAATATCACGGCAGCTATGGCGCAGGCGGGCGCCGGTTCGAGGATTTCGGCCCCTATCGCCATGCCGATGACGACGATTACCGGAGCCGCGAGCGCGCCGGGCGCGATCAGGGCCGCAACGAGGGTCGGGATCGTCCGGGCTACGGCCGCCAGCCGCAAGGCTATGACTATGAGGAGCGCGGCTTCTTCGCGCGCGCCGGGGACGAGGTCCGTTCGTGGTTCGGCGACGAGGATGCGGAGCGGCGCCGCGAGTTCGACTCGCGGCTCGACGAGCGCGCCTACAACGACCGCGACAATGATTATCACAGCTGGCGTCGCGGCCAGATCCAGTCGCTCGACCGCGACTATGACGAATATCGCCGCGAGCATCGCTCGAAGTTCGAGAACGAATTCAGCTCGTGGCGCACCAACCGCCAGTCGCAGCGCGATCTGCTCAACAAGGTCGAGGAACATGCCGATGTCGTCGGCTCCGACGGCGAGCATGTCGGCACCGTCGACAAGGTGCGCGGCGACCGCATCTTGCTGACCAAGAATGACGCCGACGCCGGTGGTCGCCACCACTCGATCCCGTCGAGCTGGCTGCAGTCGGTCGACGACAAGGTGACGCTGAGCAAGACCGCCGCCGAAGCCAAAAGGGCGTGGCGCGACGAGGAGCGCAACCAGGCGCTGTTCGGCGACGACCACGAAGGGCCGCGTCGCGAGCCTTATGCGAGCGGCCGTTCGGCCTCGACCCAGTCGGAGACGACGGGGGCCGGCGCGAGCCAGTCGTCCGCCTCGTCCAGCACTACCGCGAGCGGCGGCACGGCGGGCACGACCGGCACTGATGGCGACAGGACGCTGAACCGGAGCTTCTCGGGCACCTATTGAGCCCGATCGGAGAACCACGCGAAGGCCCGGGCATGTCCCGGGCCTTTTGCGTTGCGATATGCAACGGATCGGACCAGACTGGCCGGCCGCATTTTGAGGAGACTGAAACGATGGCACGAGCGTGGAGCCTGACATCGCGGCCGCAGGGCCTGCCGACGCGCGACAATTTCGCGCTGATCGATCTCGACCGCCGCGATCTGGGCGAAGGTGAGGTGCGGATCGCCAACCAATGGCTGTCGGTCGATCCGTACATGCGCGGCCGGATGAACGACGTGAAGAGCTACACGCCGCCGTTCGCGCTGAACGCACCGATGGACGGCGGCGCGATCGGCACCGTCGTCGAGAGCCGCTCAGACCGGTTCAAGGAGGGCGATACGGTCCAGCATTTCGCCGGCTGGCGCGACGAGGCGGTGCTGCCCGCCGATCAGGTCCAGTCTTTGCCCGAACTGGATGTCGAGCCGCAGGCCTATCTCGGCCAGCTCGGCATGCCGGGAATGACGGCCTATTTCGGCCTGCTCGAGGTCGCGAGCGCCAAGGAGGGCGACACGGTGTTCGTCTCCGCCGCCGCCGGCGCGGTCGGTTCGACCGTGGTGCAGATCGCCAAGGCGAAGGGCTGCCGTGTCATCGGCTCGGCCGGCGGGGCGGAGAAATGCGCCTGGGTGGAGTCACTCGGCGCGGATGCGGTGATCGACTACAAGAGCGGCACGCCGGTGGTGAAGGCGCTCGGCGAGGTCGCGCGCAACGGCATCGACGTCTATTTCGACAATGTCGGCGGCGATCATCTCGATGCGGCACTGGCGCACGCCAATCTGCACGCGCGGTTCGCCGTGTGCGGGATGATCGACGTCTACAACAGCAACAAGGCGACCGAGCTGCGCTACCTCGCGCGGCTGATCGGCAATCGCATCCGCATCCAGGGGTTCATCGTCAGCGACTTCAAGGATCGCTCGGCCGACTTCTACCGCGACATGGGCGGCTGGCTGAAGGACGGCAAGCTCAAGCGCAACGAGACGGTGTTCGAGGGGCTGGAGCGGATGCCCGAGGCGTTCCTCGGCCTGTTCTCGGGCGGCAATATGGGGAAGATGCTCGTCAAGCTGTGACGGCTCGGGGGCGGACCGGCGCGGACGAGTCTCCGCACCGGTCCGCCTCCCGGTCAGCGAACGGCGTCCAGATAGCGGATGCGTTTGATCGTCGCGGCGATGATGCATTCGGTGCGCTCGTCCGGATCGACGCTGCGGCCGCATGAGGACTAACCGCAAGAAGGCGGCTGCTCGCCTGCGGGCCGCTGGGCGCGACAGGACACCGCTGCCGTCACGTTCGAGCGGGCGTCAGTTGCCGACGTGCGACCATGGCTGCGCGTGTCGCATGTCGAGGCGGCACAGGCCGGACAGACGGTGGCGCCGCGCATAGGTCATCACCCGCGAGGCGTAATCGGCTGCGCGGGGCTTGGCGAAGTTCCAGTCGGGCGGGTTGAAGGTGGAAAAGCCATTGATCGTCGGCACAGCCCACAGTTCCGCGAGCAGCATCGCATCGACGTTGTGCGGGTAGAGCGCGTGCAACTCGGCGTTGATGTAGAGTGGTTCGTTGGCCCGCGCAGCGACGACGTAGAAACGGGTGCAGTCGCGTAGCGGCGGGGGGATGTGGAACAGGGCGGCCCGCTGCGTGGCGCGGCTGATCTGCGCGGGTGTCTCGGCGCTGAGATTCTCGGCGACGAGCAGAAGCGCGATCGCCGCAGCCAGCCATGGCTTCGACCGGGCGAGCAGCGACGCACGACGGCGCCAGGCCGCGACGGCGATGAGCAGGAAGGGCAGAGTGAGCCATAGTTGGTAGCGGGACACGGTGCGCAAACCCTTGGCGCCCGGCACGAGTTCGAACACGAGCGCCCAGGGCGACAGCACCCAGAATTGCAGGGTGAGCAGCCAGGCGACGATCATCGCCAGCGCGAAGGCGCGCAGGGTGACGGGGGCAGCACGTTCGCTATCGAGGCGACGGTGTACGATGATCTGCCACGCGGCGATGACGAGCAACGCGCAGAACAGCAGCGGAAAGCCCGCCTCATGCTCGCCGCCGAAGACGCGGCGGGGCAGCGCCGGGTCGGCGGGAAGCAGGGCATGGACCAGCGCGAACAATGGGCGGAAGATCCATCCCCAGAGATAATTGTCCGGACCGACGTTGATCATGTCGATCACCGGCGTGACGAGATAGCCGAGCATTTCGTAGAATGGCTCGCCGCCGGTCTCGTGGACCTTGGGCAGGTAGACGCTGAGGAACGGGATGATGCCGATCGCAAAGGCAATCCCGCCGCAGGCGAGCGTGCCGGCATGATCGCGGACCAGGCGCAGCCAGGCGGCGGGACGCCAGTTGCCGCTTAGAAGGGCCCAGCAGAGCACGAACAGACCTGCGGAGAAGATCGTGAACCAGGCCATGTAATAAGCGGTCAGCAGCCATGCCGCCATCAGCACGGCGAGTGCGACGGCGCGGAGCCGGGCGCGGCCGAAACGGCGCTGGCGCTCGGCGCGAACGATATCGATCGCCAGCATCATCGCGAGCGGCTGCAAGGCGACGCTCTGCAACTGGGCATGGACTGCCTGAAGCGAGATGTTGCTGGCGACGGTCCAGAGCAGGGCGACGAGCAGCGCGGCGGGGCGGCCCCAGCGCAAGGTCCGCGCGACGAGACAATAAGCGGCAAGGAAGCCGATCGTCTTGAAGGTCAGGATGTTGAGCGTGTCGGCGTGGAAGGGGTCGGCAACCTGTCGCCAGCCGCTGTAGACGAGGCCGTAGAGCAGATAGCCGTCGTTATAGCCGAGCGTGCCGGAATAGGGATGGAAGTAGAAGGTCGTGTTCCACGCGGCGACGCCGCGCAGCACGTTGTGCCAATGTTCGAGGATCGCGATCTCGATGATCGCGTCGCCGCGGTCGCCAAAGCCGAGGTCGAAGCCGCTCAGGATCGGCAGGCGAAAGAACAGCGCCATGGCGATGAGGTAGACGATCACCACGGCCAGGAGACGGCGGGCGGTGTGACGGATGCTCCCCGGGGGCGATGCCTGCATGACCGGCGATGCTTAGGCAGGCCGATCCGGCATGTCCATGATGGTGGCGGGCCTGTTCCCCTCCCGTGCGGGGAGGGGAACGGCTTCGATGGTGGTGTGCGGCCGGCGTAAGCTTGATGGCTGTGCGTCGATCCGGACGCTTGCCCCCCTCCCGGTTAGGGGAGGGGAGGGATCGGCTCAGGCGCCGAAGGTGCGCTGCCACCAGCCGCGGCGCGGCGTCTCGCCGCCGTCCGGCGCGGCATCCGCGGCGGCGTCCGGGGGCGTCGGCTCGGCGTCGTCGGTTGCCGGCTCGGCGGTCGGCGCGGTCGGGGCAGGCGCCTCGACCGTTTCGGCGGGCGCGGCGTCAGCGGTCGCCGCCTTGCGGGTGCGACGGCGCTTCGGCTTCTCCTCGGCGACCGGCGCTTCGGCGGGAGCCTCGGGAGCCTCAGGCGCTACGACCTCAGGCATCGCCTCGGCATCCGCCTTCTTCTTGCGGGTGCGCTTGGGCTTGGCGGCGGGTTCCTCCGCTGCCGGCGCGGCGACCGGTTCCGGGGCCGCGGGCGCGGGGGCGACCTCGGCTGCCACCTCGGCCGCCGGAGCAGCGGCGCGGGCGCGCGGACGGCGACGCGTCTTCGGCGCTTCGACCGGCGGCTCGTCCTCGACCGTGACCGGCTCGGGAGCGTTGAGGCCGGTGATCACCGGCGCGGCATCGCCCGCCTCGACGATCGGCTCGAGATCGGCCGGGGGCGGCAGATCGTCGTCCGCGGTCTCGGCTGCGGCGGCCTCGGCACCGTCCTCGGTCGAGGCCAGATCGGCGCCATTCTCCTGGCGGCGACCACCACGGCGACCGCGACGGCCACGGCGACGACGGCCTTCGCCCTCGGGGCGCTCGCCGGTCTCGCCGTTCGGTGCCTCGCTGTCGACCTCGTCGGCGACGGTGTCGCTCTCGACGCCCTCATCGGCGTCCGCCTCGACGCGGGTCTCGTCCTGCGTGCCCTCACCATTTTCGTCCTTGCGACCGCGCCGGCCGCGACGGCGACGACGGCGGCCACGACCGCGGCCTTCGCCCTCGTCCTCGCCGCGCTCCTCGCGCTCGGGACGGCGACCGCCTTCGCGACGGGGTTCTTCCTCCGCCTCGACGATCTCCTCCTCTTCCTCTTCCTCGATCTCCTCGGGGACGTCGTCATAATCCTCTTCGACGAGCGCCTCGATCTTCGGCGCATAAGCAGGCGGCGGGCCGGAGGCCTCGACCGACATGCGCGCGCCCTCTTCCTCGCGATCGGGGATGATCTCGACCTGCACGCCGTAGCGATCCTCGATCTCGGCGATATCGGCGCGCTTGCGGTTGAGGACGTAGATCGTCGCTTCCTGGCTGGCGCGCAGCGTCAGCAGCGAGCCGCGGCCGCGGGCGGCCTCTTCCTCGATCAGGCGCAGCGCCGACAGGCCCGCCGACGAGGCGGTGCGGACGAGGCCGGTGCCCTCGCAATGCGGGCAGGGGCGCGTCGACGCCTCCAGCACGCCGGTGCGCAGCCGCTGGCGGCTCATTTCCATCAGGCCGAAGGACGAGATGCGGCCGACCTGGATGCGGGCGCGATCGTCCTTGAGCGCTTCCTTCATCGCCTTCTCGACTTTGCGGACGTTGGAATTGTTGTCCATGTCGATGAAGTCGATGACGACGAGCCCGGCCATGTCGCGCAGGCGGAGCTGACGCGCGATCTCCTGCGCCGCTTCGAGGTTGGTCGCGGTGGCGGTCTGCTCGATATTGTGCTCGCGCGTCGAGCGGCCGGAGTTGATGTCGATCGACACCAGCGCCTCGGTCGGGTTGATGACGAGATAGCCGCCCGACTTCAGCTGCACGACCGGATGGTACATCGCGGCGAGCTGGTCCTCGACATGCGCGCGCTGGAACAGCGGCACGGCGTCGGCATATTGCCGGACGCGGCGTGCGTGGCTGGGCATCAGCAGCTTCATGAAGTCTTTCGCCTGGCGGAAGCCGTCCTCGCCCTCGACGATGACCTCGTCGATATCCTTGTTGTAGATATCGCGGATCGCGCGCTTGATCAGGTCGCTGTCGCCATAGACGAGCGCCGGCGCCGCCGAGCTCAGCGTCGCCTCGCGGATGCCGTCCCACAGCCGGGCGAGATAGTCGAAGTCGCGCTTGATCTCGACCTTGGTGCGCTGGAGGCCCGCGGTGCGGACGATGCAGCCCATCGACGGCGGCAACTGCATGTCGGCCATGATCGACTTCAGGCGCTTGCGATCCGACGCGTTGCTGATCTTGCGGCTGATGCCGCCGCCATGCGACGTGTTGGGCATCAGCACGCAATAGCGGCCGGCGAGCGACAGATAGGTGGTCAGCGCCGCACCCTTGTTGCCGCGCTCTTCCTTGACGACCTGGACCAGCAGCACCTGGCGGCGGCGGATCACGTCCTGGATCTTGTAGCGGCGGCGCAGGTTCATGCGGCGCTGGCGCAGCGCCTCGACCTCCTCGTCGTTCGCGCTGCGCGGCTTCTTCGACGTGCCCTCGGCCGCGCCGTCGCCCTCGTCATGCTCGCCGTCGTCGTGATGGTCGGCATCGTCGAAATCGTCGTGGTCGTCGTCGCCGTGATCGTCACCCTCGTGATCGTCGTCGTCGCCGTCATGTTCGGCGCGCAGCGCGGCTTCCTCGGCGGCATGCTCCGCCTCTTCGCGCAGCAGCGCGTCGCGATCCTCCTTGGGGATCTGGTAGTAATCGGGATGGATTTCGCTGAACGCGAGGAAGCCGTGGCGATTGCCGCCGTAATCGACGAACGCCGCCTGCAGCGACGGTTCGACGCGGGTCACCTTGGCGAGATAGATATTGCCCTTGAGCTGCTTGCGCTCGGCACTCTCGAAATCGAATTCCTCGATCCGGTTATTCTTGACGACGGCGACGCGGGTTTCTTCCCGGTGGCGTGCGTCGATCAGCATACGCGTGGTCATTGAATGGTCTCCGCGCGCGTGGCGCTCCTGCGGCCGATCCCGGACGGGATGGGGCGGAGGGCGCGCATGCGCGTTGATAGATGGCGCCGGGCGGACCGGCGCGAAGTGGTGGAAATGCGTCTGCTCGCCGCGCACGTCGGGGGGCACGGCCCTCCCACACGCTCGCCACGCCGCCGGCCGGAGCCGGGCGGTGTCGAGCGTTGGATAAGTGCGTCATGCGAGCGTCAACCTGGTTAAAACCGCGCCAGGACGGCGTGGGGTACCGATGCATCGCTTGCACGAATGAAGCGCGACGCACGGGTGCAGTCCGTTGGTAGCATTGCGCTTCTCGTATCGCAACTGGCACGAATTTGCCGGATCGGCGGCCAAAGCATGCCGAATCATGCATTAACCGTGTCGCGAAACCCGCCGTTGGCACCCGCCCGCTATCGCCGCCGTTCAGGCGATGGCCAGAGACCATCGTCCAAGGGATAGTCATGGCTTTTCGCTGGACCGGCGCCCTTGCGGCGCGGCAAGGTCGCCCGATGTTCGCGATCCTTGCCCTGATCCTCGGCTGGTGCACGAGCGTGCCGGCCCATGCCGCAACGGCGATCCGCAGCATCGTGGTCGATCGCGGCCGCATCATCGTGCGCTTCGACGGACCGGTGATCGAGGCGACCGCCACCGTCCTGCGCGGCAGCCGGCAGATCGCGCTCGACGTCGCCCAGGCGCTGCCCGGCGTCCGTGCCGTCACCGACGGGCCGGTCAGCGGGGTGCGACAGGTGCGAAGGGGCGATGGCACGCGCGTGCTGTTCGATCTCGCCCGGCCGGCGGTGATCGGCGACGGAGGCTTCGACGCGGATGGCGATCTGACGCTGGCGATCGAGCCCGCGACCGCGGGGCGCTTTGCCGCGGCGGCTGCGGCGGAGCCGATGCGGTTCTTCGCCGTCGATCTCGCGCAATGGACCGCACGGCCGACGTACAAGGTCTCGGTTCCCGTGCCGCCGCCGGCGCGGCGCGTGGCGCTGCCGCGCGTGCGGGGCGACGACACCCGGCCGTTGGTGGTGATCGACGCGGGCCATGGCGGCGTCGATCCGGGTGCGATCAATCCGGTGACCGGGTTGCGCGAGAAGGACGTGACGTTGCGCATCGCCCGCGCGATCCGCGATGCGTTGCTGGCGAGCGGACGGGTGCGGGTGGCGCTGACCCGCGACGACGACCGCTTCCTGGTGCTGCGCGAGCGCTACGGGATCGCGCGGCGGCTGAAGGCGAGCCTGTTCATCTCGGTCCATTGCGACAGCGTCGGCAGCGGCGATGCGAGCGGCGCCTCGGTCTACACCCTGTCGGAGGTCGCCTCGGACAAGGAAGCGGCGCGGCTGGCGCTGCGCGAGAACAAGGCGGACGTGATCGCCGGCGTCAACCTCGGCAATGCCGGGCGGGACGTGTCGTCGATCCTGATCGACCTGACGCAACGCGAGACGATGAACAGCTCGGCGAGTTTCGCGCGGCTGCTCGGGCGCGAGGCGAAGCCGCGTATTCCGACCAAGCCGGTGTTCCACCGCATGGCGTCGCTGATGGTGCTGAAGGCGCCGGATATGCCGTCGATCCTGTTCGAGACCGGCTATATCTCCAATCCCGTCGATGCGGCGTTCCTCGACAGCGACGAGGGGCGCGACCGCATCGCGCAAAGCGTGACCAGGGCGGTCGAGGTGCATTTCGCGCGGCAGCTGGCGGGCCGCTGATCCCCTCCCGTGCGGGGAGGGGACGGAAGGTCAGATCGCGCCCGAGAAGGTGTCGCACTGGGCGGGGTCGCCGGTCTGGATGCCGCGCTGGAGCCAGTGCATGCGCTGTGCCGACGTGCCGTGGGTGAAGCTGTCGGGGACGACGCGGCCGGTCGATTCCTTCTGGAGCGTGTCGTCACCGATCGCCTGTGCGGCGGTCAGCCCCTCTTCGAGATCGCCCGGCTCCATGCGGCTGCGATTCTGCGCAGCCCAGACGCCAGCATAGCAGTCCGCCTGGAGTTCGAGCCGGACGGAGGCGGCATTGCCTTCGGTCTCGCTGCCGCTGCGCTGGACGCGCTGCACCTGGTCCGAGGTGCCGAGCAAATTCTGGATGTGATGGCCGAACTCATGCGCGATCACATAATCCTGCGCGAAATCGCCCTTGGCGCCGAAGCGGTTGGCGAGTTCATCGAAGAAGCTGGTGTCGAGATAGATGCGCTGATCGGTCGGGCAGTAGAAGGGGCCCATCGCCGACTGCGCGGCGCCGCAGCCCGACTGGCCGTTCTGCGAGAAGAAGCGCAGGCCGGGCGCGGTGAAACGCTGGCCGCTTTGCGCGAACAAGGCCGTCCACGTCTTCTGCGCCGAACTGAACGCGTCGCATGCCGCCTTCTTGGCGGGATCGGATGTGCAGATCGCCGTGGCCGAGCCGCCTTCGGCAGGGGCACTGCGGGTCACCTGCGTGCCGCTGCCGCCGCCACCGCCGCCGACAAGGCTGCCGAGATTGCCCAGTCCGCCGAACACCGCCATCAGCAGCAGGACGACGACAATGCCGCCGCAGCCGAAACGGCTGCCGATCAGTGGCAGCAGGCCGAACAGCAGGCCCCCGCCGCCGCCGCCGCCACCGAAGCCGCCGCCGCGGTTCCCCTGATCGCCGACGTCAATATTGGGATCGAAATCGTCGAGGCGCATGCAAGGCTCCGTTTAGCTTGCGTTACGAATGCCCGAACCCCGCCCCCGGTTGCAACAGCGCGCACATCGACGCAGACGGGAGGCGTAGCAGGAGAGCACGTGCCATGTTCCTCAAGGGCAAGACCGCGATCGTCACCGGGTCCACGTCGGGCATCGGCCTGGCCTATGCGCGGGCGTTCGCGGCGGAGGGCGCGGCGCTGGTCATCAATGGCTTCGGCGATGCGGGCGCGATCGAGGCGATCCGCGCCGAACTCGCCGCGACCAGCGGCGCGGCGGCCTTGTACGACCCCGCCGACATGACCAAGCCCGAGCAGATCACCGCGCTGGTCGAGCGGACGGTGCGCGAGACGGGGAGCGTCGATATCGCGGTCAACAATGCCGGCATCCAGCATGTCGCGCCGATCGAGGATTTTCCCGACGAGAAGATGGAGGCGATCGTGCGGATCAACCTGCTGTCGGCCTGGTATCTCGCCAAGGCGGTGGTGCCGCATATGAAGGCGAGGGGCTGGGGGCGGATCATCTCGACCGCCTCGGCGCACAGCCTCGTCGCCAGCCCCAACAAATCGGCCTATGTCATGGCCAAGCACGGGCTGGTCGGGCTGACCAAGACGGTCGCGCTGGAGACGGCGCAGCATGGCGTCACGGTCAATTGCATCTCGCCGGGCTATGTCTGGACGCCGCTGGTCGAGGCGCAGATCCCCGATACGATGAGGGCGCGCGGATTGACCCGCGAGCAGGTGATGAACGACGTGCTGCTCGCCGCACAGCCGACCAAGGCATTCGTCACGCCCGAACAGGTGGCGGCGCTGGCGCTGTTCCTGTGCCGCGACGAGGCCAAGGCGATCACCGGCGCCAATCTGTCGGTCGACGGCGGGTGGACCGCGGCATGAAGGCGGCACGATTCCTCGTGGTGACGCTCGCCGGCGCGATGCTCGCCACCGCCGCCGTGCGCGCGCAGGATTCGGGTGACAGCGACTGGCGCAAGGTCGCGACACGGCAGGATCGCGAGCGGCTGCGTGGCTGGCGCAATGCCTGGGTGCAGGCGCTCACCAAGGTGCGCGCGACGCCCGAGGGCCGCGAGCGGCTGGCGAGCGACCCGGTGCTGTTCGATCCCGACCGGGTGATCGAGGGCGCGGCGCTGTTGCCGGGTGCCTATCGGTGCCGCGTGCACCGGCTCGGCGGGATCGGACCGGGGTCCAAGCCGCTGCTGAGCGGCGGCTGGACCAGCTGCCGGGTCAGCGAGACGGGGATCGTCCGCCACCTCGTCACCGATGGCGACCAGCGGGCGAGCGGCAATCTGTTCGACAGCACCGATTCGCGCACCATCTTCCTCGGTACGCTGGCGCTCGGCGACGAGGATCGGCCGATGCGCTATGGCCGCGATCGGCAGCGGGACATGGCCGGGCTGGTCGAGCGGATCGGTGCGGCACGCTGGCGGCTGGTGCTGCCGTTCCCCGGCTTCCATTCGACTCTGGACGTGATGGAGATCGTGCAGGGCTAGGGTGAGATCGACGTTCGATCCAATCCCTCTCCCGCCGGGGGAGGGCTATCGCCTATCGCCGCAATGATGTGGTTCGGTCGGCATCCTCTTCTTGTCCGTCACCCCGGACGTGTTCCGGGGTCTACCCTGCGGCGAGGAGAAAGGTTTGATGGGACACCGTTCCCTTGTGGCCCGCTGGACCCCGGAACACGTCCGGGGCGACGGGGTGATTAGGCCGGATCGACAGCCAGCCTCATTCCTCCGAATCTTGTATGTCGAACCAACCTGGGTGGGGTCGACCTTCGATCACATTTCTCTCCTTGGCGGATTTGCGACGGACGGGGAGATACAACGGGGGATGTCGCTTACCTCCCCCTCCGTCATGCCTTCGGCATGCCACCTCCCCCTGGCGGGGGAGGAATGTCGCTGGGATACGGAATGTCGATGCCGCCTGACGGGCTTACTCTCGCTGCGTGCGGAGCATCCGCCCTTCGGACCCCGGCCCCTAGAGAAATGATTACTGCGCGGGGATCGGCTGGACGGTCGCCGTCGGTGCCGGGGGCGTGACTGCCGGCACCGTGCCGGTCGCCGCGACGGTCACCGGCACGGCCGCGAGCGGCGGCAGCGAGGCGAGATAGGCCTTGCCGTGCATGCGGATGATCGTGACCCGATCGGGATTGGCCGCCGCCACCGCCTGCAGATACGAGCGCGGCTTCTTCATCAGCTTGGGATAGTCGAGGTTGGTGAGCCCGGCGATCCGCGCGGCTTCCTTGACGAAGTGGATGCAGTTGCGGTCGTTGAGATTGTAGCGGCCGTCGCCCGTCTTCTCATCCCAGGCGGCGATCAGCGCCAGCATTTGCGCATATTGCGCGTCGCTCAGCACCACCGAGAACTGCGCGTCGCTGCCGCCGATGTAGAAGGGCTTGGAGATGTCGAGCCGCCCCGCGACGCTGCCCATCAGCAGCGCCGGCGAGATCGATTTGGCGGTGAACCCGTAATTGACGTCGACCGGCGGGCCACCGGCGTCCTGCACGCCGCGGAGCGTGAAGAAGGTGTGCGGGAAGCTGTTGCCGAGCTCGTGGCTCCAGAAGGTGATCGTCACCGCCGCCCAGGCCGGTGCCGATCCGAAGAGCGTGCCGAGCAGCAGGAACAGCGCGAGGAGCGGGCGGAGCAGGGACCGGTGCATGATCTTCATAATAGACGGAAAAATAGCCCGCGCGCATTACGATTATCCTACTGAAATCAAGTCGATGACAGCTGCGGTGGCGTCGCCTAAGACGTTCGCGTGACGTCGCTCCGCCGCCTGTTGCTGGATCATCGTGCGCTCGCCCTGTGGCTGGCGGCGCTGGCGCTTGCGGTGCGGCTGCTCGTGCCGGCGGGTTTCATGGTCGGCACCATCGACGGGCGGCCGGTGCTGCAACTGTGCGACGGCTTCGGCCCGGTCGCCGCAACGGCGATGGCGATGGCGCATGGTGACGCTCATCACGTGCGCGGCAGCCATCACGAGCGGGACGGCCACCGCGAGTCCGATCATCCGGCTGCCGACATGCCCTGTCCCTATGCCGGGCTGGCGCAGGTCGCGACGACGCCGGTCGATCCCGCCTTGCTCGTGCTGGCGATCGCCTTCGTCATGGCGCTCGGCGTGCGGGCGGCGCCGCGGCCGGCGCTGCGCGACCGCGCCTATCTGCGGCCCCCGATGCGCGGACCGCCACGCCACTCCTGATCCATCCACAACGACACTGACGGTGCGGCCCGGGAGAGGGCACGCGCCAGGATCGGGAATTGCCTGCATGATCTTCTTACGAACCGCTACGGCGGCGAGCGTGGCGCTTGCCCTCGCGGCACCGGCATGGGCGCAGCGACACGACCATGATGCGGACGCCAACGACACCAGTTTCTCGGTCGGCGACATCGTCGTCACCGCGCGCGACATGGCGCGCTCGACCAGCAATATCGTCACCTCGATCGACCGGCTCGGCGGCGATGTCGCGCAGCGGCAGAGCGTCGACAACAGCTGGGAGCTGTTCGCGCGGCTACCCGGCGTCTCGCTGACCGACTTCAACCAGGGGACGACCTCGGGTCGCTTCTCGATCCGCGGCTTCAACGGCGAGGGCGAGATCAGCGCGGTCAAATTGCTGATCGACGGCGTCCCGAGCAACGCCAATGACGGCGGCATGCCGTTCATCGACGCGGTGATGCCGCTCGATATCGCGCAGGTCGAACTGGTGCGCGGCACCGCCGATCCGCGATATGGCCTGCATGCGATCGCCGGCAGCGCCGATATCACGACGCGGATCGGCGGCAATTACCTCGACGTGCGCGGCCTCGGCGGCGCGTTCGGCACCGCGGAGGGACAGCTTTCCGCCGGCCTCGAGACGGGCGGGCTCAGCCAGAATTATTTCGTCGGCTACCGGCACAGCGACGGCTTCCGCGATCACGCCGGGCTCGATCGCGTGAGCCTCGCCGGCAAATGGTTCTACGACTGGGGCGCGGTGCGGCTCGGTGGGATCGCGCGCTACGCGCAGGTCGAGGCGCAGGAGCCCGGCTATCTCACCGACGCGGATGCCTATGCCGATCGGCGCCGCTCCTATGCGGTGTCGGCGAGCGACGGCGGGCGGCGGCAGATGGTCCAGTACAGCCTGCACCTCGACGTCGACCTGACCGACACGCTGGCGCTGAGCGCCAAGGGCTATGCCAATGCGCTCGACGACGACCGCTACGTCCGCTTCTCCGCCACCGTCGCGCAGCAGCGCCGGCTGGCGCGCGAGGATCAATATGGCGGGCTGGCGACGCTCCATTATCATCCCAAGGTCGCCGTCCTGCACCGGCTGATGCTCGAAGTGGGCGGCGACGTGCAGGTGCAGGACAATGAGAGCCTGCGCTATCTGACCGCGGACCGCCGCATCACCAGCCAGACGCGCGATCAGGCGTTCGGGCTGACCGTCGCGGGCGGCTATGCGCAGGCGGTGATCGAGCCGACCGCGTGGCTGAGCATCACGCCGGGCTGGCGGTTCGACACGGTGTCCGGGACGCTGCGCAACCGGATGAACGGGCAGCGTTATCCGATCAACGATTATGGCACGATCAGCCAGCCCAAGCTGAGCGTCGCGATCACGCCGGTCGCGGGCGTCACCGCCTATGGCAATTACGGCCGGACGTTCCAGATCGGCGTCGGCGCGGGTGCCTATAAGGTGCCGCCGCGCACCACCGACCTGGCACCATCGATCAACGAGGGCTGGGAGGCGGGCGTCAAGCTGGCGCGCGGGCGCTGGCTGGAGGCGCGGGTCGCGCTGTGGGAGCAGACCGCGAGCGGCGAGATCAAGCGGCGGCTCAACGATCCCTCGGGCGACAGCGACAATCTCGGCGCGACGCGGCGGCGCGGGCTCGACGTGCAACTCAGCGTGACGCCGGTGCGGGGGGCGAACCTGTGGGGCGCCTATTCGTATCAGCGCGCGCGGATCGTCACGCCCGATCCGGCGACCCCGTCGCAGGCGGGCAATTGGATCGACCACGTGCCGCAGAATCTGTTCTCCGGCGGGATCGACGTCGTTCCTGTCGAGCGGTGGCGCGTGTCGCTCTGGGGGAATGGCCAATCGAGCTACGAGCTGACGCCCGCCAACACCCTGCCGCGCTACGGCGCCTATCTGGTGGTGACCGGCGAGGTGGCGTGGCGGGTGCTGCCGCAGCTCGAGGTCGCGGCGCAGCTCAAGAACCTCGGCAACCGCCGGTACGAATATGTCTGGTACGACGGAACGCAGGTGCTGCACTCGCCCGCCGACAGCCGCGCGCTTTATGGCAGCGTGCGGCTGACGCTGTGAAGGCGCGGGTCCTCGTCCGGCGCATCCATCTGTGGCTGGGGCTGAGCATCGGCGCGCTGTTCGTGCTGACCGGACTGACCGGGAGCGTGCTGGTCTTTTACACCACGCTCGACACTGCGCTGCATCCGGCACTGGCGCGGGTGCAAGCCGGCGCCCGGCCGCCGTCGTGGCAGGCGGTGTATGAGGCGCTGCGCCGCGCCGAGCCGGCGCGAACGGGTGCGTGGCGGATCGAGGTGACGCCCGACGGCGGGCCGATCCCGGTCCGCTATTACCAGCCCGTGGAGACGCGCGGCCGGGCGTTCGCGCCGATGATGCTGTGGGTCGATCCGGTGAGCCTGCGCGTGGTGCGGCGCGGCTTCTGGGGCGGATATTGGACGACGTGGATCTACGACCTCCACTACCGGCTGCTGCTCGAAGGGCCCGGGGCGATCGCCATGGGGATCGCCGGTTTCGTCATGCTCGCGCTGCTGGTCAGCGGGCTGTGGGCATGGTGGCCGCGGCCGGGTGGCTGGCGGCGCTCGCTGGCGTGGAAGCGGGGGGCGGGGCGCTCGCGCCGGTTGTACGACTGGCATAAATGGAGCGGGATCGGCGGCGCAATGGTGCTGATCGTCGTGACCGCGACGGGTGCGCTGCTCGACCTCCCCGATCAGGTCCGGCCGGTGGTGGCGCGGGTGTCACCGCTGTCCGCGACGCCCAGGCTGGCGAGCGAACCGCGGCCGACGGGATTCCTGCCGCTCGACGATCTGGTGCGGCGCGCCGAGCGGGTGCTGCCGGGCGCCGCGCTGGCGTGGATCGAGACGCCGGCGGATGCGCGCGGGGTGGTGCGGGTCAATCTGGCGGTGCCCGGCGAGCCGAGCCGGCGCTTCCCGCGCAGCAACGTGTGGCTCGATCCCTATGACGGGCGGGTGCTCGCGGTGCGCGACGAGCGCCGTGACAGCGGCGGCGACGTGCTGCTGACGTGGCTGCGTCCGCTGCACGACGGCGAGGCGTTCGGGCTGTTCGGGCGCTGGCTGGTGTTCGTGTCGGGGCTGCTGCCTGCCGTGCTGTTCGTCACCGGTGTCTGGCGGTGGCGGGTGCGGGCGCGGTCTGCGGGCCGGTGAAGAAGGGGTTTCACGCGAAGGCGCGAAGGCGCGAAGAGAGGATGTATGGTCATGCGGGAGTGCGGCGGCGTGGACCGTCTTCGCACCTGCAACATGATTTACCGCAGGCAAGGGAGCCTTAACCTGTGTCGTGCGTGTTAGGGCGATGCATATCCCCTATCTCGACGTGACGTTGCCCGAATGGGCGGGGCGGCTGGCCGGGGTGCTGGCGTTCGTGCTGGTGCTGGGACTGGTCCATCGCGTCCTGTTCGCGGTGCTGCGCAAGGTCGCCAGCCGGACCGCGACGAAGACCGACGACATCCTGATCGCCCGGCTGGGGCGGCCGACCTTCTGGCTGATGATCGGCGTCGCGCTTGCCGCGTCGGGGCCGGGGCTCGACCTGCCGCGCTATTGGGAGACGATCTGGCAGCGGGTGATCGGCCTGCTCACCCCGGCGATGTTCGGCTGGATGCTGCTCGCCGCGCTCACCGCCTATCGCGACCTCAGCGAGGTGCGGTTTGATATCACCGCCACCGACAACCTCCGCGCGCGGCGGCGGCGGACGCGGATCAGCATCCTGCACCGGATCGGCGTGTTCGTGCTGATCCTGCTGACCGTGATGATGATGCTGATGAGCATTCCCAGCGTCCGCACGATCGGCGTGACGCTGGCCGCCTCCGCCGGCGTCGCCGGCCTCGCGATCGGCGCCGCGGCGCAGCCCGCGCTCAAGAATTTGATCGCCGGCATCCAGATGGCGTTCACCGAACCGATCCGCATCGACGACGTCGTCATCATCGACAATGAATGGGGCCGGATCGAGGATATCCGCCTGACCTATGTCGTGGTGCGGATCTGGGACGACCGGCGGCTGGTGGTGCCGGTGTCCAAGTTCCTCGAGAACAGCTTCCAGAACTGGACCCGAGAGACCAGTGCATTGCTCGGCTCGGTGTTCTGGTACCTCGATCCCGCCGCCGACGTGCCGCGCATCCGCGCCAAGCTGGAGGAGGTGGTCCGCGCCAATCCACGCTGGGATCAGCGTTTCTTCAACCTCCAGGTGACCGACTCGAAGCCGGACGGGACGATGGAGCTGCGCGGGCTGATGACCGCCAAGGACGCCTCGACCGCGTTCGACCTGCGCTGCGACGTGCGCGAGGCGATCTACGCCTTCATCCGCGCCGAGATGCCCGAGGCGCTGCCCCGCGAGCGGATCATGCGGGCTCCGTCTGCGCCTGCTCCGTCTCCAGGCCCGGACCCATCAGCGCATCGGTGAAGGTCTTGCGCCACCAGCCGATATCCTCGCGGGTGATGACGTCCATCATCTTGGTCCAGCGCTCGATCCGTTCCTCGCGCGGCATGCGCAGCGCGAGCATGATCGCGTCGGACATTTCTTCGGCGGAATAGGGATTGATCAGCACCGCGTCGGTGAGCTGGCAGGCGGCGCCGGCGAAGCGCGACAGGATCAGCACGCCGGGGTCCTCGGGGTTCTGCGCCGCGACATATTCCTTGGCGACGAGGTTCATGCCGTCGCGCAGCGGCGTGACGAGGCCGATCTTGGCGGCGCGATAGATGCCGGCGAGTACGTCGCGTGGATAGCCCTGGTTGACGTAGCGGATCGGCACCCAGTCGATATCGGCATAGGCGCCGTTGATCCGCCCCGCGAGCCCCTCGAGGTTGCTGCGGATCTTCTGATAGCTGCCGACGGTCGCGCGGCTCGGCGGCGCGATCTGGAGCAGGGTGACTTCCTTGCGCTCCTCGGGATGCTCGTTGAGGAAGCGTTCGTAGCCGAGGAACCGCTCCTCCAGCCCCTTGGAATAATCGAGCCGGTCGACGCCGACGATCATGTCGCGGCCGACCGCGGCGTCGCGCATCTGGCGGAAGGCGAGGCGGCCGCGCGTGCTGGTGGCAAGGCCGGCGAATTCCTTGGCGTCGATGCCGATCGGGCAGGCCATCACCTTCACCCGGCGGTCGTCGAGCACCAGCTCGTCGCCCTCCATCTGCGCGCCGAGTTCGGCGAGCGCATAATCCCGGAACGAATGCAGCCATTCGTCGGTGTGGAAGCCGATGACGTCATAGGCGAACAGGCTGCGCACCAGCGCCTGCGCCTCGGGCAGGATCGACAGCAGCCGGCGCGGCGGCCAGGGGATATGCAGGAAGAAGCCGAGCCGGTTGGTCGCGCCGCGCTTGCGCAATTCCTCGCCGAGCGGAAACAGGTGATAGTCCTGGATCCAGACGGCGTCGTCCTCTTCGATCAGCGGCTGGACGGTATCGGCGAAGCGTTCGTTGACGCGCTGATAGCCGCCGGCAAATTCCCGTTCGTATTCAGCCAGATCGACGCGATAATGGAACAGCGGCCACAAGGTGCGGTTGGCATAGCCGTTGTAATATTCGTCGATATCCTGCTCTTCGAGGTCGACGGTCGCGGTGGTGACGCCCTCGTTGCGCTGGAAGGTGATCTGGCCGGTATATTCGTCGGTCTGATCGCCCGACCAGCCGAACCAGATCCCCTTATATTCGCGCAATGCGGAGGCGAGGGCGACGGCAAGGCCGCCCTGTGCGCCCGAGTCGGAGCCCTTCGGGGCGGAAACGCGATTGGATATGATGATCAGGCGGCTCAGCGGATCGAACTCCATGGTTTTGACAACAGGGCGGCACAATTGATCATGCCGACCAGCGAATAGGTCTGCGGGTAATTACCCCACAATTCACCCGATGTCGGGTCGATATCCTCCGAAAGAAGCCCTGCTGCGGTGCGCCGTGCCAGCATCTCGTCGAACAGCGCACGCGCATCGGCGTGCCGGCCGGTGAAGTGCAGCGCCTCGATCAGCCAGAAGGTGCAGACGTTGAACGCGGTTTCGGGCAGGCCGAAATCGTCCTCGGTGTCGTAGCGCAACATGTGGCTGCCGCGGCGCAGCCCCTTTTCGACCGCGTCGAGCGTGCCGATGAAGCGGGGATCGTCGGGCTCGAAGAAGCGCAGGTCGAGCAACTGGATCAGGCTGGCGTCGAGATCGTCGCCCGAGAAGGTCGCCGACATGCGGTTGGTCTCTGGCCGCCAGGCGCGCGATTCGATCTCGGCGCGGATCTTGTCGGCGCGATCCTGCCAGAAGGCGCAGCGTTCCTGGAGGCCGAGCACCTGCGCGGCATTGGCGAGCCGGTCGCATGCCGCCCAGCACATCGCCGACGAATAGGTGTGGACGCTCTGCCGCGTGCGCAGCTCCCACAGGCCGGCGTCGGGCTGGTCGTGGAACTGCCAGGCACGTTCGCCGACATGCTCCAGGCTCTCGAAATCCTCGCGACCCGACTGGCGGAACAGCCGCTGGTCGAAGAAGGCGTGGACGCTGCACAGCACGATCTGGCCATAGGCATCGTGCTGGATCTGCTCATAGGCCTGGTTGCCGACGCGCACCGGACCCATGCCGCGATAACCGGCGAGGGCGGGAGCGAAACGCTCCTCCAGCGTCGGTTCGCCGAGCACGCCATACAGCGGCTGGATGTGGCCGCCCGCCGCGCTGTCGACGATGTTGCGGAGATAGCCGAGATAGCCCTCCAGCACGTCGAGCGCGCCCAGGCGGTTGAGCGCCTGCACCGTGTAATAGGCGTCGCGCACCCAGCAATAGCGATAGTCCCAGTTGCGCTCCGACCCGGCATGTTCGGGGATCGAGGTGGTGAGCGCGGCGACGATCGCGCCGGTCTCCTCGTGCTGGCACAGCTTCAGCGTGATCGCCGAGCGTATGACGACATCCTGCCATTCGAGCGGGATGGCGAGGCCGCGCACCCATTCCTGCCATTCGGTGATCGTCTGCGCGAGCATCGCCTCGACCGTCTCGGCGAGGTCGCCGCTGAAGCTTTCGTCCGGCCCGAGGAAGAAGTGCAGCGGCCGTTCGAGGCGGAAGGCGCGCTCTTCCTGCACCATGCCGATCGGCGCGGTGGTGGTGAGGCGCAACTGCATCGAATCGAGCACGATGCGCAGATGGTTGGAGCCGCCGATCTGCTCGCGGCAGGTGCCGCCCCAGCCGCAGGTGGTGCGCAGCTTGACGGTGACGCGCGGGCTGCCGGCGATCGGGCGGACGATGCGCGCGAAGGCGACCGGGCGGTAGGTGCGCCCCGTCCGCACAAAGCGCGGACAGAAGTCGGTGACCTCCAGCACGTTGCCGGCATCGTCGGTGTGCGTGCTGACCAGGATCGGCGTGTTGCGGATATAATGCTGTTCGACCTTGACCGAATTCTCGATGCCGATCGCCCAATAGCCGCTGTCGGGCTCGGCACCGCCGACCAGAGCGGAGAAGAGCGGATCGCCGTCGACGCGGGGCACGCAGGCCCAGACGAAGCGACCGGCGCGGTCGATCAGCGCGCTGACCTGGCAATTGCCGATCGGCCAGAGGTCGACGCTCATCGCGGACGCGTCGGGCGTAGAGGTCATGCAGCGAGGCTTTCGGTTGCGGCTTCGAGCCAATGGAGGGTCTGTGCGACACTTTCGAGACGATAGGCGGCGGCGGTCGCCCGCGGCGCGCCGATCAGCACGCCGGCGCCGCCGAGCGCACGCGCCGCGACCATCGCCGGTTCGTCGGTATCGTCATCGCCGAGGAAGACGGGGCGTTTGCCGGCCATCGCCGGGCTCTGCATCAGGGCGGTGAGCGCGGTGCCCTTGTCGGCACCGGGCACGCGCACCTCGACCATCATCTTGCCGGTCTGGAGGTGCAGGCCGGCGTCGGCGGCGAGCCGGCCGGCGAGCGCGTGCGCCTCGGCCTCGGCGGTGGGCACCGCGCGATAGTGGAGGGCGGCGCCCAGCGGCTTTTCCTCGACCAGCACACCCTGTGTTGCAGTTGCGAAGGCTTTCATCTCGGTCACTATACGGTCGAGGGCCGCCGGGCGTTCCGCGCGGGTATGGCGGCCGTCGGGCCAGAGCACTTCGAGGCCGTGGCTGCCCGAGACGGCGAAGCGCGGATCGCCGAACAGCGCGCGGATGCCGCTGACCGGCCGGCCCGAGATGATCGCGACACGCCCGTCGAGCGCGTCGGCGAGCCGCTCGATCAGGGCGGCGAGGCGGGCGTCGACCGCGACTGCTTCGGGATGGTCGGCCAGTTCGACGAGCGTGCCGTCGAAATCGAGGAACAGCGCGGCGTCACGCAGCAGGTCGGCGGGGGGCGGGGGGAGATCGGTCACGCGGCGCGGTGTCGGGGATTGGGCTGCGGGGGTCAAGGTGGCGGCGGCGGCCGCGGTGCGCGAAGCTTGCCGAAGTTGCCGCTACGTCGGGACGAAAAGCGCCCCTCCGCGAACTCCGCCCCGGCCCAACGGAAAGGGCTGCCCGCAGCGCTGACGCGGCGGGGGCGGGCGCGAGCCTGCTCGCCCGCGTCCACCCGGTTACGCGGCGATCGCGTACGGCTTGATGTCGCCGCTGAGGTACAGGTTGCGGGCCTTGGCGCGCGACAATTTGCCCGAGCTGGTGCGCGGTAGCGTGCGCGGCGGGATCAGTTCGATGACGCAGTTCATGCCGGTCACCGAACGGACGCGCTCGCGGATCTCCTCGCGCAGCCGCTGGCGTTCGGCCTCGTCGCTGCTGCGGCACTGGACCAGCACCGCCGGCGTCTCCTCGCCGCCGGGCGTGGTGATCGCGAAGGCGGCGATGTCGCCCGCCTTGAAGCCGGGCAGCTGCTCGACCGCCCATTCGATGTCCTGCGGCCAATGGTTCTTGCCGTTGACGATGATCATGTCCTTGGCGCGGCCGACGATGTAGATGTAGCCGTTCGACATGTACGCCATGTCGCCGGTGTCGAGCCAGCCGTCGCTCATGCATGCGTCGGTCGCCGCGGAATCGCGGAAATAGCCGACCATGACGCTCGGCCCCTTGCACCACAATTTGCCGATCGCGCCGTCGGGCAGGGGAGTGCCGTCCTCCTCGCGGATCTCGACCGTCATGTCGCGCACCGGCTTGCCGCAATTGACGATGGCGCGGAAGCGCTGCGGGCGCGGGCCGTCGTTGGCCGCGATCGAATCGGCGCCGCCGGACAGCTGCGTCTCCTCGACCAGTTCGACGCGGATGCCCTCGCCCGGCGGCATCAGCGACACCGCCAGCGTCGCCTCGGCGAGGCCGTAGCTGGGCAGGAAGGCGCTCGCCTTGAAGCCGGCGTCGGCGAAGGCGTCGACGAACGCCTGCATCACGTCGGGACGGATCATGTCGGCGCCGTTGCCCGCGACGCGCCAGCGCGACAGGTCGAAGCGCTGCGACGCCTTGGTCTGCGACGACATGCGGCGCGCGCAGATGTCATAGCCGAAGGTCGGCGAATAGCTCAGCGTCGTACCGTCGTGGCGGCTGATGAGGTCGAGCCAGGCAAGCGGGCGGCGCGCGAAATCCTCGGTCTTGAGGTAATCGGTCGAGACCTGGTTGGCGATCGGCGACAGGAAGCAGCCGACGAGGCCCATGTCGTGATACCAGGGCAGCCAGCTGACGCAGCGATCGGTGCCGTCGGGCGCGATCTCCATGCCGTGGCTGTGCGCCGCCAGATTGTTGAGCAGCGCGTGGTGGGTGATCGCAACGCCGTGCGGAAAGCGGGTCGAGCCGCTCGAATATTGCAGATAGGCGATCGCCTGCCCGTCCGCCTGCGGCAGCGCCGTCGCGGGCGCCGGACGCGCGCCGAACTCGGACCAGTCGAGCCCCTCGGTGCCGGCGAGCCGGGCCGCCTCGGCCGCCATCGCCGCCAGCTCGGGCGGGAAGATCAGCATCTTGGGTTCGCAGCTGGCGAGCTGGACGCGGAGCTGTTCGATATAGGAATCACGGCCGCCGAACGAGGTCGGCAGCGGCAGCGGCACCGGCCAGGCGCCGGCATAGACCGCGCCGAAGAACAGGGCGGCGAATTCCGGCCCGGTCTCGGCGACCAGCGCGATGCGATCCTCGGGCTGCACGCCGGCGCCGATCAGGCGATAGGCCATCAGGATCGCATCGGCGCGCAGCTCGGCGAAGGGATAGGGGCGGGCGAGCGCACCGCGCGCATCGTGGAAGTTGAGGCCGCGCACGCCCTGCGCCGCATAGTCGAGCGCGTCGCCCAGCGTGGCGAAATCGGCATACCGACGGGGCAGGTCGTCCAGCGTCGGCGTGGCCGCCATCTGGGGCGTCGGCGAAGGCGCAGACTGCTCGGTCATCACAAAATCCTGTTCATTCGCCATCGGGCGAAACCATCTTACTGTGCGCTATAACGCGCGATCATCGTTCTAAATCCGGTGCCAGTGTGGCAACAACATGGCCATGAGGCAGGAACGGCGCACTCTTCCCCCGCTCGATGCCGCCGCTTTGGAGCGATTGGCGCTGCGCTATGTCGAGCGGTTCGCGACGACGCGCGGCAAATTGGCCGACTATCTGCACCGCAAGATCCGCGAGCGGGGCTGGGACGGCGAGGCCGCCGATCCGCAGGCGCTGGCGCAGCGGATGGCCGATCTCGGCTATGTCGACGACCGGCTGTACGCCGAGAGCAAGGCGGCGGCGCTGGCACGGCGCGGGCTGGGCGCGCGGCGGGTGACGATGGCGCTGCGCCAGGCGCGGGTCGGGGAGGCGGAGACCGAAGAGCTGGCGCCGGCGATCCGCGAACAGGCGGCGGCAGCGGCGCTGACCTTCGCCCGCCGCAAGCGGATCGGGCCGTTCGGGCCGCCCAACGACGACCGCGCGGTCCGCGACAAGCAACTCGCCGCCATGCTTCGCGCCGGACATGCAATGGCCTTGTCCCAACGGATTGTCGCAGCGCGGGACGAAGCGGAGCTGGGAGATTTCGACTAGACCCCCCTTTCGCAATTGCAGCAGCGATGAACCGTGCTAGCGTAGCGTCAATAGGGGTGCAGTGATGCGTAGCGAGCCGCAATGGGAGGGCGACGAGCGCGACGACGGGGTGACGCCCGGCGACCGTGCTGGTGTGCAATCCGCGACCAAGGACGGCGAGGGGCCGATCACCATCGCCGGGGTGATCAAATGGTTCGACGTGACGCGCGGCTTCGGCTTCGCGGTCGCCGACGATCGCGCGCTCGGCGACGTTCTGATCCATTTTTCCGTCCTGCAACCCTATGGCCGCCGCAGCCTGCCCGAGGGCGCGCGGGTCGAGACGCTCGCGGTGCAGCGTGGCCGTGGCTATCAGGCGCGCGAAGTGGTCGCGATCGACCTGTCGAACGCCGTCGAAGAGGCGCCGCGCCCGCCGCGCGCCGCCGACCGCGTCGATCCGGTTGCCTTGATCGACGAGGCGGGGCCGTTCGAGGGCGTCGCGGTCAAATGGTTCAACCGGTTGAAGGGATACGGCTTCCTGGTGCGCGACAGCGATGGCAGCGACGTGTTCGTCCATATGGAGACGCTGCGCCGCGCGGGCGTCGGCGCGATCGAGCCCGAACAGCGGCTGCGCGCGCGCATCGTCGCCGGCCGCAAGGGCCCGCTCGCCGTCAGCGTCGAGCCGGCCTAGGATCATGATCGGATCGAAGGCGATCCTGGCGGTGATCGCCGTCCTCGGCATCGGCGTGGCGCTGATCGCCCTCCGCCAGGGGGTGTTCACCGGCACGGCGGCGACCGAAGCGACGGCCAGGATGCTGCCGGTGACGATCACCAGCGCCAACGGCCCGCACGTCTTCCGCGTCGAGCGGGCGGTCACCACCGCGGAGCAGACGCGCGGGCTGATGTACCGCACCGACCTCAACCCCGATGGCGGCATGCTCTTCTATCCCTATCCCCCCGGCGGCGGCGCGCCGCGCGAGGCGAATTTCTGGATGAAGAACACGCCGACCCCGCTCGACATGCTGTTCATCCGTGCCGACGGCACGATCGCGACATTGGTCGAGAACACCGTGCCCTTCTCTGAAACGCCGGTGCCCTCGCGCGAGCCGGTCGTCGCGGTGCTCGAACTGGTCGGTGGCCGCGCCGCGGATCTCGGCATCGCCGAGGGCGACAAGGTGACCTGGCCCAAGTGACGGCACCTGCGGAGGTTGGGCTGTCCTGTGACCCGATACGGGCGGGCCTTCGTATTGCCGCGACGGAGGCACCACGGCTCCCGGCGTGCGTAGGCGCTTAGGCGCGAAGGTTCGGCGGCACTGAAGGGGCAGGTCCGCACATGCGACCTACGCCGTGGTTTCCGGTGTTCGCCGCACCATGCTTCCGCCCCAACGCCGCCAACGCTACGATCCCCGGTTGAAGGGCGCCGCCGCAGCGGGTAAGCGCAGGCGCATCATGGGCATCAACCTCAATCCCTTTACCTGGTGGAACGGCGCATCCTGGGGCACGATGCTCTACGGGCTGCGCGGCATGACTCAGGTCGGCACCGACTCGCTTGGCAACGTCTATTATCAGGGGGGCAAGGACGGCAGCGGCCGTGCGCGCCGCTGGGTGATCTACGAGGGCGCGAACGACGCCAGCCGCGTGCCGCCCGAATGGTTCAGCTGGCTGCACCATCATATCGACGACGTGCCCGATCGCGCGCTGCCCGCGCCGCGGCCGTGGCAGAAGCCGCCGGTGCCCAACATGACCGGGACGCCGCTCGCCTATCGCCCCTCGGGCGCGCTGGAGAAGGGCGGCAAGCGCGCCGCCGCGACCGGCGACTACGAAGCCTGGACGCCGGAAGGGTGACGCGACGCTGGCTCGCCGCCGGCGTCCTGCTGGTGGTGCTGGGGCTGGCCGGGGTGTTCGGCTTTCGCGCGTGGCAGCGCTCGCAGGAGGCTGACCGCGCGGTCGCCGTCCAGGATTTCACGCCGAGCGGCGCCAATCCGGGCGAGGCGATCGAGACGGTCGAAACCACCGATGTCGCGCTGCCGACCGGCGGCACGCCGATGGCGCAGCGCGTGGCGGTGGTCGGCCTGCTCAACAAGCGCAACGGCATCAGCCGCGACCTCACGTTGAAGCCGGGGCAGGCGGTCCGGGTCGACGATGCGATCGTGCGCCTGCGCGCCTGCGAACATACCGCGCCCTGGGAGCAGGACCAGCTTACCGGCGCCTTCGTCCAGCTCGACGTGCGCGGCAGCGACCGTCAGTGGCGGCGCACCTTCTCGGGCTGGCTGTTCAAGGAGCGGCCCGCGCTCAACGTCGTCCAGCACCCGGTCTACGATGTCTGGACCAAGAGCTGCACGATGTCCTGGCCGGCGACCGGGCCGGAGACGACATCGCTGTCCGGCGGTGCGCCCGCGGGCAGCCGGTCGAGCGCGAAGAAGTCGCCCGCCGCCGACGATGCCGACGCGACGCCCGACGAGCCGATCGTCCCCTCCAGCGCCCCGGCGAGCAACGCGCAATAATCCGACCGGTCGATCTCCACCGCGCCGAGCGAGGCGAGGTGCGAGGTCTGGAACTGGCAGTCGAGCAGCGTGAAGCCGCCGACCTTCAGCCGCGCGACCAGCCAGGCGAGCGCGACCTTGGAGGCATCGGTGCGCCGGCTGACCATCGATTCGCCGAAAAAGGCACGGCCGAGCGCAAGGCCGTAGAGGCCGCCGACCAGCTCGTCGCCCTCCCAGCATTCGATCGCGTGCGCGAAGCCCATCCGGTGCAGCATGACGAAGGCGCGTTCTATACCGCTGTTGATCCACGTGTCCGGCCGATCCTCGGCGCTTTCGGCGCAGAGCTGGATCATCCGGTCGAACGCGGTGTCGGCGGTGACGCGGAACCGGTCGCGTGCGATCGTCTTGCGCAGCGAGCGCGACAGGCGGAAGCCGTCCAGCGGCAGGATCGCGCGGCTGCGCGGCTCGACCCAATAGACGCTGGCGGCGTCGCGATGGTCCGCCATCGGGAAGACGCCGACCGCATAGGCGCCGAGCACGGTTTGCGGATCAAGCATGTCCATCACCGCTGAGGTGGCGCAGGCGGGGCGGTGGTGCAAGTGGCCTGCACGCTGCCGCCCGGCCCGAGCGGGTCGGTCAGCCGAGCGGCAGCGCGGCGAACTCGGGCGTATCCTCGGCCCGCGCGGACAGCGCCGCGAGCGCCGGGCATCGTGCCGCGGGTACGGCATCCGGCAGCACGTTGCTGGTGAACCGCCACGCCACCGCCGCGGTGATGTCCGCCTGCATCCGCCGGCCGGGCACGAGCCAGTCCTCGACCCTGGCATAGCTGTCCTCGAGCAGGTCGTAGGCGGTCTGCAATTGCCCGCGTACGCGGTCGAGCCATGGCTGGTGCTGCTTGTCGGCGGGGCGTAGCGTCGTCTCGTAGACGATCTGCACGGTCTTCTCGCAGGCGGCGAGCGCCAGGCCGATCGCGCGCTGCGACGCCAGGAAGGCGGCGGGATCGTCGGGCAGTAGGCGCCGTTCCGCCGGCACCATACGGTCGAGATAGCCGAGGATCAGCGTCGAATCGATCAGCACGGTGCCGTCGTCGGTGACCAGCGTCGGCGCCTTCACCGTCGGGTTGATCGCGCTGAACGCGTCGAAGTCGCGGAACACGGACAGGGGTTCGTGTTCAAAGGCGAGGTCCATCGCCTTCATCGTGATCGCCACCCGGCGGACAAAGGGCGAATCGAGCATGCCGATCAAACGCATGGGGCCAATCCTTTCGAGATGGGGGTGGAAGCGTCGGTTATTTCGCCAGCCGCGCCTCGATCGTCGTCCACAATTTGGCGAACGCCTGCGCGCCCGCTGACCGCGGGGCATAGGTGGCGACGGGGGCGCGATGCTCGGCCATCGCCTCGACCGCGCTCGCCATCGGGATGACGGGCCAGTCGGGATGGGCGGCGAGCGCATCGGCGTGGAGGCGGCGGCGGCGGTCGACCATCATATGGACGGGCAGCACCGGCACCTTGCCGCCGAGGTGGCGGACCACCTCGTCATGCGCGCGCTGCGCGAAGGGCGAGGGGATCACCGGCAGCACGATGAGGTCGGCGGCGCGGATCACCTGTTCGCTCGTCTCGGTCAGGCCGGGCGGGCAATCGAGCAGGACATGGTCGTAGTCGCCGATCTGTTCGATCAGGCGATCGAGCCGGCGGCGCTTGCCGATATCGTGCAGCACCAGATCGAGCGTGCGCAGCGAATCGTCGGCCGCGATCAGGTCGAGCAGCGGGACGTCGGTGGGGCGGGTATGCGCGGCGGGCTTGGCGTCCTTGGTGAACAGCGCGCGCGCATGATCGCCGACCGGCGTGCGGCCGAGCACCCAGCTGCTCGATGCCTGCGGATCGAGATCCCACAGGATCGTGCGCCGCTTCGACACCGCGGCGCTGCTGTAGGACAAATTGACCGACAGCGTGGTTTTACCCACGCCGCCCTTCGAACTGTAGATCGCAATCGTCGCCATGCGCGCGTGCGTACCGGAATGGACCTATATCGGCAACGGCGGATGAGCGCCGCCATGCAAAAGGGCCGGCGGATCGCTCCACCGGCCCCCGGGATTGTGCGGTGCCGCAGTTAGGACTTGCAGCTCTGCGACGGCTTGCCGGGCTGGGTGACGGTGATCGTCTTGGGATCGCCGGTCAGCTTCCAGCCGCCCTCGGCGACCAGCGGATCGCCCGCCTTGTCGGCGGTCAGGCGCGTCGGCGTGCCGGTCTGCGTGGTCTTGACCAGCGCCAGCTTGTCGCCCTCGAACAGGGTGACGTAGAGGAGGCTGTTGTCCTTGCAGCGGAAGGTCTTCTCCGCCTTGATCGCGGGCGGCAGTTCGACCGGGCCGCGGTTGGCCAGCGCGTTGGCCATCGGATCGGGGTTGGAATCGAGCACTTCGGCCGAGTTGGGCTTGGAGTTGCAGGCCGCCAGCGCGAGCAGCGCGGCGGTGGCGGAGAGGAGGAGAGGGCTCTTCATAGCGGCGCGACGCTTCGCGCATGCAGCAAGGAGCGTCAAGCAAGATGACTGACGTATGTGACCTAGCTCGGGAAAATGCGCCGAACGCCGCCCGGCGCAGGGCGGCCGCAAGCGACGTGCTCCGGCTTGGCTGCGGCGAAGCTTAGCTTCGCTTGCCGCTGGCCTCGCCACGCGCCATCTAGCGGCGATGCACACGACGCCCGATACCCTGGCCCTGATCGGCAATACCCCCCTCGTCCGCCTCAAGGGGCCGAGCGAGGAGAGCGGGTGCGACATCTTCGCCAAATGCGAATTCGCCAACCCCGGCGCGTCGGTCAAGGATCGCGCGGCGCTCGCCATCGTCGAGGATGCGGAGGCGCGCGGCGTGCTCCATCCCGGCGGCACGATCGTCGAGGGGACGGCCGGCAACACCGGCATCGGCCTCGCCCTGGTCGCCAATGCCAAGGGCTATCGGACGATCATCGTCATGCCCGAGACGCAGAGCCGCGAGAAGATGGACACGCTGCGCGCGCTCGGCGCGGAGCTGGTGCTGGTTCCGGCGGCGCCTTATGCCAGCCCCTATCATTTCGTGCACACCTCGCGCCGGATCGCCGAAGAGCGCGACAATGCGCTGTGGGCCAACCAGTTCGACAATGTCGCCAACCGCCGCGCGCATATCGTCGGCACCGCCGAGGAGATCTGGCAGCAGATGGAGGGGCGGATCGACGGCTTCACCTGCGCGGCGGGCACCGGCGGGACGATCGCCGGGGTCGGCCTGGGGCTGAAGGCGAAGGACGAGCGGATCTGCATCGCGCTCAGCGATCCGCACGGCGCGGCGCTGTATGAATATTACGCGCATGGCGAGCTGCGTGCCGAGGGCAGTTCGGTTGCCGAGGGGATCGGGCAGGGGCGGATCACCGCCAATCTGGAAGGCGCGCCGATCGACACGCAATTCCGCATCTCCGATCAGGAGGGCTATCGCTGGGTGCGGCGGCTGCTCGACGAGGAGGGGCTGTGCCTCGGCCTGTCGTCGGGGATCAACGTCGCGGGCGCGGTGCGGCTCGCCGGGCATCTCGGGCCGGGCAAGCGGATCGCGACCATCCTGTGCGACACCGGCTTCCGCTATCTCTCGTCGCTGTACGACCCTGAATGGCGCGCCGCGAAGGGGCTGGCATAACGCGGCGGAGGGGTCGGCGGCGCGAGTCGCACCGGCTGTCTAACCCACCGCAAACCGCTTATTCGACAAAGCGGTGACGAACCGTTACAGACATACGGCAAGATGAGAGCCGTGCGAGACAGCCAGCAGACGATGCAACGGATCAAGGTCGGCGTGATCGGCCTGGTCGCGGTGATGCTGCTGATCGCGGTCGCCAGCGCGATTCTCGGCTCGGCGACGCGCGAGCGGCCGATCGCCGCCGCCGGCTCGGCGCAGGCCGATGTCGTCGCCAACATCGCCATGACCAACACCGGCGCCGCTGCCGCCGCCGCGGCCGGTGCCTCCGGCGAGCCGCTCGCCGAATTGGGCGTCGCCCCCTCGACCAGCAACAGCCAAGCGCCGCGTTGATGATCCGCCGGGGAAATCCGGGGATCGCGGCGATTTTCTGCGTAAGTAGATGCATTTTAATGCCTTCGCGCAAGGCCGCGCGGGGCGTCGTACGCGCCGTCCGCCCGCCCGGATAGCAAGGGGCGGGGCCGTTTCCCCGCATTTCCCCAAAAATCCCGTTGCGTCCCCGGGGTGCTGTTGATACCAACAGCGTCAACGGGGCAGGCATCACCGGTTGCGTTCAATCGCAGCGGACCGAAGGGCGACGGCGCGTCGCTTTTCGGAACGGTGGGCTGTGCACGTCAGGGTGCGAGACGGGCGTGGCAGAAAGGGGCGATTATCAGGGAAGCGGTCTTGCCCTTGTCGATGACAAGGGTCGCGTCGCCATCCCCAATGCGCTCCGCTCGACGTTGGCCGAGAATGCGCCGCGCCCCGACGGCAAGGACGGTGGCACGGTCATCATCGCCGCGCACGAGGACCAGCCCTGCCTGATCGCCTACGATCCTGCCTATCTCGCCGAGCTCAAGCGCGAGCTGAACGAGCGGGTCGCGCTGTCGCGCGGTCCCGACGGCAAGATCGACCACAATATCAAGCGCGGCGGAGCCAATGGCGAAGCCGTGCCGTTCGACGGATCGGGGCGCTTCATCATGCCGGGTTTTCCCCGTTTCTATGCCGGTATCGGGGCCCATGCCTTCTTCTGGGGCACGCTCGACTATATCGAGATCTGGGATCCGAAGACCCTGCTGTCGACGCCCAACATCGCGCCGCAGATGGTCGCCGCCTGCCGCTATTACTGCCAGGAAAAGGGCATCGCGCTGTGACCGGCGTGAATGACGCCCCGCACATCCCGGTGCTGCTCGACGAGGTCGTCGCGGCGCTCGCCCCCGCCCCGGGCGAGCGAATCGTCGACGCGACCTTCGGCGCGGGCGGCTACACGCGGGCGATCCTCGCGACGGGGGCGCAGGTCATCGCCTTCGATCGCGACCCCGATGCGATTGCCGCCGGCCGCGCCGCCGACCTGCCCGGCCTGACGCTGGTGCACAGCGATTTCTCGGCGCTGGAGGCGGCACTCGATTCGCCGGTCGACGGGCTGACGATGGATATCGGCGTGTCGTCGATGCAGCTCGACCAGGCCGAGCGCGGCTTCTCCTTCCAGTCGGACGGGCCGCTCGACATGCGGATGAGCCAGGAGGGGCCGAGCGCCGCCGACTTCCTCAACACCGCCGACGAGGAGGCGATCGCCGACATCCTCTATCACTATGGCGACGAGCCCAAGTCGCGCCGCGTCGCGCGGGCGATCGTCGCGGCGCGGCCGCTGACCCGTACGTCGGAGCTGGCCAATGTGGTGCGCAAGGCGCTCGGCCATCGCCCGCACGACAAGAAGGACCCGGCGACGCGCACCTTCCAGGCGATCCGCATCCACGTGAATCGGGAATTGGGCGAACTCGCCGACGGCCTCGCCGCGGCCGAGCGCGTTTTGAAGCCGGGCGGTCGCTTGGCGATCGTCACCTTCCACAGTCTGGAGGATCGGCTGGTCAAGCGCTTCCTGCGCGACCGGTCGGGCAATGCGCCGGGCGGTTCGCGGCACCTGCCGCAGGCGGATGCGGGCATCGCTCCGAGTTTCGAGGCCGTCGGCCGCGCGGTGCGCGCCGGCGAGGCCGAGGTCGCGCGCAATCCCCGCGCGCGCTCGGCGACGTTGCGGACCGCCCGGCGAACGGCGGCGCCCGCTTGGGGCAATGGCAATCTGGCGGAGGTGACATCATGACGGCGGCGTATCGGTTGAAGGGGATCGGGTGGTTCGGTGGCTGCGTCGCCATCGTCCTCGGCTTCTACCTGGTCTCGCTGCAGGTCGCGGCGGAGCGCAAGAAGCTCGAGACGATGGATCGCAAGATCGATTCGGCGCAGCGCGACATCCGCGCGCTGGAGACCGAGTTCGAGACGCGCGCCAACCTCGCCCAGCTCGAGAAATGGAACGGCGAGACGCTGGCGCTGGCCGCGCCCGTCGCCGGCCAGTTCGTGACCGACGAGAGCGCGCTCGCCAGCCTCGACGTCAACCGGGTCGGCGCGCCGGCGCCGGGGACGAAGATGGCCGCGCTCGTCGTGCCCTCGCTCGCCACCGTCAACGTCGCCGCCCCCGCCGCCACGCCCGCGCCCGCCGTCGTCCAGGTCGCCGCCGCGCTGCCGACCGCCAAGCGCGCCGTCATCAAGGTCGCCGCGATGGAGAAGAGCGCGCCGATGCTCGCCAAGCTCAACGAGGCGGCGCGCGGCAAGGTCGCGGTCGCCAAGGTGCGGCCGCAGGCGGTCGCGATGCTCGACAAGAAGCTGCTCTCCGACACCACGCTCGGCGACATCCTCAGCAGCGCGCGTGCGGAGGCCCGCAAGCGTTGACCGTCATCGTCGCCCGGCCCGCACAGCAGCGGCGCAACGCCACCCAGCGCCATGCGCTGGTGGCGACGTCGCACATGCGTCTGATGATGCTGCTGATGCTGTTCGCGGCGGCGGTGACGCTCGTCATCGGCCGGCTGGCGATGCTCGGCATCATGTCGGGCGGCGAGGCGGAGGCGCGCGTCGCCGCGCTCGCCGCGCGCGGTGACATCGTCGACCGCAACGGCGCGCCGCTCGCGCGCACGATCGACGCCTGGACGATCGCGGTCCACCCCAAGCAGATCATCGGCGACAAGATGGAGATCGCCAGCCGCCTCGCCGCGCTGATGCCCGACCGCGGCGATCAGGCGTGGTTCTACGGCCAGCTCACCCGTCCGGTCAGCTTCGTCTATCTGCAGCGCCGCGCCAGCCCCGCGCTGGTCGAGCAGGTCAATGCGATCGGCGAGCCGGCGCTGGTCTTCGCGCGCGAGACGCAGCGCCTCTATCCGCAATCGACGATGGCGAGCCACGCGCTCGGCTTCCTCTCCACCGACGGCCACGGCATGAGCGGCATGGAGCGCGTGCTCGACGAGCGGCTGCTCGATCCGACCAAGGCGGGTCAGCCGGTCGCGCTGTCGCTCGACGTGCGGGTGCAGGCGGCGATGGAGAGCGAGCTGAGCCGCGCGATGAACACCTTCTCGGCGCGGGGCGCAGGCGGCATCGTCCTCGACGTCGCCACCGGCGAGGTGATCGCGATGGTCTCGCTGCCGACGTTCAACCCCAATCGCGTCGGCATGGCGGGCTCGGAGGAACTGCGCAACGTCACGACGCAGAGCGTGTTCGAGCTCGGCTCGACCTTCAAGCCGATCACCGTCGCCACCGCGATCGACACCGGCACGGTGACGCTCAACCGCAAGTTCGACGCGACGCACCCCTTGAAGGTCGGCGGCTTCACCATCCATGACGAGCGCGGCGATCCGCAGCGCTGGCTGTCGATGCCCGAGACGCTGATCTATTCGTCGAACATCGCGACCGCGCGCATCGCCGACGAAATCGGGCCGCAGAAGATGCAGGCCATGTTTCGCAAACTGGGTTTCGACACCAAGCCCGATATCGAGTTGCGCGAAAAGGGGCGGCCGCTGATGCCGACCTATTGGGCGCGGACCACGACGATGACCACCGCCTACGGCCATGGCATCGCGGTGACGCCGCTGCATCTCGCCAACGCCTATGCCGCGCTGGTCAATGGCGGCATCTGGCGGCCGGCGACTTTGCTCAAGGTGGAGCCAGGCAAGGCGCCGGTCGGCCGCCGCGTCATCAGCGAGGCGACCAGCGCGCGGATGCGCCAGATGCTGCGACTTATCGTGTTGCGCGGCACCGGGCGCAAGGGCGAGGCGCCGGGCTATCGCGTCGGCGGCAAGACCGGCACCGCCGAGGCGGCGGTGGCGGGCGGCTACGACCATTCGCGCAACGTCGCGACCTTCGCCGCGGCTTTCCCGATGGACGCGCCGCGCTATGTCGTGTTGGCGATGCTCGATTCGCCGCTCGGCACGAAGGAGACGTTCGGTTGGAAGACTGCCGCCTGGAATGCGGCGCCCGTCGTCGGGCGGACGATCTCGCGCGTCGGCGCGATGCTCGGCGTGGTGCCCGACGAGCGGCAGGACATCGACGTGTCGGACCTGATGCCGCTGATCTGGCAGGACCCGACGCGCAAGACGGCGAACGGCAATTGAGGAGGGTGAGATGAGGTTGGGCGCACTCACCGGCGGCAACGAAGAGGCGATCGTCACCGGCTTCGCGATCGACCATCGCAAGGTCGCCCCCGGCACCGTCTTCGGCGCCTTCCAGGGCGCACGCGTCAATGGCGAGGATTATATCGCCGACGCGGTCCGGTCGGGCGCGATCGCGGTGGTGACCCGCCCGGGCGTGCCGGTCGAGGGCGCCTTCGCGATCGTCGACGACAATCCGCGCGAACGCTTCGCCCGCGCCGCCGCCGCCTTCTTCGCGCCCTTTCCGGAGGTCGCGGTGGCGGTCACCGGCACCAACGGCAAGACCTCGACGGTCGAGATGACGCGGCAGCTGTGGCGGATGGCGGGGGCGCATGCCGCCTCGATCGGCACGCTCGGCGTCACCACCGCCGACGAGCGCGTGACCACCGGCCTGACCACGCCCGACGTCGTCACCTTCCTGTCCAACGTCGCCGGCCTCGCGCGCGAGGGGATCACCCATGTCGCCTTCGAGGCGTCGAGCCACGGCCTCGTCCAGTATCGCACCGAGGGGCTGACCGTCGCCGCCGCAGCCTTCACCAATCTCAGCCGCGACCATCTCGATTATCACGGCGACATGGGCGCCTATCTCACCGCCAAGCTGCGTCTGTTCTCCGAGGTGCTGAGCCCGGAGGGGACCGCCGTGGTCTGGGCCGACGACATGTATGCGCCGCGGGTGATCGACCTGGCGCAGGCGCGCGGCAACCGGCTGGTGACGGTCGGCGAGCGCGGCGCCACGCTGCGGCTGGTCGAGCGCGACCCGACGCTGCTGGGGCAGGGGCTGACGATCGAGGCGGAGGGGCAGACGCACCGCGTCATGCTGCCGCTGATCGGCGGCTATCAGGCGGCGAACGCGCTGGTCGCGGCGGGGCTGGTGATCGCCACCGGCGGCGACGTGGCGCGGACGATCGCCGATCTCGCGCGGCTGCAACCGGTGCGCGGCCGGCTGGAGCGCGCGGCGATCGCGCGCAGCGGCGCGCCCGTCTATGTCGATTACGCGCATACCCCCGATGCGCTGGAGGCGGCGATCGCCGCGCTCAAGCCGCATGCCGGCGGCCGCCTGATCGTCGTCTTCGGTGCCGGCGGCGACCGTGACCCCGGCAAGCGCGAGACGATGGGCCAGGTCGCGCAGATGCAGGCCGACCTCGCCATCGTCACCGACGACAATCCGCGCACCGAAGACCCCGCCGCGATCCGCGCCGCGATCCTGAAGGGCGCCACCAACGCCCGCGAGATCGGCGACCGTCGCGAGGCGATCGCCGCGGCGATCGGCGAGGCGGGGCCGCAGGACATCGTGCTGATCGCCGGCAAGGGCCACGAACAGGGCCAGATCGTCGGCGACATGGAACTGCCCTTCGACGACGTCACCGTCGCGCGGGAGTATGCGGCGTGAAGGGCGGCACTGTTGCTCCCCTCCCTTTCAGGGGAAGGGCTGGGGGTGGGGAAGTCCCATGCGTCCTCGGTAAGACACCGCCCCACCCCAACCCCTCCCCTGAAGGGGAGGGGCTTGTATGACGCTCTGGACCGCCGCCGAGATCGCCGCCGCTACCGCAGGCACCGCCTCCGCTGAGTTCGCCGCCACCGGCGTCGCCTTCGACAGCCGCGAGGTCGGCGCCGGCGACCTGTTCGTCGCGCTGACCGGCGAGAGCACCGACGGCCACCGCTTCCTGCCGCAGGCGTTCGCGCAGGGCGCGGCGGGCGCGATCGTCTCCGACCCGACCGACCATCCGCACGTCCGCGTCGCCGACACCTTCGCGGCGCTCAACGACCTCGGCCGCGCCGCCCGCGCGCGCATGGCGGGGACGGTGATCGGCGTCACCGGCTCGGTCGGCAAGACCAGCGCCAAGGAGGCGCTGTTCGCCGCGCTCGACCGGTCGCTGCCCGGCGCGGTCCACCGCTCGGTCAAGAGCTACAACAACCATACCGGCGTGCCCCTCAGCCTCGCCCGCATGCCGCGCGACACCAGGGTCGGCGTGTTCGAGATGGGCATGAACCACGCCGGCGAACTCGCCGAACTGACGCAACTGGTGCGCCCGCATATCGCGATCGTCACCGCCATCGCGCCGGCGCACACTGCCTTCTTCCCCGACGAGAGCGCGATCGCCGACGCCAAGGGCGAGATCTTCCGCGCGCTCGAACCCGGCGGCGTCGCGATCGTCCCCTATGACAGCCCGCATCGCGACCGGCTGATCGCCGCGGCGGCGCCCTATGCGGCGCGCACCGTCACCTTCGGCCTGACCAAGGGCGCCGACGTGCGCGCGATCGAGGCGATGCGGCTGCCCGCCGGCGGCTCGTTCGTCACCGCGCAGATCGGCGAGCGCGAACTGTCGTTCACCTTGTCGCAGCCCGGCATGCACTGGGTCTCCAACGCGCTGGCGGTGCTCGCCGCGGTCGATGCCGCGGGGGCCGATCTCGCCCGCGCCGGCCTTGCGCTCGCCGAACTCGGTGGGCTGACCGGGCGGGGCGCGCGCTTCGTCGCGCCCGTCGAGGGCGGCGAGATGCTGGTGATCGACGAAAGCTACAACGCCAACCCCGCCTCGATGCGTGCGACGCTCGCGGTGCTGGCCGAGGAGTCGGGCCGCCACCTCGCCGTGCTCGGCGAGATGCGCGAACTGGGCGAAGGATCGGACGCCTATCACGCCGACCTCGCCGATCCGGTGCTCGCCGCGCGGGTCGAAGCGGCCGTGCTGGTCGGTGAAGCGATGGCGCCGCTCGCCAAGGCCCTTGAGGGACGCACCCAAGTCATGCATGTGGCCGACGCCGCCGCCGCGCTCGGCCGGTTGAAGGACCTGGCCCGCGCCGGGGATGCGGTGCTCGTCAAAGGGTCTAACGGTGTCGGGTTGTCGCGGGTGGTCGCGGGACTCGCCAATGCGGGCGATCAGCGATCGCTGGGGGGCGGAACGTAATGCTATATTGGATCGCCGAGCATCTGGGCTTCACCGGATTGCTGAACCTCATCCGCTACCAGTCCTTCCGGACCGGTGCGGCGGTCGCGACGGCGCTCCTGATCGGGCTCATCATCGGGCCGCGCTTCATCGGCTGGCTGCGCGTGCGCCAGGGCAAGGGGCAGCCGATCCGCGCCGATGGGCCGCAGACCCACCTCGCCAAGCGCGGCACGCCGACGATGGGCGGGCTGATGATCCTGACCGCGATGAGCCTCGCCATCCTGATCTGGATGGACCTCAGCAACCCCTATGTCTGGTCGTGCCTGTTCGTGACCTTGGGCTTCGGCGCGATCGGGTTCATGGACGATTACGACAAGGTGAGGAAGGCGAGCACCGCGGGCATCTCTGGCCGGACCCGGCTGCTGCTCGAATTCGCCATCGCCGGCATCGCCTCGTGGATCATCATGGGCCAGAACGGGCCGCACCTCTACCTGCCGTTCACCGACCGGCTGTACCTCGACCTCGGCTATGCCTTTCCGCTGTTCGCCGCCTTCACCATCGTCGCCTTCGGCAATGCGGTGAACCTGACCGACGGGCTCGACGGGCTCGCGACGATGCCGGTGATCATCGCCAGCGTCGCCTTCATGCTGATCGTCTATCT
Source organism: Sphingomonas melonis (assembly GCF_013409985.1). Lineage (GTDB taxonomy): Bacteria > Pseudomonadota > Alphaproteobacteria > Sphingomonadales > Sphingomonadaceae > Sphingomonas > Sphingomonas melonis_A. Next base: position 268,537 of record NZ_JACCBY010000003.1, read on the forward strand.
CGCCGGCAACGTGAAGTTCGCCACCTATCTCGGCATTCCGCACGTGCCCGGCGCGGGCGAGCTGGCGATCTTCTGCGGCGCGGTGATCGGCGCGGGGCTCGCCTTCCTCTGGTTCAACGCGCCCCCCGCCGCGGTCTTCATGGGCGACACCGGCAGCCTGGCGCTCGGCGGCGCGCTCGGCACGATCTCGGTCGTCGCGCATCACGAGATCGTGCTCGGCATCGTCGGTGGCCTGTTCGTCGTCGAGGCGCTGTCGGTGATCATCCAGGTGTTCTTCTACAAGCGCACCGGCAAGCGCGTCTTCCGCATGGCGCCGATCCACCACCATTTCGAGCAGCTCGGCTGGAGCGAGCCGACCGTCGTCATCCGCTTCTGGATCATCAGCCTCGTGCTCGCGCTCGCCGGCCTGTCGACGTTGAAGCTGCGGTGATCACCAGCCCGACCTTCGCCGGCCGGCGCTATGCGGTGCTCGGCCTCGCCCGCTCCGGCCTCGCCACCGTCCGCGCGCTCGCCGCGAGCGGCGCCTATGTCGTCGGCTGGGACACCAGCGCGGACGCGCGCGAGCGCGCATCCGCGATCGACGGTGTGATCGTCCACGATATCGCCGAGCTGAGCCTCGACGGCGCGGCGGGACTGGTCGTCTCGCCCGGCGTGCCGCTCAACACGCATCCGCTTGCCGCGCGCGCGCGCGAGGCGGGCGTGCCGGTGATCGGCGATATCGAATTGTTCGCGCAGGCGCGTGGCGACCTGCCGCCGCACAAGGTCGTCGGCATCACCGGCACCAACGGCAAGTCGACCACCACCGCGCTGATCCACCACATCCTGAAGACCGCGGGCGTGCCGACGCTGATGGGCGGCAATATCGGCCTGCCGATCCTCGAACAGGCGCCGCTGCCGGCCGGCGGCGTCTACGTCCTCGAACTGTCGAGCTATCAGATCGACCTGACGCAGAGCCTCGATTGCGAGGTCGCGGTGCTGCTCAACGTCACCCCCGACCACCTCGACCGCTATGACGGGTTCGAGGCCTATGCCGCGTCCAAGGCGCGGCTGTTCGCGATGCAGTCGCCGCAGCATGACGCGATCGTCGGCATCGGCGACGCCCCCTCGGCGCAGATCGCGCGCGGCCTGTCCGCGCGGGGCGACCATCTCACCAAGATCGCCCCCGGCGTCTGCATGGACCAGTCGCGCTGGCCGGCGCTGCAAGGTCCGCACAACGCGCAGAACGCGCTCGCTGCGATCGCCGCGGTCAAGGCGCTCGGCGTGACCGAGGCGGACATCGATCGCGGCCTCGCCAGCTTCACCGGGCTGCCGCATCGCATGGAGACCGTCGCGGTCCGCCACGGCGTGACCTTCGTCGACGACAGCAAGGCGACCAACCCGGAAAGCACCGCGCCCGCGCTCGGCGCGTTCGGGCGCATCCACTGGATCGTCGGCGGCAAGCGCAAGGGCGACGACCTCGATGCCTGCGCGCCCTATTTCGATCATGTCGCCGCGGCCTATACGATCGGCGAGGCGGGGCCGCTGTTCGCCGACCTGCTGAACGGCCGCGTTCCGGCGGTGACGCACAGCGGCGACCTCGCCACCGCGGTCGCGCAGGCGGCGGCGGCGGCGGGCCCCGGAGATACCGTGCTCTTGTCGCCGGCCTGTGCTAGTTTCGACCAGTTCCGCGATTACGAGGAGCGCGGCGCCGCGTTCCGCGCGGCGGTGGAGGCCCTCGCATGACCAGTGCCGGTATGACCGACGCGCACCGCGACACGCTGATCGCCAAGGTCAAGCGGCGCGGCGGCCGGGGCGACCGTTCGCCGCTCGGCACCTGGTTCTGGGACATCGACCGGATGCTCCTGTTGCTGACGCTGTTCCTGATCGCGATCGGGCTGATCGCGGTCGCGGCGGCGAGCCCGGCGACCGCGGTCCGCTATTCCGGCGAGCATCACAAGTTCACGCCGCTCTATTATTTCTGGCGCCAGCTGATCTGGGTCGGCGTATCGCTGCCGGTGCTGTTCGGCGTGTCGATGCTGCCGGTGCCGCTGGCGCGGCGGCTGGCGCTCGGCGGCGCGGCGGTGCTGATCGCCTGCCTCGCGCTCACCCCCTTCGTCGGCAACAGCATCAACGGCGCGCGCCGCTGGATCGGCTATGGCTTCGCGCAGATCCAGCCGTCCGAATTCCTCAAGCCGATGTTCATCGTCACGGTCGCCTGGCTGATGTCGCTGAAGGCGAAGGACCCGGAACTGCCCACCGTGCTGATCACCGGGGCGCTGACCGCGCTGATCGCGGGGCTGCTGATGCTGCAGCCCGATTTCGGGCAGACGGTGATCTTCTGCACGGTCTGGCTGGCGATGCTGATGATCGCGGGCACGCCGATGCGCGTCCTCGGCGGGATCATCGCGCTGGTCCCGGTCGGCCTGACCGCGGCGTACATGTTCTACGGCACCGCGCGCAACCGCATCGACGCCTTCCTGTTCCCGAGCGTCGAGGGCGAGGGGGCGAGTGACCATTTCCAGACCAACGCCGCGCATGCGACGATCACCAGCGGCGGCTGGACTGGCACCGGCCCCGGCGGCGGCACGGTCAAGTTCGGCCTGCCCGAGGCGCATACCGATTATATCTATTCGGTGATCGGCGAGGAATTCGGCCTGATCGCCTGCGCGATCATCGCGATCGTCTTCCTCGCCATCGTCGTGCGTGTCTTCGTCAAGCTGCTCGACGAGCAGGACGAGTTCAAATTGCTTGCCGCGTCGGGCCTCGCGGTGCAGTTCGGCGCGCAGGCGCTGGTGTCGATGGCGGTGAATACCGGGCTGGCGCCGTCGAAGGGGATGACGCTGCCGTTCATCAGCTACGGCGGTTCGTCGATGATCGCGCTGTCGATCGGCATGGGGCTGCTGCTCGCGTTCACGCGGCGCAACCCGTTCCTGACGCGCAGCCCGTATGTGGTGAGATGGGGATCGAATTGAGCAAGCATTACGTCCTCGCCGCGGGTGGTACGGGGGGGCATATGGTCCCCGCCGCGGCGCTGGCCGAGGAATTGACCCGCCGCGGCCATCGCGTCGCGCTGATCAGCGACCAGCGCGGCGTCCGCTTTCCCGGCCTGTTCGACGGTATCCAGACGCACGTGCTGCCCGCCGGCCGCTTCCAGGTGAAGCGGCCGCAGGGCTGGCCGTCGGCGGTGCGCGAGATGCTGCGCGGCCGGGCGATGGCGCGCGAATTGTACCGCACCTTCAAGCCCGCGGCGGTGATCGGCTTCGGCGGCTATCCCGCGATGCCGGCGCTGCTCGCCGCCTTCGCCAACAAGATCCCGACCGCGGTGCACGAACAAAATGCGGTGCTCGGCCGCGTCAACCGACTCGTCGCCGGCCGCGTCGATGCGATCGCGACCTCTTATGCCACCACCGAGCGGCTGGCGGCGAAGCATGAGGCCAAGGTGCATCTGGTCGGCAACCCGGTGCGCGACGCGGTGCTGGCGCTGCGGGCGCGGCCCTATCCTTTGCTCGAGGAGGACGGCATCTTCCGCGTCCTCGTCACCGGCGGCAGCCAGGGCGCGAGCATCCTCAGCCAGGTGGTACCGGACGGGCTGGCGATGCTGCCGATCACCTTCCGCCGCCGGTTGCAGGTCACGCATCAGGCGCGGATCGAGGATATCGACGCGGTGCGCGCGCAATATGCCGAGCATCAGATTCCGGCCGAGCTTGCCACCTATCTCCCCGATATGCCCGAACAGCTCGCCTGGGCGCATCTGGTGATCGCGCGCGCCGGCGCCTCGACCATTGCCGAGCTGACCGCGGCGGGGCGGCCGGCGATCCTCGTGCCGCTGCCCGGCGCGACCGACGACCATCAGACCGCCAACGCGCGCGAGATCACCAAGGCGGGCGGCGCGCGCACCATCCCGCAGCCCGAATTCACTGCGGTCGAACTGGCCAAGCAGATGCAGAAGCTCGGCCTCGACCCGGTCGCGCTGGAGAATGCCGCGACCCGCGCCAAGAGCGTCGGCCGCCCGCATGCGGTCCGCGACCTCGCCGATCTGGTCGAGAGCCTCGACGCGCCGGTGTCGCGCCTGCCGGTCGCCACGTCCGGCTCGCGGCAGGAGGCGTTCGCGTGATCGCCCGTCGTCGCATGTTCGGGTCCGACCGCGTCCTCACCTACCCCGTCACCCCGGACTCGTTCCGGGGTCCACTCTGCGGCGAGGGGAACGGCTTGAAGCGCGAGCGTGGGGTTGAGGCGCGGTGGACCCCGGAACGAGTCCGGGGTGACGGATGTCTTGGGGCGCCCGTCCCGGTCTCATCGGCGGCGCCTTCTTCCTGCGTAGCGAGGATTCGCGCATGATCCGCGGCGTCGCGACCGATATCGGGCCGATCCATTTCGTCGGCATCGGCGGCATCGGCATGTCCGGCATCGCCGAGGTGATGAAGAACCTCGGCTATACCGTGCAGGGCTCCGACGTCGCCGAGGGCTATGTCGTGCAGGGATTGCGCGACAAGGGCATCGCAGTGACGATCGGCCATGCCGCCGCCAATGTCGCCGACGCGGCGGTGGTGGTCACCTCGACCGCGATCACCCGCACCAATCCGGAGGTCGAGGCGGCGCTGGAGCGGCGCATCCCCGTCGTCCGCCGCGCCGAGATGCTCGCCGAGCTGATGCGCCTCAAATCGACCGTCGCGGTCGCCGGCACGCACGGCAAGACGACGACGACCTCGATGGTCGCGGCGCTGCTCGATGCCGGCGGGATCGATCCGACCGTCATCAACGGCGGCATCATCAACAGCTACGGCTCGAACGCGCGATTGGGCGCGAGCGACTGGATGGTGGTCGAGGCGGACGAGAGCGACGGCAGCTTCCTGCGCCTCGACGGCACGATCGCGGTGGTCACCAACATCGATCCCGAGCATCTCGACCATTACGGCTCGTTCGACGCGGTCAAGGACGCCTTCGTCGAGTTCGTCGAGAACGTGCCCTTCTACGGCGCGGCGCTGCTTTGCCTCGATCACCCCGAGGTACAGAACGTGCTGCCGCGCGTCCGCGACCGCCGCGTCGTCACCTATGGCTTCTCGGCACAGGCGGATATCCGCGGCGTCAACGTCACGCCGGTGCCGGGCGGCAACCGCTTCGAGTGCATCGTGCGCGAGCGGGACGGCACCACCCGCTCGATCGAGGGGGTCGAGCTGCCGATGCCCGGTCGCCACAATGTCCAGAACGCGCTTGCCGCGATCGGCGTCGCGCTCGAACTCGGCATCCCCGATGCGACGATCCAGCAGGGCTTCTCCGCCTTCGGCGGCGTCAAGCGGCGCTTCACCAAGGTCGGCGAGGTCGCGGTCGACGGCGGGTTCGTCACGATCATCGACGATTACGGCCATCATCCGGTCGAGATCCGCGCCGTGCTCGCCGCGGCGCGCGAGGGCGCGCGCGGCCGGGTGATCGCGGTTGTCCAGCCACACCGCTATTCGCGGCTCGGCAATCTGATGGAGGACTTCCAGACCGCGTTCAACGACGCCGACCGCGTGCTCGTCACCCCGGTCTATGCCGCGGGCGAGGCGCCGGTCGAGGGCGTCGATGCGCAGGCGCTGGTCGACGGGCTCAAGCGCCGCGGCCATCGCTCGGCGACGACGATCGCCGATGCCGATGCGCTGGCGGACGAACTCGCCGCGACGATCCAGGCGGACGACATGATCGTCTGCCTCGGCGCGGGCGACATCACCAAATGGGCGGCGGGGCTGGCCACGGCGATCGGAGAGCGGCGATGAACGACTGGTTCGATGCGGGGCTGAAGCTCCAGAAGCAGATGCTCGACGCGCAGCGTAAGTCGCTGGAGGCCGGCAGCCATGCGATTGGCGCCGGCGAGGCACTGGTCCAGGCGCAGGAGGCGACCCGCAAGGCCGCCGAGGCCAATCTCGCCGCGATCCAGGCGTGGACGCGACTATGGGGTGTCGGCCCTTGGTGAATGCGGACACCATCGCGCTGCCGGCCGTGCGCGGGCGCCTGACCGAGGGCGCGCCGCTGGCGCCGCTCGTCTGGTTCAAGTCTGGCGGCACCGCACAATGGCTGTTCGAACCCCGGGATGCCGACGATCTCGCCGACTTCCTGCGCGATCTCGACCCGGCGGTGCCGGTGATGGCGCTCGGGCTCGGCTCGAACCTGATCGTCCGCGACGGCGGCGTGCCCGGCGTGGCGGTGCGGCTCGGCAAGGCGTTCGCGCAGGTCGAGCGGCTCGACGACACGACGCTGCGCTGCGGCGGCGGCGCGAGCGGCATCCTCGTCTCCTCGACCGCGCGCGATGCCGGGATCGGCGGCGTCGAATTCCTGCGCTCGATCCCCGGTACGGTCGGCGGCTTCGTGCGGATGAACGGCGGCGCCTATGGCCGCGAGGTCAAGGACGTGCTGGTCGACTGCGACGTCGTGCTGCGCTCGGGCGAGCGCCGCACGCTGGCGGCGGCCGATCTCGGCTACACCTATCGCCACAGCACGCTGCCCGCGGGCGCGGTGGTCGTCGCGGCGACCTTCCGCGGCCACCCCGCCGAGCCCGCCGCGATCGCCGCCGAGATGGACCGGATCGCCGCCGAGCGCGAGGCGTCGCAGCCGCTGCGCTCGAAGACCGGCGGCTCGACCTTCAAGAACCCCGCCGGCCACAAGGCGTGGGCGTTGATCGACGCCGCCGGCTGTCGCGGCCTGACCCGTGGCGATGCGCAGGTGTCGGAGAAACATTGTAATTTCCTGCTCAACCTCGGCTCGGCCAGCTCGGCGGAGATCGAGGCGCTGGGCGAAGAGGTACGCGACAGGGTGAAGGCACATTCGGGCGTGACATTGGAATGGGAAATCCAGCGGGTTGGGGTGGCGAAGTGATGGCGACGACGATCAATTCCTCCCTCGCTTTAGCGGTGGAGGGGGACCGCCCGGCTCAGCCGGGTGGTGGAGGGGGCGTTTCCCCAAACGCGAATCTCACCGTATCCTCCCCCTCCGTCACGCTCTCCGGGCGCGCCACCTCCCCCTGGCGGGGGAGGATTTGATGCACATCGCAGTCCTCATGGGCGGCTGGTCCGCCGAACGACCGGTGTCGCTGCAATCGGGCAACGGCTGCGCCGACGCGCTCGAATCGCTCGGCCATCGCGTCACCCGGATCGACATGGGCCGCGACGTCGCCGCCCGGCTCGCCGAGGCGCAGCCCGATCTCGTCTTCAACGCGCTGCACGGCTCGCCCGGCGAGGACGGCAGCGTGCAGGGCATGCTCGACCTGATGGGCATCCCCTATACCCATTCGGGCCTCGCCACCTCGGTGATCGCGATCGACAAGGTGCTGACCAAGCAGGTGCTCGTCCCCGCCGGCGTGCCGATGCCGGGCGGCCGCATCGTCCAGTCCGCCGAGGTCTTCGAGCGCGATCCGCTGCAGCGGCCCTATGTGCTTAAGCCGATCAACGAAGGTTCTTCGGTCGGCGTCGCGATCGTCACCGAGGACGGCAATTACGGCAATCCGATCGGCCGCGACGTCGCCGGCCCGTGGCAGGAATTCGAGCAGCTGCTCGCCGAACCCTATGTGCGCGGCCGTGAGCTGACCACCGCTGTGCTCGGCGACCGCGCGCTCGGCGTCACCGAGCTGAAGCCCAAGAACGGCTGGTACGATTTCGACGCCAAATATACCGACGGCCTGACCGAGCACGTCTGCCCCGCCGACATCCCCGACCGCATCGCCGATGCCTGCAAGAGCCTCGCGCTTGAGGCGCATCGCCTGCTCGGCTGCAAGGGCGCATCGCGCTCCGACTTCCGCTGGGACGACGAGCGCGACGTCGACGGGCTGTTCCTGCTCGAGGTCAACACCCAGCCGGGCATGACCCCGCTCAGCCTCGTCCCCGAACAGGCGCGCCATATCGGCATGAGCTACGCCGAGCTGGTCCAGGCGATCGTCGACGAAGCGCTCAAGGATCGCGCCGCGAAGGACCATCGGGGATGAGCCGCACGATCAAGCGCGGGCCGCCGCCCAAGCGGCCGACCGGGCGGCGCAAGCAGCCGGTGCGCAAGGTCTCGCTGGTCGAGCGCGCGGTGTCCGCGATGCCGGTCAGCGAGGACACGATCCGCAAGGCGGCGACCTGGACGATCACCGGCGGCGGCATCGCGCTGGCGCTCGCCGCCGTGACGTGGATCGGCATTCCCGGCATGATCGGCGCCGCCATCGCCGAAGGGGCGGGGCAGGCGGGCTTTCGCGTCGAGCAGATCGAGGTGACCGGCCTCAAGCGGATGGACCGGATGAGCGTCTATGCGGTCGCGCTCGACCAGCAGAGCCGTGCGATGCCGCTCGTCGATCTGGAGGCGGTGCGCCAGAAGCTGCTCCGCTACGGCTGGATCGCCGACGCGCATGTTTCGCGGCGGCTGCCCGATACGTTGCTCGTCGATATCGTCGAGCGCAGCCCGGCGGCGGTGTGGCAGGACAACGGCCAGCTGACGCTGATCGACAAGGACGGCGTGCTGCTCGAACCGGTGCGCCCCGACGCGATCCCCGATCTGCCTTTGGTGATCGGCCCCGGCGCCGACCGGCAGGAGGCGGGCTATCAGGCGCTGCTCGCCGCCGCGCCCGCGCTGAAACCGCGCGTCAAGGCAGCGACCTGGATCGGCAACCGCCGCTGGGACCTCACCTTCGACAGCGGCGAGACGCTGGCGCTGCCCGAGGACGGCGCGCCGGCGGCATTGCTGAAATTCGCCGAACTCGATGGCGCGCGGCCGCTGCTCGGACGCGGCTGGATTCGATTCGACATGCGCGATCCGAGCAAATTGGTCGCGCGCAAGCCGGGGGCGAGCATGGCGCATAACGTGCCGGACCCGAGCGAGGTGGCGACACCGTCGACCGATACGACCAACAGGCAAGCGGGGGCTGAGGGCTAATGGCGAAGGTTGCACCGGAAGGATTGATCACGGCGCTCGACATCGGGTCGTCGAAGGTCTCGGCGATGATCGCGCAGAAGGGCGATGGCGGCGAGCTTATCGTGCTCGGCACCGGCCAGCGCGAGAGCCGCGGCGTCAAGCGCGGCTATATCGCCGACATGGCGGCGACCGAGGCGGCGGTGCGCGAGGCGGTGGAACAGGCCGAGCGGATCGCCGGCATCAACATCGAGAACGTCTGGGTAGGCTTCTCCGCCGGCGGCCTGGTCAGCGACGTCGCCGAGGTCGAGTTCGAGCTGGGCGGCCATCGCGTCGAACAGCAGGATATCGACGCGCTGCTCGCGGCGGGGCGCAACTCGATCGATCCGCAGGGGCGGATGGTGCTCCACGCCCAGCCCGCGCTCTACACGCTCGACGGGCTCACCGGCGTCAAGAAGCCGCTGGGGCTGCACGCCGATCGACTCGGCGTGCACATCCATGTCGTCGCCGCCGACGGGTCGCCGGTCCGCAACCTCGATCTGTGCGTCCGCTCGGCGCATCTCGAGGTCAAGTCGATCATCGCCTCGCCGGTCGCGACCGGCCTTGCCTGCCTGTCCGACGAGGAGCGCGAGCTTGGCGTCGCGCTGGTCGAGCTGGGGGCGGGGATCACCAATGTCTCGCTGTTCGCCGGTGGCATGCTGGTCGGCCTGTGCTCGATCCCGATGGGCGGGCAGGACATCACCGACGATATCGCCAGCGCGTTCGGCACCCGCCGCGCGCAGGCGGAGCGGATGAAATGCTTCCACGGCTCGGCCAATGCCTCGCCGCGCGACAATCACGAGATGATCCCGGTGATGCCGATCGCCGCCGAGGACGACGTCCATGGCGGCATGCAGATCACCAAGGCGCAGTTGATCGGCATCGTCCGCCAGCGGCTGGAGCATCAGATGGACGAGATTCGCAAGTCGCTCGCCCAGCTCAAGTTCGAGGGGCCGGTCGGGCGGCAGGTGGTGCTGACCGGTGGCGGCGCGGAGCTGAAGGGCATCGCCGATTACGCGCAGCAGGCGCTCGGCCGCTCGGTGCGGATCGGTCGCCCGCGCGGGCTGACCGCGCTGCCCGAGGCGCATGGCGGCCCGGCGTTCGCGACGCTGGCGGGGCTCGCCTTCTACGCGGCGGCCGACCCGGTCGATCTGCGCGGGGTGGCGCCGCAGCAAACCACCGTTCATCGCCAGCGTGGCATGGGCATGGTGCGCAAGCTGATCCAGGCGGCGCGGGCGAATTATTGAGCGCCGATGACGACGATTGCGCGTTTTCTGTGGCACCGCATGAGTCGTTGAGGCAAAAGAGTAAATCAGTGTCCCGGCGCGTTTACCGGATGGGGCGGAGAAAGTTAGGTCATGAGCATCGAATTCATCACTCCCGAGGTCGACGAGCTGACCCCCCGCATCGCCGTGATCGGCGTCGGTGGCGCCGGCGGTAACGCCATCGCCAATATGATGCGCGCGGACGTGCAGGGCGTCGATTTCCTCGTCGCCAACACCGACGCGCAGGCGCTCAAGTCGTCGATCGCACCGCATCGCATCCAGCTCGGCGCGAAGATCACCCAGGGCCTCGGCGCCGGTTCGCGTCCCGAGATCGGCCGCGCCGCGGCGGAAGAGACGATCGACGATCTCGCCAAGCGGCTCGAAGGCGCGCACATGTGCTTCATCGCCGCCGGCATGGGCGGCGGCACCGGCACGGGTGCCGCGCCGGTGATCGCCAAGGCGGCGCGCGACATGGGCATCCTCACCGTCGGCGTGGTGACCAAGCCGTTCAGCTTCGAGGGCAACCGTCGCGCCAAGAGCGCCGACGGGGGCATCGAGGAGCTGCAGAAGTATGTCGATACGCTGATCGTCATCCCCAACCAGAACCTGTTCCTGATCGCCAACGCCAATACGACGTTCAAGGAAGCGTTCGAGATGGCGGACGAGGTCCTCCAGCAGGGCGTGCGCGGCATCACCGACCTGATGGTCATGCCCGGCCTCATCAACCTCGACTTCGCCGACGTCCGCTCGGTGATGCAGGAGATGGGCAAGGCGATGATGGGCACCGGCGAGGCGTCGGGCGACAATCGCGCGCTCGAGGCGGCGCAGAAGGCGATCGCCAACCCGCTGCTCGACGGCGTCAGCATGCAGGGCGCCAAAGGCGTCATCATCTCGATCACCGGCGGCGACGACATGCGCCTGCTCGAAGTCGACGAGGCGGCGAATCACATCCGCGATCTCGTCGATCCCGATGCCAACATCATCTGGGGCTCGGCGTTCAATCCTGAACTGGAAGGCCGCATCCGCGTGTCGGTGGTCGCCACCGGCATCGATTCGGACGTCAAGCCGGGTGCCGCCGCGCCTGCGCCGGAGGCCGCCAAGTCGTTCAGCTTCGGCATGGGCCGCAAGACCGACGACAGCACCTCGTTCCGCCCGACCAACGCCTCGACGCCCGAGGCGGCTGCCGCTCCGGCGCCCGCCGCGCCTGCGCCCGTCGCCCCCTCGGCGCCTGCCGCCCCGGCGCCGCTCGACCTGCAATCGCTCGATGCGGTGAAGCCGGACACGCGCGCCGCCAGCGACGATGAGCTGGTGCTCGGCGCCGAGACGATCGTGCCGCCGGCGCAGCCCAAGGCCTATGGCGACGAGCCCTATGTCGCCCCCGCGCGTGCCCCGGCACCCGAAGCGGCGGCCGGCCGCCGTCCGTGGATCGCGCCCGGCAGCGAAGCCGCGGCACCCGATGCGGCACCGGCCCCGCGCGTCAAGCTCGGCGGCACGCTGTTCGAGCGCATGTCCAACGCCGCCCGCGGCCCGGCACGCGAAGAGGCGCCGGAGGACGGCAAGGACCCGATCGACATCCCGCGCTTCCTGCATCGCCAGAACAACCAGTAACGCCGCGGTCCCCGCTTGCGCGGGGAGCCTTCGGTTCGTCATCCCGGCGCAGGCCGGGCCCCATGGATAGGTGTCGCTGATGTGGCGCGCCGACGCTGCGGTATCGTGACCATGGGTCCCGGCGTTCGCCGGGATGACGAACAGGGGGCGCCGGCCCCACCCGATCCCGGCGCGCCCGCCGAACAAGACCAGAGCCCCCGTCACCGATGTTCGTCGCCGCCCAGCCACCGTTCGCCGCGCGACCCGTGATCGGACATTGCCGGTTCAGGGACGCTCGGCTCTAGTCGCCGCGACCTCATGCGATCTCCGTTATCCTCCTTTCTGGCGCCTGCCGCGCTCCTGTTGGCGACTGCGCCATCCGCCCTGTTCGCGCAGGAGGTGGTGCAGGCGCTGCCCGGCACCACCGACGCCGACCGGCTCGCCGAGCAGATGCGCGCGCTCGCGTCCAACCCGCGCGACCTCAACGCGCTGATCGCCGCCGCCGACCTGTCGCTGTCGCTCGGCGATCTCAGCGGCGCCGCCTCGCTTTATGCGCGCGCCGAGAAGGTGTCGGCCACCGATCCCCGCATCAAGGCGGGTGAGGGCGCGATCCTCGTCCGCTCCGAACGGCCCGGCGAGGCGCTGCGCTATTTCGCGCAGGCCGAGGCCGGCGGCGCCGACGTGCGCCGTTTCGCCGGCGACCGCGGCCTCGCTTATGATCTGATCGGCCAGCAGGAGCGCGCCCAGCGCGACTATCGCCTCGCGCTCAAGACCGATCCGGATGACGAAATCGTCCGCCGCTACGCGCTGTCGCTCGCTATCTCGGGCAAGCGCGAACAGGCGCTGGAGACGCTCGACCCGTTGCTGCGCAAGACCGATCGCAGCGCGTGGCGCATCCGCGCCTTCATCCTGGCAATGGGTGGCGACCAGGCGGGTGCCGAGAAGATCGCGACCACCATGCTGCCGCCCGGCATGGCGCAGGGGCTGACGCCCTTCTTCCGGCGACTCCCCGCGCTCCCCGCCGCCGACCGCGCCTTCGCGGTCCATTTCGGCGAGGTGCATACCACGCCCGAGCGGCTCGCGGACGCGCGGCTCGCGCCGATCCTGCCGCAGCTCGCGCCCGAGCCCGCCCCGGTGGCGCTCGCCGCGGTGCAGCCCGCCGCCCAGCCCGGCAAGAAGGATCGCCGCCGCCGCGGCAACCGCGACGGCGTGGCGCTCGCGTCGACCACGCAAGCCGTGCAGTCGCGTGCCGCGCCCCGTGCGGTCACACCTGCGCCGGCGCCCGCGCCCACCTACCAGCAGGCGACCGCCGCGCTCGCCCGCGTCCAGCCGCTGCCGCAACAACCGCAGCGCGCGCCGGTGACGCTGGCCGGCACCAGCACCGCAACGACCGTGCCGACGCCGACACCGACACCCGCGCCGATGTCGTCGCCGGCACCGACGCCCGCGCTGTCGCAGACCCGTCCCGCGACACCTGCGGTCACGCCGTCGACGCCGGTCCAACTCGCCGCAGTCCAGCCACGTCCGCCGCTGCCGACCAGCGCCAGCGCGCCGGCCCCATCGGTCACGCCAGCACCGACGCCGACACCTACCCCGACACCGGCCCAAACCTACGCCGCTGCTCCCGCGCAGCCCGCCTATACGCCGCCGACCGCCGCGGTCCCGGCGGAACCCGCCACCGCGACGACCACCCCGCCGGCGAGCTACAGCGCGCCACCGTCGCGCGCCGAGGCGGACAGCGTGCTCGCCCGGATCGTCGCCGGCCTGTCGATCCCGGCGTCGGAGCTCGGCGTCGTCACGCCGGTCAAGCCCGCTCCGGCGACGGTGCCGCCCGCCGACACCGCCGCGCGCGTCGTCGCCGAGGCCAAGGCGAAGGAGGCGCGCGACGCCGCCGCCGAGAAGGCGCTGGCGATCCAGACCGCGGCCGAGAAGCGCGCCGCCGACCGCAAGGCAGTCGCCGACAAGAAGGCGCTGGCCGCCAAGAAGCTCGCCGATGCGAAGAAGCTCGCCGATGCCAAGGCCGCCGCCGAAGAGAAGAAGGCCGCCGTTGAGGAGAAGCGGCTCGCCCGCGCCAATCCCGAACGGATCTGGGTGCAGGTCGCCGGCGGCGCCAACGAGAATGATCTGCCCAAGGCCTATGCCGCGGTGAAGGCCAAGGCGCCGTCGGTGTTCGGCAGCCGCGCCGCCTGGTCGACGCCGCTGCGCGCGACCAACCGCGTGCTGGTCGGCCCGTTCAAGACCGATGCCGAGGCGCGCAGCTTCGTCAACCAGCTCAAGAAGGAGGGCGTCTCGACTTTCACCTTCACCAGCGAGGCCGGCCAGGCCGTGACCAAGCTCGGGTCCGGCAAATCGTCGGCCAAGTGAGTCCGCGCGCACCCTGGGCGTCCGATCCGGCGCGCAGCAGGGGCCGCCTGCATGAGGAACAGACCGGGACCGCACGCGGCCCCCGCGACGACTTCCAGCGCGATCGCGACCGCATCATCCACTCGATCAGCTTCCGTCGCCTGCGTCACAAGACTCAGGTGTTCATGGCGCCCGACGGCGATCATTTCCGTGTCCGCCTGACCCACAGCCTTGAGGTGGCGCAGATCGGCCGCACGATCGCGCGGGTGCTCGGCCTCAACGAGGATCTGACCGAGGCGCTGTGCCTCGCGCATGACATCGGCCATCCGCCGTTCGGCCATGCCGGCGAGGATGCGCTGAAGGTCGCGCTCGCCGATGCCGGGGGGTTCGATCACAACGGCCATACGCTGCGCGCGCTGACGCTGATCGAGCGGCCCTATCCGCGCTGGGACGGGCTCAACCTGACGTGGGAAACGCTGGAGGGGCTCGCCAAGCACAACGGTCCCGTCCGTCATCCCGGCTGGGCGCTGCGCGAGGCCGACGCGCACTTCCCGCTCGACCTCACCAGCCATGCCAGCCTGGAGGCACAGGTTGCCGCGATCGCTGACGATATCGCCTATGACAATCACGATATCGACGACGGCCTGCGCGCCGGGCTGCTGACGCTCGACCAGTTGCTCGCGGTGCCGATCGTCGCGCGCGGCTGGACGGCGGCCTGCGCGCGCTTTCCCGATGTCGCGCCCAAACGGCTGGCGAGCGAACTTGTCCGCAGTCAGATCGGCACGATGGTCAACGACCTGATCGAAGAGACGCGCCGTCGCATCGCCGCCTCGGGCGTCGCCAGCGCCGACGACGTGCGCGCGGCGGGGGAGGCGCTATGCGGCTTCTCGCCGCAGATGCGCGAGGAGGAACGCGACCTCAAGCGCTTCATGTACGCCAACCTCTATCACCATCCGCGGCAGCTGGCGGCGGCCGACACCGCGCATGGCATCGTCGCCGGCCTGTTCGAGGCCTATCGCGCCGATCCGTCGGCGATGAGCGCGGAATGGGCGCAGGACGTGCCCGCCGACGAACCCGGCCGCAGCCGCCATATCGCCGACTTCATCGCCGGCATGACGGACCGCTACGCCATCGCCCGCTATCGCGAGCTGGTCGGCGACATCGAGCTGCCCGAAGGCTTCTGAGCAAGGCGGGCGCCCGTGCGCGGGCGCCGGGGGATGACCGCCCGGCTCCCCGACGCTCGGGGCGCCCGCCCGGGGATTAGCGCGACGCCAGCCGCGTCGCGCCGACCGCGCCCTTGGCATCAGCGGTGCGGAACGCCACGGCCGTGCCGTTGGCGGCGCCGGTCACCCGCCCGCCGCTCACCACGAAGCGGAAGGATTCGCCGCCGGGATAGTGGCGGCCGCGGATCACGTGCCGGTTCGGCGCAATGTCGGTGGCGGTATAGACATAGGTGTCGCCGCCCTGCTGGAAGGTACGTTCGCCGTCGCGGGCCAGCGCGCCGGTCGAGGTCAGGGTGGCCGCAGCCGCGGCCAGGATAACAACGGTCTTGCGCATGATCGCCTCTCGCAAAGGATGCTCCGAGCCCGTTCAGGTCCTCCCCGGTCACGTTCTTGGCGGCGCCTATATTGCAGTGCAGCATGGAGCTCAAATGCAAAGCCGGACCGGGCCGATTGCGGCGCGTGCAACCGGCTCGGGCAGCGGCTGGTACAGTTTTGCGACAGGTCGGCGCTAGTATCGCAGGGCAGGGGCGAGGAGCGTGCAATGTCTGAAGCTGCCATCGCGTTGAATCGGTTCGGTTTAGGTACGCGGGCGGACGAGTCGCCACCCGCCGACCCGCATCGCTGGCTCACCCTGCAACTCGAGTCCTACCAGCCCGCACCACCCCCGACGGCCACTGCGCCGACCAGCGCCAAGGTGTCGGCGGATGTCGCTGCCTATCAAGCGGCGCAACGTATGATGCGCAAGGCGCCCGCCCCGGCCGCCGCTGCCCCGCCGGCACCCATGCCCGCCGCGCCGGCATCGACCACCGCACCGGCTATGGTGTCCCCGTCCGCCCCCGCGGCCGACCCGCAGCGCGACGCCCGCCAGCAGGCGCTCGACGCGACCCAGCATGCCCTGCAACAGGATTATGTCGACCTGATCGGCGCCCGTACCGGCGCCGCCCTGACGACCGCGACGCCGTTCGCCGAACGGCTGGTCTGGTTCTGGTCGAATCACTTCGCCGTCTCGGCGGACAAGTCCGAGCTGGCCGGCCTGTCCGGCACGCTGGAGATGGAGGCGATCCGGCCGCACGTCATGGGCCGCTTCGCCGATATGCTGTTCGCGGTCGAGCGGCATCCGGCGATGCTGCTCTACCTCGATCAGGCGGTCTCGGTCGGTCCCGACAGCCCGCTCGGCGCGAAGGTCGCCGCGCGCGGCCAGCGCAAGGTCGGGCTCAACGAGAATCTGGCGCGCGAGATCATGGAATTGCACACGCTCGGCGTGCGCACCGGCTATACCCAGGCCGACGTCACCGAATTCGCCCGTGCGATGACCGGCTGGACGGTCGGCGTGATCGGCGGTGGCGCGGGCGCGCGCTTCGTCACCGCGCGGCCGCCGGGCAGCTTCGCCTTCGTCCCCGACATCCATCAGCCCGGCGCGCGTACCATCCTCGGCAAGACCTATCCGCCCGGCGAGGAGGATCAGGCGCAGGCGGCGCTCGCCGACTTCGCGGTCCACCCGGCGACCGCGCGGCATGTCGCGACCAAGCTCGCCCGCCATTTCGCCGGCGACACGCCGCCGCCGGCGATGGTCGCGCGGCTGGAGAAGGCGTTCCGTCGCTCGGGGGGCGATCTGCCCACCGTCTACCGCGCGCTGATCGCCTCGCCGGAGGCGTGGCGGCCCGCGCCCGCCAAGTTCAAGACGCCGTGGGAATGGACCGTCTCCTCCTATCGCGCGCTCGGCCTCGCCGACGTCAAGCCGCAGGCGGTGCAGGGGCTGCTCAACCAATTGGGCCAGCCGATGTGGAAGCCGGGCCAGCCGATCGGCTATGACGACACCGCGCCGAGCTGGGCCGGGCCGGATGCGGTGATGCGCCGCGTCGAGGCGGCGGAGCGGCTCGCCGCCCGATCGGCGCGGACGATCGACGCGCGCGCGCTGGCGCCGCGGCTGTTCCCCGACGCGCTGACGCCCGCCACCGGCCAGGCGCTCGCCCGCGCCGAAAGCCCGGGGCAGGCGCTCGCGCTGCTGCTCGTCTCGCCCGAAATGATGCGGAGGTAAGATCATGGATCGTCGCTCCTTCCTCGCCGCCGGCGGCCTCGGCCTGCTCGGCACCTTCGCGCCGCGCATGGCCTTCGCCAGGGCGGCCACGGCCAAGCGCTTCGTTTTCATCATCCAGCGCGGTGCCGCCGACGGGCTCGGCACGATCGGTCCGGTCGGCGACCCCGCCTTCGTCGGCGCGCGCGGCGAACTGGCCGCCGACCTGACCGCCGGCACCAAGCTCGACGCGATGTTCTCGCTCCACCCGGCGATGGCCAATGCCGCGGCGCTCTATGCCAAGGGGCAGGCGTTGTTCGCTCACGCCGTCGCCTCGCCCTATCGCGATCGCTCGCATTTCGACGGCCAGAACGTGCTCGAGACCGGGGGCGCCGGCGCCTACCAGCTCAAGGACGGCTGGATGAACCGCCTGCTCGGCGTCGTGCCGACCGACGACGCCAAGGCGATCGCGATCGCCGCCACCGTGCCGGTGGCGCTGCGGGGCGCGCACGAGGTGGCGAGCTATGCGCCCTCGTCGCTGCCCGATGCCTCGGACGATTTGCTCGCGCGGGTGACGCAGCTCTATCAGGGCGACGCGCAGCTGCACGGCCTGTGGAACGAGGCATTGCAGACGCGCCAGCTCACCGGCGACCTCGCCCGCGACAATGGCCGCAACGCCGCGGCGACGGGCGCGCTGGCGGCGCGGCTGCTCGCGCCGGTGAACGGCGCGCGGATCGCGACGATCGAGACCGGCGGCTGGGACACGCACGCCGGCCAGCGCGGCCGGCTGGCGACGCAGCTCAAGGGGCTCGACGCGATGATCGGTGCGCTTCAGACGGGGCTCGGCCCGGTGTGGGACGACACGCTGGTGCTGGTCGCGACCGAATTCGGCCGCACCGTCGCGATCAACGGCACCGGCGGCACCGACCACGGCACCGGCACCGCGGCGATGCTGTTCGGCGGCGCGGTGAAGGGCGGCCGCGTCTTCGCCGACTGGCCCGGCCTCGCCACCGCCAACCTCTACGAGGCCCGCGACCTCAAGCCGACCACGCCGCTCGACGCCTTCATCGGCGGCGCCGTCGCCGACCATTTCGCGGTCGAGCCACCGCGCGCGATGGCGGCGCTGTTCCCGGCGAGCGCCCGGACGGCGGCGATCGAGGGGCTGCTGCGGGTGTGACGCGCCCCGCGCAGGCGGCAGCTCCCCGGTGCGGGACCATCGTCGAGGCTGATCGGACGAGGACCTTGCTACAAGGGCCTATCCCCGCCCGCTGTCCACATCCGGCATCGCTGCTACACCGGCGGCGACCGTGGCGGGCTGGCTCTTCAGGGGAAACGGAAGGGGTCCATCTTGTCCATGTTGCGCCGCAGCCATTTGAACCTGCCCCGCTTGTAAGCTAGGGCAGGGGACTTTCGCCGAACGGACGCCCATGACGCTTTACACCCGCTTTGCCGCGCATGTCGCCGCGGCCCTCGATACCCTCGTCGCCGCCGGCACGCTGCCTGCCGACCTCGACCGCAAGAACGTGACGGTCGAGCCGCCGCGCGACGCCAGCCACGGCGATCTCGCCACCAATGCGGCGATGGTCCTCGCCAAACCCGCCAAGCTCAACCCGCGCGCGCTCGGCGAGGCGCTCGCCGCCGAACTGGCGAAGCTGGACGACGTCGCCGAGGCGAGCGTCGCCGGCCCCGGCTTCATCAATTTGCGCCTCACTGATGCCGCGTGGCGCGACGAACTCGCGCAGATTCAGGCGGCGGGCGACGATTACGGCCGCTCAACGCAGGGGCAGGGGATCACCGTCAACGTCGAGTACGTGTCGGCCAATCCGACCGGCCCGATGCACATGGGCCATTGCCGCGGTGCGGTCGTCGGCGATGCACTCGCCGCGCTGCTCGAATATGCCGGCCACACGGTGATCCGCGAATATTACGTCAATGATGCCGGCGGCCAGGTCGACGTGCTCGCCCGCTCGGCGCACCTGCGCTATCGCGAGGCGCTCGGCGAGACGATCGAAATCCCCGAGGGCCTGTACCCCGGCGATTATCTCGTCCCGGTCGGCAAGGAGCTCGCCGCGGAGTTCGGCGACCGCTACGTCGGCGCGCCGGAGAGCGAATGGCTGGCGCTGTTCCGCACCCGCGCGGTCGCGGCGATGCTGGTGATGATCCGCGCGGATCTCGCGCTGCTCGGCATCCACCACGACCTGTTCTCGTCCGAGGCGGAGTTGCAGGCGGCCGGCAAGCCCGAGGCGGCCGAGGCGGAGCTGCGCGCGCGCGGCCTCGTCTATGACGGCGTGCTCGAAGCCCCCAAGGGCGAGACGCCCGAGGATTGGGAGCCGGTCGAGCTGCCGCTGTTCCGCTCCAGCCAGTTCGGCGACGATCAGGACCGGCCGATCAAGAAGTCGAACGGCCAATGGACCTATTTCGGCGCCGATCTCGCCTATCACTTCCAGAAGAGCCAGACCGCCGACCAGCTCATCGACATCTGGGGCGCCGACCATGCCGGCACCGTCAAGCGCATCCAGGCCGCGGTCGCCGCGCTGACCGGCGGCAAGACGCGCTTCGACGTCAAGCTCGTCCAGATGGTGCGGCTGCTGCGCGGCGGCGAACCGGTCAAGATGTCGAAGCGGGCGGGCAATTTCGTCACGCTCGCCGACGTGGTGCGCGAGGTCGGCAAGGATGTCGTCCGCTTCACCATGCTGACCCGCCGCTCCGACGCACAGATGGACTTCGACTTCGCCAAGGTGGTCGAGGCGTCGAAGGACAATCCGGTCTTCTACGTCCAATATGCCCATGCCCGCGTCGCCTCGCTGCATCGCCGTGCCGAGGAAGCGGGGATCGCGGCGCGTGATGCCGACCTGTCCCGGCTTGATACGGAGGAGCTCGCGCTGGTGAAGCTCGCGGCGCAATTCCCGCGCATCGTCGAAACCGCCGCCACGGCGCGCGAACCGCATAGAATTGCCTTTTATCTGTATGACTTAGCTGCTGCCTTCCATGCGCTCTGGAATGTCGGTAACGACCGGCCGGACCGCCGCTTCCTGGTGGTCGACGACCATGATGCCACCGCCGCGCGTCTGTTCTTGGCGACGGCGATCGCGCAGATTATCCGTAACGGGCTCAGCATCATGGGTGTGGTCGCGGTTTCGGAGATGAAGTGATGGCGGACGGACTGGATCTGCGCGACGAGGACCGGCTGCCGTGGCTCGAAACCGTCGAGCCCGACGAGGAACAGGGCGCGCCGATCGGGAAGACGATCGCGCTGGTCGTCATCGGCCTCGCCGTGCTCGCCGCGATCATCTTCGGCATCTACAAGCTCCAGACCCGCGCCAGCGCCGACGGCCAGCTGATCGCCGCGCCGGAGGGCGACTATAAGGTCAAGCCGGACGATCCCGGCGGCCTGAAGGTGAAGGGCGAGGGCGATGCCGCGATCGCGACCAGCGCGGGCAAGGCGGGCAACGGCTCGATCGATCTCAGCGCGGTGCCGGAAAAGCCGATCGACGGCCATCGCGTGGCGCCGACCGCCAAGCCGGCCGGCACCGGCGGCAGCAACGCGGTCGCGCAGGTGCCCGCGTCGAGCGGCAAGCTTGTCGCCGCGCAGCCGGTCAGCGTCCAGCGCCGGCCGGCCGCCGATGCCGGCGCCAGCGGCTCGCTGGTCCAGCTCGGCGCCTATCCGACCGAGGCGCTGGCGAACGGCGCCTGGGACACGTTCTCCAAGCGGTTCAGCTACCTCGCGCCGCTCGGCAAGTCGGTGCAATCGGTCGCCATCGGCGGCCGCACCCTCTACCGCCTGCGCGTCAACGCCGGCAGCGCCAACCAGGCGGCCGACATCTGCGGCCGGCTGCGCGTGGCGGGCGAAAGCTGCTTCGTCGCAAGCTGAGGCGGGGAGGCCTATCCCCCCGTCACCCCGGGCTTGTCCCGGGGTCCACTCTGCGGCGAGGCGCGCAGCCTGAGCCTCCTGCCATTCCCCCGCGGCCCAGTGGACCCCGGAACGAGTCCGGGGTGACGGATTGTTCGGGGAAAGCGATCGAGCCTCATCGCCGCGACCCAATGCGATTGCCCTGCCCGTCGGGGGCGGACACAGGCCACCAACCCTCGCATCTTGCGCATACCCGCGCTAACCGTGCGGCATGAAGCCCGTCATCTTCGGCATCGCCGGTCTCGCCCTCACTCCCGACGAACGCGCCTTTTTCACCGAGGCGGAGCCGGCCGGCTACATCCTCTTCAAGCGCAATATCCGCGATCGCGCGCAGGTCCGCGCGCTCACCGATTCCCTCCGCGACCTGTCCGGCCGCGCCGACCTGCCGATCCTCATCGACCAGGAGGGCGGCCGCGTCGCCCGCATGGGGCCGCCGGAATGGCCCGCCTTTCCCGCCGGCCCCGCGTTCGCCGCGCTCTACGAGACCGCGCCGATGTCGGCGATCCAGGCGATGCGCGCCAATGGCCAGGCGCTCGGCCTGATGCTCGCCGAGGTCGGCATCACCGTCGATTGCGCCCCGATCATCGACGTCGCCCAGCCCGACACCACCGAGGCGATCACCTGCCGCACCTACGGATCGGAGCCGATGCAGGTCGCCGCGCTCGGCCGCGCGATGCTGGAGGGGCTGGCGGCCGGTGGCGTCGTCGGCGTGGTCAAGCACATGCCGGGTCACGGCCGCGCGCGGGTCGACAGCCATCATCTCCTCCCCACCGTCACCGCCAGCGCGGCGGAGCTCGAGGTCGATCTCGAACCCTTCCGCACGCTCGCGCAGGCGCCGATGGGGATGACCTCGCACATCGTCTTCGACGCATGGGATCGCGAGCGGCCGGCGACGCTGTCGCCGCTGGTCATCGAAAAGGTGATCCGCGGGGCGATCGGCTTCGACGGGCTGCTGATGACCGACGACATCGACATGAAGGCGCTCTCCGGCACCGCGGGCGAGAAGGCGGCGGGAGCAATCGCCGCCGGTTGCGACCTCGTGCTCGATTGCTGGGCGCGAATGGACGAGATGATCGAGATCGCCGGGCGGCTCGGCCCGATCGGCGACGCCGCCCGCGCGCGTCTCGACCGTGCCATGGCGAGTGTCGGCGCGCCCGCAGGCGATGTCGATGACCTGATCGCAACGCGCGACGCCTTCCTCGCTCTGGTCTGATGGCCGAATCCGAACAGCTCACGCTCGATCTGGAGGGGTGGGAAGGGCCGCTCGACCTGCTGCTGACGCTCGCGCGCGCGCAGAAGGTCGATCTGCGCAAGCTGTCAATCCTCGCGCTCGTCGAGCAATATCTGCGCTTCATCCAGCAGCGCCAGACGCTGCAACTGGAGGTCGCCGCCGATTATCTCGTGATGGCGGCGTGGCTCGCCTATCTCAAATCGGCGCTGCTGCTGCCGCGCGATCCCGAGCAGGAGCCGGACCCCGAGGAACTGGCGCTGCGGCTGCAATTGCGGCTGGAACGGCTCGCCGCGATGCGCGAGGCGGGCGCGCGGCTGATGGCACGCAACCGGCTCGGCCGCGACGTGTTCGTGCGGTCCGCGCCCGAGGGGCTGCGGACGATCCGCCACGCCCGCTGGCATGCCGAGATCTACGATCTCATCTCCGCTTACGGGCGGGTCAGCGCGCGTACCCGGCCGGTGATGCATGTCGTCGCCGATCGTGAGGTGATGACGCTGGAAGCGGCGCTGGAGCGTGTCTCGCGGCTGATCGGCATCGAGCTCGACTGGGCGACGCTGGAGAGCTTCCTGCCCGACGGCTCCGGCCGGCTGCGCAAGTCGGCGCTCGCCTCCTCGTTCCTCGCCGCGCTCGAACTCGCCAAACAGGGGCGGGTGGAGTTGCGCCAGCAGGCGCCGTTCGCGCCGCTCTACCTGCGGGCGCTGCGATGACCCCGCCGGACGATGGCGTGCGCGCGGTCGAGGCGCTGCTGTTCGCCGCTGCCGAGCCGCTCACCGTCGATTCGATCCGCGCCTATGTCGGCAAGGTCGATGTGCGCGCGGTGCTCGCCCGGCTCGAGCAGGATTATGCCGGCCGCGGCATCGTCCTGGTCCGTCGCGGCGACCGCTGGCATTTCGAGACCGCGCCCGATCTCGCCCATCTGCTGCGCCGCGACCGCGAGGAGGTGCGGCGGCTCAGCCGCGCCGGCATCGAGACGCTGGCGATCATCGCCTATCACGAGCCCGTGACCCGCGCCGAGATCGAGGCGATCCGCGGCGTCGCGACGGCGAAGGGCACGCTCGACGTGCTCATGGAGGCGGGCTGGGTGCGGCCGGCGGGCCGCCGCGAACTGCCCGGCCGGCCGCTGATGTATGCCACCACCCCGGGCTTCCTCAGCCATTTCGGCCTGGAAAGCCGCCGTGACCTGCCCGGTGTCGAGGATCTGCGCGCCGCCGGCCTGCTCGATCCCGTCGACCTCGCGCTGGAGGAAGCTTTGGTGGTGGCAAAGGACGGCGATAGCGATTAGATAAGGCTGCATTCTAGGAGATAAGCCATGGGCAGCTTCAGCCCGATCCATCTGCTCGTTCTTGCGGTCGTCGCGATCCTGCTGCTCGGCGGCGGCCGATTCTCCAGCCTGATGGGCGATGTCGCCAAGGGCGTGAAGAATTTCAAAAAGGGCATGGCCGAAGAGGACCATGACACGACGACCAAGCCGGCGCCGCGCATCGAGGCGCAGAAGGCGGCCGAGCCCGCGTTCGATCGCGACGGCGAGCGCGTCCGCGAAGACCGCTAAGCTGCGCCCTTCAGATAGTCACGGCATCCGATGTTCGGCGTAGATTCTTCCGAATTCCTGCTAATCGCCGTCGTCGCGCTGCTCGTTATCGGGCCTAAGGACCTGCCGAAGGCGATGCGGGTCGTCGGCTATTGGGTCGGCAAGGCGCGGGGAGTCAGCCGCTCGTTTCGGCAAGGCTTCGACAACATGGTCCGTGAAGCCGAGCTGGAAGAGATGGAGAAGCGCTGGGCGGCCGAGAATGCGCGGATCATGGCGGAGCATCCCGCCACGTCCGAGGCTGAATCCGTTGCCGCTGCCGAGCCGGTCGCGGCTGTGGACCATGACGCGCCGGTGATGGTCGAGAAGCCCGCGGTTTCGCCGGCACCCGACCATCGGCCTGTGGTCCAGACGGATATCACCCCGTCATGAGCGGCATGGATATGGAAGACGAGATCGACGCCAGCCGCGCGCCGTTGCTCGACCATCTCATCGAACTGCGTCGGCGCCTGCTATACTGTATCGCAGCCGTGGTCGTGGCGTTCGGCGTCAGTTACTGGTTCGCGGAGGACATCTTCGGCTTTCTGGTCCAGCCGTTGCTGCATGCCGGGCAGAAGACGGTCATCTACACCCAGCTTTTCGAG
The DNA here is from genome assembly GCF_013409985.1 of Sphingomonas melonis. Classification (GTDB taxonomy): domain Bacteria; phylum Pseudomonadota; class Alphaproteobacteria; order Sphingomonadales; family Sphingomonadaceae; genus Sphingomonas; species Sphingomonas melonis_A. The sequence continues at coordinate 293,150 of NZ_JACCBY010000003.1, forward strand.
GCCTTCCTCGTCAAGGTGAAGGTCGCCTTCTTTGCGGCGATGATGATCGCCTTTCCGATCATCGCCAACCAATTGTGGCAATTCGTCGCGCCCGGTCTGTATCGTCAGGAAAAGCGTGCCTTGCTGCCGTTTCTGCTGGCGACGCCGCTGCTCTTCATATCGGGTGCCGCGCTCGCTTATTACATGGCGATACCGATGGCGCTGCACTTCCTGCTCGGTTTCCAGGGCGACGTAGGCGGTGTCCACCAACAGGCGCTTCCCGCGATCGGCAATTACCTATCGATCGTCATGCAGTTCCTGTTTGCGTTCGGGCTCGCCTTCCTGCTGCCGGTGCTGCTGATGCTGCTCGAACGGGCCGGGATCGTCACCCGCAAGCAGCTCATTGGTGCACGCCGGTATGCCATCGTCGGCGCAACCGCGATCGCCGCAGTGCTGACGCCGCCGGACCTGATGAGCCAGGTGCTGCTCGCCGTGCCGCTGATCCTGCTCTACGAAATCGCCATCATCGGCATCTGGTTCACCGAGCGCAAGCGCTCGAAGAATGCCGCTAGCGAAGTGGTCAAAGCCTGATCTTTCCTGTGACGGAGCGGCTCGGCGCCAAATGGGCGTTTGACGAACTGCTGCTCACGCCATGGCACAGACACAAAAAAGCCCCCGCCCGTGAGGGCGGAGGCTTTCCCAACCACGTGAGGTGGAAGCTTACTTGGCGTCGTCGGCGGTCTTGGCGACGGTGCTGCCGGCCGACTTCACGTCCTTGCCGACGCCTTCGACCGTGTTGCACGCGCTGACCATGAGCGCGCCTGCGACGACGACCAATCCGAGAACCTTACGCATAGAACCTCCTGGGCTTGAATAGCGCTAGGGGAATGATCGGGCGGCGCATTCGTTCCGGAAGCGGAACTCTTTGCCCGCGCGGGGCGCGCTATCGCTGAAATGAGTAAGGCCCGGAAGCAATCACCGGGGGGGGGAGGGTGAGTGCTTCCGGGCCTATGTCGTGGACCGCGAGAGCGGGGGGGCATAAAGTCGCGATCCGTATTGCATAACCCGACCCCGGATTGTTGGTTCCGTGCAAATACGGTGGGTGGAGAAATTATTTTCGGTCAGTCGCGCCCGAGCACCGCAATGGCGATTTCATACGCGCCGGTCATCGGATCGTGGTGCAGCGGTGCCCGCAGCTGCCGCGACAATCCCTCGATCACCCGGCCGTAGCGCGTCGACAGCAGCGTCTCGAGCGTCTCGCTGGCAACGAAGGCGCGCGAGACGACGCGCAGCTTCGCCTTCTTGTCGTCGTCGCCCGGCTTCACCGCGACGCGGATCTGTGCGGCGCGGTCGCAGTTCATCGCCAGCTCGATCGTCTCGGTGACGAGGAACGCCACCGCGACCGCCACATCCTGGTTGACCAGATAGGGATCGACGTCGAGCGCGATCGCCAGGCTGGTCGCGCCCTCGGGTGCGGTGGCGCGGATATTGGAGGCCAGTTCGCCGATCACCGCCCGCAGGTTGAGGCCGCGATTGTCCTCCATCTCGGCGAAATGGTTGCGGTGGACCACCGCCAGCGCATCGACCCGGCGCTGGATCGATGCATAGGCGGCCGTCGCGTCCGGGCTCGGCGCGCCGCGCGCATGGAAGTTGATCAGGCTGGAGATGACCTGCAGGTTGTTCTTAACGCGGTGATGAACCTCGCGCGTCAGCTTGGTCTGCCGCACCACCGCCTCGGCGAGGCCGGCCTCGTGCAGCGCGACCGTGCGGCTGATCGCGCGGAAGGTGTCGCCGAGTTCGCGGATCTCCTGCGCGGGCAGCGGCCCGAGCTGGCCCGGATCGATCACCTCGCCGGGCGTGTAGGAGGCGACGCTGGCACGCAGCAGGCGCAACGGCCGGATCAGCAGCCGGTCGACGATGAACCATGCCAGCCCCGCAGCCGCCGCCCACATCAGCAGCGGCAACGTCAGCGCGACGAGGAAGGAGGAGGTGATCGGCGCGCTGCGCGTGCTGGTCCGCAGCGTCAGCCCGCCAAGGCCGAGGTCCGTCTCGACGGTTTCGACGCGGTCGAGCGGCCCGAGGTCGGGAATGCTCGCCAGTTCGAGCGAGTTGCCGTCATGCACCAGCGCGCTGGCGAGCGGCACCGCGCGGCTGGTCGGCGTCGCGAGGCGCGCCAGGAAGGTGCGCGGGAAGAACACGCGTGCGCTGGGGCCGCGGCGGGGGCCGGCAACCGACAGGATCAGGCCCTTGTCGGGTACGATCGCCGCGCCGACGGCGGTGCTGGTGTCGATCGCCACGTCGGTGTCGAACGGCTCGCCGCACAGCAGCCGGCCGTTATGGTCGACGATCGAGAAGCGGGTGCCGGTGGTGGCCTGTTGCGCGAACACGCCCTGCGCGCGGGCGCAACTCGGGGCGTCGCCGGCATCCGCCTGCAACGCGTTCACCGCGACCCGAAGCGCGGTCATATCGCCGATCAGTTCGATGGCGATGCTGCGCGCGCTCTCGTTGGCGGCGATGCGAAGCCGCGCACGCGCTTCCGCGTCCGCCGTCCTGCCGGTCTGCAACGTCGCGCCGATCGCGATCAGCGCGAGCAGCAGCAGCGCAACACTGAGCATGATGAACAGCTTGGCACCGGTGGGCAGGCGCGAAAGCGCCGACACCGGGGCCATCGCCGCACGTCGTGTGGATGATGCGGCGGCGTGGGGTGTGGCCATGCCCTCTGCTAGGCGAGCTTGTTCAACAGGTCGAGCATTTCGTCAGGAACGCTTTCATCAATCGTCCGCTGGTACGCGGAGCGAAGAGCCGCGCCCATGTCGCGATCCTTGCTCTGGACCTTGGCAGGAGACTTTTTGGAAGACGTCTTCTTGTCCTTGTCGCTGGGCAGTTCCAACATGTCCCCCTGGGTGACCCGGTCGTGCCGGGCAATCGACGCACAACGAACGGGAGCCGCAATTCAGAGCGGCTGACCCATTCAATCGGCGATGAAACCAAATTGGCCCTCGATGGTTCCATCGTGGCGCGAAATTTCCGCAGGTCCCTGGGGCCGGCCGGGTTCTTCGACAAACATCGTTGCAAAGCGGCGGGCGCCCGCACAGATCAGGCGTCCGTTCGATATCTCAGGTCCCGGTATCCGGGCAGTTCTTCAGGGAGTGATCACCACCCATGTCGCTTGGACAGCAACTCGCACCGCATCTTCCCTTCCTGCGGCGCTATGGCCGGGCCCTGACCGGCAGCCAGCAGCAGGGCGACAAATATGTCCGCGCCACGCTCGAAGCGATCGTCGCGGCACCCGATCAGTTTCCGCGCGACGTCGATCCGCGCCTCGGCCTGTACCGCATGTTCCAGGGCATCTGGTCGTCGGCCAATTCGGATGGCGAGGAGCAGACCTCGCCGAGCGACGCCGAAGGCACCGAGGCCGTCGCCCGCGCCCGCCTCGCCCGCATGACTCCGCTGTCGCGCCAGGCGCTGCTGCTCACCGCGATGGAGGGCTTCACCCCCGAGGACGCGGCCTATCTGATCGACGTCGACACCAGCGAGGTCGAATCCCTGGTGTCGGAAGCGCTGGCCGAGATCGAGAAGCAGACCCGCGCGCGGGTGCTGATCATCGAGGACGAGCCGATCATCGCGATGGATATCGAGACGATCGTCCGCGATCTCGGCCATGAGGTGACCGGCGTCGCCGTCACCCGCGACGAGGCGGTGGCGCTGGCGATGGAGGATCGTCCCGGCCTCGTGCTCGCCGACATCCAGCTCGCCGACGACAGTTCGGGGATCGATGCGGTCAAGGACATCCTGGCCGAGTTCGAAGTGCCGGTGATCTTCATCACCGCATTCCCGGAGCGTCTGCTCACCGGCGAGCGGCCGGAGCCGACCTTCCTGATTACGAAGCCGTTCCAGCGTTCGACGGTCAAGGCGGCGATCAGCCAGGCGCTGTTCTTCGACGAGGCGACGATCCCCAACGCGGTCGCGTGACCCGTACCGGCGCGGCGGCCCGAGGGGCGCCGCGCCGGCATCGACTTACCACCGCAGGCCCAAGAAAGTTACGGACCCAAAACGGACGTCAGGTGTTTGACGCACATGGCTGATCAGAACGAACCCGTCCATGTCACCACCACCGAGGCGCGGGCGGGCTCGACTCCGGGCGTCACCCGATATGTGCTGGGTGTGTCGCTGGTCCTGATCATCGCGATCTTCGCCTTTCTGATCCTGCGATAACACGGCTCACCCCGTCTCACTGGCATTTGCCGGCGCGGACCCTTATCTTGCTGCTCGAGGCGGCGATGATGTCCCCGGCTTTGAACGGAATTGCATGACCCAGCCCGCTACGCGTGATGACGAATACGAAGACGACGACGCTCCCGTGGCGCCGGTCGAGCACGTTGCGCTGTCCGATCCGGAATTCAAGAAGCAGCTGGCGCAGGTCATTCCGCATCTGCGCGCCTTCGGCCGGTCGCTGTCCGGCAGCCGTGATCTCGCCGACGACCTCGTGCAGGAAACGCTGCTGAAGGCGTGGGCGGCGCGGCAGCGTTTCCAGGCCGGCACAAACATGCGCGCTTGGACCTTCATCATCCTGCGCAACCTCTATCTGTCGCAGATGCGCCGCGCGCGGTTCAAGGGCGAGTGGGACGATCTCGTCGCCGACCGCATCCTCGCGGCGCCGGCCAGCCAAGATCGCCATGTCGAACTCGGCGACATGCAGCGCGCCTTGCTCCACCTGCCGCAGCCGCAGCGCGAGGCGTTGATCCTGGTCGGCGCTGGCGGCTTCGCCTATGAAGAGGCTGCGGAAATCTGTCAGGTCGCGGTTGGTACGATCAAGAGCCGCGTCGCGCGTGGCCGCGTCGCGCTCGAGACGATCCTCAGCGAGGGCTCGCTGCCGTCGCGGCGCGAGCATGAGACCGACGTCAACAAGACCGCGCTCGACACGATCATGGGCGAAGTGGACGAACTCAGCCGCGGGCATTGATCCGCCGCGGGTGGTCCGCTCCTTTATTTAAGCTGTTGCACGGCCTCGCAGAACCTGCGGGGCCGTTTTGTCATGGATCTGCCATCGGCCAGTCACCGCCGTGACGCGTAAAGCCGTCAACGCGCCCTAAGGCCAAGAGCCAAAAGGGAAATCCATGACGATCCGTTCGATGTTGCTGACCGGCGCGACCGCGCTTGCCTTCTGCGTTGCGCACGCCGCCGACGCGCAGACCGTGACACCTGCCGCGCTGCCAGCCGGGGACGGCAGCAGCGCCACGGCGCCGCAGACCGTCGCCGCCGACGATGCGCCCGATGGCGAGATCGTCGTCCGCGGCACCGCGACCCGCTCGGTGACGCAGATCTCCGGCAGCGAGATCCAGAAGATCCTGCCGGGGCTCAGCCCGTTGAAGGCGCTGCAGACCCTGCCCGGCGTGACCTTCCTGACCGCCGATCCCTGGGGCAACAACGAGCAGAACATCTCGCTGTTCATCCATGGCTTCAACGCGCAGCAGCTCGGCTATACGCTCGACGGGGTGCCGCTCGGCGACCAGCAATATGGCAATTACAACGGCCTCAGCCCGCAGCGCGCGATCATCTCCGAAGACGTCGGCCGCGTCGTGCTTGCCTCGGGTGCGGGCGATCTCGGCACCGCCTCGACCAGCAATCTCGGCGGCGCGATCGACACCTTCTCCAGCGACCCGCGCGATGCGTTCGGCATCACGCTGCAACAGGTGGTCGGCAGCTACGACACGTCGCGCACCTATGGCCGGATCGACAGTGGCGATATCGGCTACAATACGCGCTTCTACGTCTCTGGCGTGCGCCACGATGCGCGCGCCTGGGATTTCAACGGCAAGCAGGGCGGCTATCAGGCCGACGGCAAGATCGTCCACGACGACGCCACCGGCAAGCTGACCGCCTTCTTCTCCTATTCGGACAAGACCGAACCCAACGAGGATGCGACCGCGATCGTCGTCCGCCCCGCGACGGCGACCAGCGCCGCGGTCGATAACCGCGGTGTCGCGCCTTATACCCGGCCGTTCTTCTATCCCGACTTTGCCGCGGCCCGCGCCTATTACGGCTCTGCCGAATATGCCGCGGTCAACGCCGCGCCCGGGTCCAACTACCGCAATTACTACAGCGACGCGCAGCGCACCGACTATCTCGGCTACGTCAAATACGACTGGCACGCCGCGCCCGGCCTGACCTGGTCGAACCAGGCCTATTTCCACCATAACGACGGCGTCGGCGTGGTCGCCGGGCCTATCACCGCGGCGGGGCTGCCGCTGCTCTTCTCCTTCTATTATCCCGGCGCGGCGGGCAGCAATCCCAACTCGGCGGCCAATCTGGCGCGGCTCAGCACGATCTTCGGGGGATCGGGGCTGGCGACGCGCACCACCGAATATCGCATCGATCGCGTCGGTGCGATCTCGACCCTGGTCGCGCAGATCGGCAACCATAATGTCGAGATCGGCGGCTGGTACGAGCATCAGAGTTCGTCGGCCTATCGCCGCTGGTACGCGCTCGACGTCAACGATCCCTCCTCGCCCTATACCCGCCCGCTCGACGAGGCGCAGCCGCTGATCACCCAATATGGCAGCGAGATTCGCGTCGAGGAGATCCAGACGCATATCCAGGATGCGTGGCAGATCGTGCCGAGCGTGACGCTGCAGGCCGGCTTCAAGAGCACCTTCCAGAAGGCGCGGCAGACGATGCCGGTCCAGCCGATCCCCGGCTCGTTCACCGGCTCGCGCGAATTCCCGGTCGGCCGGCTCAACACCAACAAGGTGTTCCTGCCGCAGGTCGGCGGCCTGTGGGACGTCACCGGCCACGAGCAATTGTTCTTCAACGTCCAGCAGAACATCCGCCAGTTCCAGACCAGCGCCGCCGCCGGCCTGTCGCCGTTCGCGCTCGGCAGCCAGACGCTGTTTGAATTCTTCAAGGACAATACCAAGCCCGAGACGAGCTGGACCTATGAGGCGGGCGCCCGCACCCGCCGCACGCTCGACGCCGGCCCGCTGACGGGCTTCGAGGGGCAGATCAGTTATTATCACGTCGACTTCAGCAACCGCCTGCTCGCGGTCAGCCCGACCGCGACGATCACCGCGATCCAGAGCGGCGCGCCGATCATCAACAACGTCGGCAGCGTTCGGACCGACGGCGTCGACATCGCCGGCACTTTCCGCTTTGGCGACGTATTCACGCTGTACAATGCGCTGTCGTACAACAATTCGCGCTACAGCGACGATTATCTGACCGGCGCCGGCGCCGCGCAGACGACCGTCCCCACCGCGGGCAAGAAGGTGCCAGGCTCGCCCGACTGGCTCAACAAGACGGTGGCGACGCTGCGCACCGATGGCGTCGAGGTGCAGTTGATCGGCGATTACATCGGCCGCCGCTACGCGACCTATACCAACGATCTCAGCGTGAACGGCTATCTGCAACTGTCCGGGCGGATCGGCTTCGACATGCCGCTGAGCGGGCGGGGGATCGCCAAGACGCTCAACGTCAGCGTCAACGTCACCAATCTGACCAACAAGCGCGCGGAATCGACGCTCAGCATCGGCGCCGCCTCGGGCACCTACAATTTCTTCCCCGTCGCGCCGCGGCAGGTGTTCGCGACGATCCGCGCCGGATTCTGATCGGCGGCGGTGTTGACCCGGCCCCGCGCCGACAGGTACAGAGAGGACGGGCGGTCCGTGCAGGGCCGCCCTTTCTCGTTTCGAGATGAGGAGATGCCCCGTGACCATTACCGCGCTGATGCCCGTCTATCCACGGTGCGGGGTGCGTCCGGTCCGAGGTGAGGGCTGCTATCTCATCAGCGAGGACGGCAGCCGCTATCTCGACATGGCCGCCGGCATTGCCGTTAACGCGCTCGGCCACGGCCATCCGCATCTGGTCAAGACGATCGCGGACCAGGCGGCGACGCTGATGCACGTCAGCAACCTCTACGGCTCACCGCAGGGCGAGGCGCTCGCCGAGCGGATCGTCGCCAACAGCTTCGCCGACACCGTCTTCTTCACCAATTCCGGCGCCGAGGCGATCGAATGCGCGATCAAGACCGCGCGCCGCTTCCATTATGCCGCGGGCAATCCGCAGCGTACCAAGATCATCACCTTCAACAACGCGTTCCATGGGCGGACGATGGGGGCGATCTCGGCGACCAACCAGCCCAAGATGCGCGACGGCTTCGAACCGCTGCTGCCGGGGTTCGCCTATGCGCCGTTCAACGATCTCGACGCCGCGCTGGCGCTGATCGACGACACCACCGCCGGCTTTATGGTCGAGACGATCCAGGGCGAGGGCGGCGTGTCGGTCGGCACGCCGGAGTTCATCACCGGCCTGCGCCGGGCCTGCGACGAGCACGGCCTGCTGCTGATCCTCGACGAGGTCCAGTGCGGCTATGGTCGGACCGGCAAGATGTGGGCGTATGAGCATTACGGCATCACGCCCGACATTATGGCGGTCGCCAAGGGCATCGGCGCGGGCTTTCCGCTCGGCGCGTGCCTCGCCACCGAGGCTGCGGCGGCGGGCATGGTGATCGGTACGCATGGTTCGACCTATGGCGGCAACCCGCTGGCAATGGCGGCGGGGCAGGCGGTGCTCGACGTGATGCTGGCCGACGGCTTCCTCGCGCACGTCGAGGCGATGGGCGAGCGGTTGCGCAGCGCGCTCGAACAGCTGATCCCCAACCACGATCACATCTTCGAGAGCGTCCGCGGCAAGGGGCTGATGCTCGGCCTCAAGCTCAAGGCCGGCGTCGAACCGCGTGAGTTCGTCGCCCATGCCCGTGACAACCACGGGCTGCTGCTGGTCGCGGCGGGCGAGAACGTCGTGCGTATCCTGCCGCCGCTGGTGATCGAGGACGCCCACGTCGCCGAATGTATCGACAAGCTGAGCGCCGCCGCGCGGGTCTTCGTGCCCGCCAGCGACGATTGATCTAGTCCTCCCCCGCCAGGGGGAGGGGGACCGGCGCAGCCGGTGGAGGGGGACGGCGGGCGGCTTTCCGGGGAAACGCCCCCGCCACCGCGGCGTGATCGCCGCGATCACCCATCCCGCTGCGCGAGGGAGGACGAGAATGCGCCATTTCCTGAACCTGTCCGATGCCGGCGCCGATGGCGTCGCCGCGATGCTCGCCGACGCGATCGACCGCAAGGCGGCGCGTGCCGGCTTGCCCAAGGGGCGCGTCGACGCGGACGCGCCGCTCGCCGGCCATGTGCTGGCGATGATCTTCGAGAAGAACTCGACCCGCACCCGCGTCAGCTTCGACATGGCGATCCGGCAGCTGGGCGGCAGCTCGATTGTCATGGATGCCGGCGCGATGCAGCTCGGCCGCGGCGAGAGCATCGCCGACACCGCGCGCGTGCTGTCGGGCTATGTCGACGCGATCATGATCCGCACCGACGACCATGCGAAGGTCGAGGACATGGCCCGCTACGCCAGCGTACCCGTCATCAACGGCCTCACCGACCAGTCGCATCCCTGCCAGATCATGGCCGACCTCCAGACGATCCTTGAGGATGGCAAGGCGCTGCCCGGGCTCAAGCTGGCGTGGCTCGGCGACGGCAACAACGTGCTCGCCTCGCTGATCGAGGCCGGCGGGCTGATGCAGTTCGACGTCACCGCCGCCTGTCCGCAGGGGTTCATGCCCGACGATGCGGACGTCGCGCGCGGGCAGGGGCGCGCCCGCGTCGTCGCCTCGCCCCGCGAAGCCGTAGAGGGTGCCGACGTGATCGTCACCGATACCTGGATCTCGATGGGCCAGGCGCATGCGGAAACCAAGCTCGCCGCGATGATGCCCTATCAGGTCGACGAGGCGCTGATGGCGCACGCCAAGCCCGATGCGCGCTTCCTCCACTGCCTGCCCGCGCATCGCGGCGAGGAGGTGGTCGACGCCGTCATCGACGGCCCGCAGTCGCTGATCTGGCAGGAGGCGGAAAACCGCCTCCACGCGCAGAAAGCGGTGCTCCGCTGGGTCTTCGGACAGATCGGCTGAACCAAGCGGGGAGCGCGGGTAAACGGCTATTTCCCGCTGCTCCGTCGCCGACTTTCCGGTGCTCCGTCGGCGGCGCTAGGCCGGATCGATCACCCCAATTCCGTCCCTGCCGGGGGAGGGCGATCGCCTATGGCCGCGGTGGTGAGGTTCGATCGCCATCCTCCTCATATCCGTCACCCCGGACCTGTTCCGGGGCCACCGGGCCGCAAGGGAACGGCATCCCATCAAGCCTTTCTCCTCGCCGCAGAGTGGACCCCGGAACAAGTCCGGGGTGACGGGGTGACGGGGTGGGATTAGACGGGATCGACACTCCCCCAATTCCTCCCCCGCAAGGGGGAGGTGGCGCGCCCGAAGGGCGTGACGGAGGGGGAGGTAAGCGATGCCTTCGTTGGCGTGTTCTTTCCCTCCGTCATGCCACAGCACCCGGTTACACCTGCTCCCGGCATATGCTGGACTGCCGGTCGGCGCTCCCCGGCGGGCCAGGAGTTTTCTCCAGAACTCGAATCCCAATCCCGCCGCAAGCTGCGGAGCCGGAAGGTTGACCACCATCGTTCCGCATCCCATTTCCCCCCGATGCAACAATCCCCTGATATCGATCGCGCGCTCGGGTTCGCGATCCCCTCCCGTTCGGCACGCGGGCGTGTCGTGCGGCTTGGGCCGACGCTCGACGCGGTGCTCGCCGCCCACGCTTATCCGCCGGCCATCGAGGCGTTGCTCGCCGAGGCGCTGACCTTGGCCGCGCTGATCGGTTCGACGCTCAAGGACCCGACGGCGCAGCTCACCATGCAGACGCGCACCGAAAACGGCGTCGTCCAGCTGCTCGTCTGCGATTATCGCGGCGGCGAGGTGCGCGGCTATATCGATTACGACGCCGATAAACTCGCCACGACGCCCGAGCAGCCGACGTTGTTCGCGCTGTTCGGCCAGGGCTATCTCGCGATCACCTTCGACCTCGCCGCGACCGGCGAACGCTATCAGGGTATCGTCCCGCTCGACGGCGAGACGCTGGCCGAGGCGGCGCAGAGCTATTTCGTCCAGTCGGAGCAGATCCCCAGCCTCGTCCGCGTCGGCATCGCCCGTGACGGGGATCGCACGATCGCCGGCGGCCTGTTCCTCCAGCATCTGCCCGAGGGGGAGGTCGGCCGCGAGCGGCTGCACACCCGGCTCGACCATCCCGAATGGGAGCATGTCGAGGCGCTCGGCCAGACGATGGGCGCCGACGAACTCGCCGACCCGGCGCTCTCGCTTGAGACGCTGGTCTGGCGGCTGTTCAACGAGGAACCCGACGTGCGCGTGCTCGCCTCGACGCCATTGGTGCGCGGCTGTCGCTGCACCGGCGATTATATCGCCAGCGTCCTCGCCAAATTCTCGCTGGAGGAGCGGCGTGAGATGGCGGACGACGACGGCTTCATCCAGGTCGATTGCGCCTTCTGCGCGACGAAATTCCCGGTCGCCGCCGAGGCCGATCCGGTCGCCTGACCGCCCGGCGCAAGCTGCAGGGATCGCGCGCTTTAATCTCCCTTTAAGGTCCGCGCGCTAGGGAAACGTGGTGCCTGTTCATGACCGGCACGCTTTTCTCCCAGAGAAGCGGACGCTTCTCTCTCCTTCAAAGGGCCGCCTTATCCGCGGCCCTTTTCTTTTGGGCCACTTTGGCCTAGCGCCGCGGGGATCATGACCATGCAAACCGAGGCCCCCCTGGCCGTCGTGCTCGTCTCCGGCGGGCTCGATTCGATGATCTCCGCCGCCAGCGCGCGCGAGGCCGGCTATCGCCTGCTCGCCCTGTCGATCGACTATAACCAGCGCCACCGCGTCGAACTGGCCGCGGCGCGGCGCGTCGCGACGACGCTCGGCGCCGAACGGCATATCGTGCTGCCGCTCGATCTGTCGGCATTCGGCGGCTCGGCGCTCACCGCCGATATCGACGTGCCCAAGGACGGCGTCGGCGAGGGGATTCCGGTCACCTACGTGCCGGCGCGCAACACCATCTTCCTCAGCCTCGCGCTGGGTTGGGCCGAAGCGGCGGGCGCGCGCGATCTGTTCATCGGCGTCAATGCGCTCGATTATTCCGGCTATCCCGATTGCCGCCCGGAGTTCATCCAGGCGTTCGAGGGGCTGGCGGAGATCGCCACCAAGGCGGGGGTCGAGGGCGAGCCGTTCAAGATCCACGCGCCGCTCCAGCATATGACCAAGGCCGATATCGTCCGCGAGGGAAGGCGGCTCGGCGTCGACATGGGGCTCAGCTGGTCGTGCTACGATCCGGCGCCGGGCGGGGTCCACTGCGGCACCTGCGACAGCTGCCGGCTGCGCTCCAAGGGATTCGAGGACGCGGGTATTCCCGATCCGACGGTCTACGCCGTCCGGCCCTGAGCGGATGAGCTACGCGGTCAAGGAGATGTTCCTCACCCTGCAGGGCGAGGGCGTGAACGCCGGCCGGCGTGCGGTGTTCGTGCGCTTTGCCGGTTGCAACCTGTGGAGCGGGCGCGAGCAGGATCGCGCCACCGCCGTCTGCCGGTTCTGCGATACCGATTTCGTCGGCGTCGACGGGCTGGGTGGCGGCAAGTTCGCCGATGCCGCGGCGCTGGTCGCGGCCGTCGAGGCGTTCTGGGGCGCGGGGCAGGGGGAGCGGTTCGTCGTCCTCACCGGCGGCGAGCCGATGTTGCAGATCGACGATGCGCTGGTCGACGCGCTGCACGGCGTCGGCTTCCGCATCGCGATCGAGACCAACGGCACGCTGCCGGTGCATCCGGGGATCGACTGGGTCTGCGTCAGCCCCAAGGCCGGCAGCGTCGTCGTGCAGCGGTCGGGCGACGAGTTGAAACTGGTTTGGCCCCAGGCCGGCACCGACATTGCCGAGATCGAACGTTGGGATTTCGCCAACCGCCTGTTGCAGCCGATGGACGACGCGCGCGGCACCGTCAATATCGAAGCGGCGATCGCGGTGGTGATGGAGCGGCCGCAATGGCGGCTGTCGCTACAGACGCACAAGCTGCTCGGGCTGCGCTGACGCCCCGCGGAGGGCGGGGCGATTGTATGTAAGCGTGTTCATGGGTTTGTCGTCTGCCAGGCCCACCCCGTCCCCCGGACGTGATCGAGACCGCTGCGAAGCCCCCATCTCCGGCGAAGCATCCCAGTGCTCCTGCGAAAGCAGGAGCCTAGGGCCAAGCAAAACAACGTCGTACGGCGCTCGGGACTCCAGTGCTCCTGCTTTCGCAGGAGCACTGGGGCAGGTTCGCAGATGTCTCGAACACGTCCAATGTAACGGGGTGAGCGCGGTAGGCGACCGCCCCATGCAGGCCGCCATAGGCGATCAGCCCTCCCGCCCGCGGGCCGGCGTTACCGCTGCGCAGTCTCCGTGGCCGTCACCGTCGGCGCCACCGCAGCGGTGGCTGCGGCGGGCACCGACGCGGTCCCGGTCGGGCGCGCCGGCGGCCAGGTGAAGGCGCCGCACTTCTTGGTGACCCATTCGCCCTTCTTGTTCCAGCAGATCGCATCGAGGCGCGGCTGCGACGCATAGTCGCGACCCAGATAACGCTGGAAATGCTGCTCGCCATAGGGCGTCAGGCTGTTGCGCAGCTCGCGGACGCGATCCATCGCAAAGGTGCCGAAGCCGCCCCGCGGCACGAAGGTCGCGTCGCGACCGATGCCGCTCGCCGTCTGGCAAAAGCCGAATTGCGCGGCGACGGTCGCATAGCCGGAATAGGTCCGCGTACCGAACTGGTCGAGCGCCGCCTGGCCGAGCTTGGGCGCCTTGTTGACGCGCATGAAATATTTGGTGAGCGTGTCGAACGAGTTCTTCAACTCGGCCTCATGATCCTTCAGCACCGCGTTATAATTCGGGACGGTGAGCAGCGTCGGCTCGAACTGGCATTGCAGCGCCGCGACGTTGAGCGCCGCACGAACGCTCCACGCCATCGCGGCACGCAGTTCCGCCTCGGTCGCCCCGGGCAGCGGCTGGCCCAGGCCATCCTCATGCCCCTTCACCGCCTCGCCGCGGAAGTCATGCGAGCGCAGGAAGAACTGGGCTGAAGCAGGCGCGGCCGCCGTCAGGCAGATCGCCGCGCCGCCAAGCATCAGCGCGGTACGCAACACGGTCATCTCTTCGTCATCCTCACCGAACGGGCATTGTCGGGCGAATCTAGACGGTTTCGCGATCGGACCCAATCCCCGATCGACAAGCGCGAGAATAAAATCCGATGAAATGCGACGGGGCGTTGCACCCAAAGAAAAGGCCGCCCGGTTGCCCGAGCGGCCGTTTCACTGTCGTAACAACCTGACGGTTGATTACATGGCGTTGGTGGTCGCCGTGTCGTTCGACATCATGGTGTCGTTCGACATCATCGTGTCGTTCGCCATCATGCCACCGTTCGACGCGCCGTCGACGGCGGTCATGTTGTCGCTCATGGTGCCCATGTCGTCGGTGGTGTTCATGTCGGTGACCATCGTGTTGTCGGTGGTCGTCTCGGTCTTCGGGCCACAGGCCGAAACCGCGAGAGCGGCGCCGGCGATCAGCGAGCCGGTCAGGACCTTGGAGATGAGTGCACGCATTGGAAGCTCCCTAGAATAGGATTTGGACGGCTTGCTGGCCCTTTAATACCCAAATCGCAGTGGACATTAATCGCATAACGCCCAGCCCTCAAGCCTCGAATTCCGTCCGGCGCGTTTATGCCGGACAGGACAGAGAGTGGAGGAATGCCGGAGCGCTCAACGCAAGGGCGGCATCGAAAGTTGCCAGGCTGCTGTCACGCCCCAGTTCCGCCAGGCTGGTGACCGGAAACTCCGGGAGGCCGCACGGCACGATACCGCCGAAATGCGTCAGGTCGGGCGCGACGTTGACCGCCAGGCCGTGCAGCGTGATCCAGCGCCGCACCCGCACACCGATCGCGCCGATCTTGGCTTCCGGCCCGCCGTCGCGCGTCCAGATGCCGACCCGGCCCTCGGCGCGGAACGCATCGACACCCAGTTCGGCGAGTGCGGCGATCACCCAGGCTTCCACCCCGTGGACGAAGCAGCGCACGTCGCGCCCGCGCCTGCCGAGGTCGAGCACCAGATAGACGATCCGCTGCCCCGGCCCGTGATAGGTGTATTTGCCGCCGCGCCCGGTCGCGACGACGGGGAAGCGCGGATCGATCAGGTCGCCGGGCGAGGCGCTGGTGCCGGCGGTATAGATCGGCGGGTGTTCGAGCAGCCAGATCAGCTCGCGCGCCTCGCCGGCGAGCACCGCCGCCGCGCGCGCTTCCATGGTGGCCAGCGCCTCGTCATAGGGGGTCAGGCCCGGCGATACGCGCCATTCGATGCCATCGATCTCGGTCATGGCAGCGCATGTGTGCCAGACGCCCGGCGCTTGCAAGTTGGCGAGTGGCCAAGCCGCGGCGCTTGGGCTAACCGATCGCAAACGCGGGCGAAGGGGTGCCGGATGGTCAAGATGGGCAATGTGTGGGACCGCAGCGCCGAGGTGCTGAACGGCCGCGGCGGGATGCTCGCCGGGATCGCGGCGCTCAGCCTGTACGTGCCGCAACTGGTCAACGCCGCCTGGACCACATTCGCGCCGCCGTCGTCAATGACGACCGCGATGATCGGGCTTGTGATCGTCGTCTCGGCGGCGGTTGTCGCAATCTGGGGCCAGCTCGCGCTGATCGCGGCGTCGCTCGATCCGGCGACCGACCGGCGCGCCGCGATCGCGCAGGCGAATAGCCGTCTTGCTGCCGCGTTGCTGGTCGCGGTCGTGCTCACGATCGTCATCACCATCGCCTTCCTGCCCTCGATCGTGCTGCTGATCCGCGCCGGCTTCGATTATCAGGCGCTGGCCGCTGGCACGCCGATGGCGCCGACGAACCCCGGTGCCGCCGGTCTCGCCGGTCTCTACGCCTTCATGCTCGGGCTGGTGCTGCTGTTCGTCGGTGCGCGGATGCTGCCGCTCTATGCGGTCGTCCTGCACGAGCGGCTGGGCGTCGCCGCGATCGCGCGCTGCTGGCGGCTGACGCGGCGCCATACGTGGCGGCTGGTCGGTGCGGTGCTGTTGTTCGTCGTCGTGCTGATGATCGCCACGTGGGCGGCGCAGATGGTGAGCGGGCTGATCTTCCGTCTCGCGCTCGGCGCGGACGCGCAGAAGACGGTCGCCTTTCTTGCCGCCGCGGTCGGGCAGGCGGTGTCGACCGCGCTGACGCTGGTGGCGATCGTCTTCTCGGCGCAGCTCTATGTCGCGCTGCTCGCGCGCGAGCGGCTGCTCCGCGAGAAGGCGACGCGCGGCGAGGTTCAGGCGTGAGGCTGACGCTTGCCGCCTTGTTGAGCGACGCCTGGGCGATGTTCCGGCGCGATGCGGATCTGCTGCTGCGCATCGCCAGCCTGTTCTTCTTCCTGCCAACCTATGCGCTGCTGCTGCTTACCGCGCCGCTGCCGATGCCGGACGAGCAGATCGCCGACACGCAGGCGCGCGCGCAGGCATGGATGACCGCGCTCGACGGCTGGGTCGGCACCTACGGGCTCGGCTCGGTCGGCGCCTATGCCATCACCTATCTCGGGCTGGCGGTGATCTTCTGCCTGTACCTCGATCCGGAACGGCCAGCATTGGGCGCGGGGATCCAGCGCGCCGCGCGTCGCTTTCCGCGCTTCATCCTGGCGATGATCGTCGTGTCCATCCCGGCGGGCGCGGGCATGTACGTGCTGCTGCTCCCCGGATTGTGGCTGATGAGCCGCCTGATGCTGGCCGGGCCGATCCTGTTCGCCGAGCCGCAACGGGGTGCGATGCAGGCCGTGGGCGCGTCTTGGCGGATGACGCGGCGCGGCCAATTGGGGCTGCTCGGCGCGATCGTGACCATCTACCTCGCCGCGATCCTCGCCGGACAGCCGTTCATGCTGCTGTCGCGCTATCTTGGCGGCGAGGGCGGCGGCAATCCGGTCGGCGTCGCGATCGTCGAGGCGTTCGCCGCCGGCGTCGCGATGCTGACGCAGCTGGCGGGCGGGCTGGTGGCGATCTCGGCCTATCGCCGCCTGTCGGCGATGCCGGCGAAATAGTCGAACCTAGGCCAGATAGGGCACATGCGCGCCGGCCTCGACCGGCAGCAGCCCGATCGCGCGCGGATCGGGGAAGGTTTCGATCGTCCGCCGCACCGCGACGAACCCCTGCGCGCGATAGAAATTGAGCGCCGAGGGATGATCAAGCGTGCAGGTATGCACCCAGACCCGCGTGATGCCCTTGACCCAGGCACGCGCCATCGCCTCCGCCATCAGCCAGCGGCCATGGCCTTTGCCGGCGAGTTCGGGCACCAGCCCGAAATAGGACAGCTCGCACGCCCCCGCATGACGAAAGTCGAGTTCGAGGAAGCCGATCTCGACCCCCGCACGATCGACCGCCGCATAGACCTGCACCTGCGGATCATGGACGATCGCGGTCAGCGCCTCGTCCTCCATCGCCAGCCGCGAATACCACAGCCACGGCCCGCCGACGCGGCGGAACAGCATGCGGTATTTGCCGGGCTCCGGCCGCTCCCAGCGCACCAGCCGCAGCGGCGAGGCGGGCAGGGGGCGCAGCGGCGGCCGCCGCGTCATCTCCAGCGTCGTGACGATCGTCGCCAGTTCGCCGGGCGCGACGGGGGTCAGTCCCATGTCGCCACCGGCGGCAGGCTCATCAGGATCGCATCGATATTGCCGCCGGTCTTCAGCCCGAACAGCGTCCCGCGATCGTAGACGAGGTTGAACTCGGCATAGCGGCCGCGCCACGCGCGCTGCTGCGCGACCTCGGCCGCGCCGAACGGCTCGGCCATCCGCCGTCGGACGAGGCGCGGGTAGACGTCGAGGAATGCCTCGCCGACCGCTTGGGTGAAGGCGAGATTCGCATCGAAGTCGCCTTCGAGATGATCGTAGAAGATGCCGCCGACGCCGCGGTGGACCTGCCGGTGGGGGATATAGAAATAGTCGTCCGCCCAGGCCTTGAAGCGCGGGTAATAGGCCGGGTCGTGCGCGTCGCAGGCTGTCTTGAACGCGGCATGGAAATCGGCAGTATCGTCCTCCACCGGCAGCGGCGGGTTGAGGTCGGCGCCGCCGCCGAACCAGCGCTTGGTCGTGACGAGGAAACGCGTGTTCATATGGACCGCCGGCACATGCGGATTGGCCATATGCGCGACGAGGCTGATCCCCGTCGCGAAAAAGCGCGGGTCGTCGCCGGCGCCGTGGATCGACTTGCCGAATTCGCCGTCGAGCAGGCCCCCGACGGTCGAGACGTTGACGCCCACCTTCTCGAACACCTTGCCCTTCATCACCCCGCGAACGCCGCCGCCGCCGGGCGCGCCGGAGGGATCGGTGCGGTCCCAGGCGATATAGTCGAACGCCGCGTCCGACCCCGCCTCTCGCTCGATCGCCTCGAACGCAGCGCAGATGCGGGTGCGCAGCGATTCGAACCAGCTACGGGCGGCGGTCTGTTCGGCGTCGAGGGTCAGCATGGCGTGCTTGTGACAATCCGGGACAGCGAAGTCGAGCGCTGGTCATCGCGCCACATCGCTGGCAAGTCGTTGCCATGAGCCGATTCACGCGCAAGTCCTTGTTCGCGGCCTGCGCGTGACCGCGGCCAGTTCCGCCTTCGTCTGCGCCATGGTCGCAGCGGCCGGCTATTTCGATCGCGATCCGGTTCATGTCTATCCGGCAGTGCCGCCGGCGGCGCCGATCGCCGTCGTCAACGTGTCGGGCGACATGGGGCTGCGCTTCCTGCTCGGCGCCTCGACCTCGCGCGGCCTGACCGAACAGCACATCCCCGTGGTCGGCATCGCCTCGCCGGCAGTCTTTCGCCAGCGTCGTACCCGTGCCGAGATCGACGCGTTCATCGCCGATGCCGTGCGCACCGGTCTCGCCCGCACCGGCGCGCGGCGCGTCGTCGTGATGGGGCAATCCTATGGCGCGGACATCGTCCAGACCGGCCTTGCCAACCTGCCGACCGACCTGCGGCGGAAGGTGGCGGCGATCATCCTCGTCCTACCCGGCGATTCGGTCTACTTTCGCGCCGACCCCACCGGCTGGTCGTACGGCGACCCGCCCGACAGCGTCGGCGTGACGACCGCTGACACCCTGACCTGGGCGCCGCTCACCTGCATCTACGGCGTCGAGGAAGACGACAGCCTGTGCCCGCTGCTGCACGTTCCGGGCGCGCGGGTCATCGGCATGCCGGGTGGGCATAACATCCACCATGACGACGCGGGGCTGCTTCGGCACGTGCTGACGGCGGTACGGGCGGCGACGGCCTAGTCATGGATTCACGCGAAGGCGCGAAGGCGCGAAGGAGTGGGTTCGCGCAGAGGCGCAGAGACGGTCCATGCGGCGCAGCCTTTCACGCCGGACCAGCCCGATGACCGGACCACGTATGCCGTGACGTGACCCCCCGAACCTCTCTGCGCCTTCGCGCCTTCGCGCCTTCGCGTGAATCACAAGGAAGGAAAGCCACCCGTCTGCCGCAGGGCCTCCGCCGCGACGATCCCCGCCGACACCGACAGATTGAGTGATCGCAGCGGCGGCGCCATCGGGATGACCACGCGCGCATCGGCGCGCGCATGCACGTCCTCCGGCACGCCGGCGCTCTCGCGACCGAACAGCAGCACGTCGCCCGGCGAAAAGGCGAAGGCGGGCAGCGCCGTCGCCCCGCGCGTCGTCGACAGCACCAGCCGGCCGCGCAGCTGCGCGAGGAACGCGGTCCAGTCGGCGTGGCGGGTGATCGAGACGTGGTCGATATAATCCATCGCCGCGCGCGCGACGCGCTTGTCGTCCCATTGGAAGCCCATCGGCTCGATCAGGTCGAGGCCGATGCCGAAACAGGCGCAGGTGCGCATCACCGCGCCGACGTTGCCCGCGATGTCGGGCTGATACAAAGCGATGCGGAGGCCGGTCGTCATGGCGCGGCGTCTTAGCGGCGCGGGCGCACGCGGTAAAATGCTGTTGGCAAAGCGTCGACCCGCCGTCTATCAGTTCACTAGCCCGCCGTGGGGACGGCGAGGTTCGGTGGCGCGGCACGACCGGTTCCTCCGCAATAATGAATGGACGAGGGCAGAGACGAATGGCGACTGACAGCATGGTGCCTCCCGGTGAATCGCCGGAGCCGTTCCACGAGGAAGTCCACGATCCCCGCCGTCGCGATTTCATCAATATCGCTGCCGTATCCTTTGCCGGGGTCGGCGCACTGGCGATCGTCCTGCCGCTCGTCAACCAGATGAACCCGTCGGCCGACGTGCTCGCCCAGTCGACCACCGAGGTCGATCTTGCGAAGATCGCGCCGGGACAGGCGATCAAGTCGCAGTTCCGCAAACAGCCGTTGTTCGTCCGCAACCTCACCCCCGCCGAGATCGCCGAAGCCAACAAGGTCGACGTCGCGAGCCTGCGCGATCCGCAGACGCTCGCCGAGCGGACCAAGCCCGGCAAGGAAAACTGGCTCATCACTTTGGGCGTCTGCACCCATCTCGGCTGCGTGCCGCTCGGTGCGGGCGAGGGCGAGAACAAGGGGCCGTTCGGCGGCTATTTCTGCCCGTGTCACGGCTCCGCCTATGACACCGCGGCGCGCATCCGCCAGGGACCGGCGCCGAAGAACCTCGTCGTGCCCGATTATACGTTCAACTCCGACACCGTCGTCACGGTCGGCTGAGGGAGATCCGGATCATGAGCTTTCCCTGGGCCAAACATTACGAGCCGAAGCAGCCGCTGATGCGCTGGCTGGACGAGAAGCTGCCGCTGCCGCGCCTCGTCTACAACGCCGTCGGTGCCGGCTATCCGGTGCCACGCAACCTGAATTACTTCTGGAATTTCGGCGTGCTCGCCGGTGCCGCGCTGGCGATCCAGATCATCACCGGCGTCGTGCTGGCGATGCATTATGCCGCCAATGCCGGCGTCGCCTTCGGCTCGGTCGAGAGCATCATGCGCGACGTCAACGCCGGCTGGTTCCTGCGCTATGCGCACGCCAATGGCGCGTCGATGTTCCTGCTCGTCGTGTACATCCATATCGGCCGCGGCCTCTATTACGGATCGTACAAGGCGCCGCGCGAGATGGTGTGGCTGCTCGGCGTCGTCATCTTCCTGCTGATGATGGCGACCGCGTTCATGGGCTATGTGCTGCCCTGGGGGCAGATGAGCTTCTGGGGCGCGCAGGTCATCACCGGTTTCTTCTCGGCGATACCCCTGGTCGGCGAGACCATCCGCGTCTGGCTGCTCGGCGGCTTCGCGCCGGACAATGCCGCACTCAACCGCTTCTTCTCGCTCCACTATCTGCTGCCGTTCGTCACTGCGGGCGTCATCATCCTGCACATCTGGGCGCTGCACATTCCGGGATCGAACAACCCGACCGGCGTCGAGGTGAAGGGCGAGCAGGATACCGTGCCGTTCCATCCCTATTACACCGCGAAGGATGCGGTCGGCCTCGGCGTGTTCCTGCTGGTGTTCGCGCTGCTCATCTTCTTCAGCCCGAACATGCTCGGCCACCCCGACAATTATATCGAGGCGAACCCGCTCTCGACGCCGGCGCATATCGTCCCCGAATGGTATTTCCTGCCGTTCTACGCGATCCTCAAGAGCTTCACCGCGGACTTCATCCTGCCGGCGAAGCTGTGGGGCGTGCTGGCGATGTTCGGCTCGATCCTGCTGCTGTTCTTCCTGCCCTGGCTCGACAGTTCGCCGGTGCGCTCAGCCAACTTCCGGCCGAAGTATCGCGCGTTCCTCGCCATCCTGCTGGTCGACGTGCTGGTGCTGGGGTATGTCGGCGGTGCGGAGGCGAATGCGCGCAACGTCATCCTCGGCCAGCTCGCCTCGGCCTATTATTTCGCCCACTTCCTGATCATCCTGCCGTGGGTCGCACGCTCCGAGCGTCCGCGCCCGCTGCCGAATTCGATCACCGAAGCGGTGCTGGCGAAGCATGGCGGCACCAGCCCGGCCAAGACCGCGGCGCACGCCTGAACCGACTGGGGGACAACAGAACATCATGCCTCGCATCATCGCCTCGCTGGTCGGCGCCGCCTTCGTCTTCGTGCTTGCGATCGCGCTCTTCGGCACTGCCAAGACCGCGATCCAGGACCCGGCGCCCGAAAGCGCCGAACACGTCTTCCACCTCCATCCGGAGAACATCCACCTGCCGTCGAACGGCTTCTTCGGGAAGTTCGACAACCAGCAGCTCCAGCGCGGCTTCCAGGTCTACAAGGAGGTCTGCTCGGCCTGCCACAGCCTGAAATACGTCGCCTTCCGCGACCTCACCAAGATCGGCTATTCCGAGCCCGAGGTGAAGGCGATCGCCAACCAATGGGTGATCGAGCAGCCGACGATCAACCCCGAGACGGGTGAGCCGGCGACGCGCAAGAACGTGCCCTCCGACCATTTCCCGTCGCCCTTCGCCAACGAGATCGCGGCGCGTGCGGCGAACAACAATGCGCTGCCGCCTGACCTGTCGCTGATGAGCAAGGCCCGCGAGGATGGCTCCAACTACATCCACGCGCTGCTGACCGGCTATCGCGCGCAGCCGGCCGCGCTGGTCAAGGAGTTCCCGGGATCGAAGACGCCGCCCGGCCTCCATTACAATCCCTATTTCGCCAACCTCAACATCGCGATGCCGCCGCCGCTGACCTCCGACGGTCAGGTGACCTATTCGGACGGCACCAAGGCGACCAAGGACCAGATGGCCCGCGACGTCGCGGCCTTCCTGACCTGGACGGCCGAGCCGAACCTCAACGCGCGTCATGCGGCGGGCGTCGCGGCCGGCATCTTCCTGCTGATCTTCTGCTTCCTCGCCTGGGGCGCGTATCAGAACGTCTGGCGCGACGTGAAGCATTGATCTGACCTGCTCACGAACGGATCGGGGAGGGGGAGCGTCCCGGGACGCTCCCCTTTTTCGTAACCGGCGCCCAAGTCGCGGTAGCGCCGAGGGGAATTTCTTCAAAGGCGCGGGGGGCGTCGCTGACGGCTGAGGAATATGGACGGCGCATTGACCCCGCGCGCGCATCACCGCACACCGCGGGGATGAACGACGACCTCAAGGCCCTCATCCGCACCATCCCGGACTTTCCCAAGCCCGGCATCCAGTTCCGCGACATCACAACGCTGCTGCTCGACGCCGCCGGATTTGCCGCGACGATCGATCGGATGGTGGCCGCCACCGTCGGGCCGGTCGATCTCGTCGCCGGGATCGAGGCGCGGGGCTTCCTGTTCGCGGCTGCGCTGGCGGTGCCGCTCAAGGCCGGCGTGCTGCTCATCCGCAAGGATGGCAAACTGCCTGGCGCGACGATCGCGGAGGATTATGCGCTCGAATATGGCGAGGACCGGATCGTGATGCACGAGGA
Organism: Sphingomonas melonis; assembly: GCF_013409985.1. Classification (GTDB taxonomy): domain Bacteria; phylum Pseudomonadota; class Alphaproteobacteria; order Sphingomonadales; family Sphingomonadaceae; genus Sphingomonas; species Sphingomonas melonis_A. Next base: position 316,376 of record NZ_JACCBY010000003.1, read on the forward strand.
TGCGCTGGTGCCGGGCCAGCGCGTCCTGCTGGTCGACGATCTGATCGCCACCGGCGGCACGGCGCGTGCCGCGGTGCGGCTGTTGCGCAAGGCGGGGGCGCAGCTCGTCCAGGCGCAATTCGTCATCGATCTGCCCGATCTCGGCGGTGCCGACGCCTTGCGTGCCGAGAATATCCAGGTGGACTCGTTGGTTACGTTCGCCGGTCATTAACCGTTCAGCCGGAACCTGCGATGACTTGCCTCCGTTGAGCGACGAGTCGGCGCGTATTGGCCCCATGCTCGCGCCCGGTTTCTGGGAGAGCATCATGTTGTTCAAGCGTCTCGCCGTGATTGGTCTCCTGTTCGGCGCGGGGATCGCCACATCCGCATGCACCGATGGCTATGGCTATAGCGGCGTCAACGTCGGCTACGGCAGCGGCGGCTATTACGATGGCGGCTACGCGGGCTATGGCGGCGGCTACGGTTATGGCGGCTATCCCAGCTACTTCGGCTGGTACGGCGACTATTATTATCCGGGGACGGGCATCTACGTCTACGATCAGTACCGGCGGCCCTATCGCTGGAACGACGGGCAGCGCCGCTATTGGGAGCAGCGCCGCAACGGCTGGCGGGGCGATCGCAACTTCCGCAACGACTGGAATGGCTTCGATCGCAGTCGCGGCGATGGCTGGCGCGGCAATCGTGGGCCGGGTTTCCGCGGGGATCGCACGCCCGGTATCCGCGGCGATGGCGTCCGGGGTGACGGATTCCGCGGCGAACGCACCCCGGGCGTCCGCGGGGATGGCGTGCGCGGCGATCGTGGCAACTGGCGCGGCAATCGCCAGAATTTCTCCGGTACGCCGCAGCCTGCCACGCCGCAGGCGGTGGCACCTGCGGGCGCCGGCCAGCCGCGCGGCTGGGGCGGCGGCAATCGCGGGTTCGGCGGCCCACGCGGCGGTGGTCCGCGTGGCGGCGGCGGCGGCTGGCGCGGGCGGCGGTGAGGGCGGCGTGATGGCTGCTCCGGCTCCGGCCGGGGCGACCGTCAGCGCGCGCGCGTTTCGATCAGTCCGTTCGATATGAAGGTCATGACCACCACGTCATCCTGGTTGAGGACGGTCATCCGGCTTTTGTAGATGCCCATCTCCGGCCGGCTTTCGGACCGGCGCTTCTCCAGCACCTCGGTTTCGCAGCGCAGGCGGTCGCCGGGATAGACCGGCGTGCGCCAGCGCAGCTCGTCGATCCCCGGCGATCCCAGGCCGGCCTGCCTGTTGGCCTTGAGGTGCTCGACCAGCATCGCCATCGTCATCGCGCAGGTATGCCAGCCGCTCGCCGACAGCCGCCCGAAATGCGTCGCCGCCGCGGCGTCGTCGGAAAGGTGGAAGGGCTGCGGGTCGTATTTCTCGGCGAAGGCGAGCACCTCCTCGCGCGTAACCGGATAATCGCCGAATCGCGCGGTCGATCCCACCAAAATATCCTCGAAATACTGCATCACGGCCTCTCCTATCGTTTCAGCACCGGTCTAAACGGCGCGTCGTCGCCGTCCAGGCCTGCGCCGGCGGGGAGGTCGAGGAGGTCGCGCAACAGCGGGTTGATGTCGGTATTGTCGAAGCTGGCGAGCCGCTTGCCGCCGACGAACGCCGGCCCGTTGGCGATGAACAGCGCCGCCATGTCGGGCGCGCGATTGTCATAGCCATGCGCACCGCCGTGGAACGGCTCCGTCGACGCGCTCTTGAGGATCAGCCAGCCGGTCTCGGCAAGGCAGACATAGGGCGGAATGCGCGGATTGGTGCCGTAGCGGAACCGGGCCGGTACCGCGCCCTTGCGCCAGCACTCCATATGGGCATGCGGCTTGAGCAGGCGCGCTTCGAGTGCCCCCTCATGTCCAGGAACGGGGAAGAGCGTCGCATAGGTGCCGCTTTCGACCAGGCGGTAATCCGCGGGGTCGGCGATGCGGTCGAGCGGGATGGTGCGCGCGCTATCAGTCGCGGCCATGCCGTGATCGGCGACGATGACGAGATTGGCAGGCTGTTGCAGGTCACGCAGGCCCTGGACCAGCCGGCCGATCTGCACATCCACGTCCGCGACCGCCTGGGTCGTTCCGGCCGCCTGCGGGCCGTTGGCGTGACCCGCCGTGTCGACCGTGTCGAAATAGAGCGTCACGAAGCGGGGGCGGGTCGCGGCGGGGCGGCGCAGCCAGTCGATCACCGCATCAACGCGCTGCGCGCCGGTCACCGCCTGGTTGAACTGCTGCCAATCCTCGGGGCGCGTCGCATTGGCGATCGCGCCGTGGCTGTTGGGGATGATCGTGCCGCCCCAGCCGACGTTGGCGCCCGGCCAGAACATCGTCGCGGTACGCACCCCGGCCTTTTCGGCGGTGACCCAGATCGGCTCGGCGGCGTTCCACCAGAAGGGATCGTCGCTCGCCATGGTGAAGGTTTCGCCGGGACGCGCCGGGTCCTCCATCTTGTTGCCGACGATGCCGTGATGATCGGGCACCTTGCCGGTGACCAGCGTCCAGTGGTTGGGGAAGGTGACCGAGGGGAAGGACGGCCGCATCGCCGCGCTGACGCCGCTCGCCGCGAGCGCCGACAGGTTCGGGGTCACGCCGCGGTCGAGATAGTCGGGACGAAAGCCGTCGATCGAGACGAGAATGGTGACGGGCGCGGTTTGCATCCGCGGCAGCGGCGCCGGCGGCAGGCTGGCGGCCCCCTGCGCCGGGGCTGGCCGGGTGGCGGGCGAAAGCGCGGGCGGCGTATAGGGAAGCGCGCAGCCGGCGAGCGACAACGCGAGGGCGGCGAGGGGAATCAGTCTCACAGGCAGATCGTCCCGGACGTGGAGGGCGCGGCTCCTCTACGCGGGACAGGGCTGCTGCCACAACCCAAACTGCGCCGCCCGCCGCTCCGGCGGGGCTCCGGTCAGACGTTGAAGCGGAAGAGCATCACGTCGCCGTCGTGGACGACATACTCCTTGCCCTCCTGGCGCAGCTTGCCGGTGTCGCGCGCGCCGGCCTCGCCCTTGCAGGCGATGTAATCGTCGAAGGCGATCGTTTCGGCGCGGATGAAGCCGCGTTCGAAGTCGGTGTGGATCTCACCCGCCGCCTGCGGGGCCTTGGCGCCGGCATGGACGGTCCAGGCGCGCGCCTCCTTCGGCCCGACGGTGAAGAAGGTGAGCAGGTTGAGCAGCTTGTAGCCGGCGGTGATGACGCGGGCGAGGCCGGTCTCCTGCAAGCCCAGTTCGGCAAGGAACTCGGCGCGGTCCTCCACCGGCATCGTCGCGATCTCCGCCTCGATCGCGGCGGAGACGACGACCGCCTCGGCACCCTCGGCCTTGGCCTTCTCGAACACCTTGGCCGACAGCGCGTTGCCGTTGGCGGCGTCAGCCTCGTCGACGTTGCAGACATAGAGCACCGGCTTGGCGGTGATCAGCTGCGCTTGGGCGAACACCCGCGCCTCTTCGGCGTCCTTGGGCTGGGTGAGGCGCGCGGGCTTGCCGTCGCGGAGCAGGTCCAGCGCCTGGCCGAGCACCGCGGCGCCGATCTTGGCGTCCTTGTCGCCCTGCTGGCCCTTCTTGATGAGGTTGGGCACGCGCTTTTCGAGGCTTTCGAGGTCGGAGAGCATCAGCTCGGTCTCGACTGTCTCGGCGTCGGCAATCGGGTCGACTTTGCCCTCGACATGAGTCACGTCGCCGTCGGTGAAGCAGCGCAGCACGTGGACAATCGCATCGACCTCGCGGATGTTGCCGAGGAACTGGTTGCCGAGCCCTTCGCCCTTCGACGCGCCGCGCACCAGGCCGGCGATGTCGACGAAGGCGAGCTGCGTCTCGATGATCTTGGCCGAGCCGGCGATCGCGGCGAGCTGGTTGAGCCGCGGGTCGGGGACGGCGACGTTGCCGACGTTGGGCTCGATCGTGCAGAACGGGTAATTGGCCGCCTGCGCCGCCGCCGTTTCGGTCAATGCGTTGAAGAGGGTGGACTTGCCGACGTTGGGCAGGCCGACGATGCCGCAGCGGAAACCCATGATGCGCTCTATTCTGATGGGGGGAAAGCGCGCGCCTTACCGTCCGCCGCCCGGTTTGACCAGATGGCCGCTGTTGGCGGCGACCCGACGGCCGGACGGCTCGGTTCGTCGCAGCGGGAGATGAAAGACCATTTTGGTCCTGTGCGTTAGTAGAAGGCGTGATAGCCTTGCCGGACTCGAACCGGGAGCGGCGACTCGATCGCCGTGGGAGAGCAGGCATGCGGATCATGGGGATGATCGCGGCGATCATGGCGGGAAGCTGGGCGGTGCCCGGCGCGGCTCAGACGGTGGCAACGCCTGCCGGTGACCCGTCGCCGACCGCGGCGTCGCCGCCGCTCCAGTCGCTGGCGCTCGGCGGTCGCGACGAACGTGACGCGCGTATCACCGCCAAATTGCGGCTGCGCGTCGCGACCGTATCGAGCGCGCCAGGGCTGCGCGACAAGGCCCATCAGCGGCTCGCCGGGTCGATGATCGACCTGTATCCGGTCGACGGCAGCGGCTTCCATTTGTCCGCGGGCACCCGGGTGTACGATCAACGGGCAGGCGACTCCGCCGCCGGCCGCAGGCTGGCGGGCGTGCCACGCCAGATCAACGTCCCCGGCGGCCGGCCCGGGTTGCGGCGCACACCGGCGGTGACCCTGGGCTATCGCGGCGCCGTCGACGAGGACACCAGCATCGGTGTCGAGGTCGGCGCGATGAAGGGGCACGTCTATTCCAACGCCACCGACATGACGCGGCGACTGCGGGGCGAGCGGGGCGAGGGCAATCCGGTCAATCCGATGGTCCACCTCGTGCTCGGCCACCGTTTCTGACCGCGGCGTCGTCGCGGCTTCCGGCCGCGGGCATCCTGGGTTAGGCCGCCGCCATGCTGCCGCCGCTTCCTGCCGCCGATCTGCTTCCCGCCTTCGCGCCGTGGTTCGATGTCGCGGGGCTCGCGGTGTTCGCCGTATCCGGCGCGCTGGCCGCGGCGAAGCGCGGGCAGACTGCGGTGACGCTCGCCTTCTTTGCGCTGATCACCGGCGTCGGCGGCGGCACGGTGCGTGACCTGCTGATCGACGCGCCGGTCTTCTGGGTGCACGATCCGCGCGCCTCGACCGTCTGCCTGCTGATGGCGGCGCTGGTGTGGGTGACGCCGGAACGCTGGTGGCGGGACAGCGCGCTCGCATGGTTCGACGCGGTCGGGCTGGCCGCTTATGCGGTCTACGGCGCGGCCAAAGCGATCGGCTACGGTGTGCCGCCGGTGCCCGCGGCGCTGATGGGCGTGGTGACCGCCTGCGTGGGCGGCATCATCCGCGACGTGCTGGCGGGCGAACCGTCGATCCTGATGCGCCCCGAATTGTACGTCACCGCGGCGGCGCTGTCCTCTGCGTTGTACGTGGCGCTGGGGTTGCTGGGACTGGCCGGCGCGCCGGCGGCGATCATCGCCGCGGCGGCGGGCTTTGCGCTGCGCGCCTTCGCGATCCGCTTCCGGCTGGCGCTGCCGGCCTATCGCAGCCGCGACGGCGAGCGGCACGAAGGCGGCTGACTCCCCTGCGCGCGCCGCCATGGTGGACGACGGGGAAACCTCAACGGAAACGATCCGGGTTTACCGTTTCCGTTTGCGTGATGATCCGATCGACGATGAGGAGGAGCGGTCGAGCATGCACCGCCGCCATAGTAGTGGCGGCGATGTACGACAGACCGACACCCTTGCGCAGACGGTGTCAGCCCGAGGATCGGGGAAAAGGGGCGAGCTTCGCCACGTCGGCTGGATCATGCTGCACGATGATCGTCGCGCCGAGCGTGGCGGCGAGCCGCCGCAGCCGATCCATTGCGGCGAGGCTGTCCGCGCGCTGGGTATTCCAGGTCGGTACCGCCAGCGACGACCATTGCGCCTGAAGATGGACGACGTCGCCGCTCAGGATCACCGGCCCGGTCTGCGCGAGCCGGACGAGCAGCGCCGCTTCGCCGGGGGTATGGCCGGGTGCGGCGAGCATCACCACCGAACCGTCGCCGAAGATGTCACGGTCGCCGTGCACCGGATCGACCTTCCCGCCGCCGGTCAGCCAAGGCGCGAGCAAAGCGGGGTCGGCGCCGAACGGTAGGGGCTTCGCGTGCAGCGCCGCCCAATCGGCCGCGCCGATCAGCAGCGTCGCCTGCGGGAAGGTCGCCGCCTGACCGACATGGTCGAAGTGATAATGGCTGATCGCCAGCCGGCGGATCTGCGCCGGGCGCACGCCGATGCGGGCGAGCTGGCCGACGAGATCCTGCGACAGCGTGGGGCTGATCGCCGCGCCGTCGTTCGGCTTGCCCAGCAGGGTGGTGGGCAGACCCGCGTCCCACAGCAGCCAATCGTCGCCGTGGCGGATCAGATAGCAGCCGTCGGTCAGCCGGCGCGACTGTCCGGCATAGAGGCCGGTGTCCGACAGCGGCGAGGCGTCGTTCATCTGGATGGTGCCGCAATCGAGCCGCCACAGCGCCACCTCTGGCGCTGACGCCGATGCCCACGCCGGTTCGGCGTACGCCAGACTGCCACCGGCGAGCGCCAGCGCGCCTACCGCCCCATGCAGCCATCGCAACAGAGTCATGTCATCCTCCTTGATCATCGCAATTAGTCTTAGCGGCGGTGTGCGGGACGATGGCCCGCATGCGCTCGATGATGCGCCCGAAACGCTCGCACCGGCCTTGGCCCGGACGGCGTCTTGCGCGAATAGTCGCGGCATGAACGATGCGGTGATCCACACGACGGCATTGGGGGCGCGATTGCTGGCGCGCCTCGCGCCCCTGCGCGCGCCGGCGGATCAGGACGGAGCCTTGCCCTATGGTGCGACGGCCGGGGTCAGCGTGTTCGGCTATTGCGTGCGGACGCAGGAGCGCGTCGCCCGGATGCGCTTCGACAGTGCGTCCCTGGTGGTCGTGCTGAGTGGCACCAAGGAGATCTGGCACGGCGAGACGGTGGAGCGCTTTGCGGCAGGCGAACCGTTCGTCCTTCCGGCGGGGATCGAGTACGATCTCGTCAACGTGCCCGATCCGCGGAGTGGCCTATATGAGGCGCTGTGCATTCGGGTCGACGCCGCGGTGCGCGACCAGCTGAGCGCCAGTCTGCGGCCTATGGCGTACCGGCGAGCGGTGGAGGCCACGCTGGCGGTGCCGCTGAGCGAGGATCTGGTCGAAGCCTACGGCCATGCCGCCAGCGTGCTGTTGCCGGGCGATGCCGCGCTGGCCGGTGCGGTCGCGCGGCATCGCGTGCTGGAAATCCTGCTGCTGGTCGGCCGGACCCATCTCGCCGTGCTGCTCGGCGGGGCGAGCCGTATCGAGCGGGTCGAGGCGGTGATCCGCTCCGATCCGGGTAGGCGCTGGCGGGTGGCGGAGGTCGCCCGTGCGCTCAACCTCGGCGATTCGACGCTCCGTCGGCAGCTTGGTGCGGCGGGCACGTCGTTCCGGCAGATCCTGTTGCGCGTCCGCATGACGACGGCGGCGGAGTTGCTGGCGGCCGATCGGCCGGTGACGCAGGCGGCGCAGGCTGCGGGCTATCGCTCGCGGTCGCATTTCGCCCGGCGTGTCCGCGCGGCCTATGGCGCGCTGCCGCGCGCGTTGCGCAACGCGGGGTGACCCGCACCGGCTTCGGCGGCGCGTGCCGGTCTCCTACGCGCGCACGGTGAAGCGGTGGTCGCCGGACCCGCGGGACACGGTGATACCGGGCAGCACGACCTCGGCGAGCGTGTTGGCCGGGACGGTCAAGTCGAGCGTCACCTCTCCGCGCTCGCGGCGCCATGACGTCACGATCCGCCCCGACGCGCTGTCGAGCGTCACGCCGGCGGAGGCGATGCGGGGATCGAACAGCGGCGCGACGCGGACGTGGCGGAAGCCCGGCGCGACCGGCTCGACCCCGCCCAGCCGGCGGTAGAGGAACGCGCAGACCGCGCCGAGCGCATAATGGTTGAACGAGTTCATCGACACGTCGCCGGTGTCGCCGTTCCACCGCTCCCAGATCGTCGTCGCGCCATGCTCGACCATATAGCCCCAGGAGGGGAAGGCGGTGCGCAGCAACAGGTCGAAGGCGAGGGTGGCCTGCCCGGCGTCGACCAACGCATCGAGCGCCAGCGGCGTGCCGAGGAAACCGGTGGTGAGCAGCCCGCCGCGCCGCGCGATCTCCGCGGCGAGCCGCTGCCCGACGCGGGCGTGCAGGCCGGGCGGCACGAGGCGGAGGCGCAGCGCGAGGATATAGCCGGTGTGGCTGCCGTTGCCGACCCGGCCATCCGCGGTGACGAAGGCGGCGGCGAAGGCGGCGCGGGTCCGCTCAGCCCTGGCCTGCCACGCCGCGGCGTCGGCGCGGCCGGTCCATGCCGCCATCGCCGCCATCTGGTCGAGCGAGCGCGCCAGCATCGCGCTGGCGATCAGCGGCTTGGGCGTGGTCTCGTCGCCGGGCCATTTGGCGTCGAGCGCCAGCCAGTCGCCGAGGTCGGCACCGCGGCCGTTGCGCCACAGCCCGTCGGGGTTGCGCGCGAGGATGCCGTCGCAATAGGCCGCCATCGCCGCCCAATTGTCGTCGACGACGGCGCGGTCGCCACCGTGGAGATAGGCGACATAGGGCAGCATCACGCCGGCGTCGGCCCAGCCCGGCGTCGGCGTGTCGGTATCCCAGCCGAGGCCGCGGGGAGCGGGCGACCACATCGGATAGGCGCCGTTCGGCGCCTGATCGTCGCGCAAGGTGCGGGTGAACGACCGGGTGAAACCGCCCACCGCCATGTTGAACGCGGCGGTGTCCCAGAACACCTGCGCGTCGCCGGTCCAGCCCAGCCGCTCGTCGCGCTGCGGGCAGTCGGTGGGGATGCCGCGGAAATTGGACCGCTGGCTCCACAGCGTGTTGAGCCACAGCTTCTGCACCATCGGCTGCGCGGTGGCGAAGGTGCCGATCTCGGCGAGATCGCTCGACACGACCAGGCCGGTGACCATCGCCGCGGTCAGCTCGGCAAGACCGTCGACCTGCGCATAGCGGAAACCCTGGAAGGTGAAGACCGGTTCGAGCCCCTCCTCGTCGCCCCCGCCGGCGAGCACGTAGCGGTCCTGCGCCCGGGCGACGCGCAGGTTGCGGCGGTCGAGCGTGCCGTCTTTTGCGAGGATCTCAGCATGGCTGACCACCACCGTGCTCCCAGCGGCGCCACGGACCGACAGGCGGACGCGGCCGCCGAAATTCTGCCCGAAGTCGACGATGTGCGATGTCGCGCCGACGCGGCGGATCGCGACCGGGCGCAGCGTGCGGGTGATGCGGATCGGCGGCGCGAGCGGGGCCGCCGGGAGCGCCGCGGGGGACGGCGCGGCCCAAACCGCGTCCCAGTCGCGATCGTCGAAGCCGGGACTGTCCCAGCCGGCCGGCCAGCGGCGGCGGTCGTGATCCTCGCCCGCGTAGATTTCCGACAGCGTGATCGGCGCCTCGCTATGTCGCCAGCGATCGTCGCCGACGACAAGGGGCGTGCCGGCGCCATCCTCGATCATCAGCCGGAGGCGGCGGGGCGCCGGACCATAGGCATAGCGGCCATCGGGCGCCTGATAGCTGGCATAGAAGCCGTCGCCGACGATCACCGCGACGACATTCTCGCCCGGCCGCAGCAAGGATGCGACGTCATAGCTACGATAGGGGATGTGGCGGCGGTATTCGGCGGGTTCGGCTTGCAGTTCGTCGTCGCCGACGCGGCGGCCGTTGATCCAGATGCGATAGCCGCCGAGCGCTGCGACGTGCAGCCGCACCACCGGCGGCACCGCGGCGCAGGCGAACCGCCGCCGCAACAGCCGCGCCGGCGTCGGCGGCCAGGCGAAATGATCCTGCCGCGTTTCGACCGTCGCGGGCCGCCAGGTGCCGTCGGGCACCCGCGTCTCCCAGCCACCGGTGATACGGCGCACGCCGCCGCCGGAGCGGGGGACGCGCAATTGCGCGGCGAGGGTGGCGGAGACGCGCGCGCCGGCCTTCTGCGGCGCGACCTCCGCGACCAGCACATGGGGTCCGGCGGCGAGCGGCAGCGTCATGCGCGCGGCGGGCGGGCCGCCATAGGCGTCCTTGTGCCAGCCCGGCAGCGCGATCGCCCGGCCGTCGAGGCGCAAGGCGATGAGGCGGCTGCGCGTGTCGATCGTCAGCAGGCCGTCGCCGGCATCGCTGGTGAAGGACAGGCGGAACTGCGCCGGCTGGCGGTCGTCGGGCAGGTCCACGCCGCTCCATTGCGGCGGCGCCAGCCGGTCGTCGCGCTCGTCGGCGCTTTCCACCGCGAGCCAGTCGCCGCGCCAGTCCGACGCGCCGAGCGCCGCCTCCCACCGCGCCGTCGCGCTCCACGGGGACAGGGCGCCGGCTGCGTCCCAGATCCGCACCTGCCACCAGCAGCGTTGCCGCGGGGCGAGCGATCGACCGCCATAGGCGGTGCCGGTCGCGATCGGCGATTGGGTCCGGCCGCTGTCCCACAGGTCGGGCCGGCCGGCGGTGAGGAGTGCCGGATCGCTGGCGGCCCGGATCTGGAACGCCGCCTGCATCGTGCCGTCGGGGCCGGCGATCCGCCACGCCAGCATCGGCCGCGCATCGCCGACCGCGAGAGGATCGCGCAATCCGGCGGTGGTGAGGTCGGTGACGCGGAGCGGCGCTCGCGCCGCGGCCTGCGTTGTGTGGGTGAGCAAGGTCGCGCCGACGCCCATGCCCGCCATCATCGTACGCCGATCGATCGACCGCACCGCGCATCCTCCCTGATTATCGCTGCCGATGCTTTGGCCGTGCCGCACCGGCGATATGTCCGACATAACCGATCACGACGGTTCGGCAACGCGAAACATGATCTGGATTGGTCAGATATGCCGGGGAGGTCTGATCGTGAAACTCCGGTGTAGGTGTGCCGCCGATTCTCGTTGCGGTCGATTGCAGGGCGCTTGCTTCCATACCGTAAGCGCCGCGTCCTGTTGTGAGAACTGCCGGAATTTCAGGAAAACGAGCGCCATTGCCCCGCCAGCAGGCGCTCCGCGTGGCGACGACGGCAACATCTTCAAAAAATTCGTAAAACCAATCTTGCTTTCTGTAGGAGTAAACGGCACCTTGCTTGTGAGCCAATTATCAAAATTGGCCAAACAGGAGAGGGAAAACGATGCGCAGGGGATCCGTCTGTGGCCGTGCCCGGAGCTATTGGCTCCTGGTGACCAGTGCCGGTGTCGTGGCGACGCTGATGACGCAGGGCGCTCACGCGCAAACCGCGACCACGTCCGGCCCGCCCGCCAGCCAGACCGGCGTCCAGGCGGACCCGCCGGCGACGACCAACCGTACCACGCCCGCCGTCCAGCAGGGCGGCAGCTCCACCACTCCGCAGACCGACGCATCGACGCAGGCGGTCACCGGCGCCTCCCCCGGTGGCGGCACCGCACAGGATGACGGCGGCGTCGGCCGGCAGGTCTCCTCGGGCGAGGCGCAGCCCGGCGACATCGTCGTGACCGGCTATCGCCGCTCGTTGGAAGATTCGGCCAACGCCAAGAAGAACGCGACCAACTTCATCGATTCGATCTACGCCGAAGACATCGGCAAGTTTCCCGATCTCAACCTCGCCGAATCGTTGCAGCGACTGCCCGGCGTGCAGCTCAACCGCGACAACACCGGCGAGGGCACGACGATCAACGTCCGCGGCCTCAGCGCCGGCTTCACCGTGACGACGCTGAACGGGTTCAACGTCACCACCTCCAGCCAGGGCGTCAACGAAGGGCGCGGGTCGAGCCTCGACATCCTGCCGTCCGAGCTGTTCCGGCGGGTCACGCTGAGCAAGTCGCCGACCGCCAGCACGGTCGAGGGCGGCACCGCCGGCGTCGTCGACCTGCAGCCGGTGCGCGCCTTCGACCAGAAGGGGTTCAGCGTCAGCGTGCAGGGGCAGGGCCAGTATCAGGACGCCAACGGCACGACGACGCCACGCGGGGCGGTGATCGTCAGCGACCGCTGGAAGACCTCGATCGGTGAATTCGGCCTGCTGCTCGGCGGGGCCTATGCGCAGCGCGACTATCGCAGCGAGATCTTCAACACGGTCGGCTACACCACGCTGAACGTCAATCCGTTCTGCCCGTCGACGCGGACCGGGTGCAATACCGGTAATATCGCCACCGGCGGCTATGGCCGTGGCGCGGGTGCGCTGCTGACGACGGTGCCGGGCAACGTGCCCCCCGAACTCGGCCTCGGCGCGGCAGGCTCGCCGCTGTCGATCTGCGGCAACGGCACGCCCGGCGGCACGTCGGGGCTGAGCTGCCAGGACCTCAGCTACGCGATCGTGCCGCGGCTCGTCCGCGCCGAGCAGATCGTCGGCAACCGCACCCGCAAGACCGGCATGGTCAATTTCGAATATCGCCCGACCGAGGCGATCCGCTTCCGCGTCGATGCGATCAAGAGCCAATCGGGCAACGACTTCGGCCAATATGACGTCATGCTGGCGGTGCGCAGCTACAACAATACGGTCCCGATCGGCTTTACGCTCGACAAGGATAAGGTGCTGACCGACGGCACCTTTGGCAACGCCTATTTCCTCAACCAGAGCACCGATCAGCAGAACAGCACTTCGCTGTTCTACCGCTCGCTGGCGGCGGAGTGGGACATCGCCGACAATTTCCGCTTCTCCGCGCAGGTGATGAAGAACAGCGGCCGGTTCAAGGATTCGCAGCTGCAATATACGATGCAGTCGGCCGCGCCGCGGATCGCGCCCGCCGTCTTCCCCGCCGGCGTGCCGTCGCCCGCGACGCAGCCGGCGTCCGACCTGACCCCGGTCAACACCGGGCAATATGCGCATTACACCTACAAGCCCGGCGACATCACGCCGTCGATCTCGACCAACATCGACCTGCCCACCTTCACCAACTGGTCGTGGAACAGCATCTTCCTCGCCGAGAACCGGCAGAAGCTCGACCAGGACGCCTATCGTTTCGATCTGGTCGGCGGCGACGTGCAGAGCCTGCAATTGTCGACGGGCTTCATGAAGCAGCGGTTCCGGCGCACCATCGCTGGTTGGCAGGCGCTCGATTGCGCCAGCCGCGGCGCGTGCACCAGCACCTTCACCTCGACCGAACCGTCGATCCAGGAGGTCATCCCCAATTCGGCGATCCCGCAATATCTCACCGAATTGCCCTCGATGCAGCTGTTCAAGGGCGCGCCGTTCAACGCAGGGCTCAACAACGGCTGGCTGGTGCCCGACTTCGCCAAGATCCGGCAGGCGGTGAACCTCGACTATTTCCGCTACGAGCTCAATCCGGGGACCCAGCCGGCCAATTACCTCAACACCTATTCGCCGCGTGTGCTCGAGGAAGACACGGTCGCCGGCTATCTGATGGCGGACGGGCGGATGCAGCTGTTCGGGCGCGACCTGCGCTTCAACGCCGGCATCCGCTATACCAGCAACCAGCAGGCGGTTGCGGGGCTGGTCAACGACTTCATCCTGATCGGCGGGGCGGGGACGCGCAGCGTGCCGCGCTTCACCTCCAAATCGTCCAACTGGCTGCCGAGCCTGAACCTGTCCTATTTCCTCACCGACACGCTGATCGTGCGCGGTGCGGCGGCGCGGACGGTGACGCGTGCCAATCCGGCGGATCTGTCGCCGCGCTACGAACTCAGCCTCGACGCCGATTCCTACACGATCGGCAATCCGGCGTTGCGGCCCTTCTATGCCGACAATTTCGACTTCGGTGTCGAATGGTATCCGCGCTCGCGCTCGGTGCTGACGTTCAACGGCTGGTTCAAGAAGATCTACGATTATCCGTTCGTGCTGCCGTCGCAGGTGCCGTTCTCGCAACTGGGGATCGACCTGACCCGCCTGTCGGACCGTCAGCGCACCGGCCTTGCCAACCTGGGCGGCGGCAACACCGACAATGCGGTGATCAACGTGCTGCAGCGGCTCAATTCGGATACGGTGATCAACCTGTTCGGCCAGGAATTCCAGTGGATCCAGCCGCTCGACTTCCTCGTCAAGGGCGTCGGCTTCAACGCCAACGTCACGCAGATCAAGCAATGGCTGAGCGGCGCCGCGGTGCCGGCCGGGTTCAACCCCAATGCCCTGCTGTCCGGGCTGGCGCCGTGGACGTACAACGGGACGCTCTACTACGAGACCAAGGATTTCCAGATCCGCATGTCCTACACGCACCGCGACGCCAACATCTCGAACGTCTGCCCGTGCAACAACATTCCCGGCGACCTCTATACGACGGCGACCGATTACATGGATGCGCAGATCTCGTTCCCGCTGCCCTGGTACAAGCGCCTGCAATTCACCATTCAGGCGCAGAACCTGCTGAAGCAGGTGCAGTACAACCAATATGAGAACCGCGAATCCCAGCCCGACGGTGCGACCTATGCTGGTCGCAACTTCGTCGTCGGCCTGCGCGCCAACTTCTGAGTTCCCCAACCTGGGCGGTGCCGCAAGGCGCCGCCCTTATTTTTGCGGCCTCTGTTTCGCCACGGCCATGGCTGCTTGGCGTTAGGGCGACATTCCGCCGATATTGCCGTGGGTTGGCATGGTGGCGGGGCATTGGTGCTAAACTTATGAAATGAATGGCTATTCCATAGCGTCGGCTCCATAGCGTCGGCGGGGCGGCGGGTCGTGCTGGTCGAGGAGAATGCGTTTCTCGCTGGCTATCTGGCGACGGTGTTGCGCGAGGCAGGGCTGGAGGTGTTGGGGCCGGCTGGGTCGGTCGTGGAGGCCAATGCGCTGCTGACAGCGGCGCAGCCGATGCCGGACGCCGCGGTGATCAGCGTCGACGTGTTCGAGGCGGAGGCGTTCAGCGGCGCCGCGGCGCTGGTCGGCGCCGGCGTGCCGATCCTGTTGACCGCGCGGCGGGCGCAGACGCCCAGGGCGTCGGGAATCGCGCATAGCATCCTGATTGCGCCGTTCGCCGGCTATCAGGTGGTCGACCATGTCCGCCGCGTGCTGCAGGCCGCGCCGGCGACGGGATGAGCGTCAGAGTGGGCGCCCGGCCTGGCATCGCTCCAGTTCGACCGGATCGTGGGTGCAGGTGACGGTGAGGACATCGCGCTGCGCGATCGAGAGTGCGCGGAGCCGCTCCTGGTTCGTCATGCGCGCGGTGGCGTCGACCTCCATCAGCCGCTGATAGGCGCGCAGGCCGGGGGTGCAGTGCCGCTTCGCCTGCCGCATCTCGCCGCGGTAGAAATAGGCGTCGCCGGCGTGGAGCAGCCAGTTGCCGTCGTCCTTGCGGACGGCGACACCGGCATGGCCCCAGGTGTGGCCCGGCAGCGGCACCATCAGAATCTCGGGCGGCAGGCCGGCGAGGTCGCGCACCGCGTCGAACCCAAACCAGCCTTCGCCGCGAGCGCCATAGGTCTGCCAGCGCTGCACGTCGTTGAACTGGCGCGGCCGCCAGCGGTTGCGCGCGACGATCCCGGCACGCGGCCCTGTCGCATCGTCATATTCCCGCTGCATGACGTGGACGGTCGCCTGCGGAAAATCCTCAAGCCCGCCAGCATGATCGAAGTCGAGGTGGGTGGTGATTATGTGGCGTACTTCGTGGGTGTGGAATCCCAGGGCTTCGATCTGGCGGACGGCGGTTTCCCGCTCGTGCAGGCGGATGTTGAGCATCGCCCGCCACGGCAGGGTGATGCGGGGATCGGGATGGCGATGCGGATGGGCGACGTCCTTCAGGCCATAGCCGGTGTCGACCAGCACCAGCCCGTGCGCATCGGTCTCGATCAACAGGCAGTGGCAGACGATCGTCCCCAGCACGCCGCGGCTGCGGCCGTCGAACAGCGCGCCGCCGAGCGGGCAATCGGTCCCGCAATTGAGATGGTGGATACGCAATGGCCGCTTCCTCTGCCTGGGGATCGTGTCGCGCGTCAGCGCCGGCGCGGCATCATTGGTAGCCGCGATTGCCCTCGCGCTCCTCGGCGGCGTCTTCCTGGACCTTCTCCATCTCCTCGGCCTGCTCGTCGGGGCTCGGCGCGTCGGTATCGGGATCATGCGTCATCATCGTCTCCTTCCCGGTCCAACGCCGGGGAGCGACAAGCGATGCAGCGAGATCAATATGTTAGACGGTCAGTCCGCCGATAGCGGTGCGGCGGGATCGCTCACCGCAGCGTCGCCGGGGGCGTCGCCGGTGGCGGGGGGCGCCGCGTAGCTGATCACCCATTGCGGATAGCCGTCCGGCGCCATGACGATATCGGCATGGCCGACGGGATCGTCGCCCGTCTCGATCCAGCCGGCGCCATGGCAATGGTCGCAGATCGCGCGCTTGCAGCGGAAGCTGACCAGGTCGATCTCGGTATTCCACTGGCCGTAGCCGTGGCAGATCGGGCATTTGGCATCGAGCGTGCCATTGCGCGGCTGCAACGGAATGATGTCGAAGGCGTGCGGGCTGTTCGGTCCGTCGCAATATACGACGTTGCTGGCGTGCGCGATCGTTCGTCTCCTTCGGGCAGGTCAGGGGGGCAGGCGCCGGTCGGCGGTGGCCGGGGCGTGGCGCGTGGACGCTCAGTCGGGCATGACCCAGTTGAGTTCGTCCGCCGCCGCCTCGGCCGTCTTGGCGAGATGGCGGACATAGTCCTGGAAGATCGGCACGGTGAAGGTGACGATGACGGGATCGGCTTCGGGCTCCTGGAACGTCAGCACGACGAAGCGGGTGCCGGTGTTGTCGATCATCAGGCCGGCTTCCATCGCGCCGGGGCCGCTGGGGCTGATTACCACCTCGGCCATGGTCAGGCGGCCCGGACGATGGGAGGGGCGGGGCGAAGGATAGGGCAATCTGGCATCGGACTCTCCCGGACGGATCGAGCAGGCATAACGCCCTGCCGCCGTTTTTCGCTCATCGGCCAGGCGGAATCGACATTCAAGCTTTGGGCGTGTCGCCTTCCAACCCCATTCCGTCACCCCGGACTTGTTCCGGGGTCCACTCTGCGGCGGGGAGAAGGGATTGATTTGGCACCATTCTCTTGCGGATGGGTGGACCCCGGAACGAGTCCGGGGTGACGGATCTGATGCGGAAACCGATCGAACCTCACCGCCCCAGCGATCTGCAATCGCCCTGCGCGTCGGGGGCATTGGACTGCCGCCTAGTCGGCGGTCTTGCGCAACTTGCCCTGTGAATCCCGCAGCATCCAGAAGCGCGACCAGCCGCGGACACGCGGCAGGATCAGCCAGGTGAGCGCGGCGGTCAGCACGATCGACGACAGGATCTGTTGCAGCACGCGCGGCAGCGCCGGCAGCGCCCATCCCACGACGCCGCTGACGATCAGCAGCGTCGGGACGACGCCGATCCAGGTGACGAGCGCCGTCCGCCACTTCTTCGCGGCGACCTCGCTCGGCAGGGTGAAGCCGACGACCTTGCCGCTGTCCCGCTGATCCAGCCCGACCGAAAACGCCTCCGCCTCCGCGGCGAGGTCGCGATAGGCGGGCTGCGCCAGCCAGGCCTGCAAGGCGTCGGGCCCGCCGAACTGGAGCAGCAGGTGGTGGAGCCCGCCCGCCTGATCGAGCCGCACCGCCGCGGCGAACCGGTCGTGCGCCTGCGCGGCGGTGAGCAGGCGGCGCACCCAGGGTTCATAGGCATCCTCCCGTCCCGGACGCATCACGCGGCTGACGACGAAGGTGGCGGGCATGGGAAACGGCTGGGGCATGACCTGCCCGACCGATGGGCGGGCGGCAGGTTCCACGCCGCGCATCAGGCGAGCGTTGCGATCACAGTACGACCGACAGCAGCAACTGGCATTCCTCGTCCGGCGTCAGCGCGCGGCGCGCGTGGCAGGCGGCGCCGACCGCCTGCCGATAATGGACCGTGCCGAACCGCTCCGCCTCGTCGAAGCTGCACGGCGTCCATTCCTCGGACGGATAACATGCGTCGTAGATCGCACGCGCGGCCGCGCGTAGCGGGAGGTCCTGCTCCATGCCGAGGCTCCTGTTCGTCGCCGGGTCGGCGCGACTCGGCATGCGCCATGCTACGCCGACACGAAGGGCGTTGACAAGAACATTGCAAGAACATCGGGCGTGTGCGATAGGGTGCGGCAATGGAGGAGCGCAGCATGATCAACCCGGATGATGGCAGCCCGATCGCGTTCGGACGCTGGCTGCTGACGCAACGCGGGCGGGGCGACTGGGTGGACGGGATCGCCGACGCGGCGCGCGCCGACCGCAGCTTTCCGCGCAACGGCGATCCCGAGGCGGTGCGGGCGCACCTGCGCAGCCAGCAGGCCGATGGCGATGCCTTTGCCGCGCTCGACGATGCCGAAAGCGACTGGCTGAACGGCTGAGCCGAAGGGTGCGTGCGACGCGCCCCCCTCACGGGATCAGGCGAGCTTGAGCCCTTCCTTGTTCATCGCGGCGGTGATGTGCTTGTTCTGCTCGTCGGACAGCTGATCGCGCAGCTTGGGGAACAATTCGTCTTCCTCTTCGCGCATGTGGCTCTCGATCAGGCCGCGGAATTCCTTGAGCTTGGGCAGCCATGCGGGGTCGTTGCGCGGCATCTCGGTCAGGTCGAAGAAATACTGCTTCACATAGCCATGTTCGTGATTGAGGTGATCCGCCGCCTCGGTCAGCCCCTGGTCGCGCATCATCGCATAGACGACATTCTCTTCCTGGAAGGCGTGCTTGCTGATCGCATGCTTGAGCTGCATCAGCAGGAACGAGCGGCGCGCGGTGGCGTCGTCGTCGGTCGCTTCGAGCAGGTCGAAGATCTTCAGCGCGGCGGCATGTTCGGCGGCGAGCGCCTTGTCCCATGGCCCGGCGAAGACGGTCGGCGCCTGCACCGCGGCCTTGCGCAGCAGGTTGGCGAGCAGCCCGGTGGCGATACCTGCCGCCGCGCCGATCGCGATGGTGCGGCGGACGGTGTTCGATTCGGTATTCTGTTGGCTCGTCATCGTGCTCACTCCCACATTCGAAAGCGGCAACGTGCCGTGCTAAGCGGCTGTTCCTGTTGCGATCTGTTAGCATTGTGGGGGTCATCCGGGCCTGCCGATCCGGCGCTTGCGCGTCTTTTCCGCGCCGTGGATCGTTGCCCACTCCATCCATGCCGGTCCGGCGTGACGCGGGAGACGATGATGCGGTTCGTGCGGATCGAAATGCTGCCCTCTGGCAAGGCGCTGGTCGATATCGACAAGCTCACCCATGCAATACCCGAAGGCGAGGGCAGCCGCCTGTTCCTCGGCGCGCAGCACCTCGACGTGCCGCATACGCTCGCCGAGCTGGAGAACGTCCTCGCCGGCCGTGAGCGTACCGACAATGGCGAGAACAGTGCCGCAGGGTTCGGGCTGCGCTAGGTTGGCATGCGGTCGGGTTCCTTGCCCTGCCGGGGCAGGGCGATGGCCGATGCCGGGGTGGTGAGGTTCGATCGGTTTCCTCATCACCGCCGTCGCCCCGGACTCGTTCCGGGGTCCACCCGGCCGCAAGGGAATGGTGTCAAATCACGCGCTTCTCCCCGCCGCGGAGTGGACCCCGGAACGAGTCCGGGGTGACGGGTAGGGTCGGGAGGCGACCGGCTCAAACAGACGTTCTATGCGATAGCCTTCGCCAGGGCAGGGCGATTGCCTATGGCTGGGGTGGTGAGGTTCGATCGGTGTCCTCATCATCGCCGTCACCCCGGACTCGTTCCGGGGTCCACCCAGCCGCAAGGGAATGGTGTCGAATGAAGCCCTTCTCCCCGCCGCAGGGTGGACCCCGGAACAAGTCCGGGGTGACGGGTGGGGTTGGACGGCGGCCGGCTCAAGCACACGTTTCTATGCGATAGACCTGCCCGCAGGGAAGGCCGCACGCGCGAAGCTCGAATGGCGATCCCGCCCCGGACGGCCTGCCTCCCGCTTGCCGGTGACCCCCTGCTTCATCTCGCGCCCGCGCCCGCGGCCCGGCGCGGCCGGCGTGGACGGTCGTCCGGCGGCGCTCAGGCGCCCCATTCCGGCCCGTCCTCGTCCGGATAGAAAGCGTGCGGGTCATAGGGTTCGGATCGCCGCGCCGGTCGCGGCGGGGCGGGCGGGGAGGCGGGCCGGGCGGCGGCTGGCGGCAGGGTCGGCAGGCCGCCGCCGAACCGGACGCGGACGAACGCCGATCCGCCATCCAGCCCCTGGAAGATCGCCGCCACCTCCTCGCCGCGGTTCAGCCGGGTACCGATATAGGGCGCGCGTTCGGCATTGATGTAGCCGAGTTGCGCGCCCTGCCCGCTGAAGACCGCGATCGCATTGGGATCGTGCTTGTTCTTCGGCTCGGGCACCAGCGCGACCGGGGCGCCGGGCAGCGTCATCATCGCTTCGGAGCGGCGGTTGCTGCCGTCCGCATTGGGGAAGTCGAGGCCGACGACGGCGAGGGTCAGTTCCTGCATCGCGGGGTCAGGCGGCGGCGGGCCGGCCGGCCGGGACCAGTTCGATCACCCAGTCGCCCGCGCGCAACTGCTGCGCCTCCGGCTCGAGCACGCCGATCGCATGATCGTCGCGATAGATGCGGACGATCTGGCCGTCGGTGCTGGCGCGCGGCGATGTGCCGACCTCCTCGGGCCGCACCGCGCGTTCGCGCAACTCGATCTTGCCGCCGCGGGTGACGAGATCGGCGACGTAATCGGCGACATGCGGGCCGGCGGTACATTGCGCGAGCAATTGCCCGCCGAAGCTGACCGGGTTGACGATGATGCTGGCGCCGGCGTCGCGCGCCAGCAGCTCGTTCTCGATCGCGGCGATCGACACGGCGATGCCGGCATGCGGCGCGAGGCGGCGGCAGGTGAGGATGATCAGCACCGCGGTGTCGTCGCGACCGGGGCAGACGATGACGGTGCGCGCCGCCCCGACCTTGGCCATTTCCAGCACCGTATTGTGCGTCGCATCGCCTTCGACGGTGGCGACGCCCCATTCCTCGGCGAGGCGCAGGCGGTTGGCGTTCGCATCGACCACGACGATCTGCCCGGGCGGGTGGCCGCGTTCGAGCAGCTCGCCGACCGCCGCCGAACCCGAGCGGCCGAAGCCGCACACGATGACGTGGTCCTTCAACTCATGCCTGACGAGGCCCATCCGCCACCGCTCCCATCCCTGTCTGAGCATGAAGCTGTACGCGCTTCCGAGGAAGATGAGGAAGACGAAGATGCGGATCGGCGTGACGACGAAGGTGTCGAACATCCGCGCCGAATCGCTGACCGGCACGATGTCGCCATAGCCCACCGTCGTCACGGTGATGACGGTGAAATAGACGATGTCGAGGAAGCTGACCGCGCCGTCGGTATTGTCGCGCAGCCCGGCGCGGTCGATCCAATGGCCGCCGAGCGCGATGCCGACCAGCAGCAGCACCGCGGCGGCGCGGATCGCCAGCATGGTCAGCGCGCCGAGCCGCCCGGCACGGTAGAAGCGCGGGCGCACGTCGCGCCGTCCCGACCGGGCCGCCATCCGGCCCGGCGCCAGTGCGGGCCGCACGGGGGGACGATATGTCACGGGAAGCACGCGGCGGGCAGGACCATGCGCCTTGATGCGGGAGGATGCGGGTCGAGCGCAAGCGCCGCGGCGTCGCGCGCGTGCCCGGCGCCGATGCTGCGGATCAGCGCTGCTTCTTGGTGATGGTCGCGGTGAAGTCGGGGTCCTTGTTCGCCACCCAGTCGACGAACTTGCGCGTCGCCGGGTCGGCGAGCAGCCCGTCGACGCTCATGCCGTGGCGTTGCAGTTCGGAATTGGTGAAGTTGGCGGTCACCGTCTGCTGGCAGATCGGGTGCATCGGCACGACGTCGCGCCCGCCCCGGCTCTTCGGCACGGGATGATGCCAGACGATCGTCTTGCCCGTCGGGCGGCCGCACAGCCAGCAGGGCGGCACCGGCGCGGCGGCGTCCTCGTCGGCGGGCAGATCGTCGTCGGGGCGGTATTTGGTGTGCTTGCGGGCCATGCCTCTGCCTCAATCCTCGTCCCGCGTCGGGCGGGCACGCGCACCGCTACACCAGCTGCCGGCCAATACCGAGGGCGAAGTGCGTGCCCCGCCGCGGCGCGTGGCGGCGGCGGGAATGGCGCGAGCGCCGTCAGCGCGGCAGGTGCGTCGCGCACCACCGCGCCAACGGGATCGTCACCAGCGCGGAGAAAGACATCGAACCGATCAGCGCAACGAGAAATTGGGTTGTCACCATCCGGCTCCTTCTGCTTGCCATGATCTGCACGTCCCCAACACGCGAGCGGCTGATTTGGGTTCAAGCCGTCACGCGATGCTACCAGTCGCTGCTGTCGCTATCGTCGTCGCCGTCGCCGTAGTTGTTGATCGTGATGTTCTCTTCGGGCGCGTCGAGGAAGCCCTGGCCACCGAAGCCGCCGCCGTGATGACCGCCGAACAGATTGGAAAGGCCGCTGAACAGCATCTCGCCGCCGGCCACGCCCGCCGCGGTGGTGCCCGCCGAGCGCAGGAAGCTGCCGAGGCCGCCGCCGCCCGAGAGGATGCCCGGCCGCGCCTCGGGCGGGGGCGGTGCGTAGGTGGATGACGATCCGCCCCATGGTCCACCACGGTCGGACGGCAGGAAGCTGGTCGCGGCGGCCGGCGGGTTGAGCTGTCGCTCCAGCTCGGCGATCCGCGCCTGCGCCGCGTGCAGCGACTGGTCGGCGACGATGGCGTGCTGGACCAGCAGATAGCTCGCATCGGGGTTGGCGGCGAGCGCCTGGCGGATCATCGCATCCGCCTCCTGATCCTTGGCGATGCCGCGGGTGGCGACCAGTTCGTTGAGGAAATTCGTCAGAAGCGTGCGTTCGTCGGGTGTCATATCCTGTCCCTCGCGTTGACGCCGGCGGAGATCGTCGGCCACCCCGGCGGGTTCAACCGCGCGACGCGATTGTGACGTGAATTTCACCTGCGCCCCGGCGCGGCCTTGCCTTTGGCGGCGATGACGCACCATGAACGGTGCAACGGAGATCGAGATGACCGACGATGCGACGCCGCCCGACAGCAAGCTGACGCGCTCGAAACAGCGCTGGGCGAGCGAGCACAAGTTCCTGACCGGCACGCCCGCGCGGCCCGAGCACGAGCGGCTGCCGCCCGGCCAGCATCTGGTGCGCGACTGGCCGGTGCTCGACCTCGGCCGCCAGCCCGATATCCCGACGGAGCGATGGGAGCTGCGCATCGGCGGGATGGTGGAGCGGCCGGCCATCCTCGACTGGGCGGCGTTCATGGCGCTGCCGCAGACGCAGACCCGGTCGGACATCCACTGCGTCACGACCTGGTCGCGCTACGACAACGACTGGACGGGGATCGCCACGCGCGACCTGATCGCGCTCGTCCGGCCGCGCGACGAGGCGGCGTTCGTCATGCTGCACGGCTATGACGGCTATACCACCAACCTGCCGCTCGCCGATTTCGCGGCGGAGCAGGCGATGATCGCGCATCGCTGGAACGGCGCGCCGCTGACCCGCGCGCATGGCGGCCCGGCGCGGCTGCTGGTGCCGCACCTCTACCTGTGGAAGAGCGCCAAATGGCTGCGCGCGATCGACTTCCTCGGCGCGGACAAGCCCGGCTTCTGGGAGGTCAACGGCTATCACATGCGCGGCGACCCGTGGGCGGAGGAACGCTACGGCTGACCGGGATCAGCCCGTGGCGGCAGCGTCGTCGACGGCCTGGATGATCTCGGCCCGGTCGTCGCACAGGTGGAGCGCGGTCAGCACGCCGGTCTTGTAGGCGCCGGTGTCGATGCCGATACGGTGCGGCAGCAGCGTCGGGCGATCGCCGGTCCAGGTGTGGCCGTGGACGATGACCGACGCGGACGGTTTGGGATGGTCGAGGAATTCCTCGCGGATCCACAGCAGGTCGTCGCGGTTCTGAGCGTGCAGCGCGACGCCGGGGACGATCCCGGCATGGACGAAGGCGTAATCGCCCACCTCGACCAGCAGTTCGAGCCGGTGCAGCAGATGGTAGTGCGAGGTCGGCATCACGTCGAGCAGGCTGTCGCGCAGCGCGGTGAGCGTCGCCGGATCGTCCAGCTCGGGCGGATCGGGTAAAGCGACGCCATAGGAGCGGAGCGTCGCCGCGCCGCCCACCGCGAGCCAGCGGCCATGCCTGACCGGCTGTTCGAGGAAGTCGCGCAGCATCGCCTCATGATTGCCTTCGAGCAATCGCGCCTCGACCGCGGTCGAACGCAGCAGCCAAGTCAGGGCGGCGAGCACTTCGGCGGACGCGGGGCCGCGATCGACATAGTCGCCGGACAGTATGAGCAGCGGCGTCACGCCGGGATAGCGTTCGGCGGCGTCGCGGTTGACCTCGGCAAGCAGTGCATGGAGCAGGTCGTAGCGGCCGTGGACGTCACCGATCGCGTAGAGCGGCTGCGGTCCGCTGCGGACCCCGCTTGCCGGGACATGACGTTCGCGACGGAAGCCGATCATCGCAGCGCGACCCGCTCATCCTCCGGCGCATCCTCCGCGAAGACGCGCAGGTCGGAGGCGATCATGCTGTAGATGCGCAGCGCCTCGCGCGGGCGCTTGAGCGCGACGCGACGGGCGCGCAGCCATTCGTCGCGATAGTCGCGCAGCGTGCCGGCGCGCACCTGCGCCTGCGTCGCCCGGTCATAGGCGACGGCGACGCTGCGCTCCGCCGTGCGCAGTTGCGGGGCGAGGCAGCTCGCCTCGTCGTAGCAGGCAGCGCGTTGCGAGGACACGGTGGTGATCGCCGCGCGGCGGTCGGGCGCCGGTGCCGGTCGTTCGACGCGCGGCGGCGCGGACCGCTGCGGCACGGCGGCGACCTCTTCGGCGTAGGGGACGTCGGCGTGCGGCGCGGGTGCGCTGACCAGTCCCTCCGCAACCGCCGGGGGCAGCGGCGGCTGCGTCGGGGTCGCGGCGGCGAGCTGGACCGGCTCGGCTGGCTGCGCCGCTGCCGGTGCCGGACGGGGCGGCGCCTTCACGCGTTTCGCGGCGACGCGCGTCGCCGGAGCCGTGGCGGGCGCCTCCATCGCGCTGTTGCCGCCGATCACGCCGGCGGCGAGCATCGTCACGACGCCGCCTGCGCCCAATAGGGCGAGCCAGGGACCGCGCTTGCGGCGGCGCCGCTCGGTCCGGACGGGAACGGGGAGCGCGGCGGGTTCGCGGCGCAAGGCAGGGCCGAAGATCGCCGCCATGTCGTCGGCAACGCCCTTGATCTTGGGCGTCGGCTGGGACGCATGCGGACCGGATGCTGGCAAGTCTGGGTCAACCATAAGGGGCCTGTTAAGCATGATCGCTGAACCTTGGCTGTATCCGATTTGGGAGCAGCGCGCCGTCGATTTGGCAGGCGGCGGTGAAAAGGCGGTCGCGCGGGTGGAAGGCGTGTCCTAGACCGTTGCGGTGACATGGCTTCCTTTCCTCGCCGCGGCGGTCGCGGCCGCCGCGCCGCTGCCCGCCGATCCGACGATCACGCTGCGCAACCGCAACGGCATGACGGTCCGCCTGATCCCGCAAGGCGCGATCGTGACCGCGATCGAAGTGCCCGACCGCGACGGACGGCGCGCCAACGTCGTGCTCGGCTATGCCACGCCCGAGGACTATCGCAGCAAGATCCGCAAGAACGGCTTCGGCGCCACGATCGGTCGCTATGCGGGCCGGATCGCCGGCGCGCGATTCACCATCGACGGGCGGCGGGTGACCCTGGTGGCCAATGACGGCGCCAATGCGCTGCACGGCGGCGGCCCGTTCGGCTTCGACACCGCCGACTGGCAGGTCCGCCGCCGGCCGGGAGCGGGTGGCGACCGCGCGACCTTTACGCTGGTCAGCCCGGACGGCTTCCAGAACTTCCCCGGCCAGCTGACGGTGACCGTCACCTATCGGCTCGCCGCCGACAATGCGCTGCACATCGACTATGCGGCGCGCACCACCAGGCCGACCGCGCTGAACATCACCAACCACAGCTATTTCAATCTGGCGGGCGAGGGCAGCGGCAGCGTGCTGGGCCAGTGGCTGCAGTTGAAGGCGGCCCGGTCGGTGGTCACCGACGCGGGTGGCATCCCGACCGGCGCGCTGGCGCCGGTGGCGGACACGCCGCTGGATTTCCGCTGTCCGCGGCGGATCGGCGAGCGGATCGATCGCCTGCCGTCGACCGGACGCGGCTACAATCACGCCTGGTTCTTCGACAAGCCCGCGGGCAGGCTGGCGCCGGTCGCGCGGCTGATCGATCCCGCGTCGGGCCGGACGCTGACGATCGAGACGACCGAGCCGTCGGTGCAGGTCTATACCGGCGGCTATATCGACGGCCGCGACGCGGGGCCGAGCGGCCGCGTCTACCAGCCCGGCGACGGCGTTGCTCTGGAGATGCAGCATGTGGCGGACAGCCCGCATCATCCCGGCTTTCCGACGACGATCCTGCGCCCCGGCCAAACCTATCGCCAGACGACGATCTGGCGGTTCGGCACCGACGGCAGCGCGGCGCCTAGCTGCCGCTGAGCGGCGGCAGCGCGACCGGCAGAGCGCCGGCCGGGCCGGGCGCGCCGGCCGATGCCGCGCGGGCGTGCGCGAAGGCGAGCGCGAGGCACGTCGCCGCCAGGATCGCCAGCGACAGGACGATCAGCAGCGACGGCGCGGAGCCGGGATCGGCGAGCGTGACGCGATACGCCGAGGCGGCGAGCACCCGGCCGAGCAGCAGCATCGCCGCCGCCTGCGCCAGCTTCGACACGCAGGTGAAGATGCCGACATAGGCGGTCGCAGCGCCGGCGGCGGCGCGGCGCATCATCGCCGCCCACAGCATCAGCCACAGGCCGCTCGATCCCGCGCCGAAGCCGAGTCCGGCGACGATCACGCCGGTGGCGGTGGTACGCAGCGGCGCGAGCAGGACGAGCGCGGCGAGCAGCAGCACCAGCGCCGCCAGGCTCAGCGCGCCGGCCGGGCTGGTCCGGCGGCGACAGGCGAGCCACGCCGGCTGGCTGATGAGGCCGCCGATCGCCGCCCAGAGCAGCAGGCCGCTGCCACCCGCGGCATAAGCGGCATAATAGGGTTCGAGCGTACGGAAGGTCGAGCTTGCCGCCATCATCACCGCCAGCGCGGCGAGGATCGTGGCGAAGGGCAGCGGCGTGGCGTCGGCATCACGCCGCGCCGGCCGATCGACCACGCCGGTCACCGGCGACCGGCGCAGCCACCAGCCGGTCGCGCAGACCAGCAGCGACAGGACCGCCGCCCAGGCCAGCCACGGGCCGATGCCCGCGCCGCGGATCAGCAGCGGCCCGGCGGCGGCACCGACCGCGATGCTCGCCAGCCCGGAGGCGATGTTGCGCCGCGCGAGCAGGGTGCAGCGCCCGTCCTCGCCCAGCGGCGCCAGCGCGACCATCGCATTCTGCGGCACGTCGAGCACCGGATAGGCGAGGCGGAAGCCGAGCAGCATCGCCAGTGCCCAGGGCAGGCGCGCGTCCGGCCCGACCAGCGGCGTCGCGCAGAACAGCAGGAAGAACAGGCAGACGACCGGCGCGGCGGCAAGCTGCAATCGCGCCGCGCCGGCGAGGCCGACGACCTGCGCCCGCCAGCCTATTCCCAAGGCGGCGTCGATGGCGCCGTTGAGCACCAGCGTTCCGGCCATCACCAGTCCCATCGCGGTCGCGCTCAGCCCGCAGGCCTCGGTGAGGAAGAAGCCGAACAGGATCGTGCTGGCATGCCACAATTGGCTCTTGGCGAAATGCGCGAGCAGATAGGGCGAGAGGGCCGCCGCGGCGCGCCGCATCGTGTCTGAGCCAGGCGGTGCCATCCCCATCGTCGCAGCGCTAGCGCAGACGTGTGTGGATTTTGTGTCGTGTGGCCCCTCGCGTCAGCCGCCGAGCGCGCGGTGGAGCTGCACCTGCGCCAGCGCGGCGGCGAGGCGGCGGCGCATCAGCGCGGCCTCCGCCTCGATCCTGTGCGTCTGCGCGTCGATGACGGCCGCCGCGGCGATGTCGCCGCGGGCGAAGCGCGCGGTCGCCATCGTCTCGACCGCGCGGCGGCGGGCGAGATCGGCGGCGGCGGCGGTGGCCTGAGCGGCGGCGGCGCGGACATCCGCGACGGCGTCGTCGATCTCGCGCCACGCGGCGAGCACCGTCGCGCGATAGGCGAGCGCCGCGGCGCGCTCCTCCGACCGGCGCAGGTCGAGCTGGCGCTGCAGGCGGCCGCCGGCGAAGATCGGCAGCGTCAAGGCCGGGCCGACGCTGGTATTGCGCGCGTCCCAGCCGAGATCGGCGAGGCGGAGCACGTCGAAGCTGAACAGGCCGGTGAGGTCGATCCGCGGGTAGAAATCGGCCTGCGCCACGCCGATCCGCGCGGTGGCGGCGTGGAGGCGGGCCTCCGCCTCGACGATGTCGGGCCGCCGCCGCGCCGTCTCGGACGGCAGGCGGGCGGGAGTCGGGCCGATGGCGAAGGCTGGTAGGGTCGCGGCCGGCGCGATCACCGCATGATCGGGGTCGCCGCCGACGAGCACCGCCAGCGCCCGCGCCAGCGCGGCGGTGCGGCGGTCGAGCTCCACCCGGTCGGCGATCAGCCGGGCGCGATCCTCCTCGTCCTGCGCGACCTCCAGCGCGCTGCGCAGGCCGCGCGCGTGCAGCATGCGGGCGATCGCCAGCGCGCGGTCGGCGAGCGCGAGGGCGGAGGCGGCGAAGCGCTGCTCCGCGTGCAGCCCGCGCAGCTGGAGATAGGTGCGCGCGACCTCCGCGGCGACGGCCAGGGCGACGCCGTCGGTCGCCGCGGCGCCGGCGGCGACCTCGGCACCGGCCGCTTCGGTCTCGCGGCGCTGGCGCCCCCACAGGTCGATCTCCCAACGCGCGCCGACGCCGAGGCTGTAGAGATCGAAGTCGACGCCCTTGGCCGGCGTGCCGGTCTGCGGCGCCAGGCCGAGGATCGGCGCGGCGAGCGCGGCGGCGCCCTGCGTGCCGATCCGGTCGCGGCTGTAGCCGGCGGTGCCGGTCAGCGTCGGCTGCCCTGCCGCGGCAACCGCGCCGCGCGCGATCCGCGCCGCGGCCAGCCGCTCGCGCGCGGCGGCGAGGTCGAGGTTCGCCGCCATCGCGCGCGCCTCCAGCGCGTCGAGCGTCGGATCGCCGAACGCGCGCCACCAGTCCGGCGTCTGCGCGGTGGTCGCGGCCGGCAGCCCGGCCCAGACCGGCGGCAGCGCGGCGACCGGCGGGTGAAAGTCCGGGCCCATCGTGCAGCCGGCGAGCGACAGCAGCATCGCGACGGCGAACCGGGGCAGGGTGGCATCACGCATCGATCGTCTCCTCGGCAGCGTGGCGGGCGAAGGCGAGCGCGAACAGCGCCGGCAGCGAGACCAGGGTCATGATCGTCGCGCCGATCAGCCCGCCGATCATCACGATCGCCATCGGCCCCCAGAACACGTTGAAACACAGTGGGATGAACGCGAGCACCGCGGCCAGCGCAGTCAGCACCACCGGGCGCGACCGGCCGACCGTGGCGGCGACGATCGCCTGGGTGACGGTCATCCCCTCCGCCTCGTGCCGGCTGACCTGATCGACCAGGATGATCGCGTTGCGCATGATCATGCCGGCGAGCGCGATCAGCCCGAGCAGCGCGACGAAGCCGAACGGGGCGCCGGTGACGAGCAGCGCCGCGACCGCGCCGACGATGCCGAGCGGCGCCGTCGCCAGCACGAGCAGGGTGCGCCCGACGCTGCGCAACTGGATCATCAGCAGGAGCAGCATCGCCGCGAGGGTGACCGGCAGCAGGTCGTAGATCGCGCCATTGGCCTTGGCGGACAGCTCGCCGTCGCCGCCGTCCTCGATACGGTAGCCGTTCGGCAGCGCGGCCCGGATCGCGGCGAGGCGCGGCTCGGCGGCGTCGACCAGCTGCGCCGCCTGCACGTCGCCGGTCATGTCCGCCTGCACCGTCAGGCATCTTGCGCCGTCGCGCGACCAGACGATCGGCTGTTCCATCGCGGTGCCGATCCGTGCCATGGTACGCAGCGGCACCGCGCCGGCGGGCGTGCGGATCGTCAGGTCGGCGAGCTGGCCGGGGTCGCCGCGGTCGCGCGACGCGGCGCGCACGATGATGCCGATCCGCTTGCTGCCGTCGAGCACCTCGCCGGCGGAGCGGCCGCTGACCAGCGCGTCGATCTCCCCTTCGAGCGTGCTGCGGTCGGTGCCGAGCCGCGCCAGCGCCGCGCCGTCGACGTGGACCTGCGTCGCGGGGGCGGGGCTGCCCCAGTCGGTCTGTACGTCGCGCGCGCCGGGTGTCGTGCGCAGCACGCGGACGATCTGCGCGGCGATGGCGCGAAGCCGCTCGGGATCGGGGCCGATGACGCGATATTGCACGGGAAAGCCGGTGCTGGGGCCGAGCGACAGGCGGCGGACGTGCAGCGTCGCGGCGGGCGCGGCATGCAGCGTGGCCAGCCGCGCCGCCAGCCGCTCGCGCGCGGCGAGATCGGTGGCGACCAGCATCAGCGTCGCCCGCGCCGGATTGGGCAGCGCGGGGCCGTAAGGCAGGTAGAAGCGCGGCGTGCCCTCGCCGATATAGCTGTCGATGCTGTGCAGGTCGGGATCGCGCCCGATCGCGGCCTCGATCCGGCGTACCGCCGCCTGCGTCGTGCCGATCGCGCTGCCCGGCCGCAGTGCGACGTCGACGATCAGCTCCGGCCGGTCGGAGGTCGGGAAGAACTGTTGCCGCACGAGCGCCGTGCCGGCGATGCTAACGAGCAGCAGCGCGCCGGTGGCGCCGACCACCAGCCAGCGATGGTCGAGGCACCAGCCGACGATCCGGCGCAGCCGCCGATAGGCGGGCGTGTCGTGCGGGTCGTGACGGGCACGATCGGCCGGCACCGCGGGCAGCAGGCGGACGCCGAGATAGGGGGTGAACACCACCGCGACGATCCAGCTGACGATCAGCGCGGTGCCGGTCACCCAGAAGATGCCGTCGGCATATTCGCTGGTCGTGGAGCGCGCGAAGCCGACCGGCAGGAAGCCGACGATGGTGAGCAGCGTGCCGGTGAGCATCGGAAAGGCGGTGTGCGTCCAGGCGTAGGCGGCGGCCTCCTCGCGGGCCGCGCCCTTTTCCATCTGCACCACCATTGCCTCGACGCTGATGATCGCATCGTCGACGAGCAGGCCGAGCGACAGGATCAGCGCGCCGAGCGAAATCCGTTCCAGCCCGATCCCCGCCGCGCCCATCGCCAGCGCCACGATCGCCAGCGTCAGCGGTACCGACAGCGCGACGACGATCCCCATCCGCCAGCCCAGCGTCAGGAAGGCGACGACCAGCACCACGGTGAGGGCGCAGAAGAATTTGATCATGAAGGCGTCGATCGCCTCGCGGATCACCGCGCTCTGATCCTCGACCTGCGTCATGCGGACGCCGGCGGGCAGGGTGCGCGCGATCGCCGCCGCGGTCGTGCGCAACGCCGCGCCGAAGCCGAGGCCGTCCGCCCCCGGCGCCATCGCGATCGCGAGCACCACCGCCGGGCGGCCGGCGTGCCGCACCAAGGCGTCGGGGGGATCGGCATGACCGTTGCTCACCGTTGCGAGATCGCCGACCCGCATCGGTCCGGCGGGCGTCGCGACCGATAGTCCGGACAGCGCGTCGATGCCGTCCGGGGCGCCATCGACGCGCACCGGGACGCGCAGCGCGGATTCGCTGATGCCCGCGGGGGTCACCGCAGCGCGCTGCGCGAGCGCCTGCGCGAGCTGGCCGGGGGCGATGCCCATGCCGGCCAGCCGGCCAGCATCGACATCGACGAACAGGCGACGCGGCACCTCGCCGACGATCTGCGCCTTGGCGGCGCCGGGCAGCCGCAGCATCGCATCGCGCGTTTGCTCGGCGATCTGAACCAGCCGCCGGTTGTCCGCGCCGGTGAGGGCGAAGACATAGCCGTAGACGTCGGAATAATCGTCATTGGCCGAAACCTGCGCGCCCGCCGGCAGATCGGGCGCGACATCGGCGATCTCGCGGCGGACCTGCTGCCAGATTTCCGGCACCCGCTGTTTGGCGGCGTCGTCGCGCAGCGCGAGCTGGATGACGCATGCCCCCTCGACGCAATAGCTCTGCTGGAAGTCGAGCGACTCGGTGCCGCGCAGCTTACGTTCGATCGGGCCGGCGACCAGCGACCGCATCCGGTCCGGCGCGGCGCCGGGCCATCGCGCCGCGACGATCATCTCCTTGAGGGTGAAGCTGGGGTCTTCGGCGCGGGGCAGGGCGAAGAACTCCGCCGCGCCGGTGGCGAACAGCAAAGCGATCAGGAAGCCGATCAGCGCCGGTTGGCGCACCGCCCAGCGCGAGAGGTTGAACCGGTCCATGGCTCAGCGGTCCTCCGGCCCGGTGCCGGCGATCACCACTGCCTGTCCGTCGGTCAGCGTGGCGCCGCCGCTCGCGACCAGCATCGTGCCCTCCACGAGGCCGGCGACGAGGGCATCGTCGCCGCGCAAGCCGATCAGCCGCACCGCGGTGCGCCGCACGTGCCGTCCGCCGTCGGTCAGCCGCCACACCATCGGCCGGCCGCCGCGCGCATCGAGTGCGGTCATCGGGACGCGGACCGGCGCCGTCGCCGCGGCCGGGCGCAGCAGCAGCGTCGCCGAGCTGTTGAGCGGCAGATCCTGCGCGCCGCCGATCAGCGTGAAGTGGGCGCGGCGCAGCCGGGTGGTGCCGTCGCCGGCCGGCGCGATCGTCCGCAGCCGCGCCACGGCGTGATCGTCGCCGATCGCCCACAGGCTGGCATCCGCCATCATCCCCGGTGCGAGCCGCAGCGTCTCGGCGGCCTGCGCCTCGACCTCGACACCCCCGGCGGCGAGGCGCAGGACCGGCCGTCCCGCCTCGACCACCGCGCCGGGCTCGGCGAGCCGGTCCAGGACCACGCCATCCTCGGGCGCGACGATCACCGTGTCGCCGCGGCCGATGCGGCTGCGCGCGAGCGCGGCGCTGGCGGCGTCGCGGCGCGCGGCGGCGGCATCGGCGACGAGCGCGCGGTCGCGCACATCGACCGCGGCGAGCGCGCCGGCGCTGTCCAGCCCCGCCGCGCGCGTCGCCGCGTCGCGGGCGCGGGCGGCCTCGGCAGCGGCGGCGGCGCGTTCGGCGCGCGCCTGATCGATGGCCGCCGCGGCATCGTCGCCGGCCAGCCGGGCGAGCACCTGGCCGGCGCGGACCTGATCGCCGGCGGTGACGGCCAGTGTCATCAGCCGCCCGCTCGCCTTGAACGCGAGCGCGATCTCGCGCCGCGGCACGACGACCCCGGCGAGCGTCGCGCCATGCGCCTCGGCATGGCGGACGGTGACCGCATCGATGATCGTCGCCGCGGGCGCGGCGACGGGCGGGGAGGAGGCGGTGCAGCCGGGCAGCGCAAGCGCGAGCACCGCGGCGGCGGAACGGATCAGGTGAGGCATGGGGCATCCCGTTGGTGAACGGGTCGCCCCTGGCGGTTCAGGCGCGCAATGCCCTGCCGATCCTCGAAACCGACCGAGCGTTTTCGGAAAACGATCGGTCCGGCAGGCGATCGTCGGAAGGGCGGGCGGCGTCAGCCGAGATGGCGGCGGCGGAAGGTGCTGGGGGTCTCGCCCAGCCGGTCCTTGAACGCGCGGTTGAACACAGCGAGGCTGCCGAAGCCGGCGTCCATCGCGATCGTCAGGATCGGCACGTCGCGCTGCGCGGGATCGGCGAGCGCGGCGCGGACTTCGGCGATGCGGTGATCGTTGAGGAAGGCGCTGACGTTGCGATGGCCGAGCGTGCCGTTGATCAGGCGGCGGACGCGATAGTCCGGCACGCCGAGCCGCGCGGCGATCGTGCCGATGGTCAGGTCCGGGTCGCGATAGGCGCGTTCGTCGCGCATCAGCCGGTCGAGCCCGTCGCGCACCGCCGGGTCGACCGGGAGGTCTGCCGGCGTGGCGGCGTCGCGTGGCGCATCGCCGGCGGCCGGCGATGGGAAGATCGCGGGATGGCGCAATCCGAACAGCAGCAGCGCGAGCGCCAGCGCCCCGGCGAACAGCGCGACCGCCCCCGACAGATTGGCGATCGCGGTGTGCAGCGCCCAGCGGCCGATCATGCCGCTCCACACCGTCCACAGGATGATCGCGCCGACGGTGAGGACGAAGGCGGTGCGCGCGCGGCGGCGCGGCTCGACCAGGTCGCCGGCGCGGTGGCGCCAGGCGAGCCAGAGCACCTGGACGGCAAGGGCGGTGCCCGCCGCCTGCAGGATCAGGTCGAGCGCCGGCAGCGGCGGGACCAGCGCGGCGCGTTGCAGCGCCAGATAGGCCGCGGCGGCGACGAACACCGCGACCAGCGCGATGGCGCGCCGCGACGGGCGGAACTCGTCGTCGAACCAGGCGCGGGCGAACAGCCAGAAGGCCGGCACCGCCGCATCGCCGCCGACATCGACGATCAGGCCGACACCGTCGAGCGCCGGGATGCGCGGCAACCCTTGCAGCGCGGCCATGACCGCGCACAGCGCCAGCGCGATGCCGAAGCTGCGCGGGCGCGACGCGGGCAGCCGGGCGAAGATCACGGCGGTGAGCAGCAGCAGCGCGATGGCGCCGCCGCGCAGCGCCGCGTCGAGCAGGAACAGCGCGTCGTCGAGCGAGAACAGCCGGTCGCTCATGCGTGGACGGCGCTCACCGCTCGCCGTCGATCGGCTTGAGGCCGGCGAGCAGCCGCATCGCCAGCCGCGCGGCGCGGCCCCAGGGCGGCCCGATCCGCTCGACCATCGCGACCGGTCCCGCCTTGTGCACGCCGCGCGCATGGCTGAACCGGCGAAAGCCGTCGCGGCCATGATAGGCACCCATGCCGCTCGCCCCGATGCCGCCGAAGGGCAGGCTGTGCTGCGCGACGTGTAGCAAGGTGCCGTTGATCGTGACCCCGCCGGATGTCGCGCCATCGAGGATCGTGCGCTGCGTGTCGGCATGGTCGGCGAAGCAATAAAGCGCGAGCGGCCGCGGCCGCGCGCGGACATAGGCGAGCGCCGCGTCAAGCGTGGCATAGGGCCGCACCGGCAGCACCGGGCCGAAGATCTCGTCGCGCATCAGCGCGCAATCGTCGGGTGCGCCGAGGACGACCGTCGGCGCGATGCGCGCGCCGGTCGCCGCCGCGGCCGGGTGCGTCAGGATCTCGGCGCCCTTGTGGCGCGCCTCCTCGATCGCGTCGGTCAGTCGCCGGTGATGGCGCGTGTCGATGATCGCGCTGTAGTCGTTATTGTCGACGATCGCCGGATAGCTATGCGTCGCGGCGGCGAGTACGCGCTCGGCGAAGCGGCGCGCCGAGGCGGCGGGGACCAGCGCATAATCGGGCGCGACGCAAGTCTGGCCGGCGTTGAGATAGCGACCGAAGGCGATCGAGCGGGCGGCGCGATCGATGGCGAAATCGGGCGCGACGATCGCCGGCGACTTGCCGCCGAGTTCGAGCGTCACCGGCGTCAGATGCTCGGCGGCGGCGCGCAGGATGTGGCGGCCGACCCCGGTCGAGCCGGTGAAGATGAGATGGTCGAGCGGCAGCGCAGCCAGCGCCTGCGACACCGCGACGCCGCCGGGCACGACGGCGAGGCGATCGGCGTCGAACCGCTCCGCCACCAGCCGGGCGAGCAGCGCGGCAAAGGCCGGCGTCGATTCGGATGGCTTGACCAGCACGCGGTTGCCCGCCGCCAGCGCATCGAGCGTGGGTCCGAGCGTCAGGTACAGCGGGTAGTTCCACGGCGCGATCACGCCGATCACGCCGAGCGGTTCGTAGCGCACCCAGGCCCGCGCCGGTTGCAGGCTGAAATCGACGCGGCGCGGCACGTCGCGCATCCATTGGCGCAGATGCCCGCGGGCGTGCCGGATCGCGGCGATCAGCGGCACGATCTCCAGCATCTCCGTCTCGGCGTGCGCGCGTCCGCCGAAATCGTCCGAGATCGCCCGCACCAATGCCGCGTGGCCGTCGACCAGCAATGCGCGGAGCTTGTCGAGCAGCGCCAGCCGGGTCGCGAGGTCGGGCGCCGCCACGTCGCGCGAGGCGCGATGCTGGCGATCGAAGGCGGTGTGCAGCAGCTGCAACTCGGGCATCCCGTCCATCCTCTCCAGCGCGGTCGTCCGGCGACCCGCCGCCGCCCTATGCCGCGGCCCCGCCCCGGACAAGCGCGATGCGGCCGATCAAGGGATTGCGCTTGTTCGGCCGTGAACACGCATAGATTGCATATGGCTGAGGATGTGGCGGGACCGCTTCCCTCAGCTTTCTCCGTCACCCCGGACTTGTTCCGGGGTCCACTCTGCGGCGAGGAGAGAGGCTTGGTTCGAAACCGCTTTCTTGCTGCCCGGTGGACCCCGGACCGAGTCCGGGCTGACGGGGTGGCTTGGGACACGGCGGGCTCATGGACATGCTTGTAGCAATCGCCGCGCAGCGCCTCTCCGCGACGCCGTCTCGCCTGCTTCAAGTCGCCGGTGCCGCCATGCTCCGCTTCACCTCGAGCCGCAGCCCGGCGAGAAAGGCGAGTTCGGCGACGACGAACAGCGGTCCGACGATCAGGCCCGACAGGTCGTCGACGAAGGCAGGTTTGCGCCCTTCGTAATAATGGCCGAGGAACTGGAATGCCCAGCCGGCGACGAAGCCGCCGATGCCTAGGGCCAGCCATGCCGCGTTCGGCAGGCCGGCGATCGCCACGCCCGCCCAGCAGCCCAGCGCGAGCAACGCCGCCATGACGAGGCCAAAGCGCCGGTCGAGCCGCAGGTAGAACAGCGCCGCCGCCGCCGACAGCAGCATGGCCGGGGTCAGCACGATCCCCTCGGCCGGCGTCCAGCCCGGCCGCGAGGCGAGCACCGCGATGGCCAGCACGATCAGCGGGATGCCGACCATATGGGTTGCGATATTGCGTTCGTCGCGATGATAGTCGGCATATGCGGACAGATGCCTCGCCAGATCGGTCATCCCTTCTCTCCTCTTGCTGGGGCGGCAGCGTAATCGGACGTGGGCGGCGGGGCTGTCGCCTTGGCGACATCGCGGTGCGGTGGTGAGCATCGACCCGGCGCCGGCCAGCATCGCCGCGGGCGCGTGGTTCGGGCGGCTGTCGGCGCCGTTCCGCGCTGCGCTGCTCGCCGACGCGCGGATGCTGCATCTGGCGGAGGGCGCGCCGATCTTCTGGCGCGGTGACGCCGCCGACGGCCTCTACGCGGTGGTGGAGGGGGCGGTGGCGATCGGCGCGGTCGATGCCGACGGCCATGCGGCGATGCTCACCCATATCCAGCCGGGCATGTGGTTCGGCGAGATCGCATTGCTCGACGGGCGGCCGCGCACCCATGACGCGCAGGCGGCGCGCGAATCGCGGCTGCTCCACGTCCCGGTTGCGCCGCTGCGGGCGCGGCTCGACCGTGATCCAGCCTGGTGGCGCGAACTGGCGTGGCTGACGACGGAGAAGCTGCGCCTCGCCTTCCAGGTCACCGAGGCGGCGGCGCTGATGAGCGCGCCGCAGCGGGTGGCGGCGCGGCTGACGATGATGGCGGACGGTTATGGCGGCACCGGTGCACGCCAGCCGACGCTATGGCTGTCGCAGGAGCAACTGGCGGCGATGCTGTCGCTGTCGCGCCAGACGATCAACCGCATCCTCAAGCGGTTCGAGGCCGCGGGGCTGATCGCGCTCGGCCAGGCGCGGATCGAGGTGATCGACGGTGCAGGGCTGGCGGCGGTGCGCGACGCCGGCGGGCCTGGATAAGCGAAGCGCCGGACGACCGCGGCGGGCCGTCCGGCGCTGCGACGGGGCGACGATCAGGCCGCCTTGGTGTTGACCGGGATGCGACGGACGTTCTCGTTTGACGCCGTCGTCTTGGGCAGCGTCACCGTGAGCACGCCGTTGCGGAACGAGGCGTTCGCCTTGTCCGCCTCCACGCCCCGCGGCAGGCCGATGCGCCGTTCGAACCGGCCGTAGCTGCGTTCGGAATAGCCGCGGTCCTTGTCCTCGACCTCGGCCTTCTTCTCGCCGCGCAGCGTCAGCACGCCGTCCTCCAGCGTCAGCTCGACATCCTTCTCGTCGAGCCCGGGCAGTTCCGCGGTGACGCGGATCTCCGTATCGGTTTCGCCGAGTTCGACATTGGGGGTAGCGAAGGGGGTGGCGAAGCGCCCGACCTCGCCCAGCGCCGGCACGCCGAAGCCGCGGAAGACGTCGTCGAACAGCCGGTTCACCTCGCGGTGCAGCGACAGCAACGGATGATCGTCGCGTGCCGAGGGCGCGTCGACGGGCAGCGGCAGCCGGTTTTCCTGCCGGCTCCAGGGTATCAGATCACGGATGGCCATGGGTCTTACTCCTTTCCTGGCTGGATGGTGGATGATTGATGGAACGGGATGCGCGGCGATCAGGCCGATGCGGGTTCGCGCTCGCGCGGCGCCTCGATCCGCGCGCCGTTCGGCTCGGAGGCGGTACCGCTGCCGATCGCGATCTTGCGGGGCTTCATCGCCTCGGGGACGACGCGCTGGAGCG
The DNA here is from genome assembly GCF_013409985.1 of Sphingomonas melonis. Classification (GTDB taxonomy): domain Bacteria; phylum Pseudomonadota; class Alphaproteobacteria; order Sphingomonadales; family Sphingomonadaceae; genus Sphingomonas; species Sphingomonas melonis_A. Next base: position 354,600 of record NZ_JACCBY010000003.1, read on the forward strand.
CGATGCTCAGCAACCCGTTGTCGAACTCGGCCGAGCGCACCTCGACATAGTCGGCGAGCTGGAAGCGCCGCTCGAACGACCGCGTCGCGATGCCGCGATGCAGATACTGGCCCTCGCTCTTGTCCTCGCCCCGCTTGCCGGTGACGGTGAGCTGATTCTCCTGCGCGACGATCTCGATCTCGTCGGGGCGGAAGCCCGCGACCGCGATCGTGATCCGGTAGCTGTCCTCGCCCTCGCGGATGATGTCGAACGGCGGATAGCCGTCGCCGGCATCGCCGCGCGGCCCGGTTTCGAGCAGGTCGAACAGACGGTCGAAGCCGACCGTCGAACGCCGGTAGGGCGTGAAATCGAAATTGGTTCTCATCTCCAAATCCTCCTGACGAGCAATCTGGACCTGAGACGCGCCGGTGCGAGAGCCGACGCCCTCTACGTCCAACCGGACCCGAACACGGCGCCCGGCGACCGTCAGCTAGGCAAGGATTTCCGGGGTTCAAGTCTGTCCGAGCAGGATTTTTTCGACTCTTTCGCAGCATCCGGGTCGGGGCGGAAGTTACGGGCCGGCGCTTCCCGAGTAAACGCTGCCTTAACCTGTGCAGGGTCATGAGCTGCAGGTAGCTGCCGGGGACCCATGGACGACCTTTTACAGGAATTCATCGCCGAGACCCGCGAAACGCTCGAGGCGCTTTCGGGGGAGATCGTCGCGTGGGAGGCGGCACCGACCGATCGCGCGCGGCTCGATGCGATCTTCCGCTTCGTCCATACGGTGAAGGGCAGCTGCGGATTCCTCGACCTGCCGCGGCTGGCGCGGCTCAGCCATGCCGCCGAGGATGTGCTCGCCGCGGTGCGCGACGGCCAGCGGGTGCCCGACACGCTGCTGGTCGATGCGGTGCTGGCGATCGTCGACCGGATCGGCGAACTGGTCGAGGCGATTGATTCGGGCGCGGCGCTCGACGATTCGAGCGAGGAGCTGCTGATCGCCGCACTTGCCGAGGATGCGCGCCCGGTCGCGCAGGTCCAGCCTGCGGCGATGGTCCGCGCGAATGGTCGCTCGGTGCGCCTCAACGTCGACCTGCTCGACCGGATGATGAGCGGCATGTCGGAGATGGTGCTGGCGCGCAACGAGCTCGCCCGCCGGCTGCGCGACGAACAGGTCGATCCGCTGGTCGAGGCGGCGCTGGAGCGGCTGTCGCTGACCGTGTCCGAGATGCGCGACACCGTCACCCGCACCCGGATGCAACGCATCGATGCGTTGTTTTCTGCGTTGCCGCGGATGGTGCGCGATACCGCGGGGGAATTGGGCAAACTGGTCGCTCTCAGCATCGACGGGGCCGATGTCGAGCTCGATCGCGAGATGATCGAGCTGATGCGCGATCCGCTCGTCCACATCATCCGCAACGCGGTCGACCATGGCATCGAGCCGCCGGCCGAGCGCCGCGCCGCGGGCAAGCCGGACAGCGGCCGGCTGCTCGTCTCGGCGCGGCAGTCGGGCAACCAGATCCTGATCGAGATCGCCGACGACGGCCGCGGCATCGACAGCGACCGGCTCGCCGCCAAGGCGCGCGCGCTGGGTCTGGTCAGCGACGCCGCGCTCGCCGGCATGGATGCGGCGGCGCGGCTCGACCTGATCTTCCACGCCGGCCTGTCGAGCCGCGACACGGTCACCGCCATCTCGGGCCGTGGCGTCGGCATGGACGTGGTCCGCGCCAATATCGAGCATATCGGCGGCCGTATCCAGCTCACCAACCGGCCAGGGCAGGGGCTGACGATCGTCATCGCGGTGCCGCTGACGCTGTCGATCATGTCGACGATCGTCGTCGGCGTCGGCGACCAGCGGTTCGCGATCGCGCGCCAGTCGGTCGACGAGATCCTGCGCGTGCGTGGCGATACGGTGCGCATCGACACGATCGGCGATGCCGCGGTCGCGACGGTGCGCGGGCGGCGGCTGCCGCTGGTGTCGCTCGGCCGGCTGCTCGGCATCGGCGAGGGCGGCGAGACGACGCTGGCGATCGTCTCCACACGCGAGGGCGATTACGCGCTGGCGATCGATCACGTCATCGATACCGAGGAACTGGTGGTGAAGCCCGCCGCGCCCGCGGTGATGGCGACCGGCGTCTATGCTGGCCACACCCTGCCCGATTCCGGCCTGCCGATGCTGCTGCTCGATGCCTCGGGCATCGCGACCGTCGCCGGGCTGCGCTTCCTCCACGGCATCGCGGCGGAGGATGACGCCGCCGCCGCGGCGCCGCCGCCCGGCGTGCTCGCGCTGCTGTTCGACGACCTCGACGGCCAGCGCCGCGTGCTGCCGCTCGCCGCGATCGACCGGGTCGAGCCGGTCGCGACCGCGGCGATCCGCCGTACCGGCGGCCAGTTGCGGCTGGCGATCGGCGGCCATCTGGTGCCGCTTTATTCCGCCGCACCGATCGGCGAGCGCGGCGAGGTGCCGGTGCTGCGGCTGACCGACGGCGTGTCCGAGATCGCTTATGCGATCCACGAGCCGATCGAGATCGTCCAGCTGCCGACCGCGGTCGCACCCGCGCGCGGCGTCGGCCCGGTCGCGGGCGTAGTGATGATCGACGGCGAACAGGTCGAGCTGCTCGACGCGCATGCGCTGTTCGCCGGCGAGATGCGCCCGTTCGCCGACGACCGCTTGTGCTGGCTGCACCCCGATGCCGGCGGCTGGATGGAGACGTTCCTGCGGCCGATGCTGGAGGCGCTCGGCTATCGCTGCGTGATGCAGCCGCCGGCGGACGGCCCCGCCGATGTCGCCTTCATCATGAGCGACGCTGCGGTCGCGCCGGCCGCGGCGCGCAACGTCGTGCGGCTGCGACAGGAACGGCACGATGCCGGCGATCCCGCCAGCATCTATCGCTACGATCGTCCCGCGCTGCTCGACGCGCTGGCGCAGGCGGTGGGAGAACGCTGATGGGCCTGTTCCTGATCGCGCATATCGCCGGCCGCGGCGTCGCCATCGAGACCAGCCAGGTCGATTCGGTGGTCGACATCGCCGAGATCGTCGCGGTGCCGCGCGCCGAGGCGGCGGTGCGCGGGCTGGTCGCGCTGCGCAGCCGGGTGGTCACCGTCATCGACACCGGCACCGCGCTGGGCCTCGATCCCACCCCCGACACCGCGCGCCGCGCGGTGATCACGCGGATCGACGGCCATCATTATGCGATTCTAGTCGACGAACTGGAGGATGTGTCGGTGTTCGACCGCCAGCCGCTGTCGCCCGGCCTCGCGCTCGATCACGGCTGGGCGCAGGCCGGTGTCGGGCTGGTCGAGCGCGATGGCGAACCCTTGCTGATCATCGATCTCGCAGCCCTCGTGCCGCAACAGGTCCTCGCCGCTTAACGCGACGCTTACGCTTGGCTGTCATTCTGCCAAGTAGCGGTCATCGCTGGTAAAAAGGCTTATCCATGAAGACGTGCCTCGTAGTCGACGATTCGAAGGTGATCCGCAAGGTCGCGCGCCACATCCTGGAGACGCTCGATTTCACCGTGTCGGAGGCGTGCGACGGACGCGAGGCGCTGGATGCCTGCCTGGCCTCGCCGCCCGACGTGATCCTGCTCGACTGGAACATGCCGGTGATGAGCGGGATGGAATTCCTGCGCGCGCTGCGCGAGGCGCCGATCGCGTCGCGGCCGAAGGTGGTGTTCTGCACGACCGAGAACGGCATGGCCTATATCCGCGCCGCGATCGAGGCGGGCGCGGACGAATATGTGATGAAGCCGTTCGACCGCGACACGCTCGAATCGAAGCTCCAGATCGTCGGCATGGCCTGACGGGCAGGCGCCCCCGGCATGGCCACCGCCCATCCCCTGTCCGCGGCGAACGTCGCCGCAACGCGCCGTCCCGCGCGCGTGCTGATCGTCGACGATTCGGCGGTGGCGCGTGCGGTCATGGAACGCATCATCGCCGCCACCGACCGCTATGACGTGGTCGCCAGCGTCAGCACCGCCGCCGCGGCGCTGGCCGTGCTCGGCCGTGAGCGCGTCGACTTCGTGCTGCTCGACGTGCAGATGCCCGGCGTCGACGGACTGACCGCCTTGCCCGATCTGATCGCAGCGGGGCAGGGGGCGAACGTGATCGTCGTCTCCGGCCAGGCAGGCGAGGGCGCGGCGACGACGTTGCAGGCGCTGGCGCTCGGCGCGACCGATACGGTGTTCAAGCCGGCGAGTGGCGCACGGCTGGGCCAGTTCGGCGAAATCCTGGTCGACAAGCTCGACCGGCTCACCGGAGTCGTGGCGGCGGGCGAGCCTGCGCCTGCACCCGTGCCGATGCGCGCCGTCGCGACGCCGCCCCCGCCCGTGATCCCGGCGGGCGACGAATTCGACGTGATGGCGATCGGCGCCTCGACCGGCGGCATCCACGCCCTGAGCGCGCTGCTGGCGGAAATCCCGGTGTCCTTCCGCCTGCCGATCCTGATCACCCAGCACCTGCCGACCGCGTTCATGCCCTATTTCGCCGCGCAGCTCGCGGTGATCGGCAACCGCCCCTGCGACGTGGCGACGGACCGGCTGCGGCTGCGCCCCGGCCGCATCATCGTCGCGCCGGGCGACGCGCACATGCGCTGCGTCGCGCTCGGCGACGGCTCGGCCGCGATCCGGCTGAGCAGCGATCCGGCGGCGAGCGGCTGCACCCCCTCGGTCGATCCGATGTTCGCCTCGATGGCGGCGGTGTTCGGCGCGCGGATGCTCGCGGTGGTGCTGAGCGGCATGGGCCGGGACGGCGCCGAGGGCGCACGGCTGGTCCACCAGGCCGGCGGCTGCGTGCTCGTGCAGGATCAGGCGAGCTCGGTGATCTGGGGCATGCCCGGCGCGGTCGCCGACGGTGGCCATGCCGATGCGGTGCTGCCGCCCGCCGCGATCGGCCGCCTCGCCGCCGCCCGGCGCCGGCCATGACCGCCGCCTCGCACCCCGCCGTCTCGCAGGTCGCGCTCAACGTGTTCAGCGCGTTGCTGGAGGCGCGGACCGGGCAACAGATCGCCAGCTACCGGTCGTGGCGGATCGACACCGCGCTCAAGCCGCTGCTGCGCGAGCGCCGGCTGGAGACGCTCGACCAGCTCGTCACCTTGCTGCTGGAGGGGCAGGATGCGCGGGTCGGCGACCAGATCGTCAACGCGCTGGTCAATCAGGAAACCTCCTTCTTCCGCGATGCACCCGTCTTCGATCTGGTGATCGAGGCGGTCGCCACCGCCGAGGCGGCGGGGCGCCGCCCGCGCATCTGGTGTGCGGGCTGTTCGAGCGGCCAGGAGCCGCTGTCGCTGGCGATGCTGTTCGCCGAGCGCGCCGACGGCGGCGCGCCGGTGCCCGAGATCATCGCCACCGACGTGTCCGAGGCGGCGGTCGCCCGCGCCCGCGCCGGCCGCTATACGCAATTCGAGATCCAGCGCGGCCTGCCGATCCGCCGGATGGTCCGCTGGTTCTACGCCGACGGCAGCGACTGGGTCGCCAAGCCCGAACTGACCCGGCTGGTGACGGTGCGCCGCCACAATCTCGTCGCCGAACAGCCGCCGCCCGGCGCGTTCGATGTCATCCTGTGCCGCAACGTGCTGCTCTACCTGTCCGCCGCGACCAAGAGCAGCGTGTTCACGCGCTTCGCCGCGGCGATCCGGCCGGGCGGCACGCTGGCGCTCGGCGCGGGCGAGACGGTGATCGGCCAGACCAACGCCTTCGAGCCGAGCCGGCGCCTGCGCGGCCTGTACGAGCGTACCGGCCAGGCGCCGCACCAGCCGCGCGCCGCCGCCGCCTGATTCCGCTTACGCAACGGCGTGGCCTCCGCTAGGCTGTCGCGATGACCATCCTCGACACGCCCTCGCCGAACTTCGACGAGCGGTCGCTGCCGATCAGTATGATCGTGCTGCATTATACCGGCATGCAGGACGGGCCGTCGGCGCTGGCGCGCCTGCGCGACCCGGAGGCGAAGGTGTCGGCGCATTATCTGGTGGAGGAGGACGGCACCGTCTGCCGCCTGGTGCCCGAAGAGATGCGTGCCTGGCACGCCGGCCGTTCGCACTGGCGCGGCATCACCGACGTCAATTCGGCGAGCGTCGGTATCGAGATCGTCAATCCCGGCCACGAATGGGGCTATCGCCCCTTCACCGAGGAACAGATCGACGCGCTGATCCCGCTGGTCGCCGCGATCAAGGAGCGCCACGCCATCACCCGGGGCAATATCGTCGGCCATTCCGACATCGCCCCGGCGCGCAAGCGCGATCCGGGCGAGCTGTTCCCCTGGTCGCGGCTCGCCCGGCTGCGCCTCGCGCTGCCGCGGCCGACGCGCAACCTGATGGACCCGATGTGGCCGCAGGGCGGCTTCCTGCTCGCGCTCGAACGCTTCGGCTATGACGTCGCCGATCCGATGGCGGCGATCATGGCGTTCCAGCGTCGCTACCGCCCCGAGCTGATCGACGGCGAGATCGATGCCGAATGCCGGATGATCCTGCTCGCGCTCCTGCTGCCCAAGCCGCAGGGCGACGACTGATCGCGCTGACCGCCGCGGCGGAGCGGCGTGCGGACCGGCACCGCTTCCCTCGCGCGCCGTCACGCGCTAGGGCGACCGGCGTCAGAGGGTCGGGCGGCCGCGGGCATCCATTTGGGTGCGCGAGGAAAGTCCGGGCTCCGCGAAACGACGGTGCCGGGTAACGCCCGGCGGGGGCGACCCCAGGGAAAGTGCCACAGAGAGCAGACGGCGCCGGCTTCGGCCACGCCACGGTGAAAGGGTGCGGTAAGAGCGCACCGCGCGCCTGGTAACAGGGGCGGCACGGCAAACCCCACCGGGAGCAAGACCGAATAGGGGCGGCAAGGGGCTTCAGGCTCCGGGGCTTCGTTTCAGCCCGTCGCCCGGGTTGGTTGCTGGAGGCGGCGCGCGAGCGTCGTCCTAGAGGAATGGTCGCCTATCCTCCGCAAGGGGGTGGACAGAACCCGGCTTACAGACCCTCTGACATCATGCCCCCGTTGCACCGGGCGGCGCAGGGCTTATGTGGTTCCGATGGCGCGCAGCACATCTCGTTCGAACGATTGGGGGTTCCCGCGCTGGCGCGGCTATGGCTCGGGCCGCGAGACGACGACGGTGCGGATCTGCGACCGGCATGGCTGCGACGAACCGGGCGACTGCCCGGCGCCGAAATCGCCCAACAGCCCGGACCGCTGGTATTTCTGCGCGACCCACGCCGCCGAATACAATCGCGGCTGGAATTATTTCGAGGGCCTGTCCGCCGAGGAGGCGGCGCAGCGCGAGGCGTCGGAGACGCGTACCGCCTCGGGCTATGCCAATTCGGGTCATTATGCCTGGGGCGGTTCGGGCGACGGCACCCGCTCGCGCGACGAGATGCGCGCGCTCGAGGCGCTGGGGCTGGAGACGGACGCCGATTTCGACGCGGTGAAGACCGCGTGGCGCAAGCTCGCCAAGGAGAACCACCCCGACGTGCGCCCCGGCGACAGCCATGCCGCGGTGCGCTTCCAGACGGTACAGGCGGCCTATGAGGTGCTGCGGTCGGCGGAGGAGCGGCGCGAGTGGCGCCCCCGCTGAAGCAGATCCCCAGCGCCTGGCAGGGCGCGATCCTGGTCTGCGGCAAATGTTCGAAGAAGCTCGACGGCGGGTTCGGCAAGAAGGGGCGCACGCCGCTCGCCAAGCTGCTGCGCAAGATCCTGGGCGTGGGGAAGGGTCGCAAGGCGGCGCTCGGCGTGGTCGAGACGCGCTGCCTCGGCCTGTGTCCGGGCCGCGCGGTGGCGGTGATCGACGGCCGCGCGCCGGGAACGTGGCTGGTGGTGCCGCGGGACGCCGACGTCGCCGAACTCGCGGCGCGGCTGGCGGTGGGGCCGGCCGCCGCCCGCTGACGGCGGCGATCAGGCGTAGCGCGCGGCGGTCTCGCGGATCAGCGCGATCATGTTGGGGATGCCCTGCGTCCGGTTGGAGCTGAGCTGGTTCTTGAGGTCGAACGGCGCCAGCTCGCCCTCGATATCCGCCGCGGTGATCGCCGCCGGTGCGCGGTCCTGCACGGTGAGCAGCACCAGCGCGATGATCCCCTTGGTGATCGCCGCGTTGCTGTCGGCGAGGAAGTGGAGCGTGCCGTCCTCGCGCCGCGTCGGATAGACCCAGACCGACGCCGAACAGCCGCGCACCAGCGTCGCCTCGGTCTTCAGCGCCTCGGGCATCGGCTCCAGCGCGCGGCCGAGATCGATCAGCAGGCGATAGCGATCGTCGGGATCGAGGAAGTCGTATTCGTCGCGGATGTCGGCGATGCTGGTCATGCCGTGGCGGTACAGCCGGGGAGGAGAGGGGGCAACCGTTGCCGGCGGTGCCGGTTGGTCCGGCTTCTTCTCCCGTTCGTCATCCCGGCGAACGCCGGGACCCATGGTCGCGGGCGGCTGATGGTGCAGGCTACCGCCGGGTTCGTCTTGTCCATGGGTCCCGGCTTTCGCCGGGATGACGAAGCGGGTGGGTATCAGGGGGGCTCAGAGATCCACCCCCGCCGCGATCGCCTCGAGCTTGCGGATCCGCTCCTTCAGGTCGGCGATCTCGATGCGCGAGCCGGCGGACGGTCCCGCCGGGATCGCATGATGCGCAGCAAGCTGTTGCTGCTTCAGCGCCAGCCAGCCGCGCCAGCCGGACAGGCAGGCGCTGACCAGCATCGCCAGCCCGGCCAGGGCCACCAGCGAGAGGGTGAGATAGACGTTGGGATCGGTCATGATCGGCCTCCGTTCAGCGGTCGCGCAGCCGTTCGATCTCGCGGTCGAGATCGACGCTGCTGCGGGTGTCGGTGATGACGCGCTCCAGCACCTGGATGCGCTCCTTGAGTTGCTGCACCTCGCTGGCGAGGCGCTCGGTATCGTCACGCGCCGGCAGCGGCACGTCGTGGCGGCGGGCGGCGGCGATGCGGGCGCGCAGCACGCCGCCGAGGATCGCCAGCGCCACGATGATGACGACCATTTCCTGCGGGTTCATCGATCCGTCCTTTCGGGATCAGTTGATCGGCAGCCGGCCGGGCCGGGTGTCGCGCAGGCTGTCGATCTCCCGCGCCAGATCGGCGCCGCGATCGGTGACGATGCGTTCGAGGACGCGGACCCGCTCCTCCAGCCGCTCGGTCTGCGCGGCATATTGCGCCGCCTTCTCCGCGGTCTGCGCGTTGAGCGCTGCGGCCAGCGTCTCCTTGTGCCGCAGCCAGCGTTTGAACATCTCGCTGCCAATACCCAGCGTCACCGGCAGGCCGATGACAACGACGGCGAGCATGAAGATCGTAAACCCGTTCATCGCGCGTTCCTCCTAGCGGTCGCGAAGCGCCTCGATCTCGCGGGCGGTGCGCTCGGCGGGATCGGTGGCGATGCGTTCGAGGACGGCGATCCGTTCCTCCAGCCGGCTGACCTGGCCGGTCAGCTTGTCGTTCTCGTTGCTGAGCAGCATGATCTTGCGCTCCGCCTCGATGTCCTCGGCGCCGCTCGTGCCGCGCCGGCGCCGGCTGCGGCGACTGTCGTCCTCGATCGGGTAGCCATGTTTGGCCTTGACCCAGGTGGTGAAGGCGTGGCGCGCACTGATCGCTCCGACGATACCCACCGGCACCATCCAACCCATGTCCATCGTGATTCTCCCTGAACCTGCCGTCGCGCGAGTCGTTGCTCAGCGCAGGCTGTCGATTTCCTCGGCCAGCCGGCTGTTGCGGCTGGTGTAGTGCAGTTCGATGTCGGCGAGCCGGCGGTCGATGTCGCGGAACTTGCTGCGCACTTCGGTGGTCGAGCGCGTCGGATTGGAGCGCACCCCCTGCCAGAATTTGGCATCCTCTGGCGTGTCGTACAGGCCGGTCGGCTTGTTGTCCGCCACCCAGGCGATGATCATATAGGCGATCACGATCCACCATTGTTGGGCGATGATCGTCATCCCCGCGACCCCGAGACGAACCCAGAGCACGTCGACCCCGGTATAATCCGCGATCCCCGCGCACACGCCCTTCCACTTGGCATCCTGCGGATCGAGGTAGAATTTGGTGCGGCTCGACATCTCAGTTCCTCCGGTCGATCTGGTAGGTGGGCTGTTGCGCGCTCAGGCTCGGCTTGAAGTCGGGATTGTCGGCGGCGACGATCCGCTCGACCGTATTGAGGCGATCTTCGAGGCGGCGGGCGAGATTGAACATCTCGTCGAGCAGCTTCTCGTCTTCCTGCGTGATCTTCGGCGCCTGCTTCCACTTGGTGATATAGTGGAAGACCAGCCACGGCAGGCCGATGAAGAGGATCGTGATCGCGAAAAAGGGGATGACGTCTTCCATCTCAATCCTCCTTCTTCATGCGCGCCTTCAGCGCGGCGAGTTCGGCGTCGACCTTGTCGCTCTGGCGCAGCTCGGCGATCTCCTCCTCGAGGCTCTTCGGTGCGCCCAGGCCCATCGCCTCGGCGCGGCCCTCGGCATCGTCGACGCGGCGTTCGAGAATGTCGAAGCGGCTGAACGCCTCGTTGGTCTTCGGACCCGAATACATCTCGCGCAGGCGATAGCGGTTGTTGGCGCTCTCCAGCCGGGTCTGCACGTTCGACTGTTTCGTGCGTGCCTCGGTCAGCTTCTTCTGCAGCTTGGCGATATCCTCCTCCGACGCGCGCAGCGCATCGTCGAGCACCTTGACCTCGATCTTGAGCTGCTCGGCCATGTCGGCGGCCTTCTGCTTCTCGACCAGCGCCGCCTTGGCGAGATCCTCGCGGTCCTTGCTCAGCGCCAGTTCGGCCTTCTCGGTCCAGCTCTCCTGCAGCTGTTCCAGCTTGCTGATATGGCGCCGCATCTCCTTCTGGTCGGCGATCGTGCGCGCCGCCGAGGCGCGGACCTCGACCAACGTCTCCTCCATCTCGAGGATGATCATCCGGATCATCTTCGCCGGATCTTCCGCCTTTTCGAGCAGGTCGGCGAAGTTGGCGGCGACGATGTCGCGGGTGCGGGAAAAAATGCCCATCGGTATCAATGCTCCTGAAAACGGGCCGGGTGGACGAGGGCGCCGCCCGGTTTGCGACCGCTTTACGCCGTCAGGCGTGCGGTCGTCACGGTCTCGCCCCCGCCGGTCGCCGGACCGACCGCACCAGCGACGCACGCGGCGCTGAACAGGACAGTGCAGACGACGGCGGCGAGCTTGCGACCGATCTCGGAATTGAACATGGAAACCTCCTGATTTCTGAACCTTGGTTCCGCTCGTTGGCGGGATGCCAGCAGCATTGCAGGGGTCGTGCCAATTGCGGAAACGGCAGAAATGCGCGCTTTTCTGGTGTCATAGGGATGTAGCACACGGATGAACGCTTGCGTAACGTTGGCGTTTTCCGCCAGATGTTGGCGATGGAACGCACGTCGCAAGTCATTGGCCAGTCGGGGGCCTTTCTGGATGCGCTGGAACGTGCCAGCCGCGCGGCGGCGCTCGACCGTCCCGTGCTGGTGATCGGCGAGCGCGGCACCGGCAAGGAACTGGTCGCCGAGCGGCTTCACCGCCTGTCGCCGCGCTGGGACCAGCCGTTGGTGATCATGAACTGCGCGGCGCTGCCGGAGACGCTGATCGAGGCGGAATTGTTCGGTCACGAGGCGGGCGCCTTCACCGGCGCGACCAAGGCGCGCGCCGGCCGGTTCGAGGAGGCGCATCGCGGCACGCTGTTCCTCGACGAGCTCGGCACGCTGTCGATGGCCGCGCAGGACCGGCTGCTGCGCGCGGTCGAATATGGCGAGATCACGCGGATCGGCGCGTCACGGCCGCTGCGCGTCGACGTGCGCATCGTCGCCGCGACCAACGAGCATCTGCCCGACAAGGTCGACCGCCATGAATTCCGCGCCGACCTGCTCGACCGCCTCTCGTTCGAGGTCGTCACGCTACCGCCGCTGCGCGCGCGCTCGGGCGATATCGCGGTGCTCGCGGATCATTTCGGGCGGCGGATGGCGTCGGAGATCGGCTGGGACCGCTGGCCGGGTTTCGGCCCGCGCGCGCTCGACCAGCTCCACAATCATCGCTGGCCGGGCAATGTGCGCGAATTGCGCAACGTCGTCGAGCGCGCGGTCTATCGCTGGGAAAGCGACGGTCCGGTCGATGCGATCGAGATCGATCCCTTCGCCTCGCCGTTCCGGCCGCAGGGCGGCCCCGGCGGCGGCCCGAGCCGGGCGCCGGCCGCCGATTCGCCGCCGCCCGCGGACGCGGCCAAGCCGCACGAGCCCGAGGACAGCCCCGTCGCCGCCTGCGATGCCGGCCCCTCCGACTTCAAGTCGCGCGTCGCGCAGTTCGAGCGCGACCTGCTCGCCCGCGCGCTCGCCGAGCATCGCTTCAACCAGCGCGCCACTGCCGAGGCGCTCGGCCTCAGTTATGACCAGCTACGCCATGCGCTGCGACGACACGAGTTGATCAACGCGACCGGTTCGTGACGCTTGCGTAACGGGGCGGGAGCGTTAGGCCGGCTTTTGCGTTAACGCGGGGACGACATCGTCCCTATCCAAGAGGAGCCTTGCCCATGGCATTCGAACTGCCGCCGCTGCCGTACGACTATGACGCGCTGGAACCGGTCATCTCCAAGGAAACGATGACCTTCCACCACGACAAGCATCACGCAGCCTATACCGCCAAGCTCAACGAGGGCGTCGCCGCCGATCCCAGCCTGGAAGGGCTGTCGATCGAGGACATCCTCGGCCGCATCTCGTCGCTGCCGCCGCTCGTCCGCAACAATGGCGGTGGCTATTGGAACCACGACTTCTTCTGGAAGATCATGGGCCCCAAGGGTTCGACGCAGCCGTCGGGCGCGCTCAAGGACGCGATCGACGCCTATGGCGGGCTCGACAAGCTCAAGGAGGACTTCAACACCAAGGGTGCGGGCCAGTTCGGTTCGGGCTGGGCCTGGGTGATCAAGGATTCGAGCGGCGCGCTCAAGGTCACCTCGACGCCCAACCAGGACAATCCGCTGATGGACGATGCCAAGGACAAGGGCACGCCCATCCTCGGCAACGACGTGTGGGAACACGCTTATTACCTCACCTACAAGAACGACCGGCCGGGCTATCTCAAGGCGTGGTGGGACGTGGTGAACTGGGACGAAGCCGGCAAGCGCTTCGACGCGGCGTAACCATCTTAACTCCTCCCTCGCTTCAGTGGGGGAGGGGGACCGCCCGGCGCAGCCGGGTGGTGGAGGGGGCGTTTCCGCACACGGTGACCTCGCCGTATCCTCCCCCTCCGTCACGCCCTGCGGGCGCGCCACCTCCCCCTGGCGGGGGAGGAATTTCACTCCGGCGGGATGCCCGCCTGCGGGTCGTCGCCCGTGTTAAGGCCATGCCGCAGCAGCATCGGAATATTGGCGAAGGCGAACAGCAGGGTGAGCGGGATCGCCCCCCACAATTTGAACCCGACCCAGAAATCCCAGTTGGTGTTGCGCCACACCGCCTCGTTGAGCGCGGCCATGCCGACGAAGAACAGCGCCCAATTGCGCGTCAGCTTGCGCCACCCCGCGGCATTCAGCCCCGGATAGGCGGTGCCGAGCAGCCCCTGGAGCAACGGCCGCCCGGTGAGCAGGCCGAAGGCCAGCACCGCGGCGAACATCGCGTAGACGAAGGTCGGCTTCATCTGGATGAACTTGGGGTCGTGGAACCAGACGGTCAGGCCGCCGAACAGCACGACGAACCCGCCCGAGATCCACAGCATCGGCGAGATCGTGCCGAGCTTCGTCTTCGACACCACCATCGCGATCACAGTGGCGATGACGAAGGCGGTGGTCGCGACGATCACCTTGGCGATCACCAGTGCCCCGGCGCGGTCGAGGTCGGAGAGGAAGCCGGTCCCCGCCGCGACGATCTGCATCGCAAGGCTGGCGGGGAACAGGAAATTGACCGCGAAGAAGACGAGTAGCGGGCCGTATTCGACGCCCATGCGAAGGCCGGGGGATTGCTGTCGGGTCATGCCGCCGTCTCCCCACGGGTTTCGTCACCCCGGACGTGTTCCGGGGTCCACTCATCCGCGCGCCTCGCGGCCCGTTCGATTTGCGGAACGGTGGACCCCGGAACAGGTCCGGGGTGACGGAGGGATGGGATCGCGGTCACTTGCGCACCCCCTGATCGACCCCGGCGATGATCCGCGCCACCTCGTTGGCGTCGAACGGCCTGAGATCGGTCATCCCTTCGCCGACACCGATCGCGTGGATCGGCAGCCCGTATTTCTCCGCCGCCGCGACCAGCACGCCGCCGCGCGCGGTGCCGTCGAGCTTGGTCATGACGAGGCCCGTCACCCCGGCGACCTCCTTGAACACCTCGATCTGGCTGAGCGCATTCTGTCCCGTCGTCGCGTCGAGCACCAGCACGACGTCATGCGGGCTCGCCGGATTGATCCGCCCGAGCACGCGGCGGATCTTGGCGAGTTCGTCCATCAGCTCGCGCTTGTTCTGCAAGCGCCCTGCGGTATCGACGATCAGCACGTCGATGCCCGTCTCGGTCGCCTTCTTGACCGCATCCCAGACGACGCCCGCGGCATCGCCGCCCTCCGGTCCGGTGACGATCGGCACGCCGACGCGGTCGGCCCAGGTGCGCAGCTGCCCGATCGCCGCGGCGCGGAACGTGTCGCCCGCGGCGAGCATCACACCATAATCCTGCTCCATCAGCAGATGCGCGAGCTTGGCGATCGTCGTCGTCTTGCCCGATCCGTTGACGCCGATCACCAGGATCACCTGCGGCCGCGGGAACGCCTCGATCTCCAGCGGCTTGGCGACACGCTCCAGCGCCTTTTCGACCTCCTCGGCGACGACCAGGCGGATGCCGAGCTCCTCCATGTTGCGCTCGAACGTCCCCTCGGCGAGGCGGGTGCGGATCTTGCCCGCGGTATCGGGGCCGAGGTCGGAGGCGATCAGCGCCTCCTCGATCTCATCGAGCGTCGCATCGTCGAGCCGCGCGCCGCCGAGGCCCGCCAGATTGCCGACCAGCCGGTCGGAGGTCTTCTTGAAGCCGCCGAGCAGCCGCTCGTGCCATGTCGGTGTGGTGCTCATATCATCGTACCTAGAAGGTGGGTGTCGGTCGCGTCGGTGATGCGTAACGTTACGATCTGTCCCGTTAGCCCTGAGCCTGTCGAAGGGCGGCTATCCGCAAGCGCCGCGCTTGGGGAGAGCGGGGCTTCGGCAGACTCAGCCCGGACGGGGGCGGGCATGAGGCGCACCTCAGCGAAATTTGCCGCATGGCCGCGGTCGCCGGGGCGTTCGAGCAGCACCTGCTGCACCGACCCGACCTGCGCCGCCAGCCACGCGGCCCTGCGCCGCGCCGCCGCGTCGCGCAACCGCTCGGCGCGCGCCTTGATCGCGGCCGCGTCGACCTGCGGCATCCGCGCCGCCGGCGTGCCGGCGCGCGGCGAATAGGGGAAGATATGGCCATGGACGATATCGGCATCGTCGATCAGCGCCAGCGTCTCGGCGAACATCGCCTCGTCCTCGGTCGGGAAGCCGGCGATCAGGTCGGCGCCGATCGCGATATCCGGCCGCGCCGCCTTCAGCCGCGCCACCGTCGCCACCGCCTGCGCGCGACTGTGCCGCCGCTTCATCCGCTTGAGGATGAAGTCGTTGCCCGCCTGGAAGGAGAGATGGAGGTGCGGCATCACCCGCGCCTCGCCGGTGACCAGCTCGAACAGGCGTTCGTCGATCTCGATCGAGTCGAGCGACGACAGCCGCAGCCGTTCCAGCGCCGGCACGTGGCGCAGGATGCGCTCGACCAGCATCCCCAGCGTCGGCGCGCCGGGCAGGTCGTGGCCGTAACTGGTCAGGTCGACCCCGGTCAGCACCACCTCGGCATGGCCGGCGTCGACCAGCCCGGCGATCCGCACGACCAGCGCGCCCGCCGGCACCGAGCGGCTCGGGCCGCGTCCGAACGGGATCGCGCAGAAGGTGCAGCGATGGTCGCAGCCGTTCTGCACCTCGACGAAGGCGCGGGCATGGCCGGTGAAGCTCGCGGCGAGATGCGGCGCGGTCTCGCGCAACTGCATGATATCGCCGACCACGACCGGCGCGAGGCTGTCCCACGCCGCGCGCAGCAGCTTCTCGCCATTGCCGATCACTCGGTCGACCTCGGGCATCGCCGCGAAGCCGGCGGGATCGAGCTGCGCCGCGCAGCCGGTGACGACCAGCTCGGCGCCGGGCCGCGCGCGGCGGGCGCGGCGGATCGCGACCCGCGTCGCCTTGACCGCGGCATTGGTCACCGCGCAGGAGTTGACGACCACGGTGTCCCGCCCGGCGATGAGCGTCCGGATCGTTTCGCTCTCGGCGATGTTGAGGCGGCAGCCGAGGGAGATCACCTCTGGCGCAGGAGCAGACATGGCGGGCGATTTAGTCAACGACGGCGGTCAAGTCCATGACATGGCGGCGGCGGTGCTCGACTTCTGGTTCGGGCTGACCGGCGAGCAGCAATTCGCCAAGGACGATGCGCTCGACCGGACGATCGCGGATCGGTTCGGCGCGATGCGCGACGGCGTGCTGCGCGCGCGGGCGGAGGGCTGGCGCGACGATCCCGACAGCCTGCTCGCCGCGATCATCCTGCTCGATCAGTTCTCGCGCAACCTGCACCGTGGCTCGGCTGAGGCGTTCGCGGCGGACGGCCTCGCGCTCGAACTGACGCGGATGGCGATCGCGCGGGGATGGGAGGATCATTATCCGCCAGAGCGGCGCGTGTTCCTCTACATGCCGCTGATGCACGCCGAGGACCTCGCGATGCAGGATCTATCGGTGGCGAAGTTCGAGGCGCTCGGGATTGCGGAGAACCTCGCCTTCGCGCGCGACCATCGCGACGTGATCGCGCGCTACGGCCGCTTTCCCAGCCGCAACGCCGCGCTGGGCCGCGAATCGACCGAGGCGGAACGCGCGTATCTCGCGCAGCCCGACGCGGGTTGGTGACGCGCGAGGTCGTCTCCGGGGCTAGCGCAGGTGACTGCGATGATGAGGCTCGATCGCTCTCCTCGCCAGATCCGTCACCCCGGACTCGTTCCGGGGTCCACTGGGCCGCGAGGGAACGGTGTCGAATCGAGCCTTTCTCCTCGCCGCAGAGTGGACCCCGGAACAAGTCCGGGGTGACGGGGTGGGGTGGGAAGGCGGCCGGCTGAAACAAACGTTTTTTGCGATCGACCTGCCGCGCCACGACCTAGCGCGCAACCCGCCGCCACCTTCGTGACCATGCGTCCTCGCGTCCGCCGGGACCACCGTGGGGCAGGGCGCCCAGCATCCTCGCACCGCCACCTGCCCTCAAAAACCACCAACCTTGCGCCCTGTCGCGATTTCGCCTAAAGGCGCCGCACGTTCCTCCACGGAATGCGATCGATGAAGCGCCTACGGGTGCACGCTGGCCGGCGAGGTTTCGCCCGCCGGCGTCTTTTGCGTTGCGTGGCTTGATGAGGATTTCGAGGCGATGTTCGACAGTCTGAGCGACCGGCTAGGCGGGGTATTCGACCGCCTGCGTGGCCGTGGCGCGCTGACCGAGGCCGATGTGCGGACCGCGATGCGCGAAGTGCGCGTCGCGCTGCTCGAGGCCGACGTCGCGCTGCCGGTGGCGCGCAGCTTCGTCGACAAGGTCACCGAACAGGCGGTCGGCCAGAACGTGCTGCGCTCGGTCACGCCGGGGCAGCAGGTCGTCAAGATCGTCAACGACGCGCTGGTCGAGATGCTCGGCGCCGATGCGTCGGAACTCGAACTGGCGGTCACGCCGCCCGCGGTCGTGATGATGGTCGGCCTGCAGGGCTCGGGCAAGACGACGACCACCGCCAAGATCGCCAAGCGCTTGGTCGCGCGCGACCGCAAGAAGGTGCTGATGGCGTCGCTCGACGTCAATCGCCCCAATGCGCAGGAGCAGCTCGCGACGCTCGGCACGCAGATCGAGGTGGCGACGCTGCCGATCATCGCCGGCCAGCAGCCGGTCGATATCGCCCGCCGCGCGCTCCAGGCCGCCAAGCTGCAGGGCTATGACGTCCTGATGCTCGACACCGCCGGTCGTCTCCACGTCGACCAGGCGCTGATGGACGAGATGAAGGCGGTGGCGGAGATCGCCACGCCACAGGAAATCCTGCTCGTCGTCGACTCGCTGACCGGTCAGGACGCGGTCAACGTCGCGCAGAACTTCTCCGAACAGGTGCCGCTGACCGGCGTCGTGCTGACCCGGATGGACGGCGACGCGCGTGGCGGTGCGGCGCTGTCGATGCGCGCGGTCACCGGCAAGCCGATCAAATTTGCCGGCACCGGGGAAAAGCTCGACGCGCTCGAAGCCTTCCACCCCAGCCGCGTCGCCGGCCGCATCCTCGGCATGGGCGACGTCGTCAGCCTCGTCGAGCGCGCTGCCGAATCGATCCAGCAGGAAGACGCCGAGCGGATGACCGCGCGGCTCGCCAAGGGTCAGTTCGACATGAACGACCTGCGCGGCCAGCTCCAGCAGATGCGCCGCATGGGCGGGCTCGGCGCGCTCGCCGGCATGATGCCGGGGATGAAGAAGGCGCAGGGCGCGCTGGCCACCGCGGGCGGCGACAAGATGCTCATCCACATGGATGCGATGATCGGGTCGATGACCGTCAAGGAGCGCGCCAAGCCCGAGCTGATCAACGCCAAGCGCAAGATCCGCATCGCCAAGGGATCGGGCACGACGGTGCAGGAGGTGAACAAGCTCCTGAAGATGCACCAGGAAATGTCCACCGCCATGAAGAAGATCAAGAAGATGGGCGGGCTCAAGGGCATGATGGCGATGCTCGGCAAGGGCGGCATGGGCGGCCTCGGCAATGCCCTCGGCGGCGCCGGCCTCGGCGACATGATGGATAAGGCCGGCGGCGGCCTGCCCAAGGGGCTCCCCGGCCTCGGCGGCGGTCAGGACGGCATGCCCAAACTGCCCCCCGGTTTCGAACATCTTCTCAAGAAGAAATAACAGATCAACGTCAAACGACTTAGAACGAAGGAATATCT
The DNA here is from genome assembly GCF_013409985.1 of Sphingomonas melonis. Lineage (GTDB taxonomy): Bacteria > Pseudomonadota > Alphaproteobacteria > Sphingomonadales > Sphingomonadaceae > Sphingomonas > Sphingomonas melonis_A. The sequence goes on from NZ_JACCBY010000003.1 coordinate 373,485, forward strand.
ACAATGGCACTCAGCATTCGCCTGTCGCGCGGTGGCTCCAAGAAGCGTCCCTATTACCGCATCGTCGTCGCCGACGCGCGTTCGCCCCGCGATGGCAAGTTCATCGAGAAGATCGGCAACTACAACCCGCTGCTCGCCAAGGACGCCGAGAACCGCATCGTGCTCGACGCCGAGCGCGCGAAATACTGGCTGTCGAACGGCGCGCAGCCGACCGACCGCGTTGCCCGCTTCCTCGACGTCGCCGGCGTCCGTGAGCGCGCCGCCCGCTCGAACCCGAACAAGGGCAAGCCGGGCGAGAAGGCGACCGAGCGCGCCGAGGAGCGTGCCGAGAAGCTGAAGGCGCAGGAAGAGGCCGCAGCGGCCGCTGCCGCCGCCCCGGCCGCCGACGAGGAGGCTCCGGCCGCCGACGCCGAGACCGCCGAGGCGTAAGTCTCTGTCCGAAGCTCGTTCTTTTGCGAGTTTCGGCGGATACAGCATCCCGATCGGCCATGGTGCGTTGATGCCCTTCATTCCGAAGGAGTTGACGCATCATGGCCATCGAACCCGATCCCCGCACCGACGCCGATACGATCGACGACGCTGCGACCGACGACGCCACCAATCAGGGCGTGTCGGCGACCGACCCCGCGGAGGGAGACGATGATGCCCCAGCAGGAGACGGCGGATCGCCGGGCTGAGCCCAGCGTCACGCTCGCCGTGGTGATCGGCGCACATGGCGTCAACGGCCAGGTGCGCCTCAAGGTCTTCGCCGAGGATTTCGGCAGCTACAAAAGCTTCAACGGCGGTGCGCTGACGCTGAAGTCGGCGCAGGCGGGCAACAATGGCCTGATCGTGCGTTTCGCGGAAGTGGCGGATCGCAACGCGGCCGAGGCGCTGCGCGGCACCGAACTGACCGTGCCGCGCTCTGCGCTGCCGCCGCTGGCGGAGGGCGAATATTATCACGCCGATCTGCTGAACCTGCCCGCCGTATCGACCGACGGCAGCGCGCTCGGCCATGTCGTGCTGATCGAGAATTTCGGGGCCGGCGACGTGCTGGAAATCGAGCGACCGGACGGCAAGCGCTTCATGGTGCCGATGAACGCCGATGCGGTGCCCGAATGGGATGCCGACCGGCTGGTGGTGAACGCCGACTTCGTCGAGTGAGGCGTGACGGTCTCCGTCCTTCGCGCTGAGCCGCGGCCACGCCGATTGCGCCGGTGAGGCGCGCGCGGGTTCCTCATCATATCCGTCACCCCGGACGTGTTCCGGGGTCCACTCCGCGGCGAGGAGAGTGGCTTGAAGCGTGAGCGCGCGCCTGCAGCCCGGTGGACCCCTGAACACGTCCGGGGTGACGGCGCTTTCGTGGGAGCCGGTCGAGCCTCAGCGCCGCAGCCATATGCGACGGTGATGCTTCCAGAGAGGGTTACGCCGTCTGCGCCGTCCTACACCTCGCGATGCCCCCCATCGCTCGTCATCGACCGACAACGATCAGCTCCGGGATGGAAACGCTCGGGCGGCGACCGCTTCCATCAAACTGCCATGTCGCCCAAGCTCAGCGCCGGATCGGCTGCCGCTCGCTGAGCAGGTTGCGGATCGTCGTCGCGGCGACGCCAGCCTCGCCCATCGCATGGCTGATCTGGTCCAGTCCTTTCACCACGTCGCCCGCGGCGAACAGCCCCGGGACGCTGGTACGCTGGTGATCGTCCACCTCGAGACAGCCTTCCTCGCTCGCCGTCGCACCCGCCGCGACCGCCAGCCGCGACCGGATGCGCGAGCCCAGCGCCGGATAGACGCTGTCGAACGCCATCCGCCCGCGCGCGGTGTCGAGTGCGAGCTGGTCGCCTTCGATCGCCCAGCCGCCGCACGGACCCTGAACGCGCGCGATCCCGGCCTCGTCGAGCTTGGCGGCACAGGCATCGTCGAGCAGATGCTCGGCCTCGGGGGAGATCAATGTCACGTCGCGGGTATAGCCGCGCAGGAACAGCGCCTCGCGCATGCCGTGGTCGCCGGTGCCGATCACGCCGACGCGTTTGTCGGTCACCTCATAGCCGTCGCAGATCGGGCAATAGCGGAACAGCCCCCGCTCCAGCGCGGGATCGTGCACCGCAGGGGGGATGTTGGGCCGATGGTTGACCACCCCGGTCGCCAGCAACACCGTTCGCGCGCTATAGCGCCCGTGATCGGTGACCACCTCGAACGTCTCGCCATCCGGCTCGATGGCGGTGACCTTCTTCTCCTCGCGATGCGCGCCGTATTTCTCCGCCTGTGCCAGCATCAGGCCGAGCAGATCCTTGCCCGCGATGCCGTCGGGATAGCCGGCATGGTTGTGCGTGCACGGGATCATCGCTGCCCGGCTCGATCCGCTGTCGAACAGCCGGATCGAAAGGTGGAAGCGGGCCAGATAGATGGCGGCGGTCAGCCCCGCGGGGCCGGCGCCGATGATGATGCAATCGTCCATAGCCACCCCGGACGCGGCAGACGCGCTGCGGTTCCCTTGTCGCCCCGACGCGCATGTATATACCGCGTGGTCTGTACGGAGCGGTCGGCATGGCACGCGTAGAAAACGGAACCCGATGACCTTTACCGCGACGATCCTGACGTTGTATCCCGAGATGTTTCCCGGCCCGCTCGGCGTGTCGCTCGCCGGGCGCGCGCTGCGCGAAGGGGGGTGGCGCTGCGATCCGGTCCAGATCCGCGACTTCGCCACCGACAAGCATCGCTCGGTCGACGACACGCCGGCGGGCGGCGGCGCGGGCATGGTGCTGCGCGCCGACGTGCTCGCCGCGGCGGTCGACAGCGTTGCCGACGATCGTCCGATCCTGGCGATGACGCCGCGCGGCCGGCCGCTGTCGCAGGTGCGGGTGCGCGAACTGGCCGCCGGGCCCGGGGTGATCGTGCTGTGCGGCCGGTTCGAGGGGTTCGACGAGCGCATCTTCGAAGGGCGCCCGATCGAGGAAGTGTCGATCGGCGACTATATCCTGTCGGGCGGCGAGATGGGCGCACTGGTGCTGCTCGATGCTTGCATTCGGCTGCTCCCCGGCGTAATGGGCGCGGCTTCAAGCGGTGTGGACGAGAGCTTCGAAACGGGGCTGCTCGAATATCCGCAATATACCCGACCATTTGATTGGGAAGGGCGCACGATCCCCGAAGTGCTGCGATCGGGGGATCATGCGAGGATCGCGGCCTGGCGCAAGTCGAAGGCCGAGACCGATACACGGCTACGGAGGCCGGACCTGTGGGAGCGCCATGAGGGTGCTCGGGTCCAACCTCCCTCTGGCGCGCGGCATGAAAAGGACTGATGCGATGAATCTGATCCAGCAGCTCGAAGCCGAGCAGATCGAAAAGCTGACCGCGAAGCGCGCGATCCCCGAATTCCGCCCCGGCGATACGCTGAAGGTCGGCGTGAAGGTGGTCGAAGGCGAGCGTACCCGCGTCCAGAATTACGAAGGCGTGTGCATCGCGCGTTCGAACAAGGGCATGGGCTCGTCGTTCACCGTGCGCAAGATCAGCTTCGGTGAGGGCGTCGAGCGCGTCTTCCCGCTGTATTCGCCGAACATCGACTCGATCGATGTCGTCCGCAAGGGCGCCGTGCGTCGTGCGAAGCTCTACTATCTGCGTGGCCGCACCGGCAAGTCGGCGCGTATCGCCGAGCGTCGCGACACGCGTCCCGCCAAGGGCACCGTCGCCGCGGAGTAATCCGTCGCGTTGCGTGAGAGACAGAAGGGCGCGGGAGGCTTCCTCCCGCGCCCTTTTTGCGTCAGCCGTTGGTGGCGGTGGTCTGCGGCCCTACCACCGCCCTGACCGAAGCGGCAGCGCGCCGCGTGGCGAGCAGCAGCCAGCGGACCGGTGCCATCGCGTGCACGGGCTGGGCGGAGAGCGCCAGCACCACCAGCACCGCCCCGATCGAGGCGCCGGTCAGCAGCCGCACCCAGCGTTCGCCGGTGAGCGGCGCGCCGCAGTGGAACAGCGCCACGGCGAGCAGCGCAGTCGCCAGGATGCGGAGCAGGCGAACCTCGCCGCGGCTGTTCGTCCCGGCCTCGCGGCGGAAGCGGAACGCGGCGCCCGCGAATAGCAGCCAAGCGGTGGCGGACAGCAGGATGGTTTCAGGCATGGATCGTCTCGGCTTGGCGGGTGCGGCGGGTGACCTGGCGGGGCGGCCGGCCGGCGCGCCAGCTGGCGACGCCGAGCAGCAGCGCGATGGCGAGCATCGCAAGGTCGAAGGTGGCGAACAGCGTATCGCCGGCGAGCAAGGTGCCGGGCAGTCCGCGCCTGGTGGTCAGCGCGTCGGTCACGGGAATGGCGAGGAAGGTCAGCGCGGCGAGCGCGAAGCCTTCGGGCCAGGCGCGGCGGCTGGGACGGAGGAACTGCGCCAGCGCGACCGCCGCCCAGGTCCAGAACATCGCCTTCACCTCCCAATCGGCGCGGCCGGGCAGATCGGCCGGGATCAACCGGTTGGCGAGCAGGAACGCCGCCATGCCGATCGGCAGGCCGACGATGGTGGCGATGTTGAGGCGTTCGACCAGCTTCAGGCCGAAAAAGGGTTGGGCGTTGGGACGCCGCCGGGCCGCGGTCCAGAGCAGCAGGCCGGTGCCGACCATCGCCGCGCCGGTCAGGCCGAGTCCGAACAAGGTCCAGCGCAGCGCCGGGCCGGCGAATTGCGCGATATGCAGGCCAAGCATCACGCCGCCGGTGGCGATCGCCGGGCCACCGCCGCCGGACTCGGCGATCAGCTCGCCGCTGGTGCCGGCATAGGTCAGCGACGGTCCGCGCGCGTTCAGCGAGGCGCGCGGCGTGCGGTAGAGCGTCACGGTCGACGCGGCATCGTCGGGGTGGCGGACGATCATCCGCGCCACGCCCGCGCCCCAGCGTCGCTCGGCATCGGCCACCAGCGGCGCCACCGCGACCAGCTTCGCCGGCCGGCCGGCCGCAGGCTGTTCGGGGGGAAGGCCATAGGCGGCCTGGAAGAAATCCGCCGGCCTGGCGTAATTGGCGGCGATCGGCCAGGGCATGTACATGACGATCAGCGTGATCAGCCCGGTGTAGGTGATGACCGCATGATAGGGCAGGGCGAGCACCGCCGAGACGTTGTGCGCGTCGAGCCAGCTACGCTGCCCCTTGTTCCAGCGTAATGTGAAGAAGTCGGCGAAGATGCGCTTGTGCGTCACCACGCCCGAGATGATCGCGCCGAGCATGAAGATCGCGCACAGGCCGGCGAGCCAGCGCCCCCAGGGATACGGCAGTTGCAGCTGGAAGTGGAAGCGGTAGAAATGCTCGCCGCCGCGGGTGTCGCGGCCATGGACGGGCTGGCCGGTGGCACCGTCGAGCAGCAGCTCGTCTGGACGGCCGGGCTTGGCGGTGCTCTTCGCGCCCGGCTGGACGAAGATGCGGGTGACGGCGTCGCGCTCGTCGGGCAATTCGATGTACCAGGCCTCGTCGTCGCTGCCCGCGCGTTGCAGATAGGCGACCGCGCTGCGCGCCGCGGTGGCGGGCGGCACCAGGACCGAGGCCAGCTCGGGTTGCATCCAGCGCGTGATCTCCGGCCGGAAATAGCTGGCCGTGCCGGTCAGGAACATCGCGAACAGGATCCATCCGGCGACCAGCCCGAGCCAGCCGTGGATCCAGGCCATGTTCCGGCGCAGCGTCCCGGTCATGGCCGCACCCCGAGCAGCCACAGCAGCGCGCCGCCGACCAGCGCCGTGCCCCACACCCAGCCCGCGACCCGGCTGAGCCGCGTCTCGTGGAAACACCACAGGCCGATGACGGCATAGAGCAGGACCGAGAGGATCAAGGCCCAGCCCGTCGCCTCCGCCCGGTCGATCGGCAGCAGCCGGGCAAGGAGCGCCGCCAGCGCCGCCGCGGCGGCATAGCTGCCGATCAGCGCGGTGACGCAGCGCACGACCATCGGCCAGCGCGCCGGTCTCGTCGCGACGGACGACCGGCCGGGCGGGGTCGATTGCATCAGCATGGAAGGGTCGTAGGGCCAGCCATGGCGGGCCTTATAGACAGTCTTGCGAGTGCCTATCAATAGCGGAATTTGTTTGGGTGTTGTGGCGAAATTCATTAAGACGGCTACATCGAAGCTTATTCGAAGACGATCCACTCGCATCGTTTTCGTTTTGGTGATGATGCAGGAATGCCAACGGCTTCCACTGGGCGGATCGGAGGCAGGTGGGGGCAGCCAGCCCTCACATCGTCCGTTGCAACTCGATGCGTGCTTCCAAGGGGCAGACACTGCGGAGAACGTTGAGGCGTGCGGTGACACGACGACGAGAAAGAGCAGGCCGCTAACATCAGCGTTGCAGGGAATGGGACGGGGCTTGGAGGCTGCTGTCGAAAGGACGGGATAGCTGTGTGATGCAACTCCCGTATACAGATTTACCCCGCTGCTCTGGGGCCTGTTTTCTACATTGGGCTGGCCGGTGCCGCGGGGCGGGTGGTGTGAAAAGGCCAATCGTGGTTGGGCGTTATCCCGCTCGAAGTTTTCCGTTGCAGTCGGACATTCCCGACATTCGCTTGAAATCGGGGAAGAGGGTGAAGGCGGAAAGGGTGGACCATATGACGTCATGGGCCAGGGCGGTCCGGCAATAGGGGCGAGGCGTGGCGATCACCTTGAGGTTGCAGAAAGTGACGGAGGCCGACCCAACACGTGGTTGGGTCCCGGCCGAATTCTACGACATGGCGGCTGCCGGAATGGTCGTTGGCACCATCCAGCTTCGCCTTGGAAACACCGACTACATGCGCCTGTATGGCGGGCATGTGGGATATCGGGTCGAGCCGGACTATCGAGGGCATGGCTATGCGAGCGAGGCGCTGACCGAATTGCGCCCGATCGCCCGCCGCCGCGGCTTCAGAGAGATCTGGATCACCGTTCGGCCGGACAACGTGGCGTCTTGCCGCACGTTGGATAAGGCGGGGGCGAGCTACGAGGGTACGGTTGCAGTTCCGCCGGACAGCGACCTATATGCGCGAGGCGACCGCCATATGCGGCGATACCGCCTACTGACCTGATTGACCTCCACTCACTTCCCTTGGGATGCTTTTCGAGAGTGTTGATCGACGCCGTCACTCGGAGCGGGGGCACACCAGTTGGAAGGGCTATTCAGGAAGCCCGCAATCAACAGCCTCGAGCGCTGGCGGGGTCAGGGGATGCCGGACACGATCTGCGTCAGCCCCTTGATGTGCATGCGATCATGAAACCGATGCGCCGGGGCCCTCCCGGCTTTGAATAGGCAGAGTAAACCGGCCGCCGGGCAGCGTCCAGCCGCGCCTGCCGGACGGCGGTCGCGTTGCCGTCACCGGTGATCCCGTTACGCACCCGACGCATTACAGATCAAGGCGCTGCTGCTGCGAAAGCGTTACGCGGATCGCATGGCGCAACAGCAACTTCCTCCCGCTGCCGGGCATACCGCGCTCGTCATCATCGACATGGTCAATGCGCTCGACTTCGAGGGCGGCGACCGGCTGAAGAACTCGGCGGAGGCGACGATCGCGCCGATCCTGACGCTGCGCGAGGCGGCGGATGGCGCCGGGGTGCCGGTGATCTACGTCAACGACAATGACGGCCAATGGCATGCGGGCCGCGAACGGCTGATCGAGGACACCTTGTCGCGCGACACGCCGGGGCGCGCGCTGACCGCCGCGTTGCGGCCCCGCGAAAACGACTATTTCATCATCAAGCCGCAGTTTTCCGGCTTCTATGCGACCAACCTGCCGGTGCTGCTGCCGCAATTGGGGGCGAGCCGGCTCGTGCTGGCCGGAGTCGCGGCTGATATCTGCGTGCTGTTCACCGCCGCCGACGCGCATATGCGGCAATATGACCTTTGGGTGCCGGCCGATGCGATCGCCGGCGACGACGAGGGACGCAGCCGCTGGGCCATCGAGATCATGAAGAACAGCATGCAGGCGGAAACCCGGCCCACCACCGACTATACGCTCGCCGAGTGGATCGACGCAGCGGATTAGGCGGGGTGGGCATATAGTGTAATTCCTTCCCGCGGGGGGGTGGCATGCCGACGGCATGACAAAGGGGCCGCCACCGAGGACATCGCTTACCTCCCCCTCCGTCACGCCCTCCGGGCGCGCCACCTCCCCCTGGCGGGGGAGGAATTGGGCTGAATGTTGATCCGGCCTGAGTCTTATCTATCCATCGGAGCTGCACGTGTCGGGATGGGGCCGAGAGTCGTTCGCGCAGAGGCGCAGAGGCGCAGAGATGTAGGGGTCGGGACAGCCTGCCCCGTCATCGCCGAGATTGTGGACAGGATCGCGGATGCCATAGGCGGAAAACCTCCGCGTCCTCTGCGCCTCTGCGCGCGATCCTCTTCGGCCGCCATGTGTCCGCCCGTCGTGGAGGCCGATCCATCCCGGGACAATTGCTTGCGCTGCAAGCAGCGCAACCGACGTTGCATTTGCCCGTCATCAACGCGGGAGACATAGGCACCGCGCCGCGTGCCGCGGCGTCATCGAGGTGTGCCGTGTTCAGTCTGATCGTCCAAATCGTCGCCTACCGCCGCCAGCGCCGCGCCTGACCGGTCAGTCGGTGGCGGCGAGCGCCGCCTCGACCTCTTCCACCGACACCCCGAACGCGCCGGCGAGGCCGGTGACGGACGCGCCGCGCTTGGCCAGTTCGCGCATCCGCGCGACATCCACCACCGTCGTATAGCCGCGGGTGTCGCGTTGCTCGCGCACCACGTCCTTGCGGCCCGAGCCGCGGCGGCGTTGCGCGGCGGCGGCATGCGGATCGCCCTCGGCTAGTTTCTGTTCTTCGGCGCGGCGCGCCTCGCGGGCCTGTTCGCGCTCGCGCGTCTCGACCTCGCGGCTCTCCAGCCGCTCCTTGAGGCGCTGTTCCATCTCGCCGGCGCGGTCGCGGGCGCGCGCCTCGCGGGCGGCGGCGCGCTCGGCGACGCGCTGTTCGAGGCTGAGATTGCTGCGGACACGGAAGTCCGGCGATGGCGAGGGCGTGCCCCAGCTCTTGTCCACCACGTGCGTGGCTCCGGCTATCGATGGAAAATGGTGCGCCCGGAACGATTCGAACGTCCGACCCTCAGATTCGTAGTCTGATGCTCTATCCAGCTGAGCTACGGGCGCATGTGCCACGGCGGGAGCCGTGGCGGATATATATGGTCGGGAAGAGAGGATTCGAACCTCCGGCCCCTGCCTCCCGAAGACAGTGCTCTACCAGGCTGAGCTACTCCCCGACGGAGTACGTCCGGGGCCCTTGGAAAGGGTCCGTCCGTGCTTGGAGGCGCGCCTATACCCACGCTGATGGGGGGATGCAAGCACCGGAATCACACTCTTGCGAAATCCTTTGGCAAGGTCTTAGGCGGATGGGGTGAACATGGTCGAAGCGCTTGCCGCAGCCCTCGTCATCGTCAACGTCGCGCTGGTCGCGGCGCGCAGCGTGTGGAACTACCCGGTCGCGCTCGCGGCGGTGGCGATCTACGGCTGGGTGTTCGTCGGCGCGCGCCTGTACAGCGACGCGCTGCTGCAGGGCTTCTTCTTCGCCGCCAATCTGTACGGCTGGGCCAATTGGGCGCGCAGCCGGGCCGACGCGGGCGAGGTGGTGGTCGAACGGCTCGACCCTGCGACGCGGCTGGCGTGGCTCGGCGGCGGCGTCGCGGCGTGCCTCGTCTGGGGAACGGTGATGCACCGGTATACCGATGCGTCCTATCCGTGGTGGGACGGCGGGATCGCGATCGCGTCGGTCGCGGCGCAGCTGATGCAGGCGCGCCGGGCGATCGAGAGCTGGTGGGTGTGGATCGCGGTCGATGTCGCCAGCATCCCGCTCTACGCCGCCAAGGCCTTGTGGTTCACCGCCGGCCTGTACGGCGTGCTGCTCGGCCTGTCGGTATGGGGGCTGATCGACTGGCGGCGCGCGCTGGCGCGGCAGGTGAGGATGGCATTGGCATGAAGCTCCGATCGATCTGCCTGCACGGGCCGGAAAGCACCGGCAAATCGACGATGATGCCGCGACTGGCGCAGCATTTCGGCGGGGTGCCGTGCGTCGCCGAATTCGGCCGCGCCTATTGCGAGGCGTTCGGTACCGACCTGACGATGGCCGACCTCGTCGAGATCGGCAAAGGCCATGACGCCAAGGTGCGCCACGCGCTCGCCGAGCGCAACTATCCGGTGATCACCGACACCGACCCGCTGATGACCGCGGTCTGGGCGGACATGATGTTCGGGCGTCGCGATCCATGGTTCGCGACCTGGACCAACACCGCCGACATCTATCTGCTGTTCGACGTCGATCTGCCCTGGGTCGACGACGGCACGCGCATGTTCGGCAGCACGGCGGAGCGGCAGCGCTTCTTCGCGCTCAGCCGGGCGGTGCTGGAGGAGCGCGGCGTGCGCTGGGCACTGGTGTCGGGCGAGGGGTCGGCGCGCTATCTCAACGCGCTGCGCGCCATCGAGGCGCTGAGCCGGGATTGAGGGCGGGGCGCGCGCCAAGGGCGCGGCCGCAGCGGACGGTAGGGGCGATCCGTCACCCGACGGACCACCCCCGACGCATCAGCTCGACGGGGCGAGCTTGGTGTTGAGCACCCAGCCGACATTGTCGTTCTCGTCGGCGACCTCCCACCACAGGCCGTCCTTCTTGCCGGTGGGATAGACGATCGCGCCGGTCGGCAGCGTGCGCAGCACCTTGCCGGTGGCGACCGCGGTGGCGCGCAGCGCGACCGGGGCCTGCGCCGTGAAGGTCTTGGCCGGGGTCGCTTCCGCCGTGCCGGCCGAGCCCGGCGTCACCAGGCCGAGGCCGGTGACCAGCTTCGTATAGGCTTGGATGAACGACAGCGTCACGATCCGGCCGATGTCGGTATTGTCATAGCCGCCGCCCGCCGCGCCGGCGACCGACAGGAAGCCGCCGCCGCCGAAGGCGAGGTTGTTCTTGGCGGCATAGCCCTCCTCGGTGGCGATCGTCTCGGTCGTGCGGACGTTGGTCAGCGAGAGGACGGTGTTCGCCTCCATCTTCTTGCTCTTGATGCCGCCGAGCAGGCCGCCGACAGCGCCGCCGAGCAGACCGCCGGCGATACCGGCGACGGCATTGCCGCTGACGTTGTTGTTGGCGCCCTGGATCTCGGCGACCATCACGTAATCGGCCGCCTTGATCTGGCCCTGGCCGACGTTGGAGCCGCGCTGCATGCCGAGGTTGCCGCCGATGTTGCGCTCGATCTGCGCCGCATTGAGGCCGCTGCCGCGATCGACAAGGTTGAAGCAGCCCGAGCGCTGGACCAGCACCTTGAGCAGCTTGGACGGCGGCGCGAGGTTATACTGCGTCCACCATTGCGGATCGTCGCCGTCGACGATCGACAGGGTGCCGAGCTTGCGCGTGCAATGCGGCACTTCGGCGGACATTTTGTTCTGGAGCTTCTGCCCGCTCGACTCGCGGGCCAGCTTCTGCGCGTCGGCGGTGCCGGACACGACAAGGGCCACGCCGGCCAATGCGGCGACAAGTGTTTGCTTTCCCACTTCCACTGTTCCTCCCAAGCGAAACGCTCGTTCGGGACGTCGTCACAGGGCCCCCCTGATCGCCGCCCCGGAGCCGTCGGCATCTAGCACCGGGCCGCCGGGTGCGCTAGGCGCGTAACGATATGGCTACTCCCCCCGACACGATCCGTAACTTCTCGATCATCGCGCATATCGACCATGGCAAGTCGACCCTCGCCGACCGTCTGATCCAAAGGACAGGGGGGCTGTCCGATCGTGAAATGTCGAGCCAAGTGCTTGACAACATGGACATCGAGAAGGAGCGCGGGATCACGATCAAGGCGCAGACGGTGCGCCTGTCCTACCCCGCCAAGGACGGCGTCACCTATACGCTCAACCTGATGGATACGCCGGGCCACGTCGACTTCGCCTATGAGGTCAGCCGCAGCCTCGCCGCGTGCGAAGGCGCGCTGCTGGTGGTCGACGCGGCGCAGGGTGTCGAGGCGCAGACCCTCGCCAACGTCTATCAGTCGATCGAGCACGATCACGAGATCGTGCCGGTGATCAACAAGATCGACCTGCCCGCCGCCGAGCCCGAGATGGTGCGCAAGGAGATCGAGGACGTGATCGGCCTCGACGCGTCGCAGGCGGTGCTCGCCAGCGCCAAGTCGGGGATCGGCATCGACGAGATCCTCGAGGCGATCGTCACGCGCATCCCGCCGCCCAAGGGCGATCCGACCGCGCCGCTGAAGGCGATGCTGGTCGATAGCTGGTACGACCCCTATCTCGGCGTCGTCATCCTCGTGCGCGTCATGGAAGGCGTGCTCAAGAAGGGCCAGCAGGTCAGCTTCATGCAGGCCGGCACGACGCATCTGGTCGATCGCGTCGGCTGTTTCCGGCCGAAGATCGAACAGCTCACCGACCTCGGCCCCGGCGAGATCGGCTTCATCACCGCGCAGATCAAGGACGTCGCGCAGGCGCGCGTCGGCGACACGCTGACCGACACCAAGCGCCCCGCCGCCGAGCCGCTGCCGGGGTTCAAGGAAGTGCAGCCGGTGGTGTTCTGCGGCCTGTTCCCGGTCGACGCCAACGACTTCGAGAAGCTGCGCGAGTCGATCAGCAAGCTGCGCCTCAACGACGCGAGCTTCAGCTTCGAGATGGAGACGTCGGCGGCGCTCGGCTTCGGCTTCCGCTGCGGCTTCCTCGGCCTGCTGCACCTGGAAATCATTCAGGAGCGGCTGACCCGCGAATATGACCTCGACCTGATCACCACCGCGCCGTCGGTGGTCTATCAGATCGAGCTGACCCATCCCGATCCGGCGGGCGTGACGCAGATCGACCTGCACAATCCCGCCGACATGCCCGACGTCAACAAGATCAAGACGATCAGCGAGCCGTGGATCAATGCGACGATCTACGTCCCCGACGAATATCTCGGCTCGATCCTGAAATTGTGCCAGGATCGTCGCGGCATCCAGCAGAATTTGACCTATGTCGGCGGGCGGGCGCAGGCGACCTACGAACTGCCGCTCAACGAAGTGGTGTTCGACTTCTATGACCGGCTGAAGTCGCTGTCGAAGGGCTATGCCAGCTTCGACTATACGCAGATCGGCTATCGCGAGGGCGATCTGGTCAAGATGAGCATCCTGGTCAACGAAGAGCCGGTCGACGCGCTGAGCATGATCGTCCACCGCGGCACCGCCGAGGTGCGCGGGCGCGGCATGGTCGAGCGGCTCAAGGAACTGATTCCGCGCCACCTGTTCAAGATCCCGATCCAGGCGGCGATCGGCGGCAAGGTGATCGCACGCGAGACGATCAGCGCGATGCGCAAGGACGTGACCGCGAAATGCTATGGCGGCGACGCCACCCGCAAGCGCAAGCTGCTCGACAAGCAGAAGAAGGGCAAGGCGAAGATGCGCGAATACGGCTCGGTCAGCATCCCGCAGGAGGCGTTCATCGCCGCGCTGCGCATGGGCGACGAGAGCTAGGGCGGATCGAGGTTTAGGGTTTGGAGATCACGCCGGCCTCGGCAGGGCAAGGCTATCGTGTGGACGTTCGCTTGAGTCCGCTGCCTCCCAATCCCGCCCCGTCACCCCGGACTCGTTCCGGGGTCCACTCTGCGGCGAGGGGGGGAGGCTCGATGGGACACCGTTCTCTTGTGGCCCGGTGGAACCCGGAACGAGTCCGGGGTGACGGATGCGAGGTGGACGCCGTTCGAACCTCGTCACCGGAGCCATAGGCGATAGTCCTTCCTCTTGAGGGGAAGAAATTAGGCTGAATGTCGATCCGGCCTATGGCGGATCGACGTTTAGGGTTTGGGGGAACTTCTCCTCCGGCCGGGGGGGGGGGCGGATTGGATTGCCGGTGGCGGTGCAAGCCGCTTCCGGGGGCACGTGCGACCCCGGCACTTTGGCATGCCGGTGGGGCAGGGGCACGCCACCAAAGAAGTCTTTTACCTCCCCCTCCGTCGCGGCTTCGCCGCGCCACCTCCCCCTGGCGGGGGAGGAATTGGGGGGGGGGCGATCCGTCTGGTGGGCTGCGTGCGACGCCCGATCGTCGTCGGGCGTTGCGTGTTTCAGGTCCGGCGGGTCGGGCCGGACGGCGTTACATGTAATTGGCGGGGTTGGGGCTCGGCATGCGGCAGGCGCGGGTGCGGCCGCGCTTGCAGGCGGCGACCTGATCGCGCCAATCGGCCATCGCCATCGCATAGGCGCGCTCGCGATCGGCCTGCAACGCGGCATCGGCGGCAATGGTCTGCCGGCGTGCGCGCATCGCCGCCCGGTAGCGGCGGACATCCGCTTGATAGCGCGCCGCGTTGGCGGCGTTGACCGCCGTCACCGCACCATTGTCGAAGCTCGCCATGGCCCCGACCTGACGATTGGCGGCGGCGACTTCCGGCGCGGTCTCGGTAGCGGCGGCGTCGGCCGCAGGTGAGGTCGCCGGAGCGGGTGCGGTGGTCTGCGCGACGACCGGGGCGGCAATCAGCGCAGCACCGATCAGGATGGGGCGAAACATGTCTTACTCCTCGTTACGCCCGCGACAATGGGCGGGAGGAGTGATGGTTCCGGGAGGGGGGCGGGACGGCTGGCTACGATGCCGCCCCGTAGGATCGCCACGTCTGATGCGTCGATCCGTACAGGACAAGGAGGGTCACGCGAGGGCGTGGAGAATATCGCACCGGGCGGCGTACTGCCGTCATCGTAACGGGCTCCGGCACGCCCGTGATGCCGCAGGGGCAATATGTCCGCGTTCCCTGCGCCTCCGGGAACACAGATCGCTCCGTGACGGGGCTCCCGGGGGGCTGAACGCCCAATCGTCCTATACGACGAGTCCGGGATCGGACTTCGACAGTTGCTTTTTCAACGCGGCTTTGACTGCTTCTTCGATCTCCCGCAGGATCTTGGCCTGCTCCTCGGTTGGCAGTGCGGCAAACTCCGCCTCGGTGAGATGGTGGCGCTTGAGGATCTCCTCCCTGATGCGCTGTATCGGTGTCTTTTTGGCTTCCTTGAGGAAATCGGCGGCCCATTGATCGGCCCGCAGCGTCGTATCGGTCTGGGACGATGATCGGGTGGAGGCGGACCTTCCCGGTGCGTTTGTCGCATTCAAGCCGACCGAGGAGGCGCTCAAACCATTGCCGCCGAGAATAGACGTGATCGACATCGTTCCCTCCGAAATTCACAAGGACTTTCAGCCATAAGATCGTGAAACCGTCCGAAGACGACACCGAGTCTCCGGTCATCATTCCACATTATAGAGGATATCTGCGCCAATGATGCTGATCGATGCCGACTGGGGCGGGCAGTGAACGGCGCCGGGATAAACCAGGCCGTACGCGCCCTTGCCGGGATCAGCCGTAATACGCGTTGGTCGAAGCCTCATTTTTCTTCGTAATCTTCCCAGTCAATGTCCTGCTGTGCGTCGCGCTCCACCTTGCGGGAGCGATCGGCGGCCAGCATCGCGCCTTCGCGGTCCCAGTCGCCGTTGGTTCTTGCGGCGGCGACACGCTGCGTCGCGGCGTCGATCGCATCGAGCGCGGCGGGGTCGTCGAGCAGGCGCCAATCGGGTTCGTCGGGGATGAAGGGGGCGGGGAGCGGCTCGCCGCCGCCTTCGAGCAGGGCAGGATGGTCTCCGGCGTCGTCGAGCGGCAGATAGGGGATGTCGGGATCGTCTTCCGGCGGCAGGGCGCGGGCGCGGGCCGCGTTGGCGGCGAGCGCGGCGAGCACCTCGGCCTGTGCCGCGGAGTCGAGCGGCACGCCGGCGAAAGCGGCAAGCGTGGCGGCATGGGCCTCGTCGTCGTCCGGCGCGGCCTGGCTGGCGGCGGTGATCGTCGTCTGCGCGGCGGCCTGCGTCATGGCTGGCGCGGCGGTGGAAGCGGGGTCGGCGGCGGACGGCGATCCGTCCGGGTGGGTCGCGACGGCGACGGCGGTCGCCTGCGCGGTGATGTGGCGGATGGTGTGGCGACGGTCGTCCGGCGTCGCACCGTAATGGTGCAGGATGAACATCAGCAAACGGTCGTTGCGCTTGCGTCGGAAGCCCATCAGCTTGCCCGCGGACATGACCGGGACGAGTTCGCCGTGAAGCGCGCGCTCGAACGCCTCATCCTTGATGCGCAATACGCCCAGACCCTGTGCGGCATGCCAGGCAGCGCGGAAGCTGGCGGCCTGCGGATGGCGGCGCAGCGCATAGGCGCTTTCCGCGGACATGTTGACCATGTTGGCGGCGGTGCGCACCGCGCCGCAATCGGCGAGCGCCGCGATGAAGGCGCGCTGACGCTCGGGCGTCCAGCCGTCGTGGCGATCGCGCAGGCGGGGGACAGGGGCGAAGGCGTCCGGGGCGGGGCGGGCTTCGGGCGGATGGGGGCGGCGGTTCCTCATGAGTCGCACGCGAACCATATCGGTTCCAAATAGGACAGGGCGGACGGCTAAGGTGTTGGGATGGCTGCGCGGGCCTATTGGGGCACGCGACCTTCAACCGGGTTACGTCTTCGGGCCGGAGTCGGATACCAGTTCGTCGTTTTTGCCTTGGGTCGCGCAAGACGCGGGACGCTGCCCGCGACTTAGCCCCGTTGCAGCTTCGCCAGGATGGTATCGAGCGCCTGCAGGAAGCGGCTGCGGTCCTGCGCGGCGAAGGGTTTGGGGCCGCCCAATTGGTCGCCGCCGGCGCGCAGGTCGGCCATGATCGCGCGCGTCGCGATCGCGCCGCCGATCGAGGCGGTGGTGAAGGGCTTGCCGGTCGGGCTCAACACGCTCGCGCCCGCCTTGAGGCAGCGGTCGGCGAGCAGGATGTCGGCGGTGACCACGACCGCCTGCGCATCCGCCGCCGCGGCGATCCAGTCGTCGGCGGCGTCGAAGCCGTCACTGACGACGACGCGGCTGACCAGCGGATGCTGCGGCACGCGGAAGTGGCTGTTGCTGACGACCGTCACCGGCACTGCGCGGCGCCAGGCGACCTTGTAGATCTCGTCCTTGACCGGACAGGCGTCCGCATCGACCAGAATGCGGACGCCCGCGGTCATCGGCCGCGCCCGTTAGCCCCGCGGGCCCTTGCGATAGGGCTTCGCCTGATGGCGGGCGGGGGCGCCGCCGGGGCCGCTGCGCGCGCGCGGTGCGCCCGAGCCGGTGCGCGGTGCACGATCGCTACGCTCGCCACGGTCACTGCCGCCCGCCTCGCGCGGGTTGCCGGTGAAGGGGACGATCTGCAAACTGCCCTCGTCGCTTTCCGGATTGGCGGTGCGCTGGACGCTGGCGAGGACGCGGTCGGCGACGGTGCGCGGCACCTCGAAGATCGTGTCGTTCGGGTTGATGCGGATCGCGCCGATCTCCGCCTTGGTGATATGGCCGCGGCGGCAGATCAGCGGCAGCAGCCAGCGCGGGTCAGCGTTCTGGCGGCGGCCGATGTCCATGCGGAACCAGACGGTGTCCTCGAAGCCGGGGCGGTGGCCCTGGGTGCGATCGGACTGCTGCGGGGCGGCGGAGTCGAGCAGGTCCTCGGCCTGCGGCATCGCGGCACGGTGCGCGTGGACGAGCGCGGCGGCGATATCCTCCGGGCTCTTCTCGGCCATCAGGCGCGTCGCCAGCTCGCGATCCTCGTCGTCGAATTCGATCGGCGCGAGCAGCGTGGTGATCAGTCGCTCGCGGTCCTGCGCGCGGATGTCGTCGGCCGAGGGTGCCTTGATCCACTCGCAGGCGATCTTGGCCTGCTTGAGCATCATGTCGACGCGGCGGCGGCGCGGATAGGGGACGATGAGCACCGCGGTGCCCTTCTTGCCGGCGCGGCCGGTGCGGCCCGAACGGTGCTGGAGCGTCTCGGCATCGCGCGGCATCTCGACATGGACGACGAGGCTGAGCGAGGGCAGATCGATGCCGCGCGCGGCGACGTCGGTGGCGACGCAGACGCGGGCGCGGCGGTCGCGCAGTGCCTGGAGCGCCTGGTTGCGCTCGTTCTGGCTATGCTCGCCCGACAGCGCGACGGCGGCGAAACCGCGCTCGACGAGGCTGGCGTGGAGGTGGCGGACGTTGTCGCGCGTCGCGCAGAACAGCATCGCCGTCTCCGCCTCGTGGAAGCGGAGCAGGTTGATGACGGCATGTTCGATGTCGGCGGGCGCGACGGTGACCGCCTGATAGGCGATGTCGCCATGGCCGCGGTCTTCACCGACGGTCGAGATGCGCAGCGCGTCGCGCTGGTAGCGCTTGGCGAGCGCGACGATCGGCCGCGGCATCGTCGCCGAGAACATCAGCGTGCGGCGCTCGGTCGGCGAGGCGTCGAGGATCTGCTCGAGATCCTCGCGGAAGCCCATGTCGAGCATCTCGTCGGCCTCGTCGAGCACCGCGACGCGCAGCGCCGACAGGTCGAGCGCGCCGCGCTCGAGATGGTCGCGCAGACGGCCGGGCGTGCCGACGACGATATGCGCACCGTGGCTGAGCGAGCGACGCTCCTTGCTGGCATCCATGCCGCCGACGCAGGTGGCGATGCGGGCATGCGCCTCCTTGTACAGCCACATCAGCTCGCGGCTGACCTGGAGCGCAAGCTCGCGCGTCGGCGCGATGATGAGCGCGAGCGGCTTGCCCGGCGGCGGCAGCACGCCATCGGCCATCAGCTCGGCGGCCATGGCGAGGCCGAAGGCGACGGTCTTGCCCGAACCGGTCTGGGCGGAGACGATGAGGTCGCGGCCGGCGGCCTCAGGCTCGATCACCGAGGCCTGGACGGCGGTGGGGGCTTCGTAGCCACGGGCAACGAGCGCTTCGGCGAGAAGCGGGGGGAGCGAAGAAAAGGGCATCGGGTAACCTAAATGGAAGCGGCGCCCCGACAGCATGGCTCGGGGCCAAAGCTGGGGCGCGGCAGAGGACAGTACAGTCGCGAGTCCGTGAAGATCGCGGGCCAATCGCGGGCGGCAATACGGACGCAATGTGGCGCTTGTATCGCGCGCATCATGGCCGTTTCCGTGACCCCAGAGACCCTGCACCGCCTAATCCGCGAAGCCGAGGCCGAGCGAGGCCGCCCTGTCCCTATAGGCGGAAACCGCGCGGGGCGCAACTCGCCGGCGCGATGGCGGGCGATTTGGCGCGGCGGGACGGCGGTTTAGGGGGGCGACGTTCTAGGGTTTGGGGCGGATGCTTCCTGGCGGGCAGGGCCATTGCATGTGGCTGGGGTGGTGAGGGTCTATCGGTTTCCTCATCAGGTGCGTCACCCCGAACTCGTTCCGGGGTCCACCCAGCCGCCAGAGAATGATGTCGACTCAAGCGCTTCTCCTCGCCGCAGAGTGGACACCGGAACAAGTCCGGGGTGACGGCGTGGGCTTGGAGGTCGGCGCGCTTGAATGAAGCGACATATGTGATGGCCCGGCCTTAGCGGGGAGGAACTGGGTGGAGGCTCGATCCGGCCCGGCAATGTTGTGCAACATTTATCGGTCCGAAGCGGGATCAACCCGCATTGATCGACGTTAAGCGCCGACGCGGAGAAGGACCAGAGTGGGCCGAACGCGGTGGAGTACGCTTATGGCCAGTCTTGCCCCCACCGCGCGGCCCGACGCGCCGGACGCCCGGCCGGCGCCCGACGCGGGGCGGACGCTCGATGCGCTCAACGTCTTCCTCGCCGACGTCCGCGACGGGCTCGGGCCCTATCTTGCGATCTACCTGCTCGCGGTGCGCGGGCCGGCACATGGCTGGAATGAGGCGACCGTCGGCGCGGTGCTGACCATCGCCGGGATCGTCGGGCTGATCTCGCAGACGCCGGCGGGCGGGCTGATCGACCGCAGCCGCAACAAGCCGCGCATCGTCATCCTTGCGGCGCTGCTGGTCACACTGAGCAGCGTGTCGCTGCCGTTCGTCAGCGGGTTCGCGATGGTCGCGGCGACGCAGTCGATCGCCGCGGTGGCCGGCGCCGTGTTCGCGCCGGCGATCAGCGCGATCACGCTGGGGCTGTTCGGGCCCAAGCTGTTCTCCAAGCGGATTGGGCGCAACGAGGCGTTCAACCATGCCGGCAACGCCGTCTCCGCGGCCCTGGCCGGCGCGCTGGCGTGGAAGTTCGGGCCGGTGGTGGTGTTCTGGCTGATGGGCGCGCTGACCGTCGCCAGCATCTTCGCGGCGCTGCGCATCCGGAACGGCGATATCGACAATGCCGTGGCACGCGGGCTCGATTGCGAGGCCGACGACGGCTGCGACGAGCCGGGCGGGTGGACGGTGCTGGTCGAGAACCGGCCGCTGCTGCTGTTCGCGGCGATCGCCTTCCTGTTCCACCTCGCCAATGCGGCGATGCTGACCTCGGTCAGCCAGTTGCTCGCCAAGACGGTGGGCAAGGATTCGGCGACCTCGCTGACCGCCGCCTGCATCGTCGCGGCGCAGCTGGTGATGGTGCCGGTGGCGGTGGCGGTCGGCCGCACCGTTGACACCTGGGGGCGCAAGCCGCTGTTCCTGATCGCGTTCGGCGTGCTGGCGGCGCGCGGGGCGCTGTACACGATGTCGAACGATCCGTGGTGGCTGGTCGGCGTGCAGGCGCTCGACGGGGTCGGGGCGGGCATCTTCGGCGCGCTGTTCCCGGTAGTGATCGCCGACCTGACCAAGGGCACCGGCCGGTTCAACGTGAGCCAGGGCGCGGTGGCGACCGCGCAGGGACTGGGCGCGGCGCTGAGCGCCTCGCTTGCCGGCACGATCATCGTCGGCGCCGGCTATGCCGCGGGTTTCCTGACGCTGGCGGGGATCGCGGGTGCGGGGCTGGCGCTGTATGCGCTGGCGATGCCCGAGACGAAGTCGGCGTGAGGGAGCGCTGCCGGGACGGCGGCCGGGCGCGGCGATGGCGCGCGTCCGCGTTCTGCCGCTAAGATGACCTGTCTGGGGAAGGGGGAGCGATGATCGCGACCGTGGGAATCTGTGCGGCAGCGACGGCCGGGGTCATCATCCGGCCGTTCCGCTGGCCGGAAGCGGTGTGGGCGGTCGGCGGCGCGCTGCTGCTGCTCGCGCTCGGGCTGATCGCGCCGGCGAACGCCTGGGCGGCGGTACTGAAGGGCGGCGACGTCTATCTGTTCCTGATCGGCATGATGCTGCTCTCCGAAGCGGCGCGCGCGCATGGCGTGTTCGACTGGGTGGCGCATCGTGCCGCGGCGGGCGCCGACGGCTCGGCGGCGCGGCTGTTCACCCTGGTCTTCCTCGTCGGGGTGGCGGTGACGGTGTTCCTGTCGAACGACGCGACGGCGGTGGTGCTGACCCCGGCGGTCTATGCGGTCGCGCGACAGGCGAAGGTGGCGCCGCTGCCGCTGCTGTTCGCCTGTGCGCTGGTCGCCAATGCGGCGAGCTTCGTGCTGCCGATCTCCAACCCGGCCAATCTGGTGCTCTACGCCAGCGCGCTGCCGCGGCTCGGCGCGTGGCTGGCGGCGTTCGCGCTGCCGTCGATATTGGCGATCGGTGCGACCTATCTGGGGCTGCGCTGGCTGTTCCGCCGCGACCTTGCCGGGCGGGCGGAGCGCGGCGAGGCGGCGGCGCTGTCGGGCAACGGGCGGATGGCGCTGATCGGCATCGGCGCGACGGCGGTGCTGCTGACGGTGGCGTCGGCGCTGGGCTGGGATCTCGGCTGGCCGACGTTCGGTGCGGGCGTGGTCACCGCGCTGGTGGTGCAGCTGCGCGCGCGCGAGTCGCTCCTGCCGCTGGTCAAGGGCGTGTCGTGGCTGGTGCTGCTGCTCGTCGCCGGATTGTTCGTGATGGTCGAAGCGCTTGCCGAGACCGGGCTGATCGGCTGGCTCGCCGCGCAGCTCTCTGGCGCGGCGGCGGCCGATCCGCGGCTGGCGGCCGCGGCGGCGGGCGGGATGCTCGCGGTGGGCAGCAACCTCGTCAACAACCTGCCCGCGGGGTTGATCGCGGCGCAGACGATCGCGGCGGCGCATCCGCCGGCGCTGGTGGTCGATGCGCTGCTGATCGGGGTCGATCTCGGGCCGAACCTGTCGATCACGGGATCGCTCGCGACGATCCTGTGGCTGATCGCGATCCGCCGCGAGGGAGAGAATGTGACCTTCCTGCAGTTCCTGCGCGTCGGCGTGGTGACGACCGTGCCGGCGCTGGTGCTGGCGATCGGGGTGCGGGTGGTGATGGGGTAGGGCGTGACCGGCCCTGCACTTCCGCGGGAGCGCGGGAGGATGGAGAGGCGCCGGTTTAGCGCGCTGTGTCAACTCTTGCCGACGACCCGGATTCCTTCTCCGGCAGGCAGGGCGATCGCATTGGACGCGCGTCGATTTCCACGCCCACTCCGTCACCCCGGACTTGTTCCGGGGTCCACTCTGCGGCGAGGAGAGGGGCTTGATTCGACACGATTCTCTTGCGGTGGGGTGGACCCCGGAACAAATCCGGGGTGACGAATCGGATGAACAAGCCGATCGAGCCCCATCCGCGCAGCTCTATGCGATTGCCTTGCCCGCCAGAGGGGCAGGCCGACGGCGTGACGGCAGGGCACAGCGCGCGGTGTTGCTCAACCAACCCGCAGCCCCCCTCACGGTCGCCAGCGCGAACAGCAACCGCCGCCATCCCCTGTTGCCCCGCGCCCTCGCCGCGCCTATCTCCCCGGCATGGCTAGCGCACCCGAGATCCTGCTCACTCCTGCCGCGGCGGCGCGGGTCGCGGCGATTGCCGGCAAGCAGAACAAGCCCGCGATCCTCCGCCTGTCGGTCGATGGCGGCGGCTGTTCGGGGTTCCAGTACAAGTTCGGCTTCGCCGATGCGCCCGAAGGCGACGATACCGTCGCCGAAACCGACGGCGTGCGGCTGGTGGTCGACAGCGTCAGCCTCGACCTCGTCCGCGGCTGCCAGGTCGATTATGTCGAATCGCTCGGCGGCGCGGCGTTCAAGGTCGAGAATCCCAATGCGGCATCGGGTTGCGGCTGCGGCTCCAGCTTCGCGATCTGACGCTTGAAGCTCGTCACCTACAACGTCAACGGGATCAAGGCGCGCCTTCCCCGACTGCTCGAATATCTCGCCGAGCAGCAGCCCGACATCGTCTGCCTGCAGGAGATCAAGTGCAGCGACGACACCTTTCCGTCCGGCGATATCGAGGCGCTGG
This sequence comes from Sphingomonas melonis, assembly GCF_013409985.1. Taxonomy (GTDB): domain Bacteria; phylum Pseudomonadota; class Alphaproteobacteria; order Sphingomonadales; family Sphingomonadaceae; genus Sphingomonas; species Sphingomonas melonis_A. The sequence continues at coordinate 396,422 of NZ_JACCBY010000003.1, forward strand.
GCTATGGCGCGGTCTGGCACGGGCAGAAGGGGTTCAACGGCGTCGCGGTGCTCGCGCGCGGACAGACGCCGGTCGAGCGCCAGCGCGGGCTGATCGGCGAGGTCGAGGACGAGCATAGCCGCTATCTGGAGTGCGACGTCGGCGGGCTGGTGGTCGCGTCGATCTATCTGCCCAACGGCAATCCGCAGCCCGGCCCCAAGTTCGACTACAAATTGCGTTGGATGGAGCGGCTCGCGGCGCGCGCGCGGGTGCTGCTCGACGAAGAGGTGCCGACCGTCCTGATGGGCGATTACAACGTCATCCCGAATGACGACGACACCTTCTCGGTGCGCGCGATGGCGACCGACGCGCTGATGCAGCCGGAGAGCCGCGCCACCTATCGCCGGCTCGTCGCGCAGGGGTGGACGGATGCGCTGCGCACGCGGCATCCGACCGGCGGCGTGTGGACCTTCTGGGACTATCAGGCGGGGGCGTGGCAGCGCGACGCCGGCTTCCGCATCGATCACCTGCTGCTCAGCCCGCAGGCCGCCGACCGGCTGGTCGATGCCGGCGTCGACAAGGCGTATCGCGGCCGCGAGAAGGCGAGCGACCATGCACCGACCTGGGCACGCCTGACGTGAGGCGCCTTGCCGCGGCGGGCGGGCTCGCGATGATGCTCGCCGCCGCGCCGGCGCTGGCGCAGAAGAGCTATTGCCCCGAACGGCCCGGTCTCGACACGCCGGCATGCGTCGTCGAGCGCGGCCGCGTCTCGGTGGAGACGGGGGTGGTCGACTGGACGCTCGATCGCCAGCCCGACAGCCGCACCGATACCGTGCTGATCGGCGATACGCTGGTACGCGTCGGCGTCGCCGACCAGATCGAGGCGCGGATCGGCTGGACGCCGTATGGCCACGAGCGGGTGCGCGACCGGGCGACGGGGACGATCGATCGCGTCGGGCAGAGCGGCGACGTCTCGCTGGGGATGAAGGCGGGGCTGCTGCACCCCGATGGCAACGGCCTGTCGCTGTCGCTGCTGCCCTATGTGACGCTGCCGGTTGGCGGCAGCACGATCGGGTCGCGCGTTGCGGGCGGGGGTGTGCTGGTGCCGGTCACCTTCCGCCTCAACGATACGGTGCATCTCGATGCGACGCCCGAGATCGACGCGCAGCCCGACGAGGAACGCGCCGGACGGCATCTGCGCTACAGCAGTGCGGGGGGCGCGACCGTCAAATTGGCCAAGACGGTCTCGGCGGCGCTCGAAGCGCAGGTGATCCGCGACGAGGACCCGGACGAGCGCAGCACGCAATGGCTGAGCGCCGCCTCGGTGACGTGGAAACCGCGGAAAGACTGGCAGTTCGACATGCAGACGACGCTGGGGCTCAACCATGCGGCGCCGGATGTGGAGCTGGCAGCGGGGATCTCGCGGCGGTTCTGAGTGTTCAAGTCCTCCCTTCAGGGGAGGGGTTGGGGGTGGGGCGTGTTTCGCCGAGAGCCACGCTGGATGACTCCCCCGGCCCTTCCCCTGAAGGGCAGGCTATCGCCTATGACGCGCGCTGACGTCCAAGCCCACGCCGTCACCCCGGACTTGTTCCGGGGTCCACCCCGCCGCAAGAGGCGCGTGTCGAATCAAGCTCTTCTCCTCGCCGCAGAGTGGACCCCGGAACAAGTCCGGGGTGACGGATCCGATGAGGGATCGAACCCTATCCGTGTAGCCATATGCGATTGACCCGCCCCTCGAGGGGAGGGGCTTACAGGTGCCGGGCGACGGCCTATACCTCCGCCACCAAGGGAGGGACCGCATGAGTTTATTGCGTCGCAAGACGATCCATCCCCGGCCGCCCGAGCAGCAGCTCGCGCGTACGCTGGGCTGGCCGCACCTCGTCGCGCTGGGGGTCGGCGCGATCGTCGGGACCGGCATCCTCACGCTGATCGGCGTCGGGGCGGACCGTGCCGGGCCGGCGGTGATCGTCGCCTTCGTCGTCGCCGGTGCGATCTGCGCCTGCGCGGCGCTCTGCTATGCCGAAATGGCGACGATGATCCCCGCGTCGGGATCGGCCTATACCTACAGCTATGCGACGCTGGGAGAGGTGATCGCCTGGGTGGTCGGGTGGAGCCTGATCCTCGAATATTCGCTGGTCGTATCGACCGTCGCCGTCGGCTGGTCGGGCTATGCGGTCGGGTTCCTCAAGGGGCTGGGCGTGACGGTGCCTGTGGCGCTGGCGAGCGGGCCGGGGCTGGGCGGCGTCGTCAACCTGCCGGCCGTGGCGATCATCGCCGTGGTCGCCGGGCTGCTGATGCTCGGCACGCGCGAGAGCGCGCGGATCAACACCGTGCTGGTGCTGATCAAGATCGTGACGCTGGCGCTGTTCGTCGGCGTCGCGCTGCCGCATTTCGATGCCGCCAACCTGCATCCGTTCACCCCCTACGGCTTCGGCAGCCCGACCGGGGCGGGGGGCGTGAAATATGGCGTGATGGGCGCGGCGGCGATCATCTTCTTCGCCTTCTACGGCTTCGACGCGATCTCGACCGCGGCCGAGGAGGCGAAGAACCCCGAGCGCGACCTGGCGATCGGCATCGTCGGGTCGATGCTGGCGTGCACCGCGATCTACATGATCGTCGCCACCGCCGCGGTCGGCGCGCTGAGCTATACCCGGTTCGGCAGCAGCCCGGAGCCGCTGGCGCTGATCCTGCGCGAGCTCGGCCAGCCGCGGGTGGCGACGGTGGTCGCCGCCGCCGCGGCGATCGCGCTGCCGACGGTGCTGCTCGCCTTCCTCTACGGGCAGAGCCGCATCTTCCTCGTGATGGCGCGTGACGGCTTCCTGCCGGTCAGCCTCGCCAAGGTCGACAAGCGCGGCACGCCGAAGCGGATCACCGCGATGACCGCGGTGTTCGTCGCGGTCATCGCCGGGCTCGCGCCGCTCGACGTGATCGCCAGCCTCGCCAATGCGGGCACGCTGTGCGCCTTCATCGCGGTGGCGGCCTGCGTGCTCGTCTCGCGGCGGCGCGATCCCGATGCGCGGCGGCCGTTCCGTACCCCGCTCGCCATCGTCGTCGCGCCGCTGGCGATCGCCGGCTGCCTGTACCTGTTCACCAGTTTGCAGGTGCGCACGCAGGTCGCCTTCTTCGGCTGGAACGCCTTCGGGCTGTTGGTCTATTTCCTCTATGCCCGTGGCCGGGCGGAGATCGCGCGGTGACGAGCGGCTGGCATATCGGGATCATCGGCGGCTCGGGCCTCTACGATGTCGAGGGCGTCGAGGACGGCCACTGGGTCGAGGTCACGACGCCCTGGGGGGCGCCGTCGGACGCGATCTACAGCGGGCGGGTCGGGCCTGTCGCGGTGTCGTTCCTGCCACGCCACGGCCGCGGCCACCGCATCAGCCCCGAGGCGATCAACGCGCGCGCCAATATCGACGCGCTCAAGCGGCTCGGCGTCACCGACGTGCTCGCGGTGTCGTCGGTCGGCTCGCTGGTCGAGGCGCGGCCGCCGGGCAGCTTCACGATCGTCGACCAGTTCATCGACCGGACCAAGGGGCGCGCGTCGAGCTTCTTCGGCACCGGCTGCGTCGCCCATGTCTCGATGGCCGATCCCGTCTGCCCGCGGTTGAGCGGCCATGTCGCCGCGGCGATCGGCGCCGGCGGGACGCGCGGCGGCACCTATCTGGCGATGGAGGGGCCGCACTTCTCGACGCGGGCGGAGAGCCACCTCTACCGGCAATGGGGCTGTCATGTGATCGGCATGACCGCGATGCCGGAGGCCAAGCTCGCACGCGAGGCGGAGCTGCCCTATGCGCTGGTCGGGATGGTCACCGATTATGACTGCTGGCGGGCCGACGAGGCGGCGGTGGATGTCGCACAGGTGATCGCGCAACTCTCCGCCAATGCCGCCAAGGCGCGCGCGATGGTGGTGCAGCTGCTGCGCACGCTGCCGGCGGAACGCACGCCGTCGCCGATCGACACGTGCCTCGACAGCGCGATCATCACCGCCAAGGGGACGCGCGATCCGGCGCTGGTGGCGAAGCTCGATGCGGTGGCGTGGCGAGCGATGGGGTTGCGGTAGGCGGGTGAGGCACCCGGGCCAGCAAGGCGCGGGTGCCGCCGCTCAGCGATCGGGGCCGATCGAGAAGCCGTGGCGGTAGTTCATCGTGATCGTGATCCGGCTGACCCCGGCGCCGAGGGGGATGGCGACCTGCGGGAAGGCGGGCTTGAGCTTGAGCAGCGACAGCGCGGGATCGCGCGAGAAGGCGCCGCCGTCGCCGCCGTCGGATTTGCCGTTGGCGTTGGCGTCGTGGCGGACCGCGACGCCATAGGTTCCCGGACGCGGCACGGGGATGCAGACGTCGAGGGTGCGGCGGCCGTTGGTCGGCACCTCGACACGGCCGAGCCAGCGGCCTTTCTGGAGGAAGCCGGGTTCGTCGTAGAGCTGGACGCGGATATCGCCGCTGCCGGCGCGTATGCCACGCACGGTCACGAGCAGCCGGTGCGGCGTCGCCGCGGTACAGCCGGCCGTGCTGTGCTGCGCGGCCGCCGGCGTCGCGAGCGCCAGCAGGACGAACGGGAGGATGAAACGGGCCATGCGGCGGTAACGCTCCGGAAAAGCGTGATTATACCGGGGGATGTGGCGAGGGTGTGGCCGGGGCTTGGCGGATCGTGGCAGGCCGCGCGCGGCACGATACGTCACGCATGAAAAAGGGGAGGCGCCTTGCGGTGCCTCCCCCGATTCCTGCGGCGCCAGGCGCTGCGGCCCGGCTTATGCGGCCAGGTTGCGCAGCACGTACTGGAGGATGCCGCCGTTGAGGAAATATTCCAGCTCGTTGACGGTATCGATGCGGCAGCGCGTCTCGAACGTCTCGCTGCTGCCGTCGGCGCGGGTCAGCTTGACCTCGACCGTCTGACGCGGACGCAAATTGGCAACGCCGGTGATCGTGAACGTCTCCGACCCGTCGAGGCCGAGCGTCTGGCGCGTCACGCCCTCGGCGAACTGGAGCGGCAGCACGCCCATGCCGACGAGGTTCGAGCGGTGGATACGCTCGAAGCTCTCGGTGATGACCGCGCGGACGCCGAGCAGGTTGGTGCCCTTCGCCGCCCAGTCACGGCTGGAGCCGGTGCCATATTCCTTGCCCGCGACGATGACCAGCGGCGTGCCATTCTCCTTGTGGCGCATCGCCGCGTCGAAGATCGGCATCACCTCGCCGTCGAACTTGGTCATGCCGCCTTCGATCCCCGGCACCATCTCGTTCTTGATGCGGATGTTGGCGAAGGTGCCGCGGACCATGACATGGTCGTTGCCGCGACGCGCGCCATAGCTGTTGAAGTCGGCGCGGCTGACCTGCCGCTCCATCAGCCACTTGCCCGCGGGGCTGTCGGCCTTGATCGAGCCGGCCGGCGAGATGTGGTCGGTGGTGATCGAGTCGCCGAGGATCGCGAGCGGCTTGGCCTCGATGATGTCGGTGACCGGCTTCGGGGTCATCTCCATGCCCTCGAAATAGGGCGGGTTGGCGACATAGGTCGAACCCGACGGCCAGGCATAGGTGTCCGACTGGGTCACCTCGATGCTGCGCCACTTGGCGTCGCCGGCATAGACGTTGCCGTAGCGCGAGCGGAACATCGTGTCGTCGATGTTGGCGGCCATCACGTCGGCCACCTCCTGGTTGGTCGGCCACACGTCCTTCAGATAGACGTCCTGGCCGTCCTTGCCCTGGCCGAGCGGCGTCTCGGTCATGTCGAGCGTCACCGTGCCCTTGAGCGCATAGGCGACGACGAGCGGCGGCGAGGCGAGGAAGTTGGCGCGCACGTCGGGCGAGACGCGGCCCTCGAAGTTGCGGTTACCCGACAGCACCGAGGCGGCGACGAGGTCGTTCTCGTTGATCGCGGCCGAGATCGGGCCGGGCAGCGGGCCCGAATTGCCGATGCAGGTGGTGCAGCCGTACCCGACGAGGTTGAAGCCGATCGCGTCGAGATCCTCGGTCAGGCCGGCCTTGTTGAGATAGTCGGTGACCACCTGCGAACCGGGCGCGAGCGACGTCTTGACCCAGGGCTTGGGCTTGAGGCCGAGCGCGTTCGCCTTGCGCGCGACGAGGCCGGCGGCGACGAGCACCGACGGGTTCGAGGTGTTGGTGCAGCTGGTGATCGCCGCGATCACGACGTCGCCGTCGCCGATGTCATGGCCGCGCTCGGCGACCTCGACGCGCTGCGGGCGCTCCTTGTGGTAGATCTTGAACAGATCGCCGTTGAACACCTCGTCCACCTTGCCGAGGCTGACGCGGTCCTGCGGACGCTTCGGGCCGGCGAGCGACGCGGTGACGGTGCCCATGTCGAGTTCGAGCGTATCGGTGAACAGCGGCTCGGGCGCGTCGTCGTGACGCCAGAAGCCGTTCGCCTTGGCATAAGCCTCGACCAGCGCGATATTGTCCTCGGACCGCGCGGTGAGGCGCATATAGTCCATCGTCTTGTCGTCGATCGGGAAGAAGCCGCAGGTCGCGCCATATTCGGGCGCCATGTTGGCGATCGTCGCACGGTCGGCGAGCGTCATCGACGACAGGCCGGGGCCGAAGAATTCGACGAAGCGGCCGACCACGCCCTTGGCGCGCAGCATCTGCGTGACGGTGAGCACCAGATCGGTGGCGGTGATGCCTTCGCGCAACGCGCCGGTCAGCTTGAAGCCGACGACCTCGGGGATCAGCATCGACACCGGCTGGCCGAGCATCGCCGCTTCGGCCTCGATGCCGCCGACGCCCCAGCCGAGCACGCCGAGGCCGTTGATCATCGTCGTGTGGCTGTCGGTGCCGACGAGCGTGTCGGGGTAGGCGACCGGCGTGCCGTCACCGTGCTCGCCGACGCTCTCCGACGACCAGACTGCCTGGCCGATATATTCCAGGTTGACCTGATGGCAGATGCCGGTGCCCGGCGGCACGACCTTGAAATTGTCGAGTGCGGCCGAACCCCATTTCAGGAATTCGTAGCGCTCGCCGTTGCGCTGATATTCGAGGTCGACGTTATCCTCGAACGCCTGCGGCGTGCCGAACTCGTCGACCATCACCGAGTGATCGATGACGAGGTGGACGGGCACCTGCGGGTTGATCTTGGCGGCGTCGCCGCCGAGCTTGGTGATCGCGTCGCGCATCGCGGCGAGATCGACGACGCAGGGCACGCCGGTGAAATCCTGCATCAGCACGCGCGCCGGGCGATACTGGATCTCGCGGTCGGAGCGGCGCTCCTTCTGCCAGTCGATGATCGCCTGCACGTCGGCCTCGGTGACGGTCTTGCCGTCCTCGAAGCGCAGCATATTCTCGAGCAGCACCTTCATCGAGAAGGGCAGGCGGCTGATGTCGCCGAACTTCTCCGCAGCCTTTTCGAGGCTGTAGTATGCGTAGCTCTTGTCACCGACCGTCAGGGTCGTGCGGGTGTTCAGGCTGTCCTGGCCGATGGCGGTCATTATGATCCCTTCTATTTGGCCCAGGGCGCTCGGGGAGGCGGCCAGAGGGCCGCGCGGGCGCGCGAGAGCGCTTCAGCGAAAGCGTATGTCGCGGCGGCCTTAGCAAGGGCGATCCGATGGGGGAAGCGCCTATGCCCACCTGCGGATGACTCTCAAGAGGCGAGCGTTTGCCCGGTCGCCAGCGTCTTGCCGCGGGTGATGATGACGCGGTCGCCGACCTTCGCCTCGCGGAACAGCAGTTTGGCGAAGGCGGTGGGCACGCCGATACAGCCGTGCGTGGCATAGCCCCAGGCGACTTCGGTGCCGTGAACCGCGACGCCGTCGTCGGTCAGCCGCATCGTATAGGGCATCGGCGCGCCGTAGAGGCTGGAGACGTGGTGCGCGTCCTTCATCAGGATCGGGAAGCTGCCGAGCGGAGTCGGCTTGTCGTCCGCGCCGTAGAGGATCGCGGTGGCGCCGATCTCATAGCCGTCGCGGAAGACGGAAAGCGTCTGCGCGGCGAGATCGACGGTGATGATCAGCGGGCCGGCGGGCACCCCGGCATCGTCCCAGCTATAATCGCCGAACGCGATCGGGCCGATGTCGAGCACGCGCTTCACCATCAGCGGATCGGGCGTGGGCTGCGGCGCGGGGCGGGGCGTCGGTGCCGCGGGCGCGGCATGCGGCGGCGTCGGGGCTGCGCGCGGCGGCGGCGTGGCGGCAGGGCGCAGCGCCGGCACGGTCGCGGCGGCGGCGGCGGCGATCGCCACGCCGGCGAGGATGAGCTTGGCCGCGAGGGCCCGACGTGCAGCCATGGTGCGCTCCCGGTGGACCGAGCGGGAATGCTCTGGTTGCAGGCACTTGGCTAGAGGGGCTGACGGCATTGTGCCGGCGCGGGACGGGGCGCCGCGGCGTCAACCGTGATGCCGGTGCGGCAACGGTAACGAAAATGGGGGGAAGCCATCGGCGGCCTGCCCGGTTAGGTTCGGGCCATGGCGAAGCTGAAGGTCTACCGCACTCCGATCGGGTTCCATGACGCCTATGTCGCGGCGGCGAGCCAGAAGGCGGCGTTGCAGGCCTGGGGCAGCGAGCGGGACCTCTTCGCGCGCGGTATCGCCGAGGTGGTGACCGACCCTGCGCTGACCGAAGCGCCGCTGGCGCAGCCGGGCACCGTCATCAAGCGTTCGCGCGGCAGTGCGGCCGAGCAGATCGCGGCGCTGCCGGAGACGCCGGCGCGGACGCCACGTGCCCCGCAGGCTGACGAGGCGGACGCGCCGGCGCCCAAGGCGCGGCCGAAGCCGGCGCCGAAGCCTGCACCCAAGCCGGACCGGCATGCGCTCGATGCCGCCGACCGGGCGCTGTCGGAGGCGGAGGCGCGGCATCGCAGCGAGGATCGCGCCTTGCGGGCCGAGGAGGCGCAACTCGCCAAGCGCCGCCGGGCGATGGAGCGCGCGCAGCAGGACGAACGCACGGCGCTGGCGGAGGCGCAGCAGGCGGCGGCCGACTCCTACGCGCGTGCGATGCGCCGCTGGAAGGGCGGCGAGGGTTAGATCGACATGCAAGCTCGGGGGAACACTCCTCTCCGTTAGAGCAGGGCTGTCGCACATGGACGTTCGCTCGAGTCCGCCGCCTTCCACCTCCACCCGTCACCCCGGACTTGTTCCGGGGTCCACCGGTCCGCAGGAGAACGGTATCCCATCAAGCCTTTCTCCTCGCCGCAGGGTGGACCCCGGAACAAGTCCGGGGTGACGGATACGGGAAGGAAGCCGATCGAACCTCAATCATTGCAGCCATAAGCAATAGCCCTTCCGGGGGGATCGGGCTGAATGTCCGGTTCAGAACGAATCTCCGCGCGCCACGTGCGGAAGCGCATGCCAACCAAAGAGGATCGTGCGCGTAGAGGCGCGGAGGACGCAGAGGTGTTGCGCTTGTGGGCGTCCGCGGCGCGGTCCGACACACTTTGTGATGAGCGCGTACGGGCTGCCCCGCGCGATATACCTCTGCGTCCTCCGCGCCTCTGCGCGAACAATTCCGCAAATTGCCGATCCGGTGATCGATGAGCCCCGAGGCGGCGAGCGACCAAAGCGTTGCGGTCGCGGAACATTGCGTCGGGGGATGGGGTTGGATGGCGCAGAAAGGATCATCCATGTCCCACATTCCGAGTTCCGCCATGAAACACGCCGGCCCGGTCCATCACGACGACGACCATCACGACGAGCATCGCGGGGACAAGGCGCCGCCCAAGCCACCGAAGTCGGGCAAGTCGGGCAAGCCGCAGTCGGGCGGCCTCGGCACCGGCGCGTGGCTGGCGATTGGCGGCACGATCCTCGCCGGTGCCGCCGCGGCGATCGCCGTGCCGCTGCTGCGTGGCGACAAGCCGCCGGTCGCCACGCGCCATGGCAAGAAGGCGAATAGCGGCAAGGCGGCGCGCAAGAAAGCCGCCAAGCCCGCACAGGATTGATCCGAACGCCCGCCGCCGCCCGCACGATGCTGGCGGCGGCGGGTGAAGCGCGGTAGGAGGCGATCCTCCAACACCGTGTGAAATGACGATCTTGCCCGCAGCGCTCCGCATGTCGACCGACCGAAATGTTGGACCTTCCCGCCCCGGTGAAACGACCGCCGTGGATGGTGAACCGCTTGCGTCGCCCGCCGTCCCGCGGGACAGGGGCGAAGTGACCGACACCGCCCCCTTCCATCGCCTGACGCGCCGCCATCGCGAGTGCCTGCGCGGCGTGCGCGAGCTCAAGGGATCGAAGGAGATCGCCGACGAGCTCGGCATCGAAAAGAGCACCGTCGACAAATATCTGACCGAGGCGGTGAAGGTCATCGGCGCGCGCAACCGGCGCGACGCCGCGCTGCGCCTCGCCGCGCACGAGGAGGCGACGGCCAGCCCGCTGCCCCCGCCCCCCGAAAATGCCGCGATTGCCGCCGCGGATGCGCCGGAAACCGCCCCCCATAAAATGGGGGGTGATTCTGCACGGCTAGTCGATCCGGTGATCGACCTGCCATTGCCGGTGGTGCCGGACGAGACGATCGTCAGGGCACCGGGGGTTTCCGGGGAGCCGCCTTTGAGGCAGCGCTCCCCGGGACTACGGCTGCCCGTCCGGCGGAAGGGACAGCGGGGCAACGACCTTTCGGTCGGCGACCGGTTGATCTGGATACCGGCCATCGCCATCAGCCTCGCCATCGGGTTCGGCATGCTGATGACCGGGCTCCAGGTCCTCACCGGCATCATCGAGACGATCGCCCGCCGCCTTTCCTGATGTTTCAGCGAAAGCACCTCTTCGGGGGGGTGGAAAGGTGGCCATGTCCTACGCAAACGTCCGTTATGCGAATTCCCAGGTTGCAGCCGATGCCGTCGCCGCGCTGTTGTGGCAGCTGGAGACGCAGCTGGACGAAGCCTTTGCGACCGGCGGCGAGCTGCTCGCCGCGCTGCCGCGCGCACGCCATGCGGCCAACCTGCCGGCGATCGCCGGACAGCAGGCCTTCGAAGTTCTCAGTCAAGCCATTCTCGCCATCGGTACGGCGCGCGGTCACACCGTCGCCGGTCACCGGGTCATCGAGAAGGTGGGCAAGCAGATCGGGTACGAGACGAGTTTCGGCGATGAACAGCCGAAGCCCGACTTCGCCCCGACGGGCGTCGACGCCAGTCATCTGCGCGTTGCCGCCTAGGTGTCATGGCTTGGCCACCAGATTGCTCCTTTGGCCGGTCAAGCCATGACACATGTCATCCTCTTCAATGTCGTCCTGTTCGGTGCGTGCGCCTATGCCCTGGTGGCGGGGGGGGCGCCCGAACGGTGGACGGCGGCGGTCTTCCTCGCCGGCGCGACAATGACGTTTTTGTTGCCGTTTCAGCCGCATATCAGCTACCATTCGGTGCATATGATGATCCTTGCGGTCGATTGCGCCGTCTTGCTCGGCCTGGTGTGCATCGCCCTGCGCGCCGACCGGTTCTGGCCGTTGTACGTCGCCGCGCTGCACCTGATCACCATCGCGATCCATGGCGTGAAGGCGCTGGAGCCCAATCTGGTGCCATGGATGTATGCCGGGGCGAGCGCCAAGATCGCCTATCCCATGCTCGTGCTGCTCGCGGTCGGCGCGTTGCGGCATCGCCACCGCTTGGCCCGTTTTGGCAGCGATCGTGACTGGTCGCCGCTGCGTACACCGGACTATGAACATTCATGAACACCGATATCCGGCTGCTGCGCTGGCCCGACCGTGACCGCGAAAACCATGAGCGCCTCGTCGCTGCCATCTCGCGCGTGCGCACCGCGGCGGCGCAGGGGCGCGGCGAGATCGTCGCTTCCGCGTTCGTCGGACCCGAGGAGCCCGACGATGCCGATCGCGCCCGTGCGCTGCTCGCGCAGCGGCGCAGCCGCGACGCGGCGGCGGGGCCGCTCGCCGAACTGTTCGGCGAACCCGGCTGGGACATCCTGCTGATCCTCTTCGTCGCCTATGAGGAAGGGCGGACGGTGACCAGCGGGCCGTTGCTCGCCGAAACCGGCGTGCGTGCCGCGGTCGGCAGGCGCTGGCTGCAGGTGATGCAGGCGCGCGGGCTGATCCGCTGGGACGGCGCCGGCGCGCGCGATACGACACCGGTCGCGCTGACCGACGAGGGCATGGTCTTCACCCTGCGCTGTATCGCCGCGGCGTGATGCGCGGGCGTGATGCCGGGCGTCAGGTCCGGCTGAGCAGTCGGTCGGCCTCTTCGCGCATCACCTCGACACCCTGACAGATGTGCAGGCCGGCGACGGCGAGGCCCAGGTCATCGGACAGCCGGATCAGTTCCTCGCCGAGGCCGATCGCGCGGTAGAGCAGTTCGCCGCGGATGCGGGGCGGCAGCGAGTCTTGGGTGGTGGACATGCATTGGCCTTCTACCGGTACGCAAGCAGGACGCAACGTCAGGCGCGACGGCTGTCCGGAGCCAAGCTACTCCTTAAACGTTGATGCTGCGGTACGTTAACGGGCGCCGGTGGGCGCCGCCCCAGGATAAGAGGAGAGCGATCATGGTCGAGGATGTCGGTGCGACGGCAGGCGGTGCAGGTACGGCTGCGGGCGCGGCAGACGCGATGCGTGATGCCGCCGAGCGGGCACGCGCGACCTTTTCCGACCATGTGATCGACCCCGCACGGCGCGCGGGCGAGGCGATGCGCGCGTCCGGCCAGAAGGCGGCGGACAATGGCGCGACGATCGGCCTCAAGATCATCGAGCAGGCCGAGCAGAATTCGCGGCAGGCGTTCGAGGCGATGCGCGAGGCCGCCAAGGCCAAGGACCTCAGCGACGTGTTGCGCATCCAGGGCGAGTATCTGCGCGAACAGGGGCAGCGGTCGATGAACCAGGCGCGGGAAATGGGCGAGCTGATCATGCAGTTCGGCCGCGAGGCGGTGTCGCCGCTGCGTCCGGGTGGCGAATCCAAGCCGGGCTGAGCCACCGGCCGCACCGGTCCCGGCGGTCACATGCGACGTCCCTCCCTCTCCCGGTGGGAGAGGGGCGTCAGCCGACCGGGATCGGGCGGGCGAGGATGAGCAGGTCGTGCGCGACGCCGTCGCGCGCGCGGACATGGCCGGCGAGCAGCGCTTCGCGCTGGAACCCCAATCCCTCGAACAGCGCGATCGAGGCGAGCTGATCGGGCGTCATCGTCGCGCTGAGCTTGGCGAGGCCATGCGCGCGGGCAATCGCGAGTAGCGCCTCGAGCAGATCGCCACCGAGCCCCGCGCCGCGCCGGTCGGTGGCGACCAGCAGCCGGATCTCGCCGACATGGCCGCTCCAGCCGAGCGGGTCGCGGACCAGCGCACCGGTCGCCACGATGCGGCCGCCATCCTCTGCGACGAGGCTGTCGATCCAGCCTTCGCCGATCGCCTGCTGCCACGCCTCGATGACCCGCTCGTGGCGCAGGTCGCGACCGAGGAACAGCAGGTCGTGCTCGGGCAAGGTCGCGGCGAAGGCGAGCATCGCCGCATCGTCGGTCGGGCGGAAGCGGCGGATGGTATGGCTCACGCAGGCAACTCCCGTTTGGTGCGTGTCGGCAGCCGTCCGGGTCCGCCGGGGATCGCCGGGGTCGGCGCGTGCGGGGCAGGGGATCGACACGTCGTCATCATCCCCTAACCATCGGGGATGCAATGACGATCCGTCAACCGGCGCGTGGCGTGCCGGTCGGCGTCACGGGTTGCGGCCCCTGCGCGGTCGCCTCCAGCGTCGAATCGCCGCCGAGCACGCGGTAGAGCGTCACGCGGTTGCTGGCGCCGGTCAGCGTCGTGGTGATCAGCGTGCGCTGGGCGGTGTAGAACGAGCGCTGCGCGTCGAGGCTCGACAGGAAGGTGTCGATGCCGCCCTGATAGCGCGCGTTGACGAGCTGCAACGTATCTGCCGCCGCGGCCTGGAAATTGCTCTGCGCGCGCAACTGGTCGGCGATCGTGCCCTGCCGTGCCAGCGCATCGGCGGTCTCCTGGAAGGCGGTCTGGATCGTCTTTTCGTAGCTGGCGAGCGCGGCGTCGCGCTGCGCCTCGGTATAGCGGACGTTCGCGCGGGCGGCGCCGGCCTGGAAGATCGGATAGCTCACCGACGGCGCAACCGAATAGTTGAACGCGCCGCCGCTGAACAGCGACGACAGCGCGGTGCTGGCGAAGCCGACCAGCCCGGTCAGCGAGATGCGCGGGAACAATGCGGCGCGCGCCGCCCCGATCTCGGCATTGTAGGCGCGCAGCTGATATTCGGACTGGACGACGTCGGGCCGGCGCAGCAGCACGCCGCTGTCCAGGCCCGCGGGAAGGGTGGCGATCGTCGCCTGCGCCTCGTCGATCGAGGCGGGCAGCAATGCGGTATCGATCGGGCCGCCGACGAGCAGTTGCAGCGCGTTGACGTCCTGCGCCACCAAAGTGCGCTGTTCGGCGAGATCGGCGTTGGCGGTTTCGAGGATCTGCTCGGCCTGACGCAGATCGGTACGCGCGCTGATCCCGCCTTCGAGCCGGGCACGGGTGAGGCGGACGCTCACCTGCGCACTGGCCGCCGTATCCTGAGCGACCTTGAGCAGGCTGCGGTCGGCGGCATAGGTCAGCCAGGCGTCGGCGATGTCGCCGACCAGCGTCAGCCGCGTCGCGCGCGCCGCCGCTTCGGTGGCGAAATAGCGGTCGAGCGCGGCGCGCGACTGCGAACGGATGCGGCCGAACAGGTCGAGTTCGAAGGCGGTGATGCCAAGCTGCGCCGAAAAGGCGCTGTTGCCGTTGCCGGTGGTAGTGATCGTGCCGGTAGTGTCGTTGCCGGTGCCGGTACCCGTACCGACGCCCGTGCCCGTCCCCGTATTGCCGGAGCCGGTGTTACCCGTTCCGGTGCCCGTTCCGCCGTTGCCGGTGCTGCCGCTGCTCGCCGTGCTGCGCGCGCCGTTGCCGCCGCCCGAATAAGTGTAGCGGCCCGACGCGTTGACGGTGGGGAGCAGGCTGGCGCGCTGGATGCGATATTGCGCGCGCGCCGCGGCGATATTGGCGGCGGCGGCGCGCAGGTCGCGGTTGTTGACCAGCGCCTGATCGATCAGCGTCTGGAGCCGGCGGTCGCGGAAGATGTCGCGATAGGTGAAGGCGGGCAGTGCCGCCTCGCTCTGCCGCAGATAGGCGTCGCCGACCGGCCACGAGGTCGGCACCGGCGGTTCGGGGCGGACGTATTTCGGCTCCATCGAACAGGCGGACAAGGCCGTCGCGGCGAGCGCCAGGACGAGGATAGGGCGGGTCATCGGGCGGGCTCCGGCTCGGCGGGCGGCATCGGCGGGGCGGGCGGCTCCTCATCATGCTTGCCGCCCTGATGGCCGGTCGGCCGGCCGCGCAGCTTGGCGAGCCCGTCGCGCACGCCGCGGCGGACGAGCACGAAGAACAGGGGGATGTAGAAGATCGCCAGGAAGGTCGCCGACAGCATGCCGCCGATCACCGCGGTGCCGATCGCGATACGGCTGTTGGCACCCGCGCCGGTCGAGATCGCCAGCGGCAGCACGCCGAAGATGAAGGCGAAGCTGGTCATCAGGATCGGCCGAAGGCGGATCTTGGCGGCCTCCAGCGCGGCGTCGAACACGCGCGCGCCCTTGCGCTCGGCCTGTTCGGCGAATTCGATCATCAGGATCGCATTCTTGGCGGCGAGGCCCATCGTCGTCAGCAGGCCGATCTGCAGATAGACGTCGTTCGTCAGCCCGCGCAGCGTGACGAAGGCGATCGCGCCAATCAGCCCGAGCGGGATGATGAGCAGCACCGCGAACGGGATCGACCAGCTTTCGTACAGCGCGGCGAGGCACAGGAAGACGACGAGGATCGACAGGCCGTACAGCAACGGCGCCTGACCCGAGGACAGCCGTTCCTGATAGGACAGGCCGGCCCAGGACACCGACGTGCCGGGGATCTGCGACGCCAGTTCGGCCATCCGCGTCATCGCGTCGCCCGAACTCTTGCCCGGCGCCGCCGACCCCTGGAATTCGTACGAGGATATGCCGTTGAAACGCGACAGCGTGGTCGGCGCGGTCGCCCAGTCGGTGCGCGCGAAGGAGGAGAAGGGCACCATCTGCCCGTTCGAGCCGCGCACGAACCATTGCTTCAGGTCCTCGGGCGAGGCGCGATATTGCGCATCGCCCTGGACGTAGACGCGCTTGACCCGGCCGCGGTCGATGAAGTCGTTGACGTACTGGCCGCCCCAGGCGGTGGTCAGCGTGCTGTTGGCATTGCTCTGGGTGAGGCCGAGCGCGGACAGCTTCTGCTGGTCCATGTCGACGCGCAGCGTCGCGATGTCGGGCAATTCGGTGAGGCGCACCGAGGCGAGCATCGGATCGGCATTGGCCATCGCCAGCAACTTGTCGCGCGCGGCGTTGAACTGGTCCTGCGACAGGCCGCCGGTGTTCTGCAATTCCATCGTGAAGCCGTCGGACTGGCCGAGGCCGCGCACCGCCGGCGGGACGAGCGCGAACACCTGCGCATCGCGCAGTCCGCGGAAGGCGGAGGAGGCGCGGCCGGTGATCGCGTCGGCGGTGTTTTCCTTGCCCTTGCGCTCGGACCAGTCGACGAAGTTGAGGAAGCCCTGGCCCGTATTCTGGCCGCTGGCGCCGCCGCCACCGCCGCCGGCGACGGTGAACAGGACGGAGGCGTTCTTGCCTTCATTCTGGATGAAATACTTCTCGACCTGCTTCTGGACCTCGATGGTGCGCGCCTGGGTGGCGCCAGCCGGCAGGCGGAACTGGACGATCGCCGATCCCTGGTCCTCGGTCGGCAGGAAGCCGGTGGGCAGGCGCATGAACAGGATCGCGAGCAGCGCGACGAGGCCGAGGTAGATCAGCAGGAACAGCCATTTGCGATCGACCACCGCGCGCACGGCATTGGTGTAGCGCTCGACGCCGCTTTCGAAATTGGTGTTGAACCAGGTGGATGCCTTGGTGCCCCAGCCGGCGACGCGCGGGAAGCGGCGCTTGAAGCCCTGCGCCTCGTCCGCCTCCTGCGACTTCTGCTTGAGCAGCGACGCGGTCAGCGCCGGCGACAGGATCAGCGCGACGAGCACCGACAGCACCATGGCGGCGACGATGGTCAGCGAGAACTGGCGATAGATCACGCCGGTCGAGCCGCCGAAGAAGGCCATCGGCAGGAACACCGCCGACAGGACGAGCGCGATCGCGATCAGCGCGACGGTGATCTCGTTCATCGACTCGATCGTCGCCTCGCGCGGGCTCATGTCGGGATTCTCCTCCATGAGCCGCTCGACATTCTCGACGACGACGATCGCGTCGTCGACGAGCAGGCCGATGGCGAGGACGAGGCCGAACAGCGTCAGCGTGTTGATCGAGAAGCCGGCAAGATAGAAGACCGCGAAGGTGCCGAGCAGCACCACCGGCACCGCGATCGTCGGGATCAGCGTCGCACGCCAGCTTTGCAGGAAGACGAACATCACGATGACGACGAGGATCACCGCCTCGATCAGCGTCTTGACGACTTCCTCGATCGACAGTTCGATGAAGGCCGTGGTGTCGTTGGCATAGGCGACCTTGAGGCCGGCGGGGAAGGTCTTGGCGACGCGCGCGACCTCCGCCTTGACCAGCTCCGCCGTCTCGAGCGCGTCGGCACCCGGGGCGAGCAGCACGGCGATGCCGGCGCCGGGGTGGCGGTTGATGCGGCTGACCGAGGCGTAGCTTTCCGCGCCCAGTTCGATCCGCGCGACATCGGACAGGCGCACGGTCGCGCCGGAGGGCAGCGTCTTGACGATGATCTGGCGAAATTGCTCGGGCGTCTGGAGCCGCGACTGCGCGGTGACGGTCGCGTTGAGCATCTGCTCCGCCGCCGAGGGCAGGCCGCCGACCTCGCCCGCCGCGACTTCGGTATTCTGGTTCTGGATCGCGGTGCTGATGTCGGCGGGGATCAGCGAATAGCTGGCGAGCCGTGCCGGATCGAGCCAGATGCGCATCGCATATTGCGAGCCGAAGACGTTGACGTCGCCGACGCCGTGCACGCGGCCGAGCGGGTCCTGCAAATTGGAGACGAGATAGTCCGACACGTCCATGTTGGTGCGCTGATCGGTTTCGTCATAGACGCCGACGATCAGCAGATTGTCCGGGTTGGACTTGCGGACGACGAGGCCCTGCTGCTGCACCTGTTGCGGCAGGCGCGCGACGCCCTGCTGCACCTGGTTCTGGACCTGCACCTGCGCGATGTCGGGATCGGTGCCCTTCTCGAACGTCGCGGTGATCGTCACCTGGCCCCGGCTCGACGAGGACGAGCTGAAATAGAGCAGGCCGTCGATGCCGGTCAGCTGCTGCTCGATGATCTGGGTCACCGAATTCTGCAGCGTCTGCGCATTGGCGCCCGGGAAGGTGGCGCGGATCGACACCTGCGGCGGCGCGACATCGGGATATTGCGCGATCGGCAGGCTGAGGATCGCGCCGACGCCGGCGAGCATGACGATGATCGCCAGCACCCACGCGAAGATCGGGCGGTCGATGAAGATACGGCTGATCATCGGGCTCAGCCCGCCTTGCTTTGGGCGTTACCCTGCTGGCCGTCCTTGCCCTGCTGCGGCGGCTTGACCACCTGCGGGCTGTTGGCCGGCACCGCCTTGACCTGCGCGTTCGGCTTCAGGTTGTTGAGCCCTTGCGTGATCACCTTGTCGCCCGCATTGAGGCCGGTAGTGACGACCCAATAGCGGCCCTGCGTGCGGGAGGCGGTGACCGGCTTCTGCACCGTCTTGCCGTTCGGCCCGACCAGCATCACCGTCGCATTGCCCTTGGCGTCGCGGGTCAGGGCCTCCTGCGGCACGAGGAAGGCGCGCTGGTTGATCGCCTGCGCGAAGCGGGCGCGGACAAACATGCCGGGGAGCAGCAACCCCTGCGGATTGGGGATGCTGGCGCGCAACGTCACCGTGCCGGTTTCGGTGTTCACCAGCGCTTCGGAGAATTCGACGCTGCCGGTCTGGCCATAGTCGCTGCCATCCTCGAGCTTGAGGCGGACCTGCGCGCGGGTCGGCACGATGCCGTTCTGCGACAGGCTGCGGCGCAGCGCGAGCATGTCGGCGGCAGACTGCTGGATGTCGACGAACATCGGGTCGAGCCGCTGGATCTGCGCGAGCGGATCGGTCTGGCTCGCCGAGACGAGCGCGCCGACGGTGAACAGCGAGCGGCCGATGCGACCGCTGATCGGCGCCGGCACGGTAGTGAACTTGAGGTTGATCCGTGCCGTTTCCAGCGCGGCACTGGTCTGCGCGACCGAGGCGGTCGCCTGGCGCGCGGTGGCGACGGCGTTGGTATATTCCTGCTGCGAGACCGCCTGGATCGCGGCGAGCGGCTTGTAGCGCGCCGCCTGGAGACGCTGCGCTTCCTGGATGGCGCGCGCGCTTTGCAGATTGGCCTGCGCCTCGTTGACCGCGGCGCGGTACAGCCGCGGGTCGATCTCGTAGAGCGGCTGGCCGCGCTTCACCAGCGAGCCTTCGGTGAAGAAGCGGCGGCGGATGATGCCGTTGACCTGCGGCCGCACGTCCGAGCTTTCATAGGCGTTGGTGCGCGCGGCGAGTTCGGTGACCATCGCCGCATCGGTCGGCTGGACGACGACATAGCCGACCGTCGTCGGACCTTTGCCCGGACCACCGGGGCCGCCCTTGCCCTTCTGCTGCGACTCGCTGCCGCCACCGCAGGCGGCGAGGGTCAGCAGGACCACGGCAGTAGCGGCGCCGGCACCTAGCCGGCGGCCCCGAAACGATAATGTGGTCAAGTATGTCACCCGGCTCGTGTCTCGACTCGCGCAGCCGTGACCGGCGCGACAATGCGCGGCCATGGCGATTGGTTGCTCTTGCTGGCCCATTGGCGGCGATCGTGGCGCAAATGCAACCCGACCCCCATGTTATTAATGTCGCAATTTGTCGCAGTAGGGAAAGAGACCGGCATGAACGCGGATACGGACAAGGCGTGCGCCGCGGCGGCGGCGGCGCAGGAAGTGCAGGACGGCATGCTGGTCGGGCTCGGTACCGGATCGACCGCGGCGCATCTGATCGCGGCGCTCGGCGAGCGGGTGGCGCGCGGCCTGCGCATCCGCGCGGTCGCGACCTCGCGCGCCAGCGAGGCGCTGGCGCGGCGGCTCGGCATCACGATGCTCGACTTCGCCGACGTGCCGCGGCTCGACCTCACGATCGACGGCGCCGACGAGATCGATGCGCGCTTCTTCGCGATCAAGGGCGGCGGTGGCGCGATGCTGCGCGAGAAGGTGGTGGCGGCCGCGTCGGACCGGATGGTGGTGATCGCCGATGGCTCGAAACGGGTCGTCGCGATCGGCGCGGCAGCCGCCGTTCCCGTCGAGATCCTGCCCTTCGCGCGCGCCTCGCTGCTGGCGCAACTGGGCCAGGGGCAGGGGCAGGGGCAGGGGCAGGGGCGGGGGGCGGTGCTGCGGCTGGCGGGTGGCGAGCCCTATGTGACGGACAATGGCAACATGATCATCGATTGCCGGCTCGATCTGCAAAATCCTCGCGAATCAGCGGCTTGGCTTGACGGAATTGCCGGCGTCCTCGGGCACGGACTGTTCCTTGACGAGGTCGATGCGGCCTATTTTGCCCAGGATGGGACCGTTTCGCGGCTGGAACGGCTCGATTAGTCTCGCTAAGGCCGGCGCATCCGCAACAGATCGGGCGTGCAGGCGTTCGACGCAGGGTAAGAGCGAGGGCCTTTAATCCCATGACCGATACCAACACCGCGATCCACGAAGACGGTTCGCTGGAACGCCTCACGATCGATACGATCCGCACCCTGTCGATGGACGCGGTGCAAAAGGCCAATTCCGGCCACCCCGGCACACCGATGGCGCTCGCGCCGGTCGGCTACACGCTCTGGTCGCAATTCCTGCGCTATGATCCTTCCAAGCCCGACTGGCCCAACCGCGACCGCTTCGTGCTGTCGGTCGGCCATGCGTCGATGCTGCTCTATTCGCTGATCCACCTCGCCGGGATCGAAGAGATCGACGCGGACGGCAAGAAGACCGGGCGTCAGGCGCTCACCCTCGACGACCTCAAGGGCTTCCGCCAGCTTGCCTCGCGTACGCCGGGCCATCCTGAATATCGCCACACCACCGGCGTCGAGACGACGACCGGTCCGCTCGGCGCGGGCTGCTCGAACTCGGTCGGCATGGCGATCGCCGAGCGCTGGCTCGCCGCGCGCTACAACCGCCCCGAGTTCACTTTGTTCGACCATGACGTCTATTCGCTGTGCGGCGACGGCGACATGATGGAGGGCGTCGCCGCCGAGGCCGCCAGCCTTGCCGGTCACCTCAAGCTGTCGAACCTGTGCTGGATCTACGACAGCAACCACATCTCGATCGAGGGCGGCACCGAACTGGCGTTCGACGAAGACGTCGGCCTGCGTTTCCAGGCCTATGGCTGGAACGTCATCCACCTCGACGACGCCAACGACACCAAGGCGTTCGCCAAGGCGATCGAGACCTTCAAGGCGACCAACGACCGGCCGACCTTCATCGTCGTCCATTCGGTGATCGGCTGGGGCAGCCCCAAGGCAGGCAGTGAGAAGGCGCACGGCGAGCCGCTCGGCGAGGACAATGTCCGCGCCACCAAGAAGGCGTACGGCTGGCCCGAGGACAAGGACTTCTACATCCCCGAGGGTGTCGCCGAGCATTTCCACGGGTCGATCGCCGATCGCGGCACCAAGCTGCGCGAGGAATGGGAGGCGAATTTCGCCAAATATCGCGAGACCTATCCCGAACTCGCCGGCGAACTGGAGCTGATGCTCAAGGACAAGCTGCCCGAGGGCTGGGATGCCGACATCCCCGAATTCCCGGCGGACGAAAAGGGCCTCGCCAGCCGCGATTCGGGCGGCAAGGTGCTCAACGCGCTCGCCAAGCGGGTGCCGTGGCTGATCGGCGGCTCGGCCGATCTCGCACCGTCGACCAAGACCGACATCAAGGGCGCGCCGTCGTTCGAGGCCAACAATTACGGCGGCCAGAACTTCCACTTCGGCGTCCGCGAACACGGTATGGGCGGCGTGGTGAACGGCATGACGCTGTCGCACCTGCGCAGCTATGGTTCGACCTTCCTCGTCTTTGCCGATTACATGCGCGCACCGATCCGCCTGTCGGCGATTATGGAGCTCGCCAGCGTCTGGGTGTTCACGCATGATTCGATCGGTGTCGGCGAGGATGGCCCGACCCACCAGCCGATCGAGCATCTCGCGACGCTGCGCGCCATTCCGGGGCTCGACACGATCCGTCCGGGCGACGCCAACGAGGTCGCCTATGCATGGCGCGCGGCGCTGGAGGATGCGAGCCGTCCGACCGCGCTGATCTTCTCGCGTCAGGCGCTGCCGACGCTCGACCGCAGCAAATACGCGCCGGCCGAGGGCACGCTGAAGGGCGGCTATGTCCTCGCCGATTGCGACGGCACGCCCGAGGTGATCCTGATCGCCACCGGCAGCGAGCTGGCGCTGGTCGTCCAGGCGCATGAGAAGCTGCTCGCCGACGGCGTGAAGAGCCGCGTCGTGTCGATGCCGAGCTGGTATCGCTACGAGCTGCAGTCGGAAGATTATAAGGAAAGCGTGCTGCCCTCGTCGGTGCCGTCGCGGCTCGCGGTCGAGCAGGCGGGCGAGATGGGCTGGCATCGCTATGTCGGGCTGAAGGGTCGCACGATCACCATGTCGACGTTCGGTGCCTCCGCCCCCATATCGAAGCTGCAGGACAAATACGGCTTCACCCTCGACAATGTCGTCAAGGTGGTCCGTGAGATGCTGGAGACCAACAATGGGTAAGCTCAACGACCTGAGCGCTGCGGGTACCGCGGTCTGGCTCGATTTCGTCGATCGCAAGTTCCTCGAGGCCGGTGGCCTCGACAAGCTCGTGAAGGAGGACAGCCTGACCGGCGTCACCTCCAACCCGTCGATCTTCGAGAAGGCGATGGGCCATGGCGACGCCTATGACGCGACGCTCGCCGCCTTCGACAAGGAGAACCCCGGCGCGGCGACGATCGACCGCTACGAGCATCTCGCGATCCAGGACATCAAGGCGGCGGCGGAAACGCTCAAGCCGGTCTACGATCGCCTGGAGGCCAAGGACGGCTACGTCAGCCTTGAAGTGTCGCCCTATATCGCCGACGATACCGATGCGACGATCGCCGAGGCCGAGAAGCTGTGGCATGCGGTCGACCGCGCCAACCTGATGATCAAGATCCCTGGCACGCTCGCCGGTGCGCCCGCGATCAGCGCGACGATCGCCAAGGGCATCAACGTCAACGTGACGCTGCTCTTCGCGCTCGATGCTTATATCCGCGTTGCCGAGGCCTATGCCGCGGGCCTTGAGGAGCGGGTGCGGCAGGGGCAGCCGATCGACAAGATCGCCAGCGTCGCGAGCTTCTTCGTCAGCCGCATCGATTCGATCATCGACAAGGAGATCGACCGTCGCGTCGCCGAGAACGATCCCGAGGCGGAGACGCTGAAGGGTCTGCGCGGCAAGGTCGCCATCGCCAATGCGAAGATGGCGTATCAGTGGTTCCTCGACTTCGAGAAGTCCGAGCGCTGGCAGGCGCTCGCCGCCAAGGGCGCACAGCCGCAGCGACTGCTGTGGGCGTCGACCGGCGTCAAGGACAAGGCCTATCGCGACACGCTCTATGTCGACACGCTGATCGGCCGCGACACGGTCAACACGATGCCGCCGGCAACGATGGACGCCTTCCGTGAGCGCGGCACCGTCGCCGAAACGCTGACCCAGGACGTCGAGGACGCGCGCCGCGTGCTCGCCGAGGCGGAGCGCCTCGGCCTCAACCTGACCGGCGTGACCGATACGTTGGTCGAGCAGGGCGTCGCCTCCTTCGCCAAGGCGTTCGACGACCTGCTGGGCTCGATCGCCGCCAAGCAGCCGGCGACGGCATGACCCGCCGCCCCGTCCTGATACAGGGCGGGGCGACCCGCCGCGAAACCTCCGTCACCCCGCCCGTCGTCACGCGGGGCGGCAATCCGCTCCCGCCGTCACCCTGGACTCGTTCCGGGGTCCACTTCGCGGCGAGGAGAGCGGCTGGAGGCGCGTGCGACACCCCCGCGGCCCGGTGGACCCCGGAACACGTCCGGGGTGACGGGTGGAGGGGACACATGTCCCGAACCCCGTCGAGGCGGACCCCGGGGCGTTCGATGACCTTCCGCGAAACGCAGCGTCTCGTGGCGCATCGCAACCCCGGCGGCGCGGTTCCGTTTATCCTATGACATCGTAACAATCGGCAGGACAGCAAGCATGAAGATCGGACTGATCGGCCTCGGCCGGATGGGTGGCAATATCGCGCGCCGGCTGATGCAGGCGGGGCATGAGATCGTGGCCTATGACCGCAGCGCCGAAGCGGTGCAGGCCCTCGCCAAGGACGGCGCCGAGGCGGCCAATTCGCTCGACGACGTGCGGGCGAAGCTCGGCAGCCCGGCGATCTGGTGGGTGATGCTGCCCGCCGGCGGCCCGACCGAAGACACGATCAGCGCGATCGGCGAAGGCGCCAAGGACGGCGACATCATCATCGACGGCGGCAACACCTTCTACAAGGACGACATCCGCCGCGCCAAGGCGCTGGCCGAGAAGGGCGTCCATTATGTCGACGTCGGCACGTCGGGCGGGGTCTGGGGCTTGGAGCGCGGCTATTGCATGATGATCGGCGGCGACACCGAGACGGTCAATCTGCTCGATCCGATCTTCGATGCGCTGGCGCCCGGCCTCGGCACCATCCCGCGCACCCCCGGCCGCGTCGCCGAGGTCGTCGATGAACGCGCCGAAAAGGGCTATATCCATGCCGGTCCCGCTGGCGCCGGCCATTTCGTCAAGATGATCCACAACGGCATCGAATATGGCCTGATGCAGGCCTATGCCGAGGGCTTCGACATCCTGAAGTCCAAGAACAGCGACAAAT
The DNA here is from genome assembly GCF_013409985.1 of Sphingomonas melonis. Taxonomy (GTDB): domain Bacteria; phylum Pseudomonadota; class Alphaproteobacteria; order Sphingomonadales; family Sphingomonadaceae; genus Sphingomonas; species Sphingomonas melonis_A. The sequence goes on from NZ_JACCBY010000003.1 coordinate 421,182, forward strand.
TGCCCGAGGACGAGCGGTTCGACCTCAACATGACCGACATCGCCGAAGTCTGGCGCCGCGGCAGCGTCATCTCGTCCTGGCTGCTCGATCTCACCGCGATCGCGCTCGCCAAGGACGAGAAGCTCGAAGGCTTTTCGGGCAGCGTCGCCGATTCGGGCGAGGGCCAGTGGACGATCGACGCGGCGATGGAGGAGAAGGTGCCGGCCAACGTGCTCACCGCCTCGCTGTTCGCGCGCTATCGCAGCCGCGTCGAGCATACCTATGGCGACAAGGTGCTCTCGGCGATGCGCTTCGGCTTCGGCGGGCACGTCGAGATGCCGCAGTGAGTCCGCCGATCCGGTTGGTCGTGTCCGACATCGACGGGACGCTCGTCGACAAGCAGAAGCAGCTCACTCCCGCCACGACCGCCGCGGTGCGTCGGTTGGAGGCGGCGGGGATCGGCTTCACGGTGATCAGCGCGCGGCCGATGTCGGGGATCATGCCGATCGCCGAGACGCTGGCGATCGACGCGCCGATGGCGGCGTTCAACGGCGGCATCATCTTCCGCCGCGACGGCAGCATCGCCGAGCATCATATGGTGCATGCGGCGGTGGCGCATGGCGTGATGGATATCGCAGGCGACAGTCCGGCGGACATCTGGGTGTTCGCCGACGATCGTTGGTATGCCTCGACCGATGTCGGCGCGCATGTCGACAGCGAGCGGCGCGCGTCCAACCAGGATCCGATCGTCACCGATGATTTCGCCGCGCTGCTCGACCGTGCGGACAAGATCACCTTCGTCAGCGACGATCATGCCATGCTCGCCGACCTTGCCGACCGCTGCAAGGCGAAGCACGGCGAAGACGCGACGATCGCGCAGAGCCAGGTCTATTATCTCGATGTGACGGCGCTGGTCGCCAACAAGGGCGACGGTTTGCTGGCGCTCGCCAAGACGTTCGACCAGCCGCTCGACGCGGTGGCGGTGCTCGGCGATCAATATAACGATGTCCCAATGTTGGAACGCGCCGGCCTCGCAATTGCCATGGGCAATGCGCCCGATCCGGTTAAGTCTGTTGCCCATGAGGTGACGAGCGGCAATGACGCCGACGGCGTCGCGCACGCGATCGACACCATCATCTTTCCCCGCATTGGAGTTGCTGCATGAAACAACTGGTTGCCTTCGACCTCGACGGAACGCTGGCCGAGAGCAAGCAGCCCTTGCAGGAGCCGATGGGCGAAGCGCTCGCCGACCTGCTCGGCGTGGCGCATGTCGCGGTGATCTCGGGTGGCGACTGGCCGCAGTTCCAGAAGCAGGTGGCGAGCCGTCTGCCGGCGCGCGCCGATCTGTCCAAGCTGTGGCTGATGCCGACTACCGGCACCAAGCTCTACACCTATCGCGAGGGCCAGTGGACGTCGGTCTACGCCGAATTGTTCGACGACGAGACCAAGGCGAAGATCCTCAAGGCGTTCGACGAATCGCTTGAGGCGACTGGTTTCACCCCCGAACAGACCTGGGGCGAGCGGATCGAGGACCGCGGCAGCCAGATCACCTTCTCCGCGCTCGGCCAGGAAGCGCCGATCAAGGAGAAGGAGCATTGGGATCCCAAGTTCGAGAAGCGCAAGGTCATCCAGGCCGATCTCAAGCAGCGCCTGCCAGGCCTGTCGATCAACATGGGCGGCGCCACCTCGATCGACGTCACCCGTGAGGGCGTCGACAAGGCCTATGGCCTCAAGAAGCTGCGCGACGAGAGCGGCATCCCGCTGGATAGCATGATGTTCATCGGCGACGCGATCTTCCCCGGCGGCAACGATTATCCGGCGAAGGAACTCGGCCTCGACACGGTCCGCGTCCGCGACCCGGAGGAGACGATCTCGGTCATCACCGCGATCGTCGCCTGCCAGAAGTAAGCCGCTCAGGGCTGCAATCGGTAGAGCCCCGCACCGTGGGGCGGGATCGGCCGGGCAAAGCGATGGCTTGCCCGGCCGATCGTCTGTCCGCTCCACAGGTCGGTCGCGGTGACCGTGGCGGGCAGGCCGAGCATCGACAGAGATATGCCGACCTCCTTCGGCTTGGCGGTGGTGTTGAACAGCGCGACATAGGCACCGGCGCCATCCACTGGGCGCGCCGACCAGATGCGGGTGCCGTCGGCGACGAAATGCGGGCGATTGTCGCGGCTGGCCTGGTTGACCGCGAGCACCGCGCGGTTGGTGAGCAGCGCCAGCGTCGCCGCGTCGAGGTGGCGCAGGTCGCCGCCCATGATCAGCGGCGAGCGGGCGATCGCCCATAAGGTCATCAGCGTGCGCTGTTCGTCGGGCGTGAACTTGGTCGCGCGGGCGCCGAGCGCCAGCCGGCCGAGCGGCAGCATGTCGGCGTCCGGCCAGCCGCCGCTGGTGTCGACCGCATGCCAGTTCTCCAGCCGGGTGAACTGCGCCTCCAGCATCGGCCATTCGTCCCAGAAATCGTCGCTGATCCGCCACATCTGCGCGTGGCGGCGGACGTGGTCGGCGCGCGCCACCGGCGTCTCGCCGGGGGACAGGCTGAGCACGATCGGGCGACCGCTGTGCTGGATCGCCGCATGTGCCGCCTCGATCTCAGGCGCGTGCGCGTCATAGGGACGGCTCATGTCGTCCATCTTGACGAAATCGACGCCCCAGCCGGCGTAGAGCGCAAAGACGCTGTCGTAATAGGCCTGCGCACCGGGGCGGGTCATGTCGACGCCGTACATGTCCGGGTTCCACGGGCAGATGCTGGTGGTGTCGGCGATATCCTTCGCCCGGTAGCGCGTGCCGAGGATGGGCAGATTGCGCTCGACGGCAAGGCGCGGGATGCCGCGCATCAGGTGGATACCAAAGCGCAGGCCCAACGCGTGCACGTCGGCGGCGAGTGGCGCGAATCCCTTGCCGCCGGCGCTCGACGGGAAGCGGTTGGGCGCGGGGAGCAGGCGGCCGTAGGCGTCGAGCGTCGGCTGCGGCGTGTCGCTGTACGTGTAGCTCGACGCGCCGGGTTCGTACCATTGGATGTCGATGGTGAAGACGTCATAGCCGAAGGGCAGCAGCTTGGCCTGCATGATCGCCGCGGTCTCGCGCGCCTGCGCCTCGTTGATCGTCGTCGCGAAGCTGTTCCAGCTGTTCCAGCCCATCGGCGGGCGCGGTGCGAGGGAGCCGGTCGCGGCGGTCGCGGTGCCGTTGGTGGTCGCGGCAAGCGCGGCGGCGGTCCCGGCGCCGAGCAGCGCACGGCGGTTGAGTTGCGGCTGGATCATCAGTCCTCTCCAAAGGAAAAGGGCGCCCGATCGTTGCGGGCGCCCTCCCAGTCACGACCCGGCAAAGCCGGGCCGTCAGTCCTCATTGCATGAGGCTGGCCGACAGCGCCTGTGCGCTTGCGCGCACCGATGCGGTCGTCGCCGCACCTCAGGCGCTGTAATACATGTCGTATTCGACCGGCGACGGGGTCATTTCCCAACGGGCGACCTCGCCGCGCTTGATCTCGACATAGGCTTCGATCTGGTCCTTCGAGAAGACGTCGCCCTTGAGCAGGAAGCCGTGATCGGCCTCCAGGCTGTCGAGCGCCTCGCGCAGCGAACCGCAGACGGTCGGCACCTGGGCGAGCTCGGCCGGCGGCAGGTCGTACAGGTTCTTGTCCATCGCCTCGCCCGGATGGATCTTGTTCTGGATGCCGTCCATGCCCGCCATCATCAGCGCCGCATAAGCGAGATAGGGGTTGGCCATCGCGTCGGGGAAGCGGATCTCGACGCGCTTCGCCTTGGGGCCGGTGCCATAGGGGATACGGCACGAAGCCGAACGGTTGCGCGCCGAATAGGCGAGCAGCACCGGCGCCTCGTACCCCGGCACCAGCCGCTTGTAGCTGTTGGTGGTCGGATTGGTGAAGGCGTTGACCGCCTTGGCGTGGCGGATGATGCCGCCGATGAAGAACAGGCACATCTCCGACAGACCGGCATAGCCCTCGCCGGCGAACAGCGGCGTCTTGCCGTTCCAGATCGAGAAGTGGGTGTGCATGCCCGAGCCGTTATCTTCCTTGATCGGCTTGGGCATGAAGGTCGCCGACTTGCCATAGGCGTGGGCGACCTGGTGCACGACATACTTGTAGATCTGCATGCGGTCGGCGGTGGTGGTCAGCGTGCCGAAGGTCATGCCGAGTTCGTGCTGCGCGGCGGCGACCTCATGGTGGTGCTTGTCGCAGGGCAGGCCCATCTCGATCATCGTCGAGACCATCTCGCCGCGGATATCGACGGCGCTGTCGACCGGCGCGACCGGGAAATAGCCGCCCTTGGCGCGCGGACGGTGGCCGAGGTTGCCGCCCTCATATTCGCGGCCCGTATTGGTCGGCAGCTCGATATCGTCGATCTTGAAATAGGACGCGGCATAGTTCGTGTCGAACTGCACGTTGTCGAACATGAAGAATTCGGCTTCCGGACCGACGTAGACGGTGTCGCCGATGCCGGTGGTCTTTAGATACGCCTCGGCGCGCTTGGCGGTCGAGCGCGGATCGCGGGCGTAGAGCTCGCCGGTCGAGGGCTCGACCACGTCGCAGAACACGATCAGCATCGGCGTCGCCGAGAAGGGATCGGTGTAGACCGCATCGAGATCGGGCTTGAGCACCATGTCCGATTCGTTGATCGCCTTCCAGCCCTCGATCGAGCTGCCGTCGAACATCAGGCCGTCGGTCAGCTCGTCCTCACCGATCAGGCTGGCGACCATGGTGAGGTGCTGCCATTTGCCCTTGGGGTCGGTGAAGCGCAGATCGACCCACTCGATCTCCTCGTCCTTGATCTTGTTCAGGATGTCGTTGGCGGTGGCAGCCATGGTCAGCTCTTTCCTTATCGGTGCCCCGGCGACGGCCGGGATCTTTTCGTAACTAGGCGACCCCGAAGGACATCGGGGTGACGGTTCGGTGACGGTTTAGATCGCGGCCTCGTCGCGTTCGCCGGTGCGGATGCGCAGCGCGGCCTCGACCGGGATGACGAAGATCTTGCCGTCGCCGATGCGGCCGGTCTGCGCGGCATTGGCGATCGCCTCCACCACCCGCTCGGCGAGCGCATCGTCGACGACGACCTCCAGCTTCACCTTGGGCAGGAAGTCGACGACATATTCGGCGCCGCGATAGAGTTCGGTATGGCCCTTCTGGCGACCGAAGCCCTTGGCCTCGGTCACGGTGATGCCGCTGACGCCGATCTCGTGCAGCGCTTCCTTCACCTCATCCAGCTTGAACGGCTTGATGATGGCTTCGACCTTCTTCACCGCAATACGCCCCCTACCGAAGCCCGCGCTCCGAGCGCGGACAGTGCACCAAACGTGCCAGCCCCGGCCCCTCGGGGCAACCGGGATTCGGCGCGAATTGCTGCTTGGAAAACGGGCAGATGGGTCGGGGTTGCCTGTTGCGCGGGCAGGGAGGCATCGGGGGGGCGCGTCCATGGCTCCCGGCCCGCGCTGGGATGACGAAGGGGACGCTCGGCGAGACATCGTTCCCCGCCGCGAGGGCAGGGCGATCGCGTCTGATCGTGTGTTTGAGCCGGTCGTCTTCTAACCACCCGTCACCCCGGAACGAGTCCGGGGTGACGGGTAGGATGAGGGAACCGAGCGAACCTCACCCTATCAGCCATGTGTAATCGTCCCCCCCGCGAAGGGCGGACCGTGGCTTAGTCGGCCTGTCTGGCCAGCCACTCTTCCAGCCATTTGATCGTGTATTGGCCGTCCTGAAATTCCGGATCGTCGAGCAGCGCCTGGTGGAGCGGGATCGTCGTCGTCGGGCCCTCGATCACGAACTCCTCGAGCGCGCGGCGCAGGCGGCGGAGTGCGCCGGCGCGGGTGGTGCCGTAGACGATCAGCTTGGCGATCATCGAATCATAGTAAGGCGGCACGCGATAGCCGGCGTAGAGGCCGCTATCGACGCGCACGTGCATGCCGCCCGGCGCGTGATATTGCTTTACCAGCCCCGGCGAGGGGGCGAAGGTACGCGGGTCCTCGGCGTTGATGCGGCATTCGATCGCATGGCCGCGGAACTGGACGTCCGCCTGACGCAAGGTCAGCGGATGGCCCTCGGCGATGCGGATCTGTTCGCGGACGAGGTCGAGGCCGGTGATCATCTCGGTCACGGGATGTTCGACCTGCAGCCGGGTGTTCATCTCGATGAAGTAGAAGTCGCCGTCTTCCCACAGGAATTCGATCGTGCCGGCGCCGCGATAGCCCATGTCGGCCATCGCCTTGGCGACGATGCCGCCCATCCGCTCGCGTTCTTCGGCGGTGATGACCGGGGAGGGGGCCTCCTCCAGCACCTTCTGGTGGCGGCGCTGGAGCGAGCAGTCGCGCTCGCCGAGGTGGATGGCGTTGCCATTGCCGTCGCCGAACACCTGGAATTCGATGTGCCGCGGGTTGCCGAGATACTTTTCCATGTAGACGGTGGCGTCGCCGAACGCCGCCTTCGCCTCGGTACCGGCCTGCTGCATCAGCGTTTCGAGATGCTCGGGGCCGGTGCACACCTTCATGCCGCGGCCGCCGCCGCCGCTCGCCGCCTTGATGATGACGGGATAGCCGATGCTATCGGCCAGCGCCTTCGCCTCGGCGACGTCGCTGATCGCGCCGTCGGAGCCGGGGACGAGCGGCAGGCCGAGCGCGCCCGCGGTGCGCTTTGCCTCGACCTTGTCGCCCATCGTGCGGATATGTTCGGGCTTGGGGCCGACGAACAGCAGGTCGTGCATCTCGACGATCTCGGCAAAGCGCGCGTTCTCGCTGAGGAAGCCGTAGCCGGGGTGGATCGCGTCGGCGCCGCTGATCTCGGCCGCCGAGATGATGTTGGGGATGTTGAGATAGCTGTCGGTCGCCGCCGGCGGCCCGATGCAGATCGCCTCGTCGGCGAGGCGCACGTGCATCGCATCGGCGTCGGCGGTGGAATGGACCGCGACGGTCTTGATGCCCATCTCATGACAGGCACGATGGATGCGCAGCGCAATCTCGCCGCGGTTGGCGATCAGCAGCTTCTTGATCGGGCGCATGCCGTTACTCGACCACCACGAGCGGCTGGTCGAATTCGACCGGCTGGCCGTTCTCGATCAGGATCTGGCGGACGGTGCCGGCGGTCGGCGCGGTGATCGGGTTCATCACCTTCATCGCCTCGACGATCAGCAGCGTGTCGCCCGCGGCGACGGTGCTGCCGACGGTGACGAACGGCTTGGCGCCCGGCTCGGCGGAGAGGTAGGCAGTGCCGACCATCGGCGACTTGACCGCATTGGCGGCGCTGACGGTCGGCGCCATCGCGCCGGCCTCGGCAGCGACGGGGGCTGCGGCAGGCGCGGGCGCGGCGGCCATCGGCTGCGGCGCATATTGCACGGGAGCGGCGACGGCGGCGGCCTTGCGCGCGACGCGGATCTTGCGGTCGCCTTCCTCCACCTCGATCTCGGTGAGGTGGGTGGCGTCGAGCAATTCGGCGAGCTGGCGCACGAGGTTCACGTCAACCTGCATCGATTGGGTCTGGGCCCCGGAGTTGGTCTGATCGGTCATGGGGGAGCCTCCTGTCAGAACCGCGCGGCGGCTTCAAGCGCCAGGGTGTAGGAGAGCGCGCCGAAACCCGCGATGGTTCCCTTCGCCGCGCGCCCGACGAAGCTGACGTGGCGGAAATCCTCGCGGGTGTGCGGGTTGGACAGATGCACCTCGATCACCGGGGTGCGGATGCCCTTGATCGCGTCGTGCACGGCGATCGAGGTATGGGTGAAGGCGCCCGCGTTGAGGATCACCGCCTTGGCGCGGCGCGCCTGCGCCTCGTGCAGCCAGTCGACGAGATGCCCTTCATGATTCGACTGGCGCATGTCGATTTCGAGCCCCAGCTCGCGGGCGCGATCCTCGAGCTGGCCGGCGATGTCGTCGAGCGTGTCGGCGCCGTAGATCTCGGGCTCGCGCGTGCCGAGCAGGTTGAGGTTGGGGCCGTTGAGGACGAAGATGGTGTCGGTCATCGGGTCGCTTTCGGTTGAACCGGGAAGATCGTGTGCCTAGTTGCGGCACATCACTCTTAGTCCGTTCGCCCTGAGCTTGTCGAAGGGCAGCGCTCCACTTTCGCACCGGGCCGATAGGGAGAGCAGGGCTTCGACAGGCTCAGCCCGAACGGATGGAGGCGTTCGCCTCCTGCAAAAAGTTATGCCCCATAGCGACGGAACGGTTTCGATCACGGTCAACGGCGCGCACAAGCGCGTCAATGCGGGGCTGAGCCTCGCCGAACTGGCTACCGAACTGGGGCTGGTGCCGGAGAAGGTGGCGGTCGAGCGCAACCTGGAAGTGGTGCCGCGCTCGACGCTGAAGGACGTTCGGGTCGAGGATGGCGACGACATCGAGATCGTCCATTTCGTCGGTGGCGGCGATCACCAGAAGCCGATCGCGGACGACAGCTGGACGGTGGCGGGGCGGACGTTCCGCTCGCGGCTGATCGTCGGTACAGGCAAGTACAAGGATTTCGCGCAGAACGCCGCCGCGCTCGAAGCCTCGGGAGCGGAGATCGTCACCGTCGCTGTGCGCCGGGTCAACGTCAGCGATCCAAAGGCGCCGATGCTGACCGACTTCATCGATCCCAAGAAGGTCACCTATCTGCCCAATACCGCGGGCTGTTTCGACGCGGAAAGCGCGATCCGCACGCTGCGGCTGGCGCGCGAGGCGGGCGGCTGGGATCTCGTCAAGCTGGAGGTGCTGGGCGAGGCGAAGACGCTGTACCCCGACATGCACGAGACGCTACGCGCGACCGAGATCCTCGCCAATGAGGGCTTCAAGCCGATGGTCTATTGCGTCGACGATCCGATCGCGGCGAAGCGGCTGGAGAATGCCGGTGCGGTGGCGATCATGCCGCTGGGCGCCCCTATCGGGTCCGGACTCGGTATCCAGAACCGCATCACGATCCGGCTGATCGTCGAGGGCGCGGGCGTGCCGGTGCTGGTCGATGCCGGGGTCGGCACCGCGTCGGACGCGGCGGTGGCGATGGAATTGGGCTGCGACGGCGTGCTGATGAACACCGCGATCGCCGAGGCGAAGGACCCGGTGATGATGGCGGCGGCGATGCGGTCGGCCGTCGAGGCGGGGCGGCTCGCCTATCGCGCCGGGCGGATGGGGCAGCGCCGCTATGCCGATCCGTCGAGTCCGCTCGCCGGCCTGATCTGATTTTTGTAACACATTTGTCACGGAACCGGTCCGGTCCGAACCCGTTGTTCTTGCTGTAGATCAAGCGGCCCGGATGGCGGGGCGCGGTCAAAGCAGGAGGTCCTCATGGGCGAGCTCACCGACAAGATCAAAGGCACCGTCAACGAAGCCATCGGCAACGCCAAGGAAGCCATCGGCAAGCACAATGACGACCCCAGCCTGACCGCAGAGGGCAAGGCCCAGCAGGCCGAAGGCAAGGGCGAGAAGTTCAAGGGCAGCGTCAAGGGCGCGCTCGGCGACAATATCTGACCTCACGGTCCGATGACTGGCGAAAGGCCGTCCCGGGGAAGCGGGGCGGCCTTTTCCTTATCCAACAGGGAAGACGAACGATGAAGAAGACGATGATCGCGCTGGGCGCGGGTGTGATGGCGCTGTCACTGGCGGCGTGCGGCGGCAAGGGCGACGACAGCCTGGGCAGCAACGTCAAGGCCGCCGCCGACAATCGCGCCGATGCTCTGGAGAGCGCCGCCGACAATCTGGAAGCGCAGGCCGATGCCGAGCGCAAGAGCGGCAGCCAGCAGGCCGATGCGATCGACGATGCCGACGTCAATGCCGCCGCCATGTCGGACGGCCAGAAGGCGGCGCTGGTCAACGGCAGCGACAAGCTGCGCTGAGGGTCGCGGGCGAACCGGGGTTTATTTGGCTAACGTACGGAAACATCGGTTAATTCCCTTGGTTAGGGAGCGATGACATCGCCGTACAACACGCCATCCTCGGTCAGCCACGAAAACGGCGAGATCATCGTCGACGGTCCCGATGGGGTTGCCGTCTCGCTGACGCCTGAGGCCGCGCTGATCACTGCGGGGCGGTTGGAAACCGAAGCGATCGACGCGCTGCTCGAACGCGGCCGGGTCGTCACGACCAAGCCGGACCGCTGAGTGGCGGCGCCATTGAGGCTGCTGGTGGCCGAGAGCGAGCCGCCGGCAGCCCGCGACAGGCGGCGCGAGAGCGTCGGGCGCAGTTCGGGCGAGACCTTCCTCAAGCGGCTCGCCGGCCTCGTGCCGGGGGCGCTGTGCGACCGGGTCAAGCCGGCCGATGCTGATTCGGCGGCACCCGATGCGGGCCTCGATGGCTATGACGGCGTGATCCTGACCGGATCGCCGCTGCACCTGTACGAGGATACGCCGGAGGCGCGACGCGAGATCGACTTCATGCGGGCGGTCTATCGATCGGGTACGCCCGCGTTCGGATCGTGCGCCGGTTTGCAGGTCGCGGTGGTGGCGGCGGGCGGCGCGGTGCGGGCGATGGGCGAGCGGCGCGAAGCCGGCTTCGCGCGGCGGATCGTGCGTCGGGTGGGCGGGCAGGATCATCCGTTGCTCGCCGGGCGGCCGGCGGCGTATGACGTGCCGGCGGTGCATAGCGACGAGGTCGCGACCCTGCCCGGCGGCGGCACGCTGCTCGCATCCAATGGTGTGACCGAGGTGCAGGCCGCCGAGATCCGCCATGACGGCGGCATCTTCTGGGGCGTCCAATACCACCCCGAGATTTCGCTGTGGGAGGTCGCGGCGGCGCTGCGGCGGCAGGCGGATGATCTGATCGACCTCGGGCTGGCGCGCGACGCGCTCGACGTCGAGATGCAGGCGGCGCTGGTCGAGGCGCTGCATCGCGAGCCGAAACGGCGCGATCTGGCGTGGCGGCTCGGCCTCGACGAGCAGGTCACCGATCCGCACGCGCGGATGACCGAGTTGCGCAACTTCCTTGACCGGCTGGTGACGCCGACGCGCGCGGCGCGCGGGCGGGGGTAGGGTTTCGCCCGGACGCTTAGGGCAGCGCGCGGGTAATGGGGTATTGCGCAGGTGTGGGGGGTATTTGATCCCTCGCACCCGCATCGATCTTGGGGGCGCCCCGGCTTGTCCCAGAAAGGCGCATCATGCCGGAACACGTCGAGACCTCTGCGGAAAGCCCCTCAAATCAGTGAAGCATCACAGTGCTCCTGCGAAAGCAGGAGCCTAGGGCCAAGGAATACAACGCCTTATGGTTCGCGGGACTCCTAGGCTCCTGCTTTCGCAGGAGCACTGGGGTAGGTCCGCAGAGGTATCGATCACTTTCAGAGTTTGCGGCGCGTGTAGGAGGCGGTGGGCTTGCGTAAAAAGCCCTACGCGACGCCCTGCACAGTCGCAGCCCTCTTCTCACCCCGATACACCTTCGCGTCTCCGCCTCCTCGCGCGATCCGCCCTAGGCGGACCGCGCCGAGATCGCGGCGAGCGTGGTGGCGGTGGTGATCACCTCGATATCGGTGCGCAGGTGGAGCAGCCGGACGCCGCGCTGCTCGATCGCACGCGTCAGCGCCGCGTCGAAATCCTCGGTCCGCTCGACCGTCTCCGCCCAGCAGCCATAGGCGCGGGCGAGCGCGGCAAATTCGGGGTTGGCGAGCGTCGTCGCCTGCACCCGACCGGGATAGTCCCGCTCCTGATGCATGCGGATCGTGCCATAGCCCTGGTTGTCGACGACCAGCACGAGCAACTGCGCATCATGCTGGACCGCCGTCGCAAGCTCCTGCCCGTTCATCAGGAAGCAGCCGTCGCCGGCGAGCGCCACGACCTGCCGCTCGGGATAGCGCAGCGCGGCGGCGATGCCGGCGGGCAGGCCATAGCCCATTGCGCCCGCGGTCGGCGCGAGCTGCGTGCCCGGTGCGCAATAGCGCCAGTAGCGATGCCACCAGCCGCTGTAATTGCCGGCGCCGTTGCAGATGATCGTGTCGGCGGGCAGCCGTTCGCGCATCGCCGCGACGCAGGGACCGAGGTCGAGCGTCACGCCGTCACGCGACGCCGGCGTCGACCATTGCAGCCACTCGGCATGCGCCTCCGCCCCGCCGGGATGGGGCGGGCCGTCGAGCGACACCAACGCCTCGGCGAATTCGGCCATGCCGGCGCAGATCGCCAGATCGGTGCGATAGGTCATGCCGAGCTCGTTCGCATCCGGGTGGACGTGGACGAGGCGCTGGCCGGGATGATCCGGCGTGATGAGCGTATAGCCGTCGGTGGTCGCCTCACCGAGCCGCGGGCCGGCTACGATCAGCAGGTCGGCGGCCTGAACGCGCGCGACCAGCGCCGGGTTGGGGCCGTAGCCGAGATTGCCGGCATAGCTCGGGCAGTCGTTGGGGATCGCGTCCTGCCGACGGAAGGCGGTGGCGACGGGCACACCGGTGCGGTCGGCCCAGGCGGCGAAATCCTGCGCGGCGACGCCGTCCCAGCCGGCCCCGCCGACGATGGCGAGCGGTCGTTCGGCGGTGGCGAGCAGGTCGGTGAGCTGTTCGAGCGGCGCTTCGTCGCACCCCTGCGGCAGGCGTTCGACGCGCGGCCGGTCCGCGACCACAGCGGTGTCGCGCAACATGTCCTCGGGCAGGGCGAGCACGACCGGCCCGGGGCGGCCGTTCATCGCGACCGCATAGGCGCGTGCGACATATTCGGGGATGCGCGCGGCATCGTCGATCCGTGCCGCCCATTTGGCGAGCGGGGCGAACATCGCGGGAAGATCGACCTCCTGGAAGGCCTCGCGATCCCGGTTGGTGCGGTCGACGTCGCCGACGAAGAGGATCAGCGGCTGCGAATCCTGCCGGGCGACATGCACGCCGATCGCCGCATTGGTCGCGCCGGGACCGCGGGTGACGAACACCACGCCGGGGCGATGGGTGAGGCTGCCGTCGGCACAGGCCATGAACGCCGCGCCGCCTTCCTGCCGGCAGACGACGGTGGCGATCTGCGGCGTGTCGTGGAGCGCGTCGAGCACGGCGAGGAAACTTTCCCCCGGCACCGTGAAGATGCGGTCGCACCCTTGGGCAAGTAGCTGATCGACAAGGATTTGGCCGCCGGTGCGCGAGATGGTCTCCATCCCGCGATCTTGCCTGCTCACGCTACGGAAGTCGAGGGCGCTCCCGCATCGTGGCCGGCGGGCGCGGCGAGCCGGTCAGACGCGCGGACGATCGCCGAAGTCGAACCAGCCGGGACGGGTGCCGGCGGGATATGCCGGGCGGACGGTGCGGACCGGACGGGCGCGACCGGTGACGCGTTCGGTCAGCGTCGGGGCAGCCGTGACGGGGGCGGCGACCGGCGCGGTTTCTGCGGCGCGGGCGAGGCGTTCGTTCTCGCGCTCCAGCTCGGCGATGCGGCGGTTGGCGTCGGCAAGCGCGCCGTCCTGTTGCTTGCGATAGCCGGCATGCGCTTCACGCTCGTCGGCGTAGCGCGTCTTCCACTTGCGACCGCCGCTGCTGCTGGCGAGTCCGAGGAACCAGCCGGCGATGAGGCACAGCGCCAATGCCGCAAATTGCGTGGTAGTGGTGAACAGCATCCGAGCCTCCCTGTTACGGGTGCATAACGAGCGCCGCGGCGCTTGGTTCATCGGATGATCCGGAGAGACGTTCGGAGCCGAGAAGGGGCCGGCGTACCGACCCCTTCCGGCGCTGCGGCGGCTCAGCCGTGGCAGGGGCAGCCGGCGTGGTCGCAGCCGGCCGACGCCTCGTGATGGTTGGCGCAATTCTCGCCGCAGAAGATCCGGCCCTCGGCTTCGACTGCATTGGCGGTGCTGACGACGCACACGCAATCGGCACAGGCGCACTTCACCATTTCGACATTGACGCTCATGATCTAATCCTCGTTCGCTTGATCTTCGGGTTCCAGCACATGGTCCATCATGTTGGTGAGCATGGTTCGGATATGGCAGTCGGGCAGCTCGTACAGGACGTTGCGGCCCTGCCGGGTCTGTTTGAGCAGGCGCCCGGCGCGCAGCAGCCGGAGATGCTGCGATACCAGGCTCTGGCTGACGCCGACCTCTTCCGTCAGTTCGCCGACCGATTTCTGCCCGTCGAGGCAGGCCACCACCAGCCGCAGCCGGTTGGGCTCCCCCAGGAGGCGGAACAGTTCCGCGAGCTGAATTCCCTCATCCTGTGTCATGTTCTCATCAATATATGAACATGTGCTAATATGTATATAGCGCAGTTTCTGTCAAACGGACTCGGACGTATCAGATTTTTTTGGCCGGTGCGGTCGGCCGGCGGACTCCCGCGCCACGAGCTTGCGACGATAAGGGCCGTAGGCTAGGGGGGTAGGGTATGAGCCATGCCGCGAATGCCGCCCCGGAACTCATCGTGCGCGTGCGCAAGATCGCCGGTCAGGTTGCCGCGGTCGAGCGCGAGCTGCTCGGCGGCGCGGACTGCAACACGGTGCTGCACCGGGTCGCGGCGGTGCGTGGCGCGGTGAACGGGCTGATGGATGAGATCATCGCCGATCATCTCGCGGCGCATGTCGCGCGGCCGGGGCTGACCGATGCCGCCCGGGCAGAGGGCGCCGAAGAACTGCTTGGCGTCATCCGCCGCTACAGGACTTGAGGCCCGCCATGATCGAAGCTGCCGACCGCGGCACCCTGCCGCACGCACATGTTTTCCTCGGCCATGCGCATGACGAGAATGCGCGCCGCACCCGCTGGGTGGTGGCGCTCACCGCGGCGATGATGGTCGGCGAGATCGCCGCGGGCTATGCGACCGGCTCGATGGCGCTGCTGGCCGACGGCTTCCATATGGCGACGCATGCCGGCGCCCTCTTCGTCGCGGCGCTGGCCTATGCTTATGCGCGGCGTCATGCGGACGATCCCGCCTACAGCTTCGGGACGGGCAAGGTGGGCGATCTCGCCGGCTTTGCCTCCGCGATGATCCTCGGGCTGATCGCGCTCGGGATCGGCGTGGAATCGGCATTGCGGCTGTTCGAGCCGGTGCACGTCGCCTTCGGCGAGGCAACGGTGATCGCCGTGCTGGGGCTGGCGGTGAACGTCGCCAGCGCCGTCCTGCTGTCGGGCGGGCATCACCATCATGGCCATGAAGCGCATGACCACCACCACGATCATCATCATCACGGCCACGCGCATGGCGCGGCGGGCGGGGACAACAATCTGCGGTCGGCCTATGTCCATGTGCTGGCCGATGCGCTGACCTCGGTACTGGCGATCGCGGCGTTGCTGGCGGGGCGCTATCTCGGCTGGGGGTGGATGGACCCGGCGATGGGCATCGTCGGCGCGATCGTCATCGCTCGCTGGTCATGGACGCTGATGCGCAACACGGCGGCGACGTTGCTCGACCGCACCGCCGCGCCCGTCGCCGGCGCGTTGCGGACGCTGGTCGAGGCACCCGGCGACGCGCGGATCGCCGACCTGCACGTCTGGCGCGTCGGCCCGGACGCCCATGCCGCGATCGTCAGCGTCGTCGCCGATCCCGGCGTCACCGGCGACACGATCCGCCACCGCGTCTCGCCGGTGACCGCGGTGGCGCACCTGACCGTCGAGTGCCGCTGAGCGCCGCGGCTCATCCCTGCCAGCGCGGCGCGCGGTCGAAGTCGGCTTTCTCGAACGGCCGGTCGCGGAAGAGATAGCCGTAGTAGAAGTCGCGCAGCCGGGCATGATAGGCGCGGATACGGTCCTGATAGGCGAGTTGCGCCTCCAGGTCGGTATCCGCCAGCCGCGTCAGCAGCGCCTGCACGCCGACCGAGGGCAGCACCCAGCCCAGGGTGTTGGCGATGCGGGCGCGCCGTTCGAGGCCGTGGCGATAGGCGCGGACCTTGTCGGCGACGCTCTCGTCGCCGACCTCGTGGAAGGCGAAATACCATTTGTAGTGGAATTTCACCGGCAGCGGCGCCGAATCGGCCCATTGCGGATAACGCGCGTAGAAGGCGCGCATCGTGTCCTCGCGCGGAATGTCCCAGGCGCGATGGACCGCCTCGCGCTGCGCCAGCGCGATCTCCGCGCCCTGCGCGACCGGCACCAGCCGGTTGATCGCGACATGCGCCAGCGTCGGGATCACCAGCACCAGCAGCATCCACGCCGCGGCAAGCATGGCGGCATTGGTCGCCGACTCCCGCCGCCAGCGCGCCACGAGCAGCGCGACGACGATCCAGAACAGCAGATAGGCCGCCGCCAGCGCCATCACCGCGAGGATCGCGCCGACGCCCGCGCCCGACAGGATCGCACCGATCACGAACGGCACGATCAGCGCCGCGAACAGCAGCCCGGCGCGCAGCAGCGCGCGCCGCGTCCACAACCGCCGGCCGCCGCCGGGCAGCGCATCGAGCATGCGCAGCCGCCCCGCCTCGCGCTCGCCCGAAACGAGGTCGTGGAACAGCGCGATGACGAACAGGGGCAACAGGAAGACCAGCACGAAGGCGAAGTCGAACCGGCCGGGCAGCGCCAGCTCGGGATTGACGATGTCGCCGTCGTAGATCTGCGCCTCCAGCCCGAGCGCGCGCACCCGCAGGATATAGGGTGCGACGTCGCGCATCCCGAGCGCCGCGAAGGCGAGCGGCGACGGCGGGTCCCAGGTCGCGTGGAAGCTGTAATATGCGGCGGTGCCCGCATCCTTGCTCTTGGCGACCGACGCCGCGACCGCGCCGTGATCCTGCGCCTGCGCGGCGGGGATCGCGGCGATCGCGGCACGCTGGCGTGCGATCTCCATCATCCCCGCGGTCACCGCTGCCGCGCTCAGCAGGGCGAGCAGCACCAGCGCGATGGTCACCAGACGGGCGCGCAGCAGCAGCCGCGCCTCATGCAGCCAGATCCGCATCAGCGTCCTCCCAGCCGGCGTGCGGCGATCACGAGCATCCCGCCCGCCACGACCAGCCAGCCGAGCAGCATGGCGAGGCCGGGCAGTGCTGCGTCGACGAGCGCGCTGCTATCCGGCGCGCGCCAGGCGAAGGGCGGCATCGCGCGCCAATGCGCGGACGACACGCGCCGGCGGCGATCGGCGTCGGCATCCTCGGCGACGTCGTCGGCATAGCGGACGTTCTCCGCCTCCATCCGGTTGAGCCGCTGGATCAGGTGATAGCGATAGGCCTCCGCCTGTTCGAGGAAGCGGCGATGGCCGGCGAAGTCGGTGCCCGCCGCCGCCATCGACAGCGAGCGTAGTGCGATCGTCGGGCTGACCAGCCCGAGCATGCGGACGAGCGCGTTCTGCCGCTCCTGCGCTGCGAAGCTCGCCTCGGCATGCGCGTCGAACAGGCTGGCGCTGATCCGTTCGCCTTCCATGGCAACCAGTCCCTTGTAGTTGAGCGGCAGATCCTCGACCCGCGCGACGCCGTAGCGGGCCAGCACCCGCTGTTTGAACGCGTTGAAATGCGGGTCGTTGGGATCATGGCTGTCGCCGATCGCGCGCATCTCGCGGCCGATCGCGACATCGGTTTGCAGGCGGTTGGCGAGCGGGTGGAGCTCGCCCGCGACATCGGCGCCGATCCGCGGCAGCAGCACGACGGTCACCGCCCAGATCGCCAGCAGCGCGAGCAGCGCGTCGCGCCGACGCCGCACCAGCGCGGAGACGAGGACGATGCCGATCGCCCAGAGCAGCAGATAGGCGAGATACCCGGCGGCGAGCATCGCCACCGGCCCCGGCGCCGCGCCGGTCCCGGCGATCACGACCAAAGCGAGGATCGCCGGCGCCGCGATCGCCACGGCGACGAGGCCCAGCGCGGCGACCTTGCCGAGCGCGATCTGGCGCGTCGTCGCACCTTGCAGGATCAGCGGGCGCAGCGTGCCGCGCTCGCTCTCACGCGCGACCACGCCATAGCCGAGGAAGATGAGCAGCAACGGCGCCAGCGCCTGCAACACGAAGGCCGGCGACAATTGCCCGAAGCGCACGAGCAGCGAACTCTGGCGCACGTCGCCGAAATTGGCGCTGTTCTGGCGATGCCCTTCGAGGAACATGCTGCTGCCGGTGAAGGCATCGACGCCGGGATCGAAGGCAGCGAGCGCGCCGAGCGGGCGGAAGATGAAATGGCCGTAGTGGACGACGCGATGCGGATGGCGATCGGGCTGCGCGTCGAACGCCTGCGTCGCCGCCGCCTGCTGCCGGGCGCGCAGCTCCGCAGTGGCACGCTGCTGCGCCCAGGAGGTGACGATCGCGATCAGCGTCAGGACGAGGATCAGCACCAGTCCGATCCGCGCGACGCGGTTGCGTGCCATCAACCGCCATTCGTCGCGCGCGACGAGACCGACCGCGCTCATGCCGCCACCGGCGCCGCGAAGCGCGCGTGCAGCGCGCGGATGTCGAACCGGTCGGGGCCCGTCGCCGCGACCTCCTCGACGATCCGTCCGCCGTCGAGAAAGCCGATGCGATCGACGACATCGACCGCGCTGAGCAGATCGTGGGTGACCATCAGCACCGCGGTGCCGCGGGCGCGCACCGCGCCGAGCAGCTGGTTGAACTCCAGCGTCGCACGCGGATCGAGGCCCGAGGTCGGCTCATCGAGCAGCAGCACCGGCACCGCGCGCAGCAGCGCGACGGCGATCGCCACCTTCTGCCGCATCCCCTTGGAAAAGCCGCCGAGCCGCTGGTCGAAGGCGCGCGCCTGCAGCCCTGCGCCGGCGAGCGCGGCGGTGATCTCGTCCCGGCTGCGCGGCTCCCCCGACAGCGCGAGCAGGTAATCGGCATTCTCCACCGCGCTCAGATGCTCGTAGAGCGCGACATTCTCGGGCAGATAGGCGAGGTGCCGCCGCGCGCCGTCGGGGTCGGTGGCGGGATCGATCCCGGCGACCGCGATCCGCCCCGCCTGCGGCCGTGCGAAGCCGAGCAGCGCCGACAGGGTGGTCGACTTGCCCGCGCCATTGCCCCCGAGCAGCGCATAGATGCTGCCCGCCGCGACCTGGAGCGACAGGCCGTCGAGCACCCGGTGCGGTCCATAGGATAAGGTCACATCCTCGATCGCGATCGGTATCGGCTGGTCTGCTGGCACGTCATGATCTCCCTTCAGTGCTGCGCGGGTGCGGCAAGGCCCCGGCCCCTGTCAACCGATATAGTATATCATTTCATTGACAGGCAAGAGATCGGACCGTTATCGACATGACAATTCCAACCGGATCGAATGGGGGACATGATGGGGATCATCCGCGGCTGGCTCACGCCGGCCTGCCTGTTGCTGCCGACGGTCGCGCCGGCGCAAACGCCGTTGCGCGACCAGCCCGTACAGGAGGCGCCAGACGACGGCGAGCCGCGTGCCGGCGACGATATCACCGTCACCGGGTCGCGGCTCGCCAATGCCAGCATCAACGGGATCGTCATCGATCCCATCCTGCTGCCGCAGAACGTCCGCGTCCTCGACAGCAAGCTGGTCGCGCAGACCGGCGTGACCGACCTGTCGCAGCTCTACGATCTGGCCGGCAGCATGGCGCGTCAGAACAATTTCGGCGGGGCGTGGGATGCCTATGCGATCCGCGGTTTCGCGGGCGATCCGAACCTCGGCCCCGACCTGCTCGTCAACCGCTTCAACGCCAACCGCGGCTATAATCCGCGGCGCGACATCGCGACCGTCGAGAGCTTTCAGGTGCTCAAGGGACCGGCCGCGGCCCTGTCGGGCAAGGGCGAGCCGGGCGGGTCGATCAATATCGTGACCAAGGCGCCGCTCGACCACACCCACGCTGCCGCCAACCTGTCCTACGCCAGTTTCGACACGGTGCGGCTCAACGCCGACGTCGGCGGCCCGGCTGCCGGCGGGCTCGCCACCCGCATGATCGCCACGTGGCAGGACAGCCGCGGCTTCCGCGACTATAATCCGAACAGCCGCCTGCTGATCGCGCCGTCGATCGCCTGGCGCGCCTCCGATCGCGTCCGCTTCCTCTACCAGCTCGAATATAATCTCGTCGATTTCGTCCATGACCGCGGCGTGCTGGCGGTCGGCAGCGACGCCAAGGCACTGCCGCGGAAGCGCTTCCTGGGTGAACCCAATGACGGCCAGGCGCATCAGCGCACCAGCCAGCATCAGGGATCGATGACGGTCGACCTTGCTGACGGCGTCGCGCTGGAGGGTGGTTTGCAATATCGCGACGGCACGTTGCGGGGGCAGGCCTCGCACATCGTGGCGGTGGTCGGCACGCGCGCGCGTCGTCAGTTGCGCCAGCATTATTACGATTGGCAGGACCTGACCGGCCGCGTCGAGATCAGCGTGCGGCGTACGCTGCTGGGGATCGAGCATCAGGCGCGGATCGGCGGCGACGCCTATAGCTACGACCTGCGCAACGTCTATCATCGCTCCGCACCGACCGATGCCGTCCCCTATGACATCGACATCTACGATCCCGTCTATGGCCAGCCCAAGCCGGCGGTGCAGCTCAACCAGGATACGCTCGAACAGCAGCGCGGGCGGAGCCTCTATGCGCAGGATCTGCTGGTCCTCGACCGGCGGTTCAGCCTGCTGCTCGGCATCCGCCACGACTGGATCACGCAGCGGCTGGCCAATTACCGGCTCGGCACGGTCAGCCGGCAGACCCCGTCGGTCACGTCGCCGCGCGCCGCCTTCACCTTCGCGCCGAGCGAGGAGGTGTCCGCCTATGTCAGCTGGGGGCGCTCGTTCCGCTTCAACCAGGGCGTCGGCGCCGATGCGCGCGCCTTCGCACCCGAGCGCGGCACCGCGTGGGAAGGCGGCGTCAAATATGCGCTGTTCGACCATGCGTTGACCGGCACCGCCTCGGTCTACCAGATCGACAAGGTCAACGTGCTGATCAGCGACGGCACCGGCAGCGGCTTCTCCAAGCCGGCCGGCGAAGCGCGCAGCAAGGGGTTCGAGGCCGACGCGACGCTCGCCATCGACCGCCGCTTCGACCTGACCGCGGTCTATGCCTATACCGACGCGCGGGTGATCCGCGACACACGGCCGAACATGAGCGGCGCGCCGCTGTCGAACGTGCCGCGTCATTCGGGCGCGATCTACGGCCATTGGACCTCGGCCGCGAACGATTCGGGGTCGATCGGCATCGGCGCGGGGCTGACCTATGTCGGGTCGCGCCCCGGCGACGACGCCAACACCGGCTTCCGCCTGCCCGGCTACTGCACCGCGCGGCTCAACCTGTCATGGCAGGTGACGAAGGGGATCGCGGCGCGCCTCGACGCCGACAATCTGTTCGACGCTTATTATCTGGAAAGCTCGTACAACCGCAACTGGATCGCCCCCGGTGCCCCGCGCACCGTGCGCGCGGGGCTGGTGCTGGGGCTGTAGGCGGCCTCGCTCAATAGATGCGTTGCGCGACGAGCGTCGCCTCGGCCGCGCATCGCGCCGCATCGGGCTTGGGCGTGGTGGCCGCGCCGCGCAGCGCGGCGATCTCGGCACGGGCGGCGGCGAGGTCGGCGACAAAGGCGGGATCGTCCGCCATCGCGGTCAGCGTCGCCGCCGCGGTGAGGCGGCCCGCTTCCACCGCGCTGGCATTGTGGACGCCGCAGACGATGCGGCTCTCACCAAAGGCGCGCCCGCGCGCGAGGATCGCGGTCGCCTGATCCGGCATCAGCCGGGCAAGCAGGGTGGCGACCGTCCAGCCCGCGGTCGTGTGGCCCGACGGATAGTCGTAGCTGCCCTTCAATTCTTCGGCCGGCTGGCAGATCGGGCCGGTGTCGATCTGGAAGGGACGCAACCGCTTGTAGAAGGTCTTGGCGGTGCCGCTCTGCGCGCCGGTGTCGGTCAGCGCACGGCGGATCAGCGTCGCGGTGCGCGGCGCCGTCTGCGGCGTCATCGTCATGCCGGCCGCGCAGCTGAAGTCGCGAAACAGATCGTCGGGGGCGAGCTTCACGTCGTTCGTCGCCATCTGCCAGCGCGGCGTGTCCTTCAGCGCGCGGGTCGCGGCGAAGATCGCGCGGTCCGCCGCCGCGCGCGCGTCGCCGGGGCGCGGCGCCGGGGGCAGCACCGCCAGCACGTCGAACGCGCCGGGCGCGAGATAGCCGGCCGGCCCGGCGACATCCCGCGCCACCGCCCCCACGGCGAGCGTCGAGACGAGGCAGGCGGCGGCACAGGCAAGGCGGTTCATGATCATGGTCTCCGGTGATCGACGTGTGACAGTATATCATCGTTGTGCCGGACGATTGTGACGCCAGGATTGCGGCGGCGACCCGAACAGGGGGCGGGGCGGGGCGGGGCGGGATAGTGCGGCGGCGGCGCGCGGTTGCACGTGCCGCGCTTTTCCATAGACGGTCGGCGGCATGACCGCGCCTGTCCCCGCCACGCCGCCCTATCGCGGCCGCCGCTTCGCTGCGTTCCTGTTCGACATGGACGGCACGCTGATCACCAGCATCGAGTCCGCCAATTGCGCCTGGACGCGCTGGGCCGAGTTGCGCGGGTTCGACCCGGCCCATGTCCTCTCGATCATGCATGGCGTGCGCACGATCGAGACGATGACGCGGCTCGGCGTCAGCGATCCGCAGGCGGAGGCGGCGTGGATCACCCGTCAGGAGATCGAGGATACCGAGGGCGTGACCGCGATCGAGGGCGCGGCGGCGTTCCTCGCCGGCATACCGCAGGATCGCTGGGCGATCGTAACCTCGGCCTCCCGTGCCCTGGCCGAAGCGCGGCTCGGCAAGGCCGGCATCGCCATCCCGCCGGTGCTGGTCACGTCGGAGGACGTCGAGCGCGGCAAGCCGGACCCGGCCTGCTTCCTGCTTGGCGCAGACCGGCTGGGCGTGGACGCGTCGCATTGCCTGGTGTTCGAGGACACGCTGGCCGGGCTGAGCGCCGCCGACGCGGCCGGTGCCTCGGGCCTCGCGATCACCGCCACCCACCGTCACCCCCTCGGGACGGCGCATCCGGCGATCCGCGATTATCGGGGGCTGGCGGTCGCGGTCGCGCCGGAGGGGCTTACGATCGTCGATGCCGCCGCGGCGCATGATAAGGATGCAGCGCCGGCCTGATCTCGCCCGGCGGCGCTGGTCCGCCCGGATCGGCTGGCCGGTCGCGGCTGCCGGCGGTGGGCGATCCCGCGGGTCGGCAAGACGCGGTCATCCGCCGCGACCTTGCGCCTTGGCGCCCCATTCCTGCACCAGGGAAGGCTTATCCATCAGCCGCTTAGCGCGCGGATTCGACGTAGGATCGCACTGCAGCACGATGCTGCGTGTGAAGAAGGACGTCGTCATGACCCTCGAATATCCTCCTGTCGTCCCGGCCCAGCGCAAGACCCAATACGGCCCCGCCGGCGCCGACCTGCACCATCCGGCGCGCAAGCGTGCGCCGTTCGACCTCGTCGACCTCGAGACGCAGTTCGATCCCGAGCTCGGCACGCTGTGGACCTATATGCGCCAGCGCAGCCGGCCGAGCTTCAATCCCGAGCTGCTCGCCGCCTTCGAGCATTGGCAGAACGACATCGCCGAGGCGCATGCCTCAGGGGCGATGCCGATCCGCTATCTGGTGCTTGGCTCGCGCTTTCCCGGCGTCTTCTCGCTGGGCGGCGATCTCGACCTGTTCGCCGCGCACATCCGGCGCGGTGATCGCGAGGCGCTGGTCCGCTACGGCCGCGCCTGCGTGCGGATCCTCCACCGCAACATGCTCAGCCTCGACCGGCCGATCATCACCATCGGGCTGGTCGAGGGCGACGCGCTCGGCGGCGGCTTCGAGGCCTTGCTGTCGTTCAACGTCGTGATCGCCGAGCGCGGCACCAACTTCGGGCTGCCGGAGACCAATTTCGGCCTGTTCCCGGGGATGGGGGCGCATTGCTTCCTGTCGCGGCGGCTCGGCTCGGCCCGCGCCGAGCAGATGATCCTCAGCGGCCGGTCGTATAGCGCGGAGGAGCTGTACGACCTCGGCATCATCCATGCGCTCGCCGAACCGGGGCGAGGGCGGGCCGAGGTGGAGACCTACATCCGCCAGAACCGCCGTCGGCACAGCGGCCATTGCGCGATCTACGAGGCGTCGCGCTCGGTCAATCCGCTGCCGCTCGCCGAACTGGAGGCGGTGGTCGATCTGTGGGCGGACGCCGCGCTGCGGCTCAACGACACCGACCTCAAGCTGATGCGCCGCCTGGTCGGCGCGCAGTCGCGACTGCTCGAGAAGGCGGTGGCGTGATCGCCGCGGTCAGGAGCGCCCCTGTGCCCTGACCCCGGTCCCGGCAAGCGCCTCACCGGCGGGCCCGCCGGCAAGCATGGTCGTCACCATGTTTGCCGGCATGGGCCGCGCCAGCAGATAGCCCTGCACCGCGTCGCACTGCGTGCGGCGCAACTGGTCGAGCTGTGCCTGCGTCTCGACGCCTTCGGCAACGGTGCGCATGCCGAGCTTGGCGGCGAGATCGATCACCGTCTGGACGATCGCCACCGAGGCGTGGCTCTGTTCGAGGTCGGTGATGAACGACCGGTCGATCTTGAGCGTCTGGAACGGGAATTTGGTGAGGTAGCTCAGCGACGAATAGCCGGTGCCGAAATCGTCCAGGGTGGTGCGGACGTGGAGGCGGTTGATCGCGTCGAGCGCGGCGAGCGAGGCATCGATATCCTCGAGCAGTACCGATTCCGTGACTTCCAGTTCGAGCCGGTCGGCGGCGAAGCCGCTGGTGGCCAGCGCACCCATGATGACCGTCGGCAGGTTGGCGGAACGCAGCTGGATCGGCGACAGATTGACCGCGATCTTCACCTCGGGCGGCCAGTCGCTGGCGATGCGGCACGCCTCGCGGATCACCCAGCTGCCGATCGCGACGATCAGACCGTTGTCCTCGGCGATCGGGATGAATTCGGCCGGTGAGATCGCGCCATGGTTGCGGCTGGTCCAGCGCAGCAGCGCCTCGCACGACAGGATGCGTTCGCCGGCCAGATCGTAGATCGGCTGGAACATCAGGTGGAATTCGCCGCGTTCCAATGCGCCCTGCATATCGGCGGCGAGGGTACGGCTGCGTTCGATTTTCTCGTCCATCAACGGTTCATAGAGGCACATCTGGCCGCGGCCGCTGTCCTTGGCACGATAGAGCGCCAGATCGGCGTTTTTTAGCAACGTGTCGGCGTCCCGGCCGTCCGCCGGTGCGATCGCGATGCCGAGCGAGGCGCCGATATGCAGCATCCGGCCATTGTGCTGCACGGGCAGCTCGACGAGGTCGATGATCCGGCGGCCGGTGGTCAGCGCGTCCTCGGGTTCGGCGATCTCGCAGACCACGGCGAATTCGTCGCCGCCGAGCCGGGCGACGATGCCCGCGCCGGCGAACGCCTCGTCGAGGCGCCGCGCGACGCCGGCGAGCAGCGCGTTGCCGGCGAGATGGCCGAAGGAATCGTTGATCTCCTTGAACCGGTCGAGGTCCATCCAGTGGATCGCGAGGCGGCGGTCGGCATCGCCCAGCGCCTGCAAGCGCGCCTCGAACTGTTCGCGGAACGCGGTGCGGTTGGCGACGCCGGTCAGATCGTCGCGACGCGCCATCGCGGCATGATGTTCGGCGAGCGCAGCCTTCTCGCGCGAGACGACGGTCGCCTTCAGGATGACGCCATAGGTTTGCAGCGTGATGTCCATCATCGCGACGACGAACAGCAGGATGACGATCGCCAGCGCGATCTTGAGCGGTTCGAGCGAGACGATCAGCCCGGCGGCGAGCGGCAGCGACGCGAAGCACAATTGCGCCAGCGCGATCCACGGGCGGCCGGCGTTGCGTCCGGCGATGCCCGCGGCATAGCCGATCGTCGTCGTCACCGCGAGCAACTGGAGCACGCCGTTGCCGCTGTTGACCAGCGTCAGCATGCCGAAGGTGCCGAGCAGCGCGGAGTAGCAGACGGCACCGGCGCGGTAGATGAATTCCTGTCGCCGCGCCCATCGTCCGGTCGTCGGCGATCCGGGGGGAGCATGGCGCTTCGGCCGCACCGCATCGCCGACGCGGATGCTGGCGACGATCGCGATCGCCACCGCACAGGCGAGCATCGACGGCGTGCGGCTGACCAGTGCGACGATCGCGACGATGGCGCTGCTCGTCACGGCCCCGATGACCAGGGATTGCGGCGACGCGTACAGCGATTCGACCAGCGTCTCGCGGACAGAGGCCGCGATCGCCTGATCGGAATGCCGCAGGCGTCTGAGGCGGGTTATGAGACCGGTCATATGGTTACCATGCGCGGAAGAGGTGTAGAAGAAACAAACAAAAGCCGCGATCGGGCTCGTCCTGCCGCATATCTGCTCCGACAAATCTGCCGGAATACAGCATCTTACGTTTGCGTCAGGGCATTGACCTCTGCGTGAGGCAGGCGCGGCGCACTCTCGATGAGCGGGAGTGACGCATCCGTTCGTGGCGGCCCTGCGCGCGGCCTGCACAATCGATTTTAGCGGAGAGCCGCGTGATGGCAGAGATGTCGCGGGGTCACATGCCGCTTTCCATTTGACGTCGCGCGACGGTGATCAATAACGTCGGCATAGTAGATTTGACAGGACCGGGCTGCCGAAGTGCTCGTCGCTGAATTCACCGGGACCTGCTCGATGATGCCAGACTTGTGTCCAATTCAGACATTATGACACAAGGCGACTCTACTTGCGCGAACAGTCAATTTGGCGTGAAATTAACCCCTAATTCGTTGTATCGGGCTAGCCGATGAGCATGATGTCGCCTTCCCATCGCCGTGCCTCAGCTGAGTCGGTGCGAATCGAGTTGCGCAATGCCCTGTTCGCGACGGCATTGCCCAATGCGGTGATGACGGCGATCTTCGCGACATTGGGGTTCAAGATCGCCAGCAGCCTGCGCGACCCGATCGCCTGGACCGCCCTGGTCTCGGGCGTCGTGTGCGCGGGATTGAAGCTGCTGCTGATCGCGGCGCATCGGCGGCGCGACCGGTCGGCCGCGCAGCACGATCGCTGGGCGCGCGCCTTCGCGGTGTTGAGCGTCGGGCTTGCCTTCTCGCTCGGCCTGCTCGGCGCGCGCGCCTTCGTCCACGATGCGGTGCTGTTGCAGATGCTCGCGACGGGGCTGCTGTTCGGCTATTGTTCGGGGCTGGTCGCGCATACGTCGATCCGGCCCTGGCTCGCCGTCATCTGCCTCGTGTGCAGCGCGGTGCCGATCGCGATCAGCGCGGCGTTGCGCACGGACAGCGCGCATCAATTGCTCGCCGCCAGCCTGATCTGCTTCATGCTCGCCGCGTTCCAGAGCGTCCGCCACCTCTATCAGGCGACGCGGCAGCAGATCATCACGCGCCACGCGATGGCGACGCTGGCGCGGGTCGATCCGCTCACCAAATTGCCCAATCGGCTCGGCCTGCGCGAGGCGTTCACCAGCCACAGGCGCGAAGACAATGACATCGCGATCCACTGCCTCGATCTCGACGCGTTCAAGCCGGTCAACGACCGCTACGGCCATCCGACCGGCGATGCGCTGCTGACCGCGGTCAGCGACCGGGTCCGGTCGGTCCTCCAGCCGCACGACACCGCGGCGCGGGTCGGCGGCGACGAATTCGTCATCATCCAGTCCGGCGTGCGCAGCCAGAGCGAGGCCGATCTGTTCGCGCGCACGCTGGTCCGCCGGATCATGGCGCCCTACGAGATCGATACCCACCAGATCCGCATCGGCGTCAGCCTCGGCTTCGTCACCGCGAGCGGCGACGCGAACGACCTCGACGAGCTGGTCGCGCTCGCCGATGCCGCGCTCTACCAGGCGAAGCAGACGGGCGGCGGCATCGGGCGCGCGACGCTCGCCGCGCACTGAGCGTCAGATCCGGTAGCGCGCTTCGAGCAGGTCGAGTTCGCGGATCAGCTTCTGCGCGATGGCGCTGCCGACACGGCGGTCGCGCACCATCTCGACCACCGCGGCGCGCTCCGCCTTGATCGCGGCGAGGCGGAAGGTGCGGTCCAGCCGGTCCTGCAGGCGCGCCTCGGCCGAGGCCTTGGCCGATCCGCTGCGGCTTTCGATCCGCTCGCGGTAGAGGTCCATGATCCGCGTGCCGGCGGCGGCGTAAAAATCGGCATTGCCGTCGCGCTCGGCGAGTTCGTGCTGCGAGCGCTCGATCGCGGAGATCGCCGCCTCCGCCGCGGCGACGCGCGCGGCATCCTCCTCCGCCTGGCGCGAGGGTTCGGCGGGCATGGTCAGGCCGTTGAGCAGGATCGGCAGCGCGACGCTCGCCAGCACCAGCGACACGATGATGACGCCCGCCGCCAGGAAGATCGCGAGGTCGCGGGCAGGGAAGGGGGTGCCGTCGTTCAGCGTCAGCGGGATGGTGAGCACACCGGCGAGCGTGATCGCGCCGCGCACCCCGGCGAGCGACATGGCGGCGACCAGCCGCCAGTCCGGGCTGTGCAGCGTCGCCTCGCTGTTCAGCCGCCGCCGCAGCAAGGTCAGCCGCAGCGACACCCACACCCAGCCGAAGCGCAGCAGCGCGAGGCCGGCGACGATCGCCAGTACGTAGAGCCCGAGCCACTCCGGGCCGTGATGGCCGGTCAGCAACACCGTCGACGTGGCGCCGGCGAGGATGGCGGGCAATTGCTCGCCGAGCAGCACGAAGATGATGCCGTTGAGCGCGAACTGGATCGTGTCCCAGACCGAATTGCGCCGCATCCGTGTCGTCGCCAGCGCCTGTCGCGAGATTTCGGCGAAGGTCATCGTCACGCCGGCCGACACTGCGGCGAGGATGCCGGAGGCGTGGATATGCTCGGCGAGCAGATACGAACCGAATGGGATCAGCAGGCTGACGAGGATCTGTGAGCCCGGCTCCTCGCCGAAGCGCCGCGACACCCAGGCCTTCATCCGCGTGACGACCAGCGTCACCACGACACCGACCGCCAGGCCGATGCCGGCGACCCACAGGAAACTGGTCGCCGCCTGGGTCGCGGAGAAGGTGCCGGTCAGCGCCGCGGCGATCGCAAACCGCAGGCAGACGAGGCCCGACGCGTCGTTGAGCAACGATTCGCCTTCGAGGATGTGCATCATCCGCTTCGGGATCGGCACCCGCGCGGCGATCGCCGACACCGCGATCGGGTCGGTCGGCGACACCACTGCGGCAAGGGCGAACGCCACCGCCAGCGGCATCGCCGGGATCATCCAGTGGATGAAGAAGCCCATGCCGATCACCGTCAGCAGCACCAGGCCGAGCGCCAGTTCGACGACCGTCGACAGGTCCTTGAGCAGTTCGTCCTTGGGAATGCGCCAGCCGTCGAGGAACAGCAGCGGCGGCAGGAAGAGCAGCAGGAACAGTTCGGGGTCGAGTTCGACCCGGTAGGAGGTGGACAGGCCGATCACCGCACCCAGCAGGATCTGGACCAGCGGCGTCGGCACCGACACCGGCAGCATGCGCGACACCGCGCCGCTCATCACCACGGCAAGCAACAGGAACAGGACGATCGATACGGCTTCCAAACAACACTCCCGGGTCAGATAGTGTTTCCCTATCTGGCTCCGTCACCGCAGGACAACCCCGTCCGCGCCGTCGGTAATCGACCCAGGCGAAATCGATACCCGGTCAAAGTCCTCCCCCGCCAGGGGGAGGTGGCATGCCGAAGGCATGACGGAGGGGGAGGGCACGTCCACCGATGTGGTCGCTTACCTCCCCCTCCGTCACGGCTGCGCCGCGCCACCTCCCCCTGGCGGGGGAGGAGTTTTTGCAAGCGCTGAAGGTCGATCCGGCGCCTAGAAGGTGCCGCGCAGGCCGACGAGGAACTGGCGTCCCGGCTTGTACTGCGTGAACGTCGCATTCTCGAACTGGAAGTAGGAGCGCAGCGTCGCGTTGGTGAAGTTCGCCACGTTGACGGTGAGCTGCGGCGCCCCGGCAAAGCCGAAGATCTTGTCCAGGTCGAACGACGACGAGAAGTCGTAGGTCGTATAGTCGGTGCCGAACAGCGCCGCCGCCGGGATGCCGTTCTGCGCCGCGCCGCTGTTCTGCGACCCCTCACGCGACGTGGTCGAGACGCGCAGCATGATGCCGTTCTTCTCGTAATAGCCGGTGATGTTGTAGGTGAACGGCGCGACGCCGAAGGCCTGTGCCGGGCCGTCGCTGCGCTGGTCGACGATCGTGGCGTTGGCGTTGAAGCCGAAGCCGGTGATGCCGATCTTGCGGGTTAGGAAGTCGAGCGGCTGGACCCACTGGAATTCGAGGCCGTTGATCGTCAGCTTGTTGGGCACGTTGATCTGCGAGGTCACCTGCACCTGCGCCGCGGTCGGGCCGCCACGCGAGTTCAGCGCGATCTGCTGCGTGGGGTTCAGCGTGTCGTAGGTGATGCCATATTGCGCCAGGTCGGCGAACGGCACCGTGTTGATCGCGGTGGTGGTGAAGCCCTCGATCGACTTGCGGAACGCATTGAAGCTGACCACGCCCTCGCGGCCGGTGTAATATTCGAAACCGAGGTCGAGGTTGGTCGACAGATACGGGGCGAGGGCAGGGTTGCCGATCGACGCCTGGTCCGCCGACGGCGCACCGAAGTTGACGCCCGGCAGCTGCGCCGACGGGTCGGGGCGGGTCATCGTCCGCGATCCGGCGACGCGGACCACGGCATGCTCGCTGACGTCATAGGCGAAGGTCGCCGCCGGCAGCCACTTCGTGTAGACGTTGCGGGTCTCGGCGATGTTGACGATGTTCGGATAGCGGCTGCCGTCGGGCAGGCTCGCACCCGCCGCGGTGGTGTTGCGCGGATCGGGGATCGAGACCCGGCCCGAGATGGTCTGGATCGTGTTGACGTAGCGCAGGCCGACGTTGAAGCGCAGCATGTTGCCGCCGAGCTCCTGCGCGCCGTTGACCGTGGCGAACGCCGACTTCACGACCTCGCGGATCGTGCCGCCGCTCGCGCCGGTGTTGGCGGCGCCGGTCTCGGGCGCATTGTCGTGGTAGAAGTCGTAGTTGGTCGCCTTGGCGAACGCCGGCCAGTCGACCGTGACGAAGCCCGCCGGGCCCGGCCGCAGATAGGTCGGCGCCGCGCTGTTGGGGACGAGCGAGCCGCCATAGGACAGCGGACCGGAGCCGGCGCTGTAGCCGGTGCCGAGACCCGGATAGGTCGGATAGCCCGCCGGCGCCGCACCCGGCGCGTTCAGGCCTTCGCACGGCGGCTGGAGGTTGGGCGAGGGCAGGAAGACGCTCGGGTTGTTGCCGCAGACCGCATTCTGCCACGCCTGCGAATTGTCGTAGCCGCGGATGCGGCGCGACACGTCGTCGAACGCGCCGCCGACCTTCAGGTTGAGCGACTTGTCGCCCCAGGTCAGGTCGCCGCGGAAGCCCTTGTTGACGTTGAGGCGCCGCTCGTCGCTGATGTTGACGCGGCTGCCGTTGTACCAGCCGAAATTGGCGGGATCGTTGAGGTCGAGCGCGCTGGTGATCTGCGGGATGCCGCCGTCGTTCGAATAGGTGACGGTGTTGCCGACGCCGAGCGGCGTGGTCATGCCGACGCTCGGGCTCTCACGATGGAAGGTGGAGCGCGCGTAATTGCCCTGCAGCGTCAGCTTCAGGCTGTCGGAAATTTCCCACTCGCCGCCCGGGTTGACGCTGAACAGCTTCGTCGTCTCGGTATAGGGGCGGAATTCGTTGAAGAACTGCACGTTGGCGAAGGTGCCGCCGGTGACGGTGCAGCCGACGCTGCAATCCGACTTGTCGAAGGTCAGGTTGGTCGGGATGATCGCGCCGTTGCGGACGATCCACGCGATGTTCTCGCGGGTCAGCTCGTTCTTCTTATAGCCGTACAGGCCATCGACGTAGAAATGCAGCGTGTCCGACGCCTGCCATTCGGCGCTCATGATCGCGTTGACGCGGTCGCGCGGCCCGCGGATGCTGGTGCTGCGGCCGAGGCGCGGCAGCAGGCCGTTGTCGATCTGCTGGATCGTCGCGCCGGGATTGTTGGCGAGCAGGAAGCCGCGGTCGATCGTCGTACCGGCGACCAGGCCGGCGCCAGCGCCGGCGGGCACCACCGCCGGGATCGTCCAGTTGCCGCCGCCCGTGGGGTTGCAGCCGGTGGCCGCGCCGCACTGCGCTGCGGTGAGCGCCGGGTTGGTATAACCGATCGTCTCGAACCCGCGCGTGTCGGTGAACAGCCGCTGCGCCGAGACGCCGGCGAGGATGCCGAACGTGTCGTTGCGCCAGCTGCCGATCAGCGAGCCGCGCGCGCCGATCCGGTCTTCCGGCGTCTGCTTGCTGCCCTGGATGTTGTAGGCGAGGAACGAGGTGTTGCGGTCGAACGGCCGCGCCGAGCGCAGGTCGATGTTACCCGCCGCGCCGCCTTCGAGCAGGTCGGCGGTATAGCTCTTGTTGACGGTCAGCTTTGTGAACAGGTCGGTCGGGAAGAAGCTGAGGTCGACCGACCGGTCGGTGCCCTGCGCGTCGGTGGCGCCCGACGAGGCGACCGCGATCGTCGCGCCGTTCAGCGTCACGTTGGTGAAGTTGGAGCCGAGGCCGCGGATCGCGACGTTGGTGCCCTCGCCGGTGACGTCGCGGGTGATCGTCACGCCGGGGATGCGGTTGAACGATTCGGCGATGTTGGTGTCGGGGAACTTGCCGATGTCCTCGGCGAAGATCGAATCGGTGAAGCCGGTCGACGCGCGCTTCGAGTCGGTCGACTTGGCGAGGCTCGAGCGATAGCCGGTGACGACGATGTCCTCGCCGGGCGCGCCCTGGCTCTGGTCGGTCTGCGGCTCGGGCGGGGTGGCGGGGCCATTGTCCTGGCCGTCGGCGGGCGTCTGCTCCGAGGGCGGCGCCACGGCCTGCGCCGCGGCCATCGAGGCGCTCAGCGTGCCGAGCGTGGTCGCGCACAGCAGGGCGATGCGGCGCAGACGAAGGGTACGAACGGTGCTCAAGTTCAGGTTCCTCTCTGGGGACGCGCTGCCGTTCGTTGCGGCCTGCGCGCCATGCGTGTGTGTGCCGGCGGACGGCCGCCGGTGGGATGCGTCAGACGCGCGTCAGGTCTTGGTCATGATGAAGGCGGCGGGCGACGCCCCGGCGCGACGCGATGCCCTGTGCGGCATCGTCGGCAAGGGTCGGCGGCCCGTCAGCAATGTCAGCGATGTGTCAACCATCCCCGTCCCTCGTCACGCCCGTCTGCCGCGGCCTTTGATAGCGCTATCTTCTCGGAACTGGTCGGCAAGTCAATCACTTTCGGTTAGGCCAACCGACGCGTGCGACGGATGCGACGAACCGAAGGCAGGGCAAAGATCGGCTGCGGTTGGACAGACCGGTCAGCCGGCGATGCCGGGATTTCCGCTGCGGTGGATGTGCCGGAGTGGGCAAGCGCGCGTATGATGCAGGCGCCTGACGGTCGTGCGGAGGGTTCGATGGACGTGCATAGGGCCCATCGGCGATGGCGAGCACGCTCGGCTATCCGCCGCCACGCGGGAGCGTCGAGCGTTGCTGACCCGTGGCAGGCCATCCCGAAACGAGACACGGCGGGCAAGAAAGTCGGCGTGGTGCGAGCTGTTACAATGGCTCCGGAGGCTGCCGGAGCGCGACGGGGGTGCGGCGCTCCAAGTGGCTCAGGTTGACCTGCCCCAACGCCCCGATCCCACAAGGCTCGGCTCTACACTTCGGCGGCCTCATTCGGGGTAATGATGGTGATCATGTTCCGCGAATATCGCGACTGGGAGGAAAGCGGACCTCCCGCTTTGGAGGCCACACCCCAGGACACAGACCACTGAAGGAGTATCCCAGATGCATCAGTATTTTGCATTACCGGAGCCCTGGGTTTCCTACCATCCTTGAGCTGATGCAAAATCCGTGGGTTTTGCATCCATGGAAATGCCCCCGCTCGTGCCTGGCGATTGCCACGATGCGTACGTCTAATATCGCGACTTATGCTTGATTATTCGCCACGGGACTGTCGCCGTAGAAGGCTTCCAGCAAGTTTCTAAGCTGCTGGCGAATTCGTCCGCCCAAGCGCCCGGACTGCCCGACTTTAGCCAGCCTTCATAGCGCGACCGCATCAGGTAATCACCGACTTCGAAAGAGATCGTATCAGCGTGCAACACGATTTCGGCAAAGTCGCCAGATTGGTCGATCGCCGACGAGAATTTGAGATCTCGACCGGTTGCGAGATGCGTCATGGCAGCTGGGCAACTGTGAATGTCGGCTTCGAACCACTGCAATCCCGCGTTGTCGAGCAACCGAAGCAGAGCCTCGTCGCTTTGCGGCTTTGCTTGAGCGATCATGCCAAAAAGTTTTTGCCCACGCTTTCGCGGTCTTGGCGGCTTGCCCTCATAAGGCGAGCGGATCATTCGAGCTATCAGTCGTCCGCCACATGTCCGGCGTGCCTCGCCTTGATCGGCATCGGTGCAGCCTTTTCGGACTGCGATTGCGTAAACGGGATAACCGTAATCGTCTCCCATATATCGGATCGACATCGCCGGTTCGGGCTGTTCAGGAAAGAAGCGCGACGGGTCGAATGCAAGTGCGCGAGTCCGATCCCGAAAATCGTACGCGGGACGGGCATCCTGCGCGGCCGAGGGCGCACTAACCCCCAGAACGAGCGCGGTGGCAATTATAGCGAACCTGGGCATTCTCTCATGATTACATAACGCGGCGGGGCCGCATAGCGCGATCGCAATCAGGGACGGGATCCATGTTTGCCGAGCTGAAATCGCCCATGCGTTGATGCATAACTTTTGATCTTTGCATCATTCCATTGCCGAGTTTGGCGCCATCGTGATGAACAGATATCCGCTTTCAAGATCGCGAGTCGCCCACCGGAAGGTCCCACTCTGGGCAAAAGCGGCAGGTCCGCTTCCGGGCGGCAGCGAAGGGCGATGACCGGAGAGGCGGTCGCCGATGGCCGATATCACGCGACGATCGGGCGGGCGGTCTGCCTCGGGCGGCGTCCGCAATGCGGCCGCAGTCCCTGGCCGGCAGTTGTCGGTCGGCGTCATCTCGGACTGGAACGGCAAGCAACGGCGATCGGTATCAACACGCCTGCGCTCCCGCTTTCGCAGGAGCGCATTGGACGTGGCGTGGGCGAGGGCGCCGGTTGCGCAACCGCGCAATCCAATCGCCCCGGCCGCGCTACAGCGTATGTCCCGGCGCGCGCGGATAGCTTTGCGCCTTGTACCAGGCGAGGTCGTGTTCCGGCGCGGCGACGCCCGCCGGCAGCGGCCGGTGGTTGACCGAAATCCAATAGGCCAGGCTGGCGTCGCGCCACCAGCGCGCCTCGCGCTGCTGGACCGCCAGATAGGTCGCGGTCTTCTCCCAGCGTTCGGTGTCGATCTTGTCGCGCAGCGTGTCCCACTGCCGCTGCATCCCGGCGACATAGGCGACGCCGGCATCGTAATGCGCGACCATATCCTCCCACAGCGTCCGGCCGCTCGCCATCCGCCGGTCCCAGCGGACATGGTGGAACCACAGCAGTTCGCGCTCCGGCGTCGTCTCCGGCCGGGCGAGCTGGCGGGCGACGGAAGGCGCATATTGGCTGACGGCATCGCTGCCGCTGCGCCCGCGTTCGAAGCCGATGCCGTCCTGATCGGCGCGGTGATAATAGGTCGGGTTCCACTCCGGCCGCGCCAGATCGCCGACCCACGGCCCCGGGCCGTAATGGTGGCCGGTGGCCATCAGATGCGCCAGCCCGAACGGGCCGGTATAGTCGACCACTGCCTCACGCGATCCGGCCATCATCGCGCTGGTGGTGGCGATCACCTGCGGATCGCCGCCGAAGGTCTGCGCCGCCCATTCGCGCGCGATCCCGTCGGCGCTGAGGTCGGGGTCCCAGGCGAGCCGGCCGAAGGCGTACCAATTGGCCTGGTTGAAGGTCGATCCGCTCCAGTCGCGGTCGCGGCCGATATTGGCGACGCCCGCCATGCCGGTCAGCGCATGGCCCTCGACCGACCCGTC
Source organism: Sphingomonas melonis (assembly GCF_013409985.1). Lineage (GTDB taxonomy): Bacteria > Pseudomonadota > Alphaproteobacteria > Sphingomonadales > Sphingomonadaceae > Sphingomonas > Sphingomonas melonis_A. The sequence goes on from NZ_JACCBY010000003.1 coordinate 456,787, forward strand.
GACGACATCGGCGACCGTCTCGCCGCGGCGATGGCCGGTCTGCGCGTGCAGCGTCTCGGCGAACAGCGGGCCGAGATAGGCGAGGTGGGTGGCGAAGCCGAGATATTCCTTGGTGATCTGGAATTCGATCATCAGCGGCGTGCGCGGCATCGCGCCGAACAGCGGGTGGAAGGGCTCGCGCGGCTGGAAGTCGATCGCGCCGTTCTTCACCTGGACCAGCACGTTCTTGGCGAAGCGGCCGTCGAGCGGCTTGAACTCGCTATACGCCTGTTTGGCGCGGTCGGTGGGGTCGGTGTCGGCATAGACGAAGGCGCGCCACATCACGCTGCCGCCATGCGGCGCGACCGCTGCGGCGAGCATGTTGGCGCCGTCGGCATGGGTCGCGCCATAATCGCGCGGCCCCGGCTGGCCTTCGCTGTTCGCCTTGACCAGGAAGCCGCCGAAATCGGGGATGGCGCGGTAGATCTCGTCCGACTTGGCGCGCCACCAGGCAGCGACGGCGGGATCGCGCGGGTCGGCGGTCTTGAGCCCGCCAAGCTCGACCGGCGCCGAGAATCGCGCCGACAAATAGACTCGGATGCCCCATGGCCGCAGCACGTCGGCGAGCGCCGCCGCCTTGGCGATATAGGGTGCGGTCAGGCTGTCCGCCTTGGCGTTGACGTTGTTGAGCACCGTGCCGTTGATGCCGATCGAGGCGTTGGCGCGGGCGTAATCGGTGTAGCGCGGGTCCTTGAAGTCGGGCAGCGTCCACCAGTCCCATAGCGACTGGCCGGCATAGCCGCGCTCGACCGTGCCATCGAGATTGTCCCAATGGTTGAGCACGCGCAGCTTCACCTTGGGGGCCGAGCGCAGCGCGACCGTCGCCGCGCTGCCGCCGCTGCCGAGCGCGCGCAGCAGTGCGAATGCGCCGTACAGCGCGCCGCGGTCGCCATTGCCCGCGACCAGCAGCACGGATTGCCCCGACAGCGTGACGCGGCGCACGACATAGCCTTCGTCGCCGAGCCCGGCGAACGGCAGCTTGAGGCCGGCGATCCCCGGCGCGGCGGCGGTCGCGACCACCACCGGCGGCGTGCCGGCGGGCAGCGCGCGGCGCAATTCGGCCTCGGCGAGCCGCAGCGTGGCGCTGTCGCCCAGTCGCGTTACGGTTGCCTGACCGGTCTGCGGCGCGGCGGTGCGCAGCCACAGGGAATAGCCGTCGTCGGCCTGGGCCGGACTGGCCAATGCCAGCCAACTGGCGCCCAGCGCTCCGACCAGCGCACGATAGCCTTTCATCTCACTCTCCCGTCGCAGGCGATTGACAAGCCTGCGGTCCAGCTTTCATGTTATCGCTATCACCATAACAGGCAAGCCGCATCGCATGGTTTGCCAATTCCCCTGGAGAGTCCGCCTTGACTTCGCGCCCTGCCGTATCGTCCCGTCGTGAAGTGTTGCGCTGGAGTGCCGGGGTGTCGCTGATGGCGCTGCTGCCCGCCGCGGCGCGGCCCGCGACGCCGCTTTACAAGGATGCGCGCGCGCCCGTCGATCTGCGCGTGCGCGACCTGCTCGGGCGGATGACGCTCGACGAGAAGGTGGCGCAGCTCATCACCCTGTCGACCACCAAGCGCGACGTGATGGACGAGGCGCGCAGCTTCGATCCCGCCCGCGCCAGCGCCGCCTATCCCAACGGCATCGGCCAGATCGCGCGACCCTCCGACCGCGGCGGCGCGGCGACCGCGACCAACACCGGCACCGACGTCACCGGCCGCTGGCGCAAGCCCGCCGACACCATCGCCTTCGTCAACGCCGCGCAGGATTGGGCACGCAGCCGCACCCGGCTCGGCATCCCGGTGCTGTTCCACGAGGAATCGCTGCACGGCTATATGGCGCCGGAGGCGACGAGCTTCCCGCAGGCGATCGCGCTGGCGAGCAGCTTCGACCCAGAGCTGATGACCCGCGTCCAGTCGGTGATCGGCCGCGAGGTGCGCGCGCACGGCACGGTGCTGGCGCTGTCGCCGGTGGTCGATATCGCCCGCGACCCGCGCTGGGGCCGGATCGAGGAGACGTTCGGCGAGGACCCCTATCTGTGCGGCGAGATGGGCGTCGCCGCCGTCCATGGCCTGCAGGGCGAGGGGCGCACGCTCGCGCCGGGCAAGGTGTTCGCGACGCTCAAGCACATGACCGGCCATGGGCAGCCGCAGGCGGGCAACAACGTCGCGCCCGCGCAGATCGGCGAGCGCGAATTGCGCGAAAGCTATTTCCCCCCGTTCCGCGCCGTGGTCGAGCGGACCGGGGTGGGGGCGGTGATGCCCTCGTACAACGAGATCGACGGCGTCCCCAGCCACGCCAACAGCTGGCTGCTCGGTGACGTGCTGCGCGGCGAATGGGGTTTCGACGGCGCGATCGTCAGCGATTATGCCGCCATCCCCGAGCTCGACTATTTCCACCATGTCGCCGCCGACCTGGGCGAGGCGGCGCGGCTTGCGCTCGCCGCCGGGGTGGACAGCGACCTGCCCGATGGCGTCGCCTTCCGCACGCTGGCCGACCAGGTCCGCGCCGGCAAGGTGAGCGTCGCGGCGGTCGATGCCGCCTGCGCGCGGATGCTGACGCTCAAATTCCGCGCCGGCCTGTTCGAGGAACCGCGCGTCGACCCGCGCGCCACCGCCCGCCTCACCGCCAATGCCGAGGCGCTGGCGCTCGCCCGCGAGGCGGCGGCGCGCGCGATCGTGCTGCTCAAGAACGACGGCACGCTGCCGCTGTCGCCCGACCGTCACCGTCGCGTCGCGGTGATCGGTCCCAATGCCGCCGTCGCCCGGCTCGGCGGCTATTCGTCGATCCCGACCGATCCCGTCTCGCTGCTCGACGGCATCCGCGCCAAGCTGAAGGGCAGGGCGGAGGTCGTCCACGCGCAGGGCGTGTTCATCACCCAGAGCGAGGATCGCTCCGCCAACGAGGTGCTGCTCGCCGACCCCGCGCGCAACCGCGCACTGATCGCCGAGGCGGTGACCGTCGCGGCGAATGCCGACGTCATCATCCTCGCGATCGGCGACACCGAACAGACCAGCCGCGAAGGCTATGCCAAGACGCATCTCGGCGATCGCACCGGGCTCGACCTGCTCGGTGAGCAGAATGTGCTGTTCACCGCGATGAAGGCGACGGGCAAGCCCGTCGTCGTCGTCGCGATCAACGGCCGTCCGCCGAGCTGGCCGACGGTGGTCGCCGGCGCCAATGCGATGCTCGAATGCTGGTACATGGGCCAGCAGGGTGGCCATGCGATGGCCGACGCCTTGTGGGGCGACGTCAATCCCGGCGGCAAGCTGCCGGTGACGGTGGTCCGCGACGTCGGCCAACTGCCCTTCTATTACGATCATCAGCCCTCGGCGCGGCGCGGCTATCTGTTCGACGACGACGCGCCGCTGTTCCCGTTCGGCTTCGGGCTGAGCTACACCCGCTTCCGCCTGTCGCCGCCGCGCCTGTCGGCGGCACGGATCGGCGTCGCCGGATCGGTCACCGTCGAGGTGGACGTCGCCAATATCGGCGAGCGCACCGGCGACGAGGTCGTCCAGCTCTACGTCCGCGACCAGGTCTCCTCGGTCGCGCGTCCGGTCAAGGCGCTCAAGGGCTTCGCGCGGGTCACGCTCAAGCCGGGCGAAAGCCGCACCGTGCGCCTGACGCTCGGCCCCGACGCCTTCCGCCTGTGGAACCGCGACATGCGCGAGGTGGTCGAGCCCGGCCGCTTCGACATCATGACCGGCCCGAACAGCCGCGACGTGCAGACCGTCGCGCTCGACATCGCCTGAAGGACGCCCCGATGCCCACGATCACCGCCGCCCGCGTCATCACCTGCGCGCCGGGACGCAATTTCGTCACGCTCCAGATCACCTGCGACGACGGCACCACCGGCCTCGGCGACGCGACGCTCAACGGCCGCGAGCTCAGCGTCGCCAGCTATCTCGAGGATCATGTCGTGCCGTGCCTGATCGGTCGCGATGCGCACCGGATCGAGGATATCTGGCAATATCTCTACAAGGGCGCCTATTGGCGGCGCGGCCCGGTGACGATGACCGTGATCGCCGCGGTCGACATGGCGCTGTGGGACATCAAGGGGAAGGTCGCCGGCCTGCCGGTCTACCAGTTGCTCGGCGGCGCCGCGCGCGACTCCTGCCTCGTCTATTGCCACGCCAACGGCACCACGATCGCCGATACGATCGAGACCGCGCTGCGCCACCGCGACGAGGGCTATCGTGCGATCCGGCTGCAATGCGGCGTGCCGGGCCTCGCCTCGACCTATGGCGTCGCAAAGCAGGGCCAGCGCTACGAACCCGCCGACGGCGACCTGCCCAACGAGGCCGTGTGGTCGACCGAGAAATATCTGCGCGTCGTCCCCGAACTGTTCGCCGCGGCGCGCGAGGCGCTCGGCTGGGACGTGCATCTGCTCCACGACGTCCACCACCGGCTGACCCCGATCGAGGCGGCGCGGCTCGGCAAGGATCTCGAACCCTATCGCCCGTTCTGGATCGAGGATGCGACCCCGGCGGAGAACCAGGACGCCTTCCGCCTGATCCGCCAGCACACCACGACGCCGCTCGCGGTCGGCGAGGTGTTCAATTCGATCTGGGATGCCAAGCATCTGATCGAGAACCAGCTGATCGACTATATCCGCGCCACCGTCGTCCATGCCGGCGGCATCACCCATCTGCGCCGCATCGCCGCGCTCGCTGATCTCTATCAGGTGCGGACCGGCTGCCACGGCGCGACCGACCTGTCGCCGGTGGCGATGGCGGCGGCGCTGCACTTCGGCCTGTCGGTCCCCAATTTCGGTATCCAGGAGCATATGCCGCACAGCGACGAGACGGATGCGGTCTTCCCGCACGCCTATCGCTTCACCGACGGCACGATGCATCCCGGCGACGCCCCCGGTCTTGGCGTCTCGCTCGACGAGGATCTCGCCGCGACTTACCAGTACAAACGCGCCTATCTGCCGGTGAACCGGCTCGAGGACGGCACGCTGTGGAGCTGGTGACGTGAGCGCCCTCGGCGACGCCGCGGCCACCGCCCCGGAAACCGCGGTCCATGCGGTGACGCCGCCGCGCGGCCGCATCCGCTGGCTGATCTGCGGCCTGCTGTTTGCCGCAGTGGTGCTGAGCTACATCGACCGGCTGGTGCTCGGCGTCCTCAAGCCGCAGCTCACCGCGCTCTACGGCTGGAGCAACGCCGGCTATGGCGACATCACCGGCTATTTCCAGGTCGCCTATGGTTTCGGCTTCCTGCTGTTCGGCTGGATGATCGACCGGATCGGCGCGCGCAACGGCTATCTGCTCGCGATGGGCAGCTGGACGATCGGCCATTTCGCGCAGACGCTGGTCACCTCGACCACCGGCTTCGCAATCGCGCGCATCCCGCTCGCCTTCGGCGAGGCGGGCACCTATCCCTCGGCGCTCGCCGCGGCCTCGCAATGGTTTCCGCGCAAGGAGCGCGCCTTTGCGATCGGCATCTTCAACGCCGGCGCCAATGTCGGTGCGGTGGTCACGCCGCTGCTGATCGGCTTCATCGTCGTCAATCTCGTGCTCGACTGGCGCTGGGCATTCATCATCACCGGCCTGTTCAACCTCGTCTGGCTCGCCGCCTGGTGGCGGCTTTATCATCCACCGCACGCGCATCCCCGCGTCACCGCCGAGGAGCGCGCGTGGATCGAGGCGGAGCCCGCCGACGACGCCGGCCGCGCCGGTTTCCTCGCCGTGCTGCGCCATCGCGAGGCCTGGGCCTATATGACCGGCCGTTTCCTGATCGATCCGGTCTGGTGGACCTTCCTGTTCTGGCTGCCCGACTTCTTCCACAGCCGCTACGGCTACGATCTCAAGAACTTCGGCCCGCCGCTGGTCGCGATCTACATCCTCGCCGACCTCGGCGCGATCGCCGGCGGCTGGTATTCGTCGCGGCTGCTCAAGCGCGGCGTCGCGGTCGGCCGGGCCCGCAAGCGCGCGATGTTCGTCTGCGCGCTGTTCGCGCTGCCGGTGATGTTCGCCGCGCAGGCGAGCAGCATCTGGGTCGCGGTCGGCATGATCGGCCTCGCCTGCGCCGCGCATCAGGGCTTCTCGACCAACCTGTTCGCGCTGCCGGGCGACCAGTTCCCGCGCTATGCGCAGGGCACGCTGATCGGGCTGGGCGGCTTCGCCGGCGCGGCGGGGGGCTTCATCGCCTCCAAGTCGCTCGGCCTGCTGCTCGACACGGTGGGCAGCTACGGGCCGTTCTTCGTCGCCTGCGGCCTGGCCTATCTCGTCGCGCTGCTCGCCTTCCACCTGCTCAACCCGCGCTATCGCGACGTGGTAAGCGCGCGCTGAGTCGCTCGACGACGACGGGGCTGAAGACCTCGTTGGTGCTGAGCGTGTCGAACTACCGTGGGATCCGACGTCCTTCGACGGGCTCCAGGCGAACGGGGGTAAGCAGGGCCATCTCGTAAATCACTGATTTATCGGCCCCCTCCGTTCGCCGTCCCGCGCAGCGCACCGTCTGCCGCCGCGGCGCACTTTTCTGCGCCGCAGGAGCCTTGACGATCCCGTGCGGCCGGCACATATCCGCCCCGTTGGCACTCGCGTTTCGTGAGTGCCAGAAATCTGTAACACTGACCTGAAGAGGGACTTCGCAATGAACTTTCGTCCGTTGCACGACCGCGTCCTCGTCCGCCGCGTAGAGGCAGAAGAGAAGACGGCCGGCGGGATCATCATCCCCGATACCGCCAAGGAAAAGCCGCAAGAGGGTGAAGTCGTCGCCGCCGGCACGGGTGCCCGCGCCGAGAACGGCACGATCACCCCGCTCGACGTCAAGCCCGGCGACAAGATCCTGTTCGGCAAGTGGTCGGGCACCGAGGTCAAGGTCGACGGCGAAGACCTGCTCATCATGAAGGAAAGCGACATCCTCGGGATCGTCGGCTGATCCTGCGGTCCGGGCGCGCTTGCGCCCCGGACGTAGTGTCAACTTCCACAACTTCCATTTTTCGAAAGGGTAGCCACCATGGCAGCCAAGGACGTAAAATTCGGCCGCGACGCGCGTGAGCGCATCCTCCGCGGCGTCGACATCCTCGCCGATGCGGTGAAGGTGACGCTTGGGCCGAAGGGCCGCAACGTCGTGATCGACAAGAGCTTCGGCGCACCGCGCATCACCAAGGACGGCGTCACCGTCGCCAAGGAGATCGAGCTCAAGGACAAGTTCGAGAACATGGGCGCGCAGATGGTGCGCGAAGTGGCCTCGAAGACCAACGACATCGCCGGCGACGGCACGACCACCGCGACCGTTCTGGCGCAGGCGATCGTCCGCGAGGGCATGAAGTCGGTGGCCGCCGGCATGAACCCGATGGATCTGAAGCGCGGCATCGATATCGCCGTGACCAAGGTCGTCGAGGACATCAAGGCGCGCTCCAAGCCCGTCTCGGGTTCGTCGGAAGTGGCGCAGGTCGGCATCATCTCGGCCAACGGCGACCGTGAAGTCGGCGAGAAGATCGCGGAAGCGATGGAGAAGGTCGGCAAGGAAGGCGTGATCACCGTCGAGGAAGCGAAGGGTCTCGATTTCGAGCTCGACGTCGTCGAGGGCATGCAGTTCGACCGCGGCTATCTGTCGCCCTACTTCATCACCAACCCGGAGAAGATGACGGTCGAGCTCAACGACCCGTACATCCTGATCCACGAGAAGAAGCTCAGCAACCTGCAGGCGATGCTCCCGATCCTGGAAGCCGTCGTCCAGTCGGGTCGCCCGCTGCTCATCATCGCCGAGGACATCGAGGGCGAGGCGCTCGCCACGCTCGTCGTCAACAAGCTGCGCGGCGGCCTCAAGGTCGCAGCGGTCAAGGCACCGGGCTTCGGCGATCGTCGCAAGGCGATGCTCGAGGACATCGCGATCCTGACCAAGGGCGAGATGATCTCGGAAGACCTCGGCATCAAGCTCGAGAACGTCACCGTCGGCATGCTCGGCACCGCCAAGCGCGTCACGATCGACAAGGACAACACCACCATCATCGACGGTGCGGGTGACGCCGACGCGATCAAGGGCCGCACCGAGGCAATCCGTGCGCAGATCGAGAACACCACCAGCGACTACGACCGTGAGAAGCTCCAGGAGCGTCTCGCCAAGCTCGCCGGCGGCGTTGCCGTGATCAAGGTCGGTGGTTCGACCGAGGTCGAGGTCAAGGAGCGCAAGGACCGCGTCGACGACGCGCTGCACGCGACCCGCGCAGCCGTCGAAGAAGGCATCGTCCCCGGTGGCGGCACGGCGCTGCTGTACGCGACCAAGTCGCTCGACGGCCTGAAGGGCGTCAACGAGGACCAGACCCGCGGTATCGACATCGTCCGCAAGTCGCTGACCGCGCTGGTCCGCCAGATCGCGCAGAACGCCGGTCACGACGGTGCCGTCGTCTCGGGCAAGCTGCTCGACCAGTCGGACACGTCGTTCGGCTTCAACGCCTCGACCGACACCTACGAGAACCTGGTCCAGGCCGGCGTGATCGACCCGACCAAGGTCGTCCGTACCGCGCTGCAGAACGCCGCTTCGGTGGCCGGCCTGCTGATCACCACGGAAGCGACCGTGTCGGAACTGCCCGAGGACAAGGCTCCGGCCATGCCCGGCGGTGGCGGCATGGGCGGCATGGGCGGCATGGACTTCTGATGTCGAACGGGGGCAGCGTCACGCTGCTCCCGGCACGACCTTCGGATCGTCCGGCGGATCGGCCAAGCCGACCCGTCCGACCCGGCACCACAAGGAAAGGGACCGCGCGGGCAACCGCCGGTCCCTTTTTCGTTCGCGCCGCCGTTAACCGAAAATAGGCTGCATCCAGAACAGGATGCCGCGCATGCACCGCATCGCCGCCCTCGCGCGCGGCGAGCGGGTGCCCGGCCGCCTCTACGTTCTGCTTGCCGCCATGCCGTTGCCGCCGGGCATGGCCGCACGGCGGCAAACGCTCGACGGTGTCACCGTCGTCCCGCCCGCATCAGCGGACGAGGCAACCCGGCGCCGCGCCGCACGTTGGCGGTGACATGAACCATGATGCCGACCGCCCCGATATTCCCGCCGACGGCGTGCTGCTCGGCTATGGCCCGATGGTGCCGCTCGTCGTCGCCGCGCTCGGCGCGTGGCTGCTGCCGCCGCCCTGGCCGTTCTGGGCCGTGCAGCTCGGCATCATCTGGGGGGCTCTGGTGCTCGCCTTCATCGCCGGCGTGCGGCGCGGCTTCGGCTTCGGCTATCCCCGCGCCTCGAAAGGGATCGAGATCGCGGCGAGCATCGGCTATTTCACGCTTGCCGGCCTTGCACTGGTGATCGGCCGACCGTCGGGCGCGCTGCTGCCGCTCATTCTCGGCTATGTGCTCGCCGCGTTTCTCGATCGGCGCGCGGCGCTGGCGGGCAATGCACCCGCCTATTTCGCGACGCTGCGGCCCCGCCAGCTCCTGATCGGCGCGGCAGGGCTCGCCGGCCTGTGGGCGTGGACGGTCGCCGGATGATGCCGACCGTCCGCGTCGCCCTCAGTCGTTCTTCATCGCCTCGATCAGCTTCTTGACCTCCTGGCTGCGGCCGCGCGGCAGGATCAGCACGTCGTTGCCGCTCGCCACGACGATCAGGTCGCTGACGCCGACCGCAGCGATGCGGATGCCGTCGGAGCGGATCAGGCAATTCTCGGTGTCGATCGCCAGCACGTCGCCGCGATGGACGTTGCCCCGCTCGTCGCAGTCGCTGATCGCATGCAGCGCGTCCCAGCTGCCGACGTCGCTCCAGCCCATCGCCACCGGCACGACGGCGACGCGCTCGGCCCGCTCCATCACCGCATAGTCGATTGAATCGGACGGCGACGCGCCGAACGCCTCGGCATCGGGGTAGATGCGCGCGCCTTCGCGCCGGGCCTTGCTCATCGCATCCTGCGTCGCGGTCAGCATGCCGGGCGCATGGGCGGCGAGCGCGCCGAGGAAGATGTCGGCGCGGAACAGGAAGATGCCGCCATTCCAGGCGTGGTCGCCCGAGGCGAGCATCTCTTCGGCGCGCTCGCGGATCGGCTTCTCGACGAAGCGGGCGACGCGGTGGACGCCCTGCGCGAGCGGCTCGCCGACCTTGATCCAGCCATAGCCGGTCTCGGGCGCATCGGGGGTGATACCGAAGGTGACCAGCCAGCCGTCGGCGACCAGCGGCATCGCCGCCTCGATTGCGGCGTGGAAGGCCTCGACATCGGCGATGACATGGTCGGAGGGCATCACCAGCAACGCCTCTTCGCCCTTGGCGGCGAGCGCGGCGAGCGCGATCGCAGGGGCGGTGTTGCGGGCGACCGGCTCCAGGATCACCGCCTGCGGCGCCGCGCCGATGGCGTGCAGCTGTTCATCGATATGATCGGCATGCCGCGCGTTGGCGACGACGATCGGCGCCGCAAAGGCCTCGCCATGCGCCCGTTTCGCGGTCAGCTGCAGCATGGTTTCCTCTGCGGTCAGCGCCAGCAGCTGCTTGGGCATTTCGGGGCGGGACATCGGCCACAAGCGGGTGCCGGACCCTCCGGAAAGGATCACAGGAACGATCGTCATGATGCGTGATTAACTCCTTGGGACGCGCATCCCTAACCGAAATGAAGCGCGCGCGAAACGATCCTTAAGAGCGCCTTGTTCAAGTTTTCTTTTCTTTTTTCTGCCACCTGCGGGATACCTGTCGGAAAAGCTTACAGACCGGCATGGGAGGATGACCGCATGATCCGCCTGTTCAAGCATTATGTGCCCTATGCCGTGCTGTTGCTCGGGGTGGTCGATGCGCTGCTGCTGATGACCTCGGCCGAGCTGGGCTGGGTGATCCGCGCGCATCAGATCGGCATGGCGGTCGAACCGGTCACCACCCGGCTGCCGCAATTGTTCGCCTTCGCCGCGGCGTTGCAGATCGCGCTGATCGCGGTCGGCGCCTATGGCGTCGGTTCGTTCCTGTCGCTGCGGTTCGCCGCGGCGCGGCTGGCGGTGGCGATCCTGATCGGCGTCGCCTTCCTGTCGATCCTCTTCTTCCTGATCCCGCCGGTCGCGCTGTGGCGCTCGAACCTGGCCTATGCGACGCTGATCGCCGCGGTTCTGCTCGTCGTAGTGCGCGCGATGCTCAACCGGACGCTCGGCGGCGATACGTTCAAGCGGCGCATCATCGTGCTGGGGGCGGGCCACCGCGCCGCCCGGATCGGCGCGCTCGCCGACCAGCCGGGCTCCAACGTCATCGTTGCCGGCTATGTGGCAATGGGCGAGGCCGATGCGGTCGTGCAGGGCGCGGTGCCGCGCGACGCCATTCCCAACCTGGCCGCGCACGTCGTCGATCATGGCGCGGGCGAGGTGGTGCTGGCGCTGGAGGAACGGCGCAACGCGCTGCCGCTCAAGGACCTGCTGCGCGTCCGCACCACCGGCGTCGCGGTCAGCGAGATCTCGACCTTCCTCGAACGCGAGACCGGGCGGATCGACCTCAATTCGGTCAATCCGTCATGGCTGATCTTTTCGGACGGCTTCGCCTCCGGCCGGATGCTGTCGAGCGTGTTCAAGCGCGCGTTCGACATCGCCGCCAGCCTGCTGCTGCTCGGCCTGACGCTGCCGCTGATCCTGCTCACCGCCCTGGCGATCAAGGTCGAATCGCGCGGCCCGGCCTTCTACCGCCAGCGCCGCGTCGGCCTCTACAACCAGGCGTTCGACATCGTGAAGCTGCGCTCGATGCGCCAGGATGCCGAGGTCGCGGGCATGGCGGTGTGGGCCGAGAAGGACGACCCGCGCATCACCCGCATCGGCCGGATCATCCGCCTCGTCCGGATCGACGAACTGCCGCAAACCTGGGCGGTGCTGAAGGGGGAGATGAGCTTCGTCGGGCCGCGACCGGAACGACCGCAATTCGTCGAGCAGCTCGAACAGCAACTGCCCTTCTACGCCGAGCGCCACATGGTGAAGCCGGGGATCACCGGCTGGGCGCAGATCAACTATCCCTATGGCGCGTCGATCGAGGATGCCCGCCACAAGCTCGAATACGACCTGTATTACGCCAAGAACTATTCGCCCTTCCTCGACCTGCTGATCCTCCTGCAGACGCTGCGTGTCGTGCTGTGGCCGGCGGGCGCGCGCTGAGCCGATGGCGGCGCTGATCCTCTGGGGCCACGCGCTGGCCGCGCTGGCGTTCGGGCTGCTCGCGCTCGGTGCACTGCGCCGGCCGCGCGACGGCGGCGCCCGCCATGGCCTGACCGTCGCCTGCATCCTGACCGCCTTGTGGGCGCTCGCGGTGGCGGGCATCGGCGTCGGCGATGTCGCCGCGCGGCTGGGCGAGTCGCTGCGCAACCTCGTCTGGCTGGCGGTGCTGGCGACCTTGGTCCGGCAGGGGCGCAGCGGCAGCGTCGCGCTCTATGCCGTCTATGCCGTCGCCGCCGGCATCACCGCCGCCGCCGGCCTGCTCGCCATTATCGCCACGCTGCCGCTGGCGCGCGAGGCGCTGGCGGCGCTCGAGGCGATGCGGCTGATCGCGGGCATGCTCGCGGCGGTGGCCGGGATGATGCTCGCGCATCAGGTCGCGGTCGGCGACGCGGCGCGGCGTCCGGAGCCGGCGGTGCAGATCGCGGTCGCGCTCGGCGGGATATGGGGAGTCGACCTGCTCGTCGCGTTGCTCGGCTATGGCCTCGGCGCGGTGCCGGCGGGGGCGATCGCGCTGCGCGGCTTCGTCGTGACCGGCGCGGCGCTGATCCTCGCCACCCGCCGCGGCGAGCGCAGTCTCGCCGTTTCGCACGGCATCGTGCTGCGCTTCGTCTCGGTGGCGGCGGTGCTGCTCTACGCCGCGCTAACCGTCCTGCTGACCCAGGTCGCCGAGCGGTATGCCGGCAGCACCGTGCGCATCGTCCAGACCGCGATCGTGCTCGGCGCGACCACCGCGCTGATGACGCTGCTGTCGACGCCGTGGCTGCGCGCCTGGCTCAAGGTGAAGGTGGCCAAGCATTTCTTCCGCCACCGCTATGATTACCGCGCCGAATGGCAGCGCTTCACCGCGACGCTGGGCACGCCGGGCGCGGGCGCCGATCCGCTCGACCTGCGCATCGTCCGCGCGATTGCCGATCTCACCGGCTCGCCGTCCGGCGTGCTGCTGGTGCCGGAGGGCAGCGGCCTCGGGCCCGGCGCCGCCTGGCACTGGGGCGATGCGGGGACGATCGACGCCGGCCTGCGCGACCACCTTGCCGCCAGCGCCCGCATCGTCGAACTCGATCAGGTCCGCCGCGGTGAGGCACCGGTTGAGGAAGCCGCGGCGATCCCGCGCTGGCTGGCCGACCATCCCCACGCCTGGGCGCTCGTCCCGCTGATCCACGGCACCAGCCTGATCGGCGTCATCCTGCTCGGCCGGCCGCCGTTCGAGCGTGCGCTCGACTGGGAAGACCTCGACCTGTTGCGCGTCGCCGGGCGGCAGGCGGCGAGCTACCTCGCCGAGGATCGCGCCCATGCCGCGCTCGCCGACGCGGCACGGTTCGACGAGTTCAACCGCCGCTTTGCGTTCATCATGCACGACATCAAGAATCTGGTCAGTGGCCTAAGCCTGGTGGCGCGCAATGCGGAGCGCCATGCCGACAATCCCGAATTCCGCGCCGACATGGTCGAGACGCTGAAGGACTCCGCCGCCCGCATGAACGCGCTGCTCGCCCGCCTGTCGCAGCACCACCGCGCCACGCCGGAGCCGTTGCAGCCGGTCGATCTCGCCACGCTCGCCTTGCGCCTCGCCGCCAGCCGCCGCGCCCAGCATCCGGTGCGCGTCGCAGGGCAGGGGACGGCACTCGCCCAGCCCGGCCGGCTCGAACAATTGCTGGGCCACCTGCTCCAGAACGCGATCGAGGCGAGCCCACCGTCCGCCACCATCGCGCTCGTCGCCGGCATCGGCGAGGATGGCGCCTATATCGACGTGATCGACGCCGGCTGCGGGATGAGCGCCGCCTTCGTCCGCGACCAGCTGTTCCGCCCCTTCGCCTCGTCCAAGCCCGGCGGCTTCGGCATCGGCGCCTATGAGGCGCGGCAACTGGCCGAGGATATGGGCGGCACGCTCGACGTGGCGAGCCGCGAAGGCGAGGGCACCCGCTTCCGCCTGACCCTGCCCGCCGCGCGCGCCCTGGAGCATGCCGCATGACCGACAAGCCCGTCCTGCTGATCGTCGAGGACGATCTCGCCCTCCAGCGCCAGTTGCGCTGGGCCTATGAAGGCTATGAGATCGTCGGCGCCGCCACCCGGCGCGAGGCGATCGAGGCGCTGCGCAGTCGCGAACCCGCGGTGGTGACGCTCGACCTCGGCCTGCCGCCCGATCCCGACGGCACCAGCGAAGGCTTCGCCACGCTCGCCGAGATGCTGGCGCTCAAGCCCGATACCAAGATCATCGTCGCCTCCGGCCATGGTGCGCGTGACAGCGCGTTGCAGGCGATCGCGCTAAGCGCCTGGGATTTCTACGCCAAGCCGATCGACATCGACGCGCTCGGCCTGATCGTCGCACGCGCGTTCCACGTCCATGCGCTCGAGGCGGAGAATCGCCGCCTTGCCGCACGCGAGACGGCGGCGGCCGGCTTTGGCGGCCTCCTCTACGCCTCGGACGCGATGGCGAAGGTGGTGCGCACGATCGAGCGGGTCGCGCCCGCCGATGTCTCGGTGATGCTGCTCGGCGCGAGCGGCACGGGCAAGGAGGTGCTGGCGCGCGGCATCCACGATCATTCGCCGCGCCGTCGCGGCGATTTCGTCGCGATCAACTGCGCCGCCATCCCCGAGACGCTGCTCGAAAGCGAATTGTTCGGGCACGAGAAGGGCGCGTTCACCGGCGCGGTGAAGACGACGCCGGGCAAGATCGAACAGGCCGAGGGCGGCACGCTGTTCCTCGACGAGATCGGCGACGTGCCGCTGCCGCTCCAGGTCAAGCTGCTGCGCTTCCTCCAGGAGCGGGTGATCGAGCGGATCGGCGGGCGCAAGCCGATCGCGGTCGACACGCGCATCGTCTGCGCCACCCATCAGGACCTCGAGGCGATGGTCGCCGACGGCCGGTTCCGCGAGGATCTGTATTACCGGCTGGCCGAGATCGTCGTGCGTATCCCGGGGCTCGCCGATCGGCCGGGCGATGCCAGCCTGCTCGCCCGCGCCTTCGTCCGCCGCCACGCCGCGGCGATGAACCCGGCCGTCACCGGCCTCGCCCCCGACGCCTTGGCGGCGATCGAGGCATGGGGCTGGCCGGGCAACGTCCGCGAGCTGGAGAACCGCATCAAGCGCGCGGTCATCATGGCCGACGGCAAAGCGGTGACCGCCGCCGATCTCGACCTCGACGCCGCGACCGACGAGGCCTTGCCGCTCAACCTGCGCACCGCCCGCGAGCAGGCCGACCGCAAGGCGATCCGCCAGGCGCTGGCGCAGGCCGACGGCAATATCTCCGGCGCGTCGCGGCTGCTCGGGGTGAGCCGCCCGACGCTGTACGACCTGCTCAAGAGCTACGATCTGCATGGCTGAGCGGCGCTACCCGCTGTTGCACGGCAGGCGCCGCCGCCGCCGGATCGCATGGCCGCGGCTGCGCCGGGGGCAGGTGATCGCGCTTGCCGTGCTGCTGCTGGCGGCCGCCGCCGTGGCCGGGCTCGCGCTGCGTCCCGCCCCGCGCGCCGATCCCGTCGTCGCGCTGCGCGATGCACGGACCGCCTTTCGCATCGGCAATTACAGCGCCGCGCGCAATCATGCGCTGGCCGCGCTCGCCGGAGCGCCCCGGTCGCAGCCGGCGCTGCTGCTGCTCGCCCGCGCCTATCTGCGGCTCGGCGACGGGGTCGCGGCGGAGGGGGCGCTGAGCCGCGCCCGCGCCCTGCGCATCCCGCCGGCCGCGATCGCCGGCTTGCGGGCGCAGGCGCGCGTGCTTCAGTCCGACCTGCAAGGCGCGATCGACACCGCGGCGCTCGCCCCGGCTGGTGACGGCGACGCGATCCGCGCCCGTGCCCGCGCGCTGGCGATGCAGGGCGACAGTGGCGGCGGCGTACAGGCGCTCACCGGCCATCTGGCGATTGCCCCCGGCGACGCCGCCGCCTGGACCGATCTCGGCCGCATCCGCCTCGACGCCGGCGAGATCGCCGCCGCAGCGGATGCCGCGGGGCGTGCGCAGCGCCTCGCGCCCGGCGATCCCGTCGCGCTCGCGCTGCAGGCCGAGATCGTCCGCACCCGCTATGGCCCGATCGCGGCGCTGCCCTGGTTCGAAGCGGCGCTGGCGCGCGACGCATATTATCATCCAGCGCTGATCGAATATGCCGCCACGCTGGGCGAGGTCGGGCGCAACGCCGATATGCTCGCCGCCACCCGCCGTGCGCTCGCGGCGCGACCGGCCAGTCCGCAGGCCTTCTACCTTCAGGCGGTGCTCGCCGCGCGCGCCGGCCGCGTCGAACTGGCGCGCGACCTGCTCCAGCGGGCGGGCGACGGCATCGGCACCCTGCCGGGGGCGGCGCTGCTCGGCGGCGGTCTCGATGTCGCGCGCGGCCGGACCGAGCGCGCGATCGGCAGCTGGCGGCAGCTCGCGACCGACCAGCCGATGAACATCGCCGTTCGCCGGCTGCTTGGCGCGGCGCTGTTGCGGTCCGGCGATGTGCAGGGCGCGCTCGATCAGCTGCAACCGATCGCGCTGCGCGACGACGCCGATGCCTATACGCTGACGCTCGTCGCCCGCGCCTTCGAGGCGAGCGGCAACCGTATCGTCGCTGCGCGCTATCTCGACCGCGCCGCGCTCGGCGCGCACGGCAACCCCGCCGCGTTCGCCAGCGACGACGATCCGGGAACCTTGCTCGCGCAGGCGCGGCAGGACCCGGGCGATCCCAATTATCGGCTCGGCATCATCCGCGCCCAGCTCGATCGTGGCGACGTCGCCGGCGCGATCCTGCGCGCCCGCGGCCTTGCCGCCGCAAGCCCCGGCGCACCCGCCGCGCAACTTGCGCTGGCCGATGCGCTCGCGGTCGGCGGACGCTTTGCCGAGGCGGCGCAGCTGTATGCCCGTGCCGCCGGTCTCGCCTTCGACGAGCCGACGATGCTGCGGCTGGTCGATGCCTGGGGTCGCGCCGCCCGCCCGCGCGAGGCAGCGGCGGCCTTGTCGCTGTACCTCGGCCAGAATCCGCAGAGCCTGACCGGCCGCCGCATCCTTGGCCATTGGCAGGTGCGCAATGGCGCGATGGAGGCCGCGATCGAAACGCTGGAGAGCGTCCGCCGTCTCGCCGGCAACCGCGACGCGGCGCTGCTTGCCGACCTCGCGCTGGCCTATGCCGGCGGCGCGGATGGCGCGGTGGCGCGCGCTTATGGCCAGGCCGCCTATCGGCTGGCGCCGATGAACGCGGCGGTGTGCGATGCCTATGCGGTGGCGCTCGCCGCCGCCGGCGACCTTGCCGGCGCGCGCCAGCTCGCGGTCAAGGCGGTGGCGCTCGCGCCCGGCGATCCCGTCATCGCGGCGCATGCCAGGCGGATCGCCGCCTGACCGCTTGCACCCGCGCAGGCGCGCGGTCATGACCGCCGCCATGACCGATCCCCTGGAGCGTATCGCCGCGGCGCTCGACCGTCTCGCGCCACCGCCGCCGGCCAGCGACGATCCGCTGGCGCATCCCGCCTATGTCTGGCGTGACGGTGCGTTGACCGCGGCGCGGGCGTTCGCGCCCTTGCCGCTCGACCTGCTCATCGGCGTCGATCGCCAGCGCGATGCGCTGATCGAGACGCTGCGCCGTCTCGCCGCCGGCGCGGCGGCGCAGGACGTGCTGCTCTGGGGCGCGCGCGGCACCGGCAAATCGGCGCTCGTCAAGGCAGCGACCGGCGCGGTGCAGGCAGAAGGCGGCGCGATCGCGCTTGTCGAGGTCGCCGCGCTCGACGCGCTCCCGCAATTGTTCACCCGACTGGCCCCGCTCCCCCGCGCCTTCGCCCTGTTCCTCGACGATCTCGGCATCGATGTGCCCGCGGAAGCGCGGACGTTGCGCTCGCTGCTGGAGGGCGGGGCGGAGGCGCGGCCCGACAATGTGCGGCTGCTCGTCACCGCCAACCGCCGCCATCTCGTCGTGCGCGACATCGCCGAGCAGAGCGGCGGCGGTGCGGGGAACGAGCCGCGGCCGATCAACCCGCGCGACAGTATCGACGATCAGCTTGCGCTCGCCGACCGCTTCGGCCTCAGCCTCGGCTTTCACGCGCTCGATCAGGACGGCTATTGCGCGATCGTCGCGGCCTATGCGGCGCGCTACGATCTTCCGTTCGACGCGGCGGAGGCGATCAACTGGGCGACCCGCCGCGGCAGCCGGTCCGGACGCGTGGCATGGCAATATGTTACCGAACTTGCCGGCCGCCTTGGCCGAAGCTTGCGCGAGATTAGGTAAAACGTTGTCATTGCTACGCCATAGAACTTGACAGCATTGGCCCGAGGCGGCTCAGTCGCCGCGTGTCGCGGCTGAGTGAACTCGATTTGACTGTTCGACTCGCGCCCACCGTGCCGCGGGCCGTGACGCAATGTGGCGTCGGCGTGCTCGCCGCGGCGACTGCCTTGCTGATCTATACCGCGCTCGATCGTCTCACCGTCGGCGACGGCGCGCCGTTCGCCTTGTGCTTCCCGGCGATGATGCTGGCGACGCTGTTCGCGCGGTGGCAGGCGGGGGCGATCGCCGCGACGCTGGGCATCGCCTATGCGTGGCTCTTCATCTTCCCGTCGACCGCGCATTTCGATGTGCCGGATCGCGCCGCGATGGTGACGGTCGCCTTCATCATCGTCGCGGCGATCGTGACCATCGCCACCGCCGAACTGTTCCGCCGCGCCGTCTGCCGCGCGACGATGGAGCGCGATCAGGAGATCGCCGACCGCGACCTGCTGTTGCAGGAGATCGACCATCGCATGAAGAACAATTTCGCGATCGTCGCCTCGATCCTCGACATCCAGCGCCGCCGGTCGGAGGGCGAGGCGGCGGACGCGCTCGGCACCGCGCTGGCACGGGTCGAAAGCATCGCACGGGCGCACCGCCACCTCTATCGCGGCGCCGGGCAAAGCGACGCGGTGCAGATGCGCGGCTATCTCGGCGATCTCTGCTCGGCTTTGGCCGACGCCCTGCTGCTGCGCGGCGGCATCTCGCTCGCCTGTTCGAGCGACGAGGTGGAGGTGCCACGCGACCGTGCCGTCTCGATCGGGCTGGTCGTCAACGAACTCGTCACCAACGCCGCCAAGCACGCCTTCGGCGGCCGCGCCGGCGGTACGATCACCGTCGGCTTCCGCCAGCGGCCCGGCGGCTGGACGCTGATCGTCAGCGACGACGGCGTCGGCATGCCCGCGACCGCCGCGCCGGCAGGCCTCGACCATGGTCTCGGCTCGCGCCTCATCCCCGCCTTCGCGCGACAGTCGGGCGGCACGCTCGCCACCGACAGTGGCCCGGAGGGCACGACGGTGACGATGGACCTGCCGGCCTAGCCCAGCCCCTCGACCTGCTCGGCGAGTTCCAGCCAGCGCATCTCGGCGGCATCCTTCTCCGCCCGGGCCGCGTCGATCGCCGCGGTCAGCGCCGCAAACCGCTTGGGATCGCGCACGTACAGCGCGGGATCGGCGAGCAGCGCCTCGTCGCGCGCGATCGCCGCGTCGATCGCCTCGATCCGTGCCGGCAACTGGTCGTAGTCGCGCTGGTCCTTGTAGCTGAGCTTGGTCTTCGCCTGCGCCGGGGGAGGGGGCGCGGCCTTGGGCGCGGATGCCTTCTTCGCTTCGGCCGGCTTCTTGCGCTGCCGCTCCCAATCCTCATAGCCGCCGGCGACGACGTCGACCGTTCCCGATCCGTCGAGGCCCAAGGTCACCGTCACCGTGCGGTCGAGGAAGTCGCGATCGTGGCTGACGATCAGCACCGTCCCGCCGTAGTCGGCGATCACCTCCTGCAACAGGTCGAGCGTTTCGAGGTCGAGGTCGTTGGTCGGCTCGTCGAGCACCAGCAGGTTCGATTCGCGTGCGAACTCGCGCGCCAGCAGCAGCCGCGAGCGCTCGCCGCCCGACAGCGTGCCGACCTT
Source organism: Sphingomonas melonis (assembly GCF_013409985.1). Lineage (GTDB taxonomy): Bacteria > Pseudomonadota > Alphaproteobacteria > Sphingomonadales > Sphingomonadaceae > Sphingomonas > Sphingomonas melonis_A. The sequence continues at coordinate 476,757 of NZ_JACCBY010000003.1, forward strand.
CGCCTCCGCCAGTGACGGATCGAACAGGAACTCCTTGAGATAGCCGTGGATATGCTTGCGCACCCCGAGCACGTCGATCCAGTCGCCACCGTCCGCCAGCACCTCGCGCACCGTCTTGGTCGGCGCCATCAGGCTGCGCTGCTGGTCGATGATGACGCCGTCGAGCGTCTTGGCGAGCTTCACCTCGCCCTCGTCCGGCTGCAACTCGCCGGTCAGCAGCTTGAGCAGCGTCGTCTTGCCGGCGCCGTTGCGGCCGACGATGCCGATCCGGTCGCCGCGCGTGACGCGCAGGGTGAGGTCGCGGATGATCGTGCGCTCGCCATAGCTCTTGCTGGCGTGCTTGACGTCGATGACGACCTTGGTCTTGCTGTCGTCCGACGCCGTCACGAGGTTCGCCGACCCCTGCGGTCCCATCATCGCCGCGCGTTCGGCGCGCATGTCCTTGAGCTTGGCGAGCCGGCCTTGGTTGCGCCGCCGCCGTCCGGTGACGCCGCGTTGCAGCCAGTGCTCCTCGATCTTGAGCTTGGCGTCGAGCCGCTGCGCGTTGCGCTCCTCCTCGGCATAGACCTGCTCGGTCCACGCCTCGAACCCGCCGAAGCCGATCTCGGCGCGGCGGATCGAGCCGCGGTCCATCCACAGCGTCTGTTTGGTCAGCCGCGTGAGGAAGGTGCGATCGTGGCTGATGACGACGAACGCGCCGCGGAACCGGCCGAGCCAGTCCTCCAGCCAGTCGATCGCAGCGATGTCGAGGTGGTTGGTCGGCTCGTCGAGCAGCAGCACGTCGGGGTCCTGCGCCAGCGCGCGGACGATCGCCGCGCGGCGCCGCTCGCCGCCCGAGGCGGAGGCGGATTCCCGACTGAGGTCGATGCCGAGCTGGTCCGCGATCGCATCCGCTTCGTGCCGCTCGGGCGCGCCCTCGCCGCCGAGCACGTAATCGGCCAGCGTCGCGCAGCCGGCGAGGCTCGGCTCCTGTTCGAGCAGCACGACGCGCGTGCCCGGCACGATCACGCGTCGCCCTTCGTCGCTGTCGATCAGTCCGCCGATCAGTTTGAGCAGGGTCGTCTTGCCCGCGCCGTTGCGCCCGATCAGCGCCAGCCGGTCGCGCGCGCCGATGTGGATGTCGAGGTGGCGGAACAGCCAGCCATGACCCTGGATCACGCCAAGGTCTTCGTACGCAAGGATTGGGGCAGCCATGGCCGGGGCAGGTAGGGGGCGGAAGCGCCCGCGGCAAGCGCGGCCGCACGCCGTCTGGGAACCGGACGGCGGCTGAATGCTTTGCGACTGCTCCATTCACAGGCTGTTCAATGCCTTCCGCCTATGCCAGTCCTCATGAAGATGGTCGTGCCCCTGATGTTCCTCGCGATGGTCGCTGCCGTGTCCCCCGCCATCGCGGCGGCGCCCGACCAGCGGCGCAGCGACCAGGCGCGCGCCTATGACGCCCGGCGCAAGGGCGAGGTGCTGTCGCCGCGCGCGATCGAGGCCCGCGTCATCCCGACGATGAAGGGCTATGAATATCTCGGCTTCGACCTCGATTTCAGCAGTGCGGTTTACACGCTGAAATTCATGCGCGATGGCGTCGTCGTCTGGGTCGATGTCGACGGCCGATCGGGCCAGATCATCGGCCGCACCGGAAATTAAGGGGGACCATATGCGCGTTCTGATCGTCGAGGACGAGCCGAACCTCGGCCAGCAGCTCAAGAACACCCTCGAAGGTGCCGGCTATGCGATCGATCTCGCCACCGATGGCGAGGAGGGGCATTTCCTCGGCTCGACCGAGAATTACGATGCGATCGTGCTCGACCTCGGCCTGCCCGAGATCGACGGGCTGACCGTGCTCGACCGCTGGCGCAAGGAGGGCAAGACGATGCCCGTCCTCGTCCTCACCGCGCGCGACAGCTGGTCCGACAAGGTAGCCGGGCTCGATGCCGGCGCCGACGATTATGTCGCCAAGCCGTTCCAGACCGAGGAACTGATCGCCCGCCTGCGCGCGCTGATCCGCCGCGCCTCGGGCAACGCCTCGTCGGAGCTGACCGCGGGCGACGTTCGCCTCGACACGCGCTCGGGCAAGGTCACCAAGGCCGGCGAGCCGGTCAAGCTGACCGCGCAGGAATACAAGCTGCTCAGCTACCTGCTGCATCACAAGGGCAAGGTGGTCAGCCGCACCGAGCTGATCGAACATATCTACGATCAGGATTTCGATCGCGATTCGAACACGATCGAAGTGTTCGTCACGCGCATCCGCAAGAAGCTGGGGCAGGACGTGATCACCACGATCCGCGGCCTCGGCTACAGCCTCGAAGACCCCGACGCCTGATCGCTGCGGCGAACCGAAGGCCTGACCGTCATGGATACTCCGTCGCTTGCCGAAGCTCCGCCGCGCCAGAGGGCGAAGACGACGGGGTCGCTGTCGCGGCGGATGATCCTGATCGCCGCCGCGTGGATCGGGCTGCTGCTGTTCGGCGGCGGCTTCCTGCTCGATCGCGTGCTCACCAATGCGGTGACGAAGAACTTCGACGATCAGATGCAATATGTGCTGCGATCCTTGATCGCCTCGTCGGAGATCGGTCCCGAGGGCGAGGTGATCTTCAGCCGTGAAGCAGCGGCCGACCCACGGTTTCTCGAACCCTATTCCGGATTGTACTGGCAGGTTTCGGCGCCCGGCAGCGCCGGCAAGGATACGTTCTTCAGCTCGAGGTCTCTTTGGGACCGGCGGCTGAAGTTCGGCAGCGCGCATGTCGATCGTGGTGTCCACATCTATGACAGCGACCAGTTCGCCGATGGCACGTTGCGGATCGTCGAGCGGGACGCGCAACTGCCCAGGTCGAAGATCCATTGGCGGTTTCAGGTGGCGCAGGATCGACGCGCGCTGGACGCCCAGATCGCCGTCCTTCGCCGCACGCTGATCCGCAGCTTCGCACTGCTCGGCCTCGGGCTGATCGTGCTCGTCTGGCTACAGACCTTCTACGGCCTCTGGCCGCTGCGCCGGGTGCGCGACGAGATTGCGCGGATGCGCGCCGGCCAGTCGAACCGCATCTCCACCGCCATGCCCGACGAGGTCGCGCCGATGGTCGAGGAGCTCAACGCGCTGATCGAGCATAACGAGCGGCAGGCGGAGGAGGCGCGGCGCCACGCCGGCAATCTCGCCCATGCGCTCAAGACGCCGCTCACCGTCATCATGAACGCCGCGACCGCGCAGGCCGACGACCTCGCCGACACCGTGATCCGCGAGGCGCGGACGATGCGGCGGCAGGTCGATCATCACCTCGCGCGCGCGCGCGCGGTCGGCCGCCGCGGCTCGGCGCACAGCCGCGCCGAAGTGTGGCCGAGCCTCGAATCGGTCGAGCGCGCGGTGGGGCGTCTCTACCGCCACGTCCGCATCGACATCACCGGACCCAAGGACCTCCAGGTCCATGTCGAGCGCCAAGACCTCGACGAGATGCTCGGCAACCTCGTCGAGAATGCCGCCAAATACGGCGGCGGCAGCGTCTTCGTCACCGTCGGCGCGGAGGCCGGCTTCGTCGAACTGCTGATCGAGGACGACGGCATGGGCATCCCCGAGGAAGACCGCGTCCGCATCTTCGACCGCGGCGTCCGGCTCGACACCGGCAAGCCGGGCACCGGGCTTGGCCTCGCCATCGTCCGCGACGTCGCCGAGATCTACGGCGGCACGGTGAGCCTGGAGGAGAGCGAGGATCTCGGCGGCCTGCTGGTGCGCCTGCGCCTGCCCGCGGCGAATTGATCCCAAGGCGGCGACCGCCGCCTCCGACGCCTCGACCCCGACCGGAACACGGCGGCTCAGTCGCATAAGCCTGCGCTGATGAGGCGCGACCGGATTCCTCTTCACACCCGTCACCCCGGACTCGTTCCGGGCCACCGGGCCGCAAGAGGATGGAGCCGTCTTAAGCCCTACCCCCCGCCGCGGAGAGAAGGTGGAAGTCCAGCGACTGACGTGAACGCTATCATCCGCCACCCCCACGGCATGCAGGCTCACCCGGCGCATTGCCGCCTTGCACCCCGCGGCAGAACCGCTAGCGGCAGCGGCGATGCGTATCTTTCGTCCGATCCTCGCCGGGGCCGCGCTCGGTGACCGGCTGCTTGCCGGCATCGGGGCGACGCTCGGCATCGCACTCACCGGCGTGATCGCCGCCGGACTCGCCCATCAGGGATCGCTGCTGCTCGTCGCGCCGATCGGGGCCAGCGCGGTGCTGGTGTTTGCGGTGCCCGCCAGTCCGCTGGCGCAGCCATGGCCGGTGATCGGCGGCAACATGCTGTCGGCGCTATGGGGCCTGCTGGTCGTCCGCCTCGTACCGGATCATGTCGCGGCCGCGGCGCTTGCGGTCGGGGGCGCGATCGTGGTGATGTCGCTGCTGCGCTGCCTGCATCCGCCCGGCGGCGCGGTGGCGCTCGGCGCGGTGCTCGCGGCGGGGCAGGCACAGCCGGGCTGGCTGTTCCCGTGGCTGCCGGTCGGGATCGATTCGGCGCTGCTCGTGCTCAGCGGCATCCTCTTCCACCGCCTGTCGCGACACGCCTATCCGCACCGCCCCGCCGCCGCGACGCCGTCGCCCTCGCCGTTCGCGCCGGAGGACATGGACGCGGCGCTCGCCGACATGCACGAAAGCTTCGACATCGCCCGCGAGGACCTCGACGCGCTGCTCGATGCGGCAGCGCGCCATGCCGCGCTCAGGCGGGAACGGTCAGTCCGCTCATCACCTCGGCGGTGATCGCCAGGCTGCGCTTGCGCGCCTCATGGTCGTAGATCGCGCTGGCGACCATCACCTCGTCCACGCCCGTCCGCTCGATGAACGCCGCGGTCTGCCGCGCCACCGTGGCGGGCGAGCCGACCGCCGAACATTGCAGCACATGGTCGAGGATCGACGCCCCCTGCGCCCCCAGCCCGGCGCGATAGCCCGCCACCGGCGGCGGCAACTGGCGCGGATTGCCGGTGCGCAGCGCGACGAACGACTGTTGCTGCGAGCTGGCGAGCAGCTCCGCCTCCTCGTCGGTCTCGGCGGCGAAGACGTTGAAGCCCGCCATCGCATAGGGCTTGTCGAGCTGGGCCGACGGCCGGAAGTCGCGGCGGTAGATCGCCAGCGCGCTGTCCAGCGCATCGGGCGCGAAATGCGACGCGAAGGCATAGGGCAGGCCGAGCGCCGCGGCGAGCTGCGCGCCGAAGGTGCTCGACCCCAGGATCCACAGCGGCACGTTCGCGCCCGCACCCGGCGTCGCGGCGATGCCGGTGCGGCCGTCGTCGGCGAAATAGCTCTGCAACTCCATCACGTCCTGCGGGAAGGCGTTGGGATCGCTCTCCAGCGTCCGCCGCATCGCCCGCGCGACGCGCTGGTCGGACCCCGGCGCGCGGCCGAGCCCGAGGTCGATGCGACCGGGGAACAGCGCATCCAGCGTGCCGAACTGTTCGGCGATCACCAACGGCGCATGGTTGGGCAGCATGATGCCGCCGGCACCGACGCGGATCCGGCTGGTCGCCGCGGCGACATGGGCGATCACCACCGCAGTGGCGGCGCTGGCGATGCCGCGCATGCCGTGATGCTCCGCGACCCAATAGCGCTGGAAGCCCAGTGTCTCGGCATGCCGCGCGAGGTCGGCGGCGTTGGCCAGCGATTGCGCCACGGTGCCGCCTTCGACGACGGGCACCAGATCGAGCAGGGAAAAGCGTGTCATGCTTTGGGAGATGGGGACGCGCATCCGTCCCTGCAATCAGAAGCCGATCGTGTACCGCACCGCGCCACCGACATCCGCGGGCAGCGTCGCGTAATTGCCCGGATCGCGCCGCCAGAACAGGTTGGTCTGCAAATCGCCGCGGCCGAGCAGCACGCGATAGCGCGCCTCGACATCGATCTCGCGGCCCTGCGGCGCGAGGTTGAGCCGCTGCGTCGTCCACTCGCTGACGGTCATCGTCGCATAATCGTAATTGGTCGGCAGGCGATAGGCGATGCCGCCGCGCGACACGCGCAGCGGCTGCGCAACCCGCAGGCCGATGCTGTCGCGGCCGAACAGATGGTCCTTGCCGACGTCCGCCGCAAAGGCTTCGGTCATCAGCCGGCCGCGGCCGTCGAGGCCGCCGCGCAGCGACGCATCGCTGCGTCCGCGCCGCCACGATCCGCCGAGCGTCCAGCCGGCGCCGAGGCTCCAGCGGGCATCGGCGTCGATGAACCAGCTGCGTGCGCGCGCCGCGCCGAGCCCGCCGTCGAACCGCGCGCCGAGCAGCGTGTCCGCCTCGTTGAGGTTGCTGAGCGACAGCGTCGCGGCAAGCCCGCCCCACTGCTTGTCGGCGGTCACGGTGACGCGCTGATAGCCCGAGCGGCGATAGCCTTCGAGGCCGGCGAGCATCGCATCGCGCCGGGCGAGCACGTCGCCGCTCTCGATCGTCGCGGTCAGGCCGATCCCGCCGACCTGCTGGCGCAGCGCGCCGGCCGAACGGGCGACACTGTCGAAGCCGAGGCCGCCCTGACCGGCGACGAGGAAGGCGGGTTGCGCCTGGCCGGTCATCTGCGCGGTGAGGCTGCCGGTGCCCTGCGAGAAGGCGAAGCCGAAGCTGGTCTTGGCGCCGAGCCGCTGCGTCACCGCGCCGGCGATCGCGCGCGCGGCATTGGCCTGCGTCTCGCTCATCCGGCTGCGTTCGAGCGCGATCGTGCCGTTGGACCGTGGTGCCAGCGTCAGCGACACGGTCATGTCGCCCGTGGCGAGCGCGAGGTTGCGCTGCCGGTTCTGCAACACGCCGGCCAGCGTGCGGCTCGGTCCGGCGCGGTTGATCGTGCCGGCGAGGTCGATGGCGAAGGCGCGCTGGTAGCTGTCGAGGATCACCGCGCCGAGCTGGCCGACGGAGGCATCGCCCATCGGCGCCGACAGCGTCGCATTGGTGCCGAGCGAGACGGCGATATGCGATCCTGCGATGCTCGACGTGCCGACCGGCTGGAACGCCTTGGTGAGGTCGAGAATGCCATTGCCATAGGTCGTGTCGACGCCCGCCGCGCCGACGTCGCGCGCGGTGCGGAACAGCAGGTCGACGATCTGCGCGCCGCTGAGATTGGGAAACGCCTGCGCGAGCAGGGCGATCGCGCCGGAGATCTGCGGCGCCGCGAACGAGGTGCCCGACCACATATAGGGCGTGCCGTTCTGGTTGGGCGCGCGCACCTTCTCACCGACCGCGGTCAGGTAATGCGCGGCGCCGGTCCCGGCCTTGTCGCTGAAGGCGGAGATCACGTCGTTGGCGCCGACCGAGCCGGCGACGATCACCAGGTTGCGGGCGGCGGGATTGTCGGCGACCGCAGTGAAGGCATCGGGATTGTCGTTGCCGTCATTGCCCGCGGCGATGACGACGATGATCCCGCGCGCGGTGGCGCGGCCGATCGCGTCGATCAGCGACTGCGGCATCGCCGTGCCGCCGAGCGACAGGTTGATCACCCGCGCACCCGCCGTGCGGGCGGCATCGACGCCCTTGGTGATCGCATCGGTGCCGAACTTGCAGCCTGCATCGCCGCCGGCGTCGCCGCCCGAGGCGCAGGAGCCCGGCCGGTCGGCGCGCAGCACCGTCAGCGTCGCGTCGAAGGCGACGCCTTGCGCTCCCATATCGTTGCGGCGGCCGGCCGCAGCGAAGGCGACGGCGGTGCCGTGGCCGCCTTCGTCGGCGATCGACGCATTGCCCGCGACATCCTGCGATGCGAGCGACAACCGGCCGGCGAATTCCTGGCTCGACAGGTCGATGCCGCTGTCGATCACCGCGAGGTTGATGCCCGCGCCGGTCGCGCCCTTGTTATAGGCGGCGAGCGCGTTCATCGACACCGCGCCGACCGTCGCACGATATTCTGCCGTGTCGTAATTGGCGGGCATCTTCGACGCCGTCGCGCCCGAATCCCCCGTCGGTGCCGGCGCTGGGGTCGGGGCCGGGGTCGGCGCGGGAGCCGGCGTCGGCGTCACGATCGGCGCCGGTGCCGGCGTCGGGGCCGGAGTCTGCGCCGCGGGCGGGGCAGGGGTGGTGTTGATCCCACCGCCGCCGCCACCACCGCAGGCAGCCAGAAACAGCGGCGCCGCCAGGGCGGCACCGCCCGTCAACCATGTCTTCGTCGTCATTGTCTGTCCGCCCTGATTCGCTTTGTGTCTATAACGGACATAAGCTCCGTTAGTTAAACGAAAATGTTCGGTTCGCTTGTACGCGCAGGCGTCGCCGCCTAGACGCCGCGGCCATGCACCCCCGGCTTGCCTCGATCGACACGTGGATTTTCGATCTCGACAACACGTTGTATCCGGCACGCGCCAACCTGTTCGCGCGCATCGATCAGCGGATGACCGACTATGTCGCGCGGCTGCTCGGCCTGCCCTGGGACGAGGCGCGGGCGGTGCAGAAGGAGTATTTCCACCGGCACGGCACGACGCTGACCGGGCTGATGGCGGATCACGGCGTCGATCCGCACGCGTTCCTCGCCGAAGTGCATGATATCGAGATGGACGTGCTCGAACAGGACGCGCCGCTCGCCGCGGCGATCGCTGGCCTGCCGGGGCGCAAGCTCGTCTTCACCAACGGCGACAAGCCCTATGCGTTGAAGGTGCTCGACCGGCTCGGCCTCGGCGACAGTTTCGAGGCGATCCACGATATCCACGCGATGGACCTCGTCCCCAAGCCGCACCCGTCCGCTTATGCGAACCTGTGCGCGCGGCTGGCGATCGAGCCGACCCGCGCGATCTTCTTCGAGGACATGGCGCGCAACCTCGCGCCGGCCAAGGCGATCGGCATGACCACGGTGTGGATCGACAACGGCTCCGAACAGGGGCCGGAAACCGCCCGCGAGTTCATCGATTTTACCGTCCACGATCTCGCATCGTGGTTGCAGCACATCATGGAGGCATCATGAGCCAGGACCTGTCCACCGTCATCGACACCGCGTGGGAGGATCGCGCGTCGCTCGGCTTCGGCACCACCGGCGAGGTGCGTCTTGCGGTCGATCGGGCGCTGGCGCTGCTCGACGCGGGCGAGGCGCGCGTCGCCGAGCCGGACGGCGCCGGCGGCTGGCGCGTCAACCAGTGGCTCAAGAAGGCGGTGCTGCTCAGCTTCCGCCTCAACGACAACACGCTGATCGACAATGGTCCGGGTGCCGGCCACTGGTTCGACAAGGTGCCCTCGAAGTTCAGCGGCTGGAGCGAGGCCGAATTCCGCGCCGCCGGCTTCCGCGCGGTGCCGGGCAGCGTCGTGCGCCGCGGCGCCTATGTCGCTCCCGGCGCGATCCTGATGCCGAGCTTCGTCAACATCGGCGCCTATGTGGGCGAGGGGACGATGGTCGACACCTGGGCGACGGTCGGCAGCTGCGCGCAGATCGGCCGCAACGTCCATCTGTCGGGCGGCGCCGGCATCGGCGGCGTGCTCGAGCCGTTGCAGGCCGATCCCGTCATCATCGGCGATGGCGCCTTCATCGGCGCGCGCTCCGAGGTGGCGGAGGGCGTCCGCGTCGGCGAGGGCGCGGTGCTGTCGATGGGCGTCTATCTCGGCGCCTCGACCAAGATCATCGATCGCGCCACGGGTGAGGTCTTCAAGGGCGAAGTGCCGCCCTATGCGGTGGTGGTCCCCGGCACGACCGGCGGCAGCGACGGCAAGCCCGGCCTGTATTGCGCGGTGATCGTCAAGCGGGTCGACGCGCAGACCCGCAGCAAGACCAGCATCAACGACCTGCTGCGCGACTGAGGGGGCGGGGCGGGGGTACGCCGACCCGGAAGGGGGCCTTGGCCTGTCTCCCTAACCCGTTACGCCCGAACGGACTTCTCGATCCATCCCCAGCTATTTTCCCGCTGCGGTGCAACCAGACCCATTGCGGGACGTTGTCGGTAGGCTTGGGGGTGGATTCGAACGCGAACGCTCTCGCAAAGGGGAACGGGAAACGCGTGCGAGTTCTGACCGGACGACACTATTGGCTGGCGGTAGCCTTGGTCGCTGCAATGCCGGCAGCGGCGCAGTTCAATCAGCAGCAAGGCACCGCCCCCGCGCGCGGTCCCGATGCGCCCAAGTCCGACGCGCAGGCGGCGACCTCCGACAAGCCGGGCGCTCAGGTCACCCCGCCTGACGTCAACACGCCGATCGTCCCCGACAGCGAATTCAACGCCAGCCTCCCGCCGCTGACCGGCGACATCAACGCGCCGCTCGAGCCGATGCCGACGCAGCAGGCGGGCACACCTGCCGCCACGACCCCGCCCGCCGCCGCGCCTGCCGTACCCGCCACGACCCCGCCGCTGGTCGCCGCCGACGGCACGCTGCCGCCCGCCGCCGCCGAGAATCCCGAGCTGGCGCAGCCGCTCCAGCCGCTCAACACCTTCGATTCGGCGCCGTTGCAGACCGCTGCCGACATCAAGGACAAGGACGCGCCGGAGATCCGCTACGACACCGAGCTGAAAGGCTTGGAAAAGCTCGAACTCGCCGGCCAGTTCAACAGCCTGTCGGCGCTCAAGGAAGGCAAGGGCAAGGCCGCCAACGCGACGCAGGTTGCCGCCCGCGCCCGCGAGGACGAGGCGCTCGCGGTGCGGCTGATGAAGTCGCTCGGCTATTATGACGCCACCGCTGTGTCGGTCGTCGAGACCACGCCGAGCAGCGATCCCGCCAAGCCGGGCCGCCTGCGCGCGACCGTCACCGGCACGCCCGGCCGCCTGTACCGCCTGTCGTCGATCACGGTCGATGCGCAGCCGGTCGTCCCGCCCGATCTCGTCACCCGCAACCTGCCGTTGCGCGTCGGCGACCCGATCGAGGCGGCGCGCATCCAGGGCGCCGAGGCGAACGTCAGCCTCGTTCTGCCGCAACAGGGTTATCCCTTCGTCAAGGTCGGTGAGCGCGACATCCTGCTCGACGATCAGTCGGACCAGGCGACCGGCGCCTATACCCTGCCGGTCGACACCGGCCCGCGGTCGCGCTTCGGGCAATTGGTTCCCGCCGGCGATCCGGTGTTCGGCGTCGATCATCTCAACGTCTTCCCGCGCTTCAAGACCGGCGACCTCTACGACAGCCGCAAGACCGACGATCTGCGCGACGCGCTCGTCGCCACAGGTCTGTTCCGCAGCATCGCCGTCGAGCCGCAGCGCACCGGCCGCACCAACCCCGACGGTACCGAGGCGATCGACCTGCTCGTCCGCCAGACCGAGGGGCCGGCGCGCAGCCTTGCCGGCAGCGCCGGCTATTCGACCGGCCAGGGCTTCAAGGCCGAGGGCAGCTGGACGCACCGCAACCTGTTCCCGCCCGAGGGCGCGCTGATCGGCACCGTCGTCGCCGGTACGCAGGAACAGGGCCTGTCGGGCACCTTCCGCCGCTCCAACGCCGGCCAGCGCGACAAGACCTTCACCGCGATCGCCAGCGCGGTCCACCAGAGCTATGACGCGTTCGACGCCTTCACCGGCACGCTGTCGGCGCGCTGGAGCCGCGTCTCGACGCCGATCTGGCAGAAGCGCTTTACGTATTACTATGGCGGCGAACTCGTCGGCACCAACGAGAGCGTCTACGACTTCGCCCGCGGCGAGAACGTGCGCCGCACCTATGGCATCGTCGCGCTGCCCGGCCAGGTCGAATGGGACACGTCGGACAGCCTGCTCAACCCGACCCGCGGCTATCGCCTGCGTCTCAATCTCAGCCCCGAGGGCGCGGTGAGCGGCGGCGTGCGGCCCTATGTCCGCACGATGATCGAGGGGACCGTCTATTATCCCGTGTCGAAGAGCCTGGTGATCGCCGGGCGCGCCAAGGCCGGTTCGATCCAGGGCATCGACCGCGACGATCTCGCGCCGTCGCGCCGCTATTATGGCGGCGGCGGCGGCTCGGTGCGCGGCTATGGCTATCAGCGGCTCGGGCCGCTCGATCCCAACGGCAACCCGGTCGGCGGGCGCAGCCTCAACGAATTCGCGCTCGAGGCGCGCTACCGTTTCGGCAATTTCGGCATCGTCCCGTTCCTCGACGCGGGCAACAGCTATGAATCGAGCCTGCCCAAGGGTTCGGACCTCAAGTTCGGCGCCGGCATCGGCGGCCGCTTCTACACCAATTTCGGGCCGATGCGGATCGACGTGGCGACGCCGCTCAATCCGCGGCCGGGCGACGGCAAGGTCGCGCTCTACATCTCGATCGGGCAGGCATTCTGATGGCGCAGCCCGAACATGACGCGACCGACACCCCGGTCGCGGTGACCAAGCGCCCGCTGTGGCAGCGCATCCTGAAATGGGTGCTGATCGCGGTGCTCGGCGTCGTCGTGCTCGCCGGCGTCGTGGTGCTCGGCATCAACACCGATCCCGGCCGCCGCTTTGTCGCCAATCGCATCGGCGGCTATACGGCCGCCTCGGGCCTCAACATCAAGGTCGGGCGGATCGACGGGTCGCTCTACGGCCAGATGGTGCTCTCCGACGTGCGCGTCGCCGATCCCAAGGGCGTGTTCCTGACCAGCCCGAAGCTCAGCGTCGACTGGCGGCCGTTCGCCTTCGCCAGCAACCATGTCGACGTGCGCAGCCTGTCGACCGATCTCGTCACGCTCGCGCGCCGGCCCGAGCTGAAGCAGACGCCGAGCGATCCCAACGCGCCGCTGCTCCCCGACCTTGATATCGACGTCAACCGGCTGCACGTCGGCCGGCTGGTGATCGCCAGGCCGGTCACCGGCCAGACGCATATGGTCCGCATCGACGGCGCCGTGCATATCGCCGACCGTCGCGCGCAACTGGTCACCGATGCCGCCGCGCTCAAGGGGGCAGGGATCGCCGGCGGCGACCGCCTTCACCTCAAGCTCGACGCGGTGCCCGAACAGAACAAGCTCGATGTCGACCTGAAGCTCGACGCGCCGGTCGGCGGCGTGGTCGCGACGATGGGCGGGCTCAAGGCGCCGCTGACCGCCACGGTCGATGGCCGCGGCAGCTGGAAGGCGTGGCAGGGCCGTGCGCTCGCGACGCTCGGCGGCGGGCAGCTCGCCAACGTCAATGTCAACGCGCGCGACGGCCATATCGAGCTGCGCGGCTTCGCCACCCCCGGTCTCTACCTCCAGGGCCCGGTCGAGCGGCTGACCGCGCCGCGGCTCGATCTCGCGATCGACACGACGCTCAACGACCGCAAGGCCGATACCCGGATGCGGCTGAAGTCGAGCGCGCTCGCGGTCGATGCGGGCGGTATCCTCGATCTGGCGTCCAGCCGGTTCGGCAATTTCGCGGTCGATGCGCGGCTGCTCACCCCCGGCGCGATCGCCCCCAATGTCCGCGGTCGCGACGTGATGGCGCGTGTCGTGCTCGACGGTGCCTTCGCCACCCCGACGGTGAACTACAAGATCAACGCCGCCGCGCTCGGCTTCGGCACGACGACGGTCGAGAACGTCTATGCCGAAGGGCTGGCGCGGGTGAACAGCGACCGCATCCTGGTGCCGGTCAACGCGCGCGCACGCCGCGTCACCGGGCTCAACGCCGCGGTCGGCGGGCTCGCCAACAACGTGCGCATCCAGGGCGATTTCGCCATCTCGATGCCCAACATCCTGTCCGACAATCTGCGCATCCGTTCGGACAATATCGATGCCACCGCGATCATCGTCGCCAACACGCAGACCGGCCGCTACACCGGTGCGCTCAAGGGGCGGGTCAACAATTACCGGCTCGAGAGTATCGGCATCCTCGACCTGTCCACCGACGCGAAGCTCGTCCCCGGCGCGCGCGGCGGCTTCGGCATCACCGGCCGCGTCGTCGCGCAGACCAAGCAGCTGTTCAACAGCGGCGTGCGTGACTTCCTCGGCGGCAACGCCGTGGTGCGCAGCGATATCGGCTACAGCCCCGAAGGCATCGTCACCTTCGCCAATTTGCGGATGAACGCGCCGCAATTCCGCATCACCCGCGGCGAGGGCCGGTTCGATCCGGCCAGCGGTGCGGTGGCGGTGTCGGCCGACGCTTATTCGACGCAATATGGTCCGCTGACCGCGCGCGTCACCGGCAGCGCCGATGCGCCCGTCGTCGTGCTGCGCGCGGCGCGGCCCGGCGTGGGCGTCGGCCTCGTCAACCTCAACGCCCGCATCGTCGGTCGCGGCGGCGCCTATGCCGTCAACGCGAGCGGCGGCACCAATTACGGCCCGTTCACCGCCGACGTGCTGGTGCGGCCAAGCCCGCAGCTGACCGTCGACGTCAACCGCCTCGTCTTCGCCGGCATCACCGGCCGCGGCCGGGTGGCGGCGACGCCGGCCGGTCCGTTCGCCGGGGCGCTGCAATTCGCCGGGCGCGGTATCAACGGCAACGTCCGCCTGGGCAACCAGGGCGGCAATCAGCGCGCGGACATCACCGCGCGGGCGTTCAACGCCACCATTCCGGGCTATGCCGACTTCACCATCGGTCGCGCGATCGTCGACGCCAGCGTCGTCATGACGCCCAAGGCGCCGCAGGTGGTCGCCGACGTCCAGGTCGCCGACACCCGCTACAATGCCTTCGTCATCCAGGCGATGCGCGCCAAGGTGAACTATGTCGGCGGTCGCGGCACCGCACAGGCACTGCTCACCGGCTCCAGCGGCGTGCCGCTGCGGGTTGCGCTCAATGCCCGCCTGTCGCCGGACGATTATCTGATCGCCGCGCAGGGTCAGGCAAACAATATCCCGTTCCGCACCGTCAACCCGGCGCACGTCACCAAGGCCGGCAACGGCTATCGCCTCGCCGCGACGCGGATCGACTTCGGCCAGGGCCCGACCGCCGGTTCGACGCGGGTCGCCGGCTCGTTCGGCGGCGGCGTCACCGCGGCGCAGGCGCGGCTCGACCGCCTCAACCTGTCGATGCTGTCGGCGTTCATGCCCAATCTCGGCCTCTCCGGCGCGGTCACCGGCAGCCTCGACTATCGCCAGCAGGGCGCGTCGATCCCGCAGGCGGACGCGCGTCTGACGATCGCGGGCTTCCAGCGGACCGGCCTTGCCGCGGTGTCCGAGCCCGTCGATGTCCAGTTCGTCGGCCGGCTCGTGCCGGACGGCGGCGAGGCGCGTGCTTTGGTCAAGCGCGGACCGACCACCGTCGGCCGCCTGCTCGCGACGCTGCGGCCGCTGCCGCCGGGTGCGGGCTCGTGGATGACGCGGTTGATGCAGGCGCCGCTGTCGGGCGGCATCCGCTACAACGGTCCGTCGGGCGTGCTGTTCAGTCTCGCCGCGCTGCCCAACCAGCAGCTCAGCGGGCCGATCGCCGTCGCCGCCGACTTCTCGGGCCGCGTCGCCGCGCCGCAGCTCACCGGCCTGATCCGTGCCGACAATCTGACCTATGACAACGAGACCTACGGGACGCGTCTGTCGCAGATGAAGATTGCCGCGCGCTTCACCAACGATCGCCTCGACCTCACCAATCTGTCGGCTCGAGCCGGCAACGGCAGCGTGCAGGCGCAGGGCAGCGTCGGCCTCGCCGCGGCGAGCGGCTTCCCGATCGACCTGCGCGCCAGGCTCGACAATGCGCAGCTCGCCAAGAGCGATTCGCTCGCGGCGACCACCTCGGGCACCGTCCGCTTCACTTATGGGCGTGACGGCGGCCTGTTGCAGGGCAACCTCAACATTCCCGAGGCGCGTTACGAGATCATCCGGCAGGGCTCGGCCGAAGTGCCCGAACTCACCGGCATCCGCCGCAAGAGCCAGATCGTGACGCCGCGGCCGACCGACCGGCCCAAGCCCGCGCCGGTCAGCCTGATCAAGCTCGACCTCACTATCCGTGCGGACAACCAGCTGTTCGTGTCGGGCATGGGCCTCGAATCCGAGTGGGAGATGAACCTGAAGGTCGGCGGCACCTCGGTGGCGCCGGTGATCACCGGCGGGCTGGATCTGGTGCGCGGCACCTATTCCTTCGCCGGCAAGCGGTTCGAGGTCACGCGCGGCACGATCCGCTTCCGCGGCGGTCAGCTGACCGATCCGGATATCAACATCCAGGCATCGACCACCGTCAACGGCATCACCGCGGTCATCGCGATCACCGGTACGGGCCAGCGGCCGCAGATCGCCTTCACCTCGACCCCGGCGCTGCCGCAGGACGAAGTGCTCAGCCGCCTGCTGTTCGGCACCAACCCCGAGAACCTTTCGGCGACCGAGGCGCTGCAATTGGCCAGCGCGCTCAACTCGCTGCGCGGGTCGGGTGGCGGCGGGCTCAACCCGCTCGGCAAATTGCGTTCGGCGACCGGCTTCGACCGGTTGCGCGTGCTCGGCGCCGACGAGGCGAGCGGCCGCGGCACCAGCCTCGCCGCGGGCAAGTACCTGACCGACAACATCTACGTCGAGATCGTCACCGATGCGCGCGGCTATACCGCGACGCAGCTGGAGATCGCTCTGACCAAGGCGTTGAGCCTGCTCACCTCGACCGGATCGGCCGGCGGATCGGATGCGCGACTGAAATATTCGAAGGATTATTGAGGGGGCGATGGTCGAGCATGTCGATGTCCTCGTGGTCGGTGCCGGCATCTCCGGCATCGGCCAGGGATATCACCTGCAGACGCGCTGCCCCGACCGCAGCTATCTGATCCTTGAGGCGCGTGAGGCGCTCGGCGGCACCTGGGACCTGTTCCGCTATCCCGGCATCCGCTCGGACAGCGACATGCACACGCTGGGCTTCTCCTTCCATCCCTGGACGGACGACCGCTCGATCGCTGCCGGCGCGACGATCCGCGCCTATGTCGAGGAGGCGGCGCGGACCTACGGCATCGACCGCCGCATCCGCTTCCGCCATCGCGTCACCGCCGCCGCCTGGTCGACCGCGGATGCGCGCTGGACCGTCGAAGTGAGTGGCCCGGACGGCGAGTTGCTGGCTTTTACCTGCCGTTTCCTGTGTCTCTGCTCGGGCTATTACACCTACGCCCACGCCCACACCCCCCACTTCCCCGACGCCAAGCGCTTCGCCGGCCGCATCCTCCATCCGCAATTCTGGCCCGATGATCTCGATTATGCCGGCAAGCAGGTAATCGTGATCGGCAGTGGCGCGACTGCAGTTACGCTGGTGCCCGAACTCGCCAGGACCACGGCGCACGTCACCATGCTGCAGCGTTCGCCGACCTATGTCGTCTCGCGGCCAGTGGAGGACCGCCTCGCCAACTGGCTCCGCTCGCACCTGCCCGGCAAGGTCGCCTATCGCATCACCCGCTGGAAGAACGTGCTGACCAGCATGCTCTATTTCCGCCTCGCCAAGGCGCTGCCGGGGGAGGTGCGTGGGTGGTTGTTGGGGATGGTGCGGAAACACCTCGGTCCCGATTACGATATCGATACGCATTTCACGCCGCGCTACGCTCCGTGGGACCAACGGATCTGCCTGGTGCCCGATGCGGACCTGTTCGCCAGCATCACGCGCGGCGACGCGTCGGTGGTGACCGGCACGATCGATCGCTTCACCGAAGCCGGCATCCGGCTCACGTCGGGCGAGGTGCTGGCCGCCGACGTCATCGTCACCGCAACCGGCCTGCAGCTGCAATGGCTCAGCGACATCCGCTTCACCCGCGACGGCGCGCCGATCGCATTCGACAAGACGATCCAGTACAAGGGGATGATGTTCTCGGACGTGCCGAACCTCGCCTATACGTTCGGCTATACCAACGCCTCGTGGACGCTGAAGGCGGAGCTGGTCGCGACCTATGTCTGCCGGCTGCTCAAGACAATGCGTCGACGCGGGCTGCGCCAGGCGACGCCGCGGCTGCGCGATGCCGCGATGGAGACCGAGCCGTTCGTCGATCTCACCTCGGGCTACATCCAGCGCGCCGCGCATCTGCTGCCGCGGCAGGGTGCGCGCAAGCCCTGGAGGCTGAACCAGAATTACCTGCTGGACGTCATGGCGCTGCGGTTCGGCTCGGTCGATGACGAGATGGTCTTCGACAATCCGGAGCCTGTCCGGCGCGACGCCGCCTGACCCTGGTCGGCGGCGTATCAGGGGAGGGGACGCGCCCCTGCCCATCGATGCGGCCCGGCCCCGTTCGACCCCGCCGGCGTGCGGCAGACGTCGTTCCGGCCCGAGCCGCAAAGGCGGTTACCAGGGCTTGATGTTAACCGAAACGGCCGCGAGGACGAGCGCGAAAACTACCGACATGCTAATCTCCCTTATCGTGGCATCTCCAGGATGCATGCCTTTCTTAACGCTTCGTTAAGCATTTAACAATCCGTCCCGCAGGGGCTTAGATGGCTCATGCGCGATTAATCTTATCTTCAAACCTGAGCGCCTACCCCAAGGCTCATGACCGTCGCGCACCGCCCGGAAACCGTAGAAATGCTGGCTTCTCGCGTCAGGTCGGACGCGCGGAGGGCGGCCGAACCGGCGTTCCGGTTTCAGCTGATCGCGGAAATCGCCAATTTCACCGAATTGCGCCGGCGTCTCGGCTGCGCGCGTGCCGAGCTGCTCGTCGGCCTCGTCACCGACCGAGTCGCGCAGGTGTTGCCGACCGCCAGCGTGGCCGTGCTTGGCCGTACCCAGATCGCGACGGGCTTCCGCGATCCCGATCGCGGCGCGGTCGACCGCCATATCGCGGCGATCGAGACGGCGCTCGAACAGCCCTTCACGCTCGATGACCAGAATGTCGGCATCCGCCTGACCTTCGGCGCCGCGGCTGCGCCCGCGGCCAATGTCGATGAGGTCGCGCTGGTCGAGGAGGCGGAGAATGCGCTGGCCGAGGCGCGGACCGCCTATCGCGCGATCACGCATGCGGTCGCGCCACGCGCGGCGGGCGACGTGCTCGATATCGCCCGCGAACTCGACCAGGCGATCGATCGCGGCGAACTGGTGCTGCACTATCAGCCCAAGATCCACGTCCGCCACCAGGAGATTCGTAGCGCCGAGGCCCTGGTCCGCTGGCATCACCCCGAACGCGGGCTGGTGATGCCCAACGACTTCATCGCGGTCGCCGAAGAGTGCATGCTGATCGACCGGATGACCCTGTGGACGATCCGCCGCGCCATCGAGGATCAGCGCACACTCGCCGCGCGCGGTCATGACTTGCGGCTGTTCATCAACATCGCCGGCCAGTTGCTTGCCGACAGCGCCTTCGTGCGTGCCGCCTGCGACCTCGTCGGCGGCAGCGACGCGAAGCTCGGCTTCGAGATTACCGAAACCTCGGTCATCCGCGATCCCGCGAGCGCGATCGCCAACCTTCAGACCTTCGCGGATTTCGGCATCACCATCGCGATCGACGATTATGGTGCCGGCCTGTCCTCGCTCGCCTATCTCAAGCAACTGCCCGCGCGCGAACTGAAGATCGACAAGCTGTTCGTCACGCAACTCACCAGTTCGAACCGCGATCCGCTCATCGTCCGCTCGACCATCGATCTCGCCCATGCGCTCGAGATGGAGGTCGTCGCCGAGGGCGTGGAAACGCACGCCGCGCTCGCGCTGCTGACCGTCATGGGGTGCGACATGGTGCAGGGTTTCCTGATCAGCCGCCCGGTCGTGCTCGACTCGCTCATCGAGTATCTGGACGAAGGGCGTCATCGCGCGCCCGCGCCCGATCCGCTCGCCGGTTTCGGCGGCTTCGCCGCGACCCGGCGCGTCGTGTGACGATGCGCGACAGGCCGTGGCGGGCGTGGCTGGCGGCGGCCCTGCTGGCGCTGATCCCCAATTCCGCGATGGCGGACGGTTTCGACAGGCTGGTGGCCGACGCCAAGACCGCGATGCTCAGCGACCCGAATCGGACCGCCGATCGCGCGCTGGCTGCGGAGCGACTGGCTGATCGCCAGCCTCCGTCGCGTGAACGCGCGATCCGCCAGGCCACGGCAAGCTGGCTCCGCGGCGAGGCGTTGATGCGCCTTAACGATGTCGAGGCTGCCGAGCCGCTGATCGACAAGGCGGTCGCGTTGTCCTCTCGGCTTGCGCCGGGATCGGAGTTGCAGGGCGACGCGCTGCTCGCCAGCGGCTGGATCAGCACCGTCCATGCCGATGTCGCGCAGGCGCTCAGCGACTATCAGCGCGCCCACGGCATCTTCCAGGCGCTAGGCAATACCCGCAGTCAAGCGAAGGCACTGCAATCGATCGGTTCGCTGTATGCCGATGCCAACGATCACGTCAGCGCGCTACGCTATTACGATCAGGCATTGTCGCTTTACAAATCCGACCCGATGCTGGCGCTTACGCTGTACAACAATCGCGGTAATTCGCTGAAGGATCTTGGCCGTTATCGCGAGGCGGCAGCGCAGTTCCGGAACGGTCTTGCCTTGACGGAGCGGATGAACAGCCCGCTGCTCCGCGTCCTCATCCTCGGCAACATCGCCGAGGCGCGGCTGATGGACAAGGACGTGGCCGGCGCGCAGCGCGCCATCGACCAGGGCCTCAGGCTGTCGACCCGCGGCGAAGCCGCCGGCTTCCGCAAGACATTGATCGGTCTCGACGCGCAGGCGGCGTACCAGCGCGGCACCATTCCACGTGCCCTGGCGCTGATCGCCGAGCGGTTTGCCGGCGAAGACCTCGACCGCACGACCCTGATCGACCGCGAGGCGCATCGCACCGCTTACACGATCTATCGCGCCGCCGGCCAACCCGAACTGGCGCTGCGTCATCTCGTCGCGCTGAAGCGGCTCGACGACGAATCGACCGCGCTTGCCCGCTCGACCAGCGCGGCGCTGATGGCGGCGCGGTTCGACTTCGCGAATCAGGAACTCAAGATCGCCAGCCTGCAGCGCGACGAGGCCCGCCGCAACGTCGCCTACGAACAGGCGCGCGCACGCACGCAGCGCAACATCTTCCTCGGCGTCGTCGCCTCGACGATCCTCGCCATCGGCCTGCTCGGCTTCGGCCTGCTCACGCTGCGCCGCAGCCGCAACGAGGTGCGTGCCGCGAACAACGACCTTGCCGTCACCAACACCGCGCTCGGCAAGGCGCTCGCGGCCAAGACCGAATTCCTCGCCACCACCAGCCACGAGATCCGCACCCCGCTCAACGGCATTCTCGGCATGACGCAGGTGATGCTCGCCGATGCACGGATCGGCGGGACGACGCGCGACCGGCTCGGCGTGGTGCACAGCGCCGGCGTGACGATGCGGACGCTCGTCGACGACATCCTCGACGTCGCCAAGATGGAGACCGGCAACCTCACCGTCGAGGAGGCGCCGTTCGACCTGCGCGCGATGCTCGGCGAATCGACCCGGCTCTGGCAGGATCAGGCGGAGACCAAGGGCATCGCCTTCCACCGCGACATTGCGGATTGTCCGGGGATGATCGTCGGCGACGCCGCGCGGCTGCGCCAGATCGTGTTCAACCTGATGTCCAACGCGCTGAAATTCACCACGACGGGCAGCGTCACCCTGCACGCCGCCGCCGTCGGCGAAGACCGGCTGCGGATCGTCGTCGCCGACACCGGGATCGGCATACCGGCGGAGACCCGCGACGCGATCTTCGAATCCTTCCGCCAGGCGGACACCAGCACCACCCGCCGCTTCGGCGGCACCGGCCTTGGCCTCGCGATCTGCCGCAATCTGGCGCGTGCGATGGGCGGCGACGTTACGGTGACCAGCGTCATGGGCGAGGGGTCGCGGTTCATCGTCGAGCTGCCGCTGGTCCGGGCCGAGGCGCCCGCCGTCAGCGCCGTCGCCACGCCGGGTATGGCGGGCCTGCTGGTGCTCGACCGCAATCCGATCACGCGCAGCATGTTGCGCACGTTGATGATGCCGCATGCCGGATCGGTGGTGGCGACCGCGACGGTGGACGAGGCGATCGCGGCGCTCGCCGGCACGCGTTTCGAGCGATTGCTCATCGACGCGAGCGCGCTATACGACGGTGACGATGCCGTTGCGCCGCTGCGTCAGCTCGCCGCCGCCGCCGTCGGCAGCGACGTCACGATCCTCTGGCCGGCGGGCGCCGTGCCGGATCGTATCGCATCCGAAACGGACCATGCTTTCCGTAGCGTTCTTAAACCCGTCAGCGGTGCGGAATTGGTCGCATTACTGTATCCGACAGGCCATGTGGCGCTTGTATCACAGGCAGCTTGACGCGTAGACGCATGAGCATGTTTTCGCTGATCCCACCGACCTTGCAGACCTTCCGATGAACGTCCTGTTCATCGAGGATGACCGGATGAACCGGCGCGTCGTTCGGGACATGCTCGATGTCGCTGGCGTCCAGATGATGGAGGCGGAAAGCGCCGAGATCGGGTTGAGCATCATCGACGCGCAGGATTTCGACATGCTGCTGATCGATCTGCGCATGCCCGGCATGGACGGCATCACCGCGATCGGCCACATCCGCGCCCGTCCCGACGCCAAGGCGCGGGTGCCGATCATCGTCATCACCGCCGATACCGCGCTCGACCTGCGCGAGCGGTGCATCGCCGCGGGGGCGGACGAGGTGCTGTTCAAGCCGGTGGCGATGGATGCGCTGTTCGAGGCGATGGGCCGCATCCTCGCGCGCGATGCCGGCGGCGGCATGCTCGTCTGACGGAACCGACGACGGGCGACGCAGCGGCCTTTCCTTGCACGGACATGTCGTAGTAATGAGGATGTTCAGACGCTCTAATTGGTAAGTCCGATGTCCAAGACGATCACTCGCAGGCCTTCGCACGTCGATCTCGGTAAGGAGAGCGCCACCAACGACCGGCTGTACCAACGGTTGGCACGCAAATTGTTCGACCAGCTCGCCTCGGGCGCCTTTGCGATCGGCGATCGCCTGCCCGCCGAGCGCGAACTGGCGATCGAATATGGCGCCAGCCGCCCGGCGGTGCGCGAGGCGCTGATCGCGCTCGAGGTCCAGGGCTTCATCGAAGTGCGCGTCGGATCGGGCGCCTATGTCTGCCGCCTGCCCGGGCAGGGCGAGGAGCCCGGCTTTGCGATCACCGCCTTCGAGCTGACCGAGGCGCGGCTGATCTTCGAAGGCGAGGCGGCGGCGCTGGCGGCCTTGCACGTGACGGATGACCAGATCGATCGGCTCGACGCGCTCGTCGCCGCGATGGCCACCGAGAATCTGTTGCCCGAGGTGACCGAGGAGGCGGATCGCGATTTCCACCTCACCATCGCCGCGGCGACCCGCAATGCGGGCATCGTGCGGACGATCGAGGATCTGTGGCATCTGCGCTCGACCTCGCCCGAATGTGCGCTGCTCCATGCCAAGGCGCGCAACGCCAAGGTGCGGCCGGTGGTCGAGGAACATGCCGCGATCATCGAGGCGCTGCGCGCGCGCGACGCCAATGCCGCCCGCGCCGCGATGCGCGCGCATCTGTCGGCGGTGATGGATCATCTGCTGTTCCGCACCGAGGAGCTGGCGGTCGAGGAGGTGCGCCGCTCGCTCGCCAGTACGCGCCAGCGCTATACGGCTTTGCCTGCCGGTTGATACCAAGCTGGCAAACCGCACGCTTCTATGTTGTCAGACCAATCATCCTGCTGCTAGTCACCTCCCCAATTAGGATGGGGATAGCCGGCAGATGATGATGACCCAAACCATGCGGTGGTTTGGCCCGAACGACCCGGTGCCGCTCGCCGCGATCCGGCAGGCCGGCGCGACCGGGGTGGTGACCGCGCTGCACGAGGTGCCGAACGGCGAGGCCTGGCCCGATGCGCAGATCGCCGCGCGCAAGCGGATGATCGCGGACGCGGGGCTCGACTGGACGGTGGTCGAGAGCCTGCCGGTCGCCGAAGGGCTCAAGACCCGCTCGGCGGAATGGGACCGTCTGATCGAGGCCTATGTGGTCAGCCTCCGCCGTCTCGCCGCGCATGGCGTGGACGTGGTGACCTATAATTTCATGCCGCTGCTCGACTGGACGCGCACCGACCTCGGCTGGGAGCTGCCCGACGGCGCGCGCGCGTTGCGGTTCGAGATGCACGCGCTCGCCGCCTATGACATCCACCTGCTGCGCCGGCCCGGCGCCGAGGCGGCCTATCCGCCCGCCGTGGTGGCCGCGGCGGCGGAGCGGTTCGCCGCGCTCGACGAGCAGGGGCGCCATCGGCTGGAGCGGACGATCATCGCCGGCCTGCCGGGCAGCGAGGAAAGCTTCACCTCGGCCGAGCTGCTGCGCCAGATCGGCACCTATGCGGCAATCGATGCCGACCGGCTGCGCGCCAATCACGTCGCCTTCCTGGACGCGGTCTGCCCGGTCGCCGAGGCCGAGGGCATCCGGCTCGTCGTCCATCCCGACGATCCGCCGTTCCCGATCTTCGGCCTGCCGCGCGTGGTCAGCACCGAGGCGGACGTGACCGCATTGTTCGCCGCGGTGCCGTCGCCGGCCAACGGCCTGTGCTTTTGCAGCGGCTCGTTCGGGGTGCGCGCCGACAATGACCTGCCGGGGATGGTCCGGCGTCTGGGTGAACGGATCGGCTTCCTCCATCTCCGCTCGGTGCAGCGCGAGGCGGACGGCGCGTTCCACGAGGCCGAGCATCTGCGCGGCGATGCCGACATGCCGGCGATCGTCGCCGAAGTGGTCGACCTGCAACACCGCACCGGCCGCTCGCTGCCGATGCGCCCCGACCATGGCCACCAGATGGTCGACGATCTGCACAAGCGCACCAACCCCGGCTATTCGCTGATCGGCCGCCTGCGCGGCCTCGCCGAATTGCGCGGCCTCGAAACCGGACTGATCCACGCGCGCGGGTGAGGCGGCGGCCGTGACCGGGCCGGCAGGCGGCTAATCCGGCTGTGGCGGCGAGGACGGGACGCGCAGCGCGGCGGCGAGCGAGGAGGTGGCGCTGCCGCGGCGCGCCGGCTTGGGCTGCGACGCATCGGGCGCCCAGCCGGTGAGGAAGACGATCGAGAACCGCTCGGTCGTGCGTCCATCCGGCCCCGCCGCCGCCGCGAAGGCCGCCGCCGCGCGGGCGAGCGTGTCGCGCGTCATCGCCGAGCGTCCGATCAGGATGTTGCTCGCCGCCATGCCGCGCAGATCGTCGAGCAGCCGCCCGAAGCTCGCATAGCGAACGTCGAACGTCTCGATATCGGCGACCGGCAGCGCGAAGCCGGCGCGCATCAGCAGGTCGCCCGCCGAGCGGACGTCGATCTGCGGGTGCAGCCGCGCCGCCGGCCGTTCGCCCTCCGCGACGCGCAGCGCCGCGCGCAGCGCCGGCAGGCTGCCGCCGCCGAGGAACGCGCCGAGGAACAGCCCGTCGGGCCGCAGCACGCGGCGGATCAGCGTCAGCGCGCCGGGCAGATCGTTGACCTGGTCGAGCACCCCCGCGCTCAGCACCGCATCGAAGCTGGCATCGGCGAAGGGCAGCCGGTCCTCCTCGCCCTGCACCCCGCCCGCGGCGTGCGCGAAGCGGAAGCCGGGATCGATCCGCGCGATCCGCGCGCCGGGCACGGTCAGGCTGCGGTCGGGCACGCCGATGTCGAGCACGTCGGTGAAGGTGCGCTTCACCGCGGCGAGCCGCTCGACCAGCCCCTCGACCATGACGTCGCGGAGGAAGGCGTGGGCGGGATAGCCCCCGGCGGCGCGGTCGCGGCGCAGGCGGCGGGCAGGGCGATCGAAGATGGCGTTGGCGTTCACCACCCGGCTTGTGCCTGTTGCGGCGGTGCGCGACAAGCGGGCATGCGGACGATCGGCGCGGGCGGATTGGCGGCGATGGCGGCGCGGGGCCGCCGCGCGCTGGCGTCGCTGATCGCGCCGATCGTCGCCGCGGCGCTGCCGCCGCGCTGTCCGGGTTGCGGCGTGCCGGTGGCGGCGGATCACCGTTTCTGCGCCGCCTGCTGGCGCGGGCTGCGCTGGCTGACGCCGCCCTGGTGCGCCGCGTGCAACCGCCCGTTCGCCTATGACCGCGGCCCCGGCGCGCGCTGCGCCGCCTGCCTCGCCGACCCGCCGCGCCATGCCGGCATCCGCGCCGCGGTCGCCTATGGCGCGGTCGCGCGACGGCTGGCGCTGAAGCTGAAATATGGCGGCCGCATCGGCATCGCCGCGACGATGGCGGACCGGATGGCGCCGATCCTGCCACCCGATGTCGACCTGCTCGTGCCGGTGCCGCTGCATCGCTGGCGCTTGTGGCGGCGCGGCTTCAACCAGGCGGGGCTGATCGCCGCCGCGGTGCATCGCCGCACGCAGGTCGCGCACGATCCCTGCGCGCTTGTCCGCGCCCGCGCGACGGTGCCGCTGCGCGGGCTCGGCCGCCGTCTTCGCCGCCATGCGGTGGCCGGCGCCTTCGTGGTGCGCGATCCGGCACGGGTGGCGGGACGACGGATCGCGCTGGTCGACGACGTCTATACCAGCGGCGCCACCGCGGCCGCCTGTACGCAGGCGCTGCTGCAAGCCGGTGCCGTGTCGGTGGTCGTGCTGTGCTGGGCACGGGTGGTCGGGACCGGGGAGGGGGGCGATTGACAAGCTGCCCGCCAGCCCACACCTCAAGCGGATGGCAAAGGTCGAAATCTACACCAAGGCATATTGTCCCTATTGCACGCGCGCGATGGCGTTGCTGGCATCCAAGGGCGTGACGCCGCAGGAATATGACATCTCGCTGGGCGGTCCGCAGCGGCAGGAGATGATCCAGCGCGCCAACGGCCGCACCACCGTGCCGCAGGTGTTCATCGACGGCGCGCATATCGGCGGTTCGGACGACCTCGCCGCGCTCAACGCGCGCGGAGGATTGGACCCGCTGCTCGCGGCATGAGGATCGCGCTGCTGCAGATGACGAGCGGGATCGATCCCGCCGTCAATGCCGCGGACATGCGCCACGGCATCACCGCCGCGGCGGCGAACGGTGCCGGCATGGTCTTCCTGCCCGAGATGGCGGGGCTGATCGATCGCGACCGCACCCGCGCCGCCGCCGCGATCCATGCCGAGGCCGACGATCCGGTGCTGGCATCGGTGCGGCGGGCTGCGGCCGATGCCGGCCTGTGGGTGCATATAGGCTCGCTCGCGGTGCGCCGTTCCGACGGCCGCTACGCCAATCGCAGCTTCGTGATCGACGCGTCCGGAGAGATACGCGCATGCTACGACAAGCTCCACCTGTTCGACGTCGACCTGCCGACCGGTGAGAGCTGGCGCGAATCCGCCGCTTACGCACCCGGCGATGCCGCGGTCGTGGTCGCGACTCCGCTCGGCGCGCTCGGCCTGTCGATCTGCTACGATCTGCGCTTTCCCGCGCTGTACGCGGCGCTCGCCGCGGCCGGCGCGCAGCTGCTCGCGGTGCCCGCCGCCTTTACCCGGCCGACCGGCGCGGCGCACTGGCACGCGCTGCTGCGCGCCCGCGCGATCGAGACCGGCTGTTTCGTCATCGCCTCCGCACAGGCGGGCGCGCATGAGGATGGCCGCGCCACCTATGGCCATTCGCTGGTGGTCGATCCCTGGGGCGACGTGCTGCTCGACATGGGCGAGGCGCGCGGGCTGGGGTTGGCGGAGATCGATCTGGCGCGCGTCGCCGATGTCCGCGCGCGCATTCCCGTGCTCGACCACACCCGCGCCATTCCGCCGGTCACCCGCGCGTGATCGTCTTCGACCTGCGCTGCGGGCTGGATCACGTCTTCGAGGCATGGTTCGCCTCCAGCGCCGCTTATGATGCGCAGGCGGCGGCGGGGCTGCTCGCCTGTCCGATGTGCGGCGATACCGCGATCGGCAAGGCGGTGATGGCGCCGAGCATTCCCGCCAAGGGCAACCGCCGCGCCGACCTGCCGCCCGCCGCCGCGATCAAGGCGGCGCTGAGCGAGATTGCCGCCAGCCAGGCCAAGGCGCTCGCCGACTCCGCCTGGGTCGGTGGCGATTTCGCGACGCGGGCCCGCGCGATGCACGACGGCGAAGAGGCCGTCCGCCCGATCCACGGGCAGGCCAGCTTGGCGGAGGCGAAGGCGCTGGTCAAGGATGGCGTGCCGGTCGCGCCGCTGCTCTGTCCGGTGGTGCCGCCCGAAAAGGCGCATTGACCCGCTGGACCCGCCCGGCGCGCGCCGGTATCAGGAGCGTAGTGGCCCCGTAGCTCAGCCGGATAGAGCGCCAGATTCCTAATCTGTAGGTCGCGCGTTCGAATCGCGCCGGGGTCACCATCCCTCCAGCTCTGGATCACCGGTGGGGCGAACCGCGCGACGGCGCGTTATGCCCGGGTCGCGGCGGGCGTTGCCGATCGTGCTCGTCCCATGATCCCGCCGCGACACCCGATCATGTCGACAACGGACATGCTTGCATCGCGCCGCCGGTCGGGGCATAGCGCCCGCCCGCCGGGGGGCGGCAGCACTGCAAAATGCCGGCAACAATTCGCGGCTAGAGCGATGGCCGGATCAGCCATGTGGGGATCAACGTGTTCAGCCAGACCATCAGCGCAACGGCGCCCGCCGAAGCCGATTCGGGCGCTGTGCCCGGCGTTCCGGGCTCGCGGATCAAGCCGCTCGGCTTCTGGCTCTATGTGCTCGTCGGCGTGCTGATGATCATCGGTTCGGCGATCGCGCTGCCGTTCGTGCCCGTCCGCTCGCGCTGAGCGGGCGTCGCGGCCCGTCGCCGCATCGGACACTATAGCGTCAGTGTTGACGTCGGGAGCATCGTCGGCCGCAAATGGCGCGATGCTCCCGATCGAAGAGCCGGGTTCAGGCCTTCACGTGCTGCGAGATATACTTGTTCATCTCGAACATCGTGCACTTGTCGCGGCCGAACACCTTCTGCAGCTTCTCGTCGGCAAGAATTTCGCGCTTGTTTTCAGGGTTCTGCAGGTTGTTGGCCTTGATATATTCCCACACCTTGCTGATCACCTCACTGCGCGGCAGCTTGTCGTTGCCGACGATCGCACCCAGCTCCGCAGAGGGCTGTACGGGCGCATGGATGCCGCCGGTCTTGGTAGTCGTAGCCATCGCATTCCTTCCTGCTCGCGCCCGGTCCAGCCCGGGCGCTCTCAAACGTTACGCTTTCTTCAGCGCGGTCGCCTTGTGCGCTGCCTTTCCACCGTTGTCACTCTTTACGATATATTGCGGGTCGTCCTTCGAGGCGCGGACGGTATGCCCCTTGATCGCGGTGTCGCTGGTCTGCTTCTTCTCGACCGTGCCGTGCGCGGTGCCGCCATGGCTCTTCCACGTCACTTCGTCGCCCTTCTTGAGGTCCGTCATCATCCGTCTCCCATGCGTTCAACCGGCTAACAGCGTGCCAATGCGTCAAAGGGTTGCACGCGGCGGCGCAGCCACGGTTGGACGCGTTGCGGAAACGAACTTATGGATGCCGCCGCCGCCGCAGGCGGCTGGACGAAGGGACGACACATGACCGATCAGCACGACACGCCGGACGAGGGCAGCACCGCCGCAACCGGTGACGCGCCGGCCGTCCCCGCCGACGTCGCCGAGGCGATCCGCACCCTGATCCGCTGGGCCGGCGACGATCCGAGCCGCGAAGGGCTGATCGATACGCCGCGCCGCGTCGCCAAGGCGTGGAAGGAATATTGCGCCGGCTATGCCGACGACCCCGCCCAGCACCTCGCCCGCGTGTTCGAGGAGGTGGGCGGCTATGACGAGATCGTGCTGCTCAAGGACATCCCGTTCCAGTCGCATTGCGAACATCACATGGCACCGATCATCGGCAAGGCGCACATCGCCTATCTACCCCGCAACCATGTCGTCGGGATCAGCAAGCTCGCCCGCGTGCTGCACGGCTTCGCGCGCCGGTTGCAGGTGCAGGAGCGGCTCACCGCCGAGGTCGCCGATTGTATCTGGGACAATCTCAAGCCGCAGGGGGTCGCGGTGGTG
This sequence comes from Sphingomonas melonis, assembly GCF_013409985.1. GTDB lineage: Bacteria > Pseudomonadota > Alphaproteobacteria > Sphingomonadales > Sphingomonadaceae > Sphingomonas > Sphingomonas melonis_A. Next base: position 506,274 of record NZ_JACCBY010000003.1, read on the forward strand.
ATCGAGGCGAGCCACGCCTGCATGACCGCGCGCGGGGTGCGCACGCCGGGCGTGTCGATGGTCACCAGCCGGATGATGGGCGTGTTCCGCGAGGACGACCGCAGCCGCAAGGAAGTGCTGGCGCTGATGGGATGCTGAGCGGGGCCGTCCTCGTCACCGGTGGGGCGAAGCGGCTCGGCGCGGTCATCGCGCGCGCCTGTGCCGCCGCCGGCTGGCGGGTGGTGGTCCATTACGGCACCTCCGCCGTGGATGCGCAGGCGCTGGCGGCGGATATCGGCGGCGCGAGCGTGCAGGGCGACCTCGCCGACCCCGCCGCCACCGCGACGCTGCTCGCCCGCGCGCGGGACGCGGCCGGCGGGCCGGTCGGCGCATTGGTCAACAGCGCCTCGCTGTTCGCCTATGACCGCCCCGAGGCGATCGATCCGGCACTCGCGGCGCGGCTGCACGCGATCAACGCGGTCGCGCCGGCGATGCTGGCGGCGGCGCTCGCGGCGCAGGACGATGTCGACGACGGCGCCGTCGTCAACCTGCTCGACCAGAAGCTCGCCAACCCCAATCCCGACTTCTTCAGCTACACGCTCAGCAAATATGCGCTCGCCGGCGCGACCGAGATGCTGGCGCAGGCGCTGGCGCCGAAGGTGCGCGTCAACGCGGTCGCGCCCGGCATCACCCTGCCGAGCGGCGACCAGAGCGAGGCGGACTTTGCCGCGGTGGCCGCGGACAATCTGTTGCGGCGGCCGGTGGGTGCGGACGCCGTCGCGGCGGCGGTGGTCTATCTGCTCGGCGCGCGCAGCGTCACCGGCCAGACGCTCTACGTCGATTGCGGGCAGCGCTTCCTGCGCCGCGACGGCGACGTGATGTTCGCGGGGCGTGATGGCTGACTATACCACGATCCTCGACGGCCTCGAGGTCGCGATGCGCCTCGGCATCCACCCGCATGAGGCGGCGCCGCAGCGGGTCCGCCTGTCGGTATGGATGACGGTCGATTATCCGGCCCCGCCGGGCGCCGATGCGATCGAGGCGGTGCTCGACTATGACTTCCTGCGCGACGGCATCCTCGCCATGGCCGCCGGTCCCGGCTTCGCATTGCAGGAGACGCTGGTCGAGGCGGTCGCGACGCTGTGCCTGGCCGATCCGCGCGTCCGGCACGTGCGCGTGCGGTCGATGAAGCCCGACATTTACCCCGACGCCGCCGTGGGATGCGAGATCACCCGCTCGCGCTAGCGCCAGACCGACGCCGCGGTGACGACGGGCAGCTTCGACGCGAGCGCGCGCAATGCGACCGCATGGACGATGTCGCTCGGTGCGGTGCAGAGGTCGCCGACGACCTGCACATCATAGCCGTCCGCGCTGCGCGACAAAGCGGTGAAGACGACGCAATTCTGGGTCATCATCCCGGCGATCAGCAGCACGTCGACATCGTCCAGGTGCGCGGCGAGATCGGTGCCCTGGAAGGAGGCGGCATGGTGCTTGACGACGACCGGCGCATTGCCGGCCGCGGCAAGGATCGCCGGGCGGATGGCCGCACCGGCGCTCCCCGTCGCGAACGCGCCGGGGCTGCGCGACTCATGCCGGACGAGGATCAGCCGATCACCCGCGGCTTGCGCCTGCCCGATCGCCGCGACGATCCGCGCCTCGACCTCATCAGCCTGCCACAGCGGCAGCGCGCCGCCCGGAAAATACTCGTTCTGAATGTCGATGACGATAAGTGCGCGCGTCATGGCGATCACATGCCTTTGCGGGCTAGCGGTAGCTCAAGCTACGCGGGGGACCGCTCGTTAGCCGAGCGAAACGATTGGGTCTGCCTTACGGCTGCTATAATAGCGAGGCGGGTCGGACAAGGCGGGCATTCACCATGAGCAGTCTCTGCAGACGCTTCGGATGTTTCCGCCATCGGGTGATAACGCTTTGTATTTTCGGGATGACCATGTGGCCGGTTGCGGGCTTTGCGCAGTCCGTCTCGGAGCCGAAGGATAGCGCCGAGATGCTACGGTTGCGGCTCGCGCCGCAGATGAACCCGCTAGGGCGGCCAATGCCCGCGGACGCCGCGCAGCTCGATCGCGCGTATAAGGAGGGACAGTATCTCCAGCTGGTCCGGCGGCTGAACTCTCCATCCGCCCCGGACGATATCGCGCTCGACCTGAATTGGGAGCAATCGCGGCTGTTCGACGGCGCCGGTTTCGTCGTCACCTATGGCTATATGAATGCCCTTTGGCGGCTCGCGCAGATGCTTCCGGTGGCGGACCGTGGCGGGATCGAAGGCTCCGCGGCGATGGTCTTCCTGTACAATTACATCCTCATCGCCGTCGATGGGGTGCGCTGCGGCGATGCGACGGCACCGGTGCATCGCCGTGACCAACTCCTGGGGAACAATCGCGCGATCGTCACGTATCTCGCGGGTTTGCCCGTCGAAGCGAGGATGCGCCTGGCATCGGTCGCGGTCGGGCTTGAACGGGCCACATCGCATGTCCGGCGTAACGATCCGGTACTATGCAGGGGAGGGATGGCGGAGATCATCGCCGGACTGCAGGCACAGGGATCGAAGCCATTGCCGACTGTGCCGGCTGCACCCGGAAGCCCCGGCGATACGGTGCTGGTCCCGCCCAGCGCGACATATACGCCGTCGTTCATCGACGAGGCGACGGCCGGCCCCAAGCAGGATGCAATCCGACAGGCGCTTCCGGAGTCTCTCACCCGGTGGCTGCAAGCGCCGGCGACCGGCTCACCGGCCCCTTAAGTGCCTTCCCGGCCATGCAATCGCGCGATTTCATGGCCGGAAACGGACTTTGGTTTACCCGCGACCGGCGCCGTTGGTGTGCAGCGCCGCAGCTTCGGCTGGCAGGCGATGCCGATCGTCGAGCATACCGGCTTGCCGAGCCTGGTCGTACACGCGCGACAGGTTCTGGTCTGCTCGGTGCAAACCTGCGGTGTTGCCAGCGCGAGGGCGATCAGCGTCAGCATGTCACGCGCGGTTCGCCGCGCTGAGCACCGCGCGGACGCTTGCCGTGGCGATATCGGTGTCCAGGCCGACGCCGAACACCGTGCGACCATCCGCCGTGCGGCACTCGACATAGGCGGCCGCCTGCGCATCGGCGCCATAGCCGATCGCATGTTCGCTGTAGTCGACCACGTCGAGCGCCGGCCCGGTCTCGCCGAGCGCGGCGATCACGCCCGAGATCAACCCGTTGCCGCGGCCCGAGATCGACCGTTCCTCGCCATCGACGGCGACGCGGCCGACGAACAGCCGGTCGCCGGCGCCGCCGCTCTCCTCATAGTCGCGGAGCACGAACCGGTCGTTCGGGCGGGGCAGATAGGTCGCCTCGAACCGGCCCCAAATGTCGGCGGCGCCGAGTTCGCGGCTGGTCTCGTCGGCGAGCGCCTGGACGTGGCGGCTGAAATCGGCCTGCAAGCGCTTGGGCAGCTTCAGCCCCTTGTCCTGCTCGATGACCCAGGCGACACCGCCCTTGCCGCTTTGCGAATTGACGCGGATCACCGCTTCGTAGCTGCGGCCGAGATCGGCGGGATCGATCGGCAGATAGGGGACTTCCCACACGTCGTCGTTACGCGCCGCCTGCGCCGCGAAACCCTTCTTGATCGCGTCCTGGTGGCTGCCGGAGAAAGCGGTGAACACCAGATCGCCGGCATAGGGCGTGCGGGGATGCACCGGGATGTTGGTGCAATAGTTGATCGTGTTGACGATGCCGTCGATGTCCGACAGGTCGAGATCGGGCGACACGCCCTGCGTGTACATGTTGAGCGCGACGGTCACGAGGTCGCAATTGCCGGTGCGCTCGCCGTTGCCGAGCAGGCAGCCCTCGACGCGGTCGGCGCCCGCCATCAGCCCCAGTTCCGCCGCCGCGACACCGGTGCCGCGGTCGTTGTGGGTGTGGAGCGAGATCACCACCGCGTCACGGTTCGGGATGTTGCGGCCGAACCATTCGATCTGGTCGGCATAGACGTTGGGCGTCGCGCATTCGACCGTCGCGGGCAGGTTGAAGATGATCGGCTTGTCGGCGGTCGGCTGGAGCACGTCCATCACCGCCGCGCACACTTCGAGCGAGAAATCGAGTTCGGCGGTCGAGAAGGTCTCGGGGCTGTATTCGAAGCGCCAGTCGGTGTCGGGGCGCTTGGCCGCCTCGTCGCGCAGCACCTTGACGCCCTCGATCGCGATCCGCTTCACCTCGTCGCGGGTCATGCCGAACACGATCTTGCGCCATGCCGGCGACACCGCGTTGTAGAGATGGACGATCGCCTGTTTCGCGCCGTCGAGGCTGGCGAAGCTCGTCTCGATCAGGTCGCGGCGCGACTGGGTGAGCACCTGAACGAACACGTCGTCGGGGATGCGCCCGGTCTTCACCAGCCCGCTGATGAAGTCGAACTCGGTCGCCCCCGCCGAAGGGAAGCCGACCTCGATCTCCTTCAGGCCGACCTTGACGAGCAGGTCGAACAGGCGCGTCTTCTTCTCGGCGTCCATTGGGTCGATGAGCGCCTGGTTGCCGTCGCGCAGGTCGGTCGACAGCCAGCGCGGCGCGCGGGTGATGACGCGCGACGGCCATTGCCGGTCGGGCAGGTCGATGGTGGGGAAGGGGCGGTATTTGGTCGATGGATCGCGGAGCATGTGTCGGTCCCGTCTTTGGCGCCGCGGACGCTGATCGTCGGACGCGGCTGGGTGGCGCTGAAGCGTTATCCGGCCCTTAGGGAGGCGTGCACGAGCAACCGCCGCCCTAAGGGCGGATAAGTCGCAGAAGGAGGGTCGTGCGGTCCATTATGCCGCGTTCATGGCCGAGGCGGATCGGCTTGTCCACCCGTCGCGGCGGCGCGGTGCGGCGTTGACGACCTGTTAAGTCTCTTGCCGCTAGCCGGTCGAGAGGCGGCTCGGCCCCTCATTAACTTATGTTTTGAAGGGCTTAGGATGCGTCAGCTCGTCTACATCAGCAGCGTGCGAAAACAGGCGGATGTCGATCCGGCGGTGATCCTCGCTCAATCGCGCCGCAACAATGCGCGGGCACGGGTGACGGGGCTGCTGTTCTTCGACGGCAAGCGCTTCCTCCAGGCGCTGGAGGGGGACGATGCGACGGTCGACGCCACCTTCGCACGAATCCAGGCGGATGGCCACCACCATGCGCTGGTCGTGCTGTCGAATCGCACGATCGAGACGCGCGAGTTCGGCGAATGGGCAATGGCGTACAAGGCGCCCGACGAGGAGGGCGGCGATCCGCTCGACCGGATCAGCGCGCTGACCGCGAACGCCAACCCGGCGGTGCGGGCGACGTTCGCTGGGTTCGCCAAGGTGCGGCGCGCGGCCTGACCGGCCACGCGCCCGCGGCTCACTGCGCGGTGAACGCCGCGTGGATGTGGAGCTTGACCTCGTCGGACACGACCGGGGCATAGGCGCCGACGCCGAAGTCGCTGCGCTTGATCGTCGCGGTGCCGTTGAAGCCGAAGTTGAGCTTCTTGCTCATCGGGTTGGCGCCTGCGCCGACGAAGGTCGCGTCGATCGTCACCGGCTTGGTCTGATCCTTGATCGTCAAATTGCCGGTGATCGTCGCCTTGTTGCCGCCGCGCGGGGTGACGCTGGTCGAGACGAAGCGCGCGGTCGGATATTTGGCCGCGTCGAAGAAGTCCGGCGACTGGAGGTGCTTGGCGAAGGGCGCCGCGGTGACGGCGAGGTCGGCGATCTGGAAGGTCACGTCCACCTTGGCGGCGGCGGGCTTGGCGGGATCGATCGTGATCGAGCCGGTCGAGGCGCCGAACATGCCCTGCAGCATCGAAAAGCCCATATGGTTGACCTCCCACGACACCTGGGTGTGGGCGGGATCGACCTGATAGGTGCCCGCGGGAACCTTGGTGGTCGGCTGGCCCGGCTGCGCCGGGACGGTCGGGATGATCTGGGCGACGGCGGGAACGGCGGCCGTTGCGAGCACGGCGGCGAGGAGGAGACGCATGGAAGAAGCTCCGAAAAGAGTGTTTCGGAGGTTAAACCATGGGTTTGTGACAAGCGGAAGAGGCAAAGCCGAAACGGATCGTTCCAAATCCCGGTCCTCCCCCGCCAGGGGGAGGGGGACCGCCGCGCGACAGCGTGGTGGTGGAGGGAGAGGAAGGGCGGGAGCCTCGTTCACGAAACGTCCCGTCTCCTCCCCCTCCGTCACGGCTTCGCCGTGCCACCTCCCCCTGGCGGGGGAGGAATGGCTGCTTAGTTCTTGTCCTTGTCGACCAGCTTGTTGGCGCCGATCCACGGCATCATCGCGCGCAGCTCGGTGCCGACCTTCTCGATCGGATGCGCGGCGGCCTGCTTGCGCGCCGCCTTCAGCTCGGGCTGGCCGGCGCGGTTGTCGAGGACGAAGTTCTTGACGAAGCGGCCCGACTGGATGTCGGCGAGGACGCGCTTCATCTCCTTCTTGGTCTCGTCGGTGATGATCCGCGGACCGGTGGTGATGTCGCCATATTCGGCGGTGTTGCTGATCGAATAGCGCATGTTGGCGATGCCGCCCTCATAGAGCAGGTCGACGATCAGCTTGGTCTCGTGGAGGCACTCGAAATAGGCCATCTCGGGGGCATAGCCCGCCTCGGTCAGCGTCTCGAAGCCGGCCTGGATCAGATGGGTGATGCCGCCGCACAGCACCGCCTGCTCGCCGAACAGGTCGGTCTCGCACTCCTCGCGGAAGTTGGTCTCGATGATCCCCGAGCGGCCGCCGCCGACGCCGCTGGCATAAGCGAGCGCGACGTCATGCGCGTTGCCGCTGGCGTCCTGATGGATCGCGATCAGGCAGGGGACGCCGCCGCCGCGGACATATTCCGAGCGGACGGTGTGGCCCGGGCCCTTGGGCGCGATCATGAAGACGTCGATGTCCGCGGGCGGCTCGATCAGGCCGAAATGCACGTTGAGGCCGTGCGCGAAGGCGAGCGCCGCGCCGGGCTTCATATTGCCCTTGAGGTCCGCGTCCCAGATCGCCGCCTGATGCTCGTCGGGGGCGAGGATCATGACGATGTCGGCCCATTGCGCCGCTTCCTTGTTCGACTTGACCGCGAAGCCGGCGTCGATCGCCTTCTTGGCGGTCGCCGAGCCCTCGCGCAGCGCGATTGCGATGTCCTTGACGCCGCTGTCGCGCAGGTTCTGCGCATGGGCGTGACCCTGGCTGCCGTAACCGACGATGGCGATCTTCTTGTCGGTGATCAGGTTCAGATCGGCGTCGCGATCGTAATAGACCTTCATGATACTAAGTCCCTTTTTGTCATCCCCGCGGAGGCGGGGATCGATACCCGCTGCGGTCGGTGATTATGGATCCCCGCCTCTGCGGGGATGACGAAGAAAATCGTGCGCGTGTTACGCCGCGTCGCGGCCGCGCGCGATGGCGACGATGCCGGTGCGGGCGACCTCGATCAGGCCGACCTCGCCCATCAGCTCGACGAACTTGTCGATCTTCTCGATCGAGCCGGTCACCTCGAAGACGAAGCTGGTCGTCGTCGCGTCCACCACGCGGGCGCGATAGACGTCGGCGAGGCGCAGCGCCTCGATGCGGTGATCGCCGGTGCCGGCGACCTTGACCAGCGCCAGTTCGCGCTCGACGTGGGCGCCCTGCGCGGTCAGGTCGGTGACCTTGTGGACCGGCACCAGCCGGTCGAGCTGGGCGATGATCTGCTCCATCGTCGCCGGCGAGGCGCTGGTGACGATGGTGATGCGGCTGACCTGCTTGTCGGCGGTGATCTCGCTGACGGTCAGGCTCTCGATATTATAACCGCGCGCGGTGAACAGGCCGGCGATCCGGGCGAGGATGCCCGGCTCGTTGTCGACGATCACCGCCAGCGTATGGCGTTCGGCAGCTTCGGTCTTGATGTGCAATGCAATTCCTCCCCGGAACGGGGAGGGGGACCGCTCGCGTAGCGAGTGGTGGAGGGGGCCCTCCACCAGCGCCTTCGCTTGCCGCACTCCCCCTCCACCATGCTCCGCATGATGTGTGGGTGAATTTGCCCCCGGCAAATTCAGCCCTGTGCGGGGCACAGGGCGCCCCACACATCCCTCCCCGTGCCGGGGAGGAGCTTAAGGGTTCAGACCAGCGCCTTGGCCTCGTCGTCCATCGTGCCGGAGACCTCGTTGGCCTGCAGGATCATGTCGGTATGCGCCGCGCCCGACGGGATCATCGGGAAGCAGTTCGCCAGCTTGGCGACGCGGCAGTCGACGATCACCGGCCCGTCATGGTCGAGCATCGCCTGGATACCGTCGTCGAGCTCGCCCATGCCGTCGATGCGGATACCCTTCCAGCCATAGGCTTCGCCGAGCCTGACGAAATCGGGCAGCGAGTCCGAATAGCTTTCGGCATAGCGGCTTTCATAGGTCAGCTCCTGCCACTGGCGCACCATCCCCATATATTCGTTGTTGAGGATGAAGATCTTGACCGGCAGCCGGTATTGCGAGGCGGTGGCGAGTTCCTGGATGTTCATCTGGATCGACGCCTCGCCGGCGATATCGATCACCAGCGCGTTGGGATTGCCGAGCTGCGCGCCGATCGCCGCGGGCAGGCCATAGCCCATCGTGCCGAGGCCGCCGCTGGTCAGCCATTTGTTGGGCTTCTCGAAGCCGAAATGCTGCGCGGCCCACATCTGGTGCTGGCCGACCTCGGTGGTGATGATCGGATCGCGATGATGCGTCGCCTCCCACAAGGCGCGGACGGCCCGTTGCGGCATGATCGCCTCGCCCGCCTCGGGGAAGCTGAGGCTCTTGACCGCGCGCCAGCCGGCGATGCGGTTCCACCATTCGCGGGTGTCGGGCTTGGGATGCTGGCGCGACTTCCAGATGCGGACCATGTCCTCCATCGCGTGGCCGGCGTCGGCGATGATCGCGAGATCGACGCGGACGTTCTTGTTCACGCTCGACCGGTCGATATCGATATGCACCTTGCGGCTGTTCGGGCTGAACGCGTCGAGCCGGCCGGTGACGCGGTCGTCGAACCGGCTGCCGATCGCGACGACGAGATCGGCCTGGTTCATCGCCATGTTCGCCTCATAGGTCCCGTGCATGCCGAGCATGCCGAGGAACTGGTCGGACGAGGCGGGGAAGCAGCCGAGGCCCATCAGCGTCGAGGTCACCGGCGCTCCGGTAACCCGCGCCAGCTCGCGCAGCAATTGCGACGCCGCCGGACCCGAGTTGATGATCCCGCCGCCGGTGTAGAGGATCGGCCGTTCTGCCGCGGCGAGCATGTCGACGACCTGCTCGATCTGCGTCTGCGGCGCCTTCACCTGCGGGCGATAGGTCTTGTGCTGGATCGGGCCGGGCTTGCTGTAGCGCGCCGTCGCGACCTGGACGTCCTTGGGTATGTCGACCACGACCGGACCGGGACGGCCCGAGGTGGCGATATGGAACGCCTCGTGGATCGTCGCGCCGAGCGTCGCCGGATCCTTCACGAGGTAATTGTGCTTGGAGCAGTGGCGCGTGATGCCGACCGTGTCCGCTTCCTGAAAGGCGTCGGTGCCGATTAGCGCGGTCGGCACCTGTCCGGTGATGACGACCATCGGGATCGAATCGAGCAGCGCATCGGTGATGCCGGTGACCGCATTGGTCGCGCCCGGTCCCGAGGTGACGAGCACGACGCCGGGCTTGCCGGTCGAGCGCGCATAGCCCTCCGCCGCGTGCGTCGCCGCCTGTTCGTGGCGGACGAGAATATGCTTCAATCGCCCGGACCGGAACATGGCGTCATAGATCGGCAAGACCGCCCCACCGGGGTAGCCGAACACGACCTCCACGCCGAGATCGCACAGCGCCTCGACCAGGATGTCTGCTCCGCTCTTTTCGCCCACGGTATGTCTCCAACATTGCTGTACGGGAAATGCTGCGGTGCGGTTAGCCGCCGGTCACAGGCGGGTCAACCCTCTGCGCGCAATAAACTTGCTAAAGCTGCAATTATTTCGTTTGATTCTGTCTCGCGAAGCCAGCGGCTCGGCGGTTGATTACGGAACCAGGTGTATTGCCGCTTGGCGTAGCGCCGCGTGTCGAGCTGGATCTGTGCCAGTGCCGCGTCCTGATCCAGCGCGCCGGCCAGCAAGGCCGCGATCGGTGGCACGCCGATGGCGCGCCGGATCGGTGCATCAGCCGGCACATCCGTCCGCGCGACGAGCGCCGCGACCTCGTCGATCGCGCCGTCGCCCAGCATCGCGACGCAGCGCCGGTCGATCCGCTCGAACAGCGTGTCGCGCTCCGGGAGCAGGACCGCCGCCGCAAGATCGACCGCGTCCGCGATCCCGCCGAAGCGCTCGCGCTGCCACGCCGCCAGCGGCCGACCGGTCGAGCGCACGACCTCCAGCGCGCGCGCGACGCGTGTCGTATCGGCGGGAGCAAGGCGGGCGGCGGCGTCCGCATCCTCGGCGGTGAGCAGCCGATGCGCGTCGGCGACCGGAAGCGCGCGGACCTCGGCGCGGATGGCCGGGTCGATGTCCGGCACCGGCGCGATGCCGTCGATCAGCGTGCGCAGATACAGGCCGGTGCCGCCGACGAGGATCGGCAGCTTGCCCGTCCCGTGCGCGATTGCGATCTCGGCACGGGCTTCGGCAGCCCAGCGGGCGGCGGAATAGCCGGCATCGGCGGCATCGATATGGCCGAACAGGCGGTGCGGCACGCGTCCCGCCTCCTCGGCGCTGGGACGCGCGGTGAGGATGCGGAGGTCGGCATAGACCTGGCTGGCATCGGCGTTGATGACGACGCCGTCGAACAGCTGCGCCAGCTGGATCGCGGCGGCGGACTTGCCGCTGGCGGTCGGCCCTGCGATGAGCGCGACCCTTGGTTTTGGGTTGGAGACAGGCATGTTCACCGCGACGCTCATAGGCGAAACGCTCGGACCAGGCGACCTGTCGGTCGCGACCGATCGGCTGGCGGCGGCGGGGTGTGCGCCGGAGGCTACGGCCTGGCTGGAGCCTGGTGTCGCGGCGGACATCGCCTTCGCTGCCGATCCGGCGGCTGCGCGCACCGCGCTGGAGGGGACGTTCGAACGCACCGATGTGATCGTCCAGCCGACCGCGACGCGGCGCAAGGCGTTGATCGTCGCCGACATGGATTCGACGATGATCACCGTCGAATGTATCGACGAACTCGCCGATTATGCGGGGATCAAGGCCGAGGTGGCGGCGGTCACCGAGGCGGCGATGCGCGGCGAGCTCGACTTCGAGGGCGCGCTCGATGCGCGTGTGGCGCTGCTTGCCGGGCTTGACGAGGGCGTGATCGCGCAATGCCTTGCCGAGCGGGTGCGGATCATGTCGGGCGCGAAGGCGCTCGTGCGCACGATGCGCGCGCATGGCGCCGCGGCGGTGCTGGTGTCGGGCGGCTTCACGCGCTTCGCCGAGCCGGTCGCCGCCGAGATCGGCTTCGATCGCGCGATCGCCAACGTGCTGCTGATTGAGGACGGAAAGCTCACCGGCAAGGTCGCCAAGCCGATCGTCGGGTCGGCAACCAAGCAGGAGACGCTGCTCGACTGGATCGCGGCGCGCGGGATCGATCCGGCCCTGTCGCTGGCGGTCGGCGACGGCGCCAACGATCTCGCGATGATCCAGCGGGCGGGGCTGGGCGTGGCCTATCACGCCAAGCCGATCGTCGCCGCGGCAGCCGGCGCGCGGATCGATCATGGCGACCTCTCAACGTTGCTCTATGCACAGGGGTATCCGCGAGCGGCGTGGGTCGTGGAATAAGGCGCGCATGGCGGTGACGCCCGCGATCGGCGTCCCGAGTGGACTATCGGCGCCGGGGCTTAGCCGTGATCGGATCGTGTCGCTCTACGGACCGACCACGACACAGGGGACGCCGGAGGCCGCGCAGGCCTGCTGCGCCGCGGCCTTCGATGCGAAGCCGCTCGCTTGCAGACGGATCACGCTGCCCGCTTTGGCATAGACCGGCTGCGCATTCCCCAGTTTGCCACGCACCCGCGACCATTGCGTCTGCGCGTTCGCCTGCGTGCTGAATGCACCGAGCTGGATCTTCCACGCGCCACCCGAGGCGGTAGCGACGGGCTTCGGTCGAACCGGAGCCGGTCGCGTCGCATGCGGTACGATACGATCGGCGACCGGCCGGTCCGGGGACAGTTGCGCGGGCGCGGGCTTGGGGCGGGAGGGCGCGGGGGCCGGCGCGGCGGCCGGGCGTTGGGTCCGCGTCTCTGCCGTCATCATGCCGTTGCGATCCCCCGCCATCGGCCCGGTACGCAGATCGGACGCGTAACGCTGGGCGAGCGCCGTGCCGCGTTCGCGATCGGCCGGGGTGATATATTGGTCCATCTGCGCCAGGGTCTCCGACGCCGACTTCAGGCCGGCTCGCGATGCCAGCGTCATCAGCGCATAGGCGCGGGGGTAATCGCGCGGTACGCCGTCGCCGTTGAACAGCATCGTGCCGAGCACCAGCTGGCCGCGCGGCTCACCGCGCCTGACGGTCTTCTCCAGCCAGGGCGCGGCTTCGGCCTTGCGGCCCGCCTGGAACAGCGCGAAGCCGTAATTGTCCTCCGCCTGCGGGTGCCCCTGCAGCGCCGCCTTGCGGAACCAGCTTTCCGCCAGCGCCGAATCCGGCGCGACGCCCCGACCGAGCTTATACGCCTGGCCGAGATTGAACTGCGCGTCGGCGTCGCCGGCGACCGCCGGCCCGCGCCACTGGCTCACCGCACCGGCGAAGTCGCCGCGGCCCCAGGCGTCGACGCCCGCTTTCACATCCTGCGCCACCGCCGGTGCGCCGCTGGCCAGGCAGGCCAGGATCGCGCCCGCGATCCAACCGGTGTTCCGCATGCTTGTCACCTTCGTTCCCGTATCGCCGCTTCATGCCCCGAGCGTGCCCGCAGGCAAAGCGCCATCGCGCAAAAGCCTGTCTTAAGGGGTTGTTAGCCCTGTCGTGTCAGGTCTGCTGACAGGTTGAGCGACAGAGATCGAAGGGGCCCTATGCGCGTACTCGCGATGGCATCGCAAAAGGGTGGTTCGGGCAAGACGACCTTGTCCGGGCACCTTGCGGTGCAGGCCCAGCGCGCCGGGCATGGCCCGGTCGTGCTGATCGACCTCGATCCGCAGGGCGGGCTGTTCGCATGGTGGAACGACCGCACCGTCGAGTATCCCGCATTTGCCCAGACGACGGTGGCGCGGCTGCCCGCCGATCTGGAGATGCTGCGCCAGCAAGGGTTCAAGCTGGCGATGATCGACACGCCGCCGCCGACCATCATGGCGATCCAGAACGTCATCAACGTCGCCAAACTGGTCGTCGTGCCGACGCGGCCGTCCCCGCACGACCTCCGCGTGGTCGCGGCCACCGTCGACATGTGCCAGCGCGCCGGCAAGCCGCTGACGTTCGTGATCAACGCCGCGGAGCCCGACGCGCCGATCAACGCCGATGCGGCCGTGGTGCTGGCGCAGCATGGCAGCGTCGCGCCGATCACCATCCACCATCGCGCCGATTATGCCGCGTCGATGATCGACGGCCATACCGTGGTGGAGGTCGATCCCGATGGCCTGTCGGCGGCCGAGATCGCCCATCTGTGGACCTATGTCTATGGCCGGCTCGAGACGAACTTCCGGCGCACGGTCTTCAGCGTGCCGACGGTGAACGGCGGCTTCGGGGCGCGGACCGCGACGGGCGGTTTCGGGCGTCGCGGGATCGGTGGATGAGCGCGGGTGCGATGACGAAGGCGTACGGAATGCGGCCGCGCTTGATCCTCACCGTCGCCCTTTCGGCGCTGGTGCTCGGCGGTTCGGTGGTCGGCTGTGCCGCCGGCGGCGGGCGTATCGCGTCGGCGAGCGCGCGCAGCGATCGGCTCGATGCCAGGGCCGCGGCCCGTCAGGCGCAGGGCGCCGCGCGCGCGCTCGCCCGGCGGGACGCGGCGGCGGCGGTCCGTCTTGCCGAGGGCGCGGTGGCGCTGGCGCCGCGCGATGCCGGCTATCGACTGTTGCTCGGCCAGGCCTATCAGCGCGCCGGGCGCTTCGTCTCGGCGCGCGACACCTTTGCCGAGGTGCTCGATCTTTCGCCCGGCAACGGCAAGGCAGCGCTGAGCCTCGCGCTCGCGCAGATCGCGACCGGCGACTGGTCGGCGGCGCAGGCGACGCTGGCGCGCCACGCGGCGATCCTGCCGGTCGGCGATCTCGGGCTGGCCACCGCGCTCGCCGGCAATCCGGCGGCGGCGATCGCGACGCTCGCCGCGGCGGCGCGGATGCCGGGTGCCGACGCCAAGGTGCGGCAGAATCTCGCGTTGAGCTATGCGCTCGCCGGCCAGTGGACCATGGCGCGCGTCGCCGCGGCGGCGGACATGTCGCCGGCCGATGTGGACGCGCGGCTCGAACAATGGGCGGCCTTCGCGCAGCCGCGCGCGGCGTCCGACCAGGTGGCGAGCCTGCTCGGCGTGACGGCGGTCGCCGATGGCGGCCGACCGGTGGCGCTCGCGCTCAACGCCGCCGTCCCGGTGCTGCCGGTGCCGGAGGGCGTCGTTCGGACCGCGGCGGCGACACCCGCCCCGGCGGCCGCCCGGATCGTGTTCGCGCCGCCGAAGGAGGTGGCGCAGGCACTGCCGCGGATGCCGGTGCGGCTGGCGGCGCTCCCGGTGACGAGCCCTGTCGCGGCGGTACGGCGGGTCGAGCCGGCCGCGCCGGTTCGCGACGCCGCGGCCGGCGACTGGTTCGTGCAGATCGGCGCGTACCACAATGCCGCCGTCGCCAGGACCGGATGGGCCGATGCGACGCGCCGCTTCGCCGCATTGAGCGGGCAATGCCCGACCGGCGCGGTGGTCGCCGCGGGGCAGGGATCGCTCTACCGAGTGTCGGTCGGCGGGTTCCGCCGCGAGGGGGCGGAGCGGTTGTGCGGGCGGTATCGTGCACAAGGCGGTGCGTGTTTTGTCCGGCGCGGGGCAGGTGGACGCGTCGCGCCATGGTTTGGACCGCCGGTGCAGATCGCATCGCGGTGATCGTCTCCGCCGCCCCGCGACCGGGGAGGCGTTCAGATCTCGCGGCCGGCCTTCCACAGGCGCTGCACGCGGCCCTGCACCGGCAGCCCGTCGAACGGCGTGTTGCCCGCCGAGGCGAAGGCCTCGCCGTCGACCTGCCAGGGCGTGTCGGGATCGAACAGCATCAGGTCGGCGGGCTTGCCGACCTCCAGTGTCCCCGTGTCGAGCCCGAGCACCTTCGCCGGATTGACCGCGAGCATGGCCAGCAGCCGTTCGAGCGGCAGCACCCCGTCGCGCACCAGCAGCAGCCCCAGGGGCAGCAGCGTCTCCGCCCCCGCCATCCCCGCCGCCGAATCGACGAAGGGCAAGCGCTTCGCCTCCGGCCCGTGCGGATCGTGGCCCGAGGACAGCACGTCGATCGTCCCGTCCGCCACCGCCGCGCGCGCCGCCTGCCGGTCGCTTTCGCTGCGCAGCGGCGGCGAGAGATGGGCGTAGGTGCGAAAGTCGCTCATCGCGATGTCCGACAGATGGAGATGCGCCGGCGTGATGCCGCAGGTGACGCGCACCCCGCGGCGCTTGGCCGCACGGATCAGGTCGAACGCCGCCGCGGTCGTCGCCTGGCGGATGTGGAGCCGCGCGCCGCTCTCCTCGGCGAGCATCAGGTCGCGCGCCACCGCCAGCGCCTCGGCCACCGCCGGCGCGGCGGGCAGGCCGTGCCGCGTCGCCGTCTCGCCGTCGGTCGCCACCGCGCCCGCGGTCAGCGCGCCGTCCTCGCCATGCGCCACCACCGCGATATCGAGGTCGCGGGCATAGGACAGGACGCGCAGCATCACGCCGCTGTCGGCGATCCAGCCGCGCCCGGTGCCCACCGCGCGCGCGCCGGCCGAGGCGCAGATCGCCATCTCCGCCATGTCGGTGCCGGCGAGGCCCTGCGTCGCCGCGGCGATCGGGTGGATCCACAGGTCGGGCTTGCCGATCAGCGCGGCGCGCTGGACGACGCCGGGATCGTCGAGCACCGGATTGCCGTCGGGCATCAGCGCGACGCGGACGATGCCGCCGGCGCGGCAGGCGTCGCGATCGACCTTGAACACGCCGAGGTCGACGATCCCCGGCGCCAGCACCCGCCCGCCGCAGTCGACCGTCACCGCGTCGGCGGGCAGTTCGAACGGGCCGCGCGCGACGATCACGCCGTCGCGGACCAGCAGCCCGCCCGGCGCGACGCCGGCGACCGGGCAGGCGAGCCGCGCATCGAGGAAGGCGATCACGCTCATGCCCAACCCTCCACGCCGCGCGCGCGCCGGGTCAGCACGTCGAGACACGCCATCCGTACCGCCACGCCCATCTCCACCTGTTCGGTGATCGCCGATTGCGGCCCGTCCGCCACCACCGAATCGATCTCCACCCCCCGGTTCATCGGCCCCGGATGCATCACCAGCGCATCGGGCAATTTCGCCAGCCGCTCCGGCGTCAGCCCGTAGCGCAGCCGGTATTCGCGGCTCGACGGGATATAGCCGCCCGCCATCCGCTCGTTCTGGACGCGCAGCATCATCACCACGTCGGCGCCGACCAAGGCTGCGTCGAAATCGGTGAACGGCGTCACCCCCATCCGTTCGATCCCGGCGGGCATCAGCGTCGACGGCGCGCAGACGCGCACCTCGGCGGCGAGCGCGGTGAGCGCGAGGATGTTCGACCGCGCGACGCGGCTGTGCAGCACGTCGCCGCAGATCACCACGCGCTGGCCGGCGATCGACCCCTTGCGGCGGCGGATGGTGAGCGCGTCGAGCAGCGCCTGCGTGGGATGTTCGTGGCGGCCGTCGCCGGCGTTGAGCACCGGGCAATCGACCTTGTCGGCGATCAGCCGCACCGCGCCGCTCGCCATATGGCGGATGACGATGACGTCGGCGCGCATCGCGTTGAGCGTCTGTGCGGTGTCGATCAGCGTCTCGCCCTTCTTCACGCTCGATTGCGCCGCGTGCATGTTGACCACGTCGGCGCCGAGGCGCTTGCCGGCGATCTCGAGGCTCAGCAGCGTGCGCGTGCTGTTCTCGAAGAAGGCGTTGATCTGGGTGAGGCCGGCGAGCCGCTTGTCGGGTGCGGCATGGCTGCGGTTCGCCGCGACCCAGCTTTCCGCCTCGTCGAGCAGAAAGGCGATCTCATGCGGCTGGAGCCCGTCGATGCCGGTGAGGTGCCGGTGCGGGAAGACGGCGCCACCCTGGATCAGGGCAGCGGGGCGGTGGTCCGAACGGTTCATCAAGCGCGCCGGTTAGCGCGCAGGGCGGGTGGGGGCAAGCGGGGAGGGGCGCGGGGTGTCGGGAATTGCGGCGGGGTTGGGGCGAGGTGGACACTTGAACGGAAACGATCCGGCCTGATCGCTTCGGATTTGGTGATGATCCGGGTCACGATGCGAAAGAGCGGGACAAGGTGTAGCGGAGGGGCGGGGTCTAGGGCGACGGCGGCGCATCAGCGCCTTGATCAACTCTCGCACTCAATTCTGAAAAGACCTTCGCTCAATCAATCCTCACGTGAAGTCGGAAAGCCTCGCATTGAGCGGCACATCTTCGGAGCTGATCCGTGCGGTAGTGGGAGCATGAGCATCTGTGATCCAAATTAGCACACAAGCTAACCGCAAGATGCCGCTAGCAACGGGGTTGTCCTGAATGTAGCTTGACCACGGGAGATGAATAAATCCGAATGACAGAGCACCGATTCGGCGGACCTTGGACTGAGGTCAAACTCGATGCAATCGACGGGTATGCCCGGGCTTATACGACTGCGCTCAAGCACCAGAATTTTGAACTCTGGTATGTTGACGCGTTCGCAGGCACGGGGTCACGTACCGAGGCCCGCTCAATCGGCGGCATTCTGGACGGCGCACCAATTGACACTGTTGAGTTGACGCTGGCCGGTAGTGCCCGGCGGGCATTGGCAGTCAATCCTCCATTTGTTCATCTTCGGTTGATCGAGCGCAGAAAGGAGCATTACCAAGCCCTGCTGGATCTTCAGGCCCAGTTCCCCGATCGTGACGTGGAGCCAATGCTGGGAAATGCCAACACGGTATTGCCTCGCATCTTTGGTAATCCGCCTTGGACATCTCGTTCTGAGGGACGGAAGCAGCGCGCCCTCGTATTTCTAGACCCATACGGGATTAGCGTCACTTGGGCGACGCTTCGCATGCTAGCGGAAACCGAACGTGCGGACGTTTGGTATCTCGTGAATTTGAAGGGGATTTGTCAGCAGATGCCCCATGATCACAAGCGCCTAGATCCAGGAAAACGCGCCAAGTTGGATGAGTTTTTTGGTGGGGATGATTGGGAGGATCAGTTCTATGCGTTTTCACCTAACAAACAGCTTGATTTGCTGAGCTTTGCTGACGATCGAGTGGCATTGCGATCTGTAACCCGCGAGAGAGTGGGCGATTTTTATCGGCAGCGTTTAAGAGATAAGCTATTCTCTTATGTTTCTGAGCCGTTGAGTTTGAAGGTCAGGAGTGCCGATGACTACTTCCAACTATATTGTATGAGTAACAATAAAAGCCCCGCGGCGCAGTCTTTGATAAAGAGCTTGGCCTCGGCGGTAATCAAAAAGCATTCTGCGGCATTTCGTCGAATGTCCGACCATTAAGAAGCCGGCCAGCGGCCTTCTTGTTCCGGCCGCCCCACTGTTTGAAAAAGAAGGCCGTGTCGGATCGTCCGCACATCGCCTTGATTTCCAGAACCCAACTCTCCGGCATAGGGCGCGAACGAGGCCCGGACTCACCCCCTACGATAGCCCAATGAATATCGGTCAAGTCGGCACCGGCGACTGATCCGATCAGCGGCTCGAAAGAGATAAAACGAACATAGGCAGGGGTGGCGCGAAGCTGGTCAATTCTTCCCAAGACCTGACCGTCTTCCACACTGGTGCCGAGCCAAACGTTGGGAAGCCGATCAAAAGCCCGCTGAGAAAGCAGGTTCCTCATTCGCTCGGGACGCTTTGTGAGAATTTGGTAGGTGTGCTGCGGTGTACGTTGCATCACCCTCCAAACACGTACGATAAAATCTTCTGGGACGTCCGGGTGGAAGAGGTCTGACATTGAGTTGACAAAAACCTGCCGCGGTTTTTTCCATGCTAAAGGAGCGCTTAGCGCTTTCTCATCGCAAGTTATCCGGCCCGTCCAAACATATCGATCGCCGCTCTTGCGGGTTAGCCCTTCATACTTGGTTGTGCCCATCGCCTCCAGACGAGCCGCCATACGCATCGCATAGCAATTGGTACAACCGGCTGTCGCAATGGAGCAACCTGCAACAGGGTTCCAAGTGACGTCCGTCCACTCGATGGAAGAGGTCTGTGCCATACCACATCCTTGTATCGGCTATGCGGGCGCTAGAGTCATCTACCCGTCATAAGTCAACCAGCGTTCTCTCAGCATTTGATTTGCTGCAGTCAAACGCACTCGCTGCTCGTCGACCACTCAGTGACTGCCGCTTACGAAAGTACGCCCTCCAGTAGCCGTAGCTTACAGCAAATGCTTCCTAAACCATCACCAGCGCATCGATCGCCGCTTGCAGGATGTGCGCCGCGGCGAGGTTGTCGATCCGCTCGGCGCGCTTGGCGCGGCTCATGTCCTGTTCGATCATCGTGCGTTCCACCGCCACCGTCGACCAGCGTTCGTCCCACAGCAGGATCGGCAGGCCGAGGTCGTCGCAATTGCGCGCGAAGGCGCGCGTCGACTGGCTGCGCGGGCTCTCGCTGCCGTCGAGGTTGAGCGGCAGGCCGAGCACCAGCCCCTTGACCTGCTGCGCGGTGGCGAGCGCGACCAGCGCCGCCTTGTCCTTGGTGAACTTGCTGCGGCGGATCAGTTCGGCGGGGCTGGCGAAGCTCCAGCCGGCGTCGCACAGCGCGGTGCCGATCGTCTTGCTGCCGAGGTCGAGCCCGAGCAGCCGCCCGCCCGCCGGCAGCGCCTCGCGAAAGACGGCGCGGTCGGGCGTGATCATCGCGATGCTCCGAAGGCGGCGAGCCGGCGCAGCGCGTCGGCGCGGACGTTGGCCCAGAACAGGCTGTAGTCGTAGACGTGGTAATTGTTGCCGGGCAGCACATAGCTGCCGACCTCGGGCGGCTCGCCGATCAGCAGGAAGCCGCGCGGGCCGCAGCGCGCGGGGACATTGCCGGGCGCGATCGTCGCGCTGCTGAGGTCCGCCGAGGGGTAGAGCGTGCCCTGGTTGGCGGTGGCGGGGGCGGCGGCGTCGGCGGTGCCGGTCAGCGGGTTGGTGCAGACGAGCGGCGTGTCGCGGCGCGGGCGGCCGTCGAACCCCTGCGTCTGGTCGTAGATGTCGGTGATCTGCTGCGGGTCGGCGGGCTCGGCGAAACTCTCCCACGACAGCAGGCAGCGCGCCTGATCGGGGCGGGTGCAGGCGGGCAGGCCGAGCGCGGCGAGATCGGTGGTCTTCGACACCGGCCAGCCGACGACATAGGCGGCGACGATGCGCCTGGCGATCGGCTTGCCGGCGACCTGCTCGCGCAGCAGGCGGGTGAGGTGCAGCGCGCCCTGGCTGTGGCCGGCGAGGATGATCGGCCGCTTGCGATCGACCTGCTGTACGAAGGTGGCGAAGGCGGCGGCGACGTCGCCGTAGGCGAGGTCGAGCGCGCGATTGGCGTCGGCGACGCTGGTCAGGAAGGCGCCGAACGTCGCCTGGCGGTAGCGCGGCGACCAGATCTCGCCGGCGGCGTTGAACGCGCTCGCCTGGCCGCGCAGGAAGATCGCGGCGCGCGCATTGGTCTCGGCATCGTCGAGCGTCGCGTTCCAATGGTCGCGGCCGATGTACGAGGTCGGGTGGATGAAGAAGACCGCGGCTTTGGGGCTGGCCGCGGGCGTGTAGCCGGCGGGGGTCCACAGCGCGGGATTGGCCGGGATGTCGGGGCGCGCGATCCACATGCCGCGATCGGCGTAGCGCTTGGGATCGACGCGCGGCTGCGCCCGGAACGCCTCCGACGGGACCAGCGCCATGCGCAGGATCTCGACGCCGTACAGGCGGTAGGCGAAGGCGCCGGCGATGACGAGCGCGATCAGGAACGCGAAGACGTAGAGGAATTTGCGGGCCAAGCGTGGGTGTCCGGGCAGGGCAGGGAGGGCGTCTGATGGACGAGCCCCGGCGAACTGGCAACATACGGTTGCGCGCGGCGACGCAAGCGGAGGTTGCATCCGCCGAGCCGCCTCTGATAGGCGCAGGGCCATGTCCGTAGACACCGCCACCGTGAAGAAGGTCGCCGCGCTCGCGCGCATCGCGATCACCGACGAGGACGCCAGCCGCCTCGCCCCCGAACTCAGCAACATCCTCGGCTGGATCGAGCAACTGGAAGGGGTGGATACCGCCGGCGTCGAGCCGATGACCGCGGTCATCCCCAACCAGCTGCGCCTGCGCGAGGACGTGATCAACGCCGATCCGCTGACCGGCGGCGGCATCCGCGACGCGCTGATGGCCAATGCCCCACAGGCGGAGCATGGCTTCTTTACCGTTCCCAAGGTGATCGAATAATGACCGAGCTGACCGAACTGGGCGTCGCCGCCCTGCGTGACGGGGTGCGCAGCGGCGCCTTCTCCGCGGTCGAGGTCGCCGATGCCTTCGTGGTGAAGGTGGCCAAGGCCAAGCCCTTGAACGCCTTCCTCGTCGAGACGCCCGATCATGCGCTCGCCGCGGCGCGCGCCGCCGATGCCGCGCGTGCGGCGGGCGAGACGCTGAAGCCGCTCGCCGGCGTGCCGATCGGGATGAAGGACCTGTTCTGCACGAACGGCGTCGCGACCACCGCGGCGAGCCATATCCTCGACGGCTTCGTGCCGACCTACGAATCGACCGTCTCGCAGAAATTGTGGGATGCCGGCGCGGGGATGCTCGGCAAGCTCAACATGGACCAGTTCGCGATGGGCTCGTCGAACGAGACCAGCGCGTTCGGCAACGTGATCTCGCCGTGGCGGCGGCCGGGCAGCGACGCGCCGCTGGCGCCGGGCGGCTCGTCGGGCGGCAGTTCGTCGGCGGTGGCGGCGGGGCTGTGCCCGGGCGCGACCGGCACCGACACCGGCGGCTCGATCCGCCAGCCGGCGGCGTTCACCGGGATCAGCGGCATCAAGCCGACCTATGGCCGCTGCTCGCGCTGGGGGACGATCGCCTTCGCCTCGAGCCTCGACCAGGCGGGGCCGATGGCGCGCGACGTGCGCGACTGCGCGATCCTGCTCGAGGCGATGGCCGGGTTCGACGCCAAGGACGCGACCTCGCTCCAGCTCGACGTGCCGCGCTGGGAAGAGGGGCTGTCGGGCAATCTCGCCGGCAAGCGCGTCGGCATCCCAAGGGAATATCGCGTCGACGGCATGCCCGAGGAGATCGAGGCGCTGTGGCAGGCGGGGATCGACTGGCTGCGCGACGCCGGTGCGGAGATCGTCGAGGTCTCGCTGCCGCATACGAAGTATGCGCTGCCGGCCTATTACATCATCGCGCCGGCGGAGGCATCGTCCAACCTCGCGCGCTATGACGGCGTGC
Organism: Sphingomonas melonis; assembly: GCF_013409985.1. Classification (GTDB taxonomy): domain Bacteria; phylum Pseudomonadota; class Alphaproteobacteria; order Sphingomonadales; family Sphingomonadaceae; genus Sphingomonas; species Sphingomonas melonis_A. The sequence continues at coordinate 528,661 of NZ_JACCBY010000003.1, forward strand.
GCTACGGCCTGCGCGAACTGCCCGAGGGGGCGGGGTTGCAGGACATGTATGCCGCGACGCGCGCCGCCGGTTTCGGGCCGGAGGTGAAGCGCCGCATCATGATCGGCACCTATGTGCTGTCGGCGGGCTTCTACGACGCTTATTATACGCAGGCGCAGAAGGTGCGGACGCTGATCGCGCGCGATTTCGAGCGGGCGTGGGAGACGTGCGACGTGCTGCTGACCCCGACCGCGCCGTCGGCGGCGTTCGCGCTCGGCGAGAAATCGGCCGATCCGATCGCCATGTATCTCAACGACGTGTTCACCGTGCCGTCGAGCCTCGCGGGGCTGCCGGCGATGAGCGTGCCGGGCGGGCTCGACAAACAGGGCTTGCCGCTGGGGTTGCAGATCATCGGCAAGCCGCTCGACGAGCAGGGCGTGCTGAACGCCGGGCTGGCGATCGAACAGCGCGCGGGCTTCACCGCGCGGCCGCAGGCGTGGTGGTAGGTGATGCAGCTTGCGGAGATCGTCGAAAGCATTTTTGATGGTCTCCGGATTTTTGAGGGTCTCACCGACAAGCTGCGTCGTCGGAACGATGATCGGCCCGCCAAGCGACGAGAGATCGATCGTCTGGTAAGGTCCGGGAGTCGCCCAAAGGAAAAATTGTGGGGCAGGGGGCGACGGTACGGTGGTCACGACGCCGGTGTCATGTCGCTCCCGCATACAGCCGACATGGTAAATGAGGACCTAGTGGCCGCAGGCGTGGTAGTAGACGATCGTGGCGTGAGGTGTTACCTTGGTAACACCGGAGGCGAGTGATGGCGACTTTACTCGACAAGCGCACGACGACGAATATGACGAGCAAGGGGCAGGTGCTGATCCCCAAGGACGTGCGCGACGCGATCGGGCTGGTGCCGGGGCGACCGGTGGATGTCGGGATCAACGATCGCGGCGAGGCGGTGGTCGTTCCGGGCAAGCGCTGGCCGGACGAAACGCCCGAGGAACGCGCGGCCCGGATCGAGGCAGTGTTCGCGCGTATTCGGCAGCGACCGCATTTCACGCGGCCGACCGATGAGATCATGCGGGAATTACGCGGCGATGAACCGCTACCGTGATTCTGCTCGACACCAACATCATCATTGACCTGCTGAACAGCGTCGATGGTGCGGACGAAAGCTGGTCTCGCCGCAATTACAATGTTGTCGGTCAAGTCGCTGCTTTGGCTTGCAACCATGTCATCCTGTCGGAGGTCGCCGCTGGTACAGCCAGGCTGGAGTTCCTGATCGACGATCTGGAGGCGCTCAATATCGAGATCCTGCCGTTGACCGCCGACGCAGCAATAGCAGCGGGTCTGGCGTTCGCTGTGTACCGGCGTCGCGGCGGGACGCGACAGGCAATCCTCGCCGACTTCCTGATCGCCGGCCACGCGCAGGTGCTCGGTGCCACGCTGATGACCCGCGACCGTCGGCTCGCGACCTATTTTCCAGACCTTACCCTCATCACCCCAGAGACGCATCCATGACCGAGACCAGCTACCGCATCCAGGGCGCCACCGGCGAGTGGGAGGTCGTGATCGGCCTCGAGGTCCATGCGCAGGTCACCTCCAACGCCAAATTGTTCTCGGGCGCGGCGACTGCGTTCGGGGCGGAGCCGAATACGCAGGTCAGCCTCGTCGATGCGGCGATGCCCGGCATGCTGCCGGTGCCGAACATGGAGTGTATCCGCCAGGCGGTGCGCACCGGCATGGCGATCGACGCGCAGATCAACCGCTGGTCGCGGTTCGATCGCAAGAACTATTTCTACGCCGATCTGCCGCAGGGCTATCAGATCAGCCAGCTCTATCATCCGCTGGTCGGCGAGGGCGCGATCGAGATCAGCCCCGACGACAAGAATCCCGACGCGACCAAGACGATCGGGGTCGAGCGGATCCATGTCGAGCAGGACGCCGGCAAGCTGATGCACGACCAGCATCCGACGCGCTCCTATGTCGACCTCAACCGTTCGGGCGTCGCGCTGATGGAGATCGTCAGCCGGCCCGATATGCGCTCGCCGGCCGAGGCGGGGGCGTATCTGCGCAAGCTGCGCGCGATCCTGCGCTATGTCGGCTCGTGCGACGGCAATATGGAAGAGGGCTCGATGCGCGCCGACGTCAACGTCTCCGTGCGCAAGCCCGGCGGCGAGCTCGGCACGCGCACCGAGACCAAGAACGTCAATTCGGTGCGCTTCGTCATGGCGGCGATCGAATATGAGGCGAAGCGCCAGGTCGAGGTGATCGAGGACGGCGGCCGCATCGTCCAGGAGACGCGGCTGTTCAACGTCGAGAGCGGCACCACCCGCTCGATGCGCTCGAAGGAAGACGCGCACGATTACCGCTATTTCCCCGATCCCGACCTGCTGCCGCTCGAACTGGAGGAGGCGTTCCTCGCCGAGTGCCGCGCGAGCCTGCCCGAACTGCCCGACGCCAAGCGCAAGCGGTACGAATCGCTCGGTATCTCGGCCTATCAGGCGGACGTGCTGACCGCCGAGGTGGAGGCGGCGCGCTGGTTCGATGCGTTGCTCGATGCCGGCGCCAAGCCGGTCGCGGCGGCGAACTGGACGACGTCGGAGCTGTTCGGTGCGCTCAACCGCACCGGGCGCGATATCAGCAACTCGCCGGTGTCGCCGACGCAGGCCGCCGAGCTGCTCGCGCTGGTCGCCGACGGCACGTTGTCGGGCAGTCTCGCCAAGCAGGTGTTCGAGGTGATGCTGGAGACAGGGGACGCGCCGTCGAAGATCGTCGAGGATCGCGGCCTCAAGCAGACCAGCGACACCGGCGCGATCGAGGCGGTGATCGCCGAGGTAATCGCCAAGAACCCCAACCAGCTCGCGCAATATCGCGGCGGCAAGGAGACCTTGTTCGGCTTCTTCGTCGGCCAGACGATGAAGGCGATGGGCGGCAAGGCCAATCCCGCGGTGGTCAACGAACTGCTCAAGAAGGCGCTCGCCTGATCCGCGCGCGGTGACGACGATCGACCTCGACGCGCGCGGCTGGCGGAGCAGGGCCGATTTCTACGCCGCGCTGCTGCCGCGGCTCGGCGCGGAGCCGTGGGTCGGGGGCAATCTCGACGCGCTGTTCGACTGCCTCGGCGGCGGCATCGCCCGTCTGGACCCGCCGTTCGCGGTGATCGTCCGCAACGTCGCCGGCCTGCCTGCGGAGGAGCTTGCCTATATCCGGCGCGCGGAGCAGGTCTTCGAGGATGCCCGTGCGGAGTTCGGGCGGGACGTGCGGTTGCGGTTCGTCTGAGCCGCTGGCGGTAGGAGAGCGGAATGATCGGTTTGGTTCGACTGGCGGCGGTCGCCGTGTTGCTCGCCGCGGCGCCGGGGATGGCGCAACAGGGGACGCCGGCCGCACCGGCGCCCGCGCCGCAGCCGACACCGGCGCTGCCGCGCGTCGCGTTCGAGACCAGTGTCGGGCGGTTCGTGATCGAGGCGGATACCGTCCACGCGCCGATCAGCGCGGGCAATTTCCTGAAATATGTCGACGGCAAGCGGCTCGACGGGGTGCGCTTCTATCGCGCGGTGAAGATCGGCGACCATTTCGGCTTCGTGCAATTCGGGCCGGATGGTGAGATCAAACGGCTGCTGCCGCCGATCAAGCACGAGCCGACGACGCAGACCGGTATCCGCCACACCGACTTCACCGTCTCGACCGCGCGGTTCGAACCGGGCAGTGCGCGCGGCGAGTTCACGATCAGCATCGGCGACCAGCCCTCCTTCGACGCGGACCCGGGCAAGCCGGGCGACAATCTGGGCTATGCGGCGTTCGGCCATGTCGTCGAGGGGCAGGATACGATCCTGAAGGTGTTCGATGCACCGGTCTCGCCGACCGCGACGCTGCGCGGCGCGTTCAAGGGCGAGGTGCCGGTGACCAAGGTGACGATCCGGACCGCGCGGCGGGTGAAATAGTGGCTTCGTTGGACGTGGGGCCAGTGGACCGTCGATCTGCCATCGTGGCGGAGTTCCGACGCGATATATGCGGGGTTGCGCCTAGGCGATCGGCGTCCCTCACTTTCCTCGTCACCCCGGACTTGTTCCGGGGTCCACTCCGCGGCGGGGGGCGAGGCCTGAGCCTCCAGCCATTCCCTTGCGGGCCGGTGGACCCCGAAACGAGTTCGGGGTGACGGGTTTGTACAGGAGATCGACCAAACCTCTCGCTGTGTGTGCGCCGACGATCCGTATTGGGCTGTACGGGCTTCCTAATGGAAGGGCCCGCCGTGCCCCACAAAAAAGCGGCCCCGAAGGGCCGCCAGGTCATTGTTGCGTCAGGTCCTGGTTCTTGACCTCGCCGCCGGTGCCGCTGTTGCCGTCGAAGGCGCCGGGATCGGTGAAGCGCGCGGGCTCCTTGCCGCCTTCGCCGCGGGCGACCGCGTCGGCGCGGGCCTCGACCGCCTGCTCGATGTCGCTGCGCTCGTCGTCGCGGGCGTCGGGGTTGCTGTCTGGCGCATCCTCGGGGATCGCGTTGGGATCGGTGCTCATCGTCAGATCTCCGCCGGCTGCGACGTGCCGGGATCGGTGGCGGGAATCGTCGGCGAGGGCACGTCGACGTCGGGCGCGGGCGTCTGGATCTCGGGCGGCGGCGAGTCCGGCTGGACCGGCTGCGGGGTCGGGGCCGGCGTTTCGGGTGGGGGCTGGGTTGCCATGTCGGTCTCTCCTTCATATGGTCCAACGTTCCGGGTGCGCGCCGGTTGCCTCTTTGCTTGCCCCCGGGCGCCACGCTGGTATAGACGCGCGCCCAAGGGATGCCCGTCGCAGACTATCTGTGTCGGGAATCCTACGGCGGGTCCTTCGTGCGGGCGTGGCGGAATTGGTAGACGCAGCAGGTTTAGGTCCTGCCATCGCAAGATGTGGGGGTTCGAGTCCCTTCGCCCGCACCAGTCCCGCCGCTTTCGGGCGGGACGGCAGCCTTAACGAATTTCCGTCAGATTTCTCAAGATTGAAGGCCGAACATGCAGACTGTCGAGACGTTGAACGAGGGGCTGAAGCGTGCCTACACGCTGACCATCACCGCCAAGGATATCGACGCCAAGGTCGATGCCGAAGTGAAGCGCATCGCGCCGCAGGTGAAGATGCCCGGCTTCCGCCCCGGCAAGGTCCCGGCCAATCTCGTCCGCAAGATGCATGGTGAATCGCTCGCCGCCGACGCGCTCAACAGCGCGATCCAGCAGGGCGTGCAGCAGCTGATCGCCGACAAGGCGCTGCGTCCCGCGATGCAGCCCTCGGTCGCGCTCAACGACGATTACGCGCCCGGCCAGGACGCGGCGGTCACCGTCGAGCTGGAAGTGCTGCCGACCGTGCCGACGCCGGCGATCGATTCGCTCAAGCTCGAGCGGCTGACCGTGCCGGTCGCCGACGAACTGGTCGACGAGCAGCTGCAGAAGTTCGCCGACCAGTCGAAGAAGTGGGACGACGCGCCCGAGGGCAAGGCCGCCGAAATGGGTGACCTGGTCACCGTCGATTTCGTCGGCAAGACCGCCGACGGCGTCGCCTTCGACGGCGGCACCGGCACCGACATGGGCGTCGAGCTCGGCTCGGGCCGCCTGATCCCGGGCTTCGAGGAGCAGCTCGTCGGCGTGACGCTGGGCGAGGAGAAGGTGCTCAACGTGACCTTCCCCGAGGAATATGGCGCCAAGGAACTCGCCGGCCAGCCCGCGACCTTCGAGATCACCGTCAAGAAGATCCAGGTCGCTGCCGAGAGCACGATCGACGAGGACCTCGCCAAGAACCTCGGCCTCGAGAGCCTCGAGCAGCTGCGCGGCCTGATCAAGGGTCAGATCGAGCAGGAGCATAACGGCCTCACCCGCACCCACATGAAGCGCAAGTTGCTCGACCAGCTCGCCGAGGGTCACGATTTCGAAGTGCCGCCGTCGATGGTCGAGGCCGAGTTCGCGCAGATCTGGCAGCAGCTGGAGCATGAGGCGACGCACGAGGAAGATCCCGCCGCGGCGCTGGCCGAGATGGAAGCCGAGCGCGACGATTACCGCAAGATCGCCGAGCGCCGCGTGCGCCTGGGCCTGCTGCTCTCCGAGATCGGCCAGGCCAATGGCGTCGAAGTGTCGCAGCAGGAGATGAACCGCCTGATCGCGCAGGCCGCGCAGCAGTATCGCGGCGAGGACCAGCAGCGCTTCATCCAGTACGTCCAGCAGGAGCCGATGGCGGCGGCCCAGCTGCGCGCGCCGCTGTACGAGGACAAGGTCGTCGACTTCCTGTTCGATAAGGCCGAGGTGACCGACCGCGAAGCGACCCGCGAGGAGCTGGAAGCCGCGATCGAGAGCGAGGACGGTTTCGCGACCGGCACGCACACGCACGATCACGACAACCACAAGCCCAAGGCGAAGAAGGCCGCGGGTGAGGCCAAGCCGAAGAAGGCCGCCGCCAAGAAGCCGGTCGCCGAGGGCGACAATGCCGCGACCGAGACGCCGGCCGACGACGCCGGCACCGAGGAAGCGCCCGCCAAGAAGCCGCGCGCCAAGAAGGCCGCCGCTCCGGTCGACGCCGAGACTGCGGTGACCGAATCGTCGCCGGTCGCAGCGGAAGCCGCGGAAGGCACCGAGGCCGCCGACGCCCCGGCGAAGAAGCCGCGCGCGAAGAAGGCCGCCGCGTCGAGCGAGGGCTGATGTACGGGGAGGGGGCTGCGGCTCCTTCCCCACATTGTCATCCCCGCGGAGGCGGGGATCCAGACGCGCGGGTCTCCGATCGAGCCGCAGCGTCAGCGTCTATGGATCCCCGCCTGCGCGGGGATGACAAAATTCAGTGTAATATGCCAAACCCGTTGGTGCTGAGCCTGTTGAAGCACCGTGAGATGCATTGCCCTTCGACAGGCTCAGGGCAAACGGACGGATATCGGGTAGACCCATGCCGAGCGCCGCGATGAGGATTCACCCGTGACGCAACCGACGATCGCCGTCCTGCTGCCCTGCTACAACGAGGCTGCGGCGATTGCGCAGACCGTTGCCGGCTTCCGCGCCGCGCTGCCCGGTGCGACCGTCTACGTCTACGACAACAATTCGACCGACGACACCGTCGCGGTGGCGCGCGCCGCCGGCGCCGTGGTCCGCACCGAGCGCATCCAGGGCAAGGGCAATGTCGTCCGCCGGATGTTCGCCGACGTCGATGCCGACGTCTATGTCATGGCCGACGGCGACGCGACCTATGACGCCGCCTCCGCCCCCGCGCTGGTCGCCAAGCTGTTCGACGAACCCTGCGACATGGTGGTCGGCAGCCGGGTCAGCCAGGTGCAGGAGAGCTATCGCCGCGGCCACCGCTTCGGCAATGCGTTGCTCACCGGCATGCTCGCGCGGCTGTTCGGGCGCAGCTTCACCGATATCCTGTCTGGCTATCGCGTGTTTTCGCGCCGCTTCGTCAAGAGCTTCCCGTCGCTGTCGTCGGGGTTCGAGATCGAGACCGAGATCAGCGTCCATGCTCTCGAACTCAAGATGCCCTGCGCGGAGGTCGAGACGCCTTATTACGCGCGGCCCGAGGGGTCGGCGTCGAAGCTGAGCACCTATGGTGACGGCTTCCGCATCCTGCGCACCATCCTGACGCTGTACCGGATCGAACGGCCGCTGCTGTTCTTCGGGGTGATCGGCGCGCTGTTCGCCGCCGTTGGCGTGGCGCTGAGCGTGCCGCTGGCGATCACCTATATGCACACGCATCTGGTGCCGCGCTTCCCGACCGCGATCCTGATCACCGGGCTGATGATCATCGCCGCCCTGTGCGGTTTCGCGGGGCTGATCCTCGATACCGTGGTACGCGGCCGGCGTGAGGTGCGACGGCTCGCCTATCTCGCCCATCCCGCCCCGACTGCCGGGGCTTGAACTCCCCCGTGGGAGCGCCGATGTTGGCATCCTTCGGGGCATATAGAGAGATTTTCATGCATAATCCGTTCGAGACCGGCGACTTCATGAGCCCGATGGCCAGTGCCGGCCTTGGCTTGCAGCAGACCCAGGCGGGGCTGGTGCCGATCGTCATCGAACAGTCGAACCGCGGCGAGCGCTCGTTCGACATCTTCAGCCGCCTGCTGCGCGAGCGGATCATCTTCGTCACCGGCGGCGTCGAGGATGGCATGGCCAGCCTCATCACCGCGCAGCTGCTCTTCCTCGAGTCCGAGAACCCGAAGAAGGACATCTTCATGTACATCAACTCGCCGGGCGGCGTCGTCACGGCGGGCATGGCGATCCACGACACGATGCAATATATCCGTCCGCGCGTCGGCACGGTGTGCATCGGCCAGGCGGCGTCGATGGGCAGCTTCCTGCTCGCCAGCGGTGAGCCTGGCATGCGCGTGGCGCTGACCAATGCGCGGATCATGATCCACCAGCCGTCGGGCGGCGCGCAGGGCATGGCCAGCGACATCGAGATCCAGGCGAAGGAAATCCTGCGCATCCGCGCCCGGATGAACCAGCTGTACGCGCAGTACACCGGTCAGCCGATCGAGGAGATCGAGCGTCGGATGGATCGCGACACGTTCCTGGAGGCGCATGAAGCCAAGGAATTCGGGCTGGTCGACGAAGTGTTCGACAAGCGCCCGACTCCGTCGGAAGATGCTGCCGCAGCGGCATAAAGGCGCAGTTGCGCGCCGGAACGAGCCGTTAGGGACGTTTGGGCGTTGTGGTTTGCGTAACGGCCGGGCTACCATGTCCGGCCTCACCAGCGGGGCCTCACCCGCGACAAGGAAGTTTGAATGACGAAACTGAGCGGTGGCGACTCGAAGAGCACCCTCTACTGCTCGTTCTGCGGCAAGTCGCAGCACGAGGTCCGCAAGCTGATTGCCGGACCGACCGTGTTCATCTGCGACGAGTGCGTCGAGCTGTGCAACGACATCATCCGTGAGGAGACGAAGTCGGCGCTGGTGTCCAAGAAGGACGGCGGCGTGCCGACTCCGCAGGAGATCTGCGACGTCCTCGACGATTACGTCATCGGGCAGAAGCGCGCCAAGCGCGTGCTGTCGGTGGCGGTCCACAACCATTACAAGCGCCTGAACCACGGCGCCAAGGGTGCGGACGTCGAGCTCAGCAAGTCGAACATCCTGCTCGTCGGCCCGACCGGCTGCGGCAAGACGCTGCTGGCGCAGACGCTGGCGCGCATCCTCGACGTGCCGTTCACCATGGCGGACGCGACGACGCTGACCGAGGCGGGCTATGTCGGCGAGGATGTCGAGAACATCATCCTCAAGCTGCTCCAGGCGTCCGACTATAACGTCGAGCGCGCGCAGCGCGGCATCGTCTATATCGACGAGATCGACAAGATCAGCCGCAAGGCGGAGAATCCGTCGATCACCCGCGACGTGTCGGGCGAGGGCGTGCAGCAGGCGCTGCTCAAGCTGATGGAAGGCACCACCGCCAGCGTGCCGCCGCAGGGCGGGCGCAAACATCCGCAGCAGGAATTCCTGCAGGTCGACACGACGAACATCCTGTTCATCTGCGGCGGCGCTTTTTCGGGCCTCGAGAAGATCATCGGCGACCGTCTGCAGGGCAAGTCGATCGGCTTCGGCGCCTATGTCGCGGCACCCGAGGAGAAGCGCACCGGCGAGCTGCTGCGCCAGACCGAGCCGGAGGATCTGCTCAAGTTCGGCCTGATCCCCGAGTTCGTCGGCCGTCTGCCGGTGATCGCGACGCTGGAGGACCTCGACATTCCGGCGCTGGTCAAGATCCTGTCCGAGCCGAAGAACGCGCTGGTGAAACAGTATCAGAAGCTGTTCGAGATGGAGCAGGTCGAGCTCGACTTCACCGACGATGCGCTGGTGACGGTCGCCAAGAAGGCGATCGAGCGCAAGACCGGTGCGCGCGGGCTGCGCTCGATCCTCGAGGCGATCCTGCTCGACACGATGTTCGACCTGCCCGGTATGGATGGCGTCGACGAGGTGATGATCGACAAGGACGTGATCGAGGGCCGCAAGGAGCCGATTCGCGTCTATGCCGAGAAGAAGAAGGATGGGGCGGGCGCCGCGGCCTGAGGCTTTTCCCTTGGGCGGAAATGGGGGCGTCGCGCGAGCGGCGCCCCTTTTTCGTGGGCGCGGGGTGTGGCCGCGGGCGGCTGTGCCCCGGACGGGTGCGGCTGTCGTATGGAACTGAGGCAGTGAGGTTCGATCGGCACCCTCTTCCTGTCCGTCACCCCGAACTCGTTCCGGGGTCCACCCTGCGGCGAGGAGAGTGGCTTGGGAACACAGCGTCCCCCCGCGGCCCGGTGGACCCCGGAACAAGTCCGGGGTGACGGGGGTGGGCGGCAAGCGTCGGGCAACAGCGAATGTTCATAGGCACTCCCGCTGTGTGAGGGGGGAATCAGCCAAATAGCCGCGTCGCCTCATCCGGGGTTAACGCTGGCCGGCCCACACCGGGCCGACAACCGACGGAGCGATAATGGCAACACGGATCGAGACGGCGCCGGACCTCAGTCCGGCATGGCATGAGGGCAGGGGGCCGCTCGCCATCCTGCCGCCGCTGCTGTTCCGGCAGCGGCAGGCGTGGCTGGCGATCCTCGTCGGCTGGCTGCTGACTATCGTCGGCAGCATCGTGCTGAGTGCCATCATCGAACGGCTGGTGCCCGGCCGCCCGGGCCCCGATCTCGGCGATACCTCCGGCCCGATGAAATTGTTCCTCGTCGCCGGCTTCAGTCCGGTGGTCGAGACGCTGGTCATGGCCGGTGTGCTCGGCCTGCTGCTGCGCTGGCTGGCGGGCTGGCAGGCGGTGATCGCCAGCAGCGCCCTGTGGGGCATCGCGCACAGCCTCGCCACGCCATTATGGGGCGCGGTGATCTGGTGGCCGTTCCTGATTTTCTCGACGCTCTACGTCACCTGGCGGCCGCGCGGCTTCTGGCGCGCCATCGGCGTCGTGGTGGCGGTGCACGTGCTCCAGAACCTGTTTCCCGCGATCCTGCTCGTCATGGGCGGGTGAGAGGCGGCGGCGATCGCCGTAGCGCAGGCGTTCGCCTTCTCGTAGACCCCGTACATCGTCGGGGAAACGAGCCGAATCATGTCGTTATCGGAACGCTATCATCGCGATGGGCATGTTGCCCTGCCGCAGTTGTTCGTGCCGGAGGTGCTGCTCGCCTTCTATCAGATGATGCAAAGCGATCTGCAGGCGGCCGGACGGCCGTTGCAGAGCTTCACCGCTCGTGGCCCGCTGCTTCGCCGGCCAGCGATCGAGATATATGCGTTCCAATATGCGCCCATGCTCACGTTTCTGTGGGGACTGACGCCGCGCGTCGCCGACGTGGTCGGACGCGCGTTGCTGCCGACCTACGCGTACTTTCGGGCCTATCAGCAAGGCGACGTGTGCAGGGTGCATTCGGATCGGCAGGCCTGCGAGCACAGCCTGTCGCTCACCATAGCCTATGGCGACGACCAGCCGTGGCCATTGTCCGTTGCGACCGAGCGCACTGACGTGCCGCTGCCGACCGTATCGGAGGATTTCGGAACGCAGCCATATGCTTCGGTGGCGATGCAGCCGGGCGATGGCGTGCTCTACCAAGGCACGCATCATCGGCATGGGCGGCTGGATGCCAATCCCAACAGCTGGTCGGCGCACCTGTTCCTGCACTGGGTCGAGAAGGACGGGCGCTATCGCGACCAGGCCTTCGACCGCCCCGCGCAGGTTCGGGCGGTGCAGGCGCGGTGACGAGGAGGACCGGCGACGCTTCCACCGCCGCCGGTCCCCGAACGATCAGGCCTTGCCGATCTGGTCGGTCTGCGCGCCGCTGTCGGGGCGGGCGGGGCCGAGGATCGGTTCCTGGCCGAGCGGCTCGTTGCGGAATACGGTGTATTCGCCCTTGCCGTCGACCGACGGACCGCTGGTCCAGCGCCCCTCGGGGAAGGTGCCGTCGACCGAGGTCGCGTAGAAGTTATAGTTGTTCTGGTTGTCTTCCTCGCTCTGCGGGAAGCTGTTCGGAATCGGCGCCTGCGTGGTGAGACCGCCGAGTTCCTCGACGACCGCGAGCCACTGATTCTGGTGCATCGTGTCGCGCGCGATCATATAGTGGAGCATCTTCTTCATGCCCTCGTCATGCGCGGCGTTGAACAGGCGCACCGCGAGGACGCGGCCGGTGCTCTCGGCAGCGACGTTGGCATACATGTCGGCGGCGACGTTGCCGCTGGCATAGATGTGGCTCATGTTGAACGGCACGCCGTCCGAATCGATCGGCATCGCGGCAAGGCCGCTCGACAGCAGATTCTTGTGGATCAGCCCTTCGATGATGTGGCGCGGCCGCTCGCCGCCCATCACCGCCCCGACGATGCCATCGGCTGCGCCCTCTTCCTGCAACGAGGCGGGTGCCTTGTCGAGGTTAAGCGCCACGGCGGTCGCCAGCATCTCGATATGGCCGATCTCTTCGGTCGCGGTGTGCAGCAGCATGTCGCGATAGCGCGTGTCCGGCGCGCGATTGCCCCACGCCTGGAAGAAATATTGCATGCAGACGCGAATCTCGCCTTCGACGCCGCCGATCGCCTGTTGCAGCATCCGCGCGAACTGCGGGTCCGGCTTCTCGACGGTGACGGGATATTGCAGGCGTTTGTCATGATAATACATTGCGGCGTCTCCAGTGTCTGGGAAGAAACATGTCGGCGTCGCACCGACCCTGACCCAACCGTTAACGACGCCGCAGGTTTATTGCGGAGCCATAACAAAGCCGAACAATCGTAATAACTTACATCAGGCCGGTCCGATCATGCCGGTTGCGCCGGATGAATTCTTGATCCGTATCAAAATGTAAACGGCAGCTTTGCGGCGCGGCCATCGCGGACCTTTTCGCCGGCCAGGAGCATTGGCTTGCCGTAACGATCAGGAGGAGACAGCATGACCGTAACCAGAGGCTGGATGGGGCTGCCGGCATGGGCGATCCTGTTCCCGGCGTTGGGCGTGCCGGTCGTGCTGCTGTCGGTCTATGCGATGGGGCTGGTCGGCACGATCGTCGCGGCGGTCGTCCTGATCGGATCGGTGGTCGCGGCGGTCCATCATGCCGAGGTGGTCGCGCATCGCGTCGGCGAGCCGTTCGGCACGCTGGTGCTGGCGATCGCGGTGACGGTGATCGAGGTGTCGCTGATCGTCTCGCTGATGCTGTCCGGATCAGGCGATGTCGCGGCGCTGGCGCGCGACACGGTGTTCGCGGCGATCATGATCATCCTCAACTTCATCATCGGCCTCTGCCTGCTGACCGGCGGGCTGAAGCATGGCGAGCAGCGATTCACGTTGCGCGGGATCAGCGCCGCGCTGGCGACGCTGGCCGCGCTGGTCGTGCTGTCGCTGATCCTGCCCAATTACACGACGAGCGCGGCGGGGCCGACCTATGCGCCGTCGCAGCTGATCTTCGTCGCGATCGTCAGCCTCGTGCTCTACGGCACCTTCGTGCTGGTGCAGACGGTGCGGCATCGCGACTATTTCCTGCCCGCCGGCGATGTCGAGCCGGAGGAACATGCGCCGCCACCGAACGATCGTACCGCGTGGAGCGCGTTCGGCGTGCTGCTGGTCGCGCTGGTCGTGGTGGTGCTGCTCGCCAAGGGGCTGTCGGCGCAGGTCGAGGCGGCGATCCTTGCCGCCGGGTTGCCGCTGGCGATCGTCGGCGTGGTGATCGCGGCGCTGGTGCTCGCGCCGGAGAGCCTGGCGGCGTACAATGCGGCGCGGCGCGACCGGTTGCAGACCAGCCTCAATCTCGCGCTGGGATCGGCGCTGGCGACGATCGGGCTGACCATTCCGGCGGTGGCGATCGTCAGCCTGGTGCTCGGGCTGCCGCTGGCGATGGGGATCGGGGCGAAGAGCATGACCTTGCTTGCGCTGTCGTTGTTCGTGACGACGATCTCGCTGGGGACCGGACGGACCACCGTCCTGCAAGGGGTGGTGCATCTGGTGATCTTCGCCGCCTATCTGTTCACGACGGTGGTGCCGTAACGCGGGCGTTCAGCGGCGCGCGCGCGCAGCCACGTGCCCAGCGCGAAGACCGGCAGCGCCACCACGAGGCGCGGCAGGTGCCCGAGCGCCAGCGCCAGTGCGATCACCACCAGCGCCGGTGCGATGGGGCTCCGGGTGCGGCCGCGTGTCGCCATTGTCCGGATGACGAGGCCGAGTGCGGTGGCGAGCAACAGCGCGGTCACCGCCGCCTGCACCAGCGCCGCGGTGCCGAGCGGGTCGAGGGTCGCGTCCACCGGGCCGCTCGCGGCGATGCCGCCGCCGAGCGCCTGGACCGCGATGCCGGCCAGCGACAGGGCGTCGCGCCGGCTGCCGGCTTCGCGCCGTCGTCGCCAGCGCAGCACGGCCAGTGCGACCAGCGCCACGGCGAACAGGAACAGCCCGGTCGCCAGCGCTGCCAGTCCCGGCAGGCCGGCGGCGTGGATCACCGTGGCCGCTGGCGGCTGGCAAGCCACAGGCCGGCGCCGATCTGCGCCAGCGCGTAGAGCCGGCGGCGGCCCGGCCGGTCGACGAACGGCGCCACGGTCTTCTCGGCGCCGAGCGATCGGTCCTTCCACAGATCGACGTGCCGGCGCGGCTGGGCGAGTCCGACGAGGCCGTCGCCGACCATGAAGATCGCCGCCATCTCGGCAGCGCGCGCGGTCCAGGGTGTCGACATGGCGGGGTCCTCGGTCACTTGGGCTTGGGCTGCGCGGCCTTCCACGCCTGATAGGCGTCGATCGCATCGTCCTGCTTGAGCACGCGCGCCATCGGATCGACGACGACATGCGCGCCCTCCGGCACGGTGATCGTGCCGACGCCGCCGGTCATCGGCACCGTCTGGACGACATTGTCGACCAACACCTCGACCGGCAGCGGGAAGGGCTTGTTGGTCGGCGTCGTCCATTTCAGCGTCAGCTGCGTCGCGTTGCGCGTTACGGCCAGCTTGGGCAGCGCCGCCTGGTAAAGATAGACGTCGAAGAACCACTGCCAGTCCTGCCCCGTCACCTGTTTGACGTAGCCGATGAATTCGGGCGTGCTGCGGAACAGCGGCTGGAAATTGCCCGGCGCCGGATCGGCGCGGCCGTAGACGGTCCAGCGCAGCACCTCGGCGAACGCCTTGTCGCCGATCGCGTTGCGCAGCGTGTGGAGGATCCACGCGCCCTTGTAATAGATGTCGCCGCCGCGCCCCGGCGAGGTCTTGTAGACGTCGTCGGCGGTCTGCGGCTTGCCGGTGACCAGCGCCGACTGGTTGAGGATGTTCTTGCGGATGTCGAGCATCATCGCGGCATAGCGCGCCTCGCCCTCGCGCCAGCGGCCGTAGAGCGGCTGCATGTACGAGGTGAAGCCCTCGTGCATCCAGAAATCGTCCCAATTGGGCGCGGTCATCTGGTTGGCGAACCATTCGTGGCCGAACTCATGCTGGAACAGCCAGTCGAACCCCTCGGGCGCCTTGGCATAGTCGTTGCCGTAGGCGTTGATCGTCTGGTGCTCCATGCCCTTGTGCGGCGTCTCGACCACGCCGACCTTTTCGGTCGCCCAGGGGTAGGGGCCGACCACGCTCTCGTAGAAGTCGAGCGTCGGGGCGAATTCGGCGAACAGTTTCTCCGCCTTGTCCTTCTCGCCGGGCAGGTACCAATAGGTCATCGGGAATTCGTTGCCGAACCGGCTCTTGTAGGTGCCGGTGAGTTCCTCATACGGCCCGACGTTGAGCGCGATCGCATAGGGATTGGGGTGCGCTGCCTCCCAGTTCCAGGTGCTGCGGCCGTCGTCGAGATGGTCGACGCCGAGCAGCTTGCCGTTCGATGGCGCCTTCAGGCCCTTGGGCACGGTGATGTGCAGCGTCACCTTCTCGGGCTCGTAGGTCGGATAGTCGATGCACGGCCAGAACAGGTCGCAGCCCTCGCCCTGCACCGCGGTGGCGACCCAGGGGCTGCCGTCGGGCGTCTTCGCCCAGACGAAGCCGCCGTCCCACGGCGCGCGCACCGCGGTGTGCGGGCGGCCGCCATAGGTGATCTTGACGGTGAGCTTGGCGTCCTTGGCGGCCTTCTTGAGCAATTTGATCGTCATCCGGCCTTCCGGATTGGCGAAGCTCGCCGGATCGACGCCGTCGACGGTGACCGCGGTGACGGTGAAATTCTTGTCGAGATCGACGACGAGCCGGTCGGTCCGCTCCTTGGCGGTGAAGACGAGCGTCGCGGTGCCGTTGATGACCTCGCGGGCGGGATCGACCTCGATCTGCAGGTCGGCGGTGTCGAACGTCACCTTCTTCTGCGCCGGGTCGAGCGGGCCGCCCGACGCCGCGGTCTGCGCGCTGAGCGGCGGCTTGCCCGGTTCGGCGGCATACGCGCTGGTCGACAGCAGCAAGAGGGCGGCGAACGGCAGGCGAAGCGGCATTCTGTACTCCCGAATGGACGCGGCGGGTTTCGGCGCTCGGCCCGAGGATGACAAGACCCGCCGTGGCCTGATCGCGACGATTGATGGATACGCCCCGATCCCCATATAGTGTATCAAAGCCATTCTGTTCGAAGTGGCACCGGAGTACCCATGATCACATTCCCCGTTCTGCCGCTGCGCGACATCGTCGTGTTCCCGCACATGATCGTGCCGCTGTTCGTCGGGCGCGACAAATCGGTCGCCGCGCTCGAAGCGGCGATGGGCGCGGACAAGGAGATTTTCCTCGTCGCGCAGCTCGATCCGGCCGAGGACGATCCCGGCCGCGAAGATCTGTACGAGGTCGGCGTCACCGCCACCGTCCTGCAATTGCTCAAGCTGCCCGACGGCACCGTGCGCGTGCTCGTGGAAGGCAAGGCGCGCGGCCGTCTCGGCGAGCTGTCGGAGGGTGACGGCTACCTCCAGTCGACCGTCGAGATGCTCGAGGAGCGCGAGGCTGAGGGCGTCGAGGTCGAGGCGCTGATGCGTTCGGCGATCGAGCAGTTCGAAACCTATGCCAAGCTCAACAAGAAGCTGCCCAACGAGACCGCGCAGCAGCTCACCGAGATCACCAAGGCGTCGAAGCTCGCCGATGCGATCATGGCCAACGTGCAGGTCAAGGTCGCCGACAAGCAGGCGCTGCTGGTCGAGCCGGACCCGGTCAAGCGACTGGAAATGGCCTATGCGCTGATGGAAGGCGAACTCGGCGTCCTCCACGTCGAGAAGAAGATCAAGAGCCGCGTCAAGCGTCAGATGGAGAAGACGCAGCGCGAATATTATCTCAACGAGCAGCTCAAGGCGATCCAGCGCGAGCTGGGCAACAGCGACGACGAGAGCGACGGCGACGAGATCGCCGAGCTGACGCAGAAGATCGCGACGCTCAAGCTGAGCAAGGAGGCGCGCACCAAGGCGACGTCGGAGCTCAAGAAGCTCAAGACGATGGCGCCGATGAGCGCCGAGGCGACCGTCGTGCGCAACTACCTCGACGTGCTGCTCGGCCTGCCCTGGGGCAAGAAGTCCAAGATCAAGAAGGACATCGCCGCGGCACAGGCGGTGCTCGACGAGGACCATTATGCGCTCGAGAAGGTCAAGGACCGGATCGTCGAATATCTCGGCGTGCAGGCGCGCACCAACAAGCTGAAGGGGCCGATCCTGTGCCTCGTCGGGCCGCCGGGCGTCGGCAAGACCAGCCTCGGCAAGTCGATCGCCAAGGCGACGGGCCGCGAGTTCATCCGCCAGTCCCTCGGCGGCGTGCGCGACGAGGCCGAGATCCGCGGCCATCGCCGGACGTACATCGGCTCGCTGCCGGGCAAGATCGTGACCAACCTCAAGAAGGCCGGCACGTCCAACCCGCTGTTCCTGCTCGACGAGATCGACAAGCTCGGCCAGGATTTCCGCGGTGACCCGGCCTCGGCGCTGCTCGAGGTGCTCGACCCCGAGCAGAACGGCAAGTTCAACGACCATTATCTCGAGATCGACATCGATCTGTCCGACGTGATGTTCGTGTGCACCGCCAACACGCTCAACCTGCCGCAGCCGCTGCTCGACCGGATGGAGATCATCCGCCTCGAAGGCTATACCGAGGACGAGAAGGTCGAGATCGCCAAGGGCCATCTGATCGAGAAGCAGATCGAGGCGCATGGCCTGAAGGCCGGCGAGTTCACGCTGACCGACGAGGGCCTGCGCGCGCTGATCCAGAAGTACACCCGCGAGGCGGGCGTGCGCACGCTGGAGCGCGAGATCGCCAAGCTGGCGCGCAAGGCGTTGCGCCAGATCCTCGAGGGCAAGGCGACGAGCGTCGTGATCACGCCCGAGAACCTCCACGAGTTCGCCGGAGTGCAGAAGTTCCGCTACGGGCTCGGCGAGACCGAGCATCAGATCGGCGCGGTTACCGGGCTCGCCTGGACCGAGGTCGGCGGCGAATTGCTGACGATCGAGAGCGTGACGGTGCCGGGCAAGGGCGCGGTCAAGACGACGGGCAAGCTCGGCGACGTGATGAAGGAATCGGTGCAGGCCGCCTTCAGCTTCGTCCAGGCGCGCAGCCCGAGCTATGGCATCAAGCCGTCGCTGTTCCACCGCAAGGACATCCACATCCATCTGCCCGAAGGGGCGGTGCCCAAGGACGGTCCGTCGGCGGGTATCGGCCTCGTCGTCTCGATCGTCTCGACGCTGACCGGCGTGTCGGTCAAGAAGGACGTGGCGATGACCGGCGAGGTGACGCTGCGCGGCCGGGTGCTGCCGATCGGCGGCCTCAAGGAAAAGCTGCTCGCGGCGCTGCGCGGCGGCATCACCACGGTGCTGATCCCGCAGGAGAATGAGAAGGATCTCGCCGACATCCCGCAGAACATCAAGGACGGGCTCACCATCGTGCCGGTGAGCCACGTCGACGAGGTGCTCAAGCTCGCGCTGACCGAACCGCTCGTCGCGATCGAATGGACGGACGCCGACGAACTCGCCGCCTTGCCCCCGGCCGGGGTTGCACCCGCCGGTGGTGAGTTGCATCACTGAGCCGATCGCGGTTAGGGCGACGCCTTAACGTTTTGAAACCGCTGCGTCCCACCGGACGCAGCGGTATCGATTGACTCTGCCGGGCGAGGCGGCCTTAGTGGTCGTTCTGGCTTGGCAATGATTCTTCCAAAGGTTCGAAGGGGGCAGTATTCCATGAACAAGCAAGAGCTGATCGCGACGGTCGCCGACACCGCGGGGCTCGCCAAGGGCGATGCGATCAAGGCGGTGGAAGCGGTGTTCGACGCGATCACCGACAGCTTGAAGAAGGGCGACGAGGTTCGCCTGGTGGGCTTCGGCACCTTCTCCGTCTCGAAGCGCAAGGCGTCGCAGGGCCGCAATCCCCGCACGCTGGAGCCGATGACGATCAAGGCATCGAACCAGCCGAAGTTCAAAGCGGGCAAGGGCCTGAAAGATTCGGTAAACTGAGACTGGACAGCGGCGGCGGCGCCCCGTAAAGGCGCGCCTCCGACAGGTTTCGGGCGCGTAGCTCAGCGGTAGAGCACACCCTTCACACGGGTGGGGTCACAGGTTCAATCCCTGTCGCGCCCACCATATCAGCCCGTCCGATCGCACGATCGGCGGGCTTTTTGGTTTCTTGGCGTCCCGTGTGCGGGGGCGCGCGCTGACGATCGCGTCCGCATTGGTCGTTGCGGGGCGGGAACAATCCTTCGTCCGCCGAATTAAGTCTCTCAGTTCTAAGGGAGAGAGATCATGGTAGACTATACGACCGACCGCAACGGCGACCGCGTCATCGTCGAACGCCGCGGCGGCGCGGGCCGCGTGCTCGCGATCATCGCGGTCGTTGCGATCATCATCGTCGCACTGCTGTTCCTGACCGGCTTCTGGAGCGCGGACGTCACCAAGAAGGGCTCGCTGCCGACCGTCGATGTCAGCGCCAAGGGTGGCTCGCTGCCGGATGTCGACCTCGATTCGAAGAAGGTCGTCGTCGGCACCAAGGAAACCACCGTCGAAGTCCCCAAGGTGAAGACCGAGAAGGAAACCGTCTCGGTTCCCGCGATCGGCGTGAAGGACGGCGACAAGTAAGTCTCGCCTGATCCGAAACGGCGGGCGTCCTCCGAAGGGAGGGCGCCCGTTTTGCGTCTGGGGTGGGTGTGCCGCGGAGGGGGCGCAGAAGAGGGAGGCCGAATCGGCATTCATCGTCGCCGCAAAGTCCTCCCCCGCCAGGGGGAGGTGGCATGCCGCAGGCATGACGGAGGGGGAGGTAAAGTGACACGTTCGTTCCGTGTCCTCCCCCTCCGTCACGGCTTCGCCGCGCCACCTCCCCCTGGCGGGGGAGGATTTGTGTTAGTACGCAATCCTGAGATCGTTCAGATGCTTGCGCCATATGGCTCGCTGCCGCGGTCCACTCCCGTCGCAACAAAACCGTCACATCCTCGTCACTGAAACGTCTCCTGAATCTCATTCAGGCGTCATTTACCGCTCGTACCGCGGCTCCAGGGATCGGTCGAAGGGGGAGCCTTGGCCGACCGTCACAACGACTATCGACCGGGAGCTTTCGATCATGGCGAGC
Organism: Sphingomonas melonis; assembly: GCF_013409985.1. Lineage (GTDB taxonomy): Bacteria > Pseudomonadota > Alphaproteobacteria > Sphingomonadales > Sphingomonadaceae > Sphingomonas > Sphingomonas melonis_A. Next base: position 549,021 of record NZ_JACCBY010000003.1, read on the forward strand.
CACACGCGCATCGGCGCAATCCTCATGGCCTCAACCGCGTGTCTGGCGCTGGCCGGCTGCGGCGGCGCCGACAGCGTCGCCTCGCCGGGTGCCGGCAGCGTCGTGATCGTCAGCCCGACCCCCACGCCGACCGCCCCCACCCCGTCGCCGACCCCGTCGGCGATCACTGCGGCGCAGTTCGCCGCCGCCACGACGGTCGGCACGGGCGCCAACGCCATCACCGTGACGGCGGAAGAGCAGCTCGCGATCATCAACACGGGAACCAACAACAACGTCAACGGTGTCGGTTCGACGCTCAACGGCGTTTACCCGACCTCGGCAACGTCGCTGACCCCGGCCGCTGATCCGTCGCTGATCAACGCCTTCTTCACCAAGACCGATTTCGTCGGTGCGCTCAACGGGCCGAACGATACGGCGTTTCAGGATTGGACCTGCAACGCGCCGGGCACCAGCTTCGGCGGTAGCGGTGCCTCCTGCTCGGCAGTACCGACCGCGGCAATCGGTAGCGGCGGCGCAACCGCGGCGTGCCCGGCCGACACGATCGACGACGGGCTGGTGCAGGGCTTCCGTGCCTGCCGCCTGCCGCTCAATATCTCGAAGGACACGAACCTGCCCAAGATCTCGGGCGTCTTCTATCGTCTCCGCGGCCAGACCGAGGTCGGTGCCGATCTCGGCGCCAACGGCGGCGCCGGCGTGACGCTGACGATCCAGCCTGGCGTCGTCATTGCAGCCGATTCGAGCGAGCCGACCAACGACCTGCTGCTCGTCAACCGCGGTTCGAAGCTCAACGCGACCGGCACGCGCGCCGCGCCGATCATCTTCACGGCGCAGCAGAACCTGGGCGGCAACAACAATTTCGGCGACGGCAGCCAGGGCCTGTGGGGCGGCGTCATCCTGCTCGGCCGCGCGCCGACCGCGGTGTGCGTCACCGGCAGCGGCACGCCGCAGCGGCCGTGCGAACTGGCGATCGAGGGCGTGACCGGCAAATTCTACGGCGGCACCAACACCGCCGATTCGAGCGGCACGATGTCCTATGTCCAGATCCGCTATTCGGGCATTGCCATCACCGAAGGCAACGAACTGCAGGGCCTGACGCTCGGCGGCACCGGGTCGAGCACGCAGCTCGATCACATCCAGAGCCACAACTCGGCGGATGACGGCATCGAGATCTTCGGCGGCACCAGCAACCTGAAGTATATCGCGATCACCGGCGCGGACGACGACGGCTTCGACATCGACAACGGCTATCGCGGCTTCATGCAGTTCATGATCGCGATCCAGAAGGCTTCGGGTGCGACGGTCGACAGCTTCTCGACCGAGATCGACTCGAACAATGCCGAGGACCTGCTGCCGCGGACCTTCGCCACCTACGCCAATTTCACCTTCATCCAGACCGCGGCGGCGCCGGCCGCGATCCGCCAGCGCGGCGGCTCGGACATGCGCTTCGTCAACGGCGTCGTCCGTACCCCGTCGGGCGTCGCCTGCGTCAACATCGTCGCGGGCGAACAGGTCAACGGCGTGCGGACCACGGTGCGCCCGGCCGATCCGAACCTCCAGGACTTCGGTCCGCCGTCGTTCAACTCGATCTACTTCGCCTGCCAGGGCCGCTGAGGCCGGGGGCGCCGCCGGTGCCCCTTCACAGCAACGGTGCCGCAGGTGGCGATCCCGTCACCTGCGGACACCTGTATCCAGACTCCTGATCCGGGATTGACGGTCATGCCGCAGCGGCTCGCTTTCGCCACCCTTCTATTGATGTCCTCCACCCTCGTGGCGCCGGCGGTTCTCGCGCAGACCGCTGGCGGCACCGCGTCGCCGGCACCCGCCCCGGCGCAGACCTCGACCACCGCCACGTCGAACCCCGGCGGCACCACCGATCCGCAGAGCGCGGCGCCGACCTCGACCGACCAGCAGGACGCGCCGGTCGAAGTCTCGGCGCCCGGCATGAACGGCGATGTCGAGGATATCGTCGTCGTCGGCCGCAACATTCCCAACGTCGTCCGCTCGACGCCGCAGATCGTCGCGGTGCTGTCGAGCGCCGACATCGCGCGGACCGGCGAGGGCGATATCGCCGGGGCGCTGACCCGCGTCACCGGCCTGTCGGTGGTCGGCGGCGGCTTCGTCTACGTCCGCGGCCTCGGCGACCGCTATTCCTCGTCGCTGCTCAACGGGTCGCCGCTGCCCAGTCCCGAACCGCTGCGCCGCTCGGTGCCGCTCGACATCTTCCCGACGACAATCGTCGGCTCGGCGCTGGTCCAGAAGACCTATTCGGTGAACTACCCCGGCGAGTTCGGCGGCGGTGTCATCAACCTGACGACCAAGGCGATCCCCGACAAGAATTTCGTCTCGTTCGGCGCCACCATCGCGGCTGACGACGCGACGACGAGCGAGCTCGGCTATACCTATGCAGGCGGCGATGCCGACTGGATCGGCTATGACGACGGCACGCGCAAGGTGCCCTCGTTCATCAAGAACGCGCCCACGGGCAGCGGCCTGATCCCGACCGCGCAGGTCGCGCAGCTGTCCAACGCATCGACCACGCTGCTCCAGCGCAACAACCAGCTGCCGGCGAACTGGTCGGGCGAGATCAGTGGTGGCTCGGTCTATGATATCGGATCGTCGCGTCTCGGCGTCATCGCCTCGCTGAGCGCGAGCAACACCTTCCGCACCCGATCTGCCACCCAGCAGGACAGCGTTTCGCCGGACGGCACGCTCCGCAACGACTTCACCACCGTGCTGACCGACAATCGCATCGTCGCCAACGCGCTGATCGGCGTCGGGCTCGAATTCGGCGAGAACACGATCCGCTGGACCAACGTCTATATCCACGACACGTTGAAGCAGGGGCGCGGCTCGGCGGCGACGCTGTACAACAATGCCAGCGGTCTGCGTTTCCAGCAGAACACCAACTGGTTCGAACGGCAGCTCATCGAGACGCAGCTGGTTGGTGAGTTCAAGCTGAGCGATGCGTTCAAGGTCGACGCGCGCGGCGCCTACGCCAATTCCAAGCGCAATGCGCCCTACGAGCGGCAGTTCGACTATCTCTGCTCGCCGACCACGACGACGGGCCTCCCGATCACCAGCGACGGCCTGCAACAGGCGGGCGGGTATCAGTGCAACGGCGCCTATCAGGTGACGCAGCGTTTCACCCCGTTCGCCTCGATCATCTTCAGCGAACTGAACGAGGATCTGTGGACCGGTCAGGCCGACGCCTCGTACAAGATCGACGCCGATCGACCGATCACGCTGTCGGCGGGCTATTTCTATCAGGGCACCGACCGCGTTTCGTCACGCCTGCCGTTCAACTATCAGACCTCGCGCGGCGGCGGCACCGCACCGGGCTATCCCTACAATCTGTTGCGGCCCGACTATCTGCTGAGCCCCGACGTGCTCAACAACGCCTGCCCGACCACCACGCCGTCGTGCACCATCGAGTTGCAGTTCAACACGGCGGCGGGCGCCTATCGCTATGACGCCAGCCTCGATGTCCATGCCGGCTATGTGCAGGCCGAAGGCGAGGCGTTCGACGGACTGCGCGCGGTGATCGGTGTGCGCTACGAACGCGGGGACGAGCGGGTCACGCCGTTTGGCGTCACGACGGGCCTCACCCGATTGAAGAACGACTATTTCCTGCCGGCCTCCACCCTGACGTGGAATTTCGCCGCCGACATGCAGCTGCGTGCCAGCGCCTCGAAGACGATCTCGCGCCCGCAGTTCCGCGAACTGGCGCCGCAGCAGTTCCGCGATCCGGACTCGGACCGCCTGTTCTTCGGCAACCCGCTGCTGCGCGACTCGAAGCTGTACAATCTCGAAGCGCGTTACGAATGGTTCTTCAAGCGCGATCAGCGCTTCACGCTGGCGGGCTTCTACAAGCGGATCGACAACCCAATCGAACAGGTCGGCTTCTATACCGGTGCCGACGACCGGTTGCAGACCGGCTTCACCTATCTGCCGAAGGCGACGCTGTACGGCGGCGAGGTCGAGTTGCAGAAATATTTCCCGCTCGCCGATGTCTTCGGTGGCGACTTTTTCGCCACCCGGCGCGCGCTGCTCGTCGCCAATTATACCTATACCAAGTCCAAGATCACGGCGGATGGCAATTGCGCACCGTCGGTCGCCTCTTCGACGCAGCCGACCGGTGGCTGTGGGGAAGGGTTTGCCCCGGCATCCTCGCTGTTCCGCGACGGGGCGCCGCTGACCGGCCAGTCGGACCATCTCGTCAATCTGCAGCTCGGGATCGAGGATAGCGCGGCGCTGTCGCAGATCACCTTGCTGTTCAACTACGCCAGCAAGCGCGTCACCAATCGTGGTCCGTCGAACCTGTCCGGCGTCGGGTTCCAGCCCGACATCGTCGAGCATCCCGGCATCCGCCTCGACCTCGTCGCGCGGCAGGGCGTCGAGCTGATGGGCGGCAAGTTCGAGATCAAGGCCGAGGCGCGCAACCTGACCCGCACGCGCTATCGCGAGAGCCAGACCTTCGCCAACGGCACCGAGGTCTATATCAACCGGTACAATCTCGGCCGCGTGTTCAGCCTCGGCGTCAGCGCGACGTTCTGAGCCTAACGCATCTGGCTGAGATGGGGAGGTTCGACCAGGCTCCTCGCCAGCATCGTCACCCCGGACTGGTTCCGGGTCTACCCGGGCGCAAGAGAATGGCGTTGCATCAAGCCCTTCTCCTCGCCGCGGAGTGGACCCCGGACTCGGTCCGGGGTGACGGGGTGGACCTGGGATCCGATGGGCTCACCCGAACGGCCATGTGCAAGAGCCCGCCCCCTCAGGAAGGAGGACTTGCGGGCTCACCCCCATACGCGTTCGCGATACCATTTGGTGATCACGTATTTCACCCCGTCGCGCACCTTCATCCCCTGATGCAGCGTCGCGGGATTGAGCGACCCGTCGGCTCGCCGGTTGTTCCAGGCGACCAGCTTACCGGTTTCCGGCTGGATGATCTTGTCGGCGGCCTTGAACCGCGTCGCGCCGCCCGCCGCGGGTGCGTTGAGATAGACCATTACCGTCCACGTCCGGTTGCCCGCCACCGAACAATAACGCTCGAAGTCCGCGCCCTGCGGCTCGAAATAGTCGGTATGGCCCTTGAACTCCTGGCCCACCGCATAGCGCTGTCCCTGCAACGGCTCGCCATATGCGGGGTCGAGGCCGGTGAATGCCGCCAGCCGCGCCTCGACCGCCTGCACCACCGGATCGCTCGCCGACAGGTCGCCCGTTTCGCTGGTGCGGAAGGCGGCGTCGCCATTGGGGTCGGCGATCGTCGATGGGCGGCGCACCGCGTCGATCCGCTCGATCAGCGCGTCGCACAGCACGGGGCCGATGAAGTCGCGCGCGATGAACAGGTCGAGCTTGGGGCTCGGCACCTTCTGCACGCCGGGCTGCGCGAGCAGGCGGGCGACGATCGGCTCGGGCGTCAGGCCGTTGCCGAGGAAGGGGAGGGTCGTCATGCCTCCACCCTACTCCCGGTGGCGGGAGCGCGGAAAGGGGGTGCGTCGCCTGTTGCTCCCCGGCGGCGCGCGCCGTAAGGCCCCGGCGATGGAGCGGCTGGACGGTGGCTCGGCGGTGCCGTCGCATCTGGCGGGCGGGATCGTCGCGCTCGGCAATTTCGATGGCTTTCACCTCGGGCACCAGGCGGTGGTCGGCCGGGCGGTGGCGCGCGCGCATGCCGCCGGCCGGCCGGCGCTGGTCGCGACCTTCGATCCGCATCCGGTGCGCCACTTCCGCCCCGACACGCCGCCGTTCCGGCTGACCACGCTCGACCAGCGCCAGCGGCTGTTCGCCGAAGCGGGGGTGGATGCGATGGTCGTCTTCCAGTTCGACGCGGCGCTCGCCGCGCTGTCCGCCGAGCGGTTCATCGCCGAGCGGCTGCACGCCAACCTCGCCGCGGCGGGGGTGGTGACCGGCGAGGATTTCACCTTCGGCCATCGCAAGAGCGGCGACGTGCATCTGCTCGCCGAGCGGGGCCGGGCGCATGGCTTCGTCGCCGAGACGGTCGGCGCGGTGACGCTGGACGGCGAGCCGGTGTCGTCGACGCGCATCCGCACGCTGCTGCGCGCGGGCGATCCGCGCGGCGCGGCGCGACTGCTCACCCGGCCGTTCGCGATCGAGGGGATCGTCCAGCACGGCGACAAGCTCGGCCGGACGATCGGCTATCCCACCGCCAACGTCGACATGGGCAAATATCTGCGTCCTGCCTACGGCATCTATGCCGTTACCGCGCGGCTGGGCGACGGGCGGGTGCTGAAGGGCGCGGCGAACCTCGGCATCCGGCCGACCTTCGATCCGCCCAAGGAACTGCTCGAACCCTATTTCTTCGATTTCTCGGGCGATCTGTACGGCCAGCCGATCGAGGTGGCGCTGATCGACTATCTGCGGCCGGAGGCGAAGTTCGACAGCCTCGACGCGCTCACGGCGCAGATGGAGCGCGATTGCGCGCGGGCGCGGGCGTTGCTCGATGCTTAACCTGTCTCGTTTATGCGCTTTGTCCTGACCGACACTCACGATAAGACCCCAGCGATTATGACCGACGCCTCAGACACCGCCAAGGATTGGCGCGACACCGTCTTCCTGCCGAAGACCGACTTTCCGATGAAGGCGGGGCTCGCCGCGAAGGAGCCGGCGATCCTCGAACGCTGGGCGCGGATCGGGGTCTATCAGCGGCTGCGCGAACAGCGCGCCGGGCGCGAGCTGTTCATCCTCCACGACGGCCCGCCCTATGCCAACGGCGACATCCATATGGGCCATGCGATGAACAAGGTGCTGAAGGACATCATCGTCCGCAGCCAGTCGCTGATGGGCAAGGATGCGCCCTATGTGCCCGGCTGGGATTGCCACGGCCTGCCCATCGAGTGGAAGGTCGAGGAGGCGTATCGCGCTAAGAAGCATAACAAGGACGAGGTGCCGGTGGCGCAGTTCCGCGCCGAATGCCGCGCCTATGCCGATCAATGGGTCGGCGTGCAGCGCGACCAGTTCCAGCGACTGGGCGTGATGGGCGACTGGGCCGATCCCTATCTGACGATGAACTATGATGCCGAGGCGACGATCGTCGGCGAATTGCTCAAGTTCGCCGAAAGCGGCCAGCTCTACCGCGGCGCCAAGCCGGTGATGTGGTCGCCGGTCGAGAAGACCGCGCTCGCCGAGGCCGAGGTCGAATATGAGGACGTCGTCTCGACGCAGATCGACGTCGGGTTTGAGATCGCGACCGCACCCGAGAGCGAGCTGCTGGTCGGCGCCACCGCGGTGATCTGGACGACGACGCCGTGGACGATCCCGGTCAACCAGGCGCTCGCCTACAATCCGGCGCTCGACTATGTGCTGTTCGAGAGCGGCGGGCGGCGCTTCCTCGTCGAGGAGAACCTGCTGTCGGCGTTCGGCAAGCGCACCGGTATCACGCTCGAGACCGTCGTCGCGCTGGTCAAGGGCAGTGCGCTGGAAGGGGCGACCGCGCGTCACCCGATGCATGCGCTCGGCGGCTTCTTCGCGCGGCCGCGGCCATTCCTGTCGGGCGATTTCGTCACCAGCGATGCCGGCACCGGCCTCGTCCATATGGCACCCGATCATGGCGAGGACGACTTCCTGCTGTGCAAGGCCAATGGCCTCGAACCCGTCTTTGCCGTGGACGGCGCGGGCTTCTACCGGCCCGATTGGGCGTGGCTCGGCGGGCAGGGCAGCGTCATCAACAAGAAGTTCGTCGGCGCGGACGGCCCGATCTGTTCGGACCTGCGCGCGGTCGGCGCCTTGCTCGCCGCCTCGGACGATTTCGCGCACAGCTATCCGCATTCGTGGCGGTCGAAGGCGAAGGTGATCTTCCGCGCGACGCCGCAATGGTTCATCCCGATGGACCGGCCGATCCTCAACAGCGGCGAGGGGGCGTCGAACGGCGCGACGCTGCGCGAGACCGCGCTCGACGCGATCGAGCACACCCGCTGGGTGCCGGCGCGCTCGCAGAACCGCATCCGCTCGATGGTCGAGGGGCGGCCCGACTGGGTCATCAGCCGCCAGCGCGCCTGGGGCGTGCCGATCGCGCTCTACGTCAACCGCGCGACCGGCGACTATCTCAACGATCCCGCGGTCAATGCGCGGATCGTCGCCGCCTTCCGCGACGGCGGTGCGGATGCGTGGTTCACCGCCGATCACCAGCTTCTGCTCGGGCCGGATTACGATCTCGCCGATTACGAACCGCAGAACGACATCCTCGACGTCTGGTTCGACAGCGGCTCGACGCACGTCTTCACCGTCGAGGCACGCTACGGCGAGGACGTCCGCGCCAACCTGTACCTCGAGGGCAGCGATCAGCATCGCGGCTGGTTCCAGTCGTCGCTGCTCGAAAGCTGCGGCACGCGCGGCCGCGCGCCCTATGACGCGGTGCTGACCCACGGCTTCGCGCTCGACGGGCAGGGGCGCAAGATGTCGAAGAGCCTCGGCAACGTCGTCGATCCGCTGAAGGTGATCGGCGAGAGCGGCGCCGACATCCTGCGCATGTGGGTCGCCTCGACCGACTATTTCGATGACGTGCGGATCGGCAAGGAGGTGCTCGGCACCGCCTCGGACGGCTATCGCAAGCTGCGCAACACCTTCCGCTATCTGCTCGGCGCGCTCGACGGCTTCGACGAGAGCGAGCGGGTCGAGGTGGAGGCGATGCCCGAGCTGGAGCGCTACGTGCTCACCTTGCTCGGCCAGCTCGACATGGACCTGCGCGAGGCGGCGGACGGCTATGAGCTCAACCGCTACCTGCGCCGCCTGACCGATTTCGCCAACGAGGATCTGTCGGCCTTCTTCTTCGATATCCGCAAGGACTCGCTCTATTGCGATGCGCCAAGCGATCCGAAGCGCCGCGCCTATCGCACTGTGCTCGACACGCTGTTCCATGCTTTGGTCCGCTATGCCGCGCCGATCCTCTGCTTCACCGCGGAAGAAGTGTGGCAGGCGCGCTTCCCGAGCGAGGACGGCTCGGTCCACTTCCTCGAATGGCCCGAGCTGCCGGCGCTGCCCGGCGACGAGCCGCTCGGCACCGACTGGGCGGACGTGCGCCGGCTGCGCACCAGCGTGACCGAGGCGATCGAGCCGTTGCGCCGCGAGAAGACAGTGCGCTCCAGCCTAGAGGCGGAGGTGACCGTGCCCGACCTGCCGCTGTCGGCGGAGGCGCTGGCGGAGACGTTCATCGTCGCCAGGGTCGCGCCCGGCGAAGAGGTCACCGTGACGCGCACCGATTACCGCAAATGCGGCCGCTGCTGGCGTCACCTGCCCGAAGTGACGGTGGACGGCGCGCTGTGCGCGCGCTGCGAGGGCGTCGTCGCCCATGCATAAGGCCCCGATCGCCGGATTGCTGACCGCGGCCCTGCTGTTCCTCGTCGACCAGGTGACGAAGGTGACGATCACCGACGTGCTGCAGCTCAACGAGCTGACCGCCGAGCGGACGATCACCGCCTTCTTCAACCTGCGCTTCGTCGCCAATCACGGCATCTCGCTGGGATTGCTGCACGCGGACAGCAACACGATGCGCTGGGCGCTGGTCGCGATGACCGGCGCGATCGCGCTTGCGGTGGCAATATGGATGACGCGCGAGCCGCATCGCGCCGACCAGATGGCGCTCGGCGCGATCCTCGGCGGGGCGCTCGGCAATATCGTCGACCGGGTGCGGTTCGGCTATGTCGTGGATTTCGCCGACCTGCATTTCGGCGACTGGCGGCCGTTCCTCGTGTTCAACGTCGCCGATGCGGCGATCACTCTCGGCGTGCTGGTGCTGCTTGTCCGCGCGCTTCTGATGCGCGACAAGCGCGACATTCCCTCGGAGAATCCCCATGCGTAAGTCAGTTCCGATCCTCGCCGGCCTCGCCTGCGTCGTCCTCCTCTCGGGCTGCGGCAAGCGCGGTTATGACCGCGCCCGGCCCGACGAATTCGCGGTCGCGCGCCAGGCGCCGCTGGTGATCCCGCCCGATTATTCGCTGGTGCCGCCGCAGCCGGGCGCGGCGCGCCCGCAGGACAATGCCAACACCGCGCAGACGCTCCAGGCGCTGTTCGGCGGCAACCCGCAGCGCAGCGCCGCGGAGAATGGCGTCGTCAGCCAGGCCGGCGGCGACGTTGCCGATACGGGCATCCGCTCGTCGGTCGGCGACCCAGCGACCAACGTCGTCGACAAGGGCGCGACGACCCGCGACATTGTCGCGGCACCGGAAGGCGACGGTCAGGACGCCAAGGCGTCGGCGCAGTAACCAAGTCCTCCCTCGCGTAGCGGGGGCACAGGGTTGGATCGCCCCGGCAATCCAAGATCACGCCGGGGGCATGATCGACCCTGTGCTGGTTCGATCGGCTCGTACAACAGATCCGTCACCCCGGACTCGTTCCGGGGTCCACCCCGCCGCAAGCGGATGGTGTCGGCTCAAACCCTTCTCCTCGCCGCAGAGTGGACCCCGGAACCAGTCCGGGGTGACGGAGCGGACTTGGAACCCGGCGCGCCTGATATGCGATAGCCTGCCTGGTAGGGAGAACGGGGCTATCCCGCCGCGCGGAACGCCGCCAGCCCCCGTTCCAGATCGGCGATCAGGTCGCCCGCATCCTCCAGCCCGATCTGCAACCGCACCATCGGCCCGGCATAGTCGCGCGGCGCCGCGGTGCGGATGCGCGCCGGGTCGGCGGGGATGGCGAGGCTTTCGAACCCGCCCCAGCTATAGCCGATGCCGAACAGGTCGAGCGTGTCGATCAGCGCCGCACGCGCCGCCTCGGTGCCGCCGTTCAGCACGAACGAGAACAGCCCGCTCGATCCCTTGAAGTCGCGCGCCCAGAGGTCGTGGCCGGGGCAGGAGGGCAGCGCCGGGTGCAGCACCTGCGCGACCTCGGGCCGCGACTCGAGCCAGCGGGCGATCTCCAGCGCGCTGCGCTGATGCTGCGCCAGCCGCACCGCCATCGTCCGCAGCCCGCGGCTGCCGAGCCAGCTGTCGTCGGGCGAGGCGACCTGTCCCAATTGGAAGCTGGTATCGCGCAGCCGGGCGAAATGCCCCGGCGCGGCGGTGACCGACCCGAGCATCACGTCGGAGTGGCCGACGACATATTTGGTCGCGGCGAGGATGGTGAGGTCCACGCCCTTCTCGATCGCCGGGAAGAACAAGGGCGTCGCCCAGGTGTTGTCGAGCATCGTCACCAGCCCGCGGGCCTTGGCGACCGCGACGATCGCCGGCACGTCCTGCACCTCGAAGGTCAGGCTGCCGGGGCTTTCCATGAAGATCGCCTTCGTCGCCGGGCCGATCAGCGCCTCAATCCCCGCGCCGATCAGCGGATCGTAGAAGCGGGTGGTGACCCCGAACCGCTTGAGCAACTGCATCGCCTGTCCGCGTGTCGGGTCATAGGCGCTGTCGACCAGCAGCAATTCGTCGCCGGGCGAGAGCACTGACAGCAGCGCCGCCGCGATCGCCGCAACGCCGGAGGGGTAGAGGAAGGTCGCTTCGGCACCCGGCTCCAGCGAAGTCAGCGCGTCCGCGAGGCTCCATTGCGTCGGCGTGCCGCGCCGGCCGTAATAGAGGCGGTGATGCGTATCGCGGCCGGCATTGGCGCGCAGATCGGCGATGCTGTCGTAGAGGATCGTCGAGGCGCGCCAGACCGGCGGATTGACGATGCCCTGCGTCCATTCGGGGCGCCGGCCGGCCTGGACGACGCGGGTGGCGTCGCCCAGATCGCGGTCGGTCGTGTTGCTATCCGTCAACGGTTTCCTTGGCTCCCATGGCCTTGGGCGTCGAGCGATCCGCTCCCCATTCCGACCAGCTGCCATCATAGATGGGCATGTCCCTGCCGACCAGATGCGCGCCGAAGGCGAGCACCGCCGCGGTGATGCCCGAACCGCAGGTGGCGACCATCGGCCGATCGAGATCGACCCCCGCCGCGGCGAACGCCTCGCGTAGCGCCTCGCCCCGCTTCCACGTGCCGTCGGCGTTGAACAGCTTGCCCTGCGGCAGGTTCTTCGAGCCGGGGATATGGCCGGCATGCGTCGCCGGGCGCGGATCGGGCTCCTCGCCGGTGAAGCGCGCCGCCGAACGCGCGTCGACCACCTGTTCGGCGCCGCTGTCGACATTGGCCTTCATCTGCGCCAGCGTGCGGACGTTTTTCGCGTCGGCCCAGACGGTGAAGTGGCGATGGCGCAGGCTTTCCTTGCCGCTCGCCGTCTCGCGCCCCTCGGCCTGCCATTTGGCGAGGCCGCCGTCGAGAATCGCGACGTCGTGCGCGCCGAAGGTGCGCAGCATCCACCACGCCCGCGCCGCGGTATGATGCGGGGAATTGTCGTAGAGCACGATGCGGCTGCCGTCGCCGAGGCCGAGGCTCTGCATGCGGCTGGCGAATTTCTCCGCGCTCGGCAGCATCATCGGCAGATCGCTCTCCGTGTCGCGCAATTCGCCGAGGTTCATGAACACCGCGCCCGGAATATGCGCCGCCTCATATTCCGCGGCGGCATCGCGCGGCGTCTCGCCGGGGAAGTTGGCGAAATAGGTGGCATCGACGATCCGCAGATCGCTCGCACCCGATTCTGCGGCCAGCCATTCGGTGGTCACCAACGCGTCCATCACACACTCTCCCTACGTTCGCACGGGTTAGTCGGGCCGACGACTGGGGAGGAGCGCCCGCCGCGGTCAATAGCCATCTTCACCCGCCGTGTCGAGACTCTGCAAGAAAGTTGCGGCTTGAGCGCGGGTTTCCTTTTGAGATTGCGCAGATTGCTTCTTCCAGGTGCTGTAGGGCATGCGCAGGCGCATATTGTCGCCCAGCTTGTCCTCGTGGCGAACGAGGAAGTCCCAGTAGAGCGCGTTGTACGGACAGGCATTTTCGCCGACGCGCTTCTTCACGTCGTAGCGGCACTTGCCGCAATAGTCGCTCATCCGGTCGATATAGGCGCCCGAGGAGATATAGGGCTTCGATCCCAGCAGCCCGCCGTCACCGAACTGGCTCATGCCGAGCGTATTGGGCAGCTCGACCCACTCGTACGCATCGATATAGACTTCGAGGTACCAGCGATGCACCTCGGCGGGATCGGCGCCGATCAGCAGCGCGAAATTGCCCGTCACCATCAACCGCTGGATATGATGCGCGTGCGCGGTGGCGAGCGTCTGTCCGATCGCCTCCTTGAGGCAGTGCATGTCGGTCTCGCCGGTCCAGTACCAGCCGGGCAGCTTGCGATGATGGTCGAGGAAGTTGCGGGTCACATAGTCCGGCCCCTCGCGCCAGTAGATGCCACGCATATATTCGCGCCAGCCGATGATCTGGCGGATATAGCCCTCGACCGAGTTGAGCGGCGCGCGGCCGGCGCGATATTCCGCCTCGGCGCGGCGGCACAGGTCGAGCGGATCGAGCAGCCCGGAGTTGATGTAGGGCGACAGGATCGAGTGCCACAAATAGCGCTCGCCGGTGAGCATCGCATCCTCGTAATCGCCGAACTGCGGCAGCGCCTTTTCCAGGAAATAAGCGGCCTGGCAATCGGCGTCGGCGGCGGTGACGGCATAGCTGAAGCCGTCGAGCGTGCCGGGGTGATCGGCGAACCGCTCGGCGACCAGCGCCAGCACCTCCTGCGTGATCGCATCGGGCGCGAAGGCGTGCGGGCGCGGCATGAACAGGTCGCTCTTCGCCGGCTTGCGATTTTCCTTGTCGAAGTTCCAGCGGTCGCCGACCGGCTGCTTGCCGTCCATCAGCAACCCGGTCTTGCGACGCATGACGCGGTAGAAGAATTCCATCGTCAGCTGGTTGCGATCCTTTGCCCAGGCGTCGAATTCGGCATGGTCGCACAGGAAGCGATCGTCGCTGCGGATCGCGACGGGGATGCCGAAGATCGTCTCCCACGATTCGATCATCGCGACGACGCGCCATTCGCCGGCCTCGGTGACGACGATCCGGTCGGGGGCGTGGCGCTGGACGGCGCGGGCGATCTCGCCGGTGAAGCTGCCGCTGCTGTCGCGATCGTCGAGGCGGACATAGTCGACGGTCCAGCCTGCCTCGGCGAGCGCCGCGGCGTGATGGCGCATGGCCGACAGGATATAGGCGATCTTCTGTTTGTGGTGGCGGACGTAGGTCGTCTCGTCGCCCACCTCCATCATCAGCACGATGGTATCGGCGGGGTCGGCGTCGCGCAGCGAGGAAAGCGTCATGCTGAGCTGGTCGCCGAGGACCGGAACGAGCGTTTTCATATTGGGGTCGACGTCCTACATGGCGGGGCATGACCCCAAAGCATCTCGGCCAGGCCAGCCAGCTGCCCGCATCTCCCGAAGAAGCGGTGCTCGATTATGTTCCCAATCCGCGCGTCGGTACGACCTATCTCGTGCGTTTTGCAGTGCCGGAATTCACCTCGCTGTGTCCGGTCACCGGCCAGCCGGATTTCGCCCATCTCGTCATCGATTATGCGCCCGGCGCGACGATCGTCGAATCGAAGTCGCTCAAGCTGTTCCTCGGCGCGTTCCGCAACCACGCCGGCTTCCACGAGGATTGCACGGTCGGCATCGGGCAGCGATTGTTCAACGAGATGAAGCCGTTGTGGCTGCGGATCGGCGGCTATTGGTATCCGCGCGGCGGCATCCCGATCGACGTGTTCTGGCAGTCCGGGCCGCCGCCTGCCGAGCTGTGGCTGCCCGATCAGGGCGTGCCGCCGTACCGCGGCAGGGGTTGATCGAGATCAACGCGATCGGTTAGGTGCAGCGCAACATCACTGCAACCTTTGGGTCGTGAGCGTGTTCATCCGATAGCAAGGTTGTGGCTCCGCCACAGGGTTGCATCTACGAAGGGACGGGCATGCTCACGACCGCGGCGAACGGCGACGCAATCAAGCATCTGGCGATGATCGGCAACTTCCTGCCGCGCCAATGTGGCCTCGCGACCTTCACCACGGACGTGTACGAAGCGATGCGCGCGCGCTTCCCCGACGTCCGGGTGGATGTCTATGCGATGGACGATCATCCGGGACGCTACGACTATCCGCCCGCGGTGACCGGCACGATCCCGCAGAACGACCTGTCCGCCTATCTGACCACCGCCCGCACGATCGAGGCGAGCGGCGCGCAGGCGATCTGGGTGCAGCATGAATATGGCATCTACGGCGGTCCGGCGGGCGAGCATCTGCTCGCGCTGCTCGACCGGACGACTTTGCCGGTGATCGTCACGCTGCACACCGTGCTCGAAAAGCCCAATGCCGACGAACGCCGCGTGCTCGAAGGGCTGCTGCGCCGCGCCGCCAAGGTCGTCGTGATGGCCGAGCGCGGCCGCGACATCCTGCGCCGCGTCTATGGTGCGGCGCCGCGCCAGATCGCGATGATCCCGCACGGCGTGCCCGACCGCCCGTTCGTCGACCCCGAGACGCTCAAGCCGCGCTTCGGCTGGGAAGGGCGCGACGTCGTCCTCACCTTCGGTCTGCTCGCCCCCAACAAGGGCATAGAGACGATCATCGAGGCGTTGCCCGCGGTGGCTGAGCGCCATCCCAACCTGCTCTACGTCGTGCTGGGCGCGACCCACCCCAATCTCGTCGCGCATGAGGGCGAAGCCTATCGCGACCGCCTCAAGGCGCTGGCCGAGGAGCGCGGCGTCGGCGGCAACGTCGCCTTCATCGACGCCTTCGTCGAGCATAACGAGCTGATCGACTATCTGCAGGCGGCCGACATCTACGCGACGCCGTACCTGAACCCGGCGCAGATCACTTCGGGCACGCTGTCCTATGCGGTCGGCGTCGGCAAGGCGGTGATCTCCACGCCCTATGTCCATGCGACGGAAATCCTCGCGGACGGCCACGGGGTGCTGGTCGACTTCCGCGACGTCGGCGCTTTTGCGCGCGAGATCGATCGACTTCTGACCAGCGCGCGCGACCGGACCCGGTTGGCGCAGCGTGCCTATGATCGCGGTCGCACGATGATCTGGCCGCGGCTGGCCGAAGCGACGCTGCATGAGACCGAGGTCGCCGTCGCCACCCGCCCTAGGCGGCTGGCGCAGGCCCAGCAGGGCGTGCGCGCGCTGAAGCCCAACTTCGCCGCGGTCGAGCGGATGAGCGACGCGACCGGCATGCTCCAGCATTCGATCTATTCGGTGCCCGATCGTCGCCATGGCTATTGCATCGATGACAATGCCCGCGCGCTGATGCTGATGAGCGCGATGGACGACCTCGATCCGGTCGAGCGCGACAAGTGGACGACGATCTACGCCTCGTTCGTGCAATATGCCTGGAACCCGGACGAGCGCCGCTTCCGCAACTTCATGAACTTCGACCGCACCTGGTGCGAGGACGTCGGCTCCGAGGATTCGAACGGCCGCGCGATCTGGGCGCTCGGCGTCACCGCGCGTGACGGCAAGGACCCGAAGCATCGCGACTGGGCACGCAACATGTTCGACGCGACTGCCAGCCTGGCGCTCGACCTTGGATCGCTGCGGGCGCAGTCGTTCGCGATGCTCGGCGCGGCGGCGATGCTCGAAGCGTCGCCGGGACACGAACTGGCGCGATCGATCCTGGAGCGGTTCCCGGACGATCACCTTGCGCTGCTTGCCGAAGCACGCCGGCCGGAATGGCAGTGGTTCGAGATCGTTCTCGCCTATGACAACGCCCGCCTGCCGCAGGCGCTGATCGTCGCCGGTCAGGCGCTGGAGCGCCAGGACCTGATCGATTGCGGCCTGGAGACGCTCGACTGGATCGTCGCCAAGCAGACCTCGCCCGAGGGACGTTTCCGCGCTGTCGGCACCGAGAGCTTCGGCCGGCCCTATGCCGATCCGCTGCAATTCGACCAGCAGCCGCTCGAGGCGCAGGCGACGGTCGACGCCTGCCTGTCGGCATGGCGCGCGACCAACGATCCGCGCTGGGTGGCGGAGGCGGACCGCGCCTATGCCTGGTATCTGGGTCAGAACGACCTGGACCTGCCGCTCGCCAGCCCGGCGGATGGCGGCTGTTTCGACGGGCTCATGCCGACCGGACTCAACCGCAACCAAGGCGCCGAATCCATTTTGGCGCTCCAACTGGCCAGTTGCGCGATTTCGGGGCTTTCAAAGTCGGTCCAAGGCGTGGCAGGGACGACGCGCGTCGCCTGATCGGTTCGGGCGACACATCGTCAACGACCCGACCGGCGAGGCTTACACACCGCGATGGATCTGTTTAACCACCGCTTGCGGCTTCATGCCGATCCGTCCCGCGTGGTCGTCCGGCCGTTCCACATCGCGTGGGGCGGCAAGGGCGGCCCGCCCAACCGGACCGAGCGTCTGGTTGGCGAAGTGCTCGAAATGTCGGTGGACGACGCGCGCGAGCAGCTCGAGATCGTGCTCAAGGACTTCGAGGCCCGGCACTGGCAGACGCGCCGCGTCTTCATGACACGCTACGACGAGATCGAGGATCTGCTGGGTCTCGACGGCAGCGCGATCAGCGACGAGAAGCGCCAGCTGATCGGCGCCTATTTCTGCCACGAGTATAGCTATGCCGCGGCGGCGCTGATGAACCCCAGCGCGGTGCCGCATTTCGACCAGTCGGGCATGCCCGAAGGATCGATGCGTATCCTGATGAGCCTGCGCTCGGTGGGCGAGGGGCATATCTCCTCGGTCGCGTTCCGCGAGGGCATCATCACCAGCGGCAACGAATTGAAGCTGGCACCCGAGCCGCCGTTCGCGACCGCGACCGACGTCGTGGGCGTCGGCGAGGACGATATCCCGGAGGGGCCGGTCACGGTCTGGCGGCACCGCGACTCGACGCTGTCGGGCACCGTCATCTTCCCGATCACCCGCGCCCAGTCGAAGGGGCTGGAGGATCTGCGCATCGTCCACTTCCAGCATGAGGACGGCAGCTACGAATGGATCGGCACCTATACCGCCTATAACGGCTCGGTGATCCAGTCGGAGCTGATGCGCACGCGCGACTTCCGCGCGTTCGATCTCGTGCCGATGTCTGGCCCGGCAGCGCGCAATAAGGGCATGGCGCTGTTCCCGCGCAAGGTCGGCGACCAATATATGATGATCGGCCGGCAGGACGGCGAGAATCTGTTCCTGCTCAAGTCCGACAGCCTGGAACATTGGGACGAAGGCGAGAAGATCCTGACGCCCGTCTTCCCGTGGGAGCTGGTGCAGATCGGCAATTGCGGCCCGCCCATCGAGCTGGACGAGGGCTGGCTGCTGCTGACCCACGGCGTCGGCGCGATGCGCAAATATTCGATCGGCGCGGCGCTGCTCGACAAGAACGATCCGTCGAAGGTGCTCGGCCGTACCCGCGAGCCGATCCTCGCCGCCAAGGACCAGGACCGTGAGGGCTATGTGCCCAACGTCGTCTACAGCTGCGGCGCGATCAAGCACGGCGACACGTTGTTCCTGCCGTACGGCATCGCCGACAGCTCGGTCGGCTTCGCCTTCGTCAAGATCAAGGACATGCTCGCCGCGATGGTGTGAGGGCGCGCCCCTCACATGTCGTCATCCCCGTCGGTGCGGGGATGATCGCGACCGGGGGGCGTATCAGCCGGCGCCGTTGCCGCGCTTGTCGTCCGGCTTGGCCGGGATCCGCGACAGCTTGGTCAGCAGCAGCGGAATGTCGTCGGTGATGAATGTGTCGGTCGGCACGGTGACGCTGGACTGCAATGCCTCGCTCACCCTCGCCAATCGGTCGCGCTGCTCTTGTGCTGACGATGTCACGACGAACCCCATGATACGCTTACTGAAAACCCGGCAATCACCGGCCGGGGGGGATGGCAGGGTGATCACCGGGTTCTGCATGTCAAACGGCCGATCCCGCCGCGCGTTCCGCACCGGTTAAACGGTTGGCCGCATTTGGCGGGCGCTTACCGCGGCGCGACCGACCGCTGCGTGAAGCGGTACAGGCCGGCGAGGAGCGCGAGGAACGCCAGCGTCCCACCGATCAGCGCGATCGGCGCGAAGCCGCCCGGTGCGATCGCCAATGGGGCGTCGGAATTGCCGAGGTAGACCAGGACCGCGAAGGCGACGCCCCACAGGCTTTCGCCGACGATCATGCCGGTTGCGGTGAGCACGCCCATCCGCTTGGCAAGCTCGACATCGGCGGTACGCTCCGCCCAGCGGTCGTAGATCGCCCCGATCACCGCGCCCAGCACCAGCGGCAGCGTCACCGCCATCGGCAGGTAGACGCCAAGGCCGATGCCGAGCGGCGGCAGGCGCAGCTTGCCGAGGCGACCGAGCGTCTCGTCGAGCAGGATCACGCCGACGCCGATAAGCGCGCCATAGCCGATCATCGTCCAGTTGAGGTCGCCGCCCAGCACGCCCTTGGCCAGCGCCGAGATCAGCGCCGCCTGCGGGGCGGCGAGCGCATTGGGACCGGCGCCCGGCGCGCCCTGGAAGCCCAACGTCGTCGCGAGCAGTTCGAGCACCGGCGGCACCACGAGGCTGCCGAAGATCACGCCGAAGATGAGCGCGACCTGCTGCTTCCACGGCGTCGCGCCGACGAGCTGGCCGGTCTTGAGATCCTGGAGATTGTCGTTCGAGATGGTGGCGACGCCGAAGACGATGCCGGTGACGATCAGCGCATAGGCGACCAGCGCCTGCGTCGTGTCCGGCCCCGCCCCGCGCCCGAACAGCCCGACGAGCATCAGGCTGGCGGCGATCACCGACAGGATGCCGATGCCCGACACCGGGCTGTTCGACGCGCCGATCAGGCCCGCCATATAGCCGCAGACCGCGGCGATCACGAGGCCGAGCACCAGCACGAACACCAGGGCGCCGGCGATCAGCACCAGCGCCGATCCTTCCAGCGGGCCGCCGACGATGACCGACCACAGCAGGCCGGCAATCGGGATCAGCGTCGCAAGGATGACGGCGACGACGATGCCGATCGACAGGTCGCGCTCGCCCAGTTCGAGCACCGCGCCGCCGCGCTTGGCCTTGCTCGCCGCGATCGACGAGCGGATGCCGGAGAGTACCGGTCCGATGATGCGCAGCAGCGTCCAGATCGCGGCGACGCCGATCACGCCGGCGCCGAGGAAGCGGACATCGGTGCGGAACACGCCGCCCGCCCAGTCTTCGAGGCCGACGCCCACCGCCGCCGGCGACAGGCCGGTCAGGATCGGCAGGGCGATCCACCAGCCGATGACGACGCCCGCGAACATCGCCAGCCCGACCGACAGGCCGACGAGATGCCCGGCGCCGATGAGCGCGAACGACAGGCCGCCGGCAATGCCGGTGGTGCCGGCGCCGACGCGGAAGAAGTGCGCCGCCTCGCTGGCGACGAGCTTGGTCTGGGTGAGCAGCGCGAAGCCGGCGGAGGCGAGGGCGTTGACGACGATGACCTTGAGGCCGCGCGCGCTCTCCGCCTCACCGGCGCGGCTGCCGGCGCCGACCATCAGCACCTCGGCGGCAGCGCGGCCTTCGGGATAAGGCAGATCGGTATCGACGACGAGCGCGCGGCGCAGCGGCACCGAGAACATCACGCCGAGGATGCCGCCGGTCATCGTGATCCCGGCGGTAAGCAGATAGGGAAAGCCCTGCCACCAGCCGATCATGACCAGGCCGGGCAGCACGAAGATGATCGCCGCCAGCGTCCCCGCCGCCGAGGCGACGGTCTGCACGATATTGTTCTCGAGGATCGTCGCGCCGGGCAGATAGCGCAGGATCGCCATCGAGATGACCGCCGCCGGGATCGAGGTGGCGAAGGTCAGCCCGACCTTCAGACCGAGATAGACGTTGGCCGCGGTGAACAGCAGGGTGATGACCCCGCCGAGCAGGATACCGCGGACGGTCAGCTCGGCGACGGGCCGCGCGATGGGGCTGGGGGCAGTGGCCATTATGGGAAAAGCGCTCGCAGGCTGAATGGAATTGGCACGGGTTGTGGCACGGGGCGATACGATGGGGCAATGGTGACGATCGGCGCGACATAAAGCTGCGCCGGATGGACAGGCAACGCGCCTTTCCGCTAGGCGGCGGCCATGGAAAGCAACACACCCTTGCGCGTCGCCCTTGCCGGGCTCGGAACCGTGGGCGGCGGCGTCGTCCGCCTGCTCGATGCCAACCGCGATCTGATCACCCGCCGCGCCGGCCGGCCGATCGAGGTCGTCGCGATTTCCGCGCGGGATCGCAACAAGGATCGCGGCATCGATCTGACCCGCTTCGCCTGGATCGACGACATGCGCGATCTCGCCGGCCACGCCGAGGCCGACGTCGTCGTCGAGCTGATCGGCGGCTCGGACGGGCCGGCGCTGACGCTGGCGCGGCAGACGATCGCGGCGGGCAAGGGGTTCGTCACCGCCAACAAGGCGATGATCGCCCACCACGGCCTCGAACTCGCACAGGCTGCGGAAACCGCCGCGGTGCCGCTCAAGTTCGAGGCGGCGGTGGCGGGCGGCGTGCCGGTCATCAAGGGGCTGCGCGAAGGCGCCGCCGCCAACCGGATCAGCCGCGTCTACGGCATCCTCAACGGCACCTGCAATTTCATCCTGTCGAAGATGGAAGCCGAAGGCCGCGACTTTGCTGAGGTGCTCGCCGAGGCGCAGGCGCTCGGCTATGCCGAATCGGACCCCAGCTTCGACATCGACGGCGTCGATGCGGCGCACAAATTGTCGATCCTCGCCAGCCTCGCCTTCGGCACGCGGCCGGCGTTCGGTGACGTCTCCGCCACCGGCGTGCGCCACGTCATCGCCGCCGACATCGCCGAGGCGGCGGCGCTCGGCTATCGTGTGCGGCTGGTCGGGGTTGCCGAGGCCGATGCACATGGCCTGTTCCAGCGGGTCCATCCGCATCTCGTACCGGTCGATCATCCCCTCGCGCATGTCACCGGCTCGCTCAACGCGGTGGTGGCGGAGGGCAATTACGTCGGCCGGCTGTTCTTCCAGGGCGCCGGCGCCGGCGAGGGGCCGACTGCGAGCGCGGTGGTCGCCGACCTGATCGACATCGCGCGCGGTGAATATGGCTCGCCCTATGCGATGCCGGCGGCGGCGCTGACCGCCGAACGCGCCGCCGACACCGGCGAACGGAGGGCCCGCGCCTATCTGCGCTTCACCGTCCCTGATCGCGTCGGCGTGCTGGCCGAGATCGCAGCGGCGATGCGCGACGCGGGCGTGTCGATCGAGAGCCTGATCCAGCGCGGAGTCGCGGCGGACGGCAGCGCGATCGTCGCCATCGTCACCCACGAAGGGCCGGAACGCGCGGTCGTCCACGCGCTGGAGAAGTTGCGCGGATCGCAGAGCCTGTCCGGCCTGCCGCTGTGGATGCCCATCCTGGGGTGAGGCGAATTCGGCCCGGCCGGCGGGAGGGCTATCGCCTATGGCTGAGGTGGTGAGGTTCGATCGGCGTCCTCATCAGGTTCGTCACCCCGGACTCGTTCCGGGGTCCACTTGGCCGCAAGAGAAAGGTTTCGAATCAAGCCCTTCTCCTCGCCGCGGAGTGGACCCCGGAACAAGTCCGGGGTGACGGGGTGGGCTTGAATATGCGATCGTCTCGCCCGGGCGGGAAGAATTATGGCGTGCCGAGGTCGATCGGCACGCGGCCGCGCTTGTCGGGTTTCTTGGCGAAGGCCGATTTCGCCACCTTGGCGAGCGCGCCGACGATGGGGGCGATTGGCGGGCCGAAGCCGACGGTGCACCCCGCCTGCGTCGCTGCACAGGGCGGCGCCTCCAGCGCCAGTGCCGTCTTGGAAGAGAGATCGCGATTGGCGCCGCGGCCCGGTGGCGGCCCCGCCTCGTCGGGCAAGGGCAGCGATTGCGAGGTCTTGCCGTCGGCGCAGACGACGATGTCGCTTTTGTCGTCATGTGGTCGGTCCGTCGGCGCGCAGGGCTGCGGCGTGAGGATCGACCAGCGCTGCGGCTGTTCCGGTGCCGGACTGCTCGTGGCCGGCACCGCGGCCTGCAAGGCGATCGCCAGCCAGATCATGGCGCGAGCGGGCGATTGGTGGCCCCGGTCAGGCCGTTGCGCGTGCTCATCGTGGCCCCGGCCATGCCTCCGCCGACGAGGAAGGGACTCAATTCCCTAACCGGATTGGTGCGGTTGAGCAGGCGGTCGCGCTCGACGATCACCGGCTGATATCTGGGGTCGCCGGGATCATGGACCACGAACGGCACGCGGAACCGGTCGGCGCGGCGTCGGCCGCACACCGTGATATCGGTCCTGTCGGGATCGGGCGCGCAGCGCTCTCCGGCGATCACGGTGGAGGAGCGCGCGATCAACGTCGCGGCATCTTCGATCGGGGCGGCGGACAGCAACAGCAGCGCGAACATGGGATGCGTCTTCCCGATGGCCTCGGACGCATCAGTCTCCGTCAAGCCGCGTCCGATATCAAGCCTCGATCGGGGCGACCCCCAGCCGCGGAATCTCGATCGCCGGGCAGCGGTCCATGACGACCTGCAAGCCGGCGGCTTCCGCCCGCGCGGCGGCGGCCGCGTTGACCACGCCCAATTGCAGCCACACCGCTTTCGCGCCGATTGCGATCGCCTCGTCGACTGCTTCGCCCGCCGCGTCCGGGCGACGGAAGATGTCGACGATGTCGATGGGGTCGCCGAGCTGGTGAAGGTCGCGGAAGACGAACTCGCCATGGACATGCTCGCCGGTGATCTGCGGATTGACCGGGATGACACGATAGCCGTGGCGCTGGAGCATCGCCATCACGCCATAGGACGGGCGGTCGGGGCGGTCGGACGCGCCGACCATGGCGATCGTCCGTGCGCCTTCCAGCAGCGCCTTGATCGCGGCATCGTCGGTCAGCGGCACGGGCGGTCTCCTCAGTGGCTGCGCAGCCAGTCGTCGACCTGGCCCGCTATCGCATGGAACGCGGTCGCATCGGCGCCGTTCCCCGCCGCCGGCGGCTGGCCCGCGTCGGAGGCGGTGCGGATGCCGATCGCCAGCGGCACCCGGCCGAGGAAGGGCAGGCCGAGCCGTTCCGCGGTCGCCTGCGCGCCACCGTTGCCGAACGGATCCGACAGCTCGCCGCAATGCGGACAGATATAGCCGGCCATATTCTCGACGATGCCGATGATCGGGATGCCCGCCTTGTCGAACAGGTCGATCGCGCGCGTCGCGTCGATCAACGCCAGATCCTGGGGCGTCGATACGATGATCGCGCCCGCCGGCTTGTGCTTCTGGACCATGGTCAACTGCACGTCCCCGGTGCCGGGCGGCAGGTCGAGCACCAGCGTGTCGGTCGCGCCCCAATCGGCGTCGACCAGCTGGGTCAGGGCCCCGGCCGCCATCGGACCGCGCCAGGCGATCGCCTTGCCCGGCTGGATGAGCTGGCCCATCGACAGCATCGGCACGCCGTATGGCGTGGGAACGGGGTCGAGCACCTTGTCCTTGGCGGTCGGCCGCTGGTCTTCCGCCGCCATCAGCCGCGGCTGCGACGGGCCATAGATGTCGGCGTCGACGAGGCCGACGCGCCGCCCGCGCGCCTTCAGCGCGATGGCGAGATTGGCGGCGAGCGTCGACTTGCCGACGCCGCCCTTGCCGCTCGCCACCGCGAGCAGCCGTCGCGTGACGCGCTCGGCGGTGACGACCAGCCGGACTTCGCCGGACCAGGCGGCGGTGGCGGCGGCGCGTACCGCCGCTTCGAGCGCATCGCGCTCGGCGCCGCCGAGGCCGGTCGCATCGAGGACGATGCCCGCCCGCGTGCCTTCGAAGCGGACCGTCGCCCGCTCGCCCGCGGCGGCGCGGATCGCGGCAATCGTTACGTCTTGTGTCATGCGGCACCAGATAGGGCTACGCCGACGGCTTGCCACTGTTTTTCCGCGTCCGCCTTCTTATAAGGATAGGCATGAATATCCTGCCGGGTCGCCGATCGCGCCCTCCCATACTCGCCAATGAAACGCCCAGGGGCCCCTGGGGCCAGGGCGACGACGCCAACGGTGGCTCCGGCGGCGGTCCGCGCAATCCCTGGTCGCTGCCGCCCGGCGCGCGCAAGACCGGCGCCAAGCAGACCGCGCTCGACGAGTTCCTGCGCAAGGCGCGGGGCGGCGGCGGGGGCGGCAACGGCGGCGGGCTCGGCGGCCTGCCCGGTGCGCCCAACGCGCGGGCGCTGTGGCTGATCGGGGCCGGGATCATCCTGCTGGTATGGGTCCTCTACACCTCGATCCATCCGATCGCGCCGCAGGAGCGCGGCGTCGTGACCTATCTGGGCCGCTATTCCGGCACGCTCGATCCCGGTATCGCGATGACGATGCCGGCACCGATCGCGCGCGTCGTCAAGGTTGACGTGCAGAACATCCGGATCGAGAATTTTCCGGAGAGCGGCACCGAGAACCTGATGCTGACTCGCGACCAGAACATCATCGATCTGGCCTATGCGGTACGCTGGAAGATCTCGAGCCCGCAGAATTACGTGTTCCAGATCGACCGGCCGCGCGACACCGTCCGCGCCACCGCGGAAAGCGCGATGCGCGAGGTCGTGGCCAACGTCAGCCTCGACTCGGCACTCGGGCCGGGCCGCGCGCTAATCGAGAACCAGGTGCAGGAGCGGATGCAGAAGGTGCTCGACGATTATAAGTCGGGGATCGTCGTCGTCGGCGTCGGCATCAAGCAGGCCGACCCGCCCGCGCGCGTCAACGACGCGTTCAAGGACGTCACCGCCGCGCAGCAGGACGCGCAGGGCGCGCGCAATCAGGCGCAATCCTACGCCAAGCAGGTCGTCGCCCGCGCCGAAGGCGAAGCATCGCAGTTCGACAAGGTGTACGAACAGTATCGCCTCGCCCCCGAGGTGACGCGCCGCCGCATGTATTACGAGACCATGGAGGCCGTGCTGGCCAAGTCCGACAAGACGATCGTCGAAGCCAATGGCGTCGTGCCCTATCTGCCGCTCGACCGCCCACGGCGACTGCCCGATGCCGCTCCGGCCCAGGCCCAGGCCCAGCCTGCCCCGGCGACGGGAGGCGGCCAGTGAACGGCCTCTGGCGTCACCCCATCGCGCTCGGTCTCGCGGCGCTGATCCTCGTCATCCTGCTCTCCGCGACGATCACGATCGTTCCGGAGACGCAGCAGGCGGTGATCCTGCGCTTCGAACAGCCGGTACGCACAGTCAACGCATGGAAGGCAAACGAGCAGTTCGGCCGCACCGGTGCCGGTCCGATCCTGCGCATTCCGTTCATCGATCGGCTGGTCTGGCTCAACAAGCGTGTGCTCGATGTCGATTACGACAACCAGCAGGTGCTCTCGTCCGACCAGCTGCGGCTCGAGGTCGATGCCTATGCACGGTTCCGCATCGTCGATCCGCTGAAGGCGGTAAATGCGACCGGCAGCACCTCGCAGACCGAGGCGGCGATCACCGAGGCGCTGCGCCCGCTGCTCGGCAGCTCGATCCGCAACGAGCTCGGCAACCAGCCGTTCGCGACGCTGCTGAGCCCCGAGCGTGACCAGGTGATGGACAATATCCAGATCCGCATGCAGCGGCTCGCCAGCCAATATGGCGTGCAGATCGTCGACGTGCGGATCAAGCACGCCGACCTGCCCGACGGCAGCCCGCTCGACCGCGCGCTCGCGCGGATGGCGACGGCACGCCAGCAACAGGCGACGACGATCCGCGCGCAGGGCCAGAAGGAAGCGCAGATCATCCGTGGCGAGGCCGATGCCGCCGCCGCGCGGATCTATGCGCAAAGCTTCACCAAGGATGCTGATTTCTACGACTTCTATCGGGCGATGCAGTCGTATCGGCATACCTTCGGCGCGGACGGCGGCGCGGCGCCGACGGGATCGACCTCCATCATCTTGTCGCCTGGAAACAGTTACTTGCGCGAGTTCGAAGGGCGGGGGCGTTGATCCCCAGGGATTGCACCCCAACTTTCGGGCGTATGAACATTCAAGCGGCGTTCAGGCGTTTGGGTCCACTAAGGCACCAAATCTGAACGCCCATCCAGAAGAGGATTTTCTCCTAGTGCGCTACGCCTACGCCATTACCAGTGCGCTTCTCCTCGGCGGCGCGACCGCCACGCTGGCGCTGCAGCCGAGCACCGCGCAACAGGCCCAGAACGAGCCCGGCGCGATCCAGGCCGCCGCGCCCAAGGCCGGCGCGCCGATGAGCTTCGCCGACATGGTCGCCAAGCTGCAGCCGGCGGTCGTCAACATCTCGACCAAGCAGACGATCGTCCAGCGCCAGCCGGCCAACCCGTTCTCGGGCACGCCGTTCGGCGATCTGTTCGGCGGCATGGGCGGCGGTCAGGGCGGCGCACCGGTGAAGCGCGAGGGCGCGTCGCTCGGCTCGGGCTTCCTCATCTCGCCGGACGGCTATGTCGTGACCAACAACCACGTCATCGCGCCGGGTGCGGAGGGGGCGACGGTCAATTCGATCACCGTCACGCTGAGCAACAACAAGGAATATACCGCGCGGGTCATCGGCAAGGATCAGGATTCGGACCTGGCGCTGCTCAAGATCGACGCCGCCGGCCTGCCGTTCGTGAAGTGGGGCGATTCGAGCCGCGCGCGTGTCGGCGACTGGGTACTGGCGATCGGCGAGCCCTTCGGCCTCGGCGGCACGGTGACCGCGGGCATCATCTCGGCGATCAACCGCGTCACCGGTCAGGGCGGCGCCTATGACCAGTTCATCCAGACCGACGCCTCGATCAATCAGGGCAATTCGGGGGGCCCGATGTTCGACCTCAACGGCAATGTGATCGGCGTCAATTCGCAGATCTTCAGCCAGTCGGGCGGCAATATCGGCATCGGCTTCGCCATTCCCGCGGCGACCGCCAAGCCGATCATCGAGACGTTCATGAAGGGTGGCAAGATCACCCGCGGCTATATCGGCGTGACCATCGGTGGCGCGGTCAATGACGATGCCGCCGCAGCGCTCGGTATCCCCAAGAACCAGGGCGAGCTGATCGCCAAGGTCGAGCCGAATGGCCCGGCGGCGAAGGGCGGCCTGCGCGCCGGCGACGTCGTCACCAAGATCAACGGCCAGCAGGTGACGCCGGACCAGACGCTGACCCGTCTCGTCTCGAACCTCCAGCCGGGCACGACCGCGCGGTTCGAGGTGCTGCGCGCCGGCCAGCCGACGACGGTCAACATCCAGGTCGCGACCCGGCCGTCGAACGACCAGATCAAGGCGCTGGCGAACGGCGGCGAGGATTCGGGCGGGTTCGGCCCCAACGACCCGCAGGGGGATGGCAGCGACGACGACAGCGGCACCGGCGCGGGCACGACGCAGGGCAGCTCGGCGCCGCTCGGCATCGCCGTCCAGCCGCTGACGCCGGGCATCGCCCGTGCGGTGGGCGTCGATCCCACCGTGCAGGGCGTGGTGGTTGCGGCGGTCGATTCGAGCAGCGATGCGGCGGGCAAGCTGAAGCGCGGCGATGTGATCCAGGCGGTCAACAGCGTTCCGGTGCGCACCTCCGCGGATGTCGCGCGGATCGTCGCGCAGGCGAAGGCGGCGGGCCGTCCGCAGGTGCTGCTGCTGATCCAGCGCGGTCGTGTGCCGGGCTTCATCGCGGTGAAGATCAAGTAACCCGTTGCGCATGCTGGCGTGCAGGTCACCGGCGTTTCGCCGGGGGCCCTGCCGCCGGGATGACCGAGACATGGGGCCGTCGCTCAGCCGAGCGGCGGCCCTTTCCTTTTGCCGATGCGCCGGAGTAGGTCTGCCGCGCAGACGACAGGAGCGGACATGAGCGACGGCATCTTCATCGGACTGGGCGGCGGCAAGCCGCAACTGCTCGACCTGCGGCGTGCCAACCGCCACGGCCTGATCGCCGGCGCGACCGGCACCGGCAAGACGGTGACGTTGCAGGGGATCATCGAGGGCTTCTCCAAGGTCGGCGTGCCAAGCTTCGTCGCCGACGTGAAGGGCGATTTGTCGGGCCTCGCCATTGCAGGATCGCCGCAGGCGAAGACGCACGCCGCCTTCGCCGCGCGCGCCGCCGAGATCGGCGAGACCGACTGGGCCTATGCCGATACGCCGGTGCAATTCTGGGACCTGTATGGCGAGCAGGGTCATCCGATCCGGACGACGGTAAGTGAGATGGGGCCGCTGCTGCTCTCGCGCCTGATGGACCTCAACGCGGTGCAGGAGGGCGTGATGACGATCGCCTTCCACGTCGCCGACAAGGAAGGGCTGCTGCTCCTCGACCTCGACGATCTCCAGGCGATGCTGGCGGATTGCGCGAACCGCGCCGACGAACTCACCACCACCTACGGCAACGTCTCGAAGCAATCGATCGGCGCGATCCAGCGCGCGCTGCTTCAGTTGCGCACGCAGGGCGGCGACCATTTCTTCGGCGAACCGGCGCTGGAGATGGACGACTTCATCCGGACCGACGACAAGGGCAGGGGGATCGTCAACATCCTCGCCGCCGACAAACTGATGGCGGCGCCCAAGCTCTACAGCACCTTCCTGCTGTGGTTGATGAGCGAATTGTTCGAGCATCTCCCGGAGGTCGGCGATCCCGACAAGCCGAAGCTCGTGTTCTTCTTCGACGAGGCGCATCTGCTGTTCGATGACGCGCCCAAGGCGCTGCTCGACAAGATCGAGCAGGTGGTGCGGCTGATCCGGTCGAAGGGGGTGGGCATCTATTTCATTACCCAGAACCCGATCGATATTCCCGATGCCGTCGCCGGCCAGCTCGGCAATCGCGTGCAGCATGCGCTGCGCGCCTTCACGCCGCGCGACCAGGCGGCGGTGCGTGCCGCTGCCGAGACGTTCCGCGCCAATCCCGGCGTCGACGTTGCCACCGCGATCACCGAGCTCAAGGTCGGCGAGGCGCTGGTGTCGCTGTTGCAGGCGGACGGCTCGCCCGCGCCGGTGGAGCGGACGCTGATCAAGCCGCCGGCCAGCCGCGTCGGCCCGGTGACGCCCCAGGAGCGCGCCGCGATGATCGAAACCGACGCGATCGGCGATAAATACGACACCGCGGTCGACCGCGAATCGGCGGAGGAGATTCTCGCCGCCAAAACGCAGGAGGCCGCGGCTGCCGCCGCCGCGGCGCGGGCGCAGGACGACGCCACCAAGGCGGCGGCGGTCCAGGCCAAGGCCGATGCGCAAGCCGCCAAGGAGGCGGCACGCGCGCAGGCGGCACAGGCCAAGGCGGAGGCCGCCGCCGCGCGTGAGGCGGCGAATTCGCCCTGGGCGAAGGCGATGACCTCCGCCACCCGCGCGGCGAGCGCGTCGATCGGCCGACAGGTGGCCAACGAGATCGGCAAGCAGGTGTTCGGTTCGGGCTCCCGGCGCTCGTCGGCGAGCGGCGGCCTGATGGGCACGGTACTGCGCAGCGTGCTGGGCAATCTGATGCGGCGGTGAGGGCGGGGACCTCATCGTCTCACCCCTGATCGTCATTCCGGCGAAAGCCGGGACCCATGGTCACGGTGCAACCACGGCTGCGCGCATCATCGGCGCTTCACACCAATGGGTTCCGGCCTCCGCCGGCATGACGAAGGGGGATGCCCGGCGCGCCCCCCAAATCGTCATCCCCGCGCAGGCGGGGATTCATAAGCGCAGACCTTGCGGCGCCATCGCTGCGGTCGTGTCCATCAATCCCCGCCCGCGCGGGAACGACGGGTCAGGTGGAGCACACCCAAACCTCGACAACGCCCCTGCACCGGCCCAGACTGTACCGGAAACGGAGCCCTCATCATGTCCCTCGACGACCATAGCAGCGACTGGGTCGCAGCCGGCGAAGCCGAACTCGACGACATCGTCACGCTGCGCCGCGCGATCCATGCCGAGCCGGAGATCGGCCTCGACTGCCGCCGCACCACCGACAAGATCAAGGCGGCGCTCGCCGGCCTGCCGCTCGACTATCACGAAGGCCCCTCGACCAGCGGCCTGATCGCGATCCTGCGCGGGCAGAAGGGCGACAACGGTCGCACCGTGCTGCTGCGCGGCGACATGGATGCGCTGGCGATGGAGGAGGAAACCGGGCTCCCGTTCGCCAGCACCATCCCGGGCCGCATGCACGCCTGCGGCCATGATTCGCATACCGCGATGCTGGTCGGCGCCGCCCGCGCGCTGTCGGCGCGGCGGGACCAACTGCCCGGCACGGTCGTCTTCATGTTCCAGCCCGGCGAGGAAGGCCATCACGGCGCGCGCTTCATGATCGAGGACGGCCTGCTCGACGTCGTCGCGCCCGACGCGGCCTTCGCGTTGCACATCACGCCCAACGCGCCGGCCGGCGTGGTCATCACCCGCGCCGGATCGATCATGGCCTCGGCGGATACGGTGCATGTCGTCGTGCGCGGCGCCGGCGGCCATGCGGCGATGCCGCACGATTGTATCGATCCGGTGCCGGTCGCCTGCGAGATCGTCACCGCCTTCCAGACCTATGTCGCCCGCGCCATTGCGGTGACCGACCCCGCGGTGCTGTCGATCACCAAGATCGAGGCGGGATCGGCGCACAACATCATTCCCGGCGAGGTGCGCATGCTCGGCACGCTGCGGACGCTGTCGGAGGCGACGCGGACGACGATGCGCGCCGCGATCACCCGGATCGCCGAGCATATCGCCACGGCGCATGGCGCGACGGCCGAGGCCTGGATCGACGAGGGCTATCCGGTGACGGTCAACGATTCCCGTGGCGCGGCGCTGGTCGAGCAGGTCGCCGGTGACCTCGGCCAGCCGTTTGCGCCGATGCCGCAGCCGATGATGGGCGCGGAGGATTTCTCCTACGTATTGCGCAAATTCCCCGGCGCGTTCGCCTTCATCGGCGTCGCCCCGGCGGGCAGCGACCCGGCGACCAACCCGCCGCTGCACAACTCGCGGATGACGATCGAGGAATCGGTCATGGCGAAGGGCGTCGCGATGCATTGCGCCGTCGCGACGCGCTATCTGGAGGGTGGCTTCGATTGATCGACAAAGCGATGCGTCCAAAGGGAGACGTTTCTCGCCCTCCTTGCCGCACCTAATCCGAAGATCTGGACGGGTGAGAGCCGAACGAAGTCGTCATCGCCGGTGAGGCAACAATGCTCCTGCGAAAGCAGGAGCCCAGGCCGTATCGACATGCAAGCTTTGAAGAGAACGCCTCCCGCTAGGGAGGGCTATCGCAAATGTCTGCGGTGATGAGGTTTGACCGGCTTCCCCCCGGTATCCGTCACCCCGGACTTGTTCCGGGGTCAACCGGGCAACATGAGAACGCTGCCCCATCAAGCCTTTTTCCTAGCCGCAGAGTGGACCCCGGAACAGGTCCGGGGTGACGGGGTGGGGTTCGAGGGCGGCGGCCCAAACGAACCTCCATAGGCGATAGCCCTCTCCGGCGGGGGAGGCGTTTAACTGAATGGCGATCCGGCCAGGGCCAAACAAAACAACGTCTAAGGCGCTCGTGACCCCCGTGATCCTGCTTTCGCAGGAGCACGGGGCAGTTCCTCAGAAGTCTTGACGTGATCCGGAAATGGCGGATTCTGCGTGGCGACGGCTTGGATCTGACCGTCGCGGTGCTTAAGCCTTGATCAGGCCGATCTCCACCAGGCGCTGATGCAGGTAATCGTGCGCGGTGATCGGCTCGGGATAGCGGTTCGGGTTTTCGGCGCTGACCGTCTGCGGCAGCGTCGCGATCAGGAAATCCGGCGCCGGGTGCAGGAAGAAGGGCATCGAATAGCGCGAATGACCCCGCCGCTCGACCGGCGGATTGACGACCCGATGCGTGGTCGAGGGCAGCACATGGTTGGTCAGCCGTTGCAGCATGTCGCCGACGTTGACCACCATCGCGCCCTCGGGCGGCTTGATCGCCAGCCACTGGCCGGTGGCACGGTCGAGCAGTTCCAGCCCCGCTTCCTCCGCGCCGAGCAGCAGCGTGATGAGGTTGATGTCCTCATGCGCACCGGCGCGGACGCCCTCCGCATCGGCGGGGATCGGTGGATAATGGAGCAGGCGCAGCACTGAATTGCCGTCCTTCACCGCCGGATCGAACCAGTCGGGCGCGAGGCCGAGATGCCGAGCGATCGCCGACAGCAACCGGTCGCCGGCGCGGTCGAAGGCGGTGAACAGCTCGAGGAACGTGTCCTTGAACCCCTCCGGCCTTGCCGGCCAGATATTGGGCGCCATCCGATCGGCATTGGCATGGCCTTCGGGCAATTCGCGACCAATGTGCCAGAACTCCTTGAGATCGACGTGCTTGGCGTCCTTTGCGATCTCGGTCTTGAACGGCGTATAGCCGCGCGCGCCACCGCCGCCCGCGACGAAATAGTCCCGCTTCTCGGCCTCGGGCAGCGCGAACAGGGCCTCGGTGTCGCGCCATGCGCGGTCGATCAGATCCTGCGGCACGCCATGGTCCGCGACGATCGCAAAGCCGAACCGCTCGAACGATTCTCCGAACGCGGCGGCAAAGCCGTCGGGATCATGCGCCTGATCGGCAAGGCTGAGCGTGGGAACCTGAGCGGAAGCGGAGTCGAGCATGAAAGCCATCCATTTGATGAAGCGGACGATATAGGCCGGCCGAGCGGCCGCGTCATGCCCCCGCGGGACGGCGCGCGCAGACCGCGGCGGGCGAGCCCGGACAAGCCGCGCGATCACTGCCGAACCGGCACCATTCCCGCCCTTCGAAGCGGCGAAATCCCGCAGATGTGATGGTGTCGCATCGACTCGGCGCAGCCGGATGCCGCTTGATCGCGACGAACCGCCGGCAGCTATTGTGGTCGGGCGGCAAATGCCGGCAGAGACTGTCCGTCAGGGACGCGGTGGGGCTGCGGTTTCGAGACGAAGGGAATCGGTCGGGTCCGTGACCACGGACGCGGCGCATCATATTGGGGTCCGATGAGCACTTTCGCCCGTAAAGCCACGATCGTCGCCACGCTGGGTGCGATGACCCTCGGTTATGGTGCAGCCCAGGCGCAGGACGCGACCCGCGCCGGCGCGACGCCGACCGCGCATACGACGATCAAGAGCGACGGGACGAAGGGCGAGGGGACCAAGGCCGAGGGCGGCCCGATGCTCGATGCCAATAGCGCCGAGGCGCAGGCCGACCTCAAGGCGGATGCGCAATTCCGCACCTTGTTCCAGAGCTGGAAGAAGCTCGACACCCGCCCGCAGGGCGCGATCGCCATCCCTTCGGTCCAGCCGGTCCAGCATCTCCAGTTCACCAGCAATTTCGGCATCCGTTCCGACCCGTTCCGCGGCACCGCGGCGATGCACGCCGGCGTCGACATCCCCGGCCCGGTCGGCACGCCGATCTATGCCACCGCGGACGGCATCGTCGACCATGCCGCGCGCCTCGGCGGCTATGGCAATATGGTCGAGATCAACCACGGCAAGGGCATCGCCACGCGCTACGGCCATCTGTCGAAGATCCTCGTCGCCGATGGCGCCCGCGTCACCCGCGGCCAGTTGATCGCGTTGATGGGGTCGACCGGGCGCTCGACCGGCCCGCACCTTCATTACGAGGTCCGTATCGATGGCCATGCGGTCAATCCGGTGCCCTTCCTGACCACCGCCGATTATCTTCTCGCGTCGCAGGATCGCGCCGTGCACGCGATCCCGGTGTCGACCGACGGCCCCGCCGCGCAGGATTGATCGTCAGAGCGCCTGGGCCGCCGCCCAGCCGCTCGCCCACGCCCATTGGAAATTGTAGCCGCCGAGCCAGCCGGTCACGTCGACCGCCTCGCCGATCGCATGCAGCCCCGGCACGCGCCGTGCCTCCAGTGTTTGCGAGGACAGGTCGGCGGTGCTGATCCCGCCGACGGTGACCTCGGCCTTGGCGAATCCCTCGCTGCCATTGGGCATGAACCGCCATCCCGACAGCTGTCGCGCCGCCTCGTCGAGCCGCCGGTCGGGGATGTTGCCGAGTTCCGTCGGCAGCGTCAGCCGTTCCGCCAGGGCCTCCGCCAGCCGGTCCGGCAGCGTCGCGGCCAGCGCGCGCCTGAGCGTGGTGCGCGGGTTCGCGCGCTTCGCCGCGATCAGCCAATCGCGCGCCGCATCGGGCAGGAAGTCGACCGCGATCGGCTCGCGGGGCCGCCAATAGCTCGATACTTGCAGGATCGCCGGCCCCGACAGGCCGCGATGCGTGAACAACGCCGCCTCGCGAAAGCGCGTCTTGCCCGCGGTCGCGACGACCTCCGCCGCCACGCCGGACAATTCGCGGAACAAGGCTTCGTCCCCGCCAAGCGTCAGCGGCACCAGCGCCGGTCGCGGCTCGACGACCTTGAGGCCGAATCGCCGCGCCAGATCATAAGCCACGCCCGTCGCGCCGAGCTTGGGAATCGAAGGGCCGCCGGTGGCGATCACCAGCCGCTGAGCGCTGACGATGCGGCCGGGCAGGGCGACGGTAAAGGCCGAACCGTCATGGCCGATCTCGCCGAAGGGGGAGGACAGGGCGATGTCGACCCGGCCGGCCTCGCATTCGTCGCGCAGCATCGCGACGATCTGCTTTGCCGACCCGTCGCAGAACAATTGTCCCAGCGTCTTCTCGTGCCATGCGATCCGGTGACGGTCGACCAGCGCCACGAAGTCGGCGGCGGTATAGCGCCCGAGCGCCGACTTGGCGAAATGCGGGTTGGCGGAGAGGTAGCGATCGGGCGCGGTATGCAGGTTGGTGAAATTGCACCGCCCCCCGCCGGAGATCAGGATCTTCTTGCCCGGCGCATCGGCATGATCGACGAGCAGCACGCGGCGACCGCGCTGTCCGGCGACGGCGGCGCACATCAATCCGGCAGCGCCGGCGCCAAGAATGATTGCATCATAAGGGGAAGCCATGCCCGGCTCCTAATGCGCGACGCGCGATTTGTCGCGGGCCGGAGGATGGGGGGCCCGCGTCGCCATCAGAGCGCCGGAGACGGGCGCTGAACGCCATTCTCCGCAAAAATGTCGTAAAACTGCAATTTGGTGTTGACGGTGTTGGGTGGCCCGCCTAGATGGGTGTCACCGCAGCGGTGGCCGACTGGTCGCTGAGGCAGTCACGACAGATCTGGCGCGCTGACTATCCTGAGAAAAAGGGGTAGGGATGCTGTGCCGGTATTTTTGTCGGCTCTTTGACATTGTTAGTTAGATGAAGGGACATGTGGGCGGCGGCTCCGGCGTCTGGCGTTTCAAGGCGTCGGATTGTCGGTAAAGCTATAGCTCGCTCTATATGTCCTTCACGTATCCATACGTAATGGACTGCCATTGGGTTTCGACCTTGGTGGCGGTCTGAAGTAATGTGCAGAGCGGGTCCTTGAGATGGATTGCCTGACGTCGGTTATTCCGCTGGCGCCGGGTGGTTACATAAACTTGAGAGTTTG
>NZ_JACCBY010000004.1 GCF_013409985.1 Sphingomonas melonis
CTCAAAGCCCAAAAGTGTCGCGGGGTGGAGCAGCCCGGTAGCTCGTCAGGCTCATAACCTGAAGGTCACAGGTTCAAATCCTGTCCCCGCAACCATTCACCACATCCGCCGCCCCAAAGGGCGGCGTTGTCGTTTGTGGCACACGTGCTTTCTGCGCGCGCCGTTACACCTGCTCACGGTGGTCGAGCAGATCATCCGCAGCGGCCCTCCCCCGCAGCCCCGTGTCGAATGGATAAGCGATCTCGACCCATTGCGCTTCCGCGTCGGATGTCCCCGCGTACAGCCGCGTCACCGAGCCGAGGCATTCGATGCCCGACGAGAAGACGACATCGACGAGGTCGGCCCGTTTCGCCGGCCCGGGCGCGAACTGATCGCGCGCTGCTATGATGCGATAGTCGCGCCATTGCCGCGTCGCAGGGTCGAAGACGAACGCCACGGCATAATAGCGCCGTACGCCGTACAGGATGTCGTCAACATAGTAAGCGGCGTGCGCAATGAGGCCGATCTCTCCCGTTTCGAGCAGATGCGCCTCGTTCACTCCGCCCCAATCGAGCGGGTGGAACATGTCCTCCAGCATCGGCGCGGCGTCGATCGCTTCTATGGTCAGTGCATCCAGCGTCGCGACCTCGGTATAGCCGATCGTGCCGCGGCCGCCCTTCGCGCCACGCGGACGGGTGAAGACGGCGATCCGTCCGTCGGCAAGCTCGCACAGGCGGATGTCCTTCATCCCGATCGGTCCGGAGAAGCACGGCCGCAGCGTGAGGATGTCGCTGCCCCGATAGAAGTTCGTTCTCCAGAACAGCGTGCCGTCGACATGGCCGACCTCGACGCCGCCGAACACGAGATCGCCGGAAATGTGGGTGACGAACGGGTCTTCCAGCCGGAAGCGCGGCGCGCCGTCGACCGGGTGCCAGATGCCGTCGCGCTCCTCGAAGAAGACGGCGATGGAGTCCTGGCTGTCGCGGGCCTCGACCCGCCCGGCAATGATCCGGCGGCCCGCGGAGACGAACGGCGCGGTGATGTTGTAGACGTCCCGCCCGTCGACGCCGGCGAAGACGAGCTTGCCGGTTCGCGGCGGCGTCGCTGCCCGGTCGGCGGCGAACGCCTCGTACAGCGTCTTGACGCGGGTGATGGTGCTGCGATCCACGTGGTCTTCCCCTTGCCGGTCGGCGCCAAAGCCCGTCGCGGCGGCTGTCATTTGAGGGTCAACGCCATACCCTGGAGGAAGTGGCGGCGGAACAGGATGAACAGCATGACGAGCGGTAGCGTCTGGAGCACGGCCCCCGCCATCACCGGGCCGGCATAGCCGCCATATTGCTTGCTGAACGTCGCCAGCAACACGGACAGCGGCATGCGGTCGGTGTCCGAGATGGTCATCAGCGGCCACAGGAAATTGTCCCAGGTGCCAGTGAAGGTGAACAGCGCGACGATGGCGATGATCGATGCGTTGAGCGGCACGACGACCTTCATCACCATCTGCCACAGGCTGGCGCGATCGAGCCGCGCGGCGTCGAGGAACTCCTCCGGCATCGCCTTGAACGACTGCGACATCATGTAGATGCCCCAGCCCGACATCATCGCGGGGAAGATCAGCGCGCCGAGGGAATTGAGCAGGCTGAGTTGTTTGATGAGGACGAACAGGGGCAGGATGAACAACGTCGTGGGGATGACCATCTGAATCAGCAGAAAATCGCCGAACAATCGGCGTCCGGGGAAGCGCAGGCGGGCCAGCGCGAAGGCGATGAAGGCGGAGGTGAGCAGCACCGAGGCGGTGACGCTGAGCGTCACGATCGCGGAAATGCCCAGCGCCTGGAGGAACGGACGGTGGAGCTTGTCGGCGGTGGCGAACAGGAAGCGGAAATTGTCGAAGGTGAAATCCCCCTCGAACAAGGCGGTGGTATAGATCTGCCCGGTCGGCTTGAGCGACGCCGCGACCATCCAGGCGAAGGGATAGAGCCAGGTCAGCGCCAGCGCGTAGATGGCGACCGTCGCCGCCCAGCCGCCCGGAGTACGCGAGCGCAGCAGGCGTGTGATCCGATCGCGTGTCATCATGCCAGCGTGACCTTTCGTTCGAACAGGCGCCGCGCCGCGAGGATCAGCAGATAGCTGGCGAGCGAGACGAGGATGCTCATCATCGCCGCATGGCTCGGCTGAAGACGGCGGAAGGCGGTTTCGTAGATCATCATCTGCGGCGTCACCGTGCTGTCGGCGGGACCGCCGCCGGTGATCAGGAAGGGTTCGGTGAACAGCCCGAACGACACCAGGATCGCGAAGATCAGCACCATCATCAGCTGCGGGTTGATCATCGGCAGCGTGATGCGGACCAGCCGGGTGAGCGGCCGGGCATGATCGAGCCGCGCGGCATCGTAGATCTCGCCGGGGATGGCCAGCAGGCCCGAATAGAGGATCAGCCCGTAATAGCCGACGAACTTCCACGCGACGACCAGCGCGATCGCGAGCATCGCCAGCGTCGGATGGTTCGTCCACGGGATGCGGACGCCGAACCAGCTGGCCATCGTCGCGTTGAGCGGACCCGTCGAACTGAAGATCTTGGTGAACACCAGCGACACCGCGACGCCCGACGACACGTTGGAGAGCAGGAAGCACAAGGCGATGAACGCCCTGCCCCGCCCGACGTGACGCAGTCCGAAGGCGACGACCAGCGCCCCCCCGAAGGCAAGCGGCAGGTAGAAGCCGAGGAAACGCACCACGTTCCACATCGCCTGCTGGAATTGCGGGTCCTGCACGGTGACGATCAGGTTGCGCGCGCCGGTGAAGACCGGTTCGTCGAAGAAGCGCCATTGCGTCACCGACAGGCGGGCGAGCCAGACGAACGGATAAGCCCAGAAGATCGCCGCGAACACCAGATAGGACAGCGCCAGCGATGCGCCGATTACCGCCTCGCGCGACCAGCGGACGCGGCGGCTCATGCCTGCACCGCCAGCCTGCGGTCGGTCCGCGCGACCGCGTCGGCGAGCGCCGCGGCGGGCGGCATCCGTCCGCTCATCAGCGGTTCGACCAGGTTCGTCGTCATGATCTTCTGGATATCGATCGTATGTTCGCTGAGCGCCGGCGGTTTTGCGGTGGCGACATGGTCGGCATAGGCGCGCGCGATCGGGTTGGCGCGGTAATAATCGGCGAAGCGCGGGTTGCGGAGCAGGTCGCCGCGTGCCGGCGACAGGCCCGTCCGCCGCAGCCAGAGCAGATTGAGATCCTCTTCGCCCAACACCCAGGACAGGAAGGCGAAGGCGGCATGCGCGACGCGGCTGCTCTTGAAGATCACGACGCCCTTGCTGTCGGAGAAGGTCGCGGCGGAGGCGTCGCGCGCGACGATCGGCCCCGCCGCGATCCGCGCCAGCGTGTCGGGATAGATTTTGGCGAACCGCTCGACGTCCCATGGCCCGCGCACTGCCCCGGCGGCGAGCCCCGAGACGAGCGGTTCCTCCGCGTCGAAGTCCATCGCGGTCCAGCCGCGGCGGAACATGCGGTCCATGAAGCCCGCCGCCTGCAACCCCGCCGCATTGTCGTACAGCGCATGCGCGCCCTGGAGATACGGCCGCCCGCCCGAGGCGGCATAATAAAAGGAGATGAAGTCGAACCAGCGGTCCGCCCACGACCGCCCTGCCACCACCTGCATCGCATAACGCTGGCGCGCGACGCCATAGCGTTCGGCGAAGGCATAGACGTCGTCATAGGTCCGCGGCGGTTCGCCGAAGCCGTGCTGTTCGAGCAGGTCCTTGCGCCACCAGATCAGCGTCGGGCTGGAATAGATCGGCAAGGCGCTGACCCGGCCGTCCTGCGTCCAGCCGGCCAGCACCGCACCCATGTCGCGCCGCGCGATCAGCGCGTCATAGCCGGGCATCGCCGCCAGGTTCTCGACCTGCCCGAGCGTGGCGAGCTGGACCGCGAAGCCGGAAAAGACGTTCGTGCACAGATCGGGCTCGGTCCCGGCGACCAGCGCGGACAGGACGGTATCTTCGGAACTGCCCGCGGTGGGGATGGTCGTGAAGCTGACCGGCAGGCCGCGGCCGAGCGCATTCCACCGTGCCACGGCGATCGTCCAGAACCCCTCCTCCGCATCGTTGGGCGCGACCCACAGGCGGATGCGGTCGGTCCGCTTCTCGTTGCGCCCGGACGAACATCCGGCGAGCAACGCAAGGCCGCCGGCGCCGAGCCGCAGCACGCCGCGCCGCGCGATCATGGCAATGGCGTCCCGTTGAGCGCGGTCAGCGCGAGCAGGCCCTCCACGGTCGATTCAGCCCCCGAATTGGCGTTCACGGTGGCCGGGTCGGCGATGCCGTCGAACACGCGGCCGCTGACCGGATCGTAGAGCGGCTGCCCGGCGACGTTGCTGCCCGAGAACCAGGCGAACAGGCGGCGCGCGGTGGCGCGATAATGCGGCTTGCCGGTGACGCGATACGCCTCCATCGCGGCGAGGACCATCGGGCTGAGCCCATAGGCGATCTGCGGGAAGTGGACGCCCCAGGCCGGATCGAACCGCCCTCCCCTGCCCCCGTCCGTGCCGCGCTTCACGTCCTCGCCCCCGGTCGTGC
The DNA here is from genome assembly GCF_013409985.1 of Sphingomonas melonis. Taxonomy (GTDB): domain Bacteria; phylum Pseudomonadota; class Alphaproteobacteria; order Sphingomonadales; family Sphingomonadaceae; genus Sphingomonas; species Sphingomonas melonis_A. Next base: position 4,554 of record NZ_JACCBY010000004.1, read on the forward strand.
CGGGATGCTCCTCCCCGCCCCCCTTCGGGTCGAGCGAGAAGCTGGAGAGCATGCCGTGTTCGAGCAGATAGGGATAGAAATGGTCGACCTCGCGCAGCGCGCTGGCGGTGAAGTCGGGCCGGTCGAGCAGCGCACCGGCGCGCAGCAGCGCATAGGCCTGTGCATTGCCCCAGCCGTGCCAGACGTTGCGCCAGCTGCGATAGGCGCCATAGGGGAAGCGCGTGGCGTCCCCCGCCTGCATCCGCATCAGTCCCTCGCCGAGTTTCTCGATCAGCGTGCGCGTCCCGGCGGCGCCGGTGCGCTGGTAATGCGCGATCAGGCCGAGCATCGCGGTCGATCCCGCGTCGGCGCCGGAGCCGAACGGCAGCCAGATCGGCGCGGTGCTGTCGCCGGTCATCGTCGGGTCGGCGGGTTGCGCGGGCAGGTCCACCTCCAGCCTGGCGACGAGCCGGTCGGCCGCGGCGCGGGCGCGGGCGGCGGTGGGGCCATCCGCGGGCAGCCGCCGCAGCGCCGCCTCCAGCCCCCACAAGGCGCGTAGCGACCACCAGTTGAGCTCGGCACGCGAGGTCCGGTATTCGCGGTTGATACGCCCGCCGGCCCAGATGAAATTGTGGAAATAGCCGTTGTCCGCCTGCATGCGGACGACGAAGCGCGTCATCAGGTCGAGCTGGCGCAGGCGCGCCGCATCGAGCGTCGCCGGCGCGGCGAGCAGCACCATGGCGCGCGCGACATCGTCGACACAGGCATAGCCCTCGCGCGGCTCGATCGCGAAGCGATAGTCCGGCGCCTCGCTGTAGATGTTGAGCACGCCGACCTGCTCGCCGCCGACCGTTGCCTCGGCAAAGAGGTGATTGACATGGCGCAGGCTGACGGCGACGGGTGGCTCGGCGACCGCCGCCGAGGACGAGGAGAGGAAGGCGGTGGGCCGCGGCGTGGCGCAGGCGAAGCACAGCAGAAGGGGAAGCAGCGTCGCGCCCCGCACCATGCGTGCGGCATTCAATCTGGCGTCACGCGCACCGACCATCCGCTGCGATCATCCTCTCGGGCCCATGATTAACAAGTGGCTGGTTTAACGTTAAACAGCGGCGGTTGTGCGTGTCAACCGGCCCCGCTAGGCTGTTGAAAAGCGGGATCGACCACCGAATGGATCGACCCGTGGGGAGGATCGGGACGGTGCGGGCGAAGCGGGCAACCTTGAAGTCGATCGCGTCCGACCTCGGCGTGACGCATACCTCCGTCTCCAACGCCTACAACAATCCCGCCAAGGTGTCGGCAGCGTTGCGCGAGCGCATCTTCGCGCATGCCCGCACCGTGGATTACGACGGCCCCCACCCCGCCGCACGCTCGCTGCGCACCGGCCGCTGCGGCGCGATCGGCGTCGTGTTCAATGACTCGCTGAGCTACGCCTTCATCGACCCGCACGACATCGCCTTCCTCCGCGGCGTCGCGACGGTATGCGAGGAGGCGGGCGCGAACATCGTCCTGATCCCGCTCAATGCCAGGGACGCCGGCCGGATCGACACGCTGACCGCGCTGGTCGACGGCTATATCTTCAACGCGCCCTATCGCAGCCATCCGGTGATCCGGAAGGCGCTGGCGCGCGGGCTGCCGACCGTGCTGGTCGATTTCGCCGCGCCCGAGGATGCACCGGGCCATGCGAGCGTCCTCACCGACGACCGGGCGATGATGCGCGCCGTCGTCGCGCACCTGCTGGCGCTGGGCCATGTCGATGTGGGGATCGTCACCTTCCCCAGCACGGAGGGGCATGACGCGATCCTCGCGCTCGATGCCGAGGTCTCCGCGGACAATCATGTGGTGTACGAACGGATCATGGGCTGCCGCGACGGCTTCGACGCCGCGGGGATCGCGCAGGCCGGCGTGCTGGTCTGCGAAACGACGAACAGCGAGGCGGGCGGCCGGGCCGCCGTCGCGCGCCTGCTGGCGCGCCGCCCGGGCCTGACCGCGCTGGTCTGTTTCTCCGACCGGCTGGCGCGCGGGGTGATCGCGGGATGCGCGGCGCGCGGGCTGGCGGTGCCGCACCGGATGTCGGTCACCGGCTTCGACGGGATCGAACCGGCCGGCGGCGCGCCGGGGGCGCTGCGCCTGACCACCGTCCGCCAGAACGCGTTCGACAAGGGGCGCAGCGCCGCCGAATGCCTGTTGCGCGCCGGCGCCGACCCGCGCGCGCAGATCCGCATCGCCGCCGAATTCGTCGTCGGCGAAACCAGTGCCGAAGCGTGGGCGTTGGACGGGCGATGACGGCATTGGTCCTGAGCGCGCTCGGCAAGTCCTTCGACGGCGTCGAGACGATCCGCGGCATCGACCTGGAGGTGGCCGCCGGCGAGTTCGTCGTGCTCGTCGGCTCGTCGGGCTGCGGCAAGTCGACCGTGCTGCGCATGATCGCCGGGCTGGAGGAGGTGTCGACGGGCACGATCCGCATCGGCGACCGCGATGTCACGCATGCCCCGGCGGCGACGCGGGGCGTGGCGATGGTGTTCCAGTCCTATGCCCTCTACCCGCATATGACGGTGCGCGAGAATTTGAGCTTCGGCCTGCGCAACATGAAGGTGCCGCGCGACCGGATCGCCGAACAGGTCGCGCACGCGGCGGCCATCCTCGAACTCGACACGTTGCTCGACCGGCTGCCGCATCAACTGTCGGGCGGGCAGCGCCAGCGCGTCGCGATCGGCCGCGCGATCGTGCGCGACCCCGCGATCTTCCTGTTCGACGAGCCGCTGTCGAACCTGGATGCGGACCTGCGCGTGCGGATGCGGCACGAACTCGCGCGGCTGCACAAGCGGCTGGGCAGCACGATGATCTATGTGACGCACGACCAGGTCGAGGCGATGACGCTCGCCGACCGGCTGGTGGTGCTCGACAAGGGGCGGATCGCGCAGGTCGGCACCCCGCTCGACATCTACAACGCCCCCGCCAACACCTTCACGGCGGGGTTCATCGGCAGCCCGCGCATCAACCTGCTGCCGGCACGCGTCGTCGCGCGCAGCGACGATGGCGCCGCGTTCGCCTTCGCCGGGGGGGCGGGCTTTGCCGCGCCATGCGGCGGCGCGGTGCGCGTCGGCGACGCGGTGACGATCGGCATCCGGCCCGAACATGTCCGGCTCGACCGCGGTGCGGACGGCGTCGCGCTCGACCTGACGGTCGAGGCGGTGGAGGCGCTGGGCCATTCGACCTTCCTCTATGGCGCGCTGGCCGGCGCGGGCGAATTCCGCGCGAAGCTCGACGGGCATCATGCGGTGTCGGTGGCGGACCGGCTGACGCTCTACGCCGACCCGCGGCGCATCCTGCTGTTCGACGCCGACGGCCGCGCGATCCGCGGCTGAGCCGGCCGATCTGGCGGCTTGCACGCCTTTGTGTTGATCGTTAAACCTAATGATCCGTTGAGGACCTATATTCAAACAATGGATGCGGTCGCCATCGGACAACAGGGAGAGGGTGGCATGACGGCCGCACAGCGTATGCGTTTGCTTGGCGTGGCCGGGATGGCCACGGTTCTGATCGCGACGATGCCCGCATCGGCGCAGGAGCGCGAGGCCCCTGCCCCTGTGCCCGCCCCCGCCCCTGCCGAACCTGCACAGGCGCCTGCGCCCGCCGCCGCGGTGCCCGCCGAGGACGGCCAGAGCGGCGAGATCGTCGTCACCGGCCTGCGCGAGAGCCTGAAGCGCGCGGTCGATATCAAGCGCGCCGCGCCCAATATCGTCGATTCCATCGTCGCCGACGACATCGGCAAGCTGCCCGACCAGAATATCGCCGAGGCGATCCAGCGCATCCCCGGCGTCACCATCTCGCGCGACAATGGCGAGGGGCAGTTCATCACCGTCCGCGGCCTCGGCCCCGCGTTCAGCACCGCGCTCTACAACGGCCGCATCCTCGCCACCGAGAATGCCGGCCGCGAGTTCAGCTTCGACATCCTGCCCGCCGAGCTGATCAACCGCGTCGACGTGTCCAAGACGCCGACCGCGTCGCAGGTCGAGGGCGGCATCGCCTCGACCGTCGACATGTACACCGCGCGGCCGTTCAACTTCGACGGCACGAAGGTCGTCGTCTCGGCGCAGGGCAATTACGACCGGCTGCGCGGCCAGGCCTCGCCGCAGGCGTCGGGCCTGTTCAGCACGACGCTGGCCGACGGCCGGTTCGGCATCCTCGGCGCGATCTCGTACATCGATCGCAAGATCGAGGGGCGCCGCATCTTCACCGACGGATGGGAAGCCAACCAGACGCTCGACGTCAACAAGGACGGCACCCCCGACTTCCGCGGCGTGTCGATCCCGACCTATGTCGAATATGGCGTCAACAGCACCAGCCGCAAACGCCTGTCTGGCCTGGCGACGGTGCAGTGGAAGCCGAGCGACACGCTGCAGCTGACGCTCGACGGCCTGTATTCGAAGCTCGACGTCAACGACGATAACAAGGTGTTCTTCGTCTATGGCAGCCCGGCGGACGTCACCGCCGCGACCGTCGACAAGAACAACACGGTGACCAGCTACACCGGCATCGGATCGGGGCCGACCATCACCAACCAGGTCCGCCCGCGCCTCGCCACGACCTATGAGGCGGGCCTCAACCTCGAATGGAAGCCGATGGCGGAGCTGTCCGGCTTCGTCGACCTGTCGTGGTCGCGGGCGACCGACGACACCGGCGGCAACCAGGCGTGGTTCGAGTCCAACCTCGCCACCCCCAGCTATTCACCCGCCGCGGTCAAGTTCAACCTCAGCAAGGACGGCCTGCCGGTCTATACCGGGCTCGGCAATATCCTCGACACGTCGAACGCGCGCGCCGGCTATTCGACGCTGGAAGGCGTCAGCATCGCGGACGAGATCTACCAGCTCAACTCGCAACTGAAATATGTGGCGGACGCCGGGCTCTTCCGCGGCCTCACCGTCGGCGTGAACTATTCGGACCGCAAGAAGGACCGGTCGTCCTACAAGACGCCCGACGCGCTCCAGAGCGTGTTCACCGGCGTGCCCTATCCGCAGAGCGTGTTCGGCAAGCCGGCGGACGCCGCCGACCTGTTCGACGTCGGCATGTTCCCGGGCGGCTTCCCGGCCTATGCGATCGCCGACCTGCAGACGTATCTGCTGAGCGACACGGCGATCAATGCCACCGCCAACCCGGCCGCGACGCGCGCGCTGCTGGCGGCGAACGGCGGCGGCTTCGGCGCGGTGCTGGTGCCCGGCAACAGCGGCTCGGCGCAGGAGCGCACGATCGGCACCTTCGTCCAGGCGGCGTTCGGCGGCGACATCGGCACGCATGCCTGGTCGGGCAACATCGGCCTGCGCTTCACCAAGACCAACGTGGTCTCGCGCGGGTTCGGGCAGGAGATCCTGAGCATCACCACCCCGCCGGGCCTGGACCCGATCGTCAACCTGTCACCGGCGCAGCCGATCACCGCCAGGGCCTCCTATGCCGAGCTGCTGCCGAGCGCGAACGTCAAGATCGACGTCGTCAAGGACGTCGTCTTCCAGGCGGCGGTCGCCAAGACGCTGACGCGCGCGACGTTGAGCGACCTCCTGCTGATCCGCAACATCAACCCGCGACCGCGTGAGCGCGCGATCACCGACGGCAATCCCGGCCTCCAGCCGATGATCGGCTGGAACTATGACGCGGCGCTGACCTGGTATCTCGACCGGTCGAGCTATTTCAGCGTCGCCGCGTTCCAGAAGGATCTGTCGAACCTGAGCGAGACGGTGACCAGCACGATCCAGGTGCTCGGCCTCGACTTCCGTCGCACCCGGCCCGAGAATATCGGCGGCCGCTCCTATCGCGGCATCGAATTCTCCGGCCAATATACCTTCACCGGCCTGCCCGCGCCGTTCGACGGGCTCGGCCTTCAGGCCAACGTCAGCCTCGTGAAGCCGGATGCGACCACCTACAACGTCGTCGGTTTCTACGAAAAGGGCCCGATCCAGCTGCGCCTGGCCTATAATTACCGCAACGCCTACCAGCAGACGCTCGCCGGCAATCGCGGCCAGCCGGTCGACGTGGCCGCCTACGGCATCTGGGACGCGAGCTTCAACTATGCGCTCAACGACCACGTCACGGTCTTCGCGCAGGGCCTGAACCTGTTCAACGAGAAGACCTTCCAATATTCCGTGTTCGAGGAACGGACGATCACCTACGAGACGTACGGACCGCGGTTCGCGTTGGGCGTACGGGCCAACTTCTGAGCCGGAATGCCTCAGGCCGGTCGGTGCGATACGGGGTCCGGTGAGAGGATGGTCAAAATCCTACGCTAAGCCCGGCGACCGGCCCGATCAGGATCGAGTTTCGGGAATGACCGGGTTTGGTGGTTAGCTGCCGTTGGACATCAATCCGTCCCGCGCTCGAACGATGCCACGCGGCCGTGACGATCCAGCTTTATGAACAACCATTCGTTGTCGATGGCGAACATCGAACCATCGTTCCCTAGGACGTAAATCATATCCGCTCCGCGCCACTTGTACGTCGTTGTGGGTGGCCCGAGAAGGGCGACAACCTGTTGACGCGGCATACCTTTGAGTACGTGTCGCGCGAGAAAGTCGGGCAGCATATCAGCGCGACCACGACCCGTAAGATCAGCACTCCGCCACTTGGCCTGATCGAAGGTTACGCCGGGAGAACAACCGGTCACTAGCAGGGCGGCTAGGATAAGGGCTCGCATCGAGGGATGCTCGCACGAGCATTGCATGTCTGCAACTGGGCGGAAGCGGAACGTCCGCTGTGGGGATGGCGACTGCGCATGTTGACGTCTGATTGTGGTGGAAAGCGGACCTTGCGCCCTTTGTGATCTACCGCCAAAATCCCGGAATGCCAGACGATCAGGTTCGCGTGAGAGCAAGCATCCGGTTTCTGTCCACGGAAGAGGGCGGAAGAAGCTCATCGCTGTCCGGCGGGGGTAGATACAGGCCAAACCACAACTTCTTCGGCCCGGACGACCGCGATATGTGCATTGGTCTGATCGAATTGCCAGAAGGCGAGCAAGTCGCGCCGGGCGATACAATCCAGACGGAAATGACCCTCTGGATTTATCCGGCTGTTAAGGTCGAAATTGGCGCCGGTCGGCAGTGGCGCATACAAGAAGGCGGCAAGCTGGTGGCGGTGGGCAAAATCCTTGAGGTTCTCGATCCCATCACCTAAATGTGCGCAGTTGGGCGTAAGCAGTCGTGCGCCACGCCAGGCCGCGAATGGCCGATGCTGATAGGTTAGCGGACACCTGTCATCAAGATGGCGATGTCAGCTTTTAGTGAAGGCCGGAACCAAAACGGCTTACCCTAAGGTGTAACGGCGCTGAAAGCTTGGACGGCGATCACCTCGCGTTGGCATTTGCCAAGACAAACGGCATAACTCCTTTCCATGCTCGTGCCGAGCATGATGGAGGTAAGAACGATGGGATGGTTTGAAACGGCTTCGATTATCGCGGCGAGTGTGTCTGCACTCTTCGGAGACATACAAGCGGAGGAGGCGTCAAGCGCATCAGCGGCTCCGCCTAAGATGATCAGCAATCCGATCGGATTCGAGGACTACCCACAACGAGCTTTGCGAAACAACGAGGAGGGCTACGTGTCGGTCGACGTTAGCGTCTCAGCGGATGGCGCCCCCTTGTCATGCGAGATTACTGAAAGTGCCGGGCACTCGGCGCTTGACGAGGCGACTTGTAGACGGCTGATGAAGGCGCGTTTCGAACCGGCGCGCGACCCGCATGGCGTCGCAGTTGCCGGCAACTTCCATACCTCAGTCGGCTGGAGCATGCCATCCCCAGGCGTGGTGCCCGACAACCGCGTGTTTGTACCGGTCGCGGCTCTGCCGAACGGCTACGTGGAGGCGACCTCGACCTTTCTGTCGTTCGATGCCGCTGGCTCTCTGGCCACCTGTGAAATCAAGGCGTCCAGCGGGAGTAAAGCATTTGATGAGATAGCCTGCGATCTTTTGCGCAAGCAGATGAAGATAGCTCCACCTCACGCCCTCGGGAATGCGCCAGCAGCAGGGTACCGCTACGTCCCCGTCGCGGCTTTCCCGACTTCAAGGCGGTGAGTGCGAAGTTTGGAGGCGCGACGTATGTCCGCAATTGGGCGACTGCGGAACGGCAGCCTTCCCAATTGGGAACGATCATCGAGACGGCCGGAGCGTGGGACAGCCCGCGATCGTAGTGACCGACCGGCTTTCCCAAAACCTGTTCCCGGATGCGTTTCCCCGAAACTGCCCGTTGGACATGGAGAAACGGGACGCTCCGCAAACGCGCGTATGTGTGACGGAGCGACTGTCCGGCTCGATTGTCATCGAACGGTGTCATCTAACCCGTCACGCGATCTATGCACTCTAATCGGTCCCGGCTCGGGGCGGAATGACACGCTTGGGACCGATCCTTAGCGTATGATTTTGAACATCTCCTCACCGGCCCCCATACCGGCCGGCGACGGAATCCGACGCGCCGTAAACGGGCGTGCCCGCCCCCGCCGGAGGACGGTGCCGGTCGGCGATCAGTCCCGCGGCGCGCGCGCGATCACCGCTTGGGCGAGACGCAGCCGCGCCTTCCAGATCTTCACGGAGGGATGGCCGGCGGCCAGACCGGCGAGGCGGCTTTCGATCTGCGCCGCCTCCCGCCGCGCCGCCTCCAGCTCGGTGGCGGTCGGCGCTGGCTGGATATTGGCGCGCGCATGTGCGCCGGTGCGTCCCTTGCTCTTCGTCATCGACACCCGATGGTCCGAGAGGCGGGCTGCGGTCAATGCACCGCGTCCCGCCGTCCAACCGGATGAGACGATTTCGCGCGCGGCGTGATGACCGGCCATGTCGTAGGCAGTGGCGTCCGCCCCCTGCCTTGCATATAGCCGCGCGCATGTCGCTTTTCCCACGTGCCTCGCACCGCCTTGTCCTCGCCGCACTGCTGCCCGTGCTCGCGGCCCCGCTTCCGGCCAGCGGCGCGGCCGTGCGCCGGCAGGCGGCGCGCAGCGCGACGCCGGCCCCCGTTAAACCGAACAACGGGATCATCCCGTTGCCGCTGAATCCGGTGGTGCCGGCCGGTCAGCGCCTGTGCTCGGCGCAGACGCCGTCCGGGCTGGGCTATACGATGCTGCGCCCCGGCACCGGCGCCAAGCCGGGTCAAAGCGACGTCGTGCTGGTCAATTATATCGGCTATCTCGCCGCGACGGGGGCGGTATTCGATCAGGGCATGCGCTCGCCCTTGCCGGTCAATGGCGTGATCCCCGGCTTTTCGCAGGGATTGCAGACGATGGCCAGATCCGGCGTGGCGCGGTTCTGCATTCCCGCCGCGATGGGCTATGGCGCGCAGGCGTCGGGCCCGATCCCCGCCAATGCCGATCTCGTCTTCCAGGTCGAATTGCTCGACTTCAAGACCGCCGCCGAGGTGGAGAGCATGAACAGCGCGCAAGCCGCCGAGCCCGCCGCGCAGAAAGCGCCACCGCCACCGTCGCAGCCCCAGGCGCAGCCGCAGCCGTGATCGCGAAGGTCCGTTAGGGCGACAGCGTGGACGATACCGGGCGGACACGATGATCCATCGGCCCCGGATGCGCGTACCCCGGTCATCTGAGCAGCCCATCCATGCCGAGCCTCATCGACATCCATGACCCCGCCGATCCGCGGATCGACAGCTATCGCGACATTCGCGAGCGCGACCTGGTCGGGCGCGCCGGGCTGTTCGTCGCGGAGGGCAAGGTGGTCGTCGAGAAGCTGGTCGACAGTCCGCTGCACGGACTCCTCTCGCTGCTGATCGGCGCAAAGCGTGTCGACGGGCTCCGTCCGCTGCTGGCGCGGCTTCCCGACGACCTGCCCGTCTACATCGCGGCGCAACCCGTCCTCGACGCGATCGCCGGCTTTGCCGTGCATCGCGGCATCCTCGCGATCGGCCGCCGCGCCGCGCCGCTTGACGGCGACGCGCTGCTCGCCCGCATCCGCGGCGATGCGAACGTCCTGCTCCTGTCCGGCATCGCCAACCATGACAATATGGGCGGCATCTTCCGCAACGCCGCCGCGTTCGGCGCGGCGGCGGTCCTGCTCGATGCCGATTGCTGCGATCCGCTCTACCGCAAGGCGATCCGCGTGTCGGTGGGGGCGACGCTGCTCGTCCCCACGGCCCGGCTGGCGCACGGCGACGATGCGGTCGCCCTGCTCGAACGCCACGAGTTCACGCCTGCCGCGCTGAGCCCCGCCGGCGCCACCGCGGTCGCGGACTGGCGGCCGGCGGCGCGCAACGCCGTGCTGCTCGGCGCCGAAGGCCCCGGGCTCTCCCCCGAACTGCTGCATCGCACGCAGAGCCTGTGCATCGCCATGGCGGCAGGGTTCGACTCGCTGAACGTCGCGACGACATCGGGGATCGTGCTGCACCATCTCGCCACCGCGCCGCGTTGAGCCGGCGCCCCGCGGGGGGCGCCGGTCGGGTCATTCGCCGCGTTCGCGGGCTGCGAAGGCGTTGAGCTGCTGCAAGGTTTCGTCGAACCGGCCCTCGGCCTCGGCGCGACGGAGGAAGCCGACGCGCTCCACCAGGATCTCGGGCGGGGTCGGTTGCTGCGACAGCAGCGCCATCACCTCGTCGGCGAAGGATTCGAGCGGCTGGTAACCCGGCCGGCTCTCCTGACCGGGAGTAAGCGCCGTCTGCACCCCCGGTGGTGCGAGTTCGATCACCTCCACCTTGCCCTTCAACGCCTCGCGCAGCGTGACGGTGTAGGAATGGATCGCCGCCTTGGTCGCGTTGTAGGTCGGCGTCACGATCAGTGGCACGAATGCGAGGCCGGAGGTGACGTTGACGATCACGGCATCGCGCTGCTGCACGAGATGGTCGATCAGCGCGTTGGTCAGCCGGATCGGGCCGAGCAGGTTGGTGGTGATCGTCGCCTCGGCGTCGGCAAGGTCGCGCGAACGGTCCAGCGCCTCGAAACGCATGATCCCGGCATTGTTGATGAGGACGTTGAGGCCGGGATGTGCGGCGAGCAACCGGCGGGCGAAGTCGGCGATGCCGTCCGCGCTCTCCACGTCGAGTTCGATCGCGTGCATATGCTCGCGCCCCGCCATCGCCCGATCGAGCGCATCGCGGCGGCGGCCGGCGACGATCACGGTATTACCCGCGTCGTGCAGACGGTGCGCCAGCGCCTCGCCGATCCCCGAGCCGCCGCCGGTGATGAGGATGGTATTGCCCTGTGGTGTCATGAGATCTGCTGCTCCTGCTTGGAGCCCGTGATGTAACGCTCTACGCTCGACCGGGAAGAAGGCACTGGAAATATCGATACTTACCAGAAGGAGAGCGACCCGTGTCCGCGCTGCCGTTCCATGATGCCACCCTCCGCAGGACCCGCCGCATCGCGGAGACGGCGCCGCCCGACGGATGCGATCCCAAGGTGGAGGCGCTGGTCAACGATCTGATCGGGCGCGTCGCCGACAAATGGACGATGATCATCCTGGAGGTGCTGGCCGAGCATGGCGAGCTGCGCTTCACCCAGCTGTCCCGGCGCGTCGGCGGCATCAGCCAGAAGATGCTGACGCAGACGCTCCGCCAGATGGAGCGCGACGGCATGGTGACGCGCACCGTCCATGCCGTCGTGCCGCCACGCGTCGACTACCGGCTGACTGACCTTGGCGGGAGCCTCGGCGCGGCCTTCTGCGGCGTCTGGATCTGGGCGGAGGACAATCTGGCGCGCGTCGAGGCGGCGCGGGCGGCGTTCGACGGGCAATAGCCGCGCGCGTCAGGCCGCGGCCGCCAGCGCCGTGCCCGGCGCGAGCGTCAGCCGCCGGTCGCACAGCGCGAGCAGCGCCGGGCGGTGGGTGACCACCACCAGCCCCTGCCCCGTGCGCGCCAGCCGCCGGGCGAGCCGCTCGACCACCGCGCGTTCGGTCGCCGCGTCGAGCGCCTCGGTCGGCTCGTCGAGCAGCAGCCAGGGCGCCGTGCCGAGATAGGCGCGCGCCAGCGACAGGCGGCGCCGCTCGCCGCCCGACAGCCGGACGCCATCCTCGCCGATCCAGCCGTCGAGCCCTGCCGGCAGTGCGCGGACGCACGCGTCGAGGCAGGCGTCGGCCAGCGCCTCCCACAGCAGCGCCTCGTCGGCATCGGGCCGGGCAAGGCGCAGATTGTCGCGCACCGTGCCGGCGATCAGCTGCGCGTCCTGCGGCGACCAGGCGACATGATCGCGCAGCACCGTGGCGGGCAGCGTCGCAATGTCGCGCCCGCCGAGCTGGACGCTGCCGGGCGTCGCAGCGCGCAGGCCGACCAGCTGTTCGACCAGCGTCGTCTTGCCCGCGCCCGAGGGGCCGGTGATCGCGACCCGCGCGCCGGGCGGGAGCGGCGCGAGGCCGGGCAGCCGCAGCACCGGACAGAGGCCGGCAGGCGCCTCCGCCGCCGGCGCCGGGCGGAACAGCGCGGCGAGCCGTGTCACCGCCGCCTCGGTCGCTCCGGCGGCGGCGCGGTCACGTAGCAGCGGCGCCAGTCCGTCGATCGTCATTGCCGCAGCCAGCGCGCACAGCGCGGCGACCGCGACGCCGGCGGGCATGGCGGCGAGAAAGGCGAGGAGCGCCGCGATGGCGAGCGTCGTCGCGAGCAGCGCCTCGACCAGCCCGAGGACGCGCGCCTGCCGGCGGCGGGCGGCGGCGAGTTCCTCGTCGAGGCGCGCGATCGCGGCGAGCACCCCCTCCTCCATCGCGAAGCAGCGCAGTTCGGCGGCGGCGGCGAGATGCAGCGCGACCGTCTCGCGCAACGCCCCCTGCAGGTGCTGGATCGCGCGGCCCGGCGCGCGCAGGCGGCGCAGCAGCCACTCCCCCGCGACCAGCATCGCCAGCGCCGGCAGTACGATGGCGAGCGCCACGCCCCAACCGGCGATCAGGCCCAGCGCCGCGCCGCTGCCGATCGCGGCGATTGCGCCCCAGCGGGCCGGCCGCCGCGCCACCGCCATTTCGATCGCTGCGACATCGCCGACCAGCCGCGCCGTCGCCTCGCCGCTGGTCAGCGCCAGCGCCGCGGCGGGCGGGCTCGCGGTGATCGCGCGGTAGAGCGCCGGACGGATATGCGCGAGCACCGCGAAGGCGGCGCCATGGCTCGCCAGCCGCTCGCCGTAGCGGGCGCCGGTGCGGACGATCGCCAGCAGCCGGATCGCGGCACTCGGCAGCATATAGTTGAACGCCAGTGCCGCGGCCGGACCGGCGAGACCCGCCAGCCCCGCGGCGACGAGGAACCAGCCCGACAGGCCGAGCAGCAGGACCGTCGCCGCCGCGACCGCCGCGGCGAGCAGCGTCGCCTGCGCCAGCGGCCGGCGCTGGCGGCGCAGTGCCGCATCGAGGATCGTGGTGAAGTGCGTCACAGTCCGTCTCCGAGGCGGATGACCCGGCCGGCGATCGCGGCGAGCCGGGGCGAATGGGTGGCGATGATCGCGGTGCGGCCGGTGCAGGCGCGGGCGAGCGCGGCGACCATCGCCGCCTCCGCCGCCGCGTCGAGATGCGCGGTGGGTTCGTCGAGCAGCACCAGCGGCGCATCCTTGAGCAGCGCGCGCGCGATGCCGATCCGCCGCCGCTCGCCGCCGGACAGGCCGCCGCCGCGCGCATCGACGGGCGCGTCCAGTCCGCCAGGCCGCCGCGCCAGCATCGGTCCGAGCCCGGCGGCGGTCGCGACGGTGGCGATCCGCGCGCGGTCCGCCGCCGGATCCGCCAGGCCGATCGCATCGGCGATCGTACCGAGAAGGATCAGCGGCTGCTGCCCGGCCCATGCCGCGTCCGCCGCGAGGCTCGCGCCCGGTGCGAGCGGCACGCCGTCGACATGGATGACACCGTCGCAGACCGGGGCGAGGCCGAGCAGCGCATGCAACAGGCTCGTCTTGCCGCTGCCCGACGGGCCAAGCAGCGCGATCGTCTCGCCGGCTTCGATGGCCAGCGAGAAACGCGCGACGGCGGCGTGGTCGGTGTCGGGATAGCGGATCGTCACCGCGTCGAAGCGGATCGCCGGCGGCGCGATCAGGCGGGGTGACGCGATGACGGCGGGGGCGACGAGCAGCGGCGCGAGGCGCTCGCTCGCGGTGTCCGCCTGCTGGCGCTCGTGATAGGCGGCGGCGAGCCGGCGCATCGGCAGGTAGAATTCCGGCGCGAGCGCCAGCACGAAGAAGGCGCGGCCGAGATCGAGCCGCTCCGGCGCGGGAAAGGGCAGCGCGCCGAGCAGCGCGAAGCCGCAATAGACCGCGACCAGCGCGACCGACAGCGCCGCGAAGAACTCCAGCGCGCCCGACGACAGGAAGGCGACGCGCAGCACCGCGAGCGTCCGCGCCGCGAGATCCTCCGACGCGCGTCCGATCGCCGCCGCGGTCCGCGCCTCGGCGCGGAAGGCGAGGACGACGGGCAGCGCGCGGACCCGGTCGGCGAAGGTCTCGGTGAGCCGCGACAGCGCGACGAACTGGCGGCGCGACCGGTCCGCCGCCGCGCCGCCCGCCAGGATCATCGCCGCGATAAAGGGCACCAGCGTCGCCACCAGGATCGCCGCCGCCACCGGGCTGGCCCAGGCGATCGCGGCCAGCACGACGAACGGCGCGATGGCCGCCGCCTGCCGCGCCGGCAGGAACCGTGCCGCATAGCCGTCGAGCATGTCGACCGCGTCGATCGCGGCGGTCGCCAGCGTCGCGGACCCCGTCACGCCGGGGGGCAGCGCCATGCCGGCGCGCATCACCCGCAGGCGGACCGCCGCGGTCGCGGCGCGGCCCGCGACCGCGCCGCGATCGGCCACTGCCAGCGCCAGCCCGCCGCGCAGCGCGCCCGCCAGCAAAGCGAGCGCCAGCCATGGCAGCGCGGCAGCCAGCGGTACGGCATGGACCACCGCGCCCGCCAGCCCGCCGGCAAAGCCGATCGCGGCGACCGCATCGGCGACCCATAGCATGGCCGCGGCCCGCACCGACCGCATCGGCAGGGGCAGGGAGCGGAGGGGGCGGCGCGCGGCGGTCGTGGACATGCCGGACCGATACAGGCCGCCGCCGCGCCGCCGTATACGGGAAATCCCGCATATCGACCGGACCGCCCAGCAGCGATGGAGCGACCAGCCCCGCGACGGTTCGCGGGCAAGGGAGGAGACCCGCCCCGTGGACCCGTCCGTCATCGACCTGTCGCGGCTGCAATTCGCGCTGACCGCGCTCTATCACTTTCTGTTCGTGCCGCTGACGCTCGGCCTCAGCTTCATGCTCGTCATCATGGAGGCGATCTATGTGATGACCGGCCGCGCCGTCTGGCGCCAGGTGACCCGCTTCTGGGGCAAGATCTTCGGCATCAATTTCGTGCTGGGCGTCGCCACCGGCCTCACCATGGAATTCCAGTTCGGCACCAACTGGTCCTATTTCTCGCATTACGTCGGCGACATCTTCGGCGCGCCGCTGGCAATCGAAGGTCTGATGGCCTTCTTCCTGGAAGCGACGTTCGTCGGCCTGATGTTCTTCGGCTGGGACCGGCTGTCGAAGCTCGGCCATCTCATCGTCACCTTCATGGTGGCACTCGGCACCAATCTGTCGGCGCTGTGGATCCTGATCGCGAACGGCTGGATGCAGAATCCGGTTGGCAGCAGCTTCAATCCGGCGACGATGCGGATGGAGGTGACGGATTTCGGCGCGGTGCTGTTCAATCCCGTCGCGCAGGCCAAGTTCGTCCACACGGTCAGCGCCGGCTATGTCACCGCCAGCGTCGTCGTGCTCGGCGTGTCCGCTTTCTGGCTGCTCAAGGGCCGCTGGATCCCGGTGGCGCGGCGCTCGATGACCGTCGCCGCCGCCTTCGGCCTCGCCGCGTCTCTGTCGGTCGTCGTGCTGGGCGACGAGAGCGGCTATGCGCTGACCGACAACCAGAAGATGAAGCTCGCCGCGATCGAGGCGGCCTGGCACACCGCCCCCGCCCCCGCCGGCCTCACCCTGTTCGGCATGCCGAGCATGGCGACGCACGAGACGCGCTACGAGGTGCAGGTGCCCTGGGTACTCGGGCTGATCGCGACGCGCAGCCTCGACGGCACCGTCACCGGCATGTCCGAACTGGTGCTGCAGGCGCAGGAGCGGATCACCTCGGGACAGGTCGCCTATGCCGCGGTCCAGCGGCTGAAGGCCGACGCCGGCGACGCCGCGGCGCGCGCCGCCTTCGAGGCGCACAAGCGCGACCTCGGCTATGCGCTGCTGCTCAAGCGCTACGTCGAGAATCCCGCCGCGGCCACCCCGCAGCAGATCGAGCGCGCCGCCTGGGACACGGTGCCGAGCGTGCCGCTGATGTTCTGGGCGTTCCGCATCATGGCCGCGATCGGCTTTGCGATGATCGCGCTGTTCGCCACCGCCTTCGTCCTGTGTTCGCTGCGCATGCACATGGACGTGCGCTGGTTCCTGCGCTGTGCCGTGGCGGCGATCCCGCTGCCGTGGATCGCGATCGAGCTCGGCTGGATCGTCGCCGAACTGGGGCGGCAGCCATGGGCGATCGACGGCGTGCTGCCGACCTTCCTGGCGGCGTCCAGCCTGACCCCGGCGATGGTGATGACCACGATCGCCGGCTTCACGCTGATCTACGGCGCGCTCGCGGTGATCGAGCTGCGGCTGATCCTCGCCGCGATCCGCCACGGCCCGATCGAGGACGAGGCGCAGCTGCCCGCCGCCGCCGCCGCCCCCATCCCCGCCCGCCCGCTGACCGCCTGAAGGAGACGCGACGATGTTCGATTATGAGATGCTGCGCCTGATCTGGTGGGCGCTGCTCGGCGTGCTGCTGATCGGCTTCGCGCTGACCGACGGCTTCGACCTCGGCGTCGCGGCGCTGCTGCCCTTCGTCGCCCGGACCGACCCGGAACGGCGGATGGTGATCAACTCGATCGGCGCGACGTGGGAGGGCAACCAGGTGTGGTTCATCCTCGGCGGCGGCGCGATCTTCGCGGCCTGGCCGTTCGTCTATGCGGCGAGCTTCTCGGGCTTCTACCTCGCGATGTTCGTCGTGCTCGCGGCGCTGATCCTGCGCCCGGTGGGGTTCAAATACCGCTCGAAACGGCCCGACCCGGCTTGGCGCAGCCGCTGGGACTGGGCGCTGTTCGTCGGCGGGCTGGTCCCCGCGCTGGTCTTCGGGGTGGCGGTCGGCAACGTGCTGACCGGTGCGCCCTTCCGCCTCAACAGCGACCTGCGCATCTTCTACGACGGCAGCTTCCTGGCGCTGTTCAGCCCGTTCGCGCTGCTGGCGGGCCTGCTGTCGGTGGCGATGCTGGTGCTGCACGGCGCGGCCTGGCTGGCGATCAAGGTCGAACACGGCCCGGTCCACGACCGCGCCACCGCTTATGGCTTCGCCGCGGGCATGCTGGCGCTGCTGCTGTTCGCGATCGGCGGGCTGCTGATGACCCATATGCTCGGCTGGGAGATCGTCGGCACCGTCGCTACCGGGGCGCCCTCCAACCCGCTCCATACCGACGCACGGACGGTCGAGGGCGGCTGGCTCACCAATTACGCGCGCCATCCCTGGATGCTGGTCGCTCCCGCCCTCGGCTTCGCTGGCACCGTGCTGGCGCTGGTCGGCATCTACGGCCGGCGGGGGGCGCTGGCGTTCGGCGGATCGAGCGCGGCGGCGGCGGGGATCATCGCCACGGTCGGCTGCTCGATGTTCCCGTTCATCCTGCCGTCCAGCATCGATGCGCATTCCAGCCTCACCGTCTGGAACGCCTCGTCCAGCGAACGGACGCTCGGCATCATGCTGTTCGTCACCATCGTCTTCCTGCCGATCGTCCTCGCCTACACCGCCTGGGCCTATCGGGTGATGTTCGGCCGGGTCACCACGCAGGCGGTCACCAGCCACCCCGATTATTACTGAAAGGCACGCATCATGTGGTATTTTTCCTGGATCCTCGGCCTCGGACTCGCCGTCGGCTTCGGCATCCTCAACGGCATCTGGCACGAATTCCACCTGCCGGCAGACGAGGAATGACCGTCTTCCACGCCGATCTCGCGGCGCGCCCGGTGCCGCGCTACACCAGCTACCCGACCGCGGCGGACTTCACCGCGGCGGTCGGCGCCCGGCAGCAGGGACTCGCGCTGTTCGCGGTCGATCCCGGCACCGCCGTCTCGCTCTACGTCCATGTGCCTTATTGTCGCGAGATCTGCTGGTATTGCGGGTGCAATACCGGCGCGGTCGGGCGCGAGGGGCGGCTGGGCCAGTATCGCGAGGCGCTGCGCACGGAGATCGCGACCACCGCCGCGCTGATGCGCGGGCGGGTCACCGCGGTGCATTTCGGCGGGGGCAGCCCCAACGTGCTCCCCGCCGCCGACCTGCTCGCGATCGGCGCGGCGATCCGCGCCGACTTCGACCTTGCCGCCGATGCCGAATGGGCAATGGAGATCGACCCGCGCGGGTTCGATGCGGCGCAGGCCGATGCGCTCGCCGCCACCGGCATCACCCGCGTCAGCATCGGTGCGCAGACCTTCGCGCCGCATATCCAGCGCGCGATCAACCGCATCCAGCCGTTCGACCGCGTCGCTGCCGCCGCGCAGGCGCTGCGCGACGCGGGGATCGAGCGGATCAACCTCGATCTGATGTACGGCCTGCCGCACCAGCGCTGCACCGACGTGTCGGAGACGATCGCCGCGGCGCTGACGCTGGCGCCGTCGCGGGTCGCGATGTTCGGCTATGCGCATCATCCGGCGATGCTGCCGCGCCAGCGGATGATCGACGGCGCGGCCCTGCCCGACGCCGCCGAGCGCTTCCGCCAGAGCGCGCTGGCCGACGCTTTGTTCACCGCCGCGGGCTATCGCGCGATCGGCTTTGACCATTTCGCGCGCCCCGACGACAGCCTTGCCGTGGCCGCGGCGGCGGGACGGCTGCACCGCAACTTCCAGGGCTTCACCGACGATCCGGCGCGGATCGTCGTCGGTCTGGGCGCGTCGGCGATCAGCCGCTTCGACACGCTGATCGTCCAGAACGAGAAACATGTCGGCCGCTATCGCGAGACGGTGACGGCGGGCGCACTCGCGGGAGTGCGCGGGGTGCGCTGCGATGCCGAGGACCGGTTGCGCGGCGCGATCATCGAACGCATCCTGTGCGACGGCGAGGCGGATATCGCCGTCCTCTGCGCCAGCGCGGGGGCCGATCCGCACCGGTTTGCGGCGGCGATGGGCGCGCTGTCGCCGCTCGCGGCGCGCGCCATCGTCGATCGCCGCGACTGGCAGGTCAGCGTCCCCGCCGCCGCCCGCCCCTATCGCCGCCTCGTCGCCGCCGCCTTCGACCCGCGCTGGCAGAACCGGGGCAGCGCGCTGTGACCTGCCGCCGGGCCGATCGTCGCAGCACCGCGGTGATCGGGCGGATCGGGGAGCGGGTAAGCGACCGCTATCGCCTGGTAGCGGACGCTTAACCTGCCTGTTCGGCGTCGCCGTCCGGGAAGCGGCTCTCCATTTCGTTGAAGTGCTCGTCGCTCGTAAAGCCGCAACCTAGATCATAGAGATACAGCGTGACCGGGCATCGCTGTCCATTCGCCCATGCTATCGCCTCCTGCACCGAGACGGCTTCAAGAGCATCGTAGTCGACGGCGATTGACGGGTCACTTGCTGGTGCTTGGTCGGCATCAGCACAACTGTTGTCGTGCTCCACAGCCTCTACGATCGCGTTGACCTCTCGCCAGCGATAAGGCCGCGTTCGTTTGTCTATTACGTTCCACAACATAAATGGTGTGTAGCGCCAACCAACCGCTCCGCAACGTCCGCTTTCCTCCCGGTCCCAGACATTCTCGAAACCCCATCAATTTCAGGAATGCCCGTGCCGTCTTGATCGCCGTTCGTGTGCGAGAATGGCCGCTTCGGCCCACCAGCAAACTTCTGCTTGATTGTCTTAGCACCCCATATCGCCGCCCAAGTTTGCAGACCGAGGGTGGTTGGACCAGGCCGGGAGATTGACCGCTGCCGCGGAGCAGTTATTTTGCTCGAAAGGGGATTGACTGTGCGCTTGTATAGGGTGCTGCCTTTGGCAGCGATTGCGCTGCTCAGCGCGTGTGGTGGCGAGGGTGGCACTTCAGGCACTCCTATCACCAGCGGGTCGGCATCGCCTCCAACGTCGCCCCCGGGCCCGACCCCCACGCCGACGACGGGGAGCTTGAACACGGGCGAGGTCAAGCCGTCGACCGGAAGCGCTTTCCTAGCCGCTACCATGTCTCTGACCACCCTCGGCGGGGTCAGCCAGACCAATGGAATTATCACGGGCGGTTTGACGGCTGACAGAACCACCGCGCTCGACACGCCGCAGTTTCAAGCAAGCTATAGCCCGTTCGCTGGTTACTCCCTTTCTGACGCATTCACGTCCACCACGTTCGGGAGTGGTCAGCTGTCTGGTGACTCAACCGTTTCAAACGGCAACGGAGTCGTGTCCTTCGCAAGGCTGACAGGTGCGGTTGAAGATTACCTCGCCCTGTATCAACAATCTACATATACTTCCAGCATCAAGGGCAGCGGCTATACAACGGCGAAGTACGGCGGCACGGCAGGCTGGCAACACACTATCGTTAACGGATAGACCCGTGCAACAAGATTAAACTATTTCGCTTATGGCGTTCCTACTCCGGTCGCGTCGATGCCGCACACGGGAATCGTAAAATTCGCGATGCTTTCTTCCGGGAATTACGCGACCGACTCGGATTTATGGTTTCTCTCGAGTGGAAGCGGTAATGTGATTAGCGTCGACTTTGCAACGGGCCAAGTTTCGGGGCAACTCGGGCTGGGTGGTCAGAACTTCTTCAAGAGCGTCGTTGGGGGGATCGGCGGCATACCTCTGGACGGCTCGATTTCGGGTAACGCTGTCATGAGCTCTTTCACCAACGCCAGTCTCAGTACGTCCGGTCGGGTAAGTGGGCAGTTCCGCCTCCTCTTTGTCGGCCCCAATGCGGATGAACTGGTACTCACCTTCGTCGCGAATGACGGGACGCAGGCCGCTGTTGGCGCGGCCATCGGACTCCGCGATCCCTACCTGACCTAGCTAGCACTCTGCGTTCACCTGCGCGGCGCGTGACCCATGCTGAACGCAGCGTGCCGGTCTGGTCGCGATGCCCCTTTCGACCCAGAACCGGGCATGCGCGAGCCTTTTCTTGTCCTCCGACTCCCGCCATCCGTTCATGTCGATCTTTGGGCCGCGTTGTAGGCTGCACCGGCTCCCCGACCTAGTATAAAGCCTATATCAAGCCGCCATCTCGGCGGGGAGGATGCGGTCACCGACAATGCCGAAACTGTTCCCATCCACCACCACTTGCGGGGAGAGCGGACGGCAGTTGTAGCTCGACGCCATTGCTGCCCCATATGCTCCGGTCGTGTGAAAAACCGCCAGATCGCCGCGACGCATGCGATCGATGCTCTCCGCCATGCCGAACGTGTCTCCGGTCTCGCAGACCGGCCCGGCAATATTAGCGACCATCGTCTCACCCCCTGGACTGACTGCATGGAAACGATGATAGGCATCGTAAAGCGCAGGTCGGGCCAAATCATTCATGGCGGCATCGACGATCACGAATGGACAGGTCGGACCTGGCTTGACCCAGATGACGCTGGTGAGCAGCACGCCCGCCGGTCCGGCAATGACGCGCCCGAGGAGCATCGACTTGCTTGTGGTCTGGCGGTAGAAGCCAGCATCTAGAGGACGCGAGCAGCTGATGAACTGAAATCAGCCAATATGCGATCGACCCGCTTAACAAGCAAACAAGTGGTTCAGTGGAAGTGGAAGACTCCGCCTGCTTCAGCCGCCACGAACCGCTCGTGCGCAATGCCTGCTACCTGTAGTGCCGCGGTCAATTCCTCGACTGCCGCTCCACGCGCCTCGTCGGTAAGTTGGAACGTCCCCCAGTGGATGCCGAGCGCGCGATCTGCACCGACATGGGAGAAGATCCGCACCGCCTCCGCCGGATCGACGTGTTGCGCCGCCATGAACCAGCGCGGTGCATAGGCACCGATCGGGATCAGCGCGACATCGGGCGCCCCGAGGCGCGCACGGACCTCGCCGAAGATGCGACCATCGCCGTAGCCGGTGTCGCCGACGAACCAGATCGCACCGGCAGGCGTCTCCAGATAATGGCCGCCCCACAGCATCATCCGCGTGTCGCTCGGCCAGCGGTTCGACCAGTGATAGGCAGGCGTCACTATCGTCCCGATGCCGTCACCAAGCGTTAGCCGGCCCCACCAGTCACCGGTGACGCAACGGGCTGCCGGTACAGCCGCCCGCACGATCGCATCCTTGCCGAGCGGCATCACCATCAGCGGATCGTGGACCGCGTGCAGCCGCTGCAATGTCGCGATATCGAGATGATCGTAATGGCCGTGGCTGAGCAGCACGACGTCGATCGGCGGCAGGTCGTCGAACGCGATGCCCGGCGCCGTCACCCGCTTCGGTCCGACCCGGCGGAACGGACTCGCCTGCTCCGACCAGACCGGATCGGTGAGGATGTTGCGGCCTGCCGCCTGAATCAGCAGTGAGGCATGGCCGACCATCGTGATGCGCAGCCCGTCGACACGCGCCTCGGGCTTGGCCGGCACGATCGGCATCAAGGCGGGCCATTTCGCCGCACGGCCGCCGGCCTTCCAGCGCAGCATGTCGGAGAGGCTGCGATCGGTGCTTGCCTGACCGGGATTGAAGAAGCGGGTGCCGTCGAAATGATCGCTCGGCGGGCCATCGTAGTAGCGATTGCGGGCCATCGGTCAGGCGACCCGCATCATCTGCGAGGGATAGGCGGTGAGCATAGTCAACGCCTCCTCGACCGGGGCGGTCAGCCAGCGCTCCTGATCCTCGGCGAGCAGGATCACCGGCATCGCCTTGGGGTGTTTCGGCGCGACCAGCGGATTGGGCTCGGTCGTGCAGAAAGCATAGACCCGGTCGTGATCGGCATCGACCTTCCACAGACCGGCGAAGCACGGCGCCGGCTGGTCCTCGACGGTGAACCACCAATTGGTATCGCCCGGACCCTGCCGGTCGGAGACAGCCTTGGGTTCGGCGAAGCGGGTGAAGGGCACGAGGCAGCGATGCTCGGTCCGCAACAGCCAGGGCTTCCACAAATTGTTGTGCAGATTACGGGCGTTGGTCCACCAGTCGTAGAGGAACGGCAGTTCCCCCTCGCGTGGGGCACGCTTGCGGGGCTTGCGCGTCGGAAACCCCCAGCGCATCGTGCTCAGCACCCGCCGGCCATCTTCGTAGCGCACGACATAGCCGGGCTTGCCGGGGGCGGCATAGTCCTTCTCGATCCCGAGCACATTGGCCGCGTCGTCGACCGCGGCGAGCGCATCGAAATAGCTGCGCGGATCGACCTTCAAGTTATAGAGATTGCACATCTTCGTCTTCGATCACGAGCGATGGCGCGAGACAAGCTTCTTCCACGTCGCCTCGTCCGGATAGGGCAGCGGCGTGCCGGTCGGCGGTTCGCGACCGACCGTGACGCGCGGTCGCGCCGTTGCTTTCTGCTCACGGCAGCCGGCGCAGCACAGGCGCGCCGCGACGGCGGGCAGACCATCGTCCCAGCCGCGGCGGTTGAACATCCACCACAGGCATACCGCATCCAGCACCCGGACATGACCACAACGCGGGCAGGTCAGGCGCAACGTCCGCTTGTACAGCGCACATTGCTCGAGCGTGCGCAGGCGACGCCCGACATGGTCGTAGTCCGCTCGCGCTGCCCCCGTCGTAGCTGCGGACCCGGCCGCGTCGATCCCGTTTCGGTTCACCGAATCTCTCCCGTAACGCCTTGACCCTTCGTCAACAATCCTGGAACATATAGCGAACAGATGAGTCGCAACAGCCATGTCCGCTAACCCCCAACCCGACGATGCCCTGGCTCGCTTGCGCGAGGAGCTGGGTGCCGTACGCGGGCCGAAGCTGGCGGTTCTGCCCTTCGACATCGATGCGATCGACACGCGACTCGCCGAGGGCGGACTCGTGCTGGGCGGCCTGCACGAGGTGTCGCCGGCGACGCCGACGCTCACCGACGATGCCGCGGCGACGCTGTTTTCGGTCGGCATCGCTGCCCGCGCTGCCGCGCGGTCCGGCAAGCGCGTGCTCTGGGCGCTGACCCGCTTCGACCTCTACGCCCCCGGTCTGGAGCAGGCCGGGCTCGACCCGGCGACGTTGCTCTTCGTCGAGGCACGCGACGACAAACAAGTGCTCGCCGTCATGGAAGACGGCCTGCGCCACGGTGGGCTCGCCGCGGTCGTCGGCGAGGTCAAGCGGGCCGATATGGTCGCGACGCGGCGGTTGCAGCTTGCTGCGATGAGCGGCCACGCCCCGGCGCTGCTCGCGCGCCGCTGGCGCAAGGCGGGCGTCGAGCCCCTGTCCGATCTCTCGGCGGCGATGACGCGCTGGCGGATCGCCTGCGCGCCCTCCGAGCGGCTGCCGGCACCCGGCGTCGGCCGGGCACGCTGGACCGTCGACCTCGCGCGCCAGCGCGGCGGTCCTCCCTTCACCCTGCAACTGGAGGCATGCGATGACACGGGTCGCCTCGCTCTACCTGCCGCACCTCGCCATCGAGCGACTGCGCCGGATAGAGCGACCGCGCGCGCTGCCTGAACCGCAGCCTGCGCCATTGCTGCCGATCGACGACGACCCCGGTGCCTGCTCGGTACCGCGGGGCGGCGGCTGGCGCCCGGGCGCGCGATGGGCGCGCGACGACGGCGCACGCGCAGCGATCGAAGAGCAGGCTGCGGCACTGCCGCGCCACCAGCAGCCGACGATGCGCGAGCTCGGCCGGCGCTCCGAGGCGGCGGATCATCCGTTCAAGCGACCGGTGTCGGCAGGAAGCACGCGCAGCCCGTTGCCGGTGGCCGTGCCGGTTGCGCACGCGGTGCCGCTGGTCCTCGCCGAGCAGGCCGGTCAACGCCACGTTATCACCGCCGCCTGTCCCGCCGCGCTTTCGCTCGGCCTGATACCCGGCATGGCGGTGACGCAGGCGCGCGCGCTGGTGGCAGAGCTTGACGTGCGTGCCGCCGATCCCGCCGCCGATCGCGCTGTGCTCGACAGCCTCGCGCTGCATGCGGTGCGGCATTGGACACCCACTGCGGCGGCAAGTGGCGCGGACGGGCTGTGGATCGAGCTGACCGGTACGGCGCACCTTCATGGTGGCGAGGCGCGCTTCTGCCAGCGGCTGGTCCGCTTCTGCCGGCGCTTCGGCTATACCGCACGCGTCGCGGTGGCGGGAACGCCGGGCGCCGCGCACGCCCTCGCACGGTTCGGGCGTGACGCGATCAGCGCCATCCCGAACGGCGGCGAGGCGCAGGCGCTCGCCGGACTGCCGCCCGCGGCGCTTCGCCTGACGCCCGAGGCGCTGACCGCCGCGGCGCGGTTCGGGCTCGACCGGATCGCCGATCTGCTGCCGCTGCCGCGCGGGCCCCTCGCGCGCCGGCTGGGGCTCGCCAGCGTGCGCCGTCTCGACGAGGCGCTTGGTCGGGTGGCGGAACCGATCGTGCCGGTCGTGCCGGAGGAGACGCCACTGGCCCGTCGCCGCCTGCTCGAGCCGATCGTTACCGCCGAGGCGATCGAACAGGTCATCCGCGATCTTCTCACCGATATGATCGGGCTGCTGCAGGAGCGCGGCGCCGGCGCCCGCACGTTGCTGCTCGTCATCGAGCGGATCGACGGCAGCGAGCAGCGGCTCGCCATCGGTACGTCGCGACCGACGCGCGACGCGGCCCATCTCGCCCGCCTCTTCCACCTAAGGATCGAGACGATCGATCCGGGCGACGGCATCGAGACGATGCGGCTCGCCGCCACCCGCACCGATCCGCTCGGCGCGACCGCGCTCGCTGCCAGCCTCGCCGGCGACGATGCGCCGCCGGATGTAGCGACATTGGTCGACCAGATCGGCGGCCGCGTCGGCGAGGCCGCGCTGTTCACCGCCGCACCGGTAGAGAGCGACGTGCCCGAACGCGCTGTCCGCCGCACCGCGCCGCTCGCTGCCCCGACGGGCTGGCCGGCGTGGCGGCGGCCGGTGCGGCTCCTCAATCGGCCCGAGCCGCTTATCGGCGTGCTGGCCTTGCTGCCGGACGCGCCGCCCCGCCGCTTCACCTGGCGTGGCCGGGTCCATGCCGTCGTTGCCAGTGACGGGCCCG
This sequence comes from Sphingomonas melonis, assembly GCF_013409985.1. Lineage (GTDB taxonomy): Bacteria > Pseudomonadota > Alphaproteobacteria > Sphingomonadales > Sphingomonadaceae > Sphingomonas > Sphingomonas melonis_A. The sequence continues at coordinate 30,569 of NZ_JACCBY010000004.1, forward strand.
AGCGCATCCACGGCGAATGGTGGCGGCGCGACGGCGAGCTATGGGCGGTGCGCGACTATTTCCGCGTCGAGGACGATACCGGCGCGCGCTTCTGGCTGTTCCGCCGCGGCGATGGCGTCGATGGCGCGACCGGCGACCTCAGCTGGTATTTGCATGGGCTGTTCGGCTGATGACGACCCAGACGACCTATGTCGAACTCCAGGTCACCAGCCACTTCTCGTTCCTGCGCGGTGCCTCCAGCCCGGACGAGCTGTTTGCGGCTGCCGCGCTGCTCGGTCATGCCGCGCTCGGGCTGACCGATCTCGGCAGCGTCGCCGGGCTGGTCCGCGGCTGGGAGGCGCAGAAGGCGACCGGCGTGCGGATGATCGCAGGCGCACGGGTGCGGCTCGACGACGGGCGCATGCTGCTGCTCTACCCGACCGACAAGCCCGCCTGGTCACGCCTCACCCGTCTGCTCACGCTCGGCAAGTCGCGCGCGGGCAAGGGCGGCTGCGCGCTGGCGTGGGAGGACGTCGTCACCTGGAACGCGGGGCTGATCGCCATCCTGCTTCCCGATCTGCCCGGTGACGCCACCCGCAGCGATCTCGGCGATCTGCACGAGGTGTTCGGGGACCGTGGCTATTGTGCGCTCACCTTCCGGCGGCGGCCCGACGATGCGATACGCCTGCACGATCTCGCCCGGCAGGCGACCGACGCACGGGTCGCAACCGTAGCGGTCGGCGACATCCTCTATCATGCGCCTGACGCACGGCTGTTGCAGGACGTCGTCACCGCGATCCGCGAAAAATGCACCGTCGATACGCTCGGCTATCGTCGCGAACGCCACGCCGACCGGCACCTCAAATCACCGGGAGAGATGGAGCGTCGCTTCGCCGCCTTCCCCGACGCGATCCGCGCCACCGCCGAGATCGCGCGCCGCTGCACCTTCGACCTTGGCGAGTTGAGCTACCAATATCCCGACGAGCGCGTCGTCGACGGGCTGACCGCGCAGCAGGCGCTCGAACAGCTTACCGAGGCCGCCGTGGAACGCCGGTTCCCCGACGGCGTGCCCGCGCAATACCGGACGCAGATCGATCACGAACTGCGGCTGATCGCCGAACTCGCCTATGCGCCCTACTTCCTGACCGTGAACAGCATCGTCGCGGAAAGCCGACGCCGCGGCATCCTGTGCCAGGGCCGCGGCTCGGCGGCAAACAGCTGCGTCTGCTTCATGCTCGGCATCACCTCGATCGACCCGATCAAGCACGAGCTGTTGTTCGAGCGGTTCATTTCAGGCGAACGCCGCGAGCCGCCCGACATCGACGTCGACTTCGAGCATGAGCGGCGCGAGGAGATCATCCAGTGGATCTATGAGACCTATGGTCGCACCCATGCCGCATTGACCGCGGTCGTCACCCGCTATCGCGCGCGTGGCGCCGTCCGCGAGGTGGGCAAGGCGCTTGGGTTGCCCGAGGATCTCACCAAGGCGCTCGCCGGGCTGGTGTGGGGTTGGAGCCAAGAAGGCGTCGGCGAGAAGCAGGTCCAGCAGCTCAACCTTAATATGGAGGATCGCCGGCTGAGGCTGGCGCTCGATCTCGCCCGCAAGTTGATCGGCACGCCGCGCCACCTTTCGCAGCATCCCGGCGGCTTCGTGCTGACGCATGACCGGCTCGATGACCTCGTCCCCATCGAGCCCGCCGCAATGGTCGACCGGCAGGTGATCGAATGGGACAAGGACGACATCGACGCGCTGAAGTTCATGAAGGTCGACGTGCTCGGCCTCGGCATGCTCGGCTGCATGAACCGCGCCTTCAACATGCTGGAGGAGGCCAAGGGTATCCGCGTCGGCATGGCCGACCTGCAGGACGACGATCCCGACGTCTATGCGATGATCCAGAAGGCCGACACGCTCGGCACCTTCCAGATCGAGTCCCGTGCGCAGATGAGCATGCTGCCGCGGATGAAGCCGGCCCGCTTCTACGATCTCGTCATCGAGGTGGCGATCGTGCGGCCGGGGCCGATCCAGGGCGACATGGTCCACCCCTATCTGCGCCGCCGTGAAGGGCGCGAGAAGCCGGACTATCCGCGGCCCGAGCTGCGTGCAGTGCTCGAGAAGACGCTCGGCGTGCCGCTGTTTCAGGAGCAGGCGATGAAGGTCGCGATCGCCGGGGCAGGCTTTACGCCCGCCGAGGCGGACCAGCTCCGCCGCGCGATGGCGACGTTCAAGTTCACCGGCGGGGTCAGCCACTTCTTCGACAAGCTGGTCGGCGGCATGGTCGAGCGCGGCTACCCTCGCGACTTCGCCGAACGCACGTTCAAGCAGATCGAGGGGTTCGGCAGCTATGGCTTCCCCGAGAGCCACGCCGCCAGCTTCGCCAAGATCGCCTATGCCAGCTGCTGGATGAAGCACCATCATCCCGACGTGTTCTGCGCCGCGCTGCTCAACGCACAGCCGATGGGCTTCTATGCGCCGGCACAGGTCGTTCGTGATGCCCGCGACCACGGCGTCGAGGTGCGTCCCGCCTGCATCAACGCCAGCCGGTGGGATTGCACGCTGGAGCCGGGCCGCGGCCGCTATCTCGCCGTGCGCCTCGGGCTGCGACAGGTCCGCGGCCTTGCCAACGCGCATGGCGCGGCGATCGTTACCGCGCGCGGGCAGATGCCGTTCGGCTCCGTCGAAGAGGTCTGGCGCCGTGCCGGCGTGCCGCGTGCCGCTATCGAACGGCTGGCTGAGGCGGACGCGTTTCATGCGCTGGGCGAAAACCGGCGGCAGGGCCTGTGGAAGGTGAAGGGACTCGGCGATGCGCCCTTGCCCCTCTTTGCCGCCGCCGAGGCGCGCGAGTCGCTGTTCAGTCCGGAAGGACTGGAGCCGGACGTCAGCCTGCGGCCCCTGTCCGATGGCCGCGAGGTCGTTGAGGATTACCGCGCCCTGCAGTTGTCGCTGCGGGCGCACCCGCTGGCCTTCCTGCGGCAGGATCTGACCCGGCGTGGCATCACCCGCTGCGCCGATCTCGCGAACATCAAGGATGGCCGTCACGTCGAGGTGGCCGGGATCATCCTCGTCCGGCAGAAGCCGGGATCGGCCAAGGGCGTGCTGTTCATCACCATCGAGGATGAGACCGGGATCGCCAACGGCATCCTGTGGCCCGACCGCTTCGAGGCCCAGCGCCGTACGGTGATGTCGGCGGCGATGATCGGGATGAAAGGGCGCGTGCAGAAGGAGGGACAGGTGATCCACGTCATCTGCGACCGGATCATCGACCATGGACCGCTGCTCGCGCAGGTCGGCCAGATGGACTTCCCTCACGCGACCGGGCGTGGTGACGGGGCGCGGCACGGCGGCTCGCCTGACCGGGGTGATGCCGGCTGGAAGCCCGGTCCACGCGACAGCTACTGGCCGCCGCATAGCACGGGCATGAATCCGGAAGATGTCGTGCGGGTGAAGTCGCGCGACTTCCACTGATCGGTGTCGCGCCATCAGCGGATCATCATCGACTTGTCGCTCCATATCCTCCGCGCCGCCGCTGCGCGGTCGGACAAGGGGAAAGTCGACACGATCGAGGTGCGGCTCGCGCTGCGCTGTCTCGTCGCGCATTGCCCCGAACGCTGGCCGCTCGACATGTTCTGGAACTCCGCTGGGACGGATCATGATATCGGGCGGGCGCAGGGCTGCACCGCCGCACTGAATGGCATAGTTCGGCAGGTCGAAGGCGTCTGTCGCTTGTTTTGACCCGCTTGTGGATATCCAAAGCGAACGGGTGGCTTTTCAAAGCGGCCGTTTGTTCAACGAGCGATCCGGGGGCCGCGATCTCACGGCCAACGGCCCTAGAACCGAGCCTAGCCCGCTTTGGCCCCCGTCAGACGTTCCCAGTTTGCGAAGGCGAAACCACGGCGAGCCGTGTCGTCCAAGTCGACGGTTCCGAGGAAGTGACGTGCTCCCCGTTTTCAGGCCGCTGATAAGTTAGCTTCGGTGTCTTCAAGCCCCTGGCGGGGGCGGTTGGTGAACTCGGCGGGTGCCATGCCGCCGAGGCTGCTGTGCGGACGCACGGTGTTGTAGTCCGTCCGCCATGCCTCGATGATCCGCCTCGCCACAGCCAGCGAGGGGAACAGGTGCTCGTTCAGGCACTCGTCGCGCAAGCGACCATTGAACGATTCCACAAAGCCGTTCTGCTGCGGCTTCCCGGGCGCAATGTAATGCCACTCGACGCCAGTGTCCTGACACCAGGCGAGCACGGCATGACTGGTCAGTTCGGTGCCATTGTCGCTGACGACCATGCACGGCAGCCCGCGACGCTCCGCAATTGTGGTGAGTTCGCGGACGACACGCCGGCCTGACAACGAGGTGTCGACGATGCACGCCAGGCATTCCCGGCTGTAGTCGTCGATGACGTTGAGCACGCGGAACCGCCGGCCGCAGGCCAATGCATCCGATACGAAGTCGAGCGACCAGCGCTGGTTGGGTCCCTGCGGGATTGCCATAGGCGCCCGCGTGCCCAACGCCCGTTTCCGGCCGCCACGCTTGCGCACCGTCAGCCGCTCCTCGCGATACAGCCGGTACACCTTCTTCAGGTTCATGCCCTTGCCTTCGCGCCTGAGCAGGATCGCCAGCCGGCGATAGCCGAACCGGCGACGCTCGTTGGCGATCTCGCGCATCCGCTCGCGGACAGCATCGTCCTTTCCGCGAAGCGGCTCATATTGCCACGCCGACCGGTTGACCCCGACCAGCCTGCAGGCGCGACGCTCGGAGAAGCCGTGGTCGGTCATCAGCTTCTCCACCGCAGCGTAGCGATCCACAGACCGGGTCAGTTTTTTCCGAGCAGATCCTTCAGCGCCGACACGTCCAGCATCGACTCCGCCAGAAGCTTCTTCAGTCGCCGGTTCTCGTCCTCCAGCGTGCGCAACCGCGCCGCCTCCGACACGGTCATTCCGCCGTATTTCGCCTTCCAGTTGTAGAACGTCGCATCGCTGATCCCGTGCTTCCGGCACAGCTCGGCGGTCTTCACGCCAGCCTCGTGCTCACGCAGCACGCCTATGATCTGATCCTCGGTAAATCGGCCTCGCCGCATCGCTCGTCTCCATCTGACGAGCTAACTTACCAATGGCATGATTGCCGGGGAGCACGTCAAGCGCCACCGCATTGCCACTCGCCGCCTGATCAGGCTGACCGTTCTGTCGGCAGCATGATCGGGAACTGTTTGCCGGCTGCGCACGCTGCGACAGCCGGCATGCGTATTAGCCGTTGAGTGCGTCCTTGACCGCCTTGGCGGGGACGAACGTCAGCTTCTTCGAAGCAGCGATCGGGATCGTCTCACCTGTCGAAGGGTTGCGACCTTCGCGCGCAGGGCTGTCCTTGACCTTGAACTTGCCAAATCCGGCGAGCGAAACCTCGTCGCCCTTCGAGGCTGCCAAGACGATGGCAGCCAGCAGGCCGTCGACAACCTTGCGGGCGTCTGCCTTGCTCATGGCGTGGTCGGAAACGAGCGTTTCGGCAAGATCGGCATTATTCACGTTGGTATTCTCTACTTATAACGCGCCGCCCGTAGCGGCTTCGAAGTGAAATGGCGATTGCTGCCCGATGGCCCGATCAGGCTCTCGACAGCTTGCTCGCAATGTCTTCGATCGCCGCTGCGAGCGCGTCCATCTGCTCTGCACTGTTGAACAGACCTGGTGTTACGCGAACACAGGAGCCCCGCATCACCCCGCTGCGGTAAACGGTGAAGATCCGATGCTTCTCGAACAGTTGGCGCGCGAGCGCAGCGTTTGCCGCATCGCTGGTTACGCCATGGAGGCGGAAAGACGTGATGCCCCCATGAAGCTCTGCATCATCCGGCGTTAGGACCTCGACCCGAGGTAATCGACGCACACGGCTGACCCACCGGTCGCGCAACATGTTGAGCCGGGCAGCGCGGCGACCAGCGCCTATCGAGCGCTGAAACCTCAGCGCTGCCGGCAACGTCAGCTGGGCGGCGAAATCGACGGTGCCGGTGTGCACCCGCGACTGGACGCCGTCACGCATCGTGGCATCGTTGGCCGAATCCGGATCGATGCGATCAAGCGCCGAGCGCCGTACGTACATCGCGCCGACGCCGAGCGGATTGCCAAGCCACTTGTGGCAGTTGAGGCCAATGAAGTCACAGTCGAGATCAGGAAGGGCGAAGTCGAGCTGACCCCAGCTGTGGGCGGCATCGACGATGGTGTCGATGCTGCGGGCGCGAGCGGCCGCAGCAATCTCCCTTACTGGTATCACCAAGCCGGTGCGGTGACTGAGATGGGTCAGCAGCACCAGCCGCATTCTGGGATTAGCATCGAATGCCGCAGTGTAGGCGGCGACCAACGACTGTCTGGTGGCGGGTTCCGGCAGAGCGATCTTGATCACCGTCACGCCGCGGCGTGCATGAAGGCTCTCCATGCATGCCTGCATGCTGTCATAGTCAAGGTCGGCGTAGAGAACCGCATCCCCCGGCTTCAGACGGTTATATCCGAGGATCAGCGCCTTCAACGCTTCCGTAGCGTTGCGGGTAAGGGCGACATCCTCCGCGGGCACGCTCAACTCGGTCGCAAGATCCGCCTTGCCGGCGATTAGATCTCCGACCAAGCCGCGCCTTGCATAGTAGCTGGTGTCGCGGTTCACCCGTTCCACGAGACGCAGATACTCGGCCAGCACCGGTCGTGGCATGGTGCCCCAATTGCCGTTCTCGAGCTGGATGACGTCGGATGGCACATCGTATTGTGCCGCGATGCCCTTCCAGAAGGCTTCATCGGTAGCGGACGATGCCGACGAAGCCGGGGCCATGGACGCCGCGACATGAGCGACGGGCAAGCCGATGGCCGCTCCCATGATGCCGCGGCGTCCAATGCACAGATCTCGCATCAGAAGCGCATTCCGATCCGGACGTAGTAGTTGCCGCCGTCCGTGTCGTAAGGCGCATTGCGGGAATAGACGAGACCGCGGGACGCCTGGAAAACGGCTTCGTCCGGGTAGGTGTTGAAGACGTTCTCGGCCCCACCGCGGAGCGTGAAGTGATCGTCGAGCCGGATGCTCGCGGATACGTCCACCATCGTCATCGAGCCGAAGCGCTGGAAGATCGTGCCGGTCGCGTTGCCGGTCGAGTCCTCCCAGCCGCCGTAATAGCGGCCGCGTACCAGCAGCCCGACAGGGCCGATATCGTAGCCGGCGGTCGCCACGCCATTGTGCTGTGGCAAACGCTGCTCGAAAATGCGCCGCTGCGCGTCGTTGCCGATGGCTGCGCTCGCCCCGGTCGTGACCTTGGTCTGGTTGTAATTATAGGCAACGCTCAGGTTAGCCCGACCAGCTCCGATCTGGCGCACATAAGTGAGCACCGCATCGATACCGCGCGTGCGCGTGTCGAAGTCGTTGGTGAAATAGCTAAGCGAGGTATAGCGCTGCGGATTAGCAAAGGACGCCGGTACCATGAAGGTGCGGGACTCGCTAAACCGGTCGTCGACCTCGATCTGGTACAGATCGACGCTGCCGCTGAGCCCGATCCTTGTTTGGAATGTGAGGCCCGCGGTCGCCGTTCTCGATGTCTCGGGCTTCAGCGCCTTGGCACCAAGCGCGATCGCCAGAGGATCGGATGGCGACAGCCTTCCCTGGTTGAAGACCTGCAGCGTGACCGTGTCGAGGCCCTGCGTTGTGGACGTGGTGTTGAGCTGCGCCGGAGTGGGAGCGCGGAAGCCGGTGGAGTAGGTGGTCCGCGCCGCCAGGCCGGTGATCGGCTCGACACGTGCCGACAGCTTGTAGTTGAAGGTATCACCGAAGTTCGAGAAGTCCTCGTACCGCCCCGCCGCGCCCAGCGTCAGCGCAGTGACCGGCTTCCACTCGAGATCGAGATATCCTGCATAGCTCTCCTGGTCCCACTCGCCCGCCCGCTGCGGGCCGAAGCCGGGAAAGCCGTTGGAGCTGGGAGCGAGTCCGAAGGCTGCCCCGGGACCTATCGCGTAGGATGCAGGATCGCCGAGCCCCACTTGGTAGGTCTCGACCCGCCGCTCGGCGCCGAACGCCACGTTGACCGGTTCCGCGGTGCCGACGGGCAGGCGATAGACGAAGTCCGCGTTGAGATTGAACTCTCGCTGCTCCAGCCGCCCCAGGTAGAAGCTGGTCGGGCTGACAGGCCCAAGCGACGCGTTGAGACTTTCACCCAATGTATATTCAATCCGGCTGCGGCCGAAAGAGGCACTCAGGTCGTAGGTCAACGGCTCCGCGATGGTGCCCTTGGCACCCGTCACTGACTGGTAGTCGCTGAACGTGGTGCCGAGCCGGGGCGTGAAGCCCAGCGGATAGATGCTGTTGAAGGAAAAGCCAGGGAAGGCCTGTGTCGCGCGATACACGCTCGCCGTGCCGTCGGGGTTGCGCCAGTTGAAGTCCGTCAGCCCCTCGCCCTGCTGGACGGTGCCGAATGCATACAACGTCAGGGCATCGGCGAAATCGTAATGGGCGTTGACGGCACCTTCGACACGCTCTTGGTCGGGCTGCCCCCAGCGTTGAACGGGGTTAGGCAGGGTCAGCTGCGGATGTGCGGCCTGGAAGGCGATGGCATCTGGCCGCTGACGCGACCGCGAGGTCGCCTCGGCATGGTCGTACTGACCGGTGAACACCAGGCTGCCACCGTCACCCAGGGCGATCCCGCCACGCAGGCCGGTCTGATACTCGTCGCCGTCGCCCCGGTAGTATTGGGAATACTGGCCGAACGCCTCCATTCCAGGCTCGGCGTCGAGCACGATGTTGACGACGCCGGCGATGGCGTCGGAGCCGTATTGCGCCGACGCGCCATCGCGCAGCACTTCGACACGCCCGATCGATAACGGAGGGATGCCAGCGAGATCGGGAGCCTGCGCACCACGCGTCCCGAGCAAGGCCGAGCGATGGTAGCGTTTGCCGTTGATCAGGACGAGCGTCTGATCCGCGGAGAGACCGCGAAGCGTGGCCGGACGGACGAAGGCCTGCCCGTCGGCTGCTGGGAGACGCTGTACATTGAACGATGGCAGCAACTGCGCCAGCGTGTCCGACAGGTCATTGGAGATCGTGGATCCGATCGCCTGCCTGGAGAGCACGTCCACTGGTGCAAGGGTGTCGAACTGCGTGCGGCCGCGATCACGGGTGCCGGTCACGACGATTGTGTCGTCCGGTGCCGCAGCAGTCATTTCATCTGCCGACGGAACTGCCACCGGCTGAGGAGCAAGCGTCTGGGCGTTGGCAGACGAATAGGCGAGCAGCTGCAGCGCGCTGGCTACGCTGACACTCAATAATTTCATGGTTCCCCCAGGGACGTTCAGGCCTTCGTGGCTCTGAGCGACGCCCTAGGTCGCCGACGTTGCACAGCGGTGACGGCGCTCTTGCGGATTTAAGTCATACCCCTGACTGCCGGCCCGTCCCGTACGAATCAGGCTGACCCAAAATCGGCCGTTCAGTGCAAGCGTAGCGCTACTCGCAAGCGGTCGCTCGTTCATGTCCAAGGACCCTTTTCTGGAACAGGCAAACATACCCGGCCCCACCGCCTTCCGGCGTGGACCTAAGGGCCGATCTCCAGCGCCCGCCAGCCGACAAAGGCCGGGCCCGCGAAGCGATTGTGCTCGTTGAGCTTTCCACAGCGACAAGGCGGAGACGGCATGAACACGATTGAGCGAGGCGCTGGACGCACGCTGCTTCTGATCCACGGCCTGGGCGGGAGTTGGCAATCGTGGAGCACCGTCTTGGACCCACTCAGCGCCTCGCGAAAGGTCATCGCGGTCGACCTTCCCGGCCATGGGGCTACCCATGCCGAGTCCGACAGCGGGACGTTTGATGGTTTGGTCGGCAGCGTCGAGCGTTACATCGCGGAGGCTGGCTTGTCTGGCGTCGATGTTGTCGGCAGTTCCATGGGCGCGCGGATTGTACTTGAGCTCGCGCGGCGCGGACTCGTCGGCAACGTGGTCGCGCTTGATCCTGGTGGCTTCTGGCGAGGCTGGGAGCGCACCTTCTTCAGAACCACCATCGGCGCCTCCGGTCGCTTGCTGCGGGCCATTCGGCCCGGCCTGCCGGCGTTGAGCCGGAACTTAGCGTCGCGCACGGCGCTGCTCGCTCAGCTCTCTGCGCGTCCTTGGGCGCTTGACGGGGAGACCGTCGCGACTGAGCTGGAAGGTCTCAGTAAGATGCCGACATTCGATGCGCTGGTCCGGAGCCTTGCCACGGGACCTGAGCAGTCCGGCCCCGCCGCCGCCGGTACCGGCCGGGTCGTCATCGGGTGGGGCAGGCACGACCGGCTCTGCCTCCCCAGACAGGCTGCGCGCGCGCAGGCAGCCTTTCCCGGCGCCGAGCTGCACTGGTTTGATGGCAGCGGGCACTTTCCGATGTGGGACACGCCGGAGGAGACAGTCGCCGTCATTCTCGACGCGACGAGGTAAAGCCCACCCGCTGGACGGCTTGATTGCGCGATGATGGCAGCATCGACCCAGATTCGGCCGCTCGCTGCCTCTCCAAGGCTTCTCAACTCCGGACATACATTCAGCATTTGCTTTCCAACTCCGGCCCGCAGACCTTCGGTTGGGAGAGAGAGCGATACCGCACAGGAGCCGATACTGGCGGCCCTCGCCAACGCGATCGCCGATGCGGCTGCGCAGGTGTCGTCAAACTCCGCCTGCGCGAAGGACGACATTTCAAGGATGGGGTCAGTTAGCCGGTGTTGAGAGATGTCTGGATAGCGCCTCCAGAAAGAGGTGGACCTTCCGCGGCACAAGCCTACGCGTCGGCAACACCGCCCAGATGCCCTGGTCAGGCACGGCACCGTCAGCCAACCTGATCTCTGTGAGCCGTCCGGCAGCCACGTCATCGCGTACGTTCCATTCCGAAAGTTGCACGATGCCCAAACCCCGCAAAGCCGCTTCGTGCAGCGCCTCCATGCTGTCAGCGGCGAAGCGGCCGGCCACCGTCTGGCGGACGGCACGCCCCTTGTGCTCGAAGCTCCACTGGCGGGCGGCCGGAACGGCCAGGCAGTCGTGCTCTCGCAGTTCGACGACTCTTGTCGGGGCAGGATGGCTCGCCAGGTAGGCGGGGGCCGCGTAAAGGCCGCGTGCATTGTTCGCCAATCGGCGCGCGACGAGAGTGCTATCCTTTAGCTCGCCGAAACGCACTGCAACATCGATACCCTGCGCCGCAAGGTCGGCGACCGCGTCGCTCAACAACAGTTCTACCTTGAGCCGCTGATGTTCGTTGAGGAAGCCGACGAGCATCGGTGTCAGGATCTTGCGTCCGAACGGAACCGATGCAGCCACCCGCAGCAGGCCACCCGCTTCCTCGTCTCCGCCAGAAACCGCCGCTCGGCCGTCCTCGGCATGCGCGAGGATCGCCTCGGCGTGGGGTAGGAACGCCTCACCCTCCGGCGTGAGCGAGAGCGACCGCGTGGTCCGATGGACCAACCTGGCGCCCACCTCGGCCTCCAGCACGGCCAGCCGTCGCGACGCTGCAACCGGGGTCAGGCCCAGGCGACGGCCGGCCCCCGACAGGCTGCCCTCCTGCACCGCTTCGATCAGGACGGCGAGGTCGGCGAGATCCAGCATATCGTGGCCTGATAAGCCGGCATGTCCGGATGCGCTACTTATGCTTTCCACCGACAAGGTCCAGATGGAGTGAGATCACCGCATAACCAGGAGGCCCGCATGACAACCACAGCACCTGCTGCCGGCGCAGGGTCGGGCCACCGGCTCGGCTCCGCCCTTAACTTTTCGATGGCGGCGGCAGCGGGCATTGCGGTCGCCAACATCTACTACAACCAGCCGATGCTCGGCATCATGGAGCGGGACCTCCCCGGCTCTGTCACCAGCCTCGTGCCCACGGCGACGCAGCTCGGATATGCCGCAGGACTGTTCCTGCTGATCCCGTTGGGTGACCTGATCGAGCGCAAGCGCCTGATCATCATCCAGTTCGGCGGCCTTGCGGTCGCGCTCGCAATCGCCGGGTCAGCACCCGGCGCGACCATGGTCATTCTCGCCTCGCTGCTAGTCGGTGTTCTCTCGACGGTCGCCCAGCAGATCGTGCCGTTCGCCGCGCACCTGTCCACCCCGGAGCGGCGGGGAGCGACCGTGGGCACGGTCATGGCCGGCCTCCTCTGTGGCATCCTCCTCAGCCGCACGCTCGCAGGCTTCATCGCAACCCACGCCGGCTGGCGCGAGATGTTCTGGCTTGGCGCGCCGATGGCGCTGGGCGCCGGCGCGCTCATGGCGGCGTTGCTGCCGAAGAGCACGCCGGAGACAACCCACACCTATGGCTCGTTGATCCGTTCGCTAGGTGGCCTCTGGTCCGAGTTTGCTGCCCTGCGGAAGGCAGCGATCACACAGGCACTGCTGTTCGCTGGCTTCAGCGCATTCTGGACCATCCTCGCGCTACGCCTGCAGGAGCCGCGCTTCTCGCTGGGTGCCGACGTCGCCGGCCTGTTCGGCATCGTCGGTGCCGTCGGCATTCTCGCGGCGCCCTTGGCCGGGCGCATCGCCGATCGTCGCGGGCCGCATCTGGTAATCCTGCTCGGCGCTGTCCTGACGCTGGCGGCGTGGGCTGTGTTCGGCGCATTCGGCACTGTCGCGGGCCTGATCGCGGGCGTCATCCTGCTGGACTTCGGGGTGCAGAGCGCGCTCGTCTCGAACCAACATGTGGTCTACGCCCTGCGGCCCGAAGCCCGCGCGCGCCTGAATACCATCTTCATGGGCGCCATGTTCCTTGGCGGTGCTGCCGGGTCCGCCGGTGCGACCCTCGCGTGGAACGTCGGCGGCTGGACGGCGGTGGTCATGCTTGGCATCGTCTTCTCCGCCATCGGCGTGGTGATCCAGTCCGCCGGCCTGAAGCGGGAGGGCTGAACCATGCGGATCGTAACCGCCGGAGGGTCGATGGCTGAACTCTTCGCGGCCGTCCTGTTGCGCCCGGGCAGGCACGCCAGAAACATCGTCGACGCCTCTCTGGTCGAGGTGTCATGGGGGAACTAGGTACAGGATCAGGCTGCGGGCGTGGTGCTTGCACTGACGCTGGCGCACCGTTCGCAGTGGAGGACAGATGATGACCTGCAGACACGCCGATACGATCCGCACCGTCACGCCAAGCGCGCTCGGCTGCGAGGAATGCTTGAAGATCGGCAGCGAATGGCTTCATTTGCGGCTCTGCCGCGAGTGTGGCCATGTCGGGTGCTGCGACCAGTCCCCACTCCGTCATGCAACAGCGCACTTCCATGCGACCCACCACCCCATCATCGAAGGCTACGATCCCCCGGAGGGTTGGGGCTGGTGCTACGTCGACGATGAGTTCATCGACCTACCCGATCAGACGCACCAAACGCGTCCAATCCCACGTTACTACTGACCGGGTCACCCGTCGCGATCTGACCGAAGTAGGGCGAGCGATAAGACTCAGAAGTCGACGCCGAGCACGTCTTCGATGCTTCCTGAAGGCGTCCGTTCGTTGAGGTTGTTAGAGTGTCGGCCCCGCTCTCGCGTGACCGGTCGATCGCACGCGATGATCGTCAAGCTGCTGATCAAGCGGCGAGACTGCGCGCCATGTCGATGAACGCCCGAAACGCGGCCGAAGGATTGCGCCGGTTGGCATAGTAAAGGCAAACGGGTGACAAAGGAGGCGTCCAGTCTTCCAGCACCCGAACGAGCCGGCCGGCGTCGATGTCCTCGGTCACGTCGGACTCCATGGCGTAGGCGATGCCCATGCCATCCAGAACGGCGAACCGCGTGAGACTGGCCTCGTCTAGCGTGATCGGCCCATCGACGTCGATCTGTAAGGGTTGTCCGTCCTTCTCGAACTGCCAGCGATGCAGCGCCCCGTTGGGTAGCCGAATGCGCAGGCAGGCGTGGCGCAGGAGATCGGGTGGGACGCTGGGCTTGCCGTTTGCCTCGAAATAGGCGGGCGTCGCGACCACGGCAAAGCGTCGCGCAGGTCCGATCGGCACCGCGATCATGTCGCTCGGCACAAGGTTGGCGCTTCTCAGGCCGAGATCAAACCCGGCGGCGACGATATCAACGATCCGGCCCTCCGTGACGACATCGACGTGGACCTGCGGATAGCGGTGAAGGAAGGGGAGCAGTAGCGGACGCATGACCTCGCGCGCGCCGGTCGCGAAGGCGTTGATTCGCAGCGTGCCCGAAGGCGTCTCCTGATGCGCGCGCACCGTTCCCATCGCCTCGTGCAGCAACCGGACCGCCGGCCGCACCTGGTCGACGAAGGTCTGTCCGGCATCGGTCAAAGAGACGCTGCGGGTCGTTCGATTGAACAGCCGCACGCCGAGCCGACGCTCCAGCTTGCCGATCAGGTTGCTCAACGCCGTGGTCGACAGCCCGAGTTCCAGCGCCGCGGCGCGGAACGATCCCCGCCGTGCAATGGCCAGGACTGCGTCGAATTCGATGAGCCCGTGCGTCGCCATTATCCCACTTTCCACAACGCCGTATGGCGCTTTGCCCTGATTATCAGGAATGATCGAGCGCGCTAGCTATGTCTCGCCTCGCAAGGAGTCGGAAAATGCCGATCGATCTACCCAAGCCCATCGCCGACTTCGTCGCCGCGAACGCCCGTCTCGACCTGGACGGGATGGTGAAGCCCTTCACGCCCGACGCCGTCATCGTCGACAATGGCAAGCGCTTCGAGGGACACGCCAGCGCGCGCCCTGTTCGAGCATGAAGTCGTGCCGGTGAAGGCGATCTTCACGCCCGAGACCGCCCGACACAAGGCGGGACGAGTGGTGGTGGAGGGCCAGGCCCATGGTACGTTCCCGGGCAGCCCGTTGCGCTTCACCTACGATTTCACGCTCGAGAACGACGCCATCGCCGTGCTGGAGATCAAGCTGTGAGCGTCGTGACCGATCCCAACGAGTTCGCGGGCAAGCGGGTGCTCGTCAGCGGCGGCACCAAGGGGTTGGGCCGCGCCACTGTCGAGCGCTTCCTGACCGGGGGCGCACGGGTCATCACCGCCGCTCGCGGTTATGCCGACCCGGTCGGAGACGCGGTCTTCGTACAAGCGGATCTCACGACCGCGGAGGGCAGCAAGGCGCTTGCCGAAACGGCACTCGATCAGATGGGCGGGATCGACATCCTAGCGCATGTGATCGGCGGCTCGTCTGCGCCCGGCGGCGGCTTTGCCGCGCTGACCGACGACCACTGGCTGGCCGAGCTGAACCTCA
The DNA here is from genome assembly GCF_013409985.1 of Sphingomonas melonis. Taxonomy (GTDB): domain Bacteria; phylum Pseudomonadota; class Alphaproteobacteria; order Sphingomonadales; family Sphingomonadaceae; genus Sphingomonas; species Sphingomonas melonis_A. The sequence goes on from NZ_JACCBY010000004.1 coordinate 45,706, forward strand.
ACCTCCTCGCCACCGTCCGGCTGGATCGCCTCCTGGTCCCGCAGATGATCGAGCGCGGGGCCGGGGCGGTGGTGCACGTCACCTCGACCCAGTCGATCCTGCCCTTGCCGGACTCGACCACCGCGTACGCCGCCGCTAAGGCCGCGCTCCGGACCTACAGCAAGTCCCTCTCCAAGGAGCTGGGTCCCAGGGGCGTGCGGGTCAACGCGGTCTCTCCCGGCTGGATCATGACCGAGTCCTCGGTCGAGTTTCTTCAGCGCCTGCGCGCCGCGAATGGCGGCACGATCGAGGAAGCGCGGCAAATGGTGCTTGATGGATTGGGTGGCATCCCGATCGGCCGCGCAGCCGAGCCTCACGAAGTCGCCGACCTCATTGCCTATCTCGCCTCGCGCCGGGCCGCTGCAATCCACGGCGCAGAGTTCATCATTGATGGCGGAACGGTTCGAACTGTCTAACTCTTGGGGCATAAAAATCGGAGAGTTGTCATCGACCCACAACTTGCCACTCAGGCTGCCTCACTGGCCTCCCAACCTCGGTCACTCGTTAATTAGCTGACGATCCAGCGGACAGCCTTGTCCAGGTGTCAGAAACAGAGTCGTCGACGGCCTTCGACGCGGGATTGAAAGTCGCCTCAGTCCCGCTAAACTGGGCATGTCGGAAAAGGCAGGCTTGGTGTGGTCAGCCCAAGCCCTTCTGGTAACGGAAGCTCTGGTCTTTGGCCTTGGCCGGGATCCCCACGACGAACAACGGACGTCCAAGACGGGCGTTCGGCAGTTCGTCTGCGAGGGTGCCTGGACGAGGAACGCTCCGGTCGAACACTCGACTGAGGAGCGCCTGTTATGTCTTCCGATCATGATTCCAAACACAATGTCATCATTGCTGGCGCTGGCCCCGTCGGCCTGTTCCTGGCGTGCGAGCTGCGGCTTGCCGGCTGCTCGGTGCTCGTGCTCGAGCGCGCTCCTGCGCCGCAATCTCCGCTGAAGGCGCTGCCGTTCGGGTTGCGCGGCCTGACGCTGCCGACAATGGACAGCCTCGACCGTCGTGACCTTCTTGCGCCTCTGAAGGCCCGGATGAGCGCAAGAGGCACGGCAGCCGCGGCGCCCTGGACAGTTGGAGCGCGCCGTCCCGCCGGCCATTTCGCTGGCTTGCAGTTTTTCCGCGATCGGGTCGACGATACGGCATGGCCGTGGCGAGCGGCGGGTTCGTCCGAGCTGCTGGCCGTCGCTTTGGCGGACATCGAAGCGGTGCTGGCGGCACGGGCGACAGCGCTCGGCGTCACGATCCGCTACGATAGTGGGGTCGACGGGCTCGAACAGGTCGAGGACGGCGTGGTCGTCCATACCGGAACCAAGTGGCTTCGTGCCGGGTGGCTGGTTGGCTGCGACGGCGGCCGCAGCACAATACGCAAGGCCGCCGGGATCGGCTTTGCCGGCACCGAGCCGGAGTTCACCGGCTATTCAATGTCCCTCCGCCTCGCCGACCCGACCCCGTTGCGGCCGGGTCGCCAGCACACCGCAACCGGCATGTACACGTTCGCCCCGCCCGGTACGGTCACGATGGTGGATTTCGACGGTGGCACACGCCACCGGGCCGGGCCGCTGTCGCGCGAGCATGTCGAGACGGTGCTGCGCCGCGTCTCGGGCACCAATGTGACCGTGACGGCCCTCGACCGCGCGACGACGTGGACCGATCGGGCCTTCCTCGCGACCCAATACCGCAAGGGTCGCGTCCTGCTCGCCGGCGACGCCGCGCACGTGCACGCCCCGCTCGGAGGACAGGGCCTCAACCTCGGGCTGGGCGACGCGATGAACCTCGGCTGGAAGCTCGCCGCCACGATCGCCAGCCGCGCTCCTGCGACCGTGCTGGACAGTTACGAAGCCGAGCGGCGACCGCAAGCCGAACTGGTGCTCGACTGGTCACGGGCACAGGTTGCCCTGCTGCGGCCAGACCCGGGTTCGGCGGCGCTTCGATCGATCGTCCGGGCCCTGATGCAAACGCGCGATGGCGCCACCTACTTTGCCGGGCGGGTTTGGGGTGCTGGGCTGCGATCCGAAGACGACGGGGCAGTTCATCCGCTGATCGGCCGAAGCGCGCCCGATGTCGCGCTCATGAACGGGCGACGGCTGAACGACGTCCTGCGTGACGGGCGAGCATGGCTGATCGACCTCGACCCCGCTGAGCCCTTGCGATCGGTCGCCGCCGGATGGGCGGACCAGCTCGGCTACCTCGCCGGCACGACGACGGCGGTTGTGGATTCCGCCGCCCTGCTGGTCAGACCCGACGGGGTGGTCGCCTGGGCAGGCAGAGAAGCCGATCGCGCCGGGCTGGTGCCAGCCATCACCCGCTGGCTCGGTGACCCTGCCCAATCCGGCCTGATGGTCGATCAGGCCGCGGCGCCCGCCGAATAATCCATTGCGGCGAGATCGGTGATCAGATCAGGGCCTGACGGCTCCCAGCCCAATCGCACCCGCGTCCAGGCATTGGACGCGGTCATGTCGAGCGCGGCAAACGGTGCCATCCAGCCGAAGTATCGCTCGACGTCATCGATCGCAATCGAACGAACAGGAAGCCCGGAGCCCTTGCCGATTGCCTCGGCGATGGCGCGTGCGGCGATGCCCTCCTCTACCGAAGCATGATAACGCGCACCCGGCTCGCCCCTCTCCAGCGCCAGGACGTAGAGCTTCGCCACATCGCTGACGTGCGCCGCAGCCCAGCGCGTCTGCCCTTCGCCTACGTACGCCACCGCTCCGGCGCGGCGCGCTTCGGCGACCAGCGGCGTGATCAGCCCGGCCCTCGTGGTATCGTGCACCTGCGGAAGCCGGATGGTGCGCACGTCTATCCGTTGCGCAATCAGTGCGGCGCCGGCGAGTTCGGTCGCAATGCGCGGATTGGCGTGGTGCGGGTTGAGCACATCCTCGATTGCCGGCCCGCCCTGGAGCGGCGTGCCGATGCCCACCCCGGACGTAAGGAGGAGCGGCTTGTGCGTCCCCGCCAGAGCCTCGCCCATCGCGGCGATATTGCGCTCGTCTTTCTTCGTGTTTTCGAAGAAGGTCTCGAAATTGTGGTCAAATGCGCAGTGGATCACCGCATCGGCCGCCGCAGCGCCGCTGGCCAGCGTCTCGGGGCGCTCCAAGTCGCCGCGATGAACCTCGACGCCAGCCGCTTCGAGTTGCCGGGCACCTGCATCGGAACGGGTGAGGCCCAGCACGCCGTGGCCGCGGGCGAGCAGTTCGGGGATGATGTGCGAACCGATGAAACCGGTCGCGCCGGTCAGGAACACGCGCATGGAAAGTCTCCTTCTTGTCCCCGGCTATTTCGCAACACTACGCACCCTGTTAAACTAGTGACCTTATCGTGGTATAACATTCAACAGGATGCGGTCATGGCCAGCAAGGCACCCAACCAGCTCGGCACGTATCTGCGCGATCGTCGTATTCGGCTCGATCCGGCAGCGTTCGGGTTCGGCGGCGGCCGCCGGCGCACCCCAGGTCTCCGCCGCGAAGAGGTGGCGAGCCGGGCCAATATCAGCCCCACGTGGTATACCTGGCTGGAACAAGGCCGCGGCGGCGCCCCATCGGCCGACGTGCTCGATCGAATCGCCAAGGGCCTGATGCTGACCGAGCCCGAGCGCGAGCACCTCTACATGCTGGGCCTGGGCCGTCCGCCCGAGGCACGCTACCAACCAGTCGACGGCATCACGCCGCGTCTGCAGCGCGTGCTCGACGCGATGACGCTGAGCCCCGCGATCATCAAGACGGCGATGTGGGACGTCGTCGGCTGGAACCGGGCGGCGGCGATCCTGCTGACGGACTATGCCAAGCTGCCGCGCGAGGGACGCAACATCCTCCGGCTTATGTTCGGCAGCGACCATGTCCGCGCACGGAACGAGGATTGGGACAGCATCGCCCGTTTCGTGGTCGGCGCCTTCCGGGCCGACGTAGCACGTGCGGGCGCCAACAACAGCGCGGAGGCGACAAAGCTGATCGCCGAGCTTTGCCGGGTCAGTGCCGAATTCGAGGCGCTGTGGCAGGACAATGACGTGGTCGCACACGGGGACGGCGTGAAGCGCATCCACCATCCCGACGCAGGGCTACTCGCGATGGAATTCTCGTCTTTCGCCGTCGAAGGCAGGCCGGAACTCGGAATGATTATCTACAATCCCGCTTCATCCGACGACGCCGGTCGCCTGCGCGCGCTGCTGGACGCGCGCCAAGGTGAATGATCCTGACGAGCGCTGCTTGGCCTGACCGATCTCAAACCCGCGCTGGTCGCCCTTGTCACCATCTGTTCGGCCATCGATGGAGCAACCGCGGCTGCGGCCCGACGTTTACGGCGCAACGGAGATTGCCGATGCTAGCCCTCGCACTTGCCCTTGCCGCCGCCAGTCAACTCGATCGATGCCTCAATGAGGGCGAGGCGGCGAGTGGCGTGACCCCGGCCATGTCGGCCTGTTACGTCGCGGACTACCAGCGCGCCGACGCGCAACTGAACGCCACGTATAATGCGGCGATGAAGCGCATTCCGGTCGCCCGTCGGGCCGTTCTGCGCGCATCGCAACGCGTGTGGATTAGAAAGCGCGATGCGGCTTGCCCGATTGACGATCGCCCCGGCGTTGGCACGATCGAGACGTTGAACCATCCCGCATGCCTGACAAAGCAGACCACCCGCCGGACTAGCTGGCTGACGCGCTTCCGCTAATTTCGCCGAAGCTCGCCTATGGCCAGACGTGTTGACCCACAACCAGACGTTCAGGCGCATTTCGGCGGTTCCCGGAAGCAGATACTTGTTCATATCAAAGGCAGGCCCGGTATGATCACCTTCGACGTTCCGCATTGAACGACGTTCAGCGTCATCACGGGCATCCCGAGGGATATGATGCTAAGGGAGTTTGGCCGGACTAGGCCTGCGCGGTCGGCCTGATCACGATCTCCCCGACGTTCACACCGGCAGGCTGCCCGATGGCGTAGGCAATAGCCTGTGCGATGGTCTCCGGCGGCATCGCTATCGACCCACCCGCCGCAATGCGCTCCCGCAGAGCTTCGTCACGGATGTGGTCCGCGAAGCCTGTAGCCGTGAACCCGGGCGTCAGCGTGGTGACGCGGAGCTCTCCCGCCAACTCCTGTCGGAGGCCGTCGCAGATCGCAACGACGGCCGCTTTCGTGCCCGAATAGACCGCCATGTTCGGCACGATCTTGCGCGCAGCCGTCGACGCCACGGCGATGAAGTGACCGGAACCCTGCTCGCGGAAGATTGGCAGGGCGGCGGCGATGCTCCATAAAACGCCCTTCACGTTCACGTCGACCATCGTCTCCCAGTCGTCGAGTGCGAGATCGTCGACCGGACCGATCGGCATGGCGCCTGCGTTGGCGACGAAGACGTCGAGGCGTCCGAAGGTCGCGACGGCACACTGCGCCAACGCGCGGACGTCCTCCCGGCGGCGTACGTCTACGGGAAGGTGGGTCGCCGCGCCCCCGGCTGAGGTGATCTCCCTGACCACATCGCGGAGTCGGTCCCCGTTCCGGGCGCCCAGCACTACTCTGGCGCCCCGCTCCGCGAGGTAGCGCGCGGACGCCTCTCCCATGCCGCCACTCGCGCCCGTGATCGCCACCACCGCACCGTCGATATTCATCAGGATTCTCCTTCATTGGCTGCTCGGGATTGTGGACCCGCGGGCCGTCGACCGCGCTCTACGCTGCTGGCGACTGCGAAGCGCTGCGCGGGAAGCTGACGCCGGCAAGCTCCTCGGAAACCTGCCAAAGGCGCGCGGCGACCGCCTCGTTCATCGCCCGCGTCGGCACCTTCGCGGGCGTCGGGTGGCCGCGCACCTCGGCGATGCCATCCGGTCCGTAGTAGGCGCCGTTAGCCACGTTTAGCGCTGTGGCAGCATAGAGGGTCGGCAACGCCCCGCGGTCCGCCGGCTGGAACAAGAACGGCAGCAGCGTCCTCGCAAGCCCGTGGGCGCTGCGGCGACCAGGTCCGTTGTGCAGCAGGTCCGTCCGCGCGATCCCCGGATGTGAGGCGATGCTGCGGATCCCCCAGCCTAACGCGTCGCTTCGCCTCTGCAGCTCCAGCGCGAACATCAGGCAGGCGAGCTTTGACTGGCTGTATGCCCTCATTGCCGCGTACCTGCGCGCCGAGTTCAGGTCGTCGAAGTCGATGACGCCGGCGCGCGCGGCGACGCTCGACAGCGAGACCACCCGCGCGTCCCTGCGCAGCAGCGGCAGGAGATGGGCGGTCAAAGCGAAATGGCCCAGATAGTTCGTTCCGAACTGGAGCTCGAAGCCGTCGGCGGTGACCCCGCGACGAGGCGGCACCATTACGCCGGCGTTGTTGACGAGGATATCGACGGCTTCGTGTCGTTCGGAGATGCGGGCGGCGAACGCCGCAATCGAGGTGAGGCTGGCGAGGTCCAACTGCTCGAAGCAGACCGGCGCCGATGGGACAGCCGCGCAAATCCTGCTCAAGGCTTCAGCGCCCTTGGCTCCGCTCCTACCCGCAATAACAACCGACGCTCCTGCACGTGTTAGCGCAAGGGCGTCTTCAAACCCCAGCCCCCCGGTGCCGGTCACGATCGCTATCCGGCCATGCTGGGCTGGTATGTCGGCCTGCGTCCACTTGGTCATGATTGCGCCTTTCAACAAATCTGCACCCGGTGTAATATGCACTATGCACTCGGTGCAACTATTTTGTTAAAGGCTTGCTCGTGAACGTTTCCTCTGGTGCATCCCCGTCGCTTGGAGCCCGCGAACGCAAGCGACGTGACACGCTCCGCCGCATCACGGACGCCGGTGTGTGCCTGTTCATCGAGAAGGGCTTCGAGGGGGCAACCGTGGAGGAAATCGCGGCCGCCTCGGGAATCTCGCGCCGGACCTTCTTTCACTATTTCGACTCCAAGGACGACATCCTGCTGTCGCTCCAAAGCGACGTTGGCGAGATGATCGCGGCGGAGGTTCGCCGCGCGTCACCGGGCAGCTCTGCCTTCGAACTCGTACGCGACGCCGCGTTGAGCGTCTGCGCGTCGATCCCGCACGAAGACATGCTGGCCCTGGACCGCCTGATGCGGGGCAGCGCGTCGGTGCAGGCCCGCAAGCAAGCGAGCTACCGGCAGCAGGAGGAAGCGCTCTTCTTGGCGCTCAGGGAACGATGGCCCCAGCCCGCGCGCGAGACCAGGCTCCGAGTGCTGGCGATGGTAGCAGTCGGAGCGACGCGCCTCGCGTCCGAGACGTTTAACCAGGAGGGCGGCGCTCGGCCTTTCGACGAGGTGCTTCGGGGCGCGTTCGACGCGGTCACCGCCGAGTTCGCCGCCGCCACAACGTGATCGGGCGTAGTGGCGCGTCCTTACGGCGCGCGCTTCGCCGGGATCCCGCACGATCAGCTCACCGCCAAGTCTTCGTGACCCAGAAGCCGCCATTCAATGGCGCTTGGTACCGTCCCGAAATCCGACGCCTGTTCATCTCCGTTTATAAGCCGACGTGTCGGGCATCAATGCGGCGATACAACGATGCTCTGCGGTTCCGAAAAAGCGTACCGACCATCGATCTCGTCCATCGTGTAGCCGAGGGAAGGGGCGACGCGCTGGACGAGCGGCTCCCACTTGCCGCGGCCGGCGACATAACGCTCTACGCCGTCCGATTGCACCGAAATACCTGCGCGCTCCATGGTCTTGGTTGCGGCTACGTAGCTCTGCCGCCACCGCCCTGTCTCACGTAAGTTTGCCGCCTGGTTCTTGGTGGATGGCAAGTTTCGGTCGAGCGTCTCCAGCAGCATGAAGGCGCCCTGCCTCAGCGCAAAGACGGGTGCCGAGCTTACAAGCGTCCTGTAGCGCTGCGGATCAAGCCCGCTGTCGATCAGCGTCGTTAAGTCGAGAATGACAAAGGTAAAGCGCGAGACTGCATAACGCGGCTCTTCGAAGCGGAAGTAGAACAGCAGCGGATAGAAATGGTGCGCCTCCTTCGTTGCCGCGAGCGACCGAACGAGGTTGCCGAGCTCGCTCGCGGCGTCGTCGGCATCGCCGTCCGGCATCAGCCGCGCCAGCATCGCCGCGGCATCACCCGTGCCGTCAGCCATCAGGTCGATCGTCAGCGCCAGCGCATTGCGCTCCCGAAGTGCCGAGTAGACCTGTACGAGGTAGCTCAGCACGAGGCTCAGCACCGACGCGCCGATAAGCGAGTCGATCAGGAAGAGAATGCGGGTGCCGGACGTATGTGGAGCATAATCGCCGCCGCCCACGATCGAGAGGCTGTTGCCCGCGACAAGAAGCGCCGTGATGAAGTCGGTCGGGGTGTCACCGCTGGATGGACGGATCGAGGTGCCAAGCTCTGGCTGGATGACAAGCGCCGCAGCAGCCGCCAGCCCGAGCGCCCAGAAGCCGATCAGCGACACGACGATGAGCGGACCGGCGAGCGACAGAACCGTGCCACGACGTCGGCCGAGCAGCTTCGCAAGGCTGTGCAGCACGGCCCAGATCGCTCGTGTCCAGTATGGCGCGAGCAATCCCGTTCCAGCCCGCGCGTAAAGCACGGTCAGGAAAATGTCCGTGAGGAACAGCAGCATCAGTGCCGCTCCGATAAGCTGTTCGAACGTCATAACCGGCTGCTCCTCTCGATTGTCTGGATCGTCGCCGTCATGGCGAATGATGAGCGGGGAGCTCGCTTGAGCCTACAGCATAGGGAGCCGCCGCGGCCGAGGGCCGAGCGGGAATGCCGCGTCGATCCGGGCGAGTTCGGCTTCTGTCAGTCGCAGAGCACCAGCGCCCGCGTTGTCGGCGGCGTGCTCGGCGCTAGACGCCTTCGGAATCGCGAAAGTTGACGGCCGCCGCACGAGGAAGCGGAGCGCGACCTGACGCATAGTCGCACCGTGGTTTGCCGCGATCTCCGCCAGCACGCGACCGCCGGGCGAGCGTGGATCGGGGAAGCTGCCGTGACCGAAGGGGCTGTAGGCGACGGTGGCGACGCCATGCTCCTCGCACCAGGGTAGCACGGCGTGCTCGATCGCACGCTCCTCCAGATGGTGGAGCACCTGGTTGCAAGCGATGCGTCCTTCCCCGCCCGCTGCCCAGGCCGCTTCGAGATCGGGAACGTCGAAGTTGCTCACCCCCCAGGACAGGATCTTGCCCCGCTCGCGCAGTCTCTCGAAGGCTCCAAACGTATCCTCCAGCGGATACGAGCCCCGCCAGTGCAGGAGGTAGCAGTCCAGCCGATCGGTACGTAGGCGCGCGAGCGAGCGCTCGCAGGCGGCAACCTTCCCGGCTCTGGAGGCGTTGCTCGGGAGCACCTTGGAGACGAGAAGCAGCTCGTCGCGGCGGCCGGCAATCGCCTCGCCCACCACATCCTCGGCATCGCCGTACATCTCGGCGGTGTCGATGTGCGTCATGCCGAGATCGAGGCCCCTGCGCAGCGCGGCCACGGCGCTGGGCCGGTGCGCGTCGTCGATATACCATGTGCCCTGGCCAATGACCGGAACCTCGCGCACGAGGGCGCCAAACGGGCGTTGCCCCATGCCCACGCTGTCCTGCGTCGCCGTCACGGTCGCCCTCCTGCTTCCTCAATGCGCCACAGCTGCGTGTCGAGGCGTGGGCCGTTCTCGGGCTTGAACCAGCTCATGTCCTGGATGCGAGAACTGGTGACGTAGACGCTTCCGTCCGGTCCCTGCGAGAAGGTATCGGGCCAGCGCAGGCGCTTGTCTTGGACGAGGGTGGCGATGCGATTCCCGTCGCGTACATGCACCGCGTCCTGCTCGATCGCGCTGAGGTACATGCGCCCGCGGCCGTCGATCCAAAGTCCGTCGGTCGGCTCAGTCTGGGCGGCGCGCTCCACCCGCGAGGCGAGGGCCTGCTCGGAAAGGCGCGCGTCGTCCAGGACGGCGGTGGCGATGCGGTAGAGCGTGCGGCCGGTTAGCGCCTTCCAGTAGAGCGTGCGTCCATCGGGGGAGAGCGCGATGCTGTCGGCGGCGAACTCGACCCCGCGCCCATCCGGGCGGCGCAGCTCCCGTCCATCGGTTTTCACCACCACGTCCTTTTCAGGCTGCGTGCTTGGGTGGCCATCAAGGACGCGCCGCGCCTTTCCGGTCTGCAGGTCGACGACGACGAGCGCGCCTTTGACTCCGGCATCGGTCAGATACGCATGGCGGCCATCCGGCGAAAACCGCACATCGTTCAGATAGCTGCCCTGCGGAGCCACGGTCTCGTCGAAGCGGATCACCTGCGCGACCTTGTTCGTCTTCAGGTCGATCCTGACGAGCTTGGGCCCACCCTGCACAACGGCTGCAGTCGCCGGCGCGGCAGGATCGACGACCCAAAGATTGCCGCGGGCATCGGCCACAACGCTCTGGACGCACACGAAGTGATCTCCGGCAGACATCTGGTTCTTCTTGGCATTGCGCCAGGCGTTCCATTCGCCATCGGGGTAGGGCCTGATTTGGCCATCACGCATCACCTCGGCAACCGAGATTGGGGCATCCTCCGTCCACCTAGGGAAGTTGACGAAGACGCGCCCGTCTTGCGAGACGGTCACCCCGGTCACCTGGTGCTCGAAGCTGGCGACCTGCGTGAGGCGCACTGTTTCCTGGCCTGGAGCGGTCCGCTCCTGTGCAAGGGAGGCAGTGGCGAGGATCGTCATCGCCACTGCGGCGGACGCGACTGTGAGCCTGGTCATGATCACCTCTGCGTGGTTGACTGCATCAGCCGATGAACTCTCAGGGCGCGAAAACAGCGCGCACGCAACCGTCTTCCTTGTGCTTGAACATGTGATACCCCTTGGGGCTGTCCTCGAGCGAGAAGCGGTGCGTAGCGAGGGCAGCGGGCGTCAGTTCACCGCGCTGCGCGTGTTCGAGCAGACGCGGAACATAGGCTTGTCCGTGTTGCTGCGCAGTCCGAACTGTAACGCCCTTGTTCATGAGCAGGCCGAGCGGAAACTTGTCCATTACGCCGTAGACGCCGAGGATTACTAGCGTGCCGCCCTTGCGCACCGCCAGCATCGCCTGCCGGAGCGCGGTCCCGCGATCCGTTTCCATATAGAGCGCCTGCTTCACGCGATCATAGGCGTGCTGCAGCCCGGTGCCGTCCGCTTCCATGCCGACCGCGTCGATGCAGGCGTCCGGCCCACGGCCGCCGGTCAGTTCCTTCAGCGCGTCTATAACGTCCACCTGCGTATAGTCGAGGGTGGTGGCGCCGAACGCCGCAGCCTGCGCGAGTCGCTCTGGATAACGATCAATCGCTATCACGCGTTCGGCACCGAGGATCATCGCGCCTTGCTGCGCCATAAGGCCGACACCGCCGCAACCCCAGACCGCGACCACATCACCCCGCTGGATGTTGCAGAAGTCCGCGCCCATGAAGCCCGTCGGTGCGGCGTCGGAGATGAACAGGGCCGCCTCGTCCGACACGCCATCGGGCACCACGAAGCAGTCCGTGTTGGCGAACGGCACGCGGACATATTGGGCGTGCGCGCCCGCATAGCCGCCGAAGGCGTGAGAATAAGCGTAGATGCCAGCCGTCGGATAGCCCAGAAGCGGCTCCTGAAGCTCGGGCTTCGGATGGGTCGTGTCGCACAGCGAGTAGAGATCGTGCGCACAATACCAGCAGTTCCCGCAGGCGATGAACGAGGGCACGACGACGCGATCGCCACGTTTCACGTTGGTCACCTCGCGCCCGACATCAACGATCTCGCCCATGAACTCGTGACCGAGAACGTCCCCGGCTCGCATCGTCGGGATCAGGCCGTCGATCAGGTGCAGGTCCGATCCGCAGGTCGTCGAAAGCCGGACCTTGAGGATCACGTCGTTCGGGTTGATGATCTCGGGGTCAGCAACCGATTCTACCCGGAGATCGTTGACGCCGTTCCAGCATAATGCGCGCATGTGATTGGTTCCTACTGGTCGGTGCCGCCGTTGCGGGCAGCGGGTTGGGGATCGGTGGTCGGGATCTCGCCGGTGAGCGCGAGGGCGCGAAACCTGTAGAGCGCCTTCAGCACGATCTCGCGCGGCACGATGTGGAACAGCTTGCTGACGGCGTCCCCGACCACGCCTCCCGGAGGATCGAACCGCACGTCGAGGTGCAGTTCCGTCCCGCGATCGCCGGGTGCCGGCCGAAAGGTCAGGGCGCCGGCATTCGGCACGTCGGCGCCCCCCAGGGTCGACCATCGGACTTCGTCCGGCCTGGTCTCTGCGATCACGGTGCGCCACCGGTATTCTCCTTTTGCCGGACCGTGGGCGACCCACTCCGCGGTGCGATCGTCCAACGCCGTCACATCGGCGAAATGCGCCCAGACCTTGGCCTGAACATCTGGCCGCAGCCAGAGTGCGCGAAGTTCGTCGGCGGGCCTGCCGATCGTGATGGCAGTGCGTGCGCCGGCATCAAGCGACGCGTCGGGTGCAACGGCGTTCATGGGAAATTCCTTCTGCTGCCACGCAAGAGACGGTGTAGCTATGCGGCCACTACGGGGAGCGCGTTCGCAACGGTGCCCTCTGCCCGATAATCCGGTGGCGTCTCGAAGTCCTTGCGGGCAAGGCCGCGAGAAGCCTGCACGCCCCGTGGCCATCCGCTGCGATCCGAATAGTCGCGGTCGCTGCCGGGCGGCCGGCGGTGCGCGGCCTTCACGCCGGTGTAGGCGATGACGTCGAGCAGGGTGATGCCCGCCACCATCGCGGTCGCAACAGCGGCGTTGCGGCGCTTGGGGTTGTCGGGGTGGAGCGCGGTGGCGAGCGTTGCCAGATCGAGTGCGTCGCCCCCGATCCGGGCGGCAAGCCCTATCGGCTTGTCGACCGACAAGGTCGGGACTGCGCTCGCCAGCTCGCGCGCGCCGTAAGCTCGTATCAGTCCCTCCTTGCCGTCGAGTCCGAGATTGCGCGCGATGCGGCCCGGCGCGACGAGTTCGGCTACGCCGAGCCCGATCGAGAACCAGCCGAGCGCGCGGGCCAGCCGGTCGGCGCCACTGAGCGAGCTTGGGCCTTTGCGCTCGACGCGGGGGTCGCCCTCTGAGCGGGCGATCCTGGTAAGGTTCGTAAGCGGCATCACGTGCCTCCTTCAGGGCTGGAGCATGACCTTGATGCAGCCGTCCGCCTTGTCGCGGAACTTGGCGTACATCTCAGGACCTTGGGAGAGATCGACCTTGTGGGTGATCACGAAGGACGGATCGATCTGCCCTTCCTCGATCCGGCGCAGCAGGTCTCCCGTCCAGCGCGGGACATGCGCCTGCGCCATGCGGAAGGTCAGGCCCTTGTTCATCGCCTGCCCCATCGGGATCTTGTCGACTAGGCCAAGGTAGACGCCGATGACCGAAATCACGCCGGCTGGACGACAGACGTAGATCATCTCGCGCAGCACGTGAGGCCGATCGTTCTCCATCATCAGCATCTGCTTGGCGCGGTCGAGCACCGTGTCGGGCTGACCGAAGCTGACATGACTCTCGGTGCCGACGGCATCGATGCATTTGTGCGGGCCCTGGCCATCGGTCAGTTCGTTGAGCCGGTCGACGACGCTCTCCTCCTTGAAGTTGATTGTGATCGCACCGGCCGCCGCCGCCATCGACAGCCGCTCGGGCAGATAGTCGATGGCGACCACCTGCTCGGCGCCGAGAAGGATCGCCGAGCGGATCGCCATCTGGCCGACGGGACCGCAGCCCCAGATCGCCACCGTGTCGGTGGGCTGGATGTCTGCCTGCACGGCGGCCTGCCAGCCGGTCGGCAGGATGTCCGACAGGAACAGCAGCTTCTCGTCGTCGATGCCGTTCGGCACCTTGATGTGCGTGGTGTCGGCGAAGGGGACCCGCAGATATTCGGCCTGCCCGCCGGGATAGCCACCGGTCAGGTGCGTATAACCGAACAGGCCTGCCGTCCGGTGGCCGAACGCCTTATCGCCCAGCTCGCCCTTGCGGTTTGTCCGCTGGCACACCGAGAAGTTGCCGCGCAGGCACTGGTCGCACTCACCGCACTGGATCGTGAATGGGATCACGACGCGGTCGCCCTTCTTGAGCGTGCCCTTCGCGGCGCTGCCCACGTCGACGACCTCGCCCATGGTCTCATGGCCCATGATGTCGCCGGGCAGCATCGCCGGGACGAGATTGTGGAAGAGGTGAAGATCGGAACCGCAGATTGCGCAGCTCGTCACCTTGATGATCGCATCACGGGGATGCTCGATAGCCGGATCGGACACCGTGTCGTAACGGATATCCTCCTTGCCGTGCCAGACTAGGGCCTTCATGCCGATCTCCTCGGGTGGACGAGACCACCTTCGGCGGGATGGCGGTCGGCGGGCATACGGACGATCCCTAGGGAACTTCCCTCAGAGCCGAGCCGTTGCCGCTTCGTCGGCATGACTTAAGGAGAGCCGGCACCATGCCGGACAAGTCGCCGCCAGCGGTCGCATCGAAGGATAGCGAGACAAGGTCCGATGAGGAGGTGGCTGCACGCCAGCGGGCAGAGCGCGCACTTCACGAGCAGCAAGCATTGCTAGCCTCGGTGCTGGACAACCTTCCGCTGGCAGTCGGCGTCTATGACCGCGGCGGCGAGCTGATCCATTCAAACCAGCGCCTGCGTGACTATGCCGACCTGACATCCCTCCCCTCACGCGGGCTGGCCGGCTCGCGGCGTTGGCGTGCTTACGACCGCGACGCTCGCGCGGTCCCCCCAGAAAATTATCCGGAGGCGCGGGCGCTCCGTGGCGAGACGGTTATGCCCGGGATCGACTTCCTCTATGAAGCCCCGGATGCGGCCGAGCGATGGGTTCGGATCAGTGCGGTGCCGTTTCGTCCCAAGGGCGAGGACGCCGATCAGGCCATCCTCGTCGTTCAGGACGTGGATGATCTCAGGCGAGCATCTGAACGGATCGAGGCGGCGGGAGCGGTGCTTGGCCGACAAGCCCGCTTTTTCGAGGCGAAACTGTCGTCGATCCCTGACTTCGTTTACGCCTTCGACCGCCAGCGTCGCTTCACCTACGCCAATCCTGCGATGTTGGGACTGTTCGGACGCTCAGCCGAGGAGATGCTCGGCAAGACCTTGGCCAATCTGGATTACCCGCCGGAGCTCGTAGAGCTACTCAACAGCCACATCGACAAGATATTCGAGACAGGCGAGACGGTCGAAGACGAGGTCTACTTCAACAGTCCGACCGGCTACGCCGGCTATTTTGCTTACCTGTGGGGCCCTGTCCGCGCCGACGATGGAACGGTCGAGCTGGTCATCGGCGTATCCCGCGACACACGTGAACGTCGCGCGTTCGAGGAAGCGCTGAGAGAGAGCGAGGCGCGTTTGCGCGCCGCCACCGATCTCGTCGGCCTTGGAATATACTCATGGAACCCTGTGACTGGCGATCTCCAGTGGGATGATCGCCTCCGCGCCATGTGGGGCCTCCCCCCGGATGCGGCCGTCGACACCGGCGTATACGAAGCCGGCATCCACCCGGATGACCTGCCGCGCGTGCAGAGCGCCATTGCCGCATGCATCGACCCGGCAGGTGATGGCCGCTACAATGTAGAATACCGCGTGATCGGGCGCGATGACGGCGTCACGCGGAATATCGCCACGTCGGGCCAGGCGACCTTCGCCGACGGGCGGGCGGTCGGCTTCATCGGTGCGGCGATCGACGTCACCGCTCAGCGCCGCGTCGAAACCGCGATCCGGATCAGCGAAGCCCAGTTCCGCAGCTTTGCCGCGCATAGCAGCAACCTCATCTGGATCGGCGATCCGGCAGAGGGCACGATCATCTATCGCAGCGCCGCTTACGAGAGGATCTGGGGCGTGCCTTGTCGAGACGCCCCTAACCGCTTGTCCGAATGGATGAAGGACGTTCACCCCGACGACCGGCAACAGGTCGAACATGCCCTCGCAAGCGTGAAGGAAGGCGAGGTCACCCAATTCGAGTACAGGATCATCCGCCCCAGCAATGGCACGATCCGCTGGCTTCGTGATACCAGCTTCCCCATCCCTAATGACACGGGTGCCGTGACGCGGATCGGCGGGATCACCGAAGACCTGACCCAAGACGACGTCCGCCAAGTTTATATCGTAAGCTCCAGGGCGGCAGAGGCGCGCAAGCTGGGGACGCTCGTCCGCACGATTGGTTATCGCGCGCGATCGTTCGAGAGCGCGTCGGCATTTCTGGACATGGCCGCGGTCCTCTCACCGGGCTGTGTGCTGATCGATCTTCGCAAAGGAAGGAACGACGCGCTTTCGGTTCCCCGAGAGCTGAAGGCGCGCTCGGTGGCACTGCCGACGATCGCGCTGGACGGTCCGGGCATGGATGCGTCGGCGGCCGTCGGGGCGATGAAGGCGGGCGCGATCGACTATGTCGTTGTGAAGGATGAAGCCACGCTCCGCGCGACCCTCGCGAGCGCGATGGCGGAGTGTCATGGAGCAGCGAAGCCGGCGTCGGGTGATGCGATTGCGGGTGCCCGCATTGCCAGATTGACGACGCGCGAGAGGGAGGTGCTCGTGGGACTGGTCGATGGAGGCACTAACAAGATCATCGGCCAGAAGCTCGGGATCAGCCCACGCACCGTGGAGATTCACCGAGCGCAGGTGATGAACCGCCTGAACGCACGCAGCCTGACGGAACTCCTCCAGATCGCACTGGCCGCCGGCATCGTGCCCGCTGCTGAAGGTGGTGAGGACGAGAGCAGGCCTACTTAGGAACCGTCCGGATGCCAGCGCTCGAGGGTCGGAGACATCGATGTTCCTGCCCCGCGCAACCGGCTTCGACCCGCGGCCGGCCGATGTTCACCCTGGAGGCTGACGTGACCCGCTCGATCTATGATTATCATCAGATCCGCGCGAGAGAAGAGGTCGAACGAGCCGGCTCGGCTACGAGCGACTGTGCGCGCCATGCCCATCTTGAACTGGCACGGCTTCACGTCGACCGATCAGGGATGGGAGCTGTCGAGGGTCGTAGTTCGTGTCCCCTGGACGCCGTCCCAGGGGAGAACACCGCCAGCCGCGTACCGGCTGCGCCTTGAAAGTCGC
Source organism: Sphingomonas melonis (assembly GCF_013409985.1). GTDB lineage: Bacteria > Pseudomonadota > Alphaproteobacteria > Sphingomonadales > Sphingomonadaceae > Sphingomonas > Sphingomonas melonis_A. Next base: position 62,659 of record NZ_JACCBY010000004.1, read on the forward strand.
TTGAGGTTCCGCACACGTAGCTCGCGGCGTGCTAATCGATTTATAGCTGTCGGCTATGACCCAAACCTGGACGCTCCAGACGCTGTTGGAGCTTCCCACTTCCAGCCGTTCGTTCAGGAAGCGAATTGCCAAGCTCCAGGACAGTCATTCGGCGTCCAAACGTTCTGCCCTGATCCGATCGATAAGGCGTTGTGCGACAGAATGGCGGACGGCATTTCCGCGCTCGATCTTCTTCAGAGTATTGTAGCTTATGCCGAAGCGTTGCTGCAGCGCTTCATCGATGCGACCCGGACATTATTGCTCCAAGTGTACCATGATATCTTGTGGCAAATAACACATAACCATAATCAACCTCGATATATCAAGCGGGGCTATTGCGCCTTCGCTGCTGCCATAGCTGTGACTAGCCTATTTAGCCGCTGTCGCCTCTATCTCGACGAGAAAGGCGGGACCCGCGAGAGCGGCGACCTGCACCGTCGATCGAGCAACCGTGCCGGGGTTCTCGGCGGTCCCGAAGAACTGCTTGAAGCCTTCGTTCATGCCCGCGAAGTCCATCTTGCCGCTCAGCTTGGGATCGCCGGCGACGAATACGGTCAGCTTAATGATGTCGCTCATCGCATAGCCGCGCTGTTTCAGGATCACCTTGATCTTGTTCAACACGCTGATCGTCTGGGTCCTGGTATCGCCGAAATCGGCGATTGTCAGTTGCGCCGCCGGGACCTTGCTGGCCGGATCGAGCGGCGCCGCAAGCTGCCCGCTGAGGTACAACGTCGTCGCACCGGGCTTCACCGTCACCGATTGCAGGATGAGGCCGGCCGGGGTGTTAGCGTGCTTCTCGACCAGCTGCGCGCCTGCGGGTGCGGCTAACGCGGTGAAAGCGAGGATCGCCACGCGGATAGGATGGGTCATGACATCAATTCTCCTTTTAAAGGTCGGGCCCCGGCAAACGGGGCACCACAAGCATCACTCACGCCGCGCGACCGATCGGGGTCGGCGTCACCAGCGCCTGCGCGGTGACCCGCCTGGCGAGCGCCAGCACCTGGGCGCGCGCCGACTGGATACCGCCCTCCTGCCAGCCGGGCGTCTGGCTGAGCGCCGCGCTGGCGAAATACACCCGGCCTTCCGGTGCCTGGAGGAAGCGATAGGCTTCGGTGTCGATATGCCCCTCCTGCCGGCCATTGGCGCTACCGGCGTTCCAGTCGGGCCACGGACCCAGGCTGTACGGGATCTTGTTCCAATTGACCGCGATGCCGTTGACCAGGTCCGCGCCATGCCCCGGATGCAGCTTGTCTATCACGCTGCGGCTGAACGCGATCTGTTCGGCGATTGGTCGCTTCTGGAACTCCGCCGCATTGGGACCGGACGAATAGCAGCCGAGCAGCATGCCGCGTTCGCTGTGCAACCCAGCGGACGGATACCAGACCAGCGTGGTAGGTCCGCCGACGAACGAAATGCCGCCGTAGATCTGCTCCTTTTCCCAGAAGCGTGGGCTCTCGAACGCCACCTTGTTGGAATAATCGTAGACGACGCCGGCGATCGTCTTTTTGAGCTTTGGCGAAAAGTTGGTGTCGATCCCGGCCAGCACCGGGAACGGGATCGTGCAGATCAGATAGTCCGCCACCACGGTCTCGGTCGCGCCGCTCGCCTTGTCGCGATAGACCACCTCAACATCGCTTGACCGCTGGCGGATGCGCGTCACCTCGGCACCGCGCAGGGCGGGACGGCGCAGTGCATTGTCCATCGCGGCGTGGATGCGATCCATGCCGCCCACCGGCTCGAACATGGTCGCCTGCATGTAGAGATTGTCTTCGAACAGCGTCATCGGCAATCGCTGGTTGGCGAGCAGCTGGTCGAGCGGCATCGCGGTCGACGGCGAGGCGAAGGTGACGCCCGCACCCGGCGCGGTGCCGAAGCCCGACCGTTCCGTGCCGGTGAAGCGGCCGTCTGCGCCGAGGTCACCATAGGCCTTGAGGAACGGCATCAGTTTCTCGCGATCGACCGCGGTCAATTCGGTATCGAGCGTACCCCTGCCGATCGCCTTCGCCAGCAGTTCGGCGATCCGCCCGCGTATGTCGTTGATCGCCGTGCGCATCCGGATCTTCGACCCGTCGTCAGCCATGACATAGGCCGAGCGGCTGGAATTAACCTCCACCTCCAGCGCCACGCTGAACTTTTTGGCGTATCCGAGCAAGCCCTGATGGAAGCTAGGAATACGCGCCGGGCCGGCGTTAAAATAGACGCCATCGGAAAATTTTGCGGTCTGCGTCGCCTCGCCGTTCATCTCGATCCGATCGCCGTCGCGCACCGTCCAGGCGCGGCCACCGACGCGGGTACGTGCCTCCAGCAGCGTCACCAGGAATCCCGCCTGCTCCAGTTCGTAGGCGGAGGTAAGGCCGGCGATGCCGGCGCCGAGCACGACGACATGCCGCCCCTTGCCCAGCGTCGGGGTCAGCCCGCTCATATCCTGCGCCTGCGCCGTGCCGACCAGGTTCAGTGCCTGCATCGCCCCCAACGTCGCGCTCAGCCCGCCCATCAACCCGAGCCGGCCCAAAATCATCCTGCGTGTCACCATGGCTTGATCCCCATCCGGTATGATCGTGGAGCCGCGACGCACCCCGCACCGCGGCGGAGGCGTCAGATGTCGACGGACAGCGTCAGCTGGACCGTGCGCGGACTGAGCGGGCGGAACAGGCCGTCCCCGGTCAGTGCCGGCGAGATGAACGACAGCACGTCCTTGTCGAACAGATTGTCGACGTTGACGCGGATGCGCGCGTTGCGCACCGGCCCGATCGAGAAGCCGTCGCCGATGTCGGCATAGGCCGAGAAGACGGTGAAGCCCGGCAGCGACGATCCCGGCGTATTTTCGAACGTCGATTGGCGCCGGCTGGTGTATTTGCCCGTGATGTTCGCGACGAACCATGGCGCCGGTTCGATCGTGACACCGCCTGACACCACCCATTTCGCGCTGTCGGGCAGGTATTTACCCGCGATCAGGTAGGTGCGCGCTGCGGCAACGATATCGTCCTGGAACTGCGCGTGATTGTAGGTGACGTTGCCGTTAAAATAGGCCGCGCCATGCAGGAACGCCGGCTTGTAATTGGCCAGCAGCTCCGCGCCATACGCCTCCACCCCGCCGACATTCTGGAAGAAGGTTTCGGTGACGTTGGTGGTGCCCGGCAGGATCGAGGCGATCGACTGGATGCGATTGTCGAACTTGGTGTAATATCCGGTCAGCGACGCAAAGAATTCCGGACGCGTCGTGCGCAGGCCGACCTCGACGTTCTTCGACCGCTCCGGTGCGGGCGCGCCGACGACCGCCGGGGAATTGGTGTAGGCGACCGAGAAGATGTCATCCATCCCCTTGGGCAGCGCCATGTTCTCGGCATAGGATGCGAACATCTGCGTGCGGGGATCGTTGAAGCGATAGAGCAGCCCCACGGTCGGCAGGAAATAGTCGGTGTAGCGTGCGCGATTGTACTGCGGTCCCCAGCCGACGACGTTCACACCGTTCACCGTCCGCGCATAATCGGCGTAATCGCGATAGCCGCGCTGCTGGTAATCGAGGCTGAGCGCCTTGATGCCGAGATCGACGCTGAACGCCGGCGTCAGGTCGATACGGTCGCGCGCAAACATCTGCACCGTCGCGCGCTTTGAGCGGTAGTCGCGGCGGCCATAAACCAGTTCGCCGTAATTGGGCGCGCTGGCGGGCGATCCGTCAATCGTGTTCTGGCGGCGCTGGTAGCGGCGATAGCGGTCGTCCTCCGCCCAGATGCCGATATCGATCGCATTGATCCCGACCTGCGCATGCAGGCTTTGCAGGATACCCTGACGATAGCCGCCCAGGCTCGATACGCCAAACTGCGTGCCGCGGGGCGCGGTGAGCGCCAGACCCGACACCAGCCGCTGGCGATTATAGAAGGTCAGTGTGTTGGCATAGCTGTCCGGCGAGCTGCCCCAGCCATCCTTGTCCTCGTAATAGATCGTCGTCTCGGCGTGAACGCCGTCCGCGATCCCGGCGTGGAAGGTACCGGCGTACAGCTTGTCCTTTCGGACGTTGATCGCCTGGCCGTAATAATAGGTGTAATTGGCATTGGAGAACGGCACGCCGGCCGCCACCGGGGCATAGGTGGGCAGCGGATCGCCGTAATAGCCACGATATCGCCCGACGTTGCCGGCGGGGTCGGGCGTCAAGCTATTGTATTCCGCGCGCGACAGGGTCGGCGAGTCATAATCGAAGAAGTCATTCGACACGAACTTGAACCGCGCCCAATTGCTGTCGGTGATATCGACATGCGCCATCGCCTCCCAATGTTCGCGATCGACCGATCCGGCGCCGCGCCATAGGTCGGTGTCGAGCTTGGTACGGCTGACGAAGGCCTTGAACGGGCCGATCTTGCCGGTGCTGAGCCGGACGAACGTCCGCTTCATGTCGAAATCGCCGAAGCTCTGCGAGACGAAGACGCCCACTTCGTCCTGCGGTGCGATCGACCGATAGGAAACGACCGGCCCCAACGACGAATAGGTCGGCATCGTCACGCCGCCCGCGCCCGGCGACGCCTCAACCACGCCGAGATTTTCGTTGTCGACGTAGCGGAACACCGGACTGCCTCCGAACGCATCGCTGCGCCCCATCGGTACGCCATCGACGACGAAGCCGATCTGGTCGAGGTTGAAGGCGCGCGCCTGCACGCTGTTGCCGAATTCATATAGGCCGAGCGCACCATCGGTCTGCACGTTGAAGCCCGGAAGCGATTCCAGCATCTTGAGGCCGGATATCCCCGATGGTGCGGAGAGCAGAGCCTCGCGCGTCACCGCGACGGTGCTGGTGATCCGGTCCTCGCCCACCGCCTCGCTCGCCTGGCTGATGCGGCGGCCGCTGATGACGATGTCCTGCGCTTCCCCACTGGTGACGTCGGCAGAGGCCTCAGTCGCTTGCGTGCCGGTGTCAGCATTCTCGGCAGAGGTCGCCTGCGCGGCGGCCGTCTGCGCAGTCAGCAGCAAGGTGGCGGCGCCAAGCACGAGGCCGAGCGCCGTACCGGCGGGGGGCGAGACACGAAAACGGAACACATGCAATCTCCTGATCTGGTCGGCGCACCGACGGGACATTGCTATCCAGATCATCCCCCCCGGGATTATTGCGGGCGGCCGGTTGTCGCGGTCCGCCCCGTCACGCTCACCCTGCCAAGTCGCTCCCGCTCATGCGGTGACCGGAATGGTCGGACGTGCGGCCGGATCGCCCGCCGCCTGCGCGGCGTCGAGCACGCGCAGCGCGTTGCCGCCCCACACCTTGGCGACGTCCGCCGCACTGAAGCCACGCGCCAGCAGCGCCGCGGTGATTTTTGGAAAGGCGGTGATGTCGTCGAACCCCTCGACCCCGCCGCCGCCATCGAAATCGCCGCTGATCCCGACGTGATCGATCCCGGCCACATCGATGGCATGGAGCAAATGCTTCATCACGTCGTCGAAGGTCGCCCGAGGCACTGGCCAACGTGCGTCGATCGCCTTGCGCGCGGCCAGGAATCCCTTGCGATCCGCCTCGGTCATCGTCGCGCGCGGCGGCAGCTTCGCCATCAGCGCCGCCATCGCCGCCTCGCGGGCTGGGATTTTAGGCTGTGCGATCATGTAGCCGTCGAAGGCGTTGATCTGCACCACACCGCCCTTCGCCGCCAACGCGCGCAGGTCGGCGTCGGTGACGTTGCGCGGATGGTCGAAGATCGCGCGTACGCCCGAATGCGACAAGATCACTGGCGCCTTCGACAGCGCGATCGTCTGGCGCAGCACGTCGTCGGAGGCATGGCTGCAATCGATCAGGATGCCGAGCCGGTTGGCCTCCGCCACGAACATCCGGCCTTTCGGGCTGAGCCCGTTCCATTCCGGCTTGTCGGTGGCGCTGTCGGCGAGGTCGTCGTTCTTGAAGTGGACCGGGCTCATCATCGTGACGCCCAGCCGCTGGAAGCTGCGCATCAGCGACAGGTCGCCCTCGAAGGGATAGCCGTTCTCCATGCTCATGAAGACGAACCGCCTCTTGGCGGCGACCGCGGCGCGGGCCTGGGCGGCGGTGGTCACCAGCGTAAACGCGTCGGGGTGCCGCGCCACCATCTCGCGGATCTGCACCGCGCGGATCAGCGCGGCATCGCGCGCGTCACGGTCGCCCTCGGGCGTGCGCGGTCCCTGCGCAGTGAAGATCGCGAAGAACCCGCCGTCGATCCCGCCCTCCACCATGCGCGGATAATCCACCTGGTCACCGCTGTCGGCGCGGCTGTGCCGGTCCATAATGCTCCAGCCGGGGCGACCGAGATTGGCGGGCGTATCGAAATGCGTGTCGAGGACGATCGCCGCCTCATGCACCTGCCGCGCATCCTGCGCGGAGGCGGCGAGCGCGAGCAGCGCCAGCGGTGCGAGCAATACGGCGCGCATCAGAAGGCCGTCCTTTCTTCGACGTGACGCTCCACCTCGGCTCGATCCCGCCACAGGGTGCGGAAGGTCTTGGCCGTCAGGAAGCGCAGCTGGTCGCTGTTGTGCCTTGATCCGGGCTGGCTGGAATTGCCGTAACTCATCATGCCTACCGCCTTCATCGGGCTGGAGAATTCGATCATCGACACCCAGGTTTCGCCATGCACCGGCGTACGTTCGCCGTTCTTCATCGCCCCCCAGGTGATCGTCCGGAATACGCCGGTGTTGCCGAAGCCGCCGTTGCCGGCCACGCTGATGTCGCCGAGGTGAAAGCGCGACGCCTCGCCGAACTGCCGGTCGAGCGCACCATACGTCTGCCGCGTCTTCGCCACCGCTGCTTTCAGCAGCGCGACCGCCGCCGCCGGGTCCTTCAGTCCGCGCGGTGTGGCGAGCGGATCGGCGAGCGTCCACTTCACCGCATAATTGCTCTGGTCGATGAAATTGCGCGGCGCGAACAGCGCGGCCCAGGTTTCGAACAGCAGCGCGCCGCGCGCGTTCCCCTCGAACTTGTGATCCCAGCCGGCGAGCAGCGCGGCGGCGGCGGCGATGTCGGGATCGGCATTGCCCTTCGTCGCGGCGAGCAGGTCCGGCAGCAGCCGATCCGCCATCACCGACCGCGTCTCCAGCTTGCGCGCCACGAAATCGTCGAACGACAGCTTCGGCGTCGCAGTCATCAGCATCACCGACTGCTGCGCGCGCTGGCTGACCGGACCAACCGGCGCGACATAGGCGGGGAACGCCTTGGGGTCGAGCTGCCGCGGCCAGGTCGCGAGCCACGGCGGATCGTTGGCGTTCTGAACAAAGCCGCTCGCCGGATCGACCACCTTGGGCAGGTCATTATAGCCATGCACGTCGCGCCACAGCGTCGCCGACGTGTCGCCCGCTACCGGCTTCGACCAGGTCGGCACGTCGCCGCCGGCGTGACGCGGCAGGATGCCGTTGTCGATATACATGATATGCCCAGCACGATCGGCGTAGACGATGTTGAACATCGGCACCTGCATCCGCCTGAGCGCGCGCTGGAACGCTGCGAAATCGTGCGCCTTGCCCATGTCGAGATATTGCTGGAGCACGCCGGGACGATCGAGCCCGGCGACCTTCAGCGCGATCGTGCCGGCGTTGTTGGGCAGGTCGAACACCGGCCCCTGCGTCGCATACCGCTGCGTAAAGGCGACCGTCTTCAGCGTGCCGTCGGGTTGACGCACCTTGTAGCTCTTCTGCGCGCTGGTGAAGGGCAGCACCTTCCCGTCGTAGCGATAGCCGCCGTTCGCCAGGGTCAGCTTGTAGCTGGAATAGCCCAGCATCGTGTTGACAGTGTTGGTGAAGCCGAGATCGTCGTTGAATGCAAAGCGCAGCACCGGCAACCCGACCTGCGTCGCGCCATAGACGCTATAGCCGGGCGCGTTCAGATGCGCCTCGTAATAGGTCAGCATGCTCGGCGCCCAGGGCAGATGCGGGTTGGCGAGCAGCATCGCCTTACCGCTTGCGGAGCGCGACGGCGCAACCGCCCAGGCATTGGACCCGCCCGCCTCGTTCGTGGTGGGATCGGCAAGCACCTTGCGGTCGGAGGCGATGTAAACGTAATTCATCAGCCGATGCGCATGCGCCATCACATCGGTGCCGCTAACCGGCAGCACGCGTCGCATTGCCGCATTGATCGCATCGGGGTGCGCGATGGCATAAGCGTTGATCCCCGCGGCGAATGCGTCGAGGTCGGCGCGCATCTGCGGCGTCTGCTGGCGGAACCACGTCACCGCGCGGGTCGGCACGTCATTGGCGACGAGCCAGCGGTCCTGCGTCTCGTTGTCGGCGCCGCCCCAATATTCCGCGGCGCGCCCCCGCGCCTCGCCGAACAGCTTCAGCAGCAGGTTGCCGTGGCTTTGCGCCTGCGCATAGCCGAAGCCCCAGAAGGCGCCTGCCTCCGTCTTGGCATAGACGTGCGGCACGCCGAACGTGTCCCACAGGATCTCGCCGCCGCCGGCATTGCCCTTCGGCGTCGCGGCCGGTGCCGCCGCCGCCAACCCAAGAGCCGCGGCCCAGATGATCATCGCGCGCATCGCCCCGTTCCCCTTAGAAATTGACCGCAACGCGGCCGTAATAATAGCCACCGGTGAAGCCATAGGCGCCGCTGGTCGCGTAGAAGCCCGCTCCGGTATTGACGTTGGTCAGCGTATCGTTGCGATCGGGGTAGACATTGAACAGATTGTTCGCGCCGACCGCGACCGTCAGGCTCTCCGTCGTCTTCCACGACAATTCGAGGTCGGTGATCCACTTCGCGCCGAAGGTACGATCGTTGATCACCGCATTGCCGAACGACTTGAAGCTGCCGTAACGGACGACGCGAGTTGACAGGGTGAAGGCGTCGATCGTCACGACATTCCCGATGAACAGCTTGGTTCGCGGCAGATTGACCGTCAGATTGCTACGCGACAGCCGGTCGAACAGCACGTAATCCGCGCCCAATGCCGCCAGCTGCGGCGGGTTCGCCTTGACACCGGTGATGATCGTCTTGTTGTAATTATAGCCGATGTTCCACGCGAGGCTGGCAATCGTGCCGATCGGGTGGCGATAGGTCGCGACGACATCGACGCCGCGGGTGCGGGTATCGATTGCGTTGGTGTAATATTGCGCACTGATATCGGGCGACTGGCCGTTGGCGATGAGGATCGCCGACACCGCATTGCCGGTCAGTGTCGAGGTGATGGCGATCCGGTCCTCGACCTTGATCTGATAGCCGTCCACTGTGACGCTGAGCCGGGGCAACGGCGTCAGCACCAGCCCGGCGCTGATGTTGGTCGACTTCTCCGGCGTCAGCGGCTGCGCCCCCAGCGCCAGCGCGGCGGGCGATCCGACCGGCAGCGTTTTGATCTGCAACAGGTTCAGCGTCGGCGGCGTACCTATCGTCCGGAACTGGCCGGTGGTCGAGGCATAGATCTGCTGCGCCAGAGCCGGCGCGCGGAAGCCGGTGCTCGCCGCGCCGCGCAGCGCTACCCACGGCGCGACGGCGTAGCGCGCGTTGACCTTGCCGATCAGCGTGTCGCCGCTGTCGTCGTCATAATGTTCGTAGCGCAGCGCGCCGCCGATCGTCACGTCGCGCAACGGGTCCCATGCGACATCAGCATAGGCCGCGAGGTTGTTGCGCTTGACGAAGCCGGCGTCGGACGGCTGGAACCCGGCCGCGCCCGATGCGCCAGGTGTCGGCCGGCCGAGGCTGGAGGTGTAGGTCCCGGCGACATAGCTCGCCGGTTCGCCCTGCGCGACTTGGTAGCTTTCGATGCGATGCTGCAGGCCGCCCGACACCTGCAACGTCCCCGTACCCACCGGATAGGACCGGGTGACGTCGAGCGAGTTGACCGCCTCCTTGGAGATGAGCGACCCGACGTAGAATGCCGTTGGGCTGGTCGGCCCCAACGACGCGTTGATCGTCCGATCCGCCCGCTGCCGCGACCGGTTCCGCCCCAGCGTCGAGCTGAAATCCCACTTCCACCCCGCAATCACGCCGCGCACGCCGACCGCGACCTCGTAATCCTCCTCGTTGATGACGACGCGCGGGTAGAAGCCGTTGGGATAGACCTGCGGTAGCGAATTGGCGTTCGTCGCGGGACGATACGTGTAGTTGAGGTCCGATTTGCGCTGCGCATAGGTGCCAAACGCGTACAGTTCGACCGTGCCGAGGTCGTAGCCGGCGTTGAACGCGGTATTGAGGCTCTCCTGCGGCATCGCGCCGTAATTGAAGGTGACCAGCCGGTCGATCGTCGCCTCGCGCGGATCGAGCGCGCCGTTCACTAGCGGATACAGACGAATGGTGGAGGCGATCGGTTCGGCACGGTTCGACGCCTGCTGCTTCTTCGCCCCCGCCGACAGGTTGAGGAAGCCGTTCTCGCCCAGTGCCAGCCCCAGGTTGAGGTCGGCCTGGAACAGCTCGCCGTCGCTGCGGTCCATGTTCTGGCCGGCGGAGATCGCGCCGAAGCCGCCCTTCGCATCGTCCTTCAGGATCACGTTGATGACGCCGGCGATTGCGTCCGATCCATATTGCGCGGCGGCACCGTCGCGCAGCACCTCAATGTGGTCGACCGCGGCGGTCGGGATCATATCGAGATCGGCGGGAACCGAGCCGTTGTAGTAATTGGACACGGCGTTGATCAGCGAGGTCTTGTGCCGCCGCTTGCCGTTAACGAGGATCAGCGTCTGGTCCGGGTTGAGCCCGCGAAGGCCGCCGGTTGCGATAACGGTCGACGTACCGCCACCTGCCCGCGTCGGTAGGTTGAACGAGGGCACTAGCGTGTTGAGCGCGGCGAACACGCCGGACTTGCCCGTGCGCTGGAGTTCTGCGCCGCTGATGACGTCGATTGGGGTCGGGCTGTCGACGACGGTACGCGGCTGGCCGCGGCTGCCGGTGACGACGATGTCGCTTGCCGGTTCGTCGACCTGGTTTGCGGTCGGCGCGGTCGGGTCCTGCGCATCGCTGACCTGCGCCTGCTGGAACGCCGGGGCGAGTGCGACCGTGCGCAGCGCGGCGGTTCGCACCGATTGCGGCAGCACCGCGGACGCAGGCAGCGACAACGCAATCACTCCACCGCCGCTGCGATTGACGCGCAGCCCGGTGCCGGAGAGCAGGCGGCCCAATGCTGCCTCCGCCGACATACGCCCCTTTACCCCGGCAGTCCGCAGGCCGGCGACGCGGTCATAAGGATAGAGGATCTGGACCCCAGATTGTTCGGCGAAACGAGCAAGCGCACCCTGTACCGACTGCGCCTCGATCACGAAGGTGATCGTCGCGGGTTGCGCCACCACGGCGGGCGCCGCCAGCGCCATGGCAATTCCGCTCAACAACGCGCCGAACATCATGGGTTTGGTCATTGTTAGCCCCCCGGCACTGGTGTTCACTGATGGGGAAGACGGTCGCGACGACACAATCTGCTAACCATCATGTCATTTTTATTTCATGATGGCTGGACAGCCGAGGCAAAGGCTGGTCGTATCGACCCAACATCAAGTCCGCAGGAGAGGAACGCCTTCGTCACGTTCGGGGAGGTTCCGGTGGATTCAGTCAGGGGCAACGGGTCCGTCAGGGCCAGGCTCGAATGGTACAAGCAGGCCATCCTGCCGCATGAGGGCGCGCTGCGGTCTCGGTTGCGGCGGGTGCTGCCCGACGGCGCCGATGTCGACGACGTCGTGGCGGAGGCGATGACGCGGGCCTATGCGACCGGGGACATTGGCCGCGTGCAGTCCGGCCGCGCCTATCTTTACCAGATCGCCCGCAACCTCGTCATCGATGCCGCCCGGCGCAGCAAGATCGTGTCATTCGAGGTGATCGCCGACCTCGACCTGATCGGTGTGGACGACAGCGCGCAGGCCCGGCTGGAGGCGCGTGATGAACTGCGGCATCTGCAGGCGATCCTCGACGCCCTGCCCCCGCAATGCCGCCGCGCTTTCGTCTTGCGGCGGGTGTACGATTGGCCGACGGGTGCGATAGCAGAGGAGATGGACCTGTCCGTTTCCACGGTAGACAAGCATTTGGCACGCGCCGCGCTGAAGATCATGCAGGCGATCGGCGAGTACGAGGGTTCGGGTTTTGGATGGTCCCTGCAAAAGCGCAACGATACGACAGGCGATCGAGGCGGAAGCCGCGCGATTGTTCCTGGTCGCCCGCGCCAGCGACGCTGATGCCGATTGGGACGCCGCCTATCGCTGGATCGAGCAGGACCCCGCGCATGGCTATGCCTTCGCCAAGGTGGAGGCGGGATGGGAGCTTGCCGACAGGTTGGGCGACGTCCCCTCCGAACGGCTGCTCCCCCCGGCGCTCGCCGCCCCGATATCGATCGCCACGGCACGGACTGATCCGGCGCCACCCGTCACCCGCCGCCTCGCGATGGGCGGGATCGCCGCTGGCCTGATCGGGGCGGTCGGCACGCTCGCGTGGCGCTTCAGCGATGCGGGCGACCATTATGCGACCGGCATCGGCGAACGCCGCACCGTGACGCTCGCCGACGGCAGCCTGATGCGCCTCAACACCGACACCTCGGTCACCGTCGATCTGGCGCCCGAACGCCGTTCGGTCCGGCTGCTGCGCGGCGAGGCGAGCTTCGACGTCGCGCACGACACGAGCCGTCCGTTCGTCGTCGCCGCGGACGAGGCGCGGGTCCGTGCGGTCGGTACCGCCTTCACCGTCCGGCTGCGCCCCGATTTTACCGAAGTGACAGTTAGCGAGGGGATCGTCGGGGTGCGCGACGGCGACCGGAACGAGCGCCACGTCGCGGCGGGCAATGCGGCGGCCGTGCGCCGCGGAACGATCGCCGTCACCGCGCTGGATCACACCGACATCCAGCGCCGGCTGGCGTGGCAGGACGGACGGCTCAGCTTCGACGGCGATACGCTGGAACAGGCGGTCGACGAGTTCAATCGCTACCGCACCGTCCCCATCGTGATCGGCGATCCGGCGCTGGCCGGCGTCCGGATCGGCGGCACCTTCCGTTCCGACCGGTCGGGCGACTTCGCCCGCGCGCTTGAACAGAGCTTCGGCATCCGCGCGATCGAAGGGGGCGACGGATCGCTGCTGCTCGTTCCCGCAGGCAACGGGTAGCAGAAACGCTCGGCCCACCCGTTTGGGAGGAGGAGAGGCGGGCGTCGATCGTCCCGACGCGGACCAGCAGCCCGATCAACCCGCCCCGCCCGTTCAACAGGGGAAGCCCATGTCCCGTCGTACGATCGCCCAATTGCTCCCCCTCGCCGTCCTGATCGCTGCCGCACCACTAGCAGCGGTGGGGACCGTAACGGAGGCAGGCCATGGCGTACCGCTACCCGCAGCCGGCGCCGTCGCGCCGCCCTTTGAGCCGATCCAGTCCGACCTGTTCGGGATCGTCGGATCGCTGTCCAACGCCTGGGCCGACATGGACAATGACGGCGATCTGGACTTTGCCGTGTCGCTGAAGAGTGGCGAACTGCGCCTGTATCGCAACGACGGCGGCATCTTCGTCAGCGTCGGCGCGACGATGGGCCTGCCCACCGCGGGGCATGAATTGCGCGGGCTCAGCTGGGGCGATTACGATGGCGACGGCTGGCTCGACCTGCTCGGCGGCGCGACCGATCCCAAACAGCCGACGCTCGTCTTCCATAATCGCAAGGGCAAGGGGTTCGAAGAGGTCGGTGCGGCGATCGGCCTCGGCTTTTCCGGTCGCTCGGCACGGCAGACAAGCTGGGTCGATTACGACAATGACGGCGACGTTGACCTCTACGCCGCCGACCGGATCGGCGCCAACCGGCTGATGCGCAACGACCGGGGCCGCTTCACGCAGGTGTTCGCCGGGAACGGCGTGTCCGATCCGCGCCCGACCGTCGGCGCATGCTGGTTCGACTATGACGAGGACGGCGACCTCGACCTGTTCCTCGCCAACCAGTCCGGTGCCGCCGACGCGCTATGGCGCAACGACGGCGACGGCTTCGTCGACGTCGCGCTCGCGGCCGGCGTCGCCGGACCGACGCGGACTAAGGACGAAGGCGGCGTCGGCTGCGCGATAGGCGACTACGACAATGACGGGCGGCTCGACCTGTTCGTGCCGAATTACGGGTCGAACGCGCTCTATCGCAATCGCGGCGACGGGACGTTCGACAACGTCTCCGCCGCTACAGGGGTAGGCTTCGCTAACCACGGCGTCGGGGCCGCTTGGGGCGATTACGACAACGACGGCTGGCTCGATCTGTCGATCATGGCCTATGAAGGACCGGTCGGGAAACAGGAGCCGGCCAACGCCCTCCTGCACAGCGTTACTGACGGCAAGGGCGGCCGGCGGTTTGTTAACGTCCTGCCCCGCGGCAGCGCGATGAACGCCGGCGACCATGGGGTTCAATGGGTCGACTATGATCGCAACGGCGCGCTTGATCTGTCGGTGACCGATGGATATGGCCCGGTCGGCGGCCATTTCCTTTTCCGCAACGGGTTGGCGAAGAGCGCGGCGGCGCGCAGCCTATCGGTACTGGTGCTGGACGCAAAAGGGCATTTCACACGACCCGGCGCTGAGGTGCGCCTGCGCCGCGCCGACGGACACATCCTCGCGACACGCCAGGTGAGCACGGGCGACGGCTACAACACGCAGAGCGCGCAGCCGGTCCACTTCGGGGTCCCGGACAAGTTAGTGACCGTCGAAGTGACGTACTTCCAAAACGGAAAACGGGTTGTTCAGCGTCAACGCAATGTCCGCGTAGCGGATTATGTCGGCCGGACGCTTGTACTTCGTGAGAAGCTTGCCGGGACATGAAGCCTATTAGGATTGTCGCTCCAGACCCAAGCGTGTCCTTGGCCGATACCGTGTCGACGGTGGACAACGGGACGCGCAGCTCGATCCGGTCGCCCGCCCGCACCGGGACGGAGAAGCGCAGGGTGCCGCCCTCGTCCAGGACGCCGGCTGCGTTCAACTGACGCCCGTTCACCTCGATCGTCGCCGCAACCGCAAGGTGGTATAAGCCCTTGCCGCACACGGTTGCATTGGCCAGCCGAAACCTCAGGTCGCGCGGGTCCCGCGACAGCCATTCGTGAGCTGCGTGCCTGGCGTAGCTGAGCGTGGGATCGAGCGCGATATCGACGGCGCCTGTTCGGGACATGGTGAAGCGACTGACCGACACCGACTGACCCGCGGCCAGTTCCGCCCGGATGGGTATCGTTCCATAGCGCACACGATACCAACCGGGTCCGCCGCGCTCGCTGCCGTGGTCGATCGGCGGCAGACCGGCCTCACCCCGATCCACGACGCTGGCCAACAGGTCGCCGCCGCCACCATGGCAGCCGACACCCTGCGCGCGGGTTTGGGAAAAGCCCTTCAGCGTGGCGGCGTCTCGATCATAGCCGATATGATTGGCGGGTTGTCGTATCGGGGGCGAGCTGAACCATGCCGAACGGTGCCGCTGCGGCTGGCGATAGCTGGCCGCGGTCGCCGGTGGTGCCCATGAAAGGATCGACGAGGTCGACGGGTGCTTGAGCCGCGGCGGCCGGCGCAGATGCCGTGATCAGCATGAACGAAAAGCCGAGTGCACGCATCATCGGCCTTGCTCCATGTGATCGTTGGTCGCCTTGTCACAGCGGTAGAGCACGACGCCCCCGACCCGCATTGCATCGTCATCCAAGCGGGCAACCGGGAGGGTAGATCGCTCACCGACATGAGAACGGTCTGCGCCGGCCTCCATGTCGAAAATCACCCTGCCCCACAGACTGAGTGACCCCCCACCAAGCGCGTAGCGTCCCGATGCGGCAGGCGACAGGTAGCGGCCGTCAGCCAGATAGGTGATCGCGCTCGGCAGATCGCAGGCGGCCGTCCGGTCGCCCCCATTGTCTCGCTCGCTCCAGGTGCCGAGCAGCCACGCTTCGGTCGGGAGCGCCGTGGGTTGAAGCGCGGCGGCGGCATGGTCGATCTTCGCGGCTACCGGCGCTGCTCCGACCACCACGGTGGCATTGCGCGCCGGCAAAAGCGGAGCTCTCGACTGCCACCACCAGAACGCCATGACGACAGCGATCGTGATGCTGAGTGCAAGATAGAGATCAAGTCGGTGCGCGCGCGCCATGCTGTGCCCTTGCAAGCAGTGGGCAGCCGGACGCGAACGCCCGGCCGCTGAAGCGATCAGGAGCCGAGCAGGCCGTTGAGCATGCCGGCGAGACGATAGCCGGCCTGTTTCAGACGTTGTGCGACCAGCGGATACTGGGCCGCCGCATAGTCGCTCGGCAGGGCAACCGGCGCGTCCGGACAGACAGGTGCCTTGTAGCTCCAGCATGCCGGCAGGGTGTCGTAGATCTGGTCGCGGGCGATGTCGCTGCTCTCGGCAGCCCAATCGCGCGGCGTGCCGCCGAGGGTGACGCTGACGCCGTTGTTCATCAGCTCCTGCGCCAGTATCGCCGACGCCACGCCGTGACCGTCGATGATGGTGTCGTCCCAGATCGCATGGATCATCATCGGGTCCCCGCCATTGAGCGTCACATAGTTGTAGCCGATCGGGTCGGAGCCATGCAGCGGCTGATGCAGGTCGCCGACCAGGTGGACAATGTACTTGAGCGCGACTTCGCGATTGGCGGCCGACTGGCTGCGGTCCGCCAGGATGGTGCTATAAAAGGCTACCGCCTGGTCGGCGCACATCGCGGTGCCCGTACAGGCATGTTCGGGTGCCGCGCTGCCGTCGATGGGGATGCGGACGGTGTGGGTCGGGTCGGTCGTCGCTCGCTGGGTATCCGCCCAGGACGCCACCTTGGCCAGGTGGGTCACGCCGTCAGTGGCGAGCAGGGTCTTCAGCTCGGTCCAGACCGACGGCTTCAAATTGAGCTCGGCAATGTTGGCGATCGTCGCATGGCCGTTATTGCCCCAGGCCAAGGCAGGCTGCGGCGCGACGGCGATCAGGGCGGTGACGGCGAGCAACCAGGCTTTCGAATGCTGTCTCATATTGGTTCTCCTTTGTGGCGTCGGGGAGTTGGCCGGCAGGCTACGGCCGAACTGGCGCGCGGGTTATCGGCGCGAGGGGAAGAGCGAGAGCGGCACGGCGTTGCCCATGGCCGCATAACCGGCATCCCCCGGATGGAGATGATCGCCGGAATCGAAGGGCGGCTGGATCGCGGGCGGCGTGCTCGCATCCCGAACGGCGGCCTCGAAGTCGATCACCCCGTCGAACGCACCGCCGGTGCGGATCCACCGATTGACGTCGGCGCGTACCTGTTCGGCCGCGGGATTGAGGTATTTCGATCCCCAGCCAGGCGTCAGCGTGCCACCATAGATGCGGATGCCGTGCGCGTGCGCCGCGTCGATCAGTCGGCGATAACCGGCGATCAGGTCGGCCGCGCCGACCGACGGCTCGTTAGGCTGGCCGGCGTGCCAGATGTCGTTGATCCCTTCCAGCACGACCAGGTCGGTGACGCCGGACACGGACGCGACGTCGCGCTCGAACCGATCAACGCCGGCCGTGCCTCGCCCGTCGCGCAACAGCCGGTTGCCGCTGATGCCTTTGTTGACCACTCCGCAATGCCGAGGACCGCTTGCCACTAAGCGCTGCGCGAGCGTGCCGGGCCAGCCGCTCCAGTCGGTGCGGCTGCCACGCGCGCCTTCGGTTATCGAGTCGCCGAAGGTCACGATCGTGCAGGTGGTCGGCGGATTGCGCAGCGCGATCCCGGTCACGAAGGGCCGGATTTTCTTCGGCTCCAGTCCCGACCCAGCGGCATCGGTAACACCGGCACCGAATGCCGCCGGGAACCCTGCATTGCCCGCGACGGTCGAACTCTCCATATCCGTGGTGACGGTAACGATCACGTCTTCGCCGCCCCGCGCGCGCCAAACGGTCGGCGAAGAGGTCAGCGACGCACCTTCGGCGATGACGACACCCTCCCCCGCCTCGAAGCGGATCGAGCGCTCAGTATTCCGTTCGATGCCGAAGCCAGTTCCAGCGATTGCCGCCGATGCGCGAACGATGTGCAGCGGCAATGCACCCTCGGGATTGGTGAACGTTACGCGCATGGCATCACCCGATTGGCTAAGCCGCATGCGAAAGCGGTAGGTACCGGCCGGCAGGGTGCCCCGCACGGCCTTGGTCGCCGGCGAGGTGGCATAGCCCCAGGCGCCGCCCCAGCGCTGGGCGGGCGCGGCATGCGCCGACGCCGCCATTGCGACAGTGCCGAGGATGAGCGTGGCGAAACGTGACATCGGCGCTCCTCCTCAGAACTTGAAGCGGAGCGCGGCCGAAACGACGCGCCCCTCGAAATAGACCCGGTCGGTCACGTCCTTGGTGGACCAATAGGCGCGCTGTGGTCTTGCCAGCAGGTTGGTGCCGTCGATCGTGAGCTGAACATTAGGCGTGAAGCGATAGGTCGCGGAGGCATCGAGCCGCGAGATCGGATACCACTTCAGGTCATTCGCCCGATTGGCCAACGTGTAGGCGAGCGTGAACTCGTCCCGCACGCTGTACGCCACCTGCGCGCGAAACGGCCCGTCGTCGTAGAACAGGCTGGCGTTGACGCTGTTGCGCGAGATGCCCGTCGCATCGCCGGTGAAGGCAAGGCTGGCGGGGGTTGCCGGCAGCTCCTGCTTGGGATGGATGTAGGTGTAGGTGGCCGAGGCGCCGAAATTGCGCAGCACGCCGGGCGCGAAGTCGAAAAACGTGCTCGCTGCCGCCTCGACGCCGCGGAAGGTACCCTTGCCGGCGTTGATCGGCCTGGTCACGTTAACGAGCGCGAGAGCGTCGGGCAGCGTTTCCTGGGCGATCGTGTTGACGATGAAGCCGTCGATGTCGCGCTCGAACAGGGCGACGCTGAACGAGCCGGCGCGGCCGTAATAATACTCTAGCGAGGCGTCCCAGTTGGTCGAACGGATCGGCTTCAGGTCGGGATTGCCCGTCGTCGCGTTCGCCGTAAGGGTGCCCGTGGCGGCGAGGCTTTGAGTTAGGTTGAGGCTGGGGTTCAGCTGCGAGAAGTCGGGGCGGCTGAACGTCTTAGTATAGGCAAGCCGCAGCTGCAGCCTCGGGGTGAAGTGGGCCACCAAGCTCGCGCTGGGGTCTACATCCAGATAGTTCTGCCGCCCGTGGATCGCAGTGTTGGTCACCACGTACGCCGAACCCGTGGCTGGCGCACGGCTGGAGGTGACCTGTGTGCCGTCGATGCTGAGCACCGTGTTAACGACGCGGGCGCCGATTACGCCGTCGATGTCGATACCGCCGAGCGGCAGGCCGTACTTGAACTCGCCATAGGCGGCATAGCTCTTCTCCTTGCCGTCGAACGCCTTGAGCGGATCATAAGCCGGTCGGTCGTTGTCGGAGAACAACGCACCTTGCCCCTTAAGCGAAAGGACGTAGCGATTGAGCGTCGTCAGCGCGGCCGGATCGCCCAACAACGTGCTACGGTACTGAACCCAGTTGGCCGGCACGACCGCATCGTCACCGCCGAAGCCGGCCTGGATGATCTGCGGGTCGCCGCCGCCAGGAAACGCCGACAGCGGCAATGCCAGACTGTTGAGATCCGCTAGGCTGGTGCCGTCCCGATAGGTGGCCGTGCGGTCGGCATAGCGGACGCCGACCTTGATCGAACGGAAGAACCCTTCGCCGGTGTCGAGCGTCAGGTCGGTGCGCCATTGCAGGCCCTTGCCCTTCTGCCGGGTCCGCTCGTCCGAATAGGCGCGGACGTGGAACGTGTCCGGGTTCGTCAGATCGACATTGGCGTAGGTGTAGGACAAGCCACCCCAATCGGTATCGCTCTGAAAGGCAGCGTTGATTACCGGCGCCTTGTTGAAGGCTAGCAGGAAGAGCTGCTGATCGGTATTCTGCCGCGACAGCGTGTAGACCGCGTTGGTGGCCAAGGTCGCGATGCCGGACGTCCAGTCGGCGCCGAACTCGATCTGCGTGGTGTCGAGCAGCTGCCGCGTATAGTTCGATCGCGGCCCCGAATTGACGGGTGCCGTAAACGTCGCGCTCTTCACGATTTTGGTACCCGGAACGAGCACGACATTACGCAGCACCGTGCCCGCAGCAATGTTGGTTTGCAGGTCGTTGTCAGAATAATGGTTGATGTCGGTGATGTTAGTCGCGCGCAGCTTGAACGCCAGATTGGCGGAGGGCCGCCACTGCAGCTCGCCGGTGATGACCGGGCGCTCGTAATCGCCCTTGGGTCGCTTTATCAGGATGCCGGTCGGATAGATCAGGCCCGCGCCAAGACCCGCGGGCGCGACCGACTGGGTCGCCGTGGTCGTCTGCACCTGGAGGCTTTCACGGTACGATTCCAGATAATCGCGGCGCACGTACGATGCGTCGATCATCGCGCCGATCTCGCCGATCCCGGTCTGCCAGCGGCCGCTGACCAGCAGGTCGCCGTTATAGAACGGCTTCTTCGCCTGATCGTCGTAGCTGCCGCGCAGGGTGCCGGCGACGGTCAGTCCGGGCTTGAAGTCGAAGGGCTGGCGCAGCTGAACGTCGATGGCGCCGCCGATGCCGCCCTCGATCAGGTCGGGCGTGAGCGCCTTGTACACCTTGATCGAGCCGATCAGGCCGGCGGGATAGCTGTTGAGCAGCGTGCGGCGGCTGGCGCCCGTATAGGCTTCGGACCCGTTCACCGTCGTCACCACCTGCGCGATGCCGCGCACCGTAATCGCCTGCCCTTCGCCCCGGTTGCGGAAGATCTGCACCCCCGGCAGCCGCGCCAGCGCCTCGGTCGCGCTGTTGTCGGGCAGCTGGCCGATGTCTTCTGCGGTGACCACGTCGACGATGGCGTCCGACCGCCGTTTGGTCTCACGCGACGATTGCAGGCTGGCGCGAATCCCGGTGACGACGATGTCGCCGCCCATTCCCGGGCCCTGATCACCGGTAATGATTGGGTCCTGCGTCGCAGTCCTCGTCTGCGGTGCCTCGCGGGCGAGGACCACCGTTCGACCATCGTCGCTGGTCACCTTCAACCCGCTGCCCGCGATCAGTCGATCAAGCGCCACCCGGTCTGCCATGGTGCCTTCCAGGGCAGGCGATCGCAGGCCACGGATCGACTCGGTTGGAAAGAAAATCTGAACACGCGCCTGCCGCGCCCAAGCCGTCAGCGCCGCCGCCAGCGGCTGGGCAGGAACGCTGATGTGTCGATCGGCGGCCAGCGCCGGCGCTGCCGCCAGCACGCACGAAGACGCCAGCAGCGCGGCTATGCGCGCGCGGCCCAAATGACCCGTCATGATGTTTAGCCCTTTGATCCGGGCGCCGCTTTGCGCCCCCCAGCTTCCATGACGAGCGGCGAAGGCACCACCGCCACGTCCGGCGAAATTTATCTCGAAAGATGAATGCCGCCCTGCTCGGTGTGCACACGCGCTCCTAGACCAGCCGAAACGGCGTGGAGGAAGTCGGTCGGATCGGACGACACGAAACGGCCGGCGACGCGAGTGGCCGCCAGCGCAGCATCGTCGACCACGATCTTGCGCTCGAGATACCGGTTATATTCCGCAACTGCATTGCCGAGCGGAGTATCGGAAAAGACGATATCGCCGCTTTGCCAGGCCATCGCGGCCTCCGCCGCGTCACCGGATACTGGCCCGGTCGTCGGTTGCTCTCCAGTAAAGGATAGCCGCCGGTACGCCAAGGCGTTGAGCGGCGTTGCCAAGTTCCGCTCCTTGAACCGCACCGCTCGTGCAGCCCCACGCAGCACGGTGAGCTCCAGCGCGGAGTCCAGCAGCCGAGCATTGAACCGCCCCGGATCAAGCATGGCGGCATCGGCTGACGTATTCAGCTCAGTCGCCGCTCCGGGCTGCAGATCAAGCGCGATTTCGCCGCGTGTCAGCCACAACCCGCGCGTGCGAGAAGAAAAACGCCATGACAGATCAGTATCAGTGTTCAGCATAACCATGCTGCCGTCGGGAAGTCGCAGCTTACGTGTTTCGCCAACACCGGTCGAGGCGCCGTCCCACGCGTAAGCGCGTGTGGCGACAAGCGTCGTTCCGGCCGCGATCGTCACCGCACCTGCGATGCCGCCCCGAACGAAGCGCCTGCGCGTAAAGCCTCGTTCGTTTGCGGCAGCGGGCCGCCGGATGGTTTCGTCCGCAGCCTCCCAGGCCGCCGTGACGCGTGCAAAGGCAAGTGCATGGGCTGGATCGCGGCGCCAGCGTTCGAACGCGTTCTCATCGATCGAGCCGACCTGCCAACTGGCGAACCACTCAGCCGCGGTCTGCATGTCTTCGTCCCGTCGTGATGGGGAAAAGCGATCGCCCTCCTGCTTCATCCCTGTGCCTTCAATGCCGTTTAATCAGGAGACGAACGAATGCGGTCGTACCGCCAAGCTGAGACGAGGTCGCCTACAAAAATGTCAGCCTGCAGCGCGACGAAGGTCTTCTTCGTCGTCCGAATCGGGGAGGTCGAGCGATTGACCGCCCGGTCCGATCGCGCGGGTCAGCAGATACATGGCGCGAGCTAGCCGCTTTTCGAAGGTGGAAAGGCTGATGCCCAGATCGCCAGCAATCGAGCGTGGGAGTTCATCGCGGAAGCGGCGCCTGACGAAGACGGTGCGGCACCGCTCGGGGAGTTGCTCGATTGCTTTACCAAGGTTTTCGACCTGCTCACGCCCAGCCGCCTGACGGAAAGCGTCAGGCGCATCGTCGCTCATATCCAGAGCATCGATGTCGCTTAGCTGCTGAAATTGAACGACTTTGGCGCGACGAACGCGTTCGGTCGCGACGTTGCGAATGGAGCGGATCACGTATGCTCGCGGATCGGCAATCGCCGCCCACCCGTCGACCGCCATCAGTCGAACAAGTGCTTCCTGCACCAGGTCTGCGGCGTCTGCCGGATCACGCGTTAGGCGCCGCGCAACCGCTATGTATCGCGGCTCATGCGGAAGAACGTGGTCTATCATCCAACGGTCCCGAGAGCGCGTAGCAGGCATTTATCACATCGCGTAGTTGATGATGCCCCCCACCATATTCCCGATCCAAGTCAGTTTCGCGACTGCAAGCGACGTGGTGCTGCTCGTTGCGCGCGTTCCCAGCGGTTGATGATGCCAACCGTGCGATCGACCGGGCGTCTTGGCCTCAGCTTGCTGTGGATGAAGCATTTTGGCTTCGCGAAGACCTATTCGACCCAAATGCGGTCATTCGGGGCACACTGCGGATTTCCGAACTCCAGACATCCGTTCATATCGATCTTTTGCGGCAGCGCCAGATTAGATCTGCGATGGGAATGACGTGGATGGGCGGTAAACTGAGCAGCCCCCGCCGGGTGGTCCGAGTTGATAGTTAGTGCATCGTCGTCTCCACCGCCATTGTCGACCGCAGGTGGAGCGAAGCGGAACCGGAGACCGGCAATGGCGGTGGAGACGCTTCCGGGGCAGGCGGGCGGTAGCCCAGGCTGCTGTGCGGCCGGACGGTGTTGTAGTGGCGCCGCCATGCTTCGATCAGCACCTTGGCCTCGGCAAGGCTGTAGAAGATTTCGCCATTGAGCAGTTCGTCGCGCAGCGACCCGTTGAAGCTCTCGTTGTAGCCGTTCTCCCAAGGCGAGCCCGGTGCGATGTAAAGCGTCTTCACACCGACCTTGCCCAGCCAGGCCTGGACCGCGGTCGCGATGAACTCGCTGCCGTTATCGGACCTGATATGGGCTGGCGGGCCGCGCTCGATGAACAACTCGGCGAGTGCCGCCAGCACATCCTCATGGTTGAGCCGGCGCGCGACCACCAGCGCCAGGCATTCCCGGCTGGCCTCGTCGATGATGGTTAGGATACGGAACTTGCGCCCGTCGTGGGTCCGCCCCTCGACGAAGTCGTATGCCCATACATGGCCCGGATATTCCGGTCGCAGCCTGATACACGAACCGTCATTCAACCACAGCCGCCCGCGTTTCGGCTGCTTCTGCGGGACCTTCAATCCTTCGCGCCGCCAAATCCGCTCCACCCGCTTGTGGTTCACAGACCAGCCGCCGGCATGCAGCAGCGCGGTCACCCGGCGATAGCCGTAGCGCCCGTACTGTCTGGCCAGCGCGACAATGTCGTCGGTCAGCGCCTCTTCGTCATCCGCCCCGCACGGCACCTTACGCTGTGTCGATCGATGCTGCCCGAGCACGCGGCACACACGCCGCTCGGATACATCCAGCACCGCCCGAACCTGGTCGATGCACCGTCGACACCGTGCAGGGCTCAGAAGTTTCCCTTTGCCGCCTCCTGCAGGATCAACTTGTCCAGTGTCAGGTCCGAGATCGCGCGCCGCAGGCGGGCGTTCTCCTTCTCCAGATCCTTCATCCGCCGCGCCTGATCCGTCTTCAGGCCGCCATATTCCTTGCGCCAGCGATAATAGGTCTGCTCGCTGACCGCGATCCGACGGCAGGCCTCGGCGGTCGTCCCGCCCTGACCCAGCATGATCTCAACCTCACGCAGCTTCCCGATGATCTCCTCAGGCTTATGCTTCTTGGCTGGCATTCGTCGTCCCTTCCTTGGTCCAGACTGTCATAGTCGATGGACCACTCAGAAGGGGGCAGCTCAAAACCGTCTGCTTCTGGGCGGATAGCTGCCGACCGCAAAGCCGTGTAGCACCGCATGATGTCGCTTTCCGAACCCGAGGTGCGCACTGTGGGCTACCTCTCCACTGTCCGCGGGAGGTTCTTCCGTGCAGTCGTTCCAGGATACGAACAAAACGCACTCTCCGGCTCAGTACGCGCTGGTCGTTACTCACGCCCGCACCAGCCAACGCTGTACCTGAGTTCTTCCGAGGCTGGGGTAACGGCTGCGATGATGGCGCACGCGGGCCTGACGGACCGATGGCACGTGCTGCAGTTTGATGTGAATGCCGCCGACGTGTTCGACTTACGCGCATCGCGTGCCCTCGACGAGGTACGGCGTAAAGCCGGCGATCCGCTCTCTGCTTGGCAGGAAATCGCGGAGCATGGCGGGGAGCCCGCCTCCTGGCACGCCCGCGACTGGATCGAGAGCATCGGTGCGAAAGGCCTAATTGACCCCTCTCGCAAGGTGCCGGGATTATGGCATCTGGTGCTATTTAGTTGGAACGTCCCTGGCAGCCCGATCGTCAGCTAACGGGCGAGAGTTGTCAGCCTCTCCTTCGCCGCGATGACCCAAATGCGGTCATTCACGACCGGTTTTCACGTTCCCGATTTCTGCCATTCGTTCATGTCGGCCTTCCGGCACCGCCACCGCGTGGCGCGGTGACCGGAAGGTCGCGACCGCTATCGGTGTGGCACTCCGCGGCCTCGTTTGATGGTGCCAGCCGACCTCACGCCGGCTGGAACACTTCGTCAAATCTGCGCCAGGCCACCGTCTGTAAACAGCTCGCTGCCCGTCATGAAGCTGCTGTCCGATGATGCCAGGAAGGCAGCAGCGGCCGCGACTTCTGACGGCTCGCCGACATGTCCGATCGGCGTCGTCGCCCCCATCTCGATCATGGCATCACGGCCAACGACCTCGGCGGCAAGCTCGGTCAAAGTCGGGCCCGGCGACAGGACGTTGACCCGGATACCCGTACCCCGCAAATCCTGGGCCCAGCTTCGCGCCAAGTTGCGGACCGCCGCCTTGGAGGCGCTATAGACGCTGAATGCCGGCGTCCCCATGACGCCTGTGGTCGAGCCGGTGAGGATGACCGAACCGCCGCTCTCCATCAGCTTCAGGCCTTTTTGAACCGTGAAGATCGCGCCCTTCACATTGACGTCGAACGTCTCATCGACATGGTCAGGCGTGATCTCGGACAAGGGCGACAACGCCCCCGTGCCGGCATTGGCGAACAAAATGTCGAGCTTGCCGTGCTCCTGCTTCACCGTGTCGTACAGCCGGTCGAGATCGCCAGCATCGGTAACCGATCCCGGGACCGCCCGTGCATTGCCGCCGAGCGCCGCCACAGCAGCTTCCAGCTTCTCCGCCCTGCGTCCGAACAGGTACACGAACGCCCCTTCGGCGATGAACCGCTTCGCCGACGCTAGGCCAATCCCCGTGCCGCCCCCGGTTATGACAGCGATCTTGCCTTCCAGTCTTTTCATAAGTGCCTCCATTCACTGGTTGCACGCAGGTGGCTGGCGGCATACCTAAAGACAAGTATGCACCTTTTGGTAAGTACCTATAATGTCTGAAATGCCACTAATCGACGATTCCGTCATCGCGCCCATCGCGCCTGCCTTCACCTGCGGGCTTGACGCCACGCTCAAGGTCATCTCGGGAAAGTGGAAGCCGCTGATCCTGTACTTTCTGCTGCGCGGACCCACCCGCTATGGGGAACTGAAGCGCGCCATCCGCGACGTGAGTGACAAGGTGCTGATCCAGCAACTCAAGGAACTCGAAGCGGACGGCGTCCTGCGCCGGAACGACTACAAGGAGGTGCCGCCGCGGGTCGACTACACGCTGACCACACTTGGCCAGAGCCTCGCCCGGGCGCTTGAGCCGTTATGCCAGTGGGGCACCGACAATATGGTCGTGATGCAGAAGCTATTCGCCGAGCGCGACGGCTGGGGGCGTGGGCGTGGTTGACTGGCAGGTCGTTGCGCCTGAACCGATGATCATCGCAACCATCGCCTCTGGATCAGCCTGACCCAACTCCAGACATTCCCACCCTAGGTTCGGCGTCCCAACTTTGGCCATTCGTTCACGTTGCCGGTGCGCACAACGTTGGGCCGCGCAATCCCTTCTATGTCCAACCAGCTTCTCGCAATCCGTGATGCTTTGGAGATCGCAGATCCGGCTTGTAATTGTGCGCTTGAGAGCCGGCTAACCGATCGAATGGAACATTGAATGGGAAGCCGGCTTAGGCTTTGACAGCTGTACAGGGCTGAACGCAGACCGTTCAATCCTGTAAGTTTTCGATCATCGACAACACGCCCATTTATCCCGTCGATGACACAAGCAATCTGCTCAGTGACGTGGCCTGGCGCACCTGTCGAGAACTCGATCATTACCTCGATCGAACCCGCGCATCCGATCTTGGCTGCGTCGCCACCTGACCTCTCGTGCCGACTGCCATCTCGGCGGCGCAGCGAAAAACAGGTCCGATCATCACCTCACCGCAGCTCGCGACAGCCATCCGTCTACGCCTGAGCACTCATCGGAGAACAAGCTATGCGAACCTGGCTCATCACAGGCTGTTCCAGCGGTTTCGGCCATCGCCTCGCGCTCGCCGCCGCACGGCGTGGCGATCAGGTTGTCGCGACGGCGCGCGACGTCCGGACCATCGCCGCCATGGCAGAGCCGTTCGAGGGCCGGCTGATCACGCTGCCGCTCGACGTTACCGACAGGGGCGCGACCGAGGCGGCGGTCGCGAAGGCGGTGGAGACCTTCGGCGGCTTCGACGTGCTCGTGAACAATGCCGGCTACGCGCTGTTCGGCGCGATCGAGGAAGGTACGCCCGAGGAATATCGCCCGCTATTCGAGGTGAACGTCTTCGGCCTCATCGAGACCACCAGAGCGGCCCTGCCCGTCCTGCGCCGCTCGGGTGGAACGATCGTCAACCTGTCCTCCGGCGCCGGCATCGCCGGCCGGGGCGGCGGAGGCTATTATCACGCCACCAAATTTGCCGTGGAAGGAATCTCCGAGGCGCTCGCCGACGAGCTGGCGCCCTTCGGCATCCGCGTGCTGATCGTCGAGCCCGGCCCCTTCCGGACCGACTTTCTCGGACGCTCCATCGCGATGACGGCGTGGCAGATGCCCGAATATGCCGCGAGCTCGCGTCGCCACTATCGCGACACCAACGACGGCCATCAGGCGGGCGACCCCGACAAGGCGGTCACGGTCATCCTGGCGGCAGTCGACGCCGAGGACGCGCCGCTCCACCTGCCGCTCGGCGGCGCCGCGCACGCGATTGCCGAGCGCAAGCTGGCAGCCTTCCGCCGCGACTTGGACGCCTGGCGCGACCTCACGCTCGCCACTGACTTCGACGCGTCCTGAGCGGCGCTTGCGCGCTTTCCAGCCTTCACCACCACACGGGAGAACGAGCGATGATCACGGCTCTGACCGGCTTCACCCAGCGACCGGTGACAGCGAACGGCATCAGCATCAACGCGGTGACGGGTGGCGCCGGGCCGCCGATCCTCCTGCTGCACGGCTGGCCGGAGACATGGTGGGAGTGGCACAAGGTGATGCCGCTCCTCGCCGAGCGGTTCAGCGTCGTGGCGATCGACCTGCGCGGCGCGGGCTTCTCCGACTGTCCGCAAGGCGGCTATGACAAGGCGACCATGGCGCGAGACGCGCATGGGGTGATGGCCGTGCTCGGCCATGAACAATATGCCGTGTGCGGCCATGACATCGGCGGCATGGTCGCGCTGGCACAGGCCGCGCTCCACCGCGACGCCGTCACGCACCTCGCCGTACTCGACGTGCCGCTGCCGGGATGGAGCCAGTGGGAGGCGACGGTCGCGCGGCTGTGGCACTTCGGCTTCCACATGAACCGCGACCTGCCCGAGCGGCTGATCCAGGGACGTGAATACGACTATATCGCCTCCTTCATGGCCGAGCGCTTCTACGACCACAGCCGCTTCGACCCCGGCGACGTGGCGGTCTACGCGCGCGCCATGGCGCTGCCCGGCCGGCTACGCGGCGGCCTGGAATGGTACCGCACCCTCGCCGCCGATCATGCGGCCGCGCTCACGTACAAGCAGCGGCCGCTCGCCATGCCCGTGCTGGGTCTCGGCGGCGACGCCCGCTTCGGCGCTCAGATGGTGCCGATGCTGGAGGAATTCGCGGCGACGGTGAGCGGCGGCGCGATCGCGCAGTGCAGCCACTATGTCGCCGACGAACGGCCGGACGCGGTCGCGGCCGCGCTGATCGAGTTCGTCGCGCGCGGTTGAAGCGCGCCCCGCTCCTTTCCCGATCCACTCTGTTCCAGAGGACTATGACCATGACCGATCCCATCACCCGCGGCATCAACCACATCGGCATCACGGTGCCCGATCTCGCCGCCGCTCTGTCCTTCCTGTCGGAGGCGCTCGACGGACAGCTGATCTACCAGTCGTTCGGGCCGCAGGATCCGCCGCGGCAAGGGCCTGATTTCGAACGTGCGGTCGACGCCTTCCCCGGGACGGTCGTGCGCGCGCAGGCGATGGTGAAGATCGGCACCGGACCCGATATCGAATTGTTCGAGATGCACGGTCCCGAGCAGGCTGCGCCGGTGCGGGCGAGCGATTTCGGCATCACCCACTTCGCACTGTACACCGACGACATCGACGCGGCGGTCGCGCGGTTCGAGCGGGCCGGCGGCACGCCGCTGACCGCGCCGCGCGCCATCCCGTATGGAACCGAGCGCGGAGCCGGCAACAAGGTGTGCTACTGCCGGACGCCCTGGGGCACGACGGTCGAGTTCATCACCACACCGGATCGGATGCCCTACCATGACCAGACCGATCTGCGCCGGTGGCAGGATGACGACTAAGCAGGCACGAAGATGCCCGCGTCATCGTCGGATCACGGCAAGACAGTTCGGAGATGCGCCTCAACGGTTTGGATGAAGGCGCGCAGACGCTGCAGATGCTTGAGATCGCGATGGTAACCCATCCAGATGTCGCGGCTGGGCGGCTCGACCGGCAGGCTGAGGCGCCGCAGCCCCGGCACCTGGTCGCCGACCGCACGAGGGAGCACGGCGATGCCGACGCCCTGGCGGCACAGATGCGCCTGCACGTTCCTGTTGTTCGACCGCACGACCGGCGCCGCATGGGGGAAGTTCGCCTTGAGCCAGTCGATGTCGGGGAAATGCCCGGTGGAGGTGTCGTGGGTGATCAGACGAAAGCCCGTGCCGTCACCGAACACGGGCTCGGGCGCCGTCGCCGCGACGTAGACGCCGTAGTTCAAGCGGGCGAGCCGTCGCTGCACGATATCCGAGGTGTCGAAGGGAACGATGCGGAAGGCGATGTCCGATTCACGCTGCGCGAGGCTGAACAGGCGCGTACCGGTGAGGATCTCGACTTCGACGCCGGGGTAGGCGCTCGTGTAGTTGGCGACGATCGGGGGGAGCACATAGGCGCCGAACCAGTCGGCCGAGGCGATGCGCAGCGCGCCGCGGAGCGCCTGTTCCTGCCCGGCGAGCCGTCGCTCGAGCGCCAGCGCGCCCTCCTCCATCTGCTCCGCCAGCGCCACGATGGCGCTTCCCTCCTCGGTCAGCACGAGGCCGTCGGCGGTCCGCTGGAACAGGATCTGACCGGTCGCCTCCTCGAGCGCGCGGAGCCGCCGCCCGACGGTGGGATGGCTGAGGCGCAGCGCGCGGGCCGCGCCGCCCAGCGTGCCCGACCGCATCACGGCCAGGAAGATGCGGACGTCGCTCCACTCCATCTCGGTCCTTCCATCACACCCGCGGCATCGTGCGCGGCCTCCATTTATACGAGCGTCCGCGGCCTTTCAGTTCAACCCGGCGATGATGGGCGCAGCTTACGCCGAGGCGTCGAACATGACAGGCAAGCTCCGTTCAAGCGAATGCTTGGAAAAGAAAAGGTCGAGGCCGGTGACCGAGATCGCCCAGCGGACGAATAACAGACCATGCGAACCGAGTTCCTCTCGAGACTGATCCCCCGGTCGTCATTCGACGCCGCGCGGGCCAGCCGTGAGCGACCGGCGCGCCCCGCGCCGGACGAGTGGGGCAACCTGATGGCCGCCGCCCAGAACGGACATGGCGGCGCGTACCGCCGGCTGCTTGCGGAAACGTCGGCATGGCTGACCCGCTATTTCACCCGGCGCCTACCCGCCGGCGAGGTGGACGACGCCGTGCAGGAGACGCTGATGGCGGTGCATCGCCGCCGCCACACCTACGATCCGCGCTACCCGTTCGGGCCGTGGCTCGCGTCGATCGCCAAGAACAAATGGGTCGACCAGCTGCGGAGCCTCGCCCGGCGACCGGACGATGAGCTGTCCGAGGAGGTCGCGGTCGGCGACCATGAGGCGGCAGTGGTCAGCAGCTCCGTGCTCGCCACCCTGCTCGAGGCGCTGCGCCCGGCGCAGGCGCAGGCGATCCTGCTGGTGAAGGTGCAAGGCTATAGCGTCGAGGAGGCCTCGTCGCGGATCGGCCTGTCACCATCGGCCGTGAAGATGAACATCCACCGTGGCCTCGCCCGGCTCACGGCCCTGATCGAGAAAACCCCCGATGTCGAATGACGCCCTGATCGCCGCGCTCTCGTCCGGCCTCGCGCCTGTCCAGCGCCGCAACCTCGTGCGCGAGGGCGCGCTCCTCGTCGCGCTGTGCGGGATGGAGCTGGCACTGTTCCTCGCCATGGGCGCGATGCGGCCGGACATGCGTCACGCGGCGGACTCGCCCTATCTGATGTGGCGGGTGGGAAGCCTCGCCCTCCTCGCCGTGACGGCCTGCGCGGTGGCGATCCGCTCCTTCTCGCCGGCGGCGCGGACGCGACCGGGCCTGATCCTCGCCGGCGGGCTGGCGGCCGCGGCGATCGTCGCGGGCATGTTCGTCACCCCTTCGGGCGCGGCGCACCGCGCGCTGCTCGACCGTATCGACCCGGCGAGCGGAATCGTGTGCGCCACGTCGATCGTCGTGCTCTCGCTGCCCGTCATGGCGTTGCTCGGCGCGCTGATGCGACGCGCCGCGCCGACCCAGCCGCGGCGCAGCGCGCTCGCTGCCGGGCTCGCCGCCGGCACCTGCGGCGCCTTCGTCTTCGCCTTCTGCTGCCCCTTCGACGACCCGCTCTACGCGGTGGTCTGGTACGGCATCGGCTGCGGCGCCGTGACCGCCGCGGCGCGATGGTGCCTGCCGCGGCGCTTCCGCCTCTGACCTGATGTTTCGCGGCCAGCCAGGCCGCGCCTCGACCCGACCGTCGCCGACCGACCCGGTTCGCCGGGAGCGACGACGCGCGCCTACACCCCGAAAGGAACCTGCCATGACGATCACTGCCGACACGAGAGCGCCCGACCTGCGCTGGCTCAGGAGCTATTATTACCTGCGCTTCGCGGTGGCCGCCGTCTGGGTCGCGCTGGCCTTCACCATCGCCGGGACGAGCCCCGCGCTCGCCGCCGCGATGCTCGTCGCCTACCCCGCTTGGGACGCGTTCGCGAACTATCTCGACGCCGCGCGGAGCGGCGGGCTCGCGCGCAACAAGAGCCAGATGCTCAACTTCGCGGTGAGCGCCGTGACCGCCGTCGCGGTCGCGGCGACCCTGCCGCACGGGCCGCACGCGGTCCTGCAGGTCTTCGGCGTCTGGGCGGTCCTGTCCGGTCTGTTCCAGCTCGCCACCGGCGTGCGACGCTGGAAGGCCTATGGCGCGCAATGGGCGATGATCCTGAGCGGCGCGCAGTCCGGCCTCGCCGGTGCGCATATGCTGAGCAAGGCCGCCGGCCCGGCCGCGGTCGGCATCGCCGACATCGCGCCCTATGCCGCCTTCGGCGCCTTCTACTTCCTCGTCTCGGCGGTGTCGCTGACGGTCAGCGCCGCACGCCGCCGCGCCAAGGTTGCCGCCGCCTGAGCGGTCTCCCCTCCATGACGTGCGCCTCAGCCTCGTCCGATCGCACGCGGGCCCGCCTCGCGCGGGCCCACCACCTCTGCCACAAGGCCCAGCGCCTCACACGATCAAGGTACGCCTAGCATGCGGAGCTTCGACGCCATCATCATCGGTGCCGGCCAGGCGGGGCCAGCACTCGCCGCCAGGCTCAGCGCCGCGGGCCAGACCGTCGCCATCATCGAGCGACATTGGGTCGGCGGCACCTGCGTCAACACCGGCTGCCGGCCGACCAAGACGCTGGTCGCCAGCGCCCACGCGCTGCACACCGCCCGGCGGGGGGCGGACTATGGCTTCACCGCCGCCTCCGTCGCCGTCGACATGGGCGCGGTGGCGGCGCGCGCGGACGCCGTCATCCAGGCCGGCCGACGCGGCAACGAGGCGTGGCTCTCCGGACTGACCCGCGTCGAGCTGATCCGCGGCCACGCCCGCTTCGAGTCCGCCACCGTCGTCGCCGTGGCGGGCGAGCGGCTGACCGCGCCGCGCGTCTTCATCAACGTCGGCGGTCGCGCGGCCGTACCTGATCTGCCGGGCATAGACGACGTCCCGTTCCTGACCAACACCGGCATGGTCGCGCTCGACACGCTGCCGCGCCACCTGGTGGTGGTCGGCGGCAGCTATATCGGCCTGGAGTTCGCGCAGATGTACCGCCGCTTCGGCGCGGCGGTGACGATCGTCGAGCGCATGGACCGGCTGATCGCGCGCGAGGACGAGGACGTCTCCGCGGCGGTGCGCACGATCCTCGAGGCCGAGGGCATCACCGTGCGGACCGGCGCGGACTGTATCGGCTTCGCGCGCGAGGGTGATGAGGTCGCGGTGCGCGTCGACTGCGCCACCGGCTCGTCGCCGTTGCTCGCCAGCCACGTGCTGATGGCGGTCGGCCGGCGCCCCAACACCGACGATCTCGGGCTGGAGGCGGCCGGCGTCGCGGTCGACCCGCGCGGCTATGTGATCGTCGACGATCACCTGGAGAGCAGCGTCCCCGGCATCTGGGCGCTCGGCGACTGCAACGGCCGCGGGGCCTTCACCCACACCGCCTACAATGATTTCGAGATCGTCGCGGCCAATCTGCTCGACGGCGAGGAGCGGCGCGTCAGCCAGCGTGTGCCCGGCTATGCGCTCTACACCGATCCCCCGCTCGCCCGCGTCGGCCTGACCGACGCACAGGCACGCGCGACCGGTCGGCCGCTGCTGCGCGCGACGCGCCCGATGACGCGCGTCGGCCGTGCGGTCGAGAAAGGTGAGACGAAGGGCTTCATGAAGGTCGTCGCCGACGCGGAGACGCGACGCGTGCTCGGCGCGGCGATCCTCGGCACCGGCGGCGACGAGGCGATCCACGGCCTGCTCGACATGATGAACGCCGGCCAGCCGATCGAGCGGCTCCGCTGGGCGGTGCCGATCCATCCCACCGTGTCGGAGCTGATCCCGACGCTGTTGCTCGACCTTGAACCCTGGAACGGAGCGGCATGATGCGGATGATCGGCCTGATCGGCGGGATGAGCTGGGAGAGCTCGGCGGCCTATTACCGCCTCCTCAACGAGGGCGCCCGCGCGCGCCTGGGGCCGACCGCCTCGGCGCGCTGCCTCTTGTGGTCGTTCGACTTCGCGGAGATCGAGGCGCTGCAACATGCCGGCGACTGGGACGGTCTCACCGCGCGGATGGTGGACGCCGCCCGGCGGCTAGAGGCGGCCGGCGCGGAGCTGCTGCTGATCTGCACCAACACCATGCACCGGATGGCGCCGGCGGTGCAGGGCGCGGTGGGCGTCCCGCTGGTCCACATCGCCGACGCCACCGCGGAGCGGATCGTCGCCGCCGGCCTGCGCAGGGTCGGCCTGCTCGGCACCGCCTTCACGATGGAGCAGGACTTCTACAAGGGGCGGCTACGCGACGCCTTCGGCCTGGAGGTGATCGTCCCCGAGGCGGCGGACCGCGCGACCGTGCACCGGATCATCTACGACGAACTGGTCGCCGGGCGGGTCGAGCCCGCGTCGCGCGATGCCTATCGCGCGGTGATCGCGCGGCTCGTCGCGTCCGGCGCGGAGGCGGTGATCCTCGGCTGCACCGAGATCATGCTGCTGGTGGGACAGGAGGACAGCCCGGTGCCGGTCTTTGACACCACCGCGCTCCACGCCGCCGCCGCGCTCGATCGCGCGCTGTCGGTCGAGCGCGACGACGAAGCGGGGCGGACGGCCGAATGAGCCGAGACACTCTCACCGCCGCAGCACGGCAGTTCCGCACGTCCAGCGTGATGCGTCTGCTGCTCGCGTCGGCGTCGGCCGCGCTCCTCATCGGCGCGGCCGATCCGGAGCCGCGCTTCATCGTGACGCTGCGCCCCGACCTCGCCGCGGATGCGCGTGGTCGGCTGCTGGTGTTCGCCGCGCCGGCGAGCGGCGCAGACGCGCGCGGCGCCGCGGTCGACCTGGACCGCGGTCGTCAGGTCTGGGTGGCAGGGCGCGACGTGGCGGGGTTCAGCGGCGGGCGTTCGGTGACGATCGACGCCGCGACAGAAGCCTTCCCGGCGAGCCTCGCCTCGCTGGCACCCGGCAGCTACCGCGTGCAGGCGGTGCTCGACCGGGACGGCGACTATATCTTCGCCGGTCGGGGACCCGGCGATCTCCTGTCCGAGGTCGTGACCGTGCGTCTCCCGCTCGCGTCGACGCCGACACTGCAGCTCGACCACGCCGTGCCGCCGGCGACCGATCAGTTCGACGCCGCCGATCTTCCCCCCGCGGCGGCGATGCAGATCGCGGCGTCCCGCCCGCACCTCCACGACGAGCGCATCGCCTCCCGCGCGCTGACGCGCTTCCGCGAGGAGCGACAGGCCGTGGCGGCGTGGGTGCTGACCCCGCCCGGCTATGATCCCACCTCGCGCCGCACCTATCCGACGGTCTACACGGCGGGCGGGTTCGGCGTCGGGCACAAGCTCGCTGGCCAGCAGCTGTCGCGCATGTGGCATCTGATGGAGACGGGCGCGATCCCGCCGATGATCTGGGTCGCGCTCGACCACGCCACGGCGACGGGCACGACCGAGTTCGCGGACAGCGCTAGCAACGGCCCATGGGGTGAGGCGCTGGTCCGCGACGTCATCCCCGCGCTCGAGGCGCGCTATCGGATGGACGCGCGGCCGTCGGGTCGCTTCCTGACGGGGCACAGCTCGGGCGGCTGGTTCGCGCTGTGGGCGATGGTGCGCTACCCAGGCGTGTTCGGCGGCAGCTGGGCGACCGCACCGGACCCTGTCGACTTCCACGACTTCCTCGGCGTCGACATCTACGCACGCGAGGCGAACCTGTACCGTGCACCCGACGGAACACCGCGTCCGCTCGAGCGCGACCACGGCGAGGTTCTCGACACGATCGAGAGCGCCGCCCGGCTGGAGCGCGTGCTCGGCCGCCACGGTGGACAGCTCCGCTCGTTCGAGTGGGTGTTCTCGCCACGGCGCGCGGACGGCACGCCTGCCCTCTTGTTCGATCGCGAAACCGGCGCCGTCGACACTGCCGTGGCCGCTTACTGGCGCGAGCATTATGATATCGTGCGCAAGCTCCAGGCCGAGTGGCCCCACCGGCGCGGGCATCTCGTTGGCAAGCTCCATGTCATCGTCGGCGACGCCGATTCCTATTATCTCGATGGCCCGGTTCATCGGCTCGACGCCGCGCTGCGCCGGCTCGGCGGCCGCGCCGACATCCGCTTCGTGCCCGGCGCGACCCACAGCATGGCGCAACTCTACGCCCGCGCCGGCGACCGCAACGCGCTATGGAAGGAGATGACCCGCGCCATGTATGCCGCGGCCAGGCCCGGCGAGACGTGGGACGAAGGCTCCGGAAAGCTCCCCGCCGCGTCACCGGCGCGCACGACCGCGCGACCCGACCAGGCATCATGAGATGACGTTTCGCGCGATGCTTACCCTCGCCGTGGCTGCCGCGCCTGCGGCCGCGGCGCTTTCGCGGGCTCCCGCTGTGCTGCCCGTGGATGCCGCCCTCGCACAATGGGACATGGCGGAAGCGCGCTCGCTCGCCGCGACGATGCCGGCGGGCGCTGATCGCTGCGCCGTGGAGGGCATCATCGCCAGCCGTGCCAACCAGCTCGAAACGGCGGCGAAGCTGCTCCCGCCGTGCCTGACCGCGCTGGAGCGGAACGGATCGCGCCGTGCCGAACCGGTATTCGAGACGCTGCTCGATACCTACCTGCGCCTCGGTGAGTACGGAAAGCACCATGCCCTGTTGGCGCGCTGGCTCGGCACGCGACGAGAGCACATCGATCCGGACAGACTCTCCGACCTTCGCGATCAACTCGCGACCGCGGCGGTGCTGCGTGACCTGCCCAGGCCGTCGATGACGGGACGCCGGACCGCGACGCTGCGCACCTACCTCAATGTACTGGGCACCCGAACCGTCGATCTGACCGTGCGCGATGTCACGCTCCCGTGGTTGATCGACACGGGCGCGAACCTTTCCGTCGTGTCCGAGACCGCGGCGCGTCGCCTGCGACTGGAGGTCCGTGACGCCGGCTACCATGTCGCCGGATCGACCGGCCATGCGGTGACCGCGCGGCTCGCCGTGATCGACGAACTCCCGGTCGGCGGCGTGATCCTTCGGAACGTGGTGGCGATCGTCGTCCCCGATGCAGCGCTGCGGATCCGGGCACCGCACGCGGACTATCGGATCGACGCCGTCCTCGGCTTGCCGGCATTGACGCAGCTCGGTCGTTTCCGGATCGAACGGGAGGGCACCATGACGATCGACCGCGCCGCGCCGCCGCTCCGCTCGGGCGCACCTCTCTTCATGAACGCGCTGACGCCGCTGGCCGAGGTGGAGATCGCCGGGCGCAGAGGGCTGATGAGCATC
The DNA here is from genome assembly GCF_013409985.1 of Sphingomonas melonis. Lineage (GTDB taxonomy): Bacteria > Pseudomonadota > Alphaproteobacteria > Sphingomonadales > Sphingomonadaceae > Sphingomonas > Sphingomonas melonis_A. The sequence goes on from NZ_JACCBY010000004.1 coordinate 99,831, forward strand.
GACACGGGGGCGAACCGGACCACGCTCTACGCGAGCTACGCGGCACGCTTCACCGATCGCGTACGGCTCTGGTCGAGGCAGCGCGACACCACCCTGGGACTGGGTGGCGGCAGCGATGCCGAGGCCGCGTGGGAGCCCGACTTGACGATCGGCGTCGGCGCGGCGAGGGTCGAGGAACATGGCGTGTCCGTCGCGCTCGACGGAGACAGAGCCTCCCCGATCCTCGGCAATCTCGGACAATCGGGGCTGTCGGCGAGATGTAGCTACACCTTCGACTTCCGCTCGACGCGGCTCCTGCTCGGCGACGAGCCGCCGAAAGCAGGCACCTGCCGGGCGGATGGTTGACGAGACCGCGCGCGATACGGTGTGGATCATGGCTCATACGACGGCGCGGGCCTGCTGCTGCCGGGCGCGGGCTATATGGGACTGGAAGGGCAGATGATAACGGATGAGCGATCGCTGCGGCTGGAGGCACGGACGATACCGACTCCCACCTCGATCAGCGTGGAGGCACGCGCCGCGCTGGAGCGGCTCATTGGAACGGACGGCGTGCCGCTCAACGCGTCGTTCGAGATGCCGGCGCACGACGACGTGGCGGGCTGGGAGAAGGTCAAGGCTGCGGTGGACGCGAATTACGTGCGCCTGCTCGCAGCTGCATCCGACATGCCTGAAGCGACCGTGGCGACGACCCGGTTCGACGGTGCACTGGTCCACGTCGCCACGCCAGCGGATGTGATCGCGAGCGACGCGGTCTACCTGGAGCTGCACGGCGGCGCCCTGGTCTTCGGAGGCGGCGATGCCTGTCGCCACGGCGCGTGCGTGCAGGCCGACCAGCTCCGCGTGACGGTGTGGAGCATCGACTATCGCCTGCCACCCGAGCATCGCTATCCGGCGGCGCTGGACGACTGTCTGGCGGTCTATCGCGCGGCGCTGGAGCGTCACCCTGCCCGTCATATCGTCGTCGGGGGCCGCTCGGCGGGGGGCAATCTGGCGGCCGCGATGCTGCTGCGCGCGCGGGACGAAGGCCTGTCGATGCCCGCCGCGCTGGTGCTGCTGTCGCCCGAGGTCGACCTGACGGAGAGCGGCGACAGCTTCGCCGTCAACGCCGGGGAGTCGATGTGATGCTGCCGGGTTCGCTGATGGCGAACAATCGTCTGTATGCCGGCGGCGCCGACCTGGCCCACCCCTATCTCTCTCCGTTGTTCGGCGACGTCACCGGCTTCCCGCCCACGCTGCTTCTGACCGGCACGCGCGACCTGTTCCTGTCGAACACGGTGCGCCTGCATCGCCGGCTGCTCGCCGCGCAGGTGCCGGCCGAGCTCCACGTGTTCGAGGCGATGCCGCACGGTGGCTTCGGCGGAACGCCCGAGGATCGAGACGCCGCGCGCGAGGTCACCCGCTTCGTGCATGACCGGCTCTCGCGCACCTGATGCGTTCGCCTGCCGCGGAAGAAGTGGTCAGCGTTCGCGTTAAACGGCGCCATGCTGCGGGTCGCTGAAGCCTGCCACGAGCGTCGCGGCGATCGCTCGCGCGGCTGGCGCAAGCTCGTCGTCGGCGATCTCACCCGCGGTCCAGAACGAAAGGACGCCGCGGAAGCCGAGCGCGAGTTGGACTGGCAGTCCCGCCGTGTCCCGGCTCCGGTCGCCTGGGCCCGACACCTCCTCATCCTGTGTCGCCAGCGCCCACAAGGCGGTCGAGTGCGCCAGCACCTGCCCCGGGGGCGGTCCGGCCGTACCGATCCAGCTCATCACCGCACGATTGACCTTCGGCTGCTCGAGCATCACCGTCACCGCCAGCTCGACCCCCAGACGCACGCGCGCCATGAGATCGCGCGGCGCGGGCGCCGCTTTAAACCGTGCGATCATCGCGTCGATACGGCGTGCGGATAGAGCGTGCATGATCGCGGCCTTGCCGCCGAAGTGATTGAACGGGGTGACGAAGCTGACACCCGCCTCGGTTGCCAGGTCGCGCATGGAATAGGTCGCACGCCCATCCCGCAGCAGCCTCTCCGCCGCATCGAGCACGCGCTGGCGTACAGGTTCGCCCCTGCTGATCTTTCCTGGCTTGTCGTCCGTCATAAGCTAACTATATCATGATACACTTGCTGGCTGCCATAGGAGATAGCTCATGACCGACAAGGCTCCAAAAACCTTCCTCATCACCGGCGTCAGCTCCGGTCTTGGCCGCGCTTTCGCCGCAGGCGCGCTTGCCGCGGGCCATCGTGTCATCGGAACCGTGCGCAAGCAGGACGACGCGGACACGTTCGCCGCACGGGGCGCTGGGCGGGCCCACCCGCTCCTTCTCGACGTGACCGATTACGCGCGCATCCCCGATGCGGTCGCCGCGGCCATCACGCGGGTCGGCCCGATCGACGTGCTCGTCAACAATGCCGGTTATGGCCACGAAGGCGCGCTGGAGGAATCGTCGATCGACGACCTTCACCGGCAGTTCGCCGCCAACGTGTACGGCCCTGTCGCGATGATGAAGGCGGTGTTGCCGGGCATGCGTCAGCGCCGTCGCGGTCACATCGTCAACGTCACTTCGATGGGTGGCTTCATCACCATGCCAGGGATCAGCTTCTACTGCGGCAGCAAGTTCGCGCTCGAAGGTATCTCTGAGGCGCTCGGGAAGGAGGTGGCGAGCTTTGGGATTCGCGTCACCTCACTCGCACCAGGGCAGTTCCGCACCGACTGGGCGGGCCGCTCGATGGAACGCACCCCGAGAAGCATCGACGATTACGACACGGTCATTGACCCAGTTCGTGAGGCAAGGGCCGCAAAGAGCGGATATCAGCCCGGCGATCCCGCGAGAGCGGCACAGGCGCTGCTCGCATTGATCGATGCGGATGCACCTCCCACGCGGCTCTTCCTAGGTGACGATGCTCTCCAACTGGTCGATAAGAAGATCGACGAAATGCGAGAAGAGATCGAAGTCTGGGCACCGCTGTCCCGATCGACGGCCTTTTCATCGTCCTAGCACCGATAAGGAGATGATGACCGGGCTGACCCACAAAACGACATTCAGGGGTCATTTCGCGCTACCCAACTTCAGACATCCATTCATGTTCGCCTGCGCCGACCAGCGATGGTGAAAATGACGAGCAGTGGGACATTCCGGTCATTCCTACCTCTTCACTCGATCGACCGCTTTCGGCGACAGCGGACGTTCCGGCCTTGCGAGGGAGCCATGGTCGATGACCGTCTTTGGGCCGCTTGCCGACAGGCGACTGTCCTCGAAATCGGGCTGGTCGAACAACGGCTAGGCTTTCCCTTACGTTACGATCGTCATGGGCACCGGCGGGGCATTGGTGATACGGCCAGACCTGATCACGCGTCTTCGAGCGGCGGGGCGGCCGGGTGACGGTACATCCGGTCGCTGATGTCCGGGCCTTCCCAGTTCCTGAACGTCGCGAGCACGTCGAGCAGCGGATGGTCTTCGACTGCGGACAGGCGGTTGAGGTCGGCATATAGAAGCTCAGCGGGACGACTGTGGAACAGATGACAGAGGCTGTTGGCGAGGACATCGGCCGCCACCACGATCGGGTCCTCATCGCTGACCGGCGTGATCGCCAGACTGTCGACCGTCGTCGTCACCTGAAGCTCGGGCGGAAGCTGCGCTTCGAACCGCATCTGAGCGCTCACCACCGTCTTCGTGACCGTGTCGAAGCCGGCGGCGCTGATGGTGCGGGGATTCATGTCGAGCAGGTCGGCTGCTTTTTGTCGGAACAGCTTCGCGATCGGCGCATCGACATTGTCAGTGCGCACCACGATATCGACGGGTCCCGGATTCCGCTCCTCGATATAGGCGACGATGTGGCCGTAAAGGCCCGTGAACAGGATCGCGTGGAGCAACTCCGGCTTTTCGCGCGGACTGCCGACCTTGATCCTGGGATTAGGGTTGGAAGCCGCCATGTCCGCCCGCGCATTCGCGTGCAGCTGCTCAACGGTTTGATGCCAGCGGTGGAAACCGGCGACATGGATCGCATACCAAAAGCAGGGTAATTTGAGATCGAGTATTACCGCGAACAGGTCCGCCCGCAATCCCGCCTGCAGTGACGGTTGCAGATCGGTGATGTGCAGCTTGCCGTCATTACCGCGATAGGGCGCGATTACCGCTTCGAGCCTCGGCTCGGCGTCGGACAGCATTTCCTCCGGCACAAACAGCCCGGCGAACACGCCGACCTGTCCGGGAAATTGCTCGTCTTGGTCGGCATAGCCCTTTGCGCCAGATTCGTCGCAGGCGATAATGATCTTCATGGGTGCGCGATGTCCTAGGCCGCCCGGCCGGCACCGGTGAGCGGCGTCGACAAGATGATGGTTTCATGCGGCCCCGCCGGTGCCCGCCCAAGGACGTGCAGCGCGTTCAAATAGCGGTGCCGCTGGTGCCCCTCGACGATAACCAGTCGCACATCGGGTAAGCTTGCACCGCCGTCGATAACGCCGAACGGTGTAGATAGGAGCACCATCGGATAGTCCCAAGTCCCTTGGTCAAGCGCGACCGCCGTCGCATGACGATCGGCACCACCGCGCCCCTGGAAGGTGTCATAATCGAACTGGGGATGCAGCTCGCCGCCCCAGGCCCGGTGGATGGCTGCCAGCAGCACTTTGCCGTCCCATATCCGCCTTTCCCAAGAGAGCGTTTCAGGCGGGAGGAAGCTGAACGGGGAATGGGTCCAGTGCCGGTAAATCCATTGCTCGCTCAGGTCGGCCGGCAGGTGTGCCAGCACTTCGCGGTTGCGCGACCACCAGGCATCGAAGGGCTCTTTCGCATGGGTCGATTCGCCAACCGGCCTAAGCGCATCCGGCCAAGCGGTGGCCGGTAGATGATCGAGGTCGAATGGCTGCATTGCGTAATCATAGCGCACGGGCGCATAAGCCGAAGTCCAATCGACCGGACGGGAGAAGCAGGTTGGAGCAAGAGAAGGGACGCTGGGGAATTTGGATCGACGTCGAGGGGTTCAGCAACCTCTGGAGCGCGGGCGACCAGGCGCTGCGTGGCATCGGCCAGCTCACCAGCCTGATCTTCGCGATCGGACGGAAATGCTACCCCCGAGACGGAGAGCGCCTGTTCGCGCATCAGATGGGCGATGCCTTCTACATTGCCAGTGACTTTCATGAGGAGAGCCTCGACCGATGCGCCGCCCTCGCGGTCGCGCTGATGCGCGGGATGACGGAGATCGGCTGCGTCGCCCGCGCGTCGATCGCCGAGGGCGACATGGCCGACTATAGCGGCTGCCGGCCGCGCGAGGTGCAGACCGAGGCGCACCGCAACGGCGGTGCGGACGTGGTTTCCCTCGGCGACGGGCTGATGACGCTGCAATCAGTGATGGGCCAGGGCCTGATCAACGCGGTCACGCTCGACAAGCTGACCAACACCAAGGGCGCTATCCTAACCATCGCGGCAAGCAATGCCGGCCGACTGTCGCCGGGGTTCGTCACCCGCGAGCTGGCGGAGGCGCCGAAGATTATCTCGATCGACTGGGTCCACTCCAAGTCGGAGCGGATCGACGAGATCTTCGAGCGAACGGGGCTCCCAAACCCCACGTTCGGCACGCTGGAGCAGCGGCTCAGGGACTATGTCGCGGAGCACGGCCTGCAGCCAAAATGGAGCGATCCGACCTTCCGATATGCCGGCCTAGACGGCTGATCGCGATCGAGACGGGCGCCGTAAGCGCCCATATCCAGCCGGCCTTTTGGTTTGCGCGACACGAATGGCGGGTTTCAGCAGGAGCTGCCGCTCATATCAATGAATCTGAATGTCTTGAGCTGGTCGATAGCCGCCTCCAACTTCGCGGCTGGACGTGACCCAGACACGGACGCTTCAACCGCTCCACCCATTTCCTAACTTCCGCTACTCGTTCATATGGACGTCCAGGGTATTCGCCCACGAGGTGCTACGGAGTCAGCTGCACCAAAGGATCCGACGCGATCGCAGCTGTGCTAAATGGCCCACGCCCTCCTCCCACTTGCCCGCATGCAAGGGCTTTCGCGGATCGGCGAAGGACGGAGCGGCCGTCAGCATGCCGCGGAAGCCAGCCGGCAGCGGGCACTCGAAATCAAATCATGCTGGCTTCCCGCGCTAAGCTGATAGCGCTGCGCAGCCGGTCCGGGGTGGGCCTCGGAATGCTGGGAGCGCCCTTCCCACGTGTCACCCGCCAGCCGCCGGGTTCCAGTACGAGGCGCAGCCGCAGGATCCTCTTCCCACCGGCACGCGCGTCGGCGAGACCGCGTCCCACGGACCAGTAAGTATGCTGGGCGATGATCCAACTCTCGATCACGTGGGCGAGGAGGTGGGCCGGCGAGCCCTCGCCGAGCCTCTCGACGTCGGCAAGGGCGAGCGCGATCGGGAGCCGCTCGCGCCGCTCGGAGCGGTCATGGAGATCTTTCGGCGAAAGGACGGACACGGCGAGCGCGGCAAGCGCGGCCGCCCCAACCCCCTGGCGCGCCTGCATGCAGGACTGCAGCTCGGCCATCGCGCTCACCACCGTCGCATCCCGCTCGACGAGTGAGGAGAACCAGTCACGCGCCCTGGCCACCTCCACGTCCACCTCCTTGAGAAGGCGCTGCGCCAGCGCCTCAGTAGTCAGAGTGCCGCCGCCGATCTGCCCCACAATCCATTCGAACAGTGCCTCGAGCGCCAGGCGGAAGGCCTGTCGCACCTGGACGCGCCGCCAGAGCACGACCTCCTCGTGCAGCTCGTTGCTGGCCAGATCGAACATCGCCGGACGTAGCGTCTCCTCGTCCAGCTCGTCCTCCTCCACATCCTCGCAGACGCGGGTGAGAAGGCGGAAACCTCCGCGACGGCTCCTGGATGCGACCTCGCCGACGAGCCGGTCGCACATGGCCTCGCGTTCGGCTGCGATCAGCTCGTCCATGTCCCAGACGTCCGCCCACTCCTCCGCGGTCGCCCGCTTTAGCGAGCACGGTCCCCAGCCGTTGAACAGCTTGTGGTCGAGGATGGGCGTCAGGCGCTTCTCGAAAGCGTCGAGCAGCTTCTCCGTCCCCTCACCCGGAACGCGAACGCCCGGCTGGTGCGCGTCATCGACGAGGATCCGGAACGCCCGTAGGCCGGGTCCGTAGTTGATCGCCGCGGTCAGTGCGGTCGAGTTGCGCCGTGCCTTGACGAAGTCCGCCCAATGCTCGTCCCCGAAGCGGATCACCTTCTCGTCGCCCCAGAGCTCCGCGATGCGCTGCTTGCCGGGCAGGTCGATGCCGCCGGTGCCCTGCCGCTGGAGCAGCGACCACGCGAAGGCCACCTCGATTCGCGCAACGAAGTCCTCGTGCGCGGACAGGCGGAGCCGCTCCTTGCGCTCACTCGCCAAGGCGATCGTCCGACGCCACGCCCAAGCCACCAGAGTGAAGGGGCGTATGTGCCGCGCCACGTTATTCAGCCCGGGAAACACCTCGTTCATGAGGTCGAAGTTAATCTGACGGAGCCCGAGCGGGTCGACGCCGCCCGTCTTCGCTTCCGCCGGCGAGACGATCGAGCAGTCCGACGCCCGCCGGCTGAGCCTCTCCAGTTCGATCAGTGCGTCCGACTTCATGCGTTTCTCACCAAGACGAACCCGTGGCAGCCGGTGTCGCAAACGCCATCGCGCGCCAGCTCATCCCTGAGCCGCGGCAGCACGATGTTGCAGGAGCACGCGCTGACGGGCTGGTCGACGAAGCGGATGCGCCGGCGCTCCGGCTCGCGGCGGCATTGCTCGAGAAGCCTGTGCCAGGAGGGGTGGCGGGCGAGCACCTCCAGCCCCTCCGGCACGACGTTGGTCATCAAGCCGACCTCGAGCGCGCGCACGTCGTCGTGCACCGTGCGGGTCGCCCGTATTGCTGCGAACGTCGCATCGAGATCGGCGTCGGGAGCGAGCAGATCCCGGAACCCCGTGAGCGCGCAATCGGGCTCCGGCGCCTGGTCCGGGTCGATGCCCAGCGACAGCATGCGTCCGCGCGCCATCGCCGCGTCGAGCCCGGCTCCGGCCGCGACTAGCTGGACGATGCACCAGGTCAGCGTGTCCTTGGCATTCTGACCGAGCGAAACCTTGCGCCCCAGCCCGACGAGCCGCGCCACGAACGCCTCGGTCGCGGGGTGCTCGGTGGACACGCACACGAAGTGGGTGAGCCGCGCGATATTCACGAGTTCCACATCGGAGGCGATGGTGGCGGTCAGCTTCTGGAAGAGCTCGGGAAAGCCGAGTTCGAGCGCGTGCCGTGCCTGCGCCACGCGCTTGCGACGCGCCTTCTCCGTACGGTCGGTCTCGTCCTCGTCGTCACCCTCGATCGGTGCGGGGCCGCGCGCGAACGCCTGCAGGAGGCGCGCGACGAACCGCTGCCACGCGAGCTCCTCCTTGTGCCCGCCGGCTTCATCGCGCCGGCGATCGCCAGCGTCCGCAGTGGGCCGGGCCACCAGGTCGGCATCGATCAGCGGATCAACCTTCTCGGGCCCGCTCCCGGCGGTGCGACCGCGGATGACTGACCTCGTCCTAAGCGCATCCGGGTTGGCCCGGAAGAACTCCATGACGGCGAGCACGTCCTCGGGCGTCTGCAGGTTCTTCAGGACTGCCAGCATCGAGGGCAGCGCCTTCCCGGCCCGCCCCCTGATCGCGCCGAAGTCGGGCGCGGTCACAAAGCCTTCAGCGACCGCGTCCCCAGCTTGGAGGCGAAGCTGAATCCGACCCTCAAGCGACAGCTCCTCGTCGTCGAGCTGACCGACCGCGATCGTGAAGGCGCGCCCCTCCACCTCCACCGGTCCAATGGCGAGGCTGCGGCGCGAGACCTCCAATATGGCTGTGGCCGATGACGCCTCCCAAGACGTCAGGATCCGCCCCTCGATGCCGCCGTCGATGTGGGCGGCCACGAGTACGCCGACCTCGGCCTGGTCGTCATCGCCTTCCAAGACGGACTTGGGCTTCGAGGGGGCCTTCGCGTCCTCGACCCGCCAGTGGTGGCCGGTGCGACGGTCGGTCCTCACCACGCAGACCTCGACGTTGCGCGACGTCGCCCCGCCGTGGGTCAGCGCCGCACCGGTCGCGTTGGCGCTGCCGGACATGATAAGCCGACCACGGGCGCAGACGACCTCGAATACCTTGGCGTGCAGGCCGCGGGCGGCCGCGTCGTCCACCGCGAGATGTTCGATGCGCACGGGCCGCACGCCCTTGGCCGCCCGAGGCCAGTCCATCCCCTCGGGCGCGGAGACCGATGCGATCGGGACGTGGGCCCGGACCTCCGCCACGCCGAGCGTCCAGGCCAGCCGCTCGACAGCGGACGCCTCCCAGTAGGGAGACGCGATGGTCAGCGTCTTCGCGCCACCGAGCTCCCCGGCCGCGGCCTTCAATCCATCGACTATCGGCGCGTCGAGGCTGGTGAGCACCCGGACGGCCCCGTCGTCCGTGCCGGCGGCGGCCGCGCCGACCAGGCGATCCGCCAGCGCGCGGCAGTGGCTCCGGGCGTCGTGCTCGCAGTTCGGCGCGTCGGCGAGGGCGGCGAAGAACCTGCCGATGTCGCCGACCGCCGCCGCCATCCCGTTCGCATGGAGGTGCTCGACGCACTCGAGGTTGGCGGACCAGCCGCCGAAAGTCAGGTTGCCGGATCCTACAGTCACGTGGGTCGCGTCATCCGCCTCGAGCACCATGAGCTTCGGATGGAAGCAGCCCTGCCGCACCGCGACGGGATGCACGACGTACTCGCGGCCGATCCGGACCGCGCCCCGTTCCCGCAGCGCCATGCGGTAGCCGAGCGGGTCGGTCAGGATCGTGATGTCGGTGACGCCCTGGCGCATGAGCGCCTCGATCAGCACGGCCTCGGCGAAGGACGCGCTGAACGAATAGGTTGTGAACGTCGCGCGGCGCCACGCGTGGGCCGCGATCAGGTCTAGTGGGGCGATGCTGTTCGCGGGTCCGCTCATTGCAGCGCGCATTCAGAATGGAGCTGGGCGCCAACCACGGACTTGGCGATCGCCACCAAGTGGGGATGGTGGGTGAAGAAGAGGACCTGCGTCGTACGCGCGACGTCGGCGAGCACCTCGAATCCGGCCCGCGCGCGGTCGTCGTCGAAGTTCACGAACAGGTCATCGGCGAGGAAGGGCAGCGCGACACCGGCCGCCACGGAACGCTCCAGGGCGGCGAGGCGGAGCGCCAGGAAGAGCTGGTCGGTCGTACCCTCGCTCATGGCGCCGACCTCCACCACCGTGCGGCCGTCGTCGCGCAGTCCGAGAAGGCGCGGCGAGCTGCCCTCGCTGTCGACCTTCAACGACGCGTACCGGCCCGTGGTGAGTTTGGCGAACAGCTCGCCTGCGCGCAGGAGGAGCGGATCCTGGTGTCGCTCGCGGTAGCGCTCGATCGCCCACTTGAGCATGACCGCCTGGGCCCGCTTCAGGATGTAGTGCTCGGACAGGTCCTCGAGCTCCGCCCGCGCCTGCTCCGCCTCCGCGGCGGCGTCCGCCGCCGAGGTCGATCCGGTTTCGAACGACTGGAAGGCCTTGCGCGCCTCCCCGTGCGCGGTCGCGGCCGCGTCGACGGCGGCATTCAGGTCCGCGAGCCGGGACCGCAGCGACGATGCCGAGGCCGCCGCCTCGCCCGCATCGGTGGCCGAGCAGGCCACCACCAGCTCGTCGAGCGACAGTCCGTCGCCCTCCTCGACGATGCGCCTCTCGATCTCGGCCAGGTCGGTCCTGAGGGCGGTCACGGCCCGGGACCGCTCGATGGCCCCGGTCAGCTCGGTCCGGTCCGCGCACCCGGCCTCCGCCAGAACGGACGCCAGGGCAGCTTCGGCGGTCGCCAGCGTGGCCCGCGCCCCGCCGATCCGCCTCTCCAGCGCGGTCTCCTCCTCGGCCATGCCCGCGAGGACGGCCTGCGCCGACCGTGCCGCCGACACGCGGGCCTTGAGCATGGCCAGGCGAGCCGCGGGCTCGCCAGCCACCACGCCGAGTCGCTCCGCGATGGCGCCGACGCGGTTCGCGTGCTCGCGCTCGTCCCTCTCTATGCTCTCGATCCGCCGCTTCAGCGCCGCCTCGGCTGCAACCGCCTCGCGGAGCTCGTCCAGCGCGTCGAGCACCGTCCCGCAGGTCGCCACCTCGACTTCGAGGCCGGCCCCGCCGATCGCCTCGCGCCATGCGCGCGCGCCTTCCTCGAGATCGGAGGCGAGGCGCCGCGCGCGAGCGTCGAGGTCCGCGGCATCCTCGTCGATGCGATCCAGCTCGGAACGGGCGAGCAGCCGGGCCTTGAGCGCATCGTCGAGGGCCGCCTGGCTGCGATCGGCGATGCCGAGGACAGGCGCGATGTCGCCGCCTCCGTCCGCGACGGAAAGCGCCGCGAACAGGGCGCTTCTCGCGCCATCCCGACGCGCTGCCCAACGGTCGGCCTCGGTCGCGAGCAGGCCGGCTTCGCGCGCCGCCTCCTCGGCGCCGGCGCGCTCCGCCTGCCAGGTGATGAACGCCGCCGGGTCCATGGCGGGCAGGCCGGCCTGCACCAAGCGCGCCCGCCAGCCGGCGAGGACCTCGCCGTGCCGCTTCGACCACGCCTCTGCGCGGGCGCGCGCCTGATCCGCTTCGAGCTCATGGGTCGACCTGCGCTGCTGCAGGATCGACAGGCGGGAGGATGCGTCGGCTAGCGCGAAGCGCAGATCGGCGCGCTCGTCCGCGGACGTCACGCTCGTCTCGAAGGCCTGGACGGCCTCCTCTGGCCGCAGAAGCGGCGCTCCCGCGACCACGTGGTCGCGGATCGGGCTCCAGGTCGCCTCGCGGGCCTGCCTGGCCTCTGCCAGATCGTCCGCCGAGACCGCGGACCCGGTCTCGACCTGGTTGATCGCAAGCGTGGCGGCCGCAGCTTGCTCGAACGCGCGCCGGGCGCCGTCCTCCTCCCGCCAAATCTCCGCGATCAGGTCGGCGACGTTGTCGCGCGCGCGCTCAGCCTCGGCCGCACCGACGACGGGGAGCGAGACCAGCTCCTCCACCTGTCCCTGCCAGGGCTTCAGCCTTGCGAGCGCCGCCTGCAGCTGTGCGGAGGCCGCGTTGGCGGCGTCGCGGGCCTGCGCCACCCGGCCGTCCACGTCCGCACCCAGGGCCTTGGCGGCATCGAGCGCCGCAGTCAGCGCCTCAGCGGCGCCGTCGTAAGGCACCTTGGCCAGCTCCGCCTCCGCCCGCCGCCGTCGCTCGGCGAGCGTAGTCCGCGCCTTCGCGATGTGGCGCTCCTCGGCCTGCAGCTCGCCATAGGACCGGGCGAGCTCGCGCAATCGCGCGGAGACGACCCGCAGAGGGGGAGGAGCGTCGGCGTTCGGACCCGCGTCGCGGCGGCGCACCTCGACGAGCGCCGCCGCGGCTGCGTGCTCCGCCTGCAGGCGGACCAGGTCGCGGGCCGCCTTGGCGACGGCCCCTTCCTCGACGACCAGTTCGTCCACCGCCTCCGCCTGGGCCAGCGCGGCCGCATCCGCCGCCACCCTCTCGCGGCGGCCGCCCAGATCGGCGCGGAGCTGCTCGGCCGTGGCGGCTTCGCGCTCCGCCGCCTCCGCCTCCCCGATTAGCTTCTCGGCCGCGTCCTCGCGGAGGCGGCCCAGCTCGACGGTCGCCGCGTGCGTCGCGAGCGCGTCGAGCGCCTCCTCGCGGCGGCGGGCGAGCGGGGCGATCCGCCGCATGCGCTCGAGGCCGCTGAGCTCCTCCTCCACGGCGCCGCGCTCGCTCCTCGCCCGCTCCAGGATCGAGAACGTGTCGTCGGCTGCGGCCCTGGCGTCGGTCCAGGCCTTAGGCCTAAGCGCGTTCTCCTTCACGAGCCGCGCAGCCTCGGCGAGCTGGCGCTGAGCCTGCGTGTAGGTCCGGCTCGCCTTCGCCGTGGGTCCCCAGATCGCGTCCGCCTCGGCCTCCAGGGACTTCAGTTCGTCGGCGACGGCCGTCAGGCCCGAGCCCGCCGCGAACAGGGTGCGGCCCAGGTCGTTCCTCGCCTCGACCATCGCCCTGCCGCCGGAGCGGAGCGCCTCCTGATCCAGGCTGAACGAGAGGCCGAAGGTCTCCCTGGTCTGGCCCTTGAGCATGCCTCGCAGGAGAGCTTCGTCCATCGCCGCGTCCGCCTCGTCGAGCAGCGTGGCCGCGGTCCCCTTCTTGCGCCGGCATGCGAGCGTGCGCCCGGCGTCCTCCAGCACCGCCCCAACCCGGAGCAGCGCGTAATCGAACAGGAAGTTGTAAGGCGAGCGGGCCGGGAACCCGAAGAAGAGGTCGGACACCGCGGCCAACGAGGTCGTCTTCCCGGCCTCGTTCGCGCCGTAGACGATGTGCAGGTCGGGGCTGCCGGCCCTGAACTCCAGCTCGCAGCCCTCGAAGCGGCCATAGCGCTCGAGCGAAAGCCTGGCGAAGCGCATGTCAGGCCTTCCCCGTTAGACGCGAGCGAAGCGCGATCGAGCCTGTCCGGAGCACCGCCGACCAGTCGCCGGCGATCGCCCGTTGGCGCAGCTCGCCGTCTTCCGTGTCGCCCAGGGTGGTCCCGGTGGCCAGCATGAACCGCTCCAGATCCTGCGCAAGCGCGGCGGCCAGGCCGGGATCGACCGACGCCTCGTCGATCAGCGGATCGAGTCCGTCCACCATCGCCTCGCCCGGCGAGGTGGCGTGGCTGACGGCCACCTTGACCTTCTCGATGAACAGGTCGGGCGAGATGCCCGCGGCAAGCGCGCGGACCTCGTCGCGGAGCGGCCCGGCCCGATCGTGGAGCACGCCGGCGTCGGCGGTCTCGCCGACGAGCGTCACCCGCGCCACCAGCGGCAGGCCGGCCGCATTGGCGCCATGCGCGCGATGGAGCTCCGCACGCACGAGGTCGGCGACCGCGTCGGCCGCGGCTCCGCCGCAGTCGACCTCGACGCGGGTCCAGCGCACGACGTCGAGCTCCACGCGCTCGAGCCCGGCCACCTCCCCATCCTCGACGGTCACGATCACCGCCCCCTTGGGGCCGGTCTCCCGGATCGTGCGGCCCTGCACGTTGCCGGGGAACACGACGTGGGGGTCCTCGCAGACCACCTCGAACTCGTGGACATGGCCGAGCGCCCAGTACTGGTAGCCCCGCGCCTGGAGATCCTCGAGGCTGCAGGGGGCGTAGTTCTCGTGCCCCCGGCGGCCGGCGAGCGCGGTGTGCAGCATGCCGATGTTGAACGCATGCGGTTCCGCCAACGGGTAGCCGAGCACCAAGTTCTCTGTGACGGCAGCGGTGGCGAAGCTCTGGCCGTGCACGGCGACCGAGAGCCCGGGCAGCCGGTGCGTTTCGGGGCGTCTGCTGTTGAACAGGCGCACGTTCGGCGGCCAGGGCACCGTGCGGGACACGACCGACGCGGCGTCGTGATTGCCGGCGAGGACGAAGGCGGGGATGCCGGCTTGGTTAAGCCGCCCCATGGCGCGCGCGAAGTAGAGGCCCGTCCCCATGTCCTTCCAGTCGCCGTCGAAGAGGTCGCCGGCGATCACGACGAAGTCGAGCGCCTCGTCGAGCGCCCGCTGCACCATGTTGTCGAACGCGGAGCGGGTGGCCGAGCGGATCTCGTCGACCGGAAGTCCCTCGTACCGGGAGAGTCCGTGCAGCGGACTGTCCAGATGGATATCCGCCGCGTGCAGGAATCGGAAGCTCTCTACCAACTATACCCCCTTCCCAGCGTTAAACGGGCCCCACAACGCACCCGAACCATTGGTGATCTTGTCGCTGGCCCGAGTTTCGATCAACCCCATGCAAAGGACAATCGAAGGATTCGAGCTCAAATCGAGGCGGCGCAATCGTTACGCAGAGCTGTTGCCAGCTGTAAGATATTCGACTAAAAATCTACCTAGCAGTAAGGCGTCGTGCTCATCTAAGCTAAGCAACCTTTCTCACACCCGCAAAGACCTATTAGCATTTTTCATGCTGTTTGCCTACGGGTCAAAGACCCCAGTTGCAGACGTCAATTACCCACCTCAGCGTGCATAAGTCCTGCCGCTCATTCGCCTTGTGTCGGAGCGGCGTCCACGTGTCACAATCGCTCGGTTGTGGCACCATGGTACCGATTACGTTTAAGCCGAGTAAAGGCCCGTTCACACCAAGGGCGAGCGGCTGGCCACAGCTAAAATGTACATGCTCAGCGGCTTGGTTCTCGCGCCCATACAGGCGGACTCGCGCCTTAGACTAGACTAGGCGAGTAAATACCCATTGACCCTCGATCTTCCATGACTTGGCGGCTCCGCGTCGGACCAGTCGGATAGCCGCGCGGTTCGCGTCCCAGACCAGTTCGTCGATGGCGTCCGCAAGCTGGACTGCGCTGCGAGCCTCCTCGACGTCCATCGCGGCCAGGACGAGCCCCTCGATCGTCGCGTCGTAGTCCGGCTCGAGATTGTCCCGTTCGAACCGGCCGCACCACAGGATGTGACCGCGCCAGACGATGAAGTGGCTCCCGCAGCCACCGTCCCGCCATACCGATGGGAAGAGCGTCAGCCCGCCGCGGCGCATGTCGAAGCGCCATGCCTTGCCCGCGCGCCCGTCGAGGTTCACGACGAGCGTCTCTCCGCAGCCGTCGGGACAGGCCATCACGATCGCCCGCGGCCTGCCCCGGAGGATCAGCGACGCGTCGCCCGGCTGGCCGAGGGTGGCTTCCGCCTGGTCCCGGTATTCGGCGTCGCCGACCATGCGCACCTTCCGCGCCGGCGGGCTCATCGCCCGCCTCCCTTGCCTGCGCTCGGTCGGACCGGCAGGCCCCACGTCGCGCCCTTCGCCAGAGCGCCCGCGTGGGAACACACGACGCAGTCCGGATGCGCCGCCACGGCCATCTCCCGAACCCTTCCGCGGATGCCGTCGTAGGTCTGATGTCGTGGCTTGATGGGCACCGGCGTCACCGCGCCGAGGACCATCGTCATCGCGAGCGAGCTCACCGTCGAGTTGATGGAGAGCACGGCGGGCTGCGGCTCCCGCACGCCATGGACATACGGGTCGGCCGCGCGCTGCTCCGGCGTCTGCATCTCGCGAAGGATCGCGTCGGCGTCGAGCGCGCCGCAGCAGGTCAGGCACGGGAGGCCGGGGGAGAGCATCTGCACCCGTCCGGTGACGTGGCTCACCGCCCCGTTCGCGACCGTGATGCTGACGCCCATGTCGATCACGGGCACCAAATGCTGGTAGGCGGCCTGGTTCACCACGGCGCGGCTGGCGTGCGAGTCCGTGCACAGGAGGATGAAGTCGAACGTCGCCAAGCGGGCGGCAACATGCTCGTCCACGATGTCCGCCTGCATCGGGATCACCGTGGCGGCCGGGTTGATGGCGCGGATCATGCGCGCGGAGACATCCACCTTGGGCCGGCCCACGTCCGATGGGATCGAGCCCACGAGGCGGTTGAGGTTCGTCTCTTCCACGAGATCGGGATCGATGACGGTGATCCACGAGGCGCCGAGATGGGCCAGCTGCTGGCATTCAAGCGATCCGGTGCCGCCAGCGCCGATCACCGCGAAGCGGAGTCGGCGGAGCAGGCGCTGCCCCGGTTCGCCGAAGGCGCGGACCTGGCGGTCGTCACGGCCGTGAGAGGCCCTGCCTGCGAGCGGCGAGTGGAGGACGAGCTTCTCGCCCACCTCCCACACCGGCACCTCCTCGTCGCCGCCAAGGATGCGGGCGCGCGCGCCCTCCGGGCCGATCACCAGTGCGACGTGGGGCACCGGCGCGCCGCGCCTGCCGAGATAGGACGCGAGTTCGGCCTCACCGTCGTTGTCGGTCTCGGAGAAGTGTGGGTTGCCGCGGCTGCCGGGATGGGTGTGGATCGCCACGACCGCCATGCCGGTGATCCGACTGCGATTGCCCACGTCAATCAGGAACCCGGGCTTGAGGACGGCCGAGACGCAGTCGCGACGTTCGTAGGCATCGTCCGGCACGGGAGCGGCGTCGGCGACGATCCACGACCCGCTCGCGGGATCATGATGGGCGTAGCCGATGGCGCAGCTCTCGAAACCGTCGGCGTCTAGCAGGCCGGAGGCCAGCGCCGAATAGGTCGGCGCCGCGAAGCGCAGGCCGCTCATCGGACTTGCCTCAGACGATCGATCACCACGTTCATCCACGTCGACAGGGTGTCGCGGTTCGGGCTCCAGGCGCTCGCGAGGTGCCACGAGAACCACATGCCCTGCTGCCTGGTCTCGGGGATGACGTTCAGCGCCGCGTTCTGCGGCGTGGCCCCGGGGGCGAGGAGGAGGTCGGGATCCGCCCAGAAGCAGTCGAGCTGCGCGAAGGGGTAGCCGGGCGGGACGAGGAAGCGAATGGTGGTCGAGGACCTCGACCACCCCTCCGGCAGGCGCACCCCGGGCACGGTGACGAGCGTGGTGCCGCTCGCCATCGTGCTGGCGTGCGCTTCACCGAAGCGCTCCCGCAGCTGCTCGAGCTGCATGCTGAGGATGCCCGACATCAGCCGAAGTTCGCCTTGGGGACCGACGAGAAGCGGCGAACGCCGTGCTTGGGGTCGAGGCTGACCGTCTCGTCGTCGCCGATGATGCGATCGGGATCATCGCCCGCGCCTTCGAGGGAAAGGTCGTGGGTCTGATCCCAGTCGGGCACCATCGCCTTGATCTGCGCGCCGGTGACCTTCTTCTTGTCGGTCTCGTAGGGCTTGCCGTTGACGAAGAAGGTGTAGGTGACCTTGTTCGGCGCCGTGATGAACTTCTCGACGCCGTCGCCGGCGAGATCGGCCGCGCTGCCCTGCTCGATCAGCTTGTCCTTGCCGCCGCGCACCTCGAGAAACACCGCCTCGTCGTCGCCGATGCCGGCGAGCGAGCGGAGCACAGCTTCCGGGATGGAGGGGCGGCCCCACACGATGCGGCTGTCGTTGAGCTTCACGCGGTAGAGCGGATCGGTGCTGAAGGCGACGAACCGGTGGGCGGCGCGGTCGCGCAGATCCACCTCCTCGTCGGCGCGGACGTCCTCGAAGTCGCCTTCGGGGGTGATGACGAACAGCGCGTGGCCGTCCACGTCCTTGATGCCACCCGCCTTCAGGATCTGGCGGCCGAGGGGCACGGGATCGTCGAGGACGATCGGCTGGTAGTTGAGGTCGTCGAGTGCGAAGGAGACGCGGTAGCGTCCGGGACACAGCGCGCGGCCCTCCTGAACGGCGCTCTCGACGTCGTCGATGTCGGGGTGGTCGATGATGGTCATGGTGTTGTTTTTTCCTCTTCGGACCTCGGCAGATCTGCGTCGGTCTCGAAGGGTCAATCCCGCCAGCTCGGGCCGACCGGTAATTCCGGTCAGAGATTTTTTTGCAGGTTCCCGTCGGCGAGGGGGCCGCAGGTGAAGAAGGCGGGGCAGAAGGGACAGGTGCGGTCGGACCGCTCGGGTTCGAACCGGCCCGAGGCGATCGACTCCAGCGTCTCCGTCAGCTTGCCCAGGTTCCTGCCTAGTGCCTTGCCGTCGAAGGCAAGCGCGATGGTCGGCTCGTCATCGCCGAGGTGGATGATCTCCACGACGCAGCCGGGCAGCGACGCCGCGGCGGCCATCTGAAAGGCCGCGTCGGCGAGCGCCTTGCCGGTGGAGGACGACTTGTGCCCGGTCCTGATGACGCGGGCCACGTGACGACCGCCTGCGGTGACGACGTCGTCGGCGACCGCGGTCACCTCGTCGCCCCCGATCGTCGCCACCAGCGGCCCCGTGTCGGCGCGGGCCCCTCCCGCGCGGATCGTCACGAAGCGTCGGAGGAGGAGCGTGGCGACCTCCCGATGGAGGCGATACTCCTCGGTGGCGAGGGGACCCTCGGACCAGCGCAGTTCGAGCAGCGCCTCCATGTCGGCCATCGAGGATGCGGAGGGATCGGTGGCCGCGAGCTCCTTCACTACGCCTCGCACCAGGTCGTGCATCCTCGTCATCGTGGTCGGCGTGCGCCGCCCGCCTACGTCGAGGACGTGCGTGTAGAGAAAGCGGCGGGGGCAGCGGGAGTAGAGGTCCAGCTGCGCGGTGGTGATGCACACCGGCGGCCCGATGCGGATCGGAAGCGGCAGGGTCTCGGGATCGGCTGCACGTTCCGCATGCGCGATCGCCGGGCGTGCGTTCGTCACCCCCAAGTCGGGCGATGAAGGGGGAGGCGTCGCGCCGGGCCCCCTTCGCCGTCCTGGTGGCCGAATACAGCAGCAGCCGGTCGCGCGCGCGGGATGCGGCGACGTAGAGCAGGCATTCCTGTTCGAGCGCGTGGTCCGCGGCGGCGAGGGCGACGGTGCCGCCCTGTCCTCCCTCGATCATCCCGTCCGGGACCGGGCAGGCGGGTTTGCGCGCCGTGCTCGGCATCGCGTTCTTGTTGAGGCCCATGACGTGCACTGCGGGGAACTCGAGCCCCTTGCTGCCGTGGATCGTCATCAGCCGCACGGCGTCGATGCCCTGCGCCGCCGCAGGAAGCTGACGGAGGTCTCGCTCGTCGGCGAGCTGGACGAGGCGCCTGATCCCGTCGAGCGTGCGCTGGATCGGGAGGCCGGGTCCCGATCGCTCCGCGCGCAGGAAGCCCATCAGCTGCCAGATCGCCACTCCCATGGCGCGACTCGAGACGTCATCCGCCGAGGCGAGCAGCGCTGCCGTCCGCGTCCGGTCTAGCAGGAGGTGGGCGATCACCGTCCACGGCCTCGCGTCGATGCCGAAGCCGGCCAGCATCCCGGCGGTCCGATCGAGCGCGTCGGCGTCGCTCTGGTCCAGGTGCGGCGCCCTGGTCGTCGTGGATGTCCACTCCATTGGCGCCGCGTCGGTGGCGCGCAGGTGCTCGACGACGGCCGATGCGCCGGCGAGGCTCAGGCCGGTCGCGAGCCCTTCAAGCGAAGGTTTCCGAACGAGGCCCATCGCGCGTCGGTCGACCAGCAGTGAAAGGACGGACAGGAGATCCTTCACCTCGGGGCGCTCGAACAGGTTGCCAAGATAGAGCACCGGGATGCCGCGCCGCTCCAGCTCGCGGCCGACGCGGGTGAGCCGGTCGTTCCCCGGGCAGAGCACCGCCTGATCGCGGAACGGCACCTGCGGCGAGCCGCGGAGGATCTCGTCGGCGAGCGCGTCGGCCTCGTCATCGTTGTCGCCGAAGGTGACGTGCTCGGGTCCGATCCCGATGGACGCGCGGAAGGCGTCGAGCGACGCGTCACCGGTGCCTGCCTGCATGCTCCCGCCGAACCTGGAGAATGCGCCGACGATCTCTGGCGTCGAGCGGTAGTTGACGAGCAGTCGGCCGCCCGATGCGCCCGGGAAGTCGTGGGTCGCGAACCGGGACATGTTGAAGGACGAGGCGCCGCGAAACCTGTAGATCGCCTGCCGCGCGTCTCCCACGGCCCAGAGGTTCCTGCCGGCGTCGGTCAGCCTCTGGAGCAGCCGCACGCTGCTGCGGTTCACGTCCTGATACTCGTCGACGAGGATGTGCGAGTAGGTGGCGCGCAGCGCGGCCGCCGCCTGTGGGTCGCCGTCGAGCAGCTTGACCGGCAGCGAAACGAGGTCGCCGAAATCCACGGCGCAGGCCGCCTGCTTCAACTCCTCGTACCTCCTGTAGACGAGCGCGACCTCGGCGCACCGCTCTCCCGCCTCGCGGGCGTCGGCGTCGACGGCGTTGTCCACCATCTGCTGAGCGAGTGACGCGAAGCGCTCGGCGTCGGCGACCTCGTCCTTCGCCCGCGACATCGCGCCGAGCATGTCCTTGAGCGGCCGCGCCGGATCCATAAAGTCGCGGTGGTGCAGAAGGTTCAGGGCCAGGTATTCACGCTCCATGATGGCGATCGCCTCGCTGCGATCCATCATGCGCGGCTCCTTGGCGAAGCCCAGCTGGCGATGGTGGCGCCGCACGATGTCCAGGCCGAACGCATGGAAGGTGCCGATCCACATCGCCGGCGCGGCGTCGGGGCGGAGCGCCGCGATGCGGTCTGAAAGCTCGCCTGCGGCTTTGTTCGAGAAGGTGAGCACCAGGATCGTGCGGGGATCGACACCGTCATCGACCAGCCCGGCGACGCGCCCGACGAGCGTCTGCGTCTTGCCGGTCCCCGGTCCCGCCTCGAGTAGGTAGGGCGCGCCGCGATGTCGAGCGGCTTCGGCCTGTTCCGGGTTGAGGGGCTTGGGTGGGGACGCTGGCTGCTGTGGAGGGGCGGCTTCGATCTCGGGGAGCAGCAGGGCGTCGAGGAGCTGCATCGCGACGACGTCGAAGGGGGCGCCGAGCCGGTCGGCGATCTGGCTGGCGGTCATGCCGCCGAGATGCAGGGATCGCGCACGAGCGCGGGGAAGGATCAGCTCGCGGCCGAAGAGATCCATCTGGACCTCGCGGCGCTGCCGCCGGCTATAGTCGACAACCCTGTCCTCACCGACAGGCGCTGCCTCGGCCGGACGGGCGGGATCAACCTCCAGGGCGATGTGCGCCGTCCGGTCATCGCCAAGGGTGGCGTGTCCGAGCTCGTGGCCGATCAGGAACGCTCTTGCGAATGCGTCGCCCGCGTCCTTGTGTCGGATTGCCCGGTCGCTCGGATCGAAGTGCGCGTGGCCGCCGGCCAGGATGGGACTTCCCGCCTCGACCGGCTCGACGTCGAGACCTTTGTCGGCGGCGACGGCCATTACGATGTCGATCGGATCCCACGGGTCCGCGCCGCCGGCGATGACTGCATCGTGCAGGGCCGCAGCGCGCTGACGCGCGATCTCGACGGCGTCCACCGCTCAGTCCCGCGGGTTCAGCAGCTGCTTGCGCCTGTCCTCCGGGACCCTGCACTGCTCGAGCAGTGCCTTGAAGGTCACCTTGTTCCCGTCCGCGCCCGGCGCGTCGTCGGACTTGTAGCTGAGGCCCGGCGTCAGCCTCGGCGGTCCCGCCAGGAAGGCGCTTAGCTCGTCGACCCCGGTGCGCAAGCCGCGGGCCAAGTCCGCGAGGAAACCGACCGGGACGCTGGCGAAGTCGACCGACCGGGAGCGGAAGCCCTGGATCACGCCACTGGGGACGTCGAGCGAGCGCCTGAGCGTGACGAGTTCGCCGGACGAGAGCGTGGCGAACGGATCGGCTACCTGCGCCGCCATGCGTGCCGGTGCCGCGGCATGGAAGTCGGCCAGCGACGCCTCGACCCAGGCCTCGTCGACGGGCGCCGAGATGTCGGCGGTCGTGCGCTGGAGCCGCAGCTCCATCGACAGATCGATGAGGTCCTCGGCGAGTTCGGGGTGGAGGCGCAGGTATCGTTCTAGCGTGCCCCGGTCGTGCTCCGGCTCCACGGCGAAGGCCATCAGGACCTCCTCGGCGTCATGGTGAGCCTGGTCAGTCATTCCGGCTTCCGATCCCCAGCTGCTCCCGTATGGTCGCGATGGCGGCGTCGCGTCTGTTGCGCACGGTCTTCTCCGATCTCACGCCGAGGATCTTGCGTATCGTGAGGACGTCGTCGTCGATTGAGTCGATGGGCATGTCCTGGAGGAGCATCTCGATAACTCTGCGTTGCTTGTCTGGTAGCGTCCTGATCGCTTTGGCGACCTTGGACCGGTAATTTGGGTCATCTGATAGCAGCTCCTGTTTGACGTCGAGGCTGCCGACCGCCTTCTCCACCGCGATGGATGGTTCGCCGCTTTCCTCGTCGTCGATGGCGTCCCTTCTCGCCATCTGCCGTCGCGCCCGGCTCATGGAGGTCTTGCGCAACGCCGCGACCGCGCCCGAAAACATGACTTCAAAGTAGTCGAGCGCGGATCCAGGAGCCGCACGGTCCTCGATCAGCCTAGCCTTAAAGATGTCGCGCACGCTATCCCGCGCATCCGCCCCGTAGACGTTCTCGGGACCGCCGGCCCGCTCGCCCTCAATGCGGGGAAGAGCGGACGCCAAACGCCGCATGAGTTCTCGGTAGAGTTTGTTGAAGTACCGCTCATCGTTGTCGTTCCGCGCGGCACGGATCAGGTAGACAAGGCACTCTGACTGCACATAGTTCGGTGAGGTCGGGTGTCGCACCTTCAGCCTCTCCAGCATCTCGTCGCGCGACAGGTTAACCAGCGATGCCAGCGCGGTCTCAACCTCCACACGTCGAGTGTAGGGAGTGCCATCCTGCTTCTTCTTGGTGAGCGCCTCAACCTGCCGTTTCTGCAAAATTTTCCTCTGAGTTTTTTGCCTTTTGGCGTTTTACTTCTTTAGATACATAAGTGGCAGAACTGACCAACTATTTCCACTCAAATTTGTCGAGCCGATTTGTAAAGCGAGCGGGTCCTGGACCAAGCGCCGTTATCGGGGAGGCCCGGGTTTGTACCTTTTGTTAGAGCATTGGTACATTGGCTCTTACCGTCACAACCGGACGTGGCTGTTGAAAAATTTCGGCGGACGCAGGATCCTTCGTTAATGAGAGAGTATGGGACACTCATGCTTGGCGTTCGCGAAACTCCTAATTTAGCGGCGATGACATCTGACCGCGTTTAAAGCTATTCCCCCTTAGATGGGAATCTAAGGCAGCCGAGGTTGCCATCCGACTGCACAGTAACAATCCCTTTTACAGGAAGGTCGCCCCATCGATTTTCTGGCACCAGAACGATCGGTATGTGAACGCCGTACAGGTCCGCAGTAACCAAGCTGCCAATGGTTAGGATGGGGTCAGCCTGTCCCAGTATGATCGCAACGGGGGCTACTTTGCGCCGGGCGGCTTCGGCCAATGCACTAGACGATGAGGAGGAACCCCGCGCAGCCGGCATGGCCAGCACCTTGCCAGCAAGCGATAGGCCATAATCAGGGTGATTGACGTCGCAGATCATGCCGTCTTCCAGACTAAGCCCACCCCATAGGCTTAGCGGAGCAGACAGAGGCGCAATCTGGCCGCTCGCAGTGCCTGAACAAAGGGCCTTCAGCGCTTCTATTTTCATAGGTCCACCACCCGACCTGCCTCAGCCGATCGCACGCATTGCTCCAAGCTCATCAGCCCAACCCGCCGGCCGAGATTACCCGGGCCGTAATGCGCCCATTTTCCCGAATTCGTAACGATCGCGCCCGTCGTTTCCCGCACCACAGGCGCCAGATAGGTGCAGGTGTCGACGACGAGGCGTACGCCAAAGGCGCCGATCGCATGAAATTCTGTGGCCTGCTCGACATGCCCGGCGATCTCGCGAGAGGTGGAGACATAGACCTCCACTCCACCCGCCGCACGTCGGCCGTCAACTAGACGAGCAAGCCGTCTGAATTCAGCAAGAGAGAAGTGCGGGGTGCCAAGGCAGACCGCTGCGATCTTCTCACCGGGCTTTACCGGGCACAGCACCTGTACAGCCTCACGTAGATGCTTTCCGGTAAATCTCATTTCCGGCAGCTCGCGAGGACCACCCGTCGCCGCTGCCAGGGTCGACGCCTCGGGCGTAAGCCCGATGGCGTGGAACAGCGCGATAGCGCCCGCTGATGCGGCACTGGCGCCCAGTGCCTTGAACTCATCCTCGTTCGTATCGGACGGCAGACCTATGATGGCTGGCACCCTTCCGGCCGAGCCTAACCCCAGGACGTATCCGACTGCGGCAAAGTAGAGGTCGCGTGCGAGATCGCTCTCCCCAATCGAGGGTACCTCAACGATCAGCGTTGCCCGCCTATTCTCGGTCAGGTGCAAGCCGGCAGCCGGAACGCGCCCGGTCAGCGCGGCACACAGATCGGTGAAGTCGCCATAGCGGTCGGTCCGTGCGCCAAGAACCGAGTTAGCGAAGACGATCGCGTTGGATTCGGCCCAAGCGATGTGTTCGCCGACGCCTGGCCGCAGCATTCGTTGATAAGGCGCACAAGTCAGTGTGGGTAGGCATCCCAGCGCCTCGTGCAACTCCGTCAGCTGCGTCTGCTCTGATATCAGGTCCACGGGGCCCTGGTGCCATCCAGGATGAACGACGTCTACCGCCGCAACGTTAAGTGTCGTCGGCACACGCACCTGTCCGCCAAGGTCGACGAAGCGGCGCGCGAAATCGATGCTGGATGGGCCATGATAGAGGCATCCGTCGATATGGGCAGACTGGATCGAGAGGAAGCGTTCGGCTGCGAACGCCTCGCCATATTGCATGAGTAGCCGCATGGCGTGGGCCGCTGCGGCGCCATGCTCGCCTGCCAGCAGCGCGGTGTCGATGGGATCAAGTTGCATCACAGGCGGACGATCGTTGAAAACGCGGGACGAGGTTTGTAGCTCGAACGATGGCTGCACTTGTCTTCTGCGGCCGGCCTCTTGCTCGAATTTCGGCCCGCACTGTTGTTCGAGCGGCTAGGGCCGGGCTCCTGTGACCTGGCCGATCCGGTCGGCAATTCCATGCGATCGCGCAATGCCATCGATGGTGAGAGACCTCGCGTCATACGCGCGTGACCAAACCAGCCTGGACACTCGGCGGATTTGGATCGAGCAACTTGCGTAGGCCAAAAGTCAGCCCTGGCCCGAGTATCGTGTGGTGCGTGGTATCCTCCAGAACACCGGTGAAGATCCGGTCAGACTGTTTGGCCTCCGACACCGCTTCGCCCAGGAATTGAACATTGCGGGTCATGTGGAGCTCGCTTGGACTGATCGCCTCCTCTCGATCGCCCGCCAACGTCACCACGCGCGGAAAAGGCGAAGCGGCCTTCAGCGCCGCACGCCATTGCCGCAGCAACAGATGGTCGTCGAACCACAGCGACGGGCTAAGCGCCAGCACATTTGAAAATAGCGTCGGCTTCTTCAGTGCGGTTTCCAGCGCAAAGAGGCCTCCGAGCGAGTGTCCAACAAGCGTGGACTGCGCGACATCGACAGTGAATGTGCGCTCGATCATCGGCTTTACGACCGATCCGATGAAATGCCGGAATGGAACAGAGCCCCCATAGCGAACGCCCTTGATTGGCCCATTGGCGTTTGGCGTGAGGTCATAGCGCCGGCGCGACGACTTATCCGCTGCAGCCGGATCAGCGTAACCCAGCCCAATTACCAAGCAGGGTGGTACCGATCCGCCCCACTGCATCGTTCGCACCAGACCTGCGACGACCGCAAAATTGTCCCATCCGTCCAGTACGTAGATCGGCACAGGTTTGCGGCCGCGGATCATCAGCGGCAGCTCTTCCTCCACTGGATGGGGATGCGCGATCTGAATGGTGAGCGCCTGTCCGTCTGGCATGGTAAGCAGGCGCTGCTCGCTATCGTTGAGGACGGCAGGTGCCGGGGCGGGAGCAGCTAAATGTGAACCACGCAGAGCGGTTGCCTGCACGCCTGTGGACGCAAGTGCGGCGGAGCTGCCCAGCAACACTCCGCGTCGTGAGAAGTCGGTCAACGCGGGTCTCCTGCGATGATATTCGTGTTTGTCGAAGGTGTCGGCGCCGTATGGCCGGAGGACGCGCGCGCGCGCGCGGCGGAGCGCAGCATCAATACTGCAGCATAGGCGACGACCGCGACTACCCCCCAGCGTAGCGCACCAAGCGGCAGCGACTTGATGAGAAAGGCGGCCAGCAGCACCGCTGGCGCCCCACCGATCGCCATGCCCGCCACCAACCCCATATTTAGTGGTCGCGTGCGGACGATAGCTGTGCCGCTTGCGACAAAAATTAGCGCGGCGGACCCCATCATAATCGGAAAAGCAGCGCGCGGATCCATGCCAAGCAGGCTGACCAAGATCAGCGTAGGCGCAAAGCTGCCGATGCCAAGGTTGGTGAGTATGCCGAGCATAAAAGACGCGGTGGCGAGGAGCAAGAAACCGCTTGGCGGTAGCGACGATGCGGTGCCGCCACCCGGGAAGATGCTCAGATTGGCAAGGCTATAGAGCACCGCCGCAATCAGCAGTCCTACACCGATGGTTGTTTGTATGGCACGTACCGGCAGCTGTGGCGCCAGTGCGACACCGAGAACCGCGCCAAGACCAGACGCGGCGATGCAACTCGCGAGCAGCATTGGATCAACCGCCACAGAGGTGATGTAGACGAAAGCCTCTGTGACAGTTGCGATCGTATAGCCAACGATCATGGTAGAAGGAATCAGTACGTCGGGCGTGAGCCGACGTATCTTGAGATATGCGGTGGATGGTGCGAAAGAGCCTATACCGAGTGCATCAAAGAAATTGGCGACAGCGCTTAGCAGTATGCCCTCCAGCCGCGGTGAAACTGGATCCCGCCACCAGCGCAGCGCGAGCGCTACGACAAAGACAAGCGTGGCCAATCCAAGCACGGTGAGCAGCACTGCTAGGTACGGCATGGCGTCCCCCGCACGACATCGGAAAGAGCTAAATTTCTGCTCGGGTTCGCTGGGCCTGGATGCCGACCTTTACCAGCCACATCGCTCTCCGGCGTTTTGCTGATCCAGCCAATGCTCTAACGGCCGGTAATAGGCGATCATCGCGCGAGGATCGGCATCCGATTGCCCGGTAAATAGCTTCAATGCTTCGGCATTGGACCGTGAACCGCCGAGTGCAAGCATGGCCTTCAACCGCGTGCCTACTGCCTTGCTGCCGAAGATGGAACACCGGTGAAGCGGTCCCTTCCAGCGGGCGATGCGGCAAGCGGCTTCCTGAAATTGGTACTGGTAGAGGCGCGCCTTGAGGTAGCTTATGTAAGGGACATTCTCTGGAACGTGATATTTAGCGCCAGCATCAAAGCCGTTATCGGGACGGGGGGTTGGGGGCGCCATTCCCTGATACTCGCCCACCAGCTCCCACCAGCTACGGTTGTAGTCGTCAGGTTTGATTGTGCCAGCAAACACGTTCCAGCGCCACTTGTCGAGCGCGGTGGCAAAGGCGAGCAGCGGGACTTTGTCCAACGCACCTTGAAGGAGCTGATCAATATCATCGCCGCCCGAAGCATCGGGGGGGAGCACGCCAATTTTACGATAATTCGTTGGTGTGGTCGCTGACAGCGCAATGAAATCGCCAATTCCCTCGTGAAATCCTTCGTCGGCGCCCCGGCGGAACAGGAATGGCTGGTCGGCGTAGCTTAGGTAATAAAAGTCATGTCCAAGCTCGTGGTAAACGATACGAAATTGAGAACGATTGACGAGCAGGCACATTTTCAACCGAACATCGCGACTGGTATTGATCGTCCAGGCCGATGGATTGCAATCTACGGACCGGTCGGCTGGCTTTACGAACTGCGATGTTGTCCAGAAACTTTGCGGCAGTGGATCAAAACCAAGCGAGGTGTAAAATGCCTCTGCCGTACGAACCATGCGGAGGGGATCATAGCCGGCAGCCTGCAGATAGTGATCAATGTCTGGTCGCGCTGCGGCATCGGGCTGGAGCACATCCAAGATGTTGATCCAGCTTTGTCCCCACATATTGCCCAACAGGTCAGCGCGGATGGGACCGGTCCGGGGCTGCACTGTTGTCCCGTAGCGTAGCGAAAGCCGCTTCCGCGTGAAGCAGTGCAATGCCTGATAGAGCGGGCGCAGCGCTGCCCAGGCGCTATCTACATCCTGTGCTACCTGCGCAGGGGGGCGATCATATCCTGACCGCCACAACTCCCCCATGTCCGCAAAGCCGAGGCTACGTGCTCCCTTCGCCGACAGGCGAACCATGTCGACATAGGCCGGCTTCATCCGCGTGGCCGTGCTACGCCAACCTTCCCACAGCTTCCGAGCCTCGGCAGGGTCGCGGGTCTTCGCCAACAGCACTTCGGCCTCGGCAAGCGAAGTCGGCTTCCCGTTGAAGAGGAACGAGCCGGTCGCGAACTGGCTGCTCAGTTGCGTCTGGTCGGCAGCGAGCTGCGCGGCCTCCTGATGGTCGGTTGGCGGTGGAACGATGGTGGCGATCCGCAGCAGTGCAAGCTTGCGGCGCGAAACCGGATCGACGTGGGTGGGATCGTAGGCAGTCGCCTGGCGGGCAAGATCAAGGCTGAGTGCATTCAGCCGCATGCGTGCTTCACTGCTGATCTTGTCGGTGTCCGGCGTGATATAGGTGGTGTTTACCCAGTCAGCCCGATTAGCCTCGGCCGTCGCCGTTTCCAGCGCGGCTTCCGCCTTGGCTAAAAATATGTCTACCCGTACCGGGGCCGGTGCTGCGGCCAGTACCGGCGGTTTTCCACCTGGCATTGGAGATGCGAGCGTAGGCAAGCCGTCTGACCGTTCGCTCGCGGGTCGGGAGACCTTCTGCGCGGTTGCGACGTCATATCCTGCACCGGTGAGGATTGAACCAAGGACGATCATCGGCGCGATGCCAAACACCGAGCGAGACAACCGCGTCTTTCCGGTTGGATCGATGCTTGTCTTTGAAGCCAGGTTCATGTGCGCGCGCCAATCGCATTGTCACGCAAGCTAAAGACCTCTGCCCGTCGCCGCTGCCAGACGGTGATCGCAGTCGCCAAGTCAGCACGAGCGGTGCCAACCGATTTAAAGATCGTGATCTCGCTTTCTGTACATCTGCCTGTCGTGAGAGAGGCGAGACTTGCCAGATCACCTCGGATCGACGCCGGCGTTATGGCTCCCGTCTGAAGCGGATCGATCAAATCTCCAGCTTCGTGAAGAGCAGCTTGGTCGTCGACGTATACAGGACCTGACGCAATGCCCTCATCGTCCAATTCTCGCATGTCTGGGCGGTAGCCACCGATCAAATCTACATGCGTTCCTGGTCGGAGCCACCGGCCCTGGATGAGCGGCTGGGTAGCTCTGGTAGCCGCCACAACGATGTCAGCGGCTTGCACCGCAAGTTGAAGGTCGCAGCAGACGTCGATGTCGATGTCGATCAGGCGATGGCGCAAGCGCTGCGCCGCAAGATGCGCCTTCGCGGTATCTCTTGCCCAAAGTGTGATACGTTTCAGCTGGCGCGCTTCGGCGTGAGCCGCGGCGATGTATGTGCAAAGGTGTCCTGCGCCCAGTATTGCTAGGTGGGAGGCATCCTGCCGAGCCAGCCTGGCCGCCGCTAGCGCCGAGACCGCAGCAGTTCGCCAACCTGTAAGCTCGCCCGCATCCATGGTGGCGAGCACTTCGCCCGTTCGAAAATCAGCAAGCGTGAACAGTCCAGAAATAACTGGTCGTTCGGTGCCCGCGTTCCCCGGGTTAACCGTCAGCATTTTAATGCCGGCATAACCGTCAGATACCACCGGCATCACGAGGAGTTCAGTTCCGCCCGTCCAGTCAAGGCGTTGCCGCAGAGGTGCATGACTCTGCCCCAGGAAGAAGTCTGACAAGCTCTCCAGAAGCCTTGCCCCAGCGAGAACGCGCGCGACGTCCGCCGCCGCCAGGTGTAAAATCCCATGGTTTGTGGGCGCGTTCGCACGGAACGACATTCTGTTTCCTTTTTCCCAAGAGTCGATATCCCGGGAGCGAGCGGTTAGCGTTTGAGTTTGTTGCCTCATGCATCACAGCCGATCTTCAAGGTCGAAGTACCGTCAAATGGACCAATCAAAAGTCAATCGAATAGTTCTCGGCTTGATTGTTCCCAACTGATCATAATAGGTCCCGACGCCAAGCAATTCGCCAAAGTATCGGGGAAATGTATAATCGTCTGTAACCCCGCGCTTATCGAACAGATTGTCTGCTGCCAGCGTCAAGCGCCATGACCCTGCGTCGACACCTGTGCGCAAGCCAAAGGTCTCGAAGCCCGGAATGAGGACGTATGGTGTATTGACACTCAGACGGTAGCTGTTGGGTCGGTTTGAGCTGAAGGTAAATGTCCCGCCAGCGAAGCCCTTAAGCTGATCGGAAATCGGGCGTTCATAATCAGCGGTCAACGACCCTGACCACCGTGGCGCACCAGCCATCCGTTCGCCCGGCACGGCGCCGACCCCTGTCCGTTCGTCAGACGTAATCCTGGAGTCAGTATAGGACAACGTTCCAGCAAGGTTGAGCCCTTGTACCGGCAGCAGGGTAGCCGAAGCCTCAAAGCCCTTACTATCGGCTGTCCCGTTATTGCCGCGGAAGGTTAAGCGGTTGACGATAAGAGGCAGCTGTATGGATGACCAGTCAATGTAAAAGCCTGAGAGCGTGAAGGTCGCCTTCTTGTCAGGCGTGCTCAGTTTCAGACCTGCCTCGTAGTTTGTCAGCTCCTCCGGTCCGAACGAAGGCGGGATCGCCTGCCCGACGGCGAAGAAGTTGGGTCCACCGGCGCGGTACCCAGTGGAAACATTGGCGTAGAGGAGGATATCTTTAGCCGGATGGAACCGGCCGGTCGCGCTCCAGGTAACCTTATTGTCGTCGGACGCACCGCTTCGGCCGTTGAACGCGCCGGAATTATTAGTCCCAAAACCGTTCTGATCATTGTGACTATATCGAACGCCGCCCGCAATATCAAACATGCCGTTAAAGTAGTAGGTTGCATTCGCGAACACAGCCTTCTCGGCATAGCTCGCAATTGTGCCGCTGACGTCACTGTCCAGCGACTGCATTGACGGCAGATCGATAAGGTAATCAGTCGATGTACGGTTATAATGTTCGTTGGTGTAAAAACCGCCTAGCTGCCACTCAAGACCATGGCCCGAAGCACTCGGTGACTGCAGCCTCACCTCCTGCACGAACTTGTTATTCGTGCCCTTAAAGACGGTGCTATACTGAGATGTGGGGTCGATTGCCACTGAGGTACTGGCCCGGCTGAAACGCTGCCGCGTCCAGGCGGTCGATGAGATCAGGCTGGCAAAGCCGAAGTCGTAGCTCACCACGGCATTGTACATGTTAAAGCGGTCTGACACGCCTTCGGGGATCGGTCGCGCTTGCGTCAGATCGCCAAATGCTGGCGTCTGCGTGGTGCGGAGCGCGTCGACCGAAGAGTCGCCGCCTGTGGTCAGGCGTTGGAGCAGCGCCGTCAGCTTGATGGTCAAACCGCTTAGCGGGCGGAGTTCCAGAATGGCCCGACCGCCCCTGTTCTTGGCCCAGTTCACGTCTTTCTCGTTCAGAGAGACATTGTCGATGTAGCCCGCATCCTTGCGATAGAAGCCTACCACTCGCAGAGCGGCCCAATCGGCCATGGGAACGTTGATCATGCCCTTGATGCCAAGGTCCGTACCGCCCTTGTGAACGGCACCTATGTTGGCTGATCCGGCCGCAGCAACGCGATCAAATTTCGGTGATTGGGGCACGTATTTGATAACACCCCCAAGGGCGTTGGCACCGTAAAGCGTGCCTTGCGGACCACGCAGGATTTCGACCCGCTGCAGATCGAAGGGATCCGGATCGATGTTCAGATCCCCCGACAGCGACGACGTCGCGGAGGTGTTCAACGGTACCTCGTCGAAGTACGTGGCCACGGAGGTACTCGGCTGCGTCGTACCAACATTTACGCCGCGTATGCTGATCTGAGTTCGACCTGGCGTGACGCTTTGAAACGAGACACCAGGAGCGAGACGGATGAAGTCCTGGAACGAGCTCAAGCCGAGCTCCTGAAGGCGATTGCCGCTTAGCGCAGTAACGGAACTCGCAACGTTGAGGAGGGTGTCGTCACGCTTGGCGGCGGTCACGACGATATCGCTGTCGTTCGACGCGGTCACCGCGGGTGTAGCTGCTTGATCGGCAGCGGGATCGCTATTGGTCGTGGGGGTATTCCCACTGGTCTGAGCAGAGGCACCCTGAGCGGCCAGAAGAGGAAGAGCTGCAACACTGGTCAATATAATTGCACGCGCGGCCCTGCGGATCGCGCTGATCGACGTACCAGAGACGCCTTCACCATAGCCAAAAACCGGTCCCATCTGCCCACCCCTTCCGATTCTTCCATTTCGCAAGAAACTTGCCGAACAGTCACATCGGTTTTCCATTATGTCAATAGCGGCAAAGCGACCTAGAACATCATGGTTGCGATGGCGGGCAGCCGCGCACCCGGCATCACTTAGGGGGATAAGCACCATTATTGAGGTGCCGATCGCTCGATGCCGGCAGCTCAGGACAAATTACAGTGAGGTCGTGTGAATGCGGCCAAAGCCATCGCAAACGATGACCTGGCCGTCTTGTCAAATCAGAAGGATTTACAATGAAGCGAGAGGTGTTGCTTATGTGTCTACAAGCTTCACCTTTGCTTCCTGAGCCGTAGGCTGTTCCAGCGGATCATCGCCAGCCTGTTCACTTGATGCGATGATGAGGATCCGGGCTGGTCCCGGACCCGCGTTCAGGTACACATGTCCGACATGACTATCGAAGTAGGTCGACTCGCCCACAGCTAGGCGAAGAGGTGCATAAAGGTCGGTACGAACCTCAACCATCCCTTCGAGAACATAGGCAAATTCCTCTCCAGGGTGTCTCAGCAATCCCGTGAATTCATTGAGTGATCTAGCATGTAACTCCATGATGATCGGGGAGAACCGTTTGGCGACTAGATCCTCTGCGAGGTATCTGTAGCTGTAGACACCTGCCTCGATAATAAATCCGCTGCTACTGCGTTGAACGCTGCGACGGCCCAATAGCGTTGGCATGCTGCCATAATCGAATGTGCCACCTTCTGTGAAAAGGCGAGCAATGTCCACTTGGAGTGAAGATGCTAGCTGGATCAGCTTGTCGTAGGTTAATGATCGCTGCCCGTTTTCTATTTTAGATAATGTTGACACCGCAAGACCCGTTTCTTTCGAAGCCTGCGCTAGACTCCACCCACGCTCTTTGCGGATAGCTCGGAGCGCCGCCCCCAAAGTGGGCTTATCAGATCCCGTCATTGCCTTGTTGTCTTCCGAGTTGATCGCTTCACCGCACGAACGTGGCGGATTTCGGCTATTTTGCCACATTTCTCCAACTTGGAAAGCTCTGTGTACCCTTGTTCGCTAAACGGGTTGGTCAAGCGAAGTCGGTGGATTTGAGAACCAACGCGGACCGTGCTCCGTCATGTAGAAGCAATCTTCGATACGAACGCCGAACAGGTCCGGAACATAGAGCCCTGGTTCGTTCGAGAAGCACATGCCTGGTTGAAGCCGCCCCATTTCACCATGAACCAGGTTTATCGGTTCATGGCCGTCGAGACCTATGCCGTGCCCGGTGCGATGAGACAGCCCTGGAAGCCGATATCCGGGGCCATAGCCGAGCTTTTCATAGTAACTCCTTACAGCATCATCGACCACTCCCGCCGGCTTCCCGATAATTGCGGCATGAAACGCCACCTGCTGACCTTGCTGCACCTGCGACCACAGCATTCGCTGGCGATCGGTCGGCTTGCCGACGACGAAGGTACGCGAGACATCAGATTGGTAGCCGTCGACGCTACACCCACAATCCATGAGGACAATATCCCGGGGCCGAACCACTTGTGGCTCGTTCGAACCGTGTGGCAGAGCGCTCGCTTTCCCGACCAACACCTCCTCGAATTCGGATTTCCCACCCAGCCTCTCAGTCGCGCCTTTCATGATAGCCTGTACGTCTGCTGGTTTCATGCCAACGCGAACGCGCGGCACAGTGTACCGATAGGCAGCGATGGTTATGTCCGTTGCGTACTGCATCAGCGCGAGTTCAACCGGCGATTTCACCAAACGGCATCTCGGCACGACATCCGAGGCGCTGCGGAATTTAACTCGGGGCCGGCTTCGCATCAGGCCATCGACGATAAAGAAGCGGACAGTTTCCTCAATGCCGATCACATCTACGTCTGTCGGTATTGCCGACGCAATTAGTGCGATCGGATCCTCATCTTCAAGCCATGTATGCACCTGCGCCTCAATGGCGAGCGACTCTCGTACCGAGGGTTCTTCAAATGACGGGGTGATAACGCTGATTTCGCCCATCACCGGTATCAAGGCGCAGGTTATCCGCTCGCTGCGCCACCAGTCGATCCCGGTGTAGTATCGCATGCTGGCGCCAGGCTCGACCAAAATGGCGGCAAGACCCTGCTCGCGTATAAGCACCTGTGCACGTGCAATCCGTGTGAGGATTTCAGCTGCCGTGATGGGGTTTGGTCGCGGTGGCAACGTCGCTAGCCCTGCGTGGCTCAATGGCACATTGCCTGTCGCGCCTAATGCAAGCCCCGCCGTCACCCCTCTCAATAGGTCACGTCTCCCTGTCTTATAAAAAACCATGCCACACGCCCGTATTCTGACACCTGATTGTATCTAGTATTGAAAAAATTGCCAATCCGGCAATTTCTTTTGCCGGTTCTGGCGGGCGCGCCTATTGAGCGATGCGAATGAGATAGGGCAAAATAAGGCTCCTCGCCGTGGCAGAGGCGGCAGCTACAGCGCTACATGTCCCTTGAATCTTAAGCGGAAGGACGCCCGGGCTGTTCGGCGGAAGAGTTGGTTGATTGACAGCGCGGTGGGCGCCTTTTTTCCGGAACTGACCGCCAGACATGGGAAACAGGAGAACCTCGACCGCCCAAAAAACGACCGGTTTTCTGGCGATCGAGGATTTTGCCTCCTCAGCGCACTCCGGAGATCGGAAAACCCGTTGCGGAAACCTCCGGCACATTGCAGGGTGCCGGATGTCTTTTCTGGCAGGGTAACAATGCTCATCGGATATGTGAGGGTGTCCAAGGCTGACGGGTCACAGACGCTGGCACCCCAGCGCTATGCGTTGCTCGCTGCCGGCGTCGATCCCTCGCGAATTTATGAAGACCTTGCGTCGGGGCGGCATG
The DNA here is from genome assembly GCF_013409985.1 of Sphingomonas melonis. GTDB lineage: Bacteria > Pseudomonadota > Alphaproteobacteria > Sphingomonadales > Sphingomonadaceae > Sphingomonas > Sphingomonas melonis_A. The sequence continues at coordinate 135,145 of NZ_JACCBY010000004.1, forward strand.
ACGCCCGTCCTGGCCTGACCGCGTGCCTGAAGGCACTGCAGCCCGGCAACACACTGGTCCTCTGGAAGCTGGATCGTCTTGGGCGCGACCTCCGCCATCTGGTCATCACGGCCGAGGCGCTGCGCGAACGCGGCATCGGGCTTAAGGTGCTGGCGGGCGCCGGCGCGCAGATCGACACCACGACAGCCAACGGCCGTCTCGCCTTCGGCATCTTCGCGGCTTTCGCCGAGTTCGAACGTGAGCTTATTGCCGAGCGCACGCAGGCGGGGCTTGCTGCTGCACGTGCACGAGGCCGGATGGGTGGTCGGCCTCGCAAGATGGATAAGGCCACGCTGGCGATGGCGATGGCCGCCATGTCCGACCGAAACGCGATCGCAGCCGATGTCGCGCGCCGTCTCGGAATGACGACCACGACGCTCTATATGTACGTGAACGGTGACGGCACGCCTAAGGCGCCGGGCCAGGCACTGCTCGACGGTGTGCCGTACCGCAAAGAACGGCTGCAAGCCGCGTGATGCATCACGCCGCGCCTCAGCGACTAGGCATATCGTCGAGCAGGCGAGGCGATCACGTCGTGTTCAATCGACCGGGCCGAGATCGCAGCCGGCGTCAGCGCTGCGGGGATGCATACTCCCCGGCGTGGCTTGCCCGTCAGCCGCTGGGGTCGCGCCAGGATCATCAGATTCATCACCGCAGCGCCGATCAGGAACTCTTCTTCAGCTCCGCGTATGCCCCGCAGGTGAAGCCGCCTCATGCCATGCTTGCCCTTGGCGTCAGCGAAGAACCGTTCGACCCCTCGCCGCAATCGCATCGAGCGCTTGTAGAGGCCGGTTTCCGTTTCCGCTCTGGCAAGATCGCGGACGTCCTCATCATCCAGACGGACAAGAGTACGGCGTCGCGCCTTCGTGCATTTCTTTCGAAGCACGCACGCCTCGCAGTCCCGGGCATCGGCAGCATAACGGTGTACGCCGGTGGGCAGGTGAAATGCGTGGTGCCGGAGGAGCCTACCGTTCGGACAGGTAAAGCTGTCGGTGTCTCGATCATAGCTGAAGGCCGTTCGCGGCAGCTTGCCCTTGGTCTGCCGCGTCCGATCGATCACGGGGATGTGTGGGATCGCGCCGTGGTCCCGGACGAAGCCCAGGAAGCCGGCGCTGCCGTAGGCCTTATCGGCAGCAACCCGCTTGGGGTGGAAGTCGAACCGATCTGCCGCCCTCTCGAGCATGACGCGGCCGGCATCGACCTCCTCCGCGAAACGAGCCGGCGTCGCCTCGACATCAAGCGCAACGCCACTCGGGGTGTCAACCAGCGCGTTGAGGGCGTAGCCAAACCGGCCCCGCACCGTTCGCGCCGACCAGGCTGCGGCAGGATCTGTTCGAGAGACGCCTTGGCAGCTCTTCGAGCGCGCCATTTCCCAGACGGCATCTCCTGTGTCTTGCACCCATTCCCGAACCGCGCGCGATGCGTTGGCGACATACGGCAGGTAGCCAGGAACGGTCTTACGCTGCCAGCTTGCATCAGCCGCTATAAACGACGCGTCGATCGCGGCGTCTTTTCCTCCGACCAGCCTTTCGTCGATGCAGCGTCGAACGGTGCTGTCGAACAGGGTCCGGAAGACGCCGGCGTCACGGAAGCGGCCATGTCGGTTTTTGCTGAACGTCGAGTGGTGCGGAACCCTGTCTTCCGGCGCGAGACGGCAGAACCAGCGGTAAGCCAGATTGTAGCGCATCTCCTCGCACAGGCGCCGCTCGGACGTGATCGCGTAGATGCGGCCAATCAGGGTCATGCGGATGAGGAGCTCGGGATCGACCGATGGTCGCCCCCGTGCACTGTAGTGACCGGCCAGTGCCTGCCTAAGCTCGCTCGTGTCGAGACATCGGCCGATGCGACGCAGCAGGTGGTTTGCGGGCAACATGGCTTCTATGGTGCGGCGGGACGCCACTTCCCGCCCACCGCGACAGGCTGGTCCCATCATGGCGGCGCTCCTCTCGGCAGGAGTGAAACGAAGGAGCGACCCGACATGTCCGGCATTTTTCAACAGGCCCGGACGGTTGTGATCCTGCCCGTTGACGCACGGATTCGTGCCGGTTTCAAAGTGTCAAAAGGGCGCTTCACAAGCCCGCTCACGGTTCGAGGGGACGACCCGTTCACGCCCCATGCCCTCCCGCGTGAACGAGCGTCTGCTTTGTCGTGATCGACGCCCGAAAGCGGCCATTCCGGTTTCCACCAAGGCTGTGTGGAAACGGCCGTGGTTGTTGGTTGGATTGACGCGCGCGGGGTTGGTCGTTCAGCCCTGCAGTGCAGCGATGAGCCCTGGCACGCCGAGGAGGGCGATGGTGCGCTTGATGTTGTAGGCCAGGATGTGGAGGCTGGCCTCGGTCGCGACGTTCCCGACCATCCTCATGCTGCCCCGTATCAGCATCGCCCTGGGTAAGATAAGGGGATCGGATGACGCGGACATCGCATGACCACCGGATCGCGGATCAGATGGCGCGCTTCGTCGAGGGCGTCAGCGACCGTGCGGTCATGCTGCTCGACCCCGCGGGGCGGGTAACGGCGTGTACGCCGGCGACGATGGCGCTGCTCGGCTGGCCGCAGGAGGCGCTGGTCGGCCGGTCCGCCGCAATTCTCTATGCCGCCACCGATGCCGCCGACCGGCTTGCCGCCGATCTCGCCGCCGCGGCAGCCGCATCGGCGGCACATCGCTGCGAGCAATGGCGGCTGCGGCGCGACCGGTCGGAGTTCCTCGGCGAGACGATCCTGGTCGCGCTGCGCGACGACGCCGGCACGCTGACCGGCTTCGGCCAGGCGATCGCCGACGTCACCGCCAGCCACGCCTCCAGACTGGCGCGCCGGCAGAGCGAATCGCACGTCCGCTCGATCCTCGCCACCGTGCCCGATGCGATGATCGTCATCGATGCGAAGGGCCTGATCCTCTCGTTCAGCGCCGCGGCGGAGCGGCTGTTCGGCTTCACCGAAGCGGAGGTCGCCGGGCGCAACGTCAGCATCCTGATGCCCGCCCCCTATCGCGACCAGCACGACGATTATATCGCCCGCTACGAGCGGACCGGCGAGCGCCGGATCATCGGCATCGGCCGCGTCGTCACCGGCCAGCGGCGCGACGGCACGCAATTTCCAATGGAATTGTCAGTCGGCGAGGCGCGCGACGAGGGCCACCGCCTGTTCACCGGCTTCATCCGCGATCTGACCGCGCAGCAGGTGGCCGAACTGCGCATGAAGGAATTGCAGTCTGAACTGATCCACGTCTCGCGGATCAGCGCGATGGGCACGATGGCCTCGACCCTGGCGCACGAGCTCAACCAGCCGCTGACCGCCATCGCCAATTACCTGGAGGCGGGGCGCGACATCCTCGACCGGGACGGCGCGGCCGGGGCGGCGGACCTGCTGCGCGAGGCGATGGCCGAGGCGGCGCAGGAGGCCTTGCGTGCCGGCCAGATCGTCCGCCGGCTGCGCGACTTCGTCTCGCGCGGCGAGACCGAGCGCGCCGTGCAGGCGCTGCCGCCGATGATCGAGGAGGCGGCGCGGCTCGGCCTGCTCGGCGCGACCGAACATGGCATCCGCCTGTTCCGCGACTTCGATCCGGCTGCCGCGCACGTCCTTGCCGACCGGGTCCAGATCCAGCAGGTGCTGGTCAATCTGCTGCGCAACGCCGCCGAGGCGGTGGTGGGGACCGACCGGCGCGACATCACCGTCGCCACCCGCCGCATCGGCGCGATGGTCGAGATCATGGTGGCGGACACTGGCCCGGGCATCGCCGCGACGATCGCGCCACGCCTGTTCGAGGCGTTCGCCAGCGGCAAGGACCATGGTATGGGCCTCGGCCTGTCGATATCGCGCACCATCGTGGAGGCGCATGGCGGCCGGATCTGGGCGGAGCCGGGCGCCGACGGCGGCGCGGTCTTCCGCTTCACCGTCTGGAGCGGGGATACGGAGGAGGAGCATGACTAAACCGCGGCACGTCCATGTCGTCGACGACGAGGAGTCGGTGCGCCGCTCGATCGGCTTCATGCTGCGCACCGCGGGCTTCACCGTCGCGACCTGGGAAAGCGGCGTCGCCTTCCTGCGCGTGGCCAAGGCGGCTGAGCCGGGCTGTATCCTGCTCGACGTGCGGATGCCGGAGATGGACGGCTTGGCGGTGCAGCGCGACCTCGCGGCGAGCGGCATCGCCATGCCGGTGATCGTCCTGACCGGCCACGGCGACATCGCCACCGCGGTCGCCGCGATGCAGGCGGGGGCGATCCACTTCCTCGAAAAGCCGTTCGAGAAGGCGGCGCTGCTCGCCGCGCTCGCGACCGGGTTCGAGCGGCTCGACAGCCACGACGCGGCCCTGGCCGACCGGCAGGCGGCGGCGGTGCGCATCGCCGCGCTGACCCCGCGCGAGCGCGACGTGCTGCACGGCCTCGCCCGCGGCCACCCCAACAAGACGATCGCCTATGACCTGGGCATCAGCCCGCGCACGGTCGAGGTGCATCGCGCCAACGTGATGACCAAGCTCGACGTCCACAGCCTGTCCGACGCGCTGCGCATCGCCTTCGCCGCGGGCATCGGCGGTATCGGGAATATTCCGTAACGACGCCGCCGCTGCGAGCCGCCACACCGGCGGTTCCGACAGTGGAGGATAAGATGACGAACAGCCAGAGCCCGCCCCCCGTCCGCCGCGCGCTGTTGGTCGAGGACGACGAGGGGGTGCGCCGCTCGCTGCAACTGCTGCTGCACTGGCGCGGTTTCGAGGTGCGCTCCTTCGCCGCCGCCGGGCCGTTGCTCAGCACCGCCGCGATCGAGCCGGCGGACCTCCTGATCGCCGACTATCGCCTGCCCGACGGCACCGGCATCGACGTCGCGCGCGCGCTGCGCGCGCGTGGCTGGGCCGGCCGGTCGATCCTGATCACCGGCTTCCCGCATGCGGATGTGAGCGAAGCGGCAGCGGCGCACGGCTTTGCCGCGGTGCTGGAGAAGCCGTTGCGCCCGCACCTGCTGGTCGCGGCGCTGAAGGACGGTGCGGCGTCCGTATAATTGCGGATGCACGGCCCAGGCGGCGCGCTCTAGCCAGAGGGGGTTACGATCCTCCAGCACGGGGCGAATGCCATGAAGACCATCCTTCTGCTGATCCACGACGATGACGGCCAGGAAGGGCGCCTGCAGGTGGCGCTCGATCTCTGCCGCGCCACCGGCGGGCATCTCTCCTGTCTCGATGTCACCTATGCGCCGCCGATCGTCGGCGGCTTCTACGACGATGCCTATGCCGTCGGCGAGTTGCTCGTCGAGGAGACCGCACGCGAGCGGGACAACAAGCGCATGCTGACCGCGCGCCTGGCCGGCGAAGACGTGCCCTGGGACTGGATCGACATGACCGGCGACTTCGCGCCCTGTCTGCAACGCGCCGCGGCGCTGGCCGACGTGATCGTCGTCAACCGGCACGTCGGCGGGCTGTGCTACCCCGACATGCGCGGCGCGACCGCCGAACTGGTCGTCCGGTCGGGCAAGCCGGTGATCGCGGTGCCGCCCGCCTGCCGGCGGCTCGACCGCGACACCGCGCTGGTCGCCTGGGACGGCTCGCACGCCGCCACCGCGGCGCTGCGCGCGGCGGTGCCGCTGCTGCAACGCACCGGCCGCGTCACCATCGTGGAGGGGCAGGACGGATCGGTCGTGATCCCCGCCGAAGACGCCGCGACCTATCTGTCGCGCTATGACGTCCATGCCGAGGTGCGCCGGCTGGCGACGCCGCGGGGCGCCGGCGCGGCGCTGCTCGCCGAGGCCGCGTCGGGTGCGTTCGGCTATCTGGTGATGGGCGGGTTCGGCCATGCCCGGCTGACCGAGATGCTGTTCGGCGGGGTCACCCGCGCGCTGCTCGCCGACTGCCCGATCCCGCTCTTCCTGGCGCACTGACGCGCCCACCCCTCTACCAGCCAAGGAGGCCATCCATGAACCGTGTTCTCGGCGCGACGCTCGCGCCCGCCCTCGCGCTCGTCCTCGCCACCCCCGCCGCCGCGCAGAGCGACGCGCGCGTCGGCCTCGCCCGGGGCGACGTGCTGCTGCGGCTGCGCGGCATCCTCGTCGCGCCGAACGAGCGGTCGAGCGGCATCGCCCCCGCCTTCCCGTCCGAACGGGTCAAGGTCGGCGACGCGGTGATGCCCGAGGTCGACCTGACCTGGATGGCGAGCGACCATATCGGCGTCGAACTGATCGCCTCGACGACCAAGCACACCGCCGCCGGCCGGACCGGCACGACCGGATCGATCGGCGATCTCGCCTCGACCTGGGTGCTGCCGCCGACCGCGACGGTCCAATATCATCTCAACCCGCGCGGCCACGTCCGGCCCTATGTCGGCGGCGGGATCAACTATACCGTCTTCTGGAACGAAAAGGCGTCCAAGGGGCTGGAGGCCGCCGTCGGCCGCACGCGCGTGCACATGAGCGACAGCGTCGGCTGGGCGGCGCAGGCGGGCGTCGACATCGATCTCAACCGCCGGCTGTTCCTCAACCTCGACGCCAAATATATCGACATGGACACCAACGTGCGTCTGACGACCACGGCGATCGGCACGCAACGGACGCGCCTGCACCTCGATCCGTTCGTGTTCGGCGTCGGCGTCGGCCTGCGGCTGTGAGCCGAAGGGGGGCGGCTGGTACTGCCGCCCCCGCGTTCACCTAGGCGGCGAAGTCGAGCACGATCCGCCCCTCGATCGTGCCGGCGCGCATCCGGTCGAACACCGCGTTGATGGACTCTAGCGACGCGGTTTCGTAGATCGCGCGCACCTTGCCGAGCGCGGCGAAATCGAGCGCTTCCTGCAGGTCGAGCCGCGTGCCGACGATCGACCCGCGCACGGTGATGCCGTTGAGTACGGTATCGAAGATCGGCAGCGGGAAATCGCCGGGCGGCAGGCCGTTGAGCGCGATCGTGCCGCCGCGCCGGGTCATCCCCATCGCCTGCGCGAAGGCCCGCGTCGAGACGGCGGTGACCAGCACGCCCTGCGCGCCGCCGATGCTCTTGCGCACGAAGGCGGCCGGATCGGTCTCGCGCGCGTTGACCGTCAAGGCGGCGCCCAGCCGTTCCGCCAGCCGCAGCTTGGCCTCGTCGACGTCGACCGCGACGACGTTGAGCCCCATCGCCACGGCATATTGGACCGCCATATGCCCGAGCCCGCCGATCCCGGAGATCGCGATCCAGTCGCCCGGCTTGGTATCGGTGACCTTGAGCCCCTTGTAGACGGTCACCCCGGCGCACAGCACCGGCGCGATCTCCGCGAAATCCGATCCCGCGGGCAGGTGGCCGACGTAATCGGGATCGGCGATGACATAATCGGCGAAGCTGCCGTTGATCGAATAGCCGGTATTCTGCTGGCTCTCGCACAGCGTCTCCCAGCCGCCGAGGCAATGCACGCAATGACCGCAGGCGGAATAGAGCCAGGGAACGCCGACCCGGTCGCCTTCCTTGACATGGGTGACGCCGGCCCCGACCGCGGCGACCGTCCCCACCCCTTCGTGACCGGGAATGAACGGCGGGTTGGGCTTGACCGGCCAGTCGCCATGCGCGGCGTGGAGATCGGTATGACAGACGCCGCACGCCGCCACCTTCACGAGGATCTGGCCACGCTCGGGCCTTGGCACCGCCACCTCCTCGATGACCAGCGGGGCGCCGAATTCCCGCACCACCGCGGCCTTCATCGTGTTGTCCATGTCGATCCTCCTCGTCAGACCAGGTGCGAGGCTTCACGGTCGGTTGCGGACACCGCCGTGCCGCGTCGCCAGTGCGGCGCACGGCCGGCATCGCCTGCGCTCCGGTCCATGCGCCTGCACCCTGCCGACGATCCTAGGCGCCGGCGCGACGGCGGCTGAATCCGTAAGACTACCTAAAGCGAGCGCTGGCGACCGTTGGCGCGGCGGATGATATCCGCTATGCTGGATATATGGATACCGATTCGGCCATTGCCGCGCTCGGAGCGCTTGCACAGGGGACGCGGCTCGACGTGTTCCGCCTGCTCGTGCGGCATGAACCGCAGGGCATGGCGGCGGGGGAGATCGCCCGGCAGCTCGATGTGCCGCAGAACACCATGTCGGCCCATCTCGGCATCCTCGCCCGCGCCGGGATCGTCCGGTCCGAACGGCACAGCCGCTCCATCATCTACCGCGCCGATCTCGACGGCCTGCGCGCGCTGACGCTCTTCCTCGTCCGGGATTGCTGCGCCGATGCGCCGGACCTGTGCGCGCCGCTGCTCGCCGAACTCGCCCCCTCCTGCCGACAGGACGCCCCATGACCAAAGATATCGTGATCTACCACAATCCCGCGTGCGGCACGTCGCGCAACGCGCTGGCGATGATCCGCAACGCGGGGATCGAACCGCATGTCATCGAATATCTGAAGACCCCGCCATCGCGCGCCTTGCTGGCCGATTTGATCGCGCGCGCCGGGCTCACCGCCCGCGCGCTGCTGCGCGAGAAAGGCACGCCTTATGCCGAGCTTGGCCTGGCCGATCCGTCGCTGTCCGACGACGCGCTGCTCGATGCCATGATGGCGCACCCGATCCTCATCAACCGGCCGCTGGTCGTCTCGCCGCTCGGCGTGAGGCTGTGTCGTCCGTCGGAGGCCGTGCTCGACCTGCTGCCCGCGCCCCAGCGCGGCGCCTTCGCCAAGGAGGATGGCGAACCGGTGGTGGATGCCGCCGGACGGCGCATCGGCTGATGCTGGCGGCGCTCGCCATCTTCGTCGTCACCATCGCGCTGGTGATCTGGCAGCCGAGGGGGCTGGGCATCGGCTGGAGCGCGCTGGGCGGCGCGGCGGTGGCGCTGCTGGTCGGCGTGGTCTCGCTGGCCGACGTGCCGGTGGTGTGGGGCATCGTCTGGAACGCCACGGCCACCTTCGTGGCGATCATCGTCATCAGCCTGTTGCTCGACGAGGCGGGCTTCTTCGAATGGGCGGCGCTGCACGTCGCGCGGTGGGGCGGCGGCAGTGGCCGGCGATTGTTCGTGCTGATCGTGCTGCTCGGCGCAGCGGTGTCGGCATTGTTCGCCAACGACGGCGCGGCGCTGATCCTGACGCCGATCGTCATCGCAATGCTGCGGGCGCTCGGCTATCGCGAGCGGGCGACGCTGGCCTTCGTCATGGCGGCGGGCTTTGTCGCCGACACCGCCAGCCTGCCGCTGATCGTCTCCAACCTCGTCAACATCGTGTCGGCCGACTTCTTCCGCATCGGCTTTGCGGATTATGCGTCGGTGATGGTGCCCGTCGATCTGGCATCGATCGCCGCGACGCTGGTCGTGCTGCTGCTCGTCTTCCGGCGGGACGTGCCGCGCGACTATGACCTGGCGCAGCTCCGCCCGCCGGCGGACGCGATCCGCGACCGTGCCACCTTCACGGCGGGAAGGGTCGTGCTTGCCGCCCTGCTCGCCGGCTTCTTCCTGCTCGAACCAATCGGCGTGCCGGTCAGCGCCATCGCGGCGGCGGGCGCAATGCTGCTGCTGGTCATCGCCGCGCGCGGCCACGTCATCCAGACCCGTACGGTGCTGCGCGGCGCGCCGTGGCAGGTCGTGATCTTCTCGCTCGGCATGTATCTGGTCGTCTACGGCCTGCGCAACGCCGGGTTGACCGGTCATCTCGCCGCCCTGCTCGATGCCGCTGCGCAAGGCGGCGTCTGGGGTGCGGCGTTCGGCACCGGCCTGCTCGCCGCGCTGCTGTCGTCGGTGATGAACAACATGCCGACGGTGCTGGTCGGCGCGCTCGCGATCGACGCGAGCCATGCCAGCGGCGCGGTGCGGCAGGCGATGATCTACGCCAACGTGATCGGATGCGACCTCGGCCCCAAGATCACGCCGATCGGTTCACTCGCGACGCTGCTGTGGCTGCACGTGCTGGGGCAGAAGGGCATCCGCATCGGCTGGGGCTATTATGTCAGGGTCGGCACGACGCTGACCGTGCCGGTATTGGTGGTGACGCTGGGTGCGCTCGCGTTGCGGATCGGTGTCGGCTGAGACGGAAGTGCCTCCAGCGAATTTGGGGCAGATAGCTGGATGATATCTTTCGGCTACCCCCTTTGGCTGGCTTGGTAATCGCGACACGGCCGCGCCGTTGTGATATGCCATTCCGACGGGTCGGGGAGGCCACGCATGCCCTATTATGCTGGATTGAGGCGGGAAACGGACGACGTCCGGCGGCGGGTCGCCGATGGCCTGGTGCGACTGCGCCGCACCATCGTCGACAGCGGCGTGCCCGCCAAGACCCTCGACGGCGACGTGCTGATCGCAAGCTGGAACATCCGCGAGTTCGACAGCGGCAAATATGGCGGCAGGCTCGTCGACGCCTTCTACTACATTGCGGAGATCATCAGCCACTTCGACCTGGTCGCGGTGCAGGAGGTGCGCGCCGATCTGTCCGCGCTCGATCGGGTGATCGGCCTGCTCGGCGGCTGGTGGAAATATGTGGTGACCGACGTGACGGAGGGGACCTCGGGCAACGGCGAGCGGATGGCGTTCGTCTACGACAGCCGCAAGGTGGCGTTCGGCGGCCTCGCCGGCGAGATCGTCCTGCCGCCCGAGAAGGTCGACACCGAGGTTCTCCAGTTCGCCCGCACCCCGTTCGTATGCGGCTTCAAGGCCGGCTGGGCGCGGATCGACGTCTGCACCGTCCATATCTACTACGGCAAGGGCGTCCCGGTCGACAGCCGCAGGCTCGAGGAAATCCGCAAGCTGGCCAAATTCCTGGCCAAGCGCGCCAAGATGGCGGCGCAGCCGGCGGGCACGGCGCCGCGCCCCGGTTCACCGGACAATCTGGTCCTCCTCGGCGATTTCAACGTGTTCGCCGCCGGCGACGCGACGCTGAAGGCGATCACCGATGCGGGCTTCGCGATCCCCAAGGTGCTGACTGACCGCAAGGGCAGCAACATCGCCAAGAACAAATATTACGACCAGATCGCGATATGGCGCGGTCGCCGCTTCGACACGACCGATCGGGGCGGCGTGCTCGATTATTACCAGGCGGTCTATCGCGACGAGGACGAGGCCGGCTATGCGGCGGAGATCAAGCCGGCGAAGTCGGGCAAGGCACGCAAATATGCCGACTGGCGGACCTATCAGATGTCCGACCACCTCGTGCTCTGGGCGGCGTTCAAGGTCGATTTCGCCGACGACTATCTCGCCGGGCTCGCGACCGGGGAATAGAGCGGCGTGGTTGCGCGCGAGCCGTGGCGCCGTGTGGCGTCGTCATACCGGCCCGCGGGCGAACGCCGGGCAACCACGGCAGCGTTGGTGTGTTCAGGCTGTTCATGCCGAACCGACGGTGGGGCGGCATGTTCAAGGGGCAGACAATGGCATTCGCTGACGACATGACCAACGCGCTCGATATGGCGCTCGTCGCGGCGCGGACCGAGTACCGCGACGCCGTTGTCGAACTCGCCACGCGTGAAGCGGCCAAGCCTGTCTCCAGCGCGCGCGACCCCGCCGATATCGATCGTATCCATCATGCGCGGACCCGCGTGATCGGGCTGGATGCCGCGCGTGAGGAACTGTCCCGCATGATCGACGAAGGCGCGCTTCCGCCCGGCGTGTAGGCGCGGACCTCTTTGATCTGCTGACGGTAGGACCGTTATCCTGTCCTAGTGGTTGAGGGGCGATGGAAACCTCTACGATCCCCTATGCGCTCGCCGTCGATGATGATCCCTTCATCCTGATGGACGTGACCGGCATCCTCGAAGATGCCGGGTTCCGTACGCATGAGGCCGATGACGGTGACGCCGCCATTCTCATGCTGCCCGAATATGCCCACACCATCACCCTGCTCTTCTCGGACGTCGATATGCCGGGGGATACCGACGGATTTGCGCTCGCGCGCCATGTTGCGGAACACTATCCGTGGATCGAGATCGTCATCGCCAGCGGGCGCGTAAGCCCGGGCGCGGGAGACATGCCGGAAAAGGCGACCTTCCTGTCGAAGCCTTTCACGGCTGCCATGATCACAGAGCATCTGCGGGAAACGTTGCCGGATGGGAAGAAGCCCGAGCAGCTGCGCACCGCCGTTTAGTCGCCGACCGGCCGCGCGACCGCTGGCGCCCGGTCCAATCTGCCCCACCGATCATGGCAAAGTGGCTGATCTAGGCCGGATCGACATTCAAGCTTCGGAGATAACGCCGGCCCCGGCAGGGCAAGGCTATCGTGTGGACCTTCGCTTTAGTCCGCCGCCTCCCAATCCCACCCCGTCACCCCGGACTTGTTCCGGGGTCCACTCTGCGGCGAGGGGAAAGGCTTGATGGGGCACCATTCCCTCGTGGCCCGGTGGACCCCGGAACGAGTCCGGGGTGACGGACGCGAGGAGGACGCCGACACGAACCTCATCACCGGAGCCATAGGCGACAGCCCTCCCCCCTAGAGGGGAAGGAGTTGGGCTGAATGTCGATCCGGCCCAGATAGATAACCGGCCCGCGGGCCCATTCCGTGATCCAGGGCGTTGGGGGTGTTCAGTCGCTTTTCCGATCCAGGCGGAGCTCCTGCTCACACGGAGAAGACATATGCGCGCACTATGCTGGCACGGTAAGGGTGACGTCCGCGTCGACACCGTCGCGGACCCCGAGATCAAGCATCCGCGCGATGCGATCATCAAGGTCACCGCGTGTGCGATCTGCGGGTCGGACCTCCACCTGCTCGACGGCTACCAGCCGACCATGGAAGCGGGCGACATTCTCGGCCACGAAAACATGGGCGAGGTCGTCGCGCTGGGCTCTGAGGTCACCAACCTCAAGATCGGCGATCGGGTGGTGGTGCCCTTCACGATCAGCTGCGGCGACTGCTGGTTCTGTCGCAAGGGCCTGTTCGCGGCCTGCGATCGGACCAATCCGAATGCTGAGATGGCCGCCAAGGCGATGGGCCACGCGCCCGCCGGGCTGTTCGGCTTCAGCCACATGCTGGGCGGCTATTGCGGTGGCCAGGCGGAGTACCTCCGCGTGCCGATGGCCGATTTCGGCCCGATCAAGATCCCGGACACCGTCACCGACGATCAGGCGCTGTTCCTCTCGGACATCTTCCCGACCGGCTACATGGCCGCCGAGAACGCGCAGATCGAGCCGGGCGACACCGTTGCCATCTGGGGCTGCGGCCCGGTCGGCCAGTTCGCCATACGCTCCGCACTGATGATGGGGGCGGGGCGCGTGATCGCCATAGACGAACTGCCCGAGCGGCTCGCCATGGCCGAGGCTGGCGGTGCCGAGACGATCAACTTCGCCGAGACCGACGTCTATGACGAGCTGCAGGCGCGGACCAAGGGGCGCGGCCCCGACAGCTGCATCGATGCGGTCGGCTGCGAAGCGGCCGCGCACGGCGCTGCCGACGCCGTCATGGACAAGGTCAAGGCGAGCATGATGCTCGCCACCGATCGGGTCCATGTGCTGCGTCAGGCGATCATGAGCTGCCGTAAGGGCGGCACCGTCTCGGTCCCGGGCGTCTATGTCGGCATGGGCGACAAGCTGCCGATCGGTGCGGCGATGAACAAGGGGCTGACGATCAAGCTCGGACAGACCCACGTCCAGCGCTACACCAAGCCGCTGCTGGAGAAGATCGTGGCCGGCGCGATCGATCCCAGCTTCGTCATCACGCACCCGGCCAGCCTCGAGGATGCGCCGGAAATGTACGCCAAGTTCCGCGACAAGGAGGACGGCGTCATCAAGGTGGTGATGCGCCCGCACGGCTGAGCCGCCAAGCCGTTGGTCTTGCCCTGCGTCCGGCCCCACGGGGGGGGGGGGGGCGGAATTGCGGCGCAACCCGCCTCAGCAGGCCAGCGGCTTGAACCGGACGCAGGCGAAGCCCAGTCAGGCCGGATCGACTTTCAAGCTTTGAAATAAACTCCTCCCCCGCCAGGGAGTGCAGGGTTGGATTGCCCCCGGCAATCCAAGCACATGCCAGGGGCATGTGCGACCCGGCGCTGTGGCGCGCCCGGAGGGCGTGACGGAGGGGGAGGTAACGATGTCTTCGGTGGCGTGTCCTCCCCCTCCGTCATGCCTTCGGCATGCCACCTCCCCCTGGCGGGGGAGGAATGTATCGACTGTCGGTTCCACCTAACCCGATGACCGATCCAAGGGCCACGACGCTCTCTCTGCTTGCGCGCCGCGCACCGGACGCGACGATCTGCCCGAGCGAGGTGGCGCGTGCGATCGCGCCGGACTGGCGGGCGGCGATGCCTGTGGTGCACGCCGCGGTCGACGCGCTGGTCCGCGACGGGCTGGTGCGACTGAGCTGGAAGGGGCAAGCGCTGACAACGCGATCGGGACCGTACCGGATCGCCCGTCGCAGCGATGGGTGAGGCAAGGCCCCTCTCCCGCACGCGTCGTTCCTGCGCTATCGGGCGGCAATGGCGAGGAAGAAGCGCTACCTGACCGCGACGATGGCCGACGGCTACGTGAAGACGATCGGCCCGACCGCCGCGCCGTTCACACATTATTGGCGGATCGTCGCGCATCTGCACGACGGCAAGACCGAGGTGTTCTGGGGCCACGCCACCTCGGCAAAGGAGGCGGCGGCCAAGGAAGCGCTGACCGACCAGGCGGCAAGGCGGCACGGGTGGAAACGCTTCGATTTCGAGGTCGCCGAGCTGACCGAGCACTGACCCGTCGCCTGGGGTTCAGTCACCCCGATGGCGTGCCCACATGACGGCACCCGATGTACATTCATCCTGATCGCCGCGCCGCCGGTCGGCTTCCCCGCAACGAAGCGTGAGAATGAGGCTGAAACTGTTGCCCTCTCGAGCGTTGGAACGGGCAAAGGAAGCACCATGCCATTTGATCCGCCCTACGTTGCCTCGCCTGACCGATATGACAGCGGCATGCCGTACCGTCGCACCGGCCGCAGCGGGTTGAGGCTGCCCGCCATCAGCCTGGGACTCTGGCAGAACTTCGGCGGCACCGACGTCTTCGAAACCGGGCGATCCGTCCTGCGCCGCGCGTTCGATCGGGGCGTCACCCACTTCGATCTCGCCAACAATTATGGTCCCCCCTATGGCTCGGCGGAGGAGAATTTCGGCCGTGTGCTCGCCGCCGATCTGCTCGCCCATCGTGACGAACTGATCATCTCGACCAAGGCTGGCTGGGACATGTGGCCCGGACCGTACGGCGATGTCGGCTCGTCGAAAAAGTACCTGATCGCCAGTTGCGAGCAAAGCCTCAAGCGGATGGGGCTCGACTATGTCGATATCTTCTATTCGCACCGCGTCGATCCTGCGACGCCGCTCGAGGAGACGATGGGTGCGCTGGTTCAGCTCCACCGGCAGGGCAAGGCGCTCTACGTCGGCATCTCCTCCTATGCGCCCGAACTGACCCGGCGCGCGGCGCAGATCCTGGCCGAGGAAAAGGTGCCGCTGTTCATCCACCAGCCCAGCTATTCGATCTTGAACCGCTGGATCGAGCGTGTACTGCTCGCCACCCTGGATGACCTCGGCACGGGGTGCATCGCCTTCTCACCGCTCGCCCAGGGCATGCTGACGGACAAATATCTGCATGGCGTTCCGCCGGAGGCACGCGCCAACCGAGGCGGATCGCTGTCGCAGGCCTTGCTTTCGGAGACGAACCTGGCCGCTATCCGCAACCTGAACGCTATCGCATCGGAGCGCGGGCAAACGCTTGCCCAGATGGCGATCGCCTGGGTGCTGCGCGATCCGCGTGTCACCTCAGCCTTGGTCGGTGCCCGCACCGTCGAACAACTCGATGACTCGCTCGATGCCATCAAGCGGCTCGATTTCTCCGCCGACGAACTCGCCGCCATCGACAAGGCTGCCGAAGACGGCGGGATCAACCTGTGGGCGGAATCGTCGGACATCGCGGCACTGCCGGCGGCGCAAGGTGTCCCGGCACCGTAATATCGCTCACGGTTCGCGTCCGACCTGGGGGTCTTTCATGCCATCTTGATGGCATCGTGGCACGAGAGACCCGGAATCGGTCGTTTGCACCTCGCCACACCGTGCCGGCTGCCCGGTAACGGCGGCCGTCATGCCGCTGGGGGTGGAACCATGCGCTCGGCGCGATAAAACCGTTTCCGTTCTAGTGTCGGATTTTTAACCCATAACCACCTACAAGATCGCCGGAATACAGCGACTTGCCCCGGGGCAGTGGCGATCGTGGGGTAAGCGACTTGGGTTCGAAGTGGTTTGATGCGCGGGTTGCGCGTCTGTGTGCAGACAATGCCGGCAATACGATGGCCATCATGGCGGCCGCGATGATACCGCTGATCGCGATGATCGGGTCGGGCGTCGACATGACCCGCGCCTATGTTGCTCAGAACAGGTTCAGGCAGGCTTGCGATTCCGGTTCGCTTGCCGGGCGTCGTGTCCTCACCGGAGTGACCGTCTCTGAAGCGGCACGGGTCGAAGCGACCAAATATTTCAAGTTCAATTTTTCCGACGGCCTGTTCCAGTCCGCGCCGTACCAGCTCAACATCAGCGTTCCTGCACCCGGCACGCTCAAGATCGAGAGCAGGACCACGATACCGACAACCGTGATGAAGTTCTTCGGCTTTCAGACGCTGCCGATCTCCGCCACGTGCTCATCGACGCAGGACTTCGTGAACACGGATATCGTGATGGTGTTCGACCTCTCCGGATCGATGAACTGCCCGCCGGGCGGGGCCGGCGACTGCGGAGGGACGGAGCAAAGCGGCTCCAAGATCGCCGCGCTGCGAAACGCAGCGACCAGTCTGTACGACACGCTCGACTCCGCGCAGACCCAGCTGGAGCAGAACAATCTCCGGCTGCGCTATGGCTTCGTCAATTACAGCAGCTCCATCAACGTCGGTCGGATCCTGTACCAGAAGAATCCGGACTGGCTGGTCCAAAGCGCGACCTATCAGTCCCGCACCCCGGACTGGATCGACGCGACCCAATATTTCAACGGCAAAAGCGCGTGCGAGAAAGCGTATACCTATGACGCGTACGTCAAGCAGGCCAATCCCGAATATACCGGCGTCATGGGGGGCTGGTGGCAGCGCGGCAACAATTGCCAGGTCATCGCGCAAAGCAACACGCATCCCGATGGCTATACGTACGGTCAGCGCACGCTGGATGTGCGAGCCCATCTCGCCAGCAACCTGATCGCCAGCGGCGCCACGACGCCTGTGCCGATATGGCCGATCACCGGGACGAATGCGCCGCCGGACGATCTGCCGTACGTGAAAACCTCGATCTGGAACGGATGCATCGAGGAACGCCAGACCAATTCGTCTGCGATCGACGGCGGGGCCGCGACCACGGCGCCATCCGACGCCTACGACCTTGATGTCGATACGATTCCCTGGAACGATGCCACGCGGTGGAAGCCCATGTGGGGCGATATCGAGTGGTTTCCGGTCGCCGCGACGGGCGGCATGGCAAGGCAGCCAGATGCCCCCTGCCCGACCGAGGCCCGACGCCTGCGCAGCTACTACAACAACCGCAGCGACTTCGTGAACTACGTTGGCAGCCTGACCGCTCGCGGCGGCACGTACCACGATCTGGGGATGATCTGGGGAGCGCGGTTCCTCTCGTCCACCGGGCTATTCAAGTCCTCCACGCCCGAGACGAACGACAATACCGATCCGGACAATCCCGCGAAGATCCGTGGCTTCTCCGTGAAGAAATACATGATCTTCATGACGGACGGCGAGATCGCCCCGACGACCACCGCATATTCCGCCTATGGCGTGGAATATATGGACGGCCGCGTCCTCGGCACTCAGTACAGCAACGATAATGCCGCCCTCACCCGTCGGCACCTGCAACGCTTCCGCATGGCCTGCAACGCTGCAAAGGCAAAGGGCATCGATGTCTGGGTCATCGCATTCGCAACGTCCCTGACCGCAGACATGCAGAATTGCGCATCGAAGCCCAGCCAGGCGGCGGGCCTGTCCACGAATGCCGCACTCATCGCCAAGTTCCAGGAAATCGGCTCGAAGATCGGGTCGCTGAGGCTCAGCCAGTGAGGGCGCTGCTGAAAGATCGACGTGGCGCGACGGTCATCGAATTTGCGCTGGTCATCCCTGTCGTCTGCACGTTGCTTGCTGCGGGATTTGAGCTTGGGTACCGGGTGTACCTCGGCGCGATCGTGCAGGGCGCGTTGCTGGAGGCGTCGCGGCGCGCCAGCATCGGCAACGTTACGGAACAGCAGCTAGAGGACATCATTCGCACCCGCGTAGCGGCACTGTCGAGTGCTTCGAACGTCAAGGAAGTGAAGAAGGAGAACTTCTACAACTTCTCCAACGTCGGCAAGCCTGAAAAGCTGAAGTTCGACAAGAACGGCAACGGATCCTACGATGCCCTGGAAGACTGTTACGAGGATGCGAACAACAACGGGTCGTATGACTATCAGGCAAATGCGGGGCTCGGGACGGCGGATGACATCGTCCGCTATACGATAAGGGTCGAGTACCCGAACATCATGCCGGTCCGGCGCATGTTCGGCTGGGGTGCCAAGCAGGTCATCACCGCGTCGACCGTGCTGCGCAATCAGCCGTTTACGTCGCGCATGATGCCAACTGTTCGGTGCCCGGCATGACGACGGTCCATCCTGTCAGAAGACTGGCATCAAGCAACAACGGGGTCGCACTCACCGAGTTCGCCTTTACCCTGCCCGTCATTCTCATCATCCTGCTCTATGGTATCGAGGTCGCGAACTTCGGCCTGGCGGTGCTGCGGGTTCATCAGATCGCGGCGACGTCGGCGGACAATGCCGCGCGCGTGCGGGATTCGATCAGCGAGGACGATGTCAACGAGGTTCTGATTGGCGGCAAGACCATCGGCGAGACGATGGACTTCGCCACCCGGGGACGCATCGTCTTGAGCGACGTTCTAAGCAATGGATTGAGCGGCAGTAACGCCGGCCAGAAGATCCTGTGGCAGCGATGCAGTGGCGCCCTCGATGTTCCTGAATCGCAACCGATGTATGGCACCGAAGGTAAAGGCGCGGCGGACAACAGTCTGCCGGCGATGGGGAAAGCCGGACGTCAGATCGCTCCCTCGGCGACGTCGGCGATGGTCTTCGCGGAAGTGACCTATCGCTACAAGCCCGTCGTATCCGCGACGTTGTTCGGCACCCCGATCTTGCGGTCCGAGGCATCCTTTATCGTTCGTGAGCGCCCGTCGGAGACCCTCACCCTGCCCCCGAACACCACGGCGAGCAAATGCGGCGTCTTTCGCGCCTGAGCTTCCGGACCATATCCGGTGGTGGATCACCGGCGGCGGCGGCCACGCTGCACCGCAAACCCGATCGGCGCTTTGCGGCCGCCGCAAGATCGATGTCCGGGGACACAGGCGCCGGGTCGCCTTCGATCGTTAACCTATTCTAGAAAAACGCGGCTTATTGGGCGCGCGATGCGCAAAGCGGTGCGCAGGGGGACTGTCTTGGTGAGGTTACGAACGCTGGCGATGAGCCTGGCGGCGCTTGGGTACGCCGTGCCGGTGCTGGCCGAGCTCAACGTCCCGATCGCGGCGCGCGTGATCTCGTTTCGGCAGCCGGCGCTCGGCGGTCCGATCATGACCGCTATCCTCTACGAGCCTGGCAACGGGGCGTCGGAGGCCGAGGCAGCGTTGATCGAGCGGACCATCGGGTCTGGGCTCGTCGTCGGGCGCAGCGTCATCCGCACGCGCCGCGTTCCGATCGCGACGATGGGAACGCTGTCGGGATATCGCGTCGCCTTCGTGACGGCAGGCCTTCGCGACGACCAGGCAAGCATCGCGGCAGCTGCCGACCGCTCGTCTGTTCTGACCATCACGTCCGATTCGGCCTGCGTCAACGCTGGCCGGTGTGTGGTGGGCATCACGCAGGGCGCCAAGGTTCAGATCACCGTCAACCGGGCTGCAGCGCGTGCGGCGAATATCCGCTTCGGATCGGCATTCCTTATGCTGATCAAGGAAATCTGAGAATGCGCCTGTCCAAATGTGGCGTCAGCCTGCCGATGCTCCTGTTGGCCGGCAGCGTCCTGTCCCCTGCCAGCGGTCTGGCCCAGGCTGTCGATTATCAGTCCTTGCAGGAGACCATCGGCGAACCGGTGACCACCAGTGTCACCGGCAAACCGCAGCGTGCCTCCGAATTGCCGGCGTCGACCCTCATCATCACACGCGACGACATCTCGCATTCGCCGGCGCGCGACGTGCCCGGCCTGCTCAAGACCTATGCCGGGGTCGATGTGAACCGCTGGACGGCGGGCCAGAGCGATGTCGCCGTACGCGGCGGGGTGCAGACCTATAATGCCCGGCTGCTGGTCCTCGTTGACGGGCGGCAGGTCTACCTCGACCATTACGGCATGACGGACTGGAACCTGCTGGGGGTCCAGTTGGAGGAAATCCAGCAGATCGAACTGATCCGCGGTCCAGCCAACGCCCTGTTCGGTTTCAACGCCGCCAGCGGCGTGGTCAACATCGTGACCAAGCGCGTCGGCGAGGCGCCGGCGGCGGTGGCCACGGCAGAAGCGGGCAATCACGGCATCGGCAAACTGGCCGGGTCGATAACGCTGCCTATCGCTCCGATGCTCGGTGTCCGATTGTCCGGCGCCCATGCGCGCGAGGACGAGCGCGACATCCCGTCGGGGCTTCTTCAGCCGAGCCGGATCTTCGACGTCGCCAGCGATCAGATTTCCGGCGACATCACCGGCTCGTTCAACGGGTTGGAAGCCGTCGTCGGCGGCGGCCATGCCACCAACAGCCAGATCGAGTATCTGCCGAGCCAGCTCCTGTCCAACCAGCATTATCGCAGCAGCAACGTCCACGGCTCGGCAGCGCGAGACACACGCTGGGGCGGCCTGACGCTGAACGGCTATGCCAATTGGCTCGATGCGGATTACGGGGTCGGAACGAACGCGAACGGCACCGATCCGATCACGCTCAGGAACAGGATCATCGTTACGCAGGCGTCGACGCTCGTCCGCCTCGACGCCGCCAATACCCTGCGGGTGGGGGTGGAATATCGCAACAACCGGCTGCTGTCCGCTTATCAGTTCGCCGAACGCATCGCCTATGATGTGGCATCGGGCAACGCCATGCTCGACCTGCACCCCGACGATCGGCTGTCGCTGACGGTCGCCGGTCGACTGGATCGGCTATGGCTCCATCAGTCCGGGGTGATCACCCAACCCGCTTACGACGATCCGCGGGATTTCGATCGCGCCTTCACGCGGTTCAGCTTCAACGCCGCGCTGCTCGTCCATACCGGCGAGACGGGCCTGCTGCGGATCAACGGCGGCCGAGGCTACCAATTGCCATCGCTCGTCAACTTCGGATTTCGCCTGCCGATCGTCACGCTCTCGCCTGTTCCGGTGTTCGTCGCCGGCTCGCCGCGCACCTCTCCGGTGCTGATGTGGAGCGGCGAGATCGGCTATAACCATATGCTGGGTGCCACCCACCTCGATGCGACTGCGTTCGTCACGAGGACGGAGAATGCGATCGCCGCACCGGGCGACGGCCTGCAAACCGAGCTGTTCCTGTCGCCTGCGCCGTCTGTGGTCGCGCGGTTTCGGGCGACGGGTGATTACACCACTTATGGCACCGAGATATCCGCCTATGGCGCGATCGGGCCGCTGACCTGGCGTGGCAATTACACCTGGACGCATACGGACGAACAGCTGACGCCGCTGACCCTCCCCATCCCCTATGCGCTCTCACCCCGATCGACCACGCCGGCGCACAAGGCCAATGTCGCGCTGGGCTACGATATTGGGCGTCTGTCCCTAGCGGGTATTGCACGCTACACCTCGTCCACGCGCCAGTTCGCCTTCTCTTCGACACCCCAACTGCTTCTCTACCGCGTTGACAATGCACTGGCCCTTGACGCTCGAGCGGGCTGGCGGCTTACCCATGCGATGGAGCTATTCGCGGCCGGCGAGAACCTGACCGTTGCCGGTGGCGCAGCGGTTTCGCCAATTCCAGCAGACCGACGCGTGCGAGCCGGCGTTCGCATCGCCATCTGAGCATCGAGCAGTGACGATGAGGGGCGGTGCGGTGGGCGGATCAGCCTTCGGCCCCGATACCGCGGCTGCGACATATGGTCGCGAGGATATCGTCTTACTGCGGGAGCACCCGGTTTAGCGTACGCCAACATCAGCGCAAGCTGTCGATAGCGTCGCAGGGATCGTCGAGGCTCTCTCCGCGGGCAATGGCGCGGCGTCCTCCCCCGCGCGATCCGCGACGGTGGCCTGCCCCGTCAGGAGATCAAGGCGACGACCAAACTACCCCGAAGCGCAAGGTCGCGCCGCATGACGCACGCACTGCAAGGCAGGCACCGCGACCGCCGTCAGTCCGCAGCTGCGCCAGTTGCCGCTCCGCCGTCGGGCGGTGACCGCACGGTCAGGCTTCCCACCGCGCTGGCTGGATTCGGGCCAGCATGTTGCACGTCCTCGCCGCGGTGGTGCGAACCCGATGGAGTTGCGATGCCGCATGCTGCGTGCTCATGTTCGGCATGATCTCGTCGAGCGCGACATGCTCGCTCTGCCGCATGCCTAACGCGCGCCAAAGATAGACGTCGAGGATCGCGCGCAACGCGCCATCCTGGCCATGGTCGTGCAACCAGGCGGCGGGCAGGCCCGAGGTGCTGAACGACAGCAACGGCTTGCCGACGAGCGCCGGCTGGCCGGTGTTGGCGGCGATCTTGCGGAACGAATGATTGGCACCGAGCACGCGATCGACATAGCCTTTCAGCATCGCCGGCGGCAGCCCGTACCAGATCGGGATAGACGAGGATCAGCAGATCGGCGGCGCGCAGCAGGTCGAGCTCGATCGCGACATCGGGAGCCGGCAACCAGTCTCCCTCGGCGGGGCGCTCCGCGGCGCGCAGAACCGGATCGAATTCCATCGCGTAGAGATCGCGGATGACGATGTCGTGAGCCTGCCGGCGCACGGTGCCCGCATAGGCGTCGACGATCGCATGATCGAAACTGTCGACCGAAGGACTGGCGCACACCAGCAGGTGGCGGAAGGGAGCAGGCGGCCGGGCGCTCATCATCATCGTCTCCACAATCGCGAATGTCCCGGTATCGTGGCGGCGGCCACCGCCACCCGCCATGCGGAGTAATACGTAGCCAACGCGCGTCGCCGACGACCGCGCAGCTAGGCCGCGGCGTGCGACACCTACGGCGCAGGCAGCATTTGCCGCTCGCTTGACACGGGCAGCGGCGGGCGATGCGTCGTTACGACCGGGCCCTGCCCGTCCGCGCGAGCCGGGCGGCGAATGTACGAAGATGGTGGCGGATGCCAACCGGTCCCAAAAGCGAACGTGCCGCTCACGCGTTCAGCATGCCGCGGCTGAGCTCATCCAGGACGATGATCCGCGATGGCCGCCGAACTTACCGATGCAATCGGCGGGTGCAGCTGCTTTACCAGCCGAACGCGATTAAGTCCCAGGCGGGATCGACATTCGGTCCAGCGGGATCGACATTCAAGCTTCGGAGATAACGCCCGCCCCGGCAGGCAGGGCTATCGTGTGGACGTTCGCGTGAGTCCGCCGCCTTCTCCTCCCACCCCGTCACCCCGGACGTGTTCCGGGGTCCACTCTGCGGCGAGGGGAAAGGCTCGATGGGACACCGTTCTCTTGTGGCCCGGTGGACCCCGGAACGAGTCCGGGGTGACGGATACTAGGAGGACGCCGACACGAACCTCATTACCGGAGCCACAGGCGATAGCCCTCCCCCTGGCGGGAGAGGAATTGGCCTGAATGTCGATCCGGCCTAGTTCCTCGCCTTGGCGGGGGAATTTTTCTCCAAAACCTCAATGTCGATCCGGCCCGAGCTCGGATTGTAGGTGCGGTGATGCGCGACGTATGTCGCGGCAGGGCCCGAACGGACACGCCCGAATGCTCCCGCCGTGAGCCTGCCCTTGGTGGCGGATCACCGCGTCATGCCGAACGCGGCGTACCGCGTCTCGACGCGTGGATCGATCTTGATCGCAGCGGCGGCGTCGGCGTCGGATTTGGCACGGTCGCCCTTTTTCGACCAGGCGATCGCTCGTCCCCATAACGACGATGTCTCACGTGGATCCATCGCCAGGACGCGGTCATAGTCCGCGATCGCGTCATCGATGCGGCCCATCCGCAGCAGCGTGAACGCGCGACTGTCGCGTATCGCCACATCATTCGGCAATTTCGCGAGCCCGGCGTCGCATGCTTCCAGGGCGCGCGCCAGCGCGACGCCGGCGGTCGCGGTTTCCCAGCAGAGGTTGTTAAGCTGAAACGGCGTCGTCGCCTTCGCCCGGAGGATCGCCCAATCGGACTCGCCAGCGGTTTGCTGGCCGGCCCGCATCCGGGTCAGGCTGCGTACAAGGAGGATATTATCGTCATCCGGATGCGCGGCCACCGCCTTGTCCACCGCCGCCAGCGCTGCCTTCGGATCGCCGGCCTTGAGCTCGAGATCGGCCTTGTATTTGACGGCGTCGCCAGTCGCATCGAGTGCCAAAGCCGCATCGAGATCGGCGCGTCGGCCGGCGATGTCGCTGTCCGGACGCGCCATCGCACGATTGACGTACAGATACGCCTCCGGCTTGATCGCGATGGCGCGATCATACAAGGCCATGGCCTCGGCAGGCCGATCGGCGGCGATGCGTATCGCTGCAGCCGCGGCCAACGCATAGGTGTCGGTCGGGAACGTTTTGGCGATCGCGTCGGCCTCGGCCAGCGTGTCGTCGGTCCGGCCCATGTCCCGCAGGATGTTGGCGCGCAACATGTACGCCTGTATGTCCGTGGGATTGATAGCCTTGATCTTCCCGACATCCGCCAACGCCGCGTCGTTATCCGCCAATTTGCGATAGGCCGCCGCTCTTGCGTAGAGCGCAGCCGTATCGTCCGGCGTCAGTTCGATCGCACGCGTATAAGCCGTCACCGCCTCCTTTGGGCGGTTGTTCTGCATCGCGATCCAGCCGCGTCGATTGGCGGTAAACGGGTTGCGCGGCTCGATCTGCTCGGCCGCAGCGAAGTCCCGCTCCGCCGCTGCCAAGTCGCCCTTCCGCGCATAAGCCAGCCCGCGGTCGGCGAGTGGCCAATAGGTATGGGGCGCGAGTGCAGCGGCCTTGGAATAATCGGCGATTGCGTCGTCATAGCGTTCGCGATGGAACAATGCGTTACCACGATCGAGCAGGGCGACGGCGGTGGTCGGGCTCTCTTTCAGCGCAACCGCCAATTCGGCGTCGGTCATGACATAATCGTCGGGCCGGCGCAGATAGACGGTCTTCTCGGCGAGCGCACGCAAACGCGGCTGGGCAGCGGCCGCCTCGGCGTTGGTCATTTCGGGCACGAGACTGCGTTCGGTTTTCTCGATCGTGAAGGTGCCGTCCTTGACGCCGCCATGACGGTGATATTCGATTCCTCCAACGGTCTCATCGACGGCGGCGGCAGCCGAGTCGAAGACACTTCGGAACCCGGACGGCAGACGGATGCTCTCCTGCACGCGATTGTAATATGGGAAGGGTAGCGCCCAGGGCGCATCGCGATCCGGACCTGCCTCCCGGGCGAAATCGGCCTTATAGCCGACGCCGGTGCCATCCGTCTCATACCAGCCGCTGCTCCAGTCGAGCTTGGCGCTGCCGGTCATGCTGAGGCGGGCCTCGCCGCTCGCCCGGTCGAAGGACGCGGCGGCGCTCTTCACCTCAACGAAATCATATTGGCCGTGCCAGTATTCGCGGAGCGCCTGATCTTTCGCCGCGCCGGTGAGGTTCGCCAGCGAGGCATTGAGGCCGATCGCCTCATCGCCCGTCATCACTGTGTCGACGGTGAAGGGAGCGGGGACCGTAAGGCCATTGCGCGCGTCGATCTGGATCGTGGTCGCCACGCTCGGCGCGGTCAGCGGCGGCGGCATGATCCGCACCAGTGCCGCCTGTTCGGGCAAGACCGGCAGGCCCCAGCCGAACGCCGGTGGCCTGATCCGGTCGAGATCGGTGTCGCCCGTGCGCGTGCCGTCGAGCCAGAAGACGCGGCCGCCGATATGCGCACGAACGAGGACATGATCGAACAGCGCGATCATCGGCAGACGCTGGTCGAGGCCGTCGCCGAAGCCGCTGCCGACGAGCACCGGTTCGGCTTCGATCCCGGCGACATGCAACAGACCGAGCAGCAGCGCAGTCTTCGCCTTGCAGTCACCATAACGACGCGCCCAGGTCGTCGCCGCATCCGCCGGGACCAGGCCGCCGGCCCCCATCGCCAGCGCGACATAGCGGATGCGATCCTGCACCAGCGTCAAGGCGGCCTGCGCGCGCGCCTTGGCGTCGGGGAGCGCGCGTATCCTGTCCGACTCGGTTTTCAAGGCGCCGTCGGCCGGCAGTTGCGCAGCCTGCGCGAACAGTGGTGCGAACAGCTTGGCGAGATCTGCCCAAGAGGTGAAGTCGCTCGCCTCGAGCAGGCGGCCGATGCGGAACCGCGCCGGTGCTCCCTTCGGCAGCACGGCTGGCACGACGTCCGACATGCTGATCTCGGCAACGGTATACCCACCCTCCTTGCGGGTGACGACGCGCGGCAGGCTGCCGTTGCTGCGCAAATGTACCGGAATATCCGACGGCCAGCGGATCGAGGCATGCGCCCGGGTAATCGGCAGCGGGTTCCAAGCTGCCGCCAGTTGCTCAACATGACCCTTGACCACCGGATCGGCGTGACTGACCGACATTGCCAGTTCAAGGACGTCGCCGACCTGTAGGCCTTCCGGCTGGATATTCGCCGTCAACACTCCGTCCAGCATCGCCTGTTCAAGGTTCTGCTCGCGCCGCACCACGGTGAAGGTCTGGCCCGCCTTGAGTACGTCGATCACCTCGGCGCCGCGGTGGATCAGCAACTTGTGGACGGTCAGCGTGTCCGTGTCGGGTCGCCAGGGCACCGAGATGTTGCCGATGGCGAGACCCGGCGGCGTCTCGATCTCGATAAGGCTCGCCGAATAGACCGTCTGCCGCCCGCGCTCGAGCTGCACCTGCTGGTCCGACAGCAGAATACGCATCGGCGCGCCGTCCTGTTTCGCAGGGGTCGCCGGAGCAGGTTGCGGTTTCACCCAGGCCGGAACCGGGCCAAAGCTCGGTTTGTCCTCGGCCAGCGCAGGCATGGCACACACGCTTGCCGCGGCAAGCGCGATCATCGAACGTCGCACCTTCACCCCCATGATTCGGCCACAGCCTAACGAGGGGCGGGGGTGTTGCAAGACGCTGTTACGAGCGAATGTGCTGCAGACGGCGCGACGAGCGCTGGGTTGAGACCCGGCTGGCATTCGCAGGCGCGGGCGTGCGCAGGCGAGGGCGTCAACGATATCAGCCATCTGTCGGCACGGGAAGACGGCCGCTCGCCCGTCTCGATCCTGCGTCGACTGCGTGCTATCACAGCAGTGCCAATGCAACAGGAGGCGACAATGGCAAACGATCACGATCCGCTCGACCAGCCTTGCTTTCGAGCGCACCTCTAAGCGCCGTCAGGGCTACCCATCCGAGACCCACGTGAAGCGCGGCATGCGCGTCGTGCACGGTGACAAGGAGCTGATTGAGAAGCTCGGTCGCAATGATCCTTGCCCGTGCGGCTCCGGACTGAGATTTCAAGCGGTGCTGCCTCGCGTCCGGTTGCTTTCGACGGCGCAGAGCGTCACGATTATTGGCGATAATCCATCAAGCCGGGGTCGGCGCGGGCCAACCCTCGCCAGTGCGCTTCAAGCGGTCAGTCGCAGCTGCCACCTCTCGCCCGAAGCCGGTGGTCGGCGATCGAAGAGCTGATGCCAGAAGCGACGCATATGGGTTCCTGAGCTTGGACGACGCACGAGCAAATGTGAGGCGTGGTCGCGCGCCTGCGATGAGCACCGTCCGCATAGCTCCCCGGCGAACGAACCTCGGTGGAGCACGCTTTTCGCCAGGACCGACAGCGGCCCGCCCCCCATCCTCCGACGGCCTTGCTCGTCGAGCGACTGATGGTCAGGCTGCGACCCGACCGGGCTGGTCGAACAGTCGCACGGTCTGGGCGAACGAGGCCGGTTTGCCGAAAAAGTAACCCTGACCCTGTGTGCAGCCCTTGCCGATCAGCATCGCGGCCGCGGCAGCGTCCTCTATCCCCTCGGCGGTCACCTTCATATCGAAGCTGAGCGCCAGGGATATGATGGCATCGACCAGCTTCTCGCTTTCGATGCTGCTCGACAGCGACTTGACGAAGCTCTGGTCGATCTTGATCTTGTCGAACCGAAGGCGACGCAGATTGGACAGGCTCGAATAGCCTGTACCGAAATCGTCGAGAGCGACGGACATCCCGCTGTTCCGGAAGGTCCCCAGGACGCGCTCGGCCGCAACGATGTCGTCCATCACCGCGTCCTCGGTGATCTCGATCTCGAAGCGCGACGGCGCCATGCCTTCCTCGACGATGATCGCGATCAGAGAGTCGGCCAGTCCGGGTTCCTCGAACTGTGTCGGCGATATGTTCAATGCCAGGCGCAGATGATCGGGCAAATGACGCGCATCGATACAGGCCTGGCGCAGGATTGCCTTGGTCATGTCGGTGATCTGACCGGTCGTATCGGCCAGTCGGATGAACGCATCCGGTGTCAACAGGCCAAGCCGCGGGTGCTGCCAGCGCGCCAAAATCTCGAACCCGCACAGGCCATTGTCGGAAAAACGAACGATCGGCTGGTAGAAAGGCCGCACCTCGCCCCTGCCGATACCATCGCGCAGGTCCTGCTCCATGTGGCGCCGTTCGAGCCGCTCCGCTTCCATCGCAGGGGAAAACAGGCAGACGCCCCCCTTGTTGCCGCGCTTGGCCTCATACATCGCGATATCGGCGGCATGCAGGAGTTCACTGGCATCCGTCCCATCCTGAGGGAAGCACGACACGCCGATACTGGCACCTACCAGGATCATGTTGCTGCGCCACGCCAACGGCTGATGGAGAAGCCTGCTCGCCTCGCCGGCCAGATCCATCGCGCTGGCACAGCCGTCATCGTCCGGAACAAGGATGGCAAACTCGTCGCCGCCAAGCCGGGCGATGATGCTGGAGGCTGTAAACACGCTTTGCAGACGGTGCCCTACCGTCTGGAGAACGGCGTCCCCGGCGGCGTGGCCATGCGTGTCGTTCGCCTCCTTGAAGCCATCCAGATCGATCAGCACGACCGACACCCTGCGGCCGGTCGCGGTGGCTTCCCCTATCGCGATTTCGAGCGCGCTGCCGAACTCCCGGCGGTTGACGAGTCCCGTCAGACCGTCGGTGCGGGCAAGGAACAACGCTTCCTGCTCGGCCTCGCCGCGCCGTTTTATCTCTGCGCGCAACTGTATGCCCCGTTCCGCCGCCAACGCGAGCCAGGCATAGGAAAGGCCGGCGACGATCAGGACCGCTGCGGTGACGAAGGCGACCAGAAAGCGCGTACGCATCGCCGCCGCTTCGGCATGCTGATGGGCATCCGAAATGCCGGAGGCCGCTACGCCCTTGATCTCAGTGAGAACGCGATCGGCATTGTTCCGAAACGGCCGGAGCATCGCCACGCTGGCGGCGAAGTTCACCTCCAGCATCGACGACACCACCTCGACGGCCTCATCATATTTGGCCAGCTCGGCCACGACCTCGCGGGTACGGAGCCGATCTTGCGGCTTCAGCGCTTCCTGCACCTTGGCCAGGTCCGTGCTGATCCGCGCGATGCGCCGTCGGATCACGAGCAGACGCGCCTCGACCTCCGGTGACCGGCCGTTTGCCGCCTCATCCACCAGCAGGCGATACAGGTTACCGTCTTCGTGATCGAACCGGGCGGCGATCTCGCTCAGGGATACCGCGGTCTCCATGTCATGATCGACGATCAGGCTGTTGGTGTGCTCGACATAGATCAGCGTGCCGAGACAAAGCGTCACCGCGAGCACCAGCAGAACGATGACCGCTCTGGGTCCCGCAACGTGGCGTGGCAGCCGTCCGAGGAGCGACGAGCGGACATCCGCTGCCCGGGTCTCCGCCGGCTTGGGCGGGACGATGGCCGGCGCCAGTGCTCCGCTCGGAACCGACGTGGATCGAACGGCAGCGGATCCCAGGCCGTCAGCCGCCGCACGCCGACGGATGCGTGCAGCCGCAGCGCGGATGGTTCGTCGATCCAACATCTCGAACCCGCCATCTCATAGGAAAACCTAACAATTCGCTTATCTGTCGATATTCGACGTTTCGCTTGGGAAGCCTGGGAGGGATGCCGGGCGCAGCTCGTTCGCCTCAGAATTTCGTAACGTTACCGCCGGCCCCATGCAGCTGATTTGGGACGGTCACTCTGGTCGCGCTGACCCGGCGGTAATCGGGACGGCGTGACCTTGGCGGGACGACGGTCTACGATCGGGCTGAACAGACCTGATCGGGTGATGATGAAAGCTAGCCGTAGGACACTCTTGACCACCGCCGCCCTCGCCGGCGTCGCGGGACTGGCGTTGGTACCGGCCGCGACCGAAGCGACGCCGCGCCAGCCCCGACACGAAGGCCGGCCGTTCGGCATAATAGCGAACGGCCAACCCGTCGGCGTGCTGATCGACGCCGAAGCGGACAGCGCCGTCCGGCACGTCGCCGACAGCTTCGCGGCCGACCTGGAGCGGGTCAGCGGAAAGGCGGCGGCGCGTCCGACCGCCGGCCAGGCGGCAAACGGTCCACTCGTCATCATCGGGGTGTTGGGCGCGAGCCCGATGATCGACCAGCTTGTCGCGGACGGCCGGCTCGACGTATCCGACCTGCAAGGCGAGTGGGAAGCCTACCGCCAGGTCGTGGTCGATCGGCCCATGCCGGGCGTGCCGCGCGCGCTGGTGATCGTCGGCTCCGACCGCCGCGGCGCGGTATTCGGCACCTATGACGTATCCGAGCGGATCGGCGTGTCCCCCTGGCACTGGTTCGCAGACGTGCCTGTCGCCCGGCGCCGCAGCGTCTTCCTCCCCGCCGAACCGCGCCGCGGTCAGCCCAAGGTGCGCTATCGCGGGTTCTTCATCAACGATGAGGCTCCCGCATTCAGCAATTGGGCGATCGAGAAGTTCGGCGGCGCCAATGCCAAGATGTACGCCCACGTCTTCGAGCTGCTGCTCCGGATGAAGGGCAATTATCTTTGGCCGGCGATGTGGGCACCCCGGGCGTTCAACGACGACGACCGGCAGAACATGGTATTGGCCGACGCGATGGGTGTCGTCATGGGCACCTCGCATCACGAGCCGCTGACGCGCGCGCAGGACGAATGGCATCGCAACACCGCCGACGGGGTGACCGGCGGCAAGTGGGATTATACGACGAACCGGGACAATCTGCGCCGCTTCTGGCGTGGGGGCGTCGAGCGGATGATGTCCAAGGGCGACGGCCGCGGCTATGAAAGCCTGCTGACGGTGGGCATGCGCGGCGACGGCGACGAGGCGATGGCAGAAGGCACTGCCACCGGGCTCCTCGAGACGATCGTGGCGGACCAGCGCCGGATCATCGCCGAGGTCACCGGCCGGCCGGCGGAGCAGACGCCGCAGATGTGGGCGCTCTACAAGGAGGTTCAGGACTATTACGACCACGGCATGAAGGTGCCGGACGATGTGACCCTGCTCTTCTCCGACGACAATTGGGGGCAGATCCGGCGACTGCCGCCCGTCGGGGCGACGCCACGCAAGGGTGGCTACGGGGTCTATTATCACTTCGACTATGTCGGCGTGCCCCGCAACTACAAGTGGATCAACACCAACCAGATCGAGAAGGTCTGGCAGCAGATGGACCTCGCCTACCAGCGCGGCGCACGCAACATCTGGATCGTCAACGTCGGCGACATCAAGCCGCTCGAATTCCCCCTGAGCTTCTTCATGCGCCAGGCCTGGGATCCCGAGGCGATGACGCCTGCGGCGCTGGCGGCCTATCCGGAAGACTGGGCGAGAGGCGCGTTCGGCCCCGAGCATGCCGGGCAGATCGGCGAGATGCTGACGACGTATGGCCGCTATGCCGCACGCCGCAAGCCGGAGCTCATCGACCAGAACAGCTTCCCGCTGGGTGCGCGGACCGGACGCGGGCCGCTCGACGGCGGGGAGTTCGGCGCCATGGTCGCGCAATGGGATGCGCTGGAAGCGCGAATGATGGACGTGCGCGGACGGCTTCGCCCCGAGCAGCGCGATGCCTATTATCAACTCGTCGAACATCCGATCTCGGCGCTCGGCAATCTGTACCGCCTCTATTACGCTGCCGCCTGGAACGAGCGGCTCGCGTCGGGCAACGATCCGAGAGCGAACGCCTTTGCTGATCAGGTCGAAGCGACGTTCAAGCGCGATCAGGACCTGACCGATCGCTACCATGCGATGAACGGCGGCAAATGGAACGGGATGATGGCCCAGGTCCATATGAACTATGTGATCTGGAACGACCCGGTTCGGCAGAGCATGCCCAGCATCACGCGGGTCGGCGGCGATGTGCCCGAGGCAGAGCGCAACCGCCCGCCGCAGTTCATCGCGCGCGCCGCGGCGCCCACCGGCGTCATCGCGATCGAGGCGACGGCGTTCGATCGAAAGCGCGACGGCAAGGGCCTCGCCTGGACGGCGATCCCCAACCTGGGGCGTACCCGCGGTGCGCTGGTGGCGCTGCCGCAAGGCAGAGGCCCGACCGCGGTCGCCGACCAGATCCGCGTCGAGTACGACCTCGTCGCCGAAGAGCCGGGCGCGGCTCACCTCACGCTCTATCTGGCCCCGACGCTGGACACGGTCGGCAAGGGCAGCGTCCGGATCGGTGTGTCGGTGGACGACGGCTCCGTGCAGATCCTCGCTTCGGAGCTCGAGGCGACCGGCGGAGCGCAGGACACGCCGGGACAGATCCGCTGGGCCGACGCCGTCCGTAACAACGCCGTCGTCCTGACCGCCGCGCTCGGCGCGCTCGGTCGCGGCAAGCATACGCTGAAGCTCTGGCGCCTGGACGACAATGCCGTGCCGCAAAAGCTGGTCGTCAGCACCACGACGGTACCGCCATCCTATCTCGGCCCGGAACCCGGTCCCTCGTCCCGACTGCTTTCGAAGGGATAGGCGCCAAGTCCTATCAATGCGGGTGACGGGCCCGGCCCCGTGACCTCGCCACCCGGCGATGACGGTCATCGGTCCCCGTGACGCTGTACGGGGTCTTGCAGTAGGGCTGGCCGTATGGACGGGAAGGACAGCATCGGCCGGGACGGCATCGATCAAGGCGCGATCGTCGACGCCGCGATCGACATCATCGTTCGCAATGGCCTCGGCGGACTGACACTGCGCCCGTTGGCGTCGAGCCTCGGGGTGAGCGTCGCGGTGATTTCGGCGCGGATCGGCGCCAAGGATCGGCTGATCGACCACGTCGTCGACCTCGCCGCACATCGCGATCGCGATTTCTTCGCGCGATGGACGGAGCTCGCCGCGCGCGTGGCACCGGAGGACGGCGTCGCACGCGCTGCGATGGCCGACCTGGCCTTCCGCGAGTGGGTGAGCGCGGGCCGGCAACAGGCGATCGTGCTGGTCGAACTCGTCCACCATCACGCTTTGCAGGGCGCGCCCTCGCCCGCACTCGATCGGTGGCTGGAGCGGGCCGGTGACTTCTGGTCGACGATGATCTTCGGCGTCGCGGACCTCGCCGATCTCGCGCTGGGCTATATCCTCGACGAGGCGGGGTTCGCTTTGGGGGCGGGCGATGATCCCGCTTACGCGGTGTTGCGCACGTTGTGCCTGCAGCGGTTCGCCGCGGGCGTGGTCGGCGGCGAAATCGGCCACGGTGCGGAGATCGAACGGCTGATCGCGCTGCTCCGGCCGGACGACCCGCCGGCAACCGTCGCCGACGACCCCAAGCGGCGGCGGATCGCCGACGCCGCCGCCGGGGTCATCGTCTCGCAAGGCATGGCCGCGGCAACCCACCGGTCCGTCGCGCAGGCGGCGGGCGTTCCGGCGTCGACGGTGGTCTACCATTTCGGCGGACGCGCGGCGTTGCTCGTCGCGGGCCTCCATGCCGTCATCACGCGCTTCCACGGTGCCCGCGACCGCGCGCGCGTGCAGGGAACCGTGGCCGACCAGGACGTCGAGGCACGCGATCTCGTCAAGGCGACATCGATGATCGCTTTGGCCAGCCTCCGCGAGGCGAGCCTGCGGCCCTATGCGCTCGACATGCGGCGACGGCGGGGCGAGAACATCCGTGCCGCCGACCTCGCCCCGCTCGGCTTCGGTGCGCGCGCCATCCCCGGCTTCGATCGCGCCGCCGCTCAGGTCATCTCGGTCGCGCTGTTCGGCATGCGGATGGTGGCGATGAGCCGCAATCTGCCGGAAGCCGAGACATATCGCCGCGCCTTCGCGGCGCTCGACGCGTGAAACGCGCAACGATCGGACTGATCACGTCCCCCGACGTCGGTGTCATCGAACGGGAACATCATCCGCCTACAGGGCCGCGTGGAACCCGGCTCAACCGATCGCGGGGCACCGTCCGGCATCCAGATGCTGGCGCTGTCGCTGCCGACCTGGGCTTTCGCCGGCTACGACCTGGCGCGGCGCACCTTCCTCGCGGCCTATCTGTCCTATGATCTGGGTCTGCCGATCGCGACGGTCGGCCGGCTCGTGCTCGTCGCCGGTCTCGCAGCCATTCCCGCCGAAATGATCGCCGGCGCGCTGTGCGATCGCGGCTCGGCACGGATCGGCGCGCGCGTCGCGTGGATGCTGGTCGGCACCGTGTTGCTCGCGGCGGGCGGCGGCGCGCTGCTCTGCCTCACCCGGGCGAGCCCTCTGCCGCTGGTCGCCCTCGCGCTGATCGGCCTCGTGGTCGGCTGGGCTATCTGCAACGTCACCCACGGCGCCTGGGCCTTGGAGGCGACGCGCGACGATGCGGGCCGTACGCGCGTGTTCGGGCTGCGCTCCCTCGCCGGCATCATTGGCGGCATATCGTTTTCGCTGATCGGCGCGCTCCATCATGGCCACGCCTCGCCGTTCGTCGCAATCCTGCTGATCGTATCGATCGGCGCGCCGCTGGCCCATCTCGGCCTGGTGGCGCTGGTTCCCGATCGCGCACCCCCGGTCGCGACGTGGCGCCCCGATACCCTGTGGGAGCCGGTGCGCCTGCTGTTCGTCAATCGCGGCAACCGCCGGCTTGCCGCGCTGTTCGCCCTTAACGGCGCGCATACCGCGATCACCGGGACCGCCTATCTCTATCTCGTCGACGCGGCGCTCGCGCTTCCCGGCTGGGGCCCGACCGGGGTTCTCGTGCAGTCGGTATGCGCCGCGATCGGCATCGCTGCGGCGATGGCCATCGGGCCCCGCCTGCGCGCCATTCGCACGTTCCAGGCCGTCTGCTGGATCAACGGCGTGCTGGCCCTCGTGCTGGTCGTACTGCCGGCCGGCCGCCCCGCCGCGCTGATCGTCTGGTCGGCGCTGTTCGGGCTGGTCTCAGCGGTGGATTTCATGGCGTTGCGGGTGCTGCTGGGGGAGCGGCTCGATCACGCGACGCGCACCGGCGACGCAACCGCGCCCGCTGCGGCGCATTATGCCGGCTTCCACCTGCCCTTCAACCTGTGCGGCGCGCTGGCGACGGGCCTGCTGTTCGCCGGCTACCGGCTGCTCGGCTTCGACCCGTCGCTCCGCCACGGGCTGGACCAAGCGTATGGGCCCGCGCAGCTCCTGCCGGCGCTCGGCGCGATGCTGCTGATGGCCGCCTCGCTCTGGCTGGCGCGATGCCGGGACACGCGACCGCATCATGTCCGTCACGGCTGCACCGGGCGCAGCGCGACGGAAATCGCGCAAGCTGAACAAGCGTAATTTTCCTGTCACGGATCGCCCGTAGAGACTCGCCGGGCATGCCGCCGAATCGACGGCGCTAGGGGCAAGATCACATGCGAAATTCCAAATTGGCGCGCCTGCTGACGGGCGCTGCGCTGCTGACCAGCGCATTGGTTGCTGAACAAGCGTATGCTCAAACCGAGACTCCGACGAAACGCGACGCCGCCAACCCGTCGGACGGCAGCGACGCCAGCGACGACGGACAAGGCTTGGCCGACATCGTGGTGACCGCGCAGCGCCGCCCCGAAAAGGCGCAATCGGTGCCGATCTCGATCACCTCGGTCAGCGGAGAGCAGTTCCAGAAGACCGGCTATATCGGCCTTACCGACCTGCAATATGTCGTCCCCGGCGTGCAATATAACCCGACGCAGGGCGCCGCCTTCCAGATCCGCGGCGTCGGCAGCAGTTCGTTCGATCTTTCCAACGCCAAGTCGGTCAACGTCGTCGTCGACGATGTCGTGATGGACAACCAGCGCGACAACGGCCTGATCGGCCTCGTCGACATCGCCCGCGTCGACGTGCTGATGGGGCCGCAGGGCACGCTGTTCGGCAAGAACTCCACCTCCGGGGTGATTGCGCTGACCACCAACAATCCGGTGATCGGCCAATGGTCCGGCAACGCCTATGGCAGCTATGGCGAACGCAACGACCGCATCGTCAACGGCACGGTCAATTTGCCGGTCAGCGACACTGCCGCGCTACGCGTCTCGGCGTTCGAACAGGGCCAGGACGGCGCCGGCCGGTACATCACCCTCAACCGCAACCTCAACCGCGTCGATGAGTACGGCGTGCGCGCGAAACTCCTCTACCGGCCGCTCGACGCGCTCGAATTCGTGCTCGCCGGTGAATATACCCGGCACTACGACACCTCGGTGCGCACCCCCGTCGGCGGCCCGGCCGGTTCGGTCTTCGCGCCCTCGGCCGCGATCACCGCGCAGATGGCCGCGCTCGGCCTCGTCGCCAACGAGAAGAATACCGATTCGCTGGACAGCTATCTCGGCTCGATCGGCATGACCAACACCGGCGGGTCACTGCACGCCAATTACGATCTCGGCGCGGTGACGCTGACCTCGATCACCGCCTATCGCGAGACGGTGTACGACAACGACACGCCGGCCGATCTGCTGCCGGCGAACATCAACGCCTATCTGCCGTTCAACATGGGGCGCCTGCGTTCGAACAAGTTCAGCGAGGAGGTCCATCTCGCGTCATCGGCGGGGCAACCCGTCGAATATCTGCTCGGCGCCTTCTACAACAGGCTCAACGCCACCCAGACGCAGGTGCAATGGGGACCGCTGGGCGCGCCGGTCTTCGATGCGAACGGGGTGGGCCGGCCCATATTGTCCGCGAACACCGGGGCCAATGATCCGGTTACCGGTGCGCTGCTCGGCAACACGGTACGGTTCAAGTCGTACAACGAAACCGCGGCGGTCTTCGGCCAGCTCAAGCTCTCCGTCACGCCGCAACTCAGCCTGACGCTGGGCGGCCGGTACAATTACGACTGGAACGGCCAGTCGATCGGCTATTTCGACACCGACCCGCTGCCGATCACCGGCTATTCGCCCAGCTTCACGGCACCCAGCGCCGCGCCGACCACCGACTTCCGTGCCGGCGCCAGGAACGGCGGCAAGTTCACCTATCGCATCGCGCCGCAGTTCCTGCTCAGCCCCGACGTGATGCTGTATGCGACCTATTCGACCGGCTACAAACCCGGCGGGATCGCCTTCGTCGGCAACAAGTACAATCCCTATAATGCCGAGTCCGTGAAGAGCTGGGAAGCCGGCATCAAGTCGGAATTCCTCAACCATCGCGTGCGGCTGAACGTCGATCTCTATTCATCGACCTATACCGATTTCCAGGCGACGATCCTGACCCCGGTGACCACCGGCATCGGCGGCTTCATCCTCGCCTCGGCGATCGGCAACGCACCGGGGCTGCGCTCGCGCGGGTTCGAAGGCTCGCTGGCGGTGAAGCCGACGCGCGACCTCTCGCTCGGCGGCGCGGTGACGTACAACGACGCCAAATTCACCGATTACGTCGCCAGTCCGTCCGCCAATTACACGGGCACGCGCCTCACCAACGCCCCGCGCTGGTCGTTCACGATCAACGGCGATTACGGCACGCCGATCAGCGCCGAGCTGAAGGTGAAGGCGCATGTCGATTATGCCTATCGCAGTGCGACGCAGACCGTCACCGGCGCGCTGCTCGGCGACTGGCTGGCTCCGCCGGTCAAGAACGCCGACGGCACATCGACGCCGAATGCCAGCTATTCCTTCGTCCCCGCCTACGGCCTGGTCAACGCCCGCCTGAGCCTCGCCAAGGTCGATGACAGGGTGGAGGTCGGCGTCTACGCGCGCAATCTCTTCAACACCTATTTCTCGACCGGCTATCAGATCTACGGCACGCTCGGGCTGCTCCATTACAGCACGCCGGCCGCGTACCGCACGCTCGGCGGCTATGTGAAATTCGCCTTCTGACGATCCGTCCGGCGGTGCCGCGCCTGCGTGCCCGCCGCCCAGCTCCGAAACAAAGGGTAAGCCATGAAGAAGCTCGCAATCGGCCTCGCCGTGACCTGTGCGGTATCCGCAATCGCTGCCGCCAGGGGCCCCGCGCCCGAACCGCTCCTCAACCAGATCCAGGTGGTCGGCACGCACAACAGCTATTCGCAGGGCATCGACCCGCGACTGATGGCGATGGCCGAAGCGATCGTCGGGCCGAAGATGCTGGAACGGATGAGCAGCCTCACCGGCGCCGCGAAGGCCGCCGCGCTCGAATACCACCCCAACCCCGGCACCCTGACCGAGGGGCTCAACTATCGCTACACCTCGCTCGCCGCGCAGCTCGACGCCGGCATGCGCAGCCTCGAGATCGACATCAACAACGATCCCGAAGGCGGGCGTTACGCCCATCCCGCCGGCTATGCCGCGTTGCAGGCCAGGGGCATTGCCGACGCGCTGCCGCGCGATACCACCGACATGGACAAGCCCGGCCTGAAGGTGTTCCACATCGCCGATTTCGACGTGCGGTCGAGCTGCAACCTGTTCCGCACCTGCCTTGCGCAATTGCGCCGCTGGTCGGATGCGCATCCCGACCACGAACCGATCTTCATCCTCGTCGAGGCGAAGAGCGATGCGATGCCGATCTTCCCCGGCTCGACGACGCCCCTGCCGTTCGACGGCAAGGCCTTTGCCGAGATGGACCAGTCGATCTTCGACGTGATCGGCCGCGATCACCTGGTCACGCCCGACGAGGTCCGCGGCCGCTATCCGACGCTGGAGGCCGCGGTGCTTGCGCACCATTGGCCGACGCTCGCCGCCGCACGCGGCAAGTTCGTCTTCCTGTTGCTGACGGCGTTGGATCCGGCGGCGCTCGCGGCCTATCATGAGGGCCATCCCAACCTCGAGGGGCGCGCCGCCTTCCTGCGGGCCAGTCCCGGGAACAGCTATGCCGCATTCCTGCTGATGGACAATGCCACGATGCGGGCAAAGGAGATCCCGGCGCGCGTCAGGCAGGGGTATCTGGTCCGCGCCCGTGCCGACATCGAAACGTACGAGGCCCGGATCAACGACCTCACCCGCGCGAACCAGGCGTTTCGCAGCGGCGCGCAGATCGTGTCGACCGATTTCTACCAGCCGGGCAACGGATACGGTACGCCCTATGTCGTTCGCCTGCCGGGCGGCGGCGCGGCACGCTGCAACCCGGTCAACGCGCCAGCCGGCTGCACGCTGTCGCGCTGACCGCCGCCTTCGTCATGCCGGCGGCGGCTGGTCGGCCGCCGGCATGATCGATGTCGGGATCGGCCGGCGGGTTGCGCCGATCAGCGGGCCAGCCACCCGCCGTCGACCGCCAGGATATGGCCCTGCACATAGGCGGCTGCGTCGGAGGCGAGGAACACTGCCGCGCCGCCGAGGTCTGCCGGATCGCCCCAGCGCCCCGCCGGTATCCGGTCGAGGATCGCCGCGTTGCGCACCGGGTCCGCCTGCAAGGCTGCGGTATTGTTGGTGGCGATATAGCCGGGGGCGATCGCGTTCACGGTGATGCCGTGCCGTGCCCATTCGTTCGCCAGCAATTTGGTGAGGCCGCCGATCCCCGATTTCGCTGCCGTGTAGCTCGGCACGCGGATGCCGCCCTGGAAGGTGAGCATCGAAGCGATGTTGATGATCCGGCCGCCGCCCGCCGCGATCATGTGCCGCCCCGCCGCCTGTGACAGGAAGAAGACCGATTTAAGGTTGGTATCCACGACCGCGTCCCAATCGTCCTCGCTGAAATCGACGGCATCGGCGCGGCGGATGATACCGGCATTGTTGACCAGGATATCGAGCCGGCCGAGCCGCGCGATGGCCTCGTCGACGACGCGCTGCACCGGCTCGATCGTCGACAGGTCGGCGGCGATCAGCGCGGCGCGGCGGCCGAGCGCCTCGATCTGCGCGGCGGTGTCGTGCGCGGGCGTGCGACCGGCACATGCGACGTCCGCGCCGGCCGCGGCCAGCGCAACCGCGATCGCCTGGCCGATACCGGTGTTGGCGCCGGTGACGATCGCCACCCGCCCGGTCAGATCGAACGGGGTCATCGCAGCTGGCACAGGTCGCACACGTCCATGTCGGTATAGTCCTGGTTCTCGCCGGCCATCGCCCAGATGAACGTATAGTTGCTCGTACCCGCCCCCATGTGCACCGACCACGGCGGGCTGATGACAGCCTCCTCATTGTCCATCACGATGTGGCGCAGATCGTCGGGCCGGCCCATGTAATGGAAGATGCGATTGTCGTCCTCCAGGTCGAAATAGAGGTAGATCTCGCTGCGCCGTTCATGGACGTGCGGCGGCATCGTGTTCCACACCGAGCCGGGCTTCAGCGTCGTGAGGCCGAGGCACAGCGACGCGCTGCTCGCCAGATGCGGCAGCACCAGCTGGTAGATGGTGCGATCGTTCGACGTGTCCAGACTGCCGCGCTCCATCGGGTTGGCGTCGGCCAGCGTCACCTTGCGCAGCGGATAGGCGGCATGCGCCGGCACGCTGAGCAGATAGTAGCGCGCGCCATCCCCGGCGAAGGTCACGTCCGTCGACCCCATCGGCACGTAGAGCGCCTCGTATCGGGCCAGGGGAAAGGACTGGCCGTCGACGGTGACGACGCCATCCGCCTTGCCGATGTTGACGATCCCCAGTTCGCGCCGTTCGAGCAGCGGATGGCCGGCGGCACTCTCCGGCTCGGTCTGGACGGGCAAGGCCAACGGCGTGCCCGCGGGCACCGCGCCACCGATGATGAACCGCTCGCCATGCGAGTAGGTGAGCGTGATCGCGCCCGGCTGGAACAGCCCGCTGACCAGATAGCGATCGCGCAGATCCTGATTGGATGCGCCCGCCATCATGTCGGGATGCGTGGCGTAATAGGTCTTGGCAAACATGTGACGCTGTCTTTCTATCGAGTGGAGCGATCGAGGGCGGCGATCTCGGTCGCCGCGAGCAGGAAGGCACCGACGCCGTAAAATTGCGTGTCCGCGGCCTCGACCTTTTCGGGGCGATCACTGACCTGTTGCACCCAGCCGAGCCGGCCGTCGGGCTGGATCGCCCGCTCCATCGCCGCCCAGCCGCGGCGGGCGACGGGCTCGTAGCCGGAACGGGGCAGCAGGCCGGTGCGCACGCCCCAGGCCATACCATAAGTGAAGAAACCCGTCCCGCTCGACTCGGGCGGCGACCCTTCGGGCGCGAGCAACGACGGTGCCCAATAGCCGTCGGGCTTTTGCAGATCGCGCAGGCGCGCCGCCATCTCGCGGAACAGCGCCTCCATGCGCACCCGGTCGGGGCTTCCGGCGGGAAGCTGCGGGATGATCCGCGCCATCCCGGCAAAGACCCAGCCGTTGCCGCGCGCCCAGAACTGCTTGCGCTGGCGGGCGTCGCGCCGTTCGAAGAACCGGCTGTCACGATAATAGAGATGCTCGGCCGGATCGAACAGGAAGGCGGTCGTCGCCCAGAACTCGCGCAGCGCGAAATCGCGGTAGCGCGGGTCGCCGGTCTGGCGGCTCAGCGCCACCATCGCCGGCGGCGCCATGAACAGCGCGTCGCACCAGCACCAGCGGGTCAGGCACTCGGTCGCCGAATAGCCGGCCGGCGGGACGAAGAAGGCCAGCGTCGTCACCGCCGGCTGGTCGATGACCCGGTCGAACGTCCTGCGGGTCGGCAGGATTGCCGCGGCCGGGGCGCCATGCGCGGCTGCCCAGATATAGCTCTGGGTGATGGCATGATCGTCCGCGAAATAGGGATTGTCGCCCGGCAGCCAGCGGTTGGCGCGTCCCATCGCCAGGATCGAGTCACGGATGCGCGGCGGCGCGCCGGCATCGGCGAGCGCGGTCATCCCCACCCAGAACACGGCCTGTTCCCACGCGCGCGGGTTGCGCGTCTCGCCGGTGGCGCGGCTGACATGGGCGGTATCGGCGAGGCGGGCGAGCTGCCAGTCGGCCAGCGCCACCGCCTGCGCGATCGGCGAACGCGCCGGTGCGAGGGCCGCCGCGGGGGCCTGCGCCAGCGCAGCGCCCGCGGTCGGCGCGGCGGCGATCGTCAATGATGCGGCGAACAGCGCCATCGCGCGGTGGATCATGCGTCATTCT
Source organism: Sphingomonas melonis (assembly GCF_013409985.1). Taxonomy (GTDB): domain Bacteria; phylum Pseudomonadota; class Alphaproteobacteria; order Sphingomonadales; family Sphingomonadaceae; genus Sphingomonas; species Sphingomonas melonis_A. Next base: position 177,416 of record NZ_JACCBY010000004.1, read on the forward strand.
CCAGGGGCAGAAATCGGGCGGGCGCCAGCCGCGGGCTGACGATGTGCAGCGCGACCAGCGCCAGCATATAGGCACAGCCGGCGACCGCGAAGACCGGCGCATAGCTGCCGGAGAGGCCGAGGACATAGCCGACGAACTTGGCGATCAGCATGCCGCCGATCGCGCCCGCGGTCCCGCCGATGCCGACGACCGAGGCCACCGCCTGGCGCGGGAACAGATCGGACGGCAGGGTGAGCAGATTGGCGGAAAACGCCTGATGCCCGGCCGCGGCGAGCCCGATCAGCAGCACCGCCAGCCACAATTGATCGACATATTGCACGATGACGATCGGCAGCACGACCATCGCGCAACCGAACATCGTCGCCTTGCGCGCCGCATTGGCGGACCATCCCCGCCGGATCAGCCGCGACGACGCCCATCCGCCGATCACGCTGCCTCCGTCCGAAAGAAGGTAGATGACGACGAGCGGCACACCGAAGCCCTTGAGGTCGAGCCCATAGCGTTTGGCAAGGAAATCGGGCAGCCAGAACAGCAGCATCCACCAGATCGGGTCGGTCAGGAACTTGGGGATGGCATAGGCCCAGGTCTCGCGCACCGTAAACAGGCGGAGCCACGAGACGCGCGCCGCGGGCTGGACCGGGTCGCTGCGGATCCAGGCCAGTTCCTCCGCCCCCAACCGGCGATGCTCCTCGGGCCGGCGGTACAGGGCTATCCAGGCGATCAGCCAGATCACGCTCAGCGCCCCCGTCGCGACGAACGCCATGCGCCAGCCATAAGCGATGGTGATCGCCGGGACGATCAGCGGCGTCGCGATCGCGCCGACGTTGGCACCGGCGTTGAACAGGCCGACCGCCATCGCCCGTTCGCGCTGCGGGAACCAGTCGGCCACCGCTTTCAGGCCGGAGGGGAAGTTCCCTGCCTCCCCCAGCCCAAGCGCAAAGCGCGCCACGGTGAACTGCACGACCGATCCGACCAGACCATGCGCGACATGCGCCAGCGTCCAGAAGGAGAAGGCCACGGCATAACCGATCCGCGCACCAACCGCGTCGACGAACCGGCCCATGATGAGGAAGCCGAGCGCATAGGCCGCCTGGAACCAGAAGACGATATCGGCATATTGCGCCTCGCTCCATCCCAGGTCGACCTGCAGAACCGGCTTCAACACGCCGATCATCTGCCGATCGACGTAGTTGATCGCGGTCGCGGCGAACAGCAGCGCGCAGATCGTCCAGCGATAGCGTCCGGACACCCCGGCCCGCGCAGCCGTTCCGATTTCGGGCGTGCTCGTCATCGTCATCGAACCTCCTGCGCATCGACCAAGGCGGATTGCCCGGCGCGGCCGCCGGGCACCGGGAGCAGGCTAGAATTTCCCGCGGATGCCGAAGGAGATGGTGGTGCCGTTGAAGAAGGAATTGTCGCGGCGCGACTTGCCGTTGCCGCTCGGCTGGTCCGGATTCTCGTAATAGAGATAGACGTTTTCGTTGGTCAGGTTCAGCGCATCCACGCGCAATTCGATGACGTCATTGACGCGATAGCTGACCGTCCCGTCGAGATAGCCCTGCGGCGCGACATAGGCGATCTGGTCATTGCCGGTGTTGACGAACGACGTGCCCGTCTTGGCGCGATAATTGTACGAACCGCGGATGGAGAGCGGCCCCTTCTCGTAGAAGCCGGTGATGCTGTAGGAATAATCGGGGACGAACGAGATCGACGTGCGCTTGCCCGACGACGACACGAAATCGCCGCCCTGCTGGTCGATCAGCGTGAAGCTGCTGGTCACGCCCAGCCCGTCGAACGGCTTGGGCAGGAAGGTGAAGTTCTGCTGGTATGCGACCTCCAGCCCCTTCAGCTTCAACGTGTCCTGATTGACGGTGATCGTCCGCCGGATCTGGAAGTCGTTGGGGATGACGCCGTCCGGGAAGCCGAGCGACAGCGTGTTGAAGACGTTGGATGGCAGGCCGAGCGAACCGAACGACACGAAATCCTGCACCGAGAAGGGCCGATCCTGGATGTCCTTCTTGAACACGCCGAGGCTGAGCAGGCCGCCGGGGGTGAAATACCATTCGGTGACCGCATCATATTGGCTGGCGAGTTGCGGGCGGAGATTGGGATTGCCGACGGTGACGTCGGCGTTGAACGGATTGGGCACCGCGGTGCTGCCGGCGATCACCGCCAGCGCGTTGCGGGTGATCGTCTGGCCTGCCGATCCGCGGATCGTGAGATTGCGGCTGAGGTCGAAGGCAAGGCTGGCCGAGGGCAGCCAATTGTCATAGCCGCCGCGCCGCCGTGCCGGTTCGAACCCGCCGCGGCCGTCGGTGACGAAATTGTCCACGATCGTACGGGTATCGGAATAGCGTACCCCGACATTGCCGCGCAGCTCGCTGCCGAACAGCGGCGTCTTGAAATTGGTCTCGAAGAAGCCGGTCTTGACGATCTCCTCGGCCTGGAACGCGGCGTTGAGCTGCACCGGTGCGGCCCGGTTGGCGCCGTTGGCGTCCAGCGTGTCCATCACGAACTTGCGCGGGAAGGTCGCGAATTGCGAGGGGAAGCCCGCGTTGCCGCCGTTGCGCAGCGCGCCGAACTGCACGCCCGGGTCCATGTTGGCGAAGACGTCGATGGTGCGGAACGTGCCACCGCCGGGAAGCGCGCGAGCCGCTGCGATCGCGCTGCCATCGCGGCGTTCGACCTCCTTGATCGTCGAGACGTAGCTGGCGCCGAGCTTCAGCGCGAACAGGCGATCATCGTCGTCCACCACGCTCCAGTCGAGGACCGCCCGCGCCGTGCGCTGCTTGTCGTTCTCGCGCGCCTCGCCGAAACCGAGCGAGGGATCGGCGAAGTTGCGCGGATTGGTGACATCGACCGGCGAGCTGATCGTCGGATAGCTGACGTTGCCGGTGGGATCGAAGGTCGTATCCACCGAATAGATGTTGCTGAGGATGCGGTTGCCCGAATTGCGCGCCCTGCTCTCGCTCAGATTGCCCTGCGCCGAGAGCTTGAGACGGTCGTTGATGTCGTAGACCGCGCGCAGGATGCCGTAGCCGAAGCGGGTCCGCGCATCGCGGAACAGGCTTTCGGTCAGGATGGTCGAATTGCCGAACGTGCCATACAGATTGTTGTACTGGTCCAGCTTGACGTCGAGCGGGATCAGGCCGGAATTGGTGCCGCGCCCCGGCAGGCTGGTGGTGCCGCGCACCGTCCGCGAATTGCGGACCGCGACGCCGAAGGTGAATTCGTCCGACTGGTCGGTCAGTTGCGAGAAGATGCCGTCGAGGCTGACGTCGAGCCGGCTGGTCTTGTACTGGAGCGACGCCACGGCACCGATCCGCTCCCGATCATTGTCGGCGGCGAAGACGCGGTAAAAGCGCGGCAACAGGCCGTTGGCGATCTGCGTCCGGGTGAGGCCGCCGAAATTGGCGCGCGGATTGTCGAGATCGAGCTGGAACTCGAACGGCCCCACCGGCGGCCGCGTCTGTCCGGCCGGCGTGTTGTACCCGAGCGAGCCGATCGCCGACGAATTATAGCCGCCGGTCGACTGGAAGCCCGACCGCTCGTTCGTGGTGCGGGAATAGGCGGCGCCGACCAATATGCCGAAATCGCCGAAGGTATCGCTGAACAGCAGCGACCCGCGCGGGCCCCAGCGCTTCGACTGGGTGTTGTAATTGGCCTGCGCGGTATAGCGGATCACGCGCGACTTGCTGTCGAACGGCCGCGGCGTCTGCAAATCGACGTTGCCGCCGATGCCGCCCTCTTCCAGATTGGCGAGCGGCGTCTTGTAGACGTCGACGCGGCCGAACAGTTCGGAGGGGAATACGTCGTAATTGAAGTTGCGCGACGATCCGCCGACATCGAGCGCGGAGGTGGTGCGCACCGGCGCCATGTTGATCGTGGTGACGGTGAAGTCGGACGACAGCCCGCGGATGCTGATCTTCTGTCCCTCGTTCGAGGCGCCGTCGCGGCTTAGGATGACGCCGGGGATGCGCTGCAACGAGTCGGCGACGTTCGCTTCGGGAAACTTGCCGATATCCTCGGCGACGATCGAGTCGCGCACCCCGATCGCCTCGCGCTTGAGTTCCAGCCCCTGCGCCAGGCTGCGGCGGAACCCGGTAACGACGATATCCTCGGGCGTCGCGCCGTCTTCGTCGCCGGCGGTGGGCGTCTGCGGGTCGGCGGGCGCCCCGGCCCCGTCCTGCGGGACGGACGACGGCGGGACCGGGGATGGCGCGGTCGCGGGGGCGGGCGCGGGCGCGGTCTGGGCGGCTGCGGCGCCGGCGGACAGGAGCACCAGGACGGCGGACGACACAGCACCACGCAAAACCGACTTGCTCATCCCAAACCCCTCCTGATTATCGCGCCGGTTTCTCCGGCCTGTCGCGAGTTATCATACAAGTTCGGTCGGTCGTCAATTGCCGGATCGCGGCTATTCGGGCGCGCCGATCATCTCGCTCAGCTCGGTGTGGCGGCTCAGGCTTTCCTGCATATGCGCGCGCGCCGCATCGCGCGCCGCGGCCGGGTTCATCCGCACGATCGCGTCGACGATCGCCTCATGCTCCAGCCGCACGCGTTCAACATAGGCGCGATGCGCGGCAAGCGGCTGATGGCGCAGGTACAGATTGCGCGGCGGCACCAGCCGCACGCCGAGGAAGTCGATCAGCTTGACGAACGTTTCGTTGCGCGAGGCGCGCGCGATCGCGGTGTGGAACCGCGCGTCCGCCTCTGCCGACGCGGCGGGATCATCGGCGACCGCCGCCATATCGCGGAGCGCGGCGCGTAAGGCGGAGATGTCATCCAGATCACGGCGCGCCGCCGCAAAGGCCGCCATTTCCGACTCCACCGCCAGCCGCACCTCGAGCAGCCGGATGACCTCCGCCAGCTCGCCCATCTCGTCGCGGGTGATCTGGAACGCGCGATAGCGGGCGTCGTCCGAGACGAATACGCCCGACCCCTGCCGCGCGACGGCGATGCCCTGCGCCTCCAGACGCGCCACCGCCTCGCGCACCACGGTGCGGCTGACGTTTTCCTGCTCGGCGATCTCCTTCTGCGTGGGAAATCGTGAGCCGGGCTGCATGTCGCCCGACCGGACACGCGCCTCCAGCTTGGCGAAGAGCGCGTCCGCCATCGACATGGACTTTGCCATCGATCCTCCTGGGCCGCCGCCTCATGCGGTCGGGCCCGCCAGCAAGGTAGCGTCACTTGCGGCTTGCACAATGGGTATGACGACTTAGCATGTCCTACAAATCGGAGAGGATGGGATGGCGAATCGAGCGGTGATCCGGGTGGGCGGTGTCGGGGCCGCCGTGCTTGCGGTGGTGCTGGCCGGTGCGAGCGGCGCTGCGCCGCAGGACGCGGGTCGGGACATGCCGCCGGTGACGAGCCCCCTGCCCCCGCCGCAGACGCGCACGCCCCGGGCGGTCGCGGTGCTCGCCCCCTATCGCTACGACGATCTGCTATGGGAAAACGATCGTACCGCCCACCGGATCTATGGCCGCGCGCTGGAGGCGGCGGAGCCGCCGTCGGGGTCGGGGATCGATTCCTGGGGCAAGAACGTCGCCTGGCCGTTCGCCGATCGCCAGCTGCGGACCGGCGACCAGCACGGCTATCATGGCGAAGGCATCGATTTCTACAATGTCGGGACGACCCGCGGTGCCGGCGGCCTGGGCATCTGGTATGACAACAAGCTGTGGACGTCGCGCAACTACGTCCGCCACCGCATCCTTGCCAGCGACGGCAAGACCGCCGATTTCACCGTCGACTATGCCCCCTGGCCGGTCGATGTCGGGCGCCGGGTCTGGGAGACGCGGCGCTTCACCCTGCCACTCGGCACCTATTTCACGCGCATGGTGTCGACGCTGTCGTCGGACCGACCCGACGCGTTGCTGGTCGGCATCGGTATCGGCAAGCGCACCACGGGGCAGGCGGCCGGCGAGCTGACCGTCGATCGCGCGCGCGGCATCCTGTCCTGGTGGGGCCCGGTCGACGGCGCGCATGGTCGTATGATGATTGCGCTGCGGGTCGACCCCGCCGCGATCGCCGAGATCCGCGACGATGCCGACAATCACCTCGTCCTGCTCCGCGCGACGCCCGGACGGCCCTTCGTCTATTATTCGGCATCGGCGTGGGACAAGGGCAGCGGCTTTCGCACCCGTGCGCAATGGGATGCCTATGTCGCCGGTCAAAGGCTCGACTTCACCCCACCCGGAGCACGCGCATGACCCCCGCCGTGGACCGCCGCACGATGATCGGCGGCATGCTGGGCGGCGCTGCCCTCGCCGCCCACGCGCCGGCGCAGGCGGAACCGGTGGTCGCCGGTGGCACGCCGCTGCCCGACGGCGCCACCGACCGGGCCTATGCGCTCGGCCTGTTGCAGCGAATGGCGGAGCCCGTGCTCGGCCTGATGGCGCAGGGTCGGCTGCGCGCGCGCTGGACGCCCGAACTCAGCCCGACCTGGGATGGCCGCGACCCCGGCGTCGCCTATCTGGAGGCGTTCGGCCGCCTGGTCGACGGGATCGCGCCCTGGCTTGCCCTGCCCGACGATCCTTCGCCGGAGGGGCGCCTGCGCCACCGGCTGCGCGACCAGGTGCTGGCGAGCTACACCCATTCGGTCGATCCGCGCAGCCCCGACCACCTGCTCTGGGGGCCGCACGGGCAGGCGCTGGTCGACTCGGCCTATTTCACCAGCGCGCTGCTCCGCGCGCCCGACGCCCTGTGGACGCCGCTGGACGCGACGACGAAGCGGCGCATCATCGACAACATCAAGCGGCTGCGCCGCGTCTCGCCGCCCTATCAGAACTGGATTCTGTTCGCCGCGATGAACGAGGTGTTCCTGTTCTCGATCGGCGAGGATTGGGACCCGATGCGCGTCGACCTGGCGATCCGCAAATTCCTCGAATGGTATGTCGGCGACGGCTGGTATGGTGACGGCGACCGCTTCCACTTCGATTATTACAACAGTTTCGTCATCCACCCGATGCTGTTGCAGATCCTCGCGACGCTCGCCGCGGGCAAGCCGAACTTCAACAGCCTGAACCCGGCGGAGGAGCAGGACCGCGCCGTCAGGCGCGCGCAGCGCTACGCCGAGCATCTCGAACGGATGATCGGTCCGGACGGCGCCTTCGCGGCGATCGGCCGCTCGCTCACCTATCGGACGGCGGCGCATCAGCCGCTCGGCTATCTGGCGTGGCGCGGGCTGTTGCCGGCGAGCCTGCCGGCGGGACAGGTGCGGGCGGCGACGATGGCATCACAACGCCGGGTGTTCGCCGATCCCAGCAATTTCAACGCCGACGGCTTTCTGACGATCGGCTTCACCCGGCATCAGCCGTCGCTCGGCGACATCTATTCGAACGCCGGGAGCATGTACATCGCGTCGGAGAGTCTGATTGCGCTCGGCCTGCCCGCATCGCACGCCTATTGGACGGATGCGCCGCTGCCCTGGACCATGCGCCGCGCCTATGACGGGCAGGATTTCCGCAAGGATTATTACGTCAGCTACTGAGCCGCCGCCGATGGAGCGCAGCGCCAAGGGAGAGGATCAACGTGCGGCTGGGATGGTGCGCCAAGGTCATCGCCGCGATCGCCGTGGCGCAGGCGTGTGTCGCGCCCTCCGCCGGGTCGGCACCCGGCACGCTGCATCGCGCAGCCGGATCGGCCGACCAGCGACTGCCCGCGCACGCCACCGCATTCCCGTTCGAGACGCGGGCCAAGGCGATCGCCGGGCATCGCACGAGATCGGATCGCTTCCTGCTGCTCAACGGGCGCTGGTCTTTCGCCTTCTCGCCCAATCCTGTATCGGCGGCGCCCGGGTTCGAGCGTCCGGACTATGATACGTCGTCGTGGCGGACGATCGACGTTCCCGCCTTCTGGCAGATCCAGGGTCATGATCGCGCCGGATGCGCCGCGGCGGCAGTCGGATCCTATCGCAGAGACGTCGACCTTCCGGCCGGCTGGCGCGGGCAGGACGTCATCCTGCATATCGGTGCGGCAGGCCCGGCCTATCGCGTCTGGATGAATGGCGAGGCGGTCGGCGACGCCACCGACGCGGCGCTGCCGAGCGAGTTCGACGTCACGCGCCATCTGAAGCCGGGGCGAAACGTCATAGCGATCGAGGTTCGTCGCCCCGCGGAGTCCGATCAAGCGGTGGGGCTCTGCCTGGCGGGGATCGAGCGCGAGGTCTTCCTGATGGCCGCGCCGAAGACGCGCATCCGCGATATCTTCGTCCACGCCGGCCTGTCCGGCGATCGCCGCGCGGGCAGGCTGGCGATCGATGTGGCGGTGACCCCCGGTGGGGCGACCGAGGCGCGGTATCTGCTGCTGGACGAAGATCGCGCGGTGCTCGCCGGCCGCGCGGCGGTGCCACCCGGGCGTGCAGAGCGGATCGTGACGCTGCACGGCCGGCTGGCCGGGGTCAGGCCGTGGGCGGCGGAGACGCCGACGCTCTATTTCCTGTTGGTCGAACTCTACGACCGGCGCGGCCGGATCATCCAGTCGAGCTACCAGCGTATCGGTTTTCGCACCGTGACGTTCACCGGCGGGGTCGTCCGGGTGAATGGCCGGCCGGTCGCGATCCGCGGTGCGGCCCCGTATGGCATCGACCGCCGGACCGCCGAACCGGCCAGCCACGATCGGATGGAGCGCGCCATGCGCGCGCTACGGCAAGCCGGCATCACGACATTGCGTACCGCGCATCGCCCGGCCGATCCCTATCTGTACGAACTGGCGGACCGATACGGCCTGTATGTCATCGACGAACCCAGCCACCTAGATGCCGCCGGCGGCGCGTCCAGCAAGGATCGCCGCTCCAAGGGGTTGGTCGATCAGGCGAAGCAGCACGCCGCCGTTCGGCGCGTCATCGACCTGATCGAACGCGACAAGAACCATCCCTCGGTGATCGCATGGTCGCGGGCCGGTGAAACCGGCGTGCCAGCCGCAGCCCGCGCGGCGGTCCGGCGGGACCCCGGGCGGCCGATGCTGCGCGGCGGCGTGGACCTCCCGCCCGAACGTGAGCCGGAATCGCATTCAGCCAAATTCCTCCCCCGCCAGGGGGAGGTGGCATGCCGAAGGCATGACGGAGGGGGAGGACATGCCACCGAAGACGTCGCTTACCTCCCCCTCCGTCACGCCCTCTGGGCCCGCCACCTCCCCCTGGCGGGGGAGGAGTTTTCCTCGAAGCTTTTATCTCGATCCAGCCCAGCACCACGTCACATACCGACCGGCCGGTGCCGTTGTGAGCGCAGTTCCCTCTGGACGATGACGAGCCGTAGCCCATCCGATCAAAATTGGGCCGGGCGGCATAGCCCCGATGGCCTCTCGGGCGATCCACCACACCGGCGAACCGGCACGATCACCGCTTATCGCTTTTGGCGTGCCGACGCCCGCGCGATGTCGGCGGGCTCCGCCAGGCTGGCCGGGTGCACGATCAGCAAGCTGGGCTCGACTGCGGGGTCGATGCTGAGGTGCAGATCATTCAGCTCCCAGATGACGATCCCGCCGTAAAGATCGTCTTTGATCGTGAACCCGTCCTGCTGCAGCCGGCGGATGACCGGGAGCCGCGAATCGACGGGGATATCGCTGAACAGATAGCGCAATTCGGTCTCGCCGCGTTTCGCGGCCTCGTAGATGCGGCGCGCCGCCATATCGTGATATTGCACGATGGCGGCCTCCGCATCGCGCTCAACCGTCCTCTGCGTCTCGCGCACGAGCTCGCGTGCCTGATCGGCCGTGATTCGCTCGATCACCTGGCGTACATCCCCATGGCTGCAACGAGCGGGGCGGTGGTCGTCTGCGCTACTCATGGATTCATCCCTACGAACCGATGAATAATAGATCATAACGGACAATTCGGCGAGGTTCATCGCAAATGCGCCGAGCGCGGGCTGCCTTAGATCGACATATCGACCGCCGTTCGCCGAGTCCCGTAGGGGTCACCATCTGCGCTCAAGAGCGCAGAATTGCGCGATCAAGCCATTCTTTGCCGCTCGCTGGTACAGCGCACAGGTACAGCGAGCACTGAAATGGCCCTAATGGCGACACCCTGGAAACACTCTTTGACCGGCGTTTATTACCTGTGCCGACAGAAAAGCTGCGCCCCGCATTCGACGGCAAGGCGCTGTGGAAGGTACTTGCCGATCGCCCTCGCAATCTCCGACTTCGTCAGGCCGGACGCCAGCTGGCGTCCAATATAGTCAGCAATCTCGCGCGAGGTTAATTCGTCGCGTTGCAGGTTCTCGATGACCTGGTCGGCTTCGCTGTAATCCGCGTCGACGAAACCGGGGATCGTCGTCTTACCAGCAAGCTTGGAGGCTCGGTAACGCCGCGCCCCATGGTTGATGATGTACCGGCCCTCGGAGTGAGGATGAGGGCGAACGGAGATCGGCGTTTTCACGCCTCTTTCGCGGATCGTGGCCGCCAACTCGTCAAGCTTGCTCCGATCGAAATGCTGGCGCGGCTGGCTGGGATCTTCATCGATCAGGTCGATGGGAATCTCCATGGCGGCCCCGGTCGGCTCGGACGCCAGCGGGGATGGCGCGGCGAGAAAGCCAGACAGATCGCCAAGATCGCCGAGCCCCAGCGTCGATGGCGCTACGGTTGCTTTGGATCCTGCGGCTGCGGCCGGCTTACCCGAGGGTTTGGACCTGCTGCCCATTACGCAATCTCCATCTTGTTCTGAATGTACTCGGCCATCGCTCGCACCTCACGGGCGGCCGGGCGGGCGGACGTCCGCTTTATGGCCCAAACAGGGCTTTGCGTTGCCAGCCCATCGGCAATGCTGCTGCGATAGCCGATGGGTGTCGGCATGATAAGCTCGGGGTAGGCATCCATCAACTCGGCAAGGTGACGGGCATGGCGCGGGTTGCGGCCATCGACCTTCGAGGGGATCATCCCGAGAAACCCTCGGCTTGCCGTGGTTCTTGGGGAAGAACGGCCGCAGCCGCTCGAACTGCTCATCCGTCAGCCAAAACAGGTCGCTCATTCCGGTCTCCTTGCGGAGCCTGAATCAGACCGCAACGCTCTCATCAATAGGTCCTGACCCTAAGGGCCAGGCTAAGTCTCAGCGTTCGATCAGCCGCTACGACGGTTTGAACCGCGCCGGGTTTGTCGGAGGCCGCAACTCCTGAGAGGAAGGGGCTATGACGAGCAAGACGACCAACAAGTTTTCGCCTGAGGTGCGCGCACGTGCGGTGCGGTGCGGAAGGTGCTGGACCATGAGAAGGATCATTCGTCGCGGTGGGCCGCGGTGGTGTCGATCGCGGCGAAGATCGGGTGCGCGGGGCAGACGCTGCACGAGTGGGTGAAGAAGGCCGAGGTTGACAGTGGCATGCGCGCCGGGGTGCCGAGCGATGTTGCCGACCGAACGAAGGCGCTGGAGCGGGAAAACCGCGAGCTGCGCAAGGCCAACGAGATCCTGCGCAAGGCATCGGCGTATTTTGCGATGGCGGAGTTCTACCGCCGAGCGAGGTGATGGTGTCGTTCATCGACGCGCATCGCGAGGTATACGGGGACGAGCCGATCTGCCGGGTTCTACCGATCGCCCCGTCCACCTATCATGCTTACGTTGCCAAAAAGCTTGAGCCGACCAAGAGGTCGCCTCGGTTTCGGCGTGACGATGCGCTTGGGCCGGAGGTGCGCCGCGTGTTCGAGAAGAATTCCCGCGTCTACGGCGTCCGCAAGGTGTGGCGACAGCTGCGGCGCGAAGGGTTTGACATCGCCCGTTGCACCGTTGCCCGACTGATGCGGGCGATGGACCTAGCTGGCGTGATCCGCGGCAAGCCGGTGCGCACCACTATCAGAGACAAGGCGGCACCGTGTCCGCTCGACCGGGTGAACCGGCAGTTCCGCGCGCCGGCACCGAACATGCTGTGGGTGTCGGACTTCACCTAGGCAGCGGACCCGTTATGCACCGATCCAGATGCGGACGGACGCGAGCTTGATGGCAGCGAGGAAGTTGTCCGGCCTTCGGTCGTAGCGTGTTGCAAGGCCGCCCATCTGTTTGAGGCGGTTGAAGAAGCGCTCGACGCGGTTGCGTTGACGATAGAGCCGACGGCTGAAGGCCAAGGTGGCCTTGCGCGTCGAGCGCGGCGGGATGTTGGCCCAGGCACCTCGCGTGGCCACGAAGGCGCGGATGCCGTCGGTGTCGTAGGCCTTGTCGGCGATGACCGTCGCACCGGGCGCGACGGTCTCGAGCAGCTTGGCCGCCATGGGCGCGTCGCCAGCTTGCCCGGCGGTGAGTTCAAGGCGCACGGGCCGCCCTCCGTCATCGACCAGGGCGTGGATCTTGGTCGTCAGGCCGCCTCTCGAACGTCCCATGCAAGGATCGGCAGATCCCCCTTTTTGCCCGCAGCCCCATGCTGATGGACGCGGACGCAGGAACTGTCGATCATCACGATGTCGCCGTCATAGGCGCGGCTCACGGCCTCCAGCAGCCGGTCCCAGACACCGGCGGCGCGCCAGCGCGTGAAGCGATTGTAGAGCGTGGTGCGCGGGCCGTAGCGCTCGGGGATATCCCGCCAGGACGAGCCGGTCCGGAACCGCCAGAGGATGCCGTTGATCACCCGGCGGTCGTCCACGCGCGGCACGCCGTGGCTGTTGCGCGGCAACAGCGGCTCGATCACCGACCATTCGTGATCCATCAGTTCATGGCGACGCATACCAACCTCCTTCTCAGGAGATTGAATCAGATAAGCCCCAAGCCGTGAACCCCGTTATGGGGACACCGCCTAGGTCGCGACCTGGGCGGCGTTCGTCTACGTGGTGTTCGTCATCGACACCTACGCTCGCCGGATCGTTGGCTGGCGCCAGTCGGAGTGCACATGCCGGCTTCGTCCTGGATGCGCTCGAGCAGGCGCTGCATGACCGACGGCCGATGCGGGGTGGTGGCCTCGTCCACCACTCCGACCGCGGCAGCCAATATGTGTCGATCAAGTACGCCGAACGCCTTGCCGAAGCGGGGATCGAACCGTCGGTCGGCAGCGTCGGCGACAGCTATGACAACGCTTTGGCCGAAACCATCAACGGCCCCTACAAGGCCGAAGTTATCTATCGCCGTGGGCCGTGGCGCAGCTTCGAGGCGGTCGAGTACGCCACGTTGGAATGGGTGGACTGGTTCCATCATCGCCGGCTGCTCGAGCCTATCGGCAACATCCCGCCCGCCGAAGCCGAAGAGCAATACTATGCCGCCGCGAACATCGTCGATATGGCGGCGTGACTCACATCCAACAGCCTCCGGCAAACCCGGCGCGGTTCAGTTTTGCGCGATACGAGTGAGCGCTTCGACTATACAAACTTGTTCCTCCCCGGCCATTTCGTCGAGGCTCAGTGACATGGCGGGCTGATAAGTCGGTCAGGTACGGCGGGTTGCCGGCTGCGAAGACAAGATCGGCTCCAGCGGCGATCGCACCCGGCTTTACAGCACCAAGGCACATTCCTTATCCTTAGGTCGGTTCCACCGCGGCAGATTGATCAGACACATGGTAGACGGTGAGCCCAGCAATTCCCGCAACCCGATCGCCGCAGCAACCGAACCGAAGACAATTGCAAGAAACATCGTTCGTCGTTGGGTCCGCGATACCGCTGACGTCATACTCAGCCAAATTGGCGAGGACGCCATCCGCGCATCCTGCGATGCCACGGCCCACTTGCCTGCACTGGTCGAGGGCAGGTCCGCGCCGACCATCATAGCGGATGTCGAACGATCGATCGCGACATGGGACGCGCCCCCACCGCCACCTCGCTTTCAGTGGCTGCGGGGCCGTCAGCATTCCGCCGCCCGCGCATCGACCAAAGACATCGACACGCTGGTGATGCGCCTGGATGCCGAACGGGATGAATCCACACGGCGGATGATCCTTCTGACATCGACCCGTAATCGCTTGGCCAAGAGCGCCGACGGATTGGAACAGGCTTTGACGACGCTCGAACTGATGCGGCCCATGATCGAGTCCGCTGCTCGGGAGCTACGGGTGGAGCAACCGGAACGCGCCGCCGCCATGCAGGATCGCGGATCTGCCATTTTACTGGAGCGCGAACAGGCCCTGCTCACCCAACAGGCTATTCACCAGCAGGCGACGATGACGCTGGACCTGCTGATCGCCAATCAGAGCGTCCTCGACAAGGCGATCGTCCAGGCGCGCACCGCAACGCTGTCGGCGCTACAAGTCGCCATGGCGGCGCGACAGGTTATGAGCGATCAGACTCAGACCGATCCAGGCCTCGCCGCCGAGCGCGCTCGAGACAAGCTCCGTACGGCCTTGGCAGAGGCGCGCCAAGCTATGGAAACAATGGCATTGCGTGACAATTCGCCCAGCCCGCTAGATTTGTAGCCACTGCATGCAGTAGGCTTGCGCCCAGATGGAGGCGACAAGCGCAAAACATGGTCTCGGGGTTCTTTGATCGGATCGCCAATTGGCTCTCGGCCCCCGGTGACGTGTCGGCCACCCCGGCCCCTGCCCCCGTTCCGAGCAGCCCTGCCATCAGCCCGGATGACGAACGCCTCCCAGATGCGTCGCGCCCGCGCGTGGCGCGGCTCGTCTCTCTCATTGCTGATATCGAGGCGCGCGCGCGCGACAATAGCCTGTTGGTCTCGGCATTGGCCGAGGTTCGCCAGATGCGCGACACGCATCTGCCGCGACTGATCGCCAGCTACGCCGAAATTCCCCCGTCCCACCGCGCGGAGATTTTTCGCACGACTGGTCGCTCGGCGAGCTATAACCTCAACGAGGCGCTTGATCGCATGGTCGCCCGAGCGGAGACGTTGTCACGATCGATGGCGCAGGACGACATCGACAGCTTCGCCGACAATCTCCGCTTCATCGAGCAGCGCTATGGTGACAACGACCCCGCCTGATACCGCGTGGCTCAACCCAGCCGCATTGTCGGGGTGAGCCACACCGTGCCACGCCCGGAAAACACGAAGACCAGCCCCTCACCGCTGCGCATCGCATTGCGCAGCCCCCTGACCAGCGGGCGAAGTTCGACCTGGAGCCCGGCCGAATACATCAGCATCAGATCGCCATCGACGATCAGCTCGTCGCGTCCATCCAATTCGACCATCTCGATCTCGTCGACTGGCACCGGCGACTCCACGACGAAGGCTCCCGCGCCGGTCAGCTTCGGTTGCATCAGGCCATTGCCCGACAGGACGCCTTGTACGGATCGGTGGATATGGGTCGACACCGCGATATTGCCGTCGCAGGCATAGAAGGCCCCATCGTCGAGGATCAGCGCATCCTGCGGTCCATCCATTTGCGCCAGGATGAAATGCTTGGGCGTCGCCTCGGTCCAGACCTCGCCCTGCCCGGCATAGCGGGTCGCGAAGGCGCTCTCGCCGGTTCCGGCGGAGGTAATAGCGCGGGCAAAAAAGCCACCGGCACCGACATTCTTCTGAATGTCGATCTGCAACCGGCCCTTGGCATATTGCAGGGCACCCGGCTCCAGCAGCGCCGCACCGCCATCGAGCACGATCCGCAGCTGACGCGCGGTGGCGGGATGCGGCGGGTGAAGGTGGATGGTGGCGGCGGTTCCGTTGGGCGAGGCATTGGGAACGTGCACCGGCGTGCCGAGCGCGTGGCTCTTTCGCACGAACTGATACAGTTCGAAGCGGACGCCGTGGCCGACCTGCTCGTCAATCTTGGTCCGATAATCGCTCATGCTACTCTCCCTAATGTCTATGCGCGCAGCGATATGGACGCAGGGGGTGCGATGGGATCCGCCACGCCGAAGGCATCGGCGCGGGCGAGGATCCGCTCGGCCCAGCTGCGATGGGTCGATGGTTCGCACATGACCCCATGATGGGCAAACACCGCCGCACTGTCCGCGGCCAGGATCGCCTGTGCCTCCCGCCATTGGTGCGACGGCACCGCCAGCGCAGCCTGGATCACCGCCACCTGATCGGGATGGATCGCCGATTTGGTGAACAGGCCATGCTCGACATCGCGCTGCACCTCTTCGCGCAACAGCGCCGTGTCGCCGAACCGCTCGAACACCGGCGCGCTGAGGGCAAAGCCCCATGGCGCGAAGCTGCTGACCAGCATTCCGATCACCGCGCCCAGCGGCCCGTCATAGGCGGTTCGCCCCTCAACGCGGCGCAACCCCATCGTCTGAAGCAGATCATTGCCGCCGATCCGCAATGCCAGGACGCGATCCTGCACCGCCAGCAACTGATCGCGCAGCCGCCGAAGCTCATAGGGGTCGAGTGTCTCACGTGTCTCAAGCGTCGGCATCAATCGATGTCCCGCCGCATAGGGCAGCGAAAGATAAGCGGGCATGTTGTCGGCATGGGCCTTCGGGAGGACGAAGCCCTGAACCCGTTCGATGCCGGGCAGGTGAAGGATATGCTCCAGCATGGTGCCATGACGCGGCCGGATGAAAACGATCGGATCGCCGGGGGCGGCTTCCCGCTGCGCGATCCGACGCAGCAGCGCCGCCAGATGCGCCATGGCCGCTGGAACATCGCGGTCGAGAACCGCGTCCTCCAGGCACAGCACCGCCGAGCGCAGCCCCGCCACGGCAGTCGGGCCAAACAGCCGCTCGAACAGATCGTGCCGGGTGCACGGCATGTACAGCGTCGCGCCCAGCGTCATGGCGGACATCATGAGTCGTTCCCCAGGCTGCGGATGATGGCGACCGCGCGATAACGGCTGTCATCGCCGAGGTTCGAGACCGGCACGCCACCACGGTCGGCCAAGTGGAGCAGATGCGCGACATCGGGATCGTCATGATCGCGGACCAGCAACCGCTCGGGCATACGACGCAGCAGGGCACGGGTTGCCTCGGCGATGCCCGGCTTGATCCGGTTGCGGTCGGCGGTCCGCGCCAGGACGAGCAGGCGCGCGACCATCGCCTCGCATGCGTCGCGCAGCGCCGGTCGCCGCACCTCATGTCTCTCGATCGGCTGCACCAACGCGCGTAGCGCCACGGGTGTCAACGCATCGACAAAGGCTCGCGAACGGTCGGCGGCGGCAAACTGCGGATAGGAGACGCAGGCATGAAAATCGTCCGGTCCGACCAGATCGTCGCGCAGGATCGACCGACTGACCAAGCCCGAGACGATCCCGTTGAGCAGGCCCGAAGCGATCAGATAATCGTCGTCGGTCGCCGCAATGTCCGCCTGCCCGGCGGGATCGGCGACGACCGCCAGCACCGGCGTAAAACCGTGGGGCCGGTCGGCGAGGCTGACACGCAATTCCTGCGCGATCGCCCCCTTCCCCGTCCAGCCGTCGACAAAGACGACATCGGCCGGATCGTGGCGATCAGCGATGTGGCGCAGCGCGTTCCGGTCGATGCCGCGATCACGGATGATGCTGACGGCATAGTGATCCGCCACATGCCCGGTGGCACGCAGCACCCGCGTCAACAACACCCCGATCGGTGTGCCCGCACGGGCGAGGCTGGCGATCACCACGGGCCGACCGGGACGGCGCGCTGCCAGATGCGCGGCAAGGCTCGCAACATCCTGCGCCAGCCGCGCGCCGTTGCGCGCCAAAGCCTCGTCGTACAGCGAGAGATAGGTGTCGCCGGGCACGGCTTCGGGTGCGATCATCTCCGAATAATGGCGGCGGCCCGACTGGATGAGCGCCTCTTTCTCCGCGACGGCCGTGGCGTCGAGTGCGACCGGCTTGAGCAGGAACGTCACATCCTCGGGCGCATAGCTGCCCGAGAACGGCGCTCCCGCCAGGAGGGCGGCGGGATCAGCCGCCACGTAGCACCTGCCCGCCCAATTGCGACCCCACAGGCATCATCGCGAAATCGCATACCGCCATGAAGGGTGCATCGGTCAGGCTGTCACCGATGCCCAGAACCGGCAGATCGCCATGCTCGGCACGCAGCCGGGGCAGCAGGCGCTCGACCGCGTGCCGCTTGCCCAGATAGGGCGGCATCAGCGCGATATTGTTGCCGTTGCGGTGATCGGTCCAGCCTGCGGGCAGGCTTGGTACGGCGGCATCGACCACCTGGTTCAGCGACACACTATCCGCCGTCGCATGTTTGACCAGGACATACAGCGGCACATCATCTTCGGTCAGGACGCGAACGCGGATCGCCTGCCCCAGATGTTCGGCCTCGGCTGCAATGGCGTCGGCATAACCGGTCAGCTGGGCGACATGCGCATCGGCACTGGCGGCAATGCGGGCGGCCCATTCCTCGTCCACCCGCCCATGGTCGTCGAGGATCACCCCGCCATGCGCGCAGATCGCGGCGGCGAAGGGAATACGAACCCGGCGCAACGCATCCAAGCTGCGCGCCGTCACCGGGATAAATCGCGTTGTCCGCGACAACCAGTCCAGAAACCCCATCTGGCGGGGCGTTGCATAGCTGAGCGGGTCACCCTCACGGGTGAAGCCCAGCGGCGTCAGCTGATCAGACGGCACATTCCCGGGACATTTCCCGATCGTCTGAAACAGTGTGTCGTCCAGATCGACGAATGCGATCGCCCCTATCGTCATCGCCACCCCAGAACCGATGCATCGAGCGCGGAGATCAGCGCCGGATCGACACTGGCTATCGGCGTTTCATGACAAATCCAATTCGCGCGCCCATCGGTCGGATCGGCATTGTAGAGATAGTTGGCGACTCCGGTGTCGTAATTGTCGCCGAAGCACAGCTTTGTCGTCATCGCGCCGCCGATCCGCGCCGGGCTGCGGCTCGTCGCCTGCACCACCACATCGCGTCCCGCTGCCTCCAGCCGTTCGGCGAGGCGGAAGGGCAGATAGGTGAACTCGCCGGTGCCGATGATCCGCAGGGGCTGCGCCCCGCGGGGCAGAGGCTCGACTGGCAGGGTGTCAGGGGAGTCCGGCCGCCCCAGTCGTCCGTAATTGACATGCGTCGCCATGGTGCCGAGCGATCCCGCCCGCGCCTCGAAACCCGGGTCGGCACGGTGGTCGGTGGCGGGCGTCCAGTCCAGCCGTCCGCGAAGCAGCGACACGATTTCGGTCGGACGGGGCATGTCTCTCGAGCGATCCGCGCCCGCCGTCCAGTCGGTCAGCGTCGCGACCACGATCCTTTCAACCTCCGGCCATTCTGCGACCAATGCAGCCGCCAGGTTGCGGACGGTAGTACCCGTCGAAATCTCGTCATCGACGATCACCAGGGATCGCGGACATGCCAGCGCCTCCGCTTGCGGGCGATAGATGAGATGTGCCGAGGCGTGGCTGTGCGGCTCCTCGAAACGGCACAGCAGCGGCGCGTCGACCATTTGCCGGGTGGAATGGATGAAGCCGCCATCCGCTCGCCCCGTCTGACGCCGCCATTCCTCGTGCAGCGTCTGGCCCAGGCAAACCGCCGTCTCCGCCAGGCCGATGACCAGCACCGGACCAGGCAGGTCAACAGGGAGGGTGGAGGCGAGGTCGCGAACGCTGCGTCGCATGACACTGGGCCGCGCGGGCACATGCCGCCCCAGCACGCGCGACACCACCAGGTAACCGCGCTTGGGATTCTCTCGCGCCGCAAAGTCGCAAAGCGCTTCCAGCGGCCAGCGGCTATGCTCGACGCGGACGATGAGCTGCCCGGTCGGCAGAGCAATGCGATGGGGTGAGGGCGCGAGGTCCGGCACGGCCGACATGAGCTAAGAGTGTCCCAATTGAACGACCGCATAAAAAGCGATCCCGCCGCTCGTCCCGGCGGGATCGTATCGTCAACCTGGCGTCAGATATTGACGCCGAGCGACTGGGCGAGTGGTCCGAGGCCGCCGGCGAAGCCCTGGCCGATCGCCTTGAACTTCCATTCGCCATTGTGGCGATACAGGTCGCCGAAGATCATCGCCGTCTCGGTCGACGCATCTTCCGACAGGTCGTAGCGCGCGATCTCCGTACCGCCATCCGCGTTGAGCACCCGAATATAGGCGTTGGACACCATGCCGAAATTCTGGCGGCGTCCCTCGGCGTCGTGTATGGTTACCGCAAAGCTGAGCTTCTGGATGTCGGCGGGAAGCTGATCGAGACCGACGACCACGACCTCGTCATCGCCGCTCCCCTCGCCGGTCAGATTGTCGCCCTGGTGGACGACCGCGCCATTCGCACCGTTCTTGTTGTTATAGAACACGAAATCGGCATCCGAGCGCACCCGGCCACTTTCGTTCAGCAGGAATACGCTGGCATCGAGGTCGAACGCGCTGCCATCGGTCACGCGCGTGTCCCAACCCAGCCCGACCCGCACGCCACGCAGGCCCGGTGCTTCCTTGGTCAGGCTGACATTGCCGCCCTTGGAGAGAGAAACTGCCATCTTTGCTATCCTTGATATGGTCGGCGATCAGCCGACATTGACGCCAAAATTGCGGGCCATGGGAGCCAGGCCGCCCTTGAAACCCTGGCCGACCGCGCGGAATTTCCACTCGCCATTATGGCGATAGACTTCGCCGAAGATCATCGCCGTCTCGGTCGAGGCATCCTCGGACAGGTCATACCGTGCGATCTCGCGACCGGTGGCATCGTTCACCACGCGGATGAACGCGTTGGACACCATGCCGAAGCTCTGGCGCCGTGCCTCACCATCATGGATGGTGACGCTGACGGCAATCTTCTGCACGTCGGCGGGCACCTTGCCCAGTTCCACCTTCAACGCCTCGTCGTCGCCGTCACCCTCGCCGGTGCGGTTGTCGCCGGTATGTTCGACCGAGCCATCCGCCGAGCGCAGATTGTTGTAGAAGATGAAGTCGGCGTCCCCACGCACCTTGTCGCCTGCAGCCAGCAGGAAGGCGCTGGCATCGAGGTCGAAATCGGTGCCGTCGGTGGTCCGCGTGTCCCAGCCCAAACCGATAAGGATATGGGTAAGACCGGGTTCTTCCTTCGACAGGCTGACATTGCCGCCTTTGGCCAGACTGACTGACATGGTTTTTCCTCTCTCTTGATCGTTCAGATGGACAGGCGTTCGCCCGTCGGCGCGACCGGGACAGCATCCTCCAACGCAACGTCGCCATCACCCTCCCGACGATTGGCGCGGATCGAGGCGAGCAGCGCCATGCCGATAAAGGCCGCGCCGATCAGACCGGTGACGGTTTCGGGTACTTCGACCCGGACCGAGATCAGCATGATCGCGGCCAACGCGATGATGGCGTAGAATGCACCATGTTCGAGATAGCGATATTCGGTCAGGGTGCCCTTATCGACCAGCATCACCGTCATCGACCGGACGAACATGGCACCGATACCCAGACCCAGCGCGATGATGAAGAGGTTGTTCGACAGCGCGAACGCGCCGATCACCCCGTCGAACGAGAAGCTGGCGTCCAGCACCTCGAGATAGAGGAACGCCGCCAGCCCCGACCTGGCGACCGCGACCGTGGCAGCCGCATTGCCCGAGGCCGGTTCCTCCTCTTCCTTTTCCAGGACCGTACCGATCGCCTGCACCGCGATATAGGCGAGCAGCCCGAAGATGCCCGCGGTCAGGAAGGTCATGGCTTCTGCCGGTGGAATGGCGCGCGAGATACCGTACAAAGCGATCAGCACGATCGCGATCGCCAGGCCGGAAATTCGCGACAGGCCGGCAAAAGGCCGCTCGATCAGACCGATCCAGTGCGAGTCCTTTTCTTCGTCGAGGAAAAAGGTCAGCCCGACCATGGCCAGGAACGCGCCACCAAAGCCCGAGATGCCGACATGCGCGCCGGTGATGATCCGTTCATAGGCGACCGGATCGGTGGCGGCGAGCACCACCGCATCGATCGGCCCCAGCCGCGCCGCGATCGCGACGATGACGAGCGGGAACAGGATGCGCATCCCGAACACGGCGATGATGATGCCCCAGGTCAGGAAGCGCCGCTGCCAGACTGGCGTCATATCGCGCAGCACGGTGGCGTTGACCACTGCATTGTCGAACGACAGCGAGACCTCCAGCACGCCGAGCACCAGCACGATCCACAATATGCCGAGCGTGCCCGCGACATCGTGCGTCAGCGTCCAGCCGATCCATGCCCCGATGGCCAGGCAGATCGCCGAAAAGGCGAACGATCCCTTGAAATATTTAAACATTGTTCCCCCGTATGCCGCCGGCCACGATCGGGCAGCCTTAATCCTTGCTACCCGCGACCCAGCGCAACCCCCAGCTGAAGCGTTCGTCAAGAACCTGCTGGTCGCGGACATATTCGACGACCCGCGTCGCCTTGAGCCGGCCGCCGTCATTCTCGATCAGGACGATGCCGCACACGCGACGGTCATTGCGCCCCTCGGTCATGCGGACCTCGATCGGTGGCTGGTCCGGCATGGTGACCGTCACCACGCCGTCGGTCTGCTGCCAGTTGGGAACACCGTCATAGATGTTGGCGAAGACGACGATGCGACGCAGGTCCGACCAATGGGCACCATTGATGCGCATCGTTTCGCCCTGCGACACATCGCCGGTGCGATCGTCACCCGACAGCGCGATATAGGGCGGTTGATCGAAACCACCGAATGCCCGTCCCAGTGCCTGTACAACGCCCTTGCGACCATTGGTCAGCTCGAACAGGCATCCAAGGTCCAGATCGATCGCGGTGCTGCCGCCGAAAAACGCCTTGCGACCACGCGACCAATTGAGGTTGACGATGATCTCGCCGAAATGGCTGCCCTTCTTCTCCAGGCTGACCGTCTGGCCTGGCTTGTCGAGCGTGACCTTGCTCAGGCGAACCGGCGGTGCGGCCGGGGGTGGCGGCGGCGGCGGTGGTGGAGCGACCTCCTCGGCCACCTCGATCCCGAAGGATCGCGCCAAGGGGGCAAGGCCGCCATTGAACCCCTGCCCCACGGCCCGGAACTTCCACTGGTCGCCACGGCGATAGAGTTCACCCAGCACCATCGCCGCTTCGGTCGCTTCAGCCAGAATCGGCCGATAGCGGATCGTGTCACCGCCGCCCGCCGGGGTCACGGAGATTTCAGCATCGGCGAGCAGCGCCAACGTCTGCCCCTTGGCCTGCGCCTCATGAATCGTCACACAGAAGACGATGCGTTCCAGCTCTGCGGGCAATTGCTGCAGATCGACGGTAAAGCCGCCGCGCGGCCCGGTACGATCACCGAAGCGCACCGCACCGGCCGCACCATCGGGCTGGTTGTAGAATACCATGTCGGCATCGCCACGAACCTTACCGCTGGCGGTCAGCAAATAAGCGGACGCATCCGCCTCGACGTCGCGCCCCGATGGTATCGCCCACGAAAAGCCGACAGCCATCTGGCTGCCGGTGACCGGCGTGTTGCCGCCCTGTTGAAGCTCGGTCATGCCCCGCAATTTCCCGCCTGGACGATGGTTCAGAGAACGGCGTTGATCGCGGAATTCATGTCGTGGAACGTGCGCCCCGTGGTCCGCTCGCCCAGCGCCTTCATATCCCAGCCCGGGCCATTGCGGGTCAGCTTGGCCATCACCTGCCCGGTGTGGCTGCCCTCCCCCGTCAGGTCGTAGCGCGCCATCTCGCGGCCCGTGGTGAGGTCGACCAACCGGCAATAGGCATTGGCGATCCGCTCGAAGCTGTCGCCCTGAAAGCTGTTGACCGTGAAGACCAGCGTCTGAACCGAGGATGGCACGCGCGACAGATCGACATTGATCGTCTCGTCATCGCCGTCGCCCGCGCCGGTGCGATTGTCGCCGCTATGGACGATGCTGCCGTCCTTGCTCGACAATTGGCGAAACCAGACCTCATCGACCATGCGGCGGTTGCCATCGAACAGCAGGCACGAGGCATCCAGATCGATGTCGCCGCCACCGCCGCCGAACATACCGAACAGCCCCTTGCCCTTGCGGACGTCCCACCCCAGTCCCATCGCAACCTTGGTCAGGCTGCCACCATCGGACTTCGCGAGTGAGACCGTCTGTCCCTTTTGCAAGCTAACCATATACGATTGTCGCCCCAGTTAGATTTACGGATGGTGGCGCGAACAGTGACATAAGGTCAAGGTCGCAACTACCCGAATTTTTTGTCCGTTTTGGCCCATGCAAAAAGATGACCGACACCTCTTCATCTTTCTATGTTTGACGTGTGAAGGTGGAATGACAGCGAGCGAAAGGCGGCGGGGGTTATGATCGAGCGGGATCGCTTGACGGCACTGATCGAATATGTCGAGGCGACTGAACGAGATCGATTGCGCACGGTCAGCGACATGGCGGACTATCGTGCGTTTCGACGGTCGGGCGAGGATATCATCCTGCTTCCCGGCGTCCTGGTCAACGTGCGCGACGGCGACGATCATCGCTGGCTGAGCGTCGACCGCCTCGTCCGGCGCCCGCCGCCGGTGCCGAGCGACCCGGAGTTGCGACGCTGGATCGACCTGCGGGATGATGTCGCGCAGGTGCCCAGCCTCCGCCGCGAACTGCCGCGAGACATGCTCGACGAAGCATCACGTGACCGGATCGAGACACCCAGCCTGGCGCTGATCGACCATCCGGAAGCCGCACGATTGAACGCGGCACTGGAGGGCTACAAACGCGAAATCTGGTCTGCCTGGGCGCTGGAGGAGCGGCCCCGCCGCCAAGCGATCGACCTGTACAACAGCCTGTTCGCGCTACGCCAGACGCTCGATGGCGGTGCCGAACAGCCCGTTGAGCTGGTCTGCGGCATCGGCGTTGCGCGTTGGACCCGGCCGCTTGGGCGGCTGCATCACCCGCTGCTCACCGTCCCGGTCGAACTGACCCTGGACGATGTCACCCACCGCATCGACATTCGCCCGCGCAGCGAAGCCCCGCCGGGGATCGAGACCGCTCCGCTCGACGCGCTGGACGCGCCCTCGGTCGACGAGTGGCAGGCAGGTACGCAGCGCTATCTCGATGCGATGGAGGGCGAAGGCTTGTCGCCCTTCGATCCGGAGAGTTTTGCGCCGCCGCTGCGCCGCGCGGTCGCGCTGCTCGACCCCGATGGCCATTATCTGCCCGATCTAGGCGAACGCCACCCACCGACCGGGGAAACCTTGCAGGTCGATGGCGGCTGGGTCCTGATCGAACGGACGCGGCAGGCGACGCAGTTGATGGACGATCTGCGCCGCTTCAAGGCCGCCCTTGTCGCGATCGATGATCCGGAAGCGCTGCCCCCTGCCGTCCGCGTCCTGCTTCAACCACCCGCCGACAGCGCGACGACCGAATCCTACCCTAGCTATCGCGGGGTTTCGACTGTCCCGGGCATCACGTCCTCCGACGGGTCGGGGCACGACCTTTTCTTCCCCATGCCATTCAATCGCGAACAGGTGGAGGTAATCCAGCGCCTCGCCACTCGGCCGGGGGTGGTCGTGCAGGGACCGCCCGGCACCGGCAAGACCCACACCATCGCCAATATCATCAGCCACTATCTGGCGCTCGGCAAACGCGTCCTCGTCACCTCGCAAAAGGCACCCGCCCTGAAGGTGCTGCGCGACAAGCTGCCCGCCGCGGTACGCCCTCTCGCCGTCAGCCTGCTGGACAGCGATCGTGATGGACTGAAGCAATTCCAGGAATCGGTCGACATCATCGCCGACCGGCTGCACCGGACCCGCCCCACCGAGACGGCGCAGCAGATCGCGGTGCTCGACGCCCGGATCGAGGCGATTCATCGCCAGCTCGCGGCGATCGACCGGCAGGTGGAGGATATCGGCCGACAGGCCATGACCGGCGCGATGATCGACGGCGCGGCGATCGAACCTGCCGATGCCGCACGACGGGTCATGACGGCCGGGGCGCTGGCGGATTGGCTGCCTGACGCGATCGACGTCATCGCCTCGCACGAACCCGAGTTCGACGATGCCGCCATCATCCGGCTGCGCGCGGCGCGCAAGGAAGCGGGTGAGCGGATCGCGCTGCTCGACCAGCCACCGCCGCCCGGCGACCTGCCCGATGCCGCGACGATCGGCGCGATACACCATGATCTGGTCGAGGCGCGCGCGCTGGGTGAGCGGACCAGTGGGGATCAGGCACTGGGACGACAGATCGGCGCCGAGGCCGTCGCCACCTTGCGCGTACAGGCCGAGGCACTGCTCAGCACCCGCCGGCAGGTAATGGCGGGTGGTTTTGGTTGGTCGATCACGGTGCGCGACCGCTGGCTTGCCGATGCCGACGATCCCGCGCTCGCCGCCCTGGACGGGCTGGCCGAGGAGGCAGCGCAGGTCGCTGCCGAAGCGCGGCATTTCCTGATCCGTCCGGTCATTCTACCCCATGACACCATCACCGATACCGGGTTCCGCGAAACCATTGGCCGACTGGCGGCCGGTGAGGACCTCGGCCTGTTCCAGAGCCTGTTCGCACGACAACTCAAGACGCAGATCGCCGCCGTCCGGCTTTCGGGCCGCGCACCAAGCGATGCGAGCGAATGGACGGAAGTTCACCGCTATCTCGCGCTCAGCGATCGGGCGATCCGCCTTGCTGCGGCGTGGAACCACGCCGGGCCGCTTGCGGGTGTCGATCCGGTGTCGGGGCAGGAGCCAGCCGCGGCCGAAGCCATGCGACGACAGCTGGCGCAGATCGCTGCCCTTCGCACCCTGGCGCAGGACGAACGGAGATTGGCCGAAGGCGTTCGCACGGTCTTGCCGGGATGGCGACGCTCGCTGACCGGCGACGATGCAGCGACCGAAGCGTTGATTACGCTCTGCGACCAGCATCTGCTGGTCTTCCGCCTATCCGCCGCAGAAGAGGAGCGCGACCGGCTGGTGACGCTGGCGCGCACCATTGGCGGCGCGATCGGTGATGAGATACGCGCCATCTTGCAGGACATGGTTGGGCAGCCCGGCATCGACGCCACACTGCTCGAACGCCGGTGGCAGGCGGCCTTGGGCGAGGTGGCGGTCCTGCGCGCGCTGATCCCGAGCTTTGCAACGATCCGCGACCTGACCGCGCTGATCGCGGAAAACGGCGCGCCCGGTTGGGCGGAGCGGCTACGCAGCCAAGCCGTAACGGGCACGGAGGACGCGCTGACACCCGGTGACTGGCGCGAGCGCTGGACACTGCGCCGGTTGACGACCTGGCTGCGCCGGGTCGACCGGCACGATCAGCTTCGCGCGCTCGGTCAGCAACGTGGCGAGCAGGAGGCGCTGTTGCGCCGC
The DNA here is from genome assembly GCF_013409985.1 of Sphingomonas melonis. GTDB lineage: Bacteria > Pseudomonadota > Alphaproteobacteria > Sphingomonadales > Sphingomonadaceae > Sphingomonas > Sphingomonas melonis_A. The sequence continues at coordinate 204,352 of NZ_JACCBY010000004.1, forward strand.
GCCTATGAAGAGGCGATCGAACTTCGCACCTGGTGCCGCTTGGCCGAGAAGGCCAGCGATCAGGTTCGCACGGCGCTGGCTTCCTATGCACAGGCGATGCGAAAACTGGGGCGGGGCACCGGCATCCGTGCGGGTCGCTATCGTGCTGATGCGCGTGCCGCGGCCGACCGTGCCAAGAACGCCCTGCCCTGCTGGATCATGCCGCATTACCGTGTCTCGGAATCCCTCCCCGCCGAATTGGGCCTGTTCGATCTGGTGGTGATTGACGAAGCCTCGCAATCAACCGTTGCTGCTCTGCCGGCCTTGCTACGTGCCCGCCAGGTGCTGATCGTCGGCGACGACCGGCAGGTCAGTCCGGATGCGGGTTTCCGTGAAGAGGCGCGGATGAACCAATTGGCCGACCGCCATCTGGGCGGACAGGTCGCCGATTATCGATCGGCGCTCCGCGAGGAGAAGTCGCTGTACGACCTGGGCACGGTCGTTTTCGCCGGTGGCGCGATCCTGCTCAAAGAGCATTTCCGCTGCGTCGGGCCGATCATCGAATATTCCAAAGCGCAATTCTACAGTCACCAATTGGTGCCGCTGCGCCTGCCCTCGGCCTCCGAGCGGCTCGATCCGCCGCTCGTCGATATCCTGGTCGAGGACGGCTATCGCCGGGGCAAGGTCAATCCGCCCGAGGTCGACTGCATCGTCGATGCCATCGGTCGCATCGCCGATGACCCGGCGATGCACAAGCGCTCGATCGGCGTAACCACCTTGCTCGGTCAGGAACAGGCGGTGGCGATCATGACCGCGATCGAGCAGGTGCTGGGCTCCGAAATCCAATTGCGTCACAACATCCGCGTTGGCGAGCCCGCCGCCTTCCAGGGCGACGAACGCGACATCATGTTCATCTCGCTGGTCGCGGACGGGAAGAGCAGCGGCCTGTCGGGCCTGGGCTATGAGCAGCGCTTCAACGTCGCCGCATCGCGGGCGCGCGACCGGATGGTGCTGGTCCGCTCGGTGGAGTTGGAGGATTTGCGTCCGGCCGACAAATTGCGCCGAAGCCTGATCGAGCATTTTCATGCGCCTTTTGCAGGCGACACCACCATGGTCGCTGATCGCCGGGCCCGATGCGAGTCGCCATTCGAAACCGAGATGTACGACCTTCTGGTCGAACGGGGTTATCGCGTTGATACGCAGGTGCCGGTGGGCACCAAGCGGATCGACTTGGTGGTCGAGGGCGAGAACGACCGGCGATTGGCGATCGAATGCGACGGCGACCGATATCACGGTCCCGACCAATGGCCGAACGACATGGCCCGCCAACGCATGCTGGAACGGGCGGGTTGGACGGTGTGGCGCTGCTTTGCCTCGCGCTTCGTTCGCGAACGTGAAGGTGTCATGGGCGAGTTGATCGCCTTGCTGCAGTCTCGCGGGATCGAGCCACAAAGGGAGGATGGCGCTCCGCCAAGCCGATTTACGGAACACCGCCGATGGCGCAGCACCCCTGAACAATCGGAGCCCGTTCCTTACGCGTGGCTTGTTGCAGAAGATACGTTCTAACCGGCATGACGGCCTGTCAGGTGGTATCGGCGCTTGGCCCGACGCCGTCGGGGGACTTGCGTGCACCACTTGGCGGTGGCCTATGCCATCATCGGATATACGCTCCACACGGATGGGGACGCACCCTTGATACCCCGCAGGGATGCGCGCTTTTTTTTGCCGCAACTCCGCTCCTTCGCGGCTTTCTCCATGTCTGACATTGATTTTACGCGTTGGAAAAACGACCTTCCCGCGCGGATGAGCGCGCCTGGCCGTGCGGCGGGCGAACAGGGATTTCTTCAAGCAGATGACGTATGCGGACCTCGAAGCGGAAAACGCCCGCCTGCGCGCGCTGCTTGCGGAGGCGGGCATCGCCGCACCGGGGAAGGACTCCGCGCCGCAGGCGGACGCGGTCAGCCGTGCCGCGCGGCAACAGGCGATCTTCGAAAGCGCGATCGACTTCGCCATGGTCGTGACGGACCCTGCCGGGATCATCACCGACTGGAATCCCGGCGCGGAGAACGTGATGGGCTGGACGGCCGCGGAGATGCTCGGCCGCGACGCCAACCGCATCTTCACGCCCGAGGATCGCGCCTGCGGCCAGATCGAGCATGAGATGAAGCAGGCGCTGCTGAAAGGCCGCGCGACCGACGAGCGCTGGCACCTGCGCAAGAACGAGGAGCGGTTCTGGGCCTCGGGCGAGATGATGCCGCTCGTCGGCGATGATGGCGAGCACCTCGGCTTTCTCAAGATCCTGCGCGACCGGACGGACGAACATCTCGCCGGGATCGCGCTGCAACGCGCTCAGGATCGCTTCCAGACCATCTTCGAGACGATCGAGGTGGCGTTCGCGATCGTCGAGGTGAAGTTCGACGCCGACGACCGGCCGGTCGACTATCGCTTCATCGAGGCCAATCCCGCGTTCGAGCGGCAGTCGGGCGTCAATCTGCGCGGCAAATGGGTGACCGAATTCGCGCCGAACCTCGAACGCTTCTGGTTCGAGACCTATGGCCATGTCGCCAAGACCGGCGAGCCGACCAATTTCGAAAGCTACGCCGACGCCTTCAAGCGCTGGTTCGACGTGCGCGCGGTCAGGGTCGGCCATCCCAGCGAGCGGCAGATCGCGATCTTCTTCAACGACGTGACGCCACGCCGCGAGGCCGAGGAGCGGCTGCGCGTCAGCGAGGCGCTGGCGCGTGAGAACGTCGAGCGGGTGCAGCTGGCGCTCGCCGCCGGCGCGATCATCGGCACCTGGCATTGGGACCTGCCGAGCGACCAGTTCACCGTCGACGAAGCCTTCGCCCGCGCCTTCGGGCTGGACCCGGCGCTGGGGCGCGACGGCATCCCGCTCGCGCAGATCGTCGCGACGGTCCACCCGGACGATCAGGCCGGACTGGGGGCGGCCATCGATGCGGTGATCAGCCGCGGTGGCTCCTATGCGCACCAATATCGCGTCCGCCGCGCCGACGGCCGATATTACTGGATCGAGGCGAACGGGCGCGTCGACCACGCGCCCGACGGCACCCCGCTGCGATTTCCGGGCGTGCTCATCGATGTCGAGGAGCGGCGTACCGTCGAGGCGGAGCGCGATACCGCACTCGCGGCGCTGCGCGCGCTCAACGAAACGCTCGAACAGCGCGTCACCGAGCGCACCGCCGATCTGATGCAGGCCGAGGATGCGTTGCGGCAGTCGCAGAAGGTCGAGGCGATCGGTCAGCTGACCGGCGGCGTCGCGCACGACTTCAACAATCTGCTGACGGTGATCCGCGGCTCGGTCGACCTGCTGCGCCGGCCCAACCTGTCCGAGGAACGCCGGCTGCGGTACATCGATGCGATCGCCGACACGGCGGATCGTGCCACCAAGCTGACCGGCCAGCTGCTCGCCTTCGCGCGGCGACAGTCGCTCAAGCCCGAGGTGTTCGATGCCAACGCCAGCGTCCGCACGGTCAGCGACATGCTGCGGACGCTGACCGGCGCCCGCGTCAAGGTCGCGCTGCGGCTGCCGTCGGAGCCGTGTTTCGTCAACGCCGACCGCAGCCAGTTCGACACCGCGATCGTCAACATGGCGGTCAATGCGCGCGACGCGATGCGCAACGAGGGCGAGCTGACCATCACCGTCGCCGCGGCCTCCGGCATGCCGCCGATCCGCTCGCACCCGGCGGTCGCGGGCGAGTTCGTGACCGTCGCGCTGACCGACACCGGCCCCGGCATCCCGGCGGATCAGATCGAGCAGATCTTCGAACCCTTCTTCACGACGAAGGGCATCGGCGAGGGGACCGGCCTCGGGCTGAGCCAGGTGTTCGGCTTCACCAAACAGTCCGGCGGCGACATTTTCGTCGAAAGCGTCGAGGGTCGGGGTGCGACCTTCACCATGTACCTGCCGCGGGTGGAGGGCGTGGATGGCGCCGCGGCCGAGGTGGGCGACAATTCGCTGCCGCTCGGCGAGGGCGCGTGCGTCCTCGTGGTCGAGGACAATGCCGAGGTCGGCATGTTCGCGACCCAGGCGCTGGCGGAACTGGGCTATAACACCGTGCTGGCGATGGACGGGCCGAAGGCGCTGGCGGAGCTGGCGACCGGCGTCGAGCGGTTCGACGTCGTGTTCTCGGACGTGATGATGCCGGGCATGTCGGGCGTCGAACTCGGGCAGGAGATCGCCCGCCTCTACCCGACGCTCCCGGTGATGCTGACCAGCGGCTATAGCGAGATCCTGGCGCAGAACGGGACGCATGGGTTCGAGCTGCTGCACAAGCCCTATTCGATCGACACGCTGTCCCGGGCGCTGCGGAAGGTCTCGCGGCATCGCTGACGCGCGGGCGGTGATCGTCCTGCCCCGGCGGCGGATGCGCAGACCGATCGCGGCGGAACCGGTTGGCCGCCACGTTGGTAACAGCGGCATGAACCTCGTTACCCGTCTGTTGCCCGTCATGGCGATGGTCCAGCCGACGCCGGCATGGGCCTGTACCCTGTGTCACAGCCGGCTTGCCGAGGACGTTCGGGCGGCGCTGTTCGGACCGGACTTCTGGAGCGATCTCACCGCGGTGACCTTGCCCATCCCGGTGCTGGTCGCGGCGACCTGCGTGGTCCGCAAATATCTGCTCTGAGGCGATGTCGATGTCCAAGCCAGCCCTGACGACGAAACCGCTCACCACCGCCGGCGTGGCCATCGGGATCGGCATGGGAGGGTTCGTCGACGGCATCGTGTTCCATCAGATCTTCCAGATCCACAACATGCTGTCCGCCCGCATCCCCACCGACACGCTGATCGGCGCCAAGGTGAACATGGTGTGGGACGGCCTGTTCCATGCCGGGGTATGGTTCGCGACGGCGACCGGGATCATGCTGCTGTGGAAGGCGGTGACGCGCGGCGACGTGCTGCTTTCCGGCAAGGCGCTATTCGGCGCGACATTGCTGGGGTTCGGCTTGTTCAACCTGGTCGAGGGGGTGATCGACCATCACATCCTCAACCTGCATCACGTCTACGAGCGGCTCGGCCAGTCGGTCTGGGACTATGTTTTCCTCGCCTCGGGCGTGGCCCTGATGGCGACCGGCTGGCTGATGATCCGCGACGTCCGGCGCGGCGCAGCCGTATAGCGGCGATGCGAGTGACCCTGCGGTAACGCACCGGCCGGGCCTTCGCGCGCGCGGGTCTTGCAGCTTCGGGCCAATCTGCCATGGCTGCTGGCCGGACCATGAAAACCATGTCGCGTCATTGGCTTGCCGTCGTCGCGGCGGTTTCCGCCGTGCTGGCGTCGACCGGCGCGCGGGCGCTTGATCCCGGCCGTCCGCTCGATCAACTCCGCCACACCGGGTGGAGCCTGGGCAACGGCGCTCCCGGCAATATCAAGGCGATCGCGCAGGGGCGTGACGGCTTCCTCTGGCTCGGCACCTCGACCGGCCTGTACCGGTTCGACGGCATCCGCTTCGAGCCCGTCGCGCCCGAGGAGGATGATCCCCGACGCTCGCAGCAGATCACCGCGTTGCTCGCCGCCCGCAACGGCGACATCTGGGTCGGCTATGACTTCGGCGGCATCGCCCGGTTGCGCGACGGCCGGTTGCGCGGCGCCAATCCGGCCAAGCCGCGCGGCGGGGTCCTCGCGCTGGTCGAGGATCGGGACGGCGCGGTCTGGGTCGCGGCGAACAGTGCCGGCACGACGATCCTCGATCGCTTCGCCGGCGGCCGCTGGACGCGCTTCGATGCGGCGCGGGGCGCCCCGGCGGCGGGGATCGAGGCGATCGCGACGGGCGGCGACGGCAGCCTCTACGCCGCGGCGCAGGACGGTGTGTACGCGCTGCGGCCCGGCAGACGGCGGTTCGACCGGATCGTCGACGCGGGCGTGACGAATGCCGCGCTGGCGCGTGGCCGCTACGGGGAGATGTGGTTGGCCGACGACCGTGGCCTTCGGCCGGTCGATGCCCCTCGCCCGATCCTGCCGGTGCCGGTCGCCAACACGCCCTATGTCAACCGCCAGCTCCAGATCGATCGCGACGGCAACATCTGGATCGCCGGCGCGGACGATGGCCTCGCGCGCCGGTCGGCGGAGCGACGTGAGCATGGCGCCATCACCCCCAGCCGCATGGAGCTGTTCACCGACCGCCAGGGGCTGACCGGCAAGCTGGCGCTGTCGGTCTTCGAGGATCGGGAGGGCAATATCTGGGTCGGCACCGCCTCCGGCCTCGATCGTTTCTCCGCCAGCAACGTCGCGCAACCCGCGTCGGCCGAGACCCTGCTCACCGGTTTCGCCGGGCGGGGCGCGCCGGGCTCGATCATGGTCGCCGGCCTGTCCGGCCTCTATCGCCTGGCCGCGCCGCCGGCCCCGCCCCGCCTCGTCCTGCGCCGTCCGGGCATCGGGGTCTTGTGCGGCGACGCACGGACGATCTTCGCGGTCAATCTGTCGGGGGCGGTGGTGATCCGCGACGGGCAGCCCCGCGCGGCGGCGCGCAGCCGCACGCTGGGGCGCGCGCTGCCGGTGACCTGCACGATGGACGCCTCGGGGCGGGTCTTCGCGAGCTTCGATGGTCTCTACACGCTCGACGGGACGACGCTGCGGCGGATGCCGGGCCTGCCCGGCTCGTCCGCCGGCACGGCGACGATGCTGCGCTCGGACGGCGCCGGTGGCCTGCTGGCCTATTGGGGACGCACTGGCATCAACCATATCGGCGACGGCACGGTGCGGACGCTGCTGCCGAGCAGGCGCAACGCGATCGGCTTCGTGAAGACGCTGGTGCGCACCCCCTACGGGTTCCTCGCCGGCGGCGAATCCGGCCTCGCCCGCTACGACGGACGCCGATCGACCTTCCTCACCGCCCGCCGCTACCCGTTTCTCGCCGGGGTGACCGGGATCGCGCGGACCGCCGGCGGCGCGACCTGGATCATCGGGGCGTCGGGGATCGTGCGTATCCCCACCGCCGCGCTCGAGGCGGCGTTCCACGATGATACCGCGTCGGTGCCGGTCGTCCGCTTCGGCGAGGAGGAAGGGTTTCGCGCGCGCACCGACGCCTATGACACCAACGACGCCGTCGAGGATGCCGCGGGGCGGATCTGGTTCGTCACTAATCGCGGACTCGCGTGGATCGACCCCGCTGCGCTCACCCGCAATCGGCAACCGCCGCCGGTGGTGATCCGGTCGCTGACCGCCAACGGCGTGGCGCAGAGGATCGGCGCGGGCGAGATCCGCCTGCCGGCGCGCACCAACCGCGTGCAGATCGCCTTCGCCGCGCTCAGCCTGACCGATGCCACCGCCAACCGCATCCGCTATCGCCTGCAAGGCGTCGACGCCGGCTGGATCGATGCCGATCGCGACCGGCGGGCGACCTATACCAACCTCGGGCCGGGCGCCTATGTCTTCCAGGTCGTCGCCGCGAACAACGACGGCTTATGGAACCGTACCGGCGCGCGCGTCGCGCTGGTCATCGCACCCACCTTCTATCAGACGACGTGGTTTACCGGCCTGCTGCTGTCGCTGGCGGCGGCTGCGGCGTGGCTGCTGTATCGTCGGCGGGTGCGGATCATCGCGCAGCGCATCCGCGATCGCCTGCAGGTTCAGGTCGCCGAACGCGAGCGGATCGCGCGCGAGCTGCACGATACGCTGTTGCAGGGCATGCAGGGGCTGATGCTCCACTTCCAGGCGGCGGCGGACGGCATGGCACCGGGCACGCCGGCGCGCAGCACGATCGAGCGCGCGCTGGAGCGCGGGGACGACGTCCTGCTCGAAGGGCGCGACCGCGTCCGCGATCTGCGCGCCAGCGGACCCTCGGCGACGTTGGAGGCCCGGCTCGCCGCGCTGATCGGCGAGCCCATGGTCCCCGGCAGCGCCGCCATCGCCTTGCGGACGCGCGGCACGCCGCGCGCGATCTGCGCCCCCGTCGTCGAGGAACTGGCGGCGATCGCGGGTGAGGCGCTCGCCAACGCACGGGCGCATGCCCGCGCCGCGCATGTCGAGGTGGAGGTCGATTATGGCCATCACGAGCTGGTGCTGACGATCGAGGACGACGGCATCGGCCTCGACGCCGGCGTCCGTGCCGCCGGCCGGCGCGACGGCCATTTCGGCCTGGTCGGCATGCGGGAGCGGGCGGCGGGCGTCGGCGGCATCTTCACGATCCGGCCGGGACAGGCGGGCGGTGTCCGGGTGCGGGTCGCGATCCCCGCCGCGGTGGCCTACGTCCCGGTCGCGCGGCCGCGCTGGCCCCGACGCTGGCGCGCGCGGCCGCCCGAGGCGTGATGCGGACGGTCCCGGCGGATGGGCGCGCCGAGCGGATACCGCAGGATCATCCCAATGACGGCAAGGCGATCCACGACGGCGGCCGCTGATCCGGGCCACATCTGGCACAACCGACTCCGGCACGATGCGCGTGGGACCGTTTGACCGAGGATGAGCCGCTTGCCTGACGATGTCGCCCATATCGGAACCTGTGGCGGCGTCGAGATCGGCGTCGCGCCGCATGACGCGGTGACGGTCGACGCCGCGCTGGCGATCGCCGGCATGTTCGAACGGGAGTTGGGACAGGAACGGCCGGCCGGCGGCCTCGACCATCTCGACCGTGCATTGGGCGGTGCGATCACGCGGCTGCGCGCCGACGGGATCTTCAGCGGCGGCCTGGGGGCGATGCTCACCCTGTCGACGCCGGAGCCGCCGGTTCGCGCGGGATCGATCGTGGTGATGGGGCTCGGCGATCCCGGGCCGTGGCGACCGGACACGATGCGCACCGTGCTGGCCTGTGCCGCGCGCGAAGCCGTCCGGCTCGACGTCGTCTCGGCGGGCTTTGCGCCGGGGCTGCTCGACAGCGGCCTGCACCCGGACCGGCTTGCGGGCGTGTCCGACGCGATGCTCGCCGGGCTGCTGGACGGACTGGGTGACGGGCGACGCGGCGCGCTGACGCACTGGATCTTCTGCACCGGCGCGACGCATCTCGACGCGACCGTCGCGGTTTTTCGTCAGGGCTTTGCACGGCTGGCGCGATGAGCCTTGCGATCCAGTCACTTGGCAGCGCATCAGGCGCCTGCACCGCCAAGATGAGCAAGCCCGACGTGCCGAACAGCGCCATGCCGATCCGGATCATGATCGTCGACGATCATCCCTTCCTGCGGGAGGGCGTGAAGGCGGTCGTCGGCGGCCAGGCCGATCTGACCATCGTCGCCGAGGCGGCGACCGGCGAGGAGGCGATCGGCCTCTATGCCGATCATCGTCCCGATATCGTGCTAATGGACTTGCAGATGCCCGGCATGGGCGGCGTGCTGGCGATCTCCGCGATCCGCGACCGCTGGCCGGATGCGCGGATCGTGGTGCTGACCACCTATGCCGGCGATGCGCAGGCTCTCCGCGCGCTGAGGGCCGGCGCATCGGGCTATCTGCTCAAGAACACGCTGCGCAAGGAACTGCTCGACGCGATCCGCTCGGTGCACGCCGGCGGCAAGCATCTCGACGGCACGGTCGCCTCCGACATTGCCTTTCACGCGATCGAGGACATGCTGAGCCCCCGCGAGATCGAGGTGCTGGCGCTCGCCGCCGCGGGCAATTCGAACAAGCAGGCCGCGGCCCGGCTGCAGATCAGCGAGGATACGGTGAAGGGGCATATGAAGATGATCTTCCTGAAGCTCGGCGCCTCCGATCGCACGCATGCGGTGACGATCGCCGCGAAGCGCGGCATCATCGAGCTGTAGCGCCACCGCCCGGGCGCCCGTCCTCCTGAAGCCGGCCCCTCCTAAAGAGGTCCGCCATCCCCCTCTTCCGGGTGGCAGGCGATCGTAACGCCTCCGTTATGCTCCGTGGACTTCCTGCAAAGGGCCACGGAGCAATGTTGCAAACCGCCTTCCGCACTACCCTACCGGACGGGCCTCCGCCGCCCGCCGCCGACGCGGTGACGCTCGTCGCCACCGCGCGCGGCGCGCTCGACCGGGAGGCGACCGGCGTCGTCCGCGCTTGCCTCGATCAGCTTGCCGGGCTGCTGGCGACGCACCGCACCGGCCGTCATCCGGCCCGCATCGCCATGGCGCCGCCGCCCGCGATCCGGGGTGGTCTGGCGCCCTGGCAGGTGCGGCGGGTCTACGCGCTCGTCGAGGACGAGCTCGGCACGATGATCACGGTCGAGGCGATGGCCACCGCCGCCCAGCTGAGCACGGCGCATTTCTGCCGCGCGTTCAAGTCGAGCACCGGCCACACGCCCCATGCCTATCTCATGCATCGCCGCGTGCTCCGCGCCCAGGCGCTGATGCTCCACACCGACGATCCCCTCAGCGCGATCGCCTGTGCCTGTGGGCTGGCCGACCAGTCCCACCTCGCGCGGCTGTTCCGCCGCCTGGTGGGGGAATCGCCCCGCGCCTGGCGACGCCGCGCGCAGACGGGCCGCTGAGCCTCATTCCGAAGCCACCGCAATCCAGCCACCCAACGGGAGTTCACCACCAATGACCATCACTGCCACCCCGACACCGGGCAAGTCCCTGATCTCGCCCACCGATCACGCGCTGGTGCTGATCGATTTCCAGTCGCAGATGGCCTTTGCCACCAAGTCGATCGCGCCCGAACTGCTGCGCAACAACGCCGCACTGATCAGCCGCGCCGCCAAGTCGTTCGACGTGCCTACCATCCTGACCACCGTCGCCGAGAAGAGCTTCTCCGGGCCGATGTTCGACGAGATCACCACCGCATTCGACGGCCAGGCGATGCTCGACCGCACCAGCATGAACACCTGGGAAGACGCCGCGGTGATCGAGGCGATCAACCGCATCGGTAAGCAGCGCATCGTCTTCGCCGGCCTGTGGACCAGCGTCTGCATCGTCGGGCCGGTGGCATCGGCGATCGATCAAGGCTTCGACTGCTATTTCATCGCCGACGCCTGCGGCGACATCTCTGCCGAGGCGCATGAGCGTGCCGTGCAGCGGATGATCCAGCTCGGCGCCAAACCGATGACATCGCTGCAATATCTGCTCGAACTGCAACGCGATTGGGCGCGCACCGCGACCTATGGATCGACCACCGGCATCGCGAAGGCATGGGGCGGTGCCTACGGACTCGGCGTCACCTACGCCAAGTCGATGTTCGGCGCGTCCGAAGGCGGCCACGCCTGACCGGCCCGGCGCGCGCCTGCCACACCCGCGCGCGCCTCTCCTCCTCGCAACGAAGGGACTGTACCATGAGCTACGTCACGACCGCCGATGGCGCCGAGATCTTCTACAAGGACTGGGGCGCCAGGGACGCGCAACCGATCGTCTTCCATCACGGCTGGCCCCTGTCGTCCGACGACTGGGACACGCAGATGCTGTTCTTCCTCAACCAGGGCTATCGCGTCGTCGCGCACGATCGGCGCGGCCACGGCCGCTCCAGCCAGATCGGCAGCGGTCACGACATGGACCATTATGCAGCGGACGCCGCCGCGGTGGTCGAGCATCTCGGCCTCACCAATGCCATCCACATCGGGCACTCCACCGGTGGTGGCGAGGTCGCGCGCTATGTCGCCCGGCACGGCCAGCCGCAGGGCCGGGTGGCCAAGGCGGTGCTGGTCAGCTCGGTGCCGCCGCTGATGGCGCAGACCGCGAACAATCCGGATGGCCTGCCGATGGCGGTGTTCGACGGCATCCGCGCCGGCCTTGCCGCCGGCCGCGCCGCGATGTTCCGCGATTTCGCCGCCGGCCCCTTCTACGGCTTCAACCGTCCGGGGGCGGACGTCCAACAGGCGGTGATCGACAATTGGTGGCGCCAGGGCATGATGGGCAGCGCGCAGGCCCATTATCTCGGCATCGCCGCCTTTTCGGAAACCGACCAGACCGACGACCTCAAGGCCATCACGGTGCCGGTGCTCGTGCTGCAGGGCGATGACGATCAGGTCGTGCCCTACCAGCATGCGGCTCTGAAACAGGCCGAGTTGCTGCCGAACGCCACGCTCAAGATCTACCAGGGCTTCAGCCACGGCATGCTGGCGGTCAACGCGGACGTCATCAACCCCGATCTGCTCGCCTTCGTGCGCGGCTGATCCCGCGACGCCGGGAAGGACATCGTGATGAAACCCTATCTTCTGTCGCTCGGGGCCGGCCTGCTGGTCGGTGTCATCTACAGCCTTCTCGGCGTCCGTTCGCCGGCGCCGCCTGCGATCGCGCTGGTCGGACTGCTCGGCATCCTGCTGGGCGAACAGGCGGTGCCGCTGGTCAAGCGGCTCGGCTCCGCTCCGGCTGCCCTCGCCTATCTGCGCGGCGAGAGCGCCCACCATGTGCTCGGCAAGCTGCCGGGCGACCGTCGGGCATGATCGCCACCCGGCGCCAGACCATCGCCGGCATCGCCGCCAGCGCGATCGCCGCGCCTCTCTTCGCCGCAAGGACCTCCGCCATGACCGACACCATCATCGTCAACGCCAGGGTCACGACGCTCGACCGGCAGAATCCACAGGCGCAGGCGATCGCCATCCGCGACGGCGCCTTCCTCGCGGTCGGCAGCGAGGCGGAGGTGCGCGCCGCCGCGCCGCAGGCGCGGGTGATCGACGCCGGCGGCCGCCGTGTCATTCCGGGCCTGATCGACAGCCACATGCACATCATCCGCGGCGGGCTGAACTATAACATGGAATTGCGCTGGGATGGCGTGCCCACGCTGGCGGACGCGATGGCGATGCTCGCGCAGCAGGTCGCCAACACGCCCGCGCCGCAGTGGGTGCGCGTCGTCGGCGGCTTCACCGAGCATCAATTCGCCGAAAAGCGTCTGCCGACGCTCGCCGAGCTGAATGCGGTGGCGCCCGACACGCCCGTCTTCATCCTGCACCTCTACGACCGCGCGCTGCTCAACGCGGCCGCGCTGCGCGTCGTCGGCTATACCAGGGACACGCCCAACCCGCCCGGCGGCGAGATCGTCCGCGACGCCGCCGGCAACCCGACCGGGCTGCTGCTGGCGCAGCCCAATGCGACGATCCTCTACGCGACGCTCGCCAAGGGGCCGAAGCTGCCGCCCGAATACCAGCTCAACTCGACCCGCCATTTCATGCGCGAGATGAACAGCCTCGGCGTGACCGGCGTGATCGATGCCGGCGGCGGCTTCCAGAACTATCCCGACGATTACGACATCATCGGCAAGCTCCACGCCGACGGGCAGCTGACGCTGCGGATCAGCTACAATCTGTTCACCCAGAAGCCCAAGGAGGAACTGGCCGACTTCACCGGCTGGGTCGGCCAGGTGACGCCGGGGCAAGGCGACGACACCTACCGCCACAATGGCGCCGGCGAGATGCTGGTCTATTCGGCGGCCGATTTCGAGGACTTCCGCGTCGCGCGTCCCGACATGCCGCCGAGCATGGAAGGCGACCTGGAGCCGGTGATCCGCCTGCTCGCCGAACACAAATGGCCTTGGCGCCTGCACGCCACCTACGACCAGACGATCGGCCGCGCGCTCGACGTGTACGAGAAGGTCGCCCGCGATATCCCGTTCACCGGCATCAACTGGTTCTTCGACCATGCCGAGACGATCAGCGACCGCAACATCGACCGGATCGCGGCGCTCGGCGGCGGCATCGCCGTGCAGCACCGCATGGCCTATCAGGGCGAATATTTCGTCGAACGCTACGGCCATGCCGCGGCCGAGCGCACGCCGCCGATCGGCCGGATGATCGCCGCCGGCATTCCGGTGGGTGCCGGCACCGACGCGACGCGGGTCGCAAGCTACAATCCCTGGGTCTCGCTGCACTGGCTGGTCACCGGCAAGACGGTCGGCGGCCTCGGCCTGTACCCCGGCAGCAACCGCGTCAGCCGCGAGAAGGCGCTGGCGATGTGGACGCACGAGAACACCTGGTTCTCCAGCGAGGTCGGCAAGAAGGGCCAGATCAAGGTCGGCCAGCTCGCCGATCTGGCGATCCTGTCGGGCGATTACCTCAGCGTGCCGGAGAGCGACATTCCGCACCTGCGCGCGGTGCTGACGCTGCTCGGCGGCACGGTGGTCCATGGCGAGGGCGAATATGCCCCGCTCGCCCCGGCGCTGCCCCGCCCCATGCCCGACTGATCGCCGGTCGCGACCTTCGGCGGCTACCACCGCGATCCCGCCGCATCGGCGAGGCTGGCCAGCGCCTGCGGATGCGCCGCCGCCTGCGGCGTCCACGGCCACGATCATGCCGCGGCGCTCGGCGCGCAGGCGCCGTCGGCCGATGTCCAGACCTTCTGGGGCGCGCTCGGCTGCGGCTGCTGGGCCGTCTGATCCACCGATGAGGAGACCGTTCGTGAAGACCATCGCCCTGCTGCTCGGCGCCGCGCTGATCGGCGCTGCCCCCGTCGCACCCAGCGCCGCCCGGACCGCAAGCACCCCCGATTTCGCGGTCGGCGCGCAATATGACACCACGCACGTCTATGTGGCGCCGGACCAATATGATGCGTTCATGGCGAGCTTCGTCGCGACGTTCGGCGGCAAATTGACCCCGCAGGGCCAGTTCCAGGTCACGCCGACGCCCAGCAAGACCAAGTCGCAGCTCGCGCTCACGCCGGCCGGCTCGGTGTCCGGGTTCGGCTTCCTGACGCCGATCCCCTATCCGTTCGGGCACGAACGCACGGGCTATCTGGTGACCGACCTCGATGCCGCGGTGGCCGCCGCGGTGAAGCATGGCGCGGTACGGCTGATCACCAGCTTTCCCGACCCGATCGGTCGCGATGTCGTCGTTCAATGGCCGGGCGGCGTCAACATGCAGCTCTACTGGCACACCACCAGGCCGCGCTACGCCCCGCTGGCGACGATCCCGGAGAACCGCGTCTATCTGACCGCGGACGCGGCGGATGCCTTCCTCGCGAGCTGGGGCGGCTACGCCCATGTCACGGTGGTCGAGGACAACAAGGCGGCCGACGGCGCCGATATCGGCCAGCCGGGCAAGATCTATCGCCGGGTGCGGCTCACCTCCGGCTATGGCGACATGCTGGTGATCGTGTCGGACGGGCAGCTGCCATGGCCCTATGGCCACGAGGTGACGGGCTATACCGTCGCCGATTTGCGCGGCACGCTGGCCAGGGCGGCCGCCGCCGGGGTCGAGACGCTGGTGCCGGCGCATGGCGCGGGCGATCGCCAGTCGGCGATGGTCCGCTTCCCCGGCGGCTATATCGCCGAGATCCATGCGCCCGTGACCCGCTGATGGCCGCCTCTCCCGCGCCTGCGTTCGTCGTCGCGATCCTCGACCATCGGTTGACCGGTTTCCTCGCGCGGCTGGCGCTCGTCGGCGCCTATCTGCTCGGTGGGGTCGTCAAGCTGGCCGACTGGCCCGGCGCGGTGGCAGAGCAGGCCCATTTCGGCCTGGCGCCGCCGGCCGTATGGGCGGCGGTGACGATTGCGGTGGAGCTGATCGGACCGCTGCTGATCCTGTCGGGGCGGCTGGTGTGGCTCGGCGCGGGTATGCTCGGCGTGTTCACGCTGCTGGCCGCGATCACCGCCAACGCCTTCTGGACGATGCCGGCAGGTGCGGAGCGATTCGCCGCGACCAATGCCTTCTTCGAGCATCTCGGGCTGATCGGCGGGTTCGTGCTGGCGGCGCTGGTCGCGCAGCAGGCGGGACGGCGTGCGTAGGCTGGCGGTGGCCGTGTCGGTCTGGGCCGCACCGGCCGCCGCGCAGACCGGGCCGGGCGCCGCGCCCCCGGTTGCGACCGAGGCGTGGCAGGCGCCGACCTTGACCATCGTCCGCTACGACGAACCCTGGCAGCGCCTCGCCGACCCGGCGGCGCGCGACGGCCGCTGGACCGAGCGGTTCAAATACATCCCGCTGGGCGGCAACGGCGCCTATCTCAGCACCGGCATCGAGCTGCGCGCCCGCAACGAGACCTACCGCAACGCCCTCTGGGGCGCCGCTGCGGCGGCGGATGACGGTTACCTCTGGCTGCGCGCGCTGCCCTATGCGGATCTGCACGTCGGCCGGGTGCGCGGCTTCGTCCAGCCGATCGCCGCCTATGCGATCGGCGTCGCACCGTCGGCAGGACCGGTGGACGAGACCCGCACCGACCTGCTGCAAGGATTCGCCGACGTCCGGTTCGGTGCGGCCGAGACCGGCGCAACGGATCAGGCCGGGGTGACGGTGCGCGCCGGCCGCCAGATGCTGTCCTTCGGCAGCGAGCGGCTGATCGGCACGCGCTACGGGCCGAACGTGCCGCTGGCGTTCGACGGCGCGCGCGCGATCGTGTCGCTGCCCGGCGCGCGCGTCGATCTGCTGGCGGTGCGGCCGGTGCAGGCGGGCACGGGCAGCGTCGACGATCGCCGCTCGCGCAGCCGATCGCTCCACGGCGCCTATGCCACCATCCCGCTCGGGCCCGCCGGGGTGGACCTCTATTATCTCGCCTATCGCAACACCGCCGCGACCTTCGCCGCGGTGACCGGGGATGAACGACGGCACAGCATTGGTGCGCGCGTCCATGGCGACACCGGCGGCTGGCACTGGAACATGGAGGGCGTCGCACAATCCGGCCGCTTCGCCGGCGCCAGGATCGGCGCGTGGACGATCGCCAGCGAGATCGGCCGCCGCTTCGCCGCCGCCCGCTTCACGCCCGATGCGGTGCTGCGCGTCAACGTGGTCAGCGGCGATCGCCGCGCCGGCGACGGTCGGCTCGGCACGTTCAACGCCCTGTTCCCGAAGGGCAAGTATTTCGGTGAGCTGTCGCCGGTCGGCCCCACTAACATCATCAGCGTCAATCCGCGCACCGCCCTCGTCCTCGGCAGCGGCGTCTCGGCGAGCCTCGCCGCCATGGCCTATTGGCGGCAGTCGCGCGGCGACGGGGTCTACGACATTCCCGGCACCCTGATCCGCGCGCCCGGCGCATCGCGTGCCCGCTTCATCGGCAAACAGGTCGAAGCCACGCTGGCCTGGCAGGCGACGCCCGAACTCGAACTATCGTCCTCCTTGTCCGCCTTCGCGCCGGGCGGCTTCATCCGTCAGACCGGCGCCGCCCGGACGATCGGGCTGCTCGGCGTCGAGGCGAACGTTCGCTTCTGAAGGAATAGCCATGACCGCCACCCGCACTTCGGACCCGCGCGTACCGCTCCTGCTGCTGCTGTCGGTGACCACCGGCCTGGTGGATGCCGCGAGCGTGCTTGGCCTCGGCCGCGTCTTCACCGCCAACATGACCGGCAACGTCGTCTTCCTCGGCTTCGCGGCGAGCGGCGCACCCGGATTCAGGGTCGCGCCCTATCTGATCGGCATCGCCTTCTTCCTGGCGGGCGCGCTCGTCGGTGGACGCGCGGGACGGCGGCAGGCCGGCGGCTCGGAGCGCCGCTGGCTGCTCGGCGCCGCGGTGTTCGAAACGGCGCTGTTATGGGCGGCGGCGGGCGTCGGCATCGGCTATGATCATCAGGCGATGGCGCCCGAGTGGCGCATGGTCGCGATCATCGCTTTGACCGCGGTCGCGATGGGGTTCCGCAATGCGACGATCCGCCAGCTCAAGGTTGCCGATTTGACCACCACTGTGCTGACGCTGACGCTGACCGGGCTGGGTGCGGACTCGCTGGCGGCCGGCGGCGGCAATCCGAACTGGGGCCGCAGGATCGGCGCGGTCGTCGCCATCTTCCTCGGCGCGGCGATCGGCGCGGCGCTGCTCTTCCGCTTCGGCATCGTCGCGCCGCTCGCCGCGGCCGGCGCGCTCATCCTCATCGGGACGGCCGCCTGCGCGCTGCGCCTCGCACCCGATCCGCGCAGCGTCGCATGAACCGGTCCGGCGGTCAGGCCGGCTCCTCCCCCTCCGAAAGCACTCGCTCGACGCGCCGGTCGGGGATGAACCAGAACAGCGCCACCGCGACATAGGCGGCGATGCCGAGATCGGGCCAGGCGAGCGACAGGACGACGCCGAGCGCGTAGAGGACGATCGACAGCCAGCCCTTGCGATCATGCCCGATCGCGGTCGCCAGCCGCGATCCCGGTCCGTCGTGGCGCGCGAGCATGGTCGCCAGCAACTGGTAGGCGATGGCGGTCATCAGCAGGATGATGCCGTAGCTCGCCACCGGCGCCACTGCATTGCGGGTCTCGCCGATCCAGCTGGTGACGAAGGGGATCAGCGACATCCAGAACAGCAAATGGAGATTGGCCCACATGATCGGCCCGCTCACCCCGCGCGCCGCCTGGAACAGATGATGGTGGTTGTTCCAGTAGATGCCGACATAGACGAAACTGAGCGCATAGCTCAGCAGCACCGGCACCGCCGGCAGCAGATCGGCGAAGCCGGTACCGTGCGGCACCTTCAGCTCCAGCACCATGATCGTGATGATGATCGCGATCACGCCGTCGCTGAACGCCTCGATCCGCCCCTTGCCGATGGCCCGCCTGATCACTGTCGCGTCCTCCGCCTTCGCCGTCCCCGGCCCCGCCGGCGGCGGAGCGCCCGTGGAGCGACGATCGGGATCAGCGCGCCGGACGTGCGGTCATTGCCAGAAGCGCTTGCCCGTCATCAAGACCTCGTGCGCCTTCGCCGCCTTCTTGATCAGCGCGCCTTTTCGCGAGAGGTCCGGCTGCAACGCGGCTTCGGTCTCGGTGCCGACGAGGCCGAGTTCGGCGAGCACGATCGGCGCGGTCGCCATGTCGTTGAGATCACCGAGATGGGATTGCAGCGCCGCCAGCCGCTTGTGGAACGTCTTCTGGCGTTTGGCCGACGTGTCGGAGGTGAAGAGGCTGCCGAAGAACTCGGTGGCATAGCGCAGCTTCTTGGCTTCGATCCGAGCCTCGTGCCGCTTTTCGTCGCTGATCGTCGCCAGTCCGCGGCCGAGCCGCTTGAGCCGGCGCCGGTGCTTGCTGAGCGCCTTGGCAGCGAAGGCCGCAAGCGGCTGATCCCGGGCGTCCGCGCGATCGGGATCGGTGGTCCACGGTCCGATGGCCAGCCATTCGGTGAGATCGAGCATCAGCCTGCGGAGACGATCGGAGCGCAGGGCGGCCTGCACGTCGGCATAGGCCCTCTCCCGCGCCGCCTCGAGCGGCTTGGCCGCCGTCTTGCCGGGCAGTTTCTCCAGCAGGACATCGATGTTGCGCGCTTCACCCAGCGTGGCGGCGATCCACCGCAGCTCGGCACGAAGATCGTCGAACCGATCGTCCTCAACGATGGTCTTGAACGTCGACAGCGCGGAGCGCAGCCGACGCAGCGATACCCGCGCCTGATGCAGCGCACCGGCATCACCCGTGCCGATGAGGATCGCCTCGTTGAGGCGGAACTGGCGCAGGCAGGCGCCGGCGATCGCCTGGAAGCCGTGCCTGGTCGTCGTCGCCGGGTCGAGCACCAGCGGCGCGGTCTTGACCGGCTTGGCTGCCGCCGACCGTCCGAGCAGATACCCGCGCTCCGACTTGCTCAGGACGCCCAGCCGCACGGGCGCCAATGCGTCGAAGTCGCGAGCAAGCGCGAACAGCGCCGCCGGATTGCCCTTCTTGAGCTCGAGTTCGAGTTCGTGGATCGCCGCCGACCCGGTCTTCGCGATGACCTCGCCCCGGTCCAGAACCACCTCGACCAGGGCCTCGTCGCGCTCGACCAGCACGGTGCGCCGGATGACCTGCACCCGGAACACCGGCGCGATCTGCGCCAACGCCGCGTCGGGTATCAGCCCCTGCAACGGCGTTTCGCCACCGGACAGCACCGGCGTATCGCCATCGATGTCGCATTCCCACTCCGGACGGACAAACAAGCCCGCCGCTTCTACACCAGACGCCTTAACCGTCTGCACCCGTCGTTCACCGATTGACCGGATACGCAACGAGAAACCCGCCTTGCGCAGCGCCTCGTCCGGCGTGTCGAAATAGACGGAGTCCTGCTGCCGATCCTCCGCATCCGGGCGGTTGAACGGCGCAGCGCCAAGAAGCGCCGCGACGCCGGTTGGGCCGACCTCCAACTTCAGCTCGAACTCGTCTTGCGCCGACGCGATCGGCGTCCCGTCAATCGCATTTTTGCCCGCGCGGCAGAAACGCTGCTTCCTGTCCTTCACCCATTCACCCCTGCACGGTGGGGCGCCGGCACAGTGCCGGCGCCCTGCAACGTCAGTCCTTATTGGCGGTGAGATGCGCGCTCAAATGCCTGTTCATCTCGAACATGCTCGCCGACTTCTTGCCGAAGATCTTCTCGAGCTTGTCGTCCGCGTTGATCTGCCGGCGATCCTTGGCATCCTGCAGATCGTTCTTCTTGATATAGTCCCAGACCTTCTTGACCACCTCGCTGCGCGGCAAATCCTTTTTGCCGACGATCTCCGCGAGGTCCTCGGACGGCGTCACCGGGGCGGTGATGCCGCCCCGCGCGCCGCTCGCCGGCTTGCCGGTCGCCTTGACCTTCTTCTCCGCTGCGGCGGTCTCATCCTTGCCGCGTTTTTCTGCCGTGCGTGCCATCGACTGTTCCCCTTCGAATCTCGGTGTAGGAACAGCAACGACCATGCGGCCACGAAGTTCATCGCCACCTGCGCGAAAGACCGCGCGGCAAGGGTCTCGCGCCAACGAACGCACCGGCGCCCTGGCCCGTCGCTTCTCGCGCACGCCGATAGCGGCCTGTGTCGCTTCGTTCAGGATTCGTGTTTCCGCTCCAGCCACAGCGTCCCCCCGCGCTCCTCCAGCAACAGATCAAACAAGGCGCCGATCTGCATGGCACTGCGGCGTGGAGTGTCGAGGCGAAAACGGCCGGCGACCGGCTCGGCGGCTAAACGCGGATCGGCGACGCGGATTGGCTGCGGGGAATAGCGACTAAGCTGGGCAAGCGCGGCATCGAGCCGCATCGCGTCACCCTCCAACCAATCGTCCTGCCAGCCACGGTAGGTCTTCGCATCGAAGCGGCCGATGACGATGCGGCCGGCGTGTACGTTCGCCCAGCCGCCGCCCGTGACGACAACAGGTGCGGCGCCTGCCACGAGCAGCCGGACACGGCCGCGGAAGACGTGCAAGGTGCTGACCGTGCCAGCATGATCAACGGCGAAGTTGGTGCCGAGCGCGGTCATGCGCGCATCAGGTGTTACGACGGTAAACGGCCGAATAGCGTCGTGACGCACCTCGAAACGCGCGGCACCGTGCAGGAGATCGAGCATCCGGGCGTCGTCCCGGAAGGCGATCGCTACCTTCGATGCGGCATCGAGCGCCATGGCCGATCCGTCGGGCAGGCGTAATTGCCGTCGGACACCGGTTGCACTCGCGTAGACCGTCTGCTCAACGCGCGCGGCGGGCGGTGGCGTCCCGAGCCAGCCGATCGGTAAGGCAAAAGCGAGCGCCGCCGCCGTCATGGCCGTAGCTCCGGCGGCCAGCCATCGCCGCTCACGATGGATCCCACGGTGCTGGCGCAGCCAGGGACGCCGACCCACGGCCCGTATCGGCACAGGATCGCTGCCAGTTTGCCGCGCAGCTGCCTCGACCAGCGCAGTGTCACCGAGCAGCCTCCGCATCGCATCGAACGCGGCAGCATGCGTCGGCGACACTGCAAGCCAGGTTGCCAACGCCGCGCGGTCGGCGGCAGTCAGTTCGTCCCACCGATCCGCCCAATCGGCCGCCTCCGTCACGATCGCCGCGTGATCTTCGGTCATGCGCGCGGTCCCGGGCGCGACGGGAGCAAGCCATCGTCGTCGATACAACCGGAAAGATCGATCATCGCACGAACCAGATGTTTCTTCACCGCCTCGACGCTGATGCCCATGTCCGCGGCGATTTCGGCACGCGACTGGCCGTCGATATGACGCTTGATGAATGCGGTGCGGCGCTGTGGCGGCAGCGTGGCGAGCGCGCGTTCGAACCGTTCAAAACGCTGACGATAGTCGAGCAACGTATCGGGAAGTGGCATGTCGCAGACCAGATCGACATCGACCGGCTCGTACGACCGGCGCGCGCCGCGCGCGCCAGCGTAGATCACCGAATCGGCGACGCGGAAGGCGTAGGCAACGGGCTGGTCGATACCCTGTCGCTGGTGCTGTTCGATCACACGCATCATCGTTTCCTGCACTACATCTCCTGCCTGGTCCGGATCGCGGAGGCGACGGCGCGCGTAGGCGATCAGGCGGCCGTGCGCCGCGGCCAGCATTGCGCCCACATCGGTCATCGCACACCTGGACGGTAGAGCGAGCAGCACGGCATCCGGGGACACAACCTCATCAACGTGATCGGCAACAAAGACGTGCGGGCACATGCGGGCGGCGACCGGAACCGCCGCCCGCATGCCGTTTAGAACGTCACGCGGACGCCCCCGAGCAGCGTCGTACCCGAACGGGTGACGACGTACAGACGCTTCGTGCTGTTCGAATATTGCTTTTCGCGCTGATTGGTCAGGTTGGTGCCGTTCAGCGTCAGCTGGACATTGGAGGACAGCGCGTAATGCACGGACATATCGACATAGATCGTGCCCTCGTAGCCGGTCACGTCCTGATCGGGGCCCAAAGCCGTCAGGACCGGTGAGGCGCTGAAGATGTAGCCGCTGCGATAATTGGCCGACACGCGTGCGTCGAACGCCTTGTCCTGATAATAGAGGGTCGCATTGGCGTTGTACTTGCTGAGTCCCTCCAGCGTGGTGCGAATGCTGCCGGGATAAATCTGCGCATAATCGAGCTTCGAGGCGACGTAGGTGACGTTGACCGCTGTCCCCAGCCGATTGAACGGCGCGGGGAGGAAGCTGAGATCGGTCTGGCCCGAAAGCTCGACACCGGCAAGGTGCGTTCTGGCGAGGTTCACCGGTCGCGAGAAGCTGTTGACGTTGGTCGTGGCAACCACGCCGGGATAAAGGTTGTCGGGCAACCCGGTCGTTCCATAGGGAACGTTGTTGACCGTTCGGCTGGACACGAACCCGTCGAGAGACTTGTAGAAGCCCGCCGCAGCGACATAGCCGACCGAACCGAAATAATATTCCGCCGACAGATCGACGTTGTTCGACGTGTAGGGCTTGAGGTTCGGGTTGCCGATGCTGACGCTGATCTCACCATTGTCAGCGGTGACGGTGCCATTCACCGCGAGCGCACCCAGCGCCGGACGGTTGATGTTCTTCGCGACGGAGAACCGCAGCAACGCGCGACGGTCAAGCTCGACGATCAGGTTCGCCGCGGGCAGCACGCCCTGATAGTCACCGCGCACGGTGACCGCCCCGACATTGGCCACCCCCTGAGAGGAAACGGTCGTGCGATAGTAACGCGCGCCGACGTTCCCGCGGATCGGCAGCCCGGCGAGCATGTGATTCCAGTCATATTGGGCGAAGGCCGCGATGGTACGCTCCTCGACCGAGAAGACGCCGAGCTTCTTCGTCAGATACTGGCTGCGGTCGATGCCCAGCTGCCGGAGCATCTTGGCGAAATCGACGATCGTCCAATCCTGTCCCGTATACCCGGTATAGGTCTGCGCATAACCATCGACTTTCGTACTGACCTTGCCAGCCTGGAAGGCGTTGGTGAGGACATTGTCCTGCTCGCCATAATAACCGGCGTTGGCGAAGCGACGCCATTCGCCGCCGATGCTGATCGTATCGTCGGGCGATATTTTGTACTCCAGCCGACCCTTCAAATTGTCGAGCGCCGTGTCCTGGAACGTGTCGTTCACGTATAGTCGTTTGGCATGCCAGAAGGCTGCGCTGGCCGGATCGAACCGATACGTGTTGACCAGCGAATAGGTGCCGCCGCGATAGTCGGAACTGACGCCCCCGAACCCCTCGAGGGTGAACTTGTCGTTGATCGGCATGTCATAGCGCGACCGCTCGACGCCGCCAGTCCAGAAGACGGTCAGGCCCTCGGCAAGCGCGGCATCCGCCACTCAGCACGACCTGCTTGAAGACGTTCCGGGTGTTCTGGATACGCGTCTCGGTCGACGCCTTGCCGCCGGTGACGTCCAGATAGACAACCTCATTGCGGTCGTTCCACTGGAGCGCGTTGACTTTGGAGTTTGGATACGTGACGCCGGCGAACGTCTCGCCCCCGCCGAGCCACGTCGAACTGCCGCCCCCGCGCGAGGCGAGGTGCGTCTCGAACCGGTCACCTTGGAACTGCCCGTAAAGGCCGTCGAGGGTCAGGTGAATGGCGTCCGTCGGGTTCCATTGCATCGCCGCGGTGATACCGACCCGCTCCTGCGTGCTGTCCCAGACCGACAAGCGGTTGCCGCGTGCAAACAGCAGGTCACCCGAATTGATCTTTGCCCGTTCTGCCGCGGTCAGGCTGGAGATATCGCTTCCGCTCGCGGTGTTGTGGCGCCAACGATAGGTATCGACGCCCTCCTCGCGGGTCTTGCGGCGGCTGTACGCACCCGAAACAAGGAGGCCGAAATTGCCCCAGGTCTTCGAAACGAGGCCGGTGATCCGCGGCTGGAAGTCGCGCGTCAGCGTGTTGGTGCCGCCCTGGGCAGAGAGGGCGATCTTGGACCCCCGGTAGTCGAACGGACGCGCGGTGAAGAGCGCGACGGTGCCGGCCAGGCCGCCTTCGGATTGCTGCGCCTGATAGGATTTCTCGACATCGACGTGGTTGAACAGTTCGGCCGCAAACAGGTTGAAGTCGAAAGCGCGGTCGCGCGTCGTCTGGCCACGACTGTCCTGCGGCGAATCGACGTTGCCGAGCACCTCCATGCCGTCCAGCTGGACGCGGGTGAAATCGGGACCGAGGCCGCGCAGGCTGATGCGGCGGCCCTCGCCAGCCTCGCGGTTGATCGCGACCCCGGGTAGGCGCTGCAGCGCCTCTGCCAGGTTCAGGTCGGGAAAAGCGGCGATGTCGGATGCGGCGATCGAATCCTTGATGATCGCGGCCTGCCGCTTCGAATCCCGCGCTGCGGCGAGACTCGTGCGATAGCCGGTGACGACGATGTCGTTCCCCGTCTCGGTGGTCGCGTCGGCGGGCGCGGCCTGCTGCGCCAGCACGGGTTGTGCAAATAGGCCAAGGGCGCTGGTGGCCAGCCACCAGCGGCGTGCGTTCGTCATCGATAGTCCCCCCAAAGATATGGCCGCCGCGCCCGCGAGCCGGCGGTCGGGAGGGTAGAGACGGGACCGTGCGCACCGGGGACACGGAGATTTGTAAAAGTTTTAAGACATAGATGACAGATTTATGACACAGGCCTGACGGCGATGCCGAACTTTCCAAATATTGCGATCCGCATGTCCCCGCTCAATCGTTACAACACTCTGCCATCGCATCACGAACTCTTTACGGGATGCGCATGCGTACTCTTTTCCTCGTCGCCGCCGTGGCATATGCCTATCCTGCCGCCGCCAGGATGGAAGCGCCGGGCTATCTCTCTGCTGCAACGCAGCCCGATCTCGTCGCGATCCTGCCGGGGCCTCCCGCTGCGGATTCACCCCGCGCCGCGGCTGATGCGGCGACCTTCGCGGCGAGCCGCGCGCTGGTAGGCAGTGCACGCTGGCGCCTGGCGAGTGAGGACGTGTCGTCGGACCTGTCGCGGCGCTTTGCCGAGGCGATCGGCTTTCCGCTCGATCTCGACCGCCTGCCGGTCACACGCCGGTTGCTCGACCGGCTGGGCGCCGACCGATCGGCAATGGTCGGCGCGGCCAAGGCGCATTGGCAGTCCGTGCGGCCGTTCGTCGGCAACGCCCTGCCGATCTGCGAACCGCGGCGGCCCGACCTTGCGGCAAACGGCGATTACCCGTCCGGGCATACGGCGCATGGCTGGAGCTTCGCACTGGTGCTGGCCGAGCTGCTGCCAGATCGCGCTGCCGCGCTTCTGGCCCGCGGCCGCGCCTATGGCGACAGCCGCTGGATCTGCGGATCGCATTCGATGAGCGCCGTCGAGGGTGGGTATCTCGCAGCCTCGGCGATCGTCGCAGCAGAACATGGCGCAGCCGCCTTCCGCACCGACATGGCAGCGGCACGCGCTGAGCTCGCCGCCTATCGTGCCGCGCTCAGAAAGAGACAGTGACGCCTGCCTCGACGATACGGCCCTGTTGTGCGCGGACGACGACGACCGGCGCCGCGCCAGCCTGCACCTCGCCGCCGATCGCGTCGCCCTGCATGACGGCGATGACATCGAACAGGTTGGTGACGCGCACGCGGAGCGATGCATCGGGTCGCAATGCCCAGCTCGCCCCCATGTCCACACTCGCAAAGCCGGGCAGTACCAGCCGGTTGGCATCATCGGCGAAGCGCCGCCCCATCGCTGCGACATCGGCATCGAGCGTCAGCGGCGTGCCTGGCAGCGCAGCCGTGACGCTCGCCTGAGCCATCAGCTGCGGCACACGGCGCGGCATCCTACCGCCGAGATCAAGCATGCCCGGCATACCGTTGACGAGCGTCGCCAGCCGATAGTTCGCCAGCCGCGGGTCCTGCACCGTCGCGCTGCCCCGGATTGCGATGCCGGGCGTCGGCGTCACGCGGCCAGAGACCTCCACACCCAGCGTCCTGGCGGTCGCATCATGATTACGAACGAGGATGCCGCCGGTCGAGGGATCGATCGACATGTCCTCGAGCGCGATCTGAGCGAAGCGGCTGGCGAACAGCGTCGCGTCGAGCGACACGCCGCGACCCCGCCACAATAGTCCGAGTTCACCCTGCTCGACGCGCAGCGTCCGGCTCTCGCCGTCGCCGCCCAGCCTGAAGACCCCGGGATCGGGTAGCCGCACCGCGCGCGTGGCCCGTGTGAACAGACTGACCCGGGCGCCAGCCTGCCATTGCAGCGCCAGCGTCGCCGCGATACCGCTGCGCTCAAGACGGCGCGTGAGCCTATCTCCCGAGGGCATCGCCAGTGCATCGTCGGCGAGCGTCGTACGGTCGCCGCCATCGACGATCGCGGCGCGTTCGATACGTCCGTCGAGTGCGCCACGTTCGTGTCGCACGCCCCAATCCACCCGCCAGCGCGGCGCGAGGGCCCATTCATCGGACAGGTAGAGCGCGGTCATCCTCTGGTCGGCCGCGACATGTTCGAACGTCGACCCGCGGCTGAGGAAACCGGCATCGGTCAGCAGGCCGGTCGCCGCGCCACTCCCGTCACGGCCGACGAGATCGAGCAAGGGTGCGCCGCCCCGCGCCTCGGCCAGCACCCGCGCGACCGCCCGGCGGAAATCCCAGTGGTAGCGAGTGGCGTAGCTCCCCAGCGTCACGTCATGCCGCCCGGCCAGATCCAGGTGCAGGGCATAACGCATTTCGGCAATCGTCTCGCGCAGCCGCGTGTCCGCGGCGACCGGATTCAGCGTCTCGACCCACGTCTCATTGCCAACGACGGCGGCGTCGTCGACATGACGTAATGCCGCTGACACGGTCGTCGGGAAGGCGCGCGTCAGCAGCGGCAACGCATTGACGATCGCGTCGCGTGCCGTGACCGGCGGCCCCGAGGATGAGACCGCATAGCGCGCGGTTATCGACCGACGGTGCCGCGCCCGCACGGTTAGCAAGCCGTCGCCGAGCGGCAGCGTCAGCGTACCCGTTCCAGCGGCGAGACGATTGCGGTTGTTGCGCGCGAGCGGTCGCGTGCCCGCGGCGGCAAATCGCACCGAAGCGAGCCCCGGCCCGAACCAGCTGTCGCGACGTGGATCGAACCCCGGCAGCGCCGTCAGCCGCCCGCGTCCCGCCAGCATCGGAAAGGACGAGACGTTGAGCGTATCGTCGTCGAGCAGCCGTATCCCGATCATCAGCCGGCCACGCGCGCCGATGTCACGCGCCGCGTGCAGCCGCGCCTGCCAGCCACCGAGCGTTGCGGCGATACGGCGGACGCTCGGGTCGCGCACCACCATGCCGCTGCCGAGCAGCCGCCATCCGTCACCGACCGGGCCACCGGCATAGGCCTCGATCCGGGCGAGCCCGCGCTCGTCCGTCGTTGCACGGGCGCCGCCTGCAAATCGATCGCCAGCGCTACGCGTACGCAGGTTGAGGATACCGCCGGGCGCGTTGCTGGCGAAGATCGCCGATGGACCGCCACGTACGTAGTCGACCGACTCCAGCGCCAAATCGGGGCGCACGAACTGGTCGACGTCGGTCCAAGGCAGGGTGTCGTGCTGTACCGGCAGACCGTCCTCCTCGATCGCGACCGCTTGATATCCGTCGAGCGGGATGCCGCGCACCCGGACCGTGTTGGCGGCGATGCCCGCCGACCGGTCCGCCCAGACACCCGGCATCGTCGCGAGCAGGTCCGCCAGTGCAGCAGGATGCTGCCGCGCCAGCTCGGGCCCAGCAATGTGAGAGGCGGAATAGCTGCGTTCGAGCTCGCCACGCGTCATCCCGTCGCCGCGCCCGGTGACGATGATGTCGGCCGGTGCAGGGGTGGAGAGACGCGGAAGCGTGGCGGGCACCCGGCGTTGCATCGGGGACGGCTTCACCACGATACCGCCCGCAACCAGCCGACAGGACAACCGGACCGGCGCGCACCATGCCGCGAGTGCCTGCGACAGGCGCATCCGCCCCTTTATAGCACCGCGCCGCGGCCGGGCGAGATCTTCGGGATGTGCGACGAGCGCCCTGTCCGCCTGCCGCGCCAGCCGGTCGAGCCCGGCGCCGATGCTGGGCCCGCGCAGGTCAACCACCACGATGGGATCGCTGGACGAAAGCGCAGCGCCGAGCAGCGCCGCCAAGACCATCAGAGACGCCGCGGGGCGCGAAGGCCCCACGGTTCTGTCGCACTCACCCCCGCGGCCCCCGTTCCACCCGCTAAAATACTATCGTCAGAGGCATAAGGCGGGAATGTTGCAACCACGTGGCGAGGACCGGCCTGCCGATCATGGATCGCCCTCGACCGCCGTTCGCAAGATATAGGAAGAGCGGCAGACCTGCGCCGGCGCAAACACGTAAGATCAAGTAGACTCTGACGCTCGGAGGCGAGAGTTCTGGCCTCATCCGCACAGACTCGGTTGTATTACGCCGATGACAGGATCTACCTAGACATGGCGGTGATCACGGGGGCGGAGAAGCTCGATAAAACGAGGCACATGGCTCATCGTCGGTTCGCCGTTCCGGGCAGCGCGCCAGTTCAAGCAGGCAGCGCTTAGTGCCGACGTCGATCGTATTGAGAAAGCGGTGGATTTCCCTGCGGTGCGCGAGAGCCTCAAGGCCCAGCTGACCCCTGCGTTGACGCAAACGATGCAGTCCGATCCCGACCTGCGCACGAACCCCTTCACCGGACTAGGCTTGATGATGATGCCGGCGATCATCGGCAAGATGGTCGACGCCGTCGTGACGCCGGAAGCAATGTCGGCGATGATGAAGAGCGGCAGGATCGTCAGACGGCAGGCGAAAGCGTCGGCCCATGCCAAAGTCGACTATACGTACGGCTATCGAGACCTCGACCACTTCGCCGTCACGGCACTGGCTGCAGATACCAAAGCGGATGACGCACCGACACTCGTCTTCGAGCGGCGAGGCCTGCTGGCGTGGAAGCTGGTCCGAATTGAGGTTCCCGCCGCGGCGCTGACGCGGTGGCGCAAATAGTCGCTTACGAGGTTCTGCCCGCTCCGCATTGTCAGCGGTCTGAGGACCCACAGCGATGGTGGTATCCGCCATGTGGTCCGTCCACCCCAAGCCGCAACTATCGAAATGATCTAATACTTTCAGCTACTTGACGGGTCGCGCAAGTCACCGCAGGCTGGCTTGCGACGTGGCGGTGACCGGCGCGCATGGGAGGTGGGGATGCCTGGATTGTCGCGCTTGCTGAGGCGCTCAGCCTTCTCCTTGCCGCTGTTGCTCCTGACCGGCGCCGCGGCGGACGATGCCAAGCTGACGCTCAGCCCGAAAGGCTATCTGACCGAGCCGGGGCTCGACGTCATCGTCTTCGATGACATCTATCCCGACGGCCATCAGACCGGCGTCACGATCATCCAGCACGGGACGCGGGTCGCCGCCAATGGCGATCTCCGGCTTGAACCCGAGCCGGGCCAATGGTCGCCGATGCCGACCTCGGCCGGCAAGCGCGTGATCGATGCGGCGACGGGCACCATCACGCAGGCGCTGACCTACCCCGATCCCGCGAAGAACGGGCGCGGATTCAATCCGATCTTCTATCCCGACCTGAAGCTCGATTACCGCGTCCGCGTCACGCCGGCGGGCGGCAACAGCTTCCGCATCTCCGTCGATCTCGATCAGCCGATCCCGCGCGACCGAGTCGGACGGATCGGCTTCAACCTGGAATTGTTCCCCACCCAGCTGTTCGGCAAGGCCTGGACGCTGGACGACCAGGCCGGCATCTTCCCGCGCCAGCCGAACGGCCCGATCGACCCGGCGGCCGACACCCGCCTCCCAGTGCCGCGCAATGCCCAGCCAAACGGTCCGGTACAGTCTCCGAACGGGCAGCCGCTTGCCCGCGCGCTCGCCCGCGGCCGTACGCTTATCGTGGCGCCGGAAGAGGATAGCCAGCGCATCCGGATCGAGAGCAGGAACGGTGAGCTGGAGTTGCGGGATGGGCGGTCGGTGCACAACAACGGTTGGTTTATCGTGCGGCAGGCCGTTGCGGCCGGTGCGACACGCGGCGCGGTCGAGTGGATCGTCACCCCAAACGTGATGTCCCATTGGCGATCGAAACCGGTGATCCAGGTGTCGCAGATCGGCTATGCGCCGGCCCAGCCCAAGCGCGCGGTGATCGAGCTCGATCCCGCCGACCCGACCGACGCCCCGGCGCAGCTGTTCCGCCTCACGCCGGACGGCCGGCGCGAGGTGCTGCGGGCGACTCCGCAGGGCTGGGGCGACTTCCTGCGCTACCGCTACCTGCAATTCGATTTCAGCCGCATCACCCAGCCCGGCATGTACCAGATCGGCTATCGCGGCCAGGTATCGCATCCGTTCCGCATCGACGCCGATGTCTATGCCCGCTACGCTTGGCAGCCCACGCTGGAATATTTCCTGCCGATCCAGATGTGTCACATGTTGGTGCGGGAGAAATACCGCGTCTGGCACGGGCGCGATCATCTCGATGACGCACGGATGGCGCCGATCAACCTCAATCACTTCGATGGTTACGCGCAGGGCCCGTCGACACTGACTACATTCAAGCCCGGCGAGTCCGTGCCGCGGCTGGATGCGGGCGGCTGGCATGATGCGGGCGACGACGACCTGCGCGTCGAATCCCAGATCGGCGAGGTCTGGATCCTGTCCAAGATGGTCGAGGAATTCGGCCTGAACTATGATGCGACGCGCATCGATCAGGCGCGAAAGCTGGTCGAGATTCGCGATCCCGATGGCAAGAACGATGCGCTCCAGCAGATCGAACACGGCCTGCTGACCGTTCTGGGCGGCTATCGCGCGATGGGGCGGCTGTATCGCGGCGTGATCACCCCGTCGCTGCGGCAATATGCCATGCTCGGCGATACCGTGAACGTCACCGACAACGTGCCCGGCAGCGGGGGCAGCGACCTCGGCGTCGATGCGAATGGCGCGCCGGTCGCCGCCGACGATCGCTGGGTCTTCACCGAGGACAATCCCGATCGCGAACTCGATACCGCCGCGGGGCTGGCCGCGTCGGCGCGCGTGCTCCGCGCCAGCAATCCCGCGCTCGCCGCCGAAGCGCTGGCCGCCGCGCGCGACCTGACCGCCAAAGCGGGCGCGAGGGCGAAGCTCGTCCCGCGCGTGTTCGCGCTTGCCGAACTGCTGCAAGCGACCGGCGAGCAGGGCTATGCCGCGCAACTCGCCGCGCTGGAGCCGCAGATCCTCCAGGATATCGGGCGGACCGGCTGGATGCTCCACGCCGTCCAGCGGCGCTTGCCCGGCGGCTTCCGCGAGCGGCTGACCAAGGCGGTCGCGGCCTATCAGGCGAAGGTGGCGGCCGATGCCCGCACCGACTCGCCGTATGGCGTACCCTATAAACCGGAAATCTGGGGCGCCGGCTGGCAGATCCAGGAGCGCGGGGTGCGCCAGTATTTCTTCCACAAGGGCTGGCCGCTGGTGACCAGCACGGACAGTTACGTGAACGCGCTCAACTTCGTGCTCGGCGTCCATCCCGGCGAGAATACCGCGAGCTTCGTGTCGGGCGTCGGCGCGCAATCGGCCACCACCGCCTATGGTCTCAATCGCGCCGACTGGAGCTACGTTCCTGGCGGCGTGATCTCGGCCACCAATCTGATCCGGCCAGACCTGCCCGAACTCAAGGTGTGGCCGTATTTCTGGCAGCAGACGGAATATGTGATGGGCGGTGGCGCGACCAACTACATGTTCCTCGCGCTGGCGGCGGACCAGCTCTACCGCGGCGGTGCCAAACAGGCGGCCTTTTGAGTTGCTCCGGCACTGCGTGTTCCGCCTTTGCGGCCTCACCCGAACCCGGCCGCTGATGTCCGGTCAGAGGGGCGGTTCATCCGATCGCGAGCGATGGCGGCGGCGACGGCGGGCGTGGATCACCTCGGCGGTGTGGACATGACCGCGGCGTTCGGCGCGCAGCACGGTCGCGACCCGCTTGCCGTTGACCAGCAGCGCCAGCCCGAGCAGCGCGGCGGGGAAGAGGACGACCATCAGCGGCGATCCGTCCAGCGCCAGCGAGGCGGCGCACGCACCGCTGCTGATCAGCGCGCCGGCCGCTCGCCAGGCCGCGTCGCGGCGCGTCATGCCGCGCGCCGGAGATGCGGCACGGGGGGCTGCGCGATCAACACGGCGGCCGCGCGCCACAGGGCGCGTTCGGTTGGGCCGTCGCAGGGCCCGCGCCACAGGACGATGTCGGCCGGCATCTCCGCCTCCTCGCGCAGCGAAAGGATGAGGTCCGCCGAGGTGAAGTCCAGCCCGATCGCGGGATCGATCGTGCGCGATGCCGCGGCCCGTGCACGGCCGATCAGTGCGGGCGAACCATCGATGCCCCGCGCCTCGATCGCGGTGAACCCCAGCGTGCGGGCATGCTGCACCGCGCGCAGCAGCAGCGATCCCGCGCCGCAATCGGCGTCGACGATGCGCACGGCATGACGCCGCCGCGCCCGCAGCCGTGCCAAGGCCGCGCAGAGCCTGGGCCAGCGCGGATCGTCCCGCGCCGTCCGCAGGCGCGGCAGCGACGATGCCAGAGACGGCGATGGCGACAGCATGGTGGTCGATCCTCATCAACACGGACCCATAATGATCCGCAGCAGGGACCTACGCAGCGGCGCATAGGGTTTCGAGAGCGAAGCCGGACGACGGCATAGTGCCAGCATAAGGATGGCGCAGCGGTGTTTCCCCGGACGGGTCGGCGGTGTGACGCGGACGGGACCGGCCATGCCAAGCGGTTCCCGCACCCAGGGGGATCGATATTCAAGCTTTGGAGACAGCGCGTGCTCCGGTAGAGCGGTGCTATCGTGTGGACGTTCGCTTGAGTCCGCCGCCTACCAATCCCACCCCGTCACCCCGGACGTGTTCCGGGGTCCACTCTGCGGCGAGGAGAAAGGCTTGATGGGACACCGTTCCCTCGCGGCCCGGTGGACCTCGGAACAAGTCCGGGGTGACGGGTAAGGTTGGCAGGCGACCGGCTCGAACGAACGTTGATATGCGGCAGCCCTGCCCTGGCGGTGACGGAATGGGCTGATGTCGACCCGGCCTCGGCTATTGATCGGGATCACCTTTGCCTGCCAAGGGCCGCATCCGTTTACGAAAAGGGGTACAATGCAGAAGATCGTCCAAGTCGTTTGCGTCGTCGTCATCGCGGCCGCGGTGATGTTCGGCGGCCGCTGGTACATGTACGTGGCGCGTGCGGAGAGTCCGTATGACGAGGTCGGCATCGCGCTGAACGGCTATGCGCCGGCGCCGATGCGTCGCTGGGGCTGTCACACCATGCAGCAGCGCTTCCCCGACAAGCTGCCGCCTTATGGCTGCGCCGCACCCGACGGCCGCAGCTGGATCTGAATACGGGGTCTCGGCGTCGTCGCGGTGCGCGGCGCTCGACCCGATAGCGGCGATCGCTCCTGTCGGCCCGACCGGGCACCACGACGGTGGCCGGTCGGGGAACGTGCGTTGCGTTCGGGGCACCATGGCCGCCGTCTTTGCCGCCGCGGCGGGGCTGACCGGCGCAACGCCGGTCGCCGCAGTCCCGGCGGTCGCAGGAATGGCCCGATACGGCGGCGCCGGCAGCGCCGGACGACGGCGAGGACATCGTCGTGCAGGCGACGCGCACCGGCCGGCGGGTGCAGGACGAACCGATCCGCGTCGAGGTGCTCGACCGTGAGGAGATCGAGGAGAAATCCTCATGACCCCCCCCGGCAACATTGCGATGCTGGTCAACGAGACGTTGGGAGTGCGGGTGCAGGGGCTCAAGGGCCGCTACACGCAGATCCTGGCGCATGGCGTGCCACAATGGCCGCCGCTCGACGGCCGCACGATCATTGACGGAGTGCGCGTCCGCTTCGGTGCGCGCTGATCGACCGTCTTATCCGCGTCATCGAAATGTCGCTTGGTCTTCATGCAGATACCCCATCGCCTGCCGCACAAACGGGGGATCATCATGACAAAGCGCGTTTCGCTCGCCGCCATTCTACTTGCCACGACCACCCTCTCCGCCGCGCCGGCGCTCGCTCAGGTGTCGGTTCAGGACGCGACATCGCCCGCCGCGGAGCAGGACGCGACCGCCGGCGACATCCTCGTCACCGCGCAGAAGATCGAGCAGCGCGCGGTCGACGTGCCGATCACCATTTCGGCGGTCACCGGCGAGCGGATCACCCAGCTGGGCGTCGGCGATCTGGACGAGCTGTCGAGCTATATCCCCGGCCTCAACGTGCAGGAGCAGAGCGCCAACAATCCCGGCATCGTCATCCGCGGCATCACGTCGGATTCCGGCTCGGCTCAGCAGGGGCCGCGCGTCACGCTTTACTATAACGGCGTCGATATCTCGCGCTCGCGCGGCTCGTATCAGGCGATCTACGACCTCGAACGCGTCGAGGTGATCAAGGGGCCGCAGGCGACACTGTTCGGCACCGCATCGGCGGTCGGCGCGATCAGCATGACCTCGGCGCGCCCGCGCAAGGGCTTCTCGGCCGCGCTGACCGGCGGCTACGGCAATTACGACGCGACGATCCTGTCCGGCTTCGTCAATGCCGGCAGCGACACGCTCGCCGGCCGTATCGCCTTCGAATGGAAGACGCGCGACGGCTATGTCGAGAATCTCGCACCGAGCCAGAAGAAGGACCTCTACGCACAGGATCAGCTGGGCGTGCGTACCTCGCTGCGCTGGACGCCGACAGACGCGCTCACCGTCGACCTGATCGGCACGTACGACCGGCAGCGCAACGGCGGCACGCCGTTCATCTCGCGGGCGTTGCCGACCGCGGACGGGCCGGGCAATCCCTTCGGCCGCGCCAATCTGGGCGGATCGCCGTTGTCGCGCGAGGTGTTCGGCAAGGACCAGCTCGGGCTCGACCGCGACGTGTATGACGTCAATCTCACCGCCGCCTATGCGATCACGCCCGATCTTACCTTCACCACCGTCAACGGCTATCGCGAGTTCGACAGCCTCGAGGTGTTCGACGCCGACGGCTCGGCGGCCTGGTACCTCGAGTTCGCCGAACATGCGAAGGGTTGGCAGGCGAGCCACGAGGGCCGGTTCAGCTATGCCGATCCGCATTGGCGCGCCGCATTCGGGTGGAACGCCTTCTTCGAACGCAATCGCCAGACCGTCCCCTTCTCAACCGAGGAGGGCACGTTCATCCAGTGCGCGCGGCGCGTCGTGCCCGGCCTGCCCTGTATCGATGCCGCCGGCGTCGTCCAGGCGGCGCAGGCGACCGCGCTGCTGACGCGCGGCGCCCGGACGCAGATCCCCTACCAGTCCGTATTCGAGAATCAGGGCCGCAACGACAGCTATTCGGTCTTCGCCGACACCACCTGGATCCCCGTGCCCGCG
This sequence comes from Sphingomonas melonis, assembly GCF_013409985.1. GTDB lineage: Bacteria > Pseudomonadota > Alphaproteobacteria > Sphingomonadales > Sphingomonadaceae > Sphingomonas > Sphingomonas melonis_A. Next base: position 239,962 of record NZ_JACCBY010000004.1, read on the forward strand.
CTGGAACTGACCGCCGGCGTGCGGGCACTGATCGAGCAGCGCCGGTCCGGCTATGTCGCGACGGTGCCGCGCCCGCTGCTCATCCCGACCGCACTCTCGCTCATACCCGGCCAGGTCGACACCGGCGGACGGACGTTCGAGGCGGTGCGCAGCTTCGCCGCAGTGCTGCCCCGCTTCAATGCGCTGTTGCGCCTGTCCGATCGGATCAACGCCTTCGCGACGATCTCCAAGGGCCGGCGCTCGCCGGTCGTCCAGCTGTCCGCGGCGCAGGCCGGCGGTGTCGCGGTGCCGAACCTGCAGCTCGTTCCCGAAGAGCGGGTCTGGAACTATGAAGCAGGGCTCAAGGCCGCGCAGGGCGTGGTGTCCGGGTCGGTCGGCGTCTATTACCAGAAGTACACTGGCTTCCAGGTCAGCGTGGTGGGCGCGGACGGCGTCGCCCGCACGCAGAGCGCGGGCAGCGCGAGCAACCTCGGTTTCGAGGGCGAGCTCAACATCCGGCCGGCGCGCTGGATCAACCTGTTCGGCAACGTCGGCTATATCGATGGCGGCATCGATCGCGACAACAGCTTCGCTCCGGCCTTCTCGGGCGCGCGCTTCCGCCTGCAACCGGAATGGCAGGCGGCGGCGGGCCTGACGCTGGACGTGCCGCTGGGTGGCGGGGTCCGCGCCTTCGCGACGCCGAGCATCACCTACCGCAGCCGCATCTTCTTCGAACTGCCGAACAGCCCCGAAATCTCGCAGGACGCGGTGACGCTGGTCAACGCCCGCGCCGGCGTCAGCGTCGCGGACGGCAGGTACGAGCTTGCCGGCTTCATCCGCAACGCCTTCAACCGCCGCTACCTGCTCGACGCCGGCAACACCGGCGGCGGCTTCGGCATCCCGACCTTCATCCCGGCGGAGCCCCGCTTCTATGGCATTCAGGTCACCGGGCGATTCTGATCGAGGGAGTGGACGCCGCCATCGGCAGGACGGTCGATCACGCCACCCAGACGCCCGGGTGGCGGCTCGCCCAAGGCTGAGCCTCTTCCAGGGCAAAGGCGAGTTCCAGCAGCGTGCGCTCGCCGCCGAGCGGCCCAGCGAACTGCATGCCGACCGGCATCCCGTCAGCGGTCCAGTGCAAAGGCAAGCTGATCGCCGGGCCGCCGGTGGCGTTCTGGATCATGGTGTAATCGGCATAGGCTTTCAGCTTATCCGACAGCGCGAGAATGGGCAGCGCGCCGGTGATCGATCCGATCGGCACCGGTGGCGTCAGCAGAACGGGTGACAGCAGCACGTCGAAATGATCGAACCAGCCGAAATAGCTGCGTGACACGGCGGCCACCCGTGCCATCGCCGCCTCGGTGACCACCGCCGGCACCATCTCTCCTGCGGACGCGATCGCCAGCGATGCCGGTTCGACCAACTCGGGAACGCGGCGGGGATCGACGCCAAGATCGGCGATCAGCCGCTTCTTGATCGCCGCCGCTTCCGCTGCGTAGAGCAAGGAAAAATCATCGAGGAACGCCGGGCCATCGAACGGCCATCGGCTGGGCTCGACGGTGTGGCCCATCGCCTCGAGCCGCGTTGCGCTCGCCGCCAGTCCCGCCGCAACCTCGGGCGAGGGCGACGTGCCGCTCAGGCCCGAGGCGACGAGGCCGATGCGGAGACACCGGTTGCTGGACTGCGTCACGCGCCCCACTGGCGGCAGAACGGCATGCGCTCCACGCCGTTCGGCGATCGCCAGGTAATTGGCCGTGTCGCGCACCGTCCGGGTCAGACACAGCGGCTCGACCAGGTCGAACGCCACTGCCGGTGCATCCTTGACCACCCGTCCCCGCGACGGCTTGAGTCCAACCAGCCCGCAGTTGCTCGCAGGGATGCGGATGGAGCCGGCACCATCGACGGCATGGGCCAAAGGCAAGATGCCCGCCGCGACCGCCGCCGCCGCTCCACCCGACGATCCGCCCGGCGTATGACCGAGGGACCAGGGGTTGCGCGTGGCCCCGTAAGCCATGGTCTCGGTCGTCGGCAGCGCGCCGAATTCGCTCATCGTCGTGCGGGCCACCACATTGAAGCCGGCCCGCTTCACCAGCGCCGCCACTGGCCCGTCGCGATCGGCCACAGGCATCACCCGATCAAGCCGCGATCCGAAGTGGAACCGGTGACCCGCGAGCGGCTCCTCGTCCTTCATCACGATCGGCACGCCCGCGAACGGCGCAGACCGATCGAGCCGCCGCAGCGCCGTGCGCGCTTCGTCCACCATCACTTCGCTGAAACAGTTGAGCTGCGCACCCGCCGCCCGCATCCGGGCAGCAGCGGCGTCAAGCGCCTCGGCGGCACTCAATTTGCCTTGCCGGATCGCCGCCGCGATGCCGGTCGCGTCGAGGTTCGACAGCGCATCGGTCGCGCGCGCCGGCGCGGCGGCGGCCAGCACGGCCGTTGCTGCGGCGCCCTTCAGCACCGCGCGGCGTCCGTATCGGACCGGCTGGTTCTCGCAATTCAGCATCGATAGTTCCTTGCCCACAGAATGTGACGCGATCAGTCATCGCTGGCGATGCCAGCGCTGCACGGTACAGAGGATCGCAGCGAGGCAGGCTTTCACCTCGAGCGTCCCGTCAGCGCGCGGAGTCAGCGTTGCCGCAGGTGCGCTGCGCCCGCTCAACGGATCATAGACAGGACCGGCACGCCACACGCCGCGTTCACTGCGGATGTGGTCCAGCACCACCAATCCCTCGACCCGGCGTTCCCGCAGCACCGGGTCAGCATTATGGGTGTCGCGTTGGTCAGGGTTGGCGCTCAGCCGCCCCCCACCGACGACGCGTCCGCACAGCTCGCGGCCGCAGCGATCGATAGTCACCACCCCGTCGTCCCGGTCGGTCTGCCATCGGCCGGCGACATCCGTCGGACGGTCCGCCTGTGCCATCGCCGGTCCGCAGCACAGTGTCAGCACGACACCCCATGCGAGCGCGATACTCCGCCTCGCCTGAAGATCGACGCGGCTCATATAGGCTCTGCTCGCTGTCGCGTGACGCCAGCATTGGTCGCAAAGCATCGATGATAGTCACGATGCTCGGTGCCCATCCACCGGTCCCACCATGTGAAATACAGGCCGTAGTTACAGGTCACCTTTTGGTGATGCAGATCGTGATGCGTTGCCGTCGTCATCCAGTCGATCAACGGCCGGCCGTCACGACGCGCCGGCGAGATTTCATAGCCGGCATGGCCGATGACGTTGCGGGCGATCTGGTGAAGCATGAATATGCCGATGACTGTCCACGGGGTCGGGACCAGCACCATCCACAGGGGTACGAACGCGGCCATGAGCACCGCCTCGGCGATGTCGAAACTATAGGCGGTGAACGGCGTCGGATTGCGACTGCGATGATGCCGCATATGGCATTTCCGGAACAGGCGCCGGTGGTGGATCAGCCGGTGCACCCAGTAGAAATAGGCGTCGTGCACCAGAATGATGAGCAACAGGCTCGCGGCGAACCAGAATGGTCCCCAACGCGCCGCGATCTGCGGACCGGGGACGTACCCCGCCTTCTCCGCCGCCTCCAGCGCCGCGTAAATTACGGAGAAGACGAACACGGACCGGATGGAGACCAGGATTTCGGTGCGGATCTGCGCCGCGGCGACATCCTTCGCCTGGATCTTCCGTGACTGCATACGCTGCTTCAGCAGTGCGAAGAACAGCCAGACCCCGCAGGAAAAGGCTGCGTAGCGCAGGAATATGGACGTGAAGACATGGAACCAGCGTGCCTCGATTTGGTGGATCAGCACGGCGCGCCCCGCTAGGCCCGCGGTCATTGCCATCGGCGTAAACATCACATCAGATTCCGTCGATTAAACCGGGCGCTCGGCTAGGTCCGGTGCTGGCGGGCGTCTCGCCGGATTTCGAAATCGCCGAGGGTTGGGACAATCGGCCAGTGTTTTCGCGGGCGCAGATGGCGGCATTTGCGTTCGAGCGGCGCCATTGCGTCGGCGTGACGCCGGTCGCCGTCTTGAAGGCGCGGTTGAACGGTCCCAGCGAGCCAAATCCCAGATCGTAGGCGACTGCAGATATCGGCATGCGCTCATGGTCGGGATCGACAAGGATGGCTTTCGCTGCGGCGATCCGTCGCTCGTTGATGAAGGCGGTGAAATTGCGAAACCCCAGTACGCCGTTGACGATCTGGCGCAGACGATGCTCCGGCATACCGGCGGCCTGGGCGAGTGCGCCGATGGTCAGCCCTTCGCGGCGCCAGATTTGATCGACATCCATCAGGTGCAGGACGCGCGCGAGGTGCGCCTCCTCGCCCTCCGCCGATGCGGGCGTGAGGGAGGCGGCCGGCTGACCACGGCCGAAGATGTCGGGTCGCGCATCGAGGAAGATGACGCAGCCGGCGACACCGACGATCGCCAGAGTCGCACCCGCGATCAGCCGCAATCCGCCACCGCCACTGGCGACCCCGCCGACGAGCGCGAGCAGGCACAGGAGCAAGATGTACAATGCGACGGCGGAGAGAAACGGCCCGCGCAGGTTGCGCCGTGTCTCGACCATATCCTCACGCCAGCCGCTCACGACGACGCCAAGCGCATGGCCGGTCAGTCCCGTTTCCAAGAGCGCGCGAACAGGAACCAGCGCCGGCATGTCCTGCGCCGCGATGCCGAGGGAGGTCAGGGTGGCGTAGGGCAGGAAGCGCAACCAGGAGAGGCGGCGGTCATCAAACAGGACCACGGCGAACAGCCAGAACAGGCCGGGCGCCCCCAGACCGAGCAGACGCAATGCGGGTCCAAACGGCCCGAATGCCGCGAGCAGCATCGGCGCCGCCGCGATCGTATAGGCCGCTGCGCTCACCACGAAGAGCAAGGCGGCGTAGCGCGCGGACGCCAGGCCGTCCGCCTTCCACGCCCCGGCGCCGAGCGCGCATAAGGCGCCGACCGCGATGCCGCGCGCCAGCACCTCGAGCAGCAGCGCGTGCATAGCGGCGGGCCTAGCGTGCGACCGCAGCTGGCGCGCAGGTGGCGAGCTGCGGGGACGACGGATCGGACTGGGACGGCGGCGGCGTGTCGCGTCCCCAGTCGGTCGGCGCGGATGCCATGGTGAGCGCGAGCACCCCGCCCGCCGCGATGTCGCGATGGCGGAACCAGGCGCGGGTCAGCGGCCGTCCATTCAGCGTCGCGGCAACGACATAGCGGTTGAGGCCTTGCGGGTCGAAGTTGGGGGCCACGATCTGCAGGCTGCGGCCACCCCCGAGCATCAGGGTCGCTTCGGCGAAACCCGGGGTGCCGATCAGATACACGTCCTGCCCGGCGACCGGAAAGATGCCGAGCGCCTGGAACGCGAACCAGCTCGACATCGCACCTGAATCGTCCGGCCCCGGCAGCCCGGCGCGGCCGTCGCCAAAGCGGCTTTCCAGCAGTTCCGCGATACGATCGGCGGACCGGTCCGGCCGCCCCGCCCAATGGTACAGCATCGGGATCAGGAAACCCGGTTCGTTGCTCATATCGAAATGACCGCGATCGAACAGGGTGTCGAGTCGGCGGACGAACGCCGCCGCGCCCCCCGCCAGCGCCACCAGGCCACGTCCATCATGCGGCACGTAGAGCGAATAGGTCCAGGTATCCGCCTCGTAGAGGAACGACGACCACTCCCCGCCGCGCGCGAAGTCGGCCGCCGCCCAGCTGCCGTCCGGATTACGCGGCCTCAGGAACCCGTGGACGCCCTGTACGGCGAGATCCCGATCCCACAAATTGCGCCAGTTGCCGGCGCGGCTCGCCGCTGCGCGCGCGGCGTCGATCTGGCCAAGACCGCAGGCGAGACCGGCGATAGCATAATCGTCATAGGCGTATTCTACCGTCCGCGATCCCGACCGCGGATAGGCGAGGCTGACATACCCCTTTTCGAGATAGTCGGGCAGGCCGCCGCGCCCCTCCTTCTCATCGTCCGCCGGTGCGACCTCGGCATCCTTTCGCATCGCCGCGAGGGCCGTGCGATAGTCGATGCCCTTCAAACCTTTGACAAAGGCGTCGGTGATCAGGACGTCGGCGTTGCTGCCCCCCTGCGTACGCCCGTTGCTGTTGCCGCTCCGCCCGTCGGGTAGATACCCCGTGTGGCGGTAGATATCGATCAGGGCCCGCAGCATGTCACGCTGACGCTCCGGCGCGATCAGCGTAAGCAGCGGGCCGCTGGTACGGAACGTGTCCCAGATCGTGTAGAAATCGTCGTAATAGGGCTCGTCGGACTGCCAGTCGGGATTTTCTCCGGTGCGGTCAGACGGCATCAGCATGGTGTGGTACAGCGCCGTATAGAATTGCCGCCGTCTGGATGCTCCGCCACCGGCGACGCGGACGCGATCGAGCATCCTATGCCAGGCCGCCCGCGCCTGAGCACGCACCCCGTCGAAATGCCAGCCCGGCGTTTCCTGATCGATCGTCCGCCGGGCCTGGTCGGCGCCGATGAAGGACACGCCCAGTTTCGCCTGCAGCACCCCCTTCGGGAGCGCCGCGAAGTCGAGCGCCACGCCGAATGGCATGTCGTGATCGACCGTAGCGGCGGACACGGCCTGCATCTCCTGCCCGCGCCACATGCGCGTCGCAGCCGCCGGAACGTCCGTGACGAGCGCAAAATAGACCCGATATTCCCCGCCGTTGTTCCACCCGCCGGCATATCGGCCATAGCCACGCCATTCGGATCGCGACACCCGCGTGATCTCGCCGCCCAGGAAGCGCTGCCGCTCGTCGCCGACCCCCTTGGTCAGGATATGGTCGAGCCGGAGCGTCAGATGTGCGGGCGCGCCGGCCGGAAAGCGATACCGGTGGAAGCCGACCCGACGCGAGGACGTCAGTTCGGCGTGCACGCCATACCGGGTCAGCGTTGCGGCGTAATAGCCGGGGCTGTTCACCTCCTGCTCGCGGGGCGAGCGGATCGCGTCCGGCCGTACCACCCCCGCCACCGGCATCATCAGCAGATTGCCGTATTTCCCCGCTGCGCCGCTGAGATGCAGATGACTGAAGCCGAGGATGTTGCCCGACGTCCGGTAGCCGGCCTTGTAAGGCACCGTCGCATCGAACGGCATGACGTCCGGCCCCAGCCGCACCACCGCGAACGGGCGAGCGGCGCCGACGAAGACTTGCCCGCCACCATCCGTCCCGATGAACGGGTCGACCGCCTCGACCGGATCATGCATCGCCGGGCGGCCGACGCCGGTCGCCGGACCGCCGGCCAGCGCCACCGCCAGCAGCGTCGACACGCGCCATCGAATGGGATGGAGAACCATCGGACCTACTTCTTGGCCAAGGCAGCCGCTCAGGGCCGCGTGCCGCTGTTCGCTTCGGCCTGGAGTTGCGGCACATCGGCCAAGGTCCGACGCACCGTCGCCGGATCGACGTGCTGGGACCGGAGCGGCGGGCTGTGCAGCGCCTCGCCATCGGCGGCGCCGGCGTCGATCGCGGCGACCGTCTCGATCGGCACGCCGCCGCATTTCGTCGCCGCGCGGACCGGGTTGCACCGCGCCGCGTCATGATCGGGCAGACGCACCTGATACCCACCGGTGAACCGCGCATCCGGCCACAGATAATCGGTCGACACCCATTGGGCGCCCGAACGCAACGCGACATCGCGGCGTGCGACATCGTTGGCGCGCGCTTCCAGCGTGTCCGAATCCGCCCGCGTCCGTACGATCAGGCCGGCCCGTACATCGGCGGCGATCTGTGCCGCCTCACCGACCGGATCGTTGCGCGTTACATAGGCCGCGGACGGCAATGTCACGTCGCTCGTGTTGGTGAACATCACCCGCTGCTCCAGCGATTCATGCCCGCCGCGATACAGCGCGGTCTTCGCCGGCGTCTCATCGAGCGCGACGAGGAACTTCCCTCGTACCTGCCCCAGGCGCGGCCAGCCGTCGTGCAGGACCGCGTCGCGTAACGTCGCGCGGGTGCCGCGCACATCGTCGGGCACGATGAGACGCGTACCCAGCCCTTCGCGCAATGCGGCGTCGAGATCGTCATACGCCGATCGCGTGAAGGGCAGCAGCCGGGTGCCACCCGGAACGCTCCAGCCATCCTTGGCATTGATCAGGATCAGAATGGGCACATGGTCGGGATGCCGTTCCGACCAGGCGGTGATTTCCCCCAGACAGGCTTTGAGCGTGAAACAGCTCGACCAGAAGTCGGCATCGGCGACGTGCAACACCTTGAAGCCGGGCTGCGCCATCGTTTCCGCCCAACCGGCGGGCATCGCCGTCGCACTGAACTTCAGCACCAGCGGATGGGCGAAGACGCCGCCGCGTGGGTCATAGACCACGTCGAGTTCGAGCTGCCGTGCGCCTGCGTTGAGTTGTGCGGTCAGGGATTTGTGCGCGAAATCCAGCGCCGGCACGAGGTTCGGGATCTGCGAGGCGATCAACGTATAATCCGGCTCGGGAATAGCCTGTTTATAGCTGTTGTGCGTACCGACCGTCAGCAGATCATTGAGGCGCAGATTCTCGTCCATCCACGCCCGCGCGCAGTCCGTGCCGGCGGCAGCAGCGTCCGCCGCCCGAAGGTTGCACGCGCCCTTGGCGTTCGCCGCCGTCACGCCGCATACCGACACCAGCCCCGCCAGGGCCACCCCGCCATCACCCGCCGCGCGGCATTGCGCATCCCGAGACCCATCTTCGATACCCCGTCACTATCCTCGTCGGAGCACCGCTTTAAGATAGTTATTGCTATCCTTTTATGACAACTATGGAGGGACTGCGCTATCGCTGCGCGGGATCGGGGGCCGGCCCGGCCGAATATTGAGAATATTCAGGGAAATAGAGCATCGACTTGAGAATGAAGTGAACGTCGTCGACGATCTGTTCGGGCGCGATATTTTCTTCCTGGATCATTTCCTCGATCGAATAGGTGATCTCCACCGCCAGCCGCACGCGGCGACGGATCAGCTCGCGCTCGGTGTCCGGCGCGTGGCGGTGGAACATCATGGTTAATATCTCCGCCGCATAGTTATGGGCAGCGAGGCGGAGCGGCGCCATGGACGGGATCGCGCGCAGCGCGCGCTGGATCCACATCGCCCCTGGCTGTTCGCTGATGATGTGGATGAGGGTGCGCAGCAGATTGCCGATATCTGCAAAGATCGTTTCCGTGTCGGACAGCGCGTGCCGGGTCACCCATTCGTGCAGCGCCGCCTGCTGCCGCTCGGTCATTCGCTCGGCAAGCGCGCGAATGACGGCGTATTTGTCGTCGAAGTAGCGGTAGATCGTCGGCGGCGTGACCTTCGCCCGCTCGCAGATCAGATTGGTGGAGATCCGTTCGATCCCGACCTCGCCCAGCAAGATACCGGCAGCGTCCAGCAAGGCTTCATAGGTGCGTATGCTGCGCGCTTGCTTGGGCTTGCGGTAGGCCGATTGGGTCATTCCGCGGGCACCCGGTCGACGGGCCGGCTGCCGCCACTGCCTCGAGGCGGCGTCACCCGCTTGGCGACCGGACCCGCCCGCCGATTACCTGTAAGATGAACAGCCATTATCCATCAGATATGCACGTGACCACCGCGCCGGGCAACACGCCGCCGCCCATCGTGATACGATCGACGGCGGCGCGCTGCACGGGTGGCAATTGGATCAATAGCGATAGGTAAGCGCCAGACGGGCGCTGCGACGATACATGGGCGCACCGATCATCAGGCTCTGCCCGGCCTCGATATTCTGAAGACGGCCCGCGCGCGGGTTGCCGGACACCATGCGTCGCACATTCGTCAGGTTGTCGACGATCAGGTTGAAGTCCAGTTTGTCGGTCGGCGAATAGAGCATGTTCAGGCTCGCCGTGGTCATACCGCTGATCCTGATCTGGTTCGCCGCGTCATAGTAAAACGGCCCAGTGTACCGGATGTCGCTCTGGATGCGTAACCGGTCATCCAGCAGATTGAGACCGGGCGTGATCATGACGATATCCGCCTTCATATCGTCGAGCTTATGACCGGAATAGTCGATCTTTTTGCCGGACGCATCGCCGATCTGCAAATCGCTGAAATGCGCATCCTGGTGCGTCCATTGCCCGCGCAGATCGAACCAATCGACCGGCCGCCATTTTGCCTCCAGCTCCAGGCCGATCGTATAGGTATTGGCGAACACACGGAACGGAGTCGGCCATCCCTTGACGAGCCGGAAATCCTTCACCTCGTAATTGTTGTATACGGTACGGAACCCCGTGAGGTTGATATCGATCTTCGGCCGGAAATATTTGATCCCCGCCTCCGTCAAATTCAGCGTTCTGGTGACTGGGTCGGCGCCAGCCTGGTCGATATAGTCACTGATGTTCGGCAGCCTGATTGCCTTGGTGTACCGGATGTAGCTGCCGAAGTGCGGCTGGAACTGGTAATTCGCGGCGGTTGTCCACGCGACCTTGGCGAAGTGATGCGATCCGGAACAGTCGTCGCAATCCGCGACGGCGGTGGGATTATGGATGGCAATCCCTTCCCAACGCAGGCCTCCTTCGAACCGCAGCTTGTCCGTGAAATGCCACTCGTCGCTCACGTACACCGCGCGCGTCGCCGAATCCCCCTCGTCATGCTCCAGCGACGGATAGGGAAACCGCAACACACCTTGATCATTAGTCATCGCTGACCCTGGCATAAATTCTCCGGTGCTCTTCTTGCGAACCTTGAAGAGCAAGACCGAGGCATTGTTCTTATAGTCGGTCAGCAGACCGGCGTTGATGCGATCGTAGATCTCGTTGACGCGCGCAAAGTAGAAACCGATCGCGACGTCATGACGGCCATGAAGCGAGAAGCTGCCGTTGAGCCGCGTATCGGAAAGGAATTCGTTGAGCGGCAGGGTATAGGATCGGGCGAGATCCAGCAGGACGACGCCGTTGCCGTTCTGATTGCGCGGCGCAAAGGGAATGCCGGTGTCGCGATAGAGCAGCACCGGCTCGGTCTCCTCGGTCGTCTCACCCTTCAGGTAATCGTTGGCCGAGTAAGCATGGTACGGCCAGATCCCGTTGCGGCTGACGATGCTGTCGCGATAACGCGCCCGTTCCGTGATCGACCAGTCCCTGCCGAAATCGTACCGGCCCTCTGCGCTGACCTGGGTCAGCTTGACGTTCGTGCCACGTCCGGCATCGAAGTGGAACACGCCGTCGTCGGTCGGTAGGTCGAACCGGCGACTCTCCGGGCCGGCGACGGTATCGCGCAACGAGTCGAAGCCGGGCAGATCGACCGGGTTGCCATGGGCGTCGTTGGTGAAGACGACCTGTCGCGGATCGCTGATCTTCTCGTCGATCCGCTTGATCCCGAACGCCAGCGCGCCCTTGGCGAACGCGCGCGACACATTGGCCCTGAACTGACCGCCACGATCGACATTATAGCCGGCATAGCGCTGCGCATCCGATGTCCGCCAATAGCCGCCGGCGAAGTAGCGCCAGCCCCCCTTGCCGAGCGGTCCGCTGATCCAGCTATCCACCCGATGCATGTTATAGTCGCCATATTCGTAGCGCAGCTGCGATTTGAAGGTCTCGGTGCCCGGTCGCGTGATGAAGTTGATCGCGGCGCCCGGCGCGTTGGAATAGAGGATCGTCGACGGACCGCCGCGCACCACCTCGATCCGGCCGACGGTCTGATCGATCCGCAACGATTCGTCGCCGTTCAGCCAGCCGAGCCCCGGATCGGCCTGCATCGGTAGTCCATCTTCAAGCAGCGCGACGGTGCCATAGCCGGCTCCGCCGATCGGCGGGATGCCCCGCACTTGAACGCCGCCGCTCGCCTCGCCGCTGCTGCCCGCGTCGAACCCGGGGATCTGCTGCAGCGCCGCCGCCACGCCGATCGGTGCCCGCATCTGCAGGTCCTTGCTGGTGATCGTGGACATAGCGTAGCTCGTCTGCGCCAGCGTGCGGGCCTGCAAACTGGCCCTGCCGGTCACGACGATATCGTTGCTGTCATCCTCCCTGCGTACCTCCTGCGACGCCGCCCGGGCACGGGCGACAAGCCAATCGGGCGGTGTGATGCCCTGCTGGCGCAGCTTCGCCAGCACGGCCTGCGCCTCTTTCGGCGACAGCGCGTCTGGCCGGCCGAGCATGTCGAGGACGCTCGTCGACCCCGCCGGTGGCGTCGGAGCCGTTTGAGCCCAGGCCGCCGCGCTGCCTGCTCCCCCCATCATCATCATGGACGCTGCCATCATCCGCGTAATCCGAACTCGTGACATAATAACCCCCGCTAGAATGCGGGGCCCGGATACTAGCGATCAGTAGCATTTTTGTGACATCGTTTGCGAAACGGTGGCGCGGCGGCGGTCGCGCGATCGACGGGCGGCGGAGTGGCGATCGAACCGGCTGGATCGCTTGCCTCTTCCTCACATGGCGCCTACATCGGCCTCACCTGATCTGGAGTGAGTCATGGCAACGCAGCCCGCATCGATAGAGACATTGCTCGGCGTGAACGCCGGCAGGCAGGCGTCGCGGCTCGCGCTGGCCGACTCGATCGAGAGCGGCCTGCCGGTGTCGGCACTCGATCGGCTCGCCGATGTCGTCGCGCCCGATGATGTCCGGTTCAAATACCGGCTGATCTCGAAGGCGACGCTGGAGCGGCGACGGAAGTCGCCGACCAAGCGGCTGACCAGCGAGGAAGGCGACCGCCTTGCCCGTCTCGCCAAGGTGTTCAGCTTCGCGCTGCAGATCTACAAGGCGCCGGAGACCGCGCGCGATTTCCTCAGCCGGCCGCATCCGATGCTCGACGGCAAGGCTCCGCTCGATGTCGCGCTCGCCACGGGTCCGGGTGCCGATCTGGTGATCAACCTGCTCGGGCGGGCGGCCTATGGTGGCGGGGCGTGAGGGGCAGCAGGACCGATCGCGTCCTCACGGCCTTCCGCATCGGTGATCCCGACGGCGCGCATCCGATCTACGACAGCGAAGGCGCGCGCCTGTACCCGGGCCGATGGAACACCGCCTCCAGTCCGGTCATCTATACGTCCGAACATTATTCGACCGCGGTGCTCGAAAAGCTGGTCCATGCGAACAGCGTGCTGCCGCCGAACCAGCATTTCATCCGCATCACCATCCCCAGCGGCACAAGCTACGAAGTGTTCCAGACCGCCGCGCATCCCGGCTGGGACGGCAAGGACGAAGGCATCTGCAAGGCGTTCGGCGAAGCCTGGTTCGAGGAGAAGCGGACCGCGCTGCTGCTCGTACCATCGATCCCTGCGCGCCTGGAGCGCAACGTGATCATCCATCCCCTGCACGAGGACGCGGCGCGCATCACCTATGACCTGCCCAAGCCGATCTGGTGGGATGAGCGACTCTACGGATGAGCCGGCGTGCGTGAGGGCAGATACCTTTGCGCAGGCTATTGCCACCATGGTTGCTATCGGCTGCGGGCCGGTGCTCGGCCCGTCTGGAAAAACAGGCCGAACGGAAGCGCCGGCACACCGGCGCGATCCGTGAAATTCATATACGGCGGACTGTTGAACCACAGTTCGTACCGACGGCCGAGCTGCACCTCGCATCGCAACGTGAAGGTCCGCCCATCGGCAGACTGCACCGGCTGGTTCGATCCGCAGTCCGGAAAGGTCTGCGCACTTTTTTGGACGAAGGAATAGCTCCCAGGCCGCATCGGCCGGTCGAAGGTGACGCTCAGCGTCAGCGGCCCCGGCGCGACGGTCGCGCCCTGCGCAGGGACAGTCCTGACGACCTTCGGAGCGACGGACTGAGGCATGTCGCCGACGGTGCTACGAACCCCCGCGATCATCGCGGCGGCTGCCAATATGGTTATCATCGTTGCAAGTCCCCATTGGCTCGGCAAACGGGAGCCGTCCGTGGCCCCAGGCCGGGGCGGGCATGACTGCTCCGATGCCGCAGCGCCTCCGCCTACCCGCATTTCCTTGGGTACAAATTCCTGGGGCCCTTCCCGATCGGCTAAAAGGCGTGCCGCGCCTCTGCTGCTGCTCGCCCCCGTCTTGGCGCGTGCTGCCCGCAGGCGCTCGTTCACCGTATGCACCGACACGTTCAGTGCGGCGGCAGCGCTCTTTGCGTCATGTCCTCGTGCCAGCAGGCGCAGCACCTCCCGCTCCCTGTCGCTCAGGCCGAACGGCGCGTCTGACATGTCGATCCCCTCGGTCGCCGGATTGGATAGTGATCAAGCTACTGTGCCGCACCGTCGCCTGCCAGTGTCCGATGGGCAGCGCCCGTGTGCCGGCGCGATCTCTGCGTCTTGAGCCGACCAGCGCGTGCCGGCGCTCAGAAGCGCATCGACGCGGTAATCCGGGCGTTGCGCGGCGCGCCGGGTGTCGTCCAGACCGAGGCGTAGGAACTGGCGATGTAATAACGGTCGAACAGGTTATCGACGTCGGCGCGGACGCCGATATGATCGTTGACGGCATAGCCGATGCTGGCACGCGCGATCGTATAGGCCGGCAGCTGATACCCGCTGCCGAACGGGTCGCCGGCGCGGCGCCCGACGTGCGTTATCCCGCCACCAAGCTCCGCCCGCCCGACGCGTTTCTGGACGAACAGGCTGCCCATATGCTGCGGCACGTTGCTGAGCGGCTGGCCGATCAGCGCGGTGTTGACGTCATTCTCCACCGTCGCATCGAGATAGGTGTAGACGCCCGTGGCAAGAATAGTGCCGGGCAGCGCCAGCGTCGCTTCCGCTTCGGCGCCACGCGACCGCTGCCGGCCGATCTGGGTGCGGGAGAACGGATCGGTCGCGTTCGGATTCAGCACGTTGCGCTTCACCATGTCGAAGACCGCGGCCTGTCCGGTGAGGCGGCCGGACAGCAGGGAGAGCTTGACGCCGATCTCGGACGAGCGGCTGCGTTCGGCGTCGAACGTCGTGATCCCGTCGGACGGGTTGAGCCGCAGCGCCTCCCCGTGACTCGCGTAGACAGCCAGCTGAGGCATGGCCTGCCACGTCAGCGCGACGCGTGGCGTGACTCCGGTGTTGCGCGTCTCCAGCCGTCGATTGCCGGACAACCGGTTGACCACGGTCTCTGCGAAGCGGTTCCAACGCGCGCCGAGCAGCAGGGTGACGGCACCGCAGCGCAGCACGTCCTGCGCGTAGACGCTGCTGCTGCGGAAGTGCGAGCGGCGGCTGGCGAACGGCGTCGGAACGGGCAGCGGCTGACGGCCATAGACAGGATCGAACAGGTCGATCGGCAGCAACGGACGGGTCGCCGACCCGCGGATGCGGTCGAGCGCGAAATCCAGTCCATGGCGGACCCGGTCGGCGCCGATGCGCAGGTCATGCTCGATGCCGAGCCATTGCGCCTTGGCGGTCACCTCGCCGCGGAGCGTGAGGTCGTTCCAGTCAAAATCGTGGAAGCGGCGATCCCGCCCGGCGGTCCGGCCGTCCGCCTGCAGCCCGCGCGGTCCGAAATCGACCATCGTCGCATAGCCGCGCAACGACCCGTCGCGCTGACTGGCGCCGAGTTCGAGGGCGACGCCTTCGGCGAGTTGCGCGAAGACGCTCGCCTGCTGCCAAAGGCTGTTCTGGGTGATCGGGCCGTCGCCGGGGTTGCCGACGAAGGTGGTACGCGGCATCGCGCGGGCGTCGCCGCCGATCGCGACGATGCCGCGATCGAGCACCGACGTGTTACGCATATATTCGCCCTGATACAGCAGCCGCAGCCCCGCGGCCGGCGCCCAGGCGATCGAGGGCGCGATCAATCGCCGCGTGCCGTCGACATGATCGCGGAAGCTGCCGCGATCCTCGGCGACGCCGATCAGCCGGACCGACAGCCGCGACGCGAGCGGACCGGTAACGTCGGCGACGGCGCGCCATGTGTCCCAACTGCCATAACCCGCCTGCCCGCTTGCCGCGACATGGTCGCGCGGCGCCTTGGTGACGAGGTTGATCGCACCGCCCGGCTCGCCCCGCCCCGCCAGAGCGGCGGTCGCCCCTTTCAGGACCTCGACCCTCTCAAGCGTGGCGACGTCATAGGGTGCGTTGAAGCCATAGTTGCTGCTGAACCGGTTGACCTGGATATCCGGCCCGGCGTTCTCGTCGCCGGCGAAACCGCGGATCGAGTATTTGTCCCACAGCCCGCCGAAGTCGTTCTGCCGCGCGACGCCCCCGGCGAGATCGAGCAGGTCGCCGAGCCGGGTGGGGTTGAGGGCATCGATCGTGGTGCGATCCAGTATGCGCACCGATTGCGGGTAGACGTGCAACGGCACGTCGCTGCCGATGATGCTCGCGTTCGCAGCGCGGACGGCGACGATGATATCGTCATTCGCGTTATCGGTCGCCGTCGTCGTGTCCGGCTGGACACGATCCTGCGCGACCGCGGCGCCCGCCATCGCGATGGCAACGGCTGCGCCGGCGATGCCCGCGCATCGTGCGATCATGGTCATGTCGTTTGCCCCCCGGCCGATGAATGTCGATCCGCCTGCGACAGCAAAGCGCCGAACCGGACCAATTTGCGCCGCCTGTATCGCTAATGATTATCGAGCGCAAACGGCGGAGGGTAATCGCCTCGGGTTTTGACGGGCGTCGACTGAGACGGCTGTAGACCTGCGTCAGAACGCCGAGTTTTGGCGGCTATGTCTTCTGCATTCTCCTTTCCGATGATGTCTGAATCGGCAATTGCAGCCCCGCTGACCGCCAGCTCTGCCGCCGAGTTACGGTGCCACGCCGCCCTGACCGGTGATGTCGAACACCTGCCGCAGCATCGCCTGCTCCTGCGCGGTCAGATGAGGATTCCACACGTCGAAGATCAGCACGATCCGTGCTTCATCGCTGTCGTTCCATGCCTCGTGCTCGATCGTGTCGTCGAAAGCGAATGCCTCGCCCTCCTGCCACGTCCGTGTCTCACCGCCGACGCGAAAGCGGCAGCGGTCGGGGACGACGAGCGGCAAGTGCATGATCGCGCGGGCGTTGGTGACGCCGGTATGTGGGGGGATGTGGGTTTGGGGGCGGAGGAGGGAGAAAAACGCGGTGGGCGCTTTGCCGGGAATGTCGCTTTGCGGCACTGCGGCGAGCGCTGCGGCGGTCTCCGGACAGCGGGCGCAGACCGCATCGTTGCGCACGCCATATTCCCACAGGAAACAGGCGCTCCAATCGGCATTGCCGTCGAGCCCCGACCAGCGGTTCGCCGGCGTGCCCGCCTCCTGCCGTACATAAGGACGGATCGCGTCGCTGCCGTCGCGGACCATCGCCAGCGCCTCGCGCCGGATCGCCTCGGTCCGGGCTTCCAGCTCGGCGAGCCAGGGGAAGAGCGCGCGCGGGAAGAATTCGTCGGCGGGCAGGAACGGGACATGCACGCCCGCGCATTGGTTCGCGTAGATCGCGCGGCGGCCGAGCATATGGTCGACGCACGCCGCCATCCGCCGCGACCCATGGCCGCCGAGCGCGCCGTCGATCGCACGACCGAGCCGGTCATTATGGTCGGCCAGGAAGGCCTGGCCGCGCGCCAGCGCGTCGGCGATCGCCGGCGGGCGATCCGGCATCGCCGCCGCCATCTGCACGATTCCCGCCCAGCCCTGCGCGGCCAGCACCTCGCGGCCGCAGCGTTGATGCAATTCGGTGATCCGCAATTGCGCGGTAAAGTTGAGTCGGTCGATCGCCAGCGCCGCTTCCAGCGCACGCCGTTCGTCCTCGTCCCGCCCCATCATCCGATAGACGGTCGCCTGGTTGATGCGCAGCACCGGCTCGCCCGGGTCACGCGCCGCCGCGCCGGCAAAGCGGTCCAGCGCCTGCCGCAGATCGCCGTCGGCCATCGCCCGCATCCCGCGGGCGTTGAGCAATTGCGGATGGTCGGGCGCGAGACGGAGCGCCTGATCGAGCAGGCTGCGCTCGGCGGCGGCGTCGCCGCGCTGGCGTGCGGTCATCGCCTCCGCCGCCAGCATCCGTGCACGTTGAGGAAGGTCGGTCATCGAAGCGCACTCGCTGCTTTGCGGGGGTGGTGAGACAAAAAAGGGGCCGCCCGCAGGCCGCCCCTTTCCTTGTCCGATGGCCGGCGGCGCTTAGAAGCGCAGCTTGCCCGACACGGTGAACAGGCGGCCCAGCACGTCGTAGGTCGACGGATAGGTGTTGCCGCTGTTGTAGGCGGTCGAACCGGCGGCCGAACCGACGAGCGGCGGCTTCTTGTCCAACAGGTTACGCACGCCCGCCGTGAAGGTCAGGTGGTCGTTGACCTCGACCTGAGCGGTCAGATCGAAATAGTTGTACGCCTTGATTTCGTTGAAGTTGTAGGTGCCTCCCGCGAGCGGCGACGGGCCGGTGACCACGCCGTTGAACAGCGGGGTGGTGACCTGACGCTGCACCGCGTCGGGCGCCAGCGCCTCGTAGCGAACCTTGCCGATGTGGCGCCACAGCAGCGACAGCGTCGCCGGCCCGAAGGTCAGGCTGGTACGCTGGTTCCACTGGAACTCCGGCTGGATCGACGAACAGCTGGTGCTGAAATAGCCGACGCAGTCACGGTCATAGGCGGTCGGCGAGGCGCGGAAGTAATTGTGCGCCGTCCAGGTACCCTGGAAGCCGAGGTTCAACCCGATGTCACCGAAGTCACGCGCATAATTGGCGTTGAGATCGATGCCGTCGGTCCGCAGGCGGCCGCGGTTGGTGAGCGGCTGCGGCAGGCCAGCCACCGTGGCGCTCGAGCCACTGAGGCTGCCGTCGGTGGCGCTGCGGCGGATACCCGTGCACGCGGCCGATGACGCCTGTGCCGCGGTGATCGCCGACGGCGTGGTGCCGAAACATTGCGACAGAATATCCGCCGCCGTGGCGAAGGTGATCGCGTTCCGCACCTTGATGTTGAAATAGTCGACGGCGATGCTCAGCCCCGGCACGACCCCGCGCGGCTGTACCACGACGCCGAGCGTATAGGTGTCCGCCTTTTCGGGAAGGATGTTGGGGTTGCCGCCACCGGTGACGTTCGGCTGACCTGCCGAAGGCTCGGGGATGGTGCCGATCGCCGACACCGGCGCGCCCTGCGCGACGCAGGCGGCCGCGAGGTTGGCGCTGGCGAGCGGACGCGCACCGACGCAGGGGTCGAGGCCCGGCGACAGGTTGTCGAGCCCGGTGGCCACCGGCGAGAACAGCTCGCTGATGTTCGGCGCGCGTACCGCGCGCTGGTAGACGCCGCGGAACTTGATTTCCTTGACCGGCTCGAAGCTGCCGCCCGCCTTGTAGGTGGTGGCGGTGAAGCTCGGGTTGTTCGCCGCCTGCACCTTATAGTCGGAATAGCGGACACCCGCTTCCAGCGTCAGCGAGTGGAAGAACGGCTTGTCGGCGACGAGCGGCGCGATCAGCTCGCCGAAGACTTCGCGCACGTCATAGCTGCCGGAGAACGGCAGCACCGCGCCACCCGAACCACCCAGTTCGCCCGGCGACAGCGCGTAACTGTCCGGCTGGCGCCGGTAGCTGTACTTGCGGTATTCCGCGCCCGCGGCGAAAGCGATCGGCTCGTTGGCGAACGGCGAGGTCGTGCCGAAGTCGCCGTTGAACACGGCCTTGGCCTGCGACAAGGCGGTGTGGATCTGGATGGTGCTCTGCCCGTTCAGGAAGTTCGCCTGATCGGACGTGATCGACCCCTGCGGACCGAAGAGGTTGAGCGGCACGCAGCTGTTGGTGGTGACCAGGCAGGACGTCGTGTTGTTGGCGTTCAGCGCCTGCTGGACGCGGCTGCGCAGGACGTAACCGGACTGCGTCTGGTTGATGTCGCTCTCGCCATAGGCGCCGAACACGTCGAGCTTCATATGGTCGGAGAAGCGCAGGCGCAGGCCGGCCTTATAGTCGAACATCGTCGTCGTGTAGGTCGAGCTGCGCGGACCCAGCTCGGTCGAGCGACGGTATACCGCGGGCAGCGCGAGGGCGGCGTTGGTGTTGCAGGCGGCGCCGAGCGCGACATTGTTGGCGAGGCACAGCTGGTCGCGCAGGGCCGCTGGCAGATACGGGTTGTTCCCCGGCACCGTCAGCGCTTCGCCGAACACGCCAGACGGCGCGATGATCGACTGCACCGTATTCTTCGAGAACAGGCCACGGGTGTAAACTTCGAGATTGTCGTTAATCTCGTAATTTGCCTGGGCGAACATGTTGTAACGCTTAAACGGCGTCGCGAAGATGTTGTACGGGCTGAAGTTGAATCCGCTGTAGAACGGCACCAGCGCGGTACCGGCAGGATTGACCTGGACGGTGCCGGTCGACAGGCCGGCGCGGGCGGCCTGCGCATTGGTGAAGCTGATCGTGGTCGGAACGCTGGTGCGCGACGATCCGGCAGCGACGCCGCTGCCCGAGTCGATGCTGTACACGCCGATGTCGCGCGCGCCCTGATAGAGAGGGTCGGCCTCCTGATAGCCCAGGCTCAACACCGCATTGCCGCGGCCGTCGTCGAAATTCGCACCGACGGTCAGATCGGCACGGAAATAGTTGGAATCCCCGCGCTCGGTGATCTGCTGGCTGGCCGAAGCCTCCATGCCGGCGAAGTTCTTCTTGGTGATGAAGTTGATCACGCCGGCGACCGCGTCGGCGCCATAGGTCGTCGATGCACCACCGGTCAGCACGTCGAGGCGCTGCACGAGTGCGGTCGGGATGTTGTTGAGGTCGACCGCGCCACCTTCGGCGGCCGGAACGATCCGGTCGCCGTCAAGCAGCACCAGATTGCGCTGCGACCCGAGGTTGCGGACGTTGGCGGTGAAGAAGCCACCCGTGCCATTGTTGACCGACGAACCGATCGACGGCGTCAGGCCGGGCAGTTCGCGCAGGATCTGTTCGACGTTGTTGACGTTGCGCAGCGTCAGTTCGTTCTCGGACACCGTATTTACCGGCGTCGACGATACGAGGTTCGGGTTGCTGATCAGCGTACCCGTGACGACGATGTCCTGCCCTTCCGCGGCGGGCGGCGGTGCGTTGGGATCGTCGGACGTCTGCTGGGTTTCCTGCGTCAAAGGCGCGGTCTGCGCCAACGCCGGCGTGCCGATCAATGCGGCACCGACGATCAGGGTCGTGTTCAGAAGATGAGAACGAAGGCTTAGCGTCATGAGAACCCCTTATTGTCGCCGCCCTGCCGGGAGGCGGACCAGCGCGCCGGCATTTTTTGCCTAGTCGCGGGCAAATTTGTTGCAGTGCGATGACATGCAGACAATGCCGAATCTCAGCCGCTATATGATTGTAAAATCGTAGTGATATTTCCGTCACAATCGGTGCGGCAGTGGTACTGCCGCGTTTTCCGGCGCTGAGCGGAAACACTATTACCGCGATTATAGTGAAAGAGGTACGTCATGCTGTCCTATCTATTGCTGGCGAGCGCGCTGGCCGCCCCGGCCGGTCCAGATGTGTTGCAAACATTCACGCAATGCCGGTCGATCGCCGACAATGATGCGCGTCTTGCCTGCTATGATCGCGCCGCCCGGACGATGGACGATGCGCGGCGCAACAAAGACATCGTCGTGCTCGATCGGCAGGAGGTCCAGAAAGCGAAGCGGTCGATGTTCGGTTTCTCGCTGCCGTCGATCAAATTGTTCGGTGATGGCGATGATGACGCGCAACTGAAACAATTGGTGGGGACGCTGCGCTCTTCGACCGGACTGCCCGGCGGGCTGATGCGGTTCACGCTGGACGACGGCGGCATGTGGGAAACCACGGAGCAGGCGATGGTGCGGCTGCGCGAGGGCGATGTGGTGACCATCAAGGCGGGGCCGCTGGGCAGCTACATCGCCAATGCGCCCGGGCGGCGCGCGGTCCGGGTGCGGCGGCTGCGCTGACGACGACGCTGGCACTGCTCGACTCCGGCTGCCATACCATCCGCAACCCACTTCAGGATCGGCCTTTCATGACCCGTCGCACCCTCGCTGTCGCTTTCGCCTCCCTGCCGCTGCTCGCCGCGACGTCGGCGCCGGTGCAGATTCCGGCCGAGCGCCTGTCGGCGGACGTGAAGGTCCTCGCGTCCGACGCGTTCGAGGGGCGCGCACCGGGTACGCCGGGGGAAGCCAAAACGGTCGCGTGGCTGATCGCGCAGTTCAAGGCGGCCGGGCTGGAGCCGGGTGGACCGGCGGGCAGCTGGACCCAGCCGGTGCCGCTGATCCGGACGCAGCTGGGGAACGGCGCGGTCACCGCGAACGGCACCGCCTGGACGATGGGACGCGACGTCTATCTGTCGACTGTCCGTCCCGACGCGCGCGCCGTGGTCAGCAAGGCGCCGCTGGTCTTCGTCGGCTATGGCGTGGCCGCACCCGAACGGCGGTGGGACGATTTCAAGGGCGTCGATCTCAAGGGCAAGGTCGCGGTCTTCCTGATCAACGATCCCGATTTCGAAGCCGCCGCCGGCGACGATGCCGCCGGACGCTTCGGCGACCGCCGGATGACCTATTACGGCCGCTGGACCTACAAGTTCGAAGAGGCGGCACGGCGCGGTGCGGTGGCTGCGCTGATCGTCCATGACACGCCGGGCGCCGGCTATGGCTGGGCGACCGTCACCGCGCCCGGTGGCGAGAATTACGATGTCGCCGCGCCGGCGATGCCCCGCGTCGGCCTGCAGGGCTGGATCGAGGGCGGCGCGGCGACGCGGCTGTTCGCGCAGGCCGACCTCGATCTCGGCGCGTTGCGCAAGGCGGCGCGGCGCTCCGATTTCCGTCCGGTCGCGCTGAAGGGCGCGGGCCTGTCGGTCGATCTGCCGGTCGCCGTCACCCGCGCGGAAAGCCGTAACGTCCTCGCCAAGCGGACCGGGGCCAGCCGGCCCGACGAGACGATCCTCTATGGCGCGCATTGGGACGCTTATGGTCTCGGCACGCCCGACGCCGCGGGCCGGCGCGTCCGGCCCGGCGCCAACGACGATGCGC
The DNA here is from genome assembly GCF_013409985.1 of Sphingomonas melonis. Taxonomy (GTDB): domain Bacteria; phylum Pseudomonadota; class Alphaproteobacteria; order Sphingomonadales; family Sphingomonadaceae; genus Sphingomonas; species Sphingomonas melonis_A. The sequence goes on from NZ_JACCBY010000004.1 coordinate 262,663, forward strand.
TGGGCACCGCCGGCGTGCTCGCCATCGCCCGCGCGGCCGCCACCGCGCCTCGCGCGGCGCGGACGCAGGTGTTCGCGCTGTGGACCGGCGAGGAGCGCGGGCTGCTCGGGTCGGAAACCTATGCCGCGCATCCCGTCTACCCCGTTGCCAAGACGGTCGCCAACCTGACGCTCGACATCCTCCAGACCGCGGGCCCGGCGCGCGACGTGCTGCTCGTCGGCGAGGGACAGAATGCACTGGAGGACCAACTGGCCGCCGCGGCACGCGCGCAGGGGCGCAGCGTCACGCCCGAGGCGCTGCCGGAGCGCGGCCTGTTCTACCGCGCCGACCATTTCTCGCTGGCGCGGCGGGGCGTGCCGACGCTGCTGCTGATGGCGATCAGCGGTGCGCCCGACCTGGTCGAAGGCGGGCGTGCCGCGGGTCAGCGATGGCTCGATGGCTATATGCGCTGCTACCACCAGACCTGCGATGCCTGGTCGCCCGACTGGCGGCTCGAGGGTGCCGCCGCCGACGTCGACCTGCTGCGTCGCATCGGCTTCGACCTCGCCAACGGCAGCGCCTGGCCGGCCTGGCGCGCGGGATCGGAGTTCAAGGCGATCCGCGACGACAGCGCGGCGCAACGCGGGGGCCGCTGAGCCCCCGCCGCGCACGCGATCAGACCGCCCGCGCGCGCTCCTCGACGATCCGCTCCAGCATCGACAGCGGCATCGCGCCGGCCTCCAGCACGTCGTGGAAATGCTTGAGGTCGAAGCGGTCGCCCGCGATCTTCCGTGCGGTGTCCCGCGCGCGCAGCCAGGCGGCATGGCCGATCTTGTAGCTGCACGCCTGGCCGGGCGAGACGCAATAGCGCTCGACCTCGCGCTGCGAGCGGCCCGGCGCGAACCCGACCGTGTCGACGAGGTAGCGCGTCGCCTGATCGTGGGTCCAGCGCTTGGTGTGGATCCCGGTGTCGACCACCAGCCGCGCCGCGCGGAACAGGAAGGATTGCAGATAGCCCGCCCGCTCGACCGGCGAGGCATAGCCGCCCAGTTCGTCGGCCAGCTGCTCGGCATAGAGCGCCCAGCCTTCCAGATAGGCGTTGAAGAAGGCGATCTTGCGCAGCGTGTGGGTCGGCGCGCGCTGCGCCGTCGAGATCTGCAGATGGTGGCCGGGAACGCCCTCGTGATAGGTCAGGCTGGGCAGCGTGTATTTCGGCCAGTCCTGCACAGACTTGAGATTGATCCAGTAGATCGCCGCGCGCGAACCATCGAGCGGCGCGCGGAAATAATAGCCGTTCGGCGCGCCGTCCTGGATCTCGGGTGCGACGCGGCGGATCTCCAGCGGCGCGTTCGGCGGATTGCTGAACGCCTGCGGCAGCCGGGCCTGCATGCCGCGGACCCCGGCGTTGAGGCTGGCGAGCAGGGCGGCGCGGCCGGCGTCGGTGTTGGCGAACAGCTGCTCGGGCTGGTGATTGAGCTGGTCGAGGCGCACGCCGACGCTGCCCTGGGTCAGGCCCTGCCCGCGCAGGATCGTGTCGAGCTGCGCGGTGAGCTCCGCCACCTGTTGCAGGCCCATGCGGTGCACCTCGGCGGGCGACAGCGTCGTCGTCGTCGCCTGTGCCAGCGCCGCGGCATAGATCGCCTCGCCCTCCGGGATCGCCCAGATGCCCGCGGCGTCGCGCGCCGAGGGGCGCAGCCGGCGCATCAGCGCCATCTGGCGATCGAGCGCCGGATAGACCTGCGTCTCGACGATCCGCGTCGCACGCACCTGCCAGTCGCCGGCGATCCCGGCGGCGGTCGCGCGCCGCACCAGCGACTGGACGAGCTGGCTGTCCGCCGCGGCGGGCGCGCGCAGCTTGGCCATCTGACCGAGCGCGAGATCGAGCGAGAAGTCGGGGGCCAGCCGCCCCTTGGCCGCCTCGCGACGCTGCACCTCGCTCTCGTTGTCGAGCTGCCGGCCCATCAGCGCGAGCCGGTCCAGATAGGCCTGCGCATCGTCCGCGGTCTTCACGGGATGGGTAGAATCGAGGAAGTCGGGCAGCGAGAAGTACACGCCGTCCTGCTGCGAGATCGGATAGGGCCCCTGCGGCGAGAACAGGCCGAAGCGCTGCGGTCCGACCATGTTCGAATCGATGTTGTAGAGCACCACCTCGCGATCGATCCGCGCCTGCGCGGACAAGGAGGCGGGATCGACCGCGGCCACCAGCGCGCGGGCGCGGCGATTGCGAGCCAGGTCGTCGGCGATCGCTCGATAGCTGTTGTCACCGAGCTGATGGCGCAACGCGGCATTGGCGCCGGTGTCGAGGCCGAGCGAGGTGGCGAATTCGGGCGCCGCGCGGACCGTCTCGGCCAGCACCTGGTCGAACGCCGCGGTGAGGCGCGCATCGCCCGCCGCCGCGGGAGCGGGCGCCGGGGACGCGACCTGCGCGAAGACCGATCGTCCGGGCACGAGACCCAGCCCGGCGGCCGCGACAGTGGATGTGAGAAAAACGCGACGATCCATGCCGATAGCCCTTAAAACCGGAGAAGTGGCCGAGGCTAGGCGACGATCGCGCCGCGACGCAAGCGTGCGTTCCGATGCCCGCCGGTGCCGTCCGTCAAAGCGGAGGTGGTCGGCGGTCGGCCCGCGATCTTGAGAATCCGCGACACCCGGCGATCGGCACGACGTCGGCGCTGGTCCGCCTCGCGCGGCGGCGTGGCCGAGGTTTACCGTGCGTAAGTACGGTCGCCGGCCGAACCGGCGGCAGCACGCGATGCCCCCTCCCCGCCCGCCTCGCACGGCGGAGTTTTCCGTGTCAAAGCACGAATGGCGGGAGCCTCGCCGGGATGCCCGCCCACCGGCAGGGGCGGTTTTCCGCGTAAAAGTCAGTGCCTCCCGGCACCACGGACCCGCGAGCCATCGGTGTCAGCGGCTTTTGCCCGCCAAAGCGGCAACCCGCCGCCGGACCCCCGTCAAATGCTCGTGCTTTGACGCGGAAAACCCGGCTTGCCGGGGCCGGCCGGTGGACATCGCAACCCGCTGCAACCATGATCGGCGCGATCAAGGAAAAGCTGGGTCATGGGCGAAATATCACTGAAGCAAGGCGACCTGTTTCAACTGGATAGTCCGCTGTACGGCGACGTCCAGGGTGAGCGGACCGTCGCCGAATTCCCCTTCTTCGCTTTGTCGAAGAAGGCGCACATGACGCCGATGATCTTCGAGAACGGCGACGCGCGGATCGAGATCAACCCCAGCAAGACCGGCGTCGCGACGATCTATGACAAGGAAATCCTGCTCTATATCGCCAGCCTGATGGCCGAGCGCATGGAACAGGGCGAAACCGTCGACCGCGTGATGAGCTTCACCGCCAACGACCTTTTCCGCGTGACGAGCACCAACGCTTCGGCACGCTCCTATACTTCGCTCAAGGCGTCGCTGAACCGCCTGCAAGGCACGCAGATCATCACCAATATCGAAACCGGCGGCGAGGGATCGGACAGCGCCTTCTCCTGGCTGCTGAAGGCCGACATCAAATATTCGAAGCTGCCGACCGGCGAGCGTCGCGTGAAGCGGATCGAGGTGATGGTCTGCGACTGGCTGCATCGCGCAATCCTCACCGACCGGCGAATCGCCGCCTATCACCTCGACTTCTTCAAACTGGGGCCGATCGAGCGGCGCCTGTACGAACTGGCCAAGTTCAACTGCATCGGCGAGGAGGGTTTCGAGGTCGACATGGAGGCGCTGGCGGCGCGCGTCGGCTGCGCCTCCGACAAGCGCGGGCTCGAATATTTCAAGAAGCAGCTGCGCGAAGTGGCCGAACAACAATCGTTGCCCGAATATGCCGTCACGCTGACCGAGCAGAAGCAACCTTCGCCGCGCGGCGGCCGGCCGCGGATCAAGACGCTGGTCGGCTTCCGCGTGCGCCAGACCGCCCGGGTCGCGCTGCCGCCGTCCGACGAATAAGACGAGGAAAACGGCAGGCGTGATCATGCCGCGCCCGGCTGAACTCCCGCTTCCGTAATTTACGATCCGATCGGCCACGCGCGCGCGGGCTGGGCCGCTGCACCGTGCGGCGCGCCCGGTGCAGCGGCGCATATCCAACCATCGCTCGCCCCAGGCGCAACGCAGCGGCCGGGAGGCACAGGTTTGCCTGATACGGGCAAACGGCAGGATTCAGCTATCGGACCTGCACCCCCAAGGCGCTTCTCGCTGGTCCGCGCGCCATTCTCCGCGTGAAAGCACGAATCTTCGGCCGGTTTGCCGCGTGAAAGCACGATTCGGCCGCCTTGGGTCGGGATGGGGCAGCGGCGATGGTGATGTGCGCGATTCTCTTGCTGCCCGAATCATCGAATCGGGCGCGAGCGGGATCCGTGGTCGACCGGCGATGCCGACGATCGAACGGAACAAGGGGATCACCATGAGCGGATAAAGGAAACCCGGCACGAAGGCCGGGCATCCAGTTAGGTTCTCATCTGGCACACGCCGGCAAGCGTGCACGATCGGTCAGAACGGTCTGCCAGATAGTCGATCTCGACATCGACCGCAAGGATGCGCGTTTCGCGCCACGCCTTTCCTTTGCCTGCGCATGGCCCCGCTCAGGGGAATGTACGATGGCGACGATGACGGTTGGAGCGGCCTCGCTCCAGGCGATAGGAGGCTTTTGCCTGCGCCGGCCAAGGCGATCGGGTATGTCGGCCGCAACCGGTCCTGCGATGCTGCGCGACAGCGTCGAGGCAGGGACGTTCGAGGCGGCGTTCTTCGCGGCCCCGGCGAAGGGCGAGACCGACCGCATCCTGCGCGCCGCGCGCAAAGCCTTCGACGCCGGCCGGCGGCTGCGCCGCGATGCGCGGGCCGACGGGCGCCAGCTGACGCGCACCGAAGCGGCCTTGGCGTCGCTGACCCATGGCGCCGTGCGCGTGCTGGAAGAGCTGCTGACCCTGGCGCGCCTGAACCAGGGCCGCGTCTATCCGACCTATGACTATCTCGCCGAGGCGACGAGCCTGGGGCGGGTGACCGTGGCACGGGCGCTGCATATCCTGGAACGCGTCGGCTTCATCGTCCGCCAGCGCCGCTTCAAGCGGGTGGCGGGGAGCGGCCCCGGCCCACGCTATGCGCAGACATCGAACGTTTACCGTGCTTTGCTGCCCAAGGCGGTGCTCGCCTATCTGCCCCGCTGGATGCGGCCGGCCCCCCTTCCCGTCGATGATGTGCAGCGTCGCACCGAGGATCGCGCCGATCATGCCGCGATGCTATCCCAACTCGACTGCCGTGAGCTGGGCTTTGCGTCCGTACTCGACGGCGCTCTCGCGAAGGTTCTGGCCAAGCTCGGCGGCGCGATCGATGCGCGCGAGCGTGAGTTTCAACATGGTCCGCAATCGTTCCTAGAATCTTAACGAACAGGCGGAGCGGAATCAGCAATGGATGTAGATAGACAGAGCTGGAGAGACACGAACAACCGTAGCCGCAAACCCAGCGTGCGGGAGTGCCGGCTACGCCGTCACCATGCTGCCTGGAGGGAGCAAGCGGCCACCGGTGCGGCTCCCAAAGTCGGTCCAGTCGCAAGACGATGTGTAGGACTATCACACGCAAATATCTGACTTTGCTGGACGCGATCTCGGCTACCGCTTAAAGAGTCGCCCACTCTCGGTCGACCGGGTTTTCCGCGCGAAAGCACGAGTCGGAGATCGAGCATCGGGCTTGGCCCACCACATCTATCGCGCCTCACAGCGGGCAGCTCGAGGATGGCTCCGCCGACATGGTCAATCCCGTCGTCCTAAAGCCTTGGATCGTCGCTCAGGCGCAAGTGTCAAAATAACGCACGGGAAACCGTCAATGCCGGGTGAATGGATTGCGCCGCTTGTAGAAAGTTCGCGGCGGGGACGAAGACGGCTCGCATTGTCATGGCATAGTGCAGTGATTGAACAGACGCGGCGCGGCATCGGACTGGCGACGGACAATGCGGTAATGCAGCGCGGTCTGGGCCGATGGGATGCCTGCTGTCCCGCGACGCGCACGTCGCACCAGCAGCGAGACCGTCTGGCGCGTCAATTCCGCGACTGGCGGGCATGACGTCGTCAATCGCGGCCATATCGCCCGCGCGATCGCGGAGTCGCCGAACCCGCAGACCGTGAGATCGGCAGGAACGTCGAGCCCGCGGCCATGAGCGGTTGCGACGACCGCAGCGGCGATCTCGTCGCTGCTGGCGAAGATGGCGGTTGGCGGTGTTGGCCGCGCAAGCAACTCTGCCGCCGCGTCCAGACCGGTGCGGTAATCGCCATGGCCCATCAGCACAGACGCCGCGGCGCTCAATCCCGCCGAGGCCATTGCCGCGCGATAACCGGCAAGGCAGCTATGGCTGGCAGCCTCTGCCAGATCGCCGCCGATGAAGGCGATGCGGCGATGGCCGAGGCGCAGGAGATGCTCGGTCATCGCGCGCGCCGCGGCCTGGTTGTCGACCGTGAGATCGCCGGTGCCGCGGCCGGGCGCGAGCGCGGCGCAGGGCAGAGCCGTAGCGGCGATCACGTCGCGTACCGCCGGCACGTCGCAAAACGGCCAGCAGAGCAGCACCGCATCGACACCGCTCGTCGTCATCCGTGCTGCCGCCAGTGCGGCATCCTCGTCGTCATCGAAATCGATAACAACGAGCTGCACGCCGCTCTCGCTGCTCTGCTTCAGCGCGGCGGCGAGGATCTCGCCGAGATAGGGCGTCCGTGCCGTGCTATGGCACAATGCGACACGGCGGCGCCGTGCGGTGGCAAGCGCGCGCGCCTCGGTATTGGGTACGTAGTTGAGCCGCCGGATCGCCTCGCCGACCCGTTCGCGCGTTGCGCGACGGACGTTCGGACAGTCATTGGCTACCCGGGACACGGTCATCATCGATACGCCGGCCAGCCGCGCGACATCGGCCAGCGTCGGGCCACGCGACAGCGTTCCGGTCTCGGCAGGATGCGCGGCCATGGCCCAGTTCACCGCGGCAGCAGCTTGCTGCCGGTGATGCGGACAATTGAGCGTACCGGCATCAACAGCCCCGGCGCCTCGCCGCCCTGCGGCAGGAACGGCGACGGGCCATCGGCGGCGCCGACGCGCGGATCATCGAGCGCGATACGATCTTTGGAACGTCGTGGTCCCCCGCCTCGTCGCCGCGGTCGAACCCGAGCAGCGCGACCGCTCCCCATCCCGTCTCGCCATCGTGGCGGAAGAGAATGGGATGATCACGCTGTGCGTCGAGAGACGCGGTCGGCACCAGCAGCATCTGGTTGACAGCATCCCCGAACGCCGCACCCTGCCCGATCGCGACGCGCAAACCGCCGTGATCGACATTGTTGAGCAGCGCCGTTCGGGTCATGCTCATCATGGCCGCGCCTAGAACCGGGTCCGTACGCCGATCAGGAAGCGGCGGTCGAGTTCCTGGGCATAAGCAAGGTTCGTCTTCGAGCGGTTGTAGGTCCGGACGCTTTCCTCGGTGAGGTTTATCGCCTCGAACGAGACCGACCATTTGGGCGAAAGGTCATAGCTGACGTTCATATCGAGCTGGCCGAACGGGGCGACGAACAGCGGGTTGCGGTCGCCGCCCTGGTTGGTCGCCTGCAGGAAACGATCGCGCCAATTGTACGCGAGCCGCGCCGAAATGCCGTGCTTGTCATAGATCAGCGTCGCATTGGCGGTGTCGCTGAGCCCCAGCAGCGCGAACTGGTCGACGCTCGGATCGGCGCCGACATCGACGCCGACGTCGCCGCGGACATAGGTATAGGCCGCGGCAATACCGATACCACTATCACCGAAGAAATGCTGGAAGGCCGCCTCGATCCCGTGGATCTTGCCTTCGCGGTTGTTGATCGGGCGCGTGACCGAGAATTGATACAGCGGATCGCTGCCATTGGCGATGATGTCCACTGCCTGCAACGTCTTGTCGATGAACGCCTGGGTCAGCGCGCCATTGACGCGATTGGCCTGGAACTGCTGGACGGCGGCGTTGATATTGCCGGTCTGCTGGAGCAGCGCGGTCATCGTGAACAGATTGACGTCGCTGATATCGGCACCGATGCCCTGCAACGCCGTCTTGGCCGTGCCGGAGCGCGTGCCCGCCGCGCCGCTCGCCGGATCGCGCAGTCCGAAGAGGTTCTGGCTGGTTTGGCCGGTACCCACGAAATTCTGGACGCGCTTGTCGAAGATCCCGAACGAGACGAAGCTCGACGGCTTGTAATACCATTCCAGCGAGGCATCGATATTGTCGGAGATCAGCGGCGACAGATTGGCATTGCCTGTCGATCCGGGCGCGAAGCCACCGACCGCGGTCGCGCGGCCCGGGATGCCGACCGAGCTGGCCGAGAACAGATTGCCGAAATCCGGGCGCGCGATCGTGCGGCTGAACGACAGGCGACCGATCAGATTCCGCGCCACCTCGACCTGGAAATCCATCGACGGCAGCAGGTTTTCATAAGAGCCCGTCTGCGTGACCAGTTGCTGCTGGTTGGACACGGTCAGCGTGAAGTCGTTGTCCGCAGTCCACAGGATCGCCGCGGGCACCGCGACGACCGACGAGGAGAATACCGTCGTCTTCTCGTAGCGCAGGCCGGCGACGAGCGTCGCCGGGCGATTGGCGATATCCGCCTTCCATGTGACCTGACCATAAGCGGCGGCGATCTTCTCGCGGACGCGGTTGTTCTGCTGGCCGGTCGAGAAGATCGGATTGCCCGCCGCGGCATAGACCGGCGACATCGCATTGATCAGCGCGGTTGCCGGCGCACGGAAGGCGACCAGCGACGCGCCCGTCGCGCCGGCATCGAAATGGCGGAACTGGCAGGTCAGGCAGAATTGCTGGAGCAGCCCCGGCGCGGTGTTCTGGATATCGCCGGGATTGCCGACGCCCCAGTCGCCCAGCACCTGCTGGCTGAAGTCGGCGAGCTGCGTCACCTTCTGGTTGCGCAGGTCGCCGCCGAAGTCGAGCCGGCTGCCGGCATCGTCGATCTGCCAGCCGAGATCGGCGCGGATCTCCTTCAGCGACTGGGTCTGTGACGAGCGGATGAAGCGCGACATCTGCGTGCCGACGTCGCCCAGATCGAGCACGCCATTGTTGTTGCCGCGCAGCGCGTCGTTGAGCGTGATGCTCTGTACGGGAATATAGCCGCCGTAATTGGCGGTCTGTGCCGCCACCACCGGCGCGGCGATCGTCGTGATGTTGGAACTGTTGCCGTTGGGATTGTCGGGCAGGCTTTCCGCCTTGCCGTAATGGCCGTCGACCGACAGCGTCACCCGGTCCGTCAGCTCCCATTTCAGATTGCCGCCGTAATCCTGCAACCGGTTCTTGAGCGCGCGATCCTGCTGGGCGAAGCCTGCGTCCTTCACGCCGGAGATGGTTTCCTGGAGGAACTCGGTGCTCGCGACGACCGGATTCCCGTCGAACGTCACCTGCGCGAACGGGCGGTTGAACCAATTGCCCTGGTTCGTCCGGACATCGCGCTGCCGGTTCTGCGCGAACATCGCGTCGGCGGTGAGCGTCACATTGTCCATCGGCTTGAACTGAAGCGTGGCCGCGGCATTGATCCGCTCGCGCTTGCCTTCCGAATAGAAATAGCTGCTGTCGTTGGGAACCGCGACGAGCTGGCTGCCGCTCGCCGGCGGATTGGTGATCGTCGTCTGCGGGTTGATGAAGCCGTTGCCAGGATCGCGGAACTGGTCGAAACTGCGGATGTTCCAATAGGCGACGGTGGCGCCGCGGGTGGTGAAATTGCGCTTCTGATAGCTGCCGAACAGCGAGACGCCGACGGTGCGATCCTCGTTCGACCAGCTGGTCAGGCCCGACACCTCGGGGGTGACGTGCGCGGCCTTGTCGAGCCGCAGATCGGCACTGGTATCATACAGCGCCTTGGCGCCGATCGTGCCGCTGAAGCCGGTTTCGCGGCTGTCGAGCGGACGGCGGGTGATGACGTTGATCGCCGCGCCGATACCGCCCGACGGCACCGCCGCACGCCCGGTTTTGTAGACTTCGAGCGTGTTGACGCCCTCCGAAGCGAGATTGGAGAAGTCGAACGAACGCGACGTGCCCGTCGCGAAATCGGCACCGTCGCCCGCACCGATCGCGCCGACGCTCGCCGACGGCAGGGTGCGGCCGTTGAGCGTGACGAGGTTGAAGCCGGGGCCGAAGCCACGCACCGTCACCTGCGACCCTTCGCCGTTGACGCGGTCGATCGACACACCGGTGACGCGCTGCAACGATTCGGCGAGATTGGTGTCGGGGAATTTGCCGATATCCTCGGCAGAGATCGCATCCACCACACCCGTCGAGTTGCGCTTGATGCTGATCGCGCGATCGAGGCTGGCGCGCACGCCGGTGACGACGATGTCCTGCCCGGGGTCCGGCGCGGCATCAGCCGCGGCCTGCGCCGGCGTGGCAACGGCCGGTTGCGCATTGTCCGCCTGCGCCGCTCCGGCCGACGTGCTGTCGACCTGCCCGGTCGCCTGTTCCGTCGCAACGGTCTGTGCCGCCGCCGTACCGATCCCCATGGCGGCAACCGCCAATAGCGACGTCGAGCAGCCGAATGCCAATCCTACGCGCGTACGCATCTTGATCCCCCCCCATAGCGAACGACTGTTTCGCCGTTATCTCGTTACCGGTAACACATGTGAGTAGATGAGGCAAGGCGATTGCGCAGATCAAGCCTCAGGCGCAACATATTGAGCCGAGGCGGTCTCCGGGCGATATCGCCGCGATGAAGGGCAGTTCACGCAGGTAAAGGAGCAGTCGTACGCGATAGCGGAGAATCGCCACTGTCAACCATGTCACGAGCGCCGCGGACACCTAAAGAATGACGTCTATCCTGAGGTGTTAGCGCGCCGTGGAGCGTCAAGGGCGACGCCCGCGAGCGGGTGCTGCGGACCATCGGCGATCTGCACCATGTGCCAAGTTGCGCGGCGCGGATGTTGTTGGGCGCATACAAGCTCCGTTTCACCTGCTCCACAATGTGCGATGCAGCTCCTACACCATCGACGTCCTGATGAGTGCGCTCGACCAGGCTTCGCTGGCGAGTCGGAGCGCCGAGATACTGCGGGTAGATGGCATGCTGCAGATCGGCATATGGGGGCTCGGCATCGACAGACGCCCGAGGCCCCTGCCCGCCGCATGACGAACTTCCGCTTGCCGAGATCGCCCGCTCGAAAGCGGATAAGTTGCTTTCCACCTCTTTCAGGCGTTCAAGAGCGCGAGGCTGACGTTGAAAGCGGCCGGGCCGCTCACGCCCAGAGCCAGACATCGCGGGGCCAATCTGATACCCCGGATATCAGCCATCGCTGGGGCCGTAGCGCTGGGGCAACCCGCCGGCGTGCGTGCGTGCCCGCACCTCCTGATCAAAAGCCACCGGCACGTCATCACACGGCGATGTGACTCAGGCCGGATCGACATTCACGCTGCGGGGAAAACGCCTCCCCTCTAGGGGGAGGACTATCGCCTATGGCTCCGGTGATGAGGTTCGTGTCGGCGTCCTCCTTGCATCCGTCACCCCGGACTCGTTCCTGGGTCCACCGGGCCACAAGAGAACGGTGTCCCATCAAGCCTTTCTCCTCGCCGCAGAGTGGACTCCGGAACACGTCCGGGGTGACGGGGTGGGATCGGGAGGCGGTGGACCCAAGCGAACGTCCACACGATAGCCTTGCCCTCCCGGGGCCGGCGTTATCTCCAAAGCTTGAATGTCGATCCCGCCTAGAACGAGTGGTCGCCGTAGCCGAAGGCGACTGGACATCGGTTCATGTCGTCGCATAATGATATGTTGTATCATACCTAAAGGACGACGATCATGACGATACCATCGCACACCGGTCCACACCGTCCGGACCACCGCCTGCCCGTCACCGTTCTTTCCGGCTTCCTCGGCGCGGGCAAGACGACATTGCTCAACCATATCCTCGCCAACCGCGAGGGCCGCCGCGTTGCGGTGATCGTCAACGATATGTCGGAGGTGAATATCGACGCCGACCTCGTCCGCGGCGGCGAGGCGGCCCTGTCGCGATCGGAGGAGGCGCTGGTCGAAATGACCAACGGCTGCATCTGCTGCACGCTGCGCGACGACCTGCTCGCCGAGGTGCGTGCGCTCGCCGAAGCCGGGCGGTTCGACTATCTGGTGATCGAGAGCACCGGCATCTCCGAGCCCCTGCCCGTCGCCACCACCTTCTCGTTCCGCGACGAGGACGGCGTCTCGCTGGGCGACGTCGCGCGGCTCGACACGATGGTGACGGTGGTCGACGCACTCAACCTGCTCGCCGATTATTCCAGCCAGGATTTCCTCGCCGATCGCGGTGAGACATTGGGAGAGGACGACAGGCGCAGCCTGGTCGGCCTGCTCGTCGAGCAGATCGAATTCGCCGATGTGGTCGTGGTCAACAAGGCATCGTCCGTGTCGGCCGAACAGCTTGCCACGGTCAAGAAGCTCGTCGCCAGCCTCAACGCCGATGCGGTGATCGTGCCGTGCGACCATGGCCGCGTCGATCTCGATCTGGTGCTCGCCACCGGGCTGTTCGACGAGGAGAAAGCGGCACGTCATCCGCTCTGGGCGAAGGAGCTGTACGGCTATGCGCATCACCAGCCCGAGACGGAGGAATATGGCATCGAAAGCTTCGTCTATCGCGCGCGTGCGCCGTTCGATCCGGCAAAATTCCATGCCTTTCTAACGGGTGGCGGGCTCGACCATGTCGTGCGCGCGAAGGGCCATTTCTGGCTGGCGACCCGGCCCGACTGGGTCGGCGAACTGGCGGTGGCGGGCAGCCAGACGATGACCTCGCGCATGGGCCGCTGGTGGGCGTCGATCCCCAAGTCGCAATGGCCCGATGATGGCCGGTTCGAGCAGTTCGTCGCGCGGCATTGGGATCCGGTATGGGGCGACCGGCGGCAGGAGCTGGTGTTCATCGGGATCGACATGGACGAGGCCAGTATCCGTCGGGCGCTCGATGCCTGCCTGATATCGGCGAGCGCCTTCACGCCCGGGCTGTGGCGCGACCTGCGCGACCCCTTCCCCGCCTGGGGCGAGCGGCAGCTCGAAGCGGCCGAATGAGCGTCGCCACGATCGACCGCGGGGTGACGGTCGCCACCACGGCGGATGGCCTGGCGGGGATAGCGGATCCCGCGACGGCGCTGGCGATCTGGGATCGCCCGCTTCCGCCTCTGTTGCGCGACGCGCTGGCCGGGCTCGATTGCGACAGGGTCGACGATATCGCGCTGGATGCGGTCGACGCCCCGCTCGACGCCGTCCTGCGCGCCGCGGGGTATCCCGAGGCGATCGTCACACCGCTGGCTGCCGATATCGGCCTTTTGCTCGATCGCCACGCCGAGTTGACCAACAGCAACCGACCGGCATTGCGGCTGGAGGTGGTGGAGACCGACGCCTGCCGCCGCTTCCATGCCGATTATGTGACGCTGCGGCTGCTCTGCGCCTATGTCGGCCCCGGCACCCAATGGCACCGTATCGCAACGCCCGACGCGATCGAGCAGGTGCCAACGGGCGCTGTCGCACTGTTCAAGGGACGGCTGCTGCTCGATCCGCCGCTGCTGCTCCACCGCTCGCCGCCGATCGAGGCGACGGGCCGCCGCCGGCTGATGCTCGTCATCGACACTGGGCATGATCCCTGATGCGATAGGCGCGATCCGACGCAGGCGCCGTGAGGAGACCGTAGATGAGCAACCTGTCATCCGCGACGGACCGCGCGCTGCGCATACGGTCCGTACAAGACGCTATACAACCGGTGAAAGCGGTGGGGCGAACGAGGTATTATCCTGCGGATGATGGAGGGGCTAGGGCGGCAGATCGGCCGTACCAAGGGCTGCATGAGCACCAAATTGTACGCCGTCAGCGATGCAGACGGGCGGCCTTGCGCTTCTTCATAACCGCCGGGCGGGTCAGCGGCTACACCAGTGCGGCAGCCTTGCTTGGCGATCTGCCGAGGGCACAATGGCTGATCGGCAGCCGCGGCTAGGATGCCAGCTGGTTCAGGGTTGCCGTGGAAGCCAAGGATATCTAGCCCTGCATCTCGGGCGCAGGTCGCGCAACGCGTCGGTCAGATACGACAAGCGCCGCTACCGGCGCCGCGCCGCCACGCGCTACGAGCGATGCCCTACGTCTGCCTCTCAGCCATCGCCCTCGCGGCCACCGTCATCTTCCTGCTATGATCAATCAATCCTGAGCCTAGCACCATCCTGCCGGCCCATTCGTCATTGCTCATGCCCTTTTCTCCACTGTCGGATCGTTCGAGCGGCCGCCAGGGCGGCGACCGCGAGCACCAGGACCGCCCATGGCAACCAAAGCGGTTGGCCATGATCGACCAGCAGCCCGCCGACGATCCCGCCCGCCGCGACCGCCAGGTTGAACACCGTGACCAGAATGGATTGCGCGACGTCGGCGTGCTCGCCCGCCGCCTCGGCCAGCGCCGTCTGGAGCAAGGTCGGCGCGCCGCCAAAGGTCAGCCCCCATGCGACCACGCCCGCGAGAACCAGCAGCGATGACGGTGCCGCCACCGCCAGTATCAGCGCCGACGCGGCGAAGCCGGTCAGGCTGACGAGCAGCGTCACGCGCAGCTGGCGGTCGACCAGCAGCCCGACGCCCCAGATGCCCCCGCACGCCGCCAGCCCGAACAGCAGCAGCACCACATCGACCCGCACGTTTGGCGCGGCAATCGCAAGAAAAGGCGCGATATAGGTGTAGAGGATGTTGTGTCCGGTGATCCACAGCAACAGCACGATCAGCACCGGCGCGATCCCCGGCAGGGCGGCGACGCGCGTTACCGGCAGCCGCGCCGCCCGGCCCTGCCCCGGATGATCGGGAATGCCGAAGCGGATCCACGCGAGCAACAGCAACGCCACCGCCGACATGATCCAGAACACCGCGCGCCAGTCGAACAATGCCCCCAGCCACGCCCCGAGCGGCACGCCCAGCGCCAGCGCGATCGGCTGGCCGATCCCGGCGATCGCCAGCGCGCGCCCCTGCAGATGCGCCGGCGCCAGCCGCCGCGCATAGCCGGCGAGCAACCCCCAGACGACGCCCGCCGCCATCCCTGCGACGAAGCGCGCGGCGAGCGTCACCGCGACCTGCGTGGACAATGCCGTGACGCTGTTGAAGACGAACAGCCCGCCGATCGCCAGCAACAGCAGCAGCCGGCGATTCCAGCTCCGCGTCGCGGCGATCACCGGGATCGCCGCGACGACCGAACCGATCGCATAGAGCGTCAACATCTGCCCGGCGAGCGCCTCGCCGATCCCCAGCCCATGGCCGATCTGCGGCAGCAGCCCCGCCGGCATCGTCTCGGTCATGATCGCGAGGAAGCCGGCGGTCGTGAAGGCGAGCAAGCGGCCGACCGGCAGCGCTTGGGCGCGCGTCGCCACGCGCGTCACGCCAGGAAGGAGGCGGCGATATCCGCGTCGCCATGCCCGGCCGCGATTACCCGACGGAAGCGTTCGAGCCCCGCTGCGGCGAGATCGACCTGTACCCCGGCCGCCGTCGCCGCATCGACGACGAGCTGCGCATCCTTGGCGCCATTCTCGACCGAGAAGCTCGGCGTAAAATCGCCCGCGAGCATCGCCTTGCCCTTGGCGTGGAGATAACCGCAGTCGAGCGGTCCGCCCGCCACCGCCTCGAACAGCAAGGCCGGGTCGACGCCGAGTGCCCGCACCAGTGACAGGCTTTCCGCCGCGCCGTGCGTCAGCAGCAGCACCCAGGCGTTAAGCGCCAGCTTGAGCCGACTGCTCGCGCCGGCCCGGTCGGCGGTCCAGATCGTCTTCCTGCCGATCGCGTCGAAGATCGGCTGTACGACGCCGCGCTGGTCGATCGGCCCGGCCCCGAGGATGACCAGCTGTCCCTGTTCGGCCGGCTGTCGCGTACCGAGCACCGGCGCGTCGTAGAAGACCAGCCCCGCCTGTTCCGCATAGCCCGCCAGGGAGTCGATCGCCCCGACCCCGACGGTGCTGAGCTGGAGCCAGATCGCACCTGGCGCGATCTCAGGCGCGGCGGCGTCGATCGCGTCCTGAACCGCCGGTCCGTCCTTGAGGATCGTGACGATCACGCCCGCGCCGCGCACTGCCTCGGCGGGGCTCGCCGCGACCGTCACGCCATCGGCCGCCAGCGCGTCCGCCTTGGCCGCGGTGCGGTTCCACACGCGCACGGTGTAGCCGGCACGGGCAAGGTTGCGCGAGACCGGCGCGCCGATGATCCCGGCACCGAATACCGCGATCGTGGGAAGATGGTCGTTCGTCATGCACCTATCCTTTGCTTCTGGTATGTTTGTTCCATAATCGGGTTAAAGCCGGGTCCGGATCAGGTCAGTAACGTCAGCGCCTGATGGACGACCTTGTGCAGGTCGGACCGCGCGGCGGGGGGCGTCGTCCGCCCGAGGACGCGCAGCCCCTGCATCGTCGTCAGAACGCCCAGCGCCAGCGTCTCGGCCTCGCTGTCGTCCCGGATTTCGCCCAGCGTCTGCCCGCGGGTGATCGCGGCCGCGATCCCGGCGGTCAGGATCCGGAAGCTCTCCGCGACCAGCGCCGCCACTTGCGAGTCGCGATGCGCCATCTCGATCGCGCTGTTGGTGGCGAAGCAGCCATGATCGTCGGCATCGACGATCCGCACCAGCAGGTCCCGCAGGCCCGCCAGCGGCGACGCGAAGCCCGCCAGCCGCTCGACATTCGCCCGTGATCGTTGCCAGTAGCGGCGCAGCGCCTGCGCGAAGAGCCCGTCCTTGTTGACATAGGCGGCTTAGAGGCTGCCGCGGCCAAGCCCAGTCGCATCGACAAGATGCTGCGCCGAAGTGCCGTCAAAGCCGCGCTGCCAGAACGTCTCCATCACCGCGTCGAGCACGCGATCCTCGTTGAACTGCCGGGGACGTCCCATCGCCTGTCGCCACATTGTTGAACGATCGTACCAAAACGCCGTCAGGCCAACGGTCAATCAGCCCCGTTCAGGGATGGTCTCACGCAGCAGATTGTCGGCCATGAAGGACACGAATGCTGCCACCTTCGGCGACGGATGGCGGCTCGCGGGCCAGAGGATGTGGAATGCACCGATCGCGCGCAGATGGTCCTCCAGCACGCTGACCAACGTACCGCGGCGCAACTGTCCCTGCACCGCGAAGGACGGCACGCACACCAGCCCGAAGCCCTTCTCCGCCAGGCAGATCTGCGGCTCCAGCGTGCTCGCGACCGACGCGACCGGCAGGTCAAAATCGCAGTCCTTGCCGTCCTGCACCAGCGGCCAGCGTTCAAGCCGCCCGCTCGAGGGATAGCGGTGATGGTGGCAGGCATGGCCGAGCAGATCCCCGGGCCGCTGCGGTGTTCCCCGGGTGGCGAGATAGGCGGGCGACGCGACGATCCGGTGCGCGAAGCCGCCGGCGCGGCGCATCATCAGCCGCGAATCGTGCGCCTCGCCGGTACGGATGACCGCATCGAACCCCTCGTCGATCACGTCGACCAGTCGGTCGGTGAAATCGAGGTCGAGCACGATCTCGGGATAGGCGCGCATGAATGCCATCACCGGCGGCATCATCAGCATCGCAATCAGCGGCATGCTGACGCGCAGCCGCCCGCGCGGCGCCTGCCGCGTCTGCGACAATTCGAGTTCCGCCGCCTCAATCTCGCAGAAGATGCGGCGGCAGCGGTCCAGGAACAGCGCGCCCTCGGCGGTCGGGGTCAGCGACCGGGTCGAGCGATGGAACAGTCGCACCGCCAGCCGCGCCTCAAGCCGCGCCACCGCCTTGCCGACCGCCGATGGCGACACGCCCAGCTTGGCGGCGGCACCGGCAAAGCTGCCGGCATCAGCGGTCTGGACGAAGGCGTTAAGCGCGCCGAGATGTTCCATGAGACCGGCTCCGATTATGGACACAAGCGTCCGGGAAGACCGGAACTGTAGCGACCTTCTTCCGCAGCGGCGAGCCGGATAGGATCGGGGCATGACTGCGAAGCCCCCCCTGCCGCCCTCCGCCGCCCGCCTGCCGCTCTCCGGATTGCTCGCGCTGGCGATGGCGGGGTTCGTCACCATCCTGACCGAAGCGCTGCCCGCCGGGGTGCTGCCGCAGATCGGTCGCGGGCTCGGCGTGTCCGATGCGCTCGCCGGCCAGACCGTCACCATCTATGCGATCGGCTCGCTGCTTGCCGCGATGCCACTGACCACGGCGACGCAAGGGATGCGGCGGCGGCCGCTGCTGCTCGCGGCGATCGCCGGCTTCGCGATCGCCAATGGCATGACAGCCGTTTCCCCTGTCTACTGGCTGACGATCGCCGCGCGGTTCGGCGCTGGCGTGTCGGCAGGACTGCTCTGGGCGCTGCTCGCTGGCTATGCCGCAAGGATGGTGCCCGCAGCGCTGAAGGGCCGCGCGATTGCGGTGGCGATGGTCGGTACGCCGCTGGCCCTGTCGCTGGGCATTCCGGCGGGGACGTTCCTTGGCTCCATCATCGGCTGGCGCTGGTGCTTCGGGTTGATGTCGCTGCTCACGCTGGTGCTCATCATCTGGATAGTGGCGCGGGTGCCAGATTTCGCCGGACAGGCGCTGGGCCGGCGCCACACGCTGCGCGCGGTCCTGCTGCGCCCGGGTGTGCGACCGGTGCTGCTCGTCACGCTCGGCTTCGTGCTCCCGCACAATATCCTCTACACCTATGTGGCGCCGTTGCTCGTCGCAGCCGGCATGACCGCGCAGACCGGGCTGGTGCTGCTGGTCTTCGGCGGCACTGCCCTTGCCGGCATCTGGATCGTCGGCGTGCTCATCGACCGCCATCTGCGCAGTCTGACGCTCGTCAGTATCGCGCTATTCGGCGCGGCGGCGCTGCTGCTCACGATCGCGGGCGAGACGCCCGCCATCGTCTGGGTCGCGGTGGCGATCTGGGGCTTCTCCTTCGGCGGCGTTGCGACCCTGTTTCAGACCGCGCTCTCCGACGCAGCAGGCGACGCCGCCGACATGGCGCAATCGATGCTCGTCACCGCCTGGAACCTGGCCATTGCCGGCGGCGGTATCGTCGGCGGCGTGATCCTGCAGGAGGGTGGCGTCGGTGGTTTTGCGCCGGCGGTGCTCGCCTTGCTCGTCCCCACCTTCGCGTTGGCGGTCGCCGCCCGCCGCCATGGCTTTCCTCCTGCTTTCCACGACTGACATCCAGGATCCGATCATGCCGCTATCCCTCGCCGCCCGCATCGACGCCGTGATCGACGGCGCCATAGCCGCCGAACGCATCGTCGGTGCGATCGTACTCGTCGCGCTGGATGGCGAGATGATCCATAGCCGCGCCGCTGGGCTCGCTGACCGCGAAACCGGCATGGCGATGCAGACCGGCTCGATCTTCCGGCTCGCCTCCGTCTCGAAGCTGTTCACTGCCGCGGCGGCAATGGTGCTGGTCGCGGATGGGCAGTTGGGGCTCGACCGGCCGATTACCGACTGGCTGCCCGACTTCACGCCCACCTTCGCGGGTGAGCCGGTGACGATCACTCTACGTCAGTTGCTCAGCCATAGCGCAGGGCTTGGCTATGGTTTCACCGAAGCCGAAGACGGTCCGTTGCACCGCATGGGCGTTTCGGATGGCATGGATCGGTCGGGGTTGACTCTGGCCGAAAATATCCGACGGCTTGCCGGCGTCCCGCTGAGCTTCGCGCCGGGACAGGGTTTCCGGTATTCGCTGGCAAGCGACGTGGTCGGTGCTGCAATCGCGGCGGCAACGGGACTACCCCTGCCGGAGGCGATACGCGCGCTCGTCATCAATCCGCTTTGTCTGCACGACACCGGCTTTACGGTCGTCGATCGCGCCCGGCTCACTGCCGCCTATGCCGACGACACGCCCCGGCCGCGCCGGATGCGCGAACCCGACGCGCTACCGTTCCTGCCCGGGCTGGCGAGCGTGGTGATGGACCCGGCGCGGGCGCTTGACGATACCGCCTTTCCCTCCGGCGGCGCGGGCATGGTCGGTACGGCGGGCGAAGTACTGCGTCTCCTGGAAACGTTGCGGCGCGGCGGGAACCCGCTGATCCCAAGGGACCTGGCAGCGGAAATGGGTCGAGACCAGATCGCGGCGATCGATATCGAAGGCATGCCCGGCTGGGGCTATGGTCTTGGCTTCTCGATCCTGCGCGATGCCGGGGTTGCCGGTGTGACGGAGACAGCCGGCACTTGGCGGTGGGGTGGCGCATATGGTCATAGCTGGTTCGTCGACCCCAGCCGCACGCTCAGCGTCGTGGCGATGACCAACACGGCTCTTGAGGGGATGTCGAACGGCGGCCGCTTCTCCACCGATATCAGCCGCGCCATCTATGCGGCATTGTAGGAAATGGACTCCATCGCGCCGCATGCCCGTTCGGGTAGGATGATTGCCGCACTTCGCAAGGCACACCTATCGCCGCAGCGCGACAGACGCGCTCGGCCGCCGCGGGCCGGCTCGGAGCGGCGCAGCGGACCGCAGGACGGGGATAATCCCTGCCATCGTCGCGATTACAGGATTGTAGCATGATCAACTTCTACGGTCGGGTCATTCTCATCACCGGTGCGGCGCGAGGACTCGGTTTCGCCTATGCGCGCTGCCTTGCCGAAGCGGGGGCGACCGTGCTGCTACAGGACGTCGGTGCCGATCGGGACGGACGCGGCGAAGATCCCCGGATCGTCGCGGAGGCGGCACGTACACTGCGCAACGACGGATTTGATGCGGAAGCGCTTTGCGGCGGGATCGCATCGCGTGATGCCTGTCGGGCGCTGGTCGACGCGGCGCTGGCGGTCCGTGGCCGACTCGACGGCGTGATCCACAATGCCGGGTGGGTTGCCTATGAAACGATCATGAATGTCCGCGAGGACTCGTTCGACCGGATGATAGGAGTCGCGGTCAAGGCGCCACTCTGGCTGGCTCAGGCGGCGTGGCCGGTGATGCAGGCGGCGCGCTATGGCCGGATCGTGCTGACCACCTCCGACCGCGCCCTGTATCCCGAATATGTCCAGACAGGGCTGGCGAGCTATGCGGCGGCCAAACTGGCGGCGGTCGGACTGGTCAACGTGTTGGCAAAGGAAGGCGCGCCAGACGGGATCGTCGTGAATGCGATCTCGCCGGTCGCGCGCACACGGATGTGGGGCGAAACGGGCGAGCCGGATGATTTGCGTCCGCGCGACGTGGCGCCGGGTGCCGCCTTCCTCGTATCGGACGCCTGCACACAAGGCGGCTGGGTGCTGCGTGCTGGCAACGGGCAGTTTCATGCGACGCGATCCTGCGAGGCCGCAGGGGTCGACTATCCGCGCGATCTGCACGGCGTCGCCGCCGCGACTGTCGCGGAGGTCGCGGCGCAATGGCCGAGGATTGCGGTGCCTGCGGTCGAGCCCCGCGCCTGAGCGCCGTTACGCACCGTCGATGGGCCCGAGCGTGGCGATCACCGGCCCGACGAGCGCGTGGGCGGCCTGTGCCGCCGCCTCACCGTCGCCGGCGCGGATCGCATCGAGCACGCGGCGGTGTGCGATGAAGCCGGGTTCGGGCAGGTCGATATTGCCGAACACCGCCGCGATGTTCTGGCGCACCGACACCGCAAAGAAGCGATAGAGTTCGGCGAGCGCGACATTGTGCGTCGCCTGTGCGATCGCGAGGTGGAAGGCGGCATCGCGCTCGACGAACCCGCCGACGTCGCCATCCACCGGCACGTCGCCGCGCCGGTCGAGCAGGTCGGCAAGGCGGATGATATCCTCGTCGGTGCGACGCAGGGCCGCCATCCGTGCCGCCTCGGTCTCGAGCATCGCGCGAAGCTCGAAATGGTCGCGCAACCCGGCATGCGTTACGCGCCGCATGACCTCGGCCGGATCGACGCTCAGCCGGACATAGGTGCCGTCACCCTGCCGCACGTCGAGCACGCGCGCATGGGACAGGACGCGCACCGCCTCGCGCACCGTGTTGCGGCCGACCTTCAGCATCTCGGCAAGCTCGGCTTCCTTGGGGATGCGCTCGCCGACCTGCCAGCGGCCCTCTTCAATCTGCGTGCGCATCAGCTCGATGGTCGTGTCGACCAGCGAACGACGGGGTGCGGAGGGAAGCGACGAGGAAGGCATGGCACCGTCCTTAGCAAGGGAAAGCCATTCATCCCATCTTTGTTGAGACCAGACTTGACCGACCATTTAATACATAGGATGATACGACCTATAGCAGCAAGGTCGATCGCTATGTCTCAGACTGCCTACGCCCGCACGCTCGCGCCGCTCTGGCGAAACCTCGCAGCCCTCGACATCACCACAACACGCTGGCAGTTCATCGCCCGGTCGGCACTTGCCACCGGCCTCGCCCTCAGCATCGCCTTTGCTCTGCAGGTCGAAGCCCCCTTCTCCACCGCCTCGACCGTGCTGCTGGTGACCAACCCCAATCAGGGTGCGGTGCTGGCCAAGGGCGGCTGGCGGCTGATGGGGACGCTGATCGGCGGAGTCGCCGCGACGATGCTGATGGCGGTCTTCATCCAGACGCCGGCGCTGTTCCTGCTCGGCTTCGGCCTGTGGCTGGGCGTGTGCGCGGGGGCAGCGACGGTGCTGCGTCACTTCCGCGCCTCGGGCGCGGCGGTGGCGGGCTATACGGTCGGTCTTGCCACCTATGGCGCGCTCGAACGACCCGAGCGCGCGCTCGACGCCGTACTCGGGCGCACCGCCACGGTGGCGCTGGGCGTGGTATGCCTCGGCGTCGTCACCGCGCTGCTGAGCGGACGCGCGACGCGCGCGAAGCTGGAGGCAGCCTTGGCTGCGCAGATCGCAAAGGTCGGCCGATTGCTGGCGAGCGCCGTCGCGGGCGACCAGTCAGCGGCTGGTGCGGCGCCCGATCTCGCCGCCGGTATGTTCGCGATCGACGATCTGCTCGAACTGAGCCGCACCGAATCGCCTGACGTCGCGATCCGGGCCGGAGCAGTGCGTGAGGGGCTGGCGGCGCTGTTCGGCGCGTTGCTCGGCGCGGCGGAGTGGTCAGCGCGGCAGGCGGACGATCCGGCACTGGCGCCGGCCTGCGCCGATATTGCCCGGAGGCTACCGGTCGTCATCACGGCGGTCGAGTGCGGCGCGCTGGAGGTGGCGCGCGTGGAACTGGCAGCGCTGCGCCACGGCTTGCGCACCACGACAAACGCCGCCGAAGCGGATCACGGCCCCGCCACGCTGATCGCCTTCGACCGCCTGCTGGAAGCGATCGAGGATTTCGAGGCCGCGTTGCTCGGATTGATGCGGCTGCACGCCCGGACCGTGCATCACGGCCGCCCCTTCCGTTATCATCGCGACTGGGGCGGCGCATGGCGCAACGGATTGCGTGCGCTGCTTGCCATCCTGGCGGGCGGCGCGATCGGTACCGCCACCGGCTGGAGCGAATGGTCACTGCTCCCTTTGATCCTCGCGCCGTACGTGGTGCTGCTGGCGATGACCGGCAATCCCGAGGCGGGCGCGATCGCCTTCGTCAAAGGCACGGTGCTGGCGGTGCCGGCGGCGTGGCTGTGCGGCTTCGTGCTGCTGCCGACGGTGACCGGCCTGCCGCTGCTGCTCGCGTCGATCGCGCCGTTCTGGATCGCGGGCCTCTATACGCTCACCGTCCCGAAGCTGGCGCCGGCGGGGCTCGCCTATCTCGTCGCATTCAACACGTTAGTCGGCGCCACCAACCCGATGACGTGGAACGCGGCGGCATTTCTCAACCAGGCGTTCGGCTGGGTCTTCGCGGTGCTGATGACGTGGATCGTCTTCCGGGTGATCCCGCATCAGCCGCACCGGCAGGCGCAGCGGATCGCCGAAACGCTGTGGCGGGATGTGGGCGCCGCGATCCGTGCGGAGGTGCGGACGGGCCGCAGCACGTGGGAGCATCTTCAGCACCACCGGCTGGTGCGGATCGCGCAGAGCCTTGCGGGTGACCCGGCGACACGGAGGCGGGTGCTGGCGCAGGGGCTCGACGACGTCCATCTCGGCCGGGCGGCGCTGCGGCTGCACGCGGCGCTTGGCGGTTCGCAGACGGACGAGAGCATCCACACGGCACTGGTCATGGCGGCAACCATGCCGGACAGCGCCGCCCCTGCCCTGCGCGACGCCGCGCAAGCCGGTGGCCTGCCCCACCGTATCGCCGCCGAACTCACCGACATCGCCGATCTGCTCGACCGGCGCAGCGCGAGGGCGGCGTCATGCTGAGTGAAGTGTCGATCGCCGGCATCTACCTGCCGCCGTTGCTGCTCTACCTCGCCGCCGCGCTGCCGCTCTTCGCGGCCACGCGTGCGCTGCTCGCCCGCGCCGGCGTGCTGCGCTTCGTCTGGCATCCGGCGCTGTTCGAGTTCGCCCTCCTGCTCGCGCTCGTCGCGCTCCTCCTCCTCTTCGCCTGAGGACCATCCATGCCGATACCACCCAAGATCCGCGCCGTGCTCCGCCCTGCCCTCACGCTCGCGGTGACGAGTGGGACGATCCTGCTGATCGTCGCGGTATGGCGCGCCTATATGCTCGCACCCTGGACGCGCGACGGGCGGGTCGGCGCGGATGTCGTGCAGGTCATGCCCGACGTCTCCGGCCGCGTGGCCGAGGTGCACGTCGTCGACAACCAGCGCGTCCGCCGCGGCGACATCCTCTACGTCATCGACCCTGCCCGCTTCCGGCTGGCGGTCGCCGCTGCCGAGGCCGAGCTGCGTGCGCGCCGCGCCGACCTCGCGCTGAAGACCGCGACCGCGCGTCGCCGCGACCGGCTCGGCGCGGAGATCGTCGCGGCGGAGACGATCGATCATGCCGACGGCGAGGCGCGGATGGCGCAGGCCGCCTATGACGCTGCGGCGGTCGCGCTCGCCACCGCACGGCTCAACCTCGCCCGTGCGACGGTGACCGCGCCGGTCGACGGCTATGCGACCAACCTGCGGCTTCGCCCCGGCGACTATGCGACCGCCGGCGCGACGCGGGTGGCGATCGTCGACGCGCACCGCCTCTGGGTCACCGGCTATTTCGAGGAGACCAAGCTTGCGCGGATCGCCCCCGGCGCGCGCGTCGAGGTGAAGCTGATGGGCTATGACACCCCCCTCCCCGGTCACGTCGAGAGCATCGGCCGCGGTATCGCCGACCCCAATGACAGCCCCGACGGACGCGGCCTGCCGAGCGTCGACCCGGTCTTCACCTGGGTGCGGCTGGCGCAGCGCATCCCGGTGCGCGTCCGGATCGACCGGATGCCACCGGGGGTGACGCTCGCCGCGGGAATGACGTGCAGCGTCGCGATTGGCAACGGCATCGCGCACGGCCGGCTGCTCGCCGCGACCCGGGCGCTGCTGTGATGCGGGTCCGGTCACCGACGCTGTTCGCGCTGCTGCTGGCCGGCTGTGCGACGCCGCACATAGTGCCTTATACCAAGCCCGCGCCGGTGCTGCCGCCGCACTGGACCGAGCCGCATCCTGCCGCGACCGCAGGGTCCGTCGACCTGCGCCGCTGGTGGACCGGTTTTCATGATCCCGCGCTCGATCGATTGGTCGAGTGCGCGATCGCCGGCAATCTCGACCTGCGCATCGCCGCACAGCGCCTGCTCGCCGCCCGCGCCGAACGCGACGCGGTGGCGGCGGCTCGCCATCCGCTGATCGGCGCCAGCGGCGGCGCCTCGGTGCAGCGATCGAGCACGCGGCTTGACTATCCGCCGGGGATCGGCCGTTCGGACACGCTGTCGGCGGGGCTCGAGGCGAGCTGGGAGCCCGATCTGTTCGGCCGGCTCAGCCAATCGGTCGAGGCTGCCGAGGCGGAGGCCGGCATCGTCGAGGAAGACCGCCGTGCGATCCTCGTCAGCCTGATCGCTGAAATAGCGCTCGATTATATCGACCTGCGCTCGGCCCAGGAACGCCACGCCATCGCCACGCGCGACATCGACCGGTTGAAGACGACGCTCGACGCCACCGAACGTCTCCACCGTGCCGGTCTCGCCACGGGTGCCAGCGTTGCCGAAGCGCGCGCCGAATGGCGGCTGGCGCAGGCGCGCCTCCCCGGCTTTGCCGAACGGATCGCACGCGATCGTCACGCCATCGCGACTCTGACCGGCGGCTTTCCGGGCGACATGCTCACGGATCTCGGCGACACCGCCCCGCTTCCCGCCGTACCAGAGCTGCCGCCATCCGTGCCGTCGCAACTGCTCCGCGACCGGCCCGACATCCGCGCCGCCGAGCGCCGCCTCGCCGCCGCCACCGCCCGCGCCAATGTCGCGGCCGCCGATCTCCTGCCGCGCTTCCGCATCCCGCTGACGCTCGGCATCGCGGCGAGCGGTGTCGCCGGCCTGCTGTCGCCCGGTGCGATCGTCTGGAGCCTTGCCGCCAGCGGCTCGCAGACGCTCTATGACAAGGGGCAGCGCGCCGCCCGGCTGCGTGCCGCACAGGCGCTGACCGAAGCGCAGCGGCTTGACTATGAGCGCAGCATCCGCGCCGCGATGCGCGATGTCGAGGATGTGCTTGCCAGCCGCCACGAGGAAGCGATCCGTTACGAGGCCCTGACCGCGGCGCTGGCGGCGAGCCGTACCGCCGTCTCCCGCGCTACCCGCGAACGCCGCGCCGGCACGATCGGCACGCTCGACCTGCTGACCACCCAGCGCTCGCTTTATGCGATCGAGGACGGGCTCGCCGTCAGCCGCGCCGACCGGCTGCGCCAGATCGTGACGCTCGCCAAGACGCTTGGTGGAGGCTGGCAAGACGACTTTCCAGAAGCTCATCCAACAGGCTGATGCTCCCGCGGACGAAGGGTGGAGCGGTGAAGTCAGAACCTGCCCGCCTCTCCACGCACGCTTGTCGTCGCGCCAGGGTCATGTCCGGCTCCCCCTGGTTGCAATGGTGGTCGGTTCGTTCGTGCGCGCTGCCGCCTCGCAACGTCCGTCCGATATCGACGCCACTTGCGGTATCGGCGTCTCCCCTGCCGGTGTCTTTCCGCACCGACTGAATGTCCACCGATCTGCTCGCGCGATCCGATCGCACGTCGCGACCTTCGGGGGCACCTCATGGTCCATGATAATGCGTCGGCGATGCTCCCGACGGCTACCTTCGTACTGCTACTGTGCCGCTACACCATCGCTTTCGTAGTACTCGGCGCGATCGCCGTCAGTAGAGGCAGGTTTTGCCCGTGGGCGGACGCGGCGGCGCAGGGCGCTGACCGAGCTGTTGATTTCCAGATGCTATACCGTCTTCTATTCGCTCGCGCTGCACAATTACGTGACGCACGGAGCCCTGACGGCGCTGCTCGGCATCCAGCCATCCCCGCGTCGTTCCTGGTCGAACGGTGCTTGACCGCGGTCCGGTCGACCCCACCGGCCCGGGCGCTCACCGGGTTGAGGGAGGCGTTGCCGAAGGGCTCGTCGCGATGTGTTTCGCCGTCGCGGGATTCGCTTGTGCCGGCTTTGCGCCCCTCGGGTTTCGGCCGGCGCGATGCTGCGGAAGCGGGAGATACAGACCCCCTTAGGTCTCGCTACAACTGTAACATGCGGTCGCACAGGCTGTCACCGGCGCGGCGGCTTGGTTTGAGGCAGTCCTCGGGTCGTGGGAGGTGGGCTTCGTGCTGGTGGTGCTGCAAATCGCGCCGTGCGGTCTCGATCGGTGCGACCTCCCTCATCTTCCGGCTGATGGGACGCGGTAATCCCATGGACGCGACCAGCCTGTTCTATCGCGCTCCAGACGTCGCGCGGCGTTGACCTTCGCGATCGGCCATTGCATGCAGGCACCGTTGCCGGGCGGTCTTGCGCTGGCCGTCGCTGCGGTATTGTTTTTGCGCGATGACGTGACGGGGCGCGCACGACCCCCGGTCGCTGGACCGGCGCATGATACCCTATCGCTCCCTTTGTGTGACGAGTGGCAGGATCGCGCCCAGCGGTTCCGCCTTTTCCACCGCAGCGTCGGTGCATTCATGGCGTCCGCGCAGATCAATCGGGTGGAGATGGGACAACGGTGCATCCAAGCGCGCTGGTAGTCGCATTATCCGGACGCGACCGGCCGGTCGTTGCTAGTCCGATGGAACGGCGGAGTGCCGCCCTGCCCCCGCCTCACGTTGGTGCGTTTCCAGTGGAGCGGATGTAATTATCGGCGCTTAGTCCAGACCACGTCTCGCACCGGCCGAAATTGCGGTTGCCCGAGGGTGGACGTCAGCGAGGATCAACAGGGCCGGGCCACGGCTACGTAGCTGGTAGCTATGAGGTAGCGTCTTCGCACACTGGCATTCATTCCGTCCGTCTTAATGCTTTTTTTGATAGGTCTTTAGCGGTTAGCTATCGGAGAGCGGGTGTTAGATCAGTTGCTCATTCTGGTAGGCGCGGCTTACCGCCCCTCGATGCGAGGTAGCTACTGACCGTCGGATAGCTATCAGCTTTTAGATTGGTAGCGCATGACGGTCGCGAGCGGCCCTGGCCGTCGATGAGAGGCGGTAGTAGGAAGCTTTGAGGAATGGGATAGCTATCAACTACTCCTGCCACGGTGGTTGGGCACGCTTTCGTGTGCGGCCTTGGCCACGCGGCGGGTGCCTGCCCCCGGCTAACCTACCGCGAAAGTTGGGTTCCTAAGCCGAGCCCGGCCCGATCGGACGACGTCGGATGCTCACCCGAGATCGCTGGTCGCCAATTCCCTGAACGAGTATCATCTAGCTAGCAGGTGCCAGGAAGCTATCGGCTAGGCCCGTGCAACGCAATTCGGAAGTTAGGTCGAGTAGCTACGAGCTATACAATGCGGCGAGTAGCTACTAGGTACGTAGCCCTCAAATCATTACCCAAGGGTGCCAGGCTTGCAAAATGCAGAACAGGATACAGCATCCTGATGATGTACGGCCTTGACCGGACAGGTATCAGTGGCAGGCCGGACTATGCCCTCCGCCATATGTTTCCATGTGCATATACATGACAGCGTCCTGGGCGCACGGCATGCAGGTAGCGGACGATAGCCAACCGTAACCAGATAGCTACTAGTTGCATGCTGACGGTGTTTTCCGATCGTTCTCGCCTGACAGCCTTGAGTGGAAAGCGCGCACGAAACACGGGTGGAAATGTGCGAGATAGCTATCGGGTAGGAGGGTGGTAGCCGATAGCTATCCCTAAGACCCGGCGTTCTAGTAGCTACTAGATATTGACGCAGCAGCACGTTGGAAACAACGTTTAACCGCCATAGCATATAAGTTTGATGCTTACGGGAGGGGGTGCCCCATCGCCTTACGGACGTACTTGGCTGTGACTGCAAGACTGGTCGCGGCGGGTGCGATCATATCTGTACAAGCATCAAGATACACAGGGCGAATTGACAGCGACAGTGAACAGTCACCCTACGCCAGCAATCGGTTGCCTCCCGAAGCTACCTAGTAGCTATCCTTGTATAGCAGCTTGCGAGGCTGCTCTGTTCGAAGTGGCGATCAGGGCGCAGGCGTAGGATCTCTGAGTATTTCGGCCACGTGCCTATCAGCCTTAGGGTGGGGGCAATTACGGTGCGAACCGTTGCACTTCGACCAGCGCCGGCGCGCTCGCGCGTACTTTTAGCCCAAGGTATCTACGACGGTCTGGTGGGCTGGTCTGCCCCGGGGATCACGTTGCTACGACCGAAAGAGGGTGATGATCGATGCCGATGGGGATGCCACCGCGCAACGGGCACGTCTCGCGTTTCAGCCGCCGTGCACAGAGCACACCAACCTGCGTAAAGCCACGATAGCTACCCGGTAGCACAACCTACCGCCTAGCTTTCAGCTATCTTATATCTCCTAGCTATCCGATACGCGGCATGCTATCAGCCGCCAGATAGCTAGTGGATATCGTGAGGCCCCAATGCCGACCATTGTTCTCGTCAGTCCAAAGGGCGGCGTCGGAAAGACGACCGCGGCGATGATCCTCGCCAACCAGTTGAGCCAGGGCGCGCCGGTGACCGTAATCGATGCCGATCCGAACCGGCCCTTCCAGTCCTGGGCGGCGGGCGGTAACGTCCCGGATAACCTCAAGATCGTGACGGACGCGGACGAGGAAAACATCATCGACAAGATCGAGGAGGCTGCCGCGGCGACCCCGTTCGTCATCGTCGATCTGGAAGGCACCGCCGCGAAGATCGTCGTCCTGGCCGTCAGTCAGGCGGATCTCGTGATCGTTCCGACACAGGGGTCGCAGCTCGACGCCGAACAGGCGGGGAGGGCGCTCCGCGTGATCCGGCAGCAGGAGAAGATGACGCGGCGGCCTGTCGAATATGGGGTGCTGTTGACCAGAACCAGCCCCGCCATCCGCACCCGGACCACGACCCACATCATGCAAGGCCTCGCCGAGGCCGGCATCAACGTCTTCGATACGCACATCAACGAGCGAGAGGCCTTCCGTGCGATGTTCTCGTTCCGTCAAACGCTTGAGGGGCTGAGGAACGAGGAGGTCAACAATCTGGACAAGGCGATCAACAACGCCAACGCGTTCACCAAAGAGGTGGTCGATCGTCTGCGTGCGATCCAGTACGCGCAGCAGGAGGAGGTCGCCTGATGTCCGCGCGCGTATCGCCATTCGGCGACCTTGATGATTTCCAGCCGCGTTCGCCCGCGAGCCGAACCGACGACGGCATCATCGACAAGATCGCCGAGGCCAGCAACTTCCCGAGCCGCGCGCCGCGCGCCGAACGTGTCGAGGTCGTGCCCGAGCAGGGGCCGGCTGAAGTTCCTGCCGCATCTTCTATCCGCTCGCAGCGGCGATATCGGACCGGACGCAATCAACAGCTGAACATCAAGGCGTCGAAGGAAACGGTCGACCAATTCTACGCCTTGGCAGATGCATTCGGTGAACCATTGGGCGTGGTGTTTGAGCGAGCCGTGAAGGCGCTCCGTGATGAGCGTCGCGACGAGGCGAAGCCTCGCTGAACCAGCCCGGGGCGGGTGAGGGGGGGCTGCCTTGCTGCCCCGCCCCGCTGCGAATGGGACGTGTGCTGATGTGCCCAGTGCGAGTCGAAAGTGGCGTCTACGTCCGCCGCTGTCGCTTTTCGGCTCGGGCAATCTTCGGGTTTCATGTTCGTAGCGACCTTCAGCTGCCTTGCTCGATGACAGCAGAGGGTGACCATTGGTGGGGCTGAGGGTGGCGACTGGGGTTAACCGCGACGGGCAGCACAACGATCTACCCGGAATGTAGTTGGGGCAGGAAGCGCTCTCTTGCCGTCGGTTGGCCTGGATCGGCATGTTTGCAGGTAGGCGCTCGCGATCGGACGAAACGAGCTTAGCAGCCGCGCCCGCGATGACGTAAGCGTCGGCCAGCAGTGGTTGTCGGCGGATACGCTGCGCGTCCCCAGGGGCGGATGCTCCGTCACACCACCTTTAAAGCGACTCACTGGTCTTGACGGGTGTTATCGTGCGCAGCCTTCCTGACGGTCGGCAAGGTGAAAGCCCTTCGTAGTCCTTCCCATATTCTGGATGTGCCGAGGGCCAAACCCGGAAAGCAATAATCTTCAAATCTGTCCGGCAAACTCTTGCAGGTGGGGCGGCAATGATGGGCGCCGTGCAGGCGGGTCTTGGGCGAAGCATTGGTCGGTGCATGATGCTAGGCGGGATCGACATTCAGTGTCGTAGCGAAGTTCCTCCCCCCGCTTGGGGACGAATCTTGTCCAAACTCCGATGTCAAATCCTCCGTTGCCAGGGGAGGTGGCATGCCGAAGGCATGACGGAGGGGGAGGGCACGCCACCGAAGACATCGCTTACCCCCCTCCGTCACGGCTGCGCCGCGCCACCTCCCCCTGGCGGGGGAGGAATTCTCTCGAAGTCCGAATGTCGATCGGCGCTAATACACACTCGCGTGTGATTACCGAGGGTGCCTGTGCCTGCGTACACAGAGGTCTGGCGTCGGGTAAAGCGCCGGCCGGTTGTTCGCTGGAACATTGGTGACACGCTTGTCTGCGCCGGATGCCGGACCCGTCCTCGCTCACATGCAAGACGTTTTGCAGACGAGTCAAAGGGGCGGGCGATCTCCGAACGACGGAAGCGATCTGACTTGGGTCCTCCATTAGCCCTCGGTGTTCATCGCAGCCTGAACCGCCACCCGACCGTAGGAATCCCCATGCCAACTCCTTCGTGCAAGGATGAAGCGGGTGCCGATAGCTACCGGATAGCCACCGCAAACTATGTGGCCAGTCTGGCAATGGCGTGGATGACGGTACCTCGACCTCGCGCTAGACCTCCATAGCTCCGTTCGCCACGTCTGGCGGCTCGGCTAGGGCGGACCGTCTGCCGTCACCGGACTGGCGCCGCCGCGGTGCGGGCCAGCAGACGATCGATCGCGGCGAGGCTCGCGTCGACGTCGGCGCGCGCCTGCCCGAGCGGCCCGTCGTCGAGCGCGTCCGCCACCGGCATCGGCCGATGCGGGGCAGGCTGGATGCGACCGCCCGGCACAAGGCTGACCAGTCCGGCCTCGGCAAGGGCATGCGCCTGGATATCGGCGCCGGCGCGCGACAGACGCAGGGCGCGCGCTACGTGAATGCGGCGCACGGTACCGAGGCCGACGATCAACCCCCAGGCGTCGCGCGCGCGCGCATTGCGCGAGCGGCCGGCAAGCGCCGCCAGCCCGCGCGCGTAACGGCGATCGATCCGATGCAGGCGCTCGAGGGATGCCTGTGCCGTGCGCGTCCAATGGGCGACGAGCGCGCTCGCGCGTTCCTCGGTCGTTACATCCAGCCGAAATGCAGCGCGAGGAACGCAGCCGGGCAACAGCGGCGCGCTGCCGCCAGGGCCACAGAGCATGGCGAGGTTGAGCGCCCAGCATCCCGATGGTGCTGCGGCGACATAGTGGGGGAGGGGGCCGCCCGGCAGATCGAGCAGCGCGTCGTGGCCAAGGGCTTCGGCAAAGGCAGGATCGGCGAGCAGCGCGTCGATGGCGCCGATGACGGGCCGCGTCATCCGTAGCGGGTGCTCCACAGGCATCGTGTCCAGCTCCAGCACGAAGGCGAGCGCCCCGGGGCCGGGGGGGCGCGCCAGCGCTGCCTGCGCCGCGTCGAGCAAGGCCAGCGCATCGGGTGCGAAGGGCCGCCTTGCGTCGACCATTTTGGCCAGCGTCGCCGCGGCTGCGGCGATCGCCGGGGATGCATGGTCGGCGAGCCACAGCAGCACGGCGTCACGGCGGGGGTCGTGGGTGAGCAGCACCGCGTCATCATCGAACGTAGCGGCATGTGCCACGCCGGTCTCCCCTGCGCCGGCGTCGCGCCGATACGCGCGCCACGCTTCGGCAACGATGGCCAGCGCGTCGATCGCGCGATGTTCCGGATCGGAGAAGCGCATTGCGCTGTCGCACTGTCCGAGCGCGTAGGCGAGGGAGAGAAGATCAAGCGCAGCCATGGTTTACGCCATTGGCCTACAAATACTAAAATTACGAGGCAGCAGATTCAGCGCTGGAATACCACTTTGCATAATCACACATTATGGTAACGATAATGCACTATTGAGAGGGTATGATGACGACAATCAGGCCGACTGCGGCTGGCGGGGCCCGGGTGCCGCGTGCATGAGTGAGATCATCCTCCACCGTACCGAGGGTGCCAGCCTGCCGACGCGTGCCGCGCGGCGCACGCCGGAGCCGGCCGAGGTCCGGCTGACGCGCATCATCACCGCCTTGCTGCCGCGGGGCGCGGTGCCGATCAGCGAACTCGGCTTCACCACGCAACTCGCCGCGATGGCGGAGGCGAGCAAGGCGGCGCTGGCGGCCGATCTCGCCTGCTATGCCGCCTGGTGCGCCGACGAGCGGCGCCAACCGTTGCCCGCGGACCCCGAGACGATCGTCTTTTACCTCGCGATGCTCGAAGCGCGTGGCGCCAAGCCCGCAACGCTGGCGCGCCGGGTCGCGAGCCTCGCCGGCGTCCATCACCTCTGCGGCCTGACGGAGGGCGCCCAGCCGCCGACCAGCCATGCGATGGTCCGCTCCGCGCTGAAGGCGGTGCGCCGGCGTCGAGGGGCGGCGCAGTCCCAGGCCGCTCCGTTGCGCTTCGGCGCGGCGCTCGACCCCCATAGCAAGGGCTTCACGCTGAGCGCGCTGCTGGCCGCCTGTGGTGGCGACCTCCAGGGACTGCGCGACGCGGCCTTGCTATCGCTCGGCTATGACGCGGGCCTGCGCGTCAGCGAGCTTGTCGGCGTTGAGGAGGCGCAGATCGAGCCGCAGGGGGACGGATCCGCGCTGCTGTTCATCCCGACGTCCAAGACCGATCAGGAAGGGCAGGGGGCCTGGGCGTGGCTGTCGCCGGATACCATGCGCCGGGTCGGTGCCTGGCTGGAGGCGAGCGCGATCCAGTCCGGGCCGATCTTCCGAAGGGTCGGGATCGACCGGCGCCGCGCGCGGGCGGCCGTGCCGCCGATGGCCTATGACGCTATTCCCGGCAATACGCGCCACTGGCAGGCGCGCCTGCGCGGCACGCCGGCGCAGGCCGCGCGCACTGTCTATACGGTGGGTACCACGGCGCTGACCCGGCAGGGGGTCAATACGATCTACCGGCGGCTGGCGCTGAGCGCCTATGATCAGGGGCTCGTCGCCATGCCGGCAGCCGAAGTCGGGGCGGCGGTACGGGCGATATCGACGCATTCGCTGCGCGTGGGCCTGACGCAGGATCTGTTTGCCGCCGGGGAGGATGGTGTCGGCATCGCGCAGGCGCTGCGCTGGTCGTCGCCGTCCACCGCGCTCCGCTACGGCCGCAAACTCGCCGCGCACAGCAACGTGGCGGCGCGCGTGCTGTCGCGCGTGCGGGGGTGAGATCCTCGTCGCCGTCGCTTCTCGATCGCGCATGAGCTGGGCCACTGGCAGCATCATTGCGGCCGGTCGTCGGTCTGCCGGGCGAGTGAGATCGGGAGCTTCAGCCAAAGCGGTGTCGGCATTGGACGGCAAGCCGATAATTGTGCCCCCGAACGTCGCATGCAAGGATCGGCAGATCCCCCTTTTTGCCCGCAGCCCCATGCTGGTGGACGCGGACGCAGGAACTGTCGATCATCACGATGCCGCCGTCATAGGCGCGGTTCACGGCCTCCAGCAGCCGGTCCCAGACACCAGCGGCGCGCCAGCGCGTGAAGCGATTGTACAGCGTGGTGCGCGGGCCGTAGCGCTCGGGGACATCCCGCCAGGACGAGCCGGTCCGGAACCGCCAGAGGATGCCGTTGATCACCCGGCGGTCGTCCACGCGCTGCACGCCGCAGCTGTTGCGCGGCAACAGCGGCTCGATCACCGACCATTTGTGATCCGTCAGTCGTCGAGCGGCAGCAGCGTGTGACGGCAAACTGGTCGGCTCGACGCCAATGACGCGCAAACCCAATCGTGCGAATTTGTCATTAACCTCCATATCTTATGCCCAACTGGCAAGAAGCCAGGGGGCAGTGATAATGCGGATGCGCGGGGAAGTGCCGGCCGGCCGGCGGAACCAGGCAATCGACAGTCTGCGTGGTTTGCTCGTGCTGGCCGTCATCGCCGGCCATTATTACGAGCTGAGCGACCGATATGGGTTCCTGGCATGGCTCGGCGCCGGCGTCCGGATGCCGCTGTTCATCGGTCTTGCCGGCTATCTGTTCAATCTCGAGAGTGCCCGCACCCGGCCGCTGGCGATCACGCTGCGCAAATACGGGCAGCGGCTGATCATCCCCTGGGCGGTCGCGTGCGCGGTGTATCTGACCAGCGCAACGCAGCTCACGCCGCTGTCGCTGCTGACCGTACCGTTGCGGCCGCCGTTCCACTTCTGGTTCGTGCCGGTGATGATGACCTTCATCCTCATAGCCGCGCTGAGCCGGCGCTCGCCGCTCTCCATGCTCGGCGTCGCGATCCCGGTCAGTATCGCCGCCATGTACCTGCTCGGTGTCCAGCACGTCATCCAGCAGGGCTATGCAGCCTGGCTGCCCGATCGCCGCTTCTTCATCTATCCCATCTATTTCTTCTACGGCCTGTGGGTCGCCCAGCGCCGGCTCGATCGCACGAAGCTGTATGCGGCGCTGGCGTTGGCGCCGATCGGCCTGTTGTGGTGGTGCACGCTGTACGTCCACCCCTCGATCCCCGGTGAAGTGGCTGCCAGCCTCATCACCTCTTTGTCGCTGATCTGCCTGCTGCCCGGCATCCGCAGTGCGTCGCTGGTCCTTCCTCTGATCGGCGGCATCGGACGGCAAAGCCTGTTCTTCTATCTGTGGCACCCGATGGTTTTCGCGCTCTGGTCGAGTTCGGGCGTGATCGGCATGCCGATGCTGCTGCTCTCGATCGCGACCTTGTTCGCCGGCTGCGCCTTGCTCGCGCGCAGCGACGCCGCCACCCGCGTCTTCGGCATCACCCGCCGCCCGCCCCGGCCCTCGTCCGAGGTCATCGCGGTGGACCCAATGCCCTTGCGGGAACGCAGCGCATGACATCAGCAAAGGTCCTGGCGCGCACCGGCGTGCTCACCCTAGCCTGGCTCGCGGTCCTGCCGATCTTCACGATGCTGCTCGGCGCGATGGTGCCGATCGTGCCATGGTTGCGCGTCTTCGCCAGCGATATCGTGCCCAATTGGGTGTCCTGGTTCCTGTTGGGGGCGCTGATCATCGGTGCGCTGGGCGTCCTGGCGCATCGTGCGCACGCGACGCGGGTCACGCTCGGGCTGATCGCAGCCGCGGCCGGAACGGCGCTGGCGGCTGGGATCGTCATGCTCCATCTGCTGCAAGTGGCCTGGGCCAATGGCGCCCGGATAGACCTGCTCAGCACCCTGTCGGTGCGCCAATTCAGCGAGGCCGCCAGTCCCGACCGGAGCCTCGTCTATGCGCGACGGCAAGGCGAGGCGCTGTGGCTCGACGTCTATCAGCCGGCCGACGTGCAGGCCGGCCCGCATCGTCCTGTCCTGGTCGTCGTTCATGGCGGTGGTTTCATCGAAGGCAGCCGGCGGGTCGGCGCCGCCAACATGCGCCGCTACGCCGATAGCGGCTGGATCGTGGTGAGCATCGACTATCGCTTGGCGCGACCCGACCGGCCGACCTGGAACCTCGCCACGCACGACGTCCGTTGCGCCCTGCGTTGGGTCGCTGCGCATTCGCGCAGGCTCCATGCCGATGCCGACCGGGTTACGCTGTTCGGCGTATCGGCGGGCGGCAATCTGGCGATGGCCGCCGCCTATACGAATGACGATGGTGCGGACGACGCGCGCTGCGGGTCGCGCACGCCATCGATCGCCGCGGTCATCGTCAAGGCGCCGCTGATTTCGCCGCTGGCCTCCTGGCAGCGGAAAGGCGAGTTGCAGGGGCAGCAGCGCCTGTACATGAGCCGCTATATCGGTGGTCCCCCCGAGCGCTACCCCGAACGTTACGCCGCGCTGGACCTGCGGCGGCTCAGCACGCCCGGCAATCCGCCGACGTTGATCCTCGCTGGGAAAAACGATCCGCTGCTGCCGGCAGCCAGCGTCGAGGATTTTGTGCGCCGGTCGCTGGCGGCAGGCAACGCCGTGGATCTGGTCATGCTTCCCTATTCGGGCCACAATTTCAATACGACCTTCAACAGCATCACCAACCAGCTGTCGATCGCGACGATTACGTGGTTTATGAACCGCTATTCGAAGAAGCCTCCGGAGTCTCAATCCACCAAGGCCACGCCGCCCGTGCGCAGCCTGGCGGCTAGCGCCTCGCTGGTTCGGGGGCGCACGACGGTATCATCCGTGCCGTACAGCAGGAACGCAGGCGGATCACCGGCGCCGGCCCACGTCACCGGCGGCGTTTCCACGGGATCGCACACCTGGCCGAAGGCGGCGAGGCCGGCATAGGCGATCCTGCCTGCCCCAACCGGTAACGATGCGGGGCGTCGGGTCGGCATCGGAAATCTCAACCCGCGTCCATCGGCGCGCGCGCTGTTGATCGTCGCGGGATCAGCGTTGGCGCGACCTGTCGTACGCCGGTTGCCTGCGTTTTCCGTCCCGCGATCAACATCTCCAGCGCGATCGTCGCGATCTGGTCGAACGGCACGCGGACGCTGGTAAGCGGTGTCGGCAGGCGCCCGACGATCGGGATGTCGTTGTAGCCGACCAGGGACACGTCCTCGGGCACGCGCAGGCCGAGGTTGACCAGTGCCGACATCGCGCCGATCGCGGTGTTGTCGTTGACCGCGAAAATCGCGGTGGGGCGGGGATCGAGCCGCATCAGGCGCAGTGCGGCGTCGGTGCCGGCGTCGATGCTGAAACTCGATTCGACGATATGATCGTCGCTCGGGGCAAGGCCTTGCTCCGCCATCGCCTGTCGATAGCCGGCCAATCGTCCGCTCGCGCTCGATGCGTAGGACGGCCCCGCGATGATCCCGATCCGCCGATGGCCCAGGTCGATCAGGTGCCGCGTCGCGAGATAGCCGCCGAGCTGATCGTCGCCGATCGCCGAGGAGCTTTCGCCATCGGTGCGCAGCGCGAGCACATAGGCGATGCCGCGCTCGGCGAGCGCGCGGGGCAGTTCGTCGCCGTCGCGCGCGGTCGCCAGGATCAGCCCGTCGACGCCGCGTTGCAATAGCAGCTCGGCAGCGCGCGCTTCCTCCTCGACGCGGTCGCCGGTCGTCGCCACCAGCGCCATCCGGCCGGTGCGCGCGCAGGCGGCGGCGATCGCCTCGTACAGCATCGCCATCACCGTGTCGGTCAGCCGCGGCACGATGACCCCGATCGTCATCGTCTGGCCGCGGCGCAGGCTTGCTGCCGCACTGTCACGAACATAGCCCAGCTCCGCCGCGACCTGACGCACGCGCCGCGCCGTCTCGTTGTCCGCCACCGGCAGCCGCTCGTCGAGGATCCGCGAGACGGTCGACTTGGAGACGCCGGCGGCGGCGGCGACGCTGTGCAACGTCACCCGCGCGGTCCGGATGCCACTTTCCATACTCTTAGCTCCTGCCATCCCCGGTCGTGCGGGCGACAGCCTGCCCGTTTGTCCCGACGAAATGCCCGAAAGCAGCAATTGACACCAGCATCTTTCAGATCGATAACGGGAACGTTCCCGCAAACGATCCAACGTTGCGGTAGAAGCAGGAGAGCGACGATGAGCCTTCACGATCCCGAAACCCGCCCGACGACCCGCCCCGCGCCCGAGAAGGTCATGGACCTGCGCGGCCTCAACCCGGCGCCGGTGACCGTCTTCACCAAGGACGGCCAGGTCGACTACGAACAGAATGCGAAGCTCGCCAAATGGCTGGTCTCGGTCGAAGGCGTGAAGAGCCTCGTCATTCTCGGCCATGCCGGCGAAGGCACGTTCCTGACCCAGGACGAGCAGGTGAAGCTGATCGAATGTCTGGTCGCTGCGGTCGACGTGCCGATCATCGCCGGCATCACCGGCGAGGGCACCGAGGTTGCGGCGCGCGAGGCGCAGCGCGCGGCCGACGCCGGCGCGACCGGCGCGCTCGTCTATCCGAGCCATGGCTGGCTGCGCTTCGGCTATCAGTTCGGCGCGCCGCAGGATCGCTACAAGGCGATCTACGAAGCCTCCGGCCTGCAATGCATCCTGTTCCAATATCCGGACGTCACCAAGGCGACCTACAACCTCCAGACGCAGCTCGAGATCGCGGCGCAGCCCGGCGTGGTCGCGACCAAGAACGGCGTGCGCAACATGAAGCGTTGGGACACCGAAATCCCGGTGCTGCGCAACGCATTCCCCGAGCTGCAGATCCTGACCTGCCACGACGAATATCTGCTGCACACGATGTTCGACGTCGACGGTGCGCTGGTCGGTTATGGCAATGTCGCGCCCGAACTGCTCGTCGAGCTGATCGCGGCGGGCAAGGCCAAGGATTATGCCAAGGCGAGGGCGCTGCACGACCAGCTGCTGCCGGTGACGAAAAACATCTATCATCGCGGCAGCCATATGGAGGGCACCGTCGCGCTGAAGATCGCGCTGCGCGCGCGCGGCATCATCGACAATGCGATCGTCCGATCGCCGCTGCTCGACCTGACGCCCGAGGCCGAGCGCGAGATCGAAGCCGCACTGAAGGAGGCCGCGATCATCTGATCGGCGCTTTTGCCCAGCAACGCTGCCGGACCCGCGGGTCCGGCAGCGTCTTCCCGATAGACAGACGCGTAGCCGATCCACTCGGACATACGCGCAAATGGGAGAGGATTCATGAACGCCACTCTTGTGTCCGGCGCCCGTCTCGCCAAAGGTCACGCCATGGCGAGCGGCAGAGCCGACAGCGCGGAACTGATCGCGCGTCTCGAACGACTGCCGATCACGCGGCCGGTGCTATGGGCGCGCGGCTGCGTCGGCATGGCGACCTTCTTTGACGGTTATACCACGATCGCGCTCGCCTATGCGCTGCCGATCCTGTCACGCGACTGGGGGCTGACGCCGTCCACCGTCGCGGCGATCATCTCGGCGGGCTATCTCGGCCAATTGTTCGGCGCGATCTTCTTCGGCTGGCTGGCCGAGCGGATCGGGCGCCTGCCGGTGCTGGCGATCTGCATCGGCATCTTCGCGGTGATGAGCGCCGCCTGCATCTTCTCGTGGAGCGCGGCATCGCTGATGCTCTTCCGCTTCGTCCAGGGGATCGGCACCGGCGGTGAGGTTCCCGTCGCCAGCGCCTATGTCAACGAACTGTCGGGCGCGAAGAAACGCGGACGGTTCTTCCTGCTCTACGAACTGCTGTTCCTCGTCGGGCTGACCGCAGCGGGCGGGATCGGCTATTTCCTCGTGCCTTCGCTCGGCTGGCAGGCGATGTTCATCGTCGGCATGGTCCCCGTGCTGCTCGTGCTGCCGCTGCGCCTCTTCCTTTCGGAAAGCCCGCGCTGGCTGATCAATCGCGGACGGCTCGATGCGGCGGACACCGTCATCGCGAAACTCGAGGCGAGCGCGCGCAAGCACGGCCAGCCGCTGCCCGAGCCGACCCCGGTGGCGATCGAGGCGGCGACCAAGCCCCAGCCGGCGGGAAGCTGGGGCGAATTGTTCAGCCCGCTCTACGGCCCGCGCACGATCCTGCTGTGGGTCATGTGGTTCGGCGCGTACATGATCAACAACGGGCTGCTCACCTGGCTGCCGACGCTGTACCGCACGGTGTTCGACATGCCGCTCGAACAGGCGATCGGCTATGGTTTCGCGATGACCGGGGTGGCGCTGGTCGCATCCTTCGTCTGCGCGCTCACCATCGACCGGGTCGGACGGCGCAGCTGGTACACCGGTGCGCTGGTCTTCGCGGCGGTGCCGCTGTTCGCGCTCTGGCTGCTCGGCGCATCGAGCCCGTTCATGGTGTTCGCGCTCGCCACGCCCGCCTTTGCCGCGCTGCAGACGGTGACCTATTCGCTCTACCTCTATTCGGGCGAACTCTACCCGACGCGGCTGCGCTCGCTCGGCGCCGGCCTCGGCTCGGCCTGGCTGCGCGCCGGGTCGATCACCGGTCCCTGGGTGATCGGCCTCATCATGAGTGGCGGGTCGGTCGCACCGGTCTTCCTGACCTTCGCGATCGTCGCGGCGGTGACCGGTCTGGTCGTCTTCCGCTGGGCACCCGAGACGAGCGGCCGCGCGCTCGAGGAACTGTCTCCCTGACCCGCGCGACGGGGGCGGCTGCGGCCGCCCCCGTCATTCGCCCTCGCGACCGACGGACCGCCGCCCAAGACGGTGTGCCGACATGGAGAGCAACGTAATGCGTATGACGTTCAGCGGTCCGCCGGTGTGGCTGGGCCTCTTCCTCGCCGCGCCGGTGGCGGCGCAGACCATTCCGCCCGACCGCAGCGCCGCGCCGCCGCGAAGCGGGCCGCAACGCCCGGCGCAGGATGTGCCCGCCAGACCGGCCGGCAATTATCCCAAGCCGCAGGTCCAGGATGTGTTTGCCGCCTCTGCCAGGGCGCAGGGGCCGTTGGTCGGGGTGGGACGGACGCTCGCCGATCGCGGCATCTACCTCCGCCTGCTCGCCGTCGACGAATTCGCCGGCAACGTCACGGGCGGGCAGGGGCGCGGGGTGGGCAATTCCTATGCGCTGCCGTTCGGCTTCGATCTCGATCTCGACCGGCTGGTCGGCTGGAAGGGGGCGGCGATCCACTATAGCATGAACGTCTCGCGCGGTTCGTCGCTCGCGGCGGATCATACCGGCAATGCGATCAGCTTCCAGACGCGGTACAAGGCGTTCCAGAACCTGCGCCTTGCGGCGCTCGCGCTCGAACAGAATCTGTTCGACGGCAAGGTGAACGTCTCGGGCGGGCGGGTCGCGCCGCTCACCTATTTCAACGCATCGACGCTCTATTGCACCTTCCAGAGCAATTCGGTCTGTTTCAATCCCGCGGTGGTGCCGATCCAGGATCGCGCCCTCGGCTTCTTTCCCTACAACACCTGGGGCGCCCGCATCAAAGTCGCACCGACCAAAAGCTTCTACGCGCAGGTCGGCATCTTCGAGGCGAACACCTCGTTGCTCTCGACCAATGGTTTCGACTGGTCGACCAAGGGGGCGACCGGCCACCAGACCGCGGTGGAGATCGGACTGCAATCGGGTTCGCCGCGCGCGGCGCATCCCTACCACCTGCGGATCGGCGCCTATGGCAACACCTCGGACGTCACGGATCCGATCCTCAATACGCGCGGTCTGCCGCGGATCGGCCCGGGCGGCGCCGGCGGCGCGCCGCTCGTTCATAAGGGCCAGTCAGGCTGGTATGTCATGGGCGATGTGGTGCCGACGACGATAAGCGGCGACCGCAAGCGCCCGGTGACGGTGTTCGGCGGCGTGATCGGTTCGACCGCCGATTACGTGCCCTTCAAGGGGCAGGCGATCGCCGGCGTGATCGTCACAGGACCGTTCGCGGCCCGACCGCAAGATACTCTGGGGCTGGTCGGCAGCTATATCCGCCTTGGCAGCCGCCAGCGCGCTTTGCTCCAGGCGTCCCGCGCGCTGGCCGGTGGCACCGACCGGGTGTTTCCCGACGAAGGCGTGTTCGAGCTGAACTACGGCATCGCGGCTGCGCGCGGCGTGCGGATCAGTCCCAACGTCCAATATATCGTCAGCCCCGACAATTTCACTCAGCCGCGTGCCGTCCGCCGCTCGGGGGATATTCTGGCGTTCGGACTGCGCCTTTCAGTCGACGGCGCCGCGTTGCTTGGTCTGCCCGCGCAGCGTTAGCTGTTTAGTTTCGGCATCTGGCGGATCGGATTGACGATGAACCGATCTGGCTCTGACGTTCAGATTTTGGCGATGTATTCGTAGGGGGTGAGGCCGCTGAGCGTCTTGAGGCGGCGGGCAAAGTTGTAGGCGGCCATGAAGTCGGCGAGAGGCGTCCAAAGCTGGTCGTGGCTTTCGTAGTGGAAGCGTTTGACGGTCGCCTCCCTGATGGTGCGGTTCATCCGCTCGACCTGGCCGTTCGTTCAGGGATGGTTCGGTTTGGTGAGCCGGTGTTCGATGGCGTTCGCCTCGCAGATCATGTCGAAGCGCATATGGCGCGACAAGGCGGTGTTCCGGTTGCGGGGCTGTTCCAACCGGGTGACCGCGAACTTGCTGGTGCGGTCGATGCCAACGAACAGGTACAGCTTGCCCTGGGCGGTCTGCACTTGGCGATGTCCATATAGAAAAGTGATGGGGTAGCGCTTGAAGCGCTGCCGCTTCGGCTTGTCGCCCTCGATATCTGGTAGCCGTGAGATGCCGTGCCGCTGGAGGCATCGGTGCAGCGCTGAGCGCGTCAAGTGCGGGATCGACGGCTGCAGGGCGTAGAGGCGGTCGTCGGGCGGCAGCAGCGTGTGCCGCCGAACGCCACAACCATCGCCTCTTCGGCCTTGGACCAGGTCGTTGAATGAGGAGACTTTGGCCGGTCTTCCAATCCTTGACTGCGCCCGTTTCCGCCACTTCGCGACTGTCTTCGACTTGATCCCCAGCTCCCGGCTCAGCGCCGCGAGCGAAGCTTGCGATCGCTGTATTGCTGCTCGGATAGCGTGCGTGGTCGTGGCGCCCCCGTGACGTACTGGTCCCATACGGCTTTCTTCCATTCAAACGAAAGAATCGCGCCATCAGACCGTGGGATGAAACACCTAAGTTTCAATCGCGCTGATCGAACGCTTACCCGGTGTACGGCTCATGATCGACGAGCGCGAACCTGGTCTACTTCCCTTCACCGCGCCCCGCTACGGCCGCAAACTTGCCGCGCACAGCAACGTTGCGGCGCGGGTGCTGTCGCGCATGCGTGGGTGAACGCGGGGAATTAGCTCGGGCAGAGGCGCGTGCTCCGCGGAGCAACGTCGGCGTATCGAGTGGCTGGTCGGCGTGACCGGCCGATCGGAAATCACGCGACGCAGCAGGCCAATTATGTCTCGCCTGCCGACGCATGTGATTGTACCGGGGCCGCGACGATCACGACCTGGGCAGCATCGACGCCGAAGCGGGAGCGGGCCGCTCCTCCGTCTACGATGTCGGTGACGCCCGTCACCCGCATGGGGAAATGCGATGCATTGCGAAGGAACGGCCTTCTACCGCTGCGTGACAGCGGCCGGCGATCGGATGGGGATGACCGCGTGATGCGGCGCTGCCTGTTCGCGATACTGGCCGCGTTGTCGGTGCCGGCCTCCGCCTGGGCGCGATCGCCCGCGGAGGTGGTGGAACCGTTCATGGGCACCGCCGGTGATCGCGGTCAGCTGTCGCCCGCCGCGGCCGCGCCGTTCGGCATGATCCAGCTCGCGCCCGATACCGATCCGGCCAATCACATCGGCTATGAGCGGGGCGCCGGAGCGCTGAAAGGCTTTTCGCAGACGCGGGCGCAGGGCGTCGGCTGCGGCGGGGGTGGGGGCGATCTGCTGACCAGCGTGACCTATCAGGGCGAGGGCGGCGGGGCGCCGATCGACCGGAGCAGCGAACGCGCCGGCGCCGGCTGGTATCACGTCCGCTACGGCCGCACGCCGATCGTCGCCGATCTGGCGGCGGGGCAGTCGGTGTCGATCAGCCGCTTCACCGCGTCGCGCG
Organism: Sphingomonas melonis; assembly: GCF_013409985.1. GTDB lineage: Bacteria > Pseudomonadota > Alphaproteobacteria > Sphingomonadales > Sphingomonadaceae > Sphingomonas > Sphingomonas melonis_A. The sequence goes on from NZ_JACCBY010000004.1 coordinate 307,358, forward strand.
CGGGCATTGTGGCGGTCGCGCTGGACCCGACGCACAGCTACGCAGGACACATCGGGCATGACTGGCGGTCGCGCGACGCGGGCGACCTGCGGCTCACGCTGGCGAACGCGACGGTGTGCGGGAAGGGTGTGTATCACCTGTCGGTGGCGGCCCGTTTGCTGGTCGGCGGCCGGCCGGTGTCGTCGCCGGGCGTGCTCGCGCCCGACGGCGTGCTGCGGTTCGCCGTGCCGGTGCGCGCCGGCGACCGCGTCGAGCTGCGGCTGGCGCTGTCCACCGTCGATCCGGAGTCAGCGGCGGCGACGCTGCGTCGCGAGTTGGGGACGCGCAGCCTGACGCAGTTGATCGGGCAGACGCGGCGCGACTGGAACCGCCTGCTGGCGCGGATCGACTTCGATGCGGCGCCCGACCGGCGCGGATTGTTCTACACCGCGCTGTTCCGGGTGCTGCAGATGCCCGCGCGCGTCGATGACAGCACCGGCCGGTTCCGTGGCGCCGACGGTCAGGTCCGGCAGGCTCCCGTAGGGCACCATCGCTATTCGGGCTGGTCGCTCTGGGACAATTACCGCACCCAGGTGCCGCTGGTCGCGCTGGTCGCCCCCGACGTGGCGGCTGACATCGCCGATTCGCTGGTCGGACTGTTCGGCGCGGGCAAGGCGCAATGGGCGAGTGCGACCGAACCCTTTCTGAGCGTGCGGACCGAACATGCCGGCGTCGCCTTGCTCGATCTGTATCGCAAGGGATTGGGGACGATCGATCCTGCGCTCGCCCTGGCGGCGATGGCGGAGGAAACCGACCATCTGCCGCACGCGACGCCGGACGAGCGGCTGGAACAGGCCTATGATCAATGGGCGGTGGCCGAACTGGCGGCGGATCGGGGACGCACGGACCTCGCCCGCGATTTCCGTGCGCGCGCGTTGCGCTATCGTCCGATGTGGCTGGAGGTGTTCCGCGATCTGGGCGCGGATGCCGACGTCGTGAAGGCTCGTGGCCTGTATCAGGGCACGTTGTGGCAATATCGCTGGGCGCCGGTGTTCGACCTGCCGTGGCTGCGGCAACAGGCGCTCGGCCCGGCGCGCTTCGATGCGGAACTGTCGGCGTTCTTCGACCGCGGCCTGTTCAACATGACCAACGAACCGGACATCCACGCGCCGTTCCTGTTCGCGCGCACCGACCATCCCGGCCGGGCGGATGCGCTGGTGGCCCGGCTGCGCGACCAGCCGATCGATCACTGGTACGAGAACCAGCGCAAATATCCCACGCCGATCCATCAGCCGAGCTTCTCGCCGCAGGGGTTCGCGGAGGGAATGGACGATGATGGCGGTGCGATGTCCGCCTGGTATGTCTGGGCGTCGATCGGCCTCTATCCGCTGGTGCCCGGTCAGCCGGATTACGTGCTGACCCGGCCCGCGTCGCCGCGCGTCGTCCTGCACCTCGCGTCCGGACGCCGCCTGACGATAGCGGCACGGGGCGCAGCCGGCGACGGGTGCACCTTCACGCACAACGGACGTCCGGTGGCGGCGCGCACGGTGCGCCATCGCGACCTGCTTGACGGCGGAGTCCTGACCTATGGAGCGCCGTGCCGCGAAGTGGACTGACCGCTGTTCGACTGGGGCAACGTGCACAGGTCCGGCCCGGCATCGTCGCGGCTATGCCGGCTGACTGACCCGCTCGCGGCAGTAATCGTCCAGGAAGGTCTGATGATCCGGCAGGTGGCGGACGGCTGCGGCGATATTGTCGCGCATGGTCTTGAGGGCCGTCCCCAGTTGCTCCGGCGGCATCAGTTGCACCAGCGGGTGGTGGCTCGCCGGCTGGAGCCGCTGACCAAGCATCACCTGCAGCCATGACGCGACGCGGAACAGTTCGTGACTCTCCTGATAGGCATTGGCGCTGTCGCGGAACAGCGCGATCCGCTCCGCGAGGCTGTCGGGGATGCTCATGGCGCGCCGGTCGCGCCAGAACGGTTCGTCGCGTTCGTTCAGATGATAGTGGAGGATGATGAAGTCGCGCACGCCCTCGATCTCGCGCGCTGCCTGTTCGTTGAAGCGGGCGATCGCGGCGGCGCTGGGGCGCCCCGAGGGTACAAGCTGGAGGAAGCGAGTCAGCGCGATCATGATGAGGTGGATGCTCGTCGATTCCAGCGGCTCGACGAACCCGCTGGCGAGGCTGAGCGCGATGCAGTTGCGGTGCCAGGCCGCGTGTCGCCGACCGGTCCTGAATCGGATGAGCCGCGGCTCGATCAGATGCTCGCCCTCGACGGCGGCGAGCAGCCGTTCGCGCGCCGCGTCGTCGTCGAGATAGTCGGAACAATAGACCAGGCCGTTGCCGACCCGGTGCTGCAACGGGATCTTCCAGCGCCACCCTGCATCGTGCGCGATCGCGCGGGTGTAGGGCACGGCCGGCTCGGTCGCGCTGGTCTGCATCGCGAGCGCCCGGTTGGTCGGCAGCCAATGACCCCAATCCTCGAACCCGATGCCGAGCGTCTCGCCGATGAGCAGGGCGCGAAAGCCGGTGCAATCGAAGAACAGATCGCCCTCGACGCGCATACCGTCGGCCAGGACCAGCGCAGCGATGTCGCCGCTCTCGGCATCCTGCTCGACACGTTCGATCCGGCCCTCGATGCGGCGCAGGCCGATCGCCTCGCACTTCTGCCGGAGATAGCGGGCGTAGCGGCCGGCATCGAAATGGTAGGCGTAGTTCAGCGCCGGACTGCCACCCGCAGCGAAGCGTCCGGCCGCCGCGGCCTCATGTTCCAGGCCGTAGGCGCCGAACGGCTCGGCGAGACCCTTGGCGCGCGCCTCCAGCCAGAAATGCTGGAACTCGCTCATCCATGTCGACTTGCCGACGTCACCAAAGGAGTGGATGTAGCGGTCGCCGTCGCGCGCCCAATTCTCGAAGGAAATCGCGAGCTTGAAGCTGGCGCCGGTCGCCCGCATGAACTCCTGCTCGTCGATGCCGATCAGCGCGTGGAAGGCGCGGACGGTCGGGATCGTCGATTCGCCCACGCCGACCGTGCCGATCTCCTCCGATTCGACGAGCGTCACGTCGGCGAGGGCGCCGAGCTGTCGGGTCAGGATCGCGGCGGCCAGCCAGCCGGCGGTCCCGCCGCCCGCGATCACGATACGCTTGAAGCCAGCCGGTTGGGTCATCGGTTGATCCGTTGCAGGAGCTTGGCACGCAGCTGGCGTGCCGACCTGGCGTCGAGCGGTGCGAGCAGGCCGCGCGCCGCCTCCGGCAGATGCGCAGCGGGGCGAACGGCCGCGCCGAAGACGTAATAATCGAACAGCGCGGCCCAGGCGGCCTTTTCCGCCGCCGGCCGGTCGCGCAGGCTCAGCAAACCGTGCAGCACTGTGTCCATCGGCGAATCCATGAAGGCGGGCGCCTCGTTCCACCAGAAGTTGATCATCATGTTGAAGTCGGACAGCGCCTCGACATGATGCCACCAGAGCGCGGGGTAGATCACCGCGTCGCCGGGGCCGAGTTCGGCGACGCGCGCCGCGGCGCGCGCTTCGGCGAAGGCCGGAAAGCGATCGAGGTCGGGCGCCCGGAAGTCGACCAGCGACACCACCTGTCCGCCCGGCGTCGGTTCCAGCGGCCCCGGATAGAGGTTGGCGATCTGCTCCGGCGGAAAGAGCGTGAACCGGCGCTCGCCGACCGCGACACAGGCGATGTTGTTCGACATGTCGTGATGCGCGGACGCGGTCGTCCGGTTGCCGATCCAGATGCTGCGCAGCAGGTTGGCGAATACGGGACCGTCGAGCGGGAGGTCGTTGCCCGCCGCGGCCAGCCCGGGGAAATATTGGTCGAGGTCGGTCGAGCCGACATAGAAGGACGGCGCGTCGGGGTCGCCGAGATGGGCGAGCATCTCGCCGATATAGGCGTCCAGCCCGACACGCCGCGCCTCGAAGTTCAGGCGCGTCAGGCTCTCGTCGTAGAAATAGCGGCCGCCCGCCTCCGCCGGTGCGGTGTACCCGACGCCGGGGCGGCCATTGTAGAAGGAGAGGAGGTAATCGGCGGCGGCCTGCGCGCCGTCACGCCCGGCCGCCACCAGCGGCCAATCGCGCGCCAGCCCGCGCACGACGACGGGCTCGCCGGCGAGCACCAGCGCGCGGGGATCGATCGGCGTCCCGTGCGCGGCATCGATCTCCGCCACGCGGGTGGTGGTGATCGGTGGGGCGGCCACGCCGATGGTCATACCGCCGCCTGCTGGCGGGTCTTCAGCTCGATCAGCCGCTGGATATTGCCGAGCGAGGCGGCGGCGAGGATCGCCCCCTCGAGCAGGCCAACACGGTGCAGCCGCTCCAGCGTCTCTCCCGACAAAGCGGCGAGCGCCTGCCGATCGACGGTGAACAGGCCGGGAAGGTCGTAGGTCAGGTCGTCGCGCAGGCTGATCTGCAGCGTGATCGGCTGGAGCAGGCCCGCGTCCCGCCACGCGGCGTAGATCGCGGGCGCGGTTTCCAGCCCCTCGTAGATCGTGCGCAGGATATCGGTCATGTGGTTGAGCAGCGGTGCGTTGCCGCCATGCTCCTTGAACACGGGCAGGCCATCCGGCGCGCCGACGCGGGGGTCATCGAGGTCGACGTGCACCATCGGCTCGGTCGGCTCGTCCTGATCGGGTTTGGCGCGAGTGAGGGCGATGGAGAAGGGGCCGCGCCGCTGGAAGGCCGGCACGTAGCCGCTGGTCCAGCGTTCGCCGTCGAGGAACAGATTCTCGTCGCGGTCGAGACCCAGCAGCACATAGGCCTGGAAGCCATCGCCTTCGGGCCGGAACACGATCGGGAAGGACCGCTGCGCCTCCTCGAATTCGGCGGGGAAGATCGGCAGCTGGTTGACGCTGTCGCCGAACGCCGCACCCGCGCGGATGGCGACGCGCAGATCGGCATGATCGACATTGTTGAGCAGGACTCGGTTCATCGACGGGGCATCTCTTTGCTCAAAGCGCAACAGGCGGGATGCTGCACGATTTTTTACGGGTCGGCTAGCGAAGGGCGCGGCTTCCCCGGAGAAAAAAAGGCCGCTCCGAAGAGCGGCCTCAGAGGGGAGGGGACGGATCGAAGGATCAGAAGCGGTAGCGTGCGCCGAGCAGCAGCCGCGGCTTGTTCTCTTGGGCGAAGAAGGTCTGGTTCTTCGACCGGCCGTAGCTTCGCACCGACTCGCTGGTGAGGTTGATGCCTTCCAGCGACACCGCGATTTGCTTGCTGATGTCCCAGCTGACGTTCAGGTCGACCGTGCTGTACGGCGCGAAGAACACCGGGTTGCGATCGGTCGTGCCGCCGCGGCCAATCTCCGACAAGAACTTGTCACGCCAATTGTAGGTCAGGCGTGCAGAAATGCCGTTCTTGTCGTAGATGAGCGAAGCATTCGCGGTGTCGGACAGGCCAAGCAGCGCGAACTGATCTACCGTTGGCGCCGCAAGAACATCGATGCCGACGTTGCCGCGGACCAGGGTGTAAGACGCCGCCACGCCGATTCCGGTTTGGCCGAAAAAGTACTGGCCGGCGAACTCGGCGCCGTAGATTTCCGCGTCGCGGTTGTTGATCGGCGATGCGATCGAGAAGATCGCCAGCGGATCGTTGGCGTCCGGCGTGATGTCGACCGACCGCGACAGGGTGTCGAAATAGCCCTGGTTGACCGAGGTGCCCGAGCTGTTCGCGCGGATGTCGGCATCGGTCTGCCCGACGTTGCCGCCGTTCTGGATCAGCCGCGCCGTGTAGCTGAACAGGTTGATGTCCGAGCGATCGAGGCCGAGCCGGCTCAGCGCCGCCGCCGCGGTGCCCGAGCGCGATCCGGCAGCGCCGGTGGTCGCGTCGCGCAGCCCGAACAGATTGCCGTTCGACAGGCCGGTGCCGACGAAGTTGCGGACCCGCTTGTCGAAGAAGCCGGCGGACAGGTAGCTGGACGACTTGAAGTACCATTCGGCCGACACGTCGAAATTGTCCGAGATCAGCGGTCGCAGGTTCGGATTGCCCGTCGTGCCGTTTGGCTGACCGCCGAACAGCGTGGCGCGGCTGCCCGCCCCCGCCGTCGAGCTGACGAACTGGTCGCCGTAGGACGGCCGCGCGATCGTCCGGCTGAACGACACGCGCGTGATCACGTTGTCGAACGGCGAGATCTGGAAGTCGATCGCGGGCAGCAGGTTGTCGTAGCTGCCGCGGCCGGACAGCGGCGTCGCGGTCGCCGACCCCGGCACGTTGAAGTCGTTGTCCGACGTCCAGACGATCGCCGACGGTCCGTTGACCCGCGAGAAGGCGCGCACCTTGGTAACCTCGTAGCGGGCGCCGACGACCAGCGTCGCATCGGCGCCGGCGATCTGCCCCTTCCAAGTCAGCTGGCCGTAGACCGAGGCGATCTTCTCACGGATGCTGTCGTCATTCGCGGAACCGGCGCTGACCGCGTTGCCGCGATCGGCATAGATCTGCGAGAACAGATTGGTGAGCGCGACGGCATTGCCGCGGAAGGCGTTGAGACCGGGGCCGGTCACCCCCGGCTTGAAATGGTCGAACTTGCAGGTCAGGCAGAAGGTCTTGATCAGATCGGCGGCCTGCGCCTCGACCTCACCGGGGTTGCTGATGCTCCAGTCGCCCAGCGTCTGCGTCGTCTGCGTGCGGGTCGACCGCAGCTTCGAGTCGATGTAGCTGCCGCCGAATTCGGCCTTGCTGCCCTCGCCCAGATCCCAGCCGAGACCGAGCTGCGCCTGGTTGATGGTCTGGATCTGCCGGGCGGTGTTGGTCCGCGCGACCTGGGTGCCGAGATCGCCGACGTCGAGCTGGTTGTTGCAATTGCCGATCACGCGGCCCGGGCCGCTGCTCGTCGGCAGGGCACGGCAATCGTTGATCGTCTCGTTGATCTGCGGGAAGCCGCGCGACCAGTCGATCGTCTGGCCGTTCACCACGTTCGCACCCATCGAGAACAAGGTGGAGCTGGCGCCGTTCGACGCATCCGGCAGCGCCTGCGACTTGGAATGCTGGATGTCGGCGACCAGCTTGAACTTGTCGGTGACGTCCCAGGCGGCGTTCAGGCCATATTCCTCGAGCTTGTCGCGGGTGGCGCGGAACTGCTGCTCGTAGCCGGTGTCTTTCGGGTCCGGCACGGCCTGCGAGATGACGGTCGCGGTCGGCACCGGGCTGTCGTCGAACGTGACGCTGCCGAAGGGGCGGTTGAGCCAGTTGGTCTGGTCCTGCCGCGCCTCGCTCTGCTTGTTCTGCGCCCACAGCACGTCGGCGGTCAGCAGCAGGCTTTCGACCGGGCGATATTGCAGCACGCCCGAGGCGTTGATGCGCTCACGCGTCGATTCGGAGAAATGGTAGCGCGCGTCGTTCGGGAAGGCGATCAGGCTGCCGCTTGGCGGACGGTTCGTGACGACCGTGTTGGCGCCGATGATATCGCCGGGATTGTCGATGGTGCGGATGTTCCACGCGTTCGACGTGGAGCTGGCCGCCGCCGAATTGCGTTTCTGGTAGCTACCAAATAGCGCGACGCCGAAGGTATCGCTATCATTTTTCCAGTTGATGAGGCCGGAGACTTCGGGCGTGATCTTCGCCAGGCCGTCCTCGTCCTTCTCGATGCTGGTGTCGTAGACCGCCTTGGCGCCGACCGAGCCCGAGAAGCCCGCCTGGCGCGAGTCGAGCGGCTTGCGGGTGATGACGTTGATCGTCGCACCGATGCCGCCGGTCGGGATCGCCGCGCGGCCGGTCTTGTAGACCTCCAGCGTGCTGACGCCTTCCGAGGCGAGGTTGCCGAAGTCGAACGAGCGGCCGGTGGCGGTGGCGAAGTCGACGCTCTGGTCGCCGCCGACGCCCTGCAGGTTGGTCGCGGGCAGCTGACGGCCGTTCAGCGTCACGAGGTTGAAGCCGCCGCCGAAGCCGCGCGCCGTCACTTCGGAGCCTTCGCCGTTCACCCGGTTGATCGACACGCCGCTGACGCGTTGCAGCGACTCGGCCAGGTTGGTGTCGGGAAACTTGCCGATGTCTTCGGCCGAGATGGCATCGACGATGCCGTTCGAATTGCGCTTGATGTCGATCGCGCGGTTGAGCGATGCGCGGATACCGGTGACGACGATATCCTCGCCCGTGCCTTCGGTCGCGGCGCCGGTCGTCGCGCCATCCTGCGCGGCGCGCGATGCGTCCTCCGATCCCGGCTGGGCGTTGGTTGCGGGCGCATTCGTATCGTCGCCGCCGCCGACCACCTGCGCGGCCGCGGGCACGGCGATGCACATCGCGATCGCACCGATCGACGTCGTGCGGACGAGCGCACCTATAAGCTTAGGACCCCTCATATTTCCTCCCCATACGGCTAGATTGCCGTTTTTATCGCGGGCGGCCTGTGGCTCGCCCGACGCCGCGAAACTAGCTGCGTGTCCTACGTTGTCAATGGCAATGAAAGTATACAAAACGAGTGTGTTAGCTGTGTCACGCCATAGGTTGGAAAATGCCGTGACGGGCCCGGGAATGACGCCTTTCCGCCGGTCGCGGCGCTGCGTGGTTCAGGCCGGCGTGAGCGTCAGGAAGACGTTGGCGGTCAGTCGGCCCGTGCGCGGGTCGGCGCTGAGCAGGGCGGGCGACGCGACAATCCCCGAATGCAGGACACAGCTGCGATACACGATGATCCGGTTCATCGCGGCCGGCACCCGCGCGGTTTGCTCGAACCAGGGCGCGCCGTCGTCGACATAGCCGTCGGGCGTGCCTTCCGTGGCGCGCCGGGCGGTGTAGGCGGGCAGGCGGCGGTCGTCCAAGACCTCGAAGCCGGTCGCGCGATGGCGATAGAATGCCGTGCCGCCCGCCGCGCCGTCGCAGAGGTAATGCAGGATCGCGAACTGCAACGGTTCGACCGAGTCGACGTGCGGCACGCGTTGCGGTGGCGCCAGTGCGTCGGGCGACAAGGTGACGAGCGAAAAGGCCCCCTGTGCGCTCGCCGGCCGCACCGGCCCGAGCCCGAACGCCTGCGACAGCGGCCCGACGAGCACGTTCACGACGGCCTGGATATAGGCGTTGGGCAGCGCGGCGCGCAGGCCGGGGTAGCCCCCTTCGGGTCCGAAGGCCGGCCGGAAGGCGCTTGCGGCAGCGAGGTCCACCAACCCCGCGGGATCGGCGAGGAACCCGTCCGCGGCCAGCAGCGGTTCCTGCTCCGCGCCAATCAGCGATGCGTTCAGCCGCGCGCCCCGCGCCAGGTCAAAGGATGCCGTCATCGTCACTCGCCTCCCGTCGAGGCGCACCGGCGGCGCGCGCCGGCTGCGCTGTTCCGGCCATGCGGATGATCGGTCGACGGGTGCGGCACGCTGACGTGAGCCCGCTCAGACGATCCGGTTGCGCCGGATGACTTCCTTGTACCAGGCGGCACTCAGCTTCGGCGTCCGCTGCTGCGTCTTGAAGTCGACATAATGGATGCCGAACCGCTTGCCGTAGCCGTCGGCCCATTCGAAATTGTCCATCAGGCTCCACAGGAAATAGCCCTTGAGCGGATAGCCTTCGGCGACGGCGCGGCGGAACTGGCCGACATAGTTGCGCAGGTACATGATCCGGTCCGCGTCATCGATGCGCCCGGCGGTGACGGGATCGTCCGCCGATGCGCCGTTTTCGGAGATGAACAGCGCCTTCGGTCGCCATAGCTCGCTGACCATGCGCACGCCCCAATAGGCGACCTCCGGGCCCACCACGAGCCAGGGCGACGCCATCCGCGGCGACGATGCGATATGCGGGATGACGGCATAGCCCTTCGCTCCGGCATCGGCGCGCACCCATTCGGGCGCGTAGATGTTGAGCGCGACGAAATCGAGCGGACTGCCGATCGCGGCCATGTCGCCATCGCGCACCTTGGGCGCGGCCGCGCCCTGCTCCTCCAGATAGCTGTCGAGATACCGCCCCTCCATGATCGCGGTCAGGAACATCGCGTTCTTCTCGCGCGTCGCGGTCTTCGCCGCGGCGATGTGCTCGGGCGTCTCGATCACCGGGATGTGGAAGCTGGTATTGTCGGCGATGCCGACGCGCGTGCCGGCCCGGCCCGCCGCGCGGATCGCCTGCACGCCCAAGCCATGCGCCAGCACGCCATGATGGCGGACCTGGTTCACACCCGCGGCGGCGAGCGTCAGCCCGGGCGCGTGGATGCCGCGCAGATGGCCGAGGTCGGTGAAGCAGGCGAGTTCGTTGACCGTCATGAAGTCGTGCACGCGATCCGACAGCTTGCCGGCCATGAACCCCGCATAATCGGCGAAGGCGTGCGCGGTGTCCCGGTTCTGCCAGCCGCCGGGCAGCGCCTGCGGCAGGTCCCAGTGGAACATCGTGACATAGGGGCGAATACCGGCGGCGAGCAGCGCGTCGATGACGCGGTTGTAATAGTCCAAGCCCTTGGCATTGGGCTTGCCGCGCCCGTCGGGGAATATCCGCGACCAGGCGATTGACATCCGGTAGCTGTTGACGCCGAGCGCCTGCAACAGGCCGATGTCCTCTTTGTAGCGATGATAGCTGTCGCAGGCGACATCGCCGGTGTCGTTGTTGGCGACCTTGCCCGGCGTATGCGAGAACACGTCCCAGTTGGTCTGGCCGCGGCCGTCCTCCCGCACCGCGCCCTCGATCTGATAGGCGGCGGTCGCGCAGCCCCAGCGGAAATCGGCGGGGAAAGACAGGTCGATCGGATCGGCGCCGGCCCGCTGCGTCGCCGCGGCCAGCCCGGCACCCGCGACGAGTCCATTGCGTAGCATCTCGCGGCGGTTCATCGGCTCTCCCTCATCGTCATCGTGCGTGGCGTCGGTGCCATATCGCGCCGATGTGTCTCACGTTGTCAATCGAGCAGTTCGGCTATTTTTCGTATCCGATCGGGTCGCCGGAGTGGACCGAAAGCGCGTTAGTCCGTACGTCGCGCTATGGTCCAGGATCAGCGCCGCACTACGATCGTCGATGTCGCCCGCCACGCCGGGGTCTCGATCAAGACGGTCTCGCGCGTCTTCAACGGCCAGCCGCACGTCACGCCGGAGGTCACCCGGCGCGTCCGGGAGGCCGCGCTGGCGGTCAATTATCATCCCAACATGCTCGCCCGCGCGCTGGTGCAGCGCCGTTCGCACCTGATCGGGCTCGTCTACGAGAATCCGTCACCCAGCTACGTGGTCGACCTGCAGAAGGGGGTGCTCGAACGCCTGCGCGACGAGCATTACCGGCTCGTCGTGATCCCGATCGCGTCGATCTCGGAGCATGAAGCCGATGTCGTGGGACTGTTGCGCTCGGCGGCGCTCGACGGCGTCGTGCTCGCGCCGCCGGCGTCGGACAGCCCCCGCATCATGGCGGACCTGACCGCGGCCAGCATCCGCTTCGCCCGGATCGCACCGACGCGGCTGATCGAGGCAGGGCCGAGCAACCTGCTCGACGACGTCACCGCGGCGCGCGAGATCGCGGCGCATGTCTTCGCGCTCGGCCATCGCGACGTCGCCATCATCACCGGCGATCCCACCCACGCCTCCGCCGATGCGCGGATGGCGGGCTATCGGGAGGCGTTCGCGGCGGCGGGCGTGGCGATCCGCGCCGATCGCGTGGCGGCGGGGCTGTACACCTACGACAGCGGCTATGCTGCGGCGCGCGCGTTGCTGGACCGGCCGGACCGACCCACCGCGATCCTCGCGCAGAACGACGATATGGCGGTCGGCGCGCTGATCGCCGCGCTCGAGGCGGGGCTGACGGTGCCGGGCGACCTGTCGATCACGGGCTTCGACGATTCCGAAGTCGCGCGCATCGCCTGGCCGGCGATCACGACGGTGCGTCAGCCGGTGTTCGACATGGCGGTCGCGGCCGCCGACATGGTCGTCGCCCAGCTCAACGACACCGCGCCCGAGATGTGCCGCCATCATCGCCACGAGCTGATCATCCGTCAGTCGACGGGGCCGGCGCCGCGCTGACCGCTGCGGCGGCCCGGCAGCGGCATCACGCCCAGTCCTGCAGCTTGCCCATCATGTTGCGAGGCAGGGCGGTGCCGAAGCGCAGGCTCCTGGGCCGTTCGGGCGCGGACAGGCGATCGGCCGCGGCGCGTTCGATGCGGGCGGCGAGCGCGGCGGGATCGCCGCTGCCGTCGGGCACGATGAACGCCTTCAGCCGGCCGTCCGGGCCGAGCCGCACCGCTGCCTCGGCGACGCCCTCGACGGCCTGCAGGAGGTCGGCCACCCGCGCGGGCCAGACCTTGTGGCCGCCGACCTGTACGGCACCGTCGCGCCGGCCGATCGGGCGGAGGCTGCGCGCGCCGATGCGCTCGACATGATCGGGCAGATCCCGGCATGCGCCATGCGCGTCGCCGAGCTGCCAGTCCGACTCGCCATGCGGCACCAGATGCCATCGTGGCAGCAGCTCGTAATGGGTCGCGGGGCAGGTGCGAATGGCGATCCCGCTCGTCTCCGACGATCCGTAGATGTCGAGCAGCCGCGACAGGCCGGACGCCAGCAAATCCGCAACGAGGGCGTCGTCCAGCGGGCCGGCCGAGCTGATCCCGATCACGTCCGGCGGCATGATGCGGGTAAGCCGGCGCAGGGCCGCCCATTGCTCGGGCACGGCGACGACCAGATCGCCGGCGGTGAGATCGAGCGGCCTGCCGATCGTGCGCGCGACGACGGCTATGTCGAGCACCGCCGGCAGCAGCGCCGTCCAGATGATGCCGTAGAGATGATGCGCCGGCACCAAAGCGACGACGCGGCGGCGTCCGGGCACGTGCGTGGCGAGCACCTGCGCCTCCGCCATGAGCTCTGCCGACCCATGGCTGCAGGGCAGCGGGCGTCCCGTCGAGCCGGAGGTCATCACGGTGAGGGTGCCACCCTCCGATCCGTGCCGGTGCATGATCCAGTCGATCCAGTCGCCGACCGACTGCGGCGATTCCTCGGGCAGTGCGGCGTCGTCGAGCCCGAACGTCTCCGCCAGCGCGCCCAGTGCACCGAGCTGTTCGAGCGAATCCAGCCCCAGTCCCTGCTCGCCGATCGGCAGGGCATCCGGCCAGTCGTCAGTCCGCGGCGCCGGCTGACCGGACGCGCGCAAGCGGCGCACCTCCGCCGCCACGATGGCGCATGCGATCCGATGCACCGCGGTCCGCGGCAGGGGCGGGGTCATGCGGCGTGGGATTGCGGGTGGTAGACCTGGTTCCGGCCACCGCGCTTTGCCGCGTAGAGGCGCTCGTCGGCCAAAGCGATCAGCGCGTCGATCGACCCGCCCGCTTCGTCCAGCGTGGCGCAGCCGAGGCTGGCCGTCGCGCGCAGCGGACCGCGCGGGGTTTCGATGCTAAGGCCGGCGATCACCGCCCGCATCTCCTCGGCGAGGCGGAAGGCCTGCTGGTAATCGTAGCGCGGCAGCAGGACGCCGAATTCCTCGCCGCCGAGCCGCGCGAAGATGCCGCGCGGGGGCAGCAGCGCCGCACAGGCCTCCGACACGCGGCGCAGCAGGACGTCGCCGGTCGGATGACCATGCGTGTCGTTGACCGCCTTGAAATGATCGAGGTCGAGGACGATCAGCGACAGCGCATGGCGCAGCTCCAGCCAGTGCGCCTGCTCGCGTTCCATGACCTGGCTGAAATGCCGCCGGTTCGATGCGCCGGTCAGGTGATCGCAGGTCAGCAGGCGGCGCAAATCCTCCGCCGCGGCGTCGCGGCGCGGCACATCGCGCAGCACGACCGAGAAGCCCGACGGCGGCGGCGTGTCGCCCTCCGACCGCGCGACGACGAGACGCTGGCACCAATAGCGGGTCCCATCCGCGCGCCGCTGCCAGCCCTCCTGGAGATGCCATCCATCCCGGCCGGCGATCTCGACCTGTTCGTCCAGCCGCAGGTCGCCGCCCGAGGCGTCGGTGTCGAGCACCTCCGCAAGGTTCTGGCCCAGCACGACGGCATGATCATAGCCGGTCTGGCGGGTGAAGCAGCCATTGACGGAGGTGACCACGCCATCCGCGGTGATGCCGAGCGCCGCATATTCGGTGGCGCCGTCGAGCAGGGTCGCGAACCACGCATCGGCTTGGCGGAGGCGATCCTCCTGCACGACCTGCTGGCTGATGTCGGACAGCGTCACCATCAGGCGGTCGGCGCCCAGCTTGACCATCGTGCAGGCGAGGACCTTGGGCGCCTGGGTGCGGCGCCCCGGACCCAGATCGACGAAGATGCGGTGGCCGTCGCAGATCCGCCCGGTGGCGGGCGCATAGGCCGCGGCGAGGCTGCGCAGCTCGGGGGCATGCTGTTCCAGCGCCGAAAACAGATTGCCGGCATCGCGGGTCCCGGCGAGCGGCAGCAGGTGCTGCATCGCATGCGGGTTCATCAGCGCGATCTCGCCGACCAGATCGCATTCGATCAGCCCCACCGGGCAGGCGTAGAGGAATTCGAGGAGCTGCTCCTCGCTCGACTTCGCGCTCACCGCCGCGCGCTCAGCGTTCGATGAGGATATAGCGGCGGAGCGCGTCCGGCTCCGCCAGCAGCCGCAGCCGCACCTTGGTGGGCCGCATCCGCAGGGTCAGGACATAGGGCACGATGTCGTCGATCTGCGCCTCGTCCTCGAAGCGCTGCGCGACCAGGAAGTTGTTCATGCATTGCGCGACGGCATCGAAGAAGGGCACCCCCACCACCGTCGAGGGATCGAGCCCCGACAGACGCGCCTCGGTCGCATTGTAGGTCTGCACGATCGTGTCGTGCCCCAGGCCGACGACGCCGAAGGGCAGGGCATCTCGCTGTTCGACACGCATCGCCTCGAGCTCGCGCAAGGCGACCGTTTCGAAGCTGGGTTGTTCAATCGACACGATCAGTCACTCCGGTTTGCCGCCGGTATCGCCGATTAGCCTTAAGCATCTGCTAAGGCTGAAATTGTTTGGTGGCCGGGGTCAGCTGTTTTGCGCTCCCGCATAGCCGGCGGGTCGAGAGCGGGGGCCGCGCTCCGCCTGCGCGCCGGTCGGCGGCACAAGCGGAGCGCGGCCGGGAGGTCAGGCGTCCTCGGCCTGCAGGTTGACCGTGCTTTCGGCGAGCTTGGTCATATATTCGTCGCCGCCGTAGATCTCCTTCGTGGCGTCGCGGAGCTTCTTATTGTCGTCCTTGAGGCCGAGCGCCTTGGCATAGGCCGCGGCGGTACCGAAGCCAGCGATGCCGTAATGCGTCATCCGCTGATATTGCGCGATGATGATGACGTCGAGCACGGGCCCCTTCTCAGGACCTTCCTCCAGCACGTGCTTGGTCGCTTCCGCGACGAGCCCTTCCATGCCCTTGCAATGCTCCTTCGAGACCTTCTCGTCCTGTCCGGCGATCAGCTCCTTCAGCACGGCGGTATGCGCCGTGATGCCCTCGTGCGACTTGGACAGCATCTCCTTGAGCTGCGGGTCCGACGCCTTGGTCGTGATCTTCTTGAGCACCTTGAGCATCTGGTCGTTCGCGGACCACAGGTCCTTCAGCTCGTCGACATAGACGTCGTTCAGATCTTCCGGGGTCGACATGGGGAGGCTCCTCGCTGCCCGAGCCTGGCGCTCGCGCTTCGGGGGCTCAGCGTGCGGGATGTCCTGGGGTTCCCCGGCTAAGATGTTGATCAAGCTTCTACAATCCTTGCGCCCGCGCCGACTGATGCCCCCTGGCCGATTGCGTCGAGGCGGCCGATCGGCTCTCGGCGGTACGGGCGCCTGCCGGCAAACATGCTGATCATCATCAATCCGCGGAACTCGCAATCCGCACGGCGATTGATCGTGTATGTGCTTGTACTCGTTAGACTTTATTGATCGTTCGGGACGGCGGCTGCAGCGTCGGGATGTGGAGGCGCCCAATGTGTCCTTCGCGCTCGCGATGGCGAATCGGGAACTGCATAGCCTGCTGCGCAGCGCGGATCGGCGGACGGTCGATTTGAAGGGCCGCGTCGATCTGATGGACGAAGGCGGTGCGCCTGTCGCGCGCATCTACTGCGCCGACGCCCTGATCGCGATGTCGTGAGCCACCTGCCGCCGCAACCCTTGCCCGAGCCGGCGGGCATCCCCGAACCTGCGGACACGCCGTATGACGGCACGCTGCGGCTGCGCGTCGATGCCACCGACGTTCGCCGCGGCATCTTTCGCGTTCGTGAGACCATCCCGGTCGCCGGGCCGGGCGAACTCATCCTGCTCTATCCGAAGTGGCTGCCGGGCTTCCACGCGCCGCAGGCGCCGATCGAGCTGTTCGCGGGGCTGCGCGTTCATGTCGGCGACCTGGACCTGACCTGGCGACGCCATCCATCGACGATCAACGCATTCTACATCGACGTGCCCGATGGCACCGACGCCGTCGAGGCGGAATTCCAGTTCCTGTCGCCGACCGACGCCACGCAGGGGCGTGTCCTGTGCACGCCCGAGATGCTCTGTCTGCCGTGGAACACGGTGTTGCTCTATCCAGCCGGCCACTTCGCCCGACAGATCCCGGTAGCAGCAAGCATCGTACTGCCCGACGGCTGGCAGCAGGCCTGCGCGCTGGCCACGGTGGGTAGCGCGGAGGGCGTCATCCACTTCGAACAGACGACGGTCGACGTGCTGGTCGATTCCCCTCTCCTCGCCGGGCGGCACTTTCATCGCGAGGCGCTCGACGATCACGTCCACCTCACGATGGCCGCCGATCAGCCACATCAACTCGGCGCGACTCCGGCGCAGATCGCGGTCCACCGCCGCGTCGTCGAACAGGCGAGCCGGCTGTTCCGCTCGCGCCCCTATGATCGGTTCGAGATGCTGCTCGCGCTCAGCGACACGATGACGAGTGCGGGAATCGAGCATCATCGCTCGTTCGAGGCGGTCAGCATCGCTGACTATTTCAGTGACTGGGACGCGACCTTCGCGCGCCGCGACACCGTGCCGCATGAGTTCGTCCATAGCTGGAACGGCAAGCACCGCCGCGGCGCCGATTCGTGGCAACCGTGTTTCGAACGGCCGATCCGCAACAGCTTGATGTGGGTGTACGAAGGTCAGACCCAATATTGGAGTCAGGTGCTCAGCGCGCGATCAGGGATGTGGACCGCAGATCAGGCGCTCGGTGCGCTGGCGCAGACCGCGGCACGCTACGACATCAGGCCCGGCAGCCGCTGGCGGCCGATGATCGACACGACGCGCGACCCGATCATCGCTGCGCGTGCGCCGCTGCCCTGGACCAGTTGGCAACGCAGCGAGGATTATTACGCCGAGGGATCGCTGATGTGGCTGGATGTCGATACGCGGCTGCGCGAGCTGACCGGCGAGGCGCGCTCGCTCGATGATTTCGCCCGCGCTTTCTTTGCGGCGGACGACGGCGACTGGACGACGCGGACCTACGATCATGACGAGGTCATCGCGACGTTGCAGGGCGTTGCCGCGTTCGACTGGGAGGGATATTTTTCGGATCAGCTGACGCAGACGCATGACCGCGCGCCGCTCGCGGGTATCGAGCGCGGCGGCTACCGCCTCGTCTTCCGCGACGAACCCAGCGACTTCCAGCGCTCCTACGAGGCGGTCTTTGGCCAGATCGACCTGACCCACACGCTCGGTCTGACCGTGACGCCGGCAGGGAAGGTCACCGACGTGCTGTGGGACGGGCCTGCCTTCATGGCCGAGATGACGATCGGCACCGAAATCCGCGCCGTCAACGGCCGCAGGTTTTCGCCCGAGACGCTCCGACGGGCGGTGCGAGCAGGCGGCGCGGTGTCGTTGCTCACGGCCAAGGCACAGGCGATGCGCACCGTCGAGGTCATGGCCCCCGGGGGCCTGCGCTTTCCGCATCTCGCCCCGATCAAGGGCGAGATGCGACGCCTCGACGCTATCTTGGCTGCGCTCTAGGCTGCGAGGGGCGGCGACGGACGCCGCCCGCCGCGTCATCCGGCAATGGCGTCGAGCGTTGCGACGGCGTCGTCCGGCAGCGTCAGCGATGCTGCGGCGAGGTTCTCGTGCAGATGTGCCACAGACGACGTCCCCGGGATCAGCAGGATGTTGGGCGAACGCTGCAACAGCCAGGCGAGCGCGACCTGTAACGGCGTCGCGCCAAGTCGCGCCGCCACCGCCGACAAGGCGGATGATTGCAGCGGGCTGAACCCGCCGAGCGGGAAGAAGGGGGTATAGGCGACCCCGGCCACGGCAAGCGCATCGATGAAGGCATCGTCGCCGCGGTGCGCAAGATTGTACTGGTTCTGGACGCAGACGATCTCGGCGATGCCGCGCGCCTCCTCGAACTGGGTGGGCGTCACGTTGCTGAGCCCGATGTGCCGGACCTTCCCTTGTCGCTGGAGGTCGGCCAGCGCGTGCAGCGGCGCAGCCAGCGATCCTTCCGCCGGCCCGTGGATGTCGAACATCAGGCGCAGGTTGACGACGTCGAGCACGTCCAGCCCGAGGTTGCGCAGATTGTTCTCGACAGCGCGCGTGAGTTCCGCGGGCGCGAGGGCCGGCAGCCAGGATGCGTCCTCACCGCGCCGCGCACCGATCTTGGTCACGATCAGAAGATCGTCGGGATAGGGGGACAGCGCCTCGCGGATCAGGCGGTTGGTGATATGCGGGCCGTAGAAATCGCTGGTGTCGATATGGTTCACGCCGGCGTCCACGGCCGCACGCAGCACCGCGAGCGCCTCCTGATGGTCGCGCGGCGGCCCGAAGACGCCGGGGCCGGCAAGCTGCATCGCGCCATAGCCCAGCCGCCTGACATTGCGGCCGCCGAGGGGGTAGGTTCCTGCCGTGTCGATCATGTCCGTCTCCTGTGTTCGACATGCAGATATGGCTTGCGGATCATCGCGATAAGCCGGAGATATCGGGACGGGCTGTGCGGAATTCCGAACGATGAAGGCTGACCTTTCCGACCTCAACGCCTTCCTTGCGGTCGCCTCGGCGCGCGGGTTTCGCGATGCCGCCCGCACGATGGGATCCAGCGCCTCGACGCTGAGCGAGGCCGTGCGGCGGCTGGAGGCACAATTGGGCGTGCGGCTGCTCCATCGCACCACGCGCAGCGTCACGCCGACCGAGGCGGGCCTGCGGCTGATCGAGCGTCTCGCCCCGGCGCTCGGCGAGGTGGAGGCCGCGCTCGACGTCGTGAACGTCTTCCGCGACCGGCCGGCGGGCACCTTGCGGCTCAACGTGCCGGTCAGCGCGGCCAGGCTGGTGCTGCCCGCGATCCTGCCCGGCTTCCTGGCGGCCTATCCCGACATTCAGGTCGAGATCGTCGCCGAGGACGGCTTCGTCGACATGGTCGCAAGCGGCTGCGATGCGGGCATCCGCTACGACGAGCGGCTGGAGCAGGATATGATCGCGGTGCCGATCGGTCCGCGCGTCCAGCGCTTCGCCGCGAGCGCGAGCCGCGGCTATCTCGACGTCCACGGTCGCCCGAGCCACCCGCGCGACCTGCTGCACCATGCCTGCCTGCGCGGGCGCTTTACCAGCGGGGCGCTGGTGAGCCCGTGGGAGTTCGAGCGCGATGGCGAGACCGTGCGGATCGAGCCGCAGGGACCGCTGATCGCCAGCGTCGCGGGCGCGGCCGACCTGCTGGTCGACCTCGGCCTTGCGGGCAGCGGCATCCTCTACCTGTTCGAGGATTGGCTGCGGCCGTGGCTGGACAGCGGGGCACTGGAACCGGTGCTGCCGGACTGGTGGCCCTCGTTCTCGGGCCCCTTCCTCTATTATTCGGGTCGCCGCCTCGTGCCGCGGCCGTTGCGCGCGTTTCTCGACTTCATCAGCGCCTAAAGCGCGACGCCGGCAGCGGGCACGGCGTGCAGCCGCTCGATGTCCTGCCGCGGCGGCGCGCCGAACAGGCGGCGATATTCGCGGCTGAACTGCGACGGGCTGTCATAGCCGACGGCAAAGCCCGCCGCGCTGGCGTTGACACCGCCGACCAGCATCAGGCGACGCGCCTCCTGCAAGCGCAATTGCTTCTGATACGCCAGCGGCGTCATGCGGGTGATCGCCTTGAAATGCGCGTGGAGCGAGGATGCGCTCATGCCCGCCTCCGCAGCGACCTCCTCGATCCGGATGCGGGCATCGAAGCGGCGGCGTATCGCGGCGATGGCGCGGCTCACCTGGTTGAGGTGGCTGCCGACAGTGGCGACGTGGCGCAGCGTCGGGCCGTGTGGACCGGTCAGCAGCCGATACAGGATCTCGCGCTCGATCAAGGGCGCGAGCGCGGCGATCGCTTCGGGCCGGTCGAGCAGCCGGACCAGCCGGCAGGTGGCGTCGATCAGATCCGGATCGCTGGGGTAGACGCCCAGGATGGGCAGGTCGGTGCGCGGCGGCGGACCGCCCTCGGCCACCATCAGATCGGCGAGCATCTCCGGATCGAGATCGATCTTGCAGCAGAGATACGGCCGGTCCGGGCTCGCGTCGATGACGTGGCCGACCAGCGGCAGGTCGACCGAGACGAGCAGGTAATGCGCGGCGTCGTAGACGACGCTGTGGTCGCCGATCGACACCCGCTTTGATCCCTGGGCGATCAGGCAAAGCGAGGCTTCATAGACCGCCGGCGTGGGCGTGCTTGGCTGGTCGGCGCGGATCAGCGACAGTCGCGGCATCACCGTGGCGCAAAGGCCCGGTTCGTCGACGTGCCGGTCGATGATGGCCGCAAGTTCGGCGATCTTGTCCATGGACGCGCTGATCGGCCCGTCCGCGCGATCCGGCAAGCCGCAACCCGCTGTTCTGGAGGATCGTGCAAGGCGTTCGGGCGATCGCTCTACCGCTAGCCCCCCCCGTCGCGCCATCTGGACCGCGTCACATTGCAACGGAAAGGACGCATCATGACGCGGAACATCGACAAGGTCGTGCTGATTACCGGAGCCTCGAGCGGCATCGGCGAAGCGACCACGCGCGAACTGGCGGCAGCGGGTGCCCGGCTGTTCATCGGCGCGCGGCGCAGCGACCGGCTGGCGGCGCTTGCGGACGAACTGGGCGAGGCGGTCGCCTGGCGCACACTCGACGTCACCGACGGCGCCGATTTCGACGCGTTCGTCGACGCTGCGGAGGCGCGGTTCGGGCGGGTCGACGTGCTGGTGAACAATGCCGGCGTCATGCCGCTGTCGCCGCTCGCCGCGGGCAAGCGCGACGAGTGGAAGCGGATGATCGACGTGAACATCCATGGCGTGCTCAACGGCATCGCCGCGGTGCTGCCGCGCTTCGTCGCACAGCGGAACGGCCATGTCGTCAACGTCGCCTCGGTGGCGGCGCATATCGTGCTGCCGTCCGCCGCCGTCTATTGCGGCACCAAGCATGCGGTGCGCGCGATCACGGAAGGCCTGCGCCAGGAACATGACGAGATCCGCTCGACGTTGATCTCGCCCGGCGTCGTCGCCACCGAACTGGGCAACGACATCACCGACCCGGCGATCGCCGCGGCGCTGACCGACTGGCGGCGCAAGTCCCTGACGCCGGACGCGATCGCCCGTGCCGTCCGCTACGCGCTCGAACAGCCGGACGGCGTCGACATCAACGAGGTCATCGTCCGCCCGACCGCCGCGGACATGTAATCGCCGCGGGCGCCGGCTGCGGCCTATTTCTTGGCGAGAAGCTGTTCGACCCGGAAGACGAGCTCGTCGGGGTCGAACGGCTTCTTCATATAATCGTTGGCGCCGGCGAAGCGTGCCAGTTCCTCGTCGCGCTGACCCTGGCGGCCGGTCAGCATCATGACCGGCAGGTCGGCGAAGGCAGGACTCTTGCGCAATTCCTGCACCAACAGCACGCCGGCGAGGCCCGGCATGTTGCAGTCCAGGATCACCAGATCGGGTCGCCGTGCCTTGATGATCTTCAGCGCCTCGCCGCCGTCGAGGACCAGCCCGGCGCCATGGCCCGCGGAAATGAGCGCGTCGCGGGCGATTTCGCCGACGATCTCGTCGTCGTCTGCGATGATGATCCGGGCCATAAACAGTCTCGCCTTGCGGGTTCGGTAACGGGTACGCGGCGACGGCTTGTCGCCTCCGGGCCGCTTGGCTGCGTCTAATTATAATGGTTCAACAAGGTCTTAACCACTGTGCCGGTAGGGCGCGCCGGGTGGGAGAGGCGATCGACATGGATAAGATCAGGTCACAGCTGGCGCTTGTCGCGGGGATGATCTTGTTGATCTGCTGCGCCGGATCGGGGCTGTGGCTGGTCGATCAGAAGCAGAAGGCGGATGCGTGGGTTCGCCATACGTTCAACGTCAAGGAGCATCTCTCCAGCGTGCGGGTCGATCTGTTGCGCGCGGAGGTGTATCGCCGCGCCTTCGTGCTGGGCGACCGGCAGGCCCGCGACCCGCTCGACCGTATCGCCTACGAGGTCCCGCGGCTGCTCGCGACGCTGCGCCAGTCGACCGAGGACAATCCCCGGCAGCATGCGCGGGTCGAGGCGTTCGCACAGCTCGCCGATGCCAGGCTGCGCGACATCGGCACGACGATCGCGTTGACCGAACGCGGCGATGCCGCGCAGGCCAGCGCGATCATGGCCAGCGCCGAGAGTCATCGCGCGACCGCCGCGTTGATCGACCTGATCGAGCGGATCACCGCCGAGGAGCGGCGGCTGTTGACGGTGCGGCTCAAACAGGCGGAGGATTTTCGCGAACCGACGCAGGCGGGCCTGATCGGCAGCGGTATCCTCATCCTTCTGCTCGCCTATCTCGTCTACCTGGATCGCTGGCGGCGGATGCAGGCGCTGCGCATCGCCAACGAGCATCTCGAGGCGGACATCCTGCGCCGCGAGACCGCCGAGTCCGAACTCGCGCTGCTTGCCGAGAATGCGACCGACGCGGTGCTGCGCATCGACCTGACAGGGCGCTGCATCTATGCCTCGCCGTCGATCGAACATCTGTTCGGCGTCGCGGCGAGCCAGCTCGTCGGACAGCGGCTGGGGGCGTCGGTTCACCCCGACGATCGATCCGAGATGCAGGCCTTCCACAGCTCGCTGGTGACCGGCGCGGTCGATCGCGGCGTGCGCGCCTATCGCGCCAAGCGGATCGACACGCCGGGGCACGATCTGTGGATCGAGGCGCATTCGGGCCTCGTCCGCGACACCGCGACCGGCGAACCGCGCGAGATCATCACCTCGCTGCGCGACGTCACCGAGCGCAAGCGTCTCGAAGCCGAGCTGGAGGCGGCGCGCGAGCGGGCGGAGGCGGCGGTGCGCGCCAAGTCGAGCTTCCTCGCCAACATGAGCCACGAGATCCGGACGCCGATGAACGGCGTGCTCGGCTTTGCCGACCTCCTCCTCAACAGTGACGTGTCGGCCGAGCAGCGCCATCAGGCGCAGCTGATCGTCGATTCGGCCAAGGCGATGATGCGCCTGCTGAACGACATCCTCGACCTGTCCAAGATCGAGGCCGGGCAGATGCAGATCTCGCCCGAGCCGATCGATCTGCGCCACGCCCTGCACAATTGTATCAAGCTCGTGCAGCCCGCCGCCTTCCGCAAGGATCTGTGGCTCGACGTCCAGATCGACGAGGCGTTGCCGACCTTCATCCTTCTCGACGGCCTGCGGCTGCGCCAGGTGACGCTCAACCTGCTCGCCAATGCGGTCAAGTTCACCCCGGCGGGCGGCGTGTGCCTGCGCGCGTCCGTCGTCGAGTTCGCCGGCCGCGCGATGTTCGAGGTCGCGGTGGAGGATACCGGCATCGGCATCCCCGCGCATCGCCAGACAGCGGTCTTCGAGCAATTCACCCAGGCGGAACACTCCACCGCGAAGCGCTTCGGCGGGACCGGCCTCGGGCTGGCGATCAGCAAGCAGCTTGCCGCGCTGATGAGCGGCAGCCTGGAACTCACCAGCCAGGAGGGGATCGGTACGACGTTCACGCTGCGCCTGCCGCTGCTGCCGGCGCAATCGGGCGGGGTCAGGCCCGGCTTTGCCGCCGCCGAGGCGACGGGCCAGCGCCCGCTGCGCATCCTCCTGGCCGAGGATCACGACGTCAATCAGGTCTTGATGCAGGCGATGCTGTCGCGCCTCGGCCATGACTGCGTCATCGTCGAAGACGGCGTGCAGGCCGTGCAGGCGGCGACCGCCGCCGACCAGGCGTTCGACCTGCTGCTGATGGACGTGCAGATGCCGGTCATGGACGGACTGGAGGCCGCGCGGGCGATACGCGCCGCCGGGATCGACGCCGATCGGCTGCCGATCGTGGCCCTGACGGCGAACGCCTATGCCGACGATGTCGCCGCCTGCCTCGACGCCGGGATGCAGGATCATCTCGCCAAGCCGCTCGACCTGACGATCCTCGGCCGCGCCATCCAGAAATGGACCCGCTCGGCGGGGCCCCGCGTCATCGTCGCACCGGCGTTCAAGATCAGCCCGGCGCTGCAAGCACGCTTCGACGAACGAAAGGCGGAGCTGATCGCGTTCGCCGAGCGGCTCGCGGCCGACGAGCAGGTCGGCGACGCGCAGGTGAAGCAGCTCGCTGGGCTGCTGCACAAGCTCGCCGGCTCCGCCGCCATGTTCGGACAGACGGAGCTGGGCGTCCGCGCGGCGGAGCTCGAGGAGCAGCTGGAGACGGCGGCCGTCGGCAGCGAGAAGCGGATCATACGCACGGTGGTCGATACGATGCAGGATGCGGCCTGATCGCGCGCGACGACGGATATCTCCTGCACGGGCGCGGCAGGGACGTGGATTAGGCACCGCGCCTTCGTTCCTGTATGACCGGCGCTTCCGTCATACGAGGACACGCGGCTTGCCCCCTGAAACGTCGCGTGCCTATGCCTGGCAACCCGAGCACCTGCGATTGGCCGTGACCGCGGCCGGCGTCGCCTTATGGGCCTGGAACGTCGACAACGACCAGTTCACGATGGACGAGCGCGGCTTTGAACTATGGGGCCTGCCGTGGCGCGACACGGTGACGTTCGACGCGTTGTCCGCCCATATCCACCCCGCCGATCGCGACCGCGTGCGGTCCGCCTTTGCCGCGACGCGCGCCGTGCTCGGGCCCTACGAGACCGATTTCCGCATCATGGTCGGCGACGACGTTCGCTGGATCTCGACCCGCGGGCAGGGGGCGGATGTCGGGATCGTCGGGCGGACGATGTTCGGCATCTTCCTCGACGTGACGGGTCGCAAGCTTGCCGAGGAGGGCAGCGAGCTGCTCGCCGGCGAGATGAGCCATCGCGTCAAGAACCTCCTCACGATTGCGGCGGGCCTGACCGCGATCACCTCGCAGGCGGCGGCGAGCACGCAGGAGATGGCGCACGAACTGACCGAGCGGCTGTCGGCACTGGGCCGTGCGCACGATCTGGTCCGGCCGCTGCCGAACGGGCAGGGCGACGCGGCGCTGCTCGGCGACCTGCTGTCGGTGCTCCTCGCGCCCTATGACGATATGGGGGCGTTCAAGGGGCGAATCCGCGTCGCCGTCGAACGCATGGGAGTGGGCGAGGCCGCGGCGACCGGCCTGGCGCTGGTGATCCACGAACTCGCGACCAATTCGATGAAATATGGCGCGCTGTCGGTTCCGACCGGCACGCTCGACCTGTCGAGTGCCCCCGATGGCGCCGATATTGTGCTGACATGGCTGGAACGGGGCGGGCCGCCTGTCTCACCACCGGAGAAGGGCTCGGAGGGTTTCGGCAGCAAGCTCGTCCGGCGCAGCGTGACGGGTCAGCTGGGCGGATCGATCGGGTATGACTGGTCCCAGGGCGGGCTGATCGTCACCCTGCGGATGCGCCGGGACCGGCTGGCGTCCTGACACGCTGGCGGTGCAGGCGTAGCCACCGCATGGGCTGAGGCCCGGGGTAGGATGCCGGCCTGCGCCGTCAGGTCTGCGCCGTGTGTCTAACGGGCCGCCGAGACGCGCCACACCACGTTGCCCGCGTCATCCGCTACCAGCACCGCGCCCGTGCGATCGACGGCGACACCGACCGGGCGGCCGCGCACCTTGCTGCCGTCCGGGGACAGGAAGCCGGACAGGAAGTCCTGGGTCTTGCCGCTCGGGCGCGCGTTGGTGAACGGGACGAACACGACCTTGTAGCCGTTCAGTTCGTCGCGATCCCAACTGCCATGTTCGCCGATCAGCGCGCCGCCACGGTATTTGGCCGGCAGGCTGGCGCCGGTATAGAAGGTCAGGCCGAGCGCCGCGACGTGACTGCTCAGCGCATAATCGGGCGAGATGGCGCGCGCGACGAGATCCGGACGCTGCGGCATGACGCGCGGATCGACATGCTGGCCATAATAACTGTACGGCCAACCGTAGAAGCCGCCATCGCGGACCGACGTCAGGTAATCGGGGACGAGATTGGGTCCCAGTTCGTCGCGTTCGTTGGCCACCACCCACAAGGTGTTCGTGCCCGGGTAGAAGCTCGGGCTGTTCGGGTTGCGCAGCCCTGTGGCGAATACCCGCGAACGGCCGGAAGCGCGATCGATCTCCCACACCGCGGCGCGGTTCTTTTCGGCTTCCATCCCGTTTTCGGTGATGTTGCTGTTCGATCCCACCGTCGCGTACAGCAAGGTCCCGTCGGGGCTGAGCGTCAGGCTCTTGGTCCAATGATGGTCGATCGGTCCGCCCGGCAGTTCGGTGAGGCGGACCGGTGCGGCGGTGATCCGCGTCTGACCGAGCGTATAGGGATAGCGCAGGACCGCGTCGGTTGCGGCGACGTAGAGGTAGCCGTCCGCAAACACGATCCCGAACGGCGAGTTGAGCTTGCCGACCAGCACGCTGCGCAATTCGGGGATGCCATTGCCGTCGGCGTCGCGCAGCAGGGTGATCTGGTTGGTCGGCCCCTTTGGCTTGGCACCGCTCTGCCCGGTCGCGCGCTTCTGCACCCACGAGACGATCGGGTTCTTGGGACGGGTGATCGGATCGAGGTTCGGCCCCTGCGACTCGACGACGAGGACGTCCCCATTGGGCAGCGCCAGCATGTTGCGCGGATGATTGAGGTCGCGCGCCAGGGCCTGCACGCGCAGGCCGGCCGGCGCGGTCGGGGTTTCGTTCGCTCCCCAGCCGACGACCTCCGCGACGTGGATCGGCGGCACGAGATATTGCTGCGGCTCGGGCAGGACCGGATTGGGACCGATCTGGCTGCTGCGGTCGAACTTCGCGCCGCCATCGTCGCAGCCGGCCAGCGTCAGCACGAGCGCCGAGACGGCGAGGGTCAGTCCCGTGCGCGCGCCGCTCACGATCGCACTCCGACGCGATGCTTGTAGACGAGCGATCCACCCAGCCAGGCGCTGACGCCGAGCAGCAGCACCGAGATCACCGACAGGGTCAGCCCCGTCGGCACGACGCTGGTCCAGCCGTCGCGGCTGTGCACGAAGGCGTTGACGATCTCGATGACGAAGACGCTGATGTTGATGATCATGTGCGCGGTGGCCGGACGCGCGGCGCGGACGCGACGGTCGCCGGCATAATCGATCATCCCGGTCACGGCAGCCAATCCGCCCATCACCAGCCCGGCGGTGATCAGCCAGATCGAGAAATTGCTCCATTGCACGTTCGCCGAGCCGAGATAGGCCAGGTCGGTCACCAGGGCGCCGACGAAACAGACGATCGGGAACGGCACCAGCATCGGATGAAGCGGGTGACCGAACAGTTTCGCTGTCGATCGGGGGTTGCCCTCGTCGCGCTCGCCGCGACCTGACTGTGTTTCAGCGTTCATGACGCTAGAGCGTGATTTGGCGCGATCCGTTCCGCGCATAGCAAATATTTGCGCGCATCCAGTCGAGGAATAGATGTCGATCAATATTTTCGGGCGCCCGACAGGAATGGCCGGATTTATTTGAGGCGCAAGCAACCGACCATGGTCCGGCTGGTTACGAGCGCGCATGATAAAGATCGTTCGCACCTTACAGCGCAATGCATTGACCCTCGGCGCCGCTCTGCTCGGCACCGGAGCGGCCGCGCAAACGGCGCCGACGATCGACACGGAAGATGCCACGCTGGGAAGCGCGACGGTGGGGGAGGGGTGGATCCACCCGATGCTTGCGTTCGACGCGCGCAATGGGGATTTCGCGCGGGGCAATTACGACGATGATCGTGCCGATCTCGGCCGACTGCCGGTGCATGCGCAGGTCGGGGCGGCGATCGACCTGTTCCGCGCGCCGGACGGCAAGGCGATGGGCTGGCTCGTGTTGCGCTCGTCCAACGGTTTTCACACCCCCCATGCGCAAGAAAGGGCAGCGCCGCGCGCCTGGTACGAGAGCAACAACCTCGCCGCGCTGGTCGTCACGCCGCTGAAGGGGCTGCGCACCGCCGCGGTCTACACGATCAAGACGAGCCCTAACGGCGTATCGGCGACGACGCATGAGGCGAGTCTGTCGCTGGCCTATGCCGGGGACGATGGCCTGGGCAAGCTGTCGCCGACGTTCGTCGTCACGACACGGACCAAGGGCGATCAGGGCGTCTACACGCAAGCCGCGATCGAGCCGGGGTTCGATCTGGGCAACGGCGAGCGGGCGCCCAAATTGAGCCTGCCGATCGCGGTCGGCACGGGTTGGCGGGGCTTCTACGCCGCGGACAGCGGCAACCGTGTGTTCGCCAGCGCGGGCGCGGCGTTGGAGAAGCCGTTCCTGCTCGGGGCGACGCACGGCACGATGCGGTGGGAGGCCGTAGCGCTGATCCGAGACGGCCGTCTCGCCGCCCTCAGCGGCCCGGACGGCGAAACCGCGACGGTCGTGCCGCTGGTCACATGGTCGGTGTCCATCGCCTATTGATGCGCGGCCACCCGACGGGAACGGGTCTGGGAAAGCGTCGTCGCGCATGTATCACGATGCGGCTTCATCGAGGATCATGCCTTCCGGCAGCTCATTGGCGGTGGCCGCGGTCGGGTCGATGAAGGTGCGGCGGCCAGTCCGGCATCCAGCCATTCGGCACCGCCTGCCAACCGCACCGTCCGGCAACCCCGGTCGCGCGAGCTTTGCCCGATTGTCTTGCGACGCGCCTTGGCGCATGCCTCGCGGTGATGAGCCGGACGAAGGAATGCCCGTGAAGCGCTTGTTTTTATTCGTTGTATCGATGATCGCGGGCGCGTTGCCCGTTCCCCTTGCGGCACAGGCGCAAGTCGAGGCGACGGTCAGCATCGACACCGCGACGCCGGGCGCCAAGATCGACCGCAATATCTATGGGCAGTTCGCCGAACATCTCGGACGCGGCATCTATGAAGGCATCTGGGTCGGACCGGGCAGTTCCATTCCCAACATCAAGGGCTATCGCACCGACGTGCTCGAAGCGCTCAGGCATATCCATGTGCCGGTGGTGCGCTGGCCGGGCGGCTGTTTCAGCGAGGTCTATGACTGGCGGGACGGCATCGGCCCGGCGGCCAGGCGCCCGGTGCGCACGCGGATGAACTGGGATGACGTGACCGACAGCAACCAGTTCGGCACGCATGAATTCCTCGACTTCGCCGAATTGCTGGGGGCGGCGCCCTATGTCTCGGGGAATGTCGGCTCGATGAGCCCGCGCGACATGCAATTGTGGCTTGAATATATGACCGCCGACAACGACTCTGCGCTGGCGCAGGAGCGTCGTCGCAACGGCCGGGCGAAGCCGTGGACGATCCGCTACTTCGGCATCGGCAATGAAACCTGGGGCTGCGGCGGCAACATGCGGCCGGACTATGCCGCCGACGTCAACGCGCGCTACTCCGCCTTCGTGAAGGCACCCAAGGCCATGAACATGGTGCGGGTCGCGAGCGGCGCCAGCGTGCAGGGCGGCGGCGACTATGAAGCCTTCACCGAAGCGATGATGAAGCATCGCGGCGAGACCGAGGCGCTCAGCTTCCACTATTATGCCATGCCGATGGGCCGGCCCAAGAGCGAGGCGGTCGGCTTTGCCGAGGCAGACTGGGCGGACGTGCTCGATCTGGCCCGCAGGATGGATCCGCTGCTGACGCGGATCGCGCAGATCATGGACCGCTACGACCCCGACAAGACCGTGCCGCTGTATGTCGACGAATGGGGGACCTGGTACAAGCTCGACGCCGCCGCGAAGCGCGGCGAGCACCATTTCCAGCAGAACAGCCTGCGCGACGGAATGGTCGCCGCGTTGACGCTCAACATCTTCCACCGGCACACCGATCGCGTGAAGATGGCCAATATCGCGCAGATGGTGAACGTGCTGCAGGCGATGATCCTGACCGATGGCGCCAAGATGGCGCTGACCCCGACCTATCACGTGTTCGACATGTATCAGCCGTTCATGGATGCCACGCCCTATCATCTGAGCGTCGCCACCGGCGAATATCGCGTCGGCGCGATCGCCATGCCGCAGGTCGATGCGTCGGCGGCACGCGGCACGGACGGCAAGCTTCACCTGGCGCTGGTCAACGTCGACCCGCACCGGCCGGCCCGCGTATCGACGAGCCTGACGGGCACGGCACACGGGCAGGTGCTCACCGCGGCGACAATGGATGCACACAATGCGCCGGGTCAGCCGCAGGCGGTGCGGCCTGCGCCGATCGAGGGGCGATCGGTCGCAGGCAAGCTGACGTTCGACCTGCCGGCCAAATCGGTCGCCGTCTTCACGATCGACTAGCCGGGGATGGTCGGGCGATCGTGACGGGTGTCGCCGGCTGCCGTCATGGCAGTCCGGCGCGGACGGGTACGCGACCGGCGCCGGCGTCAGTCAGCCGCGACGTGCGCACCGGTCTGCCCGGTGGCGGCGCAGCGGGCGTCGAAGTCGCCGGCGATCTGCGCGAGGGTCACCTCCGCGAGCCGCGCGGTCAGCATCGCCTCGGCATCGCGCAGCGCCGCTGTCATCGACGCATTGACCGCTTGCTCGACCAGGCATCGCGGGTTCGGGTCGGCCAGACCGATCGCGAAGATCCGCGGCTCGCCCACCGCGCGATAGATGTCGAACATGGTGATCTCGGCCAGCTTGCGCGTCAGCGTCCATCCGCCGCCGTGTCCCTTGACCGACTGGACGTACCCCGCGTCGCGTAGCCCGGCCATCGTACGCCGCACGACCACCGCATTGGTGTTCAGCATCTGCGCGGCAGCCTCCGAGGTCAGCGGGCCGCCCGCCCGATCCATATGGACCAGGATGTGCAGCATCCGCGAGAGACGTCCATCGAGTTGCATCCCATCCTCCAGCTCCGCCGCTATCATGCTACTTGAGGAGTTGCAAACCCCGCCGGCGGGCAATACGAAACGTCATGAGTTGCGTGATTCGATGTGGAGGAGGCGGAGCATGTATGACGTGATCGTGATCGGTGGCAGTTTCGGCGGCCAGTCTGCTGCGATGCAACTCGCGCGGGCGCGCCAGAGGGTCCTCCTGATCGATGCGGGAGAGCCGCGCAACCGCTTCGCCGATGCCGCCCATGGCTTCCTGGGGCAGGATGGCCGGACGCCGCACGCGATCATGCGCGAGGCGACCTGCCAGTTGCTCGCCTATCCGACGGCGGAGGTGCTGCCGGCCACCGCACGCGCGGCCGCACGCGAGGATGAGCATTTCGTCGTCACGCTCGGGACCGGCGCCGAGCGTCGCGCGCGGCGGCTGGTCCTCGCGACCGGCGTGACCGATGTCCTGCCGGACATTCCCGGCCTGGCCGAACGCTGGGGCGCGACGGTGCTCCATTGTCCCTATTGCCATGGCTATGAGGTGCGTGACCGCCAAATCGGCATCATCGCGAACCATCCGATGTCGGCGCATCAGGCCGTGCTGATCCCCGACTGGGGGCCGGCGATCTATTTCACGCAAGGGACCCATGAACCCGGCGACGACGAGGTGCTGCTGCTGCGGCGGCGCAATGTCGCGATCGAGCGGACCCCCGTAGTCGATCTCATCGGCGACGCCCCCGACCTGCGCGGCGTACGGCTGGCCGACGGGCGCACGGTCTCGGTCGGCGCGATCTTCACCGCGCCGAAGACCCGTCCGACCAGCCCAATCGCCGCGATGCTGGGCTGCGCGATGCAGGACGGCCCGTCGGGACCGTTCGTCACCGTCGACAGCTGGGGGCTGACGTCGGTGCCCGGCGTGTACGTGGCCGGTGACGCGGCCTCTCCGATGCACAATGCGACGATCGCCTCGGCCTCCGGTGTGCTCGCCGGCATCGCCGCCCATCAGTCGCTGGCGCGGACACAGGCCTAGCCGGGTCGATCGCCGACGGCGACACGCGGAGCATCAAGGCGATGCATGTCTACCATGCGACCCCGGCGGGGCCGTCGAGCCACGCGCCATCAACCCGGCCGGGACGATGGTTGGCCCGTCGGGGAGCGTGCGGCCGGCTTGTTCGGCGATGATCAGCTCGACTGCGCGTGCGGTGACATCCGCGATCGGCTGGACGACGGCGGTCAACGGCGGATGGGTGAAACGGACGATCGGCGTATCGTCGAAGCTCACGATCGATACGTCGGACGGCACGGCGAGATTCCGGTCACGCAGCACGTCGAGCGTCGCCAACGCCATTTGGTCGTTGCTTGCCACGATCGCAGTCGGTGGTAGCGCCGTGTCGAGCAGGGCGGCGGCGGCGCCCTGGCCCGAGGCAAAACTGAAGTCGCCTTCGGCGAGCAGATCCTCGGTCGGCAGGCCGGCGGCGGCCATCGCGCTTCGCCAGCCGGCGACTCGCCAGCCGCTCAGCTCATATTCGGGCGGACCGGCGATGAACGCGATCCGCTCGTGACCCAGCGTGATCAGGTGCTCGGTCGCGAGCCGTGCGGCGCCTTCATCGTCCATGGTCAATGCGAAGCCGCCGCCGGGCTTCAGCGAACCAATGCGCGCGAAGCTGATGCCATGCTCCTCAAGCAAGCGGGTGATCAGCATGTTCTCCGAATGGGGCGGCGTCAGGATCACCCCATCGGGCTGCAAGGCGGCGATGGCGGCAAGCAGTTCGCGTTCGATATGGTCGCTGTGCGTGTCGACCAGCTCGACAATCATGCGGTAGCCATATTTGGCGCAGGTCAGCATCCCGCCGAGCAGCATCTGATCAACCCAGTCCGTGCCTTGACGGCTACGCCAGTCGGCGATGGTGCGCTCGCGGTCATTGAGCGCGAGGATCAGGTACGAGCGCGAGCCCCCCATGCGCTGCGCAGCGATCGACGGGACGTAGCCGAGCTTGGCGATCGAAGCCTGCACGCGCTGCATCATCTCTGGCCGGACATTGGGCTCCTTGTTGATGACACGGCTGACGGTTTGTAGCGACACTCCGGCATCCGCCGCGACGTGACGGATCGTCACAGCCTGGCGACGGCGGACCATCAGGCGGCGTCGGACGTCACGCCGCAATATCGTGCGACGTAGTCGGCATGACCGGGCAGGCCGCGGATCGTGGTCGCGACATTCTGGCGAAGGGTGGAAAGCAATCGGGACATGTCGTCGTCGCTGAGCTTCGCTGCGATAGGATGGTGGCTGCGCGGCACGATACCCTGGCCGAGCATCACTTGCACCCAGCTGTTTTCCGCAAACAGCTCCTCGTTCTTGCGGAACACGCGGCCCGTTTCGCGAAAGAGTTCGATCTTCTGCGCTAAGCTGTCCGGGATCTCCATCGCCGCGCATTGCCGCCAGAAGGGGCTGTCGCGGCGATCGGTGACCTTATAGTGGAGGATCAGGAAATCGCGGATCTGCAGCATGTCGGTATATTGCTGATCGTTGAACTCGGCGATGTCACGCGGGCTGATCTCACCGGCGGGCATCATCCGGATCAAACGCAGGATGGCGCGCTGGATAAGGTGGATGCTGGTCGATTCCAGTGGCTCCATGAACCCGCCCGACAGGCCGAGTGCGAGGCAGTTGCGGTGCCATTGCTTCCTGCGCGCGCCGGTTACGAAGCGAAGGCGATTGGGCTGGGTCGACACCCGCCCCTCGACGTTGCCGAGCAGGCGGTCGAGCGCGGCGTCGTGATCGAGATAGCGGCTGCAATAGACGATGCCGTTGCCCACGCGATGCTGCAACGGAATGCGCCACTGCCAGCCTGCGTCATGCGCCATCGCACGGGTGAAGGGCACCGCTGGCGCGACGCTCTCGGTCTGCACGGCAATCGCAGAGTCGCAAGGCAGATAGTGTGTCCAGTCATCGAAGCCGGCGTGCAGCGCCTGTTCGATCAGCAATGCGCGGAACCCCGTGCAATCGAGGAACAGGTCGCCTTCGATCCGTACACCCGATTCGAGCACCAACGCGGCGATATCGCCGCTCTCACCATCGAGCTGAACTTGTGCGATCTTGCCTTCGATCCGGCGGGCACCATCGGCTTCCGCCATTCGCCGCAGGAAACGCCCGTACAGCGTCGAATCGAGCTGATAGGCGTAGTTCATGCGATCGTCGGGGAGGTGCGCGAATTTGCCCTCGCGTGCGGCGATCAATTCCAGGCAATAGTCATCATATGGCTGCGCGTGGCCACGGGTCTGGCCATTCAGCCAATAATGCTGGAAACCCGCCGCCCAATGGTCGGTGCCGGTGAGGCCGAACGAGTGAAAGTAGCCGTCGCCTGCCTGCTTCCACCCGTCGAAAGCGATCCCCAGCTTGAAGGTTGCCTGCGTCGCTCGCATGAATTCGGCTTCGTTGACGCCGAGCAGGCGGTTGAAGGTGATCAGCGGCGGGATCGTGGACTCGCCGACGCCTATGGTGCCGATGGCATCGGATTCGACCAGCGTGACCTCTACTGCCCGGCCCATCACGCGGCTGATCGCCGCCGCGGCCATCCAGCCTGCGGTGCCGCCGCCAGCAACGACGATGCGGCGCGCCGTCATCGTCCCAGCGCCCGCAGCAGGAAGGCGCGGAGCCGGCCGGCGGTTTCCGGCGTCAGTGGCGCGAGGATGCTGCGTGCGGCAGCAGGAATATGGGCGGACACCGCCGGGTCATCGTCGAAGACGTAGTGATCGAACATGTCGCGCCAGTGCCTCTTCTGATCATCGGGAAGGTCGCGGATGGCAAGGATGGCATGGTTGAGCGCATCCTGCGGCTGCCCCAGCCACCGCGGGCTCGACCGCCACCAATAGTTCACCAGCACATTGAAGGGTGCCAATCCTTCGACATGGTGCCACCACATCGCGGGGATATAGAGCGCGTCGCCGGCATCCAGATCGGTGACCTGCGCATGGTCGAGCGCGTCACGGAAGCACGGGTGGGCACCGAAATCGGGGGCATGGAAGTCGACCATGCTTACCGCACGGCCCGCGGGGGTGTTATCGATCGGGCCGAGATACAGATTGCGGAACTGGTCGCGTGGGAAGAGCGTGAAGCGGCGCCGGCCGACCGCCACGCAGGCGAGATTGTCCGGCACGTCATTGTGGGCGGCGATGCGTGTCCGGGTTCCCATCCAGATGCTGACGAGCGGGTCACGCGCGCCTAGATCGACATGGTTGGCCTCGTGCAGGCCGCGAAAGAACTGAAGGACGTCGATCGATGCCAGATAGATGGTACGAGCATCATCATTGGCATCGATATGCGCAAAAATCTCGTCGAGCCTCGACTGGAACGTCGCGAAATTCATGCCCATCGCATCGTCGTAGAACAGGCGACCATCGCTGCCCGGGGCGCCAACCGAGACGGTGAAGGGCACGTCCCGGCGATGATCGAGGAGGTAGCGACGCGCGTCCTGTGCGGAACACCGGCCCGCTTGCACCAGCGGCCAGTCGCCGACCAGATTGCGAACGACGAACGGCTGGGTGGCGGTGCGCAGCCTGTCGTCGAGGTCGGCGGCATCGGCGACCATGACCTCCGCCACGCGCGGTAGCGCCGCAAAGATATCAGCCATGCGCCAGCGTCGCGTTCTTGCGCGCGATCAAGGCGGATAGATTGCCGTGGGAGGCAAGCGCCATAAAGATCGGCAGCAGATGGCCGTCACGATGCAGGTCGTCGAGCGCCGTTGCGGATAAGGCGCGCAGGCGATCCTCGTCGATGACGTGGAAGCCGACCAGCCGGTTCACCGATCCGTCGTCCAGCGGCACCTCGAGTGTCAGCGGCTCGAGCAGCTCGTGCCGCTCCAGCGCGGTGAAGAAGCCCGCGCTCTCGCGATAGCCGACATCGAGCGCGCCCAGCTTCTCGATCATCGCCGCGAGCCGGGGGGAGGGCTGCCCATCATCATCGAAGAGCCGGTCGCCGTCGCCGATCCGCGGGCTGGCCATGTCGATATGGACCTGGGGGCCGTGCGCGCTCGCGCCGATCAGCAGAGGCTGTATGTCCATCGCCAAGGGAATGTAGCGGGCATCCCAGCGACCGTCGGCGAGGTACAGGTTCTCGTCATTGTCGAAGCCGAACATCGCGAGCGCGACCGTCGAGCCATCGGTCAGGTTGCGACGGAACAAGATGAGGTACTCGTTCTGCACGCGCCGGAATTCGTCGGGGACGATCAGACAGCTCATCTGCGCATCGCCCATCGCGGCGCTCCGCTCGCGGCGTATCCGCGTCTCGCCGTGGGTCGCGGCGGTAAGCAGGGCGTGGTCCGGCATACTCTATCCAGCTCCGTGGGCGCCCGCCCCAGCGGGAGCGGCGCGCAAGCTTCGTCCTATCCGCCGATGCGGCCCCGGCAAGACGAAAAGAGCCACCTCTTCATAGAGATGGCTCTTCCTGCCGCAGTCCGCGGTTAGAAGTTGAACCGCACGCCGCCGGAGTAGCGCGCATCCTGCTTCACCACGAACGTCACATTGCGGTCAGAGCGGCGATGGCCGCGCCGATCCGCGCCGGTCAGGTTGATCGCTTCGGCGAAGACGGTGACGCCCGGGACGAATTCCCAACTGATCGTACCGTCGAGCTGGCCATATCCTTCGGTATAATTCGGATTGGTCCCGCCACCCGACAGGAACTCCGCGCGCCAATTGTACGATGCGCGCGCCTGGAACCCGTTCTTGTCGTAATAGAGCGTGGCATTGGCGCTGTCAGACAGGCCGTTGATCGCGAACTGCGACGTGCTGGCAGGCAGCAGGTTGTTGTAATCGCGATTGCCGTTCACGATCGTATAGTTGAGCTGCGTACCGAAACCGGTGCTCCAGAAGCTGTGCTGGATCGCGAATTCGAAGCCGTTGATCGTTGCCGACTCGTCGCTGTTGAACGGCGTCGAGATGACGAAGTTGACCGGAGCGTCGCTTGGATCGCCCAAAATCGTGCCGTTCACCACGCTGCCAGGGTAATTGGCGCCGATATAGTTGCGGATGTCGCTGAACGTCGCATTGGCACCGAGCGCGGCGATGGCAGCACGATAGCG
Organism: Sphingomonas melonis; assembly: GCF_013409985.1. Classification (GTDB taxonomy): domain Bacteria; phylum Pseudomonadota; class Alphaproteobacteria; order Sphingomonadales; family Sphingomonadaceae; genus Sphingomonas; species Sphingomonas melonis_A. Next base: position 344,292 of record NZ_JACCBY010000004.1, read on the forward strand.
TGGGCCATTGGCCGGGTTGGTCAGGTTGAACGCCGGCGCGTTGCGTTGGGTCGTGCCGATATAGTTCGACACCTGCTTACGGAAATAGCCGACCGACATGTAGCTTTCGGGCGTATAATACCATTCCGCCGACAGATCGATGTTCTTCGACTTGTAGGGGACCAGGTTCGGGTTGCCCTGTGCGCCGAAGCCGCCGCCGACGCGGAACAGCTGGTCGAGCGTCAGGCCGCCTTGGAGCGAACCATAATCGGCGCGGGTGATGGTGTGGCTGTACGACGCCCGCAGCTTGACGTTGCGGATCGGCTGGACATCGAAGTCGACCGAGGGCAGCCATTCGTCATAGCCGCCGGAGAAGGTCGTAAAGGCGCTGTTCCCCGAATAGACGATGTTGAACTCGTTCTGCGAATTCTGCCGCGTACCGGTCGGAACGGGCACCAATGCGGACGATTTCACCGTCGTGTTCTCATAGCGCAGACCGGCAATCAGGTGTGCGGGGTTCGAGAACAGATCGAACTTGTTGTTGATCTGCAGATAGGGCGCGACGGTCTTCTCACGGATGCGCCGATCGGTCGTGTACGGCGTCAGGCAATTGCCGTCGCCGCCGCAGATCCCATAGGTCGCGTCGAGCAGGCCAACGACCTGTTCAAAGTTATAGCCATAGAATTGCTTCGCGATGTCCGAGCTGCCGACACCGCCGATGCCGCTGAATTTGCTCGGAATGTCGATCGTCTTGAAGATGTCGTCGGGCAGGAGCGCGGCCGCCGCTGCACGCTGTGCCGCGCTGTCGCCACCGGTGCCGCCCCAAGTGTCGTTCTGGAGCACGCCATAGGCGCTGCGCACCTTGTTATCGGTGAAGGTGAAGCCGAAGTCGATCGAATCGAGGAAGCTGCCGCTGTGGTCGTAATGGCCCTTCAGCTGAACCTGGTTGATCCGGTCGCGGAAATAGGAGTTGCGGAACGCATTGCCGGTCGGCGTGATCAACGCCGCATTCAGCGGGTCGATGCCGGGCTGCATCGCATAGGAGATGACCGGCAGGTCGTTGTCGAAATTGATCGTCTGGTTGGCGACGCCGAAGACAGCGGTGCCGAGCGAGTTGCTGTTGCCGTATTTGTTCGTCGGCTTCGATTCGGCGGTCGAATGATGCGCGTCGAGGGCCACGGTGACGCCGCCGGGCGCCTCCCAGGCGAGGTTCGCGCCGAGGGACTTGTTCTCGGTCCGGTACGCCGTGAGGGCGCTCGAATACGACAGGTCCTTTGCCTCGGCTGCGGCGAAGCGTTCGGTGTAGAAGCGCGGGCCGGCGATCGGGCCATCGGTCCATGCGGACGACGTGTCGTTGTGGTTGAACCAGATGCCGACGTTCGCGTTGCGCGTCTTCACCTCGTTGCGGGAATAGGTGTAGTCGACGGTGGCGGTCAGGCTATCGGTCGGCTTCGCCTGTAGTACCAGCTGGCCGTTGATGCGCTCGCGGCTGATGTCGTTGACGTCATAGGACGCATTCTGCGGCACTTCGTAGACGCTGGTGGCGCTGGGGCGATTGGTGATGTTCGCGGCGCGGGGATCGCCGGGCTGGGCAAGCGAACCCCAGTTGTTTTCCGAACCCAGGTATCCGTCGCGCCAGCCGACATTGGCCTGGTTCACCGAAGCGCGCCGCTTCTGGTAGATACCGTTGACCAGGATGCCGATCCGGTCGTCGGCAAAGGTCGTCGAGAAGATGCCCGACACTTCGGGCGTAATGTCGTTCTTGCCGTTCTGCGAGGTATCGATGACGCCGCGTGCGGCAACCGAACCGCGCGTCCCCATCTTGTCGAACGGGCGCGGCGTACGGATGTTGATCGTCGCACCGATGCCACCCGAGGGGACACTGGCGCGTCCCGACTTGTAGACCTCGAGCGCGGCGATGCCCTCGGACGCGAGGTTCGCGAAGTCGAAGGCGCGCGAGCCGGACGCGCCGTTCCCGTCGCCGATCACGGAGGTCGGCAGCTGGCGGCCATTGAGTACGACCAGATTGTATTCGGGGCCGAGACCACGGACGGTCACGAACGACCCTTCGCCATTCGAACGGTCGATCGACACGCCGGTGATGCGCTGAAGCGATTCGGCCAGGTTGGTATCGGGGAACTTGCCCATGTCTTCCGCCGAGATCGCGTCGACGATGCCCTGCGCGTCGCGCTTGATGTCGGCCGACGCGCGCAGCGAGGCGCGGATGCCGGTAACGACGATGTCGTCGGTCGCGGTGTCCGGCGTGTCCGTTGGCGCAGCCGCCTGCGGCTCGATCTGCGAGGGGCCGGTATTCCCCAGCGTGGCGGCGGCATCCTGGGCCGCAGCGATGCCGGGCAGGGCGACGAGAGCGGCGGTCGAAACCCCGATGGCAAAGTGCGAAAGCAGGCGAGCCCTGACGCGGCGCATGGTAATCCTCCCCGATAGGCGCGGCGAACCCGCGCTCTTGAGAACGTTCACTTCGAGGATAAGTGTTTGGCTGTCAAGCGGATCGTGAGCGGCCACAGGCGCCGTTGTGAACGTTCTCCGATTATGCTTTGAGGGGGGCTATGCCCTCAACGGGCGACAGGCCGGGGCGGTGCATGCGTCGGTGACGGGAGGATTGCATGAAGCGGTTTTGGAAGACGTGCGCATCGGCAACGATTTTGGCGACTGCCGGGCTGGCGACCGGCGGCGTCGCTGCCGGCGGCGCCGCGGAGACGCCCACCATGCAGGGCGCGGCGGCGCGGGCGCGGGCGGATGCGATCGTCGCGCGGATGACGATCGACGAGAAGATCGCGCTGCTCCACGGCCTGTTCCCACCGATGGCGGCAGGCAAGTCGGCCAGCGAGCTGATCCCGTCGGCCGGCCATATCGACGGCATCCCGCGGCTGGGCGTGCCGCTGGTGCGCGAGAGCGATGCCTCGCTGGGGGTCGCCAATCAGGTCGAGCAGCGCAAGGGCGACGTCGCCACCGCGCTGCCGTCCGGGCTCGCCACGGCGGCGAGCTTCGATCCGGCGATCGCCCGGGCGGGCGGCGCGATGATCGGTGCCGAGGCACGCGCCAAGCGGTTCAACGTGCTGCTCGCCGGCGGCGTCAACCTGACCCGCGATCCGTGGAACGGGCGCAATTTCGAATATCTCGGCGAAGACCCGCTGCTCGCCGGGACGCTCGCCGGCGAGCATATCGCCGGCGTCCAGAGCAACCGCATCGTCTCGACCGTCAAGCATTTTGCGCTCAACGCGCAGGAGACCGGCCGCACCGTCGTCGACGCGAGGATCGGGGAGGCGGCCTTGCGGATGAGTGACCTGCTCGCCTTCCAGATCGCGATCGAGAAGGGGCAGCCCGGATCGGTGATGTGCGCCTACAACAAGGTCAACGGCGACTGGAGCTGCGAGAACGGCCACCTGCTCAACGACGTGCTGAAGCGCGACTGGGGCTATCGCGGCTGGGTGATGAGCGATTGGGGCGCGGTCCATTCGACGGTGAAGGCGGCCAACGGCGGCCTCGACCAGCAGTCCGGCCAGGAACTCGACAAGGCGATATATTTCGGGGCACCGCTGAAGGCGGCGGTCGAGGCCGGCCAGGTCTCGCGCCAGCGGCTTGACGACATGGTCGCGCGCTACCTCACCGGGCTGATCGCGACCGGCGCCTATGACAGCCCGGTCCCCGCCACGGCCCAGACGCCCCCGTATGCCGCGCATGCCGACGTCGCGCAGCGCGCCGCCGAGGCGGGAATCGTGCTGCTCAAGAACGAGGGCGCGGTGCTGCCGATCGCGCGCAGCGCGAAGCGGATCGTGGTGATCGGCGGCAACGCCGATGTCGGCGTGCTGTCGGGCGGCGGATCGTCGCAGGTGCGCTCGGTCGGCGGCGCGCCGGTGGAGATCCCGCTGGCCTATGGCGGTTCGGCGTCGTTCGCGCGGATCACCTATCACGCCTCCTCGCCGCTCGCTGCGCTGCGCAAGGCGCTGCCGGGCGCGCAGGTGACGTGGATGGACGGCCGCAACTTCAACGCGACGATCGAAGCGGCCAAGGGGGCCGACCTCGCCATCGTCTTCGCGACGCAATGGACGACCGAGGCGGAGGACGTGCCCAATCTGCGCCTGCCCGATCAGCAGGACGCGCTGATCGCCGCGGTCGCCGCCGCGCAGCCGCATACGGTCGCGGTGATGGAGACGGGCGGCCCCGTCCTGATGCCATGGATCAAGACGGTGCCCGCCGTGGTGCAGGCCTGGTATCCGGGCCAGCGCGGCGGCGAGGCGCTGGCGGCGATCCTGACCGGCGCGGTCAACCCGTCCGGTCGCCTGCCGATCACCTTCCCGGCCGATGCGTCGCAGCCGCCGCGGTCCCGCCCCGTCGGGCTCGACCGTCTGAGCGGACTGGAGGCAGAGGCGGCGGCGAATCCGGCGGTGGCGTCGCAGAAGGGGCTCGAGAGCTTCCCGGCGGACTATGCCGAGGGCGCCGACGTCGGCTATCGCTGGTATGATAAGAAGGGCCTGACGCCCCTGTTCCGCTTCGGCCACGGGCTGAGCTACACGTCCTTCGCCTATCGCAACCCGGTGGTCTCCGGCGGCACCCGGCTCAGCGTGACGTTCGACGTGGTCAACACCGGCCGGCGCGCCGGCGCCGACGTGCCGCAGATGTATGTCGCGCGCGAGGAGGGCGGGGCGCCGATGCGGCTCGCCGCCTTCACCCGCGTGACGCTGAAGCCGGGCGAGACGCGTCGCGTGACGCTGACCGCCGAACCGCGCGTCGTCGCCGATTATGATACGAAGCTGCCCGGCTGGCGTATCGCCGCGGGGCGCTATCGCGTCGCGCTGGCGCGCGATGCCGGCGACCGGACGATGGTATCGGGCGCGACCCTGCAAGCGACGACCATGAAACCATAAGGTTGTCGCGGGCGCGCATCGCGGGCAGGGTCGGCGTCCTACGATGCCGACCCTTACCCTCCATTCGCGCCGACGGCTGTTCCTCATCGTCTTTGCGCTGGCCAATGTCGGCGGCGTCATCGCCTATCTGCCGCTGCTGACGCTGTTGCTGCCGCTCAAGGTCGAGGCGCTGAGCGGGGCGGCCCGGATCGGGGTCTATACCGCCTGCATCACCGCGGGCTCGCTGTCGGCGAGCGGCTCCAACGTGCTGTTCGGCTGGCTCAGCGACCGGTCGGTGCGGCGCGGCGGCGGGCGGCGGCGGTGGATGGTGGGTGGGATCGTCGCGACTGCGGCGAGCTATGCGGCGGTGGCGCTGGCCGCGACGCCGGCGGCGCTGATCGCGGCGATCGTCGCCTTCCAGTTCGCCGTCAACGCGCTGCTCGCGCCGATGATGGCGATCATGGCGGAGGAGATACCCGATTCCGAAAAGGGGATCGCGGGCGGGTTGTTGTCGCTCGGCAGCCCGGTGGCGTCCGCCTTTTCCGCGATGCTGGTCGGCGAGGCGATGCTGCCGGAGGCGGCGCGGCTGGCGCTGGTCCCCGCCACGGTGGCGGCGTGCGTCCTGCCGCTGCTGCTGATGCGCGGCGGCGCGGGCGCAGCGCGGGTTGCGCCAGCATCGGCGCCATCGCGGCGCGATCTGGTGATCGCCGGCGTGTCGCGCCTGCTGGTCCAGGTCGCCGCCGCGGTGACGCAGGCCTATCTGCTCTATTATTTCGAGAGCATCGTCGCCGTCGACGGGCGCGGCAACCTGCCGGCGCGGATCGGCAGCCTGCTGGCCCTCGCCTTCGTCATACCGCTGCCGATCGCCCTGCTGCTCGGGCGGCTGTCGGACATCGCCGGGCGGCGCCGGCCGTTTCTGCTGGGCGCGGCGGGGGTGGCGGTGGCGGGGCTGCTCGGCATGGCGGGCGCACGGGACTGGGCCGGCGGCGCGACCGCCTTCGGCGTCTATGTGGCGGGATCGTCCGTCTTCGTGGCCCTGCACGCCGCCTTCGCGATGCAGCTGCTGCCGAACCCCGCGCACCGCGGGCGGGACCTGGGGCTGTTCAACCTCACCAACACCTTGCCGTCGCTGCTGGGACCGCCGCTGACCTGGATGCTCGCGGCGCCGCACGATTTCGCCGCCATCCTGCTGCTGTTGGCCGGGCTGACCGGGTGCGGCGGACTCGGGATGCTGGGGGTGCGCGCCTGGCGGTAGCGATCGCGATCTCGCATCGATCGCGCCTGCCGATCGCAGTTGCGTCGAGGCGCCGGAAGGCCGGCGCGTCCGTCACGGCCAGTCCGACAGCCACCCCGCACCGGCGAGCATCGTGATCGCGTCGTCCACACGGCGTGGCGCCCGCGCGTCGAGCTCGACCGGATCGTCGCCCAGCAATGCGCGCATCTGCTGCGGCACGAACACCAGATCGACGAACCGACGGGCCACCTCGCTGGCCCGCTCGATCGCCTCCGGGGCAGCATCCTTGCCGGCGATCGCCGCAGCGACGCAGCGCACGCCCTCATCGCCGCCGATCCGGTCGGCGAGCCGGGCCAGCTCGGGCATCCGGTGTGCCGTCGCCATCACGACGCGCATCAACGCCACCGCGTCCGGCGTCAGCGTGGCGGCGAGCAGCGCGTGCCCGACCGCGCGCAGCCGCACGTCGAGCGGCTGATCCCACGGTATGGCGATCGCCGGTGCGAGCGTGCGATCGACCATCCGTCGCACCACGGCGGCAAACAGCTCCTCCTTATTGGCGTAGCGCGCATACAGGCTCGCCTTGCCGGCACCCGCGCGCACCACGACCTGATCGCAGCTCGTGGCATCGAAGCCCAGCTGCACGAACAGGTCGGTCGCGGCATCCAGAATGCGTCGATCGACATCCCCCGCCTGCCCCGCAGGGGGCCGGCCACCGCGCCCGCGGCGCCTGGGCGCGTCGTGGCTGGGATCGAAGGGCGCTTGCATGGTCCGCGCATATAGGTCAAAGCGCCGCGGAAGAGAACTGAACGGTGTAGTTCAGTTATCGGAGATAGGCTATGACGGACGCGGCAGACCGTACGATCGTACTGGCAGGCGCAACCGGCGATCTGGGTCATCGCATCCTCTCCGCCCTGGTGCGGCGGCGGGTGACGGTGAGGGCGCTCGTGCGCGTCGGTACCAGCCCGGCGAAGCTGGAGGCGGTGCGCGCTGCCGGCGGCACGCCGGTGATCGTCGATTTCGATGACGGTGACGCCCTTACTCGGGCGTTGGCGGGAACCGAGTGCGTCGTGTCGGCGGTGAACGGGCTGGCGCCGATCATGCTTGGCCTGCAGGGGCGGCTGCTCGACGCCAGCGTTGCGGCGGGCGTGGCGCGGTTCATCCCGTCGGACTTTTCGCTGGACTTCACGCAGACCCGCCCCGGCGACAATCGCAACATGGACCTGCGCCGCGCCTTCCTGGCGCGCGCCGATGCCGCCCCGATCCGCGTCACCTCGATCCTCAACGGCGCGTTCGCCGATCTGCTGACCGGGCAGGCGCCGATCGTCCTGCACGCACTGCACCGCGTGCTCTATTGGGGCAGCGCGGACCAGCCGTTCGACTTCACCACCAAGGACGATGTCGCCGACTATACCGCTGACGCCGCCCTGGACCGCGAGGCGCCGCGGTTCCTGCGCATCGCCGGCGACGAGATCAGCCCGCGCGATCTGGCGATGCTGATGACGCGTCTTGAGGGCCGGCGGTGGGCGCTGCTGCGGGCAGGGGGGATCGGGCGGCTGAGCGCGCTGATCCGCCTCGTGCGCGCGCTGACGCCGCGCAGCGATGCGCCGTTCCCGCCGTGGCAGGGCATGCAATATCTCCGCGACATGGCGAGCGGCCGCGGCAAGCTGCAGACGCTCGACAACGCGCGCTACGGCAAGACAGAGTGGACGCGCGCCGAAGCCGTTCTCGCCGCGACCGTTTAGACCGCGATCAATTGGAGCGACCATGAGCGACGCTATCACCCCCTTCCCGATCCACGTCGCGCAAGCCGAACTGGATGATCTGACGTCCCGCCTTGCCCGCACCCGCTGGCCGGACGCGGGCACGGTGACCGACGGATCGCAGGGGCCGCAGCTGGATCGCATCCGCAACTTGGTGACGCGGTGGCGGGACGGCTATGATTGGCGATCCACCGAGGCGCTCTTGAACGGCTGGGGCAGCAGCCGGACCGTCATCGACGGGCTCGGCGTCCATTTCCTGCACATCCGCTCGCCCGAACCGGCCGCAATGCCGCTTCTGCTGACCCATGGTTGGCCGGGGTCGGTGCTGGAGTTCCGCGACGTCATCGGGCCGCTGAGCGATCCGGTCGCGCATGGTGGCGTCGCCTCCGACGCCTTCCATCTGGTCATCCCCGCGCTGCCGGGGTTCGGGTTCTCGGACCAGCCGACCGCGCGCTACTGGAACGTAGGCCGCACCGCGGCAGCCTGGGCCGCGTTGATGCAGCGGCTGGGCTATGGCGATCGCTGGATGGCACAGGGCGGCGATTGGGGCGCGGCCGTGACGACAGCGCTGGCGCACATGCGCGCGCCCGGCCTCGCGGGCATCCACCTCAACATGGTGCTGTTCCAGCCGACGGAGGCAGAGATTGCCGCAGCGGATGCATCCGAACGGCAGATGCTCGACGACGCGGCACGCTACCAGCGCGACTATGCGGGCTACATGACGCTTCAGAGCAGCCGCCCGCAATCCGTCGCTTTCGCCTTCGCCGATTCACCGGTTGGGCTCGCCGCGTGGATCTACGCGCTGTTCCAGGACGTGTCCGATAGCGGCGGCCAGCCCGAGCGGGTGATCCCGATGGATCATCTGATCGACGATATCATGCTCTACTGGTTGCCGAATGCGGGGCCGAGCTCGGCTCGTTTCTGTTGGGAAGCCGCGCAGGAGATGGCGAACGGCATGCCGACCGATCCCGTGCCGCTGCCGGCCGGCGTCAGCATGTTCCCCGGCGAACAGGTCCGCCTGTCCCGCCGCTGGGCGGAGGCGCGCTTCGCCGACCTTCGCTTCTTCGGCGAGGCTGATCGCGGCGGCCATTTCGCGGCGATGGAGAATGCGCCCGCGCTCGTGGCGCATGTCCGCGCCACCGCCCGGCAGCTGTGACGGTGCGCCGGACGTGCCGCAAGCGTGGCGTCGGCGGCGGTGAGGGGCGTGAGGATCGAAGGGCATCTTCGATTTCACAGATTAGAAGCGACGCTGCCCGGGCTGCGGCCTCATTAGAAATATTTCGTTCATCGTACGATATCCCGCAAGATTCGATCTTGGCGTATTCGGTTGGGAACATCGATGTTGACGACACGCTGCACGCCGGTCTTTTCTGTACGTAGACCGTGGCTGCGGTGGCACGATAACAGCATATTGAATGCCGCTAAGCCATCAGACGGAGGCTTATAAAACGGCAACCGCCTACGACAACAAGCCGATAATATGCCTTATGTTAAGCGTCGCTGCGTCGCGTACGCACACCCCCGACGTACACGCAGCCACCCGCCCCTTAACGCAGCAACAGCCACCCGAGCGTTCCGAGCACCGCAAGTGCATACCAGCCGCCTTGCGCGCGCATCAGGTATGCGGCGCCAAGGACGCCCGTCGCCGCCAGAGCACCATCTGCGACCTGGCGGGACGCGATGCGGTCCAGCACGATGACCCCGCCGATCAGATTGGCCGCCGCATTGGCCGCGATCCATAGATAGGACGGCCACACGCCGATCGACCCCCATAGCGGCACCTTGATCGTGGCGAAGCCGCGCATCGTGCTCGGAAACAGATCGGCCGCAAGATGGACGCCGATGCCCAGCCCCAAGCCGGCCGCCACCGGCCAGGTACGGTGGTCAAGCAACGCGACGCAGAATGGCAGGATGCCGTGCACCAGGGCACTGCGATGACGTAGGCGAAGCGGGGTGTCGAGATCCGGCAAGCGCGTGCCGGCCGCCGCAGCGGCGACGACCGTCGCGATCAGGATCCACGGCCCGCTTCCACCGGTGAACGCCAGCACCACCGCAATAAGAAGAAACAAGGATGCCGCCATCGGGGCGCGTTAACCATATGTTCCCGCTTTGTCCACTGTGGGTTCACCCTGCTGGAACCAGTCGGCGCGGCGGGCCATTCCGTGTCGGAGGAGATGAGAAAATGGCCGATGACAAAAACAAGCGTGGGGCCGGTGATCGCGCCCGGGTTGCCGGCGGCGAGGGCTACGAAGTCGCCTATTTCGCGGACCAGCACGGCATCACCCGACAGCAGGCGGAAGAGCTGATCAGGACGGTCGGCAACGATCGCGCCGAACTGGACGCGGCTGCAGCCAAGCTCAAGCCGACGACGTGACTCCCGCCGCGGCGGGGATGACGATCGCCACCTATAACGTGAACGGCGTCAACGGGCGCCTGCCCGTCCTCCTGCGCTGGCTTGCCGAGGCACAGCCGGACATCGTCTGTCTGCAGGAACTCAAGGCGCCGCAGGAGAAATTCCTGGCTGCCGCGATCCGCGATTGCGGCTATGATTCCGTATGGCACGGGCAGAAGAGCTGGAACGGCGTCGCCATCCTCAGCCGCGTCGGCACGATCCACGAGACGCGGCGCGGATTGCCCGACGATCCCGATCCGTCGCAGAGCCGCTATATCGAGGCGGCGGTCAACGGCATCCTGATCGGCGGCCTGTATCTGCCCAACGGTAATCCCCGCCCCGGCCCTAAATTCGACTATAAGCTCGCCTGGTTCGAGCGGCTCAACGCCCATGCGGCAACACTGCTGGAGAGCGGCCTGCCCGTGGTGCTCGCCGGCGATTTCAACGTGATGCCGACCGAGCGCGACGTCTATAAACCCGAACGCTGGATCGACGACGCACTGTTCGCGCCGGAGGTTCGAGCGCTGTTCGCGCGATTGACCGCACAGGGTTGGACGGACGCGCTGCGTCAGCGTCATCCCGACGAGACGATCTATACCTTCTGGGACTATTTCCGGAACGCCTATGCCCGGAACGCAGGGCTGCGCATCGACCATCTCCTGCTCAGTCCATCGCTGGCCGGACGACTGGAGGACGCCCAGGTTGATCGGCACGTCCGCGGCTGGGAGAAGACCAGCGACCATGCGCCGACGTGGATCCGTCTCGCGCCCGAACCGGCGAAAACCGCCCGCCGCGCTTGATCGAGGTCAACATGGCGTGGAAAAACGCAGCAGAAAACAACAGTTTGGTCAACCACCGGGGAACGAGAGGTGCCGTGCACGCTTGGTGGAGCAGGGAGCCAAAGCATGTCCTACGCCATCGGCGCAGAATTCGATGTCAGCGATCATCGTGACTCTATGGGGCGCTCATGACGGCGCCGCGCTGGCCGAGCCGGCTCTGGATCGTGCGCCATGGCGAAAGCGCCGGCAACGTCGCCCGCGATGAGGCGCATGCGCGCGGTGCCGACCGGATCGAACTGGCGACACGGGACGTGGATATCACCCTGTCGCAGCGCGGTGGCGAGCAGGCCGGTGCACTCGGCGACTGGTTCGCACAGGTCGCTACCGATGACCGGCCGGAGGTGATGCTCGCATCGCCCTATGTCCGCGCGCTGGAGACGGCGCGAATCTTCCGCAACCATGGCGGTGGCTCCGGTGATGCGCCGATCGCCGTCGACGAACGCCTGCGCGAAAAGGAGTTCGGCATACTCGACGGGCTGACGACGACCGGTGTCGCCGCGGTCCATCCCGAGCAAGCCGAATTCCGTCGGCTCCTCGGCAAATTCTACCATCGGCCGCCCGGCGGCGAGAGCTGGTGCGACGTCATCTTCCGCCTGCGGTCGCTGATGGACACGATCGCGCTGCACCATGGCGGAAAGCGCGTCATGATCGTCGCGCATCAGGTGGTCGTCCTGTGCCTGCGCTATATCATCGAGGATCTGTCGGAAGCGGAGATCCTCGCGATCGATCGGCAGGGCGATGTCGCCAACGGCTCGGTCACCGAATATCGCTTCGATCCCGCCGCGGGCCGCGACGGCGCGCTGGCGCTGGTCCGCTACAACGACGTGCGGCATCTTGAGGACCGGGGTGCCGCAACGGTGACGGCGGAGCCTGACCGTACCGCGGGCATACGGGGATGACCGGCGCGGCCACCCCGCTCGACCGCAAATGGATCGCCGCCAATCCGCTGCCCGTGCATGGCAGCGGGACGACGAAGAACAGCCGCGGCCGCGTCCTCGCGATCGGCGGATCGCGGATCGTCCCCGGCGCCCTCCGCCTCACCGGCGAGGCGGCGTTGCGCGCCGGCGCCGGCAAGCTGCAGATGGCGACGGTGGAATCGGCCGCACTCCTCGGCCTGTTCGTGCCCGAGGCTGCGACCATCGCCCTGCCCGAGGACGAGGATGGCGAGATCGCGGCCGGACCCGGCAGCCGCCTCGAGACCGCGCTCGACGCCTGCGGCGCGCTGGTGATCGGCCCGGGGATCGGCAAGCCCGATGCGGCGCAGCGCCTGCTCGACCTGATCCTTCGGCAGCCGGGTGCGGATATGACGCTGGTGGTCGACGCGATGGCGATCGGCTGTGCACGCGACATGCGCAAGCAGCTTGCGCCCTTGTCAGGACGGCTCGTGTTCACGCCCCATTATGGTGAAATGGCGATCCTGACCGGACAGGATGAGGACGACATCGCCGCCGATCCCGCCGCGATCGCCAGCAGGGTCGCCGCGGACTATGGCGCGATCGTCGTGCTGAAGGGCAGCGACACCGTCATCGCTGCCCCGAACGGGGCGCTGCTGCATTATGTCGGCGGCGGCAGCGGTCTGGCGACCGGCGGCTCGGGCGATGTGCTCGCCGGCGCGATCGCCGGCCTGCTGTCGCGCGGTGCACCGCCGCTCGTCGCGGCGGGCTGGGGCGTGTGGCTGCATGGCGAGAGCGGTCGTCGTGTCGCCGCCGCGACCGGCCCGATCGGCTTTCTGGCCCGCGAGTTGCCGGCCGAATTCCCGCGCCTGCTCCCGCAATGAGCGGGCGGAGCGGTTCGGCGTGCCGGCGAGCTGAGCCGCGCTGGTTGGATCACCGGGACCCGCCGTTGAAATCGCACTGATCCACATCGTGCCCGCGGAACTCCCGCCCGTCGCCGCACGATGAGGTCCGCGCCCGGGCCGGCGGCGCGCGACCGCCGCGGGGCACGCCGATGTCGGACCGGCCATCAGTGAAGGGCGCGCGCGATCATGCACACATTCGAGCTGCTGCTCATCCTGATCGCGGCCTGCGTGGTCCTTGCCTATGCCGCCGAGCGTCTGCGCATCCCGCTCGCCGTCGCGCTCGTCCTCGGCGGCATGGCGCTTGCGTTCGTGCCGGGGATCGGCACCGTCGAGCTCGATCCCGAACTTGCGCTGGCGCTGTTCCTGCCGCCGTTGTTGCAGGCGAGCGCCTATCGCACCGACTGGCCTGCCTTCCGGTTCAACCTGCGCCCGATCCTGTCGCTGGCGCTCGGCGCGGTGTTCTTCACGGCCGCCGCGGTGGCGATCGTGGCGAAGCTGCTGGTGCCGGACCTGCCGTGGTGGGCGGCGATCACGCTCGGCGCGATCGTTGCCCCGCCCGATGCGGTCGCGGCCGCGGCGGTGCTGAAACAGGTCCGGCTGCCCAAGCGCCTCGTGACGGTGCTGGAGGGCGAAAGCCTCATCAACGATGCGTCCTCGCTCGTGCTGTATCGCTGTGCGGTCGCCGCGACCCTTGCCGGCACCTTCAGCCTTGGCGAAGGCGTGCTGCAATTCTTCGCCGCCTCGATCGGCGGCACGCTGGTCGGCTGGCTCGTCGGCCGCGGCGCGATGTGGGTCTTCGCGCGGCTCGACGACACGTTGCTCGATATCACCGTCAGCCTGCTCGCCGGGTTCGTCGCCTATGTGCTTGCCGAGCAGATCCAGGTGTCGGGCGTGCTCGCCGCGGTCGCCTGTGGCCTGGTGCTGGGGCGGCGCCAGCACGCCGCCTTCACCGGCGAGACGCGGCTCGGCATGGCGACGGTATGGCGCTTCGTCGAATTCTTGCTGACCGCCCTCGTCTTCATGCTGATCGGCCTCCAGCTGCGCGGCATCGTCGAGCGGTTGCAGGACTATGATCCGCTGCGGCTCGGGCTGATCGCCTTTGCCATCTCCGCGACGCTGATCGTCAGCCGCGGCCTGTGGATTTTTCCGGCGACATGGCTGCCGCGCCTGCTGTTTCGCAGCACGCGCGAGCAGGACCCGATGCCGCCGTGGAGCCACCCGGCCATCCTGTCCTGGGCCGGCATGCGCGGCGTGGTCAGCCTGGCGACCGCGCTGGCGCTGCCGATCCGCTTTCCCGGTCGCGACATCATCGTCTTCCTCGCCTTCTGCGCCATTTTTGCGACGCTCGTCGTCCAGGGCACGACATTGGGCTGGCTGATCCGCCGCCTCGGCCTTGAGGAGGACGAGGCGGTGCTGCCCGAACCGGACACGGCACAGGCACGGGCGGAACTCGCCGCCGCCTCGCTGGAAGCGGTGGAGGATCACGCCGGCGACGATGCCTCGCTGCACAGCGGCGCCGCGGCCGAACTGGTTGAGGAATATAAGGTGCGCGCCCACCGCGCCAGCATCGAAGGGCAGGACGTGGAAACGAAGACCGAACAGCTCGCGGCGCAGCAGCGGCTGCGTCTCGTCGCGATCCAGGCCGCCCGCGAGAAGCTGTCCGATCAGACCGATCAGATCGACGCCGACGCCCACCGGGCGCTTGGCGAGGAACTCGATCTCGAGGAGCAGCAGATCTGCCGCGCCCTCGGCGAGGGCTGACGGGTCACAGGTGCAGCTCGATCCCGGCGCCGAACGTCTGCGGATCGCCCAGGATCGCCTGGTTGCTGCTCGGGGAGTCATATTGCTTGTACCGCGTGTCGAGCAGGTTGCGCGCGAATACGAAGGTGGTCCAGCGATCGGTGTCATAGCCCAGCCGCGTGTTCACGATCGTCCGGCCAGCCAGCCGTGCCTCCGCCTGCCCCACGCCGGGCGTGGTGAAGACCGGTCCGCGATAATTGGCGTTCAGATTGCCGCTGATCCGCCCGACATGCGCATTGACGCCCCCGGCCAGCGTCCAGCGTGGTGCGTAGGGGAATTGCGAGCCCGCGAGATCGACGCTGCCTGTCGCACCGCCGGGCAGCGCGAACGTGTCGAACCGGGTCTGCACGTGCCCGATCGAAGCATAGGCATCGAGTGTGCGACTGATCCGCCCCTGCCCTTCGATCTCGAAGCCGTAGAGATGCGACTGCGCGGCGTTGACGGTGTTGTAATCGAAGGTGTTGAGGCCGAACCGCGCGATGGTCTGCTGGCTGCGCCAATCGACATAGAAGACGTTGGCATTGACCGTCAGGCGCCCGCCCAGCCATCGCGAACGCAGCGACCCTTCGTAGTTCCAGCTATGTTCGGGATCATAGGGCACCAGCAGCGCGCGCGCCGGATTCTGACTCGACCCACCCGAACGATATGCCCGCTGCACCGTGAAGGCGGTGGTCAGGTCGGGCGTCCACGCCATGCTGATCCCTGCCTTCGGCAGGAAGGCATCGAAGCTGCGCGCGTTGGCGGCGCGCGGCGACGAGGCTGCGGCGACGAGCGCCAGCACGCCGCGGTTGATCTGCTGCACCGCCCCGTAGCGTAGCGTGCCCGCTGCCCCAAACGCCGCCGGATCGGGCAGCGTGCCGGTGAAGGTCGTCAGCGTCGCCGCGATGTAGCGGTTCTCCTCGTGATCGTAGCGGAAGCCCGCGATCAGCGACAGGCGATCGGTGACCCGGTAGCGCCCGTCGCCGAACAGCGCGGCGGTGCGCACGGCATCGGGCTGTTGGCCGCGATAGTGGATCGGGATCGCGGGCAGGGCGGCGGCATAAGCGGTCACGATCTGCGCCGCGGTGGCCGCGGGAACGCCGCCGCTCTCCAGCAAACGCCCGATTGTCCCGGTTGGCAGCGGTACGTTGATCCGGCTCTCGGCCTCCAGCCCGCCGGTGCGGCGATACGCCCATGCCCCCAGCACGCCGCTCGCCCGCTCGCCGTCATAGTTCAGGCGCAATTCCTCGGTCCACGTCTTGTACCGCGTCAGGTTGTCGACCGCCTGCACGTCGGCGGCGGTGCCGTCGGTGTCGACCAGCGCGTGCGTGGTGACCTGGTTGTACGAGGTCACGCTCGACAGGCGCAGGCGCGGCGTGATCGCATAGCCGAGGTTCAGCACGGCGATGTCGGAGTGGACGCGCCCGCGGCTGGGCCGGTTGCCGGTGCTGATCCGGTTGTCGTAGAAATCGGGCACGTCGGTACGCGCATATTCGTAGAGGTAACCGCCGTCGCGACGCACACGGTTGTAGCTTGCGCGTACGTCCAGACCCGGAACCGCGGCCGGCGTCCAGCGCAGCTTGCCGCGCAGATTGAGCGACCGGAGGGCATCGTCATAGCCGCCGCGCGTCACGTTCCGGATCAGCCCGCGGTCCGAGCGCTGCTCGGCGGACAGCCGGAAACCGAGTTCATCGCGGAGGAGCGGGCCGCCTGCCGCGGCTGAGACGGTCCGCTCGTTGTGCTCGGTCCAGAGGACGCGCGCATCCGCGCTGTACGCGGTGGGCGAGGCATCGCGTGTGGTGAGCACCACCGCGCCTGCCAGCGTGTTCAGCCCCTGGATTGTCGACTGCGGCCCGCGCAGCACCTCGACCTGATGCACGTCCCATAGATCGGTGGGGCCGCCGAACAAGGCGTCGCGCGGGATCGGCGCGCCATCGACGTACACGCTCGCGGTATCCGCGTTGCCGCCCCCGCCGACGCCGGTATTGGTGATGCCGCGGATCGTGAAGCCGGTGGAGCCATAGGTCTCCGACATGTTGGCGGTGCGATTGTAGACGTCCTGCACCGTCTGGATCGTCTCCTCCCGCATCCGGTCGGGCGTGGTGATTGCGACGCTGGTCGGCGTATCCTGCACCGTGCGGTTCGTCTTTTCCCCCGTGACGACGATGTCATCCTCGGGCGCCTCTGCGATGCGCGCCTGCTGCGCCGAAGCCGGCATGGCTGTGAGCAAGGCCGAACCGGCCAGTAAGAATGCAATCGTCCGCATGATGCCCCCCTGCCCCGCCGTTATCCTCCGCCCTATTGAGAATCAATAGCACTAGTGGATAAGCTGGCCCGGGATGCTTGCGGTCGTGGCAACGGTCGGCGATGCTGCGTCCGGTTTGGAAAGGTACGTCGATGATCGCTGCTCTCGCTGCACTGCTCCTGCAATCGGCGCCGGCGGCGCTGCCGCCGCTTCATCACGGCTTCGTGGAGATACACTGTCCCGTCGGCGGGGAGCGGTTCAGCGCGCCGACTACGCCGGTCTATTCCACCATGGGCCGGCGACCGGACGAACAGCCCTATTCCGACGTGACGTTCCCGTTGCCGATGCCGGAATGCCCGGGCAACGGCTTGACCCTCTTCGCCCACTTCACGCCGGCCGAGACGGCGCAACTCGCAAAGTGGATCGCGACCCCCACCTACCAGGCGATGCGCGCGACCGAGTCACCCTTTTATCGCGCCTATTGGCTCGCGAAGAAGATCGGCCGCCCGGACGCCGACGCCATCGAACTGCTGCTGCCCGCGATCTGGAGCGCCAAGCAGCAGGATCGTGACGATCCGCGCCGGCCGCATGCGACCCGCTATCAGCGCGTCCTCGTCGCCGCCGTCGTCGCCGCATCGCCGGCCGTGTCGGTGGACGACCGCGTCTGGCTCCAGAGCCAGGCTGCCAACGCCTTGCGGGAGATGGGCGATTTCGCCGCAGCCGAGCGGATGCGCGCCCGCGCGGAGCAGGCGCTTCCGCAGACCACGCGGCCGCCGCTGGCCATTTATCTGCAAAAGCTGAAAGCGGTGATCGCGCGCAGGGATCGCGGCGATGAACCGCTCGACATGATCCCGGACTGGAAGGCCGACAGCATCTGCAGGGACCACCCGCCCCGCGACCGGTTCGCGCGCGATTATTGCGCGAGCCCCGCGCTCGCCAAGATCAACGGGTCATAGCACGACACAAAGCGCGGCGGCGGCCGGCCGGCCGCGCGACCGCGTCTTCAGGACGACAGGCCCTCGCACATACGCCCGAGCGACCGAAGCGCTTCGGGCGTCAGGGTGTAGACCGCTTCGCGGCGGGCGCCGCGATTGTGGTGATCCACCCGCCAGCCCTGATAGTGCCGGCGCACCAGCCCCGCCCGTACCAGCTCCGACACGGCACGGCTGACGTTGCAGCGCCCCGATGCGCGCACCCGCAGTCGCACCGCCTCGTCGACGGCGTGGGCGGCGGCCTTGGGATCATCGGGCAATTGCCCCTCGCGCGCCAGCTCCGCCCGCACCTGTTCGGCGAGCGCGATCCGCCGCGGGTCGCGTCCCGCCATCGGCGACAGCGCGTCGCACAGCCAGTCGCGCAGCCGCACCGCCTTGCCCTGCTCGACGACATAGGGTCCGGCGTCGCCGTTCGTTCCGGCGGCGCGCGCGATCAGGTTCAGCACCATGAACGCATAGCGCGGCCGGCTCGACACGCTCGCCAGCCGCTCGATGATCGAGGGCATGTCGGCGGGCGACGCCGCCTTCGGTTCCGGCGCCCTCGGCACCGCGCGGGCCTCTTCGATGACGGGGAACAGTTCAGCCTGGATCATGGAACAAGTGAAGCACGAAACGGGAATCCTGTGAATCCCTGTTCCGCCCCCGTCCTCGCTTCTGTCACCTGTGACACTTTGCCCGGCGGCAAAGTGTCACGGACGGCACCCGATGACGCGGACGGCGAGAGGATGTGGGCATGGTCCGCTACCCGCGCGGCTCACCGGTCCCCGCATCAGGCGCCGCCCGTTCATCCAGCTACACCTGTCGCATGCCGCCATCGACGCAAAGCTCCGCGCCGGTGATAAAGCTGGCTTCATCGCTGAGGAGAAACACGGCAGCAGACGCAACCTCGTCGACGCGCGCCATGCGGCCGAGCGGGATGGGAGCGATCAGCATCTGCCGCATCTCCTCGGGCACCGCGGCCATCATGTCGGTATCGGTTGGGCCCGGTGCGACGACGTTGACGCGGATGCGACGCGGCGCGAGTTCGGCCGCCCAGCTACGCGCATAGGAGCGCAGCGCCGCCTTGGTCGCCCCGTAGGTACTGAACGGCGTCACGCCCATGACGTCGGCGATCGAGCCGACCAGCACCACCGATGCCCCGTCGCTCAGCACGGGCAGAGCCGCTTGGATTCCAAACAGCGCGCCGCGCACGTTGACGGCGAAGTGCCGGTCGAAATGCTCGCTCGTCGCCTCGCCGATCGTCGCCGGCTCCGACAGTCCGGCGTTCAGCACCAGGGCATCGATGCGTCCGTGCAGTCGCTTGGCCTCGGCCATGACCCGCTCCAGATCGGCCTGGCATGCCGCATCGGCTGCGATGCCCTGCGCCGAAGGCCCGATGCTCTCAGCCGCAGCGGCGACTTCGCGGGCCCGCCGTCCCGTCAGTATAACCGTAGCCCCTGCCTGCGCGAGCTCGCGGGCGGTCGCGAGACCAATCCCCTTCGCTCCGCCGACCACCACCGCGACCTTGCCTGCCATTCTAGCCATTGTGCGCCCTTCCATTCGCGAAGGCGAACCAGATATACGAAGCATATCTGCTATCAAGAACGCACCGGGAGTAGCCTAGATATGGCGAGCGATACCGACCTGCAGGCCCTGTCGTGCCAGGCGATGTTGGACGTGCCCCGCATCCGCCCCGTGCTGGACAAGATCGCGGACAAGTGGACGATCATGATCCTGACCGTGCTGTGCCCTCAACCCGCACGCTTCAACGAGATCAAGCGCCGGCTCGACGGCATCACCCACAAGTCGCTCGCCGATGCGCTAAAACGCCTGGAACGTCATGGACTGATCACACGCACCGTGATCCCGACGACGCCGATCGGCGTCGTCTATACGATCACGTCGCTGGGCCATTCGCTTCGCGAGCCCTTCGAAGCGCTCTGCTCCTGGGCTCTGGCTCAGGAGCAGGCAATGTCGGAGGCAGCGACCGCGTACGATAGATCGCGGGAGTAATCCGCTCGTTGCCCCAGCAGCTCCCCCTTGTGCCATTCGTTGAAGTCGACGGCAAAGCGACCTCGGCCCCCAGTCGGTGAAATCGATCGGGAAGACGAAGTTTCGAGAATCCTTCGATCGCTTTCCCGGTGGATCTCATCCTCCTATGGCCATTCGATGGATGTAGCTGGCTTCGACCTGAATCTGCTGAAGGCATTCGATGCCCTCTATGCGGAGCGGCACGTGACCCGTGCCGGTCACCGTATCGGCCTGAGCCAGCCGGCCATGAGCGGGGCGCTCACTCGACTGCGCGAGGTGTTCAACGATGAATTGTTCGTGCGCTCGCCGACGGGCATGCAGCCGACGCCGCGCGCCGATGACCTGTCCGGCCCGATCTCCTCTTCGATCCGCCTCATGCAGTCGATCCTGCAAGACGATAGGTTCGATCCAGCGACGGTCGATCACATCGTCACCATTGCGATGACCGATTACGCTGCATTCGTCTTGCTGCCTCCCTTGATGGCGCAACTCGCAATTGAAGCCCCTCGTCTGGAGGTGCGGGTCCGCGGCATTTTCGGCAAGGACGAGGTCGTGGACCTCCTCGACAGTGGCGAGGTGAGCTTGGCCATCAGCGTTTCCGTGGACACCTCGGCACGCATCCTCACCCGCCCCCTGTTTCGCGAAGGTTTCGCCTGCATCGCGCGGGACGGGCATCCTGCCTTTGCCAATGGCGCCGGGATCGAAGCGTTTGCGGCGGCTCCCCATCTTCTGGTTTCACCCGAGGGGGATCGCACGGGGCTGGTCGACCGCAAGCTTGCCACGATCGGGCTGGCACGCCGTGTCGTGCTGAGCCTGCCGCAGTTCCTGGTCGCGCCGTTCGTCGTTGCGGAGACCGATCTGATCGCGACCGTCGCTGCGCGTGTTGCCCGGCGGTTCGCCGCAGCCAATCTGGGCATCGTCGTGCATGAGCCGCCAATTGCGCTGTCGGACTGGCCGCTGGCGATGATGTGGCACCGTCGGGTGGATGATCACCCGGCCACGGTCTGGCTGCGCGACTGCATTGCCGCGATCGCCGCATCGGCCTGACGCCATCGGCCAGGCCGATGACGGCGTATCATGTCTCGCGATTTCCCGCCGGGCCAGCGTTCCGCTCTACGTCCCAGCACAGAGGCAATGAGGTGCTGAGATGCGGATATTGGTAACGGGCGCTACGGGATTGATCGGTGGCGCGGTCGCGCGTCGATTGGCGGCGGCGGGGCATGAGGTGGTCGGCCTTGCGCGTTCGGAGGCGAGCGCGGGCAAGCTCACCGACATGGGCTATCAGGCGGCTCTTGGCGACCTGGAGGATGCGGCCAGCATCGCCAATGCCGTCCGGGGTGTCGACGCGGTCGTTCACGCGGCATCGCCGAATGACCAGAACAGTGCGGCGTATGACGAGGCGGCGACCCGAGCAATCATCGACGCGCTGCGCGGCACTTCCAAACGCTTCCTCTATACGAGCGGCTGTTTCTTGTACGGTGCCACCGGCGACACGCCCGCAACCGAAGGTAGCCGGCTGGATCCGCTGGAACTCGTGCGCTTTCGACAGGCGCTCGAAGCGGACATCCTTGCCGCGGCGACCGATGGTGTGCACGGGATCATCATCCGTCCCGCCTGGGTCTATGGCAATCACGCCTGGACCACGATGATGATGTACGGCTCGGCGCGGGAGCATGGCGCGGCGCGCTACGTCGGCAACGGGCAGAACCGCTGGACGTGCGTGCATGTCGATGATCTCGCCGACCTCTATCTGCTCGCACTTGAGCAGGCGCCGGCAGCCTCGATCTTCAACGGCGCTCACGGCGCCGCCATACCGCTGATCGAAATCGCACGGGCAGCCAGCGAAGGGGCAGGCGTGGAGGGCCGGGTGGCGGAGTGGCCGCTGGAGGAGGCGCGGCAGGTGCTTGGCGCCTTCGCGGACGCGATCGCCTGCGATCAGGTGGTCTCGGGCGAACGTGCTGAGCGTGAGCTTGGTTGGCGCCCGTCACGGCATTCGATTCTCGAGGAACTCCGCTCCTACGCTCCACCGATAGCCTGACTGCAAATCGCCTCTGCAATCGGGTTCTGGTTCCGCTGCTGCTGACTGGAGCCTGATCGCGAGGCGCTGTACACGGACGTGCGAGCGTCAAGCATTGGGCACGAGCCGGCCGGCAGCGGCATGGTGCAACGCCCCGCGACCCGACGCTCAGCGGTCCTTTTCCGCTATCGAAAAGCAGACCTTGGTTCACCTTGAGAAAGCGAGGCGCTGATCGATGCGTCGACGTCCCTTCCCTCCCGCGCAAACAGGGTCGGTGTAATGCCGACATGACGCGAGAAGGCGACGCTAAACGTGCTCGAGGAGCTGTAGCCGACCTGGCGAGCGACTTGCGCGACGGTCGACTGCCCGTCCTTCAGCAAGCGTTTGGCTAGCACCATGCGCCAGTGAAGGAGGTACTCCATCGGCGCCACGCCGACGGTGCGTCGGAAGCGTTCGAAGAAGGCGGATCGTGACATCGCCGCGGCACGGGCAAGGGCGGGCACGTCCCAGGCGCCAGTCGGCCGCTCATGGATCGCACGGATCGCTGCCGCGACCTGCTCGTCGCCCAGCCCGCGCAAGATACCGCTCGCGGCGTGAAGACCGGACGTACGGAGTGCCTCGATGAACAGCACCTCCATCAATCGGGCGAGAACGACCTCGCGTGCCGCGCGCGTACCGCGTGACTCCTCCACCGCCAGCTGGATCAGGGTGGTCAGGCGCGGCTCACCGCGCGCGTGGATCAGCGATGGCAGCAGCGACACGAGCAACGCGGCGTCTGGCGAGGCAAAGGCGCAGTAACCGACCAGCATGCGCAGGTCCGGCGCGACGTGCTGATCGCCAAGGCGGAAGACGTTGGGCCGGATCTCGACGGGCGCATATTCGAAGCCGGCGGGTGGCTCGGCAGTCACGCTCGACGCCGTGAAGTCGTAGGCGGCCGGGATCAGCACGAAGTCGCCACTCTCGATCAGCAGGGATGGCCGACCCGGCACCTCCATGCGAACGGTCCCTTCGAGCGCCGCGAAGAAGAAGGCGCGGCCGTCCTCTGTCCGGCGGACACGCCAAGCGCCCGCCCCTTCCACGAACTTGGCATAGGATAGGTCGGGCTGCAGCAGGCTGACGATTTGCGCGAGAGGATCGGCCAATTACGGACGCTCACCAAACAGATGTGGACGCACGAACGTAGCATGTCTGGCTGGGCGCGCCATCTCCTGCCGGGTCAACGACAGGAGCTTGTATGCCGACCATATTGATCACTGGATGCTCATCAGGGTTCGGACTGGAAACCGCTCGCCTCTTTGCAGCGCGCGGCTGGAACGTGATCGCCACCATGCGCACACCGCGCGAGGACATCCTGCCCGAATCCGACCGTGTGCGGGTGCTCCCTCTCGACGTGACCGACGCTGCCAGTATTGCACACGTCGTTGCTGAGGCGGGAGCGGTTGATGCATTGGTCAATAACGCCGGCGTCGGCTTTCTCAATGCGCTGGAAGGAACGCCGATCGCGACAGCGCGGCACATCTTCGAGACCAACACGCTCGGCACCATCGCGATGATGCAGGCGGTGTTGCCGCAGATGCGTGCGCGTCGCGCGGGCGTCGTGGTCAACGTCACCTCGTCGGTGACCTACCGGCCGTTGCCGCTACTGTCGGTCTACACCGCCAGCAAGGCAGCGGTGAATGCCTTTTCCGACAGCGTCGCGCTGGAGCTCGCGCCGTTCAACGTCCGTGTCCGCGTGGTCCTGCCGGGTCGCGCGCCGACGACACGCTTCGGCGACAATGCCCGAGCGCTGATGCCCGACGGATTCCCCGAAGCCTATATGCCGTTTGTCCAGCAGGTCATGGCGGACCGGCAGGAAGACACCAGACCGACGACATCGTCCGAAGACGTCGCCGAGGCGGTGTGGCGAGCGGTGACCGATGTGGACGCACCCGCCCACCTGCCGGCCGGTGCCGACGCGATCGCCTGCGCGTAGGCTGGCAAGACGCTCGGGCAGGCTCACGAGGCGTGCGCCTGCCCGGCAACCGATGTCCTGAAAACGTGTCGGTTGGTCACCAGGCGATCGGGCCAGCATCGTCGAAGAAGGCGCCGGTGGGCCCATCCCCCGGCAGGGTCGCCAAGCGGATGCCGATGGCGGCGCCCTGTTCCGGGGTGCGGAGGCCGGAGTGCTGATTGAGGTCGGTCGCCGTGTAGCCAGGGCAGCCGGCGTTGACCTTGAAGCCAAGGGGCGCAAGCTCTTTGGCGAACGCCACCGTCACGGCGTTCAATGCGGATTTCGAGCTGTTGTAGCCGAGCAGATTGACGTGTGCCATCGGCGCATCGAAGTCGGAGGCCCATGCAAGCGACCCCAGGCTGCTGCTGATCATCACGATATGCGGTGACGCCGATGCCTTCAGCAACGGCAGGAAGGCCTGTGTTACCCGTATCACGCCGAATACGTTCACGTCGTAGATTGCCCGCACGTCCATCACCGGCTCTGCGGACGGCGGGCCCCAGCCCGTCGAGATGCCAGCATTGTTTACCAGGGCATCCAAGCGGTTGGTCTTGCGTCCGACGGTTTCGACAGCCGCGGCAACGCTCGCGTCGTCGGTAACGTCGAGCGGCAGGAACTGAACGTCGAGACCTTCGTCACGCAGCATCTGCGCTGCTGGCTCGCCCCGCGTCTCCTCGCGACTGCCAAGCCACACGGCATATCCCTTGCGCGCCAGCCCGCGCGCGATCTCCAGTCCGATACCCTTGTTCGCGCCCGTCACCAACGCAATCGGCTTGTCCGTCATCGTCTTGTCTCCTTCTGCACGGACAAGGTGGCCACTGCCGGCGGGGCCCGCATGCGCGATCGCCGCGACTATTTGCCTAATCCTATCAAGGCGCTTGTCGGCTACGATTTGCTCGCCCATCGTGCCGAGATGGAAAACACCCTCGCGGAGCTGTGCGCCATCGTCGGCCGGCATGCACCAGATCGCTATCAGGCAAGCCTTTTGCCGGGTGTGGCCCTCTACAGGGATGGCGCCGCTCCCCAGGCGCTTTCCGGCGTCTACCAGCCGATGATGGCGCTCGTTCTGAGTGGCGCCAAGGAGATCGCGATCGGCGACCGTCGCTTGCGCTACGATCCGGCCAGCTATTTCATCGCCACCGTCGAATTGCCGGCATCGGGGTGCGTAAAGCTCGACCTGCCCAATAGCCAGTATCTTGCCGTCAGCCTTGATCTCGATAGCGACCGGCTCGCCTCGCTATTGACCGAAACGGCGATAGGTGACCCCGTCAGCGAGCCTGCGTTTGCGGTCAATCCGATGACGCAAGACCTGCTGGATGCCTGGCTCCGCTTCCTGAGGCTACTCGACACACCAAGTGACATCGCTGTTCTGGCGCCTTTGCTGGAGCGGGAGATTCTCTACCGCCTTCTTCAGGGACCCCAAGGTTCGATGCTGCGCCAGGTGGCGCGGGCCGACAGCCGCCTGTCGCAGATGCGCCGGGTCATCGCGATGATCCGCGACAAGTTCGATCAACCATTGCGGATCGAGGCGTTGGCGGACGTCGCCAATATGAGCCCTGCCTCGCTGCATCGACACTTTCGCACCGCGACCGCGATGAGCCCGCTGCAATATCAAAAAAGCCTCCGCCTTCAGGAAGCGCGCCGCCTCATGATCGCCGGGCGAGAGGTGACCGCCGCGAGCTATGCGGTCGGCTATGAGAGCCCGTCGCAATTCAGCCGGGAATATGCCCGCCTCTTCGGGGCTCCACCATCGCGCGACATCAAAATGACCGCGCCGGGTGACCATCGCTCCGCTGCCTAACGACGACCCATCTGATGCTTCGCGTGGATGAGGGGATATCGGGCATTTAACGGATAGGCGCCGGCTGGTCGGTCATCGCGAACCGGCACCGGCCGAGAGAAAGCATCGAGCGCTTCCCGCCCGGCATCATCGACTCGCAAGCGCGTTGCGCGGAAAATGGGTCGCCAGGTGATCGATCAATGCCCGCACTGCCGGTGCCAATCCACGCCGGGTGGTGAAGACCAAATGCACGATCCCTTGCAGACCGCGCCATTCCGGCAGAACGTGCACCAGACTATTATCCGCAATGGCGTTGCGGCATATCCGATCAGGCAAGATCGCGATGCCCAGACCTGCGATCGCCGCGTGCCGCACGGCCGTCAGGTCAGCGCAGCCGAGGCGCGGAGACACCCGCAGCACGTGGAGGCGGCCGTCTTCCGTCTCCAGATGCCACGCCACCTCATCCGCTTCGTCGTCGGTGGCCAGCAACGGAAGTGTATTCAACTCCTCCAACCCGGTCACCTGGCTGGCGATCTGCGGGCTCGCGACCAATATGCGCGTGGAGGTGCCGAGCGAGCGCATGGTGAGCGCTGCGTCGCTTGTCAGCGACGAGCGGACGCGCAGCGCCAGATCGATCCGCTCCTCGATCAGATCGACGGCGCGGTCGGTGGCGACGAGCTGAAGACGAACCTTCGGATAGCTGGCGAGGAATGAAGCCACGATGCCAGAGACCGGCTCGATCATACCGGTCGGACAGCTGAACCGGATGCGGCCGTGCGGCTCGGCCTGCGCCTGCATGACCAGGGCCTCGGCCTGTTCGGCCTCCGCCAGCATCGCACGGCAGCGTTCGTAGAAGGCTTGCCCCGTCTCGGTCACGCGGAAGCGCCGGCTCGACCGTTCGATCAGCCGCAGGCCGAGACGGTCCTCCAGGCCGGCGATGCGACGGCTGAGCTTGGACTTGGGCTCGTGCAAGGCGCGCCCCGCTGCCGCGAACCCGCCGTGCGAAACCACTTCGGCGAAATAGGCCAGATCATTCAAGTCCGTCCGCATCAGCGTTCCTCCAGTGGAACGGTACGTGCCGATTTCACCCGCTACAAGCATGATCGTTTCAGTTGCATCTGAGCGGGGCAACGGCGCTGCGCCGTTACGATCAAGGAGACAGACAATGACGGACCGGTTCAACAACAAGGTGGTGGTGGTCACCGGCGGGACGAGCGGCATCGGGCTGGCGGCTGCCGAGGCCTTTTCTGCCGAGGGTGCTCGCGTGTTCGTGACCGGCCGCCGCCAGGACGTGCTCGATGCCGCGGTGAAGCAGATCGGCGGGCACGTAACTGGGGTGCGGGGCGACATGACGAACCTCGCCGACATCGACCGGCTCTACGACGCCGTTCAGCAGCAGCATGCGCAGATCGACGTGATCTTTGCCAACGCCGGGGGCGGGACGATGCTGCCGCTGGGAGCGATCACCGAGGAGCAGTTCGACACGACCTTCAACACCAATGTGAAGGGCGTGCTTTTCACCGTGCAGAAGGCGTTGCCGCTGCTCAAGGACGGGGCGTCGATCGTGCTGACGGGGTCGACCGCCGGCGCATCCGGCACTCCCGCCTTTAGCGTGTACGGCGCAAGCAAGGCTGCCGTGCGCAACTTCGCCCGCAACTGGATCCTCGATCTGAAGGACCGGCGTATCCGCGTGAACGTGGTCAGCCCCGGGCCGACGGAAACCGCCGGCCTGAACGAGGTCTTCGGCAACGGCGATCAGGCGCAGGGCATCAAGGATTTCCTTGCCACCCAGATACCCGCCGGTCGTGTCGGTCAGCCAGACGAGATCGCCAAGGCGGTGCTGTTCCTCGCATCGGATGACGCGAGCTTCGTCAACGGCGTGGAGCTGTTCGTCGACGGCGGTCACACCCAGATCTGACCCCGCGTTGCCGCTGCCCGGCTGCTTCCGTGGGAGGTGGCTGGGCAGCGTCGTCCGACAGCACCGTCAGCAGCCGACAGGACGATCCATGGCGCCGATTGCGTAGCAGTGCACCGTCCGAAAACTGTTCACCTCCGCGGACGGGTCGCTCACACGGTGAGCGCCTGCCTGCGGATCGTATCAGCCAAAGGTTGCAGCTCGGCAGGCGTGCGAGGCGCTACGATACTGTAACCGATGCCGCGATCGGCCCAGGTGATGCGGTTGATATTGCCTTCCGTCGTCGGGGTCATCTTCGCCGCCTTGTCGATCTCCATCGGCCGGCTGAGTACCGCGAGACGGCTGCTCGCTGGTCCCTCGTAAAGGAACATGACAGCAGGGCCGTGCGGCGTGGCGATGAGACGCCCGCCGGCGAACCGGTAACCGGCCGATGCGAGGTCCGGTATCGCGACACGGCTGCCGATCCGTCTTGACGCCCAACCGACCAGCTGCCGCCTGTCGTCGGGTCCGATCTCGGCGCCACGCTGCAAGTCAGAGGCATATACCCGGTAATTGTACGTCGCCTCCTGGGCCAGCGCACCGATACCGGCCTGTGGCGGCAGGGTGGTGGTACGCAACCCCCACCCGCCGCCAAAGCCCACCGCCAGCAGCAGAGCCGCCGCCGCCGCATGCCACCATCGAGGGCCGGCGCGCCGGCGCGCCGCGATGGTAGCTACTCGCATCGTGGAGGGGATCGGCTCCGATGTGACCGCAAGGAACGCCGCGGAAAGCGCGGACCGCTGCTCGCGTTGCAGCCGAAGCCGGCTGGCGACATCGGGATTGTCGGCAAGGTAGGCGTCGACGCGCGGACCGCGCTCGGGCGGCAGCCGGCCATCGACCCAGGCCATGAGATCATCCTCTCCGATCGGGGGTGTCATTTCACCCTCCGCAGCTTCGGCCGCTCACCGGCGCCGATCAGCCCCGCAAGCCGGTCGCGGCCGCGCGACAATCGCGACATCAGCGTGCCGATCGGCACGTCCAGGACGGCGGCCGCATCGGCATAGGACAGGTCCTCGACCGACACGAGCAGGATCGCGGCGCGCTGATCGGGAGGTAGGGCATCGAGGCTGCGCATCAGGTCACCATGTTCGATAGCAGCCGCCTGCTCGGGCGCAACCGACAGCGCTGGCCCCTCCGCGACGTCGATGGGGACAAGCGTGCCGCGCCGCGCGACGCGTCGGCCATGATCGACCAGCAGATTGTGCAGGATCGCATAGAGCCACGGACGAACCGCGTCACCGTGCCGCCGGCGCCAGGCGGTGACGGCGCGCTCCAGGCAGTCCTGAACAAGGTCGTCCGCCAGGCTCTCGTCGCGCAGCCATGCGCGCGCATAGCGGCGCAGGCCGGGGATCAGCGGTTCGATCAGGACGGCGCGTTGATCCATGTCAGTCCTGCTGCACCTGGAGGACCGTGCCTGGCATATCCCGGATCGCCTCCGCAACGACGAGCCACCGCCGCCCGGCCGGCGTTCCGCCCGCGACGATCTGGCGGATGGGACCGGACACGTTGACGATGGCCGACCCTGCGGGATTGGTCATGAACTTGGCAAGCGGTTCCAGCGCGCCTGAGCCGTCGGCATGGTCGGACAGGGCCAGGACGTAACCGTGCCGGGGGGCAAGACCGGTCACGGAGCCTTGCAGGATCTGGATCAACCCCTGGTCGAACAGGGTGACGCTCGTCGGGCTCATAGTCGCGGCGCCGCGCGGCGCGAGGATCAGATGCGTCGCATTGCCGGCTTGGCCGAGCGGCTGGAGGTTCGCCGTGCCCGGACCATCCGGCACGGCATTCGGCACATAGGCAATCGCCTGCGGGGCCTGACCGATCGGTACCATATGCGTGACCCGGTTCCTTGCGGTGTCGATCACCGCAAGCTTATCGTCGTTCTCCAGACCGACGTAGATCCGCGAGCCGTCACCGGACGGCCATATGCCGTGCGGCAGCTTGCCGACGGGCACGGTCGCGACTTGTGCGAAATCGCTGGTGCGGAAGACCTTCACCACATTGAGGCCACCCACGGTGACATAGGCGAATTGCCCCTTCGGCGTGACGGCGAAATTGACGTGGTTGGTGATCGGACCCGTGTCGATCACCTTGAGCACGGCGAAGGGAGGCTTGGCATCGAAGGCGACGGCCTTGCCGACGTCCTTCAGCGTGAACCAGACCTGCTTGCCATCGGGGCTTGCCGCGATGTTCGGGCAGAACGGGCTGGGCTGCCGGACGCGGCCCGCTTCCTTGTGGGTTGCCACGTCGAACACGACGAGGTCGGGGTTGAAGGACGAGCACACGTAGCCGTATTGACCGTCCGGCGAAAAGATCGTCATGCCCGGCCCGCCGGGCGTCTTGATGCGGCCCGTTTCCTGATAGGTGCCGGGGTCGAGTACGGAGATATAGTCCTCGCCGCGGACCGTCACCCAGACTTGCCTGCCGTCCGGCGTGAAGAAGGCTTCGTGCGGGCTGCGGCCGATGTACGTGGTATGCTTGACCGCGTTCGTCGCGGTATCGATCCAGGTCACCGAATTGGACCCGATCGACACGACCGCCAGCGTTCTCCCATCGGGCGAGAAGCCCAGCCCGTGAACCAGCACCTGCCCCTTGTAGAGTGGGCTGAAATTGGCAGGCTGCGGATCCCCGAGCTTGATGACGCCAACGAGGGTGTTGGTTGCCGGGTCGGTGACGGACAGCGTGTTCGAGAATTGCTCAGCCGCATAGATCCGATCATGCCCGCTGACCGGAACGTCCTGGCGGCTCCATGGCGCCTGCGTGCGTCGAGCGTATGCCGAGCCGGCGGACGCCAGCGTCTGCGCCTGATCGTCGACAAGGGGCGCTTCGATCGCAGCGGGTGCTGCCCAAAGCGCGGTCTGCGCGCCGGCCGAACTGGCGAGCAGCGCCGCCACGAGGATGAAACGGTTCATTTCAGTGCTCCTTATGGGCCTGGGGCGCAGTGCCCTGTTGGGTCGGCGCGGCCTGCGAAGGGGGCAGCGGCTGGCCAAGCGCGAGACGCATGGCCGCGATCTCCTGCTGCTGGTCGACGATGATCTCCTGCGCGATGCGCTTGAGCTGTTCGTTCTTGCCGTAGCGGAGTTCCGCGACGGCCATGTCGATGGCACCTTGATGATGCGGCTCCATCATGATCACGAAGTCGGCATCGACATTGCCCGTCGGGCTGACCATCATGGCCTTCATCATCCGGTCCATGGCGGCATTCACCTCCACGAGGTATGGCTGCTCCGTACCGTCGACCGCGGCAAGGGCGGTGCCGGCGCTGAATGCCAATGCGGGTGCAAGAAGTAGGCGCAACAGGCGGCTGGTGGCTGGCATCGATGCCTCCGATGAAAGGATCACTGCCGAGACGCTGCCAGGTCAGGCTTTATTCCACTTGGCCACAGATTTTATTTCCGAGCGCCAGCGGGCCGGCGATGCTCACCCCTGTCCACCGTTTTTGAGCCGCTGATAAGTTGGCGTCGGTTTCCTCATGCCCCGTGGCGGGGCGCGGCTGGTGAACTTGGCGGGTGTTGTGCCGCCGAGGCTGCTGTGCGGGCGCACGGTGTCGTAGCCCGTCCGCCATGCCTTGATGATCCGTCTCACCGCCGCCGGCGAGGGGAACAGATGTTCGTTGGGGCATTCGTCGCGCAGGCAACCATTGAACGATTCCGTGAACGCTCCGCGAACGGGCGTTTACGTGACATCGTCAGCCCCCGATCGGCGACGTTTCCCGTCACGCAACCCGTCACCCGATCGTTTCACCGGGACCTAAGGCGAACGGCGATTGCGCCCGAGCGGCGCGCACGCACGTTCGTCCACCGACAACGA
Organism: Sphingomonas melonis; assembly: GCF_013409985.1. Taxonomy (GTDB): domain Bacteria; phylum Pseudomonadota; class Alphaproteobacteria; order Sphingomonadales; family Sphingomonadaceae; genus Sphingomonas; species Sphingomonas melonis_A. The sequence goes on from NZ_JACCBY010000004.1 coordinate 375,736, forward strand.
TCGATAGGATACGATGATGACGACATACCCGCTGAGCGAGCTGGCGACGATCTACGCTGTCGAAGGTGACACCGAGGCGATGTCGGACGTCATCGGGCAAGGGACGCTGGAGGAATGCGTCGACGTCATCGCCGCGATGCCGGCGGACGAGCAGGCGTCCGTGTTCATCCAGATGGACGATTTGGGTCTCCGGTTCGGCCCGGCGGAGGTGGCGGAGCTGCTCGCGTTCCTGCGCGACGAAAGCGCAGGTCTCAGCAACAACGAGGTCGCCGACATCAGGCAACGCGATCACTGAGCGATCGCTGCTGCGGCAAGTCGGGAAGATCGTCTGGCGTCACGTCCCATCGTCTGGGCAGGTCGCGGCGAGCGACGACGCGGCAAGGACTGCCGTTTGCAAGAAGGGGTATTCGATCCAAGGGTCTGCCCGCCCGATTCCGTCTTGGATGCTGGAGACCAAGAAGGATTGACATGCGCCTCGACGCGGGCCCGGGAGTGCTCACCCAAAGATCGGACATAACCGTATCCGCCCGGAAGGCCGGCATGTCGGAAAGGCCCGTCAGCCCAGGGGAGGGCGCCATCGATGCTGGCAGGAGCGCCAGTAGTGCAGCAGATGGCGGCGAACCTGCCTTCTCCTGCCCGACCTATCCGACTAAACGAGGACGTTTTCAAACACGGATTTCCCGCTACGCCATGCCGCTTACCGGCCTCGAAGCAGTCTATCTCGAACATCGCGACGCACTGCTTCGTTTCCTGCGCGCGCGCGGTGCGGGTGAGGCGGCCGAGGATCTCGTCCACGACCTGTGGCTCAAGGTAGCGGGGCGTACCGACGTGCCGATCGACAACCCGCTCGCCTATTTGTACCGCGCTGCCGACCTGCTGATGATCGACCGCTATCGCTCTCGCCGGCAGGCGGAACGGCGTGACCAGGCCTGGGAAGACGGACGGCGCGATCCATCCTCGGTCATCCCGACACCGGAGCGCGAGGTCGAAGCCCGCCAGGAAGCCGCGCGTGTCGCACAGGTGCTGCAAGCCCTCGGCGATCGCAAGGCGACGGTCTTTCGCCGCGCCCGCGTCGATGGCGTGCCGCAACGCGTGATCGCGACGGAGCTCGGCATCAGTCTCAGCACGGTGGAGAGCGATCTGCGCGACGTGACACGGGCCCTGGTGAAGCTGAAGGACGAGATTCGATGAGCGCGTTCGACACGAGCGGTGCGCCCGGCGCCATCGATAGCGAGGCGCTGGACTGGGCGATCCGGATGGCCGAGCCTGACGCGGACTGGAACGCCTTCGTCACCTGGCTGGAGGCGGACCCGGCGCGTGCCGAACGCTATGATCGCGCGGCTGCGGCGATCGCCGGCGCGGCAGAGAGCGTCGCCCGCAGCGGCCCGCCGGCATACGTCGCCGCGAACGATCCCGAGCCCGCCGTCGCCAGCCGTGCAGGGTGGCGTGGGCGCTGGCTCGGCGGTGCCGCGGCCGCCGCGCTGATCGGCGCGGTGAGCCTTGGCCTTTGGCATGAGCAGGACCAATCCTATACGATTGCCACCAACGCGGGCGAGCAGCGCACCCTCACTCTGTCCGAGGGCAGCCGCATCCAGCTCGCGGGCGGAACGCGGGTCCGGCTCGATCGATCACGGCCGCGCCGGGCGACGCTGGAGGCGGGCGAGGCGCTGTTCCAGGTGCGCCACGATGCCGATGATCCCTTCCAGGTCGGCGTCGGCGATCTGTCGCTCACCGATCTCGGCACGGTGTTCGACGTGCGGGTGCTGGGAGCGCGGACGCAGGTGGCGGTGAGCGAGGGCGCGGTGATGGTCGATGCCGACCGGCAGGCGCTCCGTCTGGCACCGGGCGACGGGATCGTGGCGCAAGGCGGTACGCTGCGGCGCACGCGGCTGGATGTCGCCGACGTCGGGGCGTGGCGCGACGGTCGCCTTGCCTATGACGGCGCGACCATCAGCGAGGTTGCGGAGGACCTGTCGCGGCAGCTCGGATGGCGCGTCACCGCCTCGCCCACCGTCGCCGGCCGCATCTTCAACGGCACGCTGGAGACGCGCGCGTTCCGCAACGACCCCGCGTTGCTCGGCGCGCTGCTGGGCGTCCGCGTCCGCCACAGCGCGAACGTCTGGACGCTGGAGGCGCCTCAGTGAGGCACGGGACGGGCGGCATCGCCGCATGTGCGCTGCTCCTCGCGGCGCCCGCCGCCCGGGCCGAAACGCTGCCGATCAACCTGCCCGGCGGAACCCTGGGGCAGCAGGTGACCGCGCTCGGTCGACAGGCCCGGATCAGTATCGTCGTGCCGGACCGCACCCTTTGGGCGCGACCGGTGCCGGCGCTGCGCGGGCAGCTTTCCGCCAGAGCGGCGCTGGCTGCGATCGCCGCGCGCGCCGGCGCCGTGATCGTGCCGGTCGGCTCGCAGAGCTGGCGATTGCAGCCGGCCCCCCGTTCGGCCCGCCCGCGGCGACCGACGCCGCCCGTGCCGCCCCCGCCCACCGCGGAGCCAAAAGCCGACGATATCGTCGTCACCGCCAGCAAGCGCGACACCAGGCGCGACGATTTCGCCGGACAGGTGGTGCGCGTGCCCGGCGAGGAGCTGGAGCGCGGCGGCGCGGGGGGCACCGACCGGCTGGTCCAGCGATTGACCAGCGTCACCTCGACCTATCTCGGCGCCGGCCGCAACAAGCTGTTCATCCGCGGCATCGCGGATTCGAGCTTCACCGGGCCGACCCAGGCGACGGTGGGGCAATATTACGGCGATCTCCGCCTCAGCTACAACGCGCCTGATCCCGACCTGCGGCTCGCCGATCTCGCCGCGGTCGAGGTGCTGGAGGGGCCGCAGGGCACGTTGTACGGCGCGGGGTCGCTCGGCGGCCTGATCCGGCTGGTGCCCAATCCGGTCGAGCTCGACCAGGTCGCGGGAACGGCTGTCGTCGGGACCTCGGCGACGGTGCACGGCCGTCCTGGGCTGGATGCGCAGGGCGTCCTGAACCTGCCGCTCGTCGAGGACCGGCTGGCGGTGCGCCTCGTCGCCACGACCGCGATCGAGGGCGGCTATATCGACAAGCCGCTGCTCGGCCGCACCGACGTCAACCGCACCCGGATCGAGGGCGGGCGCGCGACCGCGCATGTCGATCTCGGCGCGGGCTGGAGCGCCGAACTCATCGGGATCGGCCAGATCATCCGCGGCGCGGACAGCCAATATGCCGATCGCGACGGCACGCCGCTGACCCGCCTTGCCGCCGTGTCGGAGGGATTCCGCGCCGATTACGGTCAGGCGCAGGTGGTGGCCTCCGGCCGGATCGGCGGGGTGCGGCTGCGCTCGACCAGCGGGGTCACTGCGCACGACCTGCTCGAACGCTACGACGCCACGCCGCCGGGCGGGCCGCCGCGCCTGTTCACCCAGGCCAATCGCACCCGGATGCAGGCGAACGAGACGCGCGCCTGGCATAGCGCCGCGGATGGCTCGGGCTGGCTGGTCGGTGCCAGTTACATCTACAATCGCACCCGGCTGCGGCGCCTGCTCGGCGCGCCGGACGCGCCCGCGCCGACCACCGGCGTGATCAACAGCGTGCGCGAATGGACCGCCTATGGCGAGGGCAGCATTCGCCCGCTCGCGGGGCTGCTGCTCACCGGCGGCCTGCGCGCGACGCGTTCGACGCTGGACGGCAGCGCCGAGAACGCATCGCCGCTGATCGCCGCGTCGCGGAGCGGCGAAACCGCACAACGGACGCAGACGATCGTGCTTCCCGCCACTGCAGCCCTCCTCACCCTCACGCCGGGCACCAAGCTGTTCCTCCGCTACCAGCAAGGGTTTCGGCCGGGCGGTCTGGCGATCGAGGGCGACTATGTCCGTCAGTTCCGCAACGACCGGGTCGCGACAATCGAGGCTGGCATACGCCACGACTCTCCCCTCGCCGATGTCAGCGTGACGATCGCGCGGGCATCGTGGCGCGATATCCAGGCCGATTTCATCGATGGTGGCGGGCTGCCGAGCACCGCCAACATCGGCAACGGGCGGTTATGGACGGTAGAGGCGACGGGGACCCTCCGGCCCACCGGCGGACTGCGCCTCGAAGGCGCGGTGTCGTACAACAATGGCCGGATCGATGAGCCCTCCCCCCGCCTGTTGACGCTGGTCGCGACGCCGGAATTGCCGGTGAACCTCGCGGTGGCGCGGGCGCAGGCCTTCGCCCGGCTGGAACAGATCCCGAATATCGCCAAGGTGACCGCGCGTGCCGGCGCCATTTACCATCGCGACCTCAATGGGGCGGCGCTGACGCTCGACGGATGGATCCGCTATGTCGGGTCGTCACGGCTCGGCGTCGGGCCGGTGCTCGGCCAGCAGCAGGGCAGCTACCTCGATACCGAGGTCACCGCGCGGCTCAGCCTTGCGCAGTTCGGCGTCACGGCCGGAGTCAGCAACCTGCTCGACACGCGGGGCAACCGGTTCGCGCTTGGCACGCCGTTCGCCACCGGCCGCGACCAGGTTACGCCGCTGCGGCCACGCACGTTCCGGATCGGCCTCGACACGCGATTTTAGCGCGGATCGACACTCGGACTTCGAGAGAACTCCTCCCCCGCCAGGGGGAGGTGGCGCGGCGCAGCCGTGACGGAGGGGGAGGTAAAAAATGTCGTCGGTGGCGTGCCTTCCCCCTCCGTCATGCCTTCGGCATGCCACCTCCCCCTGGCGGGGGAGGAACTTCGCTACGACACTGGATGTCGATCCCGCCTGACGGCACGCGTGCCGCGGGACAGGCCGCCCTCCGCGACGTTAATCGTCGTCGCCCGCGCAGCCGCCCTGCGGAAAAAGCGACGTCGAACCAAGGTCGGGCGACGGTGCCTCCGTCTGTCTCAGGATGGATGGGGTCAATCATCGTTTCGGACAGGGTGCGAAGGGCGAGGAGCCCGTTCTCCTCGACGTGACGCGTCTGGTGGAATTGCGCTGGACCGGGCGGCTGGCGAACGGGATCGACCGGGTCTGCCTCGCCTACCTGCGCCATTTCGCGCCCCGCGCGCACGCGGTGGTGCAGCATCGCGGCGTCATCCGGGTGCTCAGCCGCTCGGCTTCACGCCGTCTGTTCGCCCTTCTCGCTGGTCGCCGCGGCGGGGGCGTCCGGTATCGGCTGGCCCTGAATCTCGCCGCCGCCTTGCTGCGGTCGCACCCGCCCCGCCCCGGCAGCCTCTATGTCAACGTCAGCCATACCGATTACGACCTGCCGGCGCATGTCCGCTGGATCGAGCGCCATGAGCTGCGCGCCGTCTACCTGATCCACGATCTGATCCCGATCGTGCATCCCGAGCATTGCCGGCCCCATGCCGTGCGGCGGCACACCGATCGCGTCCAATCGGCGTTGCGATATGGTGCCGGGATCATCGTCGGCAGCGCTGCGGTTGCTCGCGATCTGCGCGCGCATGCGGCGCGACTGCGGCTCCCCTGCCCGCCGGTTGCGATCGCGCCGCTGGCAGGGGCGGCGTTGTCCCGGACGGCGCCGACACCGGTCGACAGCGACTATTTCCTGTGCGTCGGCACGATCGAGAGCCGCAAGAACCACGTTCTGCTGCTGAACGTCTGGGATCGTTTGCGCACCACGCCCGGCCTCGACGTGCCGCGGCTCGTCGTCATCGGACGGTGGGGCACGGGTGTCGGCTCGCTGCGCGCGGCGCTTGCCGCGTGCGGCATGGCGGGCGGCCTGATCGAGATCGTCGAGGATTGCGACGACGACGCGCTGGCGACGCTGATGCAGGGTGCGCGGGCGGTGCTGATGCCCTCGCTCGCCGAAGGATTCGGCCTGCCGATGGCGGAGGCGCTGGCGCTGGGTGTGCCGGTGATCGCCAGCGACCTGCCGTGCTTCCACGAAGTCGGCCAGGGTATTCCCTGCCTGCTCGACCCCCACGACGTCGCCGGCTGGACCGCGAAAATCGCGGCATTCGATGGCCCGGCATCGCGGCGGCAGCGGCGGATCGATGCGCTGCGGGGCTATTGCCCGCCCAATTGGGACGATCATTTCGAGCAGGTCGCACCCTGGATGGCGACGCTCACCCGCCTGCCGACGTCCGAACGCCGCAGCGGCAACGACCAGCCGGCGCCGGCCGGCTGTCCTATCGATCTGGGAACCGCCAACTAGTGTCATCCAATTTCAAGCGTCCATCGCCGCTGTTCCTCGCGCTGGTCGTCATCCCGACCGTGCTCGCCACGCTCTATTTCGCGTTGTTCGCCAGCGACGTGTTCGTGTCCGAGGCGCGCTTCGTGGTGCGCAGCCCGAGCAAGGCCGCGGTGACATCGCTCGGCCAGGTGCTCAGCGGCAGCGGCCTGAGCGGTGCCACCGAGGAGAGCAACGCGGTCGTCGAATATCTCGAGTCGCGTGGTGCGCTGGACGATGCCGATCGCGACGGCCTGCTCACCCGCGCCTATACGGCGGGATCGGTGTTCCTGCTCGACCGGTTCGGCGGTCTGCTGCCCGCCAACCGTGAGCGGTTCTTCGATTATTACCTCGGCAAGGTGGAGGTCGAGCCGGACACGACGACGCAGGTCCTGCATCTCAGCGTCAGCGCGTTTGATCCTGTCCAGGCGCGGGCGATCAACGAACGGCTGCTCGAACGATCGGAAGCGCTGGTCAATCGCCTGTCCAGCCGCGCGCGGACCGACGCACTCGCGGTCGCGGAGAGCGACGCGCGTGAGGCGCAGGAGCGCGCCCGCACCGCCGCGGTCCGCCTTGCCGCGTATCGCAATCGCGCCGGCATCATCGATCCCGAGAAGGAGGCGGAAGCGCGCCTGCAGGGGATTTCGAAACTCGAGGACGAACTCGTTTCCGCGCGCACTCAGTTGCAGCAGATGGAGGCGTTCACGCCCGCCGCGCCGCAGATCCCCTATCTCCGCACCCAGATCGACGGATTGCAGAAGGAGATAGCGCGACGGCGGTCGGGGGTCGCGGGCGGTCGCAATTCGCTGTCCGCCGCGGCGGCGCGGTACCAGGTGCTCCTGCTCGACAGCGAACTCGCCGCCAAGCAGCTCGCCGCGACGTTGGTCTCGCTCCAGGACGCACATGCCGAGGCGCGCCGCAAGCGGGCCTATGTCGAGCGGATCGCTCCCCCCAGCCTGCCCGACTATCCCATTCGGCCACGACGATTGGGCGGCGTGCTGGCAGTGCTGGTGCTCGGACTGCTCGCCTGGGGCATCCTCACCATCCTGCTGGCCGGCGTGCGCGAGCATCGCGAGGGATGACGACCTCCGTCTCGCCGATGGTCCGCCCGCGGTTGCGCGACAGTTTCAGGGTGCAGGGCCGTGTCCTCGTCGCGCTGCTGCTGCGCGAGATGCTGACGCGCTACGGCCGGCACAATATCGGCTTCCTGTGGCTGTTCGTCGAACCGATGCTGTTCACGCTCGGCGTCGCCGCCTTGTGGACCGCGGCCAAGGCCTATCATGGCAGCGACCTGCCGATCGTCGCCTTCGCGCTGACCGGCTATTCGAGCGTGCTGCTGTGGCGCAACATGCCGGGGCGCTGCATCGGCGCGCTGTGGAACAACCTGTCGCTGCTCTACCATCGCAACATCCGCGTGCTCGACATCTACGTCGCGCGCGTCGCGCTGGAGTTCGGCGGCGCGTCGATGTCCTTCGCCGGGCTCAGCGTGCTGTTCATCGTGCTGGGCTGGATCGACCCGCCGAAGAACATCCTCGAGGTGGTTGGCGGCTGGCTGCTGATCGCCTGGTTCGGTGCGGCACTGGCGATCACGCTGGGCGCGCTCAGCCACGAAAGCGAGCTGGTCGACAAGCTGTGGCACCCCGCCTCGTACCTCATCTTCCCGTTGTCGGGTTCGGCATTCCTGGTCGATGCCCTGCCTGCCGCAGCGCAGAAATACGTCCTCTATATCCCGATGGTGCACGGCACCGAGATCGTCCGCGAAGGCTATTTCGGATCGCGCGTCCATGCGCATTACGACCTCGGCTATGTGCTGCCGTTCTGCCTGGTGCTGACCTTCGTCGCGCTGTTCACCACGCAATGGGTGGCGCGGCGCGTGGTGCCCGAATGATCCGGCTGACCGACGTCCGCAAGGTCTACCGCACCCGTTCGGGCGACAATGTCGTGCTCGACGGCGTCGGCTTCGACCTGGCGATGGGCGAGCGGCTCGGCGTGCTCGGCCGCAACGGCGCGGGCAAGTCAACCATGGTCCGCCTGATCAGCGGCGCGGAGCGGCCGACCGCCGGGCGGGTCGAGCGGCATATGTCGGTGTCCTGGCCGCTCGCCTTCGGCGGGGCGTTCCAGCCGACATTGTCGGGGATCGACAACATACGCTTCATCAGCCGCATCTACGCACAGGATTTTCAGCGCAACCTTGCCTTCGTCGCCGACTTCTCGGAACTTGGCGCCTATCTGCACGAGCCGGTGCGCAGCTATTCGTCGGGCATGAGGGCGCGACTGGCGTTCGCGATATCGATGATCATCGAATTCGACTGCTTCCTGATCGACGAGATCGGCGCGGTCGGGGATGCGCGCTTCCACGATCGCTGCAACCACGAACTGTTCGGCAAGCGCGGGGACCGCGCGATGGTGCTGATCTCGCACGATCCCGGCTATCTCCGCGATCATTGCAACCGCTTCGCGCTGCTGCACGGCGGCAAGCTGGCGCTGTTCGACGATTTCGACGAGGCCTATGACCGGTTCCGGGAAGCGATCGGCCTGGTCGCCGCGCCGGCGATCGACCGCGCCGCGGCGGTCGATCGGGCGGCCCTGATCGAAGTCGCGCAGCACCGCGCGCTTGCCGACGACCGCTTCCGGCTGCTGGTGCGCGAAGGCGACTGGCGGCGGGACGCCCGCGACTGGGGCGCCGCCGAGGAGCGCTATGCCGCGGCGCTGGCGGTGCATCCCTATCAGCGCTCCTATTGGGTGCAGCATGCCCATGTCGCCAAGGAGGGCGGCCATTTCGCGCGTGCCGAGGCCTCGTACCGCACCGCCTGCGCGCTCGGCGAGCCGGCCGCCGACGTGGTCGAGCATCTGCGTTTCGTCATCGCGCAGGGCGGCGGCGATCCGGCGGCATGGCCGATCCATCCGTACGGCAAGGGCCCTGCGGCGACGCAGGTGCCCGGACGCCCCGACGTCCAGGCGCTGGCCTGGCTGCTGTGGCCGGGCGCCGTGCTGAGCGAGGACGAGATCATCGCGCTGCTGCGGCGCCACGCCACCTGCGATCAGCTTGCCGCGGCGATGGTCGCCGACCAGCGGTTCGCCGATGCCGCGACCGTCGCCCCGCACGCCGATGGCGCGGATCGCGAGACGATCCGCGTCCTCGCTTTCGCGCATCTCTCGCCCGCTGACGGCGCGCTTGCCGTCGAGGGTTTGCCGACCGACGCGCCGGTGTGGCCGGTCGCGGCCGACGCCGGCGCCTTTCGCGACTGGCCCGCCACCCAACAGGCACTGCTTTCATGAAACACGTCCTCATCGACGGCTACAATCTCGGGCTGGAAAAGGGCACGGGGGTGGCCACCTACGCGCGCAACCTCAGTTATGAGGTGGGGCGGCTCGGCCACCGCACCTCGATCCTGTACGGCCAGCAGGGGCTTTCGTCGCGCGAGCCGCTGCTGCGCGAGATCGGCTTCTTCGACAGCGGGATCGCCAAGCGGCAGAGCCGCTTGCAGGACCTCGCCGCCCTCGTCTCGCCGCTGCCGTCGCGTGGCATGGCGGTGCCGGTGACGGGACGGGTGGTGACGCGCCAGTTCGCCGCGCGGCTGCCGCATTACGACACGCTGTACAATGCCGCCGACGTCTTCCGCCGCGCGCATGGCCGGTTCCAGGCCTGGGGCAGCACGACCGCGGTGCAGCTGCCGCAGCGGCCCGATCTGGCGCACTGGACCTATCCGCTGCCGCTGCGCGTACCCGGCGCGGTCAACCTGTTCACGGTACACGATCTCGTGCCGCTGCGGCTGCCCTATACCACGCTCGACAACAAGCGGCGCTATCTCGCGCTGTTGCGGACGATCGCGCGGACCGCGGACCACCTCGTCACCGTGTCGGAATGCTCACGCCGCGACATCATCGAGATCACCGGGATCGCGCCCGAGCGGGTCACCAACACCTATCAGGCGGTCGACATCCCCGCCGAATACCGCGCCACCGCCGAAGAGCAGGTCGCCCGGGAGGTCGAGGGGGCGATCGGCGCGGGCTACAAAGACTATTTCCTGTTCTGGGGCTCGATCGAACCCAAGAAGAACATCGGCCGCATCGTCGAAGCCTATATGGCGAGCGGCCTCACCACGCCGCTCGTCATCGTCGGTGCCCAGGCCTGGCGCGCAGAGGGTGAACTGCGCCTGCTCGACGCGCTGGCCAACGGCAAACCGGCCAAGGGCGATGTCCGGCGCGGGCGGGTCATCCAATTGCCCTATGCGCCGTTCGGCCTGCTGGTCAGTCTGATCCGCGGCGCCAAGGCGGCGCTCTTCCCATCGCTGTACGAGGGGTTCGGCCTGCCCGTGCTCGAGGCAATGCTGCTCGGCACGCCCGTGCTGTGCTCGAACACGTCGTCACTACCGGAGGTGGCGGGGGACGCCGCGATCGCGGTCGATCCCTATGACACCGCCGCGATCGCGGCCGGGCTTCGGGCGCTCGACGCGGATGCCGGTTTGCGCGCCGATCTGACGCGCCGCGGCCACGCCCAGGCGGCGCATTTCTCTCCCGAACGCTACCGGGCGCGCCTCGCCGCGCTCTACGAGAGGTTCCTCTGATGCCTATCACGCCGTCGCGGCTGTCCGCCGCGCTCCTCCTGCTGCTCGGTGCGGGCTGTTCGACGATCGGCGGCTCCGGCCCCTCTTCGAAGGCGATCGGCCGGGCGGCGAAGCCGGGCGCGGCGACGAACCAGGGGATCAGCATCGTCCCGCTCGACGAGGCCGCGGCGCGGCGCAGCGCCGCCTTCGCCCGCTCGCAGCGGTTCGCCGACGTGTTCGGCGTGGTCGCACCGACCAGCACGGTCATCGGCGTCGGCGACGTGCTCGACATCGCGATCTGGGAGGCCCCGCCGGCAGTGCTGTTCGGGGCCACGCCGCCGGGCGCGAACATCGGCAGCGCCATCGCGCAGAGCGCGGGCATCCCGCAGCAGGTCGTCGGGGAGGATGGCACGATCACGGTGCCGTTCGTCGGCAGCGTAGCGGTTCGCGGGGCGACGCCGCAAGGTGTCGCCCGGACCATCGTCGCCCGGCTGGCGGGCCGCGCCCACAGCCCGCAGGCGATCGTGCGGCTGGCACAGAATGACAGCCGTGCGGTGACGGTGATGGGCGAGGTCGGCGCGACGCGCCGCATGCCGCTCACCCCGCGTGGCGAGCGTCTGCTCGATGCGCTCGCCGCCGCCGGAGGATCGCGCCAGCCCGTCGCCAAGACCACCGTGCAGCTGACGCGCGCCGGGCGGACCGCGGCGATGCCGCTCGACGCCATCGTCCGCGATCCGGCGCAGAACGTCGTGTTGCAGGCCGGCGACGTGATCACCGCGATCTTCCAGCCCTACAGCTTCGTTGCGCTGGGGGCGGTCGGCCAGAATGCCGAGGTTCCGTTCGAGGGCGGCGGCATCTCGCTGGCACAGGCGCTCGGCCGCATCGGCGGCCTGCGCGACGACCGCGCCGATGTCCGCAGCGTCTTCGTGTTCCGACTGGAGCATCCCGAGGTGCTCGATCCCGAAACCGCGCAAACGGCCCGGCGCACCGCCGAGGGACTGGTCCCGGTCGTCTACCGGCTCGACCTCGGCCAGGGCGCGTCCTTCTTCACGGCGCAGGATTTCGCCATCCGGGATCGTGACGTGCTCTACGTCTCGAACGCGCCGATCGCCGATCTGCAGAAGTTCCTGAACATCGTGTCCAGCGCGGCCTTCTCGGTCACCGGTATCAACAACGCTGTCCGGTAAGCGCACGCACGTGGCCATGCCGACGGTCTGTATCGACTGCCGCTACATCGGTCCGCGGCCAAGCGGCATCGCCGAGGTGGTGCGCGGCCTGATCGACCACGTGCCGCAGCTCGCGCCGGACCTGCGCTTCCTGCTGCTGCGGCATCCCGGCCATCCCGGCCAGCTCAGCGATGCGCCGAATGTCGTCGAGCAGGTGGTGTGGCAGGCGGCGAACGGCCCCGCGACGATGTGGTGGCTGCCGGAGGTCGTCGACCTCACAAAGGTCGACCTGTTCCACGCCACCTTCAACATCATGCCGGCAGGGCTGGCCATGCCCTGCGTCGTGACGATCCACGACATCATGCGCCTGACCCATCCCGCCTGGTGCCGCACGGGCCTGCGCGGCGCGGTGGAGCGGCTGTTCTACGGGCACGGCCTGCGCCGCGCCGTCCGGTGCGCCGACGCGATCGCCGCGATCAGCACCGCGACCGCGACCCAAATCGCCGCCTATCATCCTGCCGCGGCGGAGCGGACCATTGTGACCCTGTCGGGCGTGTCCGATCACTTCCGCCCCGTCGCCCCTGACCCTGCGATGCTCGCCGCGCTCGGCCTGGCGCCCGAGCGCCCCTTCGTGCTGACCGTCGGTCAGGATGCGCCGTACAAGAACCACGAAGGCGCCCTGCGCGGCTTCGCGGCGGCCTTCGCCGGGGATGGCGACATCGATCTGGTGGTGGTGCAGCGGCGCGGGCCGCGGCGCGCGCGACTGGAGAGCCTCGCCGCGGCGCTGGGCGTCGCGGGCCGCGTCCACTTCCTTCCCGTCGTCGACGGTGACGCTCTGGTGACCCTGTACAGCGCGGCGCGCGTGCTGCTGCACCCCTCCTTGGCCGAGGGGTTCGGCAACCCCGTCGCGGAGGCGATGGCCTGCGGCTGCCCCGTCGTCACCAGCATGACCTCGTCGATGCCCGAGGTCGCGGGCGGCGCGGCCATGCTGGTCGACCCGGACGATATCGTCTCGATTGCAGACGGGTTGCTGGCCGTCGTGCGCTCGCCGACCCGCGCCGACCAGATGCGCGCGGCCGGGCTGACGCGCGCCCGCGCGCTCCGCTGGCAAGGCTTTGCGGCGGCCAATCTCGCGCTCTACCGGCGGTTGCTGGCGAACGCCCCGGTTCGGCGCGCATGACCAAGGTTTTCGCGCCGCCATTCCGTCAAAGCATCGATGCACCAGCGGGAACGAGCGATTTGCCCCATATCATCCTTGTCTTTTCGAGTGCGGCGGCGGCGGAATACCGCGTCGCGGGCATTCCCGCAGCCGCTCGCGCCGCGCATGCGATCGCCGCGATCGCGGAGCAGGACGGCATCCGCCAGTGTGCGATCGTCGTCGACCAGCCATGGCAACCCAGCGAAACGCTGCTGACGGAATGTCGGCGCCTGGCGCCGCATCTCCGGCTCGCCTTCGCACCGCCGGCGCCGTCCGGCACGGTGCTGACCGTGCGCGGCGAGGCGTTCGTCGCCGCCGTGGCGCGCCGCGCCGGGCCGCTCGGGCGAGAGGCCGTGCTACCGGCGCTGTTCGACGCCTGTATCAGGGATGAGGCGCCGCCGGCCGCCGCGTCCATCGACGGGCGCGCGGCGCTCAGGATGCTGCGACGCGCAGGTCAGGACGTCCTCGCCGCGACCGGCAAGGGCGGCGACGGTATCGTGTCGCGCTACATCAACCGCCCGATATCGCGCGCGATCAGCCGGCAGTTGCTGCGCATCCCGGCGTTCACGCCATTCCATGCCAGCCTGGGCACCGCATTGCTCGGTGTTGCGATGGCGTTCGCGCTGTTCCTCGGCGACAAGACCGGGCTGATCGTCGGCGCTCTGCTGTTCCAGGCCGCTTCGATCTTCGACGGCGTCGATGGCGAGATCGCGCGCGCGACGTACCGCACGTCGGATCAGGGCGCGACGCTCGACAGCGTCATCGACGCGTTCACGAACCTGGCGTTCGTCACCGGCCTGACGCTCAACATCGGCCTTTCAGGCGACGTGTCCGGTGCCGTGGCGGGCGGCGTCGCGCTGGTGACCCTGGCGGTCGGCCTGATGCTGATCGGCCGGCATGCCGATGCGATGGGCGAGCCGATGAACTTCGACATCATCAAGCGCCATTTTCGCAGCGGCCGGCGACCGTCGCGGCTTATGGAGTGCCTGATCCATCTCACCATGCGGGACTTCTTTGCTGCCGCGTGCGCCGTGATGGTGGTCGCGGGGCTCACCCATCTGCTCATCCTCGCCTTTGCGACGATCGCGCTGGGCTGGTTCGTCGTGACGGTCTTCGTCCTCTTCCGAACGCGGCGCGGCGCCGTCGACACGGATCCCGCCTTGTACGGCGTCCTGACGCCCCTCCCGTCGTCGCAGGGCCGCAACAGCTGCGCGTAGCGGCGCTGCCATCACGATCGATGCGCTGGCCGCAGTCGACGCCGCAGGTCAGCGCAGGTTCAGCACTGCCCTGCTATCAGGCACGCATGCTTAGATCCCTGCTCATTGCGGCGGTTGCGCTCGCGACGCCCGCCGTTGCTGCTCATCGCGATTCTCCCGATATCCAGATGCAGAAGGCGCTGGCCGGACGCGTCGCCGGCAAGCCGGTCAATTGCATCAGCCTGACCGGCGTCAACTCGAGCCAGATCATCGACGGCAAGGCGATCATCTACCGTGCCGGCGGCCGGCTGTACGTCAACGAACCGCGCGCAGGTGCGCCGTCGCTGCGCGACGACGACATACTCGTCACGCGCAGCTTCGGCTCGCAGCTTTGCAGCATCGACACCGTTCGGCTGGTCGACCGGGCGTCCCGCTTCCCGCGCGGCTTCGTCTCGCTGGGGCAGTTCGTGCCTTACACGAAGGTCAAGCCGCCGGCCTGAACCGCCACGGACGCGGCGCGCGCCCGGTCATTCGTCGCCGGAGGTGTCGTCGTCCTTCGCCTCGACGCCCCGCGCAGCCAGCGCCTCGCGTAACTGCCGCTGGATGCTGGCCCCGTTGAGGTGGCCGTGGACCCCGTCATAGCCCTCGGCCGCCAGTTGCGTGCGGATGTCGGCGACCGAATGGCAGGCCCCGGAACGGGCCAGCTGGAATGCGCGCTCGATCGTGCTGATCTCGTTGTCCTTTCTCATCACCAGGGCCGATCCCGCCGGCCGCCTGTCATATGCATCACCTGCGTTGCAGATGCATGCGCGTCTACTTTTGCCTTCACTGTTGCGCCGCGACTGATCCGCGGCCGGGTTCGCGCGCCGCCGCGATGAACTCCGACGATCGCAGGTTGATGCGGTCGTATAGCTCCAGCAGGCGGTTCACCTCCTCGACGACGGTCTGCTGCTCGCGCCGCCAGCGATTGCTCGCGTCCGCGGTCGGGACGCCGTCACGACCGTCGTGGATCGTAAATCCCTGATCCAGCAGCCAGAGGGCATCCTGCGCACGGGAGCGCTGCCGCCTGAGGTGAAACACCCATTGCTCGATGACCCCCGACGGGACCAGCCTTTCGATCTCACCCATTGTCGGCGCCTAGCCGCCCCGGGCGGCACGCGCCAGCCAATGCTTTGGTTATCCGCCTTTTGCCGTGATCGGCACCGAGGGTCGGCGCCGGGCCGGATCGTCGCGCGGTGGCACCGGATCGCCACGGCGCGTCGCGTGGAGATGCCGCAGGATCATCGCAAGATCCCGTTCGGTCAGGCCTGAGGCGGGGTCGATCACCACGCCTTCCGGCAAGGGCTCCACCCACGCGGCTAAGCGGTTGCATGCAGCTCCCAACGCGGGGTCCAACGCATCGTCGAAATCGGCCATGGCGGCAGTCTAAGCTGTCCGCGCTCGTCCGCAAGCCCGGGAGCGCGGAACGGCATCGGCTTTGCCGGTGGGCGCCTGCTCAGTGGCCGACAGCGTCGTGCACGCCAATGCCCGTTTCTGACCGCAGTCGCTGCGTGGCATATCCCGCTCTGTCGATGGCGGCACGTGGGGATCGATCGAGTGTCGAAATCAGCCAGATACCAAGAAAGCCGGCCGGCACGGAGAACAGCGCGGGCGAACTGTAGGGGAAGATCGCATGGTCGAAGCCGAACACCGTAACCCATATGACGGGCGACAGCACGGTCAGACCGAATGCCGACAGGAGCCCGATGGCGCCACCCCATGCGGCACCAGCGGTTGTGCAGCCCTTCCAGAGCAGCGACATTACCAGCACCGGAAAATTGCCTGACGCAGCGAGCGCGAAGGCAAGGCTGACCATGAAAGCAACATTCTGCTTCTCGAACACCACGCCCAGCAGGATCGCGGAGACGCTGAGCAAGATCGTGGTGACGCGGGACACCCGCAGCTCCTTGACCGGGTCTGCCGCGCCCTTCCGGATCACGCTGGCATATATATCGTGCGAGATCGCTGAGGCGGCCGAGAGCGTCAGCCCCGCTACGACCGCAAGGATCGTTGCGAATGCAACCGCCGAGATGAAGCCGAGGAAAAGATTGCCGCCAATCGCGTGGGCCAGATGCATTACCGCCATGTTGTTTCCGCCCCGCAGCGCGCCGCCGATGCCGACATATTCCGGGTTGAACGAGATCATCACGATCGCCCCGAACCCGAGGATGAAGGTCAACGCGTAGAAATATCCGATCCAGACCGTGGCCCACATGATTGATTTGCGGGCTTCGCGCGCGTCGGGCACGGTGAAAAAGCGCATCAGGATATGCGGCAGACCGGCAGTGCCGAGCATCAACGCGAACCCGAACGACAGGGCTGAGATCGGGTCCTTGATGAAGCCGCCCGGACCCATGATCGAGCGTCCCTCCACGACCGCGGCGGCCGGCGAAGCCCCCTTCTCAAGCGCCAGACGGGTCTTCACCGCGACAGCGCGCGAGAACAGCGACTCGAAGGAGAAGCCGACATGCGCCATCACGCCGAGCACCAGGAAGGTCGCGCCGCACAACAGCATCACCGCCTTGATGATCTGCACCCACGAGGTCGCGCGCATCCCGCCGAACAGGACATAGATCATCATCAGCCCGCCGACGACCGCAATGGCGTACAGGTAGGGCAAGCCGAACAGAAGCTGGACCAATTGTCCCGCGCCCACCATTTGCGCGATCAGATAGAAACAGACGACGAACAGCGTACTGGCTGCAGCGAAGGTGCGCACCGGCCCCTGCAAGAAGCGGTAGGACGCGACATCGGCGAAGGTGAACTGGCCCAGGTTCCGCAACTTCTCGGCGACCAGGAACAAGACGATCGGCCAGCCGACAAGGAAGCCGATCGCATAGATCAGTCCGTCATACCCGTCATTAAAGATCTGCGCCGTGATCCCGAGGAACGATGCGGCCGAACAATAGTCCCCCGCCATTGCAAGGCCGTTCTGGAATCCGGTGATGCCGCCGCCGGTGTAGAAGTCGGACACCGTGCGCGTCCGCCGTGCAGCGGCCCCCGTGATGAACAGGGTGATGCCAACGAACCCGCCAAACATCAGGATGGCCGTCCAATTGGTCGGCTGGCGCTGGATGGCGCCGGCGATCGCCGCATTGGCGCCAGTCGCCCAGCCGAGCAATGCCAGCAAACCCAGGGTGCGCCACAAGGTGCGCGTCATGATCGCACGCCAGCGAGCAGTTCCGCGAGACGAGTGTCATATTCGCCGTTTGCGCGGCGAACATAAACGGCTGAGATCGCCACCGTCCCGATCAGCATCGCTGCGCCGAGCACTACCGCAAGGCTCACCGTGCCATCGCCGATCGGCCGCGCCATCAGCGGTTTGTCGAAGGCGATGAGCGATATGAAACTGCTGTAGACGACCACGGTTATCGCGGTCAGCGTCCACGAAAATCGCTGCCGGTCGCGCACCAGGGCGGCGTATCGAGGATCGGCGGCAATCCGCATTTCCAGTTGATCAGGCGTCGTGGATGTCTGCATGTCGCATCTTTGACGAGGATGCGGCACTTGGCAACGCATTGCTGATGTCACTGACCGAGCACCGAAACCCCGACCGATTCGCGTCCTTGATCTAGGCCGGATCGACCCGCTGCCCCCGATCTCCCCATCCTCGACCGGATGGCTGGTTGACGGGCTGTGCCAGTTCACCGTCCCCGCTTGGCACGCGATCGATGCACTGCCAGACGTTGGCCACAAAAATGTAAGCTGAGAGGAGAGCGGGTTGACGTCTGAAACGACACGTCGCGGCGTACTGGCAGGCATGGCTGCCATCGGACTCGCTCCTCTCGACGCCGCGGGCAGAGCATCGGTTGGCAACCCGGATCTGGGCCCCAATGTGCTGATCGTCGACCCGGCCATGCCCGGCGCCCAGCGCCGCATCAACGCTTGGTTCGCGCAGCAGGAACGTGCGCATTTCACCGACCGGCGCTACGCCGTGCTGCTGAAGCCGGGGGCACACCAGCTGGATATCAACGTCGGATTCTTCACTCAGGTGGCCGGCCTGGGGCTGCAACCTGGCGACGTCACCGTGACCGGGCACGTTCATGCCGAAGCCGATTGGGCGAAAGGCATGGCCTTGGTCAATTTCTGGCGAGCGGTCGAGAACATGACCGTCCGCCCGCCGGACGGGGCGGATCGGTGGGCTGTGTCACAGGCCGCTCCATACCGGCGCGTCCACCTTGCCGGTGACCTGCCACTGGACGATGGTGGCTGGTCAAGCGGGGGTTTCCTCGCCGATTGCCGCATCGACGGCACCATCCGGTCGGGTACACAGCAGCAATGGTTCACCCGCACCTCCGATATCGGAGGCTGGCAGGGTGCCAATTGGAACATGATGTTCATGGGCGTCACCGGCGCCCCGCGAGGTAGTTTTCCCGAGCCGCCCTATACCACCCTGCCCTCCGTCCCCCTCATACGGGAAAAGCCGTTCCTGTTCGTCGAGGCAGACGGTCAATGGGCCGTATTTGTCCCGGCGCTCCGCCGCGATGCGGTTGGAATATCGTGGCAGCGCCGGCCAAAGGGGCGGGTCGTGCCGCTCGACGCATTCCTGATCGCCACTCCTGCGACTCCGGTCGCGGTGATCAACAGTGCTTTGGCGGCCGGGCGCCATCTCTTGCTCACGCCGGGTGTGTATCGTCTGCAGGCGCCGATACGTGTCGTCCACGCCGACACCGTGGTACTGGGCTTAGGCCTGGCGACCTTGCTGAGCGAGGCCGGCAACGCCGCAATGACGATCGCCGACGTTCCCGGTGTGTCGATCGCAGGCTTGCTGATCGACGCGGGACCGCGATCCTCACCCGTTTTGATGCAGGTGGGCCCAAGCGGCGCGGCTCGCGACCACCGAGCGAACCCGACCCTCCTCGCCGACGTCTTTTTCCGGGTCGGCGGCGCGACGGTGGGCAATGCGGTGACCTGTCTCGAGATCAACAGTCATCACGTCGTCGCCGATCATCTCTGGATATGGCGCGCCGACCACGGTGATCGGGACAATGGCCGCGTGCATGTCGGTTGGTCCGAAAGCCGGGGCGATCACGGGCTGATCGTCAACGGTGACGATGTGAGTTGCTATGGACTGTTCGTGGAGCATTTTCAGCGCTGGCAGACGGTATGGAACGGCGAGAACGGGCACACCTTCTTCTACCAGAACGAACTGCCCTACGATCCACCAAGCCAGCGAGCCTGGCGGCGGGATTCAGCGCGTGGCTGGGCGGCGTACAAGGTCGCTGACCATGTACGCCACCACGAGGCGGTCGGCATGGGCGTGTACGCGAACTTAACAGCAGACCCGAGCATCGTGCTGGCGAGCGCCGTCGAGGTGCCGGATGCGCCGGGTGTGCATGTGGAGAACGTCACCACCATATCGCTGGGCGGGGGCAAGGGTACAATCGCGCATCCGGTGAACAACGTTGGTGCCGCCGCCGGTCCTGACAGTATTCGCCAGACGCTACGTCGCTATCCAAGCCGATAGGCGACGCTGGTCAGCGACATGGCAGCGAACTGCTCGGCGCTTCTACGGACCCGAACGATCGATTCTGCACGCTCACGCCGGCCG
The DNA here is from genome assembly GCF_013409985.1 of Sphingomonas melonis. Taxonomy (GTDB): domain Bacteria; phylum Pseudomonadota; class Alphaproteobacteria; order Sphingomonadales; family Sphingomonadaceae; genus Sphingomonas; species Sphingomonas melonis_A. The sequence continues at coordinate 395,567 of NZ_JACCBY010000004.1, forward strand.
GCATCGGCTGGTCAGCGCCGATATGCCGCGCGTCGTATCCGCCGCCAGCCGAGCACCACGCCGGTGATGCTGAACAGGAAGCCGGCGGTGAGCGGGATCAGCAGCAGGCCCCGGCGCAGCGCGGGGCGGGTCGTCAGCCCTGGTACGTTGCCCGTGTGGAGCGCGTAATAGATCCACGCATACGCGGCGCGGCTCGCGTCCATCACGGTCAACAATTGCCCGGTGTCCGCATCGACGTAGAGGTCTGGCAACGACGTCGCGCCGAGCCGCACCCGCCAAGCGGAGCCGGACCAGCCTTCGGCCAGGGCGTAGGTGGCGCTGGGATCGACGGGCCCGATACGGACACGGGAGGGTGCCGGCCAGCCGGCGGTCGCTGCCTGCTGCACCAGCCTATGCATGTCTGCCGCCCCGATCTGCTGCCCGGCGGAATCGAACCGGGTCGTCCCGCCGCCGGCCGCATAGCGGGTCGCGACGACGCGGCACGCGACGGGCGTGAAAACCAGCGCGCGCGCGTCACGGGTCATGGTCCTGACCGGCGCGTCAGGACCGAGCGCCATCGCGAGCGGGCAGCCGGCGTAACGTGCCGCCTGCCGGGCTGTCGCGGTTCCGCGCGAGAACAGCCGGCCGTGATCCATCGACAGCCAGCCGCTGACGATCCAGCCGAGCACAAACACCGCCGTGCCCAGCCCGAGCAGATGATGCCAGCGCAGCCAACGCTGGCGATAGAAGGTGATGGCGGGCGGGTGCAGCCGGCGCGCGGCGAGCATCCGCACGATGCCCAGTATCGTGCCGGTGACCGCCACGAGCATACAGACCAGCGACAGCCACCAAAGGCTGCGGTCCCACGCGATCCAGCTCTTGCGAAGCGGCGTGACATAGACCCAGTGCAGCACCGCGCCGGCCCAGTTCCACGCCCGGGCCGCGCGCGTCGTCCGCTGGAGCACTTCGCCCGTCTGCGCCGAAAGGTACAGCTGTGTCCCTACGGCGTCATTGGCATCGAGACGGTAGAAGGGGCGCGCGGGATCGAAATGATTGTGGACCACCCATTGGTCGTAATCGAACGGCCCGACGACCGTGGCACCCGGTCCGACCACACGCCGCGCCTCGTCCCCGGCCTCTTGGCGGGACAGCAGCGGGCGTGTCGCGCCGGTCATGGCGTCGACGGCTTGCACGATGCTGGCGGTGCCGACGAGATAGGTGGGATGGCCGGCACGCTGTACCAGGCGGAGCGTCTCCGCCTCGCCGCCCGCGTTGCCGAGCGCCTGCCGCGGCGGGATCGCGATCCGCTCGCCGTCGATCGGTGCCTGCAAGCCCATCTGCGCGGCGTGGGACAAAGCCGGGAACGGCTGGAACAGCATGATCGCACCGCTCGCGAACCACGCCGCGAAGATCAGGCAGGTGGCGACACCGAGCCAGCGATGCACCCATGCCAGCGCGGGGAGCAGGCGCTGCCGCCTGCGCACATCAGAAGCGGGCAAGCAGACTGACCTCCGCGCGCCGCGGCTCGCCGAGCATCACCTGGCCGGGGTAATAGATATCCGCCCATTGGACGAAGGTCGTGTCCCACACGTTGTTGATCCGTCCGGTCAGCGACAGCTTCGGGCTGAGCGCGTAGGTCGCATAGACGATGCCGGTCGCATAGGGCTTGAGCGTCAGGTCGTTGGCGGTGTCGCCATAGCGTCTGCCGACATATTTGACGCCGCCGCCCGCCTCCAGCGGCAGGCCGGCGATGCGGCGTACGCTCGTCCAGATGTTCGCGGTCCAGTCTGGCACGTTCGGCGGCCGACGCCCCGAGGCCGCCACGCCATAGGTCGGATCGACGAATTCGCCATAAGCGGCATCGACATAGGTGCCGCTCGCGGTGACCGCCCAGTCCCTGGTCAGGCGCGCTTCGCCCGACAGCTCGAAACCGCGTGATCGCTGGCGACCGACGTTGCTGACCGTGTCGATCGCCACCTGCGTCAGGATGTTGCGCCTCCGGATGTCATAGCCGGCCAGCGTCAGCGATCCGCGTCCGTCGGCCAGGTCGGCCTTCAGCCCGATCTCCACCTGGCGCGAACGCGACAGATCGAACGCCTGGTCGGCGTTGACCAGGAAGATGTTGGAGCCGGCGGGATCCCTGCCGGTGCTGAACGAGGCATAGGCGGTCACCGCCGATGACGCATCGTAAACCAGTCCGGCGCGCCAGTTGAACGGCTCGTAGGTGCGCCGGAAGCTCGTCGCCGCGCTGAAGCTGCCGTCGAGGTTGAAGTTCTCGCGCGTCAGCGCCAGTCGCTCGGTCCGCACCCCCGTCACCAGTTTCAGATCGGGGCCGAGGGTCAGCGCATCTTCGGCGAACAGCGCGATCTGGTCCCAACGCGTCGGGCTGACCCGGCGGTCGATCGGCCCGAAGCGGCCGCGCTCCGGACGAAGCAGGTCCACGGTGTCGCCATCGGGAAAGCCGCGACTGCGGACGAAGTCGAGATGGCTGTAGTCGAAGCCGGCCACGAGCGTGTTCGGCAGGCCGAACAGGTGATGGCGCAGCGTGGCGGTGCCTTGATCGCCGACCAGATCCTGATTGTGGAAGACGAAGAAGCGGTCGCGGGCGATCCCGCCGCCTGCTGCGTCGAAGGTATAGGATTCGGCGTTGATCCACGTACGGTCCGCGTGGAAATAATAGCTCGTGTTGGACAATGTCAGCGTGTCGGATGGCGACCAGTCGATCACCATGCGCGGCCAGACCTGCCAGCTGTTCGCCCGGGCATCGCCGACGTTATAATTGACGAAGCGGGTGCGGCGATCGACGACCGCCCCGTCCGCCCGCGACAGGATGCCTCCAATCGGATCGGCCGCCGCCGCCGCGGGGAGCAGCGGCGTGCCGTAATAGGTCGGCAGCCGATCGCGCAGATAATCGACGCTGAGCTCGATCGACAAAGCATCGGACGGGCGGACCAGTAATGCCCCCGTCGCGTTGAACGAATGCGGCCCGGTGCCGTCGACATAGCCGTCGGAGCGATGGTAGCTCACGTCCGCCCGGCCCGCCACCGTGTCGCTGAACACCCGGTTCCCGCCCAGCCCCAGGCTCACCGTGTCGAAATCGCCGTACGAGGCGAGCGCCTGTCCGGCGTTGCCGCGGAAATCCGGGCGCTTGTCGACGATGTTCACCGCGCCGCCGACGGCGCCCTGGCCGTAGAGGACCGAGGCGGGCCCCTTCAGCACGTCGATACTGGCGATGTTGAAGGTGTTGCCCGGCCGGTTGATCATGTTCGCGGGGCCGAGATAGAGGCCGTTGTGCAGGATGGTGACCTGCTCGCCCGTGAAGCCGCGCATCGAGAACAAGGTGGGATTGCCGGGCGATCCGCCGGAGATGATGCCGGGCAGGCTGTCGGTCGCCTCCTCGACCGTGCGGAAGCCGCGCGTCAGCATCTCGTCCGCGCCGATCCGGTCGAGCGTGGCGGGGGTCTCGCGGACCGACAGAGCGAGGCGGCTCGCGGTCGGTGCTTGCATGTCGAGTTCGCGCAGGCGCCAGCCGGTAACGGTGATCTCGCCCTCTCCCGGCTGCGCGACGGCGTCTGCGTGGGCAGGCGCCGGTGCCTCCTGGGCGGTGGCAGGTGCTGCGAGGCTGATGAGCAGCGCCAGACGGGAGATGCGCGAGAGCGCGGGCCGGAACGCGGGCATGACGGATACTCTTGAGTGTCGGTGGTGGGTCAAGGAACGGACGGCGGTCGCCGGTCAGCTACGCGCCGGCGCGCGCGCCCACCAGCGGCCTGCGGCGAGCAGCAGCACGATCGCCCCCGCCGCGCCGACACCGACTGCGGTAAAGGCACCATCGGACAGCGCGACGTCCAGCCCGGCCATCTCCGCCAGCGCATATCCCGCCGTGCCGAAGCTCAGCGTCACCACCAACCAGCCGACCGCGCGGCGGTAATGCCGCACCCTCGCCGCCGAGCGGCCGGTCGAGCGCAGCAGCCGGCCGACGATCTGGCTGTCCAGCGTGTCGGCCAGCATCATGCCGGCCGCGAAAGTCGCGACGAGCGCGAGCGCCGCGCTGGTGCCGCCCTTGGCGGTCGCCGCCGCCCCCCAGGCGGCCGCCTGCGTCGCGGTGTCGAACACCAGCCCGAAGATGGCGCCGATCGCGATGACGGCGATCGGCCGCGTGCTGTTGCGCAGCCGGGACGGCACCAATGCGCTCCGCCAGCCGACCGGCGTGTAGTCGTCACGGCGCAGCAGCGCGCGCAGGTTGAGCGTGCCGACGATCAGCAGCAGGCCGACCACGGCAGCATCGACCATCGGAGCGGTCCACGCGGGCATCGCGAACGCATCCGCCGCCAGCGAGACACCGATCGCCACAACGGCGACCGCCAGGCTGTGCCCGAGCGCGAAGAAGCTGCCGGTCCACGGCGCCAGGCGCGGGCGCGCATCGACGGTGCGAAAGACGATATTGTCGATCACCGCGACATGATCGGGATCGAGCCCGTGACGCAGGCCCAGCACGAACATCAGCCACAGCGCGGACATCTCGATCATCATTCGTCCTCGAACACCCGCACGCCGCGCGCATCCAGCTTGGTGAGCCGGGCCGGCAGTGCCTTGTTGATCGCCATCAGCCGGGGCCGTGGCGCTTTCTTCCATTCGCGGCATTCCGCCAGCGTGCGGCCGCACGCGACGCACCAGCCGGTGCGTCCGTCGAAGCGACAGATGCTGACGCACGGGCTCTTCACGCGCGCGCATCCATGTCGAGGATGCCGACGCGCCCGTCCTCGCACCCCCATCCGAGGCGGCTGCCGTCCTCGTTCCAGGCAAGCGTCGTGACATAGCCGTCGGCGCTGTCGAGCAGCAGCGTCGCGTCGTCGGCCAGCCGCGCAAGGACCACCACGCCGTCGCTATATCCCACGGCGAGCAGGTCATTCTGGGGGTGGAAGGCGACCTGCGTCACCAGCGCTCCCGTGCGTTCGGCGAGCATCAGCGGCGCCTTGCCCATCGGCCCGGTCTTGCCCTCGAACGGCCAAAGGATCGCGCGCGCATCGCCGCTGGTCGCCAGCCACTTGCCGCGCCGGTCCCAGGCGAAGCTGCGCGTCTTGGCGGCATAGCCCGACATCCGCATGTCCCGCAGGTCGGGGAGCTGCCAGCCGTGCAACCCGGTTTCCTGCAAGGCGGTGAGCAGATAGCGTCCGTCCGCGCTCAACGTGCAGGCGAGGTGCGACCCCACCCAGTCGAGCGCGATCCTGCCGCTATCGGGGTTGGTCCCGTAGACCAGGGTCGCACCGTTATAGTGCGCGATGCCCAGCCGCTTGCCCTTGCCGTCGAGCGCCAGCCCGCCCACCGTCGAGCCGACCGCATAGCGATGCGACGGGGTGGTCGCACCCTTCACCCAGGCGACGGCCTCCCTCCCCACGCCCGCGACGATCAGTCCGGAGGCGGGGCTTGCTACCAGATGCTCGACCCATTTGCGCTCGAACCGGCCGAGTTCGACGATTTCGCCCGCGGGCGAGACGTGGCAGACGCGACCGTCCTGGCCGCCGGTGACGATGCCCGTGGCGGCGGGATGGCGGCAGGCGGCGAGGATCGCGCCGGCATGGACCGGCATCGCCCGTTCATCCTCACCGTCCGCGATCCAGCGCACGCTGCCATCGCCCAGTGTCACCGCCACGGTGGTGCCGAGCCACAGCAACGCGGTCGGTTCCGCATCGAGCGCGACGTGGCGACCGTACCGCCGGACCAGCGGCGCATCCTGCACGGCAACTGCCATCAGGCGGCCAGACGCGCGGCGCAGGCGTCGAAGCCCTGCTGCAAGCCTATGGGGTCCAGGTTGCGCCCGATGAAGACCATGCGGCTGACGCGGTCTTCTTCCGGTTTCCAGTCGCGCTGGTGATCGCCGTCGAGCAGCATATGCACCCCCTGCACGACATAGCGCTGGTCCTCGCCGGCGAAGGCGAGCACGCCCTTCAGCCGCAGGATGTCCTGCCCCTGTTCGGCGGTCAGCCGGCGCAGCCAGGGCATGAACAGCTCGGGCCGGATCGGCGCCTCCGACCGCAGCGAGACGGAGGTGATCGCATCGTCGTGCTCGTGGTCATCCTCCGACAGGAAATCGGGTTCGATCTCGAGGATGCGCTCAAGGTCGAACGCGCCGCGTTCCAGCACCGCCTCGAGCGGGACGACGCAATTCTGCGTCTCGTGCAGCCTGGCCTGGGCGTTGATCGCACGGATCCGCTGGCGCACCCGTTCCAGCTCCTGCGCGTCGACCAGATCCGTCTTGTTGAGCAGGATCACGTCGGCGAAGGCGATCTGCTCCTCCGCCTCGTGGCTGTCCTCCAGTCGCTGGAGGATGTGGCGCGCGTCGACGACGGTCACGATCGCATCGAGGCTGGCCCGGGCGCGCACCTCGTCGTCGACGAAAAAGGTCTGCGCCACCGGCGCGGGATCGGCGAGGCCGGTCGTCTCGATGATGATCGCGTCGAAGGCGTCCTTGCGCTTCATCAGCCCTTCGATGATGCGGATCAGGTCGCCGCGCACGGTGCAGCAGATGCATCCGTTGTTCATCTCGAACACCTCCTCATCGGCATCGACGATCAGGTCGTTGTCGATGCCGATCTCGCCGAATTCGTTGACGATGACCGCATATCTACGTCCGTGATGCTCGCTGAGGATACGGTTGAGCAGCGTCGTCTTGCCCGCGCCGAGATAACCGGTGAGGACGGTGACGGGGATGGTGGATCGATCGGCCATGACGGGCTCCGTGATATGATGCATCATCTCATTGCCGACCAATGGCATGGCGATCAAGGGGTTTTGCTCTGTCCTGGCGCCACGTGCCCGCGCAGGCGGTTCAGGTCAGGCGCGGTGGGTGATGAAGAACGAGGCGGTTGCCGGCAAGGCGCCTCGTGGGCCGAGGGGAGCCTGATCGAAGCAATCGAGGCGGGCGCATAGCGGCGGCTCCGACCTGCTGTCGGCCGCGGCAGACCCGCGATCAGTGGCTGAGCTTGCGCTTCTCCAGTTCGACCGAGCACAGCGCCATGGCGCGGGTGTCGCGCTCGATGATCGCGTCGTCATAGGCTTTGGCCACCTCGCGGTCAGACACCACCGCCAATGCCTTCGCGAGGATCTCGGCGTCTAGATCTGATTTAACATGGCTCATGTTCACAACGTATCTTATTGTCGTGCTTTAACAAGCTGCAAAGCCGATCGACCCGGTGGGCGGAGCCCGGCGTCAGCCAAATGGCCGCGAATGGCGTGCCTGCGCGGCCTTCCATGCCCATTCGACCCAAGCGCCGGACTTGCGAAACTGAATGCATCATCGGATCGCAATAAACCGGTCCCGGCCAAAGGGCTTGGCGGCTCGCGTAAGATTATCCGTACCCCTTCGCGGCCTCGTGCGTTCTCGCGACACAGCAAAGGACGAACTATGAACCCGACACACATTCCGGGCAACGAGCCCGATCCCGGCGATATGTCGACCGAACCCGGCATCGGATCGCCGCTCGACCCGCCGGCGGTGCATGACCTTCCGGACGGCGAAGCCGACAATTTGGGTAATTTCGCCTAAGCTTGATCGACGTTCAGGTTTTTTAACAAATTCCTCCCCCGCCAGGGGGAGGTGGCATGCCGAAGGCATGACGGAGGGGGAGGACACGCAACCGAAGATGTCGCTTCTCTCCCCCTCCGTCAGGGCTTCGCCGCGCCACCTCCCCCTGGCGGGGGACGAATTGGGCTGGATATCGATCTGTCCTAGGCATTCACTCCCGGGGCATCCCGCCGACCGGGCTGATGATGGACCCGTTCGGCTCTCTGCATGATGGAGCAGCCGCTCTTCTGTTCCGACCGCCCCGTTGTCGGCCGGAACGAACTGTAGACCGCTCACCGTGCGATGGCCGCCCGTCCGCGAGCCTCATGACACTAGACATCAGACCGGAAGACGCGCCGAGACAGCCCGCGAGACGCCGCGCTGAGGAATCTCGCGCCTAAAGGAACTTTTTGTGAAAGGCCGTTGACACTCCTGTTTCGGTTACCTAGATGGGCGTCACCGCAGCGGTGGCCGACCTGGTCGCTGAGGCAGTCACTACAGATCTGGCGCGCTGACTATCCTGAGAAAAAGGGGTAGGGATGCTGTGCCGGTATTTTTGTCGGCTCTTTGACATTGTTAGTTAGATGAAGGG
>NZ_JACCBY010000005.1 GCF_013409985.1 Sphingomonas melonis
GGCTCAAACGCTTCCGCCGTATCGCCCTGCGATGCGAGAAGACCATTTCCGCCTTCATGGGCTTCGTCCATCTCGCATGTGCCATGATCTGGCTAGCATGAATGCAGACAGCACCTAGGGCGGAGCGGCCATTCGCGGACGGGCCGGACCTTCCGGCCCGTTCCGCCGTTCTCCCCGCGCAACGTTAGGGAGCGCCCGTCATGCCGACCGAACTCACGATCCTCGGCGTGTCCGTTATCCTGCTGGTCGTCCACGTCCTGTTGCAGGGCCAGACCGCGACGCACGATCGCGGCCTCGCCTGGAACGCCGGCCCGCGCGATGGTGCCGACGACAAGCCGCTCGGTCCGCTCGCCGGCCGCGCTGCGCGTGCGCTGGCGAACTATCAGGAAACCTATCCCGCCTTCGTCGCGCTGGCGCTCGGGCTGGCGGTGACCGGCCAGACCGGCGGCTTGGGCGCGACCGGCGCGATCCTGTGGCTGGTCGCGCGGATCGTCTATATCCCGCTCTACCTGCTCGGCGTGCCCTATGTGCGCAGCCTCGTCTGGGTCGCGGCGATGTTCGGCCTGCTGCTGATGCTGATCCGCTTCTTCTAGGCGGGATCGACGTTCAGCCCAATTCCTCCCCCGCCAGTCGAAGGCATGACGGAGGGGGGAACGCCACACAAGACGTCGCTTACCTCCCCCTCCGTCACGGCTTCGCCGCGCCACCTCCCCCTGGCGGGGAGGAATTCAAAACTTGAATGTCGATCCGGCTTAAGCAGATCGCAGCGGGGCCCGCCGACCGGCACGCCCCGCCCGTCGGCATCAGGCGATATGCACCGCCTTGGTGATCAGATGCGCCGCGATCCCCTCCGGGCCATCCTCCGACCCGAAGCCGCTGTCCTTGACCCCGCCGAACGGCGCATCGCCCCAGCTCAGCCGCACGGTGTTGATCGCGACCATCCCCGCCTCGATCTCGTCGCCGAGCCGATTCTGCAAGCGCCCGTTCTCGGTGAAGCAATAGGCGCCCAGGCCATAGGGCAGCCGATTCGCCTCCTCGATGGCATCGTCGACGCTGGCGAACGACCCGATCAGCGCGACCGGCCCGAACGGCTCCTCGTTCATCGCCGTCGCGGCAAGCGGCACGTCGGCGAGCACCGTCGGCGTGAAGAAGAAACCATCGCCCTCCCCCGGCGCGCCGCCGGTCAGCAATCGCGCACCGGCGCCGATCGCATTGTCGATCAGCCCGGCGATCGCCTCCGGGCGGCGCGGATTGGCCATCGGCCCCATCTGCGTGCCCGTTTCCAGGCCGTTGCCGACCTTCAGCGCGGCGGTGCGCTCGGCAAAGCCCTTGGCGAACCGCTCGTAGATGCCCTGCTGGACATGGAAGCGGGTCGGCGCGACGCAGACCTGGCCGGCGTTGCGGAACTTGTGCTGCACCAGCGTGTCGAGCGTCCGTTCCAGATCGCAATCGTCGAACACCAGCACCGGGCCATGGCCGCCCAGCTCCATCGTCGTCTTCATCACCGTATCCGCGGCGAGCTTCAGCAGATGCTTGCCGACCGGCACCGACCCGGTGAAGCTGAGCTTGCGCGTCACCGGCGAGGCGAGCAGCTGGCGCGACACCGCGTCGGGCACGCCGAACACCAGCTGCGCGACGCCGGCGGGCAGACCCGCGTCCTGGAAGCAGCGCAGGATCTCGACGGCGGCGCCCGGCGTCTCCTCGCTGGGCTTCAGGATCACCGAACAGCCCGCGGCGATCGCCGGCGACAGTTTGCGCACCGGGTTCATCACCGGAAAATTCCACGCGCAGAACGCCGCGACGGGGCCGACCGGCTGATGCAGCACCAGCGAACGCGTGCCGACCGGCCGCGGCAGCACGCGGCCATAGATGCGCACCGCCTCGCCGGCATGGAAGTCGAGCAGCGCCGCGGTCGCCATCACCTCGCCCTTGGCTTCGGCGAACGGCTTGCCCTCTTCCAGCGTCGCCAGCCGCGCGAGCAGCTCGGCGCGCTCGCGCACCAGCGCCGCGGTCTGCGACAGCACCGCCGCCCGCTCCTGCGGCGGCGTCGCGCGCCACGTCTTGAAGCCGCGATCCGCCGCCTCCAGCGCGCGGTCGAGATCGGCCGGCGTCGCCAACGGCAGCTCGCCGAGCGTGCGGCCAGTCGCGGGATCGAGCACCGCCTGCGTCTCGCGGCCGGTGGTGATCCACTCGCCATCGATGAACAGGCCGAGGCGCGTATCGTAGGAGGTATCGGTCATATCGACTCGCTTTCGTCAGGCGTGAGGCCCCACCGCGCGGCAGGACGAACGGCCGCGACGACGCCGGTGCCACCGGCGACGCCACGGACAACGGCGGCTATGTAGTGGCGCGCGGCGCGGGGTGAAAGCGCGCGACTGAGGGGAAACGTCCGCTGCCGCTTATCGGTGGCCAGTACCGGCCACTCTTAGCCGCCGAGGTGCGCCTCGGGTGCTCCTCAAAGCGGACACTGTTCATGTGCGCGACGCCTAACCGTGGCCTTAAGGAGCGGGTCTATACACTCTTGACGCCGGGCCGATCATCACCACCAAGCATTCGACAACAGCTTGCATATTAGTGATCCGCCATTCATTCTGGGTTTGAAGGGGGATAACCATGAGAACAATTCCCAGACTAAGCGTCGTTATTCCATTCATCATGTTGGCTACGGGTTGCAGCGATGCCGGAGCGAAATCTACGATCGTGGAGAGGAGCATTACCGTCGCCGGCCCCGCGGATGAGGTTGCACGGTTTTCCGTATCTCAAGCGACTTCGGCACACTCGCTGAAAGTTTCGAGCACTAAGACGCTGCCGAAGGGCAAAGCTCAGCTGAGCTTCACCGTCCCAGCTGAGTACAGCAGCACTGATCTCAGTCACGCTGAGAAGGAAGCGCTCACTAGGGGGTTATCTTACAGCTTCAAGGAAAGGCGCGTTGAGCAGACCAAAGGTGGCCTAAGCATCACAACCACTTAAGCGCCACCTAGGAACGTGCCTGCCGCCGGGCTGCAAGCCCAGGTTCGCATGGGGCGGAACGGCAGCTATCGCGCTTCAGCCGCCGAAGCCGCCATTCCGCTCTCCGCCAAAATCGGACATTGCCCCCGCTCCTACCAGGGTTCGAGCCGCTTCGCAGGAGGGAGCATGGAGCGGGTGAAGGGAATCGAACCCTCGTCGTAAGCTTGGGAAGCTTCTGCTCTACCATTGAGCTACACCCGCACAACAACGACTGAGCGCTGTTCGGACCGGCCGTCGGGCACCGGCTTACAATCCGGTGCACAGACCCGCGTGCGATCCGACGGCCGAGTGCCACATTCCTGGCGTGGTCGTCAACGTAGATCGTCCGCATCTCCGGACCTCATCGGTCGACCGGCACATGACGTCGGCGATCTCCTCGTCGCTCACATCGGTCATCAGCCGCGTGGCGGAGGTTCCGTGGATGTCACGCAGGTGTTTGCCTCGACTTGCGCGAGGCCGATACGGCATTGATCGACTCCACTGTCATGCGCTTGGCGCAGCAAGGGCGCCCCGCCCCGCCCGGCCGCTGGTGCCGATCCATTGCGGCGCGGTCCCGGCCGAGTTGCTGGAAAGCGAATTGTTCGGCCATCTGAAGGGCAGCTTCACCGGCGCCACCGCCGACCGGCCCGGCCTGATCGAAACCGCGCATGGCGGCACGCTGTTCCTCGACGAGATCGGCGAGATGCCGGCGGCGATGCAGGTCAAGCTGCTCCGCTTCCTCAATGACGGCAGCTACCAGCCGGTCGGCGCCCGCGCCCCGCGCGAGGCGGACGTCCGCATCGTCGCGGCGACCCATCGCGACCTCGCCGCCGCGGTGGCGGAGGGCCGCTTCCGCGAAGACCTGTTCTATCGGCTGAAGGGCGTCGTACTGCGCACACCGTCGCTGGCCGAGCGCGCCACCGACGTGCCGCTGCTGGCGAGGCTGTTCCTGCGGCGAGCGAGCGATGGCCGGGCCAGCTTCTCTCCGGACGCGATGGATTGGCTGGCGGGCCGGGCATGGCCCGGCAACGTTCGGGAACTGCGCGCGGCAGTGGAATGCGCCGCGGCGCTGGCGATCCCGAGTGCGGCGGGTACGATCGTCACCGCCGCCGACCTCACGTTCGCGGTCGGCGACACACCGCAGCCCGCCGCTGCGCACCCGCCCGCCGCGCCGCAAAGTCTGGAGGACGAGGTTGCCGCGCTTGAACGCCGCCGCATCGTCGAGGCGCTCGCGCGGACCGGGCATAACCACACCCACACCGCGCGCGAACTTGGCCTGTCCCGTGTCGGCCTGCTCAAGAAAATGGATCGCATGGGGCTTCGCTGATGGCTGTCCCGGCGCGGATCGACATTCGCACCCTGGAGAGAACTCATCCCCCGCCAGGGGGGAGGAAAAGAAGTGGATGTCGATCCGGCTTGGCCGGCCGCCGCGTCGATGCGACGACGATCATCGACACGCACCGCGCCAGCCGATAACCGCATGCCATGACCCTCGTGCTGTTCAACAAGCCGTTCGGCGTGCTCAGCCAGTTCACCGACCGCGGATCGCCGACGACGCGCGCGACGCTGTCGGACTATGTCGACGTGCCCGGCGTCTATCCGGCGGGTCGGCTCGATCGCGACAGCGAGGGGCTGCTGCTGCTTACCGATGACGGGCGGCTGCAGGCGCGGATCGCCGATCCGCGGTTCAAGCTCGCCAAGACCTATCTGGTGCAGGTCGAAGGCGAGCCGGACGAGACCACGCTGGCGCGGCTGCGGGAGGGGGTCACGCTCAACGACGGGCCGACCCGCCCGGCAGAGGTCGAGCGGATCGCCGACCCGGCGCTCTGGCCACGCGATCCGCCGATCCGGGTGCGCGCGCACATCCCCGACTGCTGGCTGTCGCTCACCATCCGCGAAGGCCGCAACCGCCAGGTGCGGCGGATGACTGCGGCGGTCGGCCACCCCACGCTGCGGCTGGTGCGCTGGCAGATCGGCGCGTGGACGCTCGCCGACCTGCCGCCGGGGCAGCATCGTATCGCCGGCTGAGCCGACGCCGGCTCAGGCCGGCATCAGCAGGTGCACCACGTCGGGCTTGGGCCAGGCGACGGCGCGCACGTCCGCGCCCAGTGCCGCGTCGTCGACCCGCGCACGATCGGCGACGACGATGCGCAGACGACCGCCGTGGCGGCTCACCGCACCGACATTGCCATCGCCGCCGAGCGCCGCGATCAGCGCCGCGGGCAGCGCGACCGGCGCGGCCTCGACGGGTGCCGCCGTAGCCGCGGGGCTCGCGGCCGGACCACCGGCATCGCCGGCGTCGAGCGCCGCGCGCATCTCCATCGCCAGCCCGTCGGCGATGCCGCCGACGATCACCTGCACCGCGGTCGCCGAGGGGCGCAGCACGCCGCGCGCGCCGAGCTGGCGCAGCCGCGGCTCGTCGATCGCCTGCGCATCCGCCACCGCCAGCCGCAGCCGGGTGGCGCAGGCGTCGATGCCGCGCAGGTTCGCCGCGCCGCCCAAAGCGGCGACGAACGCCGCCGCCTTGGCGTCGGCGGCGACCGCGGGGCCGGCGGGCGTCGCCTCGGGCGCCTCGCGGCCGGGGGTCGGGAGGTTGAAGCGGACGATCGCCCAACGGAACAGCGTGTAATAGATCAGCGCATAGGCGGCGCCGACCGGCAGCAGCATCAGCGGCCGCGTCGCCTTGCCGTAGTTGAGCACGTAGTCGAACAGCCCGGCGGAAAAGCCGTAGCCGAGCTTGACGCCGAGCGCGTTCATGATCGCCTCGGCCAGTCCGCTGAGCAGCGCGTGGATGACGTAGAGCACCGGCGCGAGGAACATGAAGCTGAACTCGATCGGCTCGGTGACGCCGGTCAGGAACGAGGTCAGCGCGAGGCTGAACAGCATGCCGCCGACTTCCTTGCGCCGGTCGGGCGCGGTCGCGTGGTACATGGCGAGACAGGCGGCGGGCAGGCCGAACATCATCACCGGGAAGAAGCCGCTCATGAAGCCGCCCGCGGTCGGATCGCCCGCGAAGAAGCGCGTCAGATCGCCGGTCTTGCCCTGATAGTCACCGACCACGAAATAAGCGACGTTGTTGAGGATATGGTGCAGCCCGGTGACGAGCAGCAGCCGGTTGAGCAGGCCGAAGGCGAACAGGCCGAAACCGCCGGCGGCGACGACGCCGTTGCTGAGCGCGTCCATGCCGGCGTTGATCGTGCCGTAGCTGAGGCCGAGCACCAGCGCGATGACCAGCCCGGCGATGCCGGCGATGATCGGCACGAACCGCCGCCCGCCGAAGAAGGCGAGGTAATCGGGCAGCTTGAACGTCGCGAACCGATTGTAGAAGCCGCCGCCGACAAGGCCGGAGACGATGCCGATCGGCACCTCCAGCCGGTCGATCGCCGCGGTCTTCCACGCCGCCGATACGCCGGCGGCAAGCGCCGCGGGCACGTTGGCGAGCGTGGCGGCGGGCACGATCAGAAAGGTCTGCGCGGCGTTGACCGAGACGAGGTAGCAGACCACGCCGGCCATCGCCGCGGCACCGTTGCCGTCGCGCGCGAAGCCGGTGGCGACGCCGACCGCGAACAGCAGGCCGAGGTTGGAGAACATCGCATCGCCGGCGGCGCTGAGGAAGGCGATGTCGAGCAGGTCGGGCTGGCCGAGCCGCAGCATCAGGCCGGCGATCGGCATTACCGCGATCGGCAGCATCAGCGCCCGGCCGAGCGGCTGGAGGAAGCTCATCACCGAGAAACGGGAGGCGGGGCGGGTCATCGGCTGATCTCCTCGGCGAAACGGCGGGCGAGCGCGCGCACCTCGGCGGCGGTCGCCGCGGCGAGCGCGGCATCGGCATGGGCACGTGCCGCCGCCATGGTCAGGCGGGCGACGAGCGCCTTGGTGGCGGGCACGCGCGCCGGCGGCACCGACAGCGTGCCGACGCCGAGCCCGACCAGGATCGGTGCGGCGAGCGGATCGGCGGCAAGTCCGCCGCAGACGCTGACCGGCACGCCGCGCGTCGCAGCGCCGTCGCAGGTCATGCGGATCAGCCGCAGCACCGCCGGATGCAGCCCGTCGATGCCGGCGGCGACCGTCGGATTGCCGCGATCCATCGCCAGCACATATTGGGTCAGGTCGTTGCTGCCGATCGACAGGAAATCGGCATGCGCGGCGATCAGGTCGGCGGTCGCCGCGGCGGCGGGCGTCTCGACCATCGCGCCGAGCTGCACCGGCCCGATGCCGAGCTCGCCACGCAGCCGGTCGAGCGCCTCGCGCACCGCGAGCAGTTCGTCGATGCTGGCGACCATCGGCACCATAATGCGGCAGCGCTCGACCTCAGGCACCGCCAGGATGGCGCGCAGCTGCGTATCGAGCACCTCCGGCCGCGCCAGCGAGACGCGGATGCCGCGCAGGCCGAGCGCCGGATTTTCCTCATGCGGAATCGCCAGATAGGGGGCGGGCTTGTCGCCGCCGACGTCGAGCAGCCGGATCACCACCGGCCGGCCGGGCAGCGCCGCGACGACACCGCGATAATCCGCCGCCTGCTCGGCGACATCGGGCGCGACCGACCGGTCGAGGAACAGGATTTCGGTGCGGAGCAGGCCGCAACCTTCCGCACCCGCCGCAGCGGCCGCCTCGGCATCGGCGACCGAGCCGAGATTGGCGAAGACATGAATCGCCTGTCCGTCTGCGGTCGCCGCCGGCCGGTCCCCCGCCGCCAGTGCCGCCGCCTCCGCTTCGGCGCGGACGGCGATCGCGGCGCGCGCCTGCGCCTGGCGATCGGGATGCGGATCGACGATCAATGCGCCGGCATCGGCGTCGAGGATCACCAGCGTGCCGTCGACCACGACGCGGACCGGCTCGCCCAAAGCGACGACCATCGGCACGCCCATGCCCGCCGCGAGCATCGCGACGTGCGACGTTGGACCGCCGCCGACGACGGCGAAGCCGGCGACCCGCGCCGCCGCCAGCGCCGAGAGTTGCGAGGGCAGCAGGTCGTCGGCGAGGACGATCGCCCCCGCCGGCACGGTCAGCGCCGCCGCTTTCGTGCCGAGGATCGCATGGACGACGCGCAGCGCGACGTCGCGGATATCGTCGGCGCGCTCGGCGATGCGCGCATTGCCGGTCGCGCGGAGCTGTGCCCCCTGCCCTTCGGCCGCGGTCATCATCGCCGCCGCCGCCGCCATGCCGTTGGCGATCGCCGCCTCGGCGCGCCCGCGCAGATCGGGATCGTCGAGGATCGCGCGGTGCGCGGCGAGCACGCCGCCTATCTGCCCCGGTCCCGCCGCCGCCGTATCGAGCGCCGCCGCCACCGCGGCGATGCCGCTTGCCAGCCGCGCCTGTTCGATCGCGACGCCCTCGCCCATCGTCGGCAGCTCGGGCATCTCCAGCCGCAACCAGAAGGCCGGCCCCATCGCCAGCCCGGGCGCCGCGGGTACGCCGAGCAGCGCACCGGCTTCCGCCTCGCGCGCTGCGACCGGCCGCGGGGCGGGCGCGGGTGCAGGGGTCGCGGCATCGACCTCGGCGGTGAGCAGCGCCACCACCGCGTCGATCGCCGCCGCGGCGTGCGCGCCACGCGCCTCGATGGTCACGCGGCGGCCCTGCGCCAGCCCGAGCGACAGCAGCGCGATCGGGCTGGTCGCCGATGCCGTCTCGTCACCGCTGGTCAGGGTCACCTCGGCGCCGCTGTCGCGCACCGCCGCGACGATCCGCGCCGCGGGCCGGGCATGCAGGCCGTGCGGCAGCAGCACCACCGCCTCGCGCCGCAGCGTCTCGCCGGCACGTGCGCCAGCTTGGGATACCGCCGGCGTGCCTACCCGGATCCGTGCCAGCGGTGCGCCGATCGCGATCAGCCCCTCGCCGGCGGTCGCCTCGATCGTTCCTTCGCCCTCAACCAGGATCACCGGCGTCACCGCGGACGCCGCGCCCTGCACCACGGCATCGAGGTCGAAGCGGATCAGCGGGTCCCCGGCGCGCACGCGGTCGCCCGGCGCGACCAGCGGCGTGAACCCCTGCCCGCCGAGCTTCACCGTATCCACCCCGATATGGATCAACAGCGACACGCCGCCGCCGACGTCCAAAGTCACCGCATGGCCGGCGGCATGAATGGTGAGCACCTGCGCGTCGCAGGGCGCGTGCAGCGTATCGCCGGTGGGATCGATCGCCAGCCCCGGCCCCATCATCCCTTCGGCAAAGACCGGGTCGGGAACGGCAGTCAGCGGCAGGACCCATCCCGCGAGCGGCGCCACCAACTGCACATCCGTCATTCGTCACTCACCTCTGGCCGGTCTCCCGCGCAGTGTATCGCACGCTAACCTGCTGACAATACCTATTGAATACCATTACACACGACGGTGCGCGTCAGGCGCCGCGGATGCTGACCCCGCCGACGAGGCCGGACGGCCGTCCCGCCTCCGGTTCGACGATCAGCACGATGGTCCGTTCGCCGCCGCCCGGCGGCAGGACCGCCTCGATCGGCGCGGTTGCCGCGACGGTCTTGCCGGCGAGCTTGCGCCCGTCGACCCACAGTTCGGCACGCCCGGCGACCGCCGCGAAGACGATCCGTCCTCCACGCGCCGCGACCGCGCGCACCGGCGTGACGCGCGCGCGATAGACCTGCCAGCCACCCTGCGCCTCGGCAGGCGTCGGGGTGCCGCCACGCACGAAGGCCCAGCTGTTGTTGTCGTCGGACGCCGGCGCAAGCGACGGATCGGGCCGCGCCGGCAGCAGCGGCGAGCGCCGCCAGTCGTCGATCGTCCGCACCGGCGCCAGCGGCGCCACCTGCGCCCGTGCCTGCGCCGCCAGCCGATCGATGGTCAGGCTCGCCGGCTTCAGCCCGGGCGCGGTCGCGCGCAAGGTGATGCGGCCCCGCCCATCGGCATCGGCCTGCACGATCACCTGCGCCAGCCCGTTGAACAGCGACCGTACGCCGCTGGTCGGACTGTCGCCCTTCTCGGATTCGTGACTGTTGGGATCGCCGTTGCCGACACCGATGATCGTCGCGCCGGCGACGGTGAAGCGCGTCGGCAGATTGGCGGTCGGCACATGCCGCCCGCGCGCGTCGACCGCGTCGATCGTCACCGGCTGCACGTCCTCGCCGTCGCCCGCCATCGCGCGCCGCGCCGGCGTCAGCCGCAGCGCGACCGGCGGCCCCGCCGTCTCATGCCCGGCACGCGCCACCTCGCGCCCGCCGGACATCGCGATCACCTCGATCGTGCCGGGCGCATAGGGCACGGTGAAGCTGTTGCCCATCAACCGGTCGACCGCCGCCTCGCCGACGACGCGGCCGTTGAGCTTGAGCACGATCCGCTCGGCATTGGACAGCACGAGCACCGGCACCGGCTGCCCCTCGCGTCCCGGCCAGGTCCAATGCGGGGCGAGGCCGATGACCGCCGTATCGTCGATCCAGCCGGCGCGGTGGATGTCATAGGCGGTCTTGCGGAAGCCGCAGAGGTCGAGGATGCCGAAGAAGCTGGCGATCGTCGGCCACACGTGCGGCGTCGGCTCGCCATGATAGTCGAACCCGGTCCACACGAAGCCGCCGGCGACGAACGGCCGCGTGGCGATCGCCGCCCAGCCCTTGCGATGCGTCTCGCCCCAGCCGGCGGCATCGTCGTCCATCGACGAGCGGATGTGCTGGTCGGGGATCGTCGCATAGGCGCCGCGCGTCTCGAATGCGCTGGTATCCTCCGAGCTGGTCATCGGCTTGGTCGGGTTGAGCGCGTGGAACTTGTCGTAGTCGCCCGGATAATAATTGAAGCCGACGACGTCGACGACGCTCGAGACGTTCTCGGGATTGAAGAACGAGCCGTTCATCGCCGCGGTGACCGGCCGGCTGTCGTCGAGCCGCTTCACCGCCGCCGCCATCCGCCGCACCATCTGCACGCCCGCCGCGGTGCCCTGCATCGGCTCCTCGTTGAACACCGACCACAGGATGACGCTCGGGTGGTTGCGGTCGCGCCGCACCAGCCATTCGAGCTGCGCCATATAATCGGGCGAGGGATTGAAGTTGCGGTTCTCGTCCATGACGAGGAACCCCATCCGGTCGCACAGGTCGAGGAAGGCGACCGGCGGCGCATTGTGCGAACAGCGGATCGCGTTGCAGCCCAGTTCCTTGAGCCGCTCGAG
Source organism: Sphingomonas melonis (assembly GCF_013409985.1). Classification (GTDB taxonomy): domain Bacteria; phylum Pseudomonadota; class Alphaproteobacteria; order Sphingomonadales; family Sphingomonadaceae; genus Sphingomonas; species Sphingomonas melonis_A. The sequence continues at coordinate 11,092 of NZ_JACCBY010000005.1, forward strand.
CCGCCAGGCGAGCAGGCCGTCGGGCAACGCGACGCCGACGCCGGCATGGTCGTGGTGGATGCACACGCCCTTCAGCTTGACGGGCGTGTCGTTGACGAACAGCCCCTTGTCGGCGTCGAAACGGATCGTGCGGAAGCCGATCGGCACCCGGCGGCGATCGACCACGGCGCCGTCCCGCTCCAGCGTCACCGCGACCGTATAGAGCGTCGGCGTCTCGACCGACCAGCGGCGCGGCGCAGCGACCGGCATCACCGCCTGCATCACCGCCTCGTCCAGCGGCGCGACCGTCACCGGCGGCAGGGCGATGGTCGCGATCGTGCGGCCGTCGGGATCGATCAGGCTGGCGACCGCCCGTACCGTTACCGGTGCCGCCTCGGTCGAGCGTATCGTCACCGCGACGGGCACCGTCCAGCCGCCATCCGCGCCCCGCCGCGGGTCGCAATGCACCCCGTCGGTGACGATCGACACCGGCGCGCGCGTCGCCAGCCAGGCGTGGCGGTACAGGCCGGCGCCTTCGTACCACCAGCCCTCCATCGCCTCGGCATCGACGCGGATCGCGACGACGTTGCTCTCGTCGCCGAACCGCGCGAACGGCGTGATGTCGATATAGACGCTGCTATAGCCCGACCAATTGTGCGCGACGACGCTGCCGTTGACCCAGATCGTCGCGTTGGTCGCGATGCCGTCGAACTGCAATTCCAGGTACTGGCCGCGGCTGGCGGGATCGAGGCGGAAGCTGCGGCGATACCAGCCGATGCCGCGCGGCCGATAGCCCTGCGCGACGTTCGCCGTCTCGACGAACGGCTGGAACGACGCCCAATCGTGCGGCAGCGTCACCGTCGGCCATTCGCTGTCGTCATAGTCCATCGCCGCGGCGCCGCTGGCGTTGCCGGCCTTGGCGCGCAGATAGGTCTCGTTATGCGTCGTCGGCGGTGGCACGGGGATGTCGCCCTCGTGGAACCGCCAGCCCTGATCGAAGCCGATCCGCGTCGCATCGCCGAGCGGCAGCGGCGGCAACAGACCGTCGACCGGCGCCGGCATCGGCAGCGCGCCGTAGCGGCTGGCCGGCGCCGCCAGCGCGGCGCCCGGCAGGGACAGCGTCAGACCAGCGCCGGCGGACCCGAGAAGCTGCCGCCGGTCGATCGTCATACCTGTCGTCCTCCGATGGTCGTCGCGACCGGCGCCATCGCCGCGGTCAGTTGCACCCAATCGGCGCGCAGGCCCACGGCGAGCGTGCCGCGCTCCGCCTCCAGCCCCAGGAACGCCGCCGGATTGGCCGCCGCGAGCCGCGCCGCCACCGCCGGCCCCAGCCCGAGCATGCCCATCGCATTGGCCACCGCCGCCGCCATGTCGAGGTCCGAGCCGGCCAGCGTGCCGTCCTCATAGGAGCAGATGCCGTCGCGGACGCGGATCTGCCGGCCCTGCAGCACGAAATCCTTCACCTCGGCGCCGACCGACGACATTGCGTCGGTGACCAGCATCATCCGCTCGATGCCGCGCGCGCGCAGCGCGATGCGCAGCACCGCCGGCGCGACATGGACGCCGTCGACGATCAGCCCGCACCACGGCCGCGGATCGTCGAGCGCCGCGCCGACCAGACCGGGGGTGCGCTGCACCATCGCCGGCATCGCGTTGAACAGATGGGTGATACCGCTGAGGCCCGCATCGAACGCCGCCAGCGCGCCGTCATAGCCGACCTCGGTATGGCCGGCGCTGACCCGCACCCCCGCCGCGCTGAGTGCGGCGATATCATCGATATGCGCCAGTTCGGGCGCCAGCGTCACGATCACCTTGCCGCGGCGCGGCCGGGTGAGCAGCGCGACCATCTCGGCGTCGAGCAGGCGAAAGCGCGTGGGATCGTGGATGCCCTTGCGCGCGACGTTGAGCCACGGCCCCTCGATATGGACGCCGACCACGCCGGGGACGCCCGCCGCGATCGCATCGTCCACCGCATCGAGCGCGAGCGCGATCCGGTCGGGCGTGTCGCTGATCAGCGTCGGCAGCAGCGCGGTGGTGCCATAGCGCGCGTGCGCCTCGGCGATCGCGCGTACGCCATCGACATTGGTCTCGTCGTTGAACAGCACGCCGCCGCCGCCGTTGACCTGCGTGTCGATGAAGCCGGGCATCAGCCAGCCGCCGTCGAGGTCGACCGCATCGCGCGCCTCCCCGTCGAGCGGGCGGATCGATGCGATCCGGTCCCCGCTGACGACGATCTCCGCGCCGCGCCACACCGCATCGGCCACGACGACGTGACCGTTGGTGAACCGATATGCCTCGCTCATAGCGTGCGCGTCACCTTGGCGAGGTGCGGCGGCGTGTCGGGATCGAGCCCGCGCCGGCGCGACAGCGCCTCGGCGAGGCCGTAGAAGCTCGCCAGCATCAGGATCGGCTGCACCGCCGGATGCGCGTCGAGCGCGGGTAGGTTCGCGCGTGCATCGCCGGCATGCGCCGACAGCACCGTCGCGCCGCGCCCGGCGAAGGTTTCCGCCACCGCCATCACGTCGTCGCCCGCCGCGTCGGAGGTCGCCAGCGCCAGCACCGGAAAGCCTTCGCCGACGATCGCCATCGGTCCGTGCCGCACCTCCGCCGCGCTGAACGGCTCGGCCTGCACCTGGCAGGTTTCCTTGAGCTTGAGCGCGCATTCCTGCGCGACGCCGAAGCCATAGCCGCGGCCGATCACGAACATCTGCTTCGCCGCGGCGAGCGGCTCGACGCCCGCGCTCCAGTCGAGCGCCACCGCCCGTTCCAGTTGCTCGGGCAGCGCCGCCACCGCCGCGGTCAGCGCCTCGTCGCCCGACCAGGCCGCGACCAAAGCCGCCAGCCCCGCCATCGCCGCGATGCACGATTTGGTCGCCGCGACCGACCGCTCCGGTCCGGCGCTCAGCGCGAGCAGCGTGTCCGCCATCTCGGCGAGCGGCGACGTCTCGTCATTGACCAGCGCGACGACTTCGGCGCCCGCCTTGGCATAGGCCTCGACGGTGGCGAGCAGGTCCGGGCTGCGCCCCGATTGCGAGATCGCGATGCACAAGGCCCGCCGCGTCGTCACCGGCGCATCGAACAGCGACACCACCGACGGCGCAGCCGAGGCGACCGGCACGCCGATCAGCGTCTCGATCAGATATTTGCCGTACATCGCCGCATGGTCCGACGATCCGCGCGCGCAGGTCACCACGACGTCGGGCGGCGTGGCGCGCAGCCGCTCGCCGAGCGCGCGCAGCGCCTCGGCGTTGCGCGCTACCAGCCGTGCGACGGTCGCTCCCGCCTCCAGCGTCTCGGCGCGCATCAGCGTGCCCGTCATCGTATCGGTCGTCACTTGGATCAGGGCCCCCGGGCGTGTGTCAGCTATCGGCGAGCTCGGCCACGAAATCGTAGCTGTCGCCGCGGTAATAGGATCGGGTGAATTCGACGGCACGGCCGTCGCGCAGGAAACCGCGCCGCTCGATCAGCAATCCGGGCGACCCCGGATCGACGCCGAGCATCCGCGCATGGTCGGTGCCGAACGGCACCGCGCGCAGCCGCTGCAACGCGCGCACCGGACGATGCCCCGCCTCGGTCAGCGCCGCGTAGAGCGACGCGTCGACCGCTTCGAGCGAGGGCAGGCAGAAGCCGGCGATCGTCGCCACCTCCAGCGCCATCGGCACCTCGTCGGCGAAGCGCAGCCGCTGGAAGCGGTACACCGGCGCGCTCGGCGACAGCGCCAGCGCCATCGCTTCCTCGGGGCTGACCGTGCCGACGCTGCGCGATACCCAGCTGCTGCTCGGCACCAGCCCGCGGGCGATCATGTCCTCGGTGAACGACGACAATTTGCTGAAATTCTTCTCGACGCGGCCGGCGACGAAGGTGCCCGCGCCACGCCGGCGGGTGAGCAGCCCCTCTTCGACCAGCCCCTCGATCGCCTTGCGTACGGTGATCCGCGATACGCCATATTCGACCGCGAGATCGCGCTCGGCCGGAATGGCATCGCCGCGCGTGATCACCTCGCCGCCGATCGCGTCGCGGATGAGCTGTTGCAGCTGGAGATAGAGCGGTGAGGGATTGTCGGCACGAAAACGCCCCACCCGGCTCACGAAACTCATCCTTCACTCCCTGTTCTGCTGCCTGTGGCGTCAAGGGGTGCCACGGCTCGCAGAGCGGCGCCAGTGGCGCCTTGCCCTACAATTGTCTTAGATTGGACTTGTCGTCAATCACCTGCCGCAGTTGTGCGACCAGCCGACGGCTCGTCACCCGCGGCAGCGGGCCGAAGTCGATCCGCCCCGGATCGATTGCCGCGGCCGGTTCGCTCGCCGAGCCATGGACCGCCTGCACCCCGGTCGCCGCGACGAGATCGGCGACGTTGCCCGGGGCGACGCCCGCGCCCGCCATCACCACCAGCCGCCCCGCCGCCCGCTCGACCATGCGCGCGATCGTCGCCGCGCCCGCCGGTGCGGAGAGCGCGCCGCCCGAGGTCAGGATATGGTCGAAACCGAGTGCCACCGCCTCCTCCACCGCCGCGACGGGATCGTCGACCACATCGATCGCGCGATGCAGCGTCAACCCGATGGGCGAGGCCGGCAGCGCCGCACGCCAGGCGGCCAGCGCCTCCCGGTCGAGCCGCCCGCCCCGCGTCGCGCCGAACACCAGCCCCTGCACGCCCGCCGCCAGCAATGCTGTCGCCTCGCGCTGCGCCAGCGCCAGGTCCGCCGCGTCATAGTCGAAGCCGCCTTGCCGCGGCCGCACCATCGCGCGCACCGGAATGCCCGCCGGCCGCGCCACCGCCAGCACCGCCTCGACCAGCCCCGCCGACGGCGTCAGCCCGCCGAGCGCCAGCGCCGCGCACAATTCGATCCGGTCGCACCCGCCGGCGATCGCCGCCGCCGCCCCTTCCGGCGATTCGACGCACACTTCCAGCGCGATCCGCGGGGGATCGCCAGCACCGGCAGACGCGACCATGTTCTTCCTCCGACAATCCGAAACGGCATGCGATCACGCGCGGGAAAGCGGCTTTACGGGCATATCGCAACCCTTGATCGTCGCGAACCGCTGCGGGGACGCGGATTGGCATGCCGGTCACCAGACCAGGCGCCGGTGCGCGGTTTCGATCGACGTCCTGATACAAACCATTGATCGGGCGAAGAATTACCACATCGCCGCCCCGCCCCGGACCGAGCGGCGCCTACCCCATCCCGCACAACTCACCCCGTTTTAGAAACAAATGTGACACATTTCGCTGCGGCGATTGGTTTACATTGGTTATACCTTATCCGGCATAGACGGACGATGCCGCAACGGCGGGTCCGCCACGCCTGTCGCCGGCGCATGCGACAGTTTGGGATTGGGGGGCACGCAGCCGGGCGTGTTCCGCGAAGGGGACTGAACCTTATGCACCTCCGCCACGCGATTCTCGCGACCACCGCGCTCAGCCTGTCGGCCGCAAGCGCCCAGGCGCAGACCGCACCGACGACCACCCCGCCGGGCAGTACGGAGCAGGCACAGCCGGCAGCCGCCGAACAGGCCACGCCGGCGGCGGCCGACACGCCCGACGGCGACATCGTCGTCACCGGCTATCGCGGCAGCCTGCGCGAGGCGATCAGCGTCAAGCGCAACGCCAATGCGGTGGTCGACGTCATCACCTCGGAAGACGTCGGCAAATTCCCCGACCGCAACGTCGCGGAATCGCTTTCGCACATCCCCGGCGTCAGCATCGACCGGCGCTTCGGCGAGGGCGAGAAGGTCGCCATCCTCGGCACCGATCCGGCGCTCAACCGCATGCTGCTCGACGGCCATGCGCTCGCCTCGGCCGACTGGGGCGGCAACGACAATGATCCGTCGAGCCGCACCTTCAACTATTCGCTGCTCGCCCCCGAACTGGTCGACCGGCTGGAGGTCTACAAGTCGCCCGAACCGCGGATCGAGGAAGGCAGCCTCGGCGGCACCGTGATCGTCCGCACCCGCCGCCCGCTCGACCTGCCCGCGAACTCGATCTTCGCCTCGGGCGGCTATTCGTACAACGATCGTTCCGAGAAGGGGAACGTCCGCGCCTCGGGCCTGTACAGCTGGCGCAACGCCGACGAGACGTTCGGCATCCTCGTCGCGGGCACCTACGACAAGCAGAACCTGACCCGCGCCGGCGTCGAATTCTTCGGCTATGACAATGTCGCACCCAATGCCGACGGCACCTACAACAGCCCGTTCGTCAACCGCGCCGCCGACGGCACGCTCAGCCTCAAGAGCCCCGGCGCGACGATCAACGGCGGCACGATCGCCGATCTCTACAAGGCGGCATCGCCGTTCGGCATCAACTATGCCTATTTCCAGCAGCAGCGGCAGCGCAAGAGCGTGTCCGCGACGGCGCAATACCGACCGAGCAAGGCGCTGACGCTGACGCTCAACGGCACGCATATCGAGGGCAATTACGACAATTCGAGCCAGTCGATGTACACGATCCCCGGCGCATGGACCGGCGACGTGCTGCAATCGGCGACGATCAGCAACGGCGTGGTCACCGCGGCGAGCTTCGGCGCGGCCACGCAGCAGGCGTCGCAGCTCGACACCCTGGTCCGCCACACCAAGCTCAAGACCGACAACCTCAACCTGTTCGCCGACTGGGAGGGCGACGGCGGCGCCAAGGTCAGCTTTGCCGGCGGCTGGTCGAAGGCCAGGGGCGGCCGCAATCCGGAATATCTGTTCAACGTGCAGACCAGGCTGCCGTACAGCTATGCCTTCACCAACGACACCGCGACGGTGAACTACGTCGGCGATCCGACCGATCCCGCCAATTACTTCACCAACCCGAAGAACACCCCCGCCACGATCGAGGGCCGGCCGGTGATCATCAACGGCGCGGCACTGACCGCGGCGCAGATCGGCGGCCAGGATTTCGGCGTCACCACCGATCGCGACATCTTCGGCGGCTATGACGCCACCATCCCCGTCGGCTTCGGCCCGTTCACCGAGATCCTGCTCGGCAGCCGCGTCACCGATCACGTCAACCGGATCGATGCGCGCGGCATCAACACCTATCTCACCCAGTCGCTCACCGTGCCGCAGCTCGGCGTGACCGCGCTCGCCACGCCCGATGGCACGTTCGACGGCAGCGGCGGCATGGGCAATGCCACCAAATACCTCAACCTGCCGCAGCAGTCGGTGATCGACATCCTCGCCAACGCGATCAACACCCCGCTGACCCCGAAGGTCGCCGCGTCGACCAAGGTGGAGGAGACGGTGATCGCCTCCTATGCCCAGGCCAATTTCGATCAGGGCGGGCTGCGCGGCAACATCGGCGGGCGGCTGGTATACACGCGCGACGTGTCCAACTTCTCGACCTCGGTCAGCGGCGGCGACAATGTTCCCCCGATCCCGACCCGGACCGCGACCGACTATCTCAAGTTCCTGCCCAGCCTCAATATCGCCTATTCGATCACCCCCAAGCTGCTCGTTCGCGGCGCGATCGCAAAGGTCATCTCGCGGCCGCGCTACGAGGATCTGGCCGCGTCGCTGTCGCTCAACAACGTCACGCGCGATGGCGGCGGCGGCAATCCGAACCTGAAGCCGTATGAATCGACCAATTACGAACTGACGGCGGAATTCTACCCGCGCGCCGGCACGTTGCTCGCGGTCGAGCTGTTCCGCCGCGAGATCGCCAACTACATCATCAACATCCGCAACAGCGCAACCTTCTTCAATTCGCTCGAAGGCGGGCCGTCGGTCTACAACATCAACCAGCCGGTCAACGGCGGCAAGGCGAAGGTCAACGGCGCCCTCGTCTCCGCGCAGAGCGAAATCTGGGGCGGTTTCGGCTTGCAGGCCAACTATTCCTACCAGGAAAGCACCACGTCGAACGTCGACGTGACCGGGGCGGCACTCAACCTGCCCTATCTTTCGAAGCATACCGTCAACGTGATCCCCTATTTCGAGAAGGGGCCGTTCCAGGCGCGGGTCAGCTACAATTACCGGACGAGCTATTTCCGCACGATCGGCCGGCTCGGCTCGCGCGAGATGGTCGCGCCCTACAGCCAGCTCGATGCGTCGGCCTCGCTCAACCTCACCAAGGGCATCGTGCTCAGCGTCAACGCGCAGAACCTGCTCGACTCGACCTATCGCCAGTACAGCGCGACGCCCGATCGCCCGACCGCCTTCTACAAGAACGGGCGGACGTTCGCCGCGGCGCTGTCCTTCAGAATGTAACGTTCGGCTGGTAATACCGGTTCGGACCTGGTCCGGCTCCTCCGGTTCCTTCTCCCCGACGATCGCCCTCCCCCTTGGGGGCGCTCCGGCTCCTCGGCCCCGGCATCGCCTTGCGATGACCGGGGTCTTTTTTGTGCGTCAGGCATGGACGGCGCGGGATCGGTCCTGCAAGATACCATGAATACCAAAACAGGACCAAGGGGTTGTCATGAGGGAGCATGCCGGTTTCGCGACCATCGCCGGGGGCGTTTTGGCGCTGCTGTCGCCGGCCGCCGCCACCGCCGCCGCCCAGGCCACCCCAACCACCCCAGCCGCCCTGCCCCTCGTCCCGATGCCGCAGACGGTGACCCGCGCCAGCGGCAGCTTCACCATCGCCGACGGCGCCCGGCTCGGCACTCCCGCCGGCGACGCAGGCGCGCAGGCCGCCGCACGGCTGCTCGCCGCGCACGTCCGCGTCGAGCGCGGTCTGACGCTGACGCCGGTCGCGGGCGAGGCGCCGATCCGCTTCGTCCGCGATGCGGCCGTCGGCGGCGACGAGGCCTATCGCCTCGACGTCGACGCGCGCGGCATCCGCATCACCGCCTCGGGCGACCGCGGCCTCGTCCATGGCGCGATGACGCTCGCCCAATTGCTCAGCCCCGATCGCGCTTATGGCCGCGCGGTCGCGGTGCCCGCGCTCGCCATCACCGACGCGCCCCGCTTCGCCTGGCGCGGGCTGCTCGTCGATGTCGCGCGCCACTTCCAGCCGGTCGAGGTCCTGCGGGGCATCGTCGACCAGATGGCCTCGGTGAAGCTGAACACGCTCCACCTCCACCTGACCGACGACCAGGGCTGGCGGTTCGAGGTGAAACGCTATCCCAAGCTGACCGGGATCGGCGCATGGCGCACCCCGCCGTCGGCCGGCGGCGCCCCCGGCCCGCGCGTCGGCGGCTTCTACACGCAGGACCAGCTCCGCGCGCTCGTCGCCTATGCCGCCGAACGCGGCATCGTCATCGTGCCCGAGATCGATCTGCCCGGCCATGCGCAGGCACTGGTCGCCGCTTATCCCGAACATGGCGTGCTCGGCGACCGCCCGCCGGTCGGCCACGATTGGGGCGTGAACCCCTATCTGCTCAACCCGCGGCCCGAGACGGTGCGCTTCGTCGAGGACATCCTCGACGAACTGCTCGCGGTCTTCCCCAGTCCGTACATCCACCTCGGCGGCGACGAGGCGGTCAAGGATCAGTGGGAACGCGCGCCGCAGGTGCAGGCGCAGATGGCCTCGCTTGGTCTCAAGACCGAGATGCAGATGCAGAGCTGGCTGATCGACCAGCTCGCCGCCTATCTCGCCAAGCACGACCGGCGCCTGATCGGCTGGGACGAAATCCTGGAGGGCGAACTGCCGGCGTCCGCCTCGGTGATGTCGTGGCGTGGCGACAAGGGCGCAGTCGAAGCGGCGACGCGCGGCCATGATGTCGTGCTGTCGCCCGGCCCGACGCTCTACCTCGACAATTCGCAGAGCAACCGTGACGACGAGCCGCCCGGCCGTCTCGCCGTCCAGACGCTCGCCGACCTCTACCGCTACGAACCGATGCCGGCCGGCATCGCCGCCGACAAGGCGGCCCATGTCCTCGGCGCGCAGGGCAATGCATTCAGCGAGTATCTGATTACCGCACCGCAGGTCCAGCATGCGATCTTTCCCCGCGCCGCCGCGCTTGCCGAGATCACCTGGTCGGCCAAGACGGCGCGCGACTTCCCGGGCTTCGTGCAACGCGTCCAGCCGCAGATCGCGCGCTGGCGCCGCTCGGGGCTGGAGGTCGCCGACAGCGCCTTCGCGGTCGGCTACACGGTGCAGGGCCGCCGCGGCGACGCGCTGCGCGCCGGCCGGGTGACCGTGGCGCTCGCCACCCAGGCACCGCTCGGCACGATCCGCTACACGCTCGACGGCAAGGATCCGACGCCCCGCTCGCGCGCCTATACCGCACCGCTGACCTTGCCCCCCGGCGCGACGATCCGCGCCGCCGCCTTCGACCGCACCGGAACGCCGCTCGCCGCGCCGCGCGCCTTCTCCACCGGCCGCGCCGCGCTGCTCGCCCGCGGCAACAGCGAATTGACCGCTTGCCCGCAGGGCTCGCTGGCACTGCGCGTGCCGCTGACCGCCGACGCCACCGCCGACGCCCCCGCGTTCAACATCGACCTGTTCGACACCTGCTCGGTCTATCCCGCCGCGCCGCTCGATCTCGCGAGCGGCATCACGCTCGACGTCGCGCGCCTACCGCGCCCCTTCGGCCTGGCGCACGATGCCACCCGGCTGCGCACGCACTACAACGTCACGCCTTATGGCGAGCTGGTCGTCACCGCCGGTTGCCCGGTCAAGGATGGCCCACGCCCGCCGGTCGTCGCGACCTTCCCGCTGCCCGACCCGGCGATTGCGCCCAACCGCTTCCGCCTCACCGCGCCGGTCGCCCGGCGCGGCGGCGACCCCGACCTGTGCCTGCAATTCACCTCGCCGGTATCGGACCCCCTCTACGCGGTCGAACGCGTGCAACTGACGGAGCCCCACCAGTGACACCCGCTCTCCGCCTCGCCCCGCTCACCCTGACGCTGCTCGCGCTGTCCCCGGCCTATGCCGCCCCGCGCGAAGCGGTGCCGCTCGACCAGGGCTGGCAGGTCCGGCTCGATCCGGCCGACACCGCCGCCGCCAAGGCGCATCCCAAGGAGACGCGCTGGCTTCCCGCCCGCGTTCCCGGCAGCGTCCAGCAGGATCTGATCGCCGCCAGGCGCGTCCCCGACCCGTTCAAGGGCACCAACGAAGGCGCGATCCAGTGGGTCGGCCTGTCCGACTGGCAGTTCCGCACCCGCCTGTCGGTCACCCCCGCCATGCTCGCGCGCGACCATCTCGACCTCGTGTTCGACGGTCTCGACACCTTCGCCACCGTCCGCGTCAACGGCACGGTGCTGCTCTCCGCCGACAATGCGCATCGCCGCTGGCGCGCCGACGCCCGGCCGCTGCTCAAGGCCGGCGCCAACGAGATCCTCGTCACCATCGCCTCGCCGATCAAGCAGCTCGCGCCGCTGGTCCTCGCCGAAAAGCATCCGCTGCCCGGCGAATATGTGTCGGCGTTCAAGGACGATCCCGGCGACCGCCAGACCTCGCCCTATATCCGCAAGCCGAAATACCAATATGGCTGGGACTGGGGCCCGCGCATCGTCACCATCGGCCTGTGGCGCCCCGCCCGGCTGGAGGCGTGGGACGAAGCGCGTATCGACACATTGCGCGTCGAGCAGGACGCGCTCAACGACGCCGAGGCGCGCCTCACCGCCCGCGCGACGATCGTCGCCGACCGCGCCAAAACGGTCACGCTGCGCACCCTCCTCACCGCGCCCGACGGCACCGCGCAGACCATCGACCGCCCGGTCGCGGTCGCGCCCGGCAGCAACGCCGTCGCCATCCCGCTCACCGTCGCCGCGCCGCAGCGCTGGCAGCCGGTCGGCTATGGCGCGCAACTGCTCTACACCGTCGCCACCAGCCTGGTCGTCGATGGCGCCGAGTCCGACCGCAGCCAGCGCCGCATCGGCCTGCGCACCGTGGCGCTCGACCGCCGCGCCGGCGCGTTCGGCTTCATCGTCAACGGCACGCCGATCTTCGCCAAGGGCGCCAACCTCATCCCGTTCGACAGCTTCCCCGCCCGCGTCGACCGCGTCGAAATGCAGTCGCTGCTCACCGGTGCGCGCGACGCGCATATGAACATGATCCGCGTCTGGGGCGGCGGCTATTATCTCGACGACGCCTTCTACGAGATGGCCGATCGCATGGGCCTGATGGTCTGGCAGGATTTCATGTTCGGCGGGTCGGTGACGCCGCCCGGCGCGGCGTTCCGCGAGAACGTCCGCATCGAGGCGGACGAACAGGTCACGCGGCTCGGCGATCATCCCTCGATCGTCATCTGGGCGGGCAACAACGAAGTGCTGTCGGGCTGGGAGAATTGGTCCGATCGCAAGGCGTTCAAGACCGCGGTCGGCCCCGACGAGCAGGAGCGGATCGGCACCGGCATGGCGGTGCTGTTCGACCGCGTGCTGCGCGACGCGGTCACCCGCAACAGCCCCGGCACGCCCTATATGCCCGGCTCGCCCTCGACCGACTATGAAGGGCCGACCGATACCGACGCCAACGGCGACCGCCATTTCTGGGACGTCTGGTCCGGCTCCAAGCCGGTCGAGCAATATCTCGATCATTGCCCGCGCTTCATGTCCGAATACGGCTTCCAGTCGATGCCGACGATGGCGACGATCCGTGACTTCGCCGGGCCGGGGCCGCTCGCCGCCGACAGCGCGGTGATGAAGGCGCACCAGAAGTTCCTCTCCGGCGAGGGCAACGCCCGCCTCCAGCTCTATCTCGACCAGCGGCTGCGCCCGGCGAAGGATTTCGCCGACTTCGTCTATCTGACGCAGGTCAATCAGGCGCAGGCGATCGGCCTCGCCGCGCGCCACCACCGCGCCTGCCGGCCGGTGACGATGGGCTCGCTGTTCTGGCAGCTCAACGACGTCTGGCCGTCGGTGAGCTGGGCGAGCATCGACCATCTCGGCCAGTGGAAGCTGCTGCAATATGAGGCGAAGCGCTTCTTCGCCCCGCAGGCGATCGTCGCCGAGCACAAGGATGGCGCGACCCGTGTCGTGCTCGTCTCCGACGCGACGACGCCGCAGGCCGCGCGCTGGCGGCTGACCGTCCGCGACATGCGCGGCGCGACGCTGGCGACGCGCGAGGAAGCGGCAACGCTCGCCCCGCTGTCGGCCGCCACCGTCGCCACCGTCGCGGACGCCGATCTGTTCGGCAGCGCCGCGCCGGCGCAAAGCTATGCCGTCGCCGAACTGTTGGTCGACGGCCGCACCGTCAGCCGCACGATCGTCGAGCGCCTCGTGCCGAAGGACATGGCCTATCCCGATCCCGGCCTCACGCTGCGCCGTCAGGGCGACAGCGCGACGATCACCGCCACCAACCTCGCCCGCGCGGTGATGATCGATATGGGCGACACCCCCGGACAGGCGTCCGACAACGGCTTCGACCTGCTCCCCGGCGAAAGCATCACGGTGACGCTTACCGGCAAGCAGACCCCGACGCTCAGGACGCTGGCGCGCTGATGGCTGCGCGCGCCCGTCTCCTCGCGTCCGGCGGACCGGCACGCGAAGCCGCGAAGCCGCGAAGAGAAGATGCGCGCGCAGCGACACGGCGGTCCCCGAACCCCCTTTCGCTACCCTTCTCTTCGCGCCTTCGCGCCTTCGCGCGAACGCCCTCACCTGGTCCCGCGAACGCGGGAATCCAGGGGCAAGCAGAGCAAAGTCCACCACCCCCGGCCACCCTTCGCTCCTGCTTCCGCAGCAGCACTGGCTGGGGCGCGCCAATATTCAGCCTACGCACCGACACCGCCGCGGGCAGCCCCGTGCCGACGCCGCACCACCCGTCTGCGTCCTTCGCGCCTCCGCGCGCAAACCCCTCCCCAGGAGCGTCCGTATGATCCCCGCCCTCCTCCTGCTCGCGCAGGCAGCCGACCCCATCGCCGCGACGATCGCGACCATGTCGCCCGAGCGCAAGGCGGCACAGCTGCAAAGCACCGCCCCCGCCGATCCCGCCGCCGGCCTGCCCGCCTACGATTGGTGGAGCGAGGGGCTGCACGGCCTCGCCCGTGATGGCTATGCGACTGTCTTCCCGCAGGCGATCGGCCTCGCCGCGACGTGGGATGTCGCGGTCATGGATCGCGTCGGCACGATCGTCAGCACCGAGGCGCGCGCCAAGTTCAACGCCCGCCCCGTCGCGGCGGACCGCCGCATCTACGAAGGGCTGACGATCTGGTCGCCCAACATCAACATCTTCCGCGATCCGCGCTGGGGCCGCGGGCAGGAGACCTATGGCGAGGACCCGTATCTCACCGGCTCGCTTGGCGTCGCCTTCATCCGCGGGCTGCAAGGTCCCAATCCGTTGCAGCCGCGCGTCGTCGCCACGCCCAAGCATTTCGCCGTCCACAGCGGTCCCGAGGCGGGCCGCGACAGTTTCGACGTCGATCCCAGCCCGCAGGATCTCGAGGCGACCTATCTTCCCGCCTTCCGCCGCGCGATCACCGAGGGCAAGGCGACATCGCTGATGTGCGCCTATAACAGCATCCACGGCGTGCCGGCCTGCGCCGCCTCGTGGCTGATGAACGATCGCCTGCGTCACGATTGGGGGTTCACCGGCTTCACCGTCTCGGATTGCGACGCGGTCGGCAACATCAGCGTCTATCACCATTACCGCCTCGACGCGGCGGCGTCTGCGGCGGCGGCGGTCCGCGGCGGCACCGACGTCAATTGCGGCAATGCCTATGCCGCGCTGCCGCAGGCGCTCGCCAAGGGTCTCGTCACCCAGGCCGAGGTCGACACCGCGCTCACCCGCGCGCTGCGCGCCCGGCGCGCGCTCGGCATCGCCTTCGGTGGTACCAGCCCTTACAGCACGATCCCGGCGAGCGAGGTCGCCACGCCCGCGCACCACGCCGCCGCGCTCGATGCCGCGCGCAAGTCGATCGTGCTGCTCCAGAACACGGCCGGCCGCCTGCCGCTCAAGGCCGGTACGAAGCTCGCGGTGATCGGTGCCAATGCCGACGACCTCGGCGTGCTCCAGGGCAATTACCACGGCACCGCGGTTGCGCCGGTCACCCCGCTGCAAGGGCTGCGCACCCGCTTCGGCGCCGCCAACGTCGCTTATGCGCAGGGCTCGATACTCGCCGAGACCGCGGCGGTCGTCATCCCCGAAACCGCCTTGCGTGCCGACGGCAAGCCCGGCCTGCGCGCCACCTACACCGGCGGCACCGGCGCCCCGACCGTCCGTCAGGACCGCCGTGTCGACCTCGACGTCAACCGCGCGCCGCCCGCCCCCGGCCTGCCCGCGGTCGGCTATACCGCGCGCTGGACCGGCGAGTTCGTGCCGCCCGGCCCCGGCCGCTACCATCTCGTGCTCGATCAGGCGCAATGCTGGAAGGACTGCAAGGTCCACGACCGCGCGCGGCTGACGCTCGGCGGCAAGACGCTGCACGACGGCGACCTGCCCAAGGGCCGCGTCGATGTCGTCATCGACAGCGACGGCAGGCCGCAGCCGATCGACATCCTGCTCGATCACCGGTCGGAGGACGACAGCTTCCGCCTGATGTGGCTGCCGCCCGCCGAGCCGTTGCTGGCGGAGGCGGTCGCCGCGGCGAACCAGGCGGATGTCGCCGTCGTCGTCGCCGGCCTGTCGCCCGATCTGGAGGGCGAGGCGCTGTCCGTCTCGGTTCCCGGCTTCGTCGGCGGCGACCGCACCGACATCGCGCTGCCCGCGCCGCAGCTTCGCCTGCTCGCCGCGCTCAAGGCGACCGGCAAGCCGATCGTCCTCGTCCTGAGCAGCGGCAGCGCCGTGTCGGTCGATCCCGCCGCCGCCGACGCGATCCTCGCCAATTGGTATGCGGGCGAAGCGGGCGGCACCGCGCTCGCCGACGTGCTGTCCGGCGCCGTCAACCCGGCCGGGCGCCTGCCGGTGACGCTCTACCGCACCACCGCCGATCTGCCCGCCTTCACCGATTACGGCATGAAGGAGCGCACCTACCGCTATTTCACCGGCACGCCGCTGTGGGGCTTCGGCCATGGCATGAGCTACACCAGCTTCCGCTACGCCCGGCCGCGCGGCCCCGCCTCGGTGGCGGCGGGCGGCGACCTGCGCGTCGAGGCGAGCGTGACCAACACCGGCCAGCGTGACGGCGAGGAGGTCGTACAGGCCTATCTCGTGCCGCCCGCGGTGGCCGGAACGGGTCCCACCACCCCCGTCCTGCAGCGCCAGCTCGTCGGCTTCCAGCGCGTGGCCGTCGCCCGCGGCAAGAGCGCGAAGGTCGCCTTCACGCTTGATCCGCGCGCGATGAGCATCGTCGACCGCGACGGTCGCCGCCACGTCGTCCCCGGTGCCTACCGCCTCTACGTCGGCGGTGGCCAGCCCGGCGACGGCGCCGGCCAATGGTTCGACTTCACCGTCACCGGCACCGACACGGAGCTGCCCAAGTGACGCGCACCCCCTCCAAGCCCACCCCGTCACCCCGGACTCGGTCCGGGGTCCACCCGTCGGCAGGCATATGGCCTGACCCTCATGTCGCGCTCCCCGCCGCAGAATGGACCCCGGGCAAAGTCCGCGGTGACGCCGCGGACGTGTCGCAAGGCCTCAACCGCCGCCACTTCCTCGCCGCGACCGCCGCGTCGGCGGCGACGCTCGCCACCCCCGCCTTCGCCGCGCCGCAACTCCCGTCGAAGCGCCCGGCGCTCGCCGACCGCCGCTTCACCAGCCCCGCGGTCGAGCGCGAACTCGCCCGCGTCTCGGCGAAGATCGGCGACGCCAAGCTGCGCTGGATGTTCGGCAATTGCTATCCGAACACACTCGACACCACGGTGCGCATGGGCGGCACCGCCGCCGCGCCCGACGCCTTCGTCCTCACCGGCGACATCCCCTGCCTGTGGCTGCGCGATTCCTCGGCGCAGGTGAAACCCTACCTCCACCTCGCCCCGCAGGCGCCCGAGCTGCGCCGGCTGGTCCGTGGCCTCATCGCGCGCCAGTCGCGCTGCATCCTGCTCGATCCCTATGCCAACGCCTTCATGGAGGACCCGACCGCCAGGTCGAACCTCGAATGGTCGCAGAAGGACGAGACCGAGATGAAGCCCGGCGTCGCCGAGCGGAAGTGGGAGATCGATTCGCTCTGCTATCCCATGCGCCTCGCGCACGGCTATTGGCGCGCCACCGGCGACGCCACGCCGTTCGACGCGACTTGGGCGGAAGCGGCCCGCGCGAGCATCCGCACCTTCCGCGAACAGCAGCGCAAGGACGGCCCCGGCCCCTATAGTTTCCGCCGTTCGGCGCCGCAGCCGACCGAAACCCTGTTGTGGGGCCATGGCAACCCGACGCGGCCGGTCGGCCTGATCCATTCGGGCTTCCGCCCCTCCGACGACGCCTGCCTCTACCCCTTCCTCATCCCGAGCAACCTGTTCGCCGTGACGGCCCTGCGCGAACTCGCCAGCGTCGCCAAAGAAGCACGTACTGACAATGACTTGGCGCAGTCCGCGACCGCCCTGGCGGCAGAGGTCGCGGCGGCGCTGAAGTCCCATGGCACGATGCGTCTGCGTGACGATCGTGAAGTTTGGGCCTATGAGGTCGACGGCTACGGCAACGCCGTCTTCATGGACGACGCCAACGTCCCCAGCCTCTCCGGCCTCGCCTATCTCGGCTGCGTCGACCCCGCCGATCCGCTGTGGCAGCGCACCCAGGCAGCGTGCTGGAGCGAGGCGAACCCGTGGTTCTTCCGCGGCAAGGCCGGCGAAGGCATCGGCGGCCCGCATGTCGGCGCCGGCCAGATCTGGCCGATGTCGCTCACCATCCGCGCGCTGTCGGCGACCGACGACGCCACCATCCGCGCCTGCCTCCGTGTGCTGCGCGACACCGACGGTGGCACCGGCTTCATCCACGAAAGCTTCGACCAGGACGATCCCGCCAAGTTCACCCGCAGCTGGTTCGCCTGGGCGAACGGCCTGTTCGGCGAGCTCATCCTCCATCTCGCCGCCACCCGACCCGCATTGCTGAAGGCGCCCCTATGATCTCCCGCCGCACCCTCCTCGCCGGCACCGCCGCCGCCGGCCTGCCGCTGCCCGCGCTCGCCGCCGCCCCGGCGCCCGCCGCCGCCAATCTGTTCATCGGCACCGGCGGCCACGGCCATACCTATCCCGGCGCAACGCTGCCCTTCGGCATGGTCCAGCTCAGCCCCGACACCGATGTCGAGCGCTGGGACGCCTGCTCGGGCTATCACCGCACCGACACGTCGATCATGGGCTTCAGCCATACGCATCTGTCGGGCACCGGCATCGGCGACATGCTCGACGTGCTCGTCGTGCCGACGCGCGGCCCGGTCCAGCTCCTGCCCGGTCCGCTCGACAACCCCGACGCGGGCTATCGCCAGCGCTTCACCGCCGAACATGCCGAGCCCGGCTATTACCGCGTCGCGCTGGAAAGCGGCGTCCGCGCCGAGCTGACCGTGACCGAACGGACCGGCTATCACCGCTACACCTTCCCCGCCGGCGCGGCGCACATCCTGATCGACCTGTCGCACCTCGTGCTCGACAAGAGCGACCAGCCGCCGCTCGTCACCGACGCCAGCCTGTCGCTCGATCCCGACGGCACGCTGACCGGCAGCCGCACCGTCCACCGCTGGGCCAAGGGCCGCCACATCCACTTCGCGCTCCAGACCTCGCGCGCGCCGAGCCGGATCACCCTCTACGGCGACGGCGACAGCGAACAGCCCGCCGGTGCCCGCGCGGTCAGGGGCATGCGCCTGAAGGCCGTGCTCCACTATGACGACGCCGGTGCCGCGCCGATCCTGATCCGCTGCGGCATTTCCGGCGTCGACGTCGCCGGTGCCCGCGCCAACCTCGCCGCCGAGGGCAGGAGCTGGGATTTCGACGCCGTCCGCCGCACCGCGCAAAGCGCCTGGGCGCGCGAGTTCGACGCGATGCGCGTCGAGGGCGGCACCGCCGACCAGCGCACCATCTTCGCCTCCGCGCTCTACCATGCGCTGATCGCGCCGACGCTCTTCTCCGACGTCGACGGGCGGTACATCGGCCTCGACCGCAAGCCGCACATGCTGCCGCGGGGAGAGGCGGCGTACAGCAGCTATTCGCTGTGGGACACGTATCGTGCGCTCCACCCGTTGCTCACCATCGTCGCCCCCGACAAGGCGCAGAGCCTCGTCGCCGACCTCATCCGCCAGACGCAGCAGAGCCCCTATGGCCCGCCGGTCTGGCCGTTGCAGGGGGTCGAGACCGGGACGATGATCGGCTGGCATGCGGTCTCCGTCCTCGCCGAGGCGCAGGCGAAGGGCATCGAGGCCGATTACGCCGCCGCCTGGCCCGCGATCGCCAAGCGCAGCTTCGACTTCACCGCCCCCGACCGCGACAACAGCAAGGGGCGGGACGTCTATGACGCCAAGGGCTATGTCCCCGCCGACGTCTGGTTCGAAAGCGTCAGCCGGACGCAGGAATATGCCTATGACGACTGGGCGTCGGCGCATCTCGCCCGCGCCGCCGGGCAGACCGCGGCCGCCGACCGGCTGCTGAAGCGCTCGGGCAACTGGCGCAACGTGATCGACGGCAAGGCCGGCTTCGCCAAGCCGCGCTTCGCCGACGGCCGCTGGTGGAGCCCCTACGACCCCGTCCAGCTCGGCCATATGCCCAAGCCGTGGTGGCGCGACTATACCGAGGCGAACGGCTGGCAGGCGACCTTCCTCAACCAGCACGACGTCTATGGCCTGATCGCCCATATGGGCGGCGACGCGGCGTTCGAGGCGCGGCTCGACGCGCTGTTCACCGCGCCCTCGACGCTGCCCGCCAACGCCCCGCCCGACATCAGCGGCCTCGTCGGCCAATATGCGCACGGCAACGAGCCCAATCACCACGTCGCCTACCTCTACGCCTACACCGGCGCGGCGTGGAAGACGCAGGCGATGGTCCGCCGCCTGTGCACCGAGATGTACAAGAACGACCCCGACGGCATCATCGGCAACGACGATTGCGGCCAGATGAGCGCATGGTTCGTGCTGTCGGCGCTCGGCTTCTATCCCGTCGATCCGGTCGAGGCGGCGTACGTCTTCGGCTCGCCGCTGTTCGAGCGCGCCGAGATCCGCCTGCCCGGCGGCAAGCGCCTGACGATCGAGGCGCCCGGCAACCGCGCCGACACGCCCTATGTTCGCGCAATCCGCCGCAACGGCAAGCCGTGGACGAAGAACTGGATCAGCCATGCCGAGCTGATGCAGGGCGGTCGCCTCACCTTCACGATGAGCGCCACGCCGGTGAAGAGCTTCGCCCAGGCCAAGGGGGATCGCCCGCCGTCCAACGGCCACGGTGCATCGTGACGATCCCGGTGTGGCTGCCAGGGCGAAACCTCTGCGCAGGTGACGCCCTCTCCGGTGTTCCCGCGAACGCGGTAACCCCGGGCCAGGCAGAGCAACGGGGGTTGCGCGCCTGACCCTGGGCTCCTGCCTGCGCAGGCGCCCATGATTTCAACGCCATCTATACTGGAGTCCGCCCGTGACCGACCTCAGCCGCCGCACCCTCATCGCCTCCGGCCTCGCCGCCACGGCGACCGCGACCGCGGTGCCCGCCTTCGGCGCCGCCGCGCCGGCCGGCGCCCCCGCCCCCTATGGCGCCACCCCGTCGCCGCGCCAGCTCGCCTGGCATCGGCGCGAGCGCTACGCCTTCGTGCATTTCTCGATCAACACCTTCACCAACCGCGAATGGGGCTATGGCGACGAAAGCCCGGCGCTGTTCAACCCGACCGACTTCTCGCCCGACCAGATCGTCGCGGCGGCCAAGGCGGGCGGCATGCGCGGCATCATCCTCACCGCCAAGCATCACGACGGCTTCTGCCTCTGGCCGACGATGCTCACCGACCATTGCATCCGCAACAGCCCGTACAAGGGCGGCAAGGGCGATATCGTCCGTGAGATGGAGCAGGCGACGCGCCGCGCCGGCCTCGCCTTCGGCCTCTATCTGTCGCCCTGGGATCGTAACCACCCCGAATACGGCCGCCCGGCGTACATCGATTACTATCGCAAGCAGGTGGTCGAGCTGTGCACGCGCTATGGCGAGTTGTTCGAATTCTGGTTCGACGGCGCCAATGGCGGCGACGGCTATTACGGCGGCGCCCGCGAAACCCGCAAGATCGACGCGCCGCGATACTATGACTGGCCGTCGATCATCGCGCTCGTCCACCAGCATCAGCCGATGGCCTGCACCTTCGATCCGCTCGGCGCCGATATCCGCTGGGTCGGCAACGAGGATGGCGTCGCCGGCGATCCCTGCTGGCCGACGATGCCCAACCACCCCTATGTCCAGTCGGAAGGCAATAGCGGCGTACGCGGCGGCGCCTTGTGGTGGCCGGCGGAAACCGACGTGTCGATCCGCCCCGGCTGGTTCTACCACCCCGACGAGGATGGCAAGGTCAAGAATCCGCAGCGGCTGATCCGCCTGCACGACGAATCGATCGCGCGCGGCACCAACCTCAACCTCAACCTGCCGCCCGACCGCCGCGGCCGCATCCCCGACCACGACGTCGCCGTCCTCAAGAGCTTCGGCGCCGCGCTCGAGGCGAGCTTCGCCACCGATCTCGCACAGGGTGCGGTCGCCTCGGCAAGCGACACCCGCGGCGCGGCGTTCGCGCCGGCCAAGGTGCTCGATGGCGATCGCGACACCTATTGGTCGACGCCGGACCGCGTCACCACGCCGACGCTGACGCTCGACCTGCCGCCGAACCGCAGCTTCGACCTGATCCGCCTCCGCGAGCATCTGCCGCTCGGCGTCCGCGTCACCCGCTTCGCGATCGAGGCGGAGGCCGCCGGCCGCTGGCAACGGCTCGCCGAAAAGACGGCGATCGGCGCACAGCGCATCATCCGCCTCGACGCGCCGATCACCGCACGCCGCATCCGGCTGGTGATCCTCGACGCGCCCGCCTGCCCGGCGATCGGCGAATTCGCGCTGTTCCGCAGCGTCGCGCCCGTCCCCGTCGCCGCGCCGCGCAGCAGCGACGCGACGCTGCTCTCGCCGCGCGGCTGGACGGTCGTCGCGGCGACCGCTCCCGGCGCCGAAGCGCTACTCGACGGCGACGGCGCGACGGTCTGGTCGCAGCCCGCGCCGACGACGACGCCGGCGAGCGTTACGCTGGACCTCGGCACCGCGCAGATGGTCGCGGGGTTCAGCCTCACGCCGTGGCGCCACCCCGACACGGCGAGCGCGCCGCCGCGCAGCTATCGTGCCGAGACCAGCGTCGACGGCAAGAGCTGGACCCGGGCGGCGGACGGCGAGTTCCAGAACATCGCCTATGCGCTGGCGACGCAGCGCATCCCCTTCGCCGCGCCGCGCACCGTCCGTTACCTCCGGCTGAGCTTCGCCGCGACCGCAGTGCCAGCGGCGAAACTGGCGATCGCGGACATCGGCGCCTTCACGCGCTGATCGCGCTGCGGGTGCGTGGCTCGCGCTGCGAGCGCGTGGGGCGCGCCACCCGCGCCTCACCCACCCGTCACCCCGGACTCGTTCCGGGGTCCACCGACCCGCAAGGGCACGGCAGGAGGCCCCGGCCGCGCGCCTCGCCGCAGAGTGGATCCCGGAACAAGTCCGGGGTGACGGGTGGGTGAGATGCGACCGATCGACACCAGCCGCCGGCGGCGCCGGCCGTTCGCCATGCGCGGTCGCCGCAACCCGCTCAGATCCCGCCCGCGAAGACCTCGCGCCCGCCGGCCTCCAGCGCCTGCGTCAGATCGGCGAGACACTGCGCCACCAGCGCCTCGTCGGCGCTGCGCACGACGAAATTCGCCCCCGTCCGCCCGTCGCGGAAGAACGGATAGGAGCCGATCGACACGCCCTCATGCGTCTTCTCGGCGTCGCGCAGCAGGTCGGCGACCTCGCTCTCGGCGACCCAGCAGCCGATCGTGCCCGACACCACCGGCCGCCCGCCCTCGAGCGTCCCGGTCAGCGCATCGAGCATCCCCGCGGTGATATGCGGCACCCCGGCCATGATGTAGATGTTGCCGATATGGATGCCCGGCGCGCCCGAGACGCGATTGGGGATCAGCCCCGCGCCCTCCGGCACCCGCGCCATCCGCGCCCGCGTCTCGGTCAGTCCGCCGCGCGTCGCGTAATAGCGTTCGAGCACCGCCATCGCCTCGGGATGATGCACCACGCCGACGCCCAGCGCCTCGGCGATCGCATCGACAGTGATGTCGTCGTGCGTCGGCCCGATGCCACCGGTGGTGAACAGATAGTCGTTGCGCGCGCGCAAGGTGTTGACCGCCTCGACGATCGCGCCGGTCCGGTCGGGCACCACGCGCACCTCGGCGAGGCGGATACCCTGCACGTTGAGCCAGCTCGCCAGCTGCGCGATATTCTTGTCCTGCGTCCGGCCGGAGAGGATCTCATCCCCGATCACGACCAGCGCGGCGGTCCAGATACGTTCCTGCTCCATGGCCCGGTCATAGCCTCGCAAAACCGCGCCGACCACGCTATATCGCGGCGATGACTGAATATGTGACCGTCACCTCCGACGCGCCGGAAGGGCGCACCGGCGCCATCAAGCTCCACGGCCCCGCCGCCTTCGCCGGCATGCACAAGGCCGGCCGCCTCGCCGCCGAGACGCTCGACATGCTGACGCCGCATATGGTGCCGGGCGTATCGACCGCCGAGCTCGACAAGCTGATCTACGATTTCATCGTCGCGCGCGACGGCGTGCCGGCGACGCTCGGCTATCGCGGCTATACTCATTCCACCTGCATCTCGATCAACCATGTCGTCTGCCACGGCATCCCGTCCGAGAAGACGCTGAAGTCGGGCGATATCGTCAATGTCGACGTCACCCCGATCGTCGACGGCTGGCATGGCGATTCGAGCCGCATGTACCTGATCGGCGACGTGCCGCTGAAGGCGCGCCGGCTGGTCGAGGTGACCTATGAATGCCTGATGCTCGGCATCGAACAGGCGCGACCCGGCAACCACATGGGCGACGTGGCCAACGCCATCCAGCGCCATGCAGAAAAGCATCGCTACGGCGTCGTCCGCGACTTCTGCGGCCACGGCCTCGGCCGCCTGTTCCACGACGCGCCCGAAGTCGTCCATGTCGGCAAGCCCGGCACCGGCCCGGAACTCAAGCCCGGCATGATCTTCACGATCGAGCCGATGATCAACATCGGCCGCCCCGACGTGAAGCTGCTCGACGACGGCTGGACGGCGGTGACGCGCGACCGCTCGCTGTCGGCGCAGTTCGAACATTCGATCGGCATCACCGAAGACGGCTGCGAGATCTTCACCACCTCCCCCGCCGGATACCACCAGCCGCCCTATCAGTGAGCGAGGCCACTCACCCGCTCGACGCGCCGGTCTGGCAGGCGCTCACCACACGGCAGGCGGCGCTGGCGCGGGGTGACCGTAGCGCGCGGCGGATCGACCCCGATTACGGCCTGTTCGCCGCGGTCGCCACGCATGATCCCGACAGCCATGCCGCGCTTGCCGGTCTCGTCGCACCGGGTGAGACGATCGGGCTGTTCGAGCTGGCGCCCCCCGCCGCCCTGCCCGGTTTCCGCCGCACGCTGACGGCGTGCTGTGTGCAGATGGTCGCCGCCGATCCCCCGCCCTCCGCGACCGACGCGCTACCACTCGGCGATGCCCATGCC
This sequence comes from Sphingomonas melonis, assembly GCF_013409985.1. Classification (GTDB taxonomy): domain Bacteria; phylum Pseudomonadota; class Alphaproteobacteria; order Sphingomonadales; family Sphingomonadaceae; genus Sphingomonas; species Sphingomonas melonis_A. The sequence continues at coordinate 35,475 of NZ_JACCBY010000005.1, forward strand.
GCGGAGATGATCGCGCTTGCCGAACTGACCCGGCCCGGCCCCTTTTTCCGCCGCACGCATTGCTTCGGCGGCTTCCTCGGTATCCGTATCGACGGCCGGCTCGCGGCGATGGCCGGCACGCGGCTGGCGCTGCCCGGCTATCGCGAGGTCAGCGGCGTCTGTACGCATCCCGATTACCGCGGTCGGGGCCTTGCCGCCGGCCTGATCGCCGCAGTCGCCGGCGCCATCCATGCCGCCGGCGATACGCCCTTCCTCACCAGCTATGCCAACAATGCCGGCGCGATCGCGCTCTACCGCCGGCTCGGCTTCGTGCCACGCGAGGAGATCGTCCTCAGCCTGTTCGAACGACACTAATTCATTCCGTTCGGACCCTTGCGGCAAGGCCTGCGTTGGCAGCGGCTTACCGGAAAAGGCATAGACATGACCAAACAGGCATTGATCGTCGGCGCGAGCGGCATCGTCGGCAGCGCGACCGCCGCGCTGCTCGTCGAACAGGGCTGGACCGTCCACGGCCTCGCCCGCCGGCCCGGCGACCAGCCCGGCGTACAGCCGGTCGCCGCCGACCTGCTTGACGCTGCCGGCACCGCCGCCGCGCTTACCGGCATCCGCCCCGACGCGGTGTTCGTGACCACCTGGCTGCGTCAGGACAGCGAGGCGGAGAATATCCGCGTCAATTCGGCGATGGTTCGCAATTTGCTTGACGGGCTGCGCGCCAACAATGCCGCCGTAGGTCACGTCGCGCTCGTCACCGGCCTGAAGCATTATCTCGGGCCGTTCGAGGCCTATGGCAAAGGCGCGCTGCCGCAGACGCCGTTCCGCGAGGAACAGGGGCGGCTCGACGTCGAGAATTTCTATTATGCGCAGGAGGACGAGGTGTTCGCCGCGGCGGAGCGCGACGGCTTCAGCTGGAGCGTCCACCGCCCGCACACCGTCATCGGCAAGGCGGTCGGCAATGCGATGAACATGGGCACCACGCTTGCCGTCTATGCCACGCTGTGCCGCGAGACGGGGCGGCCGTTCCGCTTCCCCGGCTCGGCCGCGCAATGGGACGGGCTCACCGACATGACCGACGCGGGCCAGCTCGCGAAGCATCTGCTCTGGGCGGCGACCACCCCCGCGGCGGCGAACGAGGCATTCAACGTCGTCAACGGCGACGTCTTCCGCTGGAGCTGGATGTGGAGCCGCATCGCCGACTGGTTCGGGCTTGAGGCCGCGCCGTTCGACGGCAGCGTGCAGCCGCTCGAAACGCAGATGGCGGACGATGCCGACGTCTGGCGCCGCATCGCCGAGCGTGAGGGGCTCGCCGAGCCGGATCTCGCCCGCCTCGCCTCGCCCTGGCATACCGACGCCGATCTCGGCCGGCCGATCGAGGTCGTCACCGACATGTCGAAGAGCCGCCGCCTCGGCTTCACCGCCTATCAGCCGACCGACGACGCCTTCTTCGCGTTGTTCGAGCGGCTGCGCGCCGATCGGCTGATCCCCTGACCGTCGGGACCTTCTCATGAGCGATGATCGCCCCGACAAGGGCCGCGCCGTCCCCAGCGGCCGGCTCTCGCGCCTCGGCGCTTTCGGGCGCCTCGCCGCGGGGGTCGGCGGCGGTGTCGTCGCGGAGGGCGCGCGGCGACTCGCGGCGGGCGAGCGGCCGCGGATGGGCGACCTGCTGCTCACCCCGGCCAATGCGACGCGCGTCGCCGACCAGCTCGCGCATCTGCGCGGCGCGGCGATGAAGCTCGGCCAGATGATCTCGATGGACGCGGGCGACATGCTCCCGCCTGAGCTGGCGACGATCCTCGCGCGGCTGCGCAACGACGCACATCATATGCCGCCGGCACAGCTCGACACGGTGCTCGCGCGGGAATGGGGCCGCGACTGGCGCCGCCGCTTCGCGCATTTCCAGGCGCATCCGATCGCCGCCGCCTCGATCGGTCAGGTCCACCGCGCCCGCCTGCCCGACGGTCGCGAACTGGCGATCAAGGTCCAGTATCCCGGAGTCATGCAAAGCATCGATGCCGACGTCGACAATGTCGCGACGCTGCTCCGCGTCTCCGGCCTGCTGCCCAAAGACCTCGACGTGTCGCCGCTGCTGGGCGAGGCCAAGCGCCAGTTGCACGAGGAAGCGGACTATCTGCGCGAGGGCGCGATGATGACGCGCTATCGCGACCTGCTCGCCGACGATCCCGCCTTCGTCCTGCCCGAGCTCTACCCTGATCTGACCACCCACAACGTGCTCGCGATGACCTATGTCGCCGGCGTGCCGATCGAGACGCTCGAGGCGGCTGAGCAGCCGGTGCGTGACGCGGCGATGCACAGCCTGATCGCGCTGGTGCTGCGCGAACTGCTCGACTGGGGACTGATGCAGACCGACCCCAATTTCGCCAATTACCGCTGGCAGCCGGAGACCGGCCGGATCGTCCTGCTCGACTTCGGTGCCGCGCGCGCGGTGCCGGCGGCGACCGCGGAGGGCTATCGCCGGCTGCTCGCCGCCGGCCTGTCGGGGGACCGCGACGCGGTCCGCGAGGCGGCGATCGCGGCGGGCTTCCTCGGCGCGGCGGCGGCGGCGCGGCACCGGCCGCTGGTCGACACGATGATCGACGTCATCCTCGGCGAACTCAACCGCCCCGGCCCGTTCGACTTCGGCGACCGAGCCTTCGTCGGCGTCGTCCGCGAACAGGGCATGGAGATGGCACAGGACCGCGCCACCTGGCACCTGCCGCCCGCCGACACGTTGTTCGTCCAGCGCAAGATCAGCGGCACCGCGCTTCTGGCGGCACGATTGAATGCCCGGGTGGACATCCGTGCGATGGTCGACGGGCGGGTCTAAGCCTGCAGTTCACCCGGGACTAAGTCGCCCCCTAAAGTGCTCCTGCGAAAGCAGGAGCCCAGGAGTCCCGAACGACACGAGACGTTGCTTTGCCTGGCCCAAGGCTCCTGCGTTCGCAGGAGCACGGTGCTGCTCCACCGGCAAAGCGACGCTAACGGAGGTCCCGGCCCGTTCCCGCCCCCCGCGGCGAGGAGTACGGCCTAGGGGGCACGACATCCAATCAAAGTCCTCCCCCGCTAGGGGGAGGTGGCATGCCGAAGGCATGACGGAGGGGGAGGAAACGCAACGCAAGACGTCACTTACCTCCCCCTCCGTCACGGCTTCGCCGCGCCACATTGCCGGGGAAGACCATTCGTGAAATACCGAACGTCGATCCGCCGCAAGGCTCAAGGCCGTGCGCCTGCGCCCAGACGCCCCCACAAACGTCCCCGGTGGCGATCGTCCCGACCATCAGGGGCGGCACCACCGGCACCGCCCCCCGCCCGCTCATCGGATGTCGAGCATCACCACCGACTTGGCCGGTAGCGTCACCGACAAGGTTCCGCCCGACAGCGTCGCGCCGGTGAACGCCACCGGCTTCACCACGTCGGGCGCATCGAAGGTGTTGTGCGCGTCCATCGTCGCGCCGGTCAGGATCCGCCCGGTGACGCTCCCCCCGGTGATCCCGGCAAGCTGCACCTGCACCGTCGCCGGCTGGTTGGGATCGACGTTGGTCAGCGCGACATGCACCACCCCGTCGGTCCCGCGCACCGCGCTCGAACTCACCGCGCGCAGTTCGTGGCCGCCGTTCTTGTACCAATGCGAGCTGACTTCGACCGGCAGCACGGTCCCGTCCTGATAGCCCTTGTACAGGTCAAACACCCAATAGGTCGGCGTCTTCACCATGCGATTGCCGTCGGTCAGCAGCATCGCCTGCAACACGTTGACCATCTGCGCGATATTGGCGCCGCGAACGCGGTCGGCATGGCGTGCGAAGATGTCGAGGTTGAGGCTCGCCACCACCGCGTCGCGCAGGCTGTTCTGCTGGTAGAGGAAGCCCGGATGCGATCCCGGTTCCTGATCGTACCACGTGCCCCATTCGTCGACGAGCAGCGCGACGCGCTTCTTGGGATCGTATTTGTCCATGATGCGGGAGTGGCCTTGCAGCAGCTCCTCCATCTTGACGGTCTTGACCAACGTCCGCGCCCAGGCCTCCTCGTCGAAGCCGGTGGCCGCGCCCTTCTTCTCCCAGTTCCCGGGGACGGTGTAATAATGCACGCCGATGCCGGAGAAGGCGTTGCCCGCCTTCTGCATCATCACCTCGGTCCAGTTATAATCCTCGGCATTGGCGCCGCTCGCCACCTTCATGATCGGCACGCCGTCGGGCACCTTGACGAAGGTCGCATAGCGGCGGGTTTCGTCGGCGGCATATTCGGGCGCCATATTGCCGCCGCAGCCCCACAATTCGTTGCCGATGCCGAACATCGGCACCTTCCAGGGCTCCTTGCGGCCGTTGGCGGCGCGCTCCTTGGCGAGCGTCGAGCCGGTCGGCGAGGTCATATATTCGACCCATTCCGCCATCTCGCGCGGCGGTGCCGAACCAACGTTGCCCGAGACATAGGCTTCGGCGCCGAGCAGTTCGGAATAATCCATGAACTCGTGCGTGCCGACCGCATTGTCCTCGGTCACGCCACCCCAATTGGTGTTGACCTTGACCGGGCGCTTGCTGCGCGGGCCGATGCCTTCGCGCCAGTGATATTCGTCGGCGAAACAGCCGCCTGGCCAGCGCACGACGGGCACCTTGATCGCCTTCAGCGCCTCGATCACGTCGGTGCGATAGCCGCGGACGTTGGGGATCTTGCTGTTCGGACCGACCCAGATGCCGCCATAGATGCCGGTGCCGAGATGCTCGGCGAACTGGCCGAACAGGCGCTTGTCGTATTTGGGACCGGGATGATCGCCGCGTACCGACACCGTGTCGGGCAGGGCCGCCGCCTGCGGCGCGGCCTGCTGCGCGGCAGCGCCACCGGATACCAGAACCGCCAATGCGGAACAGAACAACAGCCTCGACATCACCTTCATCGCTCTCCCCTGACGCGTCCCAGCGCGTGATGGCCTAGTGCTATCCCGCCATCACGCATTCGTCAATTTGCCGGACAAATGGGCGGCCGGTACGGCGAAGCGCCCGCGCGACGCGCGGAATGATAGGCGCGCGGCGCGAAGAACGTGCTACGCTCGGGGCATATGCCAGCCTGCTCTGTCACCAGCCGAACGCCGCTCGCGGCGACCCATCGACCGGCGGCGGGGCGGCCGCGCGTATGACGGACCTCAGCGGCCGCCGAATCCTGATCGTCGAGGATGAATATCTCGTCGCGGACGACCTCGCCCGGGACCTGCGCAACCTCGGGGCGGAGATCGTCGGCCCGGTCGGCACGCTGAGCGCCGCGGTGTCGCTGCTGCGGAGCGGGACGCCGCTCGACGGTGCGGTGCTCGATATCAACCTGCACGGCGAGATGAGCTATCCGGTGGCGGCGCTGCTCGTCGAGACCGGTACGCCGTTCCTGTTCGTGACCGGCTATGATTCGTGGACGATCGACGATCGCTACCGCGACGTGCCGCGCTACGAAAAGCCGGTCCATTCGACCGATGTGGTCGCGGCGCTGTTCAGGAACTGAGCATCCACGGCACGCGACCGCGCCACGCCTCACTCCTACAAAAGCCGGCCAGCAGCCCGGAAATCACGTCCGCGGGACATACGAAAAGGGGCGCCGCAGCGCCCCTTCCAGCCTCACACCCGTCCGCGCCGCGCTTCCGCTTGCCGCGCCGAGGCGATCGTATCGACCACCAGTTCGTAGAAGGCGGGGGAATAGCCCGATGCGAGGAACGCCTTCACCTCCGCCGAGGCGATGGCATAGCCGCGCTTCCAGCTCAGCACCGCGATCCGGCGCAGCGCCTCGAGCTTGGGATCGGCGAGTTGCGGGCTGATCCGCACGCCGAACAGCAGCCCCAGCCAGCGCGTCAACCGGCCCGGCTGGCGCAGCGTCGACAGGCCGTCCTGCCGCGCGATCCCGATCACCGAACGCTCAAGCTCCGTCAGCACCGGCCGTTCCTCCTCAGCAGCCTGCGCCAGCGGCGCTGTTTCCGACACCGCGACGGGGCGCGACACGGGCGCGCTCACCCGCGCGTAACCGGCGTTGCCCGGTTCGGCAAAAGCAAGAAAAGCCATGGCGTCACTCCCTTCTCGACATCGCAAGCCAGCACCCCGCATCCATGGCGATGCAGACCGATAACCACGATTTGTTGCACCCCTTTTGCCGCCGCGCTGCGATCGGCATCCAGGTGGTTCCGTCCGACCGCCGCGATCCCCTCGCCGCCATCTTCTATACTGGTTGGTATAAAAGCAGCGTCTGCGGTCGTCAACGGCTTTTATACCGGTCGGTAGAGAAATTGACGGCGGGGGATACCGGTGCGGCGCGAGGCGTTGGCTTTTCGAGAGATCAGGAGGTTTCCATGCCCGACACGCCCCATGACGCCGCCCGCGACCCCAAGGTCGACCCCGAGCGCGACCCGAGCGCCAACCCGTTCGATCGGCCCGACGGCCATTACGGGCAGGACTATCACGTCGACCAGGAAGCCGCGCTGGGCGCGCAATTCCCCAGCGGCACCGTTGCCGCACGCCCCGGCGACCCGGCACCGCCGCATGATCCGGCGATCCCGCCCGACAACGGCCGCCGCGCCTCCTTCGACCCAAAGACCGGCGAGGTCCACGGCAGCGGTGCCGGCGCCGGCGGCGGCAATCCCGGCGAGGATTTCGACTCGGATTCGGCGACAGGCGACGGCTATCCCGTCACGGGCGGCGAAGGCCGGCCCAAGGGTGCCGACGCCGATTTGGGGCCGGGCCACGTCAGCGAATAGAGCATGAGCCTGGTGTAGGGCGCGCGCGGATAGGACCATTTGCGCCAGTCCGCAGCCGTCCGAACCCGCCTAGCCCCCTGACGCGTTCCGGCTCCAACGTGCCCGGACAAGCAGGCGTTTGCCCCCGCGCGGCGGGGACCGTCACTTCAGCGGTACGATGACCTCGTCGGGGTGCGCGACGTTGAGTTCCTTGCGCACCATCTCATCGACCATATCCGGGTTGGCGTGGTCGGGATCGAGCAACGCCACCCGGTTCTTCAACACCGCGCGCTTCTGGTCGAGCAGCGCATATTGTTTCTCGCGCCGCACCAGCTGCTTCTTATAGTCGCCATAAGCGAGGATGCCGTTCGGGCCGAGCACCGCATAGGCGCCGAAGAACGCCATGATCGTCAGCCCGAGCGCTGGAAAGGCGGCACGGCGCATGGTCCGGGCAAAAGCCGAAGGTCTTTTTCCGCGTGCCGCCATGCCGTGCATCCTCGCCTGCCGTTCCCGCCGGATCAAGCCTTCAGAACGTCGCGACCAGCATAACGTGCCGAATCGCCCAGCTCTTCCTCGATGCGGATCAGCTGGTTGTACTTGGCGAGCCGGTCCGACCGGGCGAGCGAGCCAGTCTTGATCTGCCCGCAGTTGGTCGCGACCGCGAGGTCGGCGATCGTCGCATCCTCGGTCTCGCCCGACCGGTGGCTCATCACCGCCGTGTAGCGCGCGCGCTGCGCCATCGACACCGCTTCCAGCGTCTCGGTCAGCGTGCCGATCTGGTTGACCTTCACCAGCAGCGAATTGGCATAGCCGCCCTCGATGCCGCGCTTCAGCCGCTTCGGATTGGTGACAAACAGATCGTCGCCGACCAACTGGACCGTGTCGCCGATCAGGTCGGTGAGCGCCTTCCAGCCCTCCCAATCGTCCTCGCTCATGCCATCCTCGATCGAGAAGATCGGATAGCGGCGGGTGAGGTCGGCAAGATATTCGGCCATCGCGCCGCTTTCGAGCACCTTGCCCTCGCCCGAGATATTGTAGCGGCCGTCCTTGTAGAATTCGGTCGCGGCGCAATCGAGCGCCAGCATCACGTCGTCGCCCGGCGTATAACCCGCCTTCTCAATGCTCTGCATGATGAAGCCGAGCGCCTCCTCGGTCGAGGCGATGTTCGGCGCGAAGCCGCCCTCGTCGCCGACGCCGGTCGCCAGCCCCTTGTCGTGCAGCGCCTTCTTCAGCGTGTGGAAGATCTCCGAGCCGCAGCGGACCGCCTCGACGATGTTCGCGGCGCCGACGGGGACGATCATGAACTCCTGGAAGTCGATCGGATTGTCGGCATGCTCGCCGCCGTTGATGATGTTCATCATCGGCACCGGCAGCACGTGCGCCGAGACGCCGCCGACATATTTGTAGAGCGGCATGCCGCGCGCTTCCGCCGCGGCCTTGGCGGCGGCGAGGCTGACGCCGAGGATCGCATTGGCGCCCAGCCGGCCCTTGTTCTCGGTGCCGTCGAGTTCGATCATCGCCGCGTCGAGATCGGCCTGATCCTCCGCGTCGAGCCCGAGCAGCGCCTCGACCAGCTCGCCGTTGACCGCTTCGATCGCCTCGTCGACGCCCTTGCCGCCCCAGCGGCTCTTGTCGCCGTCGCGCTTCTCGACCGCCTCATGCGCACCGGTCGAGGCGCCCGAGGGCACCGCCGCGCGGCCGAAGCTGCCGTCCTCCAGCAGCACATCGACCTCCACCGTCGGGTTGCCCCGGCTGTCGAGGATCTGGCGGCCATGGATGTCGATGATTGCGGTCACGTAACGATGCTCCTACCTCTGGGGCGTAATGCGCGGTCTCTACCGCGCCGGCCGGGTCGCGGCAATCTCCTCCACCGCGAGGGAACCGTGCCGGTCGGGCCGGGGTTGAGCGTGTCGAACTTAGGAAAGGGCGAGCCATGGCCGATACCGATTTCACGACCATCACCGACGGCGACACCAATGCCGCCGATGTCACCGACGCCCCGGCGAGCAAGACCGACCAGGCCAAGCAGACGGTGAAGGACTATTCGTCCAAATATGGCGCGCAGGCCACCGACAAGATCCGCTCCTTCGCCGACACCGGCAAGGAACGCGCGGTCGGCGGCCTCGACCAGCTGTCGCAGCTGATCAACGACGCCGCCGCGCAGGTCGATGACAAGCTCGGCGCGCAATATGGCGAATATGCCCGCACCGCCGCCGGCGCCGTGTCCAACTTCGCCGAACAGCTGAAGGGCAAGGACACCGAGGAGCTGCTCGACGAGGCACGCGAATTCGTTCGCAAGAGCCCCGGTGTCGCGGTCGGCGTTGCTGCCGCGCTCGGCTTCGCGGTCGCCCGCCTCGTCCAGTCCGGCATCGACGGCAACAAGGCCTGATCGACCCCATGGCGACGATCCACCCGATGACCGAGGACGAGAGCATCGCGACGCTCGTCACGCAGCTCGTCGATGACGCGCGCGGCCTGGCGAGTGCCGAGGTGGCGCTTGTCAAGGCGCGCGTCGGCGAACGCACCAGCGCCTACAAGAATGCGGCGATCTTCTTCGTCGTTGCCGGGGTGCTGGCGCTCGCCGGGCTGATCGCACTGCTCGTCGGGCTGATCCTCAGCCTGGCGACGCTGATCGGGCCGGGGCTCGCCACCGCAGCGGTGGTGATCGGGGTGTTCGCGATCGCCGGCGTGCTGGCGATCATCGGCAAGGGCCGGCTCGCGCCGGGCGCGCCGCGATGAGCGCGCCCGAACCGACGCTTCGTCTCGCCGAGGCGGAGGCCGAGGCCATTGCGGCGCGCGAACGGCTCAACGCCACGCTCGGCAAGCTGCAGGTGCGGCTCAACCCGCGCACGCTCGCGCTCCAGGCGGCGCGCGAGATCAGCGACAAAAGCGGTGCCGCGGCGCAGGCGAGCCTCAACACCGCGGTGCGCAATCCCGGTGCCGTCGCCGGCGCCACCGCGGTTGCCGGCCTGTTCCTCGCCCGTCACCGCATCGCCGCGCTGTTCCGCCGCAAGCCCAAGCACAAGCCTGGCCACCGCGACCATGAACCCGGTCTCGGCCCGCAGCACTGATCGCCGCCCATTGACCATAGCGCCCCCGCACGAAGGATAGACGCATGACCGACACCCACGACATCCATGCCCGTATCGACGATGCCAAGCATGTCGCCACCGACGCCGCACGCCGCACCGCCGATGCGGTCGAGCACAATCCGCTCGCCATCGTCGCCGGTGGCCTGGCGATCGGTGCGCTTGCCGGCGCATTGATCCCGCGTTCGGAGAAGGAAAAGGAGCTGCTCGCGCCGATTGGCCGGACGCTCGGCGAACGCGCCCGCGGCGCGATCCAGGCCGCTCGCGAGGCCGGTGCCAGCGAGTTGCAGAACGCCGGCCTGTCGAAGGACGCGGCCAAGGATCAGGTGAAGTCGCTGTTCCAGGGCATCGCCAAGGCGGCGACGACCGCCGGCTCGGCCGCGGTCAAGACCGCCGCCAACAAGGGCTGATGCCTCCGCGGCGCCGCCGGCCAGTCCGGCGGCGTCGTTCGCTGGCGTCGGGGGTTCAATATCGCGGCGCAACACGCTAGGGCGCTGGGCTTGACCCTCACACCCGGGATACGCGCATGAGCAAGCTCCACCTCGTCTTCGGCGGCCGCGTCAAGGACCCCCGCACCCTCGAATTCGCGGACCCTTCGCAGCTTGAGATCGTCGGCATCTTCGCCGATTATGCCAGCGCCGAAAAGGCGTGGCGCGCCAATGCGCAGCGCACCGTCGACGATGCCGAGATGAAGTTCGTCGTCGTCCACCTCCACCGCCTGCTCGAGCCTGAGCTGCTGGCGCCGCCGGCGGCGTGAGGTACCGGGTGGTCGGATAGGCCGCCCTCTTCCCAACACCATCGTCATCCCCGCGCAGGCGGGGATACAGAACCGCTGACGGTCGCGATGCAGCGGCACGGTTAGTGCGTATAAGTCCCTGTCGTCACGAAAGGAATGTTATCTACCTCTCCGCCGCGGCAGGGCTATCGCATGGCTGAAGTGAGGTTCGATCGGCATCCTCATCATCTCCGTCACCCCGGACTCGTTCCGGGGTCCACCCTGCGGCGGGGAGAGAGGCTTGAGGCCGCAGCGCTCCCTTGCGGCCCGGTGGACCCCGGAACAAGTCCGGGGTGACGGGGCGCGTTCGAAAGCCGTCGAGCTAAAAGGGGATGCTCATAGGCAATCCCCTGCCCGACACGGATTGCCGAGTCGAACGGCCCACGGCCGCTCGAGGTCAAGCCAGCCGCACGACCGACTCTCCCCTCCCGCTAAACCGCGGAAGTAAGCACCGGCCGCACGCGCAGGCCAACCAAATCAGATGAATTCGACCTTCGACACCACATAATAGCGGTCGCCGGCCGGCACCGAGACCTCGATCTCGTCATCCACCCGGCGCCCGATCAGCGCACGGCCGAGCGGCGAATTGTACGAGATGCGGCCGGTCTTGGCATTCGCCTCGGTCTGGCCGACGATCTGGTACTTCACCGGCTTGTCGTCATCGTCGAGCAGCGTCACGGTCGCACCGAACACCACCTTGTCGCCCGACAGATCGCGAGGATCGATGATCTGCGCGCGGCTCAGCTTGTCCTCGATGTCGGCGATCGACGCCTCGATCTGGCCCTGCCGCTCCTTGGCGGCGTGGTATTCGGCGTTTTCCGACAGGTCGCCGTGCGCGCGTGCTTCCTCGATCGCGTCCACGATCTGGGGACGCTCCGTTTTCAGACGCTTCAGGTCCGCGGTGAGCGTGTCATAGCCCTCCTGGAGCATCGGCATCTTTTCGACGGTCGCCATATCTACGTCCCCAATTCACTCATACCCCGCGGCGGGCCTTTCCGGCCCGCCCCGCACATCACGTCATTATGTCGGGATCAGTTGTGCGACTGCGAATAGTAGGATTGCAACGGCCGTACTTCAAGGGAGGTGACCCCGATTGCCGCCGCAGCCTGCACACTGGCCGGCGCCGTCGTGAAATACGGAATCTTCTGCGCCAGCGCCGCCTGACGGATCGGCTTCGAATCCTTCAGGCTCTGCCACCCCTCGGTGGTGTTGAAGATCAGCGTCACTTCGCCGTCCATGATCCGGTCGAGGATGTGCGGCCGACCCTGCGCCACCTTGTTGACCTTCTCCACCGTCAGCCCGACGGTTTCGAGATAATCGGCGGTGCCGCCGGTCGCCAGCACCTTGAATCCGTGATCGAGCAGCATCCGCACCGCCTGCACGATATGGGGCTTGTCGCCGCTCTTGACGCTGACGAACGCCGTGCCGCCGGTCGGCAGCACCGTGCCCGCGCCGAGCTGCGACTTGGCGAAGGCGGTGGTGAAGTCGGGATCGATCCCCATCACCTCGCCGGTGCTCTTCATCTCGGGCGACAGCACCGGATCGATGCCGGGGAAGCGGTTGAACGGGAACACCGCTTCCTTGACCGCATAATAATCGATGTGGCGGTCGATCGGCGGCAAATCCTTCAGCTTCTCGCCCGCCATCACCCGGCTGGCGATCTTGGCGATCGGCACGCCGATCGCCTTGGCGACGAACGGTACGGTGCGCGACGCGCGCGGATTCACCTCGATGAGGTAGACCTCGCCGTCCTTGACCGCGAACTGGATGTTCATCAGCCCCTTGACCGACAGGGCATGCGCCAGCGCCACCGTCTGCCGCTCGATCTCGGCGATCGTCTCGGGGGAGAGCGAATAGGGCGGGATCGAACAGGCGCTGTCGCCCGAATGGACGCCCGCCTCCTCGATATGCTGCAACAGGCCGGCGACGACGACATCCTCGCCGTCGCAGATCGCATCGACGTCGACCTCGATCGCGTCGCGCAGATATTGGTCGATCAGCACCGGGCTCTCGCCCGACACCTGCACCGCGGTCTGGATATAATCGTCGAGCTGCTGCAGCGAATCGACGATCTCCATCGCCCGCCCGCCGAGCACGTAGCTCGGCCGCATCAGCACCGGGTAGCCGATCCGCTCGGCCGCCGCGACCGCCTCGTCGCGGCTGCGCGCGAGGCCGTTCGCCGGCTGCTTCAGGCGCAGCTTGTTGACCAGCGCCGCGAACCGCTCGCGATCCTCGGCCAGATCGATCGCATCCGGGCTGGTGCCGAGGATCGGGATCCCCGCCTTCTCCAGCGCCCGCGCGAGGTTGAGCGGCGTCTGCCCGCCGAACTGGACGATCACCCCGACCAGCTCGCCGCGCGACTGCTCGACATGCAGGATCTCCAGCACGTCCTCGGCGGTCAGCGGCTCGAAATACAGGCGGTCGGACGTGTCATAGTCGGTGCTCACCGTCTCCGGATTGCAATTGACCATGATCGTCTCATAGCCCGCATCCGCTAGCGCGAAGCAGGCGTGGCAGCAGCAATAGTCGAATTCGATGCCCTGCCCGATCCGGTTAGGACCGCCGCCCAGGATCACCACCTTGCGGCGATCGGAGGGCATGCTCTCGTCCTCGGGCTCGCCGAAGCTCGGCGCCTCATAGGTCGAGTACATGTACGGCGTCTTGGCGTCGAATTCGGCCGCGCAGGTGTCGATCCGCTTGAACACGGGCCGCACGCCGAGCCGGTGACGCAGCGCGCGCACCTCGTCCTCGGTGACGCCGCCGGTCATCGCCACCACCGCCTCGTGGATCAGCCCCGATCCGCGCGCGATGCCACGCTCCATGCCGCGCAGGTTCGCCGATTTCAGCGCCAGATAGGCGAGCCGCTTGTCGCTGAACCCCATCGCCTTCAACCGGCGCAGGCCGGCGGCCTCGATCGGCAGGCCGTTGGTGCTGACCTCCTCCTCGGCGGCGACGATCTCGGCGAGCCGTTCGAGGAACCAGGGATCGAACTTGGCGATCGCGTGGATCTCGGCGACGGTGAAGCCCTCGCGCAGCGCCTGCGCCGCAGCCAGCAGCCGGTCCGGCGTCGCCACCGCCAAGGCCGCCTCGATCTCGGCGCGCGGCGCACCGACGAGGCGCTCGACCGCGTTGAAGCCGGACAGGCCGGTCTCCAGTCCGCGCAGCGCCTTCTGCATCGATTCGTGGATGTTGCGGCCGATCGCCATCACCTCGCCGACCGACTTCATCGCGGTGCCGAGCACCGACTCGGCCCCCTTGAACTTCTCGAAGGCGAAGCGCGGGATCTTGGTGACGACATAGTCGATCGTCGGCTCGAACGACGCGGGCGTCGCGCCGGTGATGTCGTTCTCGATCTCGTCGAGCGTATAACCGACCGCCAGCTTGGCGGCGACCTTGGCGATCGGGAAGCCGGTCGCCTTCGATGCCAGCGCGGAGCTGCGCGACACGCGCGGGTTCATTTCGATGACGACGAGGCGGCCGTCCTTGGGATTGACCGCGAACTGGACGTTGGAGCCGCCGGTCTCGACGCCGATCTCCCGGAGTACCGCGATCGATGCGTTGCGCATGATCTGATATTCCTTGTCGGTCAGCGTCAGCGCCGGCGCGACGGTGATCGAGTCGCCGGTGTGGACGCCCATCGGATCGACGTTTTCGATCGAGCAGATGATGATGGCGTTGTCGTTGCGATCCCGCACGACCTCCATCTCATATTCCTTCCAGCCGAGCAGCGATTCCTCGATCAGCACCTCGGTGGTCGGCGACGCGTCGAGGCCCTTGCGGACCATGTCGACGAACTCCGAGCGGTTGTAGACGATGCCGCCGCCTGACCCGCCCATCGTGAAGCTCGGCCGGATGATCGCCGGCAGGCCGGTGATCTCCAGGCCGGCGAGCGCCTCCTCGACGGTATGCGCGATCGCCGAGCGGGCGCTTTCCAGCCCGATCTTGGTCATTGCGTCCTTGAACTTGAGCCGGTCCTCCGCCTTGTCGATCGCCTCGGCATCGGCACCGATCATCTGCACGCCGAACTTCTCCAGCGTGCCGTCGTGGAACAGCGCCAGCGCGGTGTTGAGCGCGGTCTGCCCACCCATCGTCGGCAGGACGGCGTCGGGCCGCTCCTTCTCGATGATCTTGGCGACCACGGCGGGCGTGATCGGCTCGACATAGGTGGCGTCGGCCAGCTCGGGATCGGTCATGATCGTCGCCGGGTTCGAATTGACCAGGACGATGCGATAGCCCTCTTCCTTCAGGGCCTTGATCGCCTGCGTGCCCGAATAATCGAACTCGCATGCCTGTCCGATGACGATCGGCCCGGCGCCGATCACGAGGATGGAGGAGATGTCGGTGCGTTTGGGCATCAGTCTTCTTTCGGAGTAGGTGCGTCGCCGATCCCGCGGTTCGCCGCGTCGATCATCGCACTCATCTTCTTCATCACACATTCGCGCTTCGCTGGATCACCATCCGGTGGCCCCTTGAAGACGATTTCTCGGCCGCGCTGGACGAGCCATCGGCGTGGGACGCCGCAAGTCTTGGCTATGGCATCCAAGCGAGCGGCGCTGTCTTTCGCAGACGGGGACGACATCGGCATCGCGCTATGCATGGCAAGCGCGAGCAACACGCTCACTGTGCATCCCGTCCGAGCGACCCGACGAACCGCTCGAACAGATACAGACTGTCCTGCGGCCCCGGCGACGCCTCCGGGTGATATTGCACCGAGAACGCCGGCCGGTCGGTCAGCTCGATCCCCGCGTTCGAACCGTCGAACAGCGACACGTGCGTCTCGCGGACGTTGGCCGGCAGGCTGTCGCGCTCGACCGCAAAGCCGTGGTTCATGCTGGTGATCTCAACCGCGCCGTCGGACAGGCGCTTGACCGGGTGGTTGGCGCCACGATGGCCCTGGAACATCTTGGTCGTCGTCGCGCCGACCGCGAGGCCGAGCAGCTGATGGCCGAGACAGATGCCGAACAGCGGCTTGCCGGTGTCGAGCAATTGCCGGATCACCGGCACCGCATAGTCCCCGGTCGCGGCGGGATCGCCCGGACCGTTGGACAGGAAGATGCCGTCGGGGTTCAGCGCCATCACCTCATCGAACGTCGCCTCGGCGGGCAGCACGGTGACCTTCGCCCCGGCCTGGACCAGATTGCGGAAGATGTTGTGCTTGCTGCCGTAATCGATCGCGACAACGTGCGGGCGGACGCCTTCGCCGGCACCGTCGCGGTCATAGCCGAAGCCGAGCCGCCACGGACCGCCCTCGCGGCTTTCGCCCCAGGCGTAATGCGTCTCGGTCGACACCTGCTTGGCGAGGTCCATCCCCTCCAGCCCCGGCCAGCCCTGTGCCATCGCGAGCAACGCATCGAGATCGAACTCGCCGCTCGCCGAATGCGCGACGACGCCGTTGGGCGCGCCGCCGGCACGGATGCGGCGGGTCAGCGCGCGCGTGTCGATCCCGGCGAGGCCGATGCGGGCGTGCCGCTGCATCCAGCCGTCGAGCCGCTCGACGCTGCGGAAGTTTGACGGCGCGGTCACGTCCTCGCGGACGATCATGCCGAGCGCATGCGGCGCGTCCGCCTCGATATCGTCGGGGTTGGCGCCGACGTTGCCGATGTGCGGGAAGGTGAAGGTGATGATCTGCCCGGCGAAGCTGGGGTCGGTCATGATCTCCTGATAGCCGGTCATCGCGGTGTGGAAGCACACCTCGCCGACCGCGGCGCCTTCCGCCCCGAAGCCGCGGCCCCAGGCCACTTCGCCGGAGGCAAGGACCAGAACGCCCGTCGCGCCATCGGGTTTGGCGGGCATGACAATGGGCTTGGCGTCGGCCATGGCTTGGCGGGCACTCCTACAGATTTGGTCAGCTATGTCGCTAAGAGGCGCCCGCTAGACCCCTGCCCCCCTCAGGTCAACCGGTTCACGGGCGGCCGTTCCTCCGCTAGGCTCGACCGCTTCCAGTGTTTCTTCGAGAGCTTCCCCATGATTCGCGACGACATCAAGGCCGCCCAGGTCACCGCCATGAAGGCCGGCGACAAGGAATCGCGCAATGCGATCAGCCTGATACAGGCCGCCATCAAGAACCGTGACATCGAGCTGCGGACCAGCGGCAGCACGCCGGACGACGATGCGGTGGTGGTCGAGGTGCTGCAGAAGATGGTCAAGCAGCGCCGCGAATCGATCGCGATGTACGAAAGCGGCGGCCGTCAGGAGCTCGCCGATGCGGAGAAGACCGAGGTCGCGGTGATCGAACGCTTCCTGCCTGCGCAGATGAGCGAAGCGGACACGACCACGGCGATCCTTGCGATCAAGGACGAACTCGGCGCGACGGGCATGAAGGACATGGGTCGGGTGATGGCCGAACTGAAGGCGCGCCATGCGGCGAGCCTCGACATGAGCAAGGCGAGCGGGCTGGTGAAGGCGGCGCTGTCCTAAGGGATTTGCACGCGGAGGCGCGAAGGCGCGAAGAAGGTTTTGGCGCGCAGAGGCGCAGAGAGCGCAGAGGGGTGGCGTCCGTGAGCCACGCCCCCTTCCCTTCATTCGTCACCCCGGCGAACGCCGGGGCCCATGGGTGCGGTGAGATCCGAGGTGCCGCGCCACCGCTCCACCGGCGCGTCCATGGGTCCCGACGTTCGTCGGGATGACGAATAGGGCAGCGGCAGCTCTTCCTATCGCAAGTGGATCGCGCGCACCCCGTCCTATCGGGGAAGCGCAGCTCTCTTCATCGTAAAGGGATCGCGCGCCCTCCCCATACGCACCCCCTCTGCGCCTCCGCGCCTCCGCGCGAACCAACCTTCTTCTTCTCTTCGCGCCTTCGCGCCTTCGCGCGAACCCTACCTCGTCACCCCGTCGCGTCTTCCCGCGAAACACCCCCAAACCGCCTTGCCGAAACGCCGCGCGAGGCGCATGGTAAAATCACGGCATGAGTCTCTCCCCTGCCTTTCTGGACGAACTGCGTGCCCGCACGTCGTTGTCCGCGCTGATCGGCAAGACGACCAAATTGCAGAAGGCCGGCCGCGAGATGCGCGGCTGCTGCCCGTTCCATAACGAGAAGACCCCGTCGTTCTACGTCAACGACGACAAGGGCTTCTATCACTGCTTCGGCTGCTCGGCGCATGGCGACGCGATCAAGTGGATGACCGACCAGCGCGGCCTGCCCTTCATCGACGCGGTCAAGGAGCTCGCGCAGGCCGCCGGCATGGAGATGCCCGCGCAGGACCGCGCCTCCGCCGCCAAGGCCGAACGCGCCAAGGGCCTGCACGAGGCGATGACCGACGCCGCGACGTGGTTCACCGAGCAACTCAACGGCATCGGCGGCGCCGAGGCGCGCGCCGTGCTCGCCAAGCGCGGCATCACGCCGGAGACGGCGCGCGCCTTCGGCATGGGCTTCTCCCCCGACAGCCGCGGCAAGCTGAGGACCGCGCTCAAGGACTATGGCGACCCGATGCTGGTCGAATGCGGCCTGCTGATCCAGGTTGACGGCCCGAATGGACCTAAGGAGCCCTACGACCGGTTCCGCGGGCGGCTGATGATCCCGATCCGCGATGCGCGCGGGCGGACGATCGCCTTCGGCGGCCGCGTCATCGGCGAGGGCGAGCCCAAGTACCTCAACTCCCCCGACACGCCGCTCTTCGACAAGGGTCGCACGCTCTACAATCTCGACCGCGCCGCCCCCGCCGCGCGCAAGTCGGCGCGCATCCTCGTCGTCGAGGGCTATATGGACGTGATCGCATTGGCGCAGGCGGGGATCAACGACGCCGTCGCCCCGCTCGGCACCGCGCTGACCGAGGCGCAGCTCGAACGGCTGTGGCGGATCAGCGACGTGCCGATCCTCTGTCTCGACGGCGACAGCGCCGGGCAGAAGGCGGCGTTGCGCGCCGCGCACCGCGCAATGCCGATGCTCGGCAACGGCCGCAGCCTCGCCTTCGTCACCTTGCCCGAGGGCCAGGACCCCGATGACCTCGTCCGCGCCGGCGGACGCCAGGCGATGGAGACGCTGCTCCAGCAGCCGCAGCCGCTGGTCGACCGCCTGTGGCACAGCGAGGTCGCCGCCGGCCCGCTCGACACCCCCGAACAGCGCGCCGGGCTCAAGCAGCGGCTGCACGAACTCGCCGCGACGATCGCCGACCCGGCGGTCCGCAAGGAATATGAGAACGAGTTCAAGAACCGCTTCTACGAGCATTTCGCGCCCAAGCGCCGCGCCTTCACCCCTTCGGCGCCGCGCGCGCAGGGCAAGCGCGGCGCCGACGGCCAGTGGAAGCAACCGAGCGCGCCGCCGACCGAGGACGTGAAGGCGTTCCACGCCGCCGGCATCGATCGCGTGCTCGCCAAGGCGATCCTCGCCGGGCTGATCCGCCACCCGGTCGAGATCGCGCGGCACATGGAGGTGCTCGGCAGCCTCAAGCTGATCGACGGCGCGCTCGGGCGGTTGTTCGAGGCCGTCGTCGACGTCGCGCTCGAAGACCAGGCGCTTGATAGCGCGCGTCTGCGCACCATATTGGCGAAATCCGGTTTTGATGCGATCGCGAGCGATCTGTTGAGAGCCGATACGATGCCCTATTCGTTCACGCAAAGCGGCGGCGACCCCGCCCGCGCCCGTGCCGACCTCGACGAAGCGATCGCCATCATGGTGGCCCGCCCCGAAGTGGACATGGCGCTCGGCGAAGCGACTGCCGCGATGCAGGCGAACTTCACCGCCGAGGCGTTCGAACGGCAAGTGGCATTGGTGAAAGAGAAACAGGGCTTGGAGCTTCGACTTGCAAATCTGGTGCAGTCGAACGAAGACGCCCGATCGTTTGGATCCGAGGGTAATTGATGGCGAAGGTTAACGGTAACGGTGGCGATGAGGGTGCGGACGTGACCGACGCGCCGCTGATCGACCTCAATGACGCCGATATCAAGAAGCTGGTCGCCCGCGCCAAGAAGCGCGGATACATCACCTACGACCAGCTCAACGAGGCGCTGCCCCAGGATCAGATGTCGTCCGACCAGCTCGAGGACATCATGTCCGCGCTGAACGAGATGGGCGTCAACATCGTCGAGAACGAGGAAGCCGGCGAGGACGGCGACGAGAAGGAGCAGGCCGAGGACGACGAGGCCGAGCCCGTCGAGGCCGACGGCGACGGCTCCGCCGCGCCCGCGCTCGAGACCAAGAAGAAAGAGACCGTCGATCGTACCGACGATCCGGTCCGCATGTATCTGCGCGAGATGGGCGCGGTCGAGCTGCTCAGCCGCGAGGGCGAGATCGCCATCGCCAAGCGGATCGAGGCGGGTCGCGACACGATGATCCTCGGCCTGTGCGAATCGCCGATCACGTTCAACGCGATCATCGACTGGTCGACCCAGCTCAACGAAGGCACGATGCAGCTGCGCGAGATCCTCGATCTCGACGCGATGCTGTCCAAGGGTCCGTCGGCCGAGCAGGTCGAGGGCGCCGAGGACGACGAATCGGGCGAGATCAGCGAGAAGACCGCGGGCGCCAGCTTCAAGGAAGAGGAAGAGCCCGAGGAGCCGTCGGCGGACGACGACGACGAGTCCGGCGAGGGCCGCGTGCCGCGCCCGTCCGACGACGAGGACGAGGACAATACGCTCAGCCTCGCGCAGATGGAGGAGACGCTCAAGCCGCAGGCGCTCGAGCGGTTCGCCAACATCACCGCGCTCTACAAGAAGTTCAGCAAGATCCAGCAGGCGCGCCTCGACGCGATGCAGGCGGGTGGCGAGCTGTCCGCGGCGGATGAGCGCAAATACCAGAAGCTGCGCGAGGACCTCACCGCCGAGGTCGAGAGCGTCCAGTTCCACAACGCCAAGATCGAATATCTCGTCGATCAGCTCTATGCCTTCAACCGGCGCCTGACCGCGCTGGGCGGCCAGATGCTGCGCCTCGCCGAGCGCCACAAGGTCAGCCGCAAGGACTTCCTCGACCGCTATGTCGGCCACGAGATGGACGACACGTGGCTGCAGTCGGTCGGCAAGCTCGACAAGAAGTGGACCGCCTTCGCCACCAACGAGGCCGACGCGGTCGACCGTATCCGCGGCGAGATCAGCGAGATCTCGCAGCAGACCGGCATGGCGCTCACCGAGTTCCGCCGCATCGTCAACATGGTGCAGAAGGCGGAGCGCGAGGCGCGCATCGCCAAGAAGGAGATGGTCGAGGCGAACCTGCGCCTCGTGATCTCCATCGCCAAGAAATACACCAATCGCGGGCTGCAGTTCCTGGATCTCATCCAGGAGGGCAATATCGGCCTGATGAAGGCGGTCGATAAATTCGAATATCGCCGCGGCTACAAGTTCAGCACCTATGCAACCTGGTGGATTCGCCAGGCGATCACCCGCTCGATCGCCGATCAGGCGCGGACGATCCGCATCCCGGTGCATATGATCGAGACGATCAACAAGCTGGTCCGCACCAGCCGTCAGTTCCTCCACGAGCAGGGCCGCGAACCGACTCCGGAGGAAATGGCCGAGCGCCTGTCGATGCCGCTCGAGAAGGTGCGCAAGGTGATGAAGATCGCCAAGGAGCCGATCAGCCTCGAAACGCCGATCGGCGACGAGGAGGATTCGCACCTCGGCGACTTCATCGAGGACAAGAATGCGGTGATCCCGGTCGATGCGGCGATCCAGGCGAACCTCAAGGAAACGGTCACCCGCGTCCTCGCCTCGCTCACCCCGCGCGAGGAGCGCGTGCTGCGCATGCGCTTCGGCATCGGCATGAACACCGACCATACGCTCGAAGAGGTCGGCCAGCAGTTCAGCGTGACCCGCGAACGCATCCGCCAGATCGAGGCGAAGGCGCTGCGCAAGCTCAAGCATCCGAGCCGCAGCCGCAAGATGCGCTCGTTCCTCGACCAGTAACGCCGCCGACATTCGCATGCACGACAGGGCCGCCGGAGACGATCCGGCGGCCCTTGTCGTGCCTGCGGCAGGCTGCGTCGGCGACGTTCTGCACCGCTCATCGCACGGCAGCGGTCGTGCCAGTTGCGTTCCGTTTGTCGCAGCATAGAGACACCTCAACCCGCGCGAAAGAGCGTGGAGGACGAGGACGCTTCCCCCGTGCCCCCGGCCGCTAGGGCGGCACCCCAGATTATAAGCGATACGAGGGCGGGGAAGCGGCAATGACCCAGCCCCTTCTCACCACCGGCCAAGCGGCCACGTACCTGGCGCACCTTCGAGGACTGGTGACTGCGTGGTCGTGGCCCTGATTACCGACTGGTCGGCCGTAGGTTGGTGCGCTACCATGCGGACGATCTGGAGCGGTTCGTAGAGGACGGTGCCCGTATCAACACTGGGGGCGGCAAGCCTAACACCGACTGCTAAGCCTGATGCCGCTCTCCTGCTGCTGTTTAATGTCTATAAACCTCCCACCAACTCTGCTTGGTAACAATGGGGCGGGGAGCAAGAGGCGGCATCGTAAGATCGTTTAGCGGGACACCGTTGCGCAAAGTTCGGGAATCTTCCAGCAACTCGCCTATGTAGCTTTGCAGAGCGCCAAGGCGGTCCCTGTAAGCCACCAATTCAGTGACGCTGATCGTCGCACCGAGTACACGCAGCGCACCGCCCCGCGCCACCACCCCCGCAACTAAAGCCTCGCTAGCTTCATCGGTCGTGCGAAACGTCAGCGGGCCGTGCACGTAATGATTGCGATACTCACGTTCCCGGTCGAAGAGCATACCGCAATGCTTCAGATGGGCTTCCCGCGCGGGAGCATGATCTGCCGATACTGCAATCATAGCGTCCTTGAGTTGAACTGGGGTGAGGTGGGCGATGAGGCTCCACAACCTCCCTTCCGAAGCTCCTAGATGGGTCGCTCGCTGTAGTAGCAACCGGAAGGCTTGCTCGACGTGGTTCCAGAATATGACCACCTCACCCAAGGCCCCGCAAAGCTCATGCTCGTGCGCCGTTAGGTCGCGAGCCCACCCCATATACCCCCCGTCAAAGCGCCTCTTGCTAGAAGGCCGTGCTGTCCATGCTCCCGTTTTGCCTCCGCGCCGTCAAGCACGGCAATACAGCTCTCAGGCGGTGCGCCCGAAAACTTGCAAAGTCAGTATGTCAGAGTGGTGCCGCTTACAGGACTCGAACCTGTGACCCCCGCATTACGAACGAAATGCCTCCTCCGCTTTTCTGCGGTTTGCGGGTCGTTCTAGCCATCTAGGCGCGGGCAGAAAACGGCAGATTTCCGTCGCGATTTTCGGCTCACACCGGAGCCGCACCGGAGCCGCTAACCGGCCTCCATCGACATCAGCGCCCCTGACCGGGGTGCATCGCTCCATGCAAGCGCGCGGCTGAACCCCGATTCAGCCGGCGCTTTCGTGCGCCCATCGACTTCCCGCTCGGGAGCCGACACGATGTCGCTTACCTTTTCGTCCGACGCCGCCCAAATCGCCCGCCAGACACGTCAGACCCTAAAATCCGCAACGGCCAGCCTGACGGGCAAGCGGCGTGGGCCGGACCCGCATGTCCGGCGCGACAGCGTCGACGTCGATCACCCGGACGCTCAGGTTTGGCGCAAGATCGAGGACGGCTCGAAGGGGAGCGGGTTGGCCTGGGCCGACGCGCTGTTGCAGACAGCCGAGGAATTCGACGTCGTTCATAAGAAGCATGGATCCCGTGGGCCGCTGCAAGCGAATGGCATCCGCGTCCTGAAGGCGATCCTTCGTCGCGCGCTCGATTTTGCCACCGGACGATCGGAGCCGGAGCTGCTGACGATCGTCAAATGGACCGGCCTATCTAAGCCGGCCGTCGTAGCAGCGCTCGCGCGCCTGCGCGATCATGGGTTCCTCGACTGGATACGCCGCAGCATCCGCGTTGGCGAAAAGGGGCAGCCGGGTCCGCAACGCAAGCAGACGTCGAATGCATATTTCTTCAGCCTCGGCCGCATGCGCGATCGCCACAAAGGAGTCTGGCAGCGCTTCCGCCAGCTGCTCGCCCGTAAACTGGCCAACGCGACCGCGAGGAGCGGCCGACCACCCGATAGCCCTCCCCCGGCACCGGCGTTCTCTAGCAGTCCTCTGGGGGCTGCCTTGGCCAGCCTCGGCGCACGTATCGAGAGCGCGAGTTCATGAAGCTGTCCGTATCCCTCTTAAGGGTTGAAGAGATGAGGAATGAACCCGCTTAGGCGGGTCCATACGCTGTAAGAATGGATCTGCGCCGGCAGATCCATGCAATCCCGTTGCTCCCCCATGCCGAAACCGCTCGGCCCACGAACCCGCTCGCGTAGATGCGACTGTCGGTGCGTGGCGGCTTGCGCCGCCCCGGGCTGCCGGAGGGGGAGGAGCACGAACCGTGCCGATTGACCTCCTCGGCTACCTTGGCGAAAGGTCGCGCTGACAATGAGTAAATCGAAGTGGTCTATGCTCCCGGGCGGGGAATGGGAGGATGCCCGAGCCGCAAGGAGGTGGTTCCGCAGCGAATGCGAACGTTTGCAGTGGAGCACCCGCGATGTCGAAAAGGCATTTGCGGCTACTGCGTACCTAAGCGACCTCTATGTTGGCCCCGGCGGGGGCGACTTATTCCGGAGACCAACCGAAGCCCGGCAACGGAAGTTCCTCGCAGGCGGTGAGGAAATACCGGACTGGATGTACTGGATCCCCCTCGTCATAACCCATGCGGATATCAGGGCCGGTCAGGTGCGAATTTTCGAAGCTGCCGATTGGGCTCTTGCGAATGTTCCCCACCATCGCGACAATCGCGACGTAGAATAGAAGCACCGCGGCTGGCATTCGGTTGCTTAGGCGTCCAGGGCATCACCCCACGCCTGGAACAAATCCCGCCGGCGGCCGAGCTGCGTGCTCCGATCGTAAGCGGCCGCGACCTTATCTGTCGGGGAATGTGCCAAGGCGCGATCGATCGCGGCGTGCTCGGTTGGCAATTGCTCGTTGAGGATGGTGGCGAACGTCGCGCGCCAGCCGTGCGGGACGTGGCGACCGCCGAACCCCGCGCGCACGTAGAGCGCGCGGATCGCCGCCTCTCCGATCGGCTGGCCGGCGCGGCCGGGAAAGATCAGCTGGCGCATATACGCATCCTCCTGATGCATATTCGCGTCCGATCGATGCATAGCGCGCCGCGATCGGAGCAGCTCGGCCGCCTGCCGGGATAGCGGGACCAGGTGGTCGTTCTTCGCGTCGAGCTTCTTCACGGCGCGGAGCTTCATCCGCGCGGCCGGCACGCGCCAGAGTGGCGCCTCGCCGTCGAGGTCCTCGATTTCCGACCACCGCGCGCCGCGCACCGCGGCGAGGCGAACCGCGGTCAGCGCCAGAAACCGCGACGCGTGCTTCACAACCGGCGACACGTCGACCAGCTCGGCCGAGGCGAGCAGCTCGCGCGCCTTCTCGATCTCGAGCAGCGCGGCGTGATTCCTCGCCGGCGCCGGGGGGGTAAGCGCGCGCGCGACGATCGCGGCCGGATTGCCGTCGACCAGGTCCTCGGCCATCGCATAGGCGAACACCGCCGAGATCCGCTGGCGAACGCGGCGCGCGGTCTCTAGGCTGCCGCGCTTCTCGATCAAGCGTAGCGCGTTGAGCAGCACCGGGACGGTGACCGCGCTGATCGGCATCTCGCCGATCGCGGGGAAGACGTCGCGCTCGAGGCTGGCGAGCACGTCGCCGGCATGAACCGCCGTCCAGCGCGCCAGCATATGACCGTGCCAGCGCCGGGCAATATACTCGAAAGCACGAACTTCGGAATCGGCGCCGACGCGCGCCTCGCGCGGATCATCGCCGCGGGCGAGCTGCGCGCGCGCCGCGTTCTGCTGCTCCCGCGCCTGCTCGAGCGACACGTCGGGAAAGGCGCCGATCGTCAGGACCTGCTCCCTGCCGGCCAGCCGGAAACGCCACCGCCAGGAGCGGAGACCCGTCGGCGCGACATAAAGGTGCAGGCCGCCCTGGTCGGTGAGCTTGTAGGCGGCCGCGCGTGGCCGTGCGGCTTTCACCGCAGCGTTCGTAAGCATAGGGTGTCTCGCTATCTTGGGAGAGCCGGAAATGATTATTCGGAACAACACTGGCGGCATGGGTCGGGCAGTGCCGCTGACGAACATGGCGTATGCGCAGCAGTTTCAGTCTGGCGATTGGGAAATCACCTCGTCCACCGGCGAACGGTTCAGCTTTTCAGACGCTGATTGGAATATTGCGATCGAGACACCGGTATCGGTGTGGCCGGCTCAGCCGAGCACTTACCTTGTCACCCCCCGTGAGGATGATGACGGACCGCTTTATTGGCGAACAAATATCCTGGCTTGGGGGATTTGCGCCGACGGCGTGCTTCGGCCGATTACCACCGATCCGCACGACGATAATAACAGCTGGACGGTCTTACATCCCGATGGCCGCGTCGAGACGAGCCGAGGTGACGGCTACGAGAACATCGACGACTGGCTGGCAATCCACCGGACCTCGCAATCGGCAGCGTGATCTATCCGTAGCGGCGGAGAGACCCTCCGACTTCCTCAGGCGTCGCATGCCGATCCACGCCTCGTTCCCGCCTTTCTTCCTCCCACCCGCGGCCTGCGCCCATAGTCACGAACGAGTTGCCTGACCGCCACCATTCTGTGAGACATAGCGAGCCACTGATTTGCGCCGCTCTAGCGGTGCGCGTTCTATCGAAGGACCTTAGATGTTTCAGCTTATCACTAGCCCGTATTCGCTGAGCACCGAGACCGAAACGGAGATTGCTGAGGAGTTAGGGCAAATTGAAGAGCGGGTAGCGCTTCTAAGACGGATTGGAACGCTGAGCAACCAGACGGTACTGGACTATTACGGACAGAAAAGATTCGAGCAAGTCGCTGAGTCTAATGCTCTTGAGGGAAGCACCCTATCTGTGGGTGAAACCGAACTTGCTGTGATGAAAGGTATAACCATCACTGGGCACGACCCGGCATACGTCCGTGATGCCATCGCTTTAGACCGAGCGCTCAGCAGAGTGGTTGAAATTTCTCGCATTCCGAACCGCCCCACAGATATCGAGCAGCTACTTGAGATTCATCAGTTACTGCTTGGCGACCGTCCCGGCGCCGGGGTGTTCCGCAAAGAACCCGTGCGCATCAAGGGAGCGGCGCATACTCCTCCTCGCGGCTGGTCCGAGATAATGACCGGCATGGAGGTTTGGGAGCGGTGGTCTCAAGCAAACGCTTCTGCTCCAGCACCATTCCGGGCCGCTGTCCTTCACGCATGGCTCACGCATGTTCATCCATTTATCGATGGCAATGGAAGAGTGGCGCGGGCAATCGGTAACTTAGAACTAATAAGAGCCGGCTATCCACCAATCATCATAAAGAAGAAGGAACGCGATCAATACATCGAGGCGTTGGCGGAGTCAGACGCAGGCGGCGATCTACGATCATTCCTGAACCTAATATTTGGCCGCACCACGGCAGCTATAACTGGGCTAGAGACTGCCGCGAAGAAGCTTGAAGGGTACAATCCGGCCGTAGAACGCTTACGGAAGCAACAAGAGCAGCAACTTGCCATTTGGTCGACAGGAGTCAAGCTACTTGGCACGATAATCGAACACAACTTGACCCGGCATTTGGAGCCAATGCGGGGTCGGGTATTATGCAGGATATTTGAAAATTATCTAGACACCGATGATTATGTGAGCCTCTGCGCAGGAGATAGCATCTCCGGGGGGTGGTCATTTATAGTTAACATTGAGGTTCCGGGGATAGGACGCCTAGAGAAGCTTGCCTACGTTCAGCATCGAAGCTCAAGACTTTACCAGCATCTTGGGCAACAAGGCGGGCCGTCCTTGTTTTGGTCGCATGTTAATCCGAACGGCTATCCAAAATGGGCGCGAGACCTTGAAAATTCGCCGTATGCGATCGAGGTTACGACTCGCCAAGGCAGCGGCGATGAGTGGATAGCTCTGTTAGCGAACGGAACCATAGTAGAGTGCAATACGACCGAACTAGCTACCCGATTTGCTGATGCGTTGATCGCTCAGGTCTGAGAGCTGCTGATTAGCACGGCGGAGGAACCCACCGCCTTGCGGCGGAGAGACCCTCCGCCGCGGCCGAGCTAATCCGCCCCGTCCGCGGTCGACAATACCCGGCTGCGGTGGTGACGGTACCCGCGTCCGCTATCGCTCATTGGCGGACATCGCAGGAGCCTAATGATCAGGCGCTATCACCGTTGGCGAAGGCGTGGAGCGTTCGCCCCGATGATCCCGCAATCGATACCTGCTCGCGTATTCGCGCCGCTGTTTAGTAACTTCATATAGGACGATACCAGAACTCGTTGCGAGATTGAGGCTCTCAACCATGCCGAACATGGGGATGCTGATGCACATCTCGCATTGCTCAACGGCTAAGTCACTCAATCCTCTCGCCTCATTTCCAAACCAGACTGCCAGCTTTGCGTGCTCGGCAAAATCTGCTTCGTGAAGATAGCGATTTGTCTTGCCCTTCACATGAGGAGAAGTAGCGACCGAAACAAATTTGCTTTTCGCGAGATGTGCGAGGCACTCTCCCGTGCTGTCAAATCTCTTCACAAAAGTCCATTTTACGGCAGACACCGATAGCTTGGATAGCTTTGGCTCCCCGCGCAGGTCCTGCCAGTCATCAGATAGGACTCGGCGAGGGTCTACAACGTAGACCTTCTCCGCGCCCAAGGCGTCCACATTGCGAATAACGGTGCCGATATTCCGGGGATTTTCTGGCTCCTCGATTACGACGATCAAGTTTTTGCAGCGAAATGCCTTGATCGCATCAGCTCGCACTCGCACCGGCCGCTTAGGCTTCACCGTTTCTTCTGATGCCACTTCGATCCTCCGCTGAGCCTACTGCCATAGCGGAAGGCTGAGGCGGGGGCCACGCGCCGCTGTGTGTCCGCTGAGCTCCCATAAGCGGACATTCCACCAACGCCCAGGTGCGGCCGTGAAGCGGCGGAGACACCCTCCGCCCGCGGCTACGTGCCACCTCCCTATTTGCTGATGTGATACCCGGCCGCGGTGGCGCCAATACCCGCTACGTGATCTGCCACTAGCAGCTAAGCCCGGCTGCGCGTACACATGACGAATCGAATATGGGAGATAGCGAAATGTCTGCTGCACGTATGACCTATTTGATCATCATCCCTGCGCTGATTGCAGTGCTCCTGCCGGTTCTCAGCATAGCGTTTCCTAACGCTCTGAAGTCATCAGCAACGCTGAACATTGCGCTTTTGGTCAGCATGGTGATTGTGGCAGCGTATGCCGTGGGCGTGACTCTGCTGGCTTTGTCCGATCATCGGCGCGTTTCCGCAAAGCTTCTCCCGACCCGACGTTAAGGCGGTTGTGATGTGAAGCCGATCTTTCGGCTTCGCTCACAAGCTGATGTTCAGGGCGGAGGCACCCTCCGCCGCAGCCACGCTTTTCTGCCGTTCCCGAAGGCTCGATACCCGCAGGAACGGCGGTCAATACCCGCAACCTATCGGCGGTTGCGGATGATCAGCTCGGTCACCTTGGCGCCGGCGCCGGCCGACTTCGCGCCGATCGTCCAGGTCGTATCGACTTCCTGGATCTCGAACGCCGCGAACGCTTCCCGAATGAACGGCGTGTCGTTGATCGAGATGATGAAGTCGCCGGCGATCGTCGCCAGCTGCGCAGCCATGGCGACATAGTCAGCCCGGGAGAACTCGACGCCATAGCCGGTCGTCTCATCGTAGGGCGGGTCGAGATAGAACAGAGCGCCGGCGCGATCGTACCGGCGGATGACCTGGGCATATCCGAGCTGCTCAACGATCACCGGCTCGAGGCGGCGGCTGAGCAGCTTCAGCTCGCCGCGCAGCTTGGCGAGGTTGAAGCGGGACGGGGAAGCCCGGTCGACGCCGAAGTGCCGACCGATCACCTTCCCGCCGAACGCCAGGCGCTGCAGATACAGGAAGCGGACGGCGCGCTCGATATCGGTGAGCGCGGTCGGGTCGATCGACTTCTGCCGATCGAATTCCGCTCGGCTGGCGATAAGCCAGCGCAGCTCGTCCACGAACGGCTCGTAATGCCGGCGCACGACGCGGAAGAGGTTGGCGACGTCGCCCGACAGGTCGTTGATGACCTCGACGGACGGCCGACGCGATCGGCGCAGGAAGACGCCGCCCATGCCGACAAAAGGCTCGATATAAGCCTTGTGGGGCGTCTCATCGATCAGGGCGCACAAACGTGCGGCTAGGTTCCGCTTCCCGCCCATGTACGGCGCGGGCGGGCGGGCAACGATAACAGGATCCATGGTGGTTCGTTCTTCATGACGAGGACGCTCGGCTAAGCACGTCATGTTGGCCGCTGATCGACGCGATCAGCGGAGCCCCGGCCGGTCGGCCGCGGGATGGGTGTGGCGGCGATCGCCGCGGAAAGCTGGAAGGGTCGCTGCGCGACCAACCGTCCGGCCGGACCGGGTGGTTAGCCGCGCAGGCCCTGGGATCTACGCCCCGCGTATTCCCCCGAAGGGTCTTCTATTCAGCGGGCCACCCGGCGAACCGGAGACCCAGGACGAACCGCGCGCGCGGGCCCGACCTTGCGGCTACGCTCGGTGGGCGCCGCACCTATGGCACGGCGACAGCCGCGCTGGAAGAGTCAGGCGACGGCGCGGACGGTGGCGATCATCATGTTGCGGGCGGTCGAGCTGCGCTCGAGCGTCAGGATCTCGACTGCGTCCGCATTGAGCTGGCCGGACGCCGGCAGCCGCGCGATCGGCACGTCGCCGCGGTAGGCGACCTCGATCAGATCAGATCCTGCGCGCGTCCGTATTCCGACCGGCCCTTTGTAGAACGGGAAGTCGGCCACGGCCTGGCCGCCATTGTCGACGACGCCGGTGATCTGGTCGGTCATTGCTGCGCTACCTTTACGATGATGGTTTTCTGCTTGGTGCGATACGGCGTCGAGGTCGTCTTCACCGTCAGCTCGAGGCCGAGGTCAATGCCGGTGCCGGAGAATGCGGCGGCACCCAACAGCGCGGGATCGACCGCGAGCCAGAAGCGCAGCACCAAGCCGGTAAGTGTTGGCGCTCGGCCATCTTCCGTCATGATCCGCAGCCCGGCCGCGGCGCCTTCAGCCGTCACCGCAAAGGTGAAAGCGGCGACGCCTTCCCCAGGCATCAGCATATCGTCTGCGCCCTGCCCGATCGTGGTTTCGAAGACGTCGATATCAGCAGGGTCGATCACCTGCGTGAACGCCTTAGCGGTGGGCGGTAGGGCCATAGGTTTCCTCCGGGTCGGGATCAGATCGTGAGGCGGCGCGTCCCGATGCTCGACAGCGTCAGGCGGCGGCTTCCGGTGGTGGTTAGGTTGGCCCGGCGGGCGGTCGGTACGACGATGGGCGCTGACGCCGTTCCGAGGATCATGATCGCCGGCTGCAGCGCCACGGCGAAAACGCCAGGTGAAGCCGCGAGACGGCGCGCGAGGCGGATCGTGACTAGCTGCCCGAGCAGCTGCAGCGCGGCGGGTTGTGCGACCAGCCGGCGACTGGCCGCCAGCCTCATCGCCTGACCGGTCAAGATGAACTGCGCGCGCTCTGCGCCGATGCTCAGCTTCCCGACCTGCCGGAGTTCGGCCGCCCGACCTGATACGGCATAGGTTGTGGCCTCAGCGATCAGCCGGCGGTCGGTACGCAGGCGTGCCGGCTGGCCCGTGCAGCTCAGCGAGCCGCCAGCTGCTGGCAGCGTGTAGCCGTGGAGCAGATTGGCGGGACGCCCGGTCACCGTGAACGACGCTCCCCCCATCAACAGGACTCGCGTTCTGGTGAGGCTGGCGCCGGCGCTGGCGATAGCAAAGCTGCCTGGCCCGGCCGCCAGGCGGCGGCCGGCGAGCGGCCGCACCGCTTGGCCGGTGAGCAGCACCATCCCCACCGACGTCGGCAGCGTATGACCGAACAGGAGGTTCGCCATCTGGCCGGTGATGACGATCGCGCCGGCGCCTGCGCTGAAGGTCGGGCCACCGGATACGGTCGGTTGCGCGTTCTTCCACCGGTGCCCGGCGGGCAGCTGGGCGACCAGGTTCCACCGCCAGGCATAGTAGCCTTCGAGCAACGCGCGCTCGTCGGCCGACAGCGTCCCCTTCCACAGACAGATCTCCTGGACCGGGTTCCGCCAGGGATCGCCGTTGATGCTGCGGCAGATCCAGAACGTCGATCCTGTCGGGGTCGACAGGACGTTCTTCTGCGCGGCTTGGACGGTCCCGCCGTCGATCCACTGCTCGGCATATCCGGTGGCTGAGATCGAGGAGATGAAGAGGCGCGTGTACCCTGGCCAGGTGACGTTGCCCTGGACGTCGTTGCCGTAATAGCCCGACGACACCGCGTTCCCGGTGGCTGCGATCGAGCGCGCCTTATTCTGGTTCGCCGAGCCGTAGTAGAACATGGTCGAGTAGGTGTTGCGGTAGGCGATTACGGTGCCGACGCCGGTCATCGAGCCAGCGTCACCGCCGATCGGCAGTGACGCCGGCGCCGCCCCGCTGAGGAACTGTGAGTCAGTCGTCGGGAAAACAGCGGGCAGATTGTTGTAGGTTGAATAGGGCGGCTGGTTTGCCGCGGTGGTCTGCGTGACGCCCCAGCCCCCGACCTTGCTGCGCCAGGCGCTGACGCCACCGCCGCTTTCGACGGTCAGCGTGGAGGCGTCTTGCGCGTCGAACCACCCGACGAGGGTCGCCGACGTCGCATCGGACGGAAGCCAGGGGCGGGCCATATCAGGCCTCGGCCGCGCCCGTCTTACCGCCGAGCGCGCGCGAGATCAGCGCGCGCGCCTGGTCGATGTCGAACAGGCCGTCTTCGGCCGCGCGGATCCGCGCGTCGAGCGCCGCCATCTTCTCCTGGGCATCGTGCGCGATCGCGTCACGCTGCTCGCGGACCGGGCCTGACGACGCGAGGATGGCGTCGCGCTGCTCGCCGAGCTCGGCGAAACGCGTGCGCAGGTTCTCAGGATTGAGGTCCATCTATCGTCTCCGGATTATGCGAGGGTGAGGACGCCGGCGGCATCGTCGAAGTCGACGGTGAGCGTCTCGCCGGTGTTGAGCGTGATGGCCGAGCCGTAGTCCCAGAAGCCGATCAGGCCGCCAGAGGTGGCGTTGTAGAGCACCGCGTACCGGACAGGCCCGATCGACCCGCCGGATGCGGTGATGACGGTGTCGGCGAGCACCAGCTTATAGGTGCCGCTGGTCTGCGCCGACGAACTCACCGTCGCCTGCGGCCCGCCGGCGACATAGCCGTTGCCGGCCGCGATCTCGGTGATGTCCGCCTTCACCGCGTTGGTGGCGGCCGGCGCCGTGTTGCTGAGCATGACGCGCAGCGTGTCGGACTGCAGGTTGTGCTGCTTCTCGGCCAGCGCCTCGACGAAGGCCTGGAATTTGTTGAACGTGGCCATGGGCTTCCTTTCAAGGGGTTGGGATCAGCGGGCGCCGCAGCCGGAGGTCGAAGCCGCGAGGCGATCCTCGAAGTTGAGCCGGATGCCGGCTTGCGCGCGGACCGCCTGGGCCTTCGCGCCAGGTGCGCGCGCGGCCCATTCTGCGGGGCTGATGCGCGCGGCGAGGGGCGCGGGAGCAGGTGGACGATCAACGACGCAGCCGACGGCAACCGCGATCGCCGCGTCGCGGTACTGGACGATCGGCTCGGGCGCCGGCGCGTGCGCGCAGGCGGCGAGCAGCACCAGGCTAGAAACCGTCGCGATAGAGCGCATCGAGCACCGCATTGCATTCCTCCAATTCGGCCTCGGCGGAGAGGCGTTGTGTTCGGGTCTCGGCTGCCTGGGCGCGCTCGATCCACGCGTCGCGCTCCCGAACCGTCGCCTCGGCGAGCTGGCGATTGCGAAGGCTCACCGCCTCGAGGCGGGCGGTCTCGGCGCCGGCCGCACGGATCGAGGCCGACTGGCGATCGACGACGGCTCGCGCCTCATTGCGCTCCTGGCGGTACCGATCGCGCAGGATGCCGATCGCCTCGATGGTGACCGGCGCGGCCGCGGCGTCGACCTTCCGGCCGGTGGTGAGGTCGATCGAGACCAGGATCTTGCCAAGGGCAGCCTTGTAGCCGGCGCGGAGGTGGTCGACCCGCGCGCCCCAGGCGAGCGCCAGCAGCAGGGCGGCGACCAGGCCGAGCGCTGCGTAGCGGCGGATGGTGGCGAGCGGGGTCATGCGGCGAGCCCGGTCAGGCAAAGGGCACGCTCGCGCTCGCGGCGCGCGACCAGGCCGGCGAGCACCCTGCCCTTCGCCTTGTTCCACATAGCGAAGGCGTTGCAGCCAGCGACCCAGGAACCAGCGTTGAAGCGCCGCGCCGCGGTGGAGCGGCAGAAGCTCGGCCAGCCGATGTTATAGGCGAGGCTCACTGCGGCCGCCGCCTGGTTGCCGCGGCCGTACAACGCCGGCACGCAGGCGATCACGTGGCTGGCGGTATCGACCAGCTCGAACTGCAGCTTGGCGGTGCACTGCGCCTCGGTGAAGGTCTGCCCCATCCGGACGCCGCGAGTGATGCCGTCGCAGGCCGTCGGCACGTTCACCGCATCGAGGTAGGCGCGCAGGTACTGCGGCCCGGAGATATGGCGCACTGTCGCTTCGCCGCTCGGGGCGATCGTCACCGCGACCTTGCGGCCGCTCTCCTCGGCGGGGATGGTGGTGAACAGCGTGGTGGCAGCGAGGACGCTGCCGAGGACGGCGGCGAGCGTCTTCGCGATCGGCTTGGCCAGGTCAGCCATCATGCTTCTCCTGGTCGACCGGGATCTCGATCGCCGGCGCGATCGCGCGCGGCGCGCGGCGGATGACGCTCTGCACCGTGTCGGTCTCGTAGATCCGGATCAGCGTCCAGAAGATGGTCAGAATGGCCGCGATATGCGGCAGCAGCTGCGCGATCGTGCCGACGACGATGCCGGCAGATACGACGTCGGCCGACGCCTTCACGGCGCCGGGAACATGGTCCAGCGTCATCGGGTATCTCCAATGTTATGAGGGGGCGGCCGTGCCGCCGTCCGGCTATGCCGGGGTGTTGGTGTCGGCCGGCGCCGGTGCGGCGTCCGCCCGGGTTGGTTCGGCCTCGGGGGTCGCCAAGTGGGTGGCAAACGCGGCGACCTGGGCGCCGCTAAAGCCCATGACGGTTTCGATGTTGCCCAGCATGTCAGCGACGGTCGGGTCGCTGGCCACCAGGAGCTGGCGGCAGGACGCTGCGGCGTCGACGATCGGCGCGACCTTGGCGGTCGTGAACGCGTCGACCAGCTTGCCGACGAGGGCGAGCTTTGCCTTTCGCGCGTCCTCTCGCGCCGACCAATCGGCGATCGCCTTGCGATAAATTAGATCGTCGAGCGTCTTCTGATCGTCTTCCGTGAACGTGCTCATTTCGGTGCCTCTTCTTGGTTTGCTTGATTGATGCTGAGATCAGAGGCCGGTGACGTCGACGATCAGCGCGTTGCCAAGCGGCCGAGTCCAGTCCGGCGGATAGTCGGGCGGGGTCGGCCCGAAGCCGAGCTGGCCGCGAACATCGTCCCAGCTGACCTCACCGCTTGAAATGGCGCCGCCCGAGACGCGCGTGCCGTACAGCTTGCCGTCGTTCTGGTAGGACCACGACGAGTCGCGACCCTGCGGTGAGCCGTCCCAGATGATCTCTTGGCCGTTGAGGAAGTAGCTGCCTGGCGACAATGGGCGGCGGTGGCCGGCGAAGTCCTGCTGCGCGACCGCGTAGGTGCGCGAGGCGTCCAGGTTCCGGCTGTCGCCGGCGCTCGTCAGCCGATCGACCACACGGAACACGTCGTAGTCGCTGCTGTAGATGATCACGCCGGTCTGCGGATTGCGGAGCGTCAGACCGCCAGGCGACCGCGGCATGTTGCTCGACAGATCGAACATCCAATAGCTGACGGTGCCGCTGGCAACCGAGCAGGCATAGTGCGCGTAAGTCTGACCGTTGATCTGGGTCGTGCCGGCCTTGGCGGTGAAGAACGGCGCCGCGACCGCGAGCACCCGTGTTGCGCTTGCGCTCGGGATCGGGATCAGCGCCGATCCCGGCGTGGTGTTTCCGGCGACCCGGCCCTGCACATTGACCGAGCCCTTGCCGACCATCTGGAATGTGAGCGCCGAGGCGTCGAACTGGATACGGCCGTCCGGCCGCCGGATGCGCGCGGTGACCATCAGGGAACAACCCCATAGAGGAAGGTGGTCGGCGCCCTCTCGGCTGCATTGCTGCCCGAGCGGGGATACCGCCAGGTCAGCGTGTTGCCGGAGAAGGTGAAGACAGCCTCGTAACCGTCGCGACCGACGAACCCGCCGAGCAGCGTGAACACCACGCCCGTTCCCCAGCTGAACCGGTCGTCGGTGATGGTCCCGGACTGCGCCGTCCCGGCACCGCCGATGCTGGCGGTGCCGAGGTGGAGCATGGCGTTCGTGTTGCTGTCGAGCCTCACCCGATTGGTCGCGCGATCTCGCACGATGAGGCGTGCCATCAGTCGACCGTGAGTTCGATCACCCGCACGCCGTTCGGCGCGGTGATGATAAAGCCGTGATCGCTATCGATCGAGATGACGTTTCCGCCGACGTTCTTCTGCACCTTCACGTTGCCGACGAAGTTGATGTTGTCGGCACCGAAGTCGATGGCTGTCCCGTTGATCGTGTCAGAGCGGATCGTCGCTGTCGCGTTGCCGCCGCCTGATCCGGCGGTCAGCTCGATGCGAGCCGCCGCCTGCTTGGTGCGCAGGTCAGCAACCGCGGTCTCGGTGATGCCGGTCCGGCTGGCGAGGTTGCCCGCGGTCGCCTCAGTGTTGCTGACCCGCTGCGCCAGCGAACCGTACTGATCGGACAGCGTCTTGTTGATCTGCTCGATGCGCGTGGCGTTGGTGGCTGCATTGGTGAGCGCGCGGCGCCCCTCAATCTCCATGTTGGTCGCAGGGCGAATGACCGCCTTATGCCAAATGGTCCGGAGGAAGCCGACGCCGGCTTGCCCGTAAGAGCCGAAGCGCTCCCAGCCCGCCATCAGGTACATGAGCGTGTTGGTGCTGTCGGCACCGTTGTAGACCAGGAACGCCCACTGCCTACGGTTGTTGGCCTGATCGGTGATGACCTCGGACGTGTCAGCGTATCGGCCGAACGAGAAGGTGTTGTCCGACTCGTAGCCATTGTTGAAGTTGATGTGCACGCCGGCACCGGTCCAGATGCCGTCCTCAGCCCGCACATCGACTTCCATGACGTACCAGCCGCGCGGCAAGGCACCGAGCCCGATCCGAACCCCACAGTTGAGCCCTTGGCGGTCGACCTGAAGGCTGCGGAGCCCGCTATACGGGTTCAGGTAACCGGCAGCACCGCCATACGGCCCGATGAAGCCACCGCCCGACTGCGACCAGATGACATACCCTGGCGGAGTGTTGCCGTTCCCTGCCGTCGACCAAGCCGGATCGGCGAAGAAGGGATTGCGGTTGAGCGCACTGTTGCCAAACGACGACGACAAACTCGCGTAGGTCTGAGCCTGGGCGCGGCTGGCATCTGCCGCGACCGCAGATCCACTGGCAGCACCTGCCGCGCTCTGCGCCGACCCGTTGGCGGCCTGTGCGTCAAGCTTCGACTTATCGGCAGCCGAGGCACTCGCGCCCGCGGCATCTGCCTTGGTCGATGCGGTAGACGCGCTGGTGTTGGCCGCGTTCGCATATCCCTGGGCGGCCGTCTGTCCTTCGACGTCCTCCATGTAGAGGAGCGAGACCTCGCATGGCGTGCCGCTGGTCCGGTACATGACACGGCCCCATGCCGCGCCCGCAGGCCAGGTGAAGCCTGACGACCCGTCGCCACTGATGACGGCCGTGATGTCCTTATAGCCGTCGGCAACGGTGAAATTGGGGATCGACGTCACCAACACGGTATTGCCCGCCATCAAGGCGCCGTTGGCGTCGAAGAAGGTGCAGCACAGGATATGGCCACTGACTTGGGGGCCATCCTGAGTGAGCTTCACCCGGGCGTAGAGGCGGTATCGCTTACCCGGCTGCAGCCTCGTCGGCCCCTTCGGGTGCACGTGGTACGTGTTGGCGCCCACGCGCAGCATGCCCCCGACGGCGCTGAAGATACCGTCCTGGGTCAGATTGTTGGTCGGCGCGAAGTCGTTGTACTGGTTGTACGACCAAAGCGTCATCGCCATGCCCGGCGACCGGTTGTCGTTTGCCGAGTTGGCGGCCGCATCCGTGGCACTGCGCGACGCCAGCACCGCCTGAGTGGCGGCCGTGTTCGCCGACCCCTGCGCGCCCGAGGCGCTGGTAACAGCCGTGTCGCGGGCGCTTTCGGCCCCACCTCGGGCGGTGACAGCGGCTTGCCGCGAACTTTCCGCAGCGCTTGCCGACTGACCTGCTGCCGTGTTGGAGGCCGCGGCCGATGATGCGCTGGCGCTCGACGCGTCAGCATAGCCTTTGCCGGTGACCTCAGAGGTCACGTCGGTAATGGTGATGCTGCGGATCTCGTAGCGGCCGTCGGCGTAGACGTCTTTCGAGAAATAGGGACGCACATAGACGGCACCGGCGACGGTACCGATCGTCAGGTCGCGGGTGTGATTTGCATCGGCAGCTGCGATGCCGACCTGCTGCGCCGAAATCTGGTTATAGTTGGCGTCGAGGTAGGCCAGCCCGATGTAATGGGTGCCATTGAGGTTATCGACGTTGGCGCCGACGACTGCGGTGCGCACGATCCGGCCCGGAACATACGACACAACCCCGGCAGGACTGATCACCGCGTCACGAGGCGGCAGCCGAACAACCCAGCCGTTGTTCTGATAGAACTCGTAGCCCCACGGCGTTGCCATTCTGGCCGTCGGCGTTCCGCTGAGACTGCCTACATACCAGTATTTCAGCGTGTCCGGCGTGAAGGTGGACAGGATCAGGTTGGCAGCGACAACCCCTGCCTGGTCGCGAGCCGACGCCGAGAGGCTCGCGCTGCTCGCGGCGCTATTCGATGATCCCGCGGCGTTCGTCTCGGAGGTAGCCGCCCTGCCCGCGCTCGCTGACGCCTGGCCAGCCTGTGTCTTCGCGATGTCCGCGCTGGCCGACGCCGTGGAGGCAGAGCTGCCCGCCTCACCCGCCTTCTGCGTGGCAGTGGTGGCGGCGCCGCTCGCCGTCTGCGCAAAGCCCTTCGCATCCGTGACGGAGACCGCGGACGCCTTTGCGGCATCGCTGGCCACGACCTGCGCCGCACTGGCGGCATCCCGCGCCGCCTGCGACTGATCGCGCGCGGCCTGCGAGGCGTCACGGGCTGCGTTCGCCGCGTCGACCTGCTGCGACAGATCGGTCTGCCCCTCGCCCACGGTGGCCACCAAGCCGTCGATGTCGGCGCGCGCCTTGTCGATCTGCTTGATCACGTCGACGACCGGCCGATCGCCGACGTTCGTGCCGACCGGAGCGCCCACGGTCGCACCGTCCTCCGGCTTCTTGCCATCGTCGTCGGCGACCGCGCTCCAATTCGCCGTCGTGCCCGCCTCGTCGATCGCCTGGACCAGCGCGCTGTTGCTGGCGTCGTAGACGATCGCCGCCGCCGCCTGCACCGGCGGTGCGTCGCTTGCGTCCCACTGGTAGAAGCTGGCGCTCTCGAAGGTGAGCGTCATGTTGCAGGTGCCGTTCTGCCCCAGCTCCTGTTCCTTCACCCGGAACAGGGCACGCGCGAAGCTCAGCGGCGCGAAGGTGAACGGGACCGGGTCACCGACGGCGTATTTCCAGGCGCGGATATCGAACGGCGCGGTGAACTCGCGGGGATACTGCTTGCGCTGCAGGATCTGCTTGGCGACCCGCTGGGCATGGCTCGGGCTCTCGACGGCGCCGAGATCGAGCGGGAAGATACGATCCTGCCCGTCGAGGCTCGCCAGGCGAACCTCGGGGTAGTCGATCATCTGGTAGAGCGAGTTCGTCGACGCATCGACGTACTTGCCGCGCACCACGTTCGGCACCGTCTCGAGCGCCGCGTCGGGGTTCCAGTTGAACGCGCCGATCACGTCGTCGTCGTTGAGGCCGGCGTCGACGGCCGCCAGCGCGAGGTCGTTGTGCGCAATCACCAGCGCCAGCTTGCCCCCGGTGTCGCGGAAGCGGCCGCAGCAGGCCGCGCAGAGCATATCGAGCGCCGTCTTGGCGTCGTCACCCTCGGAGATCACCGACGCGCCGTGGTAGCGCGGCTCCTGCCCCCCGGCGGACCGGTTGACCAGCTCGTCGGCAAGGTTCGCCGCAACGATGAACGAACCAAGGTCGAGCCGCCGCGCCGGCACGCCGGAGCCCGTCGCCAGCTTCATCTCGCCGGTGGTCGGATTGCGGATGCGCCAGCCGAGCACAACGCGCAGCACATGCAGCGCCAGGTTCTCGCCAATCACCGCGCCGTCGTCGGCGGTGTAGCGCCAGGTCGACTGATCGTTCGCGCGCATCGGGCCGTTGCCGCCCGGGACGGTGCTGTCGCGGCGCGGATCGTACAGCTTGGCGCCGCGGCCGATCACGGTGATGCGGCTCGGCAAGCCGGACGAGAACGGGCTCTCAGCCTTCTTGCTGTTGCCGGTGACCTTGAAGCGCCAGTGCGAATAGGTGCAGCCGGTCAGGCGCGCGCTCTGGTTCCACCGGCCCGAGCCGATGACGAAGGCGTTCGCCGGCGATCCCTCGAGGACGATATGCGGAACCGAAAAATAGCCACGGTACTTGCCGACCACGCCGGTCGTCGCCGACCAGGCCATCTCGGTGTTGAACCAGATCTCCTCGATGCCGTCGGAGGCGTGGCTCGCATGGGCGACGACCCAATCACAATATTCCTGATCCTTGCCGGACCATTCCTCGAATCGCACATCGACCGGCATTGCGGTCTGACCCAGCACCGTCTTGCGGAAGGCGCGTGGATCGATGCTGGCGGTCAGCCGCTCGGTCTGCGACGCCGGCACCTTGGGCGCCTTCATCAACAGGCTGGCTGCCGCGCTGAGGCCGCCGGCCGCCAGCAGCATCGTGCTGGTCGAGACGCCGAACAGCGTGAGGCTGCCGGCGAGGCCGCCGAGCGCCACGGCGCCGACGCCGGTCGCGATCAGTGCGGCCGCGCCGATACCGATCGCGGCGATCTTGAGAGCTTTGGCCATCCTAGAAGCCGAACCGGACGTGCCAGGCGCGGGGCTCGACCCACTTCGCCCGTTCGAACAGCACCAGGCCCTCGCGATCGCCCTCGCGGCCGACGGCGACCAGCGCCGGGCCTAGGCACACGCCGAGCAGGCCCGACGACATGACGATATCGCCGCGGTGGGCCAGCGCCGGATCTACGACGTCGAACTTGGCGTCGAGCGTAGCCGCCAGCGTGCCGGCGCCGAAGCGGCGGAGCGCGCGGACGGATCCACGTGGCGTGCTGTAGCGGCCTCGGAACTCGGGCATGGGATCGATGCCGGTCATCGCGTCGATCGCGCCGGCCGCGAACGTGCAGCAGTCATGCTCGCCCCAGGCAAAGGCACGCGCGCGCAATGGCTCGAGGTACGCGGCAAGGCGCACCTCCCAATCGGGTTTCCGGTACATGGCGGCTCCGATCAGCTGCGCGCGCTGGCGCCGTTGGCGATCGCGATCGAGAGCGCGGCCGACGTGTCGCCGGGATCGTAGCTCAGCTGATCGAGATAGGTGCGGTTCGAGGCGTTGCCGAAGAAGGCGAGGTACGTCTCGACGTTGAGGTTGATGACCTGCCCCTGCCGATCGCCGCTGATCTGCGGGACCGACATATAGCCGGTGTAGAAGGACCAGATCGCGCCGATCCGGGTGAGGTTCTGCGGATCGAGCATCGCGCGCCACAGGCGGCAATCGCGGCCGGCCCAGTTCTTCCGGTCGCCGATCTCGGTCATGATTTCGTCGTCGACGCTGGCCAGGCCGGACAGCTGCAGGGACAGCGTGTCGCTGCCGCCCTCCTTCGCCTTCACCGGTCCTACCGAGACCATGCGCGGATCCACGGCGTTGAAGGTGAAGCCGTCGAGATCGGCGTCGCCGGTACCGGAGAAGGTGAACGAATAGGGCGCGTTGGTGACCCGGATCGGCGCGCCGGCGAGGTCCAGCCAGGCGAAGGTGACCGGCCGGCGGACAGCTGCGGCGAGCGCCGCCTGGGCGCCGGCGTCGGGGCGGATGTCCATCAGCCAGCCTCTTCGCAGTCGAAGGTGATCGCGTAGTTTTGCCCGATGCCGACCTTCCAGCCGTTCTTCGGGTCGCTCATCGCCATGACGGCGTAGGGCAAGCGCACCTCAACCGGCGCGGCGTCGACCGTCGCGAAACGGACATACGGCTTCACGCTGAGCGTCGCCTCGCCGCTGGCGTTCGCCACGACGGGCGCCGTGAGCATCAGCAGCTGGTCGGCGATCGTCACGAACTGGCCGCGCTTCAGCTTCTGCCCAGCATCGCCCCAGCCGTTGGTGATGATGCTGCGCCCGCCCTGCCCCGCGCCCTTCACCTTCACCGCAAGCCCCGCCGCGATTTGCGGCCGCTCAACGGCGATCACGCGGAAGCTATTGGCGATACCGTCGCAGTCGACGACGAACGCACGCCAGTCGAGCACGCGGTCCTCGCCGACGATCGGCGGCAGCGTGACCTTGGCGAACCAGCGCGGCGCGGCGGTGAGCAGCGTGACGCGGCGCCGGCCAGTGAACTCGCCGCGATTCGCCTGGCCCGGCTGATCGATGTTCCATTCGATGTTCGCGGCGGTTGGCGCGGCAGGCATATTGATCAACATCAACCAAGGCCCCCAGGCAATTCAGCGCGGCGCAGCTTCTCGATCGTCCGTGCCTGCGCGCCGCTCATGATCGGCTCGGCGGAGGCAGCGACGGTGCGGAACGACACGTCCTGCATTCTCGCGTCGAACTCCGGCCCGGCGTTCACCGCGATCGAGCCCTCGACGACGAGCCGATCGCGGCGGCCGCCGGCGCCGGCGCCGGCGACGTCGCGCATGCTCGGCGCCTTGGCGGCGCTGAGCCGCGGGCGGCCGATTGCACCGCCGGTGG
Organism: Sphingomonas melonis; assembly: GCF_013409985.1. Lineage (GTDB taxonomy): Bacteria > Pseudomonadota > Alphaproteobacteria > Sphingomonadales > Sphingomonadaceae > Sphingomonas > Sphingomonas melonis_A. Next base: position 77,878 of record NZ_JACCBY010000005.1, read on the forward strand.
CGAGACCCGGCATCCGGAAGGTGCCCTTGTTCATCGCATCGATGACGGGCCAATATTTCGAGGTCGCCGCGGCGGTGACGATAGACTCGCCATTCGACACCATGAGCGGATCCTTGCCGTCGATCAGCGCGAAGATGCTGTCGGAGGTGCCGGTGCCCGGGCCAGAGATCTTGCCGCCGGTCGCCCGACCTTCGATCTTGCCGCCGGTCTTCAAGCCGAAGAAGCTGCCGCCGATCGCCGAGACGATCGCCTTCTCGATCGCGATGCGCGCGAGATCCGCGATAATTTGCGAAGCCATCTTCTTGAAGGCCGAGCTGACACTCTCCGTGCCCGAGATCAGGCCGCTGAGGCCGCTCTCGATGGTTTCGAAGCCGTCGACCGCGACGCCCTGCAGCGCCTCCTTCATGTCGCCGGTCGCGTTGCGCAGGCGCTCGCGATATTGGTCGAGCGGTCCGGCGTTCTTGCGATCGAGGCTCTGCTGATCGGCTCCCTGCAGCTGACCCAGCATCGCCAGCCGCTGCTGGGCGATCTTCTTTTCGGCTTCCGTTGAATCGCGTGACGCGATCACGCCTTCGAGCTTGGCGCGCTCCTCGGCATACTGGACGTCGAGGATCCGCTGCTCGAGATCGCGGCGCTGGGCTGCCGTGGTGACCAGATCGCCCTGCTTCTGCAGCAGCTCGACTTCATTGGCGCGGCTGGCTGACGCGACGGTAAGCGCCTCGTCAGCGATGCGCTGGCGCTCGCGCGCGTCGACGACGTCCGTCTCGAGCGCCGCGCGCTGGTCGTTGAGCCGCTGCAGCTCGAGCTTGCGGGTCTCGGCGACCTTCCCTTCGCCCAGGCCGCCCTGTTTCGCCTGCTGGGCGATCTCGTTGTTCCGGTTCTGGCGCTCGGCCTCGATCCGGTCCTTCTCGATCTTGGCCCGCTCGATCGCCGAGTTGGTCAGGTCGGCGCGCGCCGCGGCGATGTCGTTGTTCGCCTGGCGCTCGGCCGAGCTGTACGCGCGCTCGTCGGCCGCCGCGTCGCGGACCTCGGTGCGCTGCTTGCGATCGGCGGCCGCGGCGGCACGATCCGCTTTCTTCTGCGCGGCGGTACCGGCCTTGGCGTCGCGATCACCCTGGGCGCCGGCGGCCGCGCCACGCAGCGAGCTGGCATCCTGGCTGGCGGCCTGCTGCGCCGATTCGGCGGAGAGGCCTTCCTTCCGATATTTCTTGTATTGGGTCAGCTCGAACTTCTGCGCCTCGAGGTTGTCGACCTGGGCACGGATGCCGCGTTTGCGCGCGACGACTAGGTCACGCGTGACGCGCGCCAGCTCGCCATCGATGTCGCGGCCGCCGTTGCGGTCGCTCTCGCGGATGCGGCTCTCGAGCGGAATGCTGGCCGCCCGTTGCGCGCCGCGATAAGCATTGCCCTGCAGGGACCGGTAATACGCGACCAGGCGCGCATCCTGAGCGTTCGCCCGGCGGTCCGCATCGCTCAGCCCACCACCACTGATCGCCATGGCAGAGCCGCCCGAGACGCTGACCATGCTCGGCCGCCGCGCGTTGATCCTCGCTTGCGCCTCGTTTGCGTTGTGCTCCGCGTCGACGGACTGCGTCGTCAGGCTCAACACCTGCTCGTGGCGGCGCGCCTCTGCCAGCTGGCGTAGCTTTCCGGCGGCCTCGCCGACCGCCCCAGCGAAGGCCAGCATCTTGCCGGTGGCGCTGCCCGCCGAGGCACCCGCCTGGTTGACGCCCGAGGCGGCGGCCGTGCTGCTCGAGGCGAGATCGCGAAGATCCTGGTTCAAACGGCGGCCCGCCTCGGCCGCGTGCGCCATCGATTCGGCCGTTGCCCGATTGCGCTCGTCTGCCGCGGCTGCCGCGCTGCGGAAGAGCAGCAACGCGCCGACAAGCGCACCGATCGCCAGCACCGCCGCACCGCCGGCGACGGATCCGCCGATCAGCGTCAGGCCGCCGGCGAATAGCCGCGACGCCGCGTCGCCGGCCCGGGCGGCGAGCGTCGCGCGCGCCGACGCGGCGGTCGCGACATTGGCGGCCTCCGCCGATCGCAGCTGCGCCCCGGCCAGCGTTCCCTCCGCAACCGCCAGTTCGCCGTCGACAACAGCCAGGCGCTGCCTGGCGGCGGCCAGGCGCTGCGTCGCAAAGGTCGCATCGTTGTTCGCGGCCGCCTGCGCTGCAAGGGCGGCGTTCCGCCCGTTGAGCCCGCCCTGAGTAAGGGAGACGGCCGCCGCCTGCGCTGCGGCGCGGCGTTCCACGACCAGCGCCCGTTCCGCCGCGATCTGCTCGCGCAGCATGACCTGCTCGGCCTGGCGCGCGGCGATCGTGCTCTCGATCGAGGCGACCTCGGTCGCGGCGCCGGCGGCTGCCAGCTCGGCCGACCGCGCAGCGAGCTGCGTCCGGCTGACATAGCTCGCGTTGCCGAGCACGACCTGCTGCGCAAGCGCGCGGTCCGCGTTCATGACGGTCGCAAGGACGGCCGACACGCCACCTACGGCGAGGCCGGCCGCCTTCACGCTGCCATAAGCCACGGCGATCGTCGTCAGCGCTGGGATGACGGTGTCGAGATTGTTGGCCAGGGCCGCGATCCCGCCGGCGACGCGCGCGGTGGCGCTGAGGCTCGCATCGGTCTCGCCGATATATTTGCCGAGCGCGTTGTTGAGGACGGTGAACGACGCGCCGATCGTGAAGTTCGACTTGGCCGCCTGCGCCTCGAGCTGGGCGGATCCCTTGAGGAAGCCCTGGAAGAAGTCCTTCGAGGTGAGCGTGCCGGCGATGACGTCGTTGCGGAGCGCGGAGACCGAGCCCTTATACTTGTCGATGCCGTTGGCAACCGCCTGCAGGATCGGCCGCGCGCCCTCGTTGATGCTGTTGAATTCTTCGGCGCGGACATAGGTGCCGCCGAGCGCCTGGGTCAGCTGCAGCAACGCGCCCGAGCTGGACTCGGCGCTGCCACCCTGGACCTTGAGTCCGGCGCCAACACCGTTGACGAACTTCAGCAGATCCGACTGGCTGGCGCCCAGTTCCTTGGCGCCCTGGCTCAGCCGGCCGAAAAGCGAGCCCGTGCTTTCGAGCTCGACGCCGTAGCGCTGCGAGATCTCGTACAGCGCGTTCTGCGTCTTGCCGAGGTTCGCGCCCTCGAGCCCCGCCACCTTCAGCTGGTTGGTGAAGCGCGTGTAGCCGTCGGCATAGTCCTTCAGCCGGTCGGCGCTGAACGCTGCAGCGATACCGGCGGCCGAGCCGAGCAGCGCCGCCTTCATGCCATCGGCCGACCGGCGGACGCTCGCCTCGGTCTGCGCGACCGCGGTGCCGATCGTCGCGATCTGCCGGCGCGTCGCGACGATCGACGTGTTCATGTTGCCGAGCGGTCGCCCGACCTCGCCGAACCGACGATCGACGCTGTCGAGGCGGCGCTGCGTGTCGCCGGCGAACCGGTCAACGCGCGACTGCCCCTCGTTGAGATTACGGCGCAGCAGCTCGACCGACGCATCCACCTGGAGCAGCAACTGCTTTACGTCGGTCGCATCAGCCATGCGTTACTCCTCGGTGGGCACGTTCATGGCCTTCCAGGCCTCAAAAGCGGCCCAGAACTCATGTGGTGTTGCGTGCCAGAAGCGGTCGGCCGCCCACCCGAGCGCGGCCGATGCGATGCCTGCTATTCGACGGCGGGGATCTCGGGGGTCTTCGTCCCCGCCGTCTTCGTTTCCCCCGAGGGCAGGCAGCCCCCGGTCAGCGCCAGGCCGAGCACGATCGCGATACGAGGCTGCACCGCCATCAGGCCGACCGGATAGAGCAGCTCGCCGATCGTATCGGCGTTGGCACCGCGCGCCGAGCTGGCGATCGCCTTGTCGGCGGCCGAGGCATATTCATCCTCGACCAGCGACCGGCCCCAGGCGCGCACCAGCTCGGTGACCACGATCGCCTGCTGTTCCTGGTTGAGGCAGCCTTCCTCGGCGAGCTGGGCGAGCTGCAACAGCGGCGCGCCGGTCTTCTTCTCCATGGCGACGATCGCGGTGTAGGAGGGGCGGAGCACGAAGCGCTGCCCCTCCAGGACCAGGTCGACCTCGCCGCGGACGTCGTTCGCGGCGTCCATGGCTTAGCCGAGGGCGTCGGTGGTCGGCGCGGCTGCGGCGCTGAACTCCGCCTTCGCCTTCACCGCATCGTTCTGGCCGAACTCGGTCGAGCTGATGTTGCCATAGACCGAGCCGGCGAAAACGACGTCGCCATTACCGCCGGTCGCGCCGCCCTTGCGGATCTGGACGTTGAACGGCGTCGCCGGCGTCGCATTGCACAGCGTCTCGAGGCGCGTGTAGCCGCTGGCGTCCGGCAGGTTCGGCAGCATGTCGAGCGAGATCTTGAGCGACTTCAGCCCCGGCGCCGAGGTGCCGTAGCCCTGGTCGTCCTTCGTCGACGTGTCGATCGAGCCGGCGTCGCGGCTGATCGAGAGGGTCTGCTGGCCTTTGACCAGCGCGAACGTGCCTGCGGTCGCGGTTTCGACCCAGAGCAGGTAATCATTGCCAAGCTTCTTCGCCATCGTGCTTCTCCCATGTGAAAAAGCCCCGCTGGCGAGGCGGGGCGAGGATTGATGAAGGGGAAGGCTCTCAGCTGTTGCTGAAGGCCAGGATCGTCAGGATTGTGGTGCCGACGTAGCCGGAGGCGTCCTCGGCCAGCTCGGCCGCGCTGCTCGCCACCGAATAGTGGAGGTTCCAATCGGCGGACTCGAACGACTTGCCGCCGAGCAGCGCCTCGATCTGATCCTGCAGGGCTACACAGGGGCGGCGCTCGTCGCCCTCGGTCAGAACGATGATCGTCAGCGTGATGCGGCGATCGGGGTCGTCCGTGCCGGCGAAAGGGACGCTGAGCAGGTCGCCGATGATGACGACCGGCAGCGGCTGATCCTCCGGAACGTCCTGGAAGACCGGCGCACCGGTGACGCCTTGATCCAGAATATCAAACGTCGTGGTTTCCGCCACCGAGGAGGCGCTAGTCACGGCCGCCGTCTCCGATCCGCCTCAGTGCGCGGTCAAAGACGTGGTTCGCGCGCTGGTTGATGATGCCGCGGAGTTCGCGGTATCGTCCGGAGACGAAATAATCGCCCTTTCGGGCCTTCACGCGAAGCTGGTAGGTCGAGACGAGATGGGCCGACTTCTGGCCGTTGCTGCCGAGCTTGAAACGACCAACATCCTTCGCGCGGGCACCGCGATTGTAGCGGGTAACCGTCACAGTCTGCGCCTTCCGGCCTTTGTCGAGGATGAAGCCGTAGAAAAGCTTGGCCCGGCCGCGTTTGGTGCCGAGTAGACCGACCTGCAGCCGCAAAGTCTTCGGCAGAACCTTGTATTTGACGCCGGCGGCCAGCTGTCCGGTGCGCCGGCGGGCGCGTGCCTGCATTGCGGCGCGGATCTTCTGACCACCCTCGTTGAGGACGTCGACAATCTCGGCCGACACCGCGTCCGGCAGCTGCTTGAGGCGCTTCCGGAAGGCGCGCGCACCCTTCACCTTGCTCATGCGCCGGGAAACCCGCTCTCGCACGTCATCACCAGCGCGGTGCCGGTGAGATCGAGGGCCGCCGATTTGACCTTCATGGTGATCGTCCCCCACATCAGCTGCGACTTGGTGTCGATCTCGGCTCCGGCGCGCACGGTGACTCGCCACAGCTGGATGGACCGCTCGACACCGAGCCTGACCGCTTCGTCACCGCGCAGCGCGATCACTTCGGCGGGCAAATCGGTGTCTGTCGTCCGCCACGCGGGCTGCCCCTCCGGTACCTTGCGGCCGCCGGCGCCATTGTCGGCGGTGTTTTTCACCAGAACGTCGATGACGTGCTTCAAACGGCTGGAAAGGCTGCGCGGCTTCATTGCGGCGCGCCCAGCACCCGCACCGTGCGCAGCAAAGCCGCGGCGGCAGGAGGCGTCGCATATTCGCCTGCGCGGTCCTCATACCAAGCGGCGCAAAGCACCTTGATCGCGTGGATGAAGATGGCGAGCACGTTCGGATCGGTCTCGGCCTTGTCCCCTACGATCGTGCGGCCGGTGAACGCCTCGCACAGGCTCCTGGCGGCGATCAGCATCGCCGCCAGGGCCGCATCGTCACCCGTCGCGCCCGGGTTGAGGCGCAGGTGCACCTTGATCTCGGTGAGCGTGACGGGCTCGGGCATCAGGCGACGCCGCGCAGGGCAGGCCGGCTGCGGATCACCGTCGCGGCGATCGGCGTGCCGGTACCGTGCGCGCCGGAGAAATCGGCGACGAGGCGCAGGTAGCGCTTGCCGCCGATATAGCCGACCTTCTGGATATCGGCGGCCGGCTTCGCGGCGACCAGCGACCTGACGATGCCGTTGTTGATCGCGGCCGGCGCCAGCCCGTCGACGATGATATCGGCGTCGGTGACCGGCACCTGGTCGGAGCCATCGTCCGCGTTGCCAGCGGTGAGCACCATCTCCACCTTGTTGGCGTTGGTGAAGTTGATGCCGCCCACGCCGACGTGGATCAGGATGACAGCCGAAGCAAAGTTCAGCATGTCGACGAGGATCGCCGCGCTATCGGCGGCATAGACGCCGGGCGTGATCGCCTCGGCCGGGAACATGCCCGTGGTGTTATCCCTCTCGGGGGTCATGGCAGGAAACCTTCTGCAGGAGAGTGGCGCCGGGGGTCACCCGGCGCCGGGCCCGAGGGTCGACGCTTACGCGCCGACCTTCAGGAACTTGACGGCTTCGAAGTTGGTCGCGCCGCCACCCACACGCTTGCGCATGTGGAACTTCACGAAGCCGGGCTGCGTGATGTTGTCGCGGACGACCGAGGTGCCGAGGCGATCGACGATCGTGTAGCCCTCGGCGAAATCGCCGAACGCCAGCGGCGTCTTGCCGGCTTCGATCTTCGGCATGTCCTCGCCGTCGGCGACAGGGAAACCAAAGATCGATTCGACCAGCGCACCGTCGCGCAGTCGGAGATCGACCAGGTAGTTACCCTGGCCGTCCTTCAGCTTGCGGATCGAGCCCAGCGTCTTGCGCGCCGACAGGAACTGCGCGGCCTGGCGGTAGGCCGCCTTCACCGAGAAGATCAGGTCGATGATGCAATCCGCCGGCGCGGTCGCGGCGAAGCCATCCGCCTTGCCGGTCAGGATGTGCTGGAAAATGCCCCAGGCACGGGCGGCGTCGTCGTCCGCCGCGGTCTTGTAGGTCAGCAGGCCCTGCGGCTTCAGGACGCCGTCGCCGAGCAGAAACGCCGCGTTCTCCTTGCGCGAGAACTTCGACGTCGCCTTGTCCGCGATCCACGCCTCGACGTCGATCTTCGCGTCCTCGAGCAGCTTCTGCGTGACCTTGGGGTACGCATAGAGCTCGTTGACGGGGATACGCCACATGCCGAGCTGCGGCAGGTCGGTCTGCTTGCGCTCCTGGCTCTCGCCGACCCAGGCGGCATCGGCCTCGCCGTTGTCGATCGGGCCCTCAAGGGCATCGGTGCCGATCGACACGACCGTGGCGAGCTGGCGCATCGGCGTGGTCTCGTAGACCTTCTTCACCATGCGCCCCGACACGTCCGGCGTGACCCAGAAGCCGCCCGAGGGATCGACGGCGACCTGCATGGTCGTCATCTTCTGCTCATTGCGACGCAGGTAGCTCCCGAGGTCGGCGCGGTAGCTCTTCAGCTCGTCGGCCGAATAGTCGCCCTTGCCGATCAGCTCGCCGAATGCCGCGGCGGCCTTCGCCTCGAGCGCCGCATCGCCACCGGTGCCGAGCTGCAGGCGGTTGGCCTTCGCCTCGAGGGTGTCGAGCTGCTTCTTCAGATCGGCCTTCAGGTCGTCGATGCCCTTGTTCAGCTTCTCGACCTCGTCCTTGGTGACGGCGTCTTCGCCCTTCTTCTCTGCCTGCTTCAGGCGCTCGTCGTTCTTGGTCTTGAATTCCTCGAACGTCTTGCCGAGGGTTTCGACGGCCTCTTTCACCTCGGTGGTGAGATTGCCGGTTTCCTTACGTTCGGGCGCCTGCGCGAGGATGGTCGCGCCGGCGAGCAGCGCGCCGCGCCGGCCGATGAATTGCGTCATGATGGTGTGCTTTCGTCAGGCGAGGGCTGTGCCGGCTCGCCGCAGGGACATGAGCAGGTCCTTCACCCCGTCGCGGGGCTCCTGCTCGGGTTTGTCACCACCATCACGGAGGTGTTGCTTGACGATCGCCACCGCCTTCACGGCCGCGGCGCTCGACAGGTTGCACTCGCTGCGCAGCTGCTGCTCGAGCGCGCGCGCATCCAGCGCCGACTTCACGCCCGTGATCTGCGCCTCAGGCAGCATCGGGAAGGTGACCAGGCTCACCTCCCACAGATCCACCTTCTTGAGGCGGCGAGCGCCGGTCGTGCGGTCGATCTCGTAATCCTGCGTGCGGTAGCCGATCGACAGCCCCTTCACGGCGCCGGCCTTTACCAGCGCACGGGCAACGGCGGCCTGCGGCACGTCCATGACCAGCTGGCCCGAGATCTTGAGGCCCTTCTCGTCCTCTTCGAACTTATCCCAGAGGCCGATGACGATCGACGGGTCATGCTGCCAAAGCATGGGCACCCCGCCCTTGCGGCCACGCAGGGAAGCCTTGAACGCGCCGGGCAGGACGATATCGCCGCCGCGATCGAGCAGGCCGAAGACGGAGCCATAGCCATCGATACGGCCGGTGCCGTCGTCGAACTTCAGCTCGAGGTCACAGGCGAGCTGCTCGATCGTGCCGGCGGACTTGCGCTCGGGAGCGCGACGATCGGCGAGGATGGTATAGGGTCCGCAGATCCGCGGCGTCAGCGGGGTGACGAACGGCTTACGCTCCGGCGCGCGGCCGGTGACGGCGATGAGACGATCATCCATCGATGACATGCTCCTTGAGGCCGGTGACCAGCACCGGCGGGTGGGTGTCGCCCCAGATCGAGAGCCAGATCTCGCCGGTGTCGACGATGCGGCGCAGCTCGTCGATCGACGGCCGCCAACACGACAGGACGCGACCGTCTGCGCGGCGGACTGGCAGAGGTACGACGGTGTCCTCGCAGCCGGCGGGTGCGCCGAGCAGCAGGTTCGCCTCGGCGAAGAGGGCGGGCTCGGCAATGTCTACTCTTTGGCCTTGGGCGGGGTCGCGACCGGCGTCAGGTCGCGGCCATCCTGGACGGCCATGTTGCCCTCCACGATGTACTGTGCGCCGCCTGCGTCATCGCGCGGGTTCCAGTCTTCCAGCTCGCGCCACTCGTCGGCGTTGATCACGCCGTTCCGGCGCTGGATCTGGAGGCCTTCCTGGCGGCTCTTGTAGTCGCCGCGCATCGAGGCATTGAGATTGAAGCGGGCGACGAGGCCCTCGCGCTGGTCCGCTTCGGTGAGGAGCCCGACCTCGATCGACTGCTCGATCCGCCCCGCCCAGGGCGTCATGGTGAACATGCCATGCGCGAGGAACATCTGCTCCGAGCTGGAATAGGTCGCGACCTTGTCGGCCAGGCCGACCATGATCGGCAGCACGCGAGCGGCGCGGCACGTCTCCTCAACCTGATATCGGCGCGTCTCCAGATGCTGGAGGTCGACGCCGGTCATCTGCTGGCTGAGCCACTTCGCTCCCTTGTCGAGGATCAGCGGCGAGCCGGCGAGGTCGCCCGCGGCGGCAAATCGCTTCAGCCATTTCGACAGCTGCTCATACTGCGGGCCGGTCAGCTCCCCCTCGACCGAATAGGCACCGCTCGGTTTGACGCCGTCGCGGTGGATCTCCGCATGGCTCGCCTCAAGCGCCAGGCTGAGCCCGAGCGCTTCGCGCGCCAGCCGTACCGGCTCCATGCCCATCCAGCCGTTCCAGCTCGGACCTCTGATATGCCAGATCGAGGCATCAGGAACCGGCCTGTAGGAGCCGCCGTCGCCGGCGACGGCGTAGCTGTACGTCTGATCGGGCCGCTTGGTGACCTGCACCTTGCCGGGATCGAGCAGCAGCAGCTCGTGGATCCGATCCTCACCGACACGATTCACGAAGACGAAGGCGTTGCCGACCAACATGACGTGGAAGGCGATCGTCTCCCACAGGCTGAAAGCCGTCAGCCCCTTGGAGGGCTCGAGGAAGAGCAGGCGATATAGCGAGTGATCGCGCGCCTGGTCGTAACCGCCCTTCGATCGCGGCCGAAGCAGTCGGCACCGCGCGGCGGCAAGCCCTTCGCCGACGACGCGGCAACAGGCATACATCGCGGTGACCTGTAACGCGGTCGACCAGTTGATCGCGATCCCGGTCTTGGATCCGGCATCGAGGAGGAAGCCGGGCAGCTGATCGAGCGTCTGCGCTTCCTTGCGAGACGGCGCCGCCAGTCGGCCGAACAGGCCTTGCATCAGACGCGCCGCGCGTGTTGGATCGCGCCGTAGACGAGGCATGCGCCGGCGACGATCAGGCCGGCGGGCGCGTAGATCTGCCTGACGCCAGCGATGATCATCGCGACGCCGGCGATGCCGACCAAGTCGCGCGAGGCAGCGCGCACCAGCGGCGCCAATGCCAAGATGGTGATTTTCATGCGTCCTCCCAGAAGGATTTGGCCGCAGGCTCCTCGCCCAGCGCCACGGCGATCGCCGCGATGAGCGCGACCGGATTGTCGATCTTCGCCTCCTCGCGCGGCTTGCGCGGGTAGACGTTGTCCTTGGCGTCCTGCTGGGCGACGACGTTGCTCATCTCCCATTCCATCACCGGGCATCCGGCATGGGCGATCAGCTCGGCGCGGGTGAAGGCGTCCAGCTGCTTCATGGGGTCGGAGAAGTTGACGACGTTCGGCCGCATCTCGAGGACTGGCGCGCCCTTCTTCATCAGGCGGGTCACCAGCATCGTCGCCTGGGCAGGGTCGTAGGCGATCTGCTCGACGTCGAAGATATCGCGCGCCTCATCGATGGCGAGTTCGATCTCTTCGTAATCGGTGATGTTGCCCTCGTTGACGTCGAGGAGGCCCTGCGCATCCCAGCCCTGGTAAGCGCTCACGTCCTCGACCGCTTTGGACGGCAGGAAGTACCGGCCGAGCCGGATATATGGATCCTGCTTTGTCGGCCGATCGCCGAGCGGTGGGAACAGATACTCGATGGCTGCGATGTCGACCTTGGACGCGAGATCGAGGCTGAGGATGCAGCGGCGGCCGCGAAGGCGATCGATCTGTGCGGCCTCTGCGAACAACACCGGGATGGTATCGTCAGCGCACCGGCGCCAGGCCTCGATGTCGAAGTAAGCGGCCTTCGCCGCCACCCAGAGATTGAGGTGCTTGGTCTTGAAGATGCCGCGTTTCCGCGGCGTCAGGATCGCATCACGCTGCCGCGCGAGCAGATACTCGAGGCCGACGGACACCCCGATATTCGGGTTGGCCTTGCGGAGCGTCTCCTCGCTCTTCCAGTCGTCTCCCTCGTCGGCGGCATATTCCGCGAAGAAGGTTTCGTCCTCGAGCGGCGGGCCGCCGTTGTGGCCAATGCCGTTGAGCTTCGCGCGCTCTTCCAGGATCAGCGCGTAACAGGGGCCGGCGAGATTCTCGCCGGCCGTGGTGATGAGCAGCTGCAGGGGCTGGTCGCGGGCGCCCATGCCGGTGATCATCGTGTCGACCTGGGCGTCGTCGGCGTGCTCGTGATACTCGTCGTGGATCGAGCAGCTCGGCGACTGGCCATCCCCGGGGTCGCCGATGATGGTCTCCATCCGAGATCCATCGTCCGGACGCAGCAGCTGCTTCGCCAACACGTCGATGCCGAACTTCTTCGCGAGCGCCGGCAGCTTCTGGACCATGATCTTTGCCGGCCGGAAAACTTCCCAGGCCTGCTTCTCGTTGGTCGCGCCGGAATAGACCTCGGCGCCGAACTCGTTGTCGGCACAGAGCATGTAGAGCGCCAAGCCGGAGGCGATCGCCGACTTGCCGTTCTTACGCGGCACCACCAGTAGCCAGCGCCGGAAGCGCCGGGTGTCCTTCTGCGTGCCAGCCTTATGCAGCCAGCCGAATACGCAGCAAATGTTCCAGATCTGCCAGGGCTCGAGGACTAGGCGCTTCTTCTGCCGCGCCCACAGCCCCTTCGTGTGCGGCAGCCGCTCGATGAAGCGGCACGGACGGGCGGCCCGATCCTCGTCGAACCGGTAGGGAAACACCTTCGTGCGGCTGAGCTTCAGCTCATTGAGGAAGCGCTCGCACTGTAGGCGGATCTGTTTGCCGGCGGGGATCGTACCCGCCGCGACGTCGGTCGCATACTTGCGCGCGATCGCGGCATAGTCCCGCTCCGCACCCTGGCGTAGGGCGGCCACCGGTTAGAAGTCGTCGAATTCGCCCGGCGCATCCTTCTTGCCGTTGGCGAGCTTCATGGCGGCCGACGGATTGAGCATCAGCTCGCCGAGCAGTGATTGCGCGTGGCGCATGGCATCCGACAGCATGGCCACCTCGGGCCGGGCGCGGATCATCTCGGTGATGACCTGCTGCCCATCGACCTTGCGGACGGTGGTGCTGGTGCAGGTGTCGCCGACCATCTCGAGGACGGCCTGCCAGCGCTGGATCTGTTCGAACCGCTGCGCGAGGAGGGCGACGTGCTGGGCGAAGAATGGCTCTGCCCTACCCTGCTGCGCAAGGATGCTCGCGATCTCGCGGAAGATGAGCTGCGCGTGTCCCGACAGGTGCAACGGGGGCGCCATCTCGTCGGCCGACGCGGCGGTGATGGCGACCGCCTGGCGCTCCGCGGCCGTCAGCTTAAGAGCTGGATCCTTGCGCCGGCGCCCGGATCCGGGGCGCGCTCCACCGCTCGCCATCGGCGCTTCTCCCGGGGATCATTTTAGGTTTGAAATCGCGCACGCGAGAAATTGTCTAACCACCGGTGTCCCCAGCCGACCGGCTCAGAGATCCGACCCACCCCCACCCCTCGGGCCATTGCGGCCTGAAATTTTGGGAGGAAAGGGCCGATTTGTCACCTGAGGTCGAGTCGATCGACGCGGTCGCGGGCAAGCTCGGCCTGGGTCTTCAGGTCGTGGCAGGGCTTGCAGAGGCCCTGCTTGTTGCTGCGGTCGTCCGTGCCACCATCGGCCAAGCGGATGATGTGGTCGACCTCGACGGCGGGCTCAGTGCGGCCGAGCTTGAGGCAGCGGCGGCAGAGCGGCTCCTCGGCCAGCACCGCAGCACGGTCACGCTGGCCGGCGCGGCCACGCTTGCGACGATCCACCACGCCTTCAGCTGGAGCCCACTTCTTCCGAGGTGCCGACTGACGGCCGAAGCGCGGCGCTTGCATGGCCATCAGCCCGGCACCCTCTGCATAGCCGCCTGCAGTACCGCCGTGGGACTCGCGGCCTGCCGCGCTATCGCGCCGACGATGAGGGGCGATAGCCGGGTCGAAAGACGGACCATGGTCCCGTTGATGTGGACCAGATCCACCGACGTCACCGGAAGCCGCGGCCGCGCACGACGGCGCGCACGTCACCGGCGACTGCCTCGATGTTGTCATGCAGCCGCTGCAAGGCGAGCAGGCTTGAACGTGGCGTATCGAACTGATCCGCCAGGTCGAGCAGCTGCTCGGCCGCAATGCGCAGGCGATCGCCTGCGGTGAGGGGCTTGGGTGCGGCCATCGCCACCTCCGAATATCAGACATGCTTACGACTTCCGCCGCGGGGATCGCGGGGAAGGTGTGGCGGGCGCGCAAGGGTCGATGCCCCAGATCGTCTGTCCCGGTGACCGCTTGAGCGGTGGTTGCGGCTAAGCCGCCTTTGTTTGCTGAGAGGCTGGCAGTAGGCGCCAGCCCTCAATTTTCCATGAACGGTTGCCGAACTGGACCCTCGCGGCCGGGCCATTCACGGCTTCGACGACGCCTGTCAGGCCATCCATCGCCGGCATATTGGTGACGGTCACCTCGGCACCAGCCGCGAACGCCATCGGCTTTCCGCGCAGCTCGCGCAGCTGTGCCAGCTCGACAGCGCGGGCGGCGCGCCGGCGGGCGGCCTCGGTCTTGGCGGTGGCCATGCGGATCCGCTGCGCCTCCTGATAGGTCTCGGCGTCCCGGATCGCGGCGATCGCAGCCTGCTCACGCGCCTCCTCTGCCTGCAGGCCCGTGATCTGCGCTCCGCCGATGATCGGCGCCTTGCCGGCGCGGTGGAAGACTGAGAACGCGGGATGTTGACTGGCGGGATCGCTGGCCTCGCCGGTCAGCGCAACCAAGTGCTCCTCCTTGGCGAACAGGAAGGTCGGCAGGATTGGCGCGTCGGCCTCGATCGTCCTGGTGCCGGCGGGTGTCTTTGCACGCACCGTACGGCGCAGCACCTTGGCCGGCGTCCAGACGTCGTAACCCGCAGCGCGAAGCGAGCGCATCAGCGGCAGCGTTTGGCCGCCGCTCGTCCGGAGAATGAACCAGCGCGACATGGCGGGCTCAGGCGTTCGCGATGTCGAGTGGCACGCCGTGCCACGGTGCGTCCGGCCCGCTGCGATCGTAGAAGCGCAGGTAGGTGCGCGAGCCGATGACGCGCATCGAGTCGCGGATCGCTTCCATGGCGCGCTTCCAGCGATCGTCGCTGATCTCCACGCGGAGCAGCATGAACAGCCCGGCGTGGCTGATCTGCCCCTCCTTGTCGACGGCGAACACGCGGTCGACGAGTGCACGGATCTCGACGCGGCTTTCCGCCGACCACTCCCGAAGGCAATCGTCGATCAGGCTCTTGGCGACCTGCAGCTCCGGTCCGAATTCGAGCTGGTCCGCGACGGCCACCTGGATCTTCGCGCAGCCGTCGTATGCCGGCAGCGTGATGTTGCCCTTCTTGCCGCCGATCTTCGCGTCGTAGTCCTGCGCGAGTAGCGCCTGCAGCTGCCCGACGCTTTCGAAGGTGCGCTGCTTGAACTCAGCGATCATCGCCGAGACGTAGCGGGCCTGCGCCAGGGTCTTGTGGACCAGCTCGTCTATGAGGAGATCGACCGGCTTCACGGTCTCGATCGGCACGAGCGCACCCTTTGCGTCGCGGAGGTACCACGCGCCGTTCACGTCGATCGCGGCGTGGTGCGGCTTGTCTGTCATGCCTGCGCTCGCGACACGCTTGAGGCGATGTTCACCAGCGAGCGGACGTTTGTCAGGGCGCGGCGCGCATGTTGGCCCAGCTCGACCTCGGACAGCATCTCGAAGAGTTGCTGCTTTGGTACGATTAGTGCTTCGCCTTCGATTGCCTCGATTTGAGCGCGTGTCTGCGCGACGTTGATCATGAGCCCCCAACTTATTCGACATCGGGTAGATGCTCGAATGGTGGGAGGATCTGTAGCTGCTCATTTGAGCAGGGCTGGTCGAGCACGCCGAGCGGTACCGAGTCTGTCCAGCCTAGACGGTTCAGAACCTCCACGAGGAGATTGCGGGAGCGCGCAACGTCGCGAATCCGGAAGCTGCGCTGGCGGCCGACCGGCCGATCGAGGATCTCCTCGGCAATCAGCTCGTCAACCAAACCACGCGCTCGCGTCTTGCCGACGCCCAGCTCGTCGGCAATCTCATCAAAGCTCGGGCTGCAACCGTCCGCGACAATCCGCTGCATGATGAAGGCCAAGGCTTCGTAGCGCCTCGGCACCGCGGCGATCACTGCGTGAACCCCCATAGATGACACCCCCGTCATAGAACATAGGGGGAATCACAATGCTGCGCTAGCTAATCAACCGTCATTCGTCTCGAGCGCAGTCCACCAGCAAAAGCCTTTTAGTCTCCTCAGTAGCTGATTTCACCTCGCGAGCGTTGATCCTCAGCCTTTTCGGCAAGTCGTTAGCGCTGCCATGCAGAGACCAAGTGAGGTATTGCAGGCCGCCCATTGCGAAGTCATCGGCTGGCTTAAACGGCACGACCCTGCGAAGTTGGTCGATGAAGGCGCGACCATTCCTCGTGATAGAGTTGAAGCGAGTCACATTTCCGGTAAAGGCGGTTGCATCCGCCGTCACGTCCCGGGTGTTCACCCAAGCCTTTGTATCAGCGTTCAGCGTTAGAAGTTCGGCACGCGGCCGCTCGAAAGTGATGGTCGTGACGTCAGGGCCAATTGGACGATGAACCCTCTGCAAGCTCCCCTCAAGCGTCTCTGCCAACTCGTCGAGGAACGGCTCGTCTCGCTCCATCCACCGGTCGACCTTTGCCGTAGTTGGCTCAACCTGCCTACGACTAGTCGCTTTGGTGAAGATCGTCTTGATCCAATCGTAGATGATTGGGGCGGATATACCTGCTACCGCCGGGTTGGCCTCGATATATGCGGCCAGTTCAACAAGGTAACTACCCGACCTTGATGGCAGAAGGTAGAAATCCGCGCTTCTCGCTGCGGTAGCTCTCGTTACGATACTGCCAGTCAGGAGGGCGTGGGTGGCGATCTGAACCGCTTGCGCAACGCCCTGAATAGATGCCGTACCGTCGTAGAGCGGTAATCTACCATCGGCCGCAATACCCCCGTTGTACCGGGCACGGAGTGGCACTCGTATCGTCACGTCGAGATCTCCATATCTTGTTGTGCGGGATATTGCGGCGGGGATACCCTCCGCCCTGGCGACGCATTCCAGCCCCCTAACGTGTGCGACTGTACCCGCTCAGCTTCGGACAACACCCGTGCTTGCACAGCGGTGGCTTGTGCAAGCAGTTTCAAGTTTCGCTCTCTTTTGATCCAGAAGCTCCATTGTCTTCGGTTGCTTCGGAGGCTACGTCTTCGGGAGCTTCCACGATTACGCCTTCGAGGAACTTGCTGTATCGCTCCTGCAGGTGCGCAACCGCGTCGCTCTCGCTGACCGTGTGCTGCATCTGCTCTTGAAAAAACTGGAGGCGAGCGCGGTTTTCATCGATGATCTCGCCCCATGTTTTTACGCCGACGGTAAAATTTTCGCCACGGGCAATCAGGCGACGTTCCGGGTCAACGCCGTTATCAACCGTGTCACGGCCGATTTCGTCAAGATCATTAGAGATTACCCAGAAATGCCAGCGCACGCCTTTGACCGCCCTAAACCTTTCGTCGTTACGTACCGCGAGTGCGTACTTGCGGATCTGGTTGATCTCTTTCGCACCGATTTTCACCTTCGGCGCCTTTAACTCGACAACTAGGTGCTCGAACTCGTCCGCACGATGCCGACGGGTAGCGCGTGATAGCATGAGGTCGATAATGCCACGCTTCTGGCCGACGACCTTCACCGGCTCGTCTATCGAGATGTCGGCATCGAGCAGTTCCTTGTGCTTGACCAATACGTTTCGGAGGTCCTTGTCATTGACCCACAAATTGTATTCTTCACCAAGCACCCATGTGTTGTCTGCCAGAATTTTATGAAGCTGAGTGCGCTCCTTCAACCGGCCCCGTGTCTCCGGATCGAAAACGATGGATTCGAGAGCGGAAATGAATTTGAGTCTATCTGCAACGGTCTTAGCAGCCGTGATAATCGATGTGAGTGTCGTCTCCTGCAGGAGGGACGCAAGCTCCTTCTGCTGCCGTACTGGTAGATCCAAAACCTCTTTCAGGATGGTTTGCAACTCTGCAGGTCCGCTCTCGATGGCGTTGCGGAGCATACGGAGGTGAAGCGCGCGCGCCTTATCGGTTCCGATGCCAATCTCCGGGGCAATCTCGTGCACATGTACAGCCACGATGTCGAAGACCTGCCTTTCCGCCTTCTCAACATCAGATTGTGGCTCACCCCGATAAGGGTAGACGTCCGCGGCTTTCCACTCATCAACAACGTTCCGACCCCGTTCAGACGCCCGATCTTTGAAGTATGTCTTGATGGTCTCGCGGGCCTTCTCGATCGAGGCCGCGAGCGGGGGGTCCATTTCAGCCAAACCAAGTCGATCGTCGTTATGGAGGAGTTCGACATATCGTGACTTGAGGTACGCCGAAAACGAGAAGCCGGGCACATGAAACTTCGTCTCGAATTGATCGAGCGGAAAGCCGTCAGCCGAGCAAAGATAAAGCGTCCGTTTGGTATCAGCACGCCATTCGATCACGTGCAGCTCAGCAGGAACAGCTGGCTCGCCAGGCGCAGCGATCGGGGGCAACGCCACCTTGCTCTGGCTCGCGATCGCTCGTTCCGGATCGAGTTTTTCGCCGGCAATACGAATAGTCACGTTGCGATAGTTGATCATGTAGAGCGCAAAAATTTCTGCGAGCTCCTGATGCCCCTCCGCCGTTTCGAATGCCCGGAAATCTTTGCGGACATTGTCGATTTGAACAATCACGCCGGTGTGTCGATCGGGCGCCGGCACGTCCTCGCTAATTGTAACGTTCGTCAGTTTGGCATCAGCCATTGCGATCTCGAACGCCCGATTGCCTTCCGGTGTAGAAAAGCAGACCTTCCAGCGAACATGGCCGCCCAGTGCGAAGGCTTTGTACCGCCCGCGACCTTCTTGGCCGTGAATCATTCGGCCGTCGCGCCTCGTGCGTCGGGTCGCGCGCTTCCATGATCCACCCAAACTGCCGAACAGCTTGCGCGCATCTTCGCGCGTGAACCCGTCGCCGTTGTCATATACAACAATTCTCGACAGCCCCCCGGCGAGGTCATCGTGCACTAGCTCCACGTCTATTGCAGTCGCGTCGGCATCAAGCCCATTCCAGACCAATTCGGCGAGCGCAGCAATAGGCTTGGCTCGCGTCTGGGCAGCAACAAAGTCACCTTGCACCGCCACTGAAAACTGCTCGACCGCCACGCCTTCTCCCCCGCTACTGGCCTAACTTAACGACACTCCGTTAACGCGGTGTAGGTCACAGGGCTCTGCGCAACAACTAAAGTGTTATTGCTGAACCGATAGTTCGTGCGTGTCCTTGCGTGGTCACGGCGGAGGAACCCTCCGCCCTAGGTTGTTGAGGCGCACGCAAAACTGTCGATTTCGCGGCCGATATTGGCAGCCGTACCCGCACGGTACCCGCATCGGCGATCATCACCGACCCTTCCGAGAGCCTCCGGCCGTCGTGTTATCGGCGAGAGCGTCGATGTTATCAGCTTCGGCCTCCATTCTGTCAGCAAGGGCGTCGCCGTTGTTCTCCACCACGGCCGGTACTGAGCTGTTCGGTCCGGAGGTCTGAGAAAGGACGAAGAAGCCGGCGACCATGATCGCAAGCAACACCGCCGAGCAAATATAAAACAGCCTCGTGTTCTCCTGCTGCTTCGGATCGACCGCACGACCCGCGCCGTACGGTGCAGTTGCTACTGGCGCGGCTTGTTGGTCCGAGAAGTGGCTGACGTGGTCGCTGGAACGGTCACCAGCTAAGCTTTCGATGAGCGCGCCCGCGCTGAGCAGGATGACACCTGCCAGAAAAAGCGCGAGCCCACCTTCGAAGACGAGATGCTGGTTCTGTAACAGCCCGAGGTTCAGGGTGTCGGAGGCTGGGATGTAACTTCCGAATCTATAATCCCCGTCCGAGTGCACAGACGTTTTCATGAGTAAGGAAGCGCCCGCGACCAACACGCCCCCGATCGTCGCTGCAGTACCTACCGTTTTCATACTTCCCCCGCCCCTCCATATACGCCGTGCGAATCGCCGCGCCGCGCTGACGTAGCATTAGTATGGCAAGCTGCCCTTCTTTTGCGTCAACTGCACTGGCCGACAAACTGCATCACGCCGGCACCAGAGGGACGGCTCGTTCGCATCAGCATCCCCAATCGAATGCGTCGCCGCCCTCTTCGCTCCAATCCCGAACTAGGTCATTCCGATCGGGCGGCAGGGAAAGCGCACCAGCACCAAAGCGAACTCGGATTATAGCTGCCGTCCGACCGGACTCTTGGAAGACCGCTGAGTATGCCTCGCCGTCGTCGAGCCAACCGCCGATAAGGCCGCACCGCTCCGCAGTCAGATAACCGAGCTGAATGCCTCTGTTGCTGAAGACTGCGACCGCACGCTTGTCGTACTTGTTAGTAGGCTCGCGGATCAGTCTGACGGGCTCCGCACGGCAGCAGAGCGCCATCTCGAACCTCCGATGACTCTTGTCGGGGTTCGGGTAATCCAGACCTACCACCGCGAGGCTCAGCTCGCGAGGCGACGTCAATCGGCGAATCGGAGTGTAGAACATAAGGAGAACGAATAGATGAGGGCCTGCTAGATCGACAACCCCTCGACTCCGTCCCAATCATGTACGCCGACCGATGAAGATGACCCTTGCGACGATGTTCACCTCTTCGACCCGCTCTTCGTCAGGGGGCACAGAGGGATTATCCGAAAGGATAATCACGCGATCGCCTTTCACGCGCAGCCTCTTGATCGCGCCCAGATCCCCTACCGTGTAGGCCCATAGCGCATCCTGCTCGACGACCTGCCGCTGCGATCGATCGAGCAGCACTAGATCACCATCGTGGATGGTCGGCGTCATGGAGTCGCCTTTGCCGCTCGCCCATGTCAACATCGCGGGCGGGGATGTGGTTATCGCTTCGATCCAAACCCGGGGGAAGTGGAGCAGCTGCACGTCAACGTGGCCGTCGACGTACGTCGCACCCATTCCGTACGCAAAGTCGATCTGCTGCAGCTCCACCATGTCGGGTATTGCGAGAGCGCCCCGAGCTGCAGGCTGGGGTGCGTCGTCACCCGGATCATCAATTTCGCCTTCTAGGTAGGCCGGCGTCGTTCCCAACTCACGCGCGATGCGAAGCAGATAGCGCGAGTTGCTCGTACTACCGTTGATGATTTTGCTGATCGTTCCCTGCTGGACTCCGACCCGGCGGGCTAGGTCAGATTGCCCAATGCCTCTGGCCTTCATGACCTCGGCCAGCCGCTGTGGAACAATGCTCATACCGGATGAAATATTCCAAAAGTTATAGCGACGAGCCATTCTTTTGGGATTGACCATGCATTCTTTCGGGAATATTCCGAGCGAATGGCAAGCGTCTCCGCACCGAATCGCCCGTTGAAGGCCGTCATCGACAAGCTCGGCTCTCAAGCCGCGCTAGCCGAGCTGGTCGGCGTGAGGCAGCCTGCGGTCTCCAAGTGGCTCGCAAAGGGCGCCCCTCTACCGGCCGAGTTCGTGCTGAAGGTTGAAGCAGAGACGGGCATTAGCCGGCACGACATTCGCCCGGACGTTTATCCGGTCGACATACCACCCGCCCCGACTGCGCAGAGCAGCGTCGAGACCTCGCGATGACCATTTCAACCCTTTCCCCCATCGGCCGCTGGCAGACCGGCCGATCCACGCAGCACGTCCGTGCCGCGGGGCGTCACGCGCGTCTGCCATCCTCCCGTTGTGCAACTATCGGCGCCGTCTGTCTCCCACGGTCGGCGCCGGCTTTTGCGGGTGTAACGGCATGACCAAGGTCCGCGCTCCCCTCACGCTCGATCGCGCGCTGGCGCGGATCGCCGGGCAACTGCCGGGCGGCTGGTTGGAGATGGGCAAGATCGTTGAGCGCTCGGAGCGCCAGGTGCGCTCCTGGGGTGATCCTGATTCGCCGGACGTGATCCACATGCCCGCCGCGATCAAGCTGGACATCGCGTTCCAAGCGGCCGGCGGTCAGGGCGCGCCCATCCACGACGTCTATGCGCTACTGCTGCAGACGGGGCGCAGCGAGGCTTTCGCCGAGCAGATCGATCTCGCGTTTCAGGCGTCGATCGCCATCCGCGAGCAAGCGGAAGCTGCTTGCGCGCAGATCCGCTGCACCATGCCCGGCGCCGAGCCGCGCGATCTCAAGGCCGCTGTGCGCGAGACTCAAGAGGCCATCGAAGCTGCCACGGCGACGCTGGCCATTCTCCGGCGCGCGATGATCGCTTCGCAGGGGCCGTGAGGCTCTCGCCCGCCCACTTCACCGATTCGCTTACCCGCCCCGGCAGCACCGCTTCCGGAAACGCCACCGGCTTGCCCGGAAGGACCACAACGATGCTTCACGTACCGTTCAATGCTCGCCCTGCGGCGCCGATCGTACCGATCGCGCTCCCGCCCCTGATGCCGGGCGAATACCTCCGCCTGCGCCGCGAGGCGGCGAAGCTGACCATCACCGACGTCGCCGCGCGGATCGCGCCCGACAATACCCTGCGCTGCGAGGCCGCGGCGTTCCTCCGGCTGATCGAAACGCCCGGCGCGCGCGTAAGTCGCAACGACACGTTGCTGCGCCTGCAGGCCGCCTTCCCCTTCGATCCCTCAGTCTATGCGCAGCTCTGCGACGAGCCCGCCGATCGTCACCCGCAGGTCTGCCGCGGCTGTGGCTGCAGCCATTGGGATCCGTGCGACACCGATGGCCACGGCGCATGCGCCTGGTCGACGGCATCCTCCTGCACGCGGTGCACGCCCGAAGGCGGTGACCTGTGAGCAGCCTGTTCATGACCGCGCCGGCGCTTCACTCGATGGAGTGCAGCTGCTCGGCTTGCGAGCCTATCGCGCCGGCCAATCCGAACCATCTCGGCGCCCGAGCGAAGGCGAAGCTCGCGATCGCCGCGGCGATCGTCGGCACCGCAATTTCGCTGCTGATCGATCCGGCTGGCACGGTCGAGGCCCTGCGGTCGGTGCTGCTATGACGGTCGCGCCATTCGTCATCGCGCTGGTGGT
The DNA here is from genome assembly GCF_013409985.1 of Sphingomonas melonis. Taxonomy (GTDB): domain Bacteria; phylum Pseudomonadota; class Alphaproteobacteria; order Sphingomonadales; family Sphingomonadaceae; genus Sphingomonas; species Sphingomonas melonis_A. The sequence goes on from NZ_JACCBY010000005.1 coordinate 100,273, forward strand.
CGGGCTGATCATCATCCTCGCGATCGCCACCGTCTGCTTCGGCTTGGCGTGGAGAAAGGCCGAGTTCGACGCCTGTGACCTGCGTCGCCAGCGCGCCAACCGTGTCATCGGCATCCCGAATCGGGAGGCACGCTGATGGTCGCTGAACGCGAAGAGGGCATGGGTGGCGGCCAGGTTGCGGCGGAAGAGCTGCGGCTCCTGATCGAGCGTGCCGAACGCCTCGAGGAGGAGAAGAAGGGTATCTCCGACGACATCAAGGACGTCTATGCCGAGGCGAAAGGCCGCGGATACGACGCAGCCGCGATCCGCAAGATCCTGGCGATCCGCAAGAAGAAGAAAGAGGAATACCAGGAGGAAGAGGCGATCCTCGAGGTCTACATGCAAGCGCTGGGGATGCTCTAGATGTTGCTCCTGCTTGCTGTGCCCGCGATCTTCTTCGCCCTCGCAGCCCTCCTATTCGTCGCCGCGGTCGTCCTCCTGAGCTGGACGCGGCAGCACCGCGTTTTGCGCCAGATCCGCAGGGACCGCGTCGGTTTTTCGAAGGTAAGGTGAGATGAAGCAGATCATCGCTGCATCACTTCTTGGCGGCACGGCGATCTTCTCCGCCGCCGTTTCCATCACACCCCTATGGGAAACGCCGCCTCATGACGCGGGAACCGAAGAGTGGGTGTCGCGGGCGGCTGCGGGCTGCGGCCTCCTGGCGGCCTTTGCAGCAGGCCTCTTGCTGTGAAAGCCTCGGCACTAGGCATGGCGTACGGCGACCGAGCTGTCTTCCTCGGCGAGGGGCAGCGGCGCGGCAAGCACTGCGACGTCCTCGCCGTGCGGGGCGATCTCTCCGCGGTCGCCTTCGACGACATCGGCGGGATCTGGTGCATGACAGCCCATCTGCATGTCATCCCGCGACGCCCTCGTCCGGACTTCTGAGATGGCTTCGCGCACACCACCCGCCCGCGCGCTGCGCCTCGATCGCTCGATGATCGAGGCCGCGATCCGGTCCAATTGCTTCCTCGGCCAATACGGCGACGTGCCGGCCGTCGACGGCGTCACTGTCGCGGCCGACGCCATCTGGAACATGCATTGCGCCGACCTGGCGCTCGAACAAGATAATGGAGCAGCAGCATGATCAACGTGCTCGATCCCGCCAAGCTGGCGCAGCTCGCCGCCCTCAGCCGCCAGCTCGCGGCCGCCGGCGCACCGCCAGCGATGGAACGGCCGATCGTCATCGATGAGAATGGCTACGCCTATGGCGTCGTACCCGGCGACGCTGAAGCCGGATCCTTCGTGCACGCCGGCGTCCGCGTTGGCTGGGCTCCCCTCCCCCTGCAGGGCGGCGTCATGGTGTCGATCTGGGGCGGATTGGAATTTGAAAAGGAGTTCGAGAAGGAAGGCGTCGTTGCCTACTTCACGCGCGACGGCCTGCGCCGTCTCGCCGCGGATCTGCAGGCGATCGCAGACGCGAGCGTCGACGCATGAATGCCCCCTCGATCGTCAAGCTTGATCAGAAGCTCAGCCGAGCCGCTGAGATCGGTAAAGGCGTCCGCCTCGAGCCCGGCGACCTGGACCTCCTCGGCCGCCTCGGCCTCTTCACCATGACGGGTGAAGCAAAAGCACAGTACATCAGGGAACAGTCTACATGTCGCGACGCACGGCGCCGGTCTATCGGCGCGGAAAATACTGGCTCGGATGGGACGAGCGGACGGACGGGACCCGTCGCAGTCCCTTCCTCACGATCTTCTGGTACGATCCCGACGCGCGACGCGAGCGCAGCGCGAGCACGGGTACGGCCGACGAGGGAGACGCGATCGTAGCGCTCGATCGCCGCTACCTGTCGGACGCCGAGGAGGCGCCAGCATTCTGCGGGGCGTGCGGGCAGCCGCTTGCCCAGGCGCAGGCGTATCTGCTCACCGACGCGATCGCCGACTATAAGCTCGAATGGGGAAGCACGCGCGCGTCTGCCGACACGATCGAATCGCGGCTTAACCACGTCATCGACTTCCTCGATGCCGAAGAGGCGCGCGGCGCGGACAGCAGGTTTGGGATCGCGACGAGCTGCGCGGCCGCTTGCACGACCGTGTTCGTCAACGCGCTGCGCGCCTGGTCGCGGCTGCAGCCGGTGGTGTGGAAAAATGGTAGGGGGGAGGTGACGGTCAGCCGCCCGCGCTCACCTTCGGCCACGGAGGCCTCGATCGCGCAGGTGATTGCAGTGCTGAACCATGCGGCGAACGCTGAGCCGCCGCGATCGGACAAGCGCCCGATCTACCGGCCGCTGCCGGCCGCACAGGTCCAGCGCAAGCGCCGGACCCGGGTTGGTGTGGAAGAGCTGGCACAGATGGTCGCCTACGCGGCCGAGCCGGGGAAGCAGCGCGGATCTTTACACGCCTTCCTCGTTGGATCGCTGTGCACGATCGCGCGGCCAGGCGCCGTGGTCGACATCAACGTTGCCCCCGATCGGGAGCAATGGTGGCCAGGCGCGCCGTCGATCGACCTCAATCCGCAAGGCCGGACGCAGAACAAGAAGCACCGCGCGATGGTCCCGGTTCTTCCCCTTCTCGGCGAATGGCTGCAGGCCGAGCTCGACGATTACCTGGCGCTCGAGCCGAAGGCTCGCGTCGGACGTGGCTGGCTCGTAAACTATCACGGCCGGCCTGTTCAGGACGTCGATCGCGCCTGGGACACGATGCTGACCAAGCTCGAAATGCCAACCGGCCGCGAGTGGCGCAGCTACGTGCTTCGGCACAGCATCGCGACGCTCGTTCGCAACCGCGGTGCCGAGCGCTGGGACCTTGAAGGGTTCATGGGCCATCGTGCCGGCAGCCAGACCGAGGTTTACGCAATCGGCGAGTTTCCGAGCGTGCAACGCGCGCTGCAGTCCATCCTTACCGATATCGAGAAGCTGGCTCCGGGCTCCCTGCACCGGAAACGCACCGGAGCCAGCTCTCCCACCGCGCTGCGGAAGGAGGCGAAAATGTCAGGATAACCGCCAAAAAGTCGATGGTGCCGCTTACAGGACTCGAACCTGTGACCCCCGCATTACGAATGCGATGCTCTACCAGCTGAGCTAAAGCGGCACGGGGTGATACGGCTGTAACGCCGTTCGGGGGTGCGCCTAACAGGTCGGATTGCGGCTGACAAGCTCCCAACGACACCGCATCTTCGCTTTCCCGGCTTTACGCCCCGTTTACCACGGATCGTGCACAAGCGGTGCGAACCAGGGTCCGGCGGCCCGGTGGATGAAGGGTTTGGCATGGGTATCGCGCGCGACTTCGATGACGAGCGGGTGGACATCGACGAGGCGATCGACGCGGCCGGCGCGCCCGAAGTCGACGAGGGCGGCGTCGAGGATGCCATGTTCGACCTCGGCGGCGACGAGCGACGGATGCACGTGCGCGCCTACAATCACTGGGTTTCGCTGCTGAAGGGCCGCCCCTATCCCGGCATCGCCGATCTCGATCCGGCGAGCATCGCCGACTTCGGGCCGCATAGCGTGCTGCTTGATTTCCGCGGCGGCATAGAGGACCCGACGATCGCGTTCCTGGGCGAACGGCTGCGCGAGGAATGCGGGCTGGAAACCGATATCGTCCGCGTCGCGGACGTGCCGGGGCGCTCGCTGCTGTCGCGGCTGACCGACCATTATCTGCAGATCATCGCGAATCGCGCGCCGATCGGCTTCGAGGCGGAGTTCGTCGGCACGCGCGGCCGCACGACCCTGTACCGCGGCATCCTGATGCCGTTCACCTCCGATGGCGAGACGATCGACTTCATCTATGGCGTGATCAACTGGAAGGAGATGGTCGACGACGCGACGCAGGCGACGCTCGACGCCGAGCTGGATGCCGCCGTCCGCGCCGCGCCGCGCGTACCGATCGCGTCGCCGGTCTGGGCCGACGGCCCCAGCGGCGGACTCGAGATGGTGCACTTGCCGTCCGGCCCGCTTCACGACGATCGCGCCGCGCTGGTCCGCGACCGCGCGATGGCGGCCTGGCGCACCCTGCCCGCACTCGCGACGGTGGCGATCGACAACGCCGGTGACGAATTCGTCGTCTTGCTCGCGCGCGCGCGCGCCGACGGCTCGCTCGACGTCATCAAGCGTGCCGCGGGCGATGCGGCGATCGACGGCATCGCGCGCCTGCCCGACGCCTGACGCTCGCCGCCGGACCCCGCCGCGGCGGATCAGTCGCCCGCCTCGGGCGGCAACAGCGTCTTGACGAAATGGCCGCGCGGGCCGGCGTCGCCTTCCTGGCGGATCATCACCTGCGTCGTCTTGGCGAACCACATCCGCGTCACGCCATGGTCGGGCGCGTTATAGTCGGTGGTCATCAGCCAGCAGTCGATTGGTCGGCCATCGGCGCCGGCGATTCGCGCCGAACCGGCGATGGTGAAGCGATAACGGTCGGGCTTGCCCGCGCCGGGATCGTAGAGGCTGGCGACGAAGGTCGTTCCCGCCGCCATCGGCAGCTGCTGGAACCACTCGCTGTCGGGCACGAAGTTGAACAGCGGCTCCGCACCCTCGACAGCGAAATCCTTGGCATCGTTGCCGGCGCGATCGGCGATGCCGGTGACGCGCGTGCCGTCGAAGCGATAGGCGGCGGTCCTGGTCACGCCGTCGCGGATCGTGGTGCGCACCTGCTCGACCGGTCGCATCGTGCCCGCCTCCATCACGCTGTCCTCGCGACGGACGCCGCCGTTCGGCCCCGCCCCGTCCCACACCTGCGAGACGCGGACGAGGCGGCGTCCGTCACGCTCCTCGAAGCTGGTGGTGCGCGACCAGATGTCGATCGCGGTGCGATGCCCGTCCTTGACGACATAGCGCAGGTAGCGCTGCGTTCCCGCCTTGAGCAGCGCCGCGCGGGCGAGCGGGGCGCCCACCGGCACGACCAACTCCTTCGCCGCCACCGACACCGGCGCCGCCATCCCGAGGATCGCCGCCGCGCCAACCGCTATCGTCACAGATTTCATCGCATCACCCCCGTCGCCGACCAAAGTGTTCTATGAAGCTACCACACATAAAGTTGCTCGCACGCGTTATTTTCGCACTGCGGCAAGCCTTGAGGTCCTTGGATTGCGGGAGCATAGGCGAGACATGGCCGACCAGAACCAGAGCATGGCCGAGGCGCTTGCCGCCCGGCTGACCAAGGGCGCGCTACCGGGAGAGCTGACGGGCTTCGGCGATGCCGAACGCACCGCCGCCGCCGCGTTCGTCGCGCAGACCGCCGCCAGGCGCGAACCCGGCAGGCCGGCGATCGCGCTCGAGCCGATCGCCTCCGACGACGTCCGCCGCCGGATGCGGCTCGCCATCGTCAACGACGACATGCCCTTCCTGGTCGATTCGATCGCCGCGGCGATCGGCGAGCAGGACCTCGACATCGATCGCGTCATCCACCCCGTCGTCCGCGTGACCCGCGACGCCGACGGCGTAATGACCGACATCGGCGGCGCGGGCAGCCCCGAATCGATGATCTATATCGAGCTGGAGCGCGCCGACGCCCGCGACCGCCGCGGGCTGATCGAGGAGCTGACCGCAGTGCTCGCCGACGTGCGCGCCGCGGTCACCGACTGGCCGCTGCTCCAGCGCGCGATGGCGCGCGACGAGGCGGCGCTGCCGCAGGGCGAGGGCGCGGCGCTGCTGCAATGGTTCCTCGACGGCCAGTTCACCCTGCTCGGCCATCAGATCTGGCGGCGCGACGGCAGCGCCGGCGAGGCGCTCGGCCTCGCGCGCAACCCGCACCAGACGCCGGTGCTCGCCGAGGCGAGCCGCAGCCTCGCGATCCAGTGGTTCGAGGAGGGCAATGAGGCGCCGCTGCTGCTCAAGTCGAGCCTGATCTCCACCGTCCATCGCGCGGTGCCGCTCGATCTGGTCATCGTGCCGATCATGACCGGCAGCACGGTCGACGGCCTGTCGATCCACGCCGGCCTGTGGACCAGCGCCGCGCTCAGCGTCCGCCCGCGCGACGTGCCGGTGCTGCGCGCGCGCCTGTCGGCGCTGGAAGCCAAGTTCGGCTTCGATCCCAAGGGCCATGCCGGCAAGGCGCTGACCCACGCGCTCAGCGCCCTGCCCCATGATCTCGTCGTCGCCTTCCCGGCGCCGGCGCTCGAAGAGGTGGTGCTGACCGCGATGAGCCTCGCCGACCGGCCGCGGCCGGCGCTGGTGCTGGTACGCTCGGCGCTCGGGCGGCATCTGTTCGCCTTCGCCTGGCTGCCGCGCGACGACCTCACCACCGCCCGCCGCGTCCAGATCGCGCAGATGCTGACCGAGGCGTCGAACGGCACCGTGCTCAATTGGTCGATCAGCCTCGACGACGGCGTCGTCGCGCTGCTGCGCTACACGATCGACCTGCGCGGCGAGGGCCGGATGCCCGAGACCGAACCGCTCGCCGAGCGGCTGCGCCGGATGGTGCGCGGCTGGGTGTCTGACGTCGAGGCGGCGCTCGCCGAACAGGTGCCGGCGGCGCGTGCGGCGCGCCTTGCGCTGCGCTGGGCCAACGCCTTCCCGCCCAATTACCGCAACGTCAGCAGCCCGGCCGAGGCCGCCGCCGATATCCTGCGCATCGCGACGCTCGATGATCCCGACGCGCGCTCGGTGCGCATCTTCCCGGTGGTGCCGGGCGAGGACCGCCAGCTCAAGATCTACAAGCTCGGCGGCGCGCTGGCGCTGTCCGACGCGGTGCCGGTGCTGGAGAATTTCGGCTTTCGCGTGATCGGCGAGCTGCCGACGCGGCTGCGCGAGGATGCCGACACCTTCGTCCACGACTTCGTCGTCGAAACCGACGCCAATGACGATGCGCATGACGCGGCGGTGCTCGAAGGCGCGATCGCCGCGGCGCTGGAAGGCGCAGCGGAGAATGACGCGTTCAACCGGCTGATCGTCGATGTCGGCGTGTCGCCGCAATCGGTCGTGCTGCTGCGCGCCTGGTTCCGCTACCTGCGTCAGGCCGGCCTGCCCTATGGCCTGACCACGGTGGTCGACGCGCTGCGCCGCGCGCCCAAGCTGACCAAGGCGCTGATCGCGCGCTTCGCCGCGGCGCACGATCCCGCCAACCCCGGCGATGTCGCGGCGGCGGACGAGACGATCGAGCGTGGCCTCGACGCGGTGTCGGCGATCGACGACGATCGCATCCTGCGCGCCTATCGCAACCTGATCGCCGCCTGCCTGCGCACCAACGCCTTCGCCCCCGCCGCGGCCGAGGCGCTGGCGTTCAAGCTCGACAGCCATCTTATCCCCGGCCTGCCCGCGCCGGTGCCGTGGCGCGAGGTCTGGGTCTATTCCCCACGCGTCGAGGGCATCCACCTGCGCGCCGGCCCGGTCGCGCGCGGCGGCCTGCGCTGGTCGGACCGGCGCGACGACTTCCGCACCGAGATCCTCGGACTGATGAAGGCGCAGCGCGTCAAGAATGCGGTGATCGTGCCGACCGGCGCCAAGGGCGGCTTCTATCCCAAGCAGCTCCCCTCGCCCGCGGTCGATCGCGACGCCTGGCTGGCGGAAGGCACCGAGAGCTACCGGATCTTCATCCGCTCGTTGCTGTCGATCACCGACAATATCGTCGAGGGCCGGGTCGTCCACCCGCAAGGCGTGCAGGTGCTCGACGGTGAGGACCCCTATTTTGTCGTCGCCGCCGACAAGGGCACCGCGACGTTCAGCGATGTCGCCAATGCGCTGGCGCTGGAGCGCGACTTCTGGCTGGGCGACGCCTTCGCCAGCGGTGGCAGCGTCGGTTACGACCATAAGGCGATGGGCATCACCGCCAAGGGCGCCTGGGTGTCGGTGCAGCGCCATTTCGCCGAGCGCGGCGTCGACGTGCAGACGCAACCGATCACCGTCGTCGGCTGCGGCGACATGTCGGGCGACGTCTTCGGCAACGGCATGCTGCTGTCGAAGGCGCTCAAGATCGTCGCGGCGTTCGACCATCGCCATATCTTCATCGATCCCAACCCCGATCCGGCGAAGAGCTGGGACGAGCGCGCGCGCATGTTCGCGCTGCCGCGGTCGAGCTGGGCGGATTACGACGCCGGCCTCATCAGCGAGGGCGGCGGCGTCTGGGCGCGCAGCGAGAAGGTCATCAAGCTGTCGCCGCAGGCGCAGGCGGCGCTCGGCATCACCGCGACGCAGCTCGATCCGGCGGCGCTGATCTCGGCGATCCTCAAGGCGCCTGCCGACCTGCTCTGGTTCGGCGGCATCGGCACCTATGTGAAGGCGGCGGCGGAGAACAATGTCGCGGTCGGCGACCCCGCCAACGACCGCCTGCGCGTCAATGCCGAGGAACTGCGCGTCACCGCGATCGGCGAAGGCGCCAATCTTGGCGTGACGCAGGCGGCGCGCATCGCCTTCTCGACGCGCGGCGGGCGGATCAACACCGACTTCATCGACAATTCGGCAGGCGTCGATTGTTCGGACAATGAGGTCAACATCAAGATCGCGCTCAACCGCGAGATGAACGAGGGCCGGCTCGGCTTCGAGGAGCGCAACGCGCTGCTCGCCAGCATGACCGACGATGTCGCGCATCTGGTGCTGGAGGATAACCGCCTGCAGACGCTGGCGCTGTCGATCGCGGAGGCCGACGGCGCCTCGGCGATCCCGAGCTATGTTCGCGTCATCGAGATCTTCGAGGGCAGCGGCCGGCTCGACCGTGCGGTCGAGGGGCTGACGGGCAACGAGGACCTGCTCCGTCGCGGGCAGGAAGGCCATGGCCTGACCCGGCCCGAGCTGGCGGTGCTGCTCGCCACCGCCAAGCTGGCGTTGCAGGACGGCATCGAGACCGCGCCGCTGGCGATGGCGCCCGAACTCGCGCCCGATCTCCACGCCGCCTTCCCGCCGGCAATGCAGCGCGACTATGCGCAGGCCATCGACGAGCACCGGCTGCGCGGCCAGATCGTCGCGACCAAGCTCGCCAATCGCATCGTCAACCGCCTCGGCATCCTTTTCCCGTTCGAACTGGCCGAGGAGGAAGGCGCGACGATCGCCGATATCGCGGCGATGTTCGTCGTCGCCGAGCGGCTGTTCGACCTCGACGCGCTGTGGACGGCGATCGAGCGCGCCGAGATCAGCGAGGGCGCGCGCATCGCCTTGTTCAACGAAGTGGCGGTCGCGACCCGCTCGCACATCGCCGACCTGCTCCGCGCCGCGGCGCCGGGTACGCTGCCGGGTGCGGTGCTCGACCGGCTCGGCACCGGCATCGCCACGCTCGCCGGGCAGACCGCGTCGCTGCTGCTCGAAGAGGCCAATGCGCGGAGCGCTCGCATCGCCGCGCAGCTCGAGGCGGCGGGCGCGCCCGCCGATCTGGCGCAGCGCGTCGTCCGCCTGTTCGACCTCGACGGTGCGGTCGGGCTGGCGGCGCTTGGCGAACGGCTCGGCCTCGACGAGATCGAGCTGACCCGCGCGTTCACCCATCTCGGTCAGGCGCTGGGCCTCGACTGGGCGCAGGCGACCGCAGCGCGGATCGTGTCGGGCGATCCGTGGGAACGGCTGCTGCTCGCCGGTCTCGCCCGCGAATTCCAGCAACAGCGGCTGGAGTTCCTCGCCCGCAACGGCGATTCGGACCCGCGCGGTGCGGTCAGCGAATGGCTCGCGGCAAATGCGGCACGCGTCGGCCAGTTCAAGGCGGTGATCGACCGCGCCCGCCACGCCGCGCAGCCCAATGCGGCGATGCTCGCGCAGATCGCGGGTCAGGCGCGGGTGCTGCTGGGGCGGTAATACCGGCGATCCTTGGATGGAGCCGCCGCACCGTCACGACCATCCCGTCACCCCGGACTGGTTCCGGAGTGACGGGTGGTTGTGACGGGCGTCGTTAGAGAACGCTCGTCCCGGTCTCGGCCTATGTCCGTCGCACCTTCGCGCGCCATTCGCGCGCACGCCACCACATGATCACGCCCGTCACCGCGAGCACTGCCGGCGCGATGCCGCCGAGGAAGATCACCAGCTGCCAGACGATCCCCATGCCCTCGCCGTCATGGATGCGCCGCATCGTCAGCGCGAGACCGCCTGGCCGGCGCGCCGGTGCCGCCACCGCCACGCCATTGTCGTCCGCCACCTTGACGACATGGCCGCCGGCATAGGTCACCGTCCAGTCGGCGCTGCGCGTCGTCGGCCAGGCGATGCTGCGCACCGCGCCACGGCGTACGCTCGCCGCACGCGCAACGACCAGATCGAGCGGCTGCCCCGGCTCGGCGAGCGGCACCGCGCGCATCATCGCGCCGCGATCCGGCCCGCGCTGGCCGCCGAACACGGCGGGAAAGCTGATCCACGCGCCGGTCAGCGACAGCACGAACAGCGGCAGCGCGATCCAGAAGCCTGCCATATGGTGCAGGTTGGTGTCGGTGTTGCGATGCCGCCGCCAGCGCAATCCCCTGGTCCACGCGCCCACCGTTGGCCACCACAGCCACAGGCCGGTAAAGCTCGACACCATCATCGCGATGCCGATCCAGCCGACGATCGTCCGCCCGACGCCCGGCACCTGCAGGCTGCCGTGCAGCACGTGGAGGAAGCGGACGAGGCCGGCATTGCTTGGCGCGACATCCAGCACCTTGGCAGTCGGCGGGTCGAGATAGACGATCGTGCGCAGCGGCGGCCCGCGCCGGTTCGGGTCGACGCTGGCTGGCGACGCGGCGACCGCGACCGGCCCCTTGCCCGTGGGCATGGTGATCTGCGCGATCCGCTCGCCGGGCTTGAGCACCGCCTGCGCCGCGGCGGCATAGGTGTCGGGGGTGCGCAGCGTCCGGCCCGTGATCTGATAGCGCGCGGGATTGACGATATGGTCGAGCGCGTCGTGCCAGACCAGCGCCGCGCCCGAGAGCGACAGCGGGATGATCAGGATCGCCAGGATCAGGCCGATCCATTTGTGGATCTGGAACCACGTCCTGCGCCACGCCAACTTCGTCATCACTCGCTCCAACCCGTTGGCGCGGCGTCGCATGCGTGCCGGGGGAAGGTCAATCGGGGAGCATCCACCCACTGGTCGTCATCCCCGCCCGCGCGGGGATGACGGACCTGGGGCGAACAGGCGTACGCCTAAACCTCCGCCCAGCGGCGCAGCAGATTGTGGTACACGCCGGTCAGCTTCACCACGGCCGGGGCGTCCGCCCCCATCGCCGAGGTCGCCTCCTGCACGCCCTGATCGAGTTCGAACAGCATGCGCCGCGCGCCGTCGTCGCGCACCATCGACTGGACCCAGAAGAACGAGGCCACGCGGGCGCCACGCGTCACCGGCGTAACGCGGTGCAGGCTCGATGCCGGATACAGCACCATATGACCGGCGGGCAGCTTGACGCTTTGCGTGCCGAACTGGTCCTCGATCACCAGCTCGCCACCGTCGTAATCGGCGGGATCGCTCAGGAACAGCGTCGCCGACAGGTCGGAGCGGATGCGGAAATCGCTGCCGCGCCGGATGCGGATCGCGCTGTCGACATGCGTGCCGAAGGTCTCGCCCGGCCCATAGCGGTTGAACAACGGCGGAAACACCTTGAGCGGCAGCGCCGCCGCGACGAACAGCGGTGCCGCGGCGAGCGCGTCGAGCACCATGGCGCCCCCTGCCCGCGCCGCCGCGCTCTCCTCGGGCAATTGCGCATTGCGCTTGGCGAGCGCCGACTGATGGCCGGAGGTGGCGTTGCCGTCGACCCAGTCGGCGGCATCGATCGTCGCGCGCAGCGCCGCGACGGCCGCGGCGTCGAGCAAATCGGGGATCGCGATCAGCATGCGCGCCGGCCCGCCAGCGCCGCCGGGCCGCGGCTGCGCAAGGCCGGATACGGGCAGGCGGCGAGCCAGTCGCGCACCTGCCCGACGAAACGGTCGTTGCCCAGCGCGCCGGCGCGGCCGATCCAGTGCAGGGCTTCGTCCATCCGCCCCGTGTCTGCCAGCATTCGCGCATGGTTGAAACAGCCGCGGAAATCGCCCCCCGCTGCGGCGCGCGCGTAGCATCGCGCCGCCTTCGCCATGTCGCGTGGGAAGACCCAGCCGTCCTCGGCGAAGCTGCCGACGAAATTGATCGCCTTGGCGTTGCCAAGCCGTGCGGCGCGCTCCAGCCAGTCGAGCGCCGCCGCCTTGTCCTCCGCCACGCCCTCGCCAAGCGTGAGCAGCGTCGCGTAATTGTACATCGCCCAGTCGAGCCCGCGCTCGGCGGCGACGCGATAGCATTCCGCCGCGCGCGCCTTGTCGATCCGCGTGCCCCAGCCGAGGTCGTAGCAGCGCCCGACCATGTTGAGCGCCATCAGATGCTGCTGCGCCGCCGCCTTGGTGAACCAGTCGAGCGCCGCGGCCGGGTCCGCGGCGACGCCGTTGCCGTCGAGCAGCATCTGCCCGAGCATCGCCTGTGCCTCGGGCAGCCCCGCCTCCGCCGCGCGCCGAACGAGCGCAACGTCGTCATCGGCAAGCGCAGTCGCGGGCGTCAAAAGCGGACGCCAAGCGTGCCGAACACCGTCCGCCCCGTCGCGACCTGTGCGAAATGCGTAGTGTAGACCTGGCTGTAATACACCTTGTCCGTCAGGTTCTGCGCGTTGACGCTGAGATCGACAGTGTCGGTCAGCTTGATGTTGGCGCGGGCATCGAACCGCCAGTAGCTCGGCGCTTCGCGGACGAGCAGCTTGGTCGCCGGGTTGACGGTCACCACACCGGCGGCATTCTGCACCGCCGCGCGATCGTCCGCGAACCCGGCGATCTGCTTGCTCATGTAGATCGCGGTGCCGCCGAGTTCGAGCCGATGCCACAGCGTCACGTTGGTGGTGGCGGTGAAGCTGTCGCGGGCGGTCTGCGGCATCTGGCGACCGGTGGCGACCGACGCGACCTGCACCGGCTGCGCCGCCCGTATCACCCTGTTGTTGCTACCGAGCAGCGCGGGTGCGGTCAGCACCGTATAGCCGCCGTCGACGACCTTCGGATCGAGATGCGTATAGCCGCCGAAGACCGTCCAGCCCGGCAGGATCGTCCCGGTGGCTCCCAGTTCCACCCCACGGATGCGCGACTGGCCGATGAACTGGACGGTATTGTCCGGCCCGGTCACGCGCGCATTGTCGATGTCGGTCTGGAACGCGGCCGCGGTCAGCAGCAGTTTCTCGCCGAGCAAGGTCGCCTTCGCGCCGACCTCATAGGATTTGGTCTTTTGCGGCTTGAGCAGGTCGACGATCGCCGCGGTCGCCGCAGTGGTCGGCAGCGCATTGTCCTCGCGCCCTTCACCAAGCAGGCTGTTCGGCGGCGTCGCCGCGGTGGCATAGCTTGCATAGAGGCTGGTGTCCGGCGTCGGCTTGAAGATCAGGCCAGCCTGCCAGTTGAACAGCTCGTCGGTACGCTTGATCTGGAACTGTGTCGCGCCGGGCAGCCGCGTCGTCGACGAAAAGCGATCGTAGCGCAGGCCGAGGTTGAGGATCAGTTGCGGCACCAGCGTGATCGAGTCGAAGGCATAGGCCGCGCGCGTATCGCCGTCGTTCTGCGTCTCGCCGGCCAGTCCGATCCGCGCCACCGGCAGCGGCGTGGTCGAGGTGTCGCTGGCATAGGCGATCCAGGGGTCGTTCGGATTGGGATTGAACAGGCTGGTGCAATAGCTGCGCGCCAGCGTCGCGGTGTTGCAGCGCGGGCTGACCGTGCTGCCCGCCGCCAGGAGCGCGCTGCCGGCCGCGTTGAACAGGCCCGGCGTGATATAGGTGCCACGCCGCGACGTCTCCCACGCCAATTCGGTCCCGGCGGCAAAGCTGTGCGCGACGCTGCCGGTGGTGAACGTGCCGTAGAGGTCGGTCTGGTTGACGATGCTCTGGGTATAGCCGTAGCGCGTGTTGGTCCGCCGCCACGCATAGCCGCCGCTGGTCAGGTCGCCGCGGGTGCCCGCCGCGCCGGTCGTCGGATTGGTCGCGGTCGTGCCATAGACATTGCCCTGGCTGTCGTCGGGCATCGACATGATATAATTCTGGTCGGTGTGGGTGAAGCGCGCGGTGTTGCGGAGCGTGATGCCACCGAAATCATGTTCGGCACGTAGCGTCGCCTGATGCGTCTTGGTGTCGCGGAAGTCGCGGCCGGTCAGGCCGTAGAAGACCGAACGATCGACATAGCCGGTCTGCCCGCCGCGCGTCGTGATCGTGCCGAGCGCCGGTCGCGAGACGATCGTCCCCGTCCCCGGCGCATTGCCGATCGTATAGAGATAGGGGATGCCCGCATCGGGCAGTTCATGGCTTTCGAGGTAATAATAGCTCGCGGTCAGCCGCGTCGGCGTGCCGAGGCCGAGCGTCACCGACGGCGCGACGCCCCAGCGGCGTGCATAGAGCGCATCGCGCCCGGCGATGTCCTGATCGTGCCACAGCCCTTCGATCCGGAACGCCGCCATCTCGCCGAGCTTGAGGTTGAGGTCGGCGGTGACGCGCTTGAAATCGGCATTGCCATAGCTGCCGGTGACGCTGCCGAAATCGTCAAGCTGCGGCAGCTTCGAGATGATGTTGATCGTACCACCGGCAGAGCCGCGGCCGCCCAAGGTGGAGTCGGAGCCGCGGACGATCTGGATCGTCTCGGTCGCGAAGACTTCGCGGCTCTGCGCGCCGATATCGCGGACGCCGTCGACATAGATGCTGCCCTGCGTGTCGAAGCCGCGGATGAACGGTCGATCGCCGAGCGGGTTGCCGCCCTCCGCCGCACCGAAGGTGATGCCCGGCACGGTGCGGAGCGCATCCTGCAGGCTGACCGAGCCGGTTTGCTGGATGACCTCCTTGGGGATCAGCACGATCGACCGCGGCGTGTTGATCAGCGGCGCCACCGCCTTGGGATCGTCGGTGCGGCGGACACGCTCGCCGGTGACGAGGATGTCGTCGGGATCGCGACGCTGGTCGGGATCGGAAACCGGTGTCGCCGTCGGTTTGGCCGCATCCTCGGCATAGGCGGGCAGCGTATGGAACGCGCCGACGCACGACAAGGCCAGGAACGAAACCGACGACTTGGACATTGCAACCCCCTTATTTATAAGGGCTCGCTATTGCGAGGCGTTCGCACTGTCAACGGTAATGCGTGGCATTCTCACTCGGCGCGGTCGCCCGGATCACCCCGTACCCGATCGAACAGCCAACTCCGCAACGCGCTGGCCAGATTGGGCGGGTCGTCCGCCGCGATGCGCAGCACGTCGATCTGCGCGACCAGTGCCGACAGCGGCAGCGCATGCGCGACCGCAGCCGCCTCCAGCGCGTGCCAGAACGCGGGCTCGAGACTGATCGAGGTTTGATGACCGGCGATCGTCATCGACCGTTTCACCGGTCCCTCAAACCCGAACGACGGCGGCTGGATGGCGGAGGGAGGCATGAGCGGGCATGATCCGGACTAAGGGCCGCCCGTCATTGCGGGTTATAACCGCGGCGGCAAGCCGCTCGCGGGCGTCCGCCGTCGCCATCCGCATCAGGCTGCCTGGGTGATCGCCCCCCAGATCTTCTCGAGCATCGCCTTGGATTCGCGGACATCCGCTTCGATCCTATCCAGCCGCGCGTCGATATGATGCTGATTGCCGGACAATTCGCGATGCGACGCGATCTGCAAATGCTCGATGCTCTGCCGGACGACCTCGGCGTTCTTCAAAAGGCCGGCGACCAGCCCGAGCTGCGATGGATCATGGCCGAGATAGGCGCGCAGCAGGCTGTTGCGGTACAAGGTGTTGTAGCGCAGGTGCGTCTTCACGCTGGCGGTAACGGTATTGGCATAGTTGCCGGCATCCGCCGAAACCCGGATGTGATAATTGGCGAGCGCCTGCCCGAGCAGCGCGATGTCGGCAATCTGAAGCGCGCGCAGGTTCATATCCCAATCCTCCAGAACCGGCATATGCCCGTTGAGGAAACCCGCGGCGTTCGCGACGCTTCGCCGCCATAGCTGGGCGATCGGCGGGATGCGCGGAGTACGGATAACATCGAGGAAGTCGATGACGTCGCCGTCATACCCCTCGACCCTGACGTTTCGCCTCTCGACCACGTCCCCCTGCAGCGTTTCCTCGATCTGGTTCCACTTGGTCAGCAGCGCTCCGAAACGTCGATTTTCCGTCGCAAGCAGGAACGTTACGCCGCTCTTCAGGAAAGCCGGATCCCAGCTGTCATCGTCGTCGTGCATCGCAACGAACGCCGACCGCCCCCGGATCATGCCCAGGTTCGCCGCCGCGCCTACGCCGCCGGAGGTAGGATTGTGGATGACGGTAATGCGGTTGGCCAGCCTGTCGGCAAAGGTGTCGACCAACGCGTCCACCCGTGCCGCCTGTCCGCCGTCATTGACCAGATAGATATGCCAGTTCGTATGCTGCTGATGGATGACGCTGGACAGTGCCCGGCCGAGCAGCGCCGGACGATCCTTGGTCCGCATGATGACGTCGACGCTGTCCTCGGTCGTATCGTCGCGAAGCTTCGCCATGCTGTTGGGGAAGATGTTGCTCATGAATGCGGCCAGACCCTTGATAAACTATCGTCATCATAGGATCGACGACACCGCCCCCCGCCGCCGATCGCGCATTTAGTCGCGGCACCACCCGCACACGGCCATCGGCGGTACGCCGTCATGCAGGATCAGGCGCCCCCGCCGCAGCACTGCCCGCCGCAGCCTGTATTGTCGCCCTAATACGGGCCGTTGCGCGGCGCCCCGGCCTGCTCTAGCGCTGCACGGGAATAGAAGGAGCATCGCGTGAAGCTGGTTCGGGGCGCATGGAAGCTGCTGGTGGCGATCAAGGACGGGCTGGTCCTGATCGCGATGCTGCTGTTCTTCGGTCTGCTGTTCGCGGCGCTCAACGCGCGGCCGGGGTCGAAGGCGATCGTGCCCGGCGCGCTGGTGCTCGATCTCGACGGCACGATCGTCGAACAGCCCGAGGAACAGGCGCCGTTCGCCGCGCTGTCGGGCCAGTCGATGCCGCGCCAGTATCGCGCCCGCGACGTGCTGCGCGCGATCGACACCGCGCGCACCGATGATCGGGTCAAGGCGCTGGTGCTCGATCTCGACAGCTTCGCCGGCGGCTACCCCGCGACGCTCAACGAGGTCGCCGAGGCGATCCGCCGCTTCCGCGACACCCGCAAGCCGGTGCTTGCTTATGCCACCGCCTATACCGACGCCGGCTATCGCCTCGCCGCCAACGCAAGCGAGATCTGGGTCAATCCGCTCGGCGGCACGATCTTCACCGGCCCCGGCGGCAACCAGCTCTATTACAAGGGCCTGATCGACAAGCTCGGCGTCAACACCCACGTCTATCGCGTCGGCAAGTTCAAGAGCTTCGTCGAACCCTATACCCGTGCCGACCAGAGCCCGGAGGCGCGCGAGGCGAGCCAGCAGCTGCTCGGCGCGCTGTTCGGCCAGTGGCGCGAGGCGATCGCCAAGGCGCGGCCGAAGGCGCAGGTCGCCGCGTTCCTCGCCAGCCCCGACCGGCTGATCGTCGCCGCCAACGGCGACATCGCCAAGGCCAATCTGGCGTCGAACCTCGTCGACAAGCTCGGCGACCGCGTCGCCTTCGGCCGCCGTGTCGCCGCTCTGGTCGGCAGCGATACCAGCAAGCCGGCCGGTACGTTCAACACGATCAAATATGATGCCTGGATCGGCGCAAACCCGCTGCCGAAGACCGGCGACAATATCGGCGTCATCACCGTTGCCGGCGACATCGTCGATGGCGAGGGCGGCCCGGGCAGCGCACATGGCGACACGATCGCCAAGCTGATCCTCGACGGCCTTGCCAAGAAGAATTTGAAGGCGCTGGTCGTGCGCGTCGATTCGCCGGGTGGCTCGGTGCTCGCCTCGGAGCGGATCCGCCTCGCCATCCTCGAGGCGAAGAAGAAGGGCCTGCCGATCGTCGTGTCGATGGGCGGGCTCGCCGCATCGGGCGGCTATTGGGTGTCGACGCCGGGCGACGTGATCTTCGCCGAACCCTCGACGATCACCGGGTCGATCGGCATCTTCGGCATCATCCCGACCTTCGAGAAGACGCTCGCCAAGATCGGCGTCACCACCGACGGCGTGAAATCGACGCCGCTGTCCGGCCAGCCCGACATCTATGCCGGCACCACGCCGCAGCTCGACACGATCCTGCAGGCCGGCATCGAGAACGGCTATCGCCAGTTCCTCGCCCGCGTCGCCCAGTCGCGCGGGATGACGCCGCAGCGGGTGGACGCGATCGCGCAGGGCCGCGTCTGGGACGGCGGCACCGCGCGGCAGCTCAAGCTGGTCGACCGGTTCGGTACCGTGCAGGACGCGGTCGCCGAGGCCGCGAAGCGCGCCAAGCTCGACCCGACCAAGGTCCATGCCGAATATCTCGAAAAGGAACCGGGCTTCGCGTCGCAGATCGCCGCCAGCTTCGCCGATCGCGACGACGATGACGCCGCCGATCAGGCGCGCGGCGGCGACGTCTTCGCGCGGATCGCGGCGGAGCGGCGCGGGCTGCTCGCGCAGGCGCTCGGCGACGTCAAGCGGCTGGCGTCGGCGGGCTCGGTGCAGGCGCGCTGCCTCGAATGCGGCGGCCTGGGGCCGAGCGACACCGCGGGGTCGGACGCGCGGCTGCTCGACCTGATCCTCGCGCGCGTGGGACTGTGACATGATCGCGCTGCGCCCCGCCACGCCAGACGATGCCGCCGCGATCGCGGCGATCTATGCGCCGCACGTGCTCGCCGGCACGGTGTCGTTCGAGACCGAGGCGCCCGATGCACGCACGATGCGCACGCGGATGGCCTCGTCGGGCGGCCTCTACCCGTGGATCGTCGCGACCAACGGCGCGGCGACCGGCGGCGTGCTCGGTTATGCCTATGCGACGCGCTTCTCCGAGCGGGACGCCTATCGCTGGGCGGTCGAGACGACGATCTACATCGCCGATGTCGCGCAGCGGCAGGGCGTCGGCCGGCTGCTGTACGAGGCGCTGGTCGACACGTTGCGCGCGCAAGGCTTTACCCAGGCGATCGGCCGGATCGCGCTGCCCAACAATGCCTCGATCACGCTGCACGAACAGGTCGGCTTCCGCCGCGCCGGCGTCTTCCGCGCGATCGGCCACAAACATGGCCAGTGGATCGACGTCGGCTATTGGCAATGCACCCTCGCCGAGCCGACCGCGCAACCGGCAGAGCCGAAGCGCTTCGCGGACACCGGCGTGGTGCGGGGATAGGCCGGCGTTGCCGGTGGGGTGAGCGGAGAGCTGCGCCGGACGCGGTAGGGGCAAGCGGTATGCTGCCCCGGTCATCATGGCCCACGACACGCTCTGGCGTCACCACAGGCCGGAAGCGCTACAGAACCATCTACGCACAACAGCTTGCGCGGCACGGGCCAGAGCATACGGCTCTGGCTATGCCCGTCTAACGCACTTCGGCCAGGCGCCTCCGTTCAGGCGACAACATCGACCTTGGTTTCGGGTTTCTTCGGCACCTTGACCACACGCTTTATGGCCTCTTCGATCTCACGCGTGATCCCGGCCTGCTGCGCCTTCGAAAGCGCGGCGAATTGCGCTTCGGTCAGGTTGTGGCGCCGCAAGATGTCGTCCCGGATCCGCTCCGTCGGCGACTTGCGCGCCTCCTTGACGAACTCGGCCGCCCAAAGATCGGCGGTCGCCTTCGGATCGGCGTCGGGCAGCGACGTAGCGGGCACCGCCCCAATCCGCGTCGACACAGCCCCGCCCGACGATGCCGACAATCGGGTCGCCGAACGGACGCTCCCGACAGATACGACCGACATGCTTGCCTCCAGCTACTCGCATGGGCCACCGCCCTGCGTAGATAGCTGCATCATAGACGAGCGAAGCGATATCATCACGCGTCGCGCAGAGCGCCATCATCGCGGATGATCAAAATGAAAAAGTCTGGCAGCGCCACACGGGCAATGCGTCACCAGCGACACACCATGAGGTGAATATGTGCCGCTGGTGACCCCTACGGGAATCGAACCCGTGCTTCAGCCGTGGAGCCGGAAAATCATTTGTTCTCAATAGCCGTTGCCGCTTTTGACCCTCAAGCGCGATCGTTGAATATCAATGAGTTATAGATGCGGGGGCATTGATCGCCGTGTGTCCCCAAGCGCCATCCGAGCCAGTCGTCGGCGTCCAAGGTTGCAAAGCCTCGCCCTTTGCCGAAGATGAAGCGTTTTGCAGGCCGAGAGACGCCATCGAGTAGCCTAGGCGGTATCGCTTAAGCGGCCGTATGCGGCTCATGGGATGACCGGGCGCGGACCGGCGTCCCCGATACGGGCAAAATGATGCCGCTCAGCGCTTCCTTTCTACACGTTCGAGCTTCTAGTTTGGACGATCAGGCGTCCGGCGCCGTCAAGGTGTTTAACCGTGATGCTGCGCCTGCCGGTTCATTTAACTGATGGTTAACCGCAACAAAAGTTAAGGTTTTCCGGGCTACCGGGTCTGCCGTGGTGCTGTACAAACCACCCCATGACCCACGTAACGGACGTGGTCTTGCCGATGTTGGTGCTGATCACGCCGCTGGGGGCGGTGGTGCTGGCGGTCGCGTCGGCGATACGACTCGATCACGAGATCGACTAACTTAGGCCAGCACTGGTCGCTCAGGGAGACCGTTCCGGCCGCCGCCGAGCCAAAAAGGCGGGCATACTTCCGCCGTGAATCCGATTATTCGACAATTAAACAATAGCTTAGCAACGGCATCAAGGTATAGGGCGTCCCATGCCCCGTACGGCGAAGAGGCCGGCGAGGCTCCGGGGGGAGTCGGTTTGGCACATTACCGTGTACTGGACACGTTTCGCGGCTTATGCGCCGTTGCCGTGGTGATCGCGCACTTCAATGCCGTCAGCATCACGAACAGCTTACCTCTCTTTGTAAGCGGCTCACTCTACGTCGACTTCTTCTTCGTTCTGAGCGGTTTCGTCATCTACGCTAACTACCGAAATCGACTGACCGATGGGTCATCGATAAAAGATTTCATGTGGCTGCGCTTCTGGCGATTATACCCTCTGCATCTTGCGGTGCTTATGGCGTTTCTAGCGATTGAGTCTGTCCAGTTGATCGTGCCAGGGCCAGGATCTCAGAACGCGCCCTTCTCCGCGCCGGGTGAGGACAGTTGGTCGATCGCAATGTATTTCCTTCTCACGCACTCACTGCACACCGTACG
Organism: Sphingomonas melonis; assembly: GCF_013409985.1. Lineage (GTDB taxonomy): Bacteria > Pseudomonadota > Alphaproteobacteria > Sphingomonadales > Sphingomonadaceae > Sphingomonas > Sphingomonas melonis_A. Next base: position 121,285 of record NZ_JACCBY010000005.1, read on the forward strand.
CAGCCTGTCCTTCAATTGGCCAAGCTGGAGCATCGGCGTGGAGTTCTGGACGTATCTTGTGTTTGCAACTCTGCTCGTTGCAATGCCCCGTCGATGGCCGTTTGCAGCCGCTGGCTTCGCTACTGCCTGCGTGTGCAGCCTCGCCTTCTTGAGATCCGATCTATTTGCGATGAACGATTTCGGAGTGCTGCGCTGTATATACGGCTTTGCATGCGGCATAGCCGCCTTCGAGGTTCTTCAGGCACTTCCCGCACCTAAACGCGGAACAGCGCTCGAAGCAGCTGCATTAGCCTCTATCCTGGCGTATCTCGCTTGGGGCGTGCATGGCCGCGGCTCTTTCGTTGCGCCGGTGGTTTTTGCAGCGTTCATAGTTCTGTTTGCATTCGAGAGTGGTAAGTTCTCCGGCTGGCTGAACCACCGCATTTGCCTGCGGATCGGAGATTTGTCCTATTCAATTTACATGACCCACATGTTCTTGGCTAATGTGGTCTTTGTCGGCGTCAGAGCCGCAGGTCGATACCTACCGTGGAAGCTGACCACGGGTGTGCAGGATAAGACATCAATCGGCACGAACTTGGCTAACGGTACCATCGCCGAGGTAGTCTTTGTAGGCGTCGTTATCGCCGTGTCGCACTTCACGTTTCGATATATTGAGACGCCCGCTCGCGATTGGTCTCGCGCAACCCGGTACCGGCCAATGCGTCGACATGTGGCAAAGATCGCACCATCGGGAGTGATCGACTGATACCTGCGGCAGAATCAACCGATAGGCTCGCGTTGCGGACTGACGAAAAGCCTATCGACGAACGGCGGGTCACGAGGATACGGGTGCCATCCATGATCACGTACTTGGCAGGCCGCGTTCCGCGAACTGGCCGTCGCCGCGCGCCAAGCGCTAACGCAGTAGCGCGGCCGACAGGATCGCGATCCACAGCAGCAGCGCGATCGGCAGCCCGATCCGCACGGACCGCCGCCTGATCACCGCGGACACTCCGCCGGTGCCTGCCCGGTAGCGAAGAGCGCCGAGGTGCAGCGCCGTTCCAGCGCAACGGCAACGGCACGGGCATTGCCGCGCTCGACCGCGCCAATCGCCTCGGCGAACCTCTCGACGATCTCCGACAGGATGCCGCGGTCGATCGTCACCAGCTCGCCGGATGGTTTGGCGGTGAGAGGCGTCAGGCGTTCCGTGCGGGTCAGGTCAGCCGACAGGGCCGGCAGCGCCGGCCGCTCGGTTCGCGCGATCGATGTCGGCGTTGAGCGCGTCGCGCAGGCGCTCGACAGGAGCGGCAGGAGCAGGAGCGCCGGCAGCAGCCGGCGGGACGGTGTCGATCGCATCGCGCAGATCCTTGATGGTGGCCTTCACGGCTCGGGTGGAGAGGTCGTCGGCGCGGGCGACGCGCTGACTGATCGAGTTCGAGACGACGGCCGCGGCGCGCTCGTCGGCGCGGGCCTCGGCGACTCGATCGGCGTGCTGCTGCTCGATCTGCCGGGTGGCCTTGGCGGCGCCCGTCGTGCTGCCGCGATGATAGATCCACCAGATCGCGACGACGATGAGGACGCCGGCGAACCCGGCCGCGATGATCCGCGCGCGGATCATGCCGCCAGCCCTGTCACGCAGATGGCGCGCTCGCGCTGCCGCCGCGCGGCGAGGCCCGCCACGGTCCGGCCGCCCGCCTTGTCGAACAGCAGGAAGCGGTCGCAGCCGGCACGCCACTGCCCCGCATTCCAGACGCGGGCGATGCTCGACCGGCAGAAGCCCGCCGTCCCGATGTTGTAGGAGAGCGACACCGCGGCGATCACCTGGTTGGTGCGCCCCTTCAGCGCCGGCACGCAGCGGATGATGGGCTCGGCGTGCGCGATCAGCTCCTCTTCGAGCAGCTCGTTGCACCGCGCCGGCGTGAACCGCATCCCCATCTTCACGCCCTTGGTGATGCCGTCGCAGGCGGTCGGCACCTTCACGATGTCGAGGTACGCGGCGAGATACTGCCGGCCGGCGACGTGCTCGACGGTGATGCTGTGGTCGGCGTTGACGGTCGCCTTCACCTGCCGTCCGCTCTCCTCCTTCGGCACGAGGACGAACAGCGCCGCTGCGGCGGTGACCGAGCCAATCACCCCCGCCAGCGTCTTCTTGCCCGGCTTCGCGGCCCGCGCCGCGGCGGAGCGATCAGGCGCCGCCACCAGCCGCCTCCTCGATCTTCGCCTTCGCCTTCGGCTGCGGGATCAGCCGCGCCGCCAGCGTGCCGACGAACAGCAGGAACGGGATCGCCTTGCCGACCGGCTCGGGCAGCAGCGCCTGCACGTCGGCCGGCAGGGCGTTCCACGCCTGCAACAGCGCATCGGGGGTGAGCGCAGCCCAGCCCATCAGGATGGCGCCGATCGCGGACAAGCGAACGGACCAGAGGCGCCATGCCTGGCGCCAACCGTCGATCAGTTTCATCGATGTCTCCTTGGATGGCGGCAGCCGGCCGCCCGCGGATCAGTGTGTTCGGCGCGACCGGAACAGGGACCGGCGCTGCCACCGGCGAAGCTCGGCGCTCTCGCGCGCGGCGTCGGCGCTGACGATCAGCCGCTCCAGATCCTGTTGCGGCGGGGGCGGCGGAAAGGCGCGGCGCAGCACCGGCTCGACGAGTTCGGTCCGCACCCAGCGGCGATTGGCGAGCACGCGCTCGACCGGGCCGATCGCCAGCGCCAGCGCGCCGATGAGCATCACGATCAGGCCCCCGTCGATCATGGCGCCTTCTCCGACTTGGGCGGCGCCATCATCTCGAGCTTCACCTCGATGCGGGCGAGGCGGAGATCGAGCTGCTGGAGCATCTCGGTCCGCGTCTTGGCATCGGTGCGCGCGTCGGCCTCCAGCTGGTCGATCCGACGCGTGTGATCCTTCAGCGTGGCGATGTAGCCGCCGCTCGCCAGCACGACGCCGGCGATGACGATGATCAGCGATATCACCGGGACGAACGGCGCCCACCAGGGCGGCGGGCTGGATGGCGCGGTCACGTGCCTGCCGTCTCTCCCGCGACCTTAAGGGTCGCGAGGCTGCGCTTGCTCATGATCATGCTCCTCAGCCGATCCAGTACCTGACGCCGTCGAGCCCGATCGGGCTCGCGCTTCCTGACACCACGCCGTCCTTGCCGATGCGAACGATCCCGTTGTTGCCCGGGATGTTGTAATCCTCGGGCGGCCACATGCTGCGCGGCAGATTGAAGATCCCGCCGGCTCCGCCACGAACGAGCCCTTTCAGAACGCCCCATCGACCGTCCCGCAGGTAGCCGGGCTGACTTTCGCCTACGAACGGCGCCCAGCTTCCCAGAAGCGCTGGCGCGACGAAGCCTCCAGCACTGGTTGAGCGACTCGCCGACGACAGGCCGAAGATGAGCTTGCGCCCAAGCTCGCCCTCAACGCGGTGCTGCCGGATGCCGGGGTGGCTAGCGCCGTTGGCGAGGCAATAATCATGCGGCACGATCCCCATCGTGCCAGCGCCATCGCCATAGGAGACGAGAGTCGGATCGATGAATGCCGCGGTTCGCCCGCCCCACCCGGGCGTCATCGCCGCTTGGCGCAGCACCCGGTTGACCTTCAGGAAGTTTTCCACGTCCGGCCCGATGTCGTTGGGGCGGCTGCATCCCCAGACGATCACGGCCTTGGCGCCGGCCGCATACTTCACGTCGATCAGCTGGCGGATGCGGTTGAACAGCAGCGTGACGCCAACCTGTCGGCTGTTCATGCCGTCTAGGATGATGCCGACGTCGCCCCCGTCATTCGCCCAAGCTGCTCGGCGCTGCGGATCGTTCATCCCCAGATAGCTGTCATCCGAGTTGGTGCCGGCGATCGAATAGTTCAGATAGCGCACTGCGCCCCCGAATGTCCCGGATGCCGCGCCGGCGAGCTCCCAAACGCGGCCGAACCGCGTGTGGTTGGCGCCCGCGGCGTCGCCATTGTCGTAATTGTCTGGGATGGCGTCGATCAGATCGGTGCCAATGATACCTTCGCGCAGATAAGCGATCACGCGCTTTGATGATTGCCCGCGGTGCCGCAGTTAGAGCGAACGGCGGCACAGTGATCGCTCTTGGCGCCTCTTAAGCTGCGAGTTCCCACAGTTCGTGGAGATACCTCGCTTCCCGAAATATCGTCATAAGGTGGAACCGTATCTCCTGAGCGTCAGCCCGTTCGATCCGATTTGGGGACACAGCCATACAGTGAGCTGGATTGTCACGTTCTCCAGGGTGAGAGATCACGGGATCATCGAAAAGGCAAAGCGTGCGATTTCCGTTTTCGTCCCGTAACGCCCTCAGGGCCGCCGCTTGGATCGCGAACGCGCCTTTGACCTCAACTGCGTCGGCTAACCGACGGATATCCTCGGCCACGGCCTGAAATTCAGCAACATCCATCATTCGCAGTCGGCTCATCGACACGCCGTCTGCTATAATGTCAGTGAGCTTGAACGCCGAGGTTTGCAGCTTCGCGCCGTTGAAATGACTGTCTGTCAGAATGCGAACGACGACTTCATCGTCTTCTACAATCCCATAAGCCGACTGCGCGACAACGTCACATTGGCACTGCTCATCAAGAACCGGGATTGCCAAAATTAAAGCCCAGCAATAGCCTGCAAAGCAATAGCTGGCAGATCCTTCAGCACAGCCAATGAGCGAACTTTCATCGGAACGCCGTTCACGTGGGCGAAAGCAGATGCCTGTCCGTCACCAATACTGATGTCCACAAAAGTGTCATCCGTCCGCCAAAAGAGACTGATCTCACCATCACCCGCTGCGACAACCTCTGGTGGTGTCACCGAGGCAGGGATACTCTTGACGAAATTAACGGCAGTATCGATCGACTGATCGGTAGGGCGAACGCTACCGGACCCATCCCAGCCAGCATCTAGTTTAGCGAACCTTTGAATCCTATTGATGAGCGGTCGGATCGCCAAACCGGTCATCGACACGTTGCTAAACGAGCGATGCGTTTCGCCGGCGTTCTCTGGGGTCGACGCGGTGATCGGCAACATGCGCGGCTCCGCGATCGTCGGCGCAAACGAATGCATCATGGCCAAGCTAACGCTCAAGACATTTGCCGATGCAATGTGCCGATTACTCAGGACGTTCACCGAGCACTCCCCGTTGCAAGAACCCGACCGTAGGTCTCACCGATCCGCTGCCGCACGGCAAGCAATTCTTGAGGTAGTTGCTGCGCGTCCGAGATCAAGAACGTGCCTGCCAGTGTGAAACTCGCTCCCGGCTTCTCCGGTGCATAGAGAACCGGCCCGTTGACCTGAAGGCGTAGCACTCCCTCCGCGACGCCCAGCTTCTCATTCCAAGCGTGAAAATACCCGTTCACGCCGGGTGAATTCGGCACGGGCGCCAAAAAGGCGAACAGGGTCGAAAGCCTAATCGGCTCGTTATCCGGTGTCCTCGTAGGTATAACGTTGACGTAAGTCAGCTCGGCAACCTTATAACTGACGGTTACGTTCGCGGTTTCCTGGACCAACGTAGCGAAGCGCTCGATGACCGGCTGTAGCTCTTTCACCAGTTCGTCAAAGCCAGGATAGTCATCCTCGTCCAGCAGCTCTGCGGTTCGGACCCATGAATATGTCAGACGATCGGCCTGGAAGGTCAGCGTACGATCGCCATCTTCGGAGCCTAGGGCAATCCGCGGAAACGACGCGACAAAACCGTTAATCGGCTCAGTCCCATCGAGCTGCTCTAGCGAATACGGCATAGGGCCTGAAACCGGCAACTCAGCGAAACGCGGGAATTCGGCGAAACCATCGGTGATGGATGCGATCTGGATAGCATTGAGATGAGGTAGCGGATCAGCGAACTGCAGCGCGATCACAACCTCAGTTGCCGTGGTCTTCACCAATTACCCCTAACGATTCGCGTAAAATGATCACGCGGCTTTTCGCTGCTGCATGCCTAGCCCGCGACGGACGTGAGATGCAACCAACAGCCTCTAAACAGTAGACGGACTGTAGCCGGGGGCAACTCGCGGCCTCTGCCGGGGGCAACTGATCACCAACGACAAGCCAAGAATGGCTGATTTCTGCCGCTGGTGACCCCTACGGGAATCGAACCCGTGCTTCAGCCGTGAAAGGGCCGCGTCCTAACCGCTAGACGAAGGGGCCAGCGGGGGTGCTGCTAGAGGGGGGGCGACGATCGGTCAAGGGGTTGCAGCACATCAATTCGCCCAGGCGGCATCTTCAAGGTGCAATTCCGCCGCCGGGCGGCTGCCCCAGTCGTCGATCTTGGCGCGGCCGGCGAGCCACAGGCGGCGGTGCGGCGCGGCGGCGAGCAGCGCCTGGCCGAGCGCGGTGTCGGCGGCGCGGAACGCCACCGCCTTGAAGCTGCGGCCGTCGTCGCCCGCCACCACCGCGCGGACATGGCCGTTGCCGACGACATCCGCCTTGATGATCCGCACCGGCCCCGCGGCGATCCGCGGCGCCGGCCAGCCCATGCCATAGGGCCCGCCGACATCGAGCGATTCGACCAGCAGCGGATTGATCCCGCCCGGCGCGAGCACCGCGTCGACCAGCAGCGCGCGCGCGCCGATCGCGCGGTCGACACCCGCCGCCAGCCGCTCCTCGAGGAAGTCGGCGAACGCCGCGATGCCGTCGGCGGCGATCGTCAGCCCCGCCGCCATCGCATGGCCGCCGCCGGCGACGAGCAGGCCCTGCTCCTTGGCGGCGAGCACCGCCGCGCCGAGGTCGACGCCGGCGATCGACCGGCCCGAGCCCTTGCCGAGCCCGTCCTCGCCGATCGCGATGACGATCGCCGGCCGGCCGAGCTTTTCCTTGAGCCGCCCGGCGACGATGCCGATCACGCCGGGGTGCCAGCCCTCGCCGGCGACGACGACGACGCGGCGGCTGTCGTTGGCGAGCAGCTCGGCGGCCTGCTGCACGCCCGCCTCGATCAGGCGACGCTCCTCGTTGAGCCGGTCAAGCTCCTCGGCGATCATCCGCGCCTCGTCGGGATCGCGCGTCGTGAGCAGCCGCACGCCGAGGTCGGCGCGGCCGACCCGGCCGCCCGCGTTGATCCGCGGCCCGAGCGCGAAGCCGAGATCGCTGCACGTCGGCGCGCGCGTCAGCCGCGATGCCTCGATCAGCGCGGCAAGGCCGATGTTGCGGCGCTGCGCCATCACCTTGAGCCCCTGCGCGACGAAGGCGCGGTTGAGGCCGCGCAGCTGCGCGACATCGGCAACGGTGCCGAGCGCGACGATATCGAGATGGTCGATCAGCCGCGGCTCCGGCCGGCTCGCGAAAAAGCCCCTGCTTCGCAAGGTACGGATCAGCGCGGCGGCGAGCAGGAAACAGACGCCGACCGCGGCGAGATGGCCGTGCGCGGCGCCCTCGTCCTCGTCGAGCCGGTTGGGATTGACCAGCGCATGGGCGAGCGGCAGCGCCGCGGCGCATTTGTGGTGATCGACGACGACGACGTCGACCGGGTGCGCATGCGCCATCGCCAGCGCCTCGAACGCCTGCGCGCCGCAATCGACGGTGACGATCAGCGACGCCCCCTCCCCCGCCAGCCGGACCAGCGCGTCGCCCGACGGACCGTAACCCTCCAGCAATCGGTCGGGGATATAGGGCCGCGCCTCCAGCCCGAGGTCGCGCAGCACCAGGATCATCAGGGCCGCCGAGGTCGCGCCATCGACGTCGTAATCGCCGAACACCGCGACGCTCTCGCCCGCCTGCACTGCATCGGCGAGCCGCACCGCGGCGCGGTCCATGTCGCGGAACACGGAGGGGTCCGGCATGAAGGCACGGATCGACGGCGCGCGATGCTGGTCGAGCGTCTCGCGCTCGGCGCCGCGGGCGAGCAGCAATTGCGTGACGAGATCGTCGGCGCCGAAACCGTCGCGCGCGTCGGCGGCGAGGCTGCGCCAATGCCAGGGCTGGCCGAGAATCGAATGGGATACGCCGAGAACGGGAGTCATGGGTGCAAAGAGGTCCGGGGTAGCGCGAAGGGGCGCCGGCTTCTCCTAGGCTTTCGGCCGGGTACGGTAAACCGGGGCGATCGCGCCCCGGCGCAGGGCGCCGACGACATGCTCGACGGTCCGGACGATCCGCACCGGCGGGTTGCCGATCGTCACAGGCCCGGCCCGCATGCGCCTTCGACACCGGCCCCCCGCCTCCCTATATGGAAGCCAATGGCCGATTCCTTTGACCTGGGCGAACCACCGCAGCCGGCGGCGAAGGCGAACCCCTATCGCGTGCTCGCGCGCAAATACCGTCCGCAGACCTTTTCCGAGCTGATCGGGCAGGATGCGATGGTCACGACGCTCGGCAATGCGATCAAGCGCGACCGGCTGGCGCATGCCTTTCTGATGACCGGCGTGCGCGGCGTCGGCAAGACCTCGACCGCGCGTCTGATCGCCAAGGCGCTCAATTGCGTCGGTCCCGACGGCAATGGCGGGCCGACGATCGATCCGTGCGGCGTCTGCGAACCGTGCCGCGCGATCGCCGAAGGCCGCCATATCGACGTGATCGAGATGGACGCGGCGAGCCATACCGGCGTCGACGACGTGCGCGAGATCATCGATGCGGCGCGCTATGCCGCGGTGTCGGCGCGCTACAAGATCTACATCGTGGACGAGGTCCACATGCTCTCCAAGAACGCGTTCAACGCGCTGCTGAAGACGTTGGAAGAGCCGCCCGCGCACGTCAAATTCCTGTTCGCCACGACCGAGGTGAACAAGGTGCCGATCACCGTGCTGTCGCGCTGCCAGCGCTTCGACCTGCGGCGCATCTCGGCCGAGCAGCTCGCCGCGCATTTCGCCTTCGTCTGCAAGGAAGAGGGCGTCGAGGCCGAGCCCGAGGCGCTGATGCTGATCGCGCGCGCCGCGGAAGGCTCGGCGCGTGACGGACTGTCGATCCTCGACCAGGGTATCGCGCATGCCGGGCTCGAAGGCGGCGGCGTCACCGCGGCGGCGGTGCGGCAGATGCTCGGCCTGTCCGATCGCGGCGCGGTGCGTGACCTGCTCGGGCTGGTGCTTACCGGCGACGCCGCCGGCGCATTGGCCAGCCTGCGCCGGCAATATGATTACGGCGTCGATCCGCAATCGGTGCTGCGCGCGCTGCTCGAGACGGTGCACGGCATCACGCTCGCCAAGGTCGGCACCGCCGACGATCCCGCCCAGCCGGTCGAGGAGCGCAACGCGCGCGCCGAATGGGCGGCGAAACTGTCCTTCCCGGCGCTGCACCGGCTGTGGCAGCTGTTCCTCAAGGGGCATGACGAGGTCGCCAAGGCGGCGCTGCCGATCGAGGCGGCGGAGATGGCGCTGTTGCGCGCGATCCATGCCTCGACCTTGCCCGATCCCGGCGAGCTGGCGAGGCAGATCGCCAGCGGCAAGCTCGGCGCCCCGTCGGCACCCGCCGCTGCCACGCCTGTAGCGCAGGCCGCGCCGGTCGCCGCGGAGCGCCCCGGCGCGCCGGCTGACTTCCCGGGCCTTGTCGCGCTGCTCGAGGACAAGGGCCATTTCGCCGTTGCGGCGCAGCTCAGCCACGGCGCCCGCGTCGTCCGCTACGAGGCGCCCGAGCTGATCCTCAGCGGATCCCGGCCGATGTCGGCAGACACGCTGCGCGACGTGGCCGAGGCGCTCAAGAAAGCGACCGGCCAGGTGTGGAAGATCGCCTTGGAGGATGCGCCCGGCGCGCCTACCTTGCGCGAGAAGGCCAAGGCGGACGAAGAGGCGACCCGGCAGGCGATCCTCGCCACGCCGCTGGTGAAGGCGGCATTCGCCGCCTTTCCCGAAGCCGAACTGGAAGCCTGGCCGGGCAAACGGAGCATTGCATGAAGAATATCGACGAAATCCTCGCCATGGCGCAGAACGTCCAGAACGAGTTGCAGAAGGCGCAGGACCAGCTCGACACGATCGAGGTCGAGGGCGTCTCGGGCGGCGGTCTGGTCAAGGTCAAGGCGAGCGCCAAGGGCCGCATCATCAACATCGCGATCGACGACTCGTTGATCGAGGTATCGGAAAAGCAGATGCTGGAAGACCTGCTCGCCGCCGCGTTCAACGACGCGCGGACCAAGGCGGACGCGGTGTCGGGCCAGGAGATGTCGAAGATGACCAGCGGCCTGCCGCTGCCCCCGGGCTTCAAACTGCCGTTCTGAGCCTAAATCTTCCCCCGCCAGGGGGAGGTGGCAGCGCGAAGTGCTGACGGAGGGGGAGGACAGGACGGGAGCTTTGAATGACGCTCCCGCCCTGTCCTCCCCCTCCACCACTCGACTGGCGTCGAGCGGTCCCCCTTCCCCTGGCGGGGGAGGAATGTGGCTACTTCAAACACCCATCCAGCCCGCTCCGCCGCACCACGCCGACGTAGCGCGACAGCGCATTGCCGTGGCGGCGCACGAAACCGTGCGGGTCGATTGCCGCACGCTTCTTGGGCAGCGGCAGCACCGCCGCGATCCGTCCCGCCTCGGTCGGCGACAGCTTTGACGCATCGTGATGGAAATAGCGCATCGCCGCGGCATTGGCGCCATAGGTGCCGATCCCCGTCTCGGCGACGTTGAGATACACTTCCATGATCCGCCGCTTGCCCCACAGGGTTTCGATCAGGACGGTGAAATAGGCCTCGAACGCCTTGCGGACATAGCCGCCGCCCTGGAACAGGAAGACGTTCTTGGCCGTCTGCTGGCTGATGGTCGAGCCGCCGCGCAGCCGCTTGCCCTGCGCGTTGCTGTAGGCGGCGCTGGCGATCCCCTTCCAGTCGAAGCCGTGATGCTCGCAGAAGCGCGCATCCTCGCCGGCGATCGCGGCGCGCGGCATGTCGGGGTCCATCTCGGACAGCGGCATCCAGTCCTTGGTGACGCTGCGCCCGCCGAGCAGGTCGCCCGCCATCGTCCAGGTGAACGGCACCGGCACGAAGCGGTAGATGCCGACCCACAGCAGGCTGATCGCGACGAAGACCAGACCGGCCTTGAACAGGATGCGGAGGACGAAGATCATCGCCGCTCCTTACGGTCGCGGCGCGGCCCCCATCAAGTGCAGGATCGCTTCGGCCGCATCGACGCCGGTCTGATAGGCGCCGTGAGCGGTCGAGAAATCATGGCGCGAACAGGCCTCGCCGGCAAAGAACAGCCGGTCGTCGACCGGCGCGGCGAGCACCGCCCGCTGGCCGGCCTGGCCGACCCGGGCGTGGCTGTAGCTGCCGTGGATATGCGGTTCTCCACGCCAGTGCGTCGCGTGCACGGGCGCGAGCCGCCGGCGCCAATCCGAGCCGAGCAGGCCGACCAGATCCTCGATCGCGAAGTCGCTCGCCGCGCGGCCATCCGGCATCGCCTCGGCACAGGCACCGCCGAAGAAGCTTTCGACGATCGGCAGGCCGAACGGCGACAGCCGGTGACTGGCGGTGCAGGCGCTATGCGGATTGCCGATCAGATGCGCCTGCGCGGGCCATTCCGGGCGATCGACCGCGAGGAACACCTTGTCGGCAAGCCCGAGCGGCAGCGCCGCCGCGGCGTCCAGCTTGTCCGGCAGCGGCGGGTCGAACGCGATCCCCGCATAGGCGGTGGTGGGCACGGCGAGGATGACGCGATCGGCCTCGATCGTACCGGCAGGCGTATCGAGCCGGATCGCCCGCCTGCGATGATCGATCCGCGTCACCGGCGTGTTCAGCCGCACCGGCACGTCGCCCGCTTGATGGACGACGAGCGTGCCATAGCCCGCCGGCAACGCCCAATTGTCGTCGGTCGCCGCATCCTCATAGGCCGCCCAATCGTGCAGCGAGACCCGGTCGAGCGGCGCGCCATTGGCATAACCGGAGATCGCATCGATCATCGGCCGCCACGGATCGTCGGCGGCGATGAAATCCGACAAGGGGCGGTCGGGGCCGTCGAGCGCATCATGCGCCGCTTCGTCCCATCGCTCATATGCGGCGCGGAACGCCGCCTGTTCCTCGGGGGGGTAGCCGAGGTCGCGCCATTGCACGCCCCAATTGGGCGACGAGCGGTCGATCGCGAAGCCCTCGCGCTCGGCGATCGCGGTCCACGGATTGCGCTTGGCGGAATGGAGCCAGCCGCAGCCGGCATCAACGGCCACCCCATCCGTTCGGCCCCCATCTGTTCGGGCTGAGCCTGTCGAATCCCGCGGCTGCGGTGGAGCCATGCCCTTCGACACGTTCAGGGCAAACGGCGGTCGGATATGCAGGTCAGCAAGAGGAAGGCTTCGCGCCCGTCCGCCGAGCCGGTCGCCCGCCTCGACGAGCAACACGTCCTTACCGGCGTCGTGCAACCGCCGCGCCGCCGCGATCCCGGCCGCACCGCCGCCGATGACGACGATGAGGCCGGAAGTCGCGACCATTTACGCCGCGAGCAGCCGCTTCTCGCCGGCGATGCGCATCATCGCCTTCTGCAGCTTCTCGAACGCGCGCACCTCGATCTGCCGCACGCGCTCGCGGCTCACGCCATAGACCTGGCTCAGCTCTTCGAGCGTTTTCGGGTCATCGGTCAGGCGCCGCTCGGTGAGGATATGCTTCTCACGATCGTTGAGGTCGTCCATCGCCGACACCAGCATGCCGTGGCGGACATCCGCCTCCTGCGCCTCGGCAACGACGGTGTCCTGCAACGGCGCATCGTCCTGCAACCAATCCTGCCACTGGCCCTCGCCGTCCTCGCGCATCGAGACGTTGAGCGACGTGTCGCCGCCCATCGCCATGCGGCGGTTCATCGACACGACGTCGCTTTCGGCGACACCCAGGTCGGTGGCGATCTTGGTGATATGTTCGGGCTTGAGGTCGCCGTCCTCGAACGCGTCGAGCTTCGACTTCATCCGCCGCAGGTTGAAGAACAATTTCTTCTGCGCCGCGGTGGTGCCCATCTTCACCAGGCTCCACGACCGCAGGATATATTCCTGGATCGAGGCGCGGATCCACCACATCGCATAAGTGGCGAGGCGGAAGCCGCGATCGGGCTCGAACTTCTTCACGCCCTGCATCAGGCCGATATTGCCCTCGGAGATCAGCTCCGAGGTCGGCAGGCCATAGCCGCGATAGCCCATCGCGATCTTGGCGACGAGCCGCAGGTGCGACGTGACCAGCTGGGCGGCCGCATCGGTATCGCCATGCTCCTGGAAGCGCTTGGCGAGCATGAATTCCTGCTCGGGAGCCAGGATGGGGAATTTCTTGATCTCGGACAGGTAGCGGTTGAGGCTCTGCTCCCCGCCGAGGGCAGGAATCGTCGCGGGGACGTTGCTGCGGGCTGCCATGATCTGATCTCCCTTTCTTGCGGAGGCATTTCGTCCCGCCCTGCTTTGAATCGGCGGCGACGAAACGGCTCGAACCTATACGTGAAGCTCGGTGAACAGTTCCTGCATGTCTGCAGGCATAACGCTATCGAACGCCAAAGCGGTGCTTTTCACCGGATGGATGAACCCCAGATGCGCCGCATGCAAGGCCTGGCGGCGAAAACCCAGCGTGTCGAGCAGCGCTTTTTGAGCACCCTTTGTTCTACCATAAACCGGGTCACCCAGCAAGGCGTGGCCGATCGATGCCATGTGCACGCGCACCTGATGCGTCCGCCCCGTCTCCAGCCGGCATTCGACCAGCGCCGCGTCGCGCAGCACCTGCATCGTGCGGAAATGCGTCACCGCGCGCTTGCCGCCCTGGACGATCGCGATCTTCTTGCGATTGGTCGCCGACCGCGCGAGCGGCGCGTCGACCTTGCCCTCGGCCGGCCGCGGCACCCCACCGACGATCGCGCGATAGCGGCGGTCGATGCTGTGGTCGTGGAACTGCCGCGCCAGCCCTTCATGCGCCCGGTCGGTCTTGGCGGCGACCATCAGCCCCGACGTGTCCTTGTCGATGCGATGGACGATCCCCGGCCGCGCGACGCCGCCGATTCCGGACAGCGACCCCTCGCAATGATGCAGCAGCGCATTGACCAGCGTGCCGTCGAGATTGCCCGCGGCGGGGTGGACGACCAGCCCGGCAGGCTTGTCGATGACGATGAGATGCTCGTCCTCATAAGCGACGACGAGCGGGATATCCTGCGCCTCGTTGTGCGGCTGCGTCGGGATCGGCACCGCGACCAGCAGCCGGTCGCCGGCCGCCGCCTTCTTCGCGGCATCGCGCACCATCAACCCGTCGCGGGTCACCGCGCCGCTGGCGATCAGCACCTTGAGCCGTTCGCGCGACAGCGTCGGCACCGCCTCGGCAAGCGCGCGATCCAGTCGCCAGCCATCCGCCGCCGGCGCGATCGTCGCTTCGATGATGGAAACCCCCCGGTCCATGACTTAGGGATGTGGGCATCATGCTGGCGATTACAAGCGATCTTGTCGGACAGATCCTGCGCGACGCCGCCGCCTCCCCCGGCACGGAAGTGTGCGGGCTGCTGTTCGGCAGCGCCGATGCCGTGACCGCGATCCGCCCCTGCCGCAACGTCGCCGCCGATCCGGCGCGCTGGTTCGAGATCGACCCGGCGACGCTGCTCGCCGCGCACCGCGCCGCGCGCAACGGCGGGCCGGCGATCGTGGGCCATTACCATTCGCACCCGACCGGCGATCCCCGCCCCTCGCCGCGCGACGCGGCCAGCGCGGCGCCCGACGGCGCGATGTGGCTGATCGCCGGCGGCGGCGCGCTGCGCGGCTGGCGCGCGGTCGCCGACGGGCCGGTCGAGGGCCGGTTCGCGCCCGTCGCGCTCGTCATCCGCTGACGGCCGCGCCCGCGTGCTCGCCCTTGCGCGCACGACTCGGCTCGGCCACACACGCCCGTATCAATCCAGGGGAAGTTCATGTCCGTCAGTCCGGTCGATTTCGCCAGCCTGCTCTGTTCGCGGCTGTGCCATGACCTGCTTTCGCCGGTCGGCGCGCTCAACAACGGGCTGGAGCTGCTGACCGACGAAACCGACGAGGAGATGCGCGCCCGCGTGTTCCAGCTGCTCAGCGAGAGCGCGCGCGCATCGGCCAACAAGCTCAAGTTCTTCCGGCTTGCCTTCGGCGGCGCCGGCGGCTTCGGCGAGCAGGTCGACAGCCGCGAGGCCAAGGCGGCGATCGATGGCCTGCTGATCGACAACAAGCGCACCACCTTCAACTGGTGGGTCGAGGCGAACTCGCTGCCCAAGACCGCGCTCAAGGTGATGCTCAACCTGACGCTGATCGCCAGCGAGGCGCTGGTCCGCGGCGGCACGCTCGACGTCGGCGGCGAGGAGAACAACGGCCAGCTCGAGATCGTCGTGAAGATCGAGGGGCCGCGCATCATCCTCGCGCCGGAATTGCGCACCGCGCTCAACCATGGCGAGGGGCCGGACGGCGTTACCCCGCGCACCGCCGCGGCCTATCTGGTCCACAGCCTCGTCACGCAGGCCGGCGGCACCATCCAGATCAGCGAGCCGACCGAGACGATCATGATCTTCGGCGCGGTGTTCCGCGGGAGCTAAGGCGGGGTCGACAGCCAGTCGAACGCGTCCCCGCGCCAGAGCGGGCTATCGCATGGGGACATCCGCTTGAGTCCGCCGCCTTCCAATCCCATCCCGTCACCCCGGACTTGTTCCGGGGTCCACCGGGCCACAAGAGAACGGTGTCCCGTCAAGCCTATCTCCTCGCCGCAGAGTGGACCCCGGAACAAGTCCGGGGTGACGGATAGGAGGAGGACGCCGATCGAACCTCATCATTGCAGCGATAGGCGATAGCCCTTCCCCGGGAATGCCGGGTCGAAGCCGTGGCGGGGGGAAATTGGCATGCATGTCGATCCCACCCAGCCGCGCCCTCGGTCACCCGGCACGCGACGGAAACGCACCATCGCTTGCCCCGCCCCACCGACAAGCGGTAACCGCAGCGCACAGATTACCGGAGCCTGCCCCCATGAAGACCCGCGCCGCCGTCGCCTTCGAAGCCAAACAGCCGCTCGAGATCGTCGAACTCGACCTCGAAGGCCCCAAGCCGGGCGAGGTGCTGGTCGAGATCATGGCGACCGGCATCTGCCACACCGACGCCTATACGCTCGACGGCCTCGACAGCGAGGGGCTGTTCCCCAGCGTGCTCGGCCATGAGGGCGCCGGCATCGTGCGCGAGGTCGGCGCGGGCGTGACCAGCGTGAGTGTCGGCGACCACGTCATCCCGCTCTACACGCCCGAATGCCGCCAGTGTAAGTCGTGCCTCAGCCAAAAGACCAACCTGTGCACCGCGATCCGCGCGACGCAGGGCAAGGGGCTGATGCCCGACGGCACGACGCGGTTCAGCTACAAGGGCCAGCCGATCTTCCACTACATGGGCTGTTCGACCTTCTCAAACTTCACCGTGCTGCCCGAGATCGCGGTCGCCAAGATCCGCCCCGATGCGCCGTTCGACACCAGCTGCTACGTCGGCTGCGGCGTCACCACCGGCGTCGGCGCGGTCGTCCACACCGCCAAGGTGCAGCCGGGCGACACCGTCGTCGTCTTCGGCCTCGGCGGCATCGGCCTCAACGTGATCCAGGGCGCCAAGCTCGCCGGCGCCAAGATGATCGTCGGCGTCGACATCAACCCGGATCGCGAGGACTGGGGCCGCCGCTTCGGCATGACCCATTTCGCCAATCCGAAGCAGGTCGGCGACATCGTCGCGCATATCGTGCAGCTGACCGACGGTGGTGCCGACTATAGTTTCGACGCAACCGGCAACACCGACGTGATGCGCCAGGCGCTCGAGTGCTGCCATCGCGGCTGGGGCACGTCGATCGTCATCGGCGTCGCCGAGGCGGGCAAGGAGATCAGCACCCGCCCGTTCCAGCTGGTCACCGGGCGCAACTGGCGCGGCACCGCGTTCGGCGGCGCGCGCGGGCGGACCGATACGCCCAAGATCGTCGACTGGTACATGGACGGGATGATCCAGATCGACCCGATGATCACGCACCGCCTCAGCCTCGACGAGATCAACAAGGGCTTCGACCTGATGCATGCCGGCGAAAGCATCCGCAGCGTCGTGATCTACTGACGCGCCCGTTCGCCGCTACAAGGACAGACCAGATGTTTTCCCACGTCATGCTCGGCACCGACGATATGGCCGCCTCCAGGGCCTTCTACGACGCGGCACTCGGCGCGCTCGGCGTGCCCGCGGGGGTCAGCGACCCGAAGGGCCGCACCGCCTATACCCATGCGGGCGGCCGGCTGCTGCTCAGCAAGCCGATCAACGGCGAACCCGCCTGTCACGCCAATGGCGGGACGGTCGGCTTCGCCGCCGGCTCGGCGGAGGCGGTCGAGGCTTGGCATGCCGCCGGCCTCGCCAATGGCGGCACCGCGATCGAGGACGCACCCGGCCCGCGGGAATCGCCGTTCGGCAAACTCTACCTCGCCTATCTGCGCGATCCCGCCGGCAACAAGGTCTGCGCCGTCCATCGCATGGCGGCCTGAACGATGACGTTCGAGACCGTCTCCACCGCCAGGGCCTTCGGTGGCACGCAGGGCGTGTATCGCCACGAATCGACCGCGACGGGCACGCCGATGACCTTCTCGGTCTACGTGCCGCCGCATGACGAGGGGCAGAAGCTGCCGGTCGTCTGGTATCTCTCCGGCCTGACGTGCACGCACGCCAACGTCACCGACAAGGGCGAATTCCGCCGCGCCTGCGCCGAGCTCGGGCTGATCTTCGTCGCGCCAGACACCTCGCCGCGCGGCGCTGGCGTAGCGGACGATGCTGGCTACGATTTCGGCCAGGGCGCGGGCTTCTACGTCGACGCGACGCAGATCCCCTGGGCGCCGCACTTCCGCATGTGGTCCTACGTCACCGAGGAACTGCCGGCGCTGATCGCCGCGCATTTCCCCGTCGACATGGATCGCCAGTCGATCATGGGCCATTCGATGGGCGGCCATGGCGCGCTGACCATCGGCCTGACGCTCGCGGATCGCTTCAAGGCGGTGTCCGCCTTCGCCCCGATCGTCGCGCCGAGCCAGGTGCCCTGGGGCGAGAAGGCGCTGGGCGGCTATCTCGGCGACGATCGCACGACATGGCGCCGGCACGACGCGGTCGCGTTGATCGAGGACGGCGCGCGCGTCCCCGCGCTGCTCGTCGATCAGGGCGATGCCGACCAGTTCCTCGCCGAGCAGCTCAAGCCGCAGTTGCTGGCGGATGCATGCGAAGCAGCAGGCATCGACCTGACGCTGCGGATGCAGCCGGGTTACGACCACAGCTATTACTTCATCTCGACCTTCATGGCCGACCATCTCGCGTGGCACGCCGAGCGGTTGACGTAAGACAGCAAAGCAACCCGTCCTCACCCTTCCCACCCGGCTGCGCCGGGCGGGCCCCTTCCCTCTCCCGCCGGGAGAGGGAGAGAGGGCGAAGCCGGCGATGGGTGAGGACGATGGTCGGCGTGGAAAGGTTATCCCTTCAGCATCTTCTCCGCACTCGTCTTCACGAACTCGGCGATCGGGCCGGACATCATCGCCAGCATCATCGGCACCTTCACCGTGCCGCTGACCTTGTCCTCGCCCACCGCCATGTCGACGGCGGCCTTCTGCCCCATCGCGACGATCGCCAGCGCCAGCGCATCCGGCCCGGTCCATTCCGCGTCGACCGTGCCGCCGCCGGGGATATGCTGCGCCAGCTTCGGCAGCCCCGCCTCGATCCGCCGCTGCGCTTCCTCGCGGCCGAGGCTGTGGGGAATGTCGAACGGGATCGCGGCCATCATCGTCTCCGGGAATAATCTGCCGCGCGCCCTGCCCGTCCGGCCGGTGCAGCGTCAACCGATCAGCGATGGTGACGAACCCGCCCCACCCCGCTAAGGCGCGGGCATGACCGAGATCACGCCCCAGATCGTCGCCGACCACGGCCTGTCCACGGAAGAATATAAGCGCGTCCTGCACGCGCTGGGCCGCGAGCCCAATCTCGTCGAGCTCGGCATCTTCTCGGTGATGTGGTCCGAGCATTGCAGCTACAAGTCGAGCCGCATCCACCTCAAGAAGCTCCCCACCGAAGGCCCGCAGGTGATCTGCGGCCCCGGCGAGAATGCCGGCGTGATCGACATCGGCGACGGCCAGGCCGCCATCTTCAAGATGGAGAGCCACAACCACCCCTCGTATATCGAGCCGTATCAGGGCGCCGCGACCGGCGTCGGCGGCATCCTGCGCGACGTCTTCACGATGGGCGCGCGACCGGTCGCCAATATGAACGCGCTGCGCTTCGGCTCGCCGACGCACCCCAAGATGCGCCACCTCATCGCCGGCGTCGTCCACGGCATCGGCGGCTACGGCAATTGCGTCGGTGTCCCGACGGTGGGCGGCGAGGTCAATTTCCATCCCGCTTATGACGGCAACATCCTCGTCAATGCGATGACCGTTGGCGTCGCCGATCAGGACAAGATCTTCTATTCGGCCGCCAGTGGCATCGGCAATCCGATCGTCTATGTCGGCAGCAAGACCGGCCGCGACGGCATCCATGGCGCGACGATGGCCTCGGCGGATTTCGGCGAGGACGCCGACGCCAAGCGCCCGACCGTGCAGGTCGGCGATCCCTTCACCGAGAAGCTGCTGATCGAGGCGTGCCTCGAACTGATGGCGACCGACGTGATCGTTGCGATCCAGGACATGGGCGCCGCCGGCCTCACCTCCTCCAGCGTCGAGATGGCGTCGAAGGGCGGCGTCGGCATCGAGCTGGTGATGGACGACGTCCCCCAGCGCGAAACCGGCATGACGCCCTATGAAATGATGCTCTCCGAATCGCAGGAGCGCATGCTGATGGTCCTCAAGCCCGGCCGCGAGGCCGAGGCCGAGGCGATCTTCCGCAAATGGGAGCTCGACTTCGCGGTCATCGGCCGCGTCACCGACACCGGCCGCATGGTGCTGACGTGGCAGGGCGAGACCGTCTGCGACATTCCCTTGGGTCCGCTCGCCGACGAGGCGCCGCTGTACGACCGTCCGCACGTCCCGACGCCCAAGCCCGCGCCGCTGACCAACGTGCCGGAAAGCAAGGACATCGCCGCCGACCTGCTGACGCTGATGGGTTCGCCCGACGTTGCCAGCCGCCGCTGGATCTGGGAGCAATACGACCATATGGTCGGCGCCGACACGGTGCAGGCGCCCGGCGGCGATTCCGCGGTCGTCCGCGTCCACGGCACCGACAAGGCGCTGGCGATCACCACCGATTGCACCCCGCGCTACTGCTTCGCCGACCCCGTCGAAGGCGGCAAGCAGGCGGTCGCCGAGGCATGGCGCAACCTGACCGCGGTCGGCGCGACCCCGCTCGCCATCACCAACTGCCTCAACTTCGCCAATCCGCAGCGGCCCGAGATCATGGGCCAGATCGTCGGCTGCCTCGACGGCATGGCGCAGGCGTGCCGCGCGCTCGACTTCCCCATCGTGTCGGGCAACGTGTCGCTCTACAACGAATCGAAGGCGACCGGCGGCGGCAGTGCGATCCTGCCGACCCCGGCGATCGGCGGCGTCGGCCTGCTCAAGGACTGGACCAAGAACGCGACCATCGCCTTCAAGGGCACCGGCGACATCATCCTGACCGTCGGCAAGCGCGGCGGCCATCTCGGCCAGTCGCTCTACCTGCGCGAATGCCACGGCCGCGAGGAAGGCCCGCCCCCGCCGGTCGATCTGGCCGCCGAGCGCAAGACCGGCGACCTGATCCGCACCGCAATTCGCGACGGGCAGCTCTCCGCCGTCCATGACGTGTCCGACGGCGGGATCGCGGTGACGCTCGCCGAGATGGCGCTCGCCGGCAACATCGGCGCGATGATCGATCGCAAGCAGCCGTTCGACTGCGCGCGCGCCTTCTTCGCCGAGGATCAGGGCGTCTATGTCGTCACCGTCCACGACCATGCGCTGCTCGACTTCCTCGGTGCCGCGCATGCCGCCGGCGTCGAGGCCGAGCCGCTGGGCCGCACCGGCGGCAAGCGCCTGATCTTCGAACGCCCCGACCGCGACGACGTCGTCACGCTCGACGACCTGCGCAGCGCACACGAGGGCTTCTTCCCGAAGCTGATGGGCACCGATTCGGCGCTGGCCTGACTGAAATTCCTCCCCGCAAGGGGGAGGTGGCGCGCCCGAAGGGCGTGACGGAGGGGGAGGACAGGACGGGAGCTGGATAATCGAGCGCCCACCCTGTCCTCCCTCCCCGTTGGCGGAGAAGAATTTCGACGGTTGCGACGAACCGTGCGTCAGCGACTGCGAATTAGTCGCAAATCCACTTGCGAACGTCTCGCAGTATCCGCATACAGGCGGGGAACCGAGGAGCGACCATGGTTGTCTGCGTTTGCAATGCCATACGAGAATCCCAAGTGCGTGCCGCCGCGCGCAACGGCTGCCAGACGGCCTGCCAGGCGTATCAGTCGCTCGGCTGCCGCGCGAAATGCGGCCAGTGCGTCGTGGTAGCGCGAGCCATTATCGACACCGAACGCGCTGCTGCCTGACGTTCGCACGACAAAAAACGGCAGAATTCTGCGGTTTTTTACTTGCCGCCATGGCTGTCCGCCGCCTAGATCGTCCCCATCCGGACTATCAAAGGTGGAGTCATGACGATGAAGGGCGACCCGCGGGTCATCGAGTATCTGAACGAGGCGCTCAAGAACGAGCTGACCGCGATCAACCAATATTGGCTCCACTACCGGATGCTCGACCATTGGGGCGTCTACAAGCTCGCCCAGTACGAGCGGATGGAATCGATCGACGAGATGAAGCACGCCGACTGGCTGTCGGAGCGCATCCTCTTCCTCGACGGCCTGCCCAATTTCCAGTTGCTCGGCCGGCTGCGCATCGGCGAGACGGTGGAGGAGATCCTCCGCTCCGACCTCGCGATGGAGCAGGAAGCCGTCGTCCAGCTCAAGGGCGCGATCGCCTATTGCGAGGAAGCCAAGGACTTCGTCAGCCGCGACCTGTTCACCCGCATCCTCGCCAGCGAGGAAGAGCATGTCGATACGCTCGAGCGCCAGTTCGAGATGATTGAGCGCATGGGCATCCACAATTACGTGCAGCTCAACTCGATCAGCGAGCATGATTCGCCCAAGGCCGGCGCCGCGCCGCACCTCAACGGCTGATCGCCCCAACGACAAACGGCCCCGCGTGATCGCGGGGCCGTCCTGTGGTCAAACGATCCGGCTCAGCGGCACTTGACCTTGCCGCGATCGACCGACCGGCCGAGCAAGGCACCACCACCGGCACCGAGCAGCGTGCCGAGCGTGCCGCCGCCGACGAGGTTGCCGAGCACGCCGCCGCCGACCGCGCCGACCACCAGACCCGTCGTGCCGTCGTTGCGCTTGCAATAGGCACGGCCGTCACGACCACGGTAGATGCGATCGTTGCGGCCGAGACGACGCTCGCGATAGCGGCCGTCGCGATAGGCCTGCGACGGCTCCCAATCGCGGTTGTTGTCACCCTGCCAGCGATAATCGCCGCGGCGGTCCTGATAGCGGTCGCCGCGCTGATCCTGATAGCGGTCGCCGCGCTGGGCGGAGACCGGATCGATCGCGATCGGCGACACCATTGCCACGGTCGCCAAGATGGCTAGAAATCCGGTCTTCATCGCTGCTCTCCTATGGGGATAGCCGAGATAACCGGATGCGCTGCTAATGGTTGCACCAGGCCCTTGATCTAACTCAATTCCGCCTCCCGTCACTGGTCTTCACCAGCCACGGTTTGACCAGCCCGGTCGGGTGCGGCGTGCCCGTCAGCCGCCGCGCCGCGGTCAGTTGCACCGGCTTCAGCAGCAACTGCCCGCCCATCCCGCCCCCGGTCGGCATCGCCAGGATACGCTTCACCACCGCCATGCCGGACACGACATGGCCGAAGGCGGCATAGCCGGGGTAACTGCCCTTGGCGTCCATGCTCGGCATCGCGCCGACGGTGATGAAGAAATTGCCGCCCGCCGACCCGGCTTCGGCGCGACGCGCCATCGAGATCGTACCATCGACGTGCCGCAGCCCGGTCATCGCCGTCGTCTCCAGCGGGAACGACGGCAGGATGCGGCGTGCATCGGTGCGGATGCCGCCCTGGATGAAGCCGAGCCCCGGCTTGCTGCGGTTGCGCGCCGAGCGATAGAAACTCATCCCGTCGAACCGGCCATCATCGACATAGCCCATGAAATTGGCGACGGTCCGCGGCGCCCGTCGCGCCTCCAGCGCCAGCACGATCGGTCCGTAAGGCGTGTCGAGCCGCACCCGCACCACCGCCGGCTCGCGGGGGGCGGCAGCGGGTGTGGCGGTCGACATCGCGGCGGTAGCGAGCAGGATCAGGGAGAGGCGCATCGTCACCCGCTATGCCGAACGCCCGCGACGCACAACCATCTGCGACAGGACCATTCCAATACCGATTGTGCTTAACGAACGCCTGATTGCAGCTTTTGCAATTGCACAAAGCCATGCTGCGATGCACAAAGACCGTGCCTTTCAGGCATCCTCTCCTAAAAACTTTCGGCCGGTCTTCTGACCGGCCTTTTTTTTGGCCGCGATTTGGCGTATTCAATCCTTGCCCAGAACGCGCCGTCAACGAAATATACGGAGCGGAGCCAGCCGGTGAACAACCGGCACCGGCACGTTCGGGCCGCGGGGGATCGAGTCGACCGGCGTTCGATTCTCCCCCGTGGTTTTCGTCCTCGACGTCTGGGCCGTGCCGACGGTGCGCCGTTAGCCCGACTGGCTGAGCGTCATCTATTGGTGACGGGGCTACCCCTACTGCCCTGTCGACCTCGGTTAGGCGGAAATCAGCGCACGGACGCAGCGTTTCGCTCGGTATTCTAGCGGTTTTCACCGGCCCACATGCCATTGCATCTACAATACCCTCGTGACGGCATGCGCAATACGTCGTGCAGCACGTCAGCGCCTATGTGGGAAGAAGTAGGTCAATGAGTTTTTTGATAAGCGGCGCTCCGATTGACGTTTGCAGGCAAGTCTCGATTTCGATTGACCACCGCACCCATTTTGACTGGTCTGATCAACAAACCTCGACCTTGATCGAAGCACCGGCACGCCTCGAAAGCGGGTCGTTCCAGATCGATTTCATTGGGGCATTCTCGTATTTCAACGGCGGCAATACCGAATTTCTATATACGGCGAGCGTCGGCCGGTATTGCTCGATCGCGACCAACGTCCTCACGGGCCCGCCCGAACACCCAACAACCTTTCTCTCCACCCATCCGATCTTCCAGCATAAGGTGTCGACAACGCATCTTGAATCGCAGTTTCGTATGCGGAACGCGCCGATGCTTACGAAAAGTAAAGCCGTCGCGACGGACCTGTATGACGCGCGCTTCGGCAGGATCGTCGTCGGCAATGATGTGTGGATCGGCGAAGGCGTGTTCATTCGGCGCGGCGTGACCGTAGGCGATGGTGCCATCATCGGGTCACGCGCCGTCGTTGTTAAGGATGTCCCTCCCTTCGCCATCGTCGGGGGCACCCCGGCGGAGATTATCCGCTATCGCTTCGAACAACCGATCATTGAGCGCCTGCTCGAAATCGGCTGGTGGAAATATAATTTTCGGATTTTTGACGATGTCGACTTCACCAATATCGAACAGGCACTTGAAATGATGACCGCCAATCTGGACAGCGGAAAGGTCGACCTCAATCGTCCGCCTATGGTCCAGATCGACCGCAGCGGACATGCCATCCTGTGCCGATACGACAGCGATCTCGGCCAGATTGTAGCAGGCATCGCCGCATGAGCACGACCTTCCACCGCATCTGGTTCGGGGATAAAGCGGTCCCCGTTGAGTATGAGCACTATTGGCAGGCGTGGCAACGTCAGTTCCCGGAATGCCGGTTCGTCACGTGGAGAGACGACGACATAGACCGCCTGACACTGAGCCGGAACCGCCTACGGGAATTCCGTAGCCATGCGGCGCGCGCCGACCTCGCCCGTTATGAAATCCTGCACGCGGAGGGCGGCATCTATCTCGATTGCGACATCAAGCCGCATATGCCTTTCGCGGTCGATGAGATGACGAGCCGCCTCACCGTCTGCAACGAGACCGACGCCACCGATTATTGTTCGATCGGCTTCATCGCCACGCCGCCGGGGCATCCGCTCTTTCTGGAGCTGGTCCAACATATCCTGCGCAACCCGATCGACGAAAGCCGCCCCAACGTCTCCACCGGTCCGTGGCTGTTCGGCGCGGCGCTGCAACGGCACCCGCATGCGCGCTTACCAACCGCCACCTTCTACCCCTATCTCTACGACGAGCCATTCGCGGCGATCCGGATGCGCGACCTCGCGCAGACCTTCGGGATACACATCTGGGGCGGGTCGTGGCTTACACCCGCGGCGAAGCAGGACACCGCGTGGAAACTGCTTGGCAAAGGCGAAATCACGCAAACTGCAGCGATCGTCGCCAGCCTCGACGGACCTTGGGCGCAGGATGCCGCTACGATGATCGATACGATCCGCGACATCCGACAAAAGACGCTGCAGGTCGCCCCCACCCTGTTCCCTAATCTGGCGATCAGGCCCAGCGATCGGCCCGCGTTTGAATTTGGCAAGGTGGTCGACTGGCTATTGGCGCAGAACGCGGATCGCATGGTGTGGCAGATCGGTGCCGCCGACGACGCCCTCGTCGATCCACTACGTCCGGCACTGATCAACTATGACCCGCCGGCCGTTCTTCTCGAGCCCAATCCTCATCTTTTTGCGATGCTGAAAAAGGCTTACGCGCGCAACGGCAACAGCCGGCTGCTTGCGGCCGCTTATGGCCAAGGCGCGGGAGAATCGACCTTGGACGCGATCACCCCGGCAGGTGCCGCCGCTCCCGGCCTGCCCGATCGGGTCGGCCTATCGTCTGTCCACGATGACCAAAACGCAGTTGGTGGAAGGACGATCGACACAGCGACACCCGAGCAAATCCGACATTGCCTCGATCCCATTCCTGTGCCGATCATCGATCATACCACGATGCTCGCCGAGGCGGCCGGCCGAAGCCCTGACATACTCGTTGTCGATGCAAAGGGAATGGAACGGCAGATCATCGACGACATTCTGCTGCATCAGGCGTCGCCACAGGTGATCCACTTCAAGATTCGATCCCTCGATCCGGCTGATCAGCAGGCGCTTCTGTCCTTGCTGGCGGATCGTTATACGGTGATCACATTCGACAACGACATGACGGCCTATCGCCATGACGTTATCCTTGAATATGCGCGTGCGCTCTATGTCGATCACGGCTTGCCCACGATATTTGCGGAAGCCGTCGCCCGTATAAACGGCATCACTTGAAGCCGCGCCGGATATAGCGATGGTAACGCCCAAGAACGGCAAAGCGCCCCTCCACTCGGGGGCGCCTGGATAACCTGCCGCGTCACACCTTCCGCCCGAATCCCCCCGGCGCCGGTCGCCGGGGGACCAGCGGGTTGGCCTCGCGTTCCAGCAACGCCAGCGTCTCGAAGAACAGCGGCCGCAATTGCACCACCTGTTCCAGCGCCTCCTCGCACGTGTCCTGCCGCTCGACGCAGCCGCGCGCGAGTTCCTCCACCGACTCGGCCAGAGTCGCCAGCGGCTCGGCGCCGAACTGGCGGGCCTCGCCCTTCAGCGTGTGCGCGGGGATGACCATGGCGGCGGCGCTGCCGCTGCGCATCGCCTGTTCGATCGCCACCACGGATTTGACGCCGTCCTCACGGAAATAGCCGAGGATGCGCACGAAGCCGGTGCCGAGCTCGGTGCGCGCCTGCGCGAACACCGCCCAATCCACCAACGTGCTGCCTACGAACGACACTGCCTTCTCCCCTCGGCCGTGGGGTGATCCCACATCGGTTCGCCGGCGATCCTACACCCAAGCGGTAAACACGACGTTGCCGAGTGTTGCAGGTTATTCCTTGTTGTCGAAGGGATTCTTCGGCGCGCGGAAAGTCATCCGGACCGGAACGGCCCCGAATCCCAGTTCTTTGCGCATCGAATTGACAAGATACCGCTCGTAGCTCGCTGGCAGCTGGTCGACGCGCGTGCCAAACACCACGAAGCTCGGCGGCCGCGTCTTGACCTGTGTGACGTAGCGCATCTTGATCCGCTTGCCGCCCGGCGCGGGTGGCGGATTCGCCTCGATCGCGCGTTCGAACCAGCGGTTCATCTCGCCGGTGCCGACGCGCTTCGACCAGGCCTCGCGCGTGTCGAACGCCGCCTGCATCAGCTGGTCGATGCCCTTGCCGGTCGCCGCCGACACCGTCATCACCGTGACGCCCTTGACCTGGCTGAGGCCGTCCTCGAGCGCGCGCTTGACGCCGTTGAACAGCGACGAGGCATTCTCCGCCACGTCCCATTTGTTGAGCGCGATGACCAGCGCCCGCCCCTCTTCGAGCACCTTGTCGGCGATGCGCAGGTCCTGCGCCTCCAGCCCCAGCGTCGCGTCGAGCAACAGCACCACGACCTCGGCGAAATCGACCGCGTGCAGCGCATCGGCGACCGACATCTTCTCCAGCTTGTCCTGCACCTTGGCGCGCTTGCGCATGCCGGCGGTGTCGATCAGCCGCACCGGGCGCGGCTCGCCCTTGGGATCGTGCCACAGCCAGTCGACCGCGATCGAATCGCGCGTGATCCCCGCCTCGGGGCCGGTGATCATCCGGTCCTCGCCGAGCATGCGGTTGATCAGCGTCGACTTGCCCGCGTTCGGGCGGCCGACGATGGCGAGCTTGAGCGGCGCATCGGGCCGGTCGTCCTCATCCTCCTCGGACATTTCGGCGAGCGCCTTTTCGATATGCGGCAGCAGCGCCTCGAACAGGTCGCCCATCCCCTCGCCGTGCTCGGCGGAGAGTTGGACGGGATCGCCGAACCCCAGCGCCAGTGATTCGAGAATGCCCTGCTCGCCCGCCTTGCCCTCCGCCTTGTTGGCGGCGAGGATCACCGGCGTGGTCGAGGAGCGCAGCCAGCGGCCGATCTCCTCGTCGAGCGGCACGATGCCGGCGCGCGCGTCGAACAGGAACAGCGCGACATCGGCCTGGCCGATCGCCGCCTCGGTCTGCATCCGCATCCGGCCGGGCAGCGTCTGCGCGTCGTGATCCTCGTAACCCGCGGTGTCGATGACGCGGAAGTCGAGGCCGATCAGATGCGCGTCGCCCTCGCGCCGGTCGCGGGTGACGCCGGGGCGATCGTCGACGAGGGCGAGTTTCTTGCCGACCAGACGGTTGAACAGCGTCGACTTGCCGACGTTGGGACGGCCGACGATCGCGACGGTGGGAATACGGGACATGCCCGCGCTCTTAGAAGAGGTGGCGGGAAAATACCAATCCTCCCCGGCGCGGCCACCTCACTCCTCCCCCGCAAGGGGGAGGGGGACCGCTCGGCCGCTAGCCGAGTGGTGGAGGGGGAGGAAAGGGCGGGAGGCAGGCGCCCGAGCTTCCGCCCTTTTCTCCCCCTCCGTCAGCGCTTTGCGCTGCCACCTCCCCCTGGCGGGGGAGGACTTTGGGTCACCGGTACGCGGTGATCTTGCCCGACTGGCCCAGCGTGTACAGCGTCGACTTCACCACGATCGGCGGCAGCGCGAAGCTGTCCTTCGCCTCGATCGTCGTCGCGATGCTGCCGTCGGTCGGCGAGGCGAACACCACCTGCCCCAGCGAATTGGTCAGCACCAGCCGGTTGCCCGCCAGCACCGGCCCGAACCAGGTGACCTGCGGCCCCTTGTTCTTCTTGGCGTTCTTGAACCGCTGCAATTGCGCGATCCAGCGCGCCTTGCCGTTCGAGCGCGCCAGGCAGACCAGCCGCGCATCGTCGGTGACGACGAACAGCCATTCGCCCGCGATCCACGGCGTCGAGATGCCGGCGAAATTCTGCTCCCACAGCCGCTGGCCGGTGGCGAGGTCGAGGCTGACCATGCGGCCGCCCTGCCCGACCGCGAAGACCCGGCCGCTGTCGATCACCGGCGCCGCGTCGATATCCGACAGGCTCGACACCGAGGTGGTGATCGAGGTGCGCGACAGCGCGTCGCCCCACAGCACGCGGCCGTTCTCGTAGCGATAGGCGTTGAGCTCGCCGCTCGAGAAGCCGGCGACCACCGTACCCTGGCTGGCCGAGGGTGCGGCGACGCCGAACACGCCCTGCGTCTCCAGCGTGCCCGACTGCGCCCACTGGACCTTGCCGTCGCTCTGATCGAGCGCGAAGATCTGATTGTCCTGGCTCAGCACATAGACCGAGCCGTTGGCGACGGTCGGCGCGCCGCGCAGCGGCCCGCCCGGCTTGGCGCGCCAGATTTCCTTGCCATCCGCGGCGTTGAACGCGACGACGTCGCCGACGCCGTCCGTGGCGAAGACGCGGCCCTCGTCATAGCTCGCGCCGCCGCCGAAGCGCGCCGGCCGGTTCTCGTCACCGCTGCTGACCGAGGCGCTCCACAGCTTCGCTCCCGTGTCGGCGGCAAAGGCGTGGAGCTGCGCGGTCACGTCGACCACGAACAATTTGTTATCGGCGACGACCGGCGACGCGCCGAGCCGCTGGCGGTTCGAACCGCCGGCGACCGACGCCTGCCAGGCGCGCGACGGCGCCTCGGCCAGCGCGAGCTGGCCCATCGATTTGGCCGCATTGCCGCCCGGCTGCGTCCAGGCGTCGTTCGCCTCGGCCGCCGGCAGCGTCACCTGGATGTCGGCGATCGTGCTGTCCGCCTCGATCGCATTTTCCGAGGCGAGGATCGGCACGCGCTCGCCGACCGTCGGGGTCTTCTTGGGGCCGCCCTTGAAGATGCCGCAGGCGGACAGCGCCATCAGCGCCGCCACCGCCACCGAGGCCCGATATCTGGTCGTCATTGCGCAGGTGCTTCCTTCGATTGTGCCGCGGCCGCGCTGGCGGGGGAGACGATGCGCACGTTCGCGCCGGCGGCGGCGCCCGCGGTGTCGACACCCATCGTGCCGGCCATCTGAACCGCGCGTTGACGGATCGAGTCGGGGACGGCGTCATTCTGTGCGAGCTGCCCGAACAGGCGGCCGGCGAGGTCCTTGCGACCGCTGTCGAGATAGGCGATCGCGAGCAATTCGCCCGCGCTGCCGAAATAGGCGCTGCCCGGCACCGCCAGCGACCGCAGCCGCTCGATGACGACCTGCGGCTTCAGCGTATCGAACTCGGCGGTGGTCTGGCGGATCAGCGCGAGGTCGCGGAACGGCTGCGCGATGCTCTGGTCAGCGGCGATCTTGGCGAAGAGCGCGGCGGCGGCCTTGTCCTGCTTCTTGCCGAGCAGGATATCCGCCTGCGTCATCAGCGCCAGCGCGCGATAGCCTTCGCGGTTCGAACCCGCGATCGGGGCGAGCATCGTATTGGCCTTGTCGGTCTGGCCGGCGCCGAGCGCGTCATAAGCCGCCTGCAATTGCTCGCCCTCGACACCCGCCGCCTCGGTCTGGCGATGCTGCCAGTAGAGAAAGCCGGCGAAGGCCGCGAGCGCCAGTACGATCGCCGCGATCGTCCAGCGGCCGTAGCGTTCCCAATAGGTCGTCAGCTGATCGCGGCGCAGCTCGTCATCGACTTCGCGCAGGAACGCTTCGTTGTTTTGCGGCGTAAGGGCCAAGGAGGGCTCCGGAACAGACAGAGGAATTCGCGCGCACTCTTAGCGGCGGCGTCCGTGAAACGAAAGCACGGGAAATGTGGCGCGTTGAGGGCGGCTCCGCCGACCCCCGTCCGCGCCGGCCGCAGCGCTATCGCACAAGGCTGTGGTGATGCGGCTCGATCGGTTTGCTTGACGCATCGGCCATCCGATCCCCGCATCGGGACATTTGCCGGGGCGGATATCTGTCCTACGCCGGATAGATCTGCTCCGGCCCCGGAAAGCTTCGCGACCGCACCTCGCCGGCATAGGCTTCGGCCGCGGCGGAGATCCGGCCCGCCATGTCGTCGTATCGCTTCACGAAGCGCGCGGTGCGTTCGAACAGGCCGAGCATGTCCTCCGCCACCAGCACCTGCCCGTCGCATTGCGCCGAGGCGCCGATGCCGATCGTCGGACAGGCGATCTCCTGCGTGATGCGGATCGCGATCGGCTCCATCACGCCCTCGATCACCACCGCGAACGCGCCGGCATCGGCAATGGCGGTGGCATCGGCGACGATCTTCGCCGCCTCCGCCTCGCTGCGCCCGCGCGCGCCATAGCCGCCGAGCACGTTGACCGCCTGCGGCGTCAGGCCGACATGGCCCATCACCGGAATGCCGCGCTCGCTGAGGAAGCGCACCGTCGGCGCCATCGCCTCGCCGCCTTCCAGCTTCACCGCCGCCGCGCCGGTCTCCTTGAGCAGGAATGCGGCGCTCTCGAACGCCTGCTGCGGCGAGGCCTCGTAGCTGCCGAACGGCATGTCGATGACCACCACCGCATGATAGCTGCCGCGGACCACCGCCGCGCCATGCGCCGCCATCATCTGCAACGTCACCGGCACGGTCGACGGCAGGCCGTAGATCACCTGCCCCAGGCTGTCGCCGACCAGCAGCATGTCGCAATGCGGATCGAGCAGCTGCGCGTTGCGCACCGTATAGGCGGTGAGCATCACCAGGGGTTCGCCGCCGCCCTCCCGGCTCGACTTGCGCTGGCGGATCGCCGGGACGGTCAGCCGCTTGCGCGGTGCCGGAGTGGGATTGGCGCGGCTGGTCGCGGTGTCGATGGTGTAGGTCGTGGACATGCGCAGCCTCTACCGCGCGGTGGAGGCGCGATCCAGAGCCATGCCGAGCGGCGTCACAGCCGGCTGATCGCCGCCGCGCCCCCTCCCCCGCCATGGAGAGAGCGGACCGCACGCTACCCCAACGCCGTCTCCCACTCCGCCGGCTTGAACCCGACGAGCAGCGTTTCCCCTGCCTCGACGACCGGCCGCTTGATCATCGACGGCTGCGCGCACATCAGCGCCACCGCACGTTCAGCATCCAGCCCGGCCTTGTCTGCGTCCGGCAGCTTGCGGAACGTCGTCCCCGCCCGGTTGAGCACCACCTCCCAGCCGAGCCGCGCGACCCAGCCCTCCAGCAGCGCCCGGTCGACACCCTGCGTCTTGTAATCATGAAAATCGTAGGCGATCCCCGCCGCGTCGAGCCACGCGCGCGCCTTCTTCACCGTGTCGCAATTGCGGATGCCATAGAGTGTCAACGTCATGCCGCGCCCCTTACCATGCCGCGAACAAGACGCCACGCACACGCTCACGCGCGCAATCGTCCTCCGGCGAATGCGTGGCCCCGGCGACGGCGCAACCAAGGTCGGCACGCACCATCCGCGTCCCGCATCCATGGATCCCGGCCTCCGCCGGGATGACGACGGATGGGGCCATCCCTCATCACAAGCGTCATCCCCGCGCAGGCGGGGATCCATAACCGCAGACCTAACGGCTCCATCCCGACACCGGCGCGCCCGAATCCCCGCCTGCGCGGGGATGACGAAGAGCGGCAAAATGCGCGCATGACCCACCGCACCGCCTCAGGATCATCGGGTCGAGCCGCGCCATCCCCGTCGTCATCCCCCTCGTCATCCCGGCGAACGCCGGGACCCATGGACACGACGCAATCAGGGTTGGCACGCACCATTGGCGCCTCGCATCCATGGGTGCCGGCCTCCGCCGGCATGACGACGGAGGGGGACCTTTCCCGCACTACAGACTGTCATCCCCCGTAGGCGGCAATCCATGGCCGCAGACCTTACGGCGTCATCCCGGTACCCGCGCATGTCGATCCCGCCCAATGCGTCACCCACGACGACCTCGACACAGCGCAGGGCGAAGAGTCGAGAACCGGATCAGCCTCATGCTCCCCGCGCCAACCCCGCCGGATCATCCCCCCGGCCCGCTCGTTGCACGGGTAGAACCCGCCTCTCATCACGGCTACCACCTCTCCATGACCGACGCCTTCCACTCGATCCACCGCCACCAGCTTGCCCGCGTCGCCGCCGCGACGCCGCTCGCCAGCGTCGGCGATGTCGCCGCCAACGTCGAAGCGACCGTCGCCATGGCGACAGAGGCCGCACGCCGCGGCGTCGATCTCGTCGTCTTTCCGGAGCTCAACCTCACCTCCTACGCGATCGACGATCTCCACCTGCAATCGGCGCAACAGCGCGCCAGCGAAGCCGCGGTCCTGGCGGTCGCCGCACAGACCGCCGGCCTCGCGCCGCTGCTGCTCGTCGGCGCCGCGCTGGTCCGCAACGGCCGGCTCTACAACAGCGCGGTCGCGCTCCACCGCGGCCGTATCCTCGGCGTCGTGCCCAAGACCTTCCTGCCCAATTACCGCGAATACTACGAGAAGCGCTGGTTCGCCTCGGGCCTTGGCCTCCACAGCCTGACCATCCGCCTCGGCGAGGACGACGTGCCGTTCGGCACCGACCTGCTCTTCGCCGCCGAGGATCTGCCCGGCTTCGTCATCCATGCCGAGATCTGCGAGGATTATTGGGCGCCGACCCCGCCGTCGACTGCCGGCGCGCTCGCGGGCGCGACGATCTGCTGCAATCTCAGCGCCTCCAACATCGTCATCGGCAAGGGGCGCGAGCGGATGCTGCTCGCCGCCGCGCAATCGGCGCGCACGTCCTCGGCCTATATCTATTCGGCCGCCGGCCCCGGCGAGAGCACCACCGATCTTGCCTGGGACGGCCAGGGCTTCGTCTACGAATGCGGCGACCTGCTGGTCGAGTCGAAGCGCTTCGTGCAGGCACCCGAACTCGCCGTCACCGATGTCGATCTCGAACGGATCGTGCAGGAGCGGCTGCGCAACGGCACGTTCAACGACTCGGCGATCGCCGCCGGCCATCCCGAGACGCGCTTTCGCCGTATCGGCTTCACGCATCAGCCGAGCCTGACCGATATCGGCCTCGACCGGCCGATCCGCCGCTTTCCCTTCGTCCCCAACGATCCCGGCCGCCGCGACGAGGATTGCTACGAAGCCTTCAATATCCAGGTCGAGGCGCTCTCGAAGCGGCTCGCCGCCACCAGGTCAAAGACGCTTATCATCGGCGTGTCCGGCGGCCTCGACTCGACGCATGCGTTGATCGTCGCGGCCAAGGCGATGGACCGGCTCGGCCGGCCGCGCGCCGATATCCTCGGCTTCACCATGCCCGGCTTCGCCACCGGCGACGCCACCAAGGGCAATGCCTGGGCGCTGATGCGCGCGCTCGGCTGCACCGCCGACGAGATCGATATCCGCCCCGCCGCACGGCAGATGCTCGCCGACATGGGCCACCCCTTCGCACGGGGCGAGGCGGTGTACGACGTCACCTTCGAGAATGTGCAGGCCGGCCTGCGCACCGACTACCTCTTCCGCCTCGCCAACCAGCGTGGCGGCATCGTGCTCGGCACCGGCGATCTCAGCGAGCTGGCGCTGGGCTGGTGCACTTATGGCGTCGGCGACCAGATGAGCCATTATGCCGTCAACAGCGGCGTGCCCAAGACGCTGATCCAGTTCCTGATCCGCTGGTGCATCCGCACCGGCCAATATGACGAGGCCACCAACCAGGTGCTCTCGACGATCCTCAGCCAGGAGATCTCGCCCGAGTTGGTCCCCGCCGATGCCGATGGCGCAATGCAGAGCACCGAGTCGATGATCGGCCCCTATCCGCTGAACGACTTCTTCGCGCATTACATCGTCCGCCACGGCCTCGCGCCATCGAAGGTCGCCTTCCTCGCCTGGCACGCGTGGCGCGACAAGGATGCCGGCCACTGGCCGGCGGACTTCCCCGCCGAGG
Source organism: Sphingomonas melonis (assembly GCF_013409985.1). Taxonomy (GTDB): domain Bacteria; phylum Pseudomonadota; class Alphaproteobacteria; order Sphingomonadales; family Sphingomonadaceae; genus Sphingomonas; species Sphingomonas melonis_A. The sequence goes on from NZ_JACCBY010000005.1 coordinate 155,770, forward strand.
CGCGCACCGCCTACGACCTGCCGACGATCAAGCATTGGCTCGAACGGTTCGTCGTACGTTTCTTCCAGCTCAGCCAGTTCAAACGCTCCGCCATCCCAAACGGGCCGAAGGTCTCGGGCGGCGGCGCATTGAGCCCGCGCGGCGACTGGCGGGCGCCTTCGGACGGCACGGCGGCCGTATGGCTCGACGAGTTGCGCCGAAACGTTCCGTAGAATCTTGCCTTTATAAGGGCGGGGGCGCATTATGAAGATCTGATGACACCGCCTCCCCGGGATGGCTCGCGCGATCGCCGGATCGAGGACCCATCCAATCTTTACCTGATTCATCCCGCGTCGCACGCCTTGCTGCCTCTTGCCCTGCGACATGGCGTGTCCGCCAATACGGTGTCGTTGATCGGGCTCGGCTGCGGCACGGTCGCCGCGATCGCCTATGCACATTGGACCAATCCCGCGATGGCGGTGGTCGGGCTGATCTTCTCGGTCGCCTGGCTGATCGCCGACGGACTCGACGGCATGATCGCGCGCGCGACCAAGACCGCGAGCGCGCTCGGCCGCACGCTCGACGGGCTGTGCGACCATGGCGTGTTCGCGCTGATCTATATCGCGCTGGCCTGGACGATCGGCACCACGGGCGGCTGGGTTCTCGCGATCGCCGCCGCCGGCTGCCACGCCGTCCAGTCGAGCCTCTACGAAGGCGAGCGCGCGCGCTTCCACCGCCGCATGCGCGGACAACCGCTCACCGCCGTGCCGGTGCCGACGGGCATGTTCCTCGTCCGCCTCTACGACAGCGTCGCCGGCTCGGTCGATCGCATCTCGATGCCGTTCGAGCGCCGCTTCGGCGCTGCCGAGGATCAGGGTGCCTTCGCCGCGGCCTATGCCGCCGCCGCCGTGCCGGTGATGCGGCTGCAGTCGCTGCTCACCGCCAACGTGCGCGTCTGGGCGGTCTGCCTCGCCTGCCTGCTCGGCAGCCCACGCATCTTCTTCTGGTTCGAGATCGTCCCGCTGACGCTGATCTGCGCGGTCGGTCTCTACCGTCACCGGCGCGTCGAGCGCCGCTTCGTTCACGGCGCCACGCCGCAGTCCATTCTTTATCCAAGCGAACAGGGTCATTCATGAAGAGCATCAACATCGCCATCGTTGGCATCGGCAACTGCGCGAGCTCGCTCGTCCAGGGGCTGGAGCATTATCGCGAAGGCGCCAACGATCTCGTCGGGCTGATGCATTGGGAACTCGGCGGCTATAAGCCCTCCGACATCAAGGTCGTCGCCGCCTGGGACGTCGATGCGCGCAAGGTCGGCAAGGATGTCGCCGAGGCGATCTTCGCCAAGCCGAATTGCACCGCCGTCTTCGCCGCCAACGTGCCGGCGACCGGCGCGGTCGTGAAGATGGGCGCGGTGCTCGACGGCGTTGCCGACCATATGGCCGACTATAAGGACGACCGCACCTTCATCGTCGCCAACGATACCCAGCCGACCAAGGCCGAGATCGTTGCCGAGCTGAAGGCGAGCGGCACCGACGTGCTGATGAACTACCTGCCGGTCGGCAGCCAGCAGGCGACCGAATTCTACGCCGAATGCGCACTCGAAGCCGGTGTCGCCTTCGTCAACAACATTCCCGTCTTCATCGCGTCGAACCCCGAATGGGCGAAGAAGTTCGAGGATGCCGGCGTGGCGATCATCGGTGACGACATCAAGGCGCAGCTCGGCGCGACCATCGTCCACCGCGTGCTGACCGACCTGTTCGCCAAGCGCGGCGTCAAGCTCGACCGGACCTACCAGCTCAACACCGGCGGCAACACCGACTTCCTCAACATGTCGAACCACCGCCGGCTCGAGTCGAAGAAGATCTCGAAGACCGAGGCGGTCCAGTCGGTCGCGGCCGAGCGGCTCGACGACGACAACGTCCACATCGGCCCGTCGGACTATGTGCCGTGGCAGAACGACAACAAGGTCTGCTTCCTGCGCATGGAGGGCCAGCTGTTCGGCGGCGTGCCGATGAACCTCGAACTGCGCCTGTCGGTCGAGGATTCGCCCAATTCGGCCGGCGTCGCGATCGACATGATCCGCTGCGCCGCGATCGCGAAGGATCGCGGCATCGGCGGCGTCATCGATCCCGCCTCGGCCTATTTCTGTAAGCATCCGCGCACCCAGATGACCGACGACCTCGCGCAGATCGCGGTCGAAGAGTTCATCAAGGCCGCCTGATGATCACCACGGGCCTGCTGCTCGCCGCCGGACAGGGCAGCCGGCTCCGTTCGGTCACGCCGTTCAAGCCGCTCTGCCCGGTGGCAGGGCGCGCCCTGATCGACCATGCGCTCGACGGCATGGCGGCGGCGGGCCTGTCCCGCGCGATCGTGTCGCTGGGCTATGGCGCCGACGCGATCGCCGCCCATCTCGCCGGCCGGCAATGGCCGCTCGAGGTGGTGACGGTGATGACCGACTATCACCAGCCCAACGGCGTCTCCGCGCTGGCGGCGCGCGCGCTCGTCGGCGCGGAGGGCGCGGTGCTCGCGATGTGCGACCATCTCGTCCAGCCACGCCACTATCGCCGGCTTGCCAAGGCCGGGGCCGGCGTCGGCCTGCGCCTCGGCATCGACCGGCGCCTCGGCCACCCCTGGGTCGACCCGCTCGACGTCACCTGCGTCGCGACGCGCGGTGACGCGATCGTCGGCATCGGCAAGGGCCTCGAACCACACGATTGCTACGACACCGGCATCTTCGCGGTCTCGCAGCGCTTCTTCGCCGTGCTGGCAACGCTCGACAGCCCCTCGCTCACCGAAGGCGTCCGGCTGCTCGCCGCCGAAGGCAATGCGAAGATCGTCGATTGCAGCGATCTCGACTGGCTCGACGTCGACGACGCCCCCGCCTTCGCCCATGCCGAAGGCTGGATGACCAAGCTGGCGGCGTGACATAACCCCGCCCGGCTTGGGCAGGGCAATCGCATCTTCCGTGGTGTGGAAGCGCAGCCCCGTCGAAGGACGAGGTCATGCCGCAGCGCGTATCGGTCCGCCCTCCCGCTTACCCCGAGGCGACACATCGCGCTTTCCCTCCGATCCGACTGCCTTTCTGTCGAAGTTACTGGCATTTCGGATGAAATCTCGATTTGGTTCTAACACTCCGTCAACTTTGACCGACTATTCCCGTGAGTGTGAACCCAGACTCCCCGACTACCTCGGACCCCGGTGCCATCCGCTTTTCGCAGCTGCTGGGGTTCCGCGACGGCGCTGACGCCGCGCATTGGGCGCGCATCCGCTCGACGCAGCTGGACGCCGGCCGCCAGCTCGCGCTGGTGCTGCTCTGCGCCAACCTGATCGGCGCGGCGACGACGGTGTCGCTGTTCGCCTCGCAGGTGTCCGCGCTGTGGCTGGGCGGCTGGGCGGCGCTGGTCGTCGTGGTCGCGGTGACGGTGGCGGCCCGTCGCCTCCGCAGCCGCCATCGCGACGGCGGCTATGCCACCCAGGCCGATCTGCGCGCCACCGCGGGCGAGGGGCTGGCGCTCGCCATTGCCTGGTCGGTGCCCTGCCTCGTGTTCAACACCGATCCCGGATCGAACAGCGCCTATGTGCTGTGGATGATCCTGTCGGTGCTGATGACCGCCGGCGCGGTGGCGATGGCGCCCCTGGCGCTCGCCACCATCGCCTTCGTCGGCGGGCTCGGCCTGTCGGTGACGATCAAGCTGATCGTGATCGGCAGCTATGCCGCCGCCTGCGCGACGTCGATCTTCACCGTGATGCTCATCGTCGTCTGCCTCAACCGCGCCCGCTCGCTGGTGGTGATCCGCGCCAGCCAGATCGCGCTCGCCGAGCGGGACGAGACGGTCAGCCTGCTGCTGCGCGAGTTCGAGGAAACCAGTGCCGACTGGCTGTGGGAAACCGATGCCGCCCGCCGCGTCGTCAAGGCCTCGCCCCGCTTCGCTTATGCCTGCGGTCTCGATCCGGTGACGATCGAGGGCATGCCGTTCCTGCAGGTACTCGCCGGCAAGACGTGGGAGACGGGTGAGTTCACCCCGGGCCTGCGCAATCTCGCCGACAAGCTGAAGACGCGCGACAGCTTCCGCGACCTGCGCCTGTCGCTCACCGTCGATGGCGAGGAGCGCTGGTGGGAGCTCGCCGCCAGCCCGCGGTTCGACGACAACGGCGCCTTCTGCGGCTTTCGCGGCGTCGGCTCGGACGTGACCGAACAGCGCGCCTCGGCGGACAAGATCAACCGGATGGCGCGCTTCGACACGCTGACCGGCCTGCCCAACCGGCTGATGGTCAACGAGACGCTGGCGCGAGCGATGGCGGAGGCGGACAAATGGGGCGGCCGCTGCGCGTTCATGATGATCGACCTCGACCGGTTCAAGGCGGTCAACGACACGCTCGGCCACCCCATCGGCGACCGCCTGCTCAGCCGCGTCGCCGAGCGGCTCGGCCAGCTGATGAGCGACAACGAGACCTGCGGGCGACTGGGTGGCGATGAGTTCGCCGTGGTGATGCGCGACGCCACCAACAGCAGCGCGGTCGAGGCGCTGGCACAGCGGATCATCGAAACGCTCTCGCGCCCTTATGAGGTCGACGCCAACACGCTCTACATCGGCGCCTCGGTCGGCCTCGCGATCGGGCCGCGCGACGGCCGCACCGCGGAGATGCTGATCCGCTCCGCCGATCTCGCGCTCTACCGCGCCAAGGATGCCGGCCGCGGTGTCTACCACGCCTACGAGCCCGAGCTGCACGTCCAGGCGGAGGAGCGCCGCGTGCTCGAAATGGCGCTGCGCCAGGCGCTCGACAAAGGCGAGATGCACCTGCAATACCAGCCCGTCGTCGATGCCGCGAGCGGCAGCCTGACGGGGTTCGAGGCGCTGCTGCGCTGGCACAGCCCGCAGTTCGGCGACGTCTCGCCCGCCAAGTTCATTCCGCTCGCCGAAGAGGCACGGCTGATCCAGCCGATCGGCGAATGGGTGCTGCGTACCGCCTGCGCCGAGGCGGCGCGCTGGCCGTCGCATACCCGGATCGCGGTCAACGTCTCCGCCGACCAGTTGCAGAACCCCGGCTTCGTCGCCGTGGTCACGTCGGCACTGACCGACTCCGGGCTGTCGGTCGAACGGCTCGAGCTGGAGGTCACCGAAAGCGTCTTCATGCACGAGGGGCTTGGCGCCACCAAGGTGCTCGAACGCATCCTCGACCTGGGCGTGCGGCTCAGCCTCGACGATTTCGGTACCGGCTATTCGTCGCTCGGCTATCTCTCGCGCACGCGCTTCTCGTCGATCAAGATCGACCGCAGCTTCGTCCAGGGCGCGTCGCGCGGCGTCAAGGAAGCCATCGCGATCATCCGCGCGGTCGTCGCGCTCGCGCAAAGCCTCGGCATGGCCACGACCGCCGAGGGGGTGGAAACCGAGGCGGAGCATCGCATGGTGCAAGACCTCGGCTGCACCAAGGTGCAAGGCTTCTATTTTGGCCGCCCGTTGCCGGTCGAGGAAGCGCGCGGTGTGGCGAGCCGCCGTTGGGACGCCACCGTCGCCGCGTAACGCCTTGTGTCGCGCGGCGAGGGATCACCCTATTTGAGCGGGTCGTGGCCCCAGTTCATCAGCGAATAGCGCCAGTCGCTATGCTCTTTGTCTTTCGCCGGTCCGCCCTGGGCCAGATGGCGATGCACGTAGCCGACCACCTTCTTCATATGCGCATAATCGGCATCGGTCAGGTCCGCCTTCTTGGTGCGCTTGATCGCGACGATATGGCGCCCTGAGGCGTGGCCGACGCTCTCGCCCTTGCCGTCACCATCCTCGCCCTTCCAGCCGACGCGCTGGCTGTCGTCGCTGTCGAGGAAGCGCTCCAGCTCGGCCGGCGCCATGTTGACTGCCTCGTTGAACGCCTGCTCGATCTGCGCGTGGTCGTCCGCCATGTCTCGCTCTCCTTCGCCCGGCCCAACGTCGTGGCCTTGCGAAGGGTTGCGCCGCGGATCAGCCGAGCATCCCGACATAGGTCTGCGGCGCCTCCGGCAGGATCGCGCGCGCGACGCCACCGACCAGCAGGACCGCGACCAGCACCAGCGTCACCGCCCGCGGCCAGCGGCGCGGCCCGAGCAGCACCCAGCCGATCGCCGTCGCGGTGAGCGTCCACAGATGGTAGCGCAGGTCCGACGCGATGCTGATCACCGCGAAGCTCGCCTCCATCGTCAGTGCGGAGGTGAACAGCGCGGCCGCGAGCGTGTCGTCGCCGCGTCCGCGCAGCGCGCACCACAGGCCGGCGATCGCCGCCACCACCCAGACGATCGGCCACCCCAGCGGCGTCTCCATCACCCCGGCGCCAATCAGCTGCCATCGTTTGGCGAGCGCACCGGGCTCGCCGAAGCCGAGCGTGTTGGGCTCGCTGGCGCGCAGCGGCGCGGCGCCGAGCCAGTGCAGCGGCACCCACAGGCGCTCTGTCGAATTGAGATGGGCCAGGCGATGACCGGCATAGGCCAGCGGATGCCGCAGGATCATCCCCGCGAGACGGACGTACAGCGTCCCCGCCGACTCGGCCCGCAGCGGCGCGACCAGCGCCTCGCAGCGGCGTGGCTCGCCGAGCGGGTCCCAGAAATATGGCGTGACGCATCGTTTCGCGCGGATCGCGTCGAGCGTCGCCGCCGGCAGGCCGACGCCGGTGTCGCCGGTCGCCACGCCGATCCCGGTGAGGTCGTAGAGCGCCTGCGTCTGCTCGACGCCGCTGGGTTGCGCGCGCAGCAGATTGTGGTTGATCGGCGACGCCAGCCCGATCGCCACGGCGACCCCGACGAGTGCCACACCGGCGCGTGCGACGCCGCGCGGCCAGGGCGAGAGCATGACGATCATCGGCACCACCGCGAACGGCGCATTGGCGCGGACGAGCAGCGCATAACCGAACAGCGGCACCAGTGCCGCCCATGCCCAGCCCGGCAGCGGTCGGCCGCGCAGCCGCCACCAGCTCAGGATGCCGGTGGCGGCGAGCAGCGCCGCCGACATCTGCAGATCCTTGAGCACCACGCCGTGCCAGCCGAGCAGCGGCGGCCAGACGCCGATGGCCAGCATGACCCATGCCGCGCCACGCCGCCCCCGCGCGGCCAGCGCCGCCGCGAACAGCCCGAGTCCGAGCCAATAGGCACCGAGTTGCAGGACCAGCATCGGCGCCGGACCACGGTCGCCGAACAGCGACCACAGTCGCGCCATGATCGGCGGGTGCCAGTCGTCATAGTGGCCGCTGGTCGCCTGCGCATATTGGGCAAGGCTGTCATAGGCGACATAGCCCGGCCAGAAGAGCGCGAGCGACAGGACGAACAGCACCGCCGCCGCGCCGCCCATGGTGCGGGCGGCGCGGCGGTCGGCGGGCATGATCCTAGAAGTGAAGCGCGCGACCATAAGCGCCGAGCACGCTTTCGTGCATCATCTCGCTCAGCGTCGGATGTGCGAACACCGTCTCCATCAGCTCGTGCTCGGTCGTTTCGAGCTGGCGGGCGATGACATAGCCCTGGATCAGCTCGGTCACTTCCGCGCCGACCATGTGCGCGCCGAGCAGTTCACCGGTTTTGGCGTCGAACACCGTCTTGACGAAGCCCTCCGCCTCGCCGAGCGCGATCGCCTTGCCGTTGCCGATGAACGGGAATTTGCCGACCTTGACGTCATGGCCGGCCTCCTTGGCCTTGGCCTCGGTGAAGCCGACGCTGGCGACCTGCGGCCGGCTGTAAGTGCAGCCCGGGATGTTCCACGTCTCGAACGGATGCGGGTCCTGGCCGGCGATCTTCTCGACGCAGACGATGCCCTCATGGCTCGCCTTGTGCGCCAGCCACGGCGCGCCGGTGACGTCGCCGATCGCATAGATGCCCTCGACGTTGGTACGGCCGAAGCCGTCGACCTTGATATGGCCGCGCTCGGTTTCGACGCCCAGCGCCTCCAGCCCGATATTCTCGGTGTTGGGGACAATGCCGATCGCGATGATGGCATGGCTGAATTCGGTGCTCGTGACCTTGCCGTCGGCGCCCTTGATCGCCGCGGTGACGCCATTGGCGCCGCTTTCCAGCTTTTCGAGCCCCGATTGGGTGAGGATCTTGATCCCCTGCTTGGTCAGCGCCTTGGTCATGAACTCGCTGACCTCGGCATCCTCGACCGGCAGGATCCGGTCGAGCATCTCGACGATCGTCACGTCGGCGCCCATGTCGTTGTAGAAGCTGGCGAACTCGACGCCGATCGCGCCCGAGCCGATGACCAGCAGCTTGGTCGGCATCACTTCGGGGACCATCGCATGGCGATAGGTCCAGATGCGCTTGCCGTCGGCCTTGGCGAACGGCAGGTCGCGTGCGCGCGCGCCGGTCGCGACCATGATGTGCTTGGCCTCCAGCTCGACCGTCTTGTCGCCCTGCTTGACCGAGAGCTTGCCCTTGCCGGTCAGCGCGCCGACGCCCTCGAACACCTGGACCTTGTTCTTCTTCATCAGGCCCTTGACGCCGGCGTTGAGCTGGCCGGCGACCTTGCGGCTGCGATCGACGATCTTGCCGAGGTCGAAGCCGACATTGTCCGCCTTCAGGCCGTAGGAGTCCGCGTGGGTCATGTAATGATAGACTTCCGACGTACGCAGCAGCGCCTTGGTCGGGATACAGCCCCAGTTGAGGCAGATGCCGCCCAGCCGCTCGCGCTCGACGATGCCGACCTTGAGGCCGAGCTGGCTCGCCCGGATCGCCGCGACATAGCCGCCCGGACCCGAACCGAGGATGAGAAGGTCGAAGGTATCAGCCACGTGTGAAGTCCTTACCGGGGAAGGGTCATGAGGTGTGATCGGGCAGCGGCGCGACGCGACGCGGCGCCCGGTTCTCGTCGGTGGCGACGAAGACGAAGCGCGCCTGCGTCACCTTGGTGGAATCCTCGAGGTGGCGGGCACGGCGCCACGCCTCGACCTCGATCGTCATCGACGTGTTGCCGACCGCGACCAGCCGCGCATAGACCGACACTTCGTCGCCGACGAGCACGGGCGCGTGGAACTTCATCGCGTCGCAGGCGATCGTCACCGCGCGGCCACCGGCGTGACGCGACGCCACCGAACCGGCGGCAAGATCCATCTGGCCCATCAGCCAGCCGCCGAAGATATCGCCATAGGGGTTGGCGTCGGCCGGCATCGCCGTGACGCGGATCGTCGGGGAGCCCTGCGGCAAGCTCATATACGCCTCCTGTCGATCGCGCGGGCGCGACGCAGCGGACCGATGCTCATCAGCACCGCCGCCGCCATCGCCCCTGCGCCGCACCACCAGATCGTCTCATAGCCGAGCGGATAGGCCCAGGCCGCCGCCCAGGTCATCGCCGCGGCTGCGACCAACCCGGCGACGAGATGAAGCAGCTCGATCGCCGTGCGGGACTTGAGCGTCCGCGCCATGATCGCCTCAGGCAAGCATACCGAGCGGCCGCTCGACCAGCTCCTTGAAGACCTTCATCAGCTGGGCGCCGTCGGCGCCGTCGATCGCGCGATGGTCGAAACTGCCGGTGGCGGTCATCACCGTCGCGACGCCGAGCTCGCCGTTGACGATATAGGGGCGCTTCTCGCCCGCGCCGATCGCCAGGATCATGCCCTGCGGCGGGTTGATCACCGCCTCGAACTGCTTGATCCCGAACATGCCCATGTTGCTGATCGACGCGGTGCCGCCCTGGAATTCCTCCGGCTTCAGCTTGTTGTCCTTGGCGCGCGCGGCGAGGTCCTTCACCTCGGCCGAGATCGCCGACAGGCTCTTGGTGTCGGCGCCGACGACGATCGGCGTGATGAGGCCCGAGGGCGTCGACACCGCGACCGAGATGTCGGCACGCTTGAAGCTGATGAGCTGGTCGGGGGTGAACATCACGTTGCACTTAGGCACCGCGATCAGCGCCTGTGCCAACGCCTTCACCAGCATGTCGTTGACCGACAGCTTGACGCCGCGGCTTTCCAGCGAGGCGTTGAGTTCGCCGCGCAGCTTGAGCAGCGCGTCGAGCTGGACATCCACCGTCAGGTAGATGTGCGGCACGGTCTGCTTCGACTCGGTGAGGCGACGCGCGATCGTCTTGCGCATGTTGCTGAGCTTGGTCGCCTCGTGCGGAACGTCCGGCACCGCGGCGGGCCTGGGCGCCGGCGCGGCGGCGGCAGCGGCGGGCGCGGCTTCGCTCTTCGCGGCGGCAGGCGCGGCGGCGCCGGGCTTGGCGCTCTCGACGTCGGCCTTGACGATGCGGCCGTTCGGCCCCGACCCGGTCACGCCGGACAGTTCGATGCCCTTTTCCGCGGCGATGCGGCGGGCGAGCGGGCTCGCCTTGACGCGCGCACCCGACGCGGGGGCTGCTGCCTTGGGCGCCTCGCCGGCGTCGGCGGGCTTGCCGTGATCCTCGGCCTGGGTGACCGTGCGGTCGGCGGGCTTGGCCTCGCTGCCGGTCTTGTTGGGATCGGCCGGGTTCGGCTTGGCTTCCGATTCCTTCGCGGCGGGCGCGGGCGCCTCGCTCTTCGCCGGCGCCGCGATCGAGGACGCGTCCTCGCCCTCTTCGGCCAGGATCGCGATGACCGCGCCGACCTTCACATTGTCCGTGCCCTCGGCGATCAGGATCTTGGCGATCACGCCTTCGTCCACCGCCTCGAACTCCATCGTCGCCTTGTCGGTTTCGATTTCGGCCATGATGTCGCCGGACTTGACGCTATCGCCTTCCTTGACGAGCCACTTGGCGAGCGTGCCCTCTTCCATCGTCGGCGACAGCGCGGGCATCTTGATCTCGATCGACATGCAGGTCCTCTTGCCTGGGGAGCAGGTGGCTCCCTTCGCGCCCCGAGCGCGGGGGGTCAAGTCTTGCGCGCGGGTCGGCCACACGGCACGTAGCGGAAAAGGGGCAAAATGATGCGTATCTACCTGGTGGTCGTCGATGAAAGCCCGGAAGCGGAGATCGCGCTGCGCTTTGCCGCGCGTCGCGCGGTGAAGACCGGCGGCGGTGTCGAGATCCTCACGCTGCTGCCGCCGCAGGAGTTCATCGCCTTCGGCGGCGTGCAGGCGACGATCGAGGAAGAGGCGTTGCAGCATGCCGAGGGACTCGTCGCGGCGGCCGCCGGCACGCTGGTCGAGGAATCGGGGCTGCGCCCGGCGATCACCGTCCGCCAGGGCGACGGGACCAAGATCATCCGCGAGATGATCGCCGCCAATCCCGACATCGCGGCGCTGGTGCTGGGCGCCGCACCGGCGGGCGCGCCGGGCAAGCTGGTCAGCCATTTCGCCGGATCGGACGCCGGCGCCCTGCCCGTGCCGGTGATGATCATTCCGGGCTCGCTCAGCCGCGAGGCGATCGACCGGCTGAGTTGACCGTCTTTGCAGGGGCTTGAGCGGCGGGCCGGGGCACGCCACACTGCCTGATGGTCATTGTCACGCTCCTCGCCGCCGCTGCGGCCGCCGCCACTCCCGCGCCCGCCCCTGCCCCCAGCCAGGCGCGACTCAAGGCGAGCGTCGCCGCGCTCGTCGGTTTCGGCACGCGCCACACGCTCTCCTCCACCACCGACCCGAAACGCGGCATCGGCGCGGCACGCACATGGGCAGCGCAGCAGTTCGCGGCGATCGGCCGCGACTGCGGCGGCTGCATCACGGTGGAGCGGATCAGCCGCCGCTTCACCGGCCCGCGCGCGCCGGGCGGCGTGATGGTCGAGGACGTGCTCGGCATCCAGCCGGGGCGCGATCCCAACCGCGTCATCATCATCGGCGGCCATATCGACAGCCGCGTCACCGACGTGATGGATGCGACCAGCGACGCCCCCGGCGCCAATGACGATGCCTCCGGCGTCGCGCTGGTGCTCGAAACCGCGCGGCTGCTGTCGAAGCGGACGTTCGACGCCACGATCGTCTATGTCGCCTTCTCCGCCGAGGAACAGGGATTGTGGGGTGCCGAACTGCTCGCCGACACCGCCGCGACGCGCGGCTGGCAGGTCAGCGCGATGCTCAACAACGACATCGTCGGCAACAGCATCGGCCAGGGCGGCGTGCGCGACGCCAATCGCGTCCGCGTCTTCTCCGAGGGCATCCGCGCGTCGGAGGACCTGCCGCAGCAGCAGCGCCGCCGCGGTGAAGGCGGCGAGGACGACGGCCCCAGCCGCGCGCTCGCCAAGGCGATCGACGGCATCGCCGAGTCGATCCCGGGCGGCTTCGACGTGGTGATCGACCGCCGTCCCGATCGATTCGGCCGCGGCGGCGATCACGAACCCTTCCTCAAGCGCGGCTATCCTGCGGTGCGCTTCTCGGTCGGTGCGGAGAATTGGGACGCGCAGCATCAGGACCTGCGCACCGAAAAGGGTGTCGTCTACGGCGACACGATTGACCGGATGGACTTCGCCTATCTCGCCAAGGTGACCGCGATCAACGCCGCGACCGTCGCGCGGCTCGCGGCGGCACCCGCCGCGCCGGCGAGCGTGGGGCTGGTCGGCGACCTCTCGCGCGATACGCAGGTGAGCTGGACGGCGGTGCCGGGCGCGGTCGGCTATCGCATCCGCTGGCGCGCGAACGACACCGCGGCATGGGCCAAGTCGCGCGACGTGACCGGCACCAGCGCGACGATGACGCAATTGCCGGTGGACGACACCTTCTTCGCGGTGTCGTCGCTCGGCGCGGACGGCAGCGAGAGCCTGCCGACCTTCGGTGGTCGCGCACCACGGCGGTGACGTCCCCCCCTTCGTCATTCCGGCAAAAGCCGGAATGACGGGGGAAGATGACGAGAGGCAGACCCTAGCGTCCGCTGCTCAGCCACTCCTCCAGCGTGTCCGGCCGGTTGCCCCGGTCGGGCGCGCGGCTCGGCTCGGCGAACCCCTCGGTCAGCATCTTCGCCACGCGCCGGTCGCGCAGCGCGACCGAGCGCTCGCCGATCACCACCGCGATCAGCCGCCGGTCGCCGCGCTTGGCCGAGGCGGCAAGTGCGAAGCCGGCCTCGGCGGTATAGCCGGTCTTGATCCCGTCCGCGCCCGGGTAGGCGCCGAGCAGATGGTTGTGGTTCTGCACACGTCGCCCGGCCCAGCTGAACGAGCGCGTCCCGAACGCCGCATAGCGGCGCGGATGATCGCGCAGCAGCGCCATCGACAGGCGCGCGATATCCTGCGCGGTGGTCAGGTTCGCGCCCGGCAGGCCGGTGGCGTTGGTGAACGACGTATCCTGCAGGCCGAGCGCGCGCGCCTTCTGCGTCATCATCCGCGCGAACCGGTCCTCGGTGCCGCCGATCGTCTCGGCAAGCGCCACGGCGACATCGTTGGCGGAGATGACCGCGACCGCGCGGATCGCCTCCTCCACCGTCATCGACGCGCCCGGCCGCATCCCCACCTTCGACGGCGCCATGCCCGCGGCATAGCGCGAGAAGCGGACCGGATCGCCCGGCCGCAAAGTCCCCGCATCGAGCGCGTCGAAGGTCAGGAACAGCGTCATCATCTTGGTCAGCGACGCCGGCCGCCGGACGATACCGGCATTTTCGGCGAACAGGACCGAACCGTCGCGCGCGTCAACGAGGATCGCCGACACCGGGCGGGTCACCGCCGCCGCCGGCATCGCCCCGCCGAGGCCGCCCAACAGGAACAGGGCGCCGCACCAGCCGTGGACCGTGCGGCGCGTCACCATCGTCATGCCGCGCCCCTTATTGCGGAGCCTGATCGTTGGGGGCCGATTCCTCGCGTGCCGGCGCCTCGTCGCGCGTCACCCGCGCGGTCATGCCGGTGGCGTCGGCATCGTCGAGCACCTGTGCGTCGGGCTTGATCGGCGCCTCGGGCGGCGGCTCGATCGCTGCGGCGGCGTTCGCGTCGGGCGTCGGCAGCGGCTCGGCGGTCGGCGTTTCCGCCGGCGCGACGTCGTTGGTCTCATTCACCATCGGCTGGTCGAGGCCGAGCGTGTTGTCGTCCATCGGCCCTTCCGGCTCGGAGCGCGAACAGGCGCTCACCGCCAGCAGTGCGGCGGCCAGCGCCGCCACCGTCATCGTCTTGGTGCGAAAGCTCATCGTTTCCCTCGTCATCGTGCCGCAAGTGCCTGACGCGCCGAACGCGCCTCGATCTTCGCCGCGAGCGTACCGTCCCAGCCATAGGGATCGTCGCGGAAGTTCATCTGGCCGCTGCCGCTGGCGAAGGCGGTCCAGTAGAGCAGATAGACCGACACCGGCTTGCTCAGCCGTGCGCGGACGGTGTCGCCCTTTGCCACCGCCGCGTCGATCGCCTCGGGCGTCCAGGTCGGATCGCCCTTGAACAACAGCTTGGCGAGGTCGGCGGGCTTCTCCAGCCGCACGCAGCCATGGCTGGCAAGCCGACTGAAGCTGGCGAACTTGGCGCGCGACGGCGTGTCGTGGAGATAGACCGAAAAGGCATTGTCGAAGTCGAACTTGAACCGGCCGAGCGCGCTCTGATCGCCCGCCACCTGTTGCAGGCGGGTGCCGTCGATCACGCGGAAACCGTTGCGCTTGAAATAGCCGGGATCGCGCTTCTGCTTCGGCCACAATTCCTTGGTCGCGATCGAGGTCGGCACGTTCCATGGCGGGTTGAGCACGACGCTGTGGATCGTCGACGACAGCATCGGCGTCTCGTCGCCGGGCCGGCCGGTGACCGCGCGCATCGACATCACCGGCGCATCGCCGTCGAACACGGTCAGCACCGCAGCGGCGATGTTCACCTGGATCCGGTCGCGGGGCAGGTCCTGCGGCAGCCAGCGCCAGCGCTCCATATTGGCCATGATCTGCCGTACCCGTGCCGCGGTGGGCACGTTGAGCGCCGCCAGCGTCTGCGTCGAGACGGTACCGGTCGGGTTGAGCCCGTAGCGGCGCTGCGCCCGGCGCACCGCCTCGACCAGCGCGGCGTCGAAGGTGGTGCCGCTGGTCACGACGTCCTTGTCCTCGACGGCGAGCCGCTGGCGCAGCGCGATCACGCGCGCGCCGGTCGCGCCGAAGCCGAGGTCGGGCCCCGCCGCCAGCATCGGCCAGCCACCCGCCGCGGCGATGCCGCGATAGCGGTCGAGGCCGAGCTTGAGCCCATCATAACCGGCATAGGGTGGCGGCAGCGCCGCGAACCAGGCGGCGATCCGGTCGCGCTTCACCGCCTCGGCAAAGCCCGGCAGCGGATCGAACACGGGCGGCCGCAGCCCCCAATCGCGCTGGAAATCGGATTCGGCGAGCCGCCCGGCATGGACCGCACGCGCATGATCCAGCGCGTCGCGGACCAGCGCATCGCGTGCTTCGGCAGTCGGCGCCGGCGGCGACACCAGCGCGAGGCCCTGCGCCAGCGTATCCTTGCCGAGCAGCGCGGCGAGCTGCGTCGCCTGCGCCTCGGTCAGCGTCGGCAGCGGCACCGTCGGCATCACCACCGGCGGCGCGACGGGTGCGGGCGGCGGCGTCGTGACGGCCACCGGCGGCGGCGCCACCTGTGCCGAAGCGGGCACCATCGGCACCAGCATTGCCGCCATCACCACCGTCGCAGTCGTTCGTCTCATCATATTCCCCCGGGCGGACGCCCCTTGTGGCGTCCGTGGCACCGTTCACCTCGCTCTAGGCTGAACGGGATGGCACTGGCCACCGGCAACCGCCTGATTATTTGCGATAGGGTTAGCGGAATCGTAACCGCCCCGCGCCGGCGTTGGGCACTGACGCCAAACCAACAAGACCCGTCATTCCGGACGTGTTCCGGGGGCCGCCCGTCCGCCAGAGCGCCGTTCGAACCTCAAGCCGCGCTCCTCGCCGCAGAGTGGACCCCGGACCACGTCCGGGGTGACGGCGGGAATGGGGCCGGCGTGCGTCCGATCAATAGCCCGCGTAATCGCTGAACTTGGTGATCGTCGGGTCGAACTTCAGCACCACCTTGCCGGTCGAACCATGGCGCTGCTTGGCGACGATCAGCTCGGCGAGGCCATAGACGCGCTCCATGTCGCTCGCCCATTTGGCGTGATCTTCGAACACCTTGGCCTCGTCGCCTTCCATCGGGCGCTTGGGTTCGCGCTGTGCGGTGTAATAATCCTCGCGGAACACGAACCAGACCATGTCGGCGTCCTGCTCGATCGACCCCGATTCGCGCAGATCGGAGAGCATCGGCCGCTTGTCCTCGCGGCTTTCGACCGCACGGCTGAGCTGCGACAGCGCCAGCACCGGCACGTTCATGTCCTTGGCCAGCGTCTTCAATCCGCGCGAGATTTCGGAAATCTCCTGCACGCGATTCTCCTTCGCGCCCTTGCCGCCGCTGGTCAGCAGCTGGAGATAGTCGACCACGACCAGCCCGATCTCGTTGTTGTGCCGCCGCTGCAGGCGCCGCACCCGCGTATGCAGCGCGCTGATGCTGAGACCGCCGGTGTCGTCGATGAACAGCGGCAGGTTCTCCAGTTCCGCCGCCGCCGCGGCGAGCTGGCCGAACTCCGCCTTGCTGATCTTGCCCATGCGCAACGATTCGGAGCTGATGCCGGATTGTTCGGCAAGGATACGCGTCGCCAGCTGGTCGGCGCTCATTTCCAGGCTGAAGAACACGACCTTGGCACCCACCGATTCGCTCGGCGGAATGCCGTCCGCCATGTCGCGCATCCAGCGGCGCGCGGCGTTGAAGGCGATATTGGTGGCGAGCGAGGTCTTGCCCATGCCGGGACGGCCGGCAAGGATCATCAAGTCGGAATGATGCATGCCGCCGATCTTGGCGTTGACGCTGTCGAGCCCGGTCGTGACACCCGACAGATTGCCGCCCGAATTGAGCGCACGCTCGGCCATCTTGACCGCCATCGTCGTCGCCTGGGCGAAGCTCTTGGTGGCATTCTCGGCGCCGCCGTCGCCCGCGACCTTGTAGAGTTCCTCCTCGGCAAGCTCGATCTGCGCGCGCGGATTGACCTCCTCTGACGTGTCCATCGCGCGCTCGACCAGCGTC
This sequence comes from Sphingomonas melonis, assembly GCF_013409985.1. Classification (GTDB taxonomy): domain Bacteria; phylum Pseudomonadota; class Alphaproteobacteria; order Sphingomonadales; family Sphingomonadaceae; genus Sphingomonas; species Sphingomonas melonis_A. The sequence goes on from NZ_JACCBY010000005.1 coordinate 172,591, forward strand.
CGGCCGACGCTGACCAGCGCGCGCAGCATGGCGAGATCGTAGATCTGCGTCGCGAACTGGCGCGCGCCGATCAGCCCCGCGCCCGAACCGGTCAGGCTGGCGAGATAGGACGGGCCGCCCAGCTCGCGCATCCCCTCGTCCGCCTCGAACATCGGGCGCAGCGTCACCGGCGTCGCCAGCATGTCGTTGACGCGCAGCGTCTTGATCGCCGCGAAGATGCGGCCGTGGACGGGTTCGTAGAAATGCGCCGGTTCGAGCCGGTCGATCAGGTCGTCGGCAAGGCGATTGTCGATCATCATCGCGCCGAGCATCGCGGCTTCGGCTTCGACGTTACGGGGCAGCTGGAGCGGTTCGGCGGGGGCCGCCGGAGTCGGGAATGCGAGTGTGGCCATGACGCCGGTCTTACCCCCGCGCGCCGTCGCGCGACAAACTCGTAATTGTCGTAACCGGCATGGCCCACTATCGGACGACGATGGCCGACCCGCGGATCATCGACGTCACGCTCGACGAGCACAGCATCGGCTGGCGCTCGGCCGATGTCGAGCAGGAGCGGCGAATCGCGATTTTCGACCTGCTGGAGGGCAATCACTTCGCGCCGCAGCGGGTGCATGCCGACGGCTATGCCGGGCCCTATCGGATCACGCTCGAATCGGCGGAAGGGCGGCTCGGCATCCATATCCACCGCGAGGATCACAGCCACCTCGAGACGCTGGTGCTGGCGCTCGGTCGCTTCCGCCGGTCGATCAAAGACTATTTTGCGATTTGCGATAGCTATTATCAGGCGATACGGGCCGCGACCCCGCAACAGATCGAGACCGTCGATATGGCCCGCCGCGCCGTCCACAATGAGGCTGCCGAAACGCTGCGCGAGCGGCTCGCCGGCAAGATCGATGTCGATTTCGACACCGCCCGCCGGCTGTTCACGTTGATCTGCGTCCTGCACCTGCGCGGCTGATGGCATCCTTTCTTCTCAAGGCGGCCGGCGTGCTCGTCGCGGCCGGGGCGATCGGCATCGGCGGTTGGAGCTTCGCGACCGGCTGGCATCCCGCCGCCAGCCAATATCCGTTGCAGGGCCTCGACTTGGCCGAAAATCCCGGGTCGATCGAATGGGGCACGGTGCGCGCCCGCGGTGCCGACTTCGCCTATCTCATCGCCACCTCCGGCAAGGATCGCCGCGACCCGGGGTTCGAGGCGAACTGGGCCGCGGTCCCCGACGCCGGGCTGCGCCGCGGCGCGGTCCATCTCTATTCCTTGTGCCAGCCGGGCGCGGCACAGGCGAATGCCTTCAACGCCTTCGTGCCGCGCACCGCCGATGCGCTGCCCGCGGCGGTCGACGTGGCGTATCGCCCCGACTGCACCGCCCGGCCGGAGCGCGCCGAGCTGGTCCGCGAGCTGCGCACCTTCATCACGATGGTCGAGACGCACACCCGCAAGCCCGTGCTGCTGCGGCTGAGCAAGCCGGTCGATTCGGATTACGAAATCTCCGCGGCGATCGAGCGCCCGGTGTGGGCGATCGCCAACCTGTTCCCGCCCGCTTATGCCGCCCGTGCGTGGCGGATGTGGCGCGCGAGCGACATCCGCCGCATCGACGGTATCGAAGGCCCCGTGAACTGGGACGTAGTCGCACCATGACCGAAGACCCTACCCTGCTGCCCGCCCGCCTCATCGCCGCGGCACGCGAGGCTGCGCGCCATGCCCATGCGCCCTATTCGCGGTTCGCCGTCGGCGCGGCGCTGCTGATGACCGACGGCAGCCTCATCACCGGGGCCAATGTCGAAAATGCCAGCTACGGCCTGTCGCTCTGCGCCGAGACGGTCGCGATCGCCACCGCCAGCGCGGCGGGCCGGCTGCGCGAGGTCGTCGCAGTGGGCGTGATCGGCGGCGCGATGGATGCCGAGGGCCGCGCCACCGGCACCGCCCCGGTCAGCCCCTGCGGCCGTTGCCGCCAGGTGCTCAACGAAGCCGCGCAACTCGGCGGCCGCGACCTGGCCGTCCACTGCGGCGGAGCGGAGGGCGACGCGATCGCCAGCTACCGGCTGTCGGAACTGCTGCCGCATGCGTTCGGGCCGGCAGATCTCGGCATCGGCTGAGGCGGCATCGCCTGATCGGCCGCAGGACAAGCGATGCGGTTGGCTGACCGGCCTCGGTGCAGCGCAATGGCAAAGGGATCTTGCGCAAAGGCGCGGAGGTGTCGCGCACCCCTGACGGCCTGACGCGATGAGCCGAAGACGCGCCCGAACGAACCGGGCGGCGGTTATCCGGTCACCGCGGTGCCGGCCGCCACACCCGCCGCGTTTTCTTCCGCACCGCGGGACGGCGGGTGTAGGTCACCGCATCCTCATAGGTGTCGGTGGTGGTCGTGGTCACCGCCGGCGCGCTCTGCACGACGACGGTCGTCGACGCGGCACCCGGATGATAGGCACCGCCGCGATAATAGCCGCTACCGCCGCTCGAGGTAATCACCGTCGTCGTGCCGTCCGCCGAGCGCCACGGTCCGCCACCCGGCGCATAGCCGACCGGCGGCGGCGGGGCGCGATCCGGCGCGACCGGCACGTCGCGGTAGTCGCGTCGATCGGCATAGCGCCGGTCCTCGTCGCTCCCATCGTCATATCCCCGGTCATCATAGTCCCGGTCGTCATAGCGGCGCCTGTCATAGCCACGATTGTCGCGCGCATACCCGTCGGCACGGTCGCCGTCCCAATCGATCCCCTCGCGCGTGTCGAACACCGACCCGCGCGCGTCGATCAGCACCGCGTCGTCGTAATAGCGTGCCCATTGATAGCCGGGCATCGGCCGACTGAGGCCATAGGCCTGCCAATCGCTGATGCGGAAGCGCGGCGCGATCCAGTAGATCGGCAGGGCATAGCCGCGGAACGGCCGGCGATAGCCGCTCCAGCCGCCGGGCGCATCGGCGCCGCCCGACCAGCGGCCATCGACCTTGCTGCCCCAACGGAGCTGGTGCGCATCGCCCGGCCTCGGCCCGCGTACGCCGCCGCGCGGCGCCTGCCACGGCTGGATGGTCGCCGATGACGCCCCATCCTGCCCCGGCGCGGGATAGCTTGCCCCCGCCCGCTGGCCGTCGAGGTCACGGGTCGCGACCCGCTGCGCCTCGGCACCGCCAGCGGTGCCGAGCAGCAGGCCGGCCGTCGCTATCCACCACGTCCGCATCGTCGTCTCCCTGTCGCCGCGCGGGCTACCGCGCCCGATCGTCACCGCAGCGACAGCCTATCATCACGCCCCCGCCGTCGCCAGCGCAGCGGCCGTCCCGTTCCGGATCAACGGGTTCGCTGCGCCAGCAGCGCGGCGAGCGCCTCGCAGCCGGCGGCATCCTCGGCATCGAATCGTGCCGGCTCCGGACTGTCGAGATCGAGCACGCCGATCAGCACGCCGTCACGGACGATCGGCACGACCAGTTCCGATCGGCTCGCCGCATCGCAGGCGATATGGCCGGGGAAAGCGTGGACATCCTCGACCAATTGCGTCGTCCGCGTCGCCGCGGCGGTGCCGCACACGCCCTTGCCGAGCGCGATGCGGATACAGGCCGCCTTCCCCTGAAACGGCCCGAGCACGAGTTCGTCGCCGACCAGCCGGTAGAAGCCCGCCCAATTGAGGTCCGGCAGATATTGCCAGATCAATGCCGAGGCATTGGCCATATTGGCGATGGCGTCGGGCTCGCCCGCCGTCAGCGCGTCGAGCGCCGACAGCAGATCGCGATACAGGTCGGCCTTGGAGCCGGCGGAAATGTCGAACTGGTACATGATGCGCGATGTAGGGGCGATGAGGTGGCACGTCGACTGCGGCGCACAGGCCGGCGGGCTGATAGCGGGCGGATCAAGGCGCGCCTCAATCCAGCCGCACCCGCCCGCGCCCGGCCTTCACCGAGCTGCGCCCCTTCTTCTCGTCGACCCGCCGCGCCTTGGCGGACTTGCTCGGCTTGGTCGGCCGGCGTTTCTTCGGCACGATCGTCGCGTCCTGGATCAGCGCGACCAGCCGTTCGCGCACCTCGCGCCGGTTCATTTCCTGCGACCGGTTGCTCTCGCCGCGCAGCGTCAGCACGCCGTCCTTGCTCAGCCGCGATCCTGCCAGCACGCTCATCCGCTGCTTGACCAGATCGGGCAGGTTGGGCGAACCCCAGACGTCGAAGCGCAGCAGCACCGCGCTGTCGGTGGTGTTGACGTGCTGCCCGCCCGGCCCCGACGCGCGGGTGAAGCTCTCCTCCACCTCGCGTTCGTCGATCGCGATCGATCGCGTCACCTGGATCAGCGGCACGACGCCCGCCTCAGTCGGCCGGTGGCGCCGACACAATACCCGGCCAGATCCCGAACCGCTCGGGCAGCGGCGCTTCGGCGACGATCGGGTCCTTGTTGGCGCGCGGCACGGTCAGCGCCGCGGCGTGCAGCATCATGCCGCCACGCTCGCCCGCGCCATAGACGGGATCGCCGACCACCGGCAGGCCCAGCCCGGTCGCGGCATGGACGCGGATCTGGTGCGTGCGCCCCGTCGTCGGCCGGAACTCGACGAGCGCGCGCCCATCGCGAGTCGCCAGCACGCGCCAGGCGGTGCGCGACGCCTTGCCCTTGGGGTCCTCGACGATCCGCCAGCCCTCCTCGCGCGTGCTCGTCTTTCCCAGCGTCATCTCGATCACGCCCTCGCTGTCTGCGGGCACGCCGGCGAGGATCGCGAGATAGCGCTTCTCCACCTCGCCGCGCTCGAACGCCTGCTGGAAGCGGGCATGCGCCTTGGGATTGCGCGACAGCAGCAGGCAGCCGCTGGTGTCGCGGTCGAGCCGGTGGACCGCCGTCGGCCAGCGCTGAAAGCCGAATTTCAGCGAATCGAGGTGATTCTCCAGACTGAGGGAGCCGTCGCGCGGTTTGTCGACCGGCAAGCCCGCGGGCTTGTCGATGACCAGAGCCTCGCCGTCGATGAACAATACGCGGTCGCCATGCATGAGAAACGCCTTGCCACTCCCTGCCCGTCCGCGCCAGAGGCGCGCGATGCGCCGCGCCGCTCTTCTGCTCGCCACGATGTCCCTCGCCGCCCCCGCGGCCGCGCAGGTCTGCGCCGGCGCCTCGGCGAGCATGGCGAGCGACGGGCGCGTCTACGGCCACCTGCCCTATGGCGACGCACCGCCCGACGAACTGGTGCCGGCGCCGGCCGGGTTCGCGCTCAACGGCTGCATGGTCCGCCGCGACATGATCCCCGATCTCCAGCGGCTGCTCGCCGCCGCCGAGGGCGACCCGTCGGTGATGGGCCAGTTGCACGCCTTGTCGTGCCATCGCTCCATCATCCGGCAGGCGAGCGTCTTCTGCCGCGAGCATCCCGATGCGGGCGGCGATCCCGACGCGACCCGCGCCATCTCGGTCGCACCGCCTGGCCATAGCGAGCATTCGACCGGCTATGCGCTCGACTTCGCGGTCCGCCCGGCGAACGGCTGCCCCGATGCCGAGGCGTGCATGGCGGCGACGCCCGCCGCGCGCTGGCTGGTTGCCAACGCACCGCGCTTCGGCTTCGAAATGTCCTTTCCCGGCGGCAACAAGCAGCATGTGAAGTGGGAGCCGTGGCATTGGCGCTGGGTCGGCACCAGCCCCGCCGCGCCCGGTGCGGCCCGCGCGCGCTTCATCTTCGCCAGGGCCCGCGCGCAATTCCCGGCGAATCCCGCCGTCGATCCGGTGCGCACCATCGCCAAGGTGCTGCCGATCGTCTATATCGCGACGCCGGCCTGGCCCAAGCCCGACGCGAAGAAGAAGCGCCGCCGCTGATCGCACGAGGAGGACCCATGTTCGTCGATTTCCGCGACCAGATGCCTCCGCCCCGCTGGGACCCCAAGCCGACGCCGCGCCGCCTGACCCCGCGTCAGCGCAAGACGATGGAAGTCATCGTCGGCTTCAACATCGTGATGCTGCTCGTCGCCCCGCTGGGCGGCGCCACCATCCTGCAGGCGATCACCGCGCTGCTGCGCTGACCGCCCGCGGCGATCTGCGGGCTATTGCCGGATATACCGGAAATACCACACCTCATGCCCCTGCCGCCGCGCCTTGCGTTCGTAGCGGGTCTCCGGCCAGTCGTCGGGCCGGGTGAGGAAGTCCGCCGGGGTCTGCGCGGTCCAGGCGAAGTCGCGGCGCTGGTTCATGATCATCATCGCCCAGCGGCAATAGGTCGGGTCGTCGGTGCCGAGCCGGAACTCGGCGCCCGGCTTGAGCTTGGCGGCGATCGCGTCGAGCGGGCCGTGGTTGATCATCCGCCGCTTCGCGTGGCGCGCCTTGGGCCAGGGATCGGGGTGGAGCAGATAGACGCGGCTGAGGCTGGCATCGGGCAGCCGCTCGACCACCTCGAGCGCGTCGCCCATATGAAGGCGCACGTTGGTGAGGCCGCCGTCGCGGATATGGCCGAGCGCGCCAACGACGCCGTTGAGGAACGGTTCGCAGCCGATGAAGCCCGTCTCGGGCCGCATCGTCGCCTGACCGGCGAGATGCTCGCCCGCGCCGAAGCCGATCTCCAGTTCCAGCGGCCGCGCGTCGCCGAACAGCGTCTGCGCGTCGAGCGGCCCCGCCTCCGGCACGCTCAGCGGCGCCAGCGTCTCCTCGACGAGCGCCGCCTGGCCGATGCGCAGCTTGTGCCCCTGACGACGGCCGTACAGGCGGCGGATGGTGGCGGGATCGTTCATGCTAGGCTCTGTTCTTGATGGTGCGGCGCGAACCGACCAGCGCCGTCATGTCGACCCTGTCGGTGCGCGGGGCGCCTCGACAGGCCCGGCGGGACGGGCGGGCGGGAGATGCGCCGCCCTAGAGCAGATGGCGCGCCAGGGAAACGGCGCAATCGCGCGGCGCGGGCGGAGCAAAGCGGGGCGGCGGGCCGTTGCACCGGGACATGGCCGACGATGCACCCGATGACGACGCCCTCAAGGCCGCCGACGCCAAGACGCTCCACCGCACGGTACGCGAATCCGGCGAGGACGAACTGCGCCGCCCGGCGATGCAATTGTTCTGGTCGGCGCTCGCCGCGGGGATCGCGATCAGCGTGTCGCTGCTCACCGAGGCCGCGCTGCATGCCGCCCTGCCCGACGCGCCGTGGCGCGAGCTGGTCAGCGGCCTCGGCTACCCAATCGGGTTCCTGGTCGTCATCCTCGGCCGCATGCAATTGTTCACCGAGAGCACGATCACCGCGATGCTGCCGTTGGTGACCCGGCCGTCGCGCTGGGCGCTCGGCCGGACGCTGCGGCTGTGGAGCATCGTGCTCGTCGCCAATCTGTGCGGCACCGCGCTGGCCGGGCTGGCGATCGCCACCGGCGCGATCGGCAGCGACGCGATCCGCCACGCGGCGCTGGGTATCTCGTCCACCATCACCGAGTTGTCGGCCGGACGCACCTTCGTCAACGCCATCCCCGCCGGCTTCATGATCGCGATCCTCGCCTGGGCGCTGCCCAACGCGCGCAGCCAGAGCGTGCTGGTTATCTTCGCCTTCACCTATATCCTGACGATCGCCGGCTTCAGCCATTCGATCGTCGGATCGAGCGAGGCCTTCCTGCTGCTATTCGCCGGGCAGACCGGGATCGTCCATACGCTGGCCGGGCTGATCGCGCCGGCGGTGCTCGGCAATCTGGTCGGCGGCGCCGGCATTTTCGCGGTGCTCGCGCACGCACAGGTACGCGGCGAAACGCCGCAGGGAGAAGAGCAGTGAGCAAGGCGAAGACGGCCGCCAAGACGGTCGAACGGGCGGATCGCCAGCTGACGCACGAGGCAGCGGCGAACCGCGATACGGTGCCGGTCCGCTTCGCCAGTTTCCTGGGCGAGGTCGCCGACCAGCCGCAGCTGATCACCGCCTCGATCGCGACGATGGCGGCAGGGCTGGTCGGGCGCCGCCCCGACCTCGTCCGCGGCGGCGCACGCATGCTCGCCGCGCACCTCGTCGCCACCGGGATCAAGAGCGCGATCAAACATTCGATCGACCGCACCCGCCCCGCCAAGGCGATCGACGACGGACAGCACCGCTTCGAAGCGGGCGACAGCCACGATCACGACCTCAGCTCGTTTCCCTCGGGCCACACCGCCGGCGCGGTAGCAGTGGCGCGTGCCGCCTCGCGCGAGATCGACGGGGCCGCCACGCCCGCCGCGCTCGGCGTCGCCGCCGTGGCGGCGATCCAGCCGGTCGCGGGCAACCACTACCTCTCCGACGTGCTCGTCGGCGGCGCGATCGGCTGGGCATCGGAAGCTTTGGTCGACGCCCTGTTCAACCGCCTCGTGCCGCCGCAAGGCGAAGTGATACAACCATTTGCGGGCAAGTTGCGCTAGGCTTGCCGATCCTGTCATGGTAGGTCAGCCGATACGGACGCGTTATGAGCACACCTCCCGAACCGACCCGCGAAAAGCGCAACAGCGTCATCGTCCGCGCCGCGATCCGCTTGCCCGATGGCGCGGTGAGCGAGCGGCGGGTGCGCAATCTGTCGCGCTCGGGGGCGTGCATCGACCATGACGGCGAACTCAGCACCGGCATGATGCTGCACATCGCCATGGGTCGCATCGCCGACCTCACCGGAGAGGTGGTCTGGGTCAAGGACCGGCTTGCCGGCATCCGCTTTGCCGAACCGATCGACCTCGACGAGGCCCGCAAGCCGCGCGGCGTCACCGCGGTTCCCAAAGCGGGCTGGATGGCCGAGATCAACGACGCCTATCGGCGATAAGCGCGGCGGGCGGAACGGCATCCGCCGCCCCTCGTGCCGCGCCACTGCGGATTGATGGCCATCGGAACGGCCCTTGGGCGGCGTGGATAAGGTCGGATCGCGAACCCCGTCGCCAGAAACGAAAACACCCTCCCGCGACCAGCGGCGCGGGAGGGTGTCCGAAAGGCTATCCTGATCGACGGATCAGGCGACGGCGGCCTTGAGCTGGTCGACCAGGTCCGTCTTCTCCCAGGTGAACAGGTCACCCTCGGGCTCACGGCCGAAATGGCCATAGGCCGCCGACTTCACGTAGATCGGCGCGTTGAGCTTGAGATGCTGGCGGATGCCCTTGGGCGTCAGGCGGACGAGCTGCGGCAGCACCTGCTCCAGCTTGGCCTCGTCGACCGTGCCGGTGCCATGCGTGTCGACATAGACCGACAGCGGCTCGGCGATGCCGATGGCGTAGCTGAGCTGGATCGTGCAGCGCTTGGCGAGGCCCGCGGCGACGACGTTCTTGGCGAGATAGCGTGCGACATAGGCCGCCGAGCGATCGACCTTCGTCGGGTCCTTGCCGCTGAACGCGCCGCCGCCATGCGGAGCGGCACCGCCGTAGGTATCGACGATGATCTTGCGGCCGGTGACGCCCGCGTCGCCGTCCGGGCCGCCGATCTCGAACGCGCCGGTCGGGTTGATGTAGACCTTGGTCTCGTCGGTGACGAAGCCCTCGGGCAAGGTGCTCTTGAGCACGCCGGTGACGTAATCCTTGAGCACGTCATACTTGGCGGCGTCGGCATTGTCGCCCTGCAGGCAATAGCCCGCCTTGTGCTGGGTCGAGACGACGAGGGCGACCGCACGCGTCGGCACGCCATTCTCATATTGCAGCGTCACCTGGCTCTTGGCGTCGGGCTCGAGGAACGGCGCCTTGCCCGAATGGCGATCCGCGGCCATCGTCTCGAGGATCTTGTGGCTGTAATAGAGCGTCGCCGGCATCAGGCCCGGCGTCTCGTCGGTCGCGTAGCCGAACATGATGCCCTGGTCGCCAGCGCCCTCGTCCTTGTTCGAGCCCTCGTCGACGCCCATCGCGATTTCCGCCGACTGGCCGTGCAGGTTGTTCTCGAAGGTGAAGCTTTCCCAGTGGAAGCCCGACTGTTCGTAGCCGATGCGCTTGACGGTCGCACGGACGGCGGCCTCGATCTCGGCGAGCGCGCCCTCGGCCCAGGCGCCGTTCTCGTACACGCCCTTGCAGCGGATCTCGCCCGCCAGCACGACGAGGTTGGTGGTGGTCAGCGTCTCGCAGGCGATGCGCGCCTCCGGGTCCTTGGACAGGAACAGGTCGACGATCGTGTCGCTGATCTGGTCGGCGACCTTGTCGGGATGGCCTTCGGAAACGGACTCGGACGTGAAGATATAGCTGCTGCGCATCACTGCCTCATAACGATATAAAGATGCCTTTATATGTCGCTCCTAACGCGCACGGCGGCGGATGGCAATCGCCGCCGCCGCGAAGCCGAGCGCGACGATCAGCGCCGCCCAATTCCCCAATCGGCTGAACAATGTGGGCGGCAGGGCCGGCGGCATCGGCATCTCGATCGCGCCCGCCTTCTCGTGCGGAACGGTGGCGAGCAACGTGCCGTCGGCGGCGATCACCGCCGAAATCCCGGTCGGAGTCGAGCGGACGATCGGCAGCCCCTCCTCGATCGCGCGCATCCGCGCCTGCGCGAGGTGCTGCGGCGGCCCCCAGCGCCCGAACCAGGCGTCGGTCGACGGATTGAAGAGGATCGCGGGGCGATGCGCCTCGTCGACGGTGCGGCCCGAGAAGATGATCTCGTAGCAGATCTGGAAACCGATCGCGCCGAAGCCGGGGATCGTCAGCGTCCGCGGCCCCGGACCGTCGTCGAAGTCGAAGTCGCCCGGCACCAGCCGCGCGAGGCCGAGCGGCTTGAGCAGCCACGGCACCGGCAGGTACTCGCCGAACGGCACCAGATGCGCCTTGTCGTAGCGGCCGACGATACGCGCGCGGGCATCGAGCGCGAACACCGAGTTGGACGCGCCCGCGACGTCCTCCGCGGCGTCGAAGCGCAGCGGCGTATGGCCGGTCATCAGCACGTCGCGCGGCCCCAGCAACCGGGCCAGCCGCCAGCGGTTGAACAAGGGGCTCTGCCCGTCATAGATCCAGCGCGGATAGCCGCTTTCCAGATAGTCGCGGATCACCCCCTCGGGCCACAGCACCAGCCGCGGCCGCGGTCCGGGCGTCCCCGACTGGCGGATCAGCGCGGCGAGCATCACCTCCTGATCGCCCTCGCCGCGTGCGTCCTGCCCGACATTGGGCTGTACGACGCGGAGCAGCGGGGCATCGGCGCGTGGCGGCGGCGCCTGCGTCCACAGCGCCGACAGCGCGGCGAGCGCCAGCGCCGCGGCAAGCCCCGCCGGCAACCGCCAGCGCCGCTGCGGCACGAGCAGCAGCGACACGGCGGCGAGCACCGTCACCCCCGACAGCGCATAGGTGCCGATCCACGCCGACAGCCGCGCGACGCCGATCACCGGCAGCCAGATCACGCCGATCGGGTCCCAAGCATAGCCGCTGAACACAACGCTGCGCAGATATTCGCTGGCGATCCACGCCGCCGCGAAGACCAGCGCATAGCCGGCGTCGGGCCGCTCGCGGCGGCCGAAGCGCCAGCCGATGCCGGCGGCGGCCATCGGGAAGATCGCCAGATACAGCGCCAGCCCGACCGCGGCGAAGTAGCCGAGCACCGGCGGCATCTTGTCCTGGAAGTCGAAGGCGTGCTGGAACCAGTTGTTGTTGATCGTGAAGTGCCCGACGCCCCAGCACCAGCCAAGCCACAGGGCCCGCCGCCCGCTGGCCACACGGTGGACCAGCGCGGCGAGCCCGGCGAGGCCGAGCAGGGTCAACGGCCACAACTGCAACGGCGCGAACCCGGTCGCGGCGATCGCGCCGAGCAGCAGCGCGACAAGGGCAGGACGGCGGGCGAGAAAGGCGGGCATGCGGCGCCGTGTAGCGCGCGGCAAACCCGATGTCCTCCCCCGCCGGCTTGGGGGATCGCATAGGGGTGCGCATTGTTCGCCCCGCGCTGTCCAGGACGCGCCCCGTCACCCCGGACTCGGTCCGGGTCCACCGTGCCGCAAGGGAATGGTGCCGCCGCAAGCCTTGCTCCTCGCCGCAGAGTGGACCCCGGACCCAGTCCGGGGTGACGATCGTGATGAGGACGCCGAAGGAATTGCGGTGGCGCACGCCAGCGCCCTCCCCTACCTTCGCGCCATGTCGCTGCGCCCTTTCCATCTCGCCTTCCCGGTCCACGATCTCGCCGCGGCGCGTGCCTTCTACGGCGGCGTGCTCGGCTGTCCCGAGGGGCGCTCCAGCGAGCAATGGATCGACTTCGACCTGTTCGGTCATCAGATCGTCGCGCATCTCGACCCCGCCGCCCGCGCCGTACAGGTCGCCAACGCGGTCGACGGCCACCACGTCCCCGTGCCGCATTTCGGCGTCGTCCTCACCATGGCCGACTGGCAGGCGCTCAGCGAGCGCGTCGCGGCGGCCGGCGTGACCTTCGGCATCCCCCCGCACGTCCGCTTCCGCGGCGAGGCGGGCGAGCAGGCGACGATGTTCTTTGCCGACCCTTCGGGCAACGCGCTCGAGTTCAAGGCGTTCGGGGACGATGCGATGCTGTTCGCGACGACGAAGGATCACCAATGAGCGCCCCGATCGAACTCAACATTCCCCATCAACTCGGCAAGACCGCGGTGCGCGAGCGGCTCGACGGCGGCATCGGCAAGATCGGCCGGCTGATCCCGGGCGGCGCGCAGGTCGAGCATCGCTGGGAGGGCGACACGATGCACTTCAACGTCGCCGCCATGGGCCAGACGATCGGCTGCCGCGCGACCGTATCGGACAGCAACGTCCATGCGATCGTCGACCTGCCCGGCTTCCTCGGCCTGTTCGCCGGCAAGATCCGCGACGTGATCCAGCAGGAAGCGCCGAAACTGCTGAAGTGAAACCGTGAACCCTCTCCGCCGGGCGAGGCTTTCTTCTGGCCCCGCGGCGATGAGGCTCGGCAGGGCTGCCCGAAACGATCCGTCACCCCGGACTCGTTCCGGGGTCCACCGGGCCACACGAGCGAGGTGTCACCTCCAGCCCCTCTCCTCGCCGCAGGATGGACCCCGGAACCAGTCCGGGGTGACGGTGTGGACATGGATAGCGGCGCATTCGCTTGGTGAAGACACACGCCTCCCCGTGCCGGGACGGAGTCGCCTCACCCCATGTGCCGCTTGTCGAGCTTCCGCGCCAGCGTCCGCCGGTGCATCCCCAGCCGCCGCGCCGCTTCGGAGATGTTGAAGTCCACGTCCGCCAGCGTCTGGTGGATATGCTCCCATTCCAACGTCTTGATCGAGGTCGGCGGTGCCGCGGCGATGGTCGCGCCGGCATCGCCGTCGATCCGCGCGAACGCCGCCTCGATATCGTCGGTGTTCGCCGGCTTGGTCAGGTAATTGGTCGCGCCGAGCTTGATCGCCTCGACCGCGGTCGCGATGCTGGCGAAACCGGTCAGCACCACGATCTTGATGCCCGGATCGATCGCATGGATCGCCGCGACGCAGGTCAGCCCCGACGCGCCGCCCAGCCGCAGGTCGACCACCGCATGATCGGGCTTGAAGTCGGCCACCGCCGCCTCCAGCCCGTCCGGCCCCGGCAGCATCGTCACCGCATAGCCGCGCCGCTCGAACGAGCGTCCCAGTGTACGCGCGAAATTGGCGTCGTCCTCGACGATCAGCAGCCGCCGCTCGCTCATGCCCCCTCCTCCAGCGCCAGCGCCGCCACCGGCAGGCGCAGCACCATTTCCGCGCCGCCGGCGATGTTGCGCGCCTCCAGTCCGCCGCCCAGCGTCCGCAGCACGTTGGTGGCGAGGAACAGCCCCAGCCCGGCGCCGCGCCGCTCCTTGCTGGTGTTATAGGGCTTGCCGATCCCGGCGAGCACCGCCGGCGGAAAGCCGCTGCCATTGTCGCGCACGGTCAGCACGATCGTCGCCTCGTCCACCGTGGCGATCAGCGTGATCGCCGACGCGCCCGCCTCCGCGGCATTGTCGAGCAGGTTGGTCAGCGCCTGGCCGAGCGCGCGGTCGGCGACGATCGGCCGATCCTCGCCGATCCGATCCTCGAACGTCACCGGCCCCGGCCAGACCGCGACGATGCCGGACAGGAAGCGGCGCAACGTGGTGCGCTCGGGCGCCTCGCCGGTGACCTCGCCCGCGGCGAACAGGATGCCCGAGACGATCGTCTTGCAGCGCATCACCTCGGCCTGCATCTCGTCGACCTCGGCGGCGAGGCGCGGCTCGGCGCGGATCGCCGGCTCGCTCTTCCAGTCGCCGAGCAGCACCAGGATCGACGCCAGCGGCGTCCCGAGCTCGTGCGCCGCGCCGCTGGCGAGCAGGCCCATCCGGACGATATGGTCCTCCTCGGCGGCGCGCTGGCGCATCGCGGCGAGATGCGCGTCGCGGCTGCGCAGATTGGCGGCGATGCGCGTCACGAACAATACGAGCAGCACCGCCGCCAGCACGAAATTCGCCCACAGGCCGATGACATAGACCGGCGACAGATGCGTCGCGAACCACGGCGGCAGCGCCAGCGGCGGGCTGAGCAGCGCGACCAGCGCGAGCGCCACGGCGGTCAGCCCGACCAGCGCCCAGCTCGTCCAGGCGTGGAGCAGCACCGCGCCCATCACCACCTGCAACAGGTACAGCGACACGAACGGATTGGACGCACCGCCGCTGAGATAAAGCTGCACCGACAAAGCGGCGACGTCGCAGGCGAGCGACCCGAACAGCTGGAAATTGGTCACCGGCCAATGCGGATGGCCCAGCCAGGTGATGACGTTGAGCATGACCAGCGCCGCCAGCACCACGCCCATCGCGATGATCGGCAGGCGGATGCCCAGGCCGTAATGGACGATCAGGATCGTCGCGAGCTGCCCGCCGACCGCCATCCAGCGCAACAGCACCAGCAGCCGCATGTTGCGCGCCGCGGCATCCTCGGGCGCGGGCGGCGGCAGGCGGGGCGGCTGGGTCGGCATCGCATCGATGTAGGCGCGTTTGCGGCCGAGCGCCACGCACGCAAGGCTGACGTGGGGCTCGACACAATGCCCCGAAAACCCGTCGCCCCGGACGGATTCCGGGGTCCACTGTGCGGCGAGGAGGCTGGCAGGAGGGGAAACCATGCCCCCAATGCACGATCAGGATCGTCGCGAGCTGTCCGCCGACCGCCATCCAGCGCAACAGCACCAGCAGCCGCATGGTGCGCGCCGCGGCATCCTCGGGCGCGGGCGGCGGCAGGCGGCGCGGCTAGGTTGGCATCGCATCGATGTAGGCGCATTTGCGGCCGAGCGCCACGCATGCAGGACTGATGTGGGGCTCGTCACGTTGCCCCGAAAATCCGTCACCCCGGACGGGTTCCGGGGTCCACTGTGCGGCGAGGAGGCTGGGAGGACGGGAAACCATGCCCCCGCGGCCCGGTGGACCCCGGAACCGGTCCGGGGTGACGGGACGGATGCAGAGGCGGCCCGCGCAGCGCGAGCCGCCCCCCGTCTTACTTCAGCTTCGCGGCCGTCTCGGCGATCCGCTTGCCCTGATAGCGCGCGCCGGCGAGCTCTTCCTCGTGCGGCTGGCGCGAGCCGTCACCTGCGGCGATCGTCGTCGCGCCGTAGGGCGAACCGCCGCGCACTTCGTCGACGCCCATCTGCCCCTGGAAGCCATAATCGAGGCCGACGATCGACATGCCATGATGCAGCAGGTTGGTGATGATCGAGAACAGCGTGGTCTCCTGCCCGCCATGCTGGCTGGCGGTCGAGGTGAAGGCGCCACCGACCTTGCCGATCAGCCCGCCCTTCGCCCACAGGCCACCGGTGGTGTCCCAGAAGGCCGCCATCTGGCTCGGCATGCGGCCGTAGCGCGTCGGCGCGCCGACGATGATCGCGTCATATTGCGCCAGCGCGTCGGGGCTCTCGATCACCGGGTGCGCGGTGTCGGTCTTGAAGTGCGCCGCCTTAATAACCTCTTCGGGCGCCGTCTCGGCGACGCGGCGGATGTCGACCTCGGCGCCACCGGCGCGCGCGCCTTCAGCGACGGCATCGGCCATCTGCTCGATATGGCCATAGGACGAATAGTACAGCACCAGAACCTTGGTCATCCGAACGTCTCCATTGCGTGTTGCGCCATAGATGGCCCGCGCGGGACCCGGCGTAAACGGAAACGCTGGAAACCGACCGTTTCCGCGCTAGGTTCCCGCGCCTGTCGAAGGGACCATGATGCGCTTACCCGATCTCGAAGCCTGGGCGATCTTCGCCGCCGTCGCCGAGCACAATTCCTTCAGCGCCGCCGCCGATGCGATCGGGCTGAGCAAGGCGACCGTGTCTAAGGCGATCACGCGGCTGGAGGAGCAGATCGGCCAGTCGCTGTTCCACCGCACCTCGCGCCGGCTTGCGCTGACCGAGGCGGGCAAGCCCCTCGCCGCACATGCCACGCGGATCCTCGCCGAGGCGCATGCCGCCGAGGAAGCGGCGCGCGATGCGCTGAGCGCCCCGACCGGCCGCGTTCGCCTCGCCGCGCCGATGAGCTTCGGGGTCCGCAACGTTGCGCCGCTGCTCGCCGAATTCCTCGCCGCGCATCCGGGTATCGAGATCGACCTGCATCTGTCCGACGCGCGGGTCGATATCGTCGCCGAAGGCTTCGATGTCGCGCTGCGCATCGGCGACCTGCCCGACAGCAGCCTGCGTGGCCGCCGCCTCTGCGATGTCCGGACGCATGTCGTCGCCGCCCCCGCCTATCTCGCCGCGCACGGCACGCCGGCGCACCCCGCCGACCTCGCGCGGCATCGCGTGCTCGGCTATTCCAACGTGCTCGCGCCGTGGCGCTTCCAGCATATCGACGGCAGCGAGGCGGCGATCCGGCCGCAGGGGCCGCTGATCGCCAACAGCGGCGAGGCGCTGCTGCCGACGCTGATCGCCGGCCTCGGCATCGCGCGCCTGCCCGGCTTCATCGTCGGCCCGCATATCAGCAGCGGCGCGGTCGTGCCGATCCTGCCGGAATGGTCGACCGCGGCGATCGGCCTCCACCTGCTGACGCCGCCGAGCGCGCTGCGCCCGGCGCGGGTCGAGGCCCTGATCGCCTTCCTCTCCGGCCGGCTACGCGACCCCTGTGCGGAGGATCAGCCCGCGCGCGCGACCTGAAAGCCGGCGAAGGACTGGCTGACCGGCATCAGCTCCAGCCGGTTGATGTTGAGGTGCGGCGGCAGCGTCGCCACCCACAACATCGTCGCCGCGATATCCTGTGCGGTCATCGGATCGGCACCCTTGTAGAGCGCATCGGACGCCGCCTGATCGCCGCCGGTGCGCACCGTGGTGAATTCGGTCTCGACCATCCCCGGCTCGATCGAGGTGACGCGCACGCCGGTGCCGTGCAGGTCGGAGCGCAGCCCGAGCGAGAATTGCTCGACGAACGCCTTGGTGCCGCCATAGACGTTGCCGCCGGTATAGGGGTAGGTCGCGGCGACCGACGACAAATTGATGATCGCGCCCTTCCGCGCGATCAGCCCCGGCAACAGCCGATGCGTCAGCGACACCAGCGCGGTGACGTTGGTCGCGATCATCGTCCGCCAATCGTCGAGGCTCGCCTCCTGCGCCGGCTTGGTGCCGAGCGCGAGGCCGGCATTGTTGACCAGCAGGTCGATATCGCGCCACGCCTGCGGCAGTCCGGCGATCGCCTTGCCGGCCGCCGCGTCGTCGGCGACGTCGAAGGCAAGCGTATGCACCGACTCGCCGAGCCGCGACCGCAGCGCATCGAGCCGCTCGACGCGCCGGCCGGTGGCGATCACCCGCCACCCCGCCGCCACGAACGCCTCGGCCGCCGCTGCGCCGATCCCGGCGGTCGCGCCCGTGATGAAAGCCGTCTTGGTCATGTCGTCTCCGCTGATCCTGTCACGATGGGTCAAAGCGCCACCGCTCTACATCGATCCCCCGCCGCATCGCCAATAGCGATTGCGACACGGCGCCGGTCGTGACCGATCGCCTGCGCGACCCTCCTCACGCCGCAGGAACCGCCGCTATCCCGCAACGTTGTTACGCCACTTCAACGATCTACGGAGAACCCCAGGTGTCGAGACCGGATCAGCCGGCCGTTCGATCGGCGGATGCCGAGCTGTCGCATCTCCTCACGCTGCTGCGCGCCCGCGGCTATGGCTTCGTGACGCCGACGCCGGCGACGCATGCGCGCGTGCTCGCCCGGCCGGACCGTCAGGCGGCGGCCTGCGTCGAGGACATGCTCGGTTGGAGCCTGCCCTATCGCCCCGGTGACTGCGACGCGGAGATCGAGGCGATCCTCGACCGCGCCGGGCTGGTCGAGACTGTCGGCGACCGCCGCCGTGCGACGATCCGCGTCTCGCGCCTGCACGATCACCTGTTCGTCCACTCGGCCTATCCCACCGATGCGGCCGACGCCGTCTTCTTTGGTCCCGACAGCTATCGCTTCGCCGACCTGATCCGCGACGAACTGCGCGACTGCCCGGCGCGGGAGGGTGCGCAGATGGTCGATATCGGCACCGGTTCGGGCGTCGGCGGGCTCGTTGCCGCAACCGCCTGCCCGGGGTTGTGCATCCATATGACCGACGTCAACCCAGCCGCCCTGCGCTTCGCCCGTGTCAACGCCGCTGCCGCCGGTATCGCCGCCGACTTCCACGAGAGCGACAGCCTCGCCGCGATAACCGGGACGATCGACGTCGCGACCGCCAACCCACCCTATGTCATCGACGACGGCAAGCGGCTGTACCGCGACGGCGGCGCGATGCACGGCGGGCAGGTCTCGCTCGACATGGCGGTCATGGCGATGGATCGGCTCGCCCCCGCCGGCCGGCTGATCCTCTACACCGGCAGCGCCATCGTCCGCGGCCAGGACCAGCTCCGCGCCGCGCTTGGCGAGGCGGCGGCAGAGCGGGGCTGCGCGATGCGCTATCGCGAGATCGACCCCGACGTGTTCGGCGAGGAACTGGAGAACGACCTATACCGCGACGTCGACCGCATCGCGCTGGTGGCCGCGGTCGTCACCCGCCCCGGCTGAGCCGCGCCCGCCCGCCAGCCGCATCACCGCCATGTCGGCGGTGACGTTGCCGACGGTGCGGAACAGGTCGGGGATCGTCTCGACCGCAAGCAGCAGCGGCAGCAGCTCGACCGGCACGCCGAGCGCCAGGCACACCGGCCCGATCGTCGCGAAGAACGACACCTGCGCCGGCAGGCCAACCGCGGCGAGGCTGACCGCGGCGGCGACCAGCGCCCCCATCACCAGCATGCCGATGCCCGGCGACACGCCGTAGACCGCCGCCAGATACAGCGCGACCGCGATAT
Source organism: Sphingomonas melonis (assembly GCF_013409985.1). Taxonomy (GTDB): domain Bacteria; phylum Pseudomonadota; class Alphaproteobacteria; order Sphingomonadales; family Sphingomonadaceae; genus Sphingomonas; species Sphingomonas melonis_A. The sequence continues at coordinate 191,646 of NZ_JACCBY010000005.1, forward strand.
TGGCGGCAGCACTGGCGGCGCGGAAGATCGACACCGCGAGCGGCAGGATGATCCCCGCCGCATTGCGCTCGATCCCCAGCGCCGGCGCCGCCTCGATCATCGCCGGCAGCGTCGCCAGCGAGGATTGCGTGCTGAGCGCGACCACCTGCGCCGGCAATGCCGCCTTGGCGAAGCGGATCGGCGACAGGCCGCCGAAGACCAGCACGACGACATAGGCGAGCACGCCGATCAGCAGGCAGGCGCAGGCGACGACCACGACATAATGGGCGAGCACCGCCACCGCGCCGCTCCCCGCCCGCGCGCCGAGCCCGAAGGCCAGCGCGAACACGCCGATCGGTGCGACCAGCAACACCCATTGCACGATCACCAGCATCGTCTCGGCGATCGCGCGGAACATCGTCTGCAACGCGCGTTGCAGCTCGGGCGCGACGCGCGCCGCGGCGAAGCCGAAGAACAAGGCGAAGACGACGAGCGGCACCATCGCGGTCTCCGCCGCCGCCTTAATCGGGTTGGTCGGGATGATGTTGCCGAGCCAGTCGCCCGCGCCGCCGATGACCGGTACGGTGCCGACCGGCCGCAGCGCCGCCGCATCGCCGACCGGCCACAGGTGCAGCAACAGCGACGTGCTCGCCGCCGCCGCAAGGCATCCGCCGCACAGCAGCGCCGCGAACCAGAGCAACGCACGCAACGCCACCCGATCCTGCCGCGCGTCCTGTGCCGCGCCGAGGATACCGGTGACGAGCAGCGAGAAGACGAGCGGCACCACCGTCATCGTCAGTGCATCGAGCCACAACCGCCCGACCGGCGCGGTGACTTCCAGCATCGGCGCGGCGAGCGGTCGCCCGCTCACCACAGCCCCGCCGATCAGGCCGAGCGCCAGTCCGGCAAGGATGCGCACCGCGGATCGATTCAACGTGCCGGTCCCGCTGCGAGTCCTGATGATCGCCCGTGTCGCTCGATATGCAAGACGCTCCCCTTCGCGGTGTCGGTCAGGCAACGCAGCAGGAGCGCAAAGGTTTGGCGAACAGCGACTATCGCTGGCGTTTTACCGCGATCCCGCGGTCACGCCGCCCCCATGTGGACGGGTATCGACCGATCGCGTCGTCTCAGGACGCGTACCATATTCGGGTCGGATCATCGCTGTCTTCGAGAAAGCGGCCTGTGTAGACCGACGTGCCCGCGCCCCCACAGCTGGACATATGGTCTTTCAAATCCTCGATCGCGAGGGACAGGCGCACCGCCGGCAGATCGATGTTCTTGCTGTCCATCAGCACCAGGGCCTGCTCGAGCAGACCCAACGCCCTTTCGCACGTAACTTGCACCGCACCCTCCCCGAACGTCCGGGTCATCCGGATCGTAGCGACAAGATACCGTCATGATTATTAACGCGCAGTTACCGCCCAGTAAAAGACGGCCTTACGATAATATATAGTTACACAATCTACTTGCCTTTACTGGTTAATTGGTCATCATTGTTGCTGACATTACAGATCAACAGGCGGGCCAATCACATGCAGTGATACGCAATATCAATACACACAGGCAGTACAGGCCGTAGCGCAGCTGATCAGAAGGGCAGTACGGCGCATCCGGACGATGCACAAAGGCTGACGGTGCGAGGGCTCTGGCGAAGTGATCGCGTCGCATGGTCACAGTACGGACGACCGCGGCGAGCGACGCATATCTCGCCCCCCCCCCAAACGCGGCCAGCAAGCTCGCCGGATCGAATGCGCAATCCCGCCGTGCCGTCGTATAAAAGGGCCGCGGGCTGGCACCCGCGCCGTCACGGCGTGTCGAACAGCGCCGCCAATTGCTCGATGATCGTGCCGCCCAGTTGCTCGGCGTCCATGATCGTCACCGCGCGCGCATAATAACGCGTCACGTCGTGGCCGATGCCGATCGCGACCAGCTCGACCGGCGACTTGCCCTCGATCCAGCCGATCACCTGCCGCAGATGGCGTTCCAGATAGCTGCCCGAATTGACCGACAGCGTCGAATCGTCGACCGGCGCGCCGTCGCTGATCACCATCAGGATGCGCCGCTCCTCGGGCCGCGCGATCAGGCGGCTGTGCGCCCAGAGCAGCGCCTCGCCGTCGATATTCTCCTTGAGCAGCCCCTCGCGCATCATCAGCCCGAGGTTGGTGCGCGCGCGCCGCCACGGCTCGTCCGCCTTCTTGTAGACGATGTGGCGGATGTCGTTGAGCCGCCCCGGCTGCGGCGGCCGGCCCGCGGCCAGCCATGTCTCGCGCGACTGCCCGCCCTTCCACGCGCGCGTCGTGAAGCCGAGGATCTCGGTCTTGACGCCGCAGCGCTCCAGCGTGCGCGCGAGGATGTCGGCGCTGATCGCGGCGATGCCGATCGGCCGGCCGCGCATCGAGCCCGAATTGTCGATCAGCAGCGTCACCACGGTGTCGCGGAAATCGGTCTCGCGCTCGATCTTATAGCTCAGCGACTGACCCGGCGTGACGACGACGCGCGCCAGCCGCGCCGCGTCCAGCATCCCCTCGTCCTGATCAAAATCCCACGAGCGCGATTGTTGCGCCATCAGTCGCCGCTGCAACCGGTTGGCGAGCTTCGACACCGCCGATTGGAGATGCGCGAGCTGCTGGTCGAGATAGCCGCGGAGCCGCGCCAGTTCCTCGGCGTCGCACAGATCGGTGGCGGCGACGACCTCGTCGAACTGCGTCGTCCACGGCTTGTATTCGAACTGCGGCATGAAGTCGCTGTTCGGGCGGTTGGGACGCACCGGTTGCATCCCCTCCTCGCCCTCGTCGCCGGGCTCGCCGTCGAGGTCGTCCATCGACTGGTCGCCGAATTCCTCGCCGTCACCCTCGTCGCTGTCGGATTCCTGCGCCTCGCCGCGCGCGTCGATCTCGCTCTCGCCCTGACCGCCGTCCTGCTCCTGGTCCTCCTCGCCTTCGTCCTGCTGCTGCTCGTCGGCGCCCTCGTCTTCGGACCCGCCCTCGTCGGCATTTTCCGGCAGCACCTCGCCCTCGACCAGCTCGAGCTCCTCGAGCATCTTCATCGCAAGGCTCTGGAACGCCCGCTGGTCATCGAGCGCGAGCGCGAGGTTCGACAGGTCGGTGCGCGAGTCGATCCATTCGCGCACCAGCGCGAGCCCGGGCGCGGCGGCGGCGGGCGCCTCCAGCCCGGTCAGCTTCTCGCGCACCAGCAGCGACAAGGCGCTGGCCAGCGGCACCTCCTCGCGCGTCCGGGCGCGCGTGATCGGGTCGCTGCGCATCCGCACGTCGAGCGCATGCGCCAGATTGTCGGTGATCCCGGCATAGCCGCGGCTGCCCAGCGCCTCGACCCGCGCACTCTCGACCGCGTCGAACACCGATCGCGCCACCGCCTCGGCGGGCGCATGGCGCGTATGCAGCGCGATATCGTGATGCCGCAGCCGCAGCGCGAATCCGTCGGAGAAGCCGCGCGCCTCCGCCACCTGCTCGGCGGGAAGCGTGCGCGCGGGCATCGGCACCTTGATATGCTTGCCCGATTGCGTCGGCGCGTCGGCCGTGAAGCCGAGATCGACCTCCGGCTCCTCCGCGATCGCGCGCGCCGTGCCGGCGAGCACCGCCTTGAATCGGTCGAGGGGGGTATCGTTTGCCATTAAGTTTCCAAGGCTTGCATTGCGGCCCGCTTCAGCGCCGGGAGTTCGTTCCGGATGACCCGGAAAATCACTTCGGGATCGACGTCATCATAGGCGTGCCGCATCAGGTTACCGAGCCCCCGGACCCGCTCGATCGGGAGGTCGGGTGCGATCCGCGCCATCTGCTCATGGCCGATTTTGATCACCGCTTCCGCGATCCGTTCGAGGCAGCGCTCGGTGGCATCAAGCGTCCGGTGGTCACGCCTGAACGCCGCCTCGTCCATCCCGACGGTGTATTCGTCGATACGATCGATGTTCTCGACGATATCGAGCAAGCGACCCTTCGGATCCTTAGAAGACATGCACGCGATCCCGTTCGATCTCAGCCTGCAACCAAGGCTTCTTGACCGGCTCGGTCACGAGGTCGACTTTGATGCCGAGCATCTCGCCGATCCTGCCCTCGATACCAAAAAAGCCAAACGGCCCGAGTTGCCACACCGTATCATAATCCATCGTGGCGAGCAGATCGATATCGGAGTCCGGGCGCGCCTCATCGCGTGCCGTCGATCCAAAGATCGACAATTGCGTGATGCCCAGCTTCCGCAGGTCGCTCTCGCGCGACCGCAACCGCTTGAGCGCCTCCGCTCTGGTCATGCCGCCCCCTTACGCTTTCCCCACCACGCTCTCCGGCAGGTCCTTGCCGAACACGCGCTGGAAATATTCGGCCACCAGCGGTCGCTCGTTCTCGTCGCACTTGTTGAGGAAGCTCAACCGGAACGCGAAGCCGACGTCGCCGAAGATCAGCGTGTTCTGCGCCCAGGTGATCACCGTGCGCGGGCTCATCACCGTCGAGATATCGCCGTTGACGAAGCCCTTGCGCGTCATGTCGGCGACGCGGACCATCTGTTCGACGGTCTTCTTGCCCTCGGGCTTGTCATATTCGCCTGACTTGGCGAGCACGATCTGCGATTCGACCGCCGCCGGCAGATAGTTGAGCGTCACGACGATGTTCCAGCGGTCCATCTGGCCCTGGTTGATCTGCTGCGTGCCGTGATACAGCCCGCTGGTATCGCCGAGGCCGACCGTATTGGCGGTCGCGAACAGCCGGAACCACGGGCTCGGCCGGATCACGCGGTTCTGGTCGAGCAAGGTCAGCTTGCCTTCGGTCTCCAGCACGCGCTGAATCACGAACATCACGTCGGGCCGCCCCGCGTCATATTCGTCGAACACCAAGGCGGTCGGCGTCTGCAGCGCCCAGGGCAGCAGGCCCTCGCGGAATTCGGTCACCTGCTGGCCGTCGCGCAGCACGATCGCGTCTCGGCCGATCAGGTCGATGCGGCTGATATGCGCGTCGAGGTTGATGCGGATGCACGGCCAGTTGAGCCGTGCCGCGACCTGCTCGATATGGCTCGACTTGCCGGTGCCGTGATAGCCCTGCACCATCACGCGGCGGTTGTGCGCGAAGCCAGCCAGCACCGCCAGCGTCGTGTCGGGATCGAAGACATAGGCGGGATCGAGGTCGGGAACGCGTTCGTCCGCCACGCTGAACGCGGGCACCTGCATGTCGCTGTCGATGCCGAACAGCTCGCGCACACCGACCATCTTGTCGGGGGCGTCGAGGATCGTGGTCTCGCGGCTGTCAGGCTGGGTGTTCGGGATATCGGTCATCGGGTCGGGGCACCGTTTCGAAGCTGGCAAATGAGAGGCGGCCCTCCCCAACGCGCGAAGCGAGCGAATGGCGCAACACCTATCCAGTGGAAACGGATTGGCCCGGCGTCAAGCCGCCGCGCCGCTTCTTCGTCATTCCGGGGGAAGCCGGATGACGATCGAGGCGTCTCCATCCGTCGCCTCCCAAGTCCGCCATCTCCACGTCCGCGGAGACGACGGACTCTCGGGAAGCAGCGAGCCACACCAGCGCCCGCGAAATCAAACGAAGGCCGGCGCCTGCCGCAATTGCTGGTACGCCGCGATGACCGATTGCAGCATCGCCTCGTGACTGCGGTCGCCGCCGTTACGATCGGGATGATAGCGCCGCACCAGCTCCGAATAGCGTTTGCGCAGTGCCAGCCGGTCCGCATCCGCCGCCAGCCCGAGCACCTTGAGGCTCGCCCGGTCCTGCCCCGACAGGGGCTTGCCGTCGCTCCGCTCGGGCGCGACCTCGCGGCGGTAGCGCGCGCCGATCGCATCCAGCGGATCGTTGAAGTCCGCCCAGCGTGGCCCCTGGTCGCCATAGCCCGCCCGCGCAAAGGCGCGCGTCTCGTTCTCCCAGCCGGCCATCGGCCGCTGCGCCTGATGGATCTCGTCGGCGGTCATGCCGGCGAAGTAATTGTAGCGGCTGTTGAAGGCGCGCACGTGGTCGAGGCACATCCAGCGGAATGCGCCCGGCCCGTTGCTCGTCGCGGCGCCCTCCAGCGGCGGTGCGCGGAACTCGCCCGGTTCTTCGCATCCCGGCTCGGCACAGACCCGGCCCTGGGCTTCCATCCGACCGTGGAACCGCGTCTGCGGCCGGTCCTTCTTGTCACTCGCGCGCGTCACGAACGCTCCCTAATTGGCGCAATGCCGATATATAGGCGCGATGACCGACACCGCTACCGCCGCTCCGCTCGCCGATCTCATTGCCGCGCGTCTGACCGCCGCGCTCGCGCCCACCCACCTCGAGGTGCGCAACGACAGCCATCTGCACGCCGGCCATATGGGCGACGACGGCACCGGCGAATCGCACTTCACCGTCATCGTCGAAAGCCCGTCCTTTGTCGGCGCCAGCCGCGTCGCACGCCAACGTGCGGTGAACCAAGCGCTCGCCGATCTGTTGTCGACGCGCATTCATGCGCTCGCCATCAAGGCCCGCGCCCCGGGGGAGTGACGCGATGGTCTATCGCTTATGGTACTGGCCGACGATCCAGGGGCGCGGCGAGTTCGTCCGCCTCGCCCTCGAAGCCGCGGGGCTCGACTATGAGGATTGCGCCCGGACCATGGGCGCCGACGCGATGATGCAGGACCTGGCCGAGCGTGCGAAGGACGGCCGCGGCCCCTATGCGCCGCCCTATCTGGCGCTCGGCAGCCTCGCCATCGCGCAGGTCACCAACATCCTCCAGTTCCTTGGCCAGCAGCACGATCTGGTGCCATCGAACCTTGCCGACCGCTATTGGCTCAACCAGTTGCAGCTCACCATCGCCGACGTCGTCGCCGAGGTGCACAACGTCCACCATCCCGTCGCGATGATGGACTATTACGACACCCAGGCCCACGAGGCCGCGCGCGCCGCCGAACAGTTCCGCGACCAGCGCCTGCCGAAATACCTCGACCATTTCGAGGCCGCCGCGGCGCACGGCCCGACCGAATGGCTGGTCGATCATCGCTGGACCTATGGCGACACCTCGCTGTTCCAGCTGATCGAGGGGCTGCGCTACATGTTCCCCAAGCGCATGGCGACGCTGGAGCCGCGCTATCCCGCGCTGCGCCGCCTCCATAATGCGGTCGCCGCCCTCCCCGGCATCCGCGCCTATCTCGCCAGCGACCGCCGGCTGCCGTTCAACACCGACGGCATCTTCCGCCGCTACCCCGAACTCGACGCGGCCTAGCCACCCGAGCATCCGTGCCGAGCCGGTCGAAGCACAGGTGAGACCCACCTGCCCGTCGCCACGCTCAGCGCGAGCGGATAGGTAAGGAACGACACCGTTTCGCGTTTGCCGCCTTCGCGCCGCCGCCACGACGGCGTAGAGCCGAAACCATGGCCCGCATCCCCCGCCCCGCCGCGCGCATCCTCCTCGTCGACAGCGAAGGCCGCGTTCTGCTTATGCGCTTCACCCCCGACGACCGTCCGCCGCTCTGGTGCACGCCCGGCGGCGCGGTCGATCCCGGCGAAACCTATGCGCAGGCCGCCCGCCGCGAATTATGGGAGGAGGTCGGCCTCGACATGGATTGCGGGCCGGAGGTGGCGCAGCGTACCTGCGAATTCCTCACCTTCGAACGCGTCGAGGTGATCGCCGACGAACGCTATTTCCGCGTCGACATCGATCACCACGAGGTCCGCGCCGGCGCGCTCACCGAATTGGAGCAGCGCGTTCTCGCCGGCTCGCGCTGGTTCGCGCGGCATGAACTGGCCGACTGGCCCGAAACCATCTATCCCGCTGATCTCGAACAGCTTCTCAGCGAAACGGAGCCTGCCCGTGCTCGATGACTTCGTTCTTCAGACCATTACCCCGGTCACCCACGACCTCGGCGGCTTCAAGGTGCACCGCACGCTGCCCAACAAGGAGCGGACGATGGTCGGCCCGTTCCTGTTCTTCGACCAGATGGGGCCGGCGCATCTCGAAATCGGCAACGGCATCGACGTGCGTCCGCATCCGCACATCAACCTCGCGACGGTCACCTATCTGTTCGACGGCGCGATCGACCATCGCGATTCGCTCGGCACGCGCCAGCGGATCGAGCCCGGCGCGGTCAATCTGATGACCGCAGGCCAGGGCATCGTCCATTCCGAACGCTCGCCCGGCGACGAGCGGCAGGCCGGACCGGCACTGTCGGGCATTCAGACCTGGCTCGCGCTGCCCGAGGCGCAGGAGGAGATGAACCCCGCGTTCGAGCATGTCGCCAAGGCCGAACTGCCGACGATCGCCGCGCACGGCGCCCGCGCGCGCATCATCATGGGCGATCTGTGGGGCGCGCGCGCGCCGACCACCACCTATGCCGGCACGATCTACGCCGATATCGCGCTCGATCCCGGCGCCAGCGTGCCGATCGACGCCGCCGCCGAGGAGCGCGCGGTCTATCTCGCGATGGGCGAGGCGACGCTGGAGGGCGTGCCGCTCGAACCGATGAAGCTCTACGTGCTTCGTCCCGGCATCGCCGCGACGCTGCGCTCGGCGAGCGGCGGGCGCGCGATGCTGGCGGGCGGCGACGCCTTCCGCACCCCGCGCCACGTCTGGTGGAATTTCGTCTCGTCGAGCCGCGAGCGCATCAACGAAGCCAAGCGCGCCTGGAAAGCGGGCGAGTTCCCGGTGGTGCCCGGCGACGACAAGGAATGGATTCCCATTCCCGAAGTCCCGAACACGGTGAGCTATCCCTAACCTCACATGTCATCCTCGCGAGGGCGGGGATTCATAGACGCTGACGATGCGACTCAAGCAGGAACCCGCGCGTCTGGATCCCCGCCTTCGCGGGGATGACGATCGGGGGAAACGGCACGACGCAAACAGGAGAGCCTCATGACCCCAGCCCTACAGCGCATCGTCCTCCCTACCGGCGTCGAGCTCGACGTCGCCATCGCCGGCGCGCCGGAACATCCGCCGGTGATCCTGCTCCACGGCTTTCCCGAATCGCACCGCACGTGGCGCGGGGTCATCCCCGACCTCGCCCGTGACCATTATGTCGTCGCCCCCGACCAGCGCGGCTTCGCCCGCTCGTCCAAGCCCGAGGGCGTCGAAGCCTATGCCGCCGACCAGATCCTCGCCGACCTCATCGCCCTCGCCGATCACCTGAGCATCGACCGCTTCACGCTGGTCGGTCACGACTGGGGCGGCGCGATTGCCTGGATGGCGGCGCTCGCCCGCCCCGACCGCGTTGCGCGGCTGGTGATCGTCAACGCGCCGCACCCCTATCTCTTCCAGCGCGCGCTGTTCGACGAACCCGGGCAGCGCAAGGCGAGCCAATATATCACCCGCTTTCGCGACACGACGATCGATCAGGGACTGACCGGCGCCGGCCTGGAGCGCTTCCTCGGCTCGACCTTCGCGCATCACGTCACCCAGGCGATAGCGGGCGCCGACAAGGCCGCCTATCTCGACGAATGGTCGCAGCCCGGCGCGATGACCGCGATGCTCAACTGGTATCGCGCCTCCAGCGTCATCGTCCCCGCAATAGACGAGGCGCCGCCCCGCCCCGTCTTCCTCGACCGCCCCTTCCCGCCGGTGACGCAGGAGACTTTGGTGATCTGGGGCATGCGCGACTCGGCCTTGCTGCCGGTGCTGGTCGACGATCTCGGCCCCTACGTGCCGAAGCTCACGGTCGAGAAGATCGACGCCGGCCATTTCGTGCCATGGGAAAAGCCCGAGGCGGTCGTCGCCGCGATGCGGCGGTGGAACATCTGACGCCTCGCGCCCGCCCTCGCCCCGGGAGAGGGAAAAGGTGTGCAGCGCGGAGGGGCGAGGATGAGCGCGAACTGCCAGCTTTCGCGTTGCTGACCAAAACATTCCTCATGCGTTCAGGCGGATAGGCGGAAAAGGCCGCCATGCTCTTCGCCATCCCGACGGCCGAAGCGCGCCACAAAGGAGTGTTACGATGCGTAAGATCATCATTGCCGCCATCGCCGCTGCGACCATCATGCCCGCCGCCGCCGCAAGCGCGCAGAGCGCCCGCGAGGTCCGCCAGAGCGAGCGGGAAGTCCGCCAGAGCGAGCGCGACCTTGCCCGCGCCCGTGCCTATGGCGACCGCGGCGACGTCCGCGAGGCGCGCCGCGAGGTTCGTGAGGATCGCCGCGAGCTGCGCGAGGACTGGCGCGACTATCGCCGCACCCATCGCGACGTCTACCGCCGTGGCGGCTACGCCGGCCCGCGCGGCTATCGTTATCGCCCGGTGGCCGTCGGCTATCGCTTCGCCCCGGAATATTATGGCCAGCGCTACTGGATCAACGACTACGGCACCTACCGCCTGCCGCGTCCGGGCTACGGCTATCAGCGCTGGGTCCGCTACGGCAACGACGTGGTGCTGGTCGACACCCGCTCGGGCCGCGCGGTGCAGGTCTACAACCGCTTCTTCTATTGATGACCGCTACTCCTCCCCCGCCAGGGGGAGGGGGACCGTTCGGCGCAAGCCGAACGGTGGAGGGGGAGGACAGGTGGAAGCCCCAATTTGGCTCCCGCCCTGTCCTCCCCCTCCGTCACGCCTGCGGCGCGCCACCTCCCCCTGGCGGGGGAGGATTTAGCTAATCCGCCTCATAGGCCCCACGCCGCATCACATAGTCGCGCGTTTCATAGGGCGCCGGCAGCCCCTCGACCCACGCGCCATGCGCATGGGTCAGCGCCACCAGCTCCATCGGCGTCTCGCCCGGCCAGCCGCGCACCCGCACCTCGTGCCGGTGGAGATCGCGGTTCGGCTCCATCATCACCCAGCCGAGCGGCCGGTCATCGCCAGCCCGCCCGCCCGCCGCCGCCATCGCCGCGACGATCCGCGCGCGCCCCTCGGCGGACAGATACTGCCACACCACCGAGTGCATCAGCACCCGCGTCACGCCCGCCTCCTGTGGCTCGGCGAGCCGTGCCTCGACCCAGTCCGCCGCATCGCCCTGCACCAGATCGACGCCATGCGCGCGCACCTCGCCGATCGCCGCCGCGAGCCGCGCTAGCCGCTCCTGTGCGTCGACCCAGACATAGGCCTCAAGCCGCGCCGCCTGCGCGGGGTCGCCGACATCGACCGGCGCGATATCGACGCCGCGCGCACCCACCACCTCGACCGCAGCCGAAGGCGGCGTCACCCCGCGCCACTCCGGCGCGATCCGCACCGCCGCATCCGCCGGCCCGACCGCCACGCCACCCAGATCGAATCGATAGCGCCCGAGCATCAGGTTGAGCCCCGCGCTCGACCCGATCTCCAGCACCTCGACGCGCGGCCCGGATCGGCCTGCGAGATGCAGCAGCCCGGTCATCAGCCCCGCCGAGCGCGCCGCCTCGTTGGTCTGCGGCGGCCCGTCGAGCCACGGCAGCAGCGCCGCATCATGCGCCAGCACCGCCTGCCCGAGCAGGGTAGCGACCGCGCCATCGTCGGTGACCTCGCCGGCGAACACCCGCGACAATCCGGCATCCGCGCCCACCCGATGCAGCGCATGCAGCCCGCCGACCAGCCGCAGCACCAGTGCGTCCGCCACCGGCTCGCCCGCCCAGTCGAGCACGCGCCGCCCGGTCGCGCTGTCCCGGTCGAGTACCTGCCCCAGCGCCGTGCACACCCGCGCGGTGATCGGCGCCGCCATGGCGGCGCAATAGGCCGCCTGGATCGTAAACGCCTGCCGGTTCTCTGCGTCGCCCGCCATCGACTCGCTCCCCTTCGTCGCGCTCTGTTGCGCCCACCCCGACCCGTCAGTAAAGCCCGGACCGTGTCGACACCCCCATTAGTCATCGCCGTGCCGAAAGGCCGTATCCTCGCCGAGGCCCTGCCCCTGCTCGCTCGCGCCGGCATCCATCCGGAGGCCGCGTTCGGCGACCCCGACAGCCGCGCGCTGCGCTTCGCCACCGACGTGCCGCATATCGAGCTGATCCGCGTCCGCGCCTTCGATGTCGCGACCTTCGTCGCGCACGGCGCCGCGCAGCTCGGCATCGTCGGGTCGGACGTGCTTGCCGAATTCGCTTATTCCGAGCTCTACGCGCCGGTCGATCTCGGCATCGGTCATTGCCGCATCTCGGTTGCAGAGCCCGCCGCGATGGCCGCGACCGACGATCCGCGCGGCTGGAGCCACGTGCGCGTCGCCACCAAATATCCGCACACCACCGCCGCGCATTTCGCCGCGCGCGGCGTGCAGGCCGAATGCGTCAAGCTGAACGGCGCGATGGAGCTGGCGCCGACGCTCGGCCTCGCGCCCCGCATCGTCGACCTCGTCTCCTCGGGCAAGACGCTCAAGGAAAACGGTCTCGTCGAAGTCGAGGTGATCGCCGAGGTCACCAGCCGCCTGATCGTCAACCGCGCCGCGATGAAGACGCGGCCGGAGGTCGTGCCGCTGGTCGAGGCGTTCCGCAAAGCGGTGGCCTCCCAAGACAAGCCCCTCCCCTTCAGGGGAGGGGTTGGGGGTGGGGGAAGTCTCACCGAGACCAACACCGGTATGCCCCACCCCACCCCCTCCCGTGAAGGGGAGGAGCTACGATGATCCGCCTCGACACCCGCGACGCCGGCTTCGCCGACGCCTTCACCGCCTTGGTCGAGGGTCGTCGCGAAGCCTCCGCCGACGTCACCCGCGACGTCGCCGCGATCATCCGCGCGGTCCGCGACGACGGCGAAGCGGCGGTGGAGGCCTTCACCCGCAAGCTCGACCGCCACGACCTCGCCGAGACCGGCTGGCGGATCGAACCCGCCACCTGCGCCGCCGCCTACGCCGCGCTCGACCCCGCCCTGCGCGACGCGCTCGACCTCGCCGCCGCACGCATCCGCGCCTATCACGAGCGCCAGAAGCCGACCGACAGCGATTATGTCGACGAGGCCGGCGTCCGCCTCGGCGCGCGCTGGCGCGGCGTCGATGCCGCGGGCCTCTACGTTCCCGGCGGCCGCGCGGCCTATCCGTCGTCCCTGCTGATGAACGCGATTCCCGCCAAGGTGGCGGGCGTCGGCCGGCTGGTGATGGTCACGCCGACGCCGGACGGCCAGATCAACGATCTCGTCCTCGCCGCCGCGCATCTCGCCGGCATCGACGAAGTGTGGCGGATCGGCGGCGCGCAGGCGATCGCCGCGCTCGCTTATGGTGCCGGCCGCATCCTCCCGGTCGACGTGATCACTGGCCCCGGCAACGCCTGGGTCGCCGAAGCCAAGCGGCAGGTCTATGGCGTCGTCGGCATCGACATGGTCGCCGGCCCCAGCGAGATCGTCGTCGTCGCCGATGCGTTGAACGACCCGCAATGGACCGCCGCCGACCTGCTCAGCCAAGCCGAGCACGACGTCACCACGCAATCGATCCTCTTCACCGACGACGCCGCCTATGCCGACCGCGTCGCGGCAGCGGTTGAGGAGGAACTGGCGATCCTCCCCACCGCGGCGGTCGCCCGCGCCGCCTGGGACGCCAATGGCGCGATCATCGTCGTCGAGTCGCTCGAAGCCGCCTGCCCGCTGGTCGACCGCCTTGCGCCGGAGCATCTCCAGCTCGCCGTCGACGACCCGCAATCGTTGTTCGACCGGGTCCGCCACGCCGGCAGCGTCTTCCTCGGCCGCCACACGCCGGAGGCGATCGGCGATTACGTCGCGGGGCCCAACCACGTCCTCCCCACCGGCCGCCGCGCCCGCTTCGCCAGCGGCCTGTCGGTCCTCGACTTCATGAAGCGCACCAGTTTCCTGGGGCTGGACGAAGCCGCCCTCGCCGAGCTCGGCCCCGCCACGGTCGCCCTCGCCCACGCCGAAGGCCTCCCCGCCCACGCCCGCTCGGTAGCCCTACGGCTGCGGCTCAACCGGTAGATCGTTGGCCGCCGCCCTCGCATGGGATAGGCTGCGGTCACGGACCGTGGCAGGATCATCCGAGGGCGGCGAACATGACGAGCTTTTCCGCAACGTATCGGGACGCCATCGTCCAGTCATTGGACGGATTTCTATCGTCGCAGGGTCGTGAGTTCGATCAGGCGCGCGATGCGGTAGCCGCAGCCCTTGCCGCTGACCGGATCATCTACGTGACGGGAAGCGGCCATTCGCATCTGATTGCGGAAGAGGCTTTCTATCGTGCAGGCGGCGTCGCCGCGGTCCAGGCGATGCTCGACCCCGATCTGATGCTGCATGTCAGCGCGACGCGCTCCTCGATGCTGGAGCGCGACCCCGGCCGCGCCGAAGCTCTGCTGGCCCAGTACCACGTCTCGGCCGACGACGTCGTGGTGGTGGTGTCCAACTCGGGGCGCAACGCCTTTCCCGTCGAAATGGCCCTCGCCTGCCGGTCGCGTGGCGCAACGGTGATCGCCATCACGTCGCTACGTCACTCGCGCAGTGTCGATTCGCTTCATCCATCGGGCAAGCGCCTCTTTGAAGTCAGTGATATCGCCTTGGATAACGGCGCCGTGCCCGGCGACGCCGCCGTCGCCATCAACCCGGCTGGTCCGTGGATGGGGCCGACATCCACGATCATGGGCGCCTTCATCATCAACGTCATGCTGGCGGAAGCGACCGCGCGGCTCGCTACGCGCGGCATCATCATCGATGTGTATCAAAGCGCCAACACGAGGAACGGCGACACGGCCGCGGCCGACATCGCGGCGCGCTGGAAGCCTCGTCTGAAGGGGCTCTGAGCCGGCGATGACGTTGCGCGGAGGCACGGAGGTGATCTGTCCGCGGCGAGCGTGACGCTACCCGGGACGCCGAACACAGGACAACGGGCGGGCACGTGTCCGCCTCTCTGCGCCTCCGCGTGACCACACCGCCCTTCTCCCCTCGGCGGCCCGCGGGAACCACCGCCAACCCCTTCCCGCACAAGGCCGCCTCGGCATCACGCTCCGGCAAAGGGGTGACGGATCGCGCAGACGCGACTACAGGCACGCCGGATGTCCCGAAGCTCCAACCGAACCCAGGCGCGCGCCGCCGCCCGTCTCGCCGCCGTCCAGGCGCTCTACCAGCATGAGATGGAAGGCACCGCGGTGCCGTCGCTGCTCCACGAATTCCACAACCACCGCCTCGGCGCGACGATCGAGGATGCGGAATATGCCGATGCCGACGTCGATTTCTTCGACGATCTGGTGAAGGGCACCACCGCGCGCAGCGGCGAGATCGACCTCGCGATCGAGAAGAAGCTCGCCAAGGGCTGGACGCTCGCGCGCCTCGACAAGCCGATGAAGGCGATCCTGCGCGCGGGCACCTATGAATTGATGGCGCGCGCCGATGTCCCCGTCGGCGCGACGATCAGCGAATATGTCGACGTCGCCCATGCCTTCTACGAGCGCCGCGAGGCGGGCTTCGTCAACGGCCTGCTCGACGGCATCGCCAAGGACGTGCGGGCGGCATAACCCGATTCCGCCCCCGCCAGGGCGAGGCGATTGGATATGGCGGTTCGCGTATGTCGTTCCCCCTCCCAATCCGCTTCGTCACCCTGGACGTGTTCCGCGGTCAACCCTGCGGCGAGGAGACCGGCTTGAGACGGCACCGCTCTCCTGCGGCCCAGTGCGCCCCGGGACACCTCCAGGGTGACGAATGTATGAGGCGATCGACCGAGCCTCATTGCCGTCGCCATATGCGATCGCCCTGCCCGCCAGGGGGAGGGCTTGGAAGGACAGGCCGAGCCAGATGACCGAAACCGACTTCCTCATTGCCCTTCGTACCCTGCCGCTCCACGCCTCCGCGCGGGGCCTGCGCGACGATACCGCACGCCTGCTGCATGTGCCGCTGGTCGTCACGACCGATACGCTGGTCGAGGGCGTCCATTTTCTGTCAGGCGACACGCCGCAGGATGTCGCGTGGAAGCTCGTCGCCACCAACCTCTCCGACATCGCCGGCAAGGGCGCCAAGCCCGACGGTATCCTGCTCAACTATCCGCTCTCCGACGACGGCTGGGACCGCGCCTTCCTCGCCGGCCTTGGCGAGGTGCTGACCGCCTGCGGCACCACTTTGCTCGGCGGCGACACGGTGACGCTGCCGCGCGGCGCGCCGCGCATCCTCACCGTCACCGCCTTCGGCTGCGACACGCCGGCGCCACCGCGCGGCGGCGCCGGCGAGAATGATGCGCTGTGGGTCACCGGCACGATCGGCGATGCCGGCGCCGGCCTCGCCATCGCACAGGGAGCCGATGGCCCGCCGGAGCTTGCCGCGCGCTACCGCCGCCCGACCCCGCGCCTTGCCGAGGGCCGCGTGCTCAGCCGGCTCGCCCATGCGATGATGGACGTCAGCGACGGCCTGCTGATCGACGCCGCCCGCATGGGCGAGGCGAGCGGCCTTGCCGTCCACCTCGATCTCGCCGCGGTGCCGCTGTCGGCGCCCTATCGCGCCTTCGCCGGCAGCGACCGCGCCGCCCGCCTCGCCGCGGCGACCGCCGGCGACGATTACGAGCTGCTGTTCGCGATGCCGGCCAATGTCGTGCCGCCGGTCGCCGCCACCCGGCTCGGCCGCTTCGCGCGCGGCACCGGCCTGCACCTGCACGACGGCGGCGCGCCGCTCCCCCTGCCCACGCGGCTCGGCTTCGAGCATTAGGATCGACGGCCAGTCCAATGCCTCCCCGCTAGAGACGGCTATCGCATAGGGACGTCCGCTTGAGTCCGCCACCTTCCAATCCCGCCCCGTCACCCTGGACGTGTTCCGGGGTCCACCGGGCGGCTGGGAGAACGGCTTGCGCCTCCAGCCCGTCCCCTCGCCGCAGAGTGGACCCCGGAACACGTCCGGGGTGACGGATAAGAGGAGGACGCCGATCGAACCTCATCACCGCAGCCATAGGCGATAGCCGTGCCCCGCCAGGGCAGGCGTTTTCTTCAAAACATGATGTCGATCCGGCTTAGGATCGACGACCACGTCGACACGAGGCTGGATGCGGAGAGAAGATGATTCGCGCAGAGGCGCAGAGGGCGCTGAGGTGTTGCGCTCGTGGCGTGTCCGCGGCCCTCTTCATCAAGGCTGGCGATGACGGGGACGGGCCGCCCGCACGATACCACCTCTGCGTCCTTCGCGCCTCCGCGCGACACAATCTTCTTTGCCGCC
This sequence comes from Sphingomonas melonis, assembly GCF_013409985.1. Lineage (GTDB taxonomy): Bacteria > Pseudomonadota > Alphaproteobacteria > Sphingomonadales > Sphingomonadaceae > Sphingomonas > Sphingomonas melonis_A. The sequence continues at coordinate 208,582 of NZ_JACCBY010000005.1, forward strand.
AGCCGCTTTCCAAAGAGGGAACCTAATCCGTCCGGACGAGCCACCCCGCGGCGGGATCGGGTCCGCGTGACGCGGCCGGGTAAACCGCGCGCAATGATGCGGCGCTTGCACTCCCCGCCCCCGCGCCATAGCCTCCGCGCAAGCGCCACGAGACCGGGAGACATCGGCCGTGCGTCAACAGGAGAAGGAGATGCGAGAATGACCACGGTCACCATCGCCATCCTCTGCGGCGTGCTCGCCGTGGTCTATGGCTTCGTCACCAGCCAACAGGTGCTCCGGGCGTCGCCCGGGGACGCAAGGATGCAGGACATCGCCGCCGCCATCCAGGAGGGCGCCAAGGCCTATCTCGGCCGCCAATATACCACCATCGCGATCGTCGGCGTCATCGTCGCGATCATCCTGTTCGCCGCATTGGGCGCGATCTCGACGATCGGCTTCGTCATCGGCGCCCTGCTGTCGGGCGTCGCCGGCTATGTCGGCATGAACATCTCGGTGCGCGCCAACGTCCGCACCGCGGAGGCCGCACGCCATTCGCTGCAGGGCGGCCTCACCATGGCGTTCCGTTCGGGCGCGGTCACCGGCATGCTCGTCGCCGGGCTCGGCCTGCTCGCGATCAGCGGCTTCTTCTGGTATCTCACCGGCCCCGCCGGCCATGCGCCCAACGACCGGATCATCGTCGAGGCGCTGACCGCGCTCGCCTTCGGCGCGTCGCTCATCTCGATCTTCGCACGCCTCGGCGGCGGCATCTTCACGAAAGCGGCCGACGTCGGCGCCGACCTCGTCGGCAAGGTCGAGGCCGGCATTCCCGAGGACGATCCGCGCAACCCCGCGGTCATCGCCGACAATGTCGGCGACAATGTCGGCGATTGCGCCGGCATGGCCGCCGATCTGTTCGAGACCTACGTCGTCACGCTCGGCGTCACGATGATCTCGATCGCGCTGCTGATCCGCGCCGATGCTGCCGAGCTGATGCGGCTGATGAGCCTGCCGTTGCTCGTCGGCGGGGTGTGCATCGTCACCTCGATCATCGGCACCTATGCGGTCCGCCTCGGCAAGGGATCGATCATGGGTGCGCTCTACAAGGGCTTCTGGACCTCCGCCCTGCTGTCGATCCCCGCCATCTATCTCGCCACGCACTATGTGCTCGGCGACCTCGACCGCACGATCGGCAGCGCGGGTTTCCTCGACGCGGTGTCGGACGACCTCACCACCGGTTTCGACCGCCCCGCCGCCGCCGCGGGCGCGATTGCCAGCTTCACCGGCATGGACCTGTTCTGGTGCATGGTGATCGGCCTCGCCGTCACCGGCCTGATCGTCTGGATCACCGAATATTACACCGGCACCAATTACCGTCCGGTCAAGTCGATCGCCGCCGCCAGCCAGACCGGCCACGGCACCAACGTCATCCAGGGCCTCGCGATCAGCCTCGAATCGACCGCTTTGCCGACGCTGGTGATCGTCGTCGCGGTGATCGCGACCTACCAGCTCGCCGGGATCATCGGCATCGCCTTCGCCGCGACCGCGATGCTCGCGCTCGCCGGCATGGTGGTGGCGCTCGACGCCTATGGCCCGGTCACCGACAATGCCGGCGGCATCGCCGAGATGGCCGGCCTGCCCGACGATGTCCGCCAGCGCACCGATGCGCTCGACGCGGTGGGCAACACGACCAAGGCGGTGACCAAGGGCTATGCGATCGGCTCGGCGGGCCTTGCCGCGCTCGTCCTGTTCGGTGCGTATACGACGGATCTCCAGACCTATTTCCCCGATGTCACCGTCGATTTCAGCCTGTCCAATCCGTATGTCATCGTCGGACTACTGCTCGGCGCGCTGCTGCCTTATCTGTTCGGTGCGTTCGGCATGACCGCGGTCGGCCGCGCGGCGGGCGCGGTGGTCGAGGAGGTGCGCGGCCAGTTCCGCGACAATCCCGGCATCATGCTCGGCACCAGCCGACCCAATTACGGCCGCACCGTCGACCTCGTCACCCGCGCCGCGATCCGCGAGATGATCGTGCCCTCGCTGCTGCCGGTGGCGAGCCCGATCGTCCTCTATTTCGTCATCGACGCGGTGGCGGGCCAGGCGCAGGGATTCGCCGCGCTTGGCGCGATGCTGCTCGGCGTGATCGTCTCGGGTCTGTTCGTCGCCATCTCGATGACCAGCGGCGGCGGCGCCTGGGACAATGCCAAGAAATACATCGAGGACGGCAATTACGGCGGCAAGGGCTCCGACGCGCACAAGGCCGCGGTCACCGGCGACACCGTCGGCGACCCCTACAAGGACACCGCGGGCCCGGCGGTCAACCCGATGATCAAGATCACCAACATCGTCGCATTGTTGCTGCTCGCCGCGCTGGCTGCGGGTGGCGGGGGGTAAGCGGGTCGCGTCCATATCGCATCCGGCCGGCGTCGATGGCGCCAGTCATCCGGCCGAACGACTGCGGCACGCGCTGCCGAACCACCCGCCTGTCACCGAATCAGACACTTGCCAGTCTGTACTTGCAGCGCGTCCCGGCCCCGCTCATCCCCTCCCCGCGGCCTTGGGGGCAAGGTCGCACCAAGGGGGAGTGTTGCATTCATGGTCCGTCGTCACGCGCGGTGCGTTGCCACCATCCTGTTCGCCGCCGCGGCAGCGCCGGCCGTTAGCCAGACCGGTGTGCCCACCGCGGCACCGGCACCGGGCGCTACCGCCGCCGCACCCGCACCCGCACCCGCACCCGCGGTCGATCCCAAGACGCCCGTACCGGTCGAGGCCTTCGCCCAATTGCCGCTCCTCACCGAGCCGCGTCTGTCGCCGGACGGGACACACATCGCCGCCAAGATGGCGATCGCCGGCACCCAGCATCTGGTCGTCATCTCGCTGTTCGATCACGCCAAACCCGTCGCGTTCAAGGTCGGTCCGGACATGGACGTCAACTGGTGGCAATGGGTCGGCAACAGCTGGCTTGCAGTCGGTGTAGGCCAGCAGGTGCCGTTCGAGGGCGACGCCATCTACATGACGCGGATGATCGGGGTCAGCGCCGACATGAAGCAGATGCAGCGGATCGACTGGCCGCGCTCGGGCGTCCGTGCCGACGATCTGCTCTGGGTGGCACACGACGGCAGTCCGCGCATCCTCTTCGCCCGCCAGACCGGGTTCGAGTCGCTCGATCAGGTCTATCCCTCGGTATGGGAGGCGGATCTGTCGACTGGCCGGGTCAAACGCATCGCCAGCAGCCAGGTCGATGTCTGGGACTGGTATGTCGATGGCGCCGGTACCGTCCGCATGGGCATCCGCTACGCCGATGCGACCGGCAAGTCCTCGCTGCTCTACCGCAGCGCCAACGGCGACTCCTTCCGCACCATCGCGCGCAACGATCCCAAGACCAAGACGAGCTTCGTCGTCCCGCTGACCTTCCGGGCAGACGGCACCGCGCTCGCCACCGACGACACCGACGGCCGCGACCAACTTTATGAAGTCTCGCTGCCCGACCTCAAGCTCGGCAAGAAGGTGTTCGGCGTTGATCGCTACGATATCGACGGCGTCGTCGACAATCATGATGGCACCGATGTGATCGGCGTCCAGGTCACCGACACCTACACGCACGTCGTCTGGCTCGATCCGGAAATGAAGAAGATCCAGGCGGCGGCGGATCAGGCGGTCGGCAACCGCCACGCGCGCATCCTCTCGCGCAGCGCCGACGACAGTCGCATGCTGGTCGAGGTCGGCAGCGCCTCGCAGGCTGGAACGCTCTATTATTGGGACCTCGCCGCCGGGCGGATGCAGCACTACGCGCATCAGAATGCGGCCCTTGGCAACCGCAGCCTCTCCCCGGTCAAGACCGTCCACTATACGGCGCGCGACGGCACGCCGATCGACGCGGTGCTCACCCTGCCGCGCCGTCGCACTGCGCGGAACCTGCCGCTGATCGTGTTGCCGCACGGCGGCCCGATCGCGCGTGACAGCGAGGATTGGGACTGGTGGACGCAATATCTTGCCGAGATCGGCTATGCCGTGGTCCAACCCAATTACCGCGGGTCGTCGGGCTATGGCACCGCCTTCGTCAAGCTCGGCGAGGGCGAATGGGGCCTCAAGATGCAGGACGATCTCAACGACGCGATCGGCTATCTCGCCAAGGAGGGGATCGCCGATCCCAAGCGCGTCTGCATCGCCGGAGCCTCCTACGGCGGCTATGCCGCGCTGCGGGCGGCGCAGCGTGACGGCGCCTTCTATCGCTGCGCCATTTCCTATGCCGGTGTATCCGACCTCGTCGGGATCAAGCGCTACGACGCGCAATTCCTCAACGGCAAGAGCCTCGGCCGCTATTGGACGAAGCGGACGCCGGACCTGCACGACGTCTCGCCGCGCTTCGGCGCCGATCAGGTGTCGATCCCGGTGCTGCTGATGCACGGCAAGGCCGATCGCCGCGTCCCGGTCAAACAGTCGCGTCAGATGGCGGACGCGCTGAAGGCGGCGGGCAAGCCCTACCAATATGTCGAACAGCCCCTGGGCGATCATCACTTCACCCGCAGCGAAGACCGATTGGAATTCCTGAAAACGATGGGCGCGTTTCTGGCGAAGTACAATCCTGCGTGACCAGGACCATCAGCCCAAGCCCACGTCGCCATCATCAAGAATCGTGACCCCGGCCGAGCCGCTCTCTCGATAATGCCGCAGCCGCGATTGCAGCGATCCGTGATGAATCTCCAGTCGATGGCCGTCAGGATCGAGGAAATACGTGGACGCGCCTTCGCTCCTGTCCTCCTTCCAGATGAGACATGTGGCCGTCAGATATGCGCTCAAGACGCTGTAATCCGCGTCGGCCACGGTGAAGGCGATATGCGTATAGTCGGGATGCGGCGAAGTCCTGGCGCATTCGTCATGGGACAGACAAAGCCACAGTGATCCGGCATCGAGATATGCACCATTCTGCCACACGGCCCGCGCGCGAAAACCGAGAACGTCGCGATAGAAGGCCAGCGATCGCGCGACATCGCTCACGGCAAGGGTGATGTGATTGATGCCGATAACCCCGCCCATATCGTCTCCTATGTAGCGATGCGATGTGCGCCGACCGTGCCGACGGCCCACCATATGGGATTGCCGCCGCTGCGGCCGACGTGAACGTCAGGGGCTCAATGCATCACGAGCCCCCCATCGACCGCATATTGGCCACCGGTGACATAGGACGCATCGTCGGACAGGAGGAATAGGGCGACAGCGGCTGCCTCATCCGGCGTCCCGACTCTGCCAAGCGGCACTTGAGCGACCACGAATTCCTCGAAGCCCTGCTTGGCTTCGGCGGGAAGGAAGTTCCGAAAGCCGGTGTCGATCGGCCCCGGAACGAGCACGTTGACGCGGATGCCGCGGGGCGCGAGCGCCGTGGCCCAGGATCGTGCCATGGCGACGAGCGCGCCTTTCGTCGCCGCATACAGGCTGGTGACAGCAGCGCCCTCATAGGTGGACGAAGACGAGGTCACGACGACGGAGGCAGCCTCGCGGAGATATGGCGACAAGGCCGCAAGCTGAAGCATCGGTCCGCGTACGTTGGCGGCCATCATCCTGTCGAAGGCATCGGCGGTGACCTCCTCGGGCGTGCCCAGCGCTGCGTAGCCGGCGTTCAGCCAAAGCCCGTCCAGCCCGCCGGCGGAGCGAGCGACCGCCGCCAATGCGCTGGCAGCCGCAGGGTCGGCAGCGTCATTGGCCAGAACGCTGCCTTTGACGCCAAGCACATCGCGCGCCGCCCTGATCCGCGATGGGTCCAGGCCCGTGACGATCACCGTGCCGCCTTCGGCGACGATCCGCGTTGCACCTGCCAGTCCCAGCCCGCTCGTGCCGCCCGTGATCAGGACCCGCTTGTTCTCGAACCTCGCCATGTCTCCTTTTAGCAGGATCTGATCCTGCCCGCACGCCAGAGCGCGCCGCCCGCGCCCTGGCCTGCACTGTCCTACACGCCCGACATCTCCCATTTTCCTGTCTGGCCCTTTGTCATCGATACAGTCTATTGCGAATCACGCATTACGCGGGATGATGTTCGACGCGGACCTGATGGCAACTTGAACAACGTCCGCACCGCCCGGCTTGCCGAATCGGCCGCCCTTCCCCATATCGCGGAGGCTACCGACAGCGCTCGCCGGAACCCCGGCGAAGTCAGCGCGTGTGCGTCGGTCCCCATTGCTTCCCTTTTTCGGCGGCCTGCGCTAAGGGCGCGCCCGAAGCACGCGAACAGAGGTTGATTTTTGGCCAAGGAAGAATTGCTCGAGATGCGCGGCCGCGTGGTGGAATTGCTCCCCAACGCGATGTTCCGTGTCCAGCTTGAAAACGACCACGAAATTCTCGGACACACCGCCGGCAAGATGCGCAAGAACCGCATCCGCGTGCTGGTCGGCGACGAGGTGCTGGTAGAACTCACCCCCTATGACCTGACCAAGGGTCGGATCACCTACCGCTTCATGCCCGGTCGCGGCGGCCCCGGCCCGCAATAAGCGACCGCGCGACGTCCGTGTCGCTGGTTCTCGCCTCCTCGTCCCCCCGCCGCCGCGAGCTGCTCGGCCGGCTCGGCCTCGTGCCGGATCGGATCACCGCGCCCGAGATCGATGAATCGGCATTGCCCGCGGAACGGCCGCGCGACTACGTCCTGCGCATTGCCTGCGAGAAGGCCCGCGCGGTCGCGCGTGCGCCCGACGAGGTGATCCTGGCCGGCGACACGACGATCGCGGTCGGCCGCCGCATCCTCGGCAAGCCCGAGGACGAGGCTGACCTGCGCCGCATGCTCGCATTGCTGTCCGGCCGCCGCCATCATTGCCTGTCCGCGGTCGCGGTGATCGACACCGCCGGTACGCTGCGCCACCGCCTGTCCGACACGATCGTCGCCTTCCGTCCGCTCGATCCTGCCGAGATCGACGCCTATGTCGCCAGCGGCGAGGGCGAGGGCAAGGCGGGCGGCTATGCCATCCAGGGCCGGGCGGAAGCGTTCGTCCGCTTCCTCCACGGCAGCCATTCGGGCGTCGTCGGCCTGCCGCTGATGGAAACGCGCGCGCTGCTGCGCACCGCCGGACTGCCGCTTGCTTGAGTGGCTGTATGAGGCCGGTATCGGCGAAGCGCGCGCCGCCCTAGTCGAGGACGACCGCATCCTCGAAGCCGCCATCGAATGCCCCCTGCCGCTTCGCCTCGGCACCGTCGCACGCGCGCAACTCGTCGAACTGACCGGCGGCGGCATGGGCCGCCTCGATGTCGGCGGCCATGAGGCGGTGATCGCGCGCATCCCGCCGGGAGTCACCAAGGGGGCGGGCCTGACCGTCCAGATCGTCCGCGAGGCGATCCCCGAGGCGGGCCGGCCCAAGCCCGCCCGCGCCATCGCCACGGATGCGCCGCTCGCCGAGGGGCCGGACCTTCTCGCCCGTCTTCGCGGCACCGGCCTGCCGGTCCGGATGCTGCGCGCGCACGAACCCGACGCGCTCGAAGCGGCCGGCTGGTCCGAACTGCTCGAAGAGGCGACGGGCGGCGAGATCGTCTTTCCGCTCGGCGGCCTGCGGATGTCGCCGACGCCGGCGATGACGCTGTTCGACGTCGATGGTCCGCCGCCGCTCGATCCGCTCGCCGTCGCCGCGGCGCGCGCGGTGGCGCAGGCGATCCGCCGTCACGCGATCGGCGGCTCGATCGGCATCGACTTTCCGACTTTAGCCAACAAGACGTCGCGTCAGGCGACCGCCGAGGCGATCGACGCCATCCTGCCGCCGCCGTTCGAGCGGACCGCGGTCAACGGCTTCGGCTTCCTGCAGATCGTCCGCCCCCGCCCCCGCGCCTCGCTGCCCGAAATGCTGCGCGCCGATCCCGCGGGTGCCGCCGCCCGCGCCCTGCTGCGCCGGCTTGAGCGCGAACCGCCGGGCAGCCCGCTCCACCACCGCCTGCCGGCGGCGGTGCACGCCCGCCTGACCAGCCGCCCCGACTGGCTCGCCGAGCTTGCCCGCCGCACCGGCGTCACCCACCGACTGGACTGTGCATGACCGTCATCAACTGCCCGATCTGCGGCAAACCGGCGTCGCCGGACCACACGCCTTTCTGTTCGCGCGGCTGTCGCGACCGCGACCTGCTGCAATGGCTGGGCGAGGGATATCGCCTTCCGGTGCGCGATGAAGAAAAAGACGGGGTAGACAGCATCGATTCCGCTGACTAAAGGCCGCGCTCCGATCGCGAGCATCCTCGCTTTCCACCCTGCCCGGGTAGCTCAGTTGGTAGAGCATGCGACTGAAAATCGCAGTGTCGGCGGTTCGAATCCGTCCCCGGGCACCATTCTCCCGCCGCGCCGCGGGTCATGCCATCTCCATCATCACCACGGTCGAGGCGAGCGCCCCGGCAAAGATCGCCCGCGCCGTCGGGTCGCGGCGTTCGGCCATGCACGGCGGCAGCCGGTGCAACCGCTTCGGATCGGCGATCGACCGGCAGAGCAGCGCCTCGTCGCCGTCCGGGCCGAACGGGCAGCCTCGGCACAGCGGGCGGCCGAGGCACGCCTCCCCCAATGTCATGACGCTGTCGATCACCGGCGCCAGCATGTCATAGCCGAGCGGGGCGAGCAGCGCGTGCAGTCGCTGCTGCACCGGCCCACGCTCGTCGCGGGCGGCGCGCCAGCAGCGCGCGGCGCGGGCGATCACGGCGGCCGGCACCGTCATGACCGCACCATCGGCCACAGCCGCCCGACCCGTGCGCAATAGGCGTCATAGGCCTCGCCAAACCGTTCGCGCAGCATCGCTTCCTCCTGCGGCACCCGCAGCAACCACATCGCGGCAAAGGCCGGCACGGCCAGCAATCCGCCGATCGCATTGTGGATCAGCAACGGCTGCGACAGCACGGTCAGCCAGATCGCCACGTACATCGGGTGCCGCCAGCGCGCATAGACGCCACCGGTGACGAGATCGTGACCGTGGCGCACCTCGAGCCCCGGGCTCCAGTTGCGGCCGAGATCGGCGTGGCTGCGCCAGAACAGCCAGAGCATCGGCACCAGCAGGATCGCCCCGAACGCCGTCGCGGTAGCCGGCAATTGGTAATCGGCAAAGGCGAAGACGCCGGTCGCCAGATGGAGCAACGGCAAGACCATTATCGTCGTGAACATGCCGATCAACAGCAGCGTCTCGTCCAGGCCCTTGCGCGCGGTGACGATCTGGTTGGCACGGTTGCGCTTGGCATGCGGCAACCGGATCGCGGTCATCGCGACGAAGCCGAACAGCCAGGCGAGCGCACCCCAGCCATTCTCGCGCCATCGGAACAGGGCGGCGATCATCAGCACCAATGCCGTCACCAGCATGACCAGTGTGCCGAGCCCGCTCATCATCGGCCGGGTGCCGACGTTGGATCCTAGCTGTGCGTCTACGTGACCTGCGGTCATGTCCCATCTCCCTATCTGCTATTGCGAGTCTATAGCAGATAGGGAGATGGGTTGCTACTGCCGTCGGACCGGAGGGATCAGCGATCCAGCGGGGATCGGTCGAATTGCGCCAGCAGCGCAGCGACATCGTCATAGCGGTCGACCGCCCCGCGCAGCGCCGCGTCATCGAACCCACCTGAGCGGACCGCGACCGCCGCAATGCCGCAGCGCTTGGCCGCGGTGACGTCATACGGCGTGTCGCCCAGCACGATCGCATGCTCCGCACCGACTCCCGCCTTCTTCAGTGCTGCGGCGAAGATGTCGCCGGCCGGTTTGCTCGTCGCGACATCGTCCTTGGATACGGTGACATCGACCACGTCGGCGATCGCGAGCAGGCGCTGGTAATGAGCCAGATCCGCCGCATTCGCGGAGGAGGCCAACACCACCTTCCGCCCGCCCGCGGCAACGCGCCGTACCAGTTCGGTCGCCCCCGGAAACGGCCGGACGCGGTCGCGATAGCGCGCCTTGAACAGTTCCCCCTGCCGCGCGGCGAGTCGCTCACCCGCCGACTCGGGCAGGTCGGGCAGGAGCGCAGGGACGAGTTGATCGCCGCCCTTGCCAATCTGGCCCCGGATCGTGGCGCGGTCGATGGCATGACCGGCTTCGGCGAACGCCGCATGCCAGGCATCGACATGGAAGTCGTTGCTGTCGACCAGCGTGCCGTCGAGGTCGAAGAGCACCGCCTGCACCTGTGCCCGCTCGCGCGTCAGCCAGGCCGCCAAGGCGGTCGCGCCGAGCACCGCGACGCCGGTCCGCGCCTGGCCGCGCTTGCGCAACAGGCGCAGGCCAAGGGTCGCCGAGGCGCTGGTGACCAGCCCTGCCTTGCCGATCCCGACCACCTGCCCCGCCCGCGCCGCAGCGCGGCTCGCCGCGAATGCCTGCGCCACCTCGCGACGCGCGCCGGTATCGGTGGTGGCGCCGTCGTCGTCCGGTCGCTGGCCGCGCGGCGTGCCGTCGCCGGCGACATGGTCGGCGACCCACGACCCGCGGCTGCCCAGCGGCCGGGCGGCGCCCGTGGTGGTGTCGGCAGCAGTCTGATGCTCCAGCTCGGCGTTGAGCTCGGCACCGAAGACCAGGATATAGGACGACAGGTACATCCAGGTCAGCATCACCACGACCGCGCTCAACGAGCCGTAGGTGGCGTTGTAATTGCCGAAATTGGCGACGTAGAGGCCGAAGCCGAGGCTGAGCAGCAGCCACCCGCCAGCGGCAAACAGCGAGCCCGGCGTCAGCCAGGTCCAGCGCGCCTGCGCCCGCGACGGGCCATAGCGATACAATGCGGCGGCCGCGGCCGAGCCCGCGACCAGCAGCAGCACGTAGGAGGCGAGCTTGCCCGCCACTACGACGACCCCCGGAGCCGCCGGCAGCAGCGCCTCCAGCTTGCCGAGCGCCGCGATCGCCAGCGCCGCGACCAGCGCGACGATGACCGCCGCCGCGGTGATCCCGAGCGCGAGCAGGTTGACCTTGATGAAGCCGCGCTTTTCCTCCTCCTCATAGGCGATGTTGAGCGCGGTGATGACGGCGCCGGCGCCGTTGCGCGCGCCGAACAGCGCCAGCGCCAGCGCCAGCAGCAGCCCGAACCCCTTCTTGCCGTCGGAGGCCTGCACGACGTTCATCAATTGCTCGCCGACCAATCGGGCGGCGTCGGCGGGCATCACGGCGGTCAGCCGGTTGACGTCGTCGATCACCGTCTGTTGATCGGCGATCAGGCCATAGCTCAGGACGGTCACGCCGAGCAGCGGCACGAGCGCGAGGAACCCGTAGAAGGCCACACCCGCGGCGATCAGGCCGACATTGTCGCGGCCGGTCTCAGCCCAGGTGCGCTTGAGCACCGCCTTCCAGCCGCCCGCAGGCAGCGCCCAGGGGCTGTGCGCCCCGTGCTCGCGATCATCCATGCCGTGTCCCCCGTTACCGCTAGGCATTATGTGGTGACAGGCGAACCGGCGTCGCGGCGCGGGGTTCCGTGGAGATCGGTGCGACACGCTCCTTCAGGCGCAGCGCCGTAACCGATGCGGCTTTAGCTTTGGGTTGGAAGGACAGCGTCGCGCTCGCGCTCCGCTGAGGCGCTCGCCATGTGGCCGTCGATGATAAGAAGTGGGGAGCTTCTGTTGCCCGGTGCTCCCCGTACCGCTGGATTCCCCTTCTGTTGCCCGGTGGGGTCCGACCGCGCTATTTTGGAGTAACCTTAGGCCGTTAGGCCCTCAGTTACGCCGCAATCGCGAGTGCTTCGTTATCGTTGGCACTTGTGTAATGGGCCGTTGCGGTGGTCCCATTCCGAGCGAAAGACGGCGCTCTTCAACACACGTCGATCCTAGTTCGGCCCCGTCATCGAAGCTGATCCGCCCGTCGGCCCGCATCACGCGTGCCGATGTCCGGTTCAGCTGCGGTGGTGGAGCCGCCGGGTACTGCCCCCGGGTCCGCTGCGTCTATTCAACGCCACCGTTTATCGCCATAGCCGGCTGGAAGCCGGCAAGCGTCATATAGGTGCAACCCGGCGCGGCTGCAATCCACGCCTTTCACTCGCCACATTATGGCGTCATAGGGCCGGCATCATGTTGACCCAGCGTTCCCGCTACGCGCTGCGCGCGATGCTGTTCCTCGCCCAGGCGCCGGCGGCCAGCCCGCCGATTCCGATGGGCCGGATCGCCGTCGCCGCGAACGTCCCGCGCAAGTTCCTCGAACTCATCCTCGCCGACCTGCGCGACGCCGGCCTGCTGACCAGCACGCGCGGCAAGATGGGCGGCTATGTCCTGTCGCGGCCGGCGCAGTTGATCTCGCTTGGCGAGGTGATCCGGGTGATCGAGGGGCCGCTGGCGCTGGTCCCCTGCGTCAGCCGCACCGCTTATCGTCCGTGCAACGATTGCTACAGCGAGACCGATTGCGCGATCCGTCACGCGATGATGCGCGTGCGTGACGAGACCGCGCGCATTCTGGACGGCACCAGCCTCGCAGAAGCGACCGCGGAGCATCTGGTCGCGGCATGACCGCTTCGTCGGTCATCCCGCATGTGTCGGGACGACGGACCTGAGCATCAGACCTTCGGCCGCGCCTTCAGTTCGTCGCGGATCTCGCGCAGCAGGGTCACATCGGCCGGTTCCGCGGGCGCCGCGGCGGTCGGCTTGGGGAGCAGCTTGTTCACCGCGCGGACGATCAGGAAGATGATGAAGGCGACGATGATGAAATTCGCCGCCTGGGTGATGAAGGCACCGTAGCCGAGCAGCGGCACGCCCGCCTTCTTCAGCGCGGCATAGTCGCTCAGCGACCCGGCATAGTTTGCCGGGACCGGCCCCATCCGCAGGAAATAGCCGGAAAAATCCAGTCCGCCGAAGATCTTGCCGATCACCGGCATGATCACGTCCTCGGTCAGGGACGTGACGATCCGGCCGAATGCTGCACCGATGATGACCGCGACGGCGAGGTCGAGGACATTGCCCCGCGCGATGAATGTCTTGAATTCCTTGAACACGATCGCGTCTCCCTCGTTATCCGCCCAGAGCCCGCGTGTTTTAGGTGCCGATTAGCCCTTCGCCAAGTCCGCCTACTGTCCTATATCGCTAGCACAGACCGATCCCAGGAGTATGTCCATGTCGTCGCTTCGCCCCGTTGCCGCCTTTGCCCTGGTCGCCACCGCGTCGGTGTCGCTGGCCGGCTGCGGCATCAACTCCGTGCCGACCGCCGAGGAGAACGCCAAGGCGCGCTGGGCCGATGTCCAGAACCAGTATCAGCGCCGTGCCGACCTCATCCCCAATCTCGTCGCGACGGTGAAGGCCGCCGGCGCGCAGGAAAAGGACATCCTGGTGCAGGTGACGCAGGCGCGGGCCGGCGCGAACCAGGTCAAGCTGTCCGGCGACGACCTGACCGATCCGGCCAAGGTGCAGCAATTCGAGCGCGCGCAGAATGCGGTGACGCTGTCGTTGCAGCGGTTGCAGGAGGCCTATCCCGAGCTGAAGTCGCAGGGCAATTACACCACGCTGATGAGCCAGCTGGAAGGCACCGAGAACCGGATCACCATCGCGCGCCAGGATTACAACAATGCGGTGCAGGCGTATAACACCCGCATCCGCACCTTCCCCGACGCGGTCGGCGCGAAGATCTTCTACGGTGCCAAGCCGATGACGCCGTTCTCGGCGACGACGCCGGGGGCGGACACCGCGCCGACGGTCAATTTCGGGAATGCGAGCTGAGGGTGATGGCGGTGCTCGCCCGGATGCGGGCCGCATGGCGGGCGGCACTGTTGCTGACGCTGGCGTGGCTGATCGTCACGCCGGCGGCGGCGCAGACCTTCCCCAAGTTTACCGGCCTCGTCGTCGATGCCGCGAACGTCATCCCCCCCGAGCAGGAAGCGGCGCTGACCGCGAAGCTGGAGGCACTGCAAAAGGAGACCAAGCGGCAATTGGTGGTCGCGACGATCCCCAACCTGCAGGGGTATTCGTTAGAGGAATACGGCAATAAGCTGATCCGCAACTGGGGCGTCGGCTTACGGGACGTGAACAACGGGGCGATCCTTTTCATCGCCCCCCATGCACCCGCAGGACAGCGCGGCGTGCGGATCGAGGTCGGCTATGGACTTGAGCCGATCATCACCGACGCGTGGGCCAGCGTCATCATCAACAACGACATTATTCCGCGGCTGAAGGCGGGTGATATACCCGGCGGCCTTGATGCCGGCGTGGACGCGATCGCAAAGCAGTTTCGTGCTTCCCCCGAAGAGGCACAGGCAAGACTGGATGCCGCTACCAAACAGTTTGACCAGACTCATCGGCGATCCACTGCGCGACAGAGTGGTGGCGTGCCGTTCGGATTGATCATCTGGGGCGTCATCCTGCTGTTCGTGCTGATACCGCTGTTTCGCGGGCGCAAGCGTGCCGGCCCATGGGGGCGGCGCTACAATGACGACGGTGGCAGCGCCCTCCCGATCGTTCTCTGGGGCATCGCGAATGAAATCGGCCGGTCTTCGCAAGGCGGCAGCTGGGGCGGCGGATCCGATGGCGGTAGCGACGGCAGCTGGGGCGGCGGCGGGTTCACTGGCGGCGGCGGCGGCTCCGGCGGCGGCGGTGGCGCTTCGGGGAGTTGGTGACATGCGGCTGACCGATACCGATCGGGCCCGCGTCGCTGCGGCGGTTGCCGAGGCGGAGCGCAGCACCGCCGGCGAGATCGTCACGATCGTCGCGCGGCGGTCGGACAAATATCATGATGTCGCGCTGCATTGGTCGGTGCTGGCCATGCTGTTCGTGCTCGCGCTGCTGGCGCTGTCGCCCGACGCGGCAGCGTGGCTGCACGGCCTTGTCGCCGATCCGTGGGAGGGCGCGCCGAGTCCCGGCGGGCTGTTCACCGTCGCGCTCGTGCTGCTCGCGATCACCTTCCTCGTCGTGCGGCTGGCGCTCGCCTGGATGCCGCTGCGGCTCGCGCTGACGCCGGGCAGCACCGCGGCGCGGCGGGTGCATGCCCGTGCGCTGATGCTGTTCCGCACGGCCGCGGAGGCACGGACGCTCGAGGCGACGGGGGTGCTGCTCTATCTGTCGCTCGACGAGCATCGTGCCGAGATCATCGCCGACCGCACCATCCACACGCGGGTTCCGCCCGACGTCTGGGGCGCGGCGATGGCGGCGCTGTTGACGGCGACGCGCGACGGCCGCCCCGGTGACGGCATAGCCGAAGCGGTACGCCAGATCGGCCTTGTCCTCGCCGAACAGTTTCCGCCACGGGCGGACGACACCAACGAACTTCCGGACCGATTGATCGAACTATGACCACCGAAACCGTCTGGGCGGGCAAATATCTCTCGGTCAAGAAGGCCGGAACGTGGGAATATGCGGAGCGGGTCGGCGCGATCAGCGCGGCGGTGATCGTCGCGATCGACGGCGAGGGCCAGTTGCTGCTGGTCGAGCAGCATCGCGTGCCGCTCGGCCGCACCTGCCTCGAACTGCCGGCCGGACTGGTCGGCGACGAAAGCGCCGGCGAGAGCGTCGCCGAGGCGGCACGGCGCGAGCTGGAAGAGGAAACCGGCTATCACGCCGCGGTCGTGGAGGAGCGCGGCGACTTCTTCTCCTCGCCCGGCATGACCTCTGAGAGCTTCACGCTGGTGCTGGCGACCGGCCTGACCCGTACCGGCGACGGCGGCGGCGACGCGCAGGAGAATATCACCGTCCACCGCGTCGCGCCGGAGGCGGTTGCGGGCTTCGTCGCGGCGAAGCGGCGGGAGGGTGTGGCGATCGACGCCAAGATGCTGTTGCTGCTGGGCAGCGGGCTGCTCGACGAAGTGGTCGGGCGGTAGATCAGCGAGAGCCTGCACGGCTGATCAGGTTCGGGCCCCTGCCCCCCACGACCGTCACCCCGGACTCGTTCCGGGGTCCACTTCGCGGCGAGGAGAATGGCTGGAGGCTCCACCCGCGCGACTGCGTCCCGGTGGACCCCGGATCGGGGCAGGGGGAATTAGGCGACCGTCACCTCAAGACGACAGACGTCCGGCTTAGCGGAAATTGTCGGCGTAAGCCTGGAGCTTCAACTTGCGCTCCGGCGCCGGGATCAGCTCGTAATCGAAGCCCTGCGCCTCGCAATAGGCGATCGCGGCCTCCTGCGTGGGGAAGCTCAGCCGGACCTGTTCGCGCGTATCGCCGCTGCCGGCCCAGCCGGTGAGCGGGTCGGGCTTCTTCGGCTCGGCGGGCTCGAATTCGAGGCTCCACGTCTGGGTCCGGGCTTTGCCGGACTGCATCGCGTTCTTGGGGCGCTGGAAGATACGGGCGGTAGGCATGGCGGCTCCTTAGCGCGTCCCGGCGGCGCGTGCATCCGCCTTTTTGGTGCGCAACGTCGCCGAGGCTGCGGCGGGATCGTCGGGCCACGGGTGTTTGGGGTAGCGGCCGCGCATCTCCTTGGCGACCGCATGCCAGCTTCCCGCCCAGAAGCCCGGCAGATCGCGCGTCGTCTGGATCGGCCGGCCGGCGGGCGAGGTCAGGCTGAGCACCAGCGGGACCCGCTCCGACCCGATCCGTGGATGCTCGGCAAGGCCGAACAGCGCCTGCACGCGCAGCTCCACCTTGGGTCCGCCTTCCGCGGCATAATCAATGACATGCGTGCTCCCCGCCGGGCTGGTGAAGTCGGCGGGGGCAAGCCGGTCGACCTGCCGCATGCCGTCCCAGCCGATCACGGTGCGCAGCGCGTCGGTGAGCGCCCCGCCGGGGATCGCATCGAGCCGTCGGCGACCGTCGAGCAGCGGCGGCAACCACATGTCGAGCTGCTCGACCAGCAGTGCATCGATATCGACGCCAGCGTAGCGCGCGCGCGCCTTGAGCGCCTCGCCGCCCGCGCTCCATGGCAGCAGCGCGAGGCCATGGGTCCGCACCCCGTCGAGCAACGCCGCCGCCACCGCGGCGGGATCGGCCTGCGAATCGGGCCCAGACGACAGCCGCAGCGCGCCGAGCCGCCGCTCGCGCAAGGTGGTGACGCCACCGGTCGCCGGGTCGAAATCGACGGTACGCCGCGCCTCGATCCGGTCGGCGAACAGCCGCTCGATCGTCGCCAGCGTGATCGGCGCCGCGGCGAGGATGCGCGCGCCCGATGCCGCGCCCTGCGTCTCGGCTACCGCCAGCCATTCGCTGCGCGCCAGCGCCGTCGCCGGATCGAGCCGGAAGCCGCGCCCGCCGACCGACGCCCAATGCTCGCCGCTGGCGTCACGCGCCCGCGCGATCCGGTCGGGGAAGGCGAGCGCGATCGGCACCTCGACGCCTTCGGCGCTGCCGCCGTCGCTGCCGACCAGCCCGGCCCAGCGTTCGGCGAGCTTGCGGGCGGCCTGCGCCTTGGTGCCGCGCTCGCCGCGCCAGCGCCGCAGCCGCGAGTCGAGATCGGGATCGGTGCCGCCGAGCCCGCGCTCGGAGAGCAGCACCGCGACCTCGGCGGCGATGCGCCCCTGCCCCATTTCGCCTGCGCGCAGCAGCATATGCGCGAGCCGTGGCGGCATCGGCATCGCCGCGATGCGACGACCGTGCGCGGTCGGGCGGCCATCGGCATCGATCGCCTCGATCGCCGCCAGCCGCTCGCGCGCCTCCGCCACCGCAGCCGCGGGGGGCGGATCGAGGAAGGCGAGATCGCGCGGATCATGGACGCCCCATAGTGCCGCGGCGAGGACGAGGCCGGAGAGATCCGCCTCCAAGATCTCGGGCGGGTCGAAGCGTGGCAGGCCGCCGGTCGCCGCCTCCTCCCACAGGCGATAGGCGACGCCGGGCCCGAGCCGCGCGGCGCGACCGGCGCGCTGCGTCACCGCGGCCTGGCTGGCGCGTTCGGTGACCAGCCGCGTCATCCCCGCGGCGCGATCGTAGCGCGGCCGCCGCGCCAGCCCCGAGTCGACGACGATGCGGATGCCGTCGAGCGTCAGGCTGGTCTCGGCGATCGAGGTGGCGAGCACCAGTTTGCGCCGGCCATCGGGCTCGGGGCGGATCGCGGCGCGCTGTGCGGCGGGGTCGAGGCTGCCGTGGAGTTCGTGGATGACGATATCGTCGGGCAGGCTGGCGAGCCGTTCCGCGGTTCGTTCGATCTCCGCGACGCCGGGCAGGAAGGCGAGCACGCCGCCCTCCGCCTCGCCGAGCGCACAGCGGATCGCGCTCGCCATCGCATCCTCGATCCGGCCGTCGCCGGCACGGCCGAGATGGCGCAGCGCCAGCGGATAGCTGCGCCCCTCGCTCTCGATCACCGGCGCATCGCCGAGCAGCGTCGCGAATCGCGCGCCGTCGAGCGTCGCCGACATGGCGACGATGCGCAGGTCGGGACGCAGCGATCCCTGCGCGTCGAGCGCGAGCGCGAGGCCGAAATCGCCGTCGAGGCTGCGCTCATGCACTTCGTCGAACAGCACCGCGGAGATGCCGGCGAGTTCGGGATCGGCCTGGATGCGCGCGACGAAAATGCCCTCGGTGACCACCGTCACCCGCGTCGCGGCGGAGCGCCGGCTGTCCATCCGCGTGGCATAGCCGAAGGTGCCGCCGACCGGCTCCCCGGCGAGCGCCGCCATCCGCTCCGCGGCGGCGCGGGCCGCGAGCCGGCGCGGCGAGAGCAACAGGATTTCCCCGCTGCACCAGTCCTCGCGCAGCAGCGCCGGCGCGACCGCCGTGGTCTTGCCCGCCCCCGGCGGCGCGACGAGCACGGCATTGGGGCGTGCGCGCAGCGCGGCGAGCAGGTCGGGCAGGACGGCGAGGATCGGCAGGTCGGTCACGATCGCGCCGCCTTGCCATGGATCGCCGCACGACGCGACAGCCGCGGCCTGCTATCGTGCGCGGACACCAGGAAGGACACGCACATGGGTCTATTGGACACTCTCCTCGGCCAGGTCGCCGGCAATCCCGAGATCGCCAATCTCGCCGCCCGCATCGGCCTGTCGCCCGAACAGGTGGCAGCCGCGGTCGCCGCGCTCGGCGCCGCGCATGCACAGCCCGGCGACACCGTTGCGGGCGCGGCGGATACGACCGGCCTGTCGCCGGACGTGCTGCAACAGATCCTGACGCATCTCGGCGGTGAAGGCGCGCTGGGCAATCTCGGCGCGATGCTGGGCGGCGCCGAGGGCCAAGGCGGGTTGGGCGGATTGGGCGGGATGCTCGGCGGTCTCGGGGGATTGTCCGGAAAGCCGTGATGCGGGGCGACTCTCGCCCCCTTCATCCTCCGACTGCGCCGCGTGGCCGCAGGTGCAGGGGGGGGGATCATCGCCCGTGCGCACCCTTCGATCGGCGGAGGGAAAATACCGCCGCACGGCATACGTCGCTCACCCCAGATGACGAAAAGGTCATCGGGCGCGTCCTAGTATCTCGCGGCATGGCGGTGGTAGGTTCGCCGCGGACAGGGCAGTCGGGCGGGACCATTGGGCGGACATCATCATCACGGGCATCACCATGCGCATGACCATGGGCACGGCCACGGACACGGGCATCACCACGGCCATGCCCCCGCCTCGTTCGATCGCGCCTTTGCGATCGGCATCGCGCTCAACATCGCCTATGTGCTCACCGAGGGCGGCGCGGGGCTGTGGACCGGGTCGGTCGCACTGCTGGCCGATGCCGGGCACAATCTGTCCGACGTGCTCGGGCTGGCGGTCGCCTGGGGCGGGGCGGCGCTGGCGCGCAGCGCGCCGACCAAGCGCTTCACCTATGGGCTGAAGGGCTCGACGATCCTCGCCGCGCTGGCCAATGCACTGTTCCTGCTCGTCGCGATCGGCGCAATCGGGCTGGAGGCGGTGCGGCGGATCGGCGATCCACCAACGGTCGCCGGGCTCACCGTCTCGGCGGTCGCCGGCATCGGCATTCTGGTCAACGCCGTCACCGCCTGGCTGTTCGCGCGCGGGCGCAAGCATGACATCAATATCCGCGGCGCCTATCTGCACATGCTGAGCGACGCGATGGTCTCCGCCGGCGTGGTGCTGGCCGGCGTCGCGATCTGGGCAACCGGGTTCGGCTGGATCGATCCCCTGGTCAGCCTCGCCATCGCCGCGCTGATCTTCTGGCAGACCTGGGGCCTGCTTCACGAGACGGTCGAGATGTCGCTCGCGGCGGTGCCGCGCGCGATCGACTATGACGCGGTCACCGCGGCGCTCGAGGGGCTGCCCGGCGTCGCGCGGGTCCACGACCTGCATATCTGGGCGATGTCGACCACCGAGCCGGTGCTGACCGCGCATCTGATGATCCCCGGCGGCCATCCCGGCGATGGCTTCCTCGTCGCCGCGCGCACGATGCTGCACGAACAGTTCGCGATCGGCCACACGACGTTGCAGGTCGAGACCGGCGGCGAGTGCGCCGCCTGCTGAGGAACAGGCCCGCGCCCTGCCTCGTCATCGCGGGGTGGGGCTTTCTTAGGCGCCCGCGTCGCGGCTCACGGGGGACCGGCGCATCAGTATCCCCGCCTCCGCGGGGATGACGGAAAGGGCAGTCGCCCTGCCCTCAATAGGCCCGGGCGACCGCGAATTCGACCGCTTCGATCATCGCGTCCTTGGCTTTGCCGTTGGCGAAGCCGCCGATCGCGTCGATCGCGCGCTGGCCGTAGTGGCGGGCGCGGGCGAGCGTGTCGTCGACCGAGCGCGTCTGGCGCACCAGATCGATGGCGTGGGCGAAATCGGCATCCGACTGGCGCCGGCCCTCGATCGCGTCCTTCCAGAACTTGCGATCCTCGACGCCGCCGCGGGCGTAGGCGAGGATCACCGGCAGCGTCATCTTGCCTTCGCGGAAGTCGTCGCCGGCATCCTTGCCCATCGTGCCCGCGTCCGAGACATAGTCGATCGCGTCGTCGACGAGCTGGAAGGCGATGCCGAGGTTGCGGCCATAAGCGTCGAGCGCCAGTTCCTCGCCCTCGGGCCGTTCGGCGACGACCGCGGCGATGCGGCAGGCCGCGGCGAACAGCGCCGCGGTCTTGGCGTTGATGATGTCGAGATAGCGATCCTCGCCAAGGTCGACGCGGCGCGCGGCGGTGAGCTGGTTGACCTCGCCCTCCGCGATCACCGCCGAGGCGTTCGACAGGATCTTGAGGACCTTGAGGCTGCCATCCTCGACCATCAGCTCGAAGCTGCGGCTGAACAGGAAGTCGCCGACCAGCACGCTGGCCGGATTGCCCCAGATGATGTTGGCGGTCCGCTTGCCGCGACGCAGGTCGGAGCCGTCGACGACGTCGTCGTGGAGCAGCGTCGCGGTGTGGATGAACTCGACCGAGGCGGCGAGGCGATGGTGCCGCGTACCGGTATAGCCGATCAGCCGGGCGCTGCTCAGCGTCAGCATCGGCCGCATCCGCTTGCCGCCCCCCGCGATCAGATGCCCGGCAAGTTCCGGTATCAGCGGAATTTGCGACTGCATACGGTCGAGGATCACCGTGTTGACGGCGTTCATGTCCCCCGCGACGAGCTGGAGCAGCGGCTCCAGCGAAGGCTCGCGGTTGTCGAGGCGATGGATGGTGGCGGTCATCTCGCCCTGCGCTCTGCCGGGTGCGCGAGGCGAACGCAAGCCTTGCTCGCGGGTGCAACACACCCCATGGGAGGCGGACACCGACCGACGAAAGGCGACGCATGAGCGACGACGTGCTCCAGGGATATCGCAAGAGCATCGACAATATCGATGCGGCGCTGGTCCATCTGCTCGCCGAACGCTTCAAGGTGACGCAGGCGGTGGGCCGTCACAAGGCGACCTCGGGCCTGCCCGCCGCCGATCCGGGGCGCGAGGAGCGACAGATCGCGCGGCTGCGCCGGCTCGCCGAAGAGGCCGAGCTCGATCCCGAATTCAGCGAGAAATTCCTGCGCTTCATCATTGACGAGGTGATCCGCCATCACCAGCAGTTGCGCGGCTGAGCCCGGCCGACCATCTCCCGCGTGTGATCCTGTCCCTTCTCCTCGCCGCCGCCGCGCCGGCGGTCCCGCCGCCGGCGGCGATCCTCGGCACCTGGCACAATCCCAAGAACAGCGTCGCGGTGCGCACCGGGCATTGCGGCGAGAAGCTGTGCGGCTGGGTGGTGCGCGCCAGCGACAAGGCGCAGCGAGACGTCGCCGACAAGGGCTATCCGCCGCTGATCGGCACCGCCCTGCTGCGCGACTATAAGGCGGACGGCAAACAGCGCTGGGCGGGGCAGATCTATGTGCCCGACATGGGCCGGGCGTTCGGATCGACGGTGACGATGGTGGATGCGAACACGCTCAACGTCCGCGGCTGTCTGATCGGCGGGTTCATCTGCAAGTCGCAGATCTGGCGGCGCGACTGATGGCGGGCGCGTTCATCGCCGTCGAGGGCGTCGACGGATCGGGCAAGAGCGGCGTCGTCCGCCGCCTCGTCGCGGGACTGCAGGCGCGCGGGCACGACGTGGTCGGCACGCGCGAGCCGGGCGGCACGCCGCAGGGCGAGGCGCTGCGCGGGCTGCTGCTGGCGGGCGAGGATGCGGCGTGGGAGCCACGTGCGGAACTGCTGCTGATGACTGCGGCGCGCGTCCAGCACGTCGCGCGCGTCGTGCTGCCGGCGGTGCATGCCGGGCGGGTCGTCGTGTCGGACCGTTATGCGGGGTCGACGCTGGCCTATCAGGGCGCCGGGCGGGGCATGTCGGAAGCGCTGATCCGCGAGTTGCACGCGGCGATGGTCGACGATCTGTGGCCGGACCTGACGCTGCTGCTCGATGTCGATCCGGTGATCGGGCTGGCGCGCAGCCGCAAGCGGCTCGCCGACGGCGCGATCGACGAGGGGCGGTTCGAGAGTCTCGACCTCGCCTTCCACCAGCGCATCCGCGAGGCGTTCCTCGCGCAGGCCGCGGCGGCGCCGGAGCGGCACGCGGTGATCGACGCGAGCGGCGCGCCGGGTGCGGTGCAGGCGCAGGCGCTCGCCGCGGTGGAGCGGTTTTTGGCGCGCTGACCCTGTCCTCCCCTGCCAGGACAGGGCGATTGCCTATGGCTGGGGTGGTGAGGTTCGATCGGTTCCCTCATCATAGCCGTCACCCCGGACTCGTTCCGGGGTCCACCGGGCCGCAAGGGAACGGTGTCCCATCAAGCCTTTCTCCCCGCCGCAGAGTGGACCCCGGAACGAGTCCGGGGTGACGGAATGGGGTTGGACGGCGGCCGGCTCGAACACACGTTTCTATGTGATAGCCCTCCCCGCCAGGGGGAGGTGGCAGTGCGGCGCCCTGACAGAGGGGAGGATACGGCACGTTCGGCGTATGCGGAGGCGCCCCCCTCCACCACGCCCTGCGGGCGCGTCCCCAGTGCTAAAGCGACGGAGGAATTTGGATTACCGCCCCGTCCACGTGCCGGGACGCTTCTCGACGAATGCCGCCATGCCTTCCTTCTGGTCCGCCGTGCCGAACAGGCCGTGGAACAGCCGCCGCTCGAACTGCACCCCCTGCGCCAGCGTCGTCTCGAACGCGGCGTTGACCATTTCCTTGTTCGCCAGCACCGCCAGCGGCGCCATGGCGGCGATCGTCGCGGCGGTCCTGACCGCCTCCTCGACGAGATCGGCGGCCGGGACGATGCGGCTGACCAGCCCGGCGCGTTCGGCCTCGGCGGCGTCCATCATCCGGCCGGTGAGGCACATCTCCATCGCCTTGGCCTTGCCGACCGCGCGGGCGAGCCGCTGCGAGCCGCCCATCCCCGGGCTGACCGCCAGCTTCACCTCGGGCTGGCCGAACTTCGCCGTATCGGCGGCGAGGATGAAGTCGCACATCATCGCCAGCTCGCACCCGCCGCCCAGCGCATAGCCCGCCACCGCGGCGATGATCGGCTTGCGCGTCGCGGTCAGCCGTTCGTAGCCGGCGAAATGGTTGCTGCCGTACATCGCGGCGAAGTCCATCGCCTGCATTTCCTTGATGTCCGCCCCCGCGGCGAACGCCTTGGCGCTGCCGGTCAGCACCGCGCAGCCCTGATCCGGATCGGCGTCGAACGCCGCCAGCGCGGCGAGCAGATCGTCGAGCACCTGCGCGTTGAGCGCGTTGAGCGCCTCGGGCCGGTTGAGCGTGATGAGCGTGACGCGGTCGCGCTGCTCGACGAGGATGGTCTTATAGTCGGACACGGCGGCTCTCCTCATGCGGGCGTCCATGCCTCGCCCTCGGGCATGGGCGCGAAGATCTGGTCGATCACGTGGTCGGTAACGTCCTCGGCACGCGCCGGCTGCCAGCGCGGTGCCTGGTCCTTGTCGACGATCACCGCACGCACCCCTTCGAGGAAGTCGTGGCGCTGCACGACGCGGCAGGCGACGGCATATTCCTGCACCATCTCGTCGGCGAAGCTCTGCATCAGGCCGCCGTCGTAGAGCAGGCGCAGCGACACCTTCATCGCCTGCGGCGATTTGGTGCGCAGGATGGCGCGCTGTTCGGCGGCGAAGGCACCATCGTCCGCCTCCAGCGTCGCCAGCACCTCTTCGAGCGTATCGGAGGCGAACAGGCGGTCGATCTCCGCGCGATGGTCGAGCAGCCTGGCCGGCGGCGGCGCCACCGCGAGCCGGTCGAGGACACCCTCGATATTACGGGTATCGCCAAGGATCGCGGCCTTGGCCGACTCGACCGCGGCGGCGGGCAGGTAATGCGTCGCCAGCCCGAGCGCATGCGCCTCCGCCCCGTCGAGGCGGTGGCCGGTGAGCGCGAGGAACTGTCCGATCCGCCCCGGCAACCGCGACAGATACCAGCCGCCGCCGACATCGGGGAACAGGCCGATCCCCGTCTCCGGCATCGCGAATCGCGTGTTCTCGGTGGCGATGCGGTAGCGGCAGGGCAATGCGATGCCGACGCCGCCGCCCATCGTCACCCCGTCCATCACCGACACGGTCGGCTTGGCATAGGTGAACAGCCGGTGGTTCAGCCGGTATTCGCTGAGGAAGAACGCGCGCGCCGCCGCGCCGTCGCCGGCGCCGCTCTCGCTGAGCATGCGGATGTCGCCTCCGGCGCAGAAGCCGCGGCCCCCGGCATGGTCGAGCAGCACCGCAGCGACGTCGGCATCGGTCCGCCAGCCCTCCAGCGCGGCGAGCATGCCGTCGCACATGTCGCGATTGAGCGCGTGCAGCGCCTTGGGGCGGTTGAGGCGCAGCCGCCCGACGGCGCCCTCTGTGTGGATCAGCAGGTCATCGCTCATGCCCCGCCTTTGACCCGCACATGGCGCCGCGTCCATACCGAACCGACGAACAGCCCCGCGCATGGTTTGACACGCGCGAGCCAAATCCGCATTTCCGTGGGATGTCCGTTGCTTTTCCCCCATCTGCCGATTCCGCTGCAACCGCCTGGCCGATCGAGGGCGGCGCCTGCGGGGCGCTGATCCGCGCGTTCGACTGGGGCGCCACCGCGCTCGGCCCCGTCGCCGGCTGGTCGGCGACGCTGCGCACCACCGTGTCGAATATCGTCAATTCGCCGATCCCCAAGGTGCTGATGTGGGGCGACGATCACGTCATGCTCTACAACGACGGCTATGCGGAGATTGCCGGCGCCAATCATCCGGCGGCGCTGGGCGGCACGGTCGCGACCGTCTGGCCGGAGATATGGGACTGGAACGCCGCGATCCTCGCCCGCGGTTTCGCCGGCGAGGTGATGCGCTACCGCGACCAGCCAATGACGCTGGCGCGCAGCGGCCGGCCCGAGCAACTGTTCCTCGACCTCTTCTACACCCCCGTCCACGACGAACACGGCCGCGTCGCCGGCGTGATGTGCACGGTGATCGACAATACCGCGCGCGTCGCGACCGAGGCGGCGCTGCGCGCGAGCAACGGCCGTTTCCGCGCGGCGATGGACGCGGTGCATGGCGTGCTGTGGACCAACACCGCCGATGGCCAAATGACCGGCGAACAGCCCGGCTGGCAGGCGCTGACCGGACAGACGCAGGCGGACTATAGCGGCTATGGCTGGAGCAGCGCGGTCCATCCCGACGACGCCGCGCCGACGGTCGCCGCCTGGGAAGCGGCGGTGGCGGCGCGATCGACCTTCATCTTCGAACATCGCGTGCGCCGCCATGACGGCGCGTGGCGCGACTGCCTGATCCGCGCGCTGCCGATCCAGGATGCCGAGGGCGGCATCGTCGAATGGGTCGGCGTGCATACCGACATCACCGAGCAGCGCGCCGCCGAGCGCAGCCTGCGCGACCAGGCCGACCATCTCGCGCGGCAGGTGCGGCATCGCGAACGCGCCGAGGAGCAGCTTCGCCAGCTCAACGAACATCTCGAAGCGCGGGTGATCGCCGAGATCGGCGAGCGGCGGCAGGCCGAGGCGGCGCTCGCCCAGTCGCAGAAGATGGAGACGATCGGCAAGCTGACCGGCGGCGTCGCGCACGATTTCAACAATCTGCTCCAGGTCGTCTCGGGCAACCTGCAATTGCTCGCCAAGGATATCGCCGGCAACGACCGCGCCGAGCGCCGCGTCGCCAATGCGATGGCGGGCGTGTCGCGCGGGTCGAAGCTCGCCGCGCAATTGCTCGCCTTCGGCCGCCGGCAGGCGCTCGAGCCCAAGGTCGTCAACGTCACCCGCTTCGTCCGCGGCATGGACGACATGCTCCGCCGCGCGATCGGCGAGGGGATCGAGGTGGAGACGGTGTTCGGCGGCGGCCTGTGGAACTGCTTCATCGATCCCGCGCAGATCGAGAATGCGCTGCTCAACCTCGCGATCAACGCGCGCGACGCGATGAACGGCACCGGCAAGCTGACCATCGAACTCGCCAATGCCGCGCTCGACGATCATTACTGCCGCACGCACGACGAGGTGACGCCGGGCCAATATGTGATGCTGGCGGTCAGCGACACCGGCTGCGGCATGGCGCCGGACATCGTCAGCAAGGTGTTCGAGCCGTTCTTCTCGACCAAGTCGGAGGGCAAGGGATCGGGGCTCGGCCTGTCGATGGTCTATGGCTTCGTCAAACAGTCCGGCGGCCATGTGAAGATCTATTCCGAGGTCGGCGAGGGCACGACGATCAAGCTGTACCTGCCGCGCAGCAGCGAGGCCGAGGATATCGAGATCGTCTCCGACATGGGCGCGATCGAGGGCGGCAGCGAGACGGTGCTGGTCGTCGAGGACGACGAGGAGGTGCGCGCGACGGTGGTCGAGATGCTCACCGACCTCGGCTATCGCGTGCTGAAGGCGGTCGACGCGCAGAGCGCGCTGAGCGTCATCGAGAGCGGCATTCCGATCGACATGCTGTTCACCGACGTGGTGATGCCGGGCACGCTCAAGAGCCCGGAACTGGCGCGCAAGGCCAAGGAGCGGCTGCCCGAACTCGCGGTGCTGTTCACCAGCGGCTATACCGAGAATTCGATCGTCCATGGCGGCCGGCTGGATGCGGGCGTCGAGCTGCTGTCCAAACCCTATACGCGTGAGGCCCTGGCGCGAAAGTTCCGCCACGTGCTCGCCAACCAGCGCCAGCGCGCGACCGGCGTCGCGGCGCGAACGACGGTGCCGGGCCAGGCGGGCCGCGCCGGCCAGGTAACCGTGCTGCTGGTCGAGGACGATGCGGTGATCCGCGCGACGACCGCCGATCTGCTCAAGGCGGGCGGCTATGTCGTCGTCGACGCGGCGAGCGCCGAGGATGCGGCGACCGCCTTGCAGACGGTGCCGATCCACGTGCTGGTGACCGACGTCAACCTGCCCGGTGCGTCCGGCCCGGAGTTCGCGGTGAAGGCGCGCGAGTTGCGGCCGGGCGTGGGGATCGTCTTCGCCACCGGTGACACCGGCGCAGTGCCGGCGGGCACCGGCGCGGTGCTGCTGGCGAAGCCGTATGGGACCGACGCGTTGCAGGCGGCGATCGCCGCGGCGCTGCCCGGCGGCGTGATGGTCGAGCGGACGCTGGAGCGCGAGGGGTAACGGCAGCCACGCCGTCGTTCCGCCCCTGCCGCAGCGGGATCCGCCTCAATCGTAGGCCGCGTCCCACATCAGCGTCCTGATCCGGTCGGCGGTCAGCTCCTCCGCCGCGACGGTCGCGACGCCGTCGGCGACCGCGGCCTGCGCCACGACCACGGCGATGCGCAACGCCACGTCGCGCAAGGCGTCGATCGGCGGCAGCAGCGTCTCGCCCTCGCCGCCGAGCGCGCCCAGCGCCCGTGCGGCGGCCATGAACATGCCGTCGGTCATCCGCGTCGCACCGGCGGCCAGCGCGCCGAGGCCGACACCGGGGAAGATGTAGACGTTGTTGACCTGCGTCACGCCGGCGACTCCGAACGGGCTGCCGGTGCCGACGATCGCGCGCCCGTCCGTCCACGCCAGCACGTCGGCGGGATGCGCCTCGGCGCGCGACACCGGGTTGGCGAGCGGGAAGATCACCGGCCGGGTGCAGCCTGCCGCCATCGTCCGCACCACCGCTTTGGTAAAGCTGCCCGGCTGGCCGGAGGCGCCGATCAGCACCGTCGGCCGCACCGCCTGCACCGTCTCCAACAGGCTGAGATCGCCGTCGGCATTCCGCGCCCAGCCCGCCACCTCGGCGGGATCGCGCGCGAGCAACGCCTGCGGCGCGGTGAGCTTCACCATGTCCGACACGATCAGCCCGTCGCGATCGACCGCCCAGATCCGCGCGCGCGCCGCCGCTTCGTCGAGCCCCTCGGCGCGCAATGCCTGCACCAGCAGTTCGGCGACGCCGCTGCCCGCCGCGCCGGCGCCGAACAGCACGATGCGCTGCTCGGTCAGGCTGGCGCCGGTGCGGCCGATCGCCGACAGCAGGGTGCCGACCGCGGTCGCGGCGGTACCCTGGATATCGTCGTTGAAGCTGAGCAGCCGGTCGCGATAGCGGGCAAGCAGCTCATAGGCATTGTGCCCGGCGAAATCCTCCCATTGCAGCAGCACATTGGGCCAGCGCGCCGCCACCGCCTCGACGAACGCCTCGACGAACGCGGCATAGTCCGCGCCGCGGACGCGGGGATTGCGCCAGCCGACGTAGAGCGGATCGTCGCGCAGCCCGGCATTGTCGGTGCCGACGTCGAGCAGGATCGGCAACACTTCGGCCGGGTGGATGCCGGCGCAGGCGGTGTAGAGCGCGAGCTTGCCGATCGGGATGCCCATCCCCCCTGCCCCCTGGTCGCCGAGGCCGAGGATGCGCTCGCCATCGCTGACCACGATCACCTTGACCCGGTCGAGCGCGGGATCGGCGAGGATGTCGGCGATCCGGTCGCGGTTGGGATAGCTGAGGAACAGGCCGCGCGGCTTGCGCCAGATCTCGCTGAACCGCTCGCAGCCTACCCCGACGGTCGGCGTGTAGACCAGCGGCAGCATCCGCGGCAGGTCGGCCTGGACGAGCGCGTGGAACAGCACCTCGTTGGAATCCTGCAACTCGCGCAGGAAGGCATAGCGGTGGAAATCGTCCGCCATGCCGTCGAGCACCCGCCGCCGCCGCACGATCTGGCTTTCCAGCGTGCCGACGTGTGGGGGCAGCAGGCCATGCAGGCCGAACCGGTCGCGCTCCTCCTCGGTAAAGGCGGTGCCTTTGTTGGTCAGCGGGTCGGCGAGCAGGGCACGGGCGGCGGCGTGGAAGGCAGGAGACATGGCACCCTCTTAGAAGCGGAAGCTGAGCCAGCCGGCCATGAAGTCGGAGCTCTTGAACCCCGCCTTCGACAGCGACGGCCCGGCGGCGAGATGCTCGTAGCGGCCGGTGAACGACAGCCGCGGGCTGATCGACCACACACCCTGCAGGCGCATCACGTCGCCGATTTTCGACTCACCGACGCGCTGCGTGCCGGCGAACGGCTGGCCGTTGGCGCGATACACCGCGTCCGTGACACTATCGCGCCAGGCGAGCTGATATTCGGCGGTGAGACGCACCGACTTCACCGGCGAGAAGGTGAAGTTCGGCGCGACTGCGATCAGGTTCGACGGGGTCAGGAACAGGCCGTAGCTGTAATAGATGTTGTTGCCGAACGGCGCATAGGCGTCGCGCAGCTTGCCGTCGCCATAGCCGCCGCCACCGCTCGCATAATCCATGTGGATGCCGACGCGCGGCGCGGTCTTCGATGTGCCGAGCCGGTAGGTCTGCGCGAAGAACAGCTGCCAGGCGTCGATGTCCTGGTTGATGTAATGGCCGTATTGATGGTTGATCGTCCAGTCGACGGTGACCGGGCCGGCATCGCCATAGATATGCGTGCCGACATAATAGCGCGTCGCCGGGCCGATGCGGCCGCCCCAGGCGCCGACGGTGTTGCGCCGCCGCCAGAAGAACGGATCGACAAACAGCTTCGACCCGCCGAGCCAGCTGTTTGGCACGGCATAGCCGAGCGTCACGCCCGAGAAGCGCCGCGCCGGATCGCTGATATCGTCGTCGGTGCCGAGGTCGCCGTATTGCGTCGGCTTGAAGTCGAACAGATCGGCGCGCACCCGGCTGCCCCGCGCCCAGGCGCGGATGCCGTTGAGCGTGTAGCGGATCGTGTTGTTGTCGCGCTGCGAGGTGAGCAGATTGGGACCGTCGGTGAATTCCTGCCGGCCGTAGCGAGCGCCGACGGCGACACCGCCGACCTCCGCATTGCCCTCGACGAACGCCTGTTGCAGCACGAGGTCGTTGCGCAGCGTCGCCGCCGGCGCGCCGAGTTCGACCCCCGAGATGCCGCCGTGCGCCAGCTCGGCATAGGCGCGGAAGTGCGGCCCGACGTGGAGGTCGGCACCGCCGACGATACGGTTGATGTCCTGCCGCTGCGCGCGGCTGTCGCGCAGGTTGGGATTGGTGGTGTGGTTGACGCGCAGCCGCACCTCGCCCGACAGCGTCAGATAGACGTCGCCGTCGCTGTCGAGCGGCAGGAACTTGAGGCGATCGAGGAAGTCGTCGCGCTTCGCGGGATCGCGATAGCTGCGCCAATCCTCGGCCCAGCGCGACAGGTTGAAGCCGTTGGTCGTCGCGCCATCCCCCGACGCCGCGGCGGGATAGGTGGTGACGGTCGGCGTCGCGGGATCGCGGGTCTGGCCCGACTCGCTCGGCGCGACGCTGGTCTGCGCGGTGGCGGCAGTGGCGGTCGCGAGGGTGAGCAAGGCAGTGGCGCCGGCAAGGGCACGGGCGTGATGGATCATGGCTTCGGTCCTTATGGGCCGCGCGTCGCCCCCACCCCTTCTAGCGGCAGCCGCCGCCCTCCCCCAACGCGGGTCGGGCAGAACGGACGGGTGCCGCGCAGGGCGAGGGCCGGCAGGCGATTATTCGGCGGGCACCGCGTGGGCCGGCAGCTGGTCGATGCGGACCGCGTGGCCGTGCAGCGCCGCATGGAGCTGCTCGGTGTCGAGCCGCCCTTCCCAGCGCGAGACGACGACCGTCGCCACTGCATTGCCGATGAAGTTGGTCAGGCTGCGGCATTCGCTCATGAAGCGGTCGACGCCGAGGATCAGCGCCATGCCCGCGACCGGCACGCTCGGTACGATCGACAGCGTCGCAGCGAGCGTGATGAAGCCCGCGCCGGTGACCCCTGCCGCGCCCTTGGACGACAGCATCGCCACGCCGAGCAGCAGCAATTGCTGGCCGAGCGTCAGGTCGACGTTGCACGCCTGGGCGATGAACAGCGCCGCCAGCGTCATGTAGATGTTGGTGCCGTCGAGGTTGAACGAATAGCCGGTCGGCACGACCAGGCCGACGATCGACTTGGGGCAACCGGCGCGCTCCATCTTCTCGATCAGCGCGGGCAGCGCGCTTTCCGATGAGGAGGTGCCGAGCACCAGCAGCAGCTCCGCCTTGAGGTAGGAGATCAGGCGCAGGATCGAGAAACCGCACAGCCAGCTCACCGTGCCGAGCACGACCAGCACGAACAGCAGTGAAGTGAAGTAGAAGGTACCGACCAGCATCGCGAGATTGGCGAGCGTGCCGACGCCATATTTGCCGATGGTGAAGGCCATCGCGCCGAACGCGCCGATGGGCGCCGCCTTCATGACGATGCTGACCACCTTGAAGAAAGCGAGCGACACGTCTTCGAGGACGCTCAGCACCTTGTCGCCGCGGTCGCCGATCAGCGCCAGCGCGATGCCGAACAGGATCGACACGAACAGCACCTGGAGGATGTTGCCCTGGGTCAGCGAGGACAGGAAGGTGTCGGGGATGATGCCGGTCAGGAAGCCGGTGATCGTCGATTCATGCGCCTTTTCGGCGAATTCGGCGACCTTGCTGGTGTCGAGGCTGGCGGGATCGATGTTGAGCCCCGCGCCCGGACGGACGACGTTGGCGACGATCAGGCCGACGATCAGCGCGAGCGTCGAGAAGAACAGGAAATAGATGAAGGCCTTGCCCGCGACGCGGCCGACCGCGCCGAGATCGCGCATACCGGCGATACCGGTGACGATGGTCAGGAAGATCACCGGTGCGATCACCATCTTGACCAGCTTGATGAACGCATCGCCGATCGGCTTCATCGCCTCGCCGGTTTGCGGCGCAAAATGGCCGAGCAGCACGCCGGCGACGATCGCGACGAGAACCTGCAGGTAGAGTTGCGCATACCAGGGTTTGGCGGCCGGCGGTACGGCCGGGCCTCCGGATGGCGTCGCGGCGACGGTGATGCTCATGGGTTGCCTCTCATCCTCTATGACGGCGCAGACCGGCTCTTCTGGCCGCGATGCGTTACCGGAGAATGCCGCGATCCCGGCGGGACAGGCAACTGCATCGGGTGAACTTAAATACCGTTGTTTATCAGTGACTTAATGTTTTTTTCGAGGAAAGGGTGCGGGCGGCAATCGCCATCGGACCGCGGATGTGTGCAAAAAGTTGCACAGGGTCCGCGTCACAGCGGCAGTTCGCCGGCGCGCCGTTCGAGCGCGAGCAGCATTGCCTTCGCCGCCAAGCCGCCGGCGAAGCCGGTGAGGTGGCCGACATGGCCGACGACGCGGTGGCAGGGTGCGATGATCGACAGCGGGTTGCGCCCGTTCGCGGCGCCGACTGCGCGCGATGCCGCCGGCCGGCCGATCGCCCGCGCCAGCGCCCCGTAGCTGCGCGTCTCGCCATAGGGGATGGCGAGCAACGCCGCCCAAACCTGCTTTTGGAAAGCCGTTCCCCGCCAGTCGAGCGGCAGGTCGAACCGGGTGCGGATACCGGCGAAATAGTCGCCGAGCTGGCGCGCGGTGTCGATCAGGATCGGGTGGTCGCCATGCGGCATGGCGGGACCGAGGCGCACGCGTAGCGGGTCGTCGTTCGGCCACAGGACCGCGACGAGGCCGGTATCGCTCGCCACCAGCGTCAGCGGGCCGACCGGCGAGTCGCAGAGGGCGTTGCAGAGCATGGTGCCGGTCGTAGCAGCGGCCGTGTCGATATGCCCTATCCTGTTCCCGGCAAGCTGGACGCCAGGCAGAGCAAGGGCGCCGGCCATGCGGATGGGCGGCCGCGCCTCGCCCGACAGGATCAAGGTTGGGGGCAAGATTCGGGTCTTTTCAACCGCTTCGTCCGCTGCTCCGCCGATACGGGCTAACCGCTTCATATG
Source organism: Sphingomonas melonis (assembly GCF_013409985.1). GTDB lineage: Bacteria > Pseudomonadota > Alphaproteobacteria > Sphingomonadales > Sphingomonadaceae > Sphingomonas > Sphingomonas melonis_A. The sequence goes on from NZ_JACCBY010000005.1 coordinate 241,786, forward strand.
TCTTACTTATCGACAAGCCGTTCGCCGCTTGGTAGCGCCACCATCAGCAATGCGGCGCCGACAGGCGTCGCCGCGATCTGGGAGGATGACGATGATGGGCTGGAACACGCGGTGGCGCACCGCGCCTTTGGTAGCGGCCGCACTCGGGCTCGGCGCGCTGCCCGTGCATGCGCAGACCGCCGCACCGCTGCCCAAGATCGTCGCGCGTGATGGCCGCCACGCCCTGATGGTCGATGGCGCGCCGTTCCTGATGCTCGGCATCCAGGCGAACAACAGCAGCAACTATGCCGGCATGCTGCCCAAGGTGTGGCCGATGGTCGAGCGTATCCACGCCAACACGCTCGAAATCCCGGTCGCCTGGGAACAGGTCGAGCCGGTCGAGGGCCGGTTCGACTTCAGCTATGTCGACGCGCTGCTCGCCGGCGCGCGGACTCATGACACGCGGCTCGTATTGCTGTGGTTCGGCACCTGGAAGAACACCGGACCGAGCTACACGCCGGCCTGGGTGAAGAGCGATCCCAAGCGCTTCCCGCGGATGCGCAAGGCGGACGGCTCGACCCACCCCACCTTCACCCCGCATGCCCGCACCACGCTGGAGGCGGACAAGCGCGCCTTCGTGGCGCTGATGCAGCATCTGAAGGCGAACGACCCCGACCATCGCGTCATCATGGTGCAGGTCGAGAACGAAACCGGCGTCTACGGCCAGAACCGCGACCTGTCGCCCGCGGCACAGGCACTGTTCCGCCAGCCGATCCCGGCGGCGCTCGCCAAAAAGACCGGCAAGCGCGGCGACTGGGCGAGCGTCTATGGCAAGGTCGCCGAGGCGGCGTTCAACGGCTGGTACGTCGCGCGCTACGTCGACGAGATCGCCGCGGCGGGCCGCGCGGTGCTCGACCTGCCGATGTACGCCAATGCCGCGGTCGGCAGCCCCTTCGCCACGCCGGGCGAGGATGGCGGCGCGAGCGGCGGGCCGAACTGGACGATCATCGACGTATGGAAGGCCGCCGCGCCGCATCTCGATGTCGTCGCGCCCGATCTCTACAATGCCGATCCCAAGACCTATGCCGCCTTCCTCAAGCTCTACGGCCGGCCGGACAATGCGCTGATGATCCCGGAGACGGGCAATGCGATCGCCTATGCGCGCTACCTGTGGCCGGTGCTCGGCCATGGCGGCATCGGCTTCTCGCCGTTCGGCTTCGACGACACCGGCTATGTCAACTACCCGCTCAGTAGCAAGGTGATCGACGCCGAGACGATCGCGGCTTTTGGCGACAAATTCGCGCTGATGGCGCCGAACGCGCGCGGCTGGGCGAAGGTCGCGCTGGCGCATCCGACCTGGGGCAGCGCCAAGCCCGCCGACGCCTCTGACGAGAGCGGCACGATGGGGCGGTGGAAGATCACCGCGCAATATGGCCAATGGCAGTTCGGCGATCGCGATTCGCAATGGCTGAAGTCCGATCCCAATCCGACGCGCGACCAGCCGGTCGGCGGCGTCGCGGTGGCGCAGCTCGGCTCGGACCAGTTCCTGCTCGCCGGCTCCGACGTGCGCATCAAGATCGATCGCGCCACCGCGACGAAAGGCGAGAACACGCAATTGCTCAGCGTCGAGGAAGGCAGTTTCGACGCCGCCGGCACCTGGACGACGCTGCGCATCTGGAACGGCGACCAGACCGATTATGGCCTCAATCTCACCAAGCCCACGCTGCTCCGCGTGACGCTCGGCACCTATCGTTGACCTTATCCCCGTTCGTGCTGCGCCTGTCGAAGCACAGGCGTCCATAAGCGACGTGGTCGCATGTGGCACTGCCCTTCGACAGGCTCGGGGCGAACGGCTTTTCCTATTCAGCCCGATCAGATCAGGATCAGACCGATGACCTTCCGTTTCCTCGCCCGCGCCATCGCCGGCCTCGCCGTCTCCACCTCGGGCATGGCACTCGCCGCCGACGTGCAGAAGATCGACCAGGGCGTCGTCGTCACGCCCGACAGCGGCCCCGCCAAGCGCGTCCGCGTCGTCGCCTATGGCGATGACAGCTTCCGCGTCACCGCCATCCCCGGCACCGACCTCACCTTGCCCGACAGCCTGATGGTGGTCGCCAAGCCGCATGGCGCGCCGACGATCAGCGAAGGCGCGGGCGTCGTCACGCTGAAGCTCGCCAAGGCGAGCGCCGAGATCCGCCTGTCCGACGGCCACCTCACCTTCCGCGATGCGGCGGGCAAGGTGCTGCTCGACGAGGCCGGCCGCGCCGCCTTCGCGCCGAGCGTCGAGGGCAAGGGCTATGTCGCCACCCAGCAGCAGTTCAACCGCGGCACCGACGAAGGCTTCTACGGCCTCGGCCAGCATCAGAACCGGCAGATGAACTATAACGGCGAGGACGTCGAACTCGCCCAGCACAATATGGACATCGCCATCCCGTTCGTCGTCTCGACGCGCAATTACGGGCTGCTGTGGGACAACAATTCGATCACGCGCTTCGGCAATCCCAAGCCTTATGCCTTGGTCGGCGACGGGATGAAGGTGTCGAACGGCGGCAAGCCGGGCTGGACCGCGCAATATTACCTCGGCGACAAACTGGCCGCGACGCGCCAGGAAGCGACGATCAACTATCAATATATCAAGGATCAGGCGCGCTGGCCGGCGCAAGCCAAGGCACAGACCGTCGCCTCGGCGGACAGCGGCCAGAACACCGCCGGCAAGGTGGTCGGCAAGCAGCGCGTGATCTGGACCGGCACCGTCGATCCCACCGTCACCGGCATGCACAAGTTCCGCGTCTACGGATCGAGCTATTTCAAGGTCTATGCCGACGACAAGCTGGTGCTCGATCGCTGGCGGCAGAACTGGAACCCCTGGTACCATAATGTCGAGCTGCCGATGACCGCCGGCAAGCCGGTCGCGATCCGCATCGAATGGGAGCCGAACGCCGGCTATATGGCGTTCTTCCACAACGATCCGCTGCCCCAGCCCGATCGCCATTCGCTGTGGCTGTCGTCGGAGGCGGGCAAGGCGCTCGACTATTATGTCGTCGCCGGTGCCAACATGGACGCGGTCGTCGCCGGCTATCGCGGGCTGACCGGCAAGGCGCCGATGATGCCGCAATGGGCCTATGGCTTCTGGCAGAGCCGCCAGCGCTACGAGACGCAGGAACAATTGGTCGGCGTCGTGCGCGAATATCGCAAGCGGCAGATCCCGCTCGACAATATCGTCGAGGATTGGTTCTACTGGCCGCAGGATCAATGGGGCAGCCACCAGTTCGACAAGACGCGCTTCCCCGATCCGCAGGGGATGGTGGACGAGGTCCACAAGCTCAACGCGCAGCTGATGATCTCGGTCTGGCCGAAATTCTATCCCAATACCGACAATGCCAAGGAACTGGCGGCCAAGGGCTTCCTGTATCAGGGCAATCTCAAGCTGAAGAACAAGGACTGGGTCGGGCCGGGCTATCTCAACACCGACTACGATCCCTATTACCCCGAAGCGCGGAAAATCTATTACCGGCAGGTGCGCGACAATCTGGTCAAGCTCGGCATCGACGCGTGGTGGATGGACGCGACCGAGCCCGACATCCATTCCAACCTGTCGATCGAAGAGCGCAAGTACGTGATGGGCCCCAACGCCTTCGGGCCGGGCGGCGCCTATTTCAACAGCTTCCCGCTGGTCCATGCGGCGGGCTTCGCCGAGGGGCTGCGCGACACCAATGCCGACAAGCGGCCGTTCATCCTGACGCGGTCGGGCTTCGCCGGCCTGCAACGCGCGAGCGCGGCCTTGTGGTCGGGCGACGTCGCGGCGCGCTGGGACGATCTGCGCGACCAGATTTCGGCGGGCGTCAATTTGTCGATGTCGGGCGTGCCCAATTGGACGCACGATATCGGCGGCTTCGCGGTCGAGGATCGCTACACCAATGCCGAGCCGGCGGCGCTGCCCGAATGGCGCGAGCTCAACCTGCGCTGGTTCCAGTTCGGTGCGCTGAGCCCGCTGTTCCGCAGCCATGGCGAGACGCCCAAGCGCGAGATCTACGAGCTGAGCGCCAGCGATCCGGCGATGGCATCGTCGATGCTGTGGTACGATCAGCTGCGCTATCGCCTGATGCCGTATATCTACACGACCGCGGCCGACACCTTCCACAAGGACGGCAGCATCATGCGCGGGCTGGTGATGGACTATGCCGCCGATCGCAAGACGTGGAATGTCGACGACGAATATCTGTTCGGCCGCGATCTGCTGGTCGCGCCGGTGACGGCGTTCAAGGCGCGCGCGCGGGCGGTGTACCTGCCGGCGGGGGCGGACTGGTACGATTTCGCCAGCGGGCAGCATTACACGGGTGGCCAGTCGATCACCGCCGCCGCGCCCTACGAGCGGATGCCGTTGTTCGTCCGCGCGGGCGCGATCGTGCCGACCGGCCCGGCGGTGCAATATGCGCGCGAGCAGCCGGGCGGGCCGATCGTGCTGCATGTCTTCACCGGCAAGGACGGCGCGTTCTCGCTGTACGAGGACGACGGCGTGACGCCGGGCTATGCGGCGGGCAAGTTCGCGCGCGTGCCGCTGACGTGGAACGAGCAGGCGAAGACGCTGACCATCGGCGCGCGCCAGGGCAGCTATCCGGGCATGGTCGCGACGCGCGCGGTGTCGGTGCACTTCCACACGCCGGGCAAGGCCGAGGCGGTGGACTTCGCCGAGAATGGCGCAACCCGGGTTAGCTATACCGGCAAGGCGATGACCATCCGGATGAAGTGAGGGTCCTCCCCCCGCCCGAGGGGGGGGGGCGCTACTGGATGTCAACGGTCGTTTGAGCCCGCCGCCTTCCAACCCCACCCGTCACCCCGGACTGGTTCCGGGGTCCACCGGTCCGCATGAGAACGGTATCCCATCAAGCCTTTCTCCTCGCCGCAGAGTGGACCCCGGAACGAGTCCGGGGTGACGGATAAGAGGAGGACGCTGATCGAACCTCATCACCGCAGCCATAGGCAATACCCTCCCCCGCAAGAGTGAGGGGAACCAGCCAAGCTGGTGATGGCGGGGAGGACACGGGACCCCACTGTAGCTCCCGTATCCTCCCCCTCCGTCACGCCCTGCGGGCATGCCACCTCCCCCTTGCGGGGGAGGAATTGCGGTGAAGTTCAGGCGGGAAACACGCCCTTGCGCGCGGCATAAGCGGCGAACAGCGTCGGCCATGCCGCCGCCGGCGTCGCCTTCGACAGGCGCGCGCCGAAGCCGTGGCCGCCTTCGTCGAACAGGTGCATTTCCGCCGGGCGCTTCGCCGCGAGCAACGCCGAGTACATCGACAGGCTGTTGGCGATCGGCACCGTGCCGTCGTCGCTGGCGTGGACGAGGAACACCGGTGGCGTCTCCGCCGTCACCCGTGCCTCCACCGACGCCGCCGCGACTTCCGCCGCGGAGGGCGTCGCCCCGAGCAGATTGTCGCGCGAGCCCTTGTGCGTGATCGCCGCGTCCATGCTGATCACCGGATAGATCAATCCGGCGAGATCCGGCCGCGCCGACAGCGTGTCGGCGGCATCGACCGGGGCATAGACGCGCTCGCCATGCCGCGTCGCCAGCGACCCGGCGAGATGCCCGCCCGCCGAGAAACCGATCACCGCGATCCGCTTCGCATCAACGCCGAAGCTGGCGGCGCGGCTGCGGATCACCCGCATCGCACGCTGCGCGTCCTGCAACGGCACCAGCCGCCGCTCGCCCCAGCCCTCGCCCGGCAGGCGATAAAGCAGGATGAAGCACGTCACGCCCAGCGCGTTGAGCCAGCGCGCCTGCTCGACCCCCTCATTGTCATAGGCGAGGAAGCCATAGCCGCCGCCCGGCACCAGCAACACCGCCGCGCCGTTGGGGCGCGCCGGTCGCTTCACCACCAGTGCGGGCACGTCGACGCCGGTCACCCAGCGGTCGGTGAAGCCCGCGGTCTTCGAGCGTTCCTCGACCTTGCGCGGGATCGTCCGGGTCGGCGCGCCGGGGATACGGGCTGGCCACAGCGGCACGACCTCGTCTCCGGCGGCGGTCTGCGCGCCCGCCGCGCCGGCGAGCGTCAACAAGGCCGCGCCGCCGATCAGGCCGCGGCGGGACAGATCATCCCCGCTCATTTCGCACCACAGGCGATCGGGGTGGTGGAGCTGCCGATGCGGATACCCGACACGTCGACGCCCAGCGCACCGCTGCTCGTCAGTTCGAACGGCTTGGTCACCTTGTTCATCACGATCCCCTGGCTGGCGAAGCAGCGTAGCGGCACCGCCACGGTCGCCCAATCGCCGACGGTAAGCGCGTTGGTCAATGGCACCGTCGCGGTCTTGGCGGTATCCGCCACCCCGACCGTCACCGCGCCCGCGGGCTTCGCGGTCACGCGATAGTCGATGATCAGGCTGAGGTCGCCGTTCGCTTCGCGCGTCAGGTCGATCGGCATCGCCTGTTCGATTCCGACGCTGCCCGCGCCCTTCCATGTCAGCCGCAGGCTGTCCTCCTGCCCGCGCCGGTCGGTGCGCGTCTGCACCGCGGCGCCGGTCGTGCCGATGCGCGCCCCGCCGACGACGCGACCGCGGACGAACAGGGCATTCTGGTCGGCCGCCGCGACCTTCGGCTTGGTCTCGTCGAGCCGGCCCAGCGTCGCCTTGTCGGCATAGGTCAGGCCGAAGCCGATCGGGAACAGCGGGTCATAGCCCGGATCGGTGCGGTTGAGCACGTTCTGGTCGATCCGCTTCGGCCAGCTGAAGCTCAGCTTGCCGTGGAAGTCGGCGACCGGACGGCCGCCCTTCCCCGCGATCAGCACGTCGGCGACGCCGCCGCCCTCGGTGCCGGGCAGGAACGCCGCGACGAAGGCGTCGGCGGCGTTCATCTCCGGATTGACCCACATCGGCCGGCCCGAAAGGAAGACCGCCACGGTCGGCACGCCCGCCGCCTTGAGCTTCTTGAGCAATGCGAGATCGCTCTTGTCCTCGGGGCTGTATTCCAGGCTCGGCCGGTCGCCGGTGAATTCGGCATAGGGCGTCTCGCCGAAGACGACGATCGCGACATCGGGCTTGGCGGTGAAGGCACCGTCGACCGCGAGCGTCGCCTTGCCGCCGGCGGCGCGTGCCGCCGCATCGATCCCCGACCAGATCGACTGGCCGTTGGGGAAATCCTTGTTGGCAACGTCGGTGCCCTGCCAGGTGATCGACCAGCCGCCGGCCTGCTGGCCGATATTGTCGGCACCGCGCCCGGCGACGAGTATCTTCGCCCCCGACTTCACCGGCAGCACGCTGCCGTTGTTCTTGAGCAGCACGAGCGATTCGCGCACCGCCTGCCGCGCGATGGCGCGATGTTCGGGCGCGCCGAGTAGCGCGAACTTGCCCGACATCGGCCGCGCCGAGGGCCGGCCATTGTCGAACGTGCCGGCGATCACCTTGACGCGCAGGATGCGGCGCACCGCATCGTCGAGCCGCGCGGCAGGGATCGTGCCGGCCTTCGCCTCGCGCAACGTGTTGACGTAGAGCTCCTTCCACTTCGGGCCGGAATACATGAACATGTCGAGCCCGGCGTTGATGGCGGGGGCGCAATCCTCGTTGGTGCAGCCCGTCACCTGGCCGTGCGCGTTCCAGTCGCCGATGGTGAAGCCCTGGAAACCCCAGCGGTCCTTGAGCACGCCGGTGAGCAGGCTCTTGTTGCCCGTCATCTTCTCGCCGTTCCAGCTCGAGAAGCTCGGCATCACGGTCAGCGCGCCGGCGGGCAGCGCGGTCATATAGCCGGCGCCATGCACCTCGCGCAGCACCGTCTCCGACACGCGCGTGTCGCCCTGGTCGTGGCCGCCGGTGCCGCCGTCGCCGAGGAAATGCTTGACGGAGGCGATGACATGGCCGGGCTTCATGAAGTCCTGACCGATCGTGCCCTGGAT
>NZ_JACCBY010000006.1 GCF_013409985.1 Sphingomonas melonis
GTCAATGTTCGTCTGCTCAAAGCCTGGCTCCCTTGCCCAGCCTTGAATCAGATCTTCAACTCAAACGGAATCCTATGAATGCAGACAGCGCCTAGGCGTCGACGGGCGCGCCCTGGGCGACTGCGACGAGCGAGCCGAAGATCGCCTCCAACATGGTCAGCGCCTGCGGGCTGAGCCGGATCGGCGTGTCTTCCATGATCGGGCCGGGGCGTTCGAGCTCGACGAACCCGGCATTGCCGAGCGCCAGCAGCCAGCGGCGGGCGAGCAGCCAGTCGACCGCGATGCGGTCGGCGATCTCGCGCCCCTGAATCGCCTTGGCCTCCGCCTCGGCAACATAGGCGCTGAGCAGGATTTCGGTTGCAGGATTGCCGATCAATGCCGAACCGAAAGACTGTTTGCCGCTGCGGATCGCGCTGAGCAGCAGCCGCGCCATCCGCCATTGCGCCTCGACGCTCGAGGGCGAGGTGGTCTGTTCGCGCAGCGGCTGGCAGGTCACCGCGAGCCGCAGATCGTCGCCGACCCCGATCCGCGAAACGTGGAGATTGACCCACAGGGCCTGGGCGTCGGGGCGGAGGTGGCGTTGTGTGAAGAAGCGCGGCTCGCCGGTGTCGAGGATGCGCCGCAACTGGCGTTCGGCGGCGCTGCGATCGGCGTCGGCGAGCGTCGCGAGCACGTTGCGCCCGACGATCGCCTCGCGCGGCAGGCCGAGGATCGTTTCATAGGCCGAATCGATCTCGATCACGGTAAGGTCGCGGGCGATCAGGCCATGCGCCGCCGGGCCGAGCGCCATCCTCATGATAAATCGCTGTCTGTCAGGGGGTTGTCATCATTCGTCATGGTTAGGCGGTGTGTCCCCGATCCTGGTCCGGTCCGCTGAAGGCTGGCGCCCATCGTCGGCAGCGGCTCGCATTACGAGCTACGATAGACCCGTTTGTGACACAATCTGTCGGACAGGTCGATGCGCGATTGCGTGGGATTATCGCACGTTAGACAGTCTGTTTGAGCCAGTGCAAAACGGATCGCGCCCGTGAAAGCAATCGTTATCCTATCTGGTACAAAGCGCTTGACATCGTCACGCTGATTGGGTACAGAACAGGAACGATGAGGAATTGCGGGTCGGGCCGGAGCGATGGGGTGAAGCCCCGCCGCTGCCGGCCCGATCGCGTTCCGGGGTCTATGGGGGGGACGGCGATGACGGAGAGGATCGCGGCACAGGGGAATGATGACGCGGGCGCGGGCGTCGCGCGCAGGGGTATCATGCTTCCCGAGCGCGGCCGACGCGTGCGGTGGACGGCGGCGCTGACCGGTGCATTCCTGGATCATCTGGCGCGCACCGGGAACATCCGCGCGGCGGCGGCGCATATCGGGGTCGATCACGCGCAGGTCTATTACCGGCAGCGGACCAACCCCGCCTTCGCCGCGGCCTGGCGCGCGGCGCTCGATGCGGGCTGCCTGACGATCAAGGCGCAGATGATCGCGCATATCCTGTCGGGCGGCGATCCCGAGGCGACCGACACCGGCGCCGGCCGCGGCTTCGACTGGGCCAACGCCATGCGGCTGCTGACGCTGCACGAGCAGCCGCGGGCCGGGCGGGGCAGCCGCGGCGGACCGGCGCGACAGGTCGCGACGCGTGAGGAGAGCGATACGGTGATCCTGCAACGGCTGGCCGCACTCGCCAGCCGGAAGCAGCGGGAGGCGGCGGCATGAGCGAGGCGCCCGCCGATGTGATCGCCCGGCTCGCGGCGCTGCCCGTGGCGGAGCGCGGGCCGCTGATCCGGTCGCTGCCGGTCCCGGTGCGGCGCGAACTGGCCGAACGCTGGCAGGGCGGCTGGGCGCAGGCCGGGCAGGTGCCGCCGGCCGCGGGCGACTGGCGGATCTGGCTGATCCGCGCCGGCCGCGGCTTCGGCAAGACGCGGGCGGGGGCGGAATGGGTCACCGCGCTGGCGCAGGTCGACGGCGACGCGCAGATCGCGCTGGTCGGGGCGACCGCGGCGGACGTGCGCCGGGTGATGATCGACGGCCCGAGCGGACTGCGCGCGGTCGCCAAGACCGGCCATATGCCGCGCTATACGATCACCCGGGGCGAGGTGCGCTGGCCCAACGGGGCGGTGGCCCGCGTCTATTCGGCGGATGCGCCGGACCAGCTGCGCGGCCCCGAGCATAGCGCCGCCTGGTGCGACGAGCTGGCGAAATGGCGGCGCGGCGATGCCGCCTGGGACAATCTGATGATGGGGATGCGGCGCGGTGCGCAGCCGCGCATCCTGGTGACGACGACGCCGCGGCCGACCGCGCTGATGAAGCGGGTGCTGCGCACGCGCGGGCTGGTCGAGACGCGCGGCGCGACGCGCGACAACCCCTTCCTGCCCGAGGTCTTCGTCGATCATGTCGAGGAGGCCTATGGCGGCACCGCGCTCGGCCGGCAGGAGCTGGAGGGCGAGATGGTCGAGGATCTGGCCGGCGCCCTGTGGACGCGGGCGCGGATCGAGGCGAGCCGCGCCGTCGCGCCGGTCGCACTGGTGCGCGTCGTCGTCGGCGTCGATCCGCCGGCGGGGACGATCGACGGCGCGGCGGGCGACGCCTGCGGCATCGTCGCGGTCGGACGCGACGGGGACGGCATCGCCTATGTGCTGGAGGATGCGAGCGTCGCGGCGGCGTCGCCGGAGGGCTGGGCGCGCGCGGTGGCGGATTGCGCGACGCGTCACCATGCCGACCGGGTGGTGGCGGAGGCCAATCAGGGCGGCACGATGGTGCGATCGGTGCTGCTGGCGGCGGATGTCGCGCTGCCGGTGACGCTGGTGCGGGCGAGCCGCGGCAAGGTGGCGCGGGCCGAGCCGGTGGCGACGCTCTACGAGCGCGATCGGGTGCGGCATTGCGGGCGGTTCGCCGCGCTGGAGGACGAGATGTGCGGGCTGCTCGCCGGTGGCGGCTATCACGGGCCGGGGCGCTCGCCGGACCGCGCCGACGCGCTGGTATGGGCGCTGAGCGAGTTGATGCTCGGGCGCCGCGCCACGGCGGGCGTGCGCGGCCTGTAGCACGCGCGGCGGCGCGGTCGCGGTAATCGCGAAGACGCGAAGACCGACGGGGGCGCATCGGCGGGCGCGTGCGGCGACGACGAGGGCGCCTCGACATATCAGGGGAGATCATCATGCGGTTGTTCGGACGCAGGCCGGCGCGCGAGGGCGGGCGGCCGGCCTTGTCGCGCACGGGAACGGGCGTGGCGCTGGGCGAGTGGCCGCGCTCCTACGAGGCGCAGGTGCGCGACGCCTTTGGCGGCAACGCCGTCGCGCAGCGTGCGGTGAAGCTGGTCGCGGAAAGCGTCGCGGCGGCGCCGATCGCGGCGAGCGAGCCGGCGCTCGCCGCTTTGGTCGCGGCGCGATCGGGTGGCCAGGTGCTGCTGGAGAGCGCGGCGGCGCAACTGCTGCTGCACGGCAATGCCTATGTGCAATTGCTGCGCGACGGCGAGGGCGGGGTGGCGGCGCTCTATGCGCTGCGACCCGAGCGGGTCACCGCCGAACTCGACGCGAGCGGCTGGCCGACCGCCTATGTCTATCGCGTCGGCGAGCGGCGGACGCGGCTCGATGCCGAGGGGCCGCGGCCCGATGTGGTGCACGTCCGCAGCTTCAATCCGACCGACGACCATTATGGCATCGGCTGCCTCGGCGCGGCGGCGGGGGCGGTCGCGGTCCACAATGCCGCGGCACGCTGGAACAAGGCGCTGCTCGACAATGCGGCGCGGCCATCGGGCGCGCTGGTCTACGACTCCGGCGACGGCGCGGCGCTGGCGCCCGAACAGTTCGAGCGGCTGAAGGCGGAGATGGAGGCGGGCTTCGCCGGCGCCGGCAATGCCGGGCGGCCGATGCTGCTGGAGGGCGGGCTGCGCTGGCAGCCGCTGTCGCTGAGCCCCGCCGACATGGACTTCGTCGGGCTGAAGGCGGCGGCGGCGCGCGAGATCGCGCTTGCCTTCGGCGTGCCGCCGATGCTGCTCGGGCTGCCCGGCGATGCGACCTACGCCAATTATCGCGAGGCCAATCGCGCGCTGTGGCGGCTGACGGTGCTGCCGCTCGCCGCGACGATCCTAGCCGGGCTGGCGCAGGGCCTGGGCGGCTGGTTCGCAGGGGCGACGCTGGCGGTCGACCCCGATCGCGTGCCGGCGCTGAGCGAGGATCGCGAGCGGTTGTGGGCGAGCGTCGCCGCCGCCGACTTCCTGTCGGACGACGAGAAACGGACCATGGTGGGAGTAGGATGATGAGCGAGGTTCTGGCGCAACTGATGGCGCAGGCGGCGCGCGAGGGCAGCAACATCGCGACGATGCGCGCGATCGCCGAGGAGGCGGGCGAACTGTCGGCGATGCGCGCGCTCAAGCGGCTCGGGCTGGGCGACGAGGAGGCGCGCGACGATCTCGCCGCGCTGCGCGAGCTGCTCGGCGCGTGGCGCGATGCCAAACGGTCGGCCTGGAAGGCGGTGGCGGGCTGGATGATGCGGATCGCCGGTGCGCTGCTGCTTGCCGGGCTGGCGGTGAAGCTCGGGTTCCGGGCGTGGCTGGCGTGAGCGCGGCGGTGCGGTTCGGCGGCTATGCGGCGCTGTTCGACCGCGCCGACCGGGCCGGCGACGTGATGCGCGCGGGCGCCTTCGCCGATGCCGGCGCGGTGCCGCTGCTGTGGCAGCATTGCGGGCGCCCGGTCGGCCGGATCGTCGCCATCGGCGAGGACGCGCGCGGGCTGCGCGTCGCGGGCGAGGTCGAGGAGCCCGGTGTCGCGGCGCTGGTACTCCGGGGTGCGATCGACGGACTGTCGGTCGGCTACCGGCCGCTGCGCGTCGCGCAGGGCGCGCGGCGCGAACTGCTGCGCGTGGCGCTGGTCGAGGTGAGCCTCGTGCCGGTGCCGATGCAGCCGGGGGCGCGGATCGACCGGGTCGACTGATCCGGCCCGCAGGGTTTTCAACGAGGAGAATGAAGATGGACGTGGTCGATCGGCCGGCGTTGGACGGCGCGCGCATGGCGCGGGGGGACGGTGCGCGCATGACGCGGGGGGACGGCGCGCGCGTGGCGCAGGCGGACGGGGCCTTCGAGGGCTTCGTGCGGCAGGGCGCGACGCTGGAGATGAAGGCGTTCACCGGGGTGAGCGGCGATGCGGGCGGCTATGCGGTGCCGCGCGAGATCGATGCGCAGATCGCGCGGGTGCTGACCGGCGCCTCGCCGATCCGCGCCATCGCCAATGTCGTGCAGGTCGGCTCGGCGGGCTATCGCAAGCTGATCACCACCGGCGGCACGCCGTCGGGCTGGGCGAGCGAGACCGGGCCGCGGCCGGAGACCGCGACGCCGGTGTTCACCGAACTGGCGCCGCCGATGGGCGAGCTGTACGCCAATCCGTCGGCGAGCCAGGCGATGCTCGACGATGCGGCTTTCGATGTCGAGCAATGGCTGGCGGACGAGATCGCCGTCGAATTCGCCAAGGCGGAAGGCGCGGCGTTCGTTGCCGGCAACGGCGTCAACCGGCCGCGCGGCTTCCTCAGCCAGCCGGTCTCGACCGCGGGCGACGGGGTGCGGTCGCTGGGGACGCTGCAATATCTCCCCTCGGGTGCGGCGAGCGATTTCGGCGGCGCGCCCGACGAGCGGCTCATCGACCTGATGCAGAGCCTGCGCGCGCCCTATCGCCAGGGGGCGAGCTGGGTGATGAACGCCAATACGCTGGCGCGCATCCGCAAGCTGAAGGGGAATGACGGCCATCCGCTGTGGCAGCCGGGCCTTGCCGAGGGGCAGCCGGCGCGGCTGCTCGGCTATCCCGTCGTCGAGGCGGAGGACATGCCCGACATCGCCGCCAACGCGCTCGCCATCGCCTTCGGCAATTTCGCCGCGGGCTATCTGATCGCCGAGCGCGCCGAGACCGCGATCCTGCGCGATCCCTACACCAACAAGCCGTTCGTCAGCTTCTACGCGACGCGGCGGGTCGGCGGCTGCGTCGCCGACAGCGAGGCGATCAAGCTGATGAAGTTCGCCACCGCCTGACCGCGGCGCGCGATCGGTTCGGGGGACAGGAGGCACGGATGGAGGGGGCGATACGCGCCGCGGCGGCGGCCGCGGCGGACTATCTGCGGATGGGGGAGGCGGATGCGGTGCTCGGCCGGGCGGCGGCGGCGGCGCTGGCGCTGGCGGAGGCGTTCTGCGGGCAGCGGCTGATCGTGCGCGGGTTCGAGCAGCCGCTCGTCGCCGCGCCCGGCTGGCAGCGGCTGGCGGAACTGCCGGTGCGGGCGATCACCGCACCGGCGGCGGGCGTGGCGGTCGACATCGATGCGCAGGGCATCGGCTGGGTGCGGACCGGGGCGGCGGTGACGATGGCCTATTCCGCCGGGCTGGCGGCGGGCTGGGACACGCTCGGCGCGCCGCTGCAACAGGGGGTGGTGCTGCTCGCCGCGCATCTGTTCGAGCATCGCGACGGGCGGGTCGCACCGCCCGCCGCGGTGGCGGCGCTGTGGCGGCCGTATCGGCGGATGCGGCTGTCCGCGGAGGCGCGGCGGTGAGCGCGGGGGCGGTGCTGTATGCGGCGGTGCTCGCGCATCTGCGGCGGCAGACGCGGGTGTTCGCCGCGCCGCCGCTGCGCGCGGCGATGCCGCGGGTGGTGCTCGACGACCCGGTGCTGGCCGCGGCGGATGCGAGCGGCGTCACCGGCCGCATCGGGACGATCGCCGTGACCTATGACGACATCGGCGAGCAGCCCGACCGGCTGCGCGCGCTGATCGCCGCGGTCGAGACGGCGATGGCGACCATGCCCGTCGACCTCGGCGCCGAGGGGTGGCGGCTCGCCGGGCTGCGGCTGGCGCGCAGCCGGCTGGTGCGCGGCAAGGCCGAGCATTGGACCGGCACCAGCGCGTTCGCGGTGCGGATGTTTCGGATCAACTGAGGAGACAGATGATGGCGGTGGAACGGGGCAGTGCGTTCCTGCTCAAGATCGGCGACGGCGCGCAGGTGCCGGCGTTCGCGACGGTGGCGGGGCTGCGCACGACGCAGATGAGCGTCAACGGCGAGGCGGTGGTGGTGACCAACAAGGATTCGGGCGGCTGGCGGCAGTTGCTGTCGGGCGCGGGCGTGCGCAGCGTCAGCGTGTCGGGCGCCGGCGTGTTCACCGGCTCCGCCGCCGAGGCGCGGATCAAGGGCCATGCGCTCGCCGGCACGATCGACGACTATCGGCTGAGCTTCGAGAGCGGCGACAGCATGACCGGGCGGTTCCTGGTCACCAAGCTCGACTATGCCGGCGATTTCAACGGCGAGCGATCCTATACGGTGAGCCTGGAGAGTTCCGGGCCGGTGGTGGCGTCGTGAGCGGCGCGGGTGCGAACCCGGCGCGCGGTGAATGCGCGCTGCGCGTCGACGGGTGCGAGCTGGTGCTGCGGCCGTCATTCCAGGCGCTGGTGGCGGCGGAGCAGGAGCTGGGCTCGCTGTTCGACCTCGTCGCGCGCGCGGCGGAGGGCAAGCTCGGCATCGGCGAGCTGGCCGCGCTGTTCTGGCATTGCCTGCGCGAACTGCCCGAGGGGATGACGCGCGAGCGGCTGGGCGAGGCGCTGATCGGGGTCGGGCTGGCGAAGCTGGCGCCGGTGCTGCGCGACCTGCTCCACCAGATCCTGGCGGGGCGATGAGCGGCTTTGCCGAAGCGGCGGTGCGGCTGGCGGGGGCGGCCGGGGCGGTGTTGGGGTGGAGCCCCGACGCCTTCTGGCGGGCGACGCCGGCCGAGCTGGCGGCGGTGGTGACGGCGGCGCGCGGCGGCGGGGCGGCGGTGACGCCGCCCGATGCCGCGACGCTGGCGGCGATGCGGGAGGCGTTTCCGGATGGATGAGGTGGAGCGGATGGTGGTCGGCGTGCGCGCCGACACGGCCGGCTTCGCGCGCGAGGTCGAGGCGATGCGGGGGACGCTGGAAGGCGCGCTCGGCGCCGGGGCGGAGCGGGCGGGCCGGTCGATCGAGAGCGCGCTGCTGCACGCGGTGCGCAGCGGCAAGTTCGGCTTCGAGGAGCTGAAGGGCGTGGCGCTCGCGGCGATGGCGCAGATCGCCAAGGCGGCGCTGCACGCCGGCGTCGGCGCGGTGCTGGGTGGCGGCGGCGGCCGCGGCGGCGGTGGCGGGGGCGGCGACGGTGCGGGAGAGCGGTCGGCGCTGGCCGATCTGCTGGCCGGGCTGGGCCTGCCGGGGCGTGCGACCGGCGGGCCGGTGGTGGCGGGGCGCGGCTATGTCGTCGGCGAGCGCGGGCCGGAACTGTTCGTGCCGACGGCGAGCGGACGCGTCGAGACCGCGGTGCCGGCGGCGGGTGCGCGCGACGTGCGCGTGACGATCCATGTGCAGGCCGGCGCGGGGGAGGCGCCGGCGGCGATGGAACGGTCGAGCCGCCAGATCGCGCGCGCGGTGCGGGCGGCGCTGGAGGGATGAGGAAAAGGGGCCGCACGGCACCGGCGGGACAAAGTGCGCGCGTTCGTGTTGGTCCTGCGCTTTCCCAATGAAGCCCGGGATGACGGGTGGGCCTGGCACATTGCGGACTCAGGGGAACGCCCGTGGTGGGGCCAGCAGCTTGCAGGTTCGGGGCGCGCCTCTACCCTCCTTCGATGCCGCTCGGGCGATTCGCATCCGGGGATCGCGCCCTCAACGTTGGAGACATCTTGTGTCGCGCTTCGGGTTTGTCGTGCCGTTGCTCCTTGCACTCGGTCTGGCTGGAGCCGTGTGCGCTCAGACGAACAGGACCAGCACGCCGCCGGGCAGGATCGAAGTGCCGAAGGTCGAGCGAAAGGGCGTGTGGCAACCCAACCCCGGCGGAACGCAGATCCCCCTATGGCCGGCGGACGTACCCCTTGCGAAGCCGGACACGGGCGACGAGGCCGAAGGTACGGGGAACGGCTCGCCGCTGGTCGGCGGGAGGAAATGGCATTGGGCGAGCTACGTCACCCGGCCGACCATGACCATCTACAAGCCGAAGGGACGGAACACCGGCGCGACGATGGTGGTGCTGCCCGGCGGCGGGTTCTATGCGGTGGCAACCGATCTGGAAGGCACCGAAATCTGCGACTGGGTCGTCGCAAGGGGCATGACATGCGTCATCCTGAAATACCGGACTCCACAGGTCTGGCCGAAGGTGAAGGGACTCCAGAGGCGGCCGGCGGTTTTACTGGGTCTGGAAGACGCGCACCGCGCGATGGGTTTGCTGCGTCACCGCGCCGCCACTTATGGCATCGATCCTCATAAGATCGGCGTCATCGGCTTTTCGGCCGGCGCGTACCTCGCGGCGAATATGAGCAACGACTATGCGAGAACCTATCCGGTTCGCGATGCGGCGGATCGGGTATCGCCACGGCCCGACTTCGCGATCATCGCCTATACGGCCCGTATCCGGGACGTCAGCAAGGGCAGGAATGACCTGGAACCCGCCCCGTGGGTGACGATAAACCCGAAGGCACCGCCGACGCTCATCATCCACGCGATGAACGACCCTACCGACGATGTCCGACAGCCGATGACCTATGCGCTGGCGCTCAACGACGCCGGGGTGCCGGTCGATATGCGTCTCTACGCGAGGGGAGGGCACGCCTTCGGCATGCGGCCGACCGCCGATCCGATCACACGGGAATGGCCGGCGCAGGTCGCGCAATGGCTGCACACCATCGGCATGATGTGACGGTGCAGCCGTAGGCCGGATCGACATTCAGGCTTTGGAGATAACGCCGGCCCCGGCAGGGCAAGGCTATCGTGTGGACGTTCGCTTTAGTCCGCCGCCTCCCACCCCGTCACCCCGGACCTGTTCCGGGGTGACGGATGCGAGGAGGACGCCGTCCGAACCTCGTCACCGGAGCCATAGGCGGTAGTCCTCCCCCCCAAGGGGAAGGAATTGGGCCGAATGTCGATCGGGCCTAGGCCGTGACCGGACGCCGAAACCTCCTTGTCGTCAACGACAACCGGATGCGTCGGTGAGGAGGCGCTGGCCATGACGTCGCGGCCTTGCAGGATGTCCTCGCGGGTTTTCTGTATCCTCGCTGCGCCTTCAAGGTCGTTCTTTGGATCGTACGGCGAGCTGATCACCGAGAGTTGCAGTGCCGCGAGGATGGCCGAATAGGCGGATCATGTCTGGGCCCTTCCTTGTAGATGCCTTTTCATGGTGACAGGCGAGTAATGTTGCGTTTGGTGAAGGCGGTGCGGGCGGAACGGGTCCGGCAATTGTAGCGATGCTTGTCCGTGACCGCGGGCGGTCGATGGACGATGATGGATGACGCAGGCGCTGTCGCCTGCCTCCCGCATCCCAACCGCCGCGTCCGCCGGATGTGCGATCCGTGCGGCCTTTCAGGAGATTGGATATGGCGCATTGGCTGTGCTCGCGGCGCGAGCAGCAGGCGGCGGGGTTCGTCGCACGGTTCGATCCGCGGTTCTGGACGGTCAATTTCCCGCGGCCGATGATGGCGGCGGTGACCAACCCGGCCGCCGATGCGCTGCGTGTCGACGCGGTCTTCTATACGCGCGCCGATCTGGCCGGGCTGATCTGGGAAGCGGAAGACCGGATCGATCATCCGCTGCTGCGCTATGCGACGGATCGCGATTTCCGTGGCTGTCGCCTGCGGTTCCGCTGGCGGTCGGCGGGGATCAAGCCGCTCGACGCGGTCAACGGGCCGACGCTGACGATCGAGGGGCGCGACGCCGCGGGCGTGGCGCGGGCCTGGTACGTGCGGCTGTGGAATTATGCGGCGGGTACGCCCGAGGATGCGCTGGTCACGCTCGACTTCGCGCGGCTCGACGGCGGGTTCCGGCTGCCCGACGACGCGCAGCCGGTATGGGCGGGCGATGTCGACCGGATGTTCGTGTCGCTGGTCGCGCCCGCCTATGACGGCAGCGCGACGGCGCTGGCCGGCGCGAGCGAGGGGTGGGCGGAGCTGACCGGCATCGCCTGCGACGGGCCGGGCGCGGTGCTGGCGCTGGGCGACGCGGTGGTGCCGGAGCACGGCTTCACGATCGCCAGCGGCTATGACGACAGCTACAACCTCACGCCCGCGCGGTTGCTGCGCAACGCGCTGCACCTCGGCTATCGCGGGGCGATCACGCATTACGTCGGGATGAGCCATTATTTCCGGCTCGATCCGCTCGGCGGCGGCTTCTACGTCGGGCTGAGCGGCGGCGTGCTCAACGCCGCCTGCGCCGCCTGGCATCGCGACTTCGCGGCACGGGCGAAGTCGCTCGGCTATGCCATCATCTGGTCGCTGAGCTACGAGCTGTTCGACGCGCATTGCTGGAACGACTGGAAGCAGCGCGCCGCCGACGGATCGCCGGCGCTGACCGCGTGGGCGCCGCCGTCGACCTTGCTGTCGCCGTCGCACGAGGGGGCGATGGCCTATCTGCGGCAGATCGCGGCGGCGTTCGTCGGAATCGGCGTGGCGGCGGGGCTGGCGCCGCTGTTCCAGGTCGGCGAGCCGTGGTGGTGGACGATGGCGGACGGGCGCCCGTGCCTTTACGATACGGCGGCGGTGGCGGCGTTCGCGCCAGTCGCCATCCCCAGCGTGCGCGGGCCGCTGGACGCGGCGCAGCGGGCGACGCTGGACCGGGCGGGGGCGGCGCTGGCCGCCTCGACCGCGGCGCTGGTCGGGGCGGTGAAGGCGGCGTTTCCCGCCTGCCGCAGCCATCTGCTCACCTATCTGCCCATTGTGCTCGATGCGGCGGCGCCCGAGCTGAAGCGCGCCAACATGCCGCTCGGCTGGGCAGCGCCGGCGTTCGACGTGCTGCAGCTGGAGGATTACGACTGGGTGACCGCGGGGGACAGCGGATCGAGCGTGCGCGGCGCCGCGGCGGCGCAGGCGCGGCTCGGCTATCCGCCGGCGCGGCAACAGTATCTGTCGGGCTTCGTGCTGCGCGGCGACCAGGCGGCGGCGCACTGGCCGCGGATCGAGGCGGCGGGGCAGGCGGCGCGGGCGCGCGGCGTCGCGGCGGTGGTGCTGTGGGCGCTGCCGCAGGTGATGCGCGACGGCTTCGTCCATTTCGAGGGGGAGGATGACGTGCAGGACTATGACGACGTGCTGTTCCCGATCGCGCTGGGGCGGGAGGCGGCGGTGATCCCCGGCTTCGCGACGACGATCCTGACCGCGGCGGGGGGCGCCGAGCAGCGCAACGCCGGCTGGGCGGAGGCGCGGACCCGGTACGATGTCGGGCCGGGGGTGCGCAGCGAGGCGGATATCGCGACCTTGCTGGCGTTCTTCCGTGCGCGGATGGGGCCGGCGCGCGCGTTCCGGATGCGCGATCCGTTCGATGCGGACGGCAGCGACGAGCTGCTGGGCACGGGCGACGGCGCGCGGCGACGGTTCGCGCTGGTCAAACATTATGACGCCGCCGTGCGGCGGATCGTGCGGCCGGTGGCGGGCAGCGTCCGCGTCGCGGTGGACGGGGTGGCGACGCAGGGCTTTGCGGTCGAGGCGGACGGCGTGCTGCTGCTCGATGCGGCGCCGGCGGCGGGCGCGACGGTGCGCGCGAGCTTCGCCTTCGACGTGGTGGTGCGCTTCGCCGAGGATCAGCTGCGGGTGAGCCGCACGACCTTCCTTGCCGGCGAGGCGGTGTCGGTGCCGCTGATCGAGGTGCGGCCATGAGCGCCGACGGGGGCGCGGCGGGTGCGCAGGCGCTGTCCTGTGTCGCCTTCTGCTGGCGGATCGAGCGGCGCGACGGGGTGGCGATCGGGCTGACCACGCATGACCGCGACCTGACGATCGACGGGCTGGTGCATCGCGCGGCGCCGGGCATGGTGCCATCGGCGATCGAGCGCACGGCGGGGCTGGACGCGGATACGATGGACGTGCGCGGCGCGCTGACCAGCGCGGCGATCGGCGAGGCGGACCTGCTCGCCGGGCGCTGGGACGGGGCGCGGGTGCGCGTGTTCGCGGTGGACTGGGAGACGGGGGCGGCGCTTGCCGACCTCGGCGAGGGGCGGATCGGCGCGGTCGAGCTGGGCGAGGACGGCTTCACCGCCGAGCTGGCCGGAACGAGCGCGGCGCTCGACCGGCCGGTGGTGGAGGAGACGTCGGCGGAATGCCGCGCCGAGCTGGGCGACCGGCGCTGCCGGGTGGCGATGGCGGGGCGGCGGCGGTTCGCGCGGGTGGTGACGGTCGCCGACCGGGTGGTGACGCTGGATGCCGCCGAGCCGGTGGCCGGCGCCTATGCCGGCGGGGTGCTGCGCTGGTTCGGCGGGGCGAACGCCGGGCTGGTGCAGGCGATCGACGCCTCGGCGGGGGCGAGCGTGACGGTGCGGAGCCCGCCGGCCTTTGCGGTGGCGGCGGGCGCGTTGGTCGAAGTGAGCGAGGGATGCGACAAGAGTTTCGCGACCTGCGCGGCGCGGTTCGGCAATGCCGCGAACTTCCGCGGTGAGCCGCATCTGCCGGGGATCGACCTGCTGACGCGCTATCCCGGTGGCTGAGGGAGCGGCGGTCGCCGCAGCGGCGCTGGCGCTGGTCGGGGCACCGTTCCGGCTGCACGGCCGCGAGCCGGCGAGCGGGCTCGATTGCATCGGGGTCATCGTGGCAGCGTTGCGCGCGGCGGGTTGGGCTGGCGCGGTGCCGAGCGGCTACGCGCTGCGCGGCGGCGATCCCGCGACGGTGATCGCGCGGTTCGATGCCGTGCTGGCGCGCGGCGGCGGCGATGCGGCGGGCGACGTGCTGCTGTTCCGCGTCGGGCCGGGGCAGTTGCATGGCGCGGTGCGGGCGGGGCGCGGGATCGTGCATGCGGACGCGGGGTTGCGGCGGGTGGTCGAGCGGCCGGGGGCGGCGGACTGGCCGCTGCTCGGCGCCTGGCGCTATGAGGGGAGGGGCTGATGGCGACCTTGGTGCTGAGCACGGTCGGACAGGTGATCGGCGGACCGATCGGGGGTGCGGTCGGCGCGCTCGTCGGGCAGGCGCTCGACGCGCGGCTGTTCCGCCATGCGGCGCGCGAGGGGCCGCGGCTGACCGAGCTGGCGGTGCAGACGTCGAGCTATGGCACGCCGCTGCCCAAGCTGTTCGGCACGATGCGGGTGGCGGGCACGGTGATCTGGTCGACCGACCTGGTCGAGACGCGCGCGCGCCATCGCGGCGGCAAGGGGCAGCCGGGGATCACCACCTACAGCTATGCGGCGAGCTTTGCGGTGGCGCTGTCGGCGCGGCCGATCCTGGCGGTCGGGCGGATCTGGGCGGAGGGCAAGTTGCTGCGCGGCGCGGCGGGCGACTGGAAGAGCGAGACCGGGTTCCGGCTGCACCTGGGCGGCGAGGACCAGGCGGTCGATCCGCTGATCGCGGCGGCGATGGGGACAGTGCCGGCCTATCGGGGACTGGCCTATGCGGTGTTCGAGGGGATGCAGCTGGCGGAGTATGGCAATCGCATCCCGTCGCTGACCTTCGAAGTCGTGGCGGACGACGGGGTGGTGAGCTGCGGCGACATCGCCGCGGCGCTGGCGCCGGACGTGGCGGCGGCGGGCGGGCTGGCGCTCGGCGGCTTCGCGGCGGCGGGGAGCGTGCGCGGCGTGCTCGACACGCTGGCGATGCTCGACGGCGGCTGGTGGCGGGCCGAGGGGGCGCGGCTGGTCCGGCAGACCGATACAGGCGCGGCGGTCGTGGTGGCCGATGCCGGCATGGCGGCGAGCGGGCGGGCGGCGCGGCGGCGGCGGACGGTAGCCGCGCTCGCCAGCGTGCCGCGCGAGGTGGCGGTGGCGCATCACGATCCCGCACGCGACTATCAGATCGGCGTGCAGCGCGTGCGACGGCCGGGACCGGGCGAGCGGATCGATCGGGTCGAGCTGCCCGCGGTGCTGGGCGCCGCGGCCGCGAAGGGCGTCGCGGCGGCGCTGGTGGCGCGCGGCGAGGTCGAGCGGACGCGGCGGCAGGTGACGCTGGGGGTCGAGGGACTGGGCATCGCACCGGGCGCGATCGTGTCGCTCGCCGGCGAGCCGGGGCGGTGGCGGGTAGCGGCGAGCAGCGTGTCGAACGTGCTGACGACGCTGACGCTGGTGCCGCTCGGCGCGGCGCCGGTGGTGACGGCCGCGAGCAGCGGACGGGTCGTCGCGGCGGCGGATCGCGTCGTCGGCCGGACGCTGCTGGTCGCGGCGGAGCTGCCCGGCCTGGGCGAGGTGCCGCTGGCGGCGCCGCGGGTGTGCGTGATCGCGACTGGGGAGGGCACCGGGTGGCGGCAGGCGGCGCTGCTCTACAGCCTCGACGACGGCGCGAGCTGGACCGCGGCGGGGCCGACCGCGGCGCCAGGCGTGATCGGGCGGATCGAGGCGCTGCCGGCCGCGGCCTCGGCGCTGCTCGCCGATCGGCGCAGCCGGGCGGTGGTGCGGCTGGCGCGGCCGGACATGATGCTCGGCGATGCCGATGCGACACAGCTGGCGCAGGGCGGCAATCTGGCGCTGCTGGGCGACGAACTGCTCCAGTTCACGCGGGCGGATCCGCTCGGCGGCGGACGCTGGGCACTGTCCGGCCTGTATCGCGGGCTGCGCGGCACCGAGGCGGCGATCGCCACGCAGGCGATCGGCGACCGGTTCGCGCTGATCGAGGCGGATGCGGTCGCGACGATCGATCTGCCGGTCGCGGCGATCGGGCGGCGGCTGCGGCTGCTCGCCAGCGGGGTGGGGGATAGCGCGGCGCCGGCGGAGGCGGCGGAGGCGATCACCGGTGCGTCGGTGGCGCCGCCCGCGCCGGTCCATGTGGTCGCCGAAGCCTCAGGCGACGGCGGGCTGGCGATCCGCTGGACGCGGCGCAGCCGGGCGGGCTGGTCGTGGCCGGACGGGGTCGATGCGCCGCTGGGCGAGGAGGCGGAGGCGTATCGGGTGACCATCGCCGCCGCGGACGGATCGCAGCGCGTGATCGAGACGGCGACGGCGAGCCTCACCCTGTCTGCGGCGGCGCGACCGCCGGCCGGCACCACGATCACGATCGTCCAGCAGGGCACGCTCGCTGCGTCGCTGCCGATCCGTCTTTGGCTTGAGCATGGAGCATGACGATGACCGATCAGATCAGCGCGCGGCTGGCGCTACCGCTGCTCGCCGCCGGACAGGCGGGCAAGGAAGTGACGCATAACGAGGCGCTGATGCGGCTCGACATGCTGGTGCAGCCGGCGGTGGTGGGGCTTGGCGGCAACACGCCGCCCGCCGACCCACGGCCGGGTCAATGCTGGATCGTCGGACCCGCGCCGACCGATGCCTGGGCCGGGCACGGCGACGCGCTGGCATGCTGGACCACAGGCGGCTGGCGGTTCGCCGGTGCCGCCGACGGCCTTGTCGTCTGGAACATGTCGGCGAGTCAGCCGCTTGCCTATCGCGACGGGCGTTGGCGCGACGGCGAGGTGGTCGCCGGGCGGCTGATCATCGGCGGTGTTCCCGTGGTCGGCCCGCGTGGCGGAGCGATCGCCGAGCCCGAGGGTGGCACTGTCGTCGACACCGCGGCACGCCAGACATTGGCGAGGATTCTCAGTGCTTTGCGCCAGCATGGTCTGATCGCGGGCTGAAATTGGGTGTGTCATCCTTGCAACAGGTCCGACCTTTTGCATTCTTGCGTGGAAACCAACCCTCGGATAGTGAGTTTGCCCTGTCCGTAGTGACACTCAAGAAAGGGGACTCCTATGCGGAAGCTTGCCGTCGTACTGGCACTGGCATCCACCGCGCTCGCCACTCCCGCCCTCGCCCGCGACAAGTCGTGGTACGTTGGCGTCGAAGGCGGCGCGATGATCGTCGAAGACATCGATTATGATATCGCCAACACCTCCAAGGCGGCCACGGTCGACCACAACTATGGCTACGACGTCGATGGCGTCATCGGCTACGATTTCGGCGGCTTCCGCGTCGAGACCGAAGTCGGCTACCGTTCGGCGACTGTCGACGGCTATAGCTCGACCCTGACCACCCCGGCGTACAACACCGCCGGTGCGCTCGTCTCGGTTCCGGCCGGCACCTACGACTATGCCGGTGGCAAGACCTCGGCGCTCAGCTTCATGCTGAACGGCCTGCTCGACTTCGGTGAAGACGACGGCATCCAGGGCTTCGTCGGCGGCGGTGTCGGCGTGGCTCGCGTCAAGGCGAATTACGCGCTCAACACCCGTGGCAACTTCGTCGACGATTCCGACACCGTGTTCGCATGGCAGGGTCTCGCCGGCGTTCGCGCTCCGCTGACCGACCACATCGACGCGACGCTGAAGTATCGCTTCTTCAATGCCGACAACGTCAAGCTGGTCGACGCGACGAACCGTCAGTTCGACGGTCGCTTCCGTTCGCACAGCATCCTGGGTGGCGTGACCTACAACTTCGGTTCGCCGACCCCGCCGCCGCCGCCGCCGCCGCCCCCGCCGCCCCCGCCGCCCCCGCCTGCTCCGGCGCCGGTTGCAGAGGCTCCGGTCTGCTCGCCTGGTCCGTTCATCGTGTTCTTCGAATGGGACAAGTCGGACGTCACGCCTGAGGCCGCGTCGATCCTCGACAACGCCGTCAGCCAGTACCAGAGCTGCGGTAACGCGCAGGTCATGCTGGCCGGCCACGCCGATAAGTCGGGTTCGGCCAAGTACAACGTCGGCCTGTCGCAGCGCCGCGCGGACTCGGTGAAGGCGTATCTCACGTCGCATGCCATCCCCGCCGGTGTCATCTCGACGGAAGCGTTCGGTGAGAGCCGTCCGCGCGTCGACACCGCCGACGGTGTGCGCGAAGTGCAGAACCGTCGCGTGGAAGTCACCTACGGTCCCGGCGCCGGTCAGTAAGACCAGCTCCTACCGTTGGAATGCAAATCGGGAGGTCGGCGCAAGCCGGCCTCCCTTTTTGTTTGCCGCTGTTATGCGGCATCATCGGCGCAGTGCCGCGTGATCAGCCTGCGACTGGTCGCAACACGGGGAAGACTGGCAATCGCCGTGCGTTCGGCTAGAGAACGCCGGGGTTCCTCCCATCTGGCAAGAGGGTATCGATGCGCATCACGATGATCGGTTCGGGTTATGTCGGCCTGGTGTCCGGGGCCTGTTTCGCCGACTTCGGCCATGACGTGATCTGCGTCGACAAGGACGAGGGCAAGATCGCGGCGCTCAGGGCCGGGCGCATGCCGATCTACGAGCCCGGACTGGAATCGCTCGTGGCGACCAACGTCGCTGCCGGGCGGCTGACCTTCACCACCGATCTGGCGGCCTCGGTGGCGGGCGCCGATGCGATCTTCATCGCGGTGGGGACGCCGTCGCGGCGCGGCGACGGCCATGCGGATCTCAGCTATGTCTTTGCCGCGACCGAGGAGATCGCCGCGGCGGTGACCGGCCCGACCGTCGTCGTCACCAAATCGACCGTGCCGGTCGGCACCGGCGACAAGGTCGAGGCCATCCTGCGCGAGAAGCGGCCCGATGTGGCGGTCGCGGTCGTCTCCAACCCCGAATTCCTGCGCGAAGGCGCGGCGATAGGCGACTTCAAGCGGCCCGACCGCATTGTGATCGGCACCGACGACGAGGCGGCGCGCAAGGTGATGCGCGGCGTCTACCGGCCGCTCTACCTCAATGAATCGCCGATCCTGTTCACCGGCCGCCGCACCTCGGAACTGATCAAATATGCGGCCAATGCCTTCCTCGCGACCAAGATCACCTTCATCAACGAGATCGCCGACCTGTGCGAAGCCGTGGGGGCGAACGTGCAGGACGTCAGCCGCGGCATCGGCCTCGACAATCGTATCGGCGCCAAGTTCCTCCATGCCGGCCCCGGCTATGGCGGGTCCTGCTTCCCGAAGGACACGCTGGCGCTGCTCAAGACCGCCGAGGATTTCGAGAGCCCCGTCCACATCGTCGAGGCGGTGGTCAAGGTGAACGACAGCCGCAAGCGCGCGATGGGCCGCAAGGTGCTGCACGCGCTGGGCGATACGCCCAAAGGCAAGACGGTCGCGCTGCTCGGTCTGACCTTCAAGCCCAATACCGACGACATGCGCGATGCGCCGTCGATCGCCATCGCGCAGGCGCTGAGCGATGCCGGCGTCACCGTGCGGGCCTATGATCCCGAAGGGATCGAGCCGGCGCGGCGGATGATGCCCGACCTCGTCTATTGCAAGGACGCCTATGAGGCGGCGACCGGCGCCGACGCGGTCGTGATCGTCACCGAATGGGATGCGTTCCGCGCGCTCGACCTGCCCAAGCTGGCGTCGATCATGGCCGCGCCGGTGCTCGTCGATTTGCGCAACGTCTATCGTCGCGACGATGTCGAGGGCGCGGGCTTCGCCTATACCGCCGTCGGGCGCTGATCCTCGGCGAGCGCTGCGGCCAGCCAGTCCGGCCGCAGCGCATCGCCCAACGCCTCGACCCGGCGATGTTCGACCATCAGGCCGAGCTCGGGATAGCAGGCGCGGGTGCGGTCGCCCGCTTCGCCCAGAGGCGCGACGACCAGGCGGCGGTTGACCTTGGCGCGATGATGCATGCGCGCGGTATTCTCCTGGCCGATATAGCAGCCCTTGGTGAAGCTGACGCCGTTCAGCTCGCGGGCGTTGCATTCGAGCCACAGCGTCTCGCCATTGCCGAGCTCGCCGACGCCCTCGACGACGCCGAGCGACAGGCGATGCGCGCGCCAGCCCTCCGCGGGCTGCGTCTGAGCCGCGATCCAGCGATGCCCGAGGGCCCGCAGGCGCGGATCGGGGACGCCCGTTCCCGCTTCGCGCGACCAATGGACCGCGAGCCGATCGTCGCGCGCGATGGTGATCGCGCGGCGCAGGCGATAGAGGCCGAGGCGGCGGATCAGCGCATCGGCCTGGGCGTCCTCCGCATCGAGCAGCAGATCGTCGCCGTCGGGCCAGACGATGAAGTCGAACAGCGCCTTGCCCTGCGGTGTGAGCAGCGCCGCCCAGACCGGCAGCGCCCCGGTGACGTCGTTGGTCACCAGCCCCTGGAGGAAGCCGCGGACATCATCGCCGCTGAGCCGGACGAGCGCGCGATCGGTAAGGGTGGTCTGCATCGACCCTACCTAGTGCGCGGACGCGCGTCATCAAGCTGGCGGGGCGGCCCCGCCGCCGATAGGGAGGGCGGATGACCGACCGTTTGACGATCCGCCGCCCCGACGACTGGCATGTGCATCTGCGTGATGGCGCGATGCTCGCGGCGGTCGCGCACCATACCGCCCGTCAGTTCGCCCGCGCGATCATCATGCCCAATCTGACCCCGCCGGTAACCGACCTTGCCGCGGCGGAAGGCTATCGCGCGCGGATCATGGCGGCGCTGGGCGACGGCGTCGACTTCACGCCGCTGATGACCTGCTATCTGACCGATCACGCCGATGCCGGCATGATCGCGGAGGGCTATGCCGCCGGGTTGTTTGCGGCGTGTAAATTGTACCCCGCGCATGCGACGACCAATTCCGCGCACGGCGTCACCGATATCCGCCAGCTCACCGGCGTGCTCGAGACGCTGCAGCGGATCGGCATGCCATTGCTCATCCATGGCGAGGTGACCGACCGCAGCATCGACATCTTCGATCGCGAGGCGGTGTTCGTCGAGCGCGTGCTGACGCCGCTGACCCGCGACTATCCGGCGCTCAAGATCGTGCTCGAACATATCACCACGGCCGAGGCGGCGGCGTTCGTCGCCGAGGCCGCGCATCCCATCGCCGCGACGATCACGCCGCAGCATCTGCTGATCAACCGCAACGCGATCTTCGACGGCGGCCTGCGCCCGCACGCCTATTGCCTGCCGGTCGCCAAGCGCGAATCGCACCGGCTGGCGGTGCGGCGCGCGGCGGTGTCGGGCAGCCCGCGCTTCTTCCTGGGGACGGACAGCGCGCCGCATGTCGTCGGCGCCAAGGAATCGGGCTGCGGCTGCGCCGGCATCTTCAACGCGCCGTTCGCGCTCGAGGCCTATCTCCGCGTGTTCGACGAGGAGGGCGCGCTCGACCGGTTCGAGGGCTTCGCCTCGGACCATGGCGCGCGATTCTACGGATTGCCGCTCAACACGGGGACGGTGACGCTGGAACGCGCACCGGTCACCGTGCCCGACCGGATCGGCAGCGGCGACACCGCGGTCGTGCCGTTCCTGGCGGGCGAGACGCTCGGCTGGCGGCTGGTGGATTGAGCCACCCGCCGCCGCCGCGGCTGCGTCAGAAGGGCATCCACCGCGCCTTGCGGGTGATCTTCATATATCCGACGTTGACGCCGGCGCGATAGCCGACGCCGAGGCGGATCGGGATCAGCACGATATTGCCGCGGCGCAGATAGGTCGCGGCAAAGCCACCGACGAAATACAGCCGTCCTTCCGCCGCCGGGAAGCGATGGAACAGGTCGGCGGTGTCGTAGAGGTTGTAGACCAGCACGAACACCTTGTTGGCGTCACCGCCGGCGTCGAAGCCGATCGACGGGCCGGTCCAATAGACCGGCTGCTGCCCTTCGACCTTGTGGCTCATGATGCCCGAGCCATAGCGCAGCCCGACGATGAACGCGCCCGCCGCCTCGCGCCCGGCGATATAGGCGTTGGGTTCGCCCTGTTCCTTGAGCACCTTCTCCAGCAGGCCGGCGAGTCCCGCCGCACCCTTGCCGAACACGCCCTCGCCCGCGGCGAGCAGATCGTCGCGATGATAGGTTTCGGCGGCGCGGTTGACCGCCTCGGCGCGGGTCTGCTCGGACACGGACGGTGGCTGGACGTTCGCCTGGGTGGAGCCGGGCTGGGCGGTCTCGGTCTGCTCGAGCGGGGGATCGGCGGGGCGCGGCGCGGACGGCGCGGGGGCGGGCGTACGCGTCTTGGCCGGTGCCGACGTGGCAAGATCGCCGTCGATCGCCCGATTGGGATCGATCGTCGTCACCTGCGCCGGCGCACTCGCCGCCAGCAGGCTCGTCGCCGCCATGGAAAAACCGAACACACGCATGCCTACCCCCTCGGACAACCCGACGCGCGCGAGGTTAACCATCGTCGCGCTTGCCCGGCAATGAACGAAAGGCAGGTCGGCGCGAAATTCCGTCCGATCGTGCGACCGAGGCCGGTTGATCCGCCCGCACACCGCCGCTATAGCGCCAACTCTGCCGCATCCGGAGACGTGGGTGAGTGGCTGAAACCAACGCTTTGCTAAAGCGTCGTACGGGAAACCGTACCGAGGGTTCGAATCCCTCCGTCTCCGCCAGCCGCCGCGCCCCAACAGTATCAAACGAAGTCATAAGCCGCACGAATCTGCGGATTTTTGGATTTTCGGCTGTCAAACGCAGTAAACCGATTGCGGTCAATGTCGTCCTCCGGGGGGTAGCCTTGGGGGTATCGCATCAGTCAATCGGGGGTATCGGCGCGAGCGCATAAGGTAACGCAGCGGTCAATTCCTACCATCGGCAGTCAAGTTAATCCTGCGGCCCTCACCTAGATTGAACGCAAATAGGAAGTTAGTTTAGCTGATTCTAGGCTTGTGAAGAATGGGCTTAAAGGAAAAATCAGTTAAATGTTGACAGATACGCAGTGTAAGGGTGCAAAGGCACAGAGCAAGTCCTATAAGATTGCAGACGAGAAGGGGCTCCACCTTCATGTATCCACGACGGGGTGTCGATCGTGGCGGCACAAATACCGGTTCGGTGGAAAGGAAAAGCTGCGCACGCTGGGCACATACCCGGACATGACGCTTAAAGACGCCCGTAATCTGCGCGACAGCGACAAGCGCCTGCTGAGCGAAGGTAAGGATCCCATTGTTGAGGCAAAGCGGGCCGCTCTCACTAACCGCCTTGCCTCCACCGATACGTTTGAGGCGCTCGCTCGAGAGTGGCACGGAAAGCAAACGCCGCGCTGGAAGCCGGTTCACGCTGCCGACGTCATTGAGAGCCTCGAGCGGGACATCTTTGGTGATCTAGGCTCACTGCCGGTTACGCAGATTGATGCAACTCTTGTGCTCGCGGCGCTGCAAAAGGTTGAGAAGCGGGGCGCGATCGAGACGGCGCATCGGCTGCGTCAGCGCCTCTCCGCGATCTTCGGCTACGGTATCGCCAAGGGGCGCGCGGTTATCGATCCCGCGGCTTCGCTCGGTAAGGTGCTCAAGCCCAAGCCGCGGACCCGGCGTTGGCCCGCCGCGACGGCCATCGGGAAGGCGCGCGAGGTGCTGGCCATCTCGGATGCGGCGGAGGCGACACCTACTGTCAAGCTGGCATCCCGCTTTCTCGCGCTTACGGCGCAGCGACCGGGCATGGTGCGATGGATGCGCTGGGATGAACTGCGGGGGTTTGATCCCGACGTTGAGGGAACTACCGCGGAGGCGATCTGGATGGTGCCTGCCGCCAAGATGAAGCAGGAAATCACGTTGCGTGAGGACGAGGCTTTCGATCATCCGGTGCCGCTGACCCAATCCGCCGTCGAGGTTCTCCGGCAGGCATGGTTGTTTAGTGCTGGAGGCGAATACGTCTTCCCGGGCGGCCATTCGGTGCACAAGCCGATGAGTGAGAACGCGCTCAGCTATCTCTATTTGCGCGAAGGTCTGCGTGGTCGGCACGTGCCGCATGGCTGGCGTTCAAGTTTCTCGACCATCATGAACGAGTGGGTCGTCGAGAATGGCGGACCCCGCGATCCGATGATCATCGACCTGATGCTAGCCCATACGCCCACCGGCATCTCTTCGAGCGAACTGCGTTACAACCGCGCGCAATTCATCGATCGACGCCGCAAGCTGGCGTCGATCTGGTCCGGCATTTTGCTGGAAGGCGCATGCGCCGTCGATGCCCTCGTTGAAGGGCGCCGACGGCGCAAGACCTGATCACCCTACGGCTTGCGCGGGCGGCGGCAGCTCATCAGCCACGCCCAGACCTCCTCTCCCAACCACATCTTCTTGCCGCCGAAATAGAAGGGGTCGGGAAAGCCCGGCAGATTGGAATAGCGGCCGGCGCTGCTGATGCTGAAATCGGCCATCGCGGCGATCTGCTTGAGGCAGACGAACCTCGGTCCCTGATACGACATTGGTGTTCCCCGTTCTTGTGAGGATTCCCAAGTGTCAGGGTTTTCGGGGTCATTGACCCGGCAAAAACGATTCCAGAGCGTGAGCCGACGTTTTCCATTGGTTGAGAATAGCCCGCACCGTAGCGAGGGATGGCGGCGTATACGAATGCGGCTCGACCGGGCTAACTGCCTGCTCCCTGAACTCGCGGAATACGCGCTGGACGAATCTCATGAACGGGGGCGTGCGATTGGTGTTGCTCGGTGCCGCCGGCGTGATGCACAAGACCTGCCTATAAATTCTTGCAAGATCCCAGACAAAGGCATCACGTTCGTGATCAGCTTTGTTGCCTGGGCTTGCCCGTGACGCGCTCACTCCGTGCGCCTTGAGCGTCTTGGTGTTCCGACGGTGTCGCTCGCGGATCATCTCAGCCTCATTGAAGAGGGCTGCGCAGTTCGTCAGTCCGTGGATAACCCGGTTACCTGCGAACGGGTTGTCTATTGGTTGCAGCGAAATGTGCTGCCGCGCTCCTTTGTGACCGGCGGTCGGAAGGAGGTTGCCGTAAAGCGCGAGAGCGAGATCCTGCAGCGCCTTTTCCCTGACAATATCTGGCGCACCCGTCTCCTGCCAATGCGTTCTCGCTTGCTCGGCCAGCGTATCAGCAGCAGCCGCAATCTTTTGCGCACCATCACGGATCTGGCATATCAGATACAGATACGCTCGTCTTTCGGGCCGTTTGTCAAAGCCTTCGTTCGAAAGAAAGAGGCTCAAACACGCACGGGCGAGGTCGGCATGCCCACCGTGGTTGATCCGCTCCAGCGCCGCCCCGTCCAATTTGGGCGCGCCATTCTTGCCGCGCTTTGCAGCAAGGCCCTGTTCAAATGCGTCAAGCGCGAACGAATGGTCAAAAATTGACATCGCGGCCCGAACGTCGATCGAGCCGAGTCGCTTCTCGTAAGCGGTGGTGCCGTGGATCGGGTTAACTGAAGGCATTCTGCCCTTCTTGGCTTCTGTGATCTGCCTAACACCATAGCTTAGGCCGGCTTAATCACGGGTTGCGACCTGCTCCCGTATTCCTCCATTCGGCGTGGGCTCGTCGCAACGCCTTTGCTGCCGCCAAGATCGAAGCATCGTCCAGTTCGGGTGT
Organism: Sphingomonas melonis; assembly: GCF_013409985.1. Lineage (GTDB taxonomy): Bacteria > Pseudomonadota > Alphaproteobacteria > Sphingomonadales > Sphingomonadaceae > Sphingomonas > Sphingomonas melonis_A. The sequence continues at coordinate 24,981 of NZ_JACCBY010000006.1, forward strand.
CAGCAGAAGCCGCTGCGCAGCGGCGAGCCTGGCATTCAGCGTGATTCGCGCATCGGTCGCGTTCGCCGCAGTCGCCACCGTGTAGAGGAGCTTGGGAACGTTGCCGGAAGCCTCCCTGAGCCGCGCCAGCGCCGACGAATCGACCAGCGTGGCAAAGATGGCTTGGCTCGCGAAGGCGTGGACCCGCGATGCCATAATCGCGGTCGCCGACGCATAGTCAGGAGTAGGAGCTGCGATGATCGCGCTGAGCGGCTCCTTCCTCAGAAGGCGGACCGCCTGGATCCCGGCTGCGAGATTACCGAGCCGAACCTTGGGCTCCGGACGCTCGGCAATGCCGTTGAGGAATGTCCCCGACCCATCCTGGTCGTTGCAGAGGATGATTACCTCGCCGATCCGGCCATACAGCGAAAAGACACGCTCGATGAAAGTCGTCGCGGTCGGAGCGTTTGTCGATACGATGCAGAGGAAGATGATCCTGGCACCACCCTGTTGAAGCATGCGCCAGACGGAGCCGAGAAACGCCATAATGGGCAGGTCGGCGCTGCCGATGCCCGCGCCCAGATCGAAGATCAGGCGATCGCCCTTGCCGGCATGCCGCGCCAACCAATCGGGCGCGTCCTCGGCACCGCTCGCCCAAGACAGCTTGATGACGTTATCGAGACCGAGCCGACGACCGAGGCCACGGTTGCCGTCGTCGGCGTCGATCAGCACGCAGCGGTGTCCGCCCATGGTGAAAGCCGCTTCCGCGACATCAGCGGTTTCGGTCTTTCCGGCACCGCCTTTCAGCGTCATCGTGACCAGGACGACGCGGCTGGCGTGAGGCGAGTTCGCCATTTTGATCTCCTATACGAAAGGGTTAGTCGTCGCCCTCGTCGACCCAGCGGTGCTGGTCGGGGAACAGGCCGCCTTGAGACGTCGACAGCGTCTTGCCGGTCGGCACGGCCGAGACTTCTGCACGCGGCCTGGCTGCCTTCGACTTATCGATGGATCGGGACCGGCTCGGTGGGGCGACCCCGCGCTCTATGCACAGGCGCTTGAAGGCGCTTTCCACCGCTTCCGTCTTGAGCGAACCATCCGGCTCAAGCGCGTCGGCGATCATCGCCCAGTTCATGCCCCGGCGTCGGGCATCCAAGATGCCGTCGAAGCGGTCCTCGACCTTGCCGGTCGTCGTGGTGATGGAGCGCTTGCGCGCGACAGAAGCCGCGAGTCGCCGATCCGCCTCACGCCGCCATTTGTCTACATCCTTCATCGTCGTGCCTCCTGGACCATCGCGATTAAACCGGGCGCGCAGGCGTGGGAAAGACGCGGACGCGCCGTTGAAAGCGCCTGAGTTCCGCTAGTTACGCCTGACACAATTTGACGATCGGCATCGTTGACGGCGTGGCGGTGTCGCGAGACGCCCATCGCATGGCCAGTATCCCGCCTCTACCGACGCCGACGATGTCGGCCCCCACCGGCGTTGAACTGTTGGAGGCGATCTGGCGGGAAACTGGCGGCTACACCGAGCCTAACCGGGCAGAAGCGACCTCTCCAACCGGCGGGCACTTGCCCAGCGACGTGTTGCGCGATTGTCCGGCTGGCGCCCTCTGCCGAATTTTCGATGGCGGCGCTGCGCGCGAGTCCGTGCTGAACGGCGGCCTGACCGGGGCGGGACTGATCGTTGCCGCTCCATCGGCCTGTCCCCTGACCTGGGCCGGGGTGCCAGAGCGGCCGCACGAGTGGAGCGTTCACGGCTTCATTGTGGCCGACGATGCGCGATCCCCGGCGCACCATCTATGCGGCTTCGCCGACGCGGTGCGCTCGTTGCGGATCTTCATCTTTTCGCCCAATGCAAAGCCGAACCTTGCGAGGGGTGACGAGAGCCCATGTGGCGGTCACCGCGTCTTCTCGGCGGCCCTGCGAGAGAAGCCGTTCTCGGTCGACTTGCCCGCCGACGGACAAGTGCTGTCTCCTTCGGGTGGTTGGACCCGGTTTAACCACCGAGCTTGCTCGCTATGCGGCGGTGCTTATCCCGGCATGACGCCGGCCAGATGCCGCACGCTTCGCCGGGATACGCGACGGCAACATGCCGGGCCTTTGGCGCTTTCTTGCCGCCTATTTGGCAGCCCGGGCACCTCGTCCAGCAGCTGGAAGCCGCCGACAGTAACTCGGACCGCTACCACGAGGATGCCGGAACTCTGGTGTGTAGGCCGGCAGCGGCCTGGCGGGCGCTCTGCCGGCGTTGGTGGAGGAAAAGGGTGAGCAGGATGGGGCCTGTAACCAGACCCCGTTCGCTCGGCGGGGAACCTTCTCGCTTTGAAGTGGGTGAAGTATGAAGGGCAAGGTCGGCAAGTCCAACGACAACAGGATCTCGTTGACAGTCCATCTCCAGCCCAATGAAGCGCTGCTGGTTGATGCGGCGGCGTCGCGGGCGCGGATGACACGGCATGATCTCGCGCGTGACCTGCTGCTCGCCCGGGCGACCGACGATACGCCGGTTCTCGCCTGCCTGGCGAGGCTGATCGCAATCCATCACCGGCTCGATCACGCCCGTCTGCTCGATGATGAGCTGCGCGCCGAGATCGTTGCGGCCGTGCGCGAACTGACCAGGGCGGCAAGGGCCGAGGTCGACGGATGATCGTCAAGCTCATCCGCATGGCTCGCAACAAGGGCCGGCTCGACGGCCTGCGCAATAACGTTTTCGCGCTGACCCGCTACGTGACCGACGCCGACCCGTGGGCGATGGCGATGACCGACCGCGAGCAGGTACGCTCGCTTGCCGAGTATCTCGTCCATGCCAAGGCGCACGGGATCGAGCCGGGGGAGAAGGCGGGACATATCGGCGGTCGGAACCTGTTGACCAGCGATCTACCCGAGCAGCAGGTGGAGATGCTTGCGATCGCGAGCAGCGCCCCGCGTGTCGAATATCCCGTGGTCCACATCATCGTGAGCTGGCAGGCGGGCGAGAACCCGACCCCGGCGCAACTCGAAGACACGGTCGACATCGTCCTCGCCACCACCGGGCTGTCCAAGTGCCTGGCGCTGTTCGCCGAGCACACCAACACCGCGCACCGTCATCTCCATATCGCGGCGGTGCGCGTCGACCCGGCAAGCGGCAGAGCGGCTGGCAGCGAATGGCTGATTGAGGATCTGCACCAGGCGATCGCGATTTTGGAGGAGCGGCATCGCTGGGCGGCCGAACCCAACGCGCTCTACTACGCCAGCAACGGCGCCGTGTTCGACGCCCACGTGCGCCGGTTCAGGACCGGGACGCGCGGCGAGAAGGCCGTCGATCCGGCCAGCGAGGTGATGGTGCGCGATGCGTCGGGGCGTTTCATCGCCAATCGTGACTGGAACGGCCTGCCGACAGACATCGCCAACGCGCGCGCAGACATCTTGCGGGCACGTGCGGAGGCTAGGAGCTGGACCGACTTCCACGCGCGCCTTGAGGTGTATCAGATCGCCTATCGCGCCAAGGGCAGCGGCGCGCGTCTTCACCTCGGCGATGCTTCGGCCAAGGCGTCGACGGTTGCGCCCGACCTCGCGCTCAAACAGTTGGAGGCGCGGTGGGGACCGTTTAGCCAGCATCCGCGCGACCAGGTTCTGGGCTTCGATGCCTATCGCGCCGCGCATCAGGCCCAGCTCAAGCGGTTGCGCGCCGACCGTGCCGCCGCCCAGGCAGCGCTCGATCAATGGGCCGCCGAGCAGCTCGCATCGATCGCAACGGCGAAGAACCGCCTCGTCGAACGGGCGATCCGGGCCGAACGCGACGCCGCCCAGAAGGAACTCAACAGCGCCTTCGCGGCTGCCATCAAGACCTGCACAAAAGGACGCCATGTCACCGCGGAGAGCTGGCGCGCGGCCGGCGCGCCCGCCGATCCGCCGCCGGTCGCGTCGCCGTCGCTGCTGCTTCCTGCGGATCACGCGCAGGAAGGGACCTGGACACCCCCCGCCGGGCTTCGCGCCGAACAGCACCGTTGGTCGACGCGCTACTATGACGCGGCGGACAGATTGGTGTTCACCGATGATCGCACCGTCATCGTCGTCCATCGTCCCTTCGATGCTGGCGGGCTCGACACCGCCCTGAAGCTGGCGGCCGAGCGCTGGGGAACGGTGCGGGTTAGCGGGTCGGAGACGTTCAGGAAGCGGTGCGCTGAGCGCGCGGCCGAACTCGGGATTGCGCTGGTCGACAGCGACAACAAGCCGCTGGTCGACAGGCGCCCGGTCGCGCCGATCAAACCCGTGGCCGCGCTAGCGGTGGACGCCGCGCCGTCCCGCCCCGATCACCGGGCCGACCCGGCGCGCCAGGCCGCCGTCGAGCGGGCGCTTGCCGATCTCGCGAGATTGGGTGCGATCCCCATGCGACGCCGCGAGGTTTCCGGGCGCGTCGGTGCGAATGCGCCGTTGGAGATCGTGGTCGAAGCCGATCGGTTCGATCCCAAGCCCCAGCTCACCACTGCGGCGCTGTTCGACGAGGATCCGCTGATCCAGGCGTTTCTCGAGAAACAGCGGGCCGGAATGCTCGCCGAAATCAGCCACCATGTTCGCCAATTCGACGTTCCGCTCGACCGGAAAGCGGTCGTCGACTCGTTGCGAGGCCCTGACGGCTTGGGACGCGCCGCTTTTCTCGCGTTCGGGGATGCGGACTTTCAATCGATGCTTGAGCGCGTGGCCCTCGAACGGGTCGAGCGTCAGCGGACGGCTCCGCACGCCGACCAGCAGCGGCGGCAGAAGGACGAACGGAGCCGCGCTCAACTGGCCATGCTCGCGCGGATGTTTCACGACCAGAGCTGGGATCCGCGCGAGTGGCGCTCCGGAGGCACGGGTCTGCGAGAGCATGGCCGATCGTCCGCCGCGTCCGCCGCCGATGACGAACTTCACCGCCTCGAACAGCAACGCCGCGCCAGATCGTCTGGCAACCGGACGCGGTAAGGACGTCGTTACCGATCCAAGGAGAAAACAGTGCCCCAGCATACCCCTGTTTCGCCGCCGGGCGGAGGAACCGCCAGTGCCTATCGTCCCGCCCTGTTCTCGATGGGTGCGGGATACGAAGCACCGGCAGCGGCCTGCGCCTCGTGCCCGGCGTCGCTCTGGTATCGAGACGACCAGCTCCGCTGCTTTTGCAACATCATTAAGATGCCGACCTGGCCGGCATCAACGGCCGTCATGGCTTGTGACGGGCGAGAGTCGGCGGTCGCGCAATGGGAAGAGCAGCAGCGCTGATCGTAGTGTGACGTTGACGGGGCTGCCTCGCTCCTGACTCACCCGCTGAGCGCGCCGCGCGTCCAGGCGACGATCGACGCGGTCGGCATCGCGCCGGGCCGCCGGGCCACCTCGCGGCCGTGGTCGAACAGGATTAGCATGGGGATCGAGCGGATCTGGTGACGGGCTACGATCGACTGCTCGGCCTCGATATCTAGCTTGCCGAGGCGCATCGCCGGTTCGAGCTGGCCCGCAGCGGCGGCGAAAGCGGGCGCCTCTGCCGGCATGGGCCGCACCATGATGCCCAGAGTTCGCGAGCAGCGGCAGATCGCTTCGGGCGGCGTGCGCGTCAAAGTTGGCGGCGGTAAGGACTAGTCTAGCGGCTCGCCCGTGAACAGCGGGGCGCCGCACCGGCCGCAGGTGCCGCCTGCGCCGAGTCTCGCGACGAGCACGCGGTTGGCAGTCGCGCAGGCGGAGCAACGCACCATTCCGTTGCTGCTATTGATCATGGCGTAACCTTCGCGGACGAAGTTGAAGAGAAGGAGTGGTTTCCCTGCGCGTCCTGTCAGTAAGGTAGCGTTCAATCTGGAGTCTAGAGCCGCTCTCTTGGTAGGTGATCGAGACGAGCACCTTCAGGCGAACTGCCTGGAGGAATGAAATGGAGGACGACCGCTACGCGGCCGATGAGATCGTCGTGGTGATCCGCGACGCGGTTCGGAAAGCGCCAATCCCGAACAGCGAATACAGGCGCATCTGCCAGCGGATCGAGCCCGAGCGCGAGGTCGTCAACGCACCTCGCTTCGACCGGCCGCTGACCGACCGCTGGGAGATACTGACCACTCCGCTCCGTCTGGCAGGCGCGCCGGCGATGCGGCCATCGGCTGCGGGATCGTTCCCGGCGCTCGATGCTCTCGCGGCCGGGATGCCCTGGGGCAAGTCGCTGATCGGCGATGTCGCCCGCCAGCTTCGCATCCAGCTCGCGCTCGGCCGACCTTGGGTCAAGCTCGAGCCTATGCTGCTGATCGGCGACCCCGGTGTCGGCAAGACCTGGCTCGCCCGCCAGTTGGCAGCGACGCTGCAGGTGGAGTTCGCCGCGTTGGAGCTCGGCAATACCAGCGACGACCGGCTGCTCAGCGGCACGGCGCGCGGCTGGACCAACACCGTGCCGGCCTGACCGTTGGTGGTGATGGCGGGCAACGCCACCGCCAATCCGATGCTGCTGCTCGACGAACTCGACAAGGCGGGCGGGTCCGAGCGCCACGGCCATGTGCATCACGCGCTGCTGTCGATGCTGGAGCCGGCGTCGGCCGGGAGCTGGTATGATCAGTGCCTGCTCGCACCTTGCGACCTGTCGCAGGTGAGCTGGATCGCCTGCGCCAACAACCTCGATCCGATCCCGGCGGCACTCCGGTCGCGGTTTCGGGTCGTCACGATGCCGCCACCCGAGCCCGAGCATTTCGACGCCGTGCTGGCGTCGGTCATAGCCGGCATGGCGGCCGGCTGGGAGGTCGCGCCCGCAATGCTGCCCGACCTGCCGGGACGCGCGCGCCGGCTGCTGCGCGAGCGCTTCGCCCGCGACCGATCGGTCCGCATGCTCGCCCGCAACGCCCGCGCGCTGATCGGCGCGGTACCGGCCGACAGCGGCGGACCGCGTCGGCAATGAACCGCCGGGGGCGGATATGGTGAGGTGATTGATGGGGTGAAGCGTCACTTGTTGGAGACGTGAAATGACCCTGAAGAACTTCGAGCAACCCGCCGCCTGGATGGTCCACGACCTGGGACCGCGGCGCTACCACGAGCGGTTCACCTGCATGGAGCGCTGGGCCGGCACCGAGCTTGGTCGCCGTGTGCTGGCGGTGATGGCCCGGCACGGGCTTGACCGCCGAGACGCCTATGTCGGCGACAGCAAGGATCGGACTGAGATCAAGACCGACGCCGGCTACCTGCGGATCGAGGACCGCACGCTCGCGGCGCACCTGCCCGAACTCGACGCGATATTCGCGTCGGTCGCGGTCGGCGTGGCGCAGGAGCGCATGATGCGGCTGAGCGGCTGGCGCCCCTGCGAGGAGCTGCCGTTCTGGGCGGTGACCGCGAGCGAAGTGCTGGTCGAGCGTTTGCGGAAGAAGCGGGTGAGGCCGGTGCAGCTCTGGAACGCGGGCGTCAACATTGACGAGGACGGCTGGATCGACCGGCGTTCCTTCTGCACGCGCGCCGACGATTACAGCGAAGGCGATCCGCGCGCCGCGCTGCCGCTCGACTGCTATGTCGCGCGCTACGGCACCGGCCTGCACTTGTGGTGGCGCGAGGGCGACCTTGACTATCACGAGCGCACCGAAGGGGCGACGCTGACGCTGCCGACGGCGTTGCTCGCCACCGGCGACGCTGCGGCCCTGGTCGGCAAGCGCATGGGCGAGGTCTGCGCTATCGACACGCGGCTCGGTCGGGCGCTCGCCGGCTACGAGATCGTGGCGGCGACCGCGATCGAACCACATCCCCACGCCATCACGCCCGAACCGCACTGCACCGAGCTGCGGCTATCCGTGCCGATGCGGACCCTCCAGCCCATCCCGGAGACTGTGCTCGCGCGCGCTGGCGTTGACGTGCCTGCGAACGTCGAGCGCGATCGGCCGCTGTGGATGCTGACCGCCCCGGCGCTGCTGCTGCGTTATCGGCCGCGCCTGCCGAAGGCGGCGTGACCTCGATCACCGGGTGCCGGCGGGATCCAGCGCCCGGTGCCTGGTCGATAGCAGGGGGTGAGCGCTGGCGCGAGCGGACCGGCACCCACCCTGAAGGCTGGTCGGAGAGCGGGCGAGCCCTGGAAGCAGGATGAAAGCGGACAGGGCTTGTCCGGGCCAACCGGTCCGCGACGACACGAACAAGGCTCTTCTTTACATGACCAATCTGGTTCTGGCCGGCTGCACCGCCGGCTCGGTCGCGTGCGGCCTCGTGCTCGAGGCGCTCGGCGCGAACGACTGCTACGATCACCTCACGCTGCCCGGCCTGCCGAGCGCGAGCATCCACATCGCCGAGCGCGGCGCGGTGCTTTGCGTGACGCAGGCGCGTGAGCCCGCGTTCCGCGATAAGCTTGCGGCGCTCGCGGCCGAGGCGCACCTCGACGTCGTGCTGCTGCGCGTTGCTCTCGATCACGATCGTCTGATCGTCACCGCAGACGTCGCGCTCGAACTGCTACCGGGAACGCCATGGTCGATGGACGACCTCGCGCTGTGGCGCGGCGCGGACGGGGCGCTGTGGCTGGTCCCGCCGCTGGTCGGTCCTGCCGTCTCGATCACCCCCGACGGCTTCTGGCTCGAGCTGCTGCCGCCCTATGATACGTTCGGCAAGCGCGCCGCCGGGATCGACCGCGCCGAGCGCGAAGGCGCTTGCCTCCTCTCGCCGCTGGAGGCGTGGTGATGGCGGGCAAGAAGACCATCACACCGGTCATCATCAACGCCGATCGCGATCCGACGCCGGGCAACCCGCATAGCTGGCTGCCCCTCATCGGTGACCCACCCGGCAGCGAGGGCACACGCATCCTCTACGGCGTCCTCAGGCCAAGCTATCGCGGCTGGACCAACACCGCCGTGCAATTCGCACAAGTGAAGCTCGCCCCGGTGCCGACGCCCGATGGCGAGCCGTGGGCGGTCACCGCCGCCCGCGCGGACGTGCTGCTGCCGCCCGGGGCAGATGACCGGTATGCGGACGCACGCGTGCTGATGGAAGCGGTCGACGCCGAGCGACCGGCCGACAAACCGGTGCTGCTCACCTATGTGACGATCACCTTCCCGGCCGCGCGGCTGCACGAGCAATACGAACTGGTGCGCGGGTTCCTCAGGGCCCAAGTCCACGCGCTCGGCTGCCCGGTGCTCCTCGTCCAGCACGCGCCGCATCGCCAGGGAAGCAGCAACCCCAGCCACTGTCACTGCCTCTACGTGCCGCGCCGCCTATCGACGCTCGGACTCGCCGAATGGGTGCCGCCGCTGTGCAGCGACAAGGGGCGGCAGCTCATAGTCGATGGCTTCGCGGCGTTCCGGGCAGGGCGGCCAGCGTGACCGGTGCGGGTGTAAGCTGGACGCTCGCCGAGGTCGGCCGTTTGCTCTGGGCGCATGGCGTCGACTCGGCGCTCGCGGCGGGTGCGCTCGACATCGGGCTCGACGAGGCGCAACGCCTCGTCGCCGGCGAGCCGCTCGCCGTGACCATGACCGAGGAGCGCCGCACGCGGGCGGCGCTCCTCCTCAATATTCTCGCCCGGATCGAACTACGCTGCGGCCACGACCCGGTCGCGATCCGCGCCGCGCTCGATCGCCCGCTCGACACCCTGGGCGCGGTGAGCATCGCCGAACGGCTGCGCGATCAGCCGGACGACCTCGATGGCTTGCGCGCCTTGCGCGCCTTGCGCGGGGCGGCGGGCACCATGCCGGTGCCGAAGATCAGGACGTGGCGGGTCGCGGACCGCTACAGCTGAAGGAAAACTGGATGATCTACGATCCTGTCGCCCGACAGGCCGCCGAAGCACGCGCGCTCACCGTCGCACTGGCGATCGCGAACAAGGCCGGATGGTCGCTTCGCCACGCCGGCCCGGTGCTGAGCTTCCCGTTCGTCGGCTACTTATATATCGAGTCGGCCGAGCTGCTGCTCGTGCCGACCTCCGCCTCGCTCCAATGGCAGCGCCCGATCGTTTCGCGCGCGATGCGCGAGGCGCGCAGCGATGCGCTGATCGTCAGCACGGGACCGGGAGCGACCAATCCGAGCTTGGCCGTCGGGCTGTGGACGCGCAAGGGCAACGACTGGCAAGTGCCCGCCATGCCTGCGCTGGACGATAGTGGGGCACTGTGGCTCAATTCCGACGAGGGTGACGGACCCTCTTTGCGGGTCAAAGAGGGGCGACTGCGCGCCGCGCCTGCGCCGTGGCGCTCCAGTGCCGAGCGACAGCGGGACCAGCGGCGCGCTGCCGACTGGCTAGCGTGCGTGCTGGGGGGGTGAGGCGGCTTAACAGCCTCCAATCCGGTCGCGCTTATAAGCATTGCATTGTCCAGCGGTTTACGCACGATCGGCTAAAGGGTCGACGTGGGGGAGCAATGACCGAGAGAATGGCGAAGCTCGACCGACTGCTGGCGCTTGTCCACGCGCTGTCGGAGACGACCGAAGGGCTGACGCTCGACGAGATGGCGGAGCGGCTCGGTGTCAACCGGCGCACAGCGGAGCGGATGCGCGACGTAATCGCGCGGCATTTCGATCTCGACGAGGTTGCCGACGACCGCCGTAAGCGCTTCCTGATCCGCGGCAGCCTGCGCCGGGTATATACCCGGCAGACCGCGAGCGAGGTTGCGGCGCTGCAGGCTGAGGTCGACGGACGTCGCCTCGCCGGCCAGACCGCGCGCGCCGACCAGCTGGCCGGGTTGCTCGCCAAGGTGAAGGGCGCGCTCGACGATCGTGAGAAGCGGCGGATCGACCCGGACCTCGACGCGCTCGCCCGGCTGCAGCGGACGATGGTGACGGCGGGACCGATCGCCACCGTCGTGCCGGAAACGATCACCGTCGTCCAAGGCGCGATACTCGCCGGATGCTGCGTCGAGTTCCGCTACGCGACGGAGGAGCGGCCGGAGCCGCGCTGGCGGCGCGTCATCCCCTACGGCCTCGTCCACGGGCCGCTCACCTATCTGCTCGGCAAGATGCCCGGCCGCAAGGATCAGCCGGTCTATTACCGGCTCGACCGCATGACCGAGCCGGCGCTGAGCGAGGTGCTAGGCTGCCCCCCGAACGATTGGGACATCGACGCCTGGCTCGCGGAGAGCTTCGCGGTCTGGCGCGACGAGCCGCAAGACGTCTTATTGAACGTGTCGGCCGCATCCGCCGCGCGGGCACGGGGTTGGCGATTCCATCGTCTCCAGCGGATCGAGGAGCTGGCAGACGGCAGCCTGCGCATTCGCTTCACCTCGGGCGGCATGCGAGAACTGGCCGAGCATCTATTCACCTGGGGAGGCGGGCTGGTGATCGAGGGGCCGGACGTGCTCATCGAAACGATGCGCGAGCGCCTGGCGGCGGCGCAGACAATGCTGCCCGCATCACCAGCGACCGATTCTGTCGCTGCGGATGCGAATAGGTAGGTCATGACCATACGAATGCTGCTTTGTCATCGATGGGGATGGTGAGGAATTATGGCCGTAATTCTACGCGTCCTGCTGCGATGGACTGGGTGGCTGACGCTCTCCTTCATTATCGTTGTTGCGGCATTGGCGTTGTTTCACGACCTGCCCGGTCGCATTTCGTCATGGAAGCACGAAGCAAACGATGCGCGGGCGACGGCGATGAGCCTAGCGGCGGCTAGATCAAACTTTGAAGAGGGGGCGCAAGACGCAGTCTCGAAAGCCGATCGAGAGATTGCCGCGCTGCGTAGCGCCGGGGCGGCAGAGTTAAAGCGAGCCGAAAGCGAGATCACGCGTCAACGGAGCGAAGCGCGAGGCCGCATACTCAATTCGAGCCAGATCGCCTGGGCCGCTGCACGTGGGCAAACCGATACGATTGTAGCCAGCTATCGCGCGCAATACCTCGAATTGCTGCTCCTTGATCGTGCCGCCGCGCTGATAAGCGTGCGTTTAAGCAACCTGCGGGAGCGCGCCAAACTCGCGACCCAGCTGAGATCGATCCGTGATCGGATCGATGCCCACAATCGTAAGGTCGCGGACTTCAATCGACGGTTGCAGGACTACACCGCGTTGCAGCAGCGAGCAAAGATGCAGTGGCGCAATCCGCTGTGTTCACAAGCTGCTGTGCCGCTGGTCTGCGCGCGCGTGCGCCGGGTCAGGGAACTGAAGAAGGATTTGGACCAGCACCGACCTTCGCTGGATCAGGAGAAGCGCGTGCTGAAAGCCGAAAAGGCCGCGATCCGCGCGCTGAGACTTCAGCGCGAGGCGGTTGCGGATGGACAACGTGTTGCCGGCGAAGCGGTGGCGGCGCTCGATCATGCGGCGCGGGAGTCCTCCAGCTACGCCGAGAACCTAGCGTGGAATAAGACAGAGCGTGCGTTACGCCGATATGGCTGGCAGGCGTTCTGGATCGTGATCGGCGGCGTGTTGCTGCCGGTGCTGCACAAGGCGTTCGCGTTCTGGATCATCGCGCCGCTGGCGAGCCGGACAGCGCCGGTGCGGCTGCGCGAGCCCGGGCCGTCGCTGCTCGCGGGTCCGTCCGGCGTCGCGGTGGACGCGCCGATCGACCGCGAGACCGAATTGCTGGTGCGCTCCGGCGTGCAGGATCGATCGAGCGACATTCGAGTCGATGACAAGCTGTTTTTTAAAAACCGGATGTTCCTGGCTTGCATCGCCGCAGGTCTGGTCAACCTCCAGCGGTTCCGCAGCAGCCGACACGACCATGTCACCGTGACCGGGACCGATGATGAACATTATGAGGTGGCCCTGATCGACGTGCCGGAGGGTGGCGCGATGGTGTTGCAGCCGCGCGCCCTCGTGGGTGTGGTCAAGCCGAGAGCGCGGACGTTGGCAATTGAACGGCCGTGGCGATTGCGCTGGATGATCTCGTGGATCACCTTCCAGTTCCGCTACATCGTTTTTCATGGCCCGTGCACGCTCATTGTCCAGGGGAGGCGCGGCGTGAGAGTCAAGGATGCGGCTGAGGGCCGTGCCACAAACAAGCGACTTGTCCTCGGTTTCGACGCCGGCCTCGCTTACGGTGCCGCGAGATCGAGCTCGTTCCGTCCCTACTTGTTTGGCAGGGCCAGTCTGTTCGACGATCGGTTCACCGGTCGCGGACGCTATGTCTATGAGGAGCGGCCGGCAGGAGCGGGAAAAGGCAGCATCTGGGGACGAGGATTGAAGGGCATTGGCGACGCAATCCTGAGCGCGTTGGGCATCTGATCGCATTGAACTCATGATCAACTCGACGACCGTTTCTGTCGCAGTAGCCCGCCACCGTAGGCCATGACGATTCGCCAAACCACCTTCCTGCCCGGCGTGCCGGAGGATCTAGTCCGCGCCGCCCTGAGCAAGGCCGGCGGCAACGAGATCGACAGCGGCAAGCTCGCCAGCCCGGAGAGCAGCGCGGCGCTTGCGGCCAATGCCTTCGGCTGGTTCATTAAGCGGCCGGCGGACCTGCCGTCGTTTCCGCCGTTGACCGATCTGGACTGGCCGGCGATCCGCGTCGATGTCGAGCGCCAGATGCAATTCCCGTGGTCGGGCGGGCGGCACCCGTGGCTTGACGCTGCGGTTGAGACGCTGACGCATGTCATCGGCGTCGAGTCGAAGCGGTTCGAGCCGTTCCGCGACGTCAAGGCCGTCAGCCTGTCCAACGCCTATGACCGCGACGTGTGGGGCGACCGCATGGCCCCGTTCACCGCCATGCGCGACACGCTGCGTGCAGGCGCCACCACGTTCGTCCATCTCGATGCGGCGCAACTCGTGAAGCACGCGTTCGGACTGGTGACCGAGGGGCGCCGGCTCGGGAAGGTGCCGGTGCTTTTCTACCTCTACGCCGAGCCGGAGCGACGTGGATCCGTCGTTGTCTCGCCTGAGGCGCTCCAACGTCATCGCGCCGAGATCGCCGACTTCGCCATCGCGGTCGCTGGCGCGGAGGTCCGCTTCGCCGCGTGCTCCTGGCGCGAATGGCTGGTCGGCTGGCCCGGGTCCGCCCGTCATCATTCTGATGCGCTGATCGCGCGTTTCAAGCCATAGTGCTGCGGCCGATCGTCATGTTGCGGCTTGTTGGCGCGTTCGGGTTCTATTGGCTTGTCTATCAGACTTGGCCTTGGTCGCTGGCGGCCGGGATTGCAGCCGCTGCAATCTGGGTCGCGGTGGTGATCGCTAAACCGCCCTGTCCAACGCAGTCGGCACCGCCGCAATCGGTGGTCGCCCCAATCAGACCGGTCGTCCGGCAGCATCTCTCAATTTCGGAGCAAAGGAAGCCAGCGATGTCGAACCCGCAACCACCGTTGTTCGAAGCGGCCATAGGTCAGCTTCCACCGCAGATCAGCAAGCGCTCGGGCTCTGTCTTCTACTCGGGGCCGAGCGCATTCGAGGGGCATCGCCGTCTGTATATACTCGGCCTCAATCCCGGCGGATCGCCGGTCGTGCAAGCAGATGAGACAGTCGCGCGCGACCTGTCCGACTGGAAGGAGCTGAATAGGCCGTGGTCGGCCTACCTCGACGAGTCCTGGCAGGGCCGATCACCCGGCACGCATGGCATGCAGCCGCGCATGCGCCACATGTTTGATCAGCTGGGCCTCGACCTGCGCGAGGTGCCCGCGAGCAACGTGGTCTTCGTGCGCTCGGCGAATGAAGCCGCGCTCGCGGCTGAGAAGGCGACTTTACTCCCGCAATGCTGGCCTGTGCATGAAACCGTGATCCGCAAGCTGGGTGTCCGCACAATACTCTGCCTCGGCGGCACGGCGGGACGCTGGGTTCGAGAGGCCATGGGCGCCAACCAGCTTCTTGACCGCTTCTCCGAACAGAATGCTCGTGGGTGGACCAGCGAAGCGCATGTTGCGCCGGATGGACGCGCAGTGATCACGGTCACCCATCCCGGTCGAGCCGATTGGCGCAATCCTGCCGCCGATCCGACGCCTTTGGTCCGCGCCGTGCTCGATCGCGCCGCCTGACCACACGTCATCAGTCCAACATTCGGAGACCACCTTGACCCGCAGCATCATCTATACCGTCGACGCCGCCGGCACGCTCACCGCCATGCGCCCGTCCGAACCCAGGAGTGAGGATTTCATGCAGAAGCTGGTGGCGGCGCACCCGGAGCTCATATCCGACCAGGACGGCGCGCTCCTTCTGATCCGCCGCGAGCAGCCGATCGCCGATCGCGAGGACGGCAGCGGGCGATGGTCGCTCGACCACCTCTTCGTCACGCGCAGCGGCGTGCCCGTGCTGGTGGAGTTGAAGCGAGCGGTCGATACACGCCTGCGCCGCGAGGTTATCGGGCAGATGCTCGACTATGCCGCCAATGGCACGGCATATTGGCAGGGCGGGCGCATCGCCGAGAGCTTCGCCGCGACGATGGTCGAGCAGGGCCGCGACGCCGATGTCGAGCTGGCGACCTTTCTCGGCGCGGGAGGCGACCCGCAGCAGTTCTGGGAGCAGGTCGACGCCAACTTCGCCGCCGGCCGGATCAAGATGGTGTTCGTCGCCGATACGATCCCGCGCGAACTCGCCCGGATCGTCGAATTCCTCAACGAGCAGATGAAGGCGGACGTCCGCGCGGTCGAGCTGTCCTGGTTCGAGAGCGAAGGCGGCGTGACGGCGTTGACGCCCCGCATCATCGGCGAAACCGAGCGCGCCCAGACCGAGAAGGCCGCGCGCTCCGCGCTCCCGCCGATCGGGCGCGAGGCGTGGATAGAGGAGCATCTGGCGAAGTTCGGCTCGGCGACGGTGGATGCGGCAGAGGCTTACGTCCGCGTCGTGGAAGAGGCGGGCGGTCATGCAGAGGTGACAACGGCTCAGGGCTCTATCGTCGCCGTGCTCGATCTGCCGACTGACGTTCTCTTTCCAATGGGCCTGAACAGGAACGGCAAGGGCATGGTTCAGTTCTCGCTGAGCTATCTTATGAGCCGGCCGGCCTTCGCTTCTGAAGAGGTTCGCCAGTCGCTCTATGATCAATTAGTCGACATCGTCGGTCCGCTGAGCACAACCAAGCTGAGCGGCTTCCCTGCTTTTTCGGCGCTCAAGCTCAACGAGCCCGCCGTTCAGGAAGGTCTGCGTGAGTTCCTGAAACGGATCCGCGACATCAGTCTCGGGAACGCCTGATGCGGTCGCCTCGCCGTTACGGCCTCTCCAAGTCGAAGATCACTATGTTCGAGCAATGCCCCAAGCGGCTGTGGCTGTCCGTGCATCGCCGGGAGCTTGCCGAGCAGGACGACGGCGCCGAAGCGCGCTTCGCGACGGGACACGAGGTCGGCGCGATCGCCTGCGCGCTGTTGCCGGATGGCGTGATGGTTGAGGCCGAGCCGGATCTCGCGGTGGCGCTCGCCACGACGCAGGCGCTGCTCAACGGCGATCACGATCGACCGATCTTCGAGGCGACGCTGCAGCACGACGGCGTTCTCGTGCGGATCGACGTGCTGGAGCCGGATGGCGCCAATGGCTGGCACATGGCTGAGGTCAAGAGTTCGACCAAGGCCAAGGATTATCATGTCGGTGACCTCGCCACGCAACTCTGGGTCGCGCGCAGCGCCGGCGTGCCGATCAGCAGCGCGGCGATCCGGCATATCGACAGCAGCTTCGTGCTCGAACGCGAGGGCGAGTTCGACGGCCTGTTCGCCGACACCGATCTGATGGCAGCGGCCGAGCCGGTCATCGCGCGCCGTGGCGAAACCGTCGCCGTCGCGCGGGCGACGCTGGCCGGTCTCGAACCGGACACCGCGCCGGGCGCCCATTGTGATGCGCCATTCCCGTGCGAGTTTGCCGGCTATTGCCACGCGGCCTTGCCGGCCGGGCCGGAATGGCCGGTGACGGTGCTGCCGCACGGCGGCGGCAAACGATGGGTCGAGCAGGGCATCGTCGACCTGCTGGCCGTCGATTCCGCAGCGCTGACCAACGCCACCCACGCTCGCGTCCATCGTGCCACGGTGTCAGGCGAGGTCTATCACGATGTGGAGGGTGCCCGCGCCGCGATGGCCGGCTGGACATTCCCGCGCACTTGGCTCGATTTCGAGACGATCGGCTTCGCCGTCCCGCGCTGGATCGGCACACGCCCCTACCAGCAGGTGCCGTTCCAGTTCTCGGCCCACGTCGAGACAGCAGACGGTGCCATCACCCACCGCGAGTTCCTGAGCCTGAACGGGAGCGATCCCCGCCGCGCCTGTGCCGAAGCGCTGGTCGCGATGGTGCCGGCGACCGGCGCGGTCATCGGCTACAACGCCAGCTTCGAGAAAGCGCGCATCCTTGAACTCGCTGCTGCCTTTCCGGACCTCGCCGACGCGCTGACGGCAATGGCCGCGCGCATCGTCGATCTGCTGCCGGTCACCCGCGCCAACTGGTATCATCGCGACCAGCGCGGCAGCTGGTCGATCAAGGCCGTGCTGCCCACCATCGCCGCCGAATTGGATTATGCCGGATTGGAGGTAAAAGACGGCGGCAGCGCGCAGGATGCCTATGCCGAAGCGACCGCCACTGGCTGCACGGATGAGCGCCGGCTGGCGCTGGATGCCGCGCTGCGCGCCTATTGCGGGCGCGACACCGGAGCGATGATCGTGCTGGGCCGCCAGCTATGTCGAGATTCCGCTCAAGCAGAACAGGCGAGATGATGACGACTGAGCATGATTGGCAATCGACGCTCCATTACGCGGTCGATAGTTCATGCGGCCTTAAATTGTTCAACGAAGAATAAGCCGACAATAAGAGAGGAAACAGGGTGGCATCGTATCTTCCCCTTCAGGCCCATTACCACGCGCACCGGCTCACCGTGGCGGGCACCGCCGAGGATGCGTTCACTCGGTCGCTGACGTCGGCTCGGGTTGAGATGAACCCGCATCAGGTCGATGCCGCACTATTCGCGCTCGGATCGCCCCTGTCAAAAGGGGTCCTGCTCGCCGACGAGGTCGGCTTGGGCAAGACCATCGAAGCCGGGCTGGTAATGTCGCAACGCTGGGCCGAGCAGCGCCAGCGTATCCTGCTGATCGTGCCCGCTTCGCTGCGCAAGCAATGGTCGCAGGAGCTGTTCGAGAAGTTTTCGCTCCGGAGCCGGATCTTGGAGGCGAAGACGTTCAATGAGCTGGTCAAGGCTGGGCAGCGGCGGCCATTCGAGCTGCCCGGTCAGATCATCATCACTTCCTACGAGTTCGCTGCCCGCAAGGCCGACGCGATCCGCGCCGCGAAGTGGGACCTGGTCGTGTTCGACGAAGCTCATCGCCTGCGTAACGTCCACGCCAAGAACACCGCCAAGGGCGCCAAGGCGCTGAAGGATGCCATCGGCGACCGTTTCAAGATTCTGCTGACCGCGACCCCGCTCCAGAACTCGCTGATGGAGCTCTACGGCCTCGTGTCGATGATCGACGAGACCCACTTCGGCGGTGCAGCCGCGTTCAAGGCTCAGTATCTCGGTGCCTCGGCCACCCCGGCCAGCCAGCAACTGCTCCGCGACCGGCTCCAGCCGATCTGCCATCGCACGCTGCGCCGGCAGGTTCAGGAGGCGGGACACATCAACTTCCGCCGCCGCCACGCCGTCACCTTCACCTTCGAGCCATATGACGAGGAGACGCGGCTCTACGAGATGCTGTCCGAGTATCTGCAGGACCCCAACACCGTCGCCTATGGCGGGAGGAACAACGCGCTCGTTATCCTGCAGGCGAGAAAGCAGCTCGGCTCCTCCACCTTCGCGGCGGCGCAGTATCTCGGCACCCTATTGGAACGCCTGCGGCGTCAGCAGGCGGCGTCGGTCGATATGACCGACGACCTAGAGGACAGCCTCGCCGACGAGCAGGAGGCGCTCGACGAGTCGGACGGCGACGCGACGCCCCCGGTCGACCCTGCCCGGCTGGCCGCGGAGATCGCGCTGGTCGAGGGCATGCGCGACCTGGCGCTGTCGATCGGCATCAACGCCAAGGGCGAGAAGCTCGTCCAGAACCTGCCGATCGTGCTCGACGAGATCCAGGGCAAAGGCGGGCAGCGCAAGGCGGTGATCTTTACCGAGAGCCGCCGAACCCAGCGCTATCTGCACGCGCTCCTGTCCGAGCACGGCTATGAGGGCCGGATCGCCGTGATGAACGGCCAGAATGCCGACGAGGAGAGCCGCGCGATCTACGCCGACTGGCTGCAGCGCCATGCCGGCACAGACCGCGTCTCCGGGTCACGCACCGCCGACATGAAGGCGGCGATCGTCGAAGCCTTCCGGAGCGACGACAAGACCATCCTGCTCGCGACCGAGAGCGGCGCGGAGGGAATCAACCTCCAGTTCTGCTCGCTGCTGATCAACTACGACCTGCCCTGGAACCCGCAGCGCGTGGAGCAGCGCATCGGCCGCTGCCACCGCTATGGCCAGCTCGTCGACGTGACGGTCGTTAACATGCTCAACTTGAAGAACCGGGCCGAGGCGCGCATCCAAGAGCTGCTGGAGCAGAAGCTCCACTTATTCGACGGCGTGTTCGGCGCGTCCGACGACGTACTCGGCATCCTCACCGACGGTATCGATTTCGAGCGCGAGGTGCTGCGCATCGTCCAGTCCTGCCGCAGCGCCGACGAGGCCGACCGCGAGTTCGACGAGCTGACCGCCCGCATCCAGGACTCGATCGACGCCGACATGGAAGTCGCGCGCGGCAAGGTGCTGGAAAACATGGACTCCGACGTCGTCGCCAAGCTCCATCGCCGCCAGCAGGACATCGCCGAGATCGTTCCCGAGTTCGAGCGGCGGTTATTGATGGTGGCGCATGCCGAGCTGGCCGACGCGCACTTCCCAACGCCCGACGCCCGCGTCTTCGATCATGACGGAAGGCGCTGGTCGACCCGCTGGCAAGAGGCGGACGCCGAGGACTGGCAGTTCCTGCGGGTCAATGACGGCCTGGGCGAGGAGATCGTCGCCCGCGCCAAGGAACGGCCCCATGCCGACACGGTTGAGGCGATCACCTTCGACCCCGCCGCCTACCCCTATGCCGGCAAACTGAGCGGCGTTCCCGACCTCGCCGGCCAGTCGGGCTGGATGCGTGTGTTTCGCGCGGTCATGCCGGTCGCCGACGCGCCGCGCGAGCAGATCATCGTCGTCGCTGAAACCGATGCGGGCGAGTTGATCCCCTCTGAGATCGGTGACCGGCTGCTGATGGCGCCCGCGATCTCGTCGGGCCGAGCTACCGATGTTGTGCCAGAGGCGCAGATCGCCGCGCTCGGGGGAGCCGCGTTCGACGCCTTCACGACCCGCGTGAAGGAGGAAAACTACAAATGGCTGCTCGAGGAGGAGGAGCGGCTGTCCCGCTACGCCCGCGACATGGAGATCGAGACGCAGGCCCGCGTCGCCGAGCTCGAAAGCGACATCAAGGAGCTGGAGCGCGCCAAGCTGTCGCCGCACCTGTCAATGGACGAAAAGCTGAAGATCATGCGCGACGTCCGCAACCTGAACGCGGAGCGCGACAACCTGGTGTTCAGCCAGCATGAGCAGAAAAAGGCTGTCCGCCGGCAGGTGGGCGAGCGGCTGGACGACATGGCTGCCCTTCTTGGACAGGAACCGCGGATGGAGCCGCTGTTCACCGTGCGCTGGACCGTATCGACCGGCGCGTTAAGCGCTGGTCTGGCTCAGGCCGCCTAACCTCCATGTTCCCCGAGTTTGGTCAGGCCCCGCTGTGCCTCGAGCTCGACCTCGATAGCTATGAGGGGCCGTGGCAGCACGTCGCAGCATTTCGCGGCCGCTCGGGCTGGCTGATGGCCGCCCGCGCCACGGTGCAGAGCGCGCACGACCTCCTGCGCCAAATTCTGATCGCCGGCTGCGATGATCAGGAGAACCCAATCCCCTCTTGGCGGGCGGTGCATCTGACCGAGTGCCGCTGGCAGGCGCTGGAGCATTGCCGCGAACAACCGCCCGAGCTGCTCGACGACCTGTTGTGCGAGGAGGAGGGCGCGCTCTACGCACGTTGGCAGCGCGAGATGAACGCCGACCTCGCCGGGCTCGCCGACCGGGCGGCAGCGCGGATCGCGGCGCTTGAGGCGCGGACGGCGGCGGCGACCCGCGAAGCCGAGCGGCAGATCGCCGAACTTAACCGCCGCCGTCGCTTGCCCGACACCGGCCCGGAGGCGCGCGCCGCGCTGCTGGCGGTGATCGCCGATATCGAAAGGGAGAATGACGAGGCGGTCGCGGCGATGAGCGCCGAGCGCGCTCGCCTGCGTCGCGACGCAGAGGCGGCGGAGGAGATGCTGTGGCAACGGGGCGATATCCTGTTTGAGATCGAACCGCTCTGGTGCGTCCAGTGGTGCGCCTCTTCCGCGCCAACATCGGGGGCTTCGACGAAACGCGCCGGCGGAGTGGGCTTCGGCTATGCGCAGCCGCCCACCCGAGCAGCTTGGCGCTACGCCGAGTTCCTTCAGAGCGAGGAGGTCGTGGCCGACCGCAAGACCCGCTACGATCAGGCATCGGCTGATCTCCGCGCGGCGGAGGTCGCACTGGAATTCCTGCAAACCCGCTTGAAGGCGGCGCAGAACAAGCGGGTGGGGGCCGGGTCTGTCGAAGGGGCTCGCAACGCAATCCGGGACCAGCGCGACCGCGTGCGCGAACTCAAGACACGCCGAGGGGCTCTCTACCGTGATCTGCCTTCGAACCGATGATGTGCTTTGCGCTATCAGCCGCGGTTGCTAGCATGTTCTGCTCGGCATCATCTTAGCCCAGGATCATTACGTGACCGATTCGCCTGTTCCAGCTCACCCGCCGACCTTCGAGGAGCTTCGCCGCACCAACGCATACGGAGCGGATTACTGGAGCGCCCGCGACCTGCAGGTGCTGCTTGGCTACAGCCAGTGGCGCCGGTTCGAGGATGCCATCCGGCGCGCGATGACCTCGTGCGAGCAGTCGGG
Source organism: Sphingomonas melonis (assembly GCF_013409985.1). Classification (GTDB taxonomy): domain Bacteria; phylum Pseudomonadota; class Alphaproteobacteria; order Sphingomonadales; family Sphingomonadaceae; genus Sphingomonas; species Sphingomonas melonis_A. The sequence goes on from NZ_JACCBY010000006.1 coordinate 46,658, forward strand.
GAATACCTGCGATTATCATTTTGCCGGCGCCGGCAAAATGATCCCTACCGGCAAGGGGGCCGAGCGGGAGGTGGACGATTTCCACCTGTCCCGCTTTGCCTGCTACCTGATCGCCCAGAATGGCGACCCCCGAAAGCCGGCCATCGCCCAGGCGCAGAAGTATTTCGCTGTGCAGACCCGGCGGCAGGAGCTGTCCGACGAATATGCTGCGGACGTCGAGCGACTGGAGATGCGCAAGCAGATCAGCGAGGAGTTCAAGAACCTGTCCGGGGCCGCTCGGACCGCGGGTGTCGCCGACCGGCGCTTCGGCATCTTCCACGACGCTGGTTACAAGGGCATGTATGACGGGCGCGGGGTCGACGCGATCAAGGCTAAGAAGGGCATCGGCGCTCGCGACAATCTGATGGACCGGATGAACTCGACCGAGCTGGCCGCCAACCAGTTCCGCATGACCCAGGCGCGCGACAAGCTGGCGCGCGAGGGCATCCGTGGCGAGCAGCGCGCGATCGACGCTCACCATACTGTCGGGCGCGAGGTTCGCGCCGCTATCGGCAAGATTGGTGGGACGATGCCAGAGGATATTCCCGCCGACGAGCATATCAAATTGGTCGAGAAGCGCGTGAAGGCGGCCCCGCCGAAGCTCGCCATCGAGGGGCCGGAAGCTGGCGGCTTGATGGGTCCGCGCGACCCGAATGAGGAAATCTTGTGAAGAAGACGAAGCTCGAACTGACTTGGCCGGGCAAGGACGAACAGCCCGCGCTGGAGCCGCGCATCCTGATCGAACACCCCGATCGCGCGCACCACGCCGCTATGCGCTGCCATGGCGACCTGTTCGATAACCTGCTGATCAAGGGAGACAACCTTCTCGCGCTGAAGGCGCTGGAGGCAGAATACGCGGGGCGGATCAAATGCATCTACATCGATCCGCCATATAATATCAATGCGGCTACGCCCTTCTATGACGATGGACTGGAGCACTCGCTGTGGCTTAGCCTGATGCATCAACGGCTCGTGCTCTTGAGGCACCTGCTGGCGACCGATGGCCTGATTGTCGTTCAGATCGATGATCAGGAGATGCCATATCTTTGCGTAATGATGGACGAGATCTTCGGTCGCGCAAATCGCGTGAACATCGTTGCAGTCAAGATGAGCGAGGCATCTGGCGTAAAGATGTCGCATACCGAACGTCGACTGCCGAAGCTCAAAGAATACCTTCTTATCTATCGCAATCAAACAACACCGCAGCTTACGATTGATTTGGTGCCAATCGGCGCGTGGAACGATGAATATAAAACGCTGATGGTCGGCGTGGAAAGGGACGCCCTAGAGGAATTGAAAGGCATAATTAGCGCCGATATTCGATCACAGGATGGCGTTAATCGCTGCAACGAGATACTCAAGGGTGCCACGACGGAAAGCCTTTCATCATATTTTCAGCGAGCAGGTATTTCTGACAAGAAGGAGCAGGAGCGTTTCAAGTTCGATAATGCTTGGCGGATTATTCAGGCTGTCGGGTCGTCCAGCGTTCTTGCGCTGGCGAAGGCGCAGCCACAACTGCGGCAGGAGATCGCAGCAGCCTTATCAGCGCGTGGATTGATCTACCTCTACAAGACCGACTTTGACCCTTCTGCAAAGCAACCACGTATCCAGGTCATCTTCGCGGATGAAAACCTTATGCGAAATCCAGGCGATTTTTGGACCGACATTAAGACGACGGGCGGCGTGGGTCAGGAAGGTGGGTCAGTATTCCCTAACGGCAAGAAGCCGGAGGCCTTGATCAAGCGGGTCATCGCGATGTGCACGCGACCTGGCGACCTAGTGCTGGACTCGTTCGCGGGGTCAGGCACGACCGGTGCGGTGGCGCACAAGATGCGACGACGGTGGATCCTCATAGAGAAGGGTAACCATGCCGACACGCACATCGTCCCGCGCCTCACCAAAGTGATCGATGGCGAGGACGCGGGAGGCGTGACGAAGGCGGTCGATTGGGAGGGCGGTGGCGGCTTTCGATACTTCACGCTTGCCCCGTCGCTGCTCGAGCGTGACCACTGGGGCAATTGGGTCATCGCGCGCGAATACAACGCCGCGATGCTGGCCGAGGCGATGTGCAAGCATCTCGGCTTCACCTATGCGCCAGCCCAGGACGAGGCTGAATACTGGCGCCACGGCCAGTCAAGTGAGACCGACTTCCTCTACGTCACCACCCAAAGCCTGACCCACGACGCGCTCAAGCTCCTGTCCGACGAGGTCGGGCCGGGCCGCACGCTGATGATCTGCGCGCGCGCCTTCTCGGGCTCGGTCGACGCCTTTCCGAACCTCACCTGCCGCAAGATTCCGTCGACCATCCTGACTAAATGCGAATGGGGCCGCGACGACTATTCGCTCAACGTCGCAGCCCTATCGACCGCGGCGAACGACCCGCCCGATAGTGGCCCACTGTTCGCGGCGGCGGGGGAGCACGTCGATGGCTGACGCCGATCGGGGCATGCTGACCCCGCACCAGCGCATCCGCCGCCAGGTGAACCAGCGGCTGTCGCTGCGCCCCCCGCAGGAGGCGGCGCTCGCGATCCTTGCTGACGTTGCCGACCGGATCGACTGGACGGGCACGGTCGACGTGAAAGCGCTGCTCACCGACATTCGCGCTTCCTACCCGTCGGTCGAGAGCTTCGAGCGCGAGTTCCCCAGTCTCGCCTTCGCGCTGGCGACCGGGGTCGGCAAGACGCGGTTGATGGGCGCGTTCATCGCCTATCTGTATCTCACCGGCCGGTCGAAGAACTTCTTCCTGCTCGCTCCCAACACCACCATCTACGACAAGCTGGTCGAGGACTTCGCGCGCCAGTCCTCGCCCAAATATGTGTTCAAAGGCATCGCCGAGTTCGCCCAGGCGCCACCGATCATCGTTACCGGCGACACCTGGGACGAGGGACGCGGCATTCGCGGAACCCAGCTGATCGGCGACGCCATCATCAACATCTTCAACGTCGACAAGATCAACAAGGAAAAGGGCCGCATCCGCTCGTTCCGCGAGACGCTGGGCGAAAGCTACTTCGATTATTTGGCCGGGCTCGACGACCTCGTCATGCTGATGGACGAGGCGCACCGCTACCGCGCCAAGGCGGCGGCCAACGCGGTCTATGAACTGGCGCCCAAGCTGGGGCTGGAGCTGACCGCAACGCCCAAGACGGTTGGAACGAGTCCCAAGGACTTCCGCAACGTCATCTATCGCTATGGCCTGGGGCAGGCGATGGCCGATGGCTTCGTCAAGGAACCGGCGGTAGCGACGCGCGAGAACTTCCGCCGCGCCGACTACGACGGCGCCCAGCTCGAGCGCATCATGCTGGAGGACGGCGTCACCTATCACGAGCAGGTCCGCGTCGAACTGGAGATCTACGCCAAGCAGTCCGCCCGCCCGGTGGTCCATCCGTTCATGCTCGTCGTCGCCAAGGACACGAGCCACGCCGCCGAGCTGCGGGCGTATATCGAGAGCGACGACTTCTTCCGCGGCGCCTATTGCGGCCGCGTCGCCGAGGTCCACTCGAACCAGACGGGCGAGGAGTCGAACGAGGCGATGGCGCGTCTGGTCGGGCTGGAGCACGACGCGCAAACCGACATCGTCATCCACGTCAACAAGTTGAAGGAGGGATGGGACGTCACCAACCTCTTCACCATCGTGCCCCTGCGTGCCTCTGCCTCCGAGATCCTGACTGAGCAGACGCTGGGGCGCGGCCTGCGCCTGCCCTATGGCCAGCGCACGGGCGTGGAGATGGTCGATACATTGACCGTCATCGCCCACGACCGGTTCGACGCGGTGATCCAGGAAGCGCGCAAGCCCGACTCGCTTGTCGCGATGAAGACGCTGACGATCGGTGAGAATGGCGACGTGCGTCCCGCCGCGCGCGAGGTGCTGTCGGTGCCGTCCACGACCGAGGCGCGGTTCATCGGCTGGCAACCGGCGCTGCCCGACCTTGCGGGCCGCGTCGCCGAGCCGGCGGCCACGCCCTACGTCCCGCCGACGCCCGAGCAGGTCGCCATCGCCGACGCGACGCTCACCTTTATTCGCGAACGCGAGCGGACCCTGCCCGGCGGCCTTGCCGACCTGAAGAAGCCGGAGGTTCAGGCCGCCATCGCCGCCGACGTCCGGCGCGCGACTGCTGCGGCGCAGGGCAGCTTCGACGCGGTGATGCCGCAGCCCGCCGTCGAGGCGCTGGTGGCCGAGATCGCGGTCGACCTTGCCAATAATGCGATCGAGATCCCCGAAATCGTCGTGCTGCCTAGCCGCGAAGTCAACTTCTGGTTCGACGACTTCGACCTGTCCGGGCTCGACACAATCCGCTACCGGCCCAGCTCCGACACCATCCTCGTCCGCAACCTGCGCACCGACGCGCAGCGCGAGCTCGCCCGGGGCGTCGAGGGGCCGAAGGAGGCACGGCCGGAGAACTACATCGTCCGCCACCTGCTCGCGCTGCCCGAGGTCGATTACGACAGCCAGGCGGACCTGCTCTACAAGCTCGCCGGCCAGGTGATTGCCTACCTGCGCAGCTACCTCGACGATGAGGCGCAGGTCGAGGCGGTAGCGCTGGAGCATGGCAAGCGGCTCGCCGACCTCGTTTTCGCGCAGATGCGCGGCCACTATCGCGAGACGCCGGCCGAGTATCGTGCACGGCGCGTCCGCTCGTTCAAGACGCTCCGGCCACAACAGTTCGGCTATGACCCGACCCGCGTGCTGCCGCTCGGGCAAGCGGCGCACCCGCTCTCAGCGACACCGTCCTTCGTCTTTATCGGCTCGCGGAAGTCACCGTATCAGTTCCACAAGTTCGACAGCGACCCCGAGCGCCGCTTCGCCGCCGCGATCGACAGCGATCGATGGTCGGGCGTGGTTCGCTGGTTGCGCCCGGCGCCGGGCCAGTTCGACATCGAGTATGACCGGGGCCGCCGCTACGAGCCCGACTTCGTCGTCGAATGCACCGACGCCAAGCTGATCGTCGAGGTCAAGGCGCAGAACGAACTGTCCGATGCCGTCGTGCAGGAGAAAGCCCGCGCAGCCCGCGCTTGGGTCGACAATGCCAACGCCTTCGCCGCCGATGGCGACGGCAAGCCTTGGCACTATGTCCTCCTGGGGGACCAGCAAATAACCGAAAGCCTCACCCTCCAATCCCTCCTCCCACCCGCCCGCCCCACCCTCGCGGCATCAGGGTAGGGTGGCGGCACATGGGCGCAATCCTCTACGGCGAGTTCACCCGCTTGCGGTGGCGGCGCATTGATCCGCCGGCGCTGGCGCGGCTCGAAAACCCGGCGGCAACCGCGCTCGACGCTGACGCGCTGCTCAGCGGTGAGGACATAGATGAGGTCTGGGGCTTGAGCCCGGACCAATGCGTCCTCCTCGCCGGTCACGACGTCGTCGACGCGCCCGAAGACAACATACTGACGCTTCCCACCGCGCTCCTCGGGCAGCAGTTGTCCCTTCCGAGTGACGGCATCTGGTTTATCGGCGTGCAGCACTCGGCGCATTGTTGGGCGGCGTTGCGGAACGTGTCGGCGCTCTCGCGCTCGGAACTGACGATCGCGTGGCGCAGCCTCGATCTGCCAAGGGCCGGCGAGCTGTTCCTCGGAATGCCCCTGCATGGCGATGCGGCCTTCACGTTGGTCTATCCGCCTGCTCAGGAAGGCGAGCGTCAGGCAATGCTTGATCCGGATGGCGAATCGCTACTTATTGCGCCGTTTCGCGCTGAGCGCGACGACGATGACCTAGAGGCGCTCGCGGTCGCCAATGGATCAGGACGTGGAGATCAGGCGAGAGCTCTCGCAGCCGACTGGCGGCGAGCACGTCCCAAGTTTCGCTACGGTGTCCTCGCCGATGGATTGATGCGCTGGCTCGACTTACACACCGGCACTACGCCTGAACCCGTTCGCCCCGCGACGAGGATGTTCCGTGAGCGCCTCAAGGAGCTGTCGGAGGAGCTCGCTCGGCGGGGTATCCACTATCAAGATGATGAGGACGGCTACAATTACGAACTCGCCCACGCCATCGAGGACTCGGCCGTCCCTGACGACTTCCCCGAACCCTATGCTCCAGTCGCTCGATCCGTATCCTCGTATTACGACTTGGACGATAAGGTCGATCAGGCTCGAGCGCTCTTCGACCCAGAGGACGACAACGAGGATTGGCTGACCTATACGGTGGATTACAAGTTGATGCCCAGCCGCACCGACGTCACGTCCACGGACATCATCTTCACCGGCGGTGAGATCGGACGTTCATCGGTCGACAACGACCAGGTTGCCGCCCTCATCGCTGAATGTGCGCAAGCCTTCGACCTGGATCATAGCGAACGAGGGCGCCTGATCACAGTGGCGCTGAATGGTCCCGCCGCCACCAACGTCGGTAGCAAAGGCTAAGCCGATCCCGGATGGGGGTATCGGTGGGGGTATCCAGCAGAAAATGAGTGCGCTTCCCCAAAGTAGTTCGAATCCCTCCGTCTCCGCCAGGCGTTCTTTTTTCGAGAGCCCCTAAGCGCCTTCTACGCGCTGCTTTCCACAGCATTTCAGAATGTTAGCCAACTCGATCCGCTTTCTAGCGCCTTCGAGAACCTTCGTCATATTTGTCGACTTTGAGCCAAATCAGGGGTTAAAACAGGGGTCGAACAAAGCATGAACAAGGGTGGCGAACAGCAATGGGAAAGCTCAGCGCTAGGCGGATCAAAGGTCTGACCGAGAAGGGGCGGTACGGAGACGGGGACAACTTGTATCTCTGTGTTGGGCGGGGTGGGCGCAAGTCTTGGGCGTTGCTCTACACGATTGCCGGGCAGAACCGTCAGATGGGTCTTGGCCCGCTCGATGACGCCTTTGGACTTGTCGAAGCGCGCGACCGCGCCGCTGAACTCCGCCGGATGATCCGCCGTGGCGTCGATCCGCTGGCCGAGAAGCAAGCGGAGCGCGCGAAGGCAGCGCCGACTGTCGTTACCTTCCGCGAGGTCGCTGAGGATTGCATCGCGTCGCTCGTACCGGGGTGGACGAATGGCAAGAGCGAAGGCCAGTGGCGCCAATCGCTGACCACCTACGCCTATCCCGTCATGGGCGATATGGACGTGGCCGCGATCACCACCGACGAAGTGTATCGGGTGCTTGAGCCGATCTGGGCCACCAAACCGGAGACGGCGGGCCGGGTGCGCGCCCGTATCGAGAAGGTGCTGGATCGCGCCACTGCCCGGAAGCTCCGGACAGGTGACAACCCTGCACGCCTAAAGGGCAACCTCGATCACCTGCTAGCGAAGCAGTCGAAGGTGAAGCGGGTAAAGTCGCACTCCGCGCTCCCCTATGCCGAGGTGTCGAGCTTCATGGCCGAGGTGCGGAAGCGGGAGGGTGTCGCCGCCCGCGCGTTTGAGTTCGCCATCCTGACCGCTGCCCGCACGAACGAGGCGCTGGGCGCGACGTGGAGCGAAATCGACCTCGACGCCGCCGTGTGGACGATCCCCGCCGACCGTATGAAGGCCCGCCGCGATCACCGGGTGCCGTTAAGCGACGCGGCGGTTGCGCTCCTGCGCTCGATGCCGCGCGATGAAAGCAGCGACTATGTGTTCATCAGTCCGATGGCGAAGGGCAAGCCACTCAGCAACATGGCCCTGCTCGCCACGCTCAAGCGCATGGAACGCACCGACCTGACCGCCCACGGCTTCCGCTCGACCTTTCGGGATTGGGCGGCGGAGACGACCGCATACCCCGATACCGTGGTCGAAATGGCGCTGGCCCACGCGATCAGCAGCGCGGTGGAGGCGGCATACCGCCGTGGCGACCTGTTCGAGAAGCGGAAGCGGCTGATGGCCGATTGGGCTGCGTATTGCTCGGGCCGGGGTGCGGGGGCCGACAAGGTCGTGCCGATCCGAGCTACGTAAATGCGACGAGTTGAGGGGTGAGAGCGCATTTTCCCTCTATCTATGGGAATAAGTATGTTCCTCTTGGCGTGTCCCGGCGCTTTTAGAGCGCCCTCCTGGTGCTTCGGCACCCCCGAAGGAAGGGACGACGATGAGCAAGAGACTTGTCTATTCATACGCTGATCTACGCGAGGGCTTCGGCCTTTCTCGCAACGCCTTGGATGGCTTGGTGGAACGTGGCGAAATAAAAGCGCCTATTCTACTGAGTCCTCGCCGCAAGGCATTTCTAGTTGAGGACGTGGAGGCTTTCCTAGCCTCCCGCGCTGCTCTGCGCGACGCCAGCGACAATCCCGCCCGCCCCTGCGCCTGAGCGCAGAAGATGGACGATGATTTCGACTTCGGCCCGCCGGGGCCGGTCGTCGTGCTCGACCGCGCCGCCGACACGTGGGCCGTTTTCTTCGATCCGCCCATGCCGGACGGGGAGCGCCGCGTCACGTTCGCAGACAAGAATACCGCTTGGGGCGAAGCGATGACCCGTTGCGCCGAACATCGGTTCGGTTTTCGCGACGACGCCAACCCCGCCACGGGCAATCGGAACGCCGCTCTCAAGTAATCGGTCGAATTAATACTTTCGACTGAAACGAGCGCGCTCGAAAAATAAGCCTCGAAACGAGGAGGTATATATGCAGACCCAGTTCACCAGCCCTTACGTCCACAAGAAGATCATTCCCGCTCTGAATCGCGACTGGGATCGCAAGCAGGCGCAGGATGACAAGTCCACCAAGGCGCTGGGCTTCGCCCCTACCGCCGACTACCCGCGCTGGTCATTCGACCAGATCGCGGCGGCAGAGTTCTACCTCGGCCAGCGCGATAAGGGCCACAAGCGCGAAATGGCGGGCCGATTGGCGACCCGGCTGCATCGGGCGATGCAGGGTCACCCGACCGCCGACCAGTTCACCGTCGTCACGCTCGCCAACGGCTCAACCTCGATCCACCCGACCGCCGACCTCGACCTCTCCACCGGCTTCGTATCCGGCGGCTGCGTCGAGACGGCGCTGATGATCGAGGTGCGGGGTCTGCGGGAAAAGGTCGCGCGAGCAATCGCGGAAGCGGCCTCCGTTGTCGGCACCGACGAATGAACGCGCTCGCCATGTTGTTCGCGACGGTCGGGCTGGCGGTGAGTCTCGCCGCCCTCGACCGCGCGCGATTGCCGGAGGGCCGCGATGCTCGACCCTGAAAACGAAGCGGCGCGCGCCGACCAAACGACGCGCGCCACCCCGGAGGTTACTTTGAAGCCCGATCACGATGCCGTCGATGCACGGCAAAAGAAAGCCGATCGCGGTTCGTGGTCGCCCGACGATCCGAACCGGCGACGGTGGGATGCGACTACATCCTATGAAGCCGAATATCCCTATCGGCGGCTCAACGGGACCATCGCCTTCGTTAAATACAAGGGCCGTTGTGCTGACGGAGAGAAGGTGTTCGCCACTGGTCGCCCTTTCGAGAGCGGCAGCAGCGCGTATGCGATGGCCGTCGCTGATGACCCTCGCGCTTTCTTCGATCTGGAAGGGCTGCGGCACGTCTTGAAGGGCAAAGGCGAAACCGCCGACCTTCTGTATCGGCTGGATGAGCTTGTCCGCGATACCGAAGCGGATCGAGAAGCCCCGGTGTACATCCCCGAAGGCGAGAAGGACGTGGATACGCTTCGCGCTTTGGGCTTCATCGCCACAACCAACCCGGACGGGTGGAAGAAATGGAGCGATGATTACGGCGAGCATCTACGCTACCGCCACATCGTCCTACTGATCGACAACGATAAGAATGGAGAACAGCGGGGCGAACTGCTTCCTGTCCGGCTCTGGCGATACGCCAAGTCGATCAAGGTTATTCGCCTGCCGGACCTCCCGCCCAAAGGCGACGTCACTGACTGGATAGAGGCGGGCAACTCGAAAGAGGCGCTGCTCAAGATCGTTGAGGAGACGCCGCCTTGGCAACCGTTCGAGCGAGACGAGGACGGCAATCCCTATAAGTCGTCCGGCAACGCGCGTTTGTCGCTCGACCTTCTCGGTGTCACGGTCCGATATGATGAGTTCGCTCACCGCTTTGTTCAGTCGGGCTTGCCGAACGCTGATCCGGTGTTGGGTGACAAAGACGTTACGCACCTCCGCATTATCGTCGGTGAGCGGTGCGGGCTGAAATACGCGAAGGATGCTTGGTGGGACTATGTGACCGACTATGCACACCGGCGCGCGTTTCATCCCGTCCGTGATTACCTCGATGCGCGGCGCTGGGACGGGGTGCCGAGGCTAGATACCTGGCTGTCACACTACGGCGGTGCCGAGGATAACGAGTACACGCGGGCCGTTAGCGCCATTCCGTTGATCGCGGGTGTTCGTCGGGTTCGGAAGCCGGGGTGTAAGTTCGATGAGGTGCTGGTCCTTGAGGGCGCTCAGGGCGGCAATAAGAGCGGCGCGCTGCGAGCCCTAGCAACCCGCGATGAATGGTTCGTGGACAGTCTGCCGCTCGGCGCGGACAGCAAAGTCGTGATGGAGCAGATCGCCGGGGGCTGGCTGATCGAGTTCGCGGAAATGAGCGGCCTGAACAAGAGCGACGTGGAGAACGTCAAGTCGCAGGTCGCTCGGCAGTTCGACAAGGCGCGAATGTCCTACGGGCGCTTGACGACCGAACGTCCCCGGCAGTGCGTGTTCTTCGGCACCACGAACGCGGATCAATACTTACGTGACCCGACCGGCAATCGGCGGTTCTGGCCGGTGAAGGTTGATCGGTTCGACCTCGATGCCCTGCGGCGCGACCGCGATCAGATATGGGCGGAAGCGGCGGCGCGGGAAGCGACTGGCGAGAGCATCCGCTTGGCCCCGCACCTATGGGCAGTCGCCGGGGAGCATCAGGCGAAGCGGCTGGTCCGTGACACCTTCTTCGATACCCTCGCGGACCTTCTCGACGGTGCCGAAGGGAAGGTGCGAGCGGAGGACATCTGGGCCGCAGTCGGGCTGGAGGACAAGGCGAAACGGACCCAAGCGCATGGTGATCGCTTGCACGCGGCGATGACGCGGTTGGGCTGGCGCCGTCCCCCTGATGACCGACTGCGGTTTGCGGGCAAGCGGGTACAAGCCTGGGCCAAGGGTGACGCCTCGATAGAGGTGCCGAGGGCCATTCTGTTCCCGGCAGATGACGGGAGGCCGATGTGAGGGCGCGCGTCCTCCCCCCGTCCGGTCGCCGTCCGCCCTCGGGGGGGGGGCGCGATTAGGCCAGCTTTTCCGGTGCTTTCCTGCCTCCGTCCCCCCCGTCCCCCCCTATTCTTTAGGAAGAATAGAGACCGGAGAGGGAGGGCAGGAAATTACCCCTCTACGGGAAACCGCCGGACGGGCCGGACGGGGCGGACGCCCCCAGAATTATCCCTGCATTTCCGCCGTTTAAGCCGTCCCCCCGCGATCGGACGGGCGGACGCTTGGCGGACCTCTACCGGAGAACATCTCATGAGCAGTACCAATGAACTCAACGCTTACCTCACCGCCAACCCCGGCAAGACGCCCCGCGACTACAAGGGCAAGGACACCGCGCCTTTCGACAACTCTCACGTCGCGCCCGGTGAGAAGCCCTTCGACCTGCTCGACCGCGATCATGTGCGCTTGCGCGCTGATGGTGTGCCCGCGCGTCTCCTGCCCCGCAACATCCGTCAGGCCGCTGGTCGAGACAAGGGGATGCGCTGGGATGAGGCGACGCGATCTTATCGCCTCGCACCGACGGGAAAGGCCGGAGGGAGCCGCGCAAGCGCGGTGCAGTACCTCGATAGCTCCGGCCCCCGCGCCAGCGCTCCTGAAAGCGCTCCGGCGGACCTCGACAGTGCCGTGGGGAGGGGGCGTCTGGAAGTCCCGGAACAGCCAGCCTGACGACCGGCGCCAGAGCCGAACGCTAATTCAATCCGCCATAATGGAGAGCACCCGATGACTACCGATGTGAAGAAGCCGCGCCGCCAGCGTGCTGATAGCAAGGAAGCAGCGGTCAAGGACATGTTCAACGGTGAGCGTGTCATCACGCCGCCCGACGATACATTCCTGCAACCCGGCGAACTGGTCATCTTCAATGAGATCATCGCTGAATTGCCCAAGGGGGAGTGGACCGATCACATGATCCGCATCGCCGCTGACCTTGCCCGCATGATGACTGATCTTCGCGCCGAAGGTGACGCCATCCGTCGCGAGGGAAGCGTGGTGACGGGCGCTGCGGGCGGGCCGATCCGCAACCCGCGTTGTGCCCAATTCGCGTCGTTGGAGGCGAGCATAGCGCGCACGCGCCGCTCCCTTGCGATCCATAGTCGCGCCAAGGGCGGCATGGACACTCAGGCCATTGCCCGCCGCCGCGAGCTACAGCGCGGACACGAGGCTTTCCCGCTCGATGACGACGATGAAGGCTTGCTGGCCCGCCCGCCCGCTGACTTCGACTTCAATGGGGTACACTGACATGGGTATCGAAGCCGCCCCCGCCGCTGCGCAGGTAGAGCTATGCCGCCGCCTGAACCGCAGCGCGGCTGACAAGTATGCCGAGCAGGGTGCCGACCCGGCGGCAATCGCCGTCGCAGCGGTCTATTCCGCCGTAGACGTGGCGAACGCGCTGGTAGGCCACCCCGCCGCCGCTATCGCCTGGGTGCATAGCGCCCCGAAGCCCTCGAAGCGGGCCTGCCTCTTACCGTGGAGACGTTGCAGTGAGCGGCCTAGCCTCGCTGCTCGCCGCCCCGCCCGAAGTGCGCGCTGCAGCCTTGTCGCTTTTGGATGAGATGAGCGAGCCGCTGGCCCCGCGTGAGTTGGAGAGAACCCTTCAAGCCGGTGGGCTGACCCGCAGCGCGGCACGGCGCGCGATGCACGCCCTCCGCCACGTCGAACTGATCGCGCTGGTTCCCCGGTGACAGGCGGGCGGCCAAGGCGACCGGCGCTGGAGGCGCGGCTGGTTCGTGAGGCGGTGGCGGACGTGGATCCATCCGCCCCTCGCGAACCGCTGACCCGCGATCTGGCGCGGAAGGTAGTGGCGGAGCTTGCGGTTGAGACTGAGGTGGAAGCTGACCCGATTGCATTGGCGCTGACGACCATCCGACGGCAGGCATTCCCGTCGCCTGCTCACGCGCTCGCGACCGACCCCGATGTTGATACACTGTCGTTGTTCGTAGAGCGGCGCGTCGCCCGCCTTCGCTCCCGCGCTGGCCGGGACCTCAATCGGCATGCGGATGAGGACGAACGCCAACGTATTCTCCTTGAAGTGGAGCACATCCTTAAGCGGCGATATTTGCGCCACCTTCGAGGATGATGAAGCGGGAGATTGATTCCGAGAACCGATCAGGTGCTGCGATCCCTTCCTCCTCCTTCAACTAGCAGCGATACAACCTATATTCCTGTGCGATCGTGGGCCTTCGCAGCAAAGGGGGAAGTATGGTGACAAGCGGCGAAAACGGGGCAGTTAGGATCAATATGGACTTGTCTGTCCCTCCTGAGGACCCGGTGGAAGCAGAAGGGTACGTGGAACTTTACCGGCATCTTCAGCAACTCTTCGCGGCTTTGGGCGGTCGGAGGCTTAGTGAAGAGGATTTTGCGAAGTGGGACGCCGATGTGAAGAAGCTTCTCCGAGCATCCGAGCTTCCACGATATGAAAAGCCTTTGCGGCCGCATATCCCACTTTCATCAGACACAATCCAATATGCGCGCAATTTCCACCTGACCAAGATACTGTGGGCGCGGAAGGGGCTTGAGAAGCTGATGACTGACACCGGCTACTAAGCGGTTTTTATTCGACGCTTCCTGCCCTAAACCGCATATCCGACAGTCGATTTCCGCGAAGGTCCTCCGAGAACAAGGAGGACCTTATGCGTATCAATGCAATTCCAGTCGCCATGCGCCGTGTCAGCGGTGAAGGCTTCGGCGTCCGTGCCTCTGCCGGTCCGCAGAACATCGAAAGCATGTTCAACCAGATCAACAGTCTGCTCCACGACGGCTTCAGCGCGCGCGATCAGCAAATCACCAATCTGGCCGACGCGGTTTCCGCGATCCAGAATCAGGTCAACGCGGGCGGCCACATCGTGTTCGGCGGCTCGCAGCCGTCTTGGGGCGATCAGGTCGTCAACTCCGAAGCCTTGAGCGGCCTTCGCGCGGCGGCGGGCAAGGCCCGCGCGCAGATCGACCTCACCCCCTCGAACGCGATCACCAGCGTCCCCGGCAGCGGCGGCGCGCTTATCGCGCCGGATCGGGCCGACGCCGTGGCGATGCCCCGCCGCCGCCTCACGATCCGCGACCTGCTGGGACGCGGCACGACCGGATCGAACATGATAGAGTATCCGCGTCAGGTCGTGCGCGAGGTCAACGCCGCCACGGTCGCAGAAATGGCCCTCAAGCCGGAAAGCTCGTTCGGCTGGGAACTCGCACAGGCGAAGGTCCAGACGATTGCGCACTGGGTTGGTGCGTCGCGGCAGGTGCTGGACGATGGCGGGCAGCTTCGCACGCTGATCGACGGTGAGCTGCGCTACGGGCTGGCGTTGCGCGAGGAAATGCAGCTGCTGCTCGGTGACGGTGCGGGGACGAACCTGCTGGGCCTGATCCCGCAGGCGACCGCTTACGACGCGACCGGGGAAGCCGCTGGCGCCTCCAAGTTCGATGTCGTCCTCAACGCCATCGCCCAGGCGGAACGGGCCGACCTCCCCGCGACCGGCATTGTGGTCAACTCGACCGACTGGCTGCGCTTGCAGGGACTCAAGGACAGCGAGGGCCGCTACATCGGCTCCGGCCCGATGGGCACGGCGATGGCGACCGCGTGGGGCCTCGACGTTGCCCCCTCCGCCTCGATGCCGGCGGGCAAGTTCCTTGTCGGCAACTTCGCCAATAGCGCGACCGTGTACGACCGGATGACGCCGGTTGTGCTGCTCTCGACGGAGGACCGGGACAACTTCGTCCGCAACGCCGTCACCATTCTTGCTGAGGAGCGGATCGCGCTGGCCGTGCGCCAGCCGCGCGCCCTGATCTACGGCGATTATTCGGGGGCGCAGGGCTGATGGGCGAAAAGGTCACAACCGCCGTCGTGACCGGTGAGCCGGTGCCGGAAAGCGCATATGACGTCGCGCTTCTCGGCACCCCCTCGCTCGTCACCCTCAAGCACGACACCGAGGGCGAGCGGATGAAGCTCCGCATCCTCCGGGCCTGCGGTCATTGGATCGAAGGCGACGAGCCGGAGGTCAATGCCGAGTACGCGCGACAACTGATCGGCAACGGCTTGGCGGAGGAGGTCAAGCCGAAGGCCGGGAAGCCTGCGCCGACCGGCTGAACGGGTCCGCGCATGTGCCTCCTTAGGCGCGCTTGCGCGGATCACACATTTTCTGGGCTAAGCCGTCGCCTTCCGCATCTGCTTTCGATACCTTTTAGCTAGCGTTGGCAGGTCAAGAATCGATTGGCGCTCAGACACCATCACCGGGAAAGTAGAATAAACAAGCTTGATGAAGTCTTTCCAATATAGCGATTTTGTCTGTTCGATTACATGATCTAACGCCGCTTTGTCGCTTTCAGTTAGTGAACGCCACCGCCGTGTCCGCTTCAAGACAATTCGGTCCTTGATATCGCCGTATGCATTTTGCTCCGTTGTGATCTTGAAATCTTCATCAGATCGAGCGGTATTCACTACGTCATCAACATAAGGGCCATAATGATTGAACTTCCATTCAATCTCGGATATTTGGCTGCCCTCCTCTAGCGAAGCTTTCCAGTCTGCCAGGTAAACCATCTTAGTGAGGCGCGCCTTGGAAAGCTCGCTCTTGTGAGGATAGTTCTCGCAAAGGTAGCCAACCATGTCGATCAAGTCAGCCATTTTAAAAGCCCTTCCGGCTTGCAAGGTCTGGTGACGGTTCGATAAATTTAAGACTTTCAAGGTCAGAGAGAAGCTGGCGACGGTAATTTGCTGTAACCGCCTTCCTCAAGTCATCCTTGTTTGCAGCATTAGTATCCGTACTCTCAAAAACGATAACGGCGATCCGATCTATGCCCATGGCATCCATGACGGTGTAAGCGTATATAGACCTGCTCTTCATAGTGAGATTTCGAGCAGTTTCGTCGTCGAAACCCCAGTTTTCGCAATTCTCTTTTATGTACTCTTCAGGGTCTGCTGGCAGGTTTTCAGCGAACGACTCCATGTCCGCACTTTCCCAAGCCGCGCCAATGCATCCAGAATCAGCGGTATAAACCCCGCGCCCTGTCGCGTTGTATCTAGGTATGGCGGCGTAACGACCTAACATATTGAAGGTGTCTGTGGACGCAGAATAGCGGTATATGCTAATTCGAAAGCTATTGGGCAATGTCATAGCTTGAGCTATGTGAGCAAGGCGATGGCGCCACGCCTCTCGCGCGTTGCGAACCAGCGACACCAGCTGTTCCTGCGATTGCTCAACCTGTTTCTCCAACTCCGATTTTTCGGATTTGAGCGCACGGATTGATCCGCTTCGCTTGTAAGTGAGCATTGCGCCGATGATGCCAGCGGCGGAGAGAGCTACGACGGCAGCCAACCTCACCAGAAAATGCGGCCACGTTTCCGGGACAGTCGGCTTGAGTAGGTAGTCTCGAAAAACAGCCCAACCAATTCCGCAGAGCGCCACCAAAACAGTTGGGCCATACTCTACAAAGGCCCCCTGCAGCTCCCGCGTGAAACGCAAAAATGCCGTATTGTCGTCGTCAATCGCTGTACTCAGGCTTGACATTCGTAGGGCACCTCAAAGCTCGCATAGCGCAAACGAAGCAAGAACGCCAACGTTTGAGCCAAGGTGGTACGGCACGTCATGCACGAGGAATGCGGAGCGTCAGACCGGAGTTCGGACCCGGTGGAAGCCCCAGCGCGGGCTCTACACCCTGCGTTTCGCGTAGGTTCGCGAAGATCGCCACAGGGTCAACGCGCATCCCAATCTTTGCTTCGGATGCCGGGCGCGGCTCCATCACCGCCTTCGCGCGATAAACCTCTAGCTGGGGTATGCCTTCGTCAATCGCGCGCCTGCAAAGGCCTCGCGCATAGTAGCGCCCGAACTCCCCTTCGCCCATAGTCTGGTGAGCCGTTATGGGAACCGCTGCCATCGTGTAGCCGCCCTTCGGCTTCCTCCGCTCAACTTGTCGCTTGAGGCAATTGTCGGTGCGAATGGCATTACCCAAGCTGTCATCCGTTCCGGTTTGTGCGGCTTCTCGCAACATAACAGGCCACCGCTCGCAACCGTCCGCATTGAGGTAATTGCTGATGTAAATCTTGCCGCTCGCGACATCCATGTCGATTTCTTCAACCATGAAGCGGCGGGTAGCCTCATCCAAGTTTTCGTATGCGATGCCCATGCGTTCCTCCGTCACGACAGGCTACACCTACGGCGTTACTTGTCCATCGCGATCACAACCGAAACGAACGCTAATCTATGGTCCCGATCAGGGGTCGAAACAGGGGTCGCGTCCTTCGCGCATCTTAGAACCCCAGCTTTTCTGTGCCCGTTAGATACCCTCCGTCTCCGCCACTTTCCGAAGTGTGCCTTAGCCGGGCGGCGTGCAGAACGACGAACGACCTTGTCGCGGTGATCCGGCGGCAAGGTCGCTCGAGCATCGCTCGTGGGAGCGACCATGATTTTGTGAGCAGCCCTTGACCAGGCTGCGGGGGCGCGCCGCCGGGCGGCGCGGTCCTGCGTCAGCGGGCGGCGAGGCCCCTTTCGGTGCGCGACATCGCCTCGACGGCGGCGATCTCGACCGGGGTCAGGCCGGCGAGACGGTCCTGCGCTTCGGCATGGCGGACGTCGGCCAGCGAATGAGATGACGATGCGTTCGACGGACGTGCGGCCCCGAACAGGCCCAGCTTGATACGGCTCATAGATTCCTCAGATCGTGTCACGGAACGGTCCTCCGCGCGCTCCCCTCACAATTCGGTAGCGCGGGAGAGGTTCCCGTCATGGCTAACAAAGCCTTACCGTTTCCGGTCGTGGTACGCGGTGGTCGGCGGCCATGTGTAGCTTCATGGCGCGGGCACTCCCGTCAAACGCACCCGTATACCGTAGATGAAATCCGCTGCGCCAAAGAACAGTTTTGGTTCTAATTCCATGCCACTGGTTCAAAGTGGTTAAAATGTTACACCGAATGTTAAGTGCGCCGTGGGATAAGCGATCCAACGCCGAACTGTTCGAGCATTCCACAGTCTTTGCCGCCGAGAGGGCAGAGAGGAATGCGCTGAGATTGTCGGTCAACTTGGGTGGCGGAACATGAAGCTAAACATCATCTCATACGGAAAGTTCCTGTCGGTTCGCGGTTTGGCGCTGTTGGGGACGGTCGCGCTCGGCGCGACGCCGGCGTTCGCGGCGAGCAACGGGTTGCTCGGCGCCACGTCGACCGGCAGCGTCCAGATCTCGGTCACGGTGCCGAGCCGCGTGCAGATCACCGGGCTGACCGACATCAGCTTCGCCAATGCCGAGCCCAACGCCCAGGCCTTGAACGCGCAGAACAATTGCGTGTGGAGCAATACGGCGACCAAGGGCTATACGATCACGGCGACGGGCAGCGGCGCTGGCGGCGCGTTCACGCTCGCCTCGGGCGCACTGACGCCGGTGCCCTATGCCGTGCTGTGGAACCAGAGTTCCGGCCAGACCTCGGGCACCTCGCTGACGGCGTCGACGGCATCCGGGACCTTCGTCTCGACCGCGACGGTGCCAACCTGTGCGACGACGCCCAGTTCGACGTCGAGCCTGATCGTCACCATCGCGCAGGCGCAGCTGCAGGCGATGCCGTCGCTGACCACCTACACAGGCACGCTGACGCTGCTCGTCAACCCGCTGTAATCCGGCGGGGGCATGGCGATGGGCTGGCTGCGCGTCCTGACCGGCGGCGTGCTCGGCGCGGTGGCGCTCGCCGGCGGAGCCCCGGCGGCGGCGCAGCAGGTGCAGATCACCCGCCTTGCCGACTTCACCTTCGGTGTCGTCGGCGTCGGCCAGGACGCCAGCCTCAGCAAAAATGTGTGCATCTCCTCGTCCGGCTCGGGCCGGTACAGCATCGTGGCGACGGGCAGCGGCACCAATCGCGCCTTCACGCTCGCCGGGGCGGGGCTGCCGATGGCCTATGAGGTGCAATGGAATGCGGCGGCGAACCAGCCGATCGGCACCGCGCTGGTCGCGGGGGTCGCGACGACCGGCCTGACGACGACCGCCCTCGGCCTCAATCTCGGCTGCGTGCTCGGCAACGACAGTGCCAGCCTGATCGTCGTCCTGCGGTCGGGCGAATTGAGCAAGGCGACGGCGGGCCCCTATACGGGCACGCTGACGCTGCTGATCGCGTCCGAATAGCGGCGGTCGGATATGGCCGGCGCTTCCGTTCTGCCGCCCCGGTTCGCCAGGGGCTGGCGGCTGGCGCTCGCTGCGGCCGCGCTGTGCTGGTCGGCGGGCGGGCGGGCCGACCGTCCGGCGGCGACGCCGCAGCTCAGCGTCGGCGCGCCGGCGGGGTTCGATCAATTGCTGGCGACGCAGGAGGCGATGGTCGACGTCGCTCTCGGCGGGCGCGCGATCGGCCAGACACGGGTCCGCTACAGCTCGGGCAAGGTCACGTTCCTGGATGTCGACGCGGTGCTCGCGCTGGTGCCCGATCTGGTGGACGTCCCGACGGCGCGCGCCGCGCTCGCGCGCACCGAACTCGATGCCCATCCGGAGCTGGTCTGCCCACCCGATGCCGACCCGGCGCGCTGCCGGACACTTCAGCCGGCCGACGCCGGCGTGATCTTCGACGAGGCGCGATTCCGGATCGAGCTGGTCTTCCATCCGCGGCTGCGGGCGGTGCATCCCGCGGGCGAGCGCCGCTATCTGCCCGCGCCAGAGGCAAGGCTGTCGCTGGTCGACCAGATTGGCGGCACCGTCGCGGGGAGCGGCGGCTATCTCGACTATACGCTGCTCAACCGCGCGATCCTGGGCTACGGCCATGCCCGGCTGCGCAGCGAGATGTCCTATTCCTCGCGCTACGGCCTGCTTGCCGACACGCTGGCGGCGGAGGTCGACGCGCCGGGCTATCGCTACGCCGCGGGCGTGCTGTGGACGCCGGGTATCGACCTCACCGGCCGGCGGCGGATCGTCGGCGTCGGCGTGCAGAGCCAGATCGACACCCGGCTCGACCGGACGCTGATCGCGGGCAGCCCGCTCGTCGTGTCGCTCGCGGTGCGCTCGCGCGTCGACGTGCTGCGCGACGGCCGGCTGCTGACCTCGCGGACCTATGAGGCGGGCAACCAGGCGCTCGACACCTCCAGCCTGCCCGACGGCGCCTATGAGGTGATGCTCCACATCGCCGAGGCGGGCGGGGCGGCACGCGACGAGCGCCGCTTCTTCACCAAGAATGCCGCGATCGCGGCGATCGGCGACCCGATCGTCTTCGCTTATGCCGGGCTGCTCGCCAATGACCGGGTCGGTACGTTCATCGCGACGTCGCGCACCCCCTTTTACGAAGCCGGCGTGGCGCGCCGGCTGTCGCCGCAGATCGCGCTCGATGCGACAATGCTCGGCACGGATGGCAATGCGCTGCTCGAACTGGGCGGCTATTGGCTCGGCCGGGCGGCACAGGTGCGCGCTGCCGCGCTCGCCTCGGTCCGCGGCCAGGCGGGCGTGCTGGTGCAGGTCGCCTCGTCCGGCACGGCGCGGTTCAATTATGCCTTCGACCTGCGCCGGGTGTGGAGCCCGGCCGGGCGGGCGCTGATCCCGCTCGGCGAGAGTGACGAGACCACGATGCTGATGCGCGTCAATCCGGCCGCGCGGCTGGCGACGGGCGGCTTCACGCAGGTCAACGGCACGATCAATTACGCGCTGCCGCGCGGCCAGTTCGCGCTGTCGGGCTTCTACCGGAGGGATCGCCGGATGCGCGCGTCTTATGGCCTGGGGCCGAGCCTGACCGTGCCGCTGATCCAGCGCGGCGGCGTGCAGGTGACGGTGCGCGGCGACGCGACGATCAGCAATCAGGGCCGCGCGGCATTCCTCGGCATCAGCCTGCAACGGCTGCGCGGCACCGCCGCGTGGAGTGCCAGCGCCGGGCTGCGCGCCAATGATGTCGGCGGCGTGCGCAGCGGCGTGGCGCCGGTCGGCGGCATCGCCGGCGCGTGGCAGAAGGCGGATGTGCTCGGCGGCGAGCTGGCGGTGTCGGGCGGGGTCGAGCGGGAGGTCGCGGGCACGCTGGCGCGCGGGCACGCCGATCTGCGCACCACCACCGCCGCCCTCTATGGCGATCTCGCCCAGCCGCTCGCCGGCGACAACGGCGCCACCCAATACAGTTTCGGGTTCCAGACCACCGCCGCCGCGACGCATCACGCGCTCGTGCTGCAGGGTCGCGACCGCAACGACAGCATCATCGTCGTCGCCGTGCGGGAGGAGGGCGCCGTCCGCCGCGGCGAGGCCGGTGCGCCGTTCGAGGTGCTGGTCGACAATGCGCCGCGTGGCATCGTCCGCCGCGGCGAGACGCTGGCGGTGTCGGTGCCGGCCTATCGCCAATATGCCGTGCGCCTGCGCTCGACCGGCGAGGCGCTGATGCATCTGGATGGCGGCACGCGCCAGGTGAGCGTCTATCCCGGTACGGTGGCGCGGCTCGAATGGACGACGCGCCAAGTCGTCGCGATGTTCGGGCGGCTGCTGTGGCGCGACGGTACGCCCGTCGCCAATGCGGCGGTCCATGCGCCCGGCGCGATCGGCAACACCGATGACGCCGGCTATTTCCAGATCGAGACCGTCCGCGACGCCATACTGAGCGTCCAGGCGCCGGACGGCCGGACGTGCGAGTTGCCGGTGCGCGCGTCGGCGCGGCCCGATGGGTATGCGGCACTCGGCACGTTGCGCTGTGCCGGCCCGTCGCTCGTCAACCAGATCGCCGATGCGCGGCCATGAACAAGGAGAGGATATGAGCAGGATGTGGATAGGGCGGGCGGTCACCACCGCCATGGTCGCCGCCAGCGGGATGATCGCCCCGCCGGCATTCGCCAATCTGGTGCTCAGCCAGGTGGTCGTCGACCTGACCCCGGCAGGTCCGCCGCGCGCCGATGTCGAGGCGTGGAATACCGGCGCCGAGCGCATGTATGTCGTCGCCGAACCGGCCAGCATCGTCGATCCCGGCACCCCCGGCGAACGTCGGGTCGCCAGCGCCGATCCGGCCGAGAGCGGCCTGCTGGTGACGCCGCAGAAGATGATCCTGGAGCCGGGTGAGCGCAAGCTGATCCGCGTCGCTGCGGTGGCGCCGCGCGGCGCGCGCGACCGCGTCTATCGGGTGACGGTGAAGCCGGTGGCGGGCGATGTCTCGGCGACGGCATCGGCGCTCAAGGTGCTGGTCGGCTACGACATGCTGGTCATCGTCCGCCCCGCGGTGATGACCGGCGACGTCTCCGCCCGGCGCGAGGGCACGACGCTGATCCTGACCAACACGGGCAGCACCAGCGTCGAGATCTACGACGGCCAGCAATGCAATGCGACCGGCGGCGACTGCCGCGCGCTTCCCGCCAGGCGCCTCTACGCCGGCGCAAGCTGGTCGCAGCCGATCGATCCCGACCGGTCCGTCGCCTACAAGATCAAGACCGGACTGGCGGTGAAGACCGTCACCTTCCAGTGACCCGATCCTTGTGCCGCATGCGCGCGGTTCGTAGAGCGCCCGCCACGTCGCTGATTCAGCGCGCAAAGTAGAGGGCTTCATGACAACGATCGGATGGGTCGGCGGCGTTCTTGCCGCAACGCTTGCCGCCGCGGCACCCGCGTCGGCGCAGATCGTGCTGGAGGCGAATGGCGCGCGGGCGGACTCGCATTGGGGCGGGGAGCTGGGGGTCGGCTACGGCTTCGGCGCGGCGGGCTTCCGCCTGACGCCGATGATCGGCGCGCTCGTCTACAGCGGCGACAACGACCGTTATTACGAGGAGGCGAACGGCGGCAATGATCGCTGCCGCGATCGGCAGACCGGCCGTTACACGTCCGATTCCCGGTGCGACGACACGGCGGTCAAGGCCTATGGCCGGGTCGAGGCGACCTATGCGATCCCGCTCGTCGCGACGGTCGGTGCCGGTGTTCGCGTCGGCAGTGACGTGCGGCCCTATGGCACGGTGGCGGTGCCGCTGCTGCCGACGATCAGCCTGAAGGGCAATGCCGGGCAGCATTATTACGCCCTGGGGCTGCGGCTCGGCCTGTGAGGCAGGCCGCCTAATCGGCGGCGGCCGGGCCTCAGTCGCTGATCGTCCAGCCCTGCCGGCGGTCGCCGCCGCGGACCGGCTGGGCCTGCGCGATTCGCCGCTCGAGCCGGCGCATCGTGTCGTAGCGCGGCGAGCTCGCGAAGGTGGTGTCTTCGAGGTCGACCAGCTGGACCGCCGGTGCCGGCATCGGCCCGGTCGTCGCATAGCGCAGCACCGGCGCGGGCACGGTGCCCGCATAGGCGACGAGCGGCGCGGGTGACGCCTTGCGTACCGCGGATTGCGGCACGGTCGCGCTCTCGGTCGTGAAGGCGACGAACTCGCGGCCTTCCTCGAACACGGCATGACGGCCGGTGACGAACGCACCGGCGACGACGCCGCCGACGAGGATCGAGCCGATCGTCTCGCCGGCGCGGCCCTCGCCCGCGGCGTGGAAGCGACCGGCGATCGCAACGGGGCGGCCGGCGATCGCGACCGAGCGCAGCGCGATGTCGACCTTGCCCGACTTGCCGAACGCGCCCTTGCCGGTGCGCCCGGTCACCACGCCGGTGCCTGCGGTCCCGCGCGGGATCAGCACCATGCCATCGACGATGACGTCGCGCGCCACCGATACCGGCACGACCTGGCCGACGCGCGCGCGTTGCGAGCTGACCTCCTCGTTGAGGCGAAACGCGATCTCGGTATGCGCCGGCACGACCATGTCGGCGGGACGATCCTGCGCGCCGGCCGCAGCGGACCAGGCGCAGCCAAGCGCGACGATGTGCACAAACCGCATGAAATCCCCCTCGCGCGGCGCGTCGGACCGCAGGAGGGGGGTAGGGGGAAGGAGCTGATTTTCTCGTGAAACGATGTAGTTAACGGTGGGGCCGGGCCTATAGCCCGCCCTGGAACGCGAAGGTGAAGCGCGACGGCGTCGTCTTCGCGGAGGTGCTCTCGGTGCGCTCCGGCGTGACGGCGGTGAGCGTCAGCTTGCCGTCGGCAATATCGACCGGCACGCCGAGAACGAGGTCGACCGTCTTCGACCAATCGCCGCCCGAGACGGTGGCGCGCACCACCACCCGGCCGGCCCAGACGCAGCGGGTGCCGACCGGGCAGCGGCTGTCCTCGATGACATGGTCGGGCCGGACCCGCGGACCGCCCACCAGCGCGGTCTGGCCGAGCGCCACCGGGCCCTCGACCGCGCCGGTGTGCGAGCAACCGGCGAGCGCGACGAGCGCGAGAAGGGGCAAGAGGCGAGCGCGGATCGGCATGCTCCTGTCATACCCCAGATCGCGGTCGCCGGAAAAGGCCCGGGCGCGCGCGGTCACCGCAGCTTGTGTCCGTAGACGTCCTGCACCTCGACCGGCCCCAGATTGAGCGCGCGCACCGCAGGCTCGATCCGGCGCAGGTCACCGGCGATCGTCCAGACGAAATCGTCGGTGCGGAACGTCTCCCTGGCGACCTGCTGCGCCTCGTCGAGCGTGATCGCGCGGACGGTCGCGGGCACGCCGGCGACATAGTCGAGCGGCATCTCGCGCGTGTCGGCGTCGAGCATGGCGCCGAGATAGGCGACGTTGGAGGAAAGGCCGCTTTCCAGTTTGTTGAGCACCGTCGTCTTCTGCCCCTCCAGCTCGGGCGCGGTGAGCGGCCGATCATGGGTGAAATCGCCGATCTCCTTGATGATCTCGCGCATCGCATCGGCGGTATTGGGGGTCTGCACCGCGCCGCTGACGTAGAAGGTGCGCTGCGACTTCACCGAACTGCCCAGGTGCGAGTACATGCCGTAGGACCAGCCCTTGTCCTCGCGCACGTTCATGTTGATGCGGCTGGTGAAGCTTTCGCCGAGCACGGCGTTGGCGAGCTGTTCGACCATCGTCCGCCGCGGCTCCCACGGTTCGATCAGGCGGCCGGCGACGATGTTGCTCTGCTGCGCGCCGGGCACGTCGATCAGCACCACGCGCACCCCGGTCGGGCGCGCCGGCGGCGTCGGGATCAGCGTCGCCGGCTTGGCGTCGGCATGCCAGCCGGCGAAGTTCTGCTCGACCAGCGTGCGCGCCTGCGCGAGCGTGATGTCGCCGACGAAATAGGCGGTCATGTTCGCCGGCGCGAGCTCGTTGCGGTAGAAGGCGAGCATCTCGTCCCGCGAGACCTTCTTGGCCTCCTCGCGCGTGTCGACCCAGCCATAGGGATGGTCGCGGCCCCACAGCGCGGTGTTGAACAGATTGGCCTGCGCGCCGCCCGGATTGCGCTCGTAGGAGTCGAACGATTCGTCGACGCGGGCGATATATTCGTCGATCTTCTTCTGCGGGAACAGCGGTTCGCGCAGCACGTCGGCGACGAACTCCATGCCCTTGCCCAGGCTCGCGGTGTCGCTGGAGAAGCTCAGCGTGCTGCGCCGGTCGCCGCTGCCGGAGCTCGGGAAGATGCCGATATCGCGCATCCGCGCCTCCATCGCACCGTGCGGATAGCGCTGGCTGCCGTTGAACAGGCTGCCGAACGTATAGGTCGCCAGGCCGCGCGGATAGTCGTGGTTGATCAGCTTGCCGGTCGCGAATTCGAGCGCGACACTAACCAGCGGCAGCTTCGGCCGGCGCATCACGACCACCTTCGCACCATTGGCGAGCGTCGCCTGTTCGATCGGCGGGAAC
This sequence comes from Sphingomonas melonis, assembly GCF_013409985.1. Taxonomy (GTDB): domain Bacteria; phylum Pseudomonadota; class Alphaproteobacteria; order Sphingomonadales; family Sphingomonadaceae; genus Sphingomonas; species Sphingomonas melonis_A. The sequence goes on from NZ_JACCBY010000006.1 coordinate 72,333, forward strand.
GGCCGCGGCGCCTCGGCGGCGGCGGTGACGACGGGCGGCTGCTTGCGATCGACCGAACCGGCGACCGCGGGCTCCGTCTTGGGCTCGGGATCGGTGCGGATCGCGAGATAGGGCTTGGTCAGCCACTTGCGCGCGACCGCGGCGATATCGGCGGCGGTCGCCTCCTTCTCCCAGCGGCGGCCGACCTTGAACAGCATCGGATCGTTGGCGATCAACTCGCCCGCCTCGAGCATTCCGCCGACCGACTGCGGATTTTCCATCGAGGCGAGCAGCGACTTGTCCTTGATCGCAAAATTCTGCCGCAGCGTCACCGGATCAGGGCCGTCGCGCAGCAGCTTCGCCATCACCGCGTCCAGCCGCCGGTTGACCTCCGCCGGATCGGCGCCGGGCTTCAGATCGACGCCGATCGAGAAGGTGCCGTTGACCGTGGCATCGTTGAAACTCGCCGACACGCCGAGCGCCGGCCCGTCATTCTCGACCAGCGCCTGGTTGAGCGGCAAATGCGGCGCGCCGACGATCGCATTGGCGAACATCTGCAGCATCGTGCCCTCATGCTCGTCGCCGGTCGGCACCGGCCAGGTGCGGTTGAGCTCGACCGTGCCGCCCTTGCCGAAGAAGTGCAGCTGCTTGCCCTCGTTGAGCGTCGGCACCCAGCGCTTGATCTCCTGCACCCGCTTGCCCGGCCGCACGTCCTTGAAATAGCGCGTGACCTTCTCGCGGGCCGTGGCCGGATCGACGTCGCCGGCAAGCAGCAGGATGGCATTGGCCGCGCCATAATATGTGTCGAACCAGGTGCGCGCGTCCTCGACGCTGGCCTCGTCGAGATCGCGCATCGAGCCGATCGGCGAATGCGCATAGGGGTGGCCCTTGGGATAGAGCGCAGTCAGGAAGGCGTCGGTGCGCGCCTCGGCTTCGGGCGTGTTGCGCTGGCGCTTCTCGTTCTTCACGACCGCGCGCTGGCCATCGAGCGCCTTGAGGTCGATCGCGCCGGGCAGATATTGCATCCGGTCGCTTTCCATCCACAGCGCCAGGTCGAGTTCGCGGGTCGGCACGACCTCGAAATAGCGGGTCCGGTCGGTGGTGGTGTTGCCGTTGACGTCGATCGCGCCGTCATCGAGCAGCTTCTTGAAATATTCGCCTTTCCGGTTCTCTGTCTCCTGGAACATCATATGTTCGAACAGGTGCGCGAAACCCGACTTGCCCTCCGGCTCGTCCTTCGACCCGACGCGATAGGTCAGCGACACCAGCACCTTGGGCACGGTGTGGTCGGGATAGACGATGACCGTCAGCCCGTTGGGCAGCGTGAACCGCTCATAGGGCAGCTTGATCTGCTCGATCAGGTCCGGCTCCTGCGGCCGCGCGGGGGCGGCCACGACCCGGTGCGGCCGAGTCGCCGCGGCATGCGCAGCAAGCGCGGGCAGTGCGCAAGATGCCATAATCAAACACAAATTTAGCGTCTTCCGAACCGTCATCGATCACATCCGCGCAAGTGTAAATGCATGAAAGTTCGATGATAAGCCGAGCGGATCAGGTTTAGTCAAGCCGTGTTCGGCAGCTACAACAATGGTGACCCTGATATTAATCCTTGCGTACAGTTTACGGCTGTGCATTCAATGGGTTCGACGGGGGAATATACGTCAACAACACAGTCAAAGATATCTTGTGCAATATCGTTATTGCGCAATAGCTTAGCGTTGCGGGGGAAGTTGGTGAACACCAAGTACATGAAAACGAAGACGTTTCTGCTCGTGGGGACGATGCTGTTGCCGGCGGGGATGATCCTGCCGGGCCAGGCGCTGGCGCAGGCCGCCGCGCCGGCGCAGGATACCGCGCCGACGCCACAGGCCACGCCGACGCCGGCACCCGATGATGGCGCCGCGCCAGCCGGCGACGCCCAGCCCGCCGGCGAGTCCGACCGCGGTTCGCCCGCGCAATCGACCGCCGGCCAAGCGACCGCCGACCCGCAGGCCGGCGACACCGCGGCCGATCAGCCCAAGCCGGTCCGTCCGCCCACCGACCCGCGCGGGGCGGAAACCGACGCCGACGGGTCGATCCTCGTCACCGGCTCGCGGATCGGCGGCTATGATCCGAGCAGCGACGTCAAGGTGTTCACGCAGGACGACATCAAGGCGCTCGGCGTCTCCAACGTGCAGGATTTCATCCGCAGCCTGCCCCAGAACCAGGCGTCGGTCGGCTACGGCATCAACAATCGCAGCAGCACCGAGGTCAAGTTCGACGGTGGCGGGCTCGGCGGCCTCGGCGTCGGCGGCGTCAACCTGCGCGGGCTCGGCACCAAGAACACGCTGGTGCTGGTGAACGGCCGCCGTATCGCAGGCGCCGCCGGGATCGAGGAAGGCTTCGCCAACATCAACACCATCCCGCTCGCCGCGGTCGAGCGGGTCGAGGTCAGCCTGGGCGGGGGCAGCGCGGTCTACGGCGCGGATGCGATGGCCGGCGTGGTCAACTTCATCCTGAAGAAGCACTACAAAGGCTATGGGGCGACGGTCCGGCACGAATCGTCGAGCACCGGCGCCGACACCACGCAGGCGACCTATCTCGCCGCCACCTCCTGGGGCAGCGGCTCGGTCACCGCGACGCTGTCGCTGTCGCAGACCGATCCGGCGCAGAACGCCAAGCTCGGCTATGTCACGCACGATTATCGCGGCTACATCACGCGCGAAGAGCTCGCCGCCGTCGGCCAGAGCAATTACGCGCTCGACCAGCGCAGTTCGCAGGACGGCACGCAGCCCGGCGCGATCACGCTGAACTATCGCATTCCCGGCAAGAACGGTCAGCCCGGCCGCAGCGTCTTCGACGTCCTCCAGTGGCAGCCCGGTGGCGACATGACGCATCCGAGCATCGCCGGCCTGGGGCCGATCAATCGCGACACGATCGCGTCGAACATCCCGGCCGACGCCGGCGAGCATCAGCGGAGTGGCGGCCTGTCGCTCAACGTCGAACAGAAGCTCACCGACCGGCTGCGATTCACGGTCGACTATCTCGGCTCGATCAGCACGTCGGTCCTGCGCGAGGCGTGGGAGAGGATCGAGCTCGTCAACGTCCCCTTTACGCAGGCGTACAGCCCGCTCAAGCGCACCGACCTGCCGGCCGACGCGGACGTCAGGGGCTTCACCGTCGTCTATTACCCGCGCGCGGAATATGACAGCGGGCAGATGCAGCGGAGCTTCCAGCGCTCGACGATCCGCTCGCACACGATCAACGGCGGGTTGCGCTACGAGTTCTCGAAGGACATGTCGCTGTCCGCCAATTATTCCTACTCGCGCAACACCGCGACCGGCACGCAGCAGGGCATCCAGAACCTGACCGCGACCGACCGCAGGACCGGCGCGTGCATCGCCGACCCCTACAAGCAGGTGACGGCGGCCAACCTCGACCAGATCATCGCGGCGCAATGCCAGGCGATCACCAGCAGCGACCCGACCCGGGCGTTCAACTTCCTCAACGACGGGACAGCCAAGCTTGGCGTACCGGCCAACGTCTTCTTCATCACCACCTACCGGCTGGCCAATACCTCGACCCAGCGCGATGCCGATGTCCTGCTGACCGCCGCGCCGTTCACGCTGCCTGCGGGCAAGGTGCGGCTGGCGATCGGCGGCGAGACGCGCACCAACGGCGTATCGGGCGACGGCATCCGTAAGCAGACCGGCGAGGATCTGAACAATCGCGTCTCGGCCGGCTATGCCGAGTTGCGCTTGCCGGTCATCGCCGAGGCGATGAACATACCGCTCGTCCACACCTTCGACCTGTCGCTGAAGGGGCGGTATGATCGCTATGATTCGCGTGGCGCGGTCGGCACCGTCGACGACATACCCTATGAGGATGGCGGCAAGCTGATCCGGGGCAAGGCGACCTTCGCGCGGTTCAGCCCGGATATCGGCGCGGCCTGGACGCCGCTGTCCGGCCTGCTGCTCAAGGGGTCGTGGTCGTCCAATTTCACGCCGCCGTCCTTCACCGCGCTGTACGACGTCAAGGCGGGGCAGACCTTCGATCAATATCTGTTCCGCGACCCGCTGGTGACCGGCGAGGATGCGGGATACATTCTCGATCAGCCCGTCCAGGGGCAGTACAAGGCCAATCCCAATCTGCGGCCGTCGGTGTCGACCAGCTATCATTTCGGTGCCGTGCTGACGCCGCCGCAGGCGCTGCACAATCTCAACATCCAGGTCGATTATTACCACACGCGCATCCGCGACCGCGTCGGCCTGTCGACCGAGTTGGAGCGGCTGGTGCCGCCGCTGGAATATTACGGGTTGAGCGAATATTTCGTCCGCGACGCCAACAACCACATCATCCGTCAGATCATCAAGCCGATCAACATCGGCTGGGAGCTGAGTGAATCGGTCGATATGGAGGTCAGCTATATCATCCCGACGCATTTCGGGCTGATCACGCCGTCGATCTTCTACACCCGCAACCTGCGTCAGCTGACCTCTTTTGCTGGCCAGTCGCAGATCAGCCAGCTAGGAACTTCAGACGGGCTCGACAAATACCGGATCATCGGCAATCTCGACTTTACCCGCCGCGATCTGATGGCGCGGCTGACCGTCCGTTACATTCCGCCTTATGCCAATACCTACAGGATGGCATATGCGGACGGCGAATATCAGGACAGCGACAATGACGGCGTGAAGGACAAGCCGATGCGGATCGCCAGTTTGACGACCTACGACCTGACCACGCGCTGGCAGGCGACCGACAAGCTGACGATCAGTGCGGGTGGGCGTAACATCTTCAACGCCAAGCCGCCCTTCGCCCTGGTCGATCGCCGGCCGTTCGATGCGTCGCGCTACGATCTGCGCGGACGCGTGCTTTATGCCGAGGCCCGGGTGAACTTCTGAGCCACGAGCGCGCCGGCGTGGCGATCATGCCGGCGCGCGCTGCCTCATTCGACGAGGAACCCCTCGGGCGGCGTGCGGGTGATGAAATGCCCCTTCACGCCGGCGGGCCAGAGCTTGAACGGGACCTGCCCGGTCTCGCTGGCGTTGTAGAGCGCGGCATAGTCCAGGATCGCCCGCGCCGATTCCGCATCGGGGGTGAAGCGGCCGAGGACATAGCCGACCTTGCCGGGTGCGCGCAGGTGAACGGTGCAGGCTTCGGCGCAGGCGAACAGGCAGGGCATTTCCTGCACGGCGACATCGGCATAGGCCGGATCGTCGGCGCGTGCCGCATGCAGCGCCGCGACGAGCAGCGCGCCGCCACGACGGCCGTCGCCATCCTCGCGCGCGTCCTGGCTGAAGCGGCACGTGCTGCACGCCACCACCGACGGACCCGGCGCAACCGGAACGATCTTCATCGGACGCCCTCGCTTTGGCCGCCGGCCATCAGCCGCTCCGCAGCGCGACCGAAGAGGTCGGCGGTGACCAGCCAGAACACCGCCTGCGTGCCGAGGGAGGCAAGGCGGAACTGCCAGAGCAGGGTCGCCGGGAAGTCGGCAGGCACCTCGTCGACCAGCGGCAGCAGCGCCTGCCCCAGTGCGACCGCGCCGACATAGATGCCGACCGCGATCAGCAGCCGGTCGAGCGCGGCGATGCGACCGGCGAGCCGGCGAAAGCTCCACAGCCCGAGCGTCGCTGCCGCCACCGATAGCGCCAGCATCGCGACATAGGCGGCGGTGCGCAGCCGCACGGTGTCGTGGAGGCCGACCGCGGGCGGCGTCGGCGGATATTTGATCGCCGGAACCAGGACGATCACGACGAAGGCGGCGAGCGCGAGCAGCAAGGCGAGGCTGCGCGGTCCGACGCGCGCAACGCGGCCGTACAGGCCGGCGAAGACGATCGCGAGCAATCCGCCCAGCGCGGTGCCGTACAGGCCCAGCGCAGTATAGAGGCCCCAGGTCTTCTGCGTGGCGCGGCTGACGAGTTCGTCACCCGCGGGCATCGCATGCGCGGCGCGATGCGCCTCCAGCGCCACCGCGGCATCGATCTGCGGTTCGGCGAACAGCAGCGCGAAGGTGGCGGCGACGCATGCGCCGATCAGCCCGGCGAGCATCCCCCGCCAGAGCAACGTCTTCATCATGGCCGGTCCAACCCCGTCAGTGGCAGGGGAAGCCGAGCAGATGGCGGCCGTCATGCACATATTCGTGGACGTACATGCCGTCGAACAGCGCGAAGGCGCCCTGTTCGGTGCTGACGAAATAGAGCAGGATCAGCGCGACGACCGACGCGAACACCGCCCAGGGGGCGATGTCGGCGAGCGGGATATGGCCGGTGCCGACCGGCAGAAAATCGTCGTCGAAGGCAGCGGCGGTGGTGCCGGACATCAGTCAGTCTCCTGCCGGGAAAGCGCGCCCGGTTGGGGGTGGAGGTGCCGGGCGGGGTCTGACTCTCGACAGGCTGATGCCCGCCGATCACAGTGGCGCGACCGCGCCGGATTTCCACCGGCTTCCCGCCCGGCTCCGATCCGCCATGCTGTGAACGGCGGGCGGGGACGCGTCAACCGATCAGGAGACTGCCGCCGATGCTGACCCGCCTTGTCCTGCTCTGCGCGGGCGCCACCGCGGCGACCCGCGCCACACGCTTCGCCAACCCGGCCGATCCTCTCGACGCCGGCGGCCGCGCCAAGGTGCAGGCGCTCGCCCTGACCGGGCCGGCGGCGGAGCGCTGCTGGGTCAGTCCGGCGGCGGCGGCGCGCGAGACCGCGGCGCTGATCGGCGTCGTCGCGGCAGAGGAACCGGCGCTGCGCGATATCGATGCGGGCGATTGGACGGGTCGCAGCCTCGACGGGCTGCCCGCGGCGGCGCTGGCGGACTGGCTGGCCGCGCCCGAAACCGGTGCGCCGGGTGGGGAGAGTATGGCGGCGGTGCGCGACCGGGTGGGCGCATGGCTCGATGCTCTGGCGGAGGGGCGGGTGCTGGCGGTCAGCCACGCCGCGGTGCTGCGCGCGGCGATCGCGCATGCGCTCGCGGTGCCGGTGGCGGCGACGATGGCGATCGACATCGCGCCGCTGTCGGTCGTCGTGCTGTCGCGGCACCGCCGCTGGCGGTTGCAGGAACTGCGCGCCGGCTGAACGGTCAGCGGTCGAACAGGCGATCGGCGAGCGGTTCGCGCGCCTGCCAGCCGCGGCGTTCGAGTTCGGGCGAACCGGCGGGCGCCTCGGGATAGCCGATGCAGAGCAGCGCGATCAGCCTCCACCCGGGGGGCACGTCGAGCAGATCGGTGACATGATCAGGATCGAGGATCGATACCCAGCCAAGCCCGATGCCGCGCGCCCGCGCCGCCAGCCACATCGTGTGGATCGCCATCACCGTCGAATAGCGCAGCATCTCCGGCATCGTCGCGCGGCCAAGGCCGTGGCCGGCGGCAGGCGCCTCGTCGTTGAACACCGCGAGCAGTTCGGGCGCCTCGCGCAGCCCGTGCAGCTTGAGCCGGCCATAGAGCGCCCGCCGGTCGGCATCGGCAAGGCGCTCCGCCGCGGCGGCACTGGCGGCATCGACATGCGCGGCGAGCGTCTCGCGCAGTCCGGGCGAGCGCAGCCGCACGAAGCGCCACGGCTGGGCGTTGCCGACCGACGGCGCCAGCGCGGCGGCGGCAAACAGCGCCTGCATCGCCTCCTCCGCCACCGGATCGCGGCGGAAATGGCGCACGTCGCGGCGCCAGTGGAGCAGCAGGTCGAGCGTATCGCGGAACGCATCGTCGAAATCCGGCGCAATCATGGTGCGGTCCGGCGCAGCAGATAGGTGTCCATGATCCAGCCATGCTCGGCGCGCAGTTCGGCGCGACGCGCCTGGATCGTCGCCCCGACCTCGGCGAGCGGACCGGCGGCGAGCGCCTGTTGCGCCATGCCGAGATAGGCCCCCCACCACATCGTGACGCCGGCGGGATCGAGCGTCGTGAAGGCGCATGCGCCGTCGAGCATCACTGCGAGCGTGTCGATCCCGGCCGGCCAGCCCCCGGCGCGCAGGCGGCGGCCGGTGGTGACCAGCACCGGCGCGGCGAGCGTGTTGAGCGGGATGGCATGCGCGGCGGTGAGTGCCTGCAGGCTGGTGATGCCGGGAACGACCGTGACGTGCAGCGCCATGCCGCCGCTGCGCAGCCGTGCCGCGATGCGCAACGTGCTGTCGTAGAGCGAGGGGTCGCCCCAGACGAGCAGCGCCAGCCGGCCGCCGTCGGGAAGATGCGTCGCGATCGCCTCTGCCCAGGCCGCGGCGATCGCGTCGTGCCAGGACCGTACCGCGCCGAGATAGGGACCATCGGCGGCGCGCTCGGGCAGGTCGAACACGACGACGCGGGTCGCGCCGGTCAGCACCTCCGCGCAAAGCGCCTGGCGCAGGTCGATGAGGTCGGCGGTGTCGGCGCGCTTGCGCGGCAGCAGGATCAGGTCGGCGGCGCGCATCGCGCGTTCGGCGGCGCGGGTGAGATGGTCGGGATTGCCGGTGCCGATGCCGATCAGGTCGAGGTGGATCACGCCTCCTCCATCAACGGGCCGTAGAGGATCAGCGCCGGCGCCTCCGACACGGCGTCGCGCAGCCGGTCGGCGAGCGCGGCGATCGTGGTGCGCGTCAGCCGCTGGTCGGGGTGACCGACATTCTCGGCGAACAGCGCGGGCGTGTCGGGCGGCAGGCCGTGCGCGGCAAGGTCGGCGGCGAGCGCGGGGAAGGTGCGCTTGGGCATGAAGACGACGGTGGTCGCGTCGGGGTCGGCGAGCGCCGCCATGTTGCGCGCCTGCGGCAATGTGCCGGTGACGTCATGGCCGGTGACGAACTGGACGCGCCGCGCCGACAGCCGCCGGGTGAGCGGGATCGCCGCCGCCGCTGCCGCCGCGCTCGCCGAACTGATGCCGGGGACGATCTCGAACCCGATGCCCGCCTCGCGCAACGCGACGATCTCCTCCTCCAGCCGGCCGAAGATCGCGGGATCGCCCGACTTTAGCCGGACGACGCGCGCGCCGGTCGCGGCATGGGCGACGAGCAGGGCCGAGACGTGGCTCTGGCTGGGGGAGGGGCGGCCGGCGCGCTTGCCGACCGCGACCAGATCGGCATCCGGCCGGACGTGGCGCAGCACCGGACCCGCCGACAGGTCGTCGAACAGGACGATGTCGGCGCTGCGCAGCCGGTCGACGGCTTTCAGCGTCAGCAGATCGGGATCACCCGGCCCCGAGCCGACGAAGGAGACGAAACCGCTCATCCGACCGCCGCGATCAGGTGGAAGAAGGTGCCCGAGACGCGGTCGCGATACGATCCGGTGTCGGCAAGCTCGGTCCCCTCCGCATCGGTGACGCGCGCCAGCGCCGCATCGGGCTGGTCGAGGATCGTCGAATAGTGGAATTCGTGACCCGCCAGCGTCGTGCCGGCGGCGAAGCCCGCCAGCGGCGCCTGCAGCGCGGCGCGGCGATAGCCGAGATGCATCCGCCGTTGTTCGTAGCTGGTGACGAGGCCGAGCAGCCCCGCCATGCGGTGGCGTACGCCGGCGGCGTCGATCAATGCCGCGCCGAGCGCCATATAGCCGCCGCACTCGCCATGGACGGCACGCGTCTCGGCATGCACGTGGAGCGCGCGGCGGAACCGCTCCGCGGCGGCGAGCCGGCCGGCGTGCAGCTCGGGATAACCGCCGGGCAGCCAGACCAGATCGGCCCCGGCGTCGGGCGCCTCGTCGGCCAGCGGCGAGAAGGGCAGGATCTCCGCCCCGGCGGCGCGCCAGCCGTCGAGCAGATGCGGATAGGTGAACGAGAAGGCCTCGTCGCGTGCCAGCGCGATGCGCTGCGCCGGCGGCACGAGACGCGGCGGCGTCGTCGCCGGGCGCGCGGCGGCAGCGGCGGCGTCGCGCAGCCCGGCAAGGTCGACGTGCGCCGACAGGAAGGCCGCATAGGCCGCGATCCGGGCATCGAGATCGGGATGTTCCGCCGCCTGGACGAGGCCGAGGTGGCGTTCGGGCAATTGCAGATCGCCGCGTCGCGGCAGGCTGCCGAATACCCGGATGCCCACCGCCTCCATGCCGACCCTTGCCAGCCGTTCGTGGCGCGGACTGGCGACGCGGTTCAGGATCACGCCGGCGATGGGCACGGCGGGGTCGAAGCGCGCGAAGCCCAATGCGGTGGCGGCGGCGGACTGCGCCTGCCCCGACACGTCGAGCACCAGCACCACCGGCCAGCCCATCCGCGCCGCGATATCGGCGCTGGCGCCGTTGCCGGTCGCGCCGGCGCGGGCGACACCGTCGAACAGCCCCATCGATCCCTCGGCAAGCACCAGATCGGCATCGGCGGCATGATCGCCGAGACCGTCGAGCAGCGCCGCCGGCATCGCCCAGCTGTCGAGGTTGAACGATGCCCGGCCGCTCGCCGCGCGGTGGAAGGCGGGGTCGATGTAATCGGGGCCGCTCTTGAACGGCTGCACCGTCAGGCCGGCGTCGGCGAAGGCGCGCAAGAGGCCGAGCATCACCGTCGTCTTGCCGGTGCCCGAGGCGGGCGCGGCGATCATCAGACCGGGGGTCATGCCGTCTCGCCTCCCGCGAACGGCGACTCGGCCGATTGCGGGCGGAACCGGCGATCGTAGCCCACCGCATAGAGGCTGCTCTCGGCGAACGCCTCGGCATCGAGCACGCGACCGATCAGGATCAGCGCGGTGCGCTCGGGGCCGCCTGCCGCCGCGGCGACGAGGCCGGCGAGCGTGGCGCGGACGATACGCTGGTCGGGCCAGCTCGCGCGCCAGACGATGGCGGCGGGGCAGTCGGCACCGTAATGCGCGGTCAGGTCCGCGACGATATCGGCCAGCCGGTGGATCGACAGATGGATGGCGAGCGTCGCGCCGGTCGCCGCAAAGGCGGCGAGCGTCTCCGTATCGGGCATCGCGCTGGCACGGCCGGGGGTGCGGGTCAGCACGACCGACTGGGCGAGGCCGGGCAGGGTCAGTTCCGCCTCCAGCGCGGCGGCGGCGGCGGCGAAGGCGGGCACGCCGGGGGTGACGGTGACCGGGATGCCGAGCGCGCGCAGCCGGCGCAGCTGCTCGCCCATCGCCGACCAGATCGACAGGTCGCCCGAATGGAGCCGCGCGACATCCTGCCCCGCCTCGTGCGCGGTGACGATCTCGGCGATGATCTCGTCGAGCGACAGCGATGCGGTGTTCACGACGCGCGCGTCCGGCGGGCAATGATCGAGCAGCGCGGCGGGCACCAGTGACCCCGCGTAGAGACAGACCGGCGACGCCGCGATCCGATCGCGCCCACGCAAGGTCAGCAGATCGGGTGCGCCGGGGCCGGCGCCGATGAAATGGACGGTCATGCTGGGGTTTCCTGTGGAATGGCGAGCGCGCAGGTCGCCATGCGGTCGGGCGAGATGCGGCGCGAGACGAGAAGCCGCGCGCCGGGACCGGCGGCGGCCAGAGCGGCGGCCTCGGCGACGCTGCCGGTGCCGCGCGCGGCGAGGCTGGCCGGCGAGCGGGTCGGCGTGGCGATGGCGGCGAGCGTGTCGGCAGCGATGCCGACGAGCGGCAGGGCGAGATCGTCAGCCAGCGGCGCGGCGATCGCGAGCCGGTCGGCGGCGATGGCGAGCATCGCCGCGGCATGGTCTGCGCTCGCGAGCGTCAGCGCCGCGCGCAGCGATGCCGCGGTCGCGCCTGCGCGGCAGCCGAAGCCGGCGACGATCACAGCGTCACGCTCCACTGGACCAGCGGAAAATGCGATCGCCAGCCGCGACGGCTGCCGAGCGACGCCGCGTCGGCAAGTTCGATGCGCAGCAACTGACCGCTGCGCTGCGCCTGCCAGCCGGCGAGCAGCGCTTCCGATTCGAGCGTCACCGCATTGGCGACCAGCCGCGTGCCCGCCGGCAGGTCGGCGAACAGGCGGGCGAGCAGATCCTCGCTCAGTCCGCCACCGACGAAGACCGCAGCGGGCGGCTGGCGATCGGCGAGCACGGCGGGTGCCGCGCCCTCCACCACCACGAGGCGATCAACGCCGAGCGCCGCCGCATTGGCGCGCGCCCGTGCGGCGCGAACCGGATCGCGCTCGAAGCCGACCGCCTGCGTCGAGGGACAGGCGAGCAGCCATTCGATCGCGATCGATCCCGATCCGGTGCCGATGTCCCACAGCGTCTCGCCGGGGCGCGGTGCCAGTGCCGACAGCGTCAGTGCGCGCGCCGGCCGCTTGGTGATCTGGCCGTCATGGTCGAACCAGTCGTCGGCGAGGCCGGTGGCCCGCGGCAGCACCGCGCCGTCCCCGGCGAAGGCGATGCCGAGCGCGACGGGATGCGCGATGTCGGCGAACGTCAGCGTGGCGGCAGCGGCATGGCGAATCCGCTCGCGTGGTCCGCCGAGCGCTTCGAGGACGGCGATCCGCGACGCGCCGAAGCCCTCGCCGCTGAGATATTGCGCGGCGGCGAGCGCGGCCTCCCCGTCGCGCACCAGCACGATCGCCCGCTGACCGGGCGCGCAATGCGGGCGCAGCCGCGTCAGCGGGGCGGCGTGGAGACCGAGGCAGGCGGTTTCCTCCAGCCGCCAGCCGAGCCGCGCCGCGGCGAGCGCGAAGGTCGAGGGGGCGGGGTGGGCGATCCACTCGTCCGGCGCGAGATGGCGTGCGAGCGTGCCGCCGGCGCCGAACCAGAAGGGATCGCCCGAGGCGAGCATCACCACGCGCTCGCCGCGCCGCGCGAGCAGCGGCGCGATCCCCGCCTCGAACGGCACCGGCCAGGGCTCCACCGGACAGGCGAGCGGCGGCAGCAGCGCGAGATGACGGCGCGCGCCGGTCACCCATTGCGCGGCGTCGAGCGCGGCGCGGCTTGCCGCGGACAGGCCTGCCGGTCCATCCTCGCCGATCCCGACGATCGTCAGCCACGGATTGCCCTCAGCCATGCCCCATCTCCTGATCCTCGGCGGGACGACCGAGGCGAGCGCACTCGCCGCCGCCTGCGCCGCACACGGAGTAAGGGCGACGCTCAGCTATGCCGGCCGTACCGCGGCACCCGCGGCGCAGCCGGTGCCGGTGCGCATCGGCGGCTTCGGCGGGGTGGCGGGACTGACCGACTATCTCCGCCGCGAGCAAGTGACGCATCTGGTCGATGCCACCCACCCCTTTGCCGCGCAGATGAGCAGCCACGCCGTCGCCGCGGCGGCGGCGGCAGGCGTGCCGCTGCTCGCGCTGACCCGTCCCGCCTGGCAGGCGCAGGCCGGCGACCGCTGGACGCACGTGCCCGACATCGCCGGCGCGGTGGCGGCGCTCGACGGCCCGGCGCGACGGGTGATGCTCGCGCTCGGCCGCATGCATGTCGCGGCCTTCGCTGCCCGGCCGCAGCACCATTATCTGCTCCGCTTCGTCGACCGGCCGGACGCGCCGCCGGCACTGCCGCATCACGATCTGGTCGTCGATCGCGGGCCGTTCACCCTCGCCGGCGACCGAGCGTTGATCGAGCGGCACCGGATCGAACTGATCGTCGCCAAGAATGCCGGCGGCAGCGGCGCGGCGGCGAAACTGGCAGCGGCACGCGCGCTCGGCCTGCCCGTGCTGCTGATCGACCGGCCGGTGCTGCCCGACCGCGCCGAGGTGCACGACGTCGCCGCAGTGTTTGCCTGGCTCGGTCATGCCGACCGCGGCGTATAGAGGATCGGGGCGCCGTCGCGCGCGATCAGCCGTGTGCGGCTCGATCCGACGATCACCATCGTGCGCATGTCGGCCATCGCGCCCTGCGCCTCCGACAGCGAGACGATGCGCAGCGATTCCTCCGCGGTGGTGACGGCGCGGGCGAAGAGCACCGGCCGATCGTCGCCGCACGCCGCGCGCAGGATCGCGAAGGCGGCATCGAGCGTATCGGGCCGGGCGCGCGAACGCGGATTGTAGAAGGCGATGGCGAAATCCGCCTCGGCAGCGAGCGCGAGGCGGCGGGCGATCAGCGGCCAGGGCTTGAGATTGTCGGAGAGGTTGATCGCGCAGAAATCATGGCCGAGCGGCGCGCCGGCGCGCGCACTCGCGGCAAGCATTGCGGTGATCCCCGGCAGCACGCGGATGTCGAGGTCGCGCCACGCCGGCGGCCCCGCCTCCAGCGCCTCGAACACCGCCGCCGCCATCGCGAACACGCCGGGATCGCCCGACGACACCACCACGACGCGCGCGCCCTCCGCAGCGAGGCGCAGCGCGTGGCCCGCGCGATCGATCTCGACGCGATTGTCGCTGGCGTGCAGGCGCAGCCCCGGCTGCGGCGCGACGCGTGCGACATAGGGGATATAGCCGATCACGTCGGTCGCCTGATCCAGCGCCTCGCTCACCTCGGGCGTGACCAGTGCCGCGTCGCCCGGCCCCAGTCCGGCGACCGCCAGCCAGCCGCCGCTCACGGCCGCCGCCCCTGGCCGTGGATCAGCAGGATCGCGAAATAGGGCGCGGTCTTGCCGGCCGCGGCGAGCGGCACGACGCGCTGTTCCGGCATCGCGGCATATTCGACCAGCCATGCGTCGTCGGTCCGCCCGGCGGCGGCGACCGCGCGACGCAGCTTGGCGAGGTGGCGGCCGATCTTCATCACGACCAGCGCATCGGTATCGCGGATGCGGCGGGTCAGTTCCGCCTCGGGCAGCGTCGCGGTGGCGATCGTCAGCACGTCGTCGCCCCAGGTGATCGGCCGGTCGGTGGCGGTCCAGGCGCCCGACATGCCGGTGATGCCGGGCACGATCCGCACCGGCACCCGGCCGGCGAGCCGCGCATGCAGGTGCATGAACGATCCGTAGAAGAACGGGTCGCCCTCGCACAGCACGACCACCTCCTCGCCGGCCTCGGCGAGCGTGGCGAGATGCGCGGTGCAGTCCGCGTAGAAGGTGGCGAGGCAGTCGTTATAGGCGGGGTCGCTGACGGCGATCTCGGTGGTGACCGGATAGTCCATCGCGAATTCGACCACGTCCGCGCGCAACATGCCGTCGACCAGCCGGCGGGCGCGACCGGCGCGGCCGCGCTTGCGGAAATAGGCGAGGTGGCGCGCGCCGCGCACCAGCCGGTCCGCGCGCACGCTCATCAGGTCGGCGGCGCCGGGGCCGAGGCCGACGCCATGCACGATGCCGATCGTCATTCGGCGCGGCTCGCGAGCGCGTTGACCGCGGCGACGGTGATCGCGCTGCCGCCGAGCCGCCCGGCGACGATCGCGCACGGCACCGGCTGTTCCGCCCACAATGCGTCCTTCGATTCGCACGCGCCGACGAAGCCGACAGGGCAGCCGATGATCGCCGCCGGGCGCGGGCAGGCGGGGTTGGCGAGCATGTCGAGCAGGTGGAACAGCGCGGTCGGCGCATTGCCGATCGCGACCACCGCACCGGCGAGATGCGGCCGCCACAGTTCGAGCGCGGCGGCGGAGCGCGTGTTGGCCATCGCCGCGGCGAGCGCGGGCACCTGTGGATCGTGCAAGGTGCAGATCACGTCGTTGTCCGCCGGCAGGCGGGCACGGGTGATGCCTTCGCTCACCATGCGCGCGTCGCACAGGATCGGCGCGCCCCCGGCAAGCGCCGCGCGCGCCGCGCCGGCGAAGCCGTCGGAGAAGCGGATCGATGCGGCGAGTTCGACGAGCCCCGCGGCATGGATCATGCGCACCGCGACCGGCTCCTCCTCTGGCGGGAAGCGCGCGAGGTCGGCCTCGGCACGGATGATGGCGAACGAGCGGCGATAGATCGCGGCGCCGTCGGTTTCGTAGCTATGCGGCACGGGTGGGGCTTTCGAGACGGGCGATGAGATCGGCGGGCGACAGGCCCGTGATGGTGGCGGGAGCGCCGGCACGGGCGTGAAAGGCGAGGTCGAAACGGCCGTCGCGACCGGTGGCGACGACATCGGCGGGAGCGGCACGGGCACAGCCCTTGGCACAGCCGGACACGTGCAGCCGCCCCGCGACGTGCGGGGCGAGCCGCCGGGCGAGCGCACGCGTCTCGACGCTCGCCTGCGGGCAGGCCGGTGCCCCGACGCAGGCGTCGACGGCGCGTTCGGCGGGGGTGGAGACGGGCAGGCCGGGGCCGGCGGGATCGAGCCCCTCGACCAGCAGCGTCCGCCACGGCGTCACGCGCAGCCCGGTGACGCCCGGCCGCGCGGCGAGATCGGCGAGCGTCGCTGCCGCGATCCGCCCGAACGGCATGCCGATGGCGGTGCCGCGCGTCTTTTCGCCGCAAGCGCGACGTGCGCCCGCAGCCGCGGAAGCCCATGGCCAGGCAGGGCAGTCCTCGCCGGCGTTCGGGGCTTGCCGGCTCCTGCTGTCGGCGGAGCATGCGGCGACGCTGCCGGGGAGGCGATCGGGCAAGGGCGCCACATGGCGCGCCATCCGCCCGGCGGCGATACCGCCGCTCGCGACGAACCATTCCACCAATGCGACCAGCGCGGTCACTTCCTCGCCCGGCACCAGCGTCCATACCGTGGCGCGACCCTCGGCGCGCAGGATCAGCCCGCCCGCCGCGCCGCGCGCGATGCGGAAATCGGCGGGGCTATCGTCCAGCACCGGCGCGTCACCGGCATCGATCGCGAAGCCGATCTTGCCGGGCAGCGCCGGCAGCGTATCGAGGCGGTCGAACAGCGCGCCGGCGATGCGATGCGTGTCGTCACCCTCTCGCCACCCCGGGGCGACCAGCATCACCCGAGCCTCACGCACCGGATCGGGATCGACGAGGCCGGCGTGGATCAGCGCTGCCAATGCAGGCGGCCACTCCGCCTCGCACATGCCGCGCAGCTGGAGCGCGGCGCGGTTGGTCAGGTCGATCTGGCCGTTGCCATGCGTCTCCGCGACCGCGCCGATCGTCCGCGCTTGCGCCGGTGTCAGATGCGCCAGCCGCGGGCGGACGCGCAGGATCAGCCCGTCACCCGCCGCCATCGGCTGCCACGCGGTCGGGCACCAGCCGCGCACCACGCTCATGCCAGCGCCGCCAGGATCGCATTGCGCCGCGTCGGCCACAGGCCCGAGCGATGCAGCGCGGCGAAACGCGCCTCCATCGCGGCGAGGGCGCCGGGATTGGCGGCGGCGAGGAAGGCGCGCACCGCGTCGCGGCCGAGCGTTGCGTCATGGTACAGATCGATCAGCTCGGGCGTCACCACCCGCGCAAGATGCGCGAAGGCACCGAGATGGTCGAGCGTCGCGGCGATCTCGGCGGCGCCGCGGAAGCCGTGGCGCATCATCCCCTCGACCCACGCCGGCTGCGCAGCCCGGCCGCGGACGACGCGCGCGATCTCCTCGCGCAGGCTGCGCGCGCGCAGCCGTTCGGGATTGCGCGCGTCGAGATGGTAGAGCGCCGCGTTGCCGCCGGTCACCGCCTGCGCCGCGGCGAACCCGCCTTCGTGCGCGGCATAATCGCCGGCGAGCAGCAGGTCGCTTTCGGGCAGGTCCTGGAGATGGACGAAGGCGTCGGCCGCGGACACGCGCGCGCGCAGCCCGGCGGTATCCGCCTCCGCCTCGGTGCCGTCGAAGGCGAAGGACGATGCCGCCAGCCATGCCTCGCCCGCCGCGGCGTGTGCGGTATCGGTATAGGTGTCGGCGGCATCGCCGATGCCCAGCCCGTAGCGGCCCGGCGCCGGGCCATAGACGCGCGCCGATGCGGCGCGGCCGACGAACGGGTTCCAGTCGGCCGGCTCATCGCGCGCGGCGAGGGCCCGCACCGCCTGGCCGAACAGCGTGCACAGCGGCGCGAAGGTGTCGCGGAACAGGCCGGAGATGCGCAGCGTCACGTCGATCCGCGGCCGGTCGAGCATCGCCAGCGGCAGGATCTCGACGCCGGTGACCCGCTCGGAGCCGGTATCCCAGACCGGCGCGGCGCCGAGCAGGTGCAGCGCCATCGCGAACTCCTCCCCGGCGGTGCGCATCGTCGCTGATCCCCACAGGTCGACGACCAGCCCGCGGGGATAGTCGCCGTGATCCTGCAGGTGGCGGCGGATCAGCTCGTCGGCGAGCCGCTGCCCCTGCAGATGCGCCGAGCGCGACGGCACCGCCCGCGGATCGACCGCGAACAGGTTGCGCCCGGTCGGAAGGACGTCGGTGCGGCCGCGGTGCGGCGATCCCGCCGGGCCGGCGGCGACGCGGCGACCGTCGAGCGCGGCGAGCAGGCCGTCGCGCTCCGCCGGTCCGCAGGCGCCGCGTCCGAAGACATGCAGGCCGTCGCCGAAGCGGCTGTCCTTCACGTCGCAGACGAAGGCGTCGATGCGGGTGATCGCCTCCGCCGCGGTGGCGGCGCCGGCAAGGTCCAGTTCGGCCGCGAGGCCGATCGCCTGCGCTTCGTCGGCGATGTCGCGCCGCAACCGGTCGCGCCGCGCCGGGTCGAGGCCATCGGCGTTGGAGAATTCGTCGAGCAGCGTCTCGAGCCGCCCCAGCCCCGCGCCACCGTCCGCGGCCACCATCGGCGGCGGCAGATGGCCGAGCGTGACCGCGGCCGTGCGGCGCTTGGCCTGTGCCGCCTCGCCGGGATCGTTGACGATGAACGGATAGAGGATCGGCAAGGCGCCGGTCAGCGCCTCGGGCCAGCAGGTGTCGGACAGCGCCACCGCCTTGCCCGGCAGCCATTCGAGCGTGCCGTGCGCCCCGATCTGGATCGCCGCATCGCAGCCGCGACTGCGCAGCCACAGGTAGAAGGCGACATAGGCATGGCGCGGCACGCGCGACAGATCGTGATATTCGTCGGCGCGGGCCGCCGGCGAGCCCCGCTCGGGTTGCAGCGCGACCAGCGTGTCGCCGCGCAGCGTCGCGGCGAAGTGGAAGGCGCCGTCGACGACCGCCGGGTCGTCCTCCGGTTCGCCCCAGGCGGCAGCCAGGTCTTCGCGCAACGCTGGGGGCAGGGTCGCGAGCGCGCTGCGATAGGCCGCGATCGGCCAGGGCAGCCGCTCGTGCGTCAACGCTGCGGCGAGCGGCGCGCCCGCGCCCGTGCCTGCGGCATGGCCGGCGGCGGCGAGATCGGCCAGCATCGCCTCCGCCGAGGCAAGCGCGTCGAGCCCCACAGCATGCGCCATCTGGTGGCTCTTGCCCGGATAGGTCGACAGGATCAGCGCGAGTCGCCGCGCGGCGGGCGCGGTCCGGCCGAGCGACACCCAGGCGGCGACGCGATCGGCGATCGCCGCGACGCGCGCCGGGTCGGCGGCATGCGCGCGGCGGGCATAGTCGAGCGCCGGATCGCGCACCGCATCCTGCTTGCAACTCGCCAGCCCCGCGAAGATGCGGCCATCCACCTCGGGCAGCACGACATGCATCGCCAGATCGGCGGGGGACAAGCCGCGCGGGCTGTCGGCCCAGGCTGCATGGGTCGAGGTGGCGAGCGCGACCTGGAACACCGGCACGTCGGCGGCGTCCAGCGGCGAGGCGTGATCGTCGCGCGCGGCAAAGGCGGTGGCGTTGACGATCGCGACCGGCGCCAGCGCCGCCACCCAGCGCGCGATCCAGCCGCGGGCATGGGCATCCTTCAGCGACGGCGCGAACAACGGCACGACCGCGAAGCCGCGCGCCGTCAGCGCGTCGGCCAGCGCGGCGACCGGGTCGAGGTCGGCGGCAAGCAGATAGGAGCGGTAGAAGGTGAGCAGCACGCGCGGTCGCGGGTCCGGCTGCATCGCCAGCGCCGCCGGACAGGCGATGCCCGTCGCGGCGCTCCATGCGCCCACCGGCGCGATGTCGCGCACCCCGCGCACCGGTCCCGCCGCCAGTCCCGCGGCGAGCGCGAGCTGCGCCAGCGCCGCCTGCGCCGCGACCGCGCCGCCGGTGTCGCATAGCGTGGCGAGCCGGCGCAGCGTCGAGTCCGGCACCGTCGAGGCGGCGGCCAGCGCGGCGTCCGCGCGTCCGTCCGCGGCGAGCACCGCCAGCGCGATGCCGCGGGTCCGCGCCAGCGCCTCGACCTGTTGCAGGCCATAGGACCAATAGGAGCGGCCGCCGATCAGCCGGATCAATATGCCCTTCGCGCCCGCCAGCGTCCGCTCGACATAGGTGTCGACCGACAGCGGATGCGCGAGATCGGCAAGATTGGCGAGCCGCAGCGACGGCAGCGGCACATCGCTGCCACGCGCGGCATGCCAGCCCGCCGCGAACGCGCCGAGGTCGCTGTCGGAAAAGGACAGGACGACGAGATCCGCCGGGCGCTGGCCGAGATCGCGCGGGCTCGCGGTCTCCTCCAGTCCGTGGCTCTCGCGGAAGACGACGTGCATCGCGGGTGCTCAGCCGTTCAGCACGGGTCCGATCGTCGCGGGGTCGATCCGGTCGTGCTCGGCGATGACGACCAGCCGGGTCGCGCGGGCCTCGCCGGGGCGCCACGGCCGGTCGTATTGCGTCCGCACCCGTGCGCCGACCGCCTGGACCAGCAGCCGCATCGGCTTGCCGCGGACCGCCGCATAGCCCTTGACGCGCAGCACGTCGAACTCGCGCGCGAGCCGCTCGATCCGCGCCACAAGGGTGGCGGGATCGTCGATCTCGCCGGTCTCGTGGACGAGGCTGTCGAAATCGTCGTGCTCATGCTCATCCTCGCCGTCGTGATGCGAGGGGCGGGCGGCGATATCGTCCTCGGCGGCGGCATCGAGGCCGAGGATCACGGCGGGATCGATCACGCCGTCGACCATCTCGACCACCGGGACCGGCCGCGGTGCCTCGGCGGCGATCACCGCGCGGGCGGCGGCGACCCCCTCGGGCCCGGCGAGGTCGACCTTGGTCAGCAGCACCATGTCGGCGCAGGCGAGCTGGTCCTCGAACACTTCGGATAACGGCGTTTCGTGGTCGATGCCCGGATCGGCGGCGCGCTGCGCGTCGAGCGCGGCGACGTCCGGCGCGAAGCGGCCGGCGGCGACCGCCTCGGCATCGGCAAGCGCGATGACGCCGTCGACGGTGATGCGCGACCGGATCGCCGGCCAGTCGAACGCCTTGAGCAACGGCTTGGGCAGGGCGAGGCCAGAGGTCTCGATCAGGATATGATCGGGCCGCGGGTCGAGCGCGAGCAAGGTCTCGACGGTCGGGATGAAATCGTCCGCGACGGTGCAGCAGATGCAGCCGTTGGCCAGTTCGACGACGTTCTCGGCCGGGCAATCGGGGATCGCGCAGCCCTTCAGGATGTCGCCATCGACACCCAGGGTGCCGAATTCATTGACCACGACCGCAAGCCGGCGACCGCCGGCATTGCGGATCAGATGGCTGATCAGCGTGGTCTTGCCGGCGCCGAGGAAGCCGGTGACGATGGTGACGGGTATCTTGGCAAGCTGTGGATCGGCCACGGATGTTCCTTCGCGAGCGCCGCGACGACGAGAACACGGTGGGGCGCAATGGCCGGTGCGCGAGCGACGGACCGGCGCTTCGCATGTCGCCCGCGCCACGCACCGATGCGGCCCCGCCGCATGGGTCTTCGTCGCTCAGACGGAACACCGTGCCCCGGCCATCCCCTGGACCAAAGCAAGAGCGACCTTATCGTCGGCAGGTTTCCTGGCTCGCGGGTCATGGTTCGGGGCACGGCCTTCCCGGATCGGGCGAACCCTAGCCAGTGGCCGCCTTCCCGTCGCCGGAAAGGCATGTGTCCGTCACTCGCCGCTTACAGTTGCAGGGACAGCCGCGGCATAGGAGCCGAAGCTCCGCACCGCATTCCCATTTACGCCCCCTTGCGGAGAGCACCGACGCGATCATGATGCCGGTAACCGGCACCGTCGGCGGGCTTAGCCGCTGCCGCCGGCTTTGCCAATGCGCCAGGCGACGACGACGGGGGCGGACAGGAACGCCGCGAGTGTACGGTTGCGTACACTGGCCGGTTTTCGGGTCGACTTGTGACCGTTAACCTTTAGAGCCCGTGCCCAGCAGGAAGGGTTCTCCCAATCCTTCGTGTGCAGTTCTCCAGGACTGTCGGAGCCGTCGCCGCATCCGCTGGCGGCGGCTCCACCTTACCGCCGCGAAGGTCGGTCGGCGTCAATGCGCCGCGAGACGTGCGGCATGATCGTCGATCAGGCGGCTGATCGACTGTTGCAGCCTGTCGTGCGACACCGGCTTCTCGATCACCGTCGCGCCCGGCGGGCATGCGTTGCAGCGTTCGGGATAGCCCGTGACGTAGAGGACCGGGATGCCTTTGCCGGTGGCGATATGCTCGACCGCGCTGACCCCGGAGCCATGGACAAGCTTCACATCGGCGATGATCATCCCCGGCATGCAGCGGCGCGCGGCATCCTCGGCTGCGGCCTGCGTCTCGACGATCTCGGTGGTGTCGGCGCCGGCGAGCAGCGCCGCGTCGGAGACGAACTGCCCGAACAGATAGGAATCTTCGATGATCAGCACATGGGTCATAACGGCTCCCGCCAGCGCTCGGGCGTCGGCAGGCCGAATGTGGCGATGCGCTCTCCCTGATCTGCGCCCAATGCGGTGCACTGATCTAAGTTCCTGACACAGGTCATGAATATTGCGATCGATCGGCCATGCGACCAGTCCCGGACCCAAGCGTTGATGCGCCGACACGAGGAGAGAATGATGACCGATCGCACCCCCCAGGACGCCCCCATCGACGGTTTCGGCGACCTGCCGATGCAGCCGACCGGCTCGGGCGTCGCCGACCTCGAGATCGCCTACGAACAGATGAAGCTTGCCGAACAGGCGGAAGGCGACGTCGGCTCGATCGCGACGATGCCGACCGACACGGGTGACGCCGCCGTCGAAAGCGCTGCCCACCCGAGCTGAGTGCAGGTAGAGGCAGGCCGGCACCCGGCGGCGTAGCGGCGGGTCGCCGCCAGGAGAATGACGATCTTCCACCTGATTTTCGCGACGCCGTCGCTGTACGTCATCCTGCGCTGGCTGCTGCCGCTGTCGCTGCCGATCTGGGCGAAGGGCGGGGCGGCGGTGCTACTGCTGGCGGCTTCGCAATATCATCTTTGGAGCCGCCTGTCCTCGGGATCGGTATTCGCGCCGGAATTCCCGCGCGGGATCGTCATCCTGTTCAACTGGGCGTTCGGCACGCTTGTGTTGCTGGCCTTGCTGCAGATCGTGCTCGATCTGGGCACGCTGGCGACGATGCTGATCCGGCGCGAGGTGGCGGGCGTGCCCGATGCCATGCGCTATGCCGCCGCCGGGATCGCGGCGCTGCTGGCGGCGATCGGCGTCGCCGGCGCGATCCGTGTGCCGCCGGTGCGCGACATCGCGGTCGCGGTGCCCGGCCTGCCGCCGGCGTTCGACGGCTATCGGCTGGTCCAGCTCACCGACCTGCACATCAGCCGGCTGTTTCCGCAGCGCTGGGCGCGCGCCGTGGTCGATCGCAGCAATGCCGCGGGCGCCGACCTCATCGTCGTGACCGGCGATTTCATCGATGGCTCGGTCGAGATGCGCCGTGCCGATGTCGCGCCGCTCGCCGGGCTGCGCGCGCCCGACGGCGTCTATGCGATCCCGGGCAACCACGAATATTTCTTCGATTATGGCGAGTGGATGCGGCATCTCGCCGGGCTCGGCTTCCGCATGCTGCCGAACGCCCACCGCGTGCTGACACGCGGCAGCGCCGCGATCGTGCTCGCCGGCGTGACCGATCTGTCCGCCGCGTCGCACGGCGAGGCCGGCCCCGATCTCGACGCCGCGCTGTTGCGTCGTCCCGTCGCCGCGCCGGTCATCCTGCTCGATCATCAGCCGCGCAACGCCCGCCACGCCGCGGCGCGCGGCGTCGCGCTGCAATTGTCGGGGCATACCCATGGCGGGATGATCGCCGGGCTCGACCGGCTGTTCAGGCCCGCCAACGGCGGCTTCGTCTCGGGCCGCTATGCGGTGGCGGGGATGACGCTCTACGTCAGCAACGGCACCGGCCTGTGGCCGGGCTTCGCACTGCGCCTCGGCCGGCCGCCGGAGATCACCCGGATCACGCTGCGCACAGCACCCGCATCTGCCACGGACGGCCGCTGAGCTACAGGCCGATCTTGTCGAGCGCGGCGGCGAGTTCGCCGTCGATCGTCGCCGCCTCGCCCTTGGGCGTCAGCCGGTTCAGCGCGGTCTGCACGCGGGTCTGTGCCACTTGCAGCGTCTTGTGGCGCACCTCGCGCGTCGCATTGGTCCGCCAGGACGGGCTCTCCCCGAGCAGCGCGGCCCATTTCGCTTCCTCGACCGCGAGGATCGCCAGCGCCAGCCGCAGCCCGTCGCGCCGGCCGCGGGCATAATCGTCGGAGAGGGGCGGGGTCTTCACACCGGGGCCACGCCGTCGGCGTTGACCAGATCGGGGCCGACCAGCGTCCCGACCAGCCGCACGCGCTTCTCGACCAGATCGACCGGCGTACGGTGCAGCTCCAGTTCGAACCGCCCGCCCGAATCGCGGCGCAGGTAGAAGGCACCGCCGTCGCGGATCAACGTGCCGGTCTCATCGACCCTGGTTCCGATCGCGATCATCTTGGCTGTGCCTCGTGCTGAGAAAACCGAAAGAGGCGGCGGGGGAGAGCCGCAGGCTCGCATCCCCCGCCCATCCGGTCGGGCCGTTGCCGGTCTTGCCGGCGGCTCCTCTCCTGCCGTTTCTGTTTCGATCCGCCCGAACACGGTGGCACTGACGTGCCGCATCCGCAGACAAAAAGAAAGGCCGATCGAGACGACCGGCCGTAAAAGTTTTTAGGAGAGGATGCCTGAAAGGCACGCTCTTTGTGCAGTGCAGCAGCCTGCCTCGCAATTGCAAAAAGCGAAAGTCAGGATGCAAAACCTGCAATCGCACCGGACGTCCCCGGCCGCCGGCCGGCTCAGTCCTTCTTCTTGCCGGAATTCGCGAACAGCACCGCGGCGGCGACCGCGGCGGAGCCGATGCCGACGCCGATGATGCGCATCGGCCAATGGCTCTTGGTCGACGGGTCGCGCGTCTTGGCGGCGGCGGCCTGCTGTGCCTTGGCCGCGGCGGCGGCGGCGAGGATTTCGTTGGGCTGGTCCGACATACTCACTCTCCCTTGCCCCGCTGGTAACGCGCGCGGAACGCATTCGCGAACGGGGTCAGTTCCTTGGCTGCAATGGCGCGGCGCAGGTCCGCCATCAAGCTTTCGTAGAACCAGATGTTATGTTCGGTCATCAGCATTGCGCCAAGGATCTCGCCGGAACGGACGAGATGATGGATATAGGCACGGCTCCACGTCGCGCAGGCCGGGCAGCCGCATGCCGGGTCGAGCGGCCCCTGATCCTCGGCGAACCTAGCGTTGCGCAGGTTGATCGGCCCGTCGCGGGTGAACGCCTGCCCGGTCCGGCCCGAGCGGGTCGGCATCACGCAGTCGAACATGTCGATGCCGCGCTCCACCGCGCCGACGATATCGTCGGGCTTGCCGACGCCCATCAGGTAGCGCGGCTTGTCCGCGGGCAATTGGCCCGGCGCGAAGTCAAGGCAGCCGAACATCGCCTCCTGCCCTTCGCCGACGGCGAGGCCGCCGACCGCATAGCCGTCGAAGCCGATATCGACCAGCGCATCCGCCGACGCCTTGCGAAAGCCTTCGTCGAGTGCGCCTTGCTGGATGCCGAAGATCGCATTGTTGGCGCCGTGCGCGCCGCCCGCGTCGAAGGCGGCGCGGCTGCGCCGGGCCCAGCGCATCGACCGCTCCATCGCCGCCGCCTGCACCTCGCGGGTCGAGGTGGTCGGCACCAGCTCGTCGAACGCCATGACGATGTTGGAGCCGAGTAGCCGCTGGATCTCGATCGACCGTTCCGGGCTGAGCAGGTGGCGGGTGCCGTCGAGGTGCGACTTGAACGACACGCCCTCTTCCGAGCGCTTGGTGAGGTCGGCGAGGCTCATCACCTGATAGCCGCCCGAATCGGTGAGGATCGGCCGCTCCCAGCCCATGAAGGCGTGCAGCCCGCCGAGCCGCGCGACCCGCTCCGCGCCGGGGCGCAGCATCAGGTGATAGGTGTTGCCGAGGATGATGTCGGCGCCGGATGCCGCGACATCGGCCGGCTTCATCGCCTTGACCGTCCCGGCGGTGCCGACCGGCATGAAGGCGGGGGTGCGGATCGTGCCGCGCTGCATCTGGATGGAGCCGGTGCGGGCGCGGCCGTCGGTGGCGGCGATGGTGAAGGCAAAGCGCGGGGACATGATCGTAACGCTTTGGCGAAGCGGACCGGCGGTGTCGAGCATGCGCTTGGCCCGAACCGCGAGCGGGTTCCGCCGAAGCGGGATCGACGTTCGGCATTGCAACGAGATTCCTACCCGGCGAGGGCAGGGTGATCGCCTATGAACGCTCGCGCGGGCCGCTCGTCTTCCCAGCCCACCCGTCACCCCGGACTTGTTCCGGGGTCCACCCAGCCGCAAGAGAATGGTGTCCCATCACGCCCTTCTCCCCGCCGCAGAGTGGACCCCGGAACGAGTCCGGGGTGACGGGGTAGGGCTGGAAGGCGACCGGCTCAAACAGACGTTCATGTGCGATAGCCCCATCCCAACGGGGGAGGACTTTGAACCGATCCCGATCCCCCTAGCGCTTGCGCTTGCCCGGCAGCCCCATCGTCCGCCCGGCCATCGCACGGATCGTCAGCAATTCCTTGCGGGTGACGGACCCGTCCTTGTCGACGTCGAACCGCGTGAAGAGGCGCGCGAACGCCGCCTGCAATTCGGCGAGCGTGATGCGATTGTCGCCGTCGCCGTCGACCTCGAACGGGCTCGGCAGCGCATTGCGGTCGCCGAGCCAGCGTTCCGCCCAATCGGCGAAGGCGATATAGCCCAGCGCCCCGGCATGCGTGCTGTCGCTCGCCGCAAAGCTGCGCCGCACGCCCGCGTCCAGCTCGCTGCGGCTGGTGCGGCCGTCACCGTCGCTGTCGAACCCGGCGATCGCCATGCCGACCGGCTCGACGACGAAGGTCGCCGGCGGCTGGCCCGGTATGGCGGCGGCAGGCACCACCGGCACCGCGGCCTGGAGCAGCAGCGCAAGCAGCATCACGCGCGCACCGGCAGCAACAGCGATGCATCGCCATAGCTGTAGAAGCGGTAACCCGTCGCGATCGCATGCGCATAGGCCGCCTGCATCCGCTCCCGCCCCATCAGCGCCGATACCAGCATGAACAGCGTCGATTTGGGCAAGTGGAAGTTGGTGACGAGCCCGTCGATCCCGCGAAAGGCATAGCCGGGGGTGATGAAGATCGCCGTGTCGCCTTCGAAGGGCGCGATCACGCCATCCTCGCCGGCGGCGCTCTCGATCAGGCGCAGCGAGGTGGTGCCGACCGCGATCACCCGGCCGCCGTTGGCGCGCACCGCGTTGAGCCGGTCGGCGGTGGCGGCGTCGATCCGGCCCCATTCGGCATGCATGCGATGATCCGCGGTATCCTCCGCCTTGACCGGCAGGAAGGTGCCCGCGCCGACGTGCAGCGTCAGCGTCTCGTGCGCGATCCCCGCCGACGCCAGCGCGTCGATCAGCGCCGGGGTGAAGTGCAGCGCCGCGGTGGGTGCGGCGACCGCGCCGGGCTCGGCGGCGAACATCGTCTGGTAATCGGTCGCGTCCTGCGCATCGGTCGGGCGCTTGGCGGCGATATAGGGCGGCAGCGGCATCCGGCCGGCGCGCTCGAGCAGCAGCTCGACCGGCTCGTCACCGGCGAAGTCGAGCGCGAAGCTGCCGTCCTCGCCGCGGTCGGAGGCACGCGCGGCCACGCCGGCGCCGAAATCGATCGTATCGCCGTTGCGCAGCCGCTTGGCGTTGCGGATGAAGGCGCGCCAGCGGCGCGGGCCCTCGCGCTTGTGCAGCGTGGCGCCGATCGCCGCATCGCCGCGGCGTCCTTCGAGCTGCGCCGGGATGACGCGCGTGTCGTTGAAGACCAGGCAGTCGCCGGCGCGCAACTGGCCGGGCAGGCCGCCGACGGTCAGGTCGCGCGTCGCGTCGCCGTCGAGGACGAGCAGCCGCGCCGCGTCGCGCGGCACCGCCGGGCGCAGCGCGATCCGTTCCGCCGGCAGATCGAAGTCGAAAAGGTCGACCCTCACTTGCGGGCAGGCGCAGCCTTGGCGGGCGCACGCTTGGGCGCGGCGGCGCCGGCCGGGCCGATGCCGGGCAGCGTCACCGGCGCGCCGAGCGTCACCGGCGCGGCGGCGGGGGCCGGCGTATAAGGCGGCGGATTGTCGGCGGCGATATAGGCGCGGGTGATGCGGGTCGGGTTGGCGGGCGGCTCGCCACGCTCGATCGCGTCGACATATTGCATCCCGTCGATCACCCGGCCGAACACCGTGTACTTCTTGTCGAGGCTGAGCCGCGGCTGGAAGACGATGAAGAACTGGCTGTTGGCGCTGTTCTCGTCATCGGCGCGCGCGGCCGATACCGCGCCGCGGACGTGCGGCAGATAGTTGAACTCGGCCGGCACGTTGGGCAGCGTCGAACCGCCGGTGCCGTCACCCTTGGGATCGCCGCCCTGCGCCATGAAGCCGTCGATCACGCGGTGAAACAGCAGCCCGTTGTAGAAGCCCTGCCGGGTCAGCGTCTTGACCCGCTCGACCATCTTCGGCGCGACGTCGGGACGCAGCCAGATCGTCACCCGGCCGCCGTTCGACAGGTCGAGCAGCCAGAGATTCTCCTTGTCGGTGGTCGCGGGCGGCGTCGCCCGCTCGGCGACACCACCGGGCGCGGTCTGCGCGGCAGCGGCCGCCACGACGGCAGGCAGGGCAAACAGGCAGAGAAGAAACGCAAACAGACGGGCGAACGGGCGCATGGAATATCCAACCTCGGTGGTGGCGGCGACTTAGAACAAAATCCGGATTGCACCAAACTGAACGTGGCGGCAGCGGATCGACCGCCACGGAGCACGGGCGAACGGCGCAGCGCCCGCTTGCACGCGGCCTTCGGAATCGTCGCCCCCTTCGCGGGGGAGGACCCGCGACCGCTCAGCTGCCCTTGCGGCCCAGCACCCCGACCCGCGCGACCACTTCCTGGCACACCGCGGGGGTGACGAACTTGCCGATCGGTCCGCCGAACAGCGCGATTTCCTTGACCAGCCGGCTGGCGATCGGTTGCAGCGCGACGTCGGCCATCAGAAAGACGGTTTCGACGCGCGGATTGATCTGCTGGTTCATGCCGGCCATCTGATATTCGTATTCGAAATCGGCGACGGCGCGCAGGCCGCGGATGATGACCTTGGCGCCCTCGCGCTCGGCGAAGTCCATCAGCAGCGAATCGAAGGCGACGACCTCCACCGTGCCGCCGATGTCCGCGACCTCGCGGCGGACAATCGCCATCCGCTCCTCGACCGAGAACATCGGCGACTTGGACGGGTTGGTGGTGACGCCGATCACCAGCCGGTCGACCAGCTTCGCGCCGCGCCGGATGATGTCCATATGCCCCAACGTGATGGGGTCGAAGGTGCCGGGATAGACGCCGATCCGCTCTGCCACTGTATTCCCCCTTAGCGGTCGCGTTCGACGACGTAGCGCGCGACCTCACGCAGCACGTCCGCCTCGGTGCCGAAGGCGTGGAGATGCTGCACCGCCTGATCGACCAGCATCCGGCATTGCTCGCGCGCGCGATCGACGCCAAGCAGCGACAGGAAGGTCTCCTTGCCCGCCTCGCCGTCCTTGCGCAGCGCCTTGCCGACCACCGCCTCGTCGCCCTCGGCGTCGAGTAGGTCGTCGGCGATCTGGAAGGCGAGGCCGAGATCGTGCGCATAGCCGCGCAGGCTGCGCCGCCCCTCCGGCGGCACATGGCCGAGGATCGCACCCATCTCCACCGAGACCGAGATCAGCGCGCCGGTCTTCATCTGCTGCAGCCGCGTGACGGTGGCGAGATCGAAGCGCGAGCGTTCGGCGACCAGATCCATCATCTGCCCGCCGGCCATGCCGCTCGGCCCGGAGGCGCGCGCGAGTTCCATCACCAGCTCGGCGCGGACGAAGGGATCGGGATGCGTCTTGGGATCGGCGAGGATCTCGAACGCCAGCGCATGCAGGCAGTCGCCGGCGAGGATCGCGGTCGCCTCGTCATAGGCCTTGTGCACCGTCGGCTTGCCGCGACGCACGTCGTCGTCATCCATCGCCGGCAGATCGTCGTGGATCAGCGAATAGACGTGGATCGCCTCCACCGCCATCGCGACGTCGCCCGAACAGTCGCGGTCGACGCCGAACAGGTCGGCGGTCGCGCAGAGCAGCAGCGGGCGCAGCCGCTTGCCGCCGCCGATCGCGGCGTGGCGCATCGCGCGATACAGATCGGCGCGTGGGTCGTCGGGGATGGCCAGCAGCCGGTCGAACCGGGCGTCGATGTCCTCGGACACGCTCGCCAGCGCCGCGCCAAGCGTCGTCGCCACGCGCTCAGCCTGCGGCAAAGGGGCGCGTCGCCGTCGCCTTGCCCTCGGCGTCGAGGCGGATCGCCTCGATCCGCGCCTGGGCGGCGTCGAGCCGTTCGGCGCAGCGCTGCCGCAACCGGTCACCGCGTTCGTAGAGCTGGATCGATTCGTCCAGCGTCGCCTCACCGCTTTCCAGCCGGCCGACGATGCGTTCCAGCTCCTTGAGCGCGTCCTCGAACGACAGGCTTTCGATAGGATTATCCATGGTCTCGCTATGCGGCAGCGCCGGAGCGGGCGCAAGCGCGCGGCGCGTTCGCGGTGCGTCGGGCCACGCCGGCGGTCCCGATCGGCTCAGCCGCGCGGCGCGGTCCAGGTATAGAGGACGGACACGCCGACCAGCCCCAGGTCGATCGCCGCCTGGATGCGGTGCGGGCGCGGATCGCCGATATCGTGGGTGAGCAGCCGGATATCCGGCGTCGGGTGGCGCACCGCGACCAGCGCGACCAGCGCCAGACCTGCCACGGCCAGTGTCCGACGGTCCCTCATCGCGCGCTCTCCTCCCAGTGGGGAAAGCCTAGCAGAAACCGGCGCTTCCCGCCAGCGCCCGCCGCCGCGGATCACGCCGCCTGCGCGAGGGCGGCGCCATGGCGGACGCGGTCGCGCCCTGCCGCCTTGGCGGCGAACAGCGCGCGGTCGGCGCAGCGGTACATCGCCTTCCAGTCGGTCTCGCGACGCAGCGTGCCGATGCAGGTGCCGATGCTCGCGGTGACGACCAGATCGAACGGCATCCGCTCCATGCGCAGCCGGTCCAGCACCGCGCGCGCGTCGAGCGGCCTGTCGACCGGGACCAGCATCGCGAATTCCTCGCCGCCGATCCGCGCGACCAGCGCCTCCGGCGTGGCGGCGGTGCGCAGCGCGCGCGCGATCACGCGCAGCACCTCGTCGCCGCCGTCGTGCCCGATGGTTTCGTTGATCCGCTTGAAATGGTCGATGTCGACGAGGATCAGCTGATGCTCGGCGTCGCGGCCGATCGCGCCGTCGAGGAAGGCGCGCCGGTTGAGCAGGCCGGTCAGCGGGTCGGTCGCGGCGAGCAGGCGCGCGGCGATCTCCTGCTCGCGCGCGGCGTCCCGCTCCAGGCTGAGCAGCCGGATACGGTAGGCGACGCCGAGCGACGACAGCGCCGCCTCCAGCGCCATCGCCAGCAGCGTCGAATTGTCGATCCACACCTGCCAGGCGAAGACGTTGAACGCGGCGAGGATGCGGACGCTGCCGAGCACCACCGGCGCGCCCCAGGCAAGCCCGAACAGCCACAGATAGTTGCTGCGCCGCCGATAGGCACGGATCAGGATCGGCGCGAGCAGCGTGATGACGAAGAGATAGCTCGACGTGCTGATCGCGTCGGTGATCACGGCGAAATGCGGGGTGAGCAGCGCATAGGCGCCGGCGGCGAGCAGCACGAAGGCGATGACCGCGCTGCTGTACGGGCGCAGCCAGCCGTCGAAGACGCGCCGCTCGAAGAAGGCGCGCGCGAACACCAGCGCCGCCGCGGCGGAGCCGGCGAGCAGCACGAAATTGATCCGCTGGCGATCGTTGTTGTCGATCCCGGTGATCTGGCCGAGCAGCCCCGACGAGCTGAGGGCATAACCGAGCAGGCACAGCACCATCAGGCAATAGGCCGGCTGGAACGCCTGCCGCAGCGCCGCCCACAAGGCGAGATTGTAGACGAGCAGCGCCAGGCACATGCCGGCGAACCCGGCATAGAGCGCCGCCATCGTTAGGTCGGCGGCGGCGGCGCTGTCGCGATCGACCAGCGTCGGCCCGACCAGGACGCCGCGCCGGTTGAGCGCGCCCTCGACATGCCAGAGCAACTGCACCGGCGCTGCGGCATGTCGCGGCAGCGGCAATTGGATGATCGCGCCGAGCCGCAGATGCCGGCCGGCATTGGCGCTGGTGAAGCCGGTATGGCGGATCGCGCCATCGGCATAGCGTATGTAGAGCGTCGCGCGGGTCTGCCACAGGCTCGCCTGGCGTACCTGCAACGCCGCCTCGCCGGTCAGGGGCAGGGGTTGCGACAGCACCCAGAAATCGCCGGGCCTATAAGAGGTCTGCCGGCGGACGCAGTCGAATCGATAGGGCTGGCGGAACAGCGCCGCGGCCATCTGGTCAGTCGCCCGCGAGTCGGCGGGGAGGATGCACGTGCGCAGCGGCACGCGCACTGCGGCGGCAGCGGGTGCACCGGCAAGCGCCGCCACGATCAGCAAGACAACGGTGAGAATCCATCGTGTTGCGGGCGCGTTCGACATGGCCGCGGCCTAGCCGCCGAGTGCAAATCAATGGTTAACGATGCGTCAGGACGTTGATCGGGCGATCGTCCCGCGGCAGAGCCGCAGGGGGTCGAGGAGGGCGAGATATGCAGGCGATGTCGGAACCACGCGTTGGCTGCGGCGCCGCGATCATGGTCGACGGCCGCATCCTGCTGCTGCGTCGGCTGACCCCGCCCGAGGCGGGATGTTGGGGACTCGCCGGCGGCAAGATCGACCTGTTCGAGACCGCCGAAGCGGCCATGCGGCGCGAGGTGGCCGAAGAGCTCGGCATCACCGTCGGCGGCGCCGACTGGCTATGCTGGGTCGACCAGATCGACCGGGACGCGGGCACGCACTGGGTCGCGCCGGTCTATCGTGTGCGGGACTTCACCGGAACGCCACGCAATTGCGAGCCGGGCAAGCACGAGGGGCCGGGATGGTTCGCGCTCGATGCGCTGCCCGCTGATCTGACCACGCCGACGCGGATCGCCGTGGCGGCGTTGCGCGCGGTGGAGGCACGTGCCTAACGCCGCTTGGCGGCTCGCCAATGCAGGGATCGCGCCGCCCGGGGTCACGGCGCGTCGTGCCGGTTCGCGCACAGGCCGATCCGGCGCTACGTACGTCGCACCCCCTCGGCATGAAAAAGGCCGGACTGTCGCCAGTCCGGCCTGTTCTGTCCTCTCCGAGAGACGCTTACTTGGCGTCGACCGGTTCGGCCTTGCCCTTCTTCTTCGGCTTCTTCGGCGCCGCCGGTTCGATTGCGAAGGACAGCGCGCCGTCCTTCATCCGCACCGTCACCTCACCGCCATGGACCAGTTTGCCGAACAGCAGTTCCTCGGCGAGCGGCTGCTTGATCTTCTCCTGGATCAGGCGGCCCATCGGGCGGGCGCCGTACAGCTTGTCATAGCCCTTTTCGGTCAGCCAGCTCTTCGCCGCATCGTCCAGGTTGATGTGGACGTTGCGATCGGCGAGCTGGAGTTCGAGCTGGAGGATGAACTTGTCCACCACCCGCGCGACCACTTCGGTCGGCAGGTAACCGAACGGCACGATCGCATCGAGCCGGTTGCGGAACTCCGGCGTGAACATCTTCTGCACCGCCTGCTCGTCCTCGCCCTCGCGGGTGAGGTTGCCGAAGCCGACCGTCTCGCGCGCCATGTCGGACGCGCCGGCATTGGTCGTCATGATCAGGATGACGTTGCGGAAGTCGACCGACTTGCCGTGCTGATCGGTGAGACGCCCGTTATCCATGACCTGCAACAGGATGTTGAACAGATCGGGATGCGCCTTCTCGATCTCGTCGAGCAGCAGCACGCAATGCGGATTCTGGTCGACCGCATCGGTCAGCAGGCCGCCCTGGTCGAAGCCGACATAGCCGGGGGGCGCACCGATCAGCCGGCTGACCGAATGCCGCTCCATATATTCGCTCATGTCGAAGCGCTGGAGCGGGATGCCCAGGATCGACGACAATTGCTTGGCGACCTCGGTCTTGCCGACGCCCGTGGGGCCGGTGAACAGATAGTTGCCGATCGGCTTTTCCGGTTCGCGCAGGCCGGCGCGAGCGAGCTTGATCGCGCTGGCGAGCTTCTCGATCGCACTGTTCTGGCCGAAGACGACGCGCTTCAGGTCGGTTTCGAGACTTTCCAGCGCCGCCTTGTCGTCGGTCGACACCGACTTCGGCGGGATGCGCGCCATCGTCGCGATCACCTGTTCGATCTCCTTGGCGGTGATCGTCTTCTTGCGCTTGCCCGGCGGCACCAGCATCTGCATCGCGCCGACCTCGTCGATCACGTCGATCGCCTTGTCGGGCAGCTTGCGGTCGTTGATGTAGCGCGCGCTCAGCTCCACCGCCGACTTGATCGCATCGGGCGTGTATTTGACCGAATGATGCTCCTCGAACGCCGAGCGCAGGCCGGCGAGGATCTTGATCGTATCCTCGATCGTCGGCTCGTTGACGTCGATCTTCTGGAATCGCCGCAGCAGCGCGCGGTCCTTCTCGAAGTGGTTGCGGAACTCCTTGTAGGTGGTCGATCCGATGCAGCGGATCGTGCCGCCCGACAGCGCGGGTTTCAGCAGGTTGGACGCGTCCATCGCGCCGCCGCTGGTCGCGCCGGCGCCGATCACGGTGTGGATCTCGTCGATGAACAGCACCGCGTGCGGCAGCTTCTCGAGTTCGTTGACGACCGCCTTCAGCCGCTCCTCGAAGTCGCCGCGATAGCGGGTGCCGGCGAGCAATGCGCCCATGTCGAGGCTGTAGATCACCGCCTCGCTGAGCACGTCGGGCACCTCGCCCTCGACGATCTTGCGCGCCAGGCCTTCCGCGATCGCGGTCTTGCCGACGCCGGGATCGCCGACATAGAGCGGGTTGTTCTTCGACCGGCGGCACAGGATCTGGATCGTGCGATCCACCTCCGGCCCGCGCCCGATCAGCGGATCGACCTTGCCGATCTTCGCCTTCTCGTTGAGGTCGACGGTGAATTGCTTGAGTGCGCTTTCCGTCTTGCCCTTCTCCTGTCCCTTGGCGGGCTTGTCCTCCTCGACGCCCTTGGGCGTCGTGGCTTCGGCGGCGCCGGTCCCCTTGCCAACGCCGTGGCTGATGAAGCTCACGGCATCGAGGCGGCTCATGTCCTGCTGCTGCAGGAAATAGACGGCATAGCTCTCGCGCTCGCTGAACAGGGCGACGAGCACGTTGGCACCGGTCACCTCGTCGCGGCCCGACGACTGGACGTGGAGGATGGCGCGCTGCACGACGCGCTGGAAGCCGCTGGTCGGCGACGGATCGGTCGCGGCATCGACCTTGAGCGCATCCAGCTCGGTGTCGAGATAATGGGCAACGGTGGTCTTGAGATCGCCGAGTTCGACATGGCACGCCTCCATGACCTTGGAGGCATGTTCGTCACCGATCAGGGCGAGCAGCAGATGTTCGAGCGTCGCATATTCGTGCCGACGCGAAGACGCGGCTTCGAGCGCCTTGTGCAGCGTGGTCTCGAGCGCGGGGGCGAAGGATGGCATTCAGATTACTCCAGTCGGATCGCGGTGGGTCGCCGCGTCCTTTCCAACCATGTCGGTATCGCGGACGCCCGCATCAAGCACTTGACGTCGCACGGTCGGCAGCGGGCATGCGGCCCATCCCATGCGACGTCGGATCATCGCCGGAATAGTGCGTCGGCGGTTGCACGGTGGTTAACCGATCGCTCGCGTGCCAGCCTGGTGCGCAGGATCTCGCCCTCCAGCAAGACTAGGCGGGCGTCGAGCTCCGCAACCGACAGGGGGTCGAGATCCTGCCGCAGCAGCTCGGTCAACGCGTCATTGGGACGCGACGGGGCGTCGTCCGATTCCATCATCACGTAACGTTGACCCCCGCCCGCACGATGTCAATAAGGCCGAACAGCCCGTTCCCTGGCGGACGGGCGAGATACGGACAGGATGCGACCGGATGAGCCAAGTGCCCGAGACGATGCAGGCGATCGACCCGGAATCGCCGGGCGGCCCCGAGGTGCTGCGGCTGGTCGAGCGGCCGGTGCCGCAGCCCGCCGCGGGCGAGGTGCTGATCCGAGTCGCCGCCGCCGGCGTCAACCGCCCCGACGTGCTCCAGCGCAAGGGCGGATACCCGCCGCCGCCGGGCGCGCCGTCGATCCCCGGGCTGGAGATCGCGGGCACGGTCGTCGCGCTCGGCGCCGATGTCGATGCGGCGCTGCTCGGCCAGCGCGTCTGTGCGCTGCTCGCCGGCGGCGGCTATGCGCAATATGCCGTCGCCCCCGCCGGTCAGTGCCTGCCGGTGCCGGACGGACTCGAGATGGTCGAGGCGGCGGCGATCCCCGAGACGCTGTTCACCGTGTGGACCAATCTGTTCGAGCGCGCCTTCGCCACCGAGGGCGACAGCGTGCTGCTGCACGGCGGGACCAGCGGGATCGGTACGATGGCGATCGCGCTCGCGAATATCTTCGGCCTGACGATCATCGTCACCGCCGGCTCGGACGCGAAACGCGCGCGTGCGCTCGAACTGGGCGCGACCCATGCGATCAACTACAAGACGGAGGATTTCGTCGAGCGCGTGCTGGCGATCACCGACGGCAAGGGCGTCACCGCAGTCATCGACATGGTTGGTGGCGACTATGTGCCGCGCAATCTGCGATGCCTCGCCGACGATGGCCGCCACGTGTCGATCGCCGTGCAGGGCGGCGCGCAGGCAACGGTTCCGCTGTTCGAGATCATGCGTCGCCGGCTGACGCTGACCGGTTCGACGCTGCGGCCGCGCGACACGGCGTTCAAGTCGCTCGTTGCCGACGAGATCGGCCGCACCGTCTGGCCGCATGTCGAGGCGGGCCGGCTGCGCCCGATCATTGACCGTGTCTTCCCGCTCGCCGAAGCCGCCGCCGCGCATGCCCGCATGGAAGAGGGCGACCATGTCGGCAAGATCGTGCTGACCGTCTGACGCCGGGCCGCACCCCGCCCGGCGCTTGTGCCGGACATAAGGCAATGCTGGAGGTGCGGCGGCGTCGACCAACGACTGCATCGCCGGGAATTCATCGTTAACTCATTCTTCCATATAGGTAACTTATCGAGTGATCCGGCGTGCAGGTGGCCGTGCTCGTGTTCGCGGGATCTTGCGGATGCACGTGGTAACTTGACGATGACCAGGTGCGGTTCCGCACCGATGCCGCCGATCCTGGCGAAACTCTTGCCCCTCCTGCCGCTTGCGTCCATGCCTGCGGTTCCTACCCAACGGATTGCCTCGCGCGCGTCATGACCCTTCCCTCCGCTCTTCCTCCTCGCTCCTCCCGCCGGGCGGGCTCCGCGCCGACGATCAGCGACGTCGCCCGACGCGCCGGCGTCTCGCCGATGACCGTCTCGCGCGTGATCAACGGCGAAAGCAACGTCCGGCCCGCGACCCGCGAGCGGGTCAATGATGCGATCTCCGCGCTCAACTACGCGCCCAATCCGGCCGCGCGCAGCCTGGCAGGCGCGGGTCCCTCGCGGGTCGGCCTGCTCTACAGCAATCCCGGCGCGGGGTTCCTGAGCGAGTTCCTGCTCGGCAGCCTCGACCAGGCGAGCCGCAGCGACGTGCAGATCATCGCCGAGAAATGCGATCTCGGCGACCACGAGCTGGAAGTGGCGCAGCATCTGATCGACGGCGGCATCGACGGCATCATCCTGCCGCCGCCGCTGTGCGAGGCGCCGGCGCTGCTCGCGCTGCTCGACGCCGCGAACGTCCCGAGCGTCACCGTCGCCACCGGCCGCCCGGCCGAGCGCCAGATGGCGATCCGCATCGACGATCGCGCCGCGGCGGTGACGATGATGCGCCATATCATGGACCTCGGCCATCGCCGCATCGGCTTCATCAAGGGCAATCCCAACCTGTCCGCCAGCGACCAGCGCCTGGAAGGCTATCACGAGGCCCTCGCCGAGGCGGGGATCGCGGTCGATCCGGCGCTGATCGTCGAGGGGCTGTTCACCTATCTGTCCGGCCTCGACGCCGCCGAGCAGCTGCTCGGCCTCGCCGATCCGCCGACCGCGATCTTCTCGTCCAACGACGACATGGCGGCGGCGACGGTCGCGGTGGCGCACCGCCGCGGCCTCGACGTGCCGGGCGACCTCACCGTCTGCGGCTTCGACGATACCACGCTCTCGACCGCGATCTGGCCCGAGCTGACCACCATCCACCAGCCGATCGCCGACATGGCGCGCGCCGCGGTCGCGCTGCTGGTCGGCACCATCCGCCGCCAGCGCGGTGGCGATGCGCCGCGCCACCAGGTGCTCGACTATACGCTGATCCGCCGCCAGTCGGACGCGCCGCCACGGCGGCGACCGCGCGCCAGCCTCTGACCGGTCGATCCGCCCGCGCGATCGGTTATGGGTTGCGCCGCGCCGCGCAAGCGTAGACGGTGGCGGCGGGCGACGAGAAGGTGACACGCTAAGCTTATGGCGACGCAGGCTGCGCCCTTGGATGCCGCGATGCAGGCGCGGCGCTGGATCGCCGAGTATTGCGCCCGCACCAACGCGGGCGACGTGCTGTGCGGCAGCGACGATCCCGCCTGGGCGGCGATGTTCGAGGAACTCGCCACCGTCGCCTCCGACGATCTCGACCATGTCCGCGAGCGCGTCCAGCGCCACGCCGCCGACATCGGCATGGGCTTCCGCATCATCGGCGAGGCGGACGAGCGGCCCTGGCCGGTATCGCCGGTGCCGCTGCTGATCGAGGCCGCCGAATGGGCGCAGATCGTCCGCGGCGTTACCCAGCGCGCCGCGCTGATGGAGACGGTGATCGCCGATCTCTACGGTCCCGCCCGGCTGGTCGAGCGCGGCCTGATCCCCGCCGCCCTGGTCACCGGCAGCCCCTATTTCCTGCGGCCGATGGTCGGGCTGGAGCCGCCGGGCGGCCGCCATCTGCATTTCATCGCGATCGACCTGGGCCGCGGCCCGACCGGCGAATGGCGCGTGCTCGCCGATCACCTGCGCGCGCCGGCCGGCGCGGGCTATGCGCTGGAGAACCGGCTCGCGGTCAGCCGCACGCTCGGCGGCCTGCAGGCGCGGATCAACGTCCAGCGCCACGCGCCCTTCTTCGCCGCCTTCCGCGCCGGCATCGCCGCGATGTGCCGGCGCAGCGACCCGCGCATCGGCCTGATGACGCCCGGCCGGTTCAACCCGAGCTATCCCGAACAGGCCCATCTCGCCCGCTATCTCGGCCTGCTGCTGGTCGAGGGCGCCGACCTCGCCGCGCTCGAGAACCAGCTCTATGTCCGCACCATCGCCGGGCTCAAGCGGGTGGATGCGCTGTGGCGGCGGGTCGATCCGCGCATGCTCGATCCGCTGGCGTTCGATTCGCATTCGCAGATCGGCGTGCCGGGGCTGATCGATGCCTATGCCGCGGGCAATGTCGTGCTCTCCAACGCCCCCGGTGCGGGCGTGCTCGAAGCGCCGGCATTCGGCGCCTTCCTGCCGCAATTGGCGACGCGGCTGTGCGGCGAAAGCCTGCACC
Source organism: Sphingomonas melonis (assembly GCF_013409985.1). GTDB lineage: Bacteria > Pseudomonadota > Alphaproteobacteria > Sphingomonadales > Sphingomonadaceae > Sphingomonas > Sphingomonas melonis_A. Next base: position 111,660 of record NZ_JACCBY010000006.1, read on the forward strand.
TGCCCAATATCGCCACCTGGTGGTGCGGCCAGCCGTCCGAGCGCGCGCATGTCGAGGAGGATCTCGACCGGATGCTGATCGGCTCGGCGTTCGGGCCGGTGCCGCTCGGCCTGCCGGGCGGCCGCACCATCCCCGGCGGCGAGCTTGACGCGGGCCAGCGCGCCGCGCTGCTGGCCGATATGACGCGCCGGCCGCAGGATTATGTCGGGCAGGAGATCGTGCGCCTGTCGACCATGCCCGTGGTGATCGGCGACCAGCTCGTGCCGCGGCCGTTCACGCTGCGCGTCTTCGCCGCGCGCGACGGCAATGGCGAGTGGACGGTGCTGCCCGGCGGCTTTGCCCGCATCGGCGAGACGACCGACGCGCGCGCGAGCGTGCTGGGCGAGGGGACCTGGTCCGCCGACGTCTGCATCCACGGCGCCGACACGGTCGAGCCGGTGTCGCTGCTCCCCGCGCCCGATTCGCACCACGTCCGCCGCAACCCCGGCACGCTGCCGAGCCGCGTCGCGGACAATTTCTACTGGCTCGGCCGCTATCTCGAACGCGGTGAGGCGCTGCTCGCCGCGATCCGCGTCATGCTCGGCAATTCGATCGACGCCGATGGTGGCGCGGCGCTGTCGTCGGCGACGGTCGGCAAGCTCGTCGGCCTCATTGCCGGCGGTGGCGCGGCGCCGCACCCCGCCTCGCTGCGCCGCACCGATCTCACCGCCTTCGCGCGGATCGCGATGGAGGACGAGGGCTGGCATTCGGTGGCGACGATCAATCGCCTCGCCCGCGGCATCGGCGAAGGCTCGCGCGACCGGCTGTCGGCCGACATGGTGCGGCTGCTCGAAGCGCCGTTCCCGATGCACCGCGGCATGCTCGACCGCGCCGGCTCGCTCCAGCGCCGCTATGTCGCGATCGCCGGCCTGTCGGCGGAGCATATGGGGCGCACCGCATCGTGGCGGTTCCACGATCTCGGCCGCCGCGTCGAGCGGGCGATGGCGATGACGCGCGCGCTGCGCCTGTTCGGCATGCCCGGCGCGACCGCCGACGATCTGTCGACGCTGCTCGACCTCGCCGACAGCCAGATCAGCTATCGCCAGCGTTACCTGACCGGCATCGCGCGCGTTCCCGTCGTCGATCTCGTCGCGCTCGATCCGGGCAATCCGCGCAGCCTCGCCTATCAGGCGGAGCGGATCAACGAGCGGCTGCGCGACCTGCCGGTGCTCAGCGACGACGGCATGCCCGAGCCGCAGCAGGCGCACGGCCGCAGCCTCGCCGCGGCGCTGGCGATGACCACCGCGGCGACGCTGGAACCCGACGTGCTCGGCGACATCGAGCGGCGGCTGGCGCACTTGTCCGAAAGCGTCGCGCGCCGCTATTTCCTGCAAGGCGCCGAGCCGCTGCGCGAAGGCGGGCTGACGCTGGCATGATCCGCACGCTGGATCATGGCGGGTGGGGTTCGGAACCCGTCCACCCTCACATCGTCACCCCGGACTGGTTCCGGGGTCCACTCCCCGGCGAGGAGAAAGGCTTGAGGCGCGCGCGCGCGCTTGCGGCCCGGTGGACCCCGGAACCAGTCCGGGGTGACGGGGAGGGCGGAGCAAACGACCGACCCAAGCCGGCCGAAGGGAAACGGCATGATCGGTGAAATGCTCTACGATATCCGCCACATCACGCGCTTCGACTATGGCGGCAACGTCAAGTTCGCGCGCTGCAACCTGCGGCTGAAGCCGATCGACTGGCCGGGGCAGAGCCTCGAGGATTATGCGCTGACCGTCGAGCCGGTCGGCCGGCTCAGCGCGGCGCGCGCCGAGGCGGGGCTCGCCAATGTCACCCGGCTGGTGATCGACACGCCGGTGCGCAGCCTGACGATCGAGAGCCGCTCGCGGATGCGCGTCGACCGGCTGGTGCCGGTGCCCGCGCCGGACGACCCGACGCTGGGCGAGGTCGCCGCGCTCGCCCGCGCCAGCCGCGACCTGTCGGCGGCAAGCCCCGCCAATTACCTGTTCCCGTCGCCGCTGATCCCGCTCGACCATGCGATCGCGGCCTATTGCGCGAGCGATCTCGATCCGGCGCGCGGCGCGCTGGAGGCGGGCATCGCGCTCGCCCGCCGCATCCAGGACGATTTCACCTTCGACGCGACCGCGACGTTGGTCGACACCCCGCCGCACGAGGCGTTCCTCAAGCGCAAGGGCGTCTGCCAGGATTTCGCGCAGGTCATGATCACCGGGCTGCGCGCCGCCGGTCTGCCCGCGGCCTATGCCAGCGGCTATATCCGCACCATCCCGCCGGCGGGCCAGCCGCGGCTGGTCGGCGCGGATGCGACGCACGCCTGGGTGCTGCTATGGTGCGGGCCGGTGCACGGCTGGGTCGGGCTCGATCCCACCAACGGCATCTGGATGGCGGGCGATCATATCGTCATGGCGGTCGGGCGCGACTATGCCGAGATCGCGCCGGTCGACGGCGTGGTGCTGGGATCGCAGGCGCAGAACATGGCAGTCAGCGTCGATGTCGCGCCGCTGACCTCCGCCGTCTGATTCACGTCCCCCGTTCGCCCGGAGCCGGTCGAAGGGCAGGTGAGTCCCACCGTGATTCGACACGTTCGGCACGAACGGGAGAGGGGTGCCGCGGCAGGTAGAGCGTTCGCCCCTCACAAATCCGGCAGCACCTGATCCGCCACGCCCCAGCCGGCCAGCGCCCGCGAGGTCGCGCGTTGCAGCAGCTCGTCCGCGTCGCGCACGCCCCAGCGTGCCGCGGTGTCGATGTCGCGCAGCTCGGTCCACGATACCGGCGCCGCCACCGGCGCGCCGGCGCGCGCCCGCGCCGAATAGGGCATGATCGCGGTGCTGCCGCGCTGGTTGCGCAGATAGTCGATGAAGATCTTGCCCTTGCGCTTGGCCTTGGTCATCACCGCGACGTAGCGGTCGGGCTCCGCCGCCGCCAACGCGCGGGCGAAGCGGTCGGCGAAGTCCTTCACCGCCGGCCATTCCGCCTGGGGGGTCAGCGGCACGACGACGTGCACGCCCTTGCCGCCCGACAGCAACGGAAAGCTGACCAGCCCCAGTTCCGCCAGCTGCGCGCTGACATGCTCCGCCGCGCGCTTGGTGTCGGCGAAGTCGAGCCCCTCGTCGGGGTCGAGGTCGATCACCAGCCGGTCGGGCTTCTCGATATCCTCGATCCGCGATCCCCAGCCGTGGAACTCGATCGTCCCCATCTGGACGCAGGCGACCAGCCCGTCGGCATCGTCGACATAGAGATAGGGCTGCACCGAGCCGTCCTTCTCGGTGACGTCGACATGGTGCACGGTGTCGCCGAAGCTGCCGGCGTCATGCTTCTGGAAGAAGCACGCGCGCGCCCGCCCCTGCGGGCACCGGACGAGGCTGACCGGCCGGCGGCCGGCCCAGGGCAGCATGATCGGCGCCAGTTTGGCATAATAATCGGCAAGCTCGCCCTTGGTGACGTTGCTCTCCGGAAAGATCACCCGGTCGCGGCTGCTCACCGTGATATGCACTTCGGGCGCGGCGGGGGCGGGCTGGGGCACCTCCGCCACCACATCCTCCGCCGCCTTGTCGCCGCGCAGGCCGAGGAAGCTCGAATGGCGCAGCACCTTGTCCGGCGTCACCTCCGCATAGGCGATTTCCGCGACCAGTTCGGGCTTCACCCATTTTGCGCCGCGCAGCGCCGCCTTGAACGGCTTGATGCTCGCCGCATCGACCGGCGGCGCCTCGGTGGCGAGCGCCGCCAGCCGCTCGGCCAGTTCGTCCATCCGCGCCTGGTCGAAGCCGGTGCCGACCTTGCCGGCGTAGCGGAAGCCGCCGTCCTCATGCACGCCGAGCAGCAGCGACTTGAACCCGCGCTTCTTGTCGGACGGCGTCCAGCCGACGATGACGAACTCCTGCCGCCGCGTGCATTTCGCCTTCAGCCACGTCCGGTTGCGCTTGCCGGCATAGGGCGCGTCGGCGCGTTTGGAGACGACGCCTTCAAGCCCCTCCTTGCACATTGCCGTGAACAGCGCCTCGCCCGAGCCGAGCACGTGGTCGGCGAATTGCAGCCGCGGGCCGTCGCTGAGGATCGCGCGCAGCCGGTCCTTGCGCTCCACCGTGGTCAGCGCGGTCAGATCCTCGCCGTCGAGTTCGAGCAGATCGAAGGCGAACAGCGTCATGTCGCCGGCGGTGGAGATGGCATCCTTCAGCGTCGAGAAATCGGGCCGGCCGTCCTTGAACGCGACGATCTCGCCATCGACCAGCGCGCTGTCGACCGGCAGCTCGGCCGCCGCCGTGGCGATCGCGGCAAACTTGTCGGTCCAGTCGAGCCCGCTGCGGGTATAGACCTTCGCCGTGCCGCCCGCGACCGCGACGAGCGCGCGATAGCCGTCATATTTCACCTCGTGCAGCCAGCCGGTGCCGGCCGGGACGGCGTCGACCAGGGTACAGAGCTGCGGTTCGCGGAAGGCGGGGAGCGGGGCGCCCTTGCCGCCGCGCCGCTTGGCCGGCTTCGCCGGCTTGGCCGGTTGGGCCGGTTGGGCCGGTTTGGCGGATGTCTTCGGCTGTACCGCCTTCGCCGCCTTGGCGGGGGAGGGCGTGCGCGCCGGCTTGCCCTCGGCGATCTCCGCCATCGTCCGGCCGGTCGCGACGCTGGTCAGCGCCTCCTCGACCAGCGTGTCGGTGCCGCCGGCATAGGCGTCGTCGATCTTGCGCAGCAGCCAGTTCTCGCGCGTCTCCTTGGCGCGCGGCTTCAGCCGGATCAGCAGCCACTCGCCCTTCATCCGCTCGCCGTCGAGCGTGAAGTGCAGATGGCCTTTCTCGATGTCCTTGGCCGATTTGCCGGCCACCGGCGCCCAGGTGCCGCGGTCCCACAGCATCACCGTGCCGCCGCCATATTCGCCCTTGGGGATCGTCCCCTCGAACGTGGCATAGGAGAGCGGATGGTCCTCGGTGCGCACCGCGAGCCGCTTCTCGTCGGGATCGAGGCTCGGCCCCCGCGTCACCGCCCAGCTCTTGAGCACCCCGTCGACCTCCAGCCGGAAGTCCCAGTGCAGCCGCGTCGCGTCATGCTTCTGCACGATGAAGCTGTTGCCATGCCCGGGCTCCAGCGTTCCGGCCGGCTCGGCCGTCTTCGCGAAATCGCGCTTGGCGTTATAGCGTTCGAGCGGATCGGTCATGCCCGGCGCCGATCGCCGCGATGATGAGGCGCGATCGCTTTCGCCGCCCTATCCGTCACCCCGGCCTTTCTCCTCGCCGCGGGGTGGACTCCGGAACAAGCCCGGGGTGACGGTCGCGAGGATCGGCTCATGCGCGCTTCTTCGCCGGCGCCTTCTTGGCCGGTGCCTTCTTCGCAGGCGCCTTCGTCTCCTCCTTCGCCGCGCCCGATTTCTCCATCGACTTCTTCAGCGCCGCCATCAGGTCGACGACATTGCTCGCCGACTTGCCGCCGTCGTCTTTCTCCTCGACGACCTTGGCGCCCTTCGCCTTGCGCTTGCGCTCGACCAAGTCCTTCAGCGCGTCGACATAGCGATCGTGGAATTCCTGGGGATCGAAGGTCGCGGTCTTCTTGTCGATCAGCGCTTCGGCGAGGTCGAGCAGCTCGGGGTCGGGCTTGCCCTCCGGGATCTCACGGAAATAGCTCTGCGCCTTGTTGACCTCGTCGGCATAGCGCAGCGTTTCCAGCACCAGCCCGCGCCCGCACGGCTTCAGGCTGACGACATATTCGCGTCCGCGCATCGCCAGCTGCCCCAGGCCGACCTTCTTGGTCCGGCGCAGCGCCTCGCGCAGCACGATGAACGCCTCCTCGGCAAGGTCGTCCGCGGGCACGACGAAGTAGGGCTTTTCATAATAGAGCACGTCGATCTCGCTCGCATCGACGAACTGCGTCAGCTCCAGCGTCTTCTTCGATTCGAGCTTCACCGCGTCGATCTCGTCCTGCTCCAACAGCACGAACTCGCCCTTCGACACCTCATAGCCCTTCATGATCTCGTCGGTGTCGACCGGGCCGACGCCGGTGACGATCTTCTCGTAATGGATCGGCTGGCCGGTGGGCTCGTGGATCTGCTTGAACGCGACCGAGGCGCCGCTTTTCGTCGCCGAATAGATTTCGACCGGGATCGACACCAGGGCGAGCCGGATCTGTCCTTGCCAATAGGCGCGTGCAGGCATGAATGGGTCTTTCCGTTGCGGATGCGATTCAATCCCCGGGCGCGGGAGTCGTTCCGCTCCCATCAACGCCGCTTCCACCAAGGCGACGGGGGCGCCGCACTGGCCGGCGGGAGGACGTGCGGGAGCCCGGCGAGGCGGGATCGACCGTCAAGCTTTTGAAAGAACCTGATCCCCGCCCCATCCTTTTCGCGGGCGGACAGACACTGGGGGCCGCATTTCCCGCGGGGCCAACATGCGCTAAGGGCCGGGGATGGCTGACGACCCCTTTGCGCTGTTCGACTCCTGGTACGCCGAGGCGCGCGATAGCGAGATAAACGATTCCAATGCGATGGCACTCGCCACCGTCGATGCCGCGGGGCAGCCGTCGGTGCGCATGGTGCTGCTCAAGGGGCATGGCCCCGACGGCTTCGTCTTCTATACCAATCGCGAGGGTCGCAAGGCCGCCGATCTCGCCGCGGTGCCCAAGGCCGCGCTGCTGTTCCACTGGAAGTCGCTGCGCCGCCAGATCCGCATCGAAGGCGCGGTAAGCCTCGCCAGCGACGCCGAATCCGACGCCTATTTCGCCAGCCGCGGCCGGGATTCCCAGCTCGGCGCCTGGGCTTCCGACCAGTCGCGCCCGCTCGACTCGCGCGAGACGTTCGAGGCGCGGTTCGCGGCCGTCAAGGCACGGTTCGAAGGACGCGACGTGCCGCGGCCGCCGCATTGGGGCGGCTATCGCGTCACCCCGCATGCGATCGAATTCTGGCAGGATCGTGCCCATCGCCTGCATGAGCGCCGGCTGTTCACCCGCGACGGCGACGGCTGGCGCGAAGGGTTGCTGTTCCCATGACCCGCGACGAACAGCGCCGCATGCTGCCCCTGGCGACGCGCGCCGCGCTCGCCAGCGTGGCGATGGCGTGCTTCCTGCTCGCCCTGAAGGGGTTCGCCGCCTGGCATACCGGCTCGGTCGCGATGCTGGGCAGCCTCGCCGATACCGCGCTCGACCTGCTCGCCAGCCTCGTCACGCTGTACGGCGTCCGCCTCGCCGCGACGCCGGCCGACCACGACCATCGCTTCGGCCACGGCAAGGCGGAGGCGCTGGCGGCGCTGTTCCAGGTCGCGCTGATCACCGCTTCGGCGGCGGGCATCGCCTGGCGCGCGATCGCGGCCCTGACCGAGAACGGCCCGACCGCCGACGCCGAATTCGGCATCGGCGTGTCGATCATCGCGATCCTCGCGACGGTGGTGCTGCTCTGGTACCAGCGCCAGATCATCCGCCAGACCGGATCGGTCGCGATCATGGCGGACAATGTCCATTACCAGTCCGACGTGCTGCTCAACGGCTCGGTGATCGTCGCTCTGGTGCTCGACCAGTATCTCGGCTGGCACAAGGCCGATCCGATCCTCGGCATCGCGATCGCGCTGTGGCTGGCATGGGGCGCGTTCCAGGCATCGTCCAACGCGATCGACCAGTTGATGGACAAGGAATGGCCCGACGACGAGCGCGCCGCCTTCCTCGATGTCGCTGCGCGTCAGCCGGGGCTGAAGGGCATCCACGATTTCCGCACCCGGCGTTCGGGGAGCCACGATTTCGCGCAATTCCACATGGAGGTCGATCGCGACCTCACCGTCGGCGCCGCGCACGATATCGTCGAATCGGTCGAACGCACGCTGCGGCGCACCTTCCCCAAGGTCGAGGTGCTGATCCATCTCGACCCCGAAGGCCATGTCGATACCGACAATCCGCTGGTCGAGGCGGACGTCACCCCGCACTGGTTCGGCAAGCGCCTGTAACCCGCGCCATCATCATGAGGTTCTGGTCATGAGAATACCCTTCGCGCAGATCGACGCCTTCGCCGACGCGCCCTTCGCCGGCAATCCGGCGGCGGTGATGCCGCTGTCGGCTTGGCTGGCCGACGACGTGCTGCTGGCGATCGCCGCGGAGAACAACCTGTCGGAAACCGCCTTCCTGGTGCCCGACGCGAGCGGCGCGACGGATTTCGAGCTGCGCTGGTTCACCCCGGCGGCGGAGGTTGCGCTGTGCGGCCATGCGACGCTGGCGAGCGGCCATTTCGTGCTGTCGTCGGATGGCGACCTGACGCAGGTCCGCTTCCGCACCCGCCGCGCGGGCGTACTGACCGTGACGCGCGAGGGCAGCGGCTATGCGCTGGCGCTGCCGGCGTGGAAGCCCGAACCCAGGCCGCTGCCGGAGGTGGTGGAGGCGCTCGGCGTCACCGGCGTCGTCGAGACGCTGTGGCGCGAAGGCGGCTATGGCGTGATCGTGCTGGAGTCGGAAGCCGCGGTTCGCGCCGTCCGCCCCGACCTGCGCGCGCTCGCCGCGACCGGCGACCATCAGGCGATCGTCACCGCACGGGGCGAGACCGCTGCGGTGGTCAGCCGCATGTTCGCCCCCGGCTCGGGCGTCGACGAGGACCCGGTGACCGGCTCCGCGCATGCGGTGATCGTACCCTATTGGGCGGAGAAACTGGGAATTGACCGGTTCAGCGCCTTCCAGGCGAGCGCGCGTGGCGGCGCCTTGTCCTGCCGGCTGGAGGGCGACCGCGTGGTGCTCGGCGGCCATAGCGTCACGGTGATCGAGGGGACGTTCCTGCTGCCGTGAATGCTTTCCGACGTGTCATCCCGGCGCATGCCGGGACCCATGGACACGATGTCGCGGATGGCAGTGCCTTTCATCAGCCGCCCGCAACCATGGGTGCCGGCGTTCGCCGGGATGATGATCGGGGAGGCGTCACGCGCTCGGGGTGAGGGGAGGGTGCCCCCCAACGCTCCCCTCCGCGCTACCGCCCTCGCCGCTTGGTCATCGGATCGGGTTTCGCCGGCTTCACCCAGCCCTCGGGCGGCGCGACGCGCGACTGGCTGGTGCCCAGTCCCATCGCACCCGGCCGCTGCCGCTCCAGCCCGGCGGTATCGACGTCCGCACCGCCGGCGCGCAACAGGCTGATCCGGTCGCGCAGCTTGCCCGCCGTCTCGAAATCGAGTGCGGCGGCGGCCGCCTCCATCTCCAGTCGCAGCGCCTCGATCGAGACGGTCACGCCGCCGCCGCCTGTATCGCCAGCGCCGGCTCGGTCGCCGCGATCCAGCCGCCGCCCAGCACCCGCTCGCCTGCATAGAGGACGGCCGCCTGCCCCGGTGCGACGCCATATTCGGGCGCGTCGAAGCGCAGCCGGTCGCCATCGAGCCGCGCCGCGACCGGCTTGGCCATCGAGCGCACCTTGGCGGTGATCGGGCCGGCATGATCGCCGCCGATCCAGTTGAGGCCGGTGACCTCAGCCGCCGCCACCGCCAGCGCGGCGCGCGGGCCGACCACGACCTGCCGCGTCGCCGCATCGACGCGCACGACGTACAGCGGCTCGGGCGTGCCGCCGATCTCCAGCCCGCGGCGCTGGCCGACGGTGAAGTGGATGATGCCGCGATGGCGGCCGAGCCGCCGCCCGGCGAGATCGACGATATCGCCCGCGGTATCCGCCTCGGGGCGCAGCTTGCGCACCAGCGCGGCGTAATCGCCGTCCGGCACGAAGCATATGTCCTGGCTGTCCGGCTTGGCAGCGACGCCAAGCCCCAATTCGGCGGCGATTTCGCGCACCCGTGCCTTGGGTAGCGCACCAAGAGGAAAGCGCAGATAATCGAGCTGCGCCTGGGTCGTCGCGAACAGGAAATAGCTCTGGTCGCGCGCCGGATCGGCGCCGCGATGCAATTCCGCCCCCGCCGGGCCGATCACGCGACGGACATAATGGCCGGTCGCCAGGCAATCGGCGCCGAGGTCGCGCGACAGGCTGAGCAGGTCGGTGAACTTCGGCCCGGTGTTGCACTGCACGCAAGGGATCGGCGTCTGTCCCGCAAGATAGGCGTCGGCGAAGGTATCCACCACCGTTTCGCGAAACCGCGTCTCGTGATCGAACACGTAATGCGCGATGCCGAGCCGGTCGCACACCGCGCGCGCGTCGCGGATGTCGCGGCCCGCGCAGCAGCTGCCCGCGCGCCCGGTCGCCTCACCGTGATCATAAAGCTGCAGCGTCACGCCGATCGTTTCGGCGCCGGTCTGCGCCGCCAGCGCGGCCACCACCGAACTGTCGACGCCGCCGGACATCGCCACGACGATCCGCTTGCCGGTAAGTCCGTCGCCGAGCTGGAAATCCACATCGTCCATAGCGGTCATCCTAGCCGTTCCGGCGCCAAACCGCAAAACAGCGCCGGTTAACATGGCCTCACATAGGTTCATACAAAAGTGACAGTTGCTTTACCCCGCCTTCATTGCTCGCCGCTACAAGGGAGGTTCGCAAAGGCAATACGAGTGGATCAGCGTTGGACCTCAGCTTTCCAGGCTTCGACAGAAATACGGAAGTCACCAAGCTTCCCGGCGATCTGGCGGTGCTCATGGTCGGAATCGCCGCGCGGCAGACGGCGTCTCCCACCGCCGTCGCGCAGGCGCGGTTCGGCCGGATCGGCCATCCGTCCCGCTTGCTGCAGCCGCTGGACGGCGCGTTCAACGGTCCGACCGCCGCGTTGCTCGCCCAGTGGAGGGACGGAATCCCGCCACGAGAAGGATGAATTCGTTGTTAACCTTGGCGTGCAAGGCGTTCTTCAAGACCGTTCGCTAGGGTTCAGTATCGCGTTTGAGAGGGGGCCCCCAGCCCCGATCGAGGTTGAGTGATGATCGAGAACCAAAAAATCCGCCCCGCCAAAGTGATAGGCCCGCTCGGCGAGTCGCTCACGCTGGATTCGCTGCCGCCGCCGTCGACGACGCGCTGGGTCGTGCGGCGCAAGGCGGAAGTGGTCGCGGCGGTCAACGGCGGTTTGCTGACCGTCGACGAGGTCTGCACGCGCTATGGCCTGACGGTTGAGGAATTCGCCAGCTGGCAACGCGCGATCGATCGTTCGGGCATGCCCGGATTGCGCGTCACGCGCATCCAGCACTACAAATCCTTGTACGAACGCCAGCAGAAATATTGAATGTTCCAACGTCCCTAGGCCGCGAAAAACGAAACGCGTGCGGAACATTGTTACGGGGTTGGGCGTCTTTCCGAGCGGAGCCCATGGCGGGCGAAACGGAGGGACCTATGGGTATCATTCTTTGGCTTATCATCGGCGGCGTCATCGGCTGGCTCGCCAGCATCATCATGCGCACTGATGCGCAGCAGGGCATCTTCCTGAACATCGTCGTCGGTATCGTCGGCGCGTTCATCGGCGGCCTGATCCTGTCGGGTGGTTCGATCAACAACCAGCCGCTGAACATCACGTCGTTCCTGGTGTCGCTGCTCGGTGCGGTGATCCTGCTCGCGATCGTGAACCTGGTTCGTCGCGGTAGCGTTCGCTAAGCAGTTCGCTTCGTCACGCGAAATGGAAGGGCCGTCCGGGCGACCGGGCGGCCCTTTTCGCGTCATTGCAGCAGGAATCGCACCGACAGCGTGACGGTGACGTCCTTCTCGCCCGCGGCGATCTCGGTGCCCGCGGCATCCGCCTTCATCGCGCGGGCGGCGAACATCGGCTGCGGCCCCGGCCCGCCGCTATCCTGCCCGGCCTCGGCGATCGAGATCACCCGCGCCACCTTCAGCCCCGCCGCCGCCGCATAGAGGTCCGCCCGCGCCCGCGCGCGCTTGACCGCGTCGGCGCGCGCCTCGTCCAGCGCGGCCTCAGGCTTGTCGATCGACAGATTGGGACCGTCGATCTGGTTGGCCCCCTGTGCGACCAGCGCATCGAGCACGCTCCCGGCCCTGGTCACGTCGCGGAAGCGGATGGTGACCGTGTTGGTCGCCTGATAGCCGGTGATCGCCGGCGGCTGACCATCGGTGTAGCGATATTGCGGGCTGAGCCCGACGTTCGAGGTGGCGAGATCGCGCGGCGCGATGCCGGCGCGCTTCACCGCGGCGAGCACGCGCTGCATGCGCTGCGCATTGTCGGCGAGCGCGGCGGCGGCGGTGGGCGCCTGCGACACCACGCCGGCACGGATCGTCGCGAGATCGGGCACCCGCGTCGTGCGCCCTTCCGCGCTGACGTCGAGGATGGTCCCCTGTGCGGGCACCAACGGTTCCACCGTGGTCGGCGCGCTCTGCGCAAATGCCGACGCAGGTGCGATCATTAGTACCATTGCGGACAGATATTTCACTTAGTCTCTCCCGTGTCGGTGAACGCTACGCCCAGCATTTGCCCTGATCGAGGTCAACCTTAGCTGAACGGGTGATCGTGTTGCGGACACTGTGACTTTCGGGCATGACGCGACCATCGCGCCAGCGGGGGCTTGAGCGCGGTGCTATATTCAGATAACACAGTCGTGACGGACGATGGCCCGGAAGTGGCCGGCACGGGGATGGGACAGGCATGAACGATTATCAGGGTTCGATCGGTCACGAGGAACAGCTGGCCTTGCCGGGTGAACCCGCACCGTCGCGCCGTGGCCGCAAGATCGTCGTCATCCTGGTCATCGTGCTGCTGCTCGCGCTCGTCACCTGGGCGATGTTCGGCCGCAAGAAGGCCGATCCCGCCGCCGGCCAGAAGACCGAGCAGATGCCGACCGTCACCGTCGTCGTGCCCGGCCGCAAGACCGTCGACCGCACGATCACCGCCACCGGCACGCTCGCCGCGCGCCGCGAGATGCCGGTCGGCGTCGCCGGCGAGGGCGGGATGATCACCCGTGTCCTCGTCGAGCCCGGCCAGTGGGTCAACGCCGGACAGGTGCTCGCCACCGTCGACCGGTCGGTACAGACGCAGACCGCCGCCTCGCTCGCCGCGCAGGTCGCCGTCGCCCGCTCCGACCAGACGATCGCGCAGGCCGAGCTCGATCGCGCGCAACAGCTCGTCGACCGCGGCTTCATCTCCAAGGCGGATCTGCAGCGCAAGGCCGCGACCCGCGACGCCGCCGCCGCGCGCGTGCAGGTCGCCGCCGCGAGCCTGCGCGAGGCGAATGCCCGCAACGGGCGGCTCGACATCCGCGCACCCGCCGCCGGCCTCGTCCTCACCCGCCAGGCCGAACCCGGCCAGATCGTCAGCTCGGGCACCGGCGTGCTGTTCCGCATGGCGCAGGGCGGCCAGATCGAAATGCGCGCGCAGCTCGCCGAGGCCGATCTCGCCAGCCTGCGTCCCGGCGCGCGCGCCGAAGTGACCCCGGTCGGCAGCGACCGCCGCTTCGCCGGCGAAGTGTGGCAGGTCTCGCCGATCATCGATCCCAACACCCGCCAGGGCATCGCCCGGATCGCGCTGCGCTACGATCCCGCGCTCCGCCCGGGCGGCTTCGCCTCGGCGACGATCGTCGGCGGTGCCGCGGTCGCGCCGCTGCTGCCCGACGCCGCGCTGCAAAGCGACGACAAGGGCAGCTTCGTGTATATCGTCGGCAAGGACGACAAGGTCGAGCGCCGCAATATCAAGATCGGCCAGGTCTCCGACGCCGGCGTGACGGTGATCTCCGGCCTCGACGGCACCGAACGCGTCGTCCGCTCGGCGGGCGGGTTCCTGGCACCCGGCCAGAAGGTGAAACCGGTCGTCGTGACCGCCCAGCCAAAGGCAAGCTGACATGAGCTTCCGCAACATCTCCGCCTGGGCGATCCGCAATCCGGTTCCGCCGATCGTGCTGTTCATCGCACTGACGCTGGCGGGGATCGTCAGCTTCATGCGGATGGACGTCAACAACGATCCCGACATCGACTTCCCCGTCGTCATCGTCGTCATCAGCCAGCCCGGCGCGGCGCCGACCGAGCTCGAGAACCAGGTCACCAACCGCGTCGAATCCGCGGTCCGCTCGCTCCAGGGCATCGACGAGATCACCTCGACCGTCACCGAGGGCCAGTCGACCACCGTCGTCCAGCTCGCGATCGGCACGCCGATCGACCGCGCGGTCAACGACACGCGCGACAAGATCGCGCAGATCCGCAGCAACCTGCCCGAGGGCATCCTCGAGCCGCAGATCTTCCGCGCCGACACCACCGACAACGATCTCGCCAGTTACTCGGCGATCGCCAGCGACATGACCGTCGAGCAATTGAGCTGGTACATCGACAATACGGTGACCAAGGAATTGCTGTCGGTGCCCGGCATGGCCGCGGTCAACCGCAACGGCGGCGTCAGCCGCGAGATCCGCGTCATCCTCGATCCGCTGCGCCTGCAAAGCCAGGGCCTGACCGCCAGCCAGGTCAACGCGCAGCTCCGCCAGATCAACCTCAACGCCGCCGGCGGCCGCGCCGAGATTGCCGGGTCGGAGCAATCGGTGCGCGTGCTCGGCAATGCCAAGAACGCCAACGACCTCGCGCAGACGCAGATCAACGTCGGCAACGGCCGCACCATCCGCCTCGGCGATATCGCGACGGTGCGCGACCTCTATGCCGAACAGCGCAGCCGCGCCGCGGTCGACGGCCGCCAGGCGATCAGCTTCGACTTCCAGCGCGCCAAGGGTGCCTCCGACGTCAGCGTCTTCAACGAGGCGGTCAAGAAGCTCGCGGATCTCGAGAAGCGCAACCCGAACGTCCACTTCATCCTGCGCTCGAACAGCGTCAAATATACCGAGGCGCAGTACGAATCGGCGATCCACGCGATGATCGAGGGCGCGGTGCTCGCGGTGCTCGTCGTGCTGCTGTTCCTGCGCGACTGGCGCGCGACGCTGATCTCGGCGCTGGCGATCCCGCTGTCGGCGATTCCGACCTTCTGGTTCATGGAGCTGCTCGGCTTCAACCTCAACCAGATGACGTTGCTCGGGCTCAGCCTCGTCGCCGGCGTGCTCGTCGACGATGCGATCGTCGAGATCGAGAATATCGTCCGCCACATGCGCATGGGCAAATCGGCCTATCAGGCGTCGATCGACGCCGCCGACGAGATCGGCCTCGCGGTGCTCGCCACCACCATGTCGATCGTCGCCGTCTTCATGCCGGTCAGCCTGATGCCGGGCATCTCGGGTCAGTATTTCCAGAACTTCGGCCTGACCGTCGTCGTCTCGGTTCTGATGAGCCTTGCCGTCGCGCGCCTCATCACGCCGATGATCGCCGCCTATTTCCTCAAGAGCTTCGGCCATGCCAGCCATGGCGAGGGCAAGCTCATGGACGTCTATATGGCCGTCCTGCGCTGGACGCTCGACAGCACGCGGCAGAAGGCAAGCGCGGCGCGTGGCGGCTTCCACCGCTTCACGAGCCGTTGGCGCGATCATCGCATGTGGGTGATGGGCTTCGGCCTGCTCAGCTTCGTCGCGACGATTTTGATGTTCGGCGCGGTGCCGATGCAATTCTCGCCCGCCGAGAACAGCGACAATTCGACCGCGACGATCGAGATGGTGCCGGGTGCGACGCTCGCCCAGACCGACGAGGTGGTGACGCGGGTCGGCGAGCTGCTCCGCCGCCAGCCCGAGGTCGCCTCGGTCTATACCCGCACCGGCTCGAACGGCGCGGTCAACACCGGCCGTGTCACGGCGACGCTGAAGGAAGATCGCACCGTCACCAGCACCGAATTCGAGCGCAACCTTGCGCCCGAACTCGCCAAGATCGCCGATGCGCGCGTCGGCTTCCGCTCGCAGTTCGGCTGGGGTTCGTCGGGCCGCGACATGACCGTCGTGCTTGGCGGCGACGATCCGGCGCTGCTCCAGAAGACCGCGAACACGCTGGTCGATCAGATGGCGACGTTGCCGATGCTGACCCAGCCGCGCATCTCCGGCAATCTTCAGCGGCCCGAGATCGTGATCAAGCCGCGCTTCGATCTCGCCGCCAATCTCGGCGTGACGACGCAAGCCTTGTCCAGTGCGATCCGCATCGCGACGCTCGGCGATATCGATCAGAATTCGGCGCGTTTCTCGCTGTCGGATCGCCAGGTGCCGATCCGCGTCGCACTCGATCAGGGCGCGCGCACCGAATTGTCGACGATCCAGAACTTGCCCGTCTCCACCGCGAGCGGCGGCTCGGTGCCGCTGTCGCTGATCGCCGACATCAGCCTCGGCTCCGGCCCGACGCAGATCGACCGCGTCAACCAGCAGCGTCGCATCGCCGTCGGCGCCGATCTCGCGCCGGGCGTCGTTTCCGGCACCGCGCAGAAGCAGATCGACAATCTGCCGATCATGAAGAACCTGCCGCTCGGCGTGAACAAGCTGACGCTGGGTCAGGCGAAATGGCAGCAGGAGATGCTCAACAACTTCGTCGTCGCGGTGATCGCGGGCACCTTCCTCGTCTTCGCGGTGCTGGTGCTGCTCTACCGCCGCGCGCTGCCGCCGTTCGTCAACATGGCGTCGCTCTTGCTCGCGCCATTGGGCGGGCTGATCGCTTTGTGGGCGACGGGCAATCCGCTGTCGCTGCCGGTGTTCATCGGCCTCCTGATGCTGCTCGGCATCGTCGCCAAGAATTCGATCCTGCTGATCGACTTCGCGCTGGAGGAGATGAACAAGGGCGTCGACACGCTCACCGCGATCATCGACGCCGGCCACAAGCGTGCGCAGCCGATCGTGATGACCACCGTCGCGATGGTCGCCGGCATGGTGCCGACCGCCGCGTCGATCGGCAGCGACGGATCGTGGCGCGCACCGATGGGCATCGTCGTGATCGGCGGCCTGATCCTGTCGACGCTGCTGACGCTGGTGATCGTGCCCGCGGCGTTCAGCCTTGCGGTCGGCATCGAACGCTATGTCGGTCCGCGCCTCGGCCGCCGCCTGCTCACCTATCGCCCCGGCGACGACGGCAGCACGGTGGTCGGCATCGCCGGACCCGACCAGCCGAGCATCGGCCCGGTTCCCGGACGTATCGGCCGCGACGATCCGGGCACACAGCCGGCGGAGTGATCCGCCGGCTGCGGCTTGCGTCAGGCGAGGTGCAGGCCGGGCTTGCCGCGCTCCGCGACCAGCACGGCGTGCGTCGACAGCGTCCCGTCGGGGACCGCGACGGTATCGAGCACCTTGAGCTCGCCGCGGAACGCGTCGCGGGTCACGTCGCACAGCACGTAGCCGCGGCGGTCCGTCATCGCCTTGAGCTCGGGCGTATGCGCGCGCGCCGAGCGGGTGAAGTCGTCGTCCTCGCCGACCCCGTCCGCGCCCGAGGTGATCGAGGTGGCGAGGAACTCGCCCGACACCACCGTCCCGCGCTGGTCGTGGACCAGGTCGCCGGCATAATGGCGATGCGCATCGCCGCTCACCGTCATGACATTGCCCGGGCAATGATCGGCGATATGGCTGAGCAGGCGGCGCTGGCTGTGCATATAGCCGCTCCACTGGTCCATCGACGCGACCGGCGTCTCGCGGCCCGGCTTGGTGTAATGCATGTTCATCAGCCGCACCTGCTGCGCGATCAGGTTCCAGCGCGCGGTCGAACGGGTCAGGCCGTCGAACAGCCACGCCTCCTGCGCGTCGCCCAGCATCGTGCGCTCGGGCGAATAGACGTCCGGCCCCTGCACCGCGTCGGTATCGTTATAGGCCTGATCCGAACGATATTGCCGGGTGTCGAGGAAGAAGCCCTGCATCAGGTCGCCGAAGCGCGCCTCGCGGTACATCCGCATCTGTCCTGACACCGGCATCGAGCGGCGACGCAGCGGCATATGTTCGTAATAGGCCTGCATCGCCATCGCGCGGCGCATCAGGAACAGCTCGGGCGGGGTGCCGTCCTGATCGTGGTCGCCCGCCCAATTGTTGTCGACCTCGTGATCGTCGAAGCTGACGAACCACGGCGCGGCGGCATGCGCCGCCTGCAGATCGGCATCGGATTTGTAGAGCGCGTAGCGCTGGCGATAGTCGGTGATCGACTGGATCTCGACCGGGCCATGGCGACGGATCGGCGTCATCACCTTGCCGCCGATCTTGCGCGGCTGCGGCCCGCGGTCGGCGCCTTCGTAGATATAGTCGCCGTAATGGAAGACGAAGTCGATCGGCTCCGCCGCGATCTTGCGCCAGGCGGTGTAGAGCCCCTCCTCATAATGCTGGCAGCCCGCCACCGCGAAGCGCAACCGGTCGAGCCGCGCCTGCGCCAGCGGCAGCGTCGCGCCGCGGCCGATGCCGCTGCGCCGCCCGCCGCAGGTGAAACGGTACCAATAGGGCCGTGCCGGTTCGAGGCCGGTCACCTCGACGTGCACCGAATGCGCCAGTTCGGGATGGGCGATCGCCTCGCCGTTGCGCACGATCTGGCGGAAGGCCGGGTCGCGCGCGACCTCCCAGCGGACCACCACCGGCGCGGCGACCATGCCGCCATCCGGCGCCTGCGGCTCGGGCGCGAGCCGCGTCCACAGCACGAACCCGTCCGCATCGGGATCGCCCGCGGCGACGCCGAGCGAGAAGGGATCGGCGAGGAAGCCGGGCGCGTCGATCAGGTTGCGCGGGCGGGCGGGGATCGCGCCGGCCTGCGCCGCCATCCACAGCGCGGGAAAGGCGGCGAGCAGATGGCGCCGGTCGATGATGGTCATGGCGAAACGGTCCTGCGCTCAGTTGATGACGATGTGGAAGAAGGCGACACGGCCGTAATTGTCGATCTCGTTGACATATTGCAGCCGGTTGCCGGTGGTGAACTTCGGCTGGTCGTCGAAGACGTTGTTCAGTTCGTATTTGAAGGTCACGTGCGGCAGCACGCGGTGCCACAGCGCGGCGTTGACGACGGTCAGGGGCGCGCGGCCGGTATCCTCGCTCGGGGTGGCGCCGATCGCGCTGAGCGTGCCGCTCCGGTGGGTGACGGTGGCCCGGAACGCGCCCTTGATCTCCGGCAGCCGCGCGGTGGCGCCGCCGGCCAGCGTGACGACGGGCTGGTACATCAGCCGGTCGACCGTCCGCGTCATGGTTTCGCCGGCGACCCGCATCCGCCCGTCGAGCAAGGTGACGTTGAAGAAGGGGTCGAACTTGCGCCCGAGAAGATCGACGTCGCGCTGGGCGATCTGGAATTCGGCGCCGAACAGCCGCGATCCCTCCGCGTTCATCGGCTGGCGCACCGCATAGAGCGTGCCGTCGATCTGCTGGAGCGAGCGCAGGACGTAGATGTCGTCCTTGATCCACTTGGCGAAGGCGGCGAAGCCGAGCACGCCATGGCTGCCGAAATAATATTCGGCGCCCACGTCGAGATTGTCGGAGCGGCGCGGGCGCAGGTCGGGATTGCCCTGGCGGATCGAACATTCCGGGCCGCCGCTCTCCTCGTCGGTGTCGCCGCAGGTCAGCGTACGCGGCTGGGCGATGTCGCCCGGCGTCGGCCGGCCGAGCGTGCGGCTGTAGGAGAAGCGCAGCTTGGCGCCCTCGCCGAGGTCGTGCATCGCGTTGAACGAGGGCAGCAGATAGCTGTAGCCGCCCGGTGAGCGGGTGATCCCCGGCACCACCACGCCGCTGCGGATCACCGGCTGATAGGCATTGAAGCCGATGTCGTCATAGCGGACGCCGGCGACCAGCTGCGTCGTCCCGGTCTGGTAGTGCAGCGACAGATAGGGCGTCCACAGCCGCTCGGCATAGCGATAGTCGCTGGCGCGGGCCTGATAGGCGGTCTGCACGGTGTCGAGCGTGAGCTTCGACCATAAGGTGCCGCGCGCGCGCTGATAGTCGATCCACGGGAAGGTCGTGGTCGCGCCAACCGGCACGTAACCCGAATCGACGAGATAGTCGTTCATCGTCCGGCCGAGCTTGTAGGTATCGACATCGAGGTCGCGGCGCAGGTCCAGCTTGCGGAACTCGACGCCGGTCACGACGCCGAAGCCGCGATCCTCGGGCTTGGCGTTCCAGCCATAGTCGATGCGGATGTCGGTCAGGTCCTCGCGCGCCGAGCGGCGGGTGATGTTGCCGGTGCTGAGCTTGTAGGTCGACTTGGCGATCAGCGACGGATCGCTGAGCCCCACCACCCGCGGGATGTCGTCCGTCTCCGGCGAGCCGTTCTCCCAGTCGAGGAACATCCGCGCCGGATAGGTGCGCACGCCGACATAGGGCTGGGTGTTGTCGTACAGCGCCTGGGTGAAGCCGCCGCGCACCGACAGGGTCGAATGGCCATCGCTCCAGTCGAGCCCGCCGATGCCGCCATAGGTCTTCTTGTCCCAGGTATCGTAGCGGAAGCGCGAATAGATGCTGTTGACCTGCGAGCGGCCGCCGTTCGGCGTCGTGCCGATGATGGTCGCGCGCGTGTAGAAGTCGTTCTTGTTCATCGTCGAGGATTCCCACAGACGATAACCGAACCCGACCAGCGAGGCGCGCAGCCCGTCCGGCGCGCGCCATTCCAGCTTGGCGCTGCTGCCCGCGGTCTGCAGCCGGTTGGTATAGCTGCCATAACTGTGGTCGCCGGGCACGGCGCGGCCGTCCCAGTCCGGCCCCTCGGGTCCCGCCAGAGGACGGCCGCGCGTGTCGAAGAAGGTCTTGGCCGGCTGCCACCATTTCGACGAGTTGCGCGTGCGGTTCTGGTAGCGCGCGGTCAGCACGATGTTGAACTGGCCGTCCGCGCCGAACCGGTCGGCGAACACGCCCTTCGCCCCGCCGCCCCAATGTTTGGCGCTGCCGCCGATCGTGTTCTTGCCGTCCGGCCCGCCGAACGACTGATAGGTCGGATAGACGTCGAGATGCGTGTAACGGCCGAGGTCGAACGCGCTGCGCGTCACGATATCGACGATGCCGCCGATCGCCGCACCGTCCTGTTCGGCGGTGAAGGTCTTGTAGACGTCCATCCGCTGCGTCAGCTCGGACGGGATGATCTGCAGATTGACCGAGCGCGAGCCTTCGCCGTCGTTGCCGATCGAGGCGAGGGTGATGCCGTCGATCGTCGTCTGGTTGAGGTCGGGCGAGATGCCGCGGATCGTGATGAAGCGCGGCGCATCGCCTTCGTCGATCGTGCTGATGCCCGGCAGCAGCCGCAATTGCTCGGCGACGTTGCCGTCTGCCGAGATCGTCTCGAGATCGTCGTAGACCACGGTATCGACCACCGCGGGCGATTGCGCCTTGTGCGCGGTCGCGATGCGTTCGCCGCTGACGATGATGTCGCTGGGATCGCTCTGCGGCTCGGCCGGGTCACGCGGGCCGTTCGCCGCCGCCCAGGCGGGGGCGCTGCAGTGGAACAGGCCGACGGCGGCGCACGCCAGCAGGCGCGCGCGCGCGGCGCACGAAAACGATGTCATTGGGTAATCCCCCTTCGATGTGGATGGCCGACCTTCGGTCGTGCCCGTCGCACCGTGCCGACCTGAAAGGCGCACCGCGTGACGTCGTGCCGCCCCTAGGAATCAGATATGACAGGGCCATTGTCGTAATGTTGCACTTCGGCGTCAGTCCGTTTTTGTCGGATCAAAGCCATTTAGCTGTGGCCATCATGCCACCCACTTGAACTTCCCCGGCGCTCGGGGATTGTTTCGCGCATGACATCTATCTCCCGCGTCAGCGCCAACGAGGCGGCTCCGCCCGCGCTGGTCCGGATGCGGCGCATCGCCGTCGGCCTGCTGATCGCCATGGCGGCGCTGTTCCTGGTCAGCCGCCATCTCGTCGCGACGCATCCCGGCTGGGGCTTCGTCCAGGCGTTCAGCGAGGCGGCGATGGTCGGCGGCCTCGCCGACTGGTTCGCGGTCACCGCGCTGTTCCGCCATCCGCTCGGACTGCCGATCCCGCACACCGCGATCATCCCGCGCAACAAGGACCGGATCGGCGACACGCTCGCGCAATTCCTGCGCACCAACTTCCTCCAGCCCGCGGTGATCGGCCGGCGCATGCGCCGCGTCGATGTCGCCACCGCGATCGCGCGCTGGCTGACCGATCCGCCCGAGGGGGCAGGGGGCCGCTTCCGGCAGGGTGCGTCGCGGCTCGTCGCGCAGGTGCTCGAAGGGCTCGATCCGCAGCGGCTCGGCGGCATGGTCAAGGCGGGGATCGCCGCGCGGCTGCGCGAGACCGAGGTCGCGCCGATCCTCGGCCGGGTGATGCAGGCCGCGATCGCCGACCAGCGCCATGCGCCGCTGCTCGACGGCGCGATCCGCTGGGGCGCGAAGGCGCTGTCCGCCAACGAGCATCTTATCCGCCAGATGGTCCATGAGCGCGCCGGTTCGATCCTGCGCTGGACCGGGCTGGACGAGACGGTCGCCGACAAGTTGATCGCTGGCCTCGACAAGCTGGTCGCCGACATGGCCGACGATCCGCAGCATCCGCTGCGGCTCAAGGCGGAGGAGGGGCTCGACCGCCTCGCCTGGGACCTGCAATTCGATCCCGCCACCCGCGCGCGTGTCGAGGCGATGAAGGTCGAGCTGATCGCCAATCCGGCGATGCAGCGCTGGCTCGACGGTTTGTGGGAATCGGCGCGTGCCGGCCTGCTGCGCATCGCGCGCGATCCGGAAGGCGCGATGCAGGGCCAGCTCGGCGACATGCTGCGCCAGCTCGGCCAGACGCTGACGCAGGACCCGCGACTGTCGCATACGATCAACCGCTTCGTCCGGCGGGCGGTGGTCGGGATCGCCGCGGATTATGGCGACGGCATCGTCCGGCTGGTGTCGGAGACGGTGCGCGGCTGGGATGCGCGCACGATCACCAGCCGCCTGGAGAATGCGGTCGGCCGCGACCTGCAATATATCCGCATCAACGGGACGCTGGTCGGCGGTCTCGTCGGCCTCGCCATCCACGCCGTCGACGTGCTGTTGTGAACCGGCGCTGTCCGGTCAACCCAACCGTCTCGTATGATAAACGCCTTGCCGTGGATCGGAACTTGGCTCACAAGCAGAGCCGATGAGCGCCTCAGCCGAATTCGAGCAGGACAGCGGCGGAACCCTTCGCTTTTCCGGTGATCTGCTGTTGCGCACGCTCGGCAAGCTGCCCGACCGGCTCGACGCGATCAGCGGCCCGGTGCAGCGGATCGACCTCAGCGGCATCGGCCGGATCGACACCGTCGGCGCCTGGGTCGTCCACCGACTCGCCACCCGCCACGACGCGGCGATCGAGGGGCTGGACGAGGACGGCCGTTATCTGCTCGATCAGGTCGTCGCCGCCGACCGCCCGGTCGCGCTGCCGCCGCGGTCGCGCAATGCATTCGGAACGATGCTCGCCGAGATCGGCGATGCCGTCGTCATCACGCTGCGCACGCTCTACGGCCTGCTCGGCTTCATGGGCGCGACGACGATCGCCTTCGTCAATATCGTGCGCCATCCCAGCCGCTTCCGCTTCAACGCGACGGTCCACCGGTTTGAGGTGGTCGGCGTCCAGGCGCTCGCCATCGTGGGGCTGATGAGCTTCCTGATCGGCATCGTCATCGCCCAGCAGGGCGCGGTCCAGCTCCGGCAATTTGGGGCAGAAGTATTTACCATTAACCTGGTCGGCCGGCTCACTTTGCGTGAACTTGGTGTACTTATGACGGCGATCATGGTCGCCGGCCGCTCCGGCTCGGCCTTCGCCGCGCAGCTTGGCACGATGAAGCTGACCGAAGAGATCGACGCGATGCGCACCATCGGCGTCTCGCCGATGGAGGCGCTGGTGCTGCCGCGGACGATCGCCGCGGTGCTGCTGATGCCGTTGCTCGGCTTCTATTCGTCGCTGATCGCGATCATCGGCGGCGGCCTGCTCGCCTGGGTGTCGCTCGACATCCCGCCGGTCACCTTCATCCAGCGCATCCGCGAGGTCGTGCCGATCACCGACCTCTACATCGGCCTGATCAAGGCGCCGGTGTTCGGCGCGATCATCGCCATTGCCGGCTGTTTCCAGGGCATGCTGGTCGAATCGGACGCCGAACAGGTCGGCCTTCGCACGACCTCGGCGGTGGTGCAGGCGATCTTCCTCGTCATCGTGCTCGACGCCTTTTTCGCGGTGTTCTTCACCTGGGTGGGGTGGAACTGATGCCGGTCCGCGAGCCGCATGACGACGCGCCGATCATCCAGGTGCGCGGCCTCAAGAACGCGTTCGGCGAGGCGGTCGTCCACGACAATCTCGACCTCGACGTGCGCCGTGGCGAGATCCTCGGCGTGGTCGGCGGGTCGGGCACCGGCAAGTCGGTGCTGATGCGCTCGATCATCGGCCTGCAGACGCCGGTCGAGGGCGAGATCACCGTCTTCGGCGAGCCGACGATCGGTCGGGAGGAAACCGAGGCAACCAATATCCGCAAGCGCTGGGGCGTGCTGTTCCAGGGCGGCGCGCTGTTCTCGACGCTGACCGTCGCCGAGAACGTGCAGGTGCCGCTGCGGGAGTTCTACGGCGAGATGAGCCCGGCGCTGATGGCGGAGATCGCCGCCTACAAGGTGGTGATGACCGGCCTGTCGCCCGATGCCGGCCCCAAATATCCCTCCGAACTGTCGGGCGGCATGAAGAAGCGCGCCGGCCTCGCCCGCGCGCTCGCGCTCGACCCCGAATTGCTGTTCCTCGACGAGCCGACCGCGGGGCTCGACCCGATCGGCGCCGCGGCGTTCGACGGGCTGACCAAGTCGTTGCAGAAGACGCTGGGCCTGACCGTCTTCCTGATCACCCACGACCTCGACACGCTCTATGCGATCTGCGACCGCGTCGCGGTGCTCGCCGACAAGAAGGTGATCGCGGTGGGCACGATCGACGAACTGCTCGCGCTCGACCATCCGTGGATCGAGGAATATTTCAAGGGCCCGCGCGGCCGCGCCGCGATCGCGACGCAGGAGGCGCAGACCGATGCGGCGCAGCATCCCACCGAAGTGAAGACGCAACAGATCGCGGCGAGCCCGACCGCCGCCGCCACCGAACCGGCCGCCCCGGCCCGATCCGACGTAGGGACCGACTGATGGAAACCCGTTCCAACCATGTGATCGTCGGCGCGGTGGTGCTGATCCTGCTCGCCGCGCTGGCGATCTTCACGATCTGGATCGCCCGCCTGGGCGGCGCCACCGAGCGCGAATACGACATCTTCTTCAAACAGTCGGTCGACGGCCTGGCGAAGGGGTCGACGGTCACCTATTCGGGCGTGCCGACCGGGCAGGTCAAGGAGATCAGCCTGTGGAAGCCCGATCCGCAGTTCGTCCGCGTCCGCGTCACGGTGAACGAGGAAACGCCGATCCTGCAGGGCACCACCGCGACGATCCAGGGCAGCTTCACCGGCACCAGCACCGTCGCGCTCGACGGCGCGCGCAAGGGCGCGCCGCCGATCGTCTGCCCCGAACAGCCCGACGCGACGCAATGCCCCTATGGCGTGCCGGTCATCCCGACCAAGCAGGGCGGCATCGGCGCGATCCTCAACTCCGCGCCGCAGCTGCTCGAGCGGCTGTCGACACTGACCGAGCGGCTGACCGGGCTGCTCACCGACCGCAACCAGGCGTCGATCGCCGGCATCCTCGACAATACCAACCGCCTCACCGGTGCGCTGGCCGATCGCGGGCCGGAGATCGCGGCGACGCTGGCGCAGACCCGCATCGCGATCCAGCAGGCGGGCGATGCCGCCCAGTCGATCGGCAAGCTCGCCGACACGACCAACGGCGTGCTGGCGGACGACGTCAAGCCGACGATGCAGAACCTCAACACCGCGATCGCCTCGGCGCAGAAGAGCGCCGAGACGCTCAATGCGGCGATCCAGGATGCGCGACCGGGGTTGCAGACCTTCTCCAAACAGACCGTGCCGGAGGCGAACCGGCTGGTCCGCGACCTGCGCGTCACCGCGACGGCGCTGTCGTCGATCGCCGACAAGGTCGATCAGGGCGGCGCCAGCTCGCTGATCGGTCAGCAGAAGCTCCCCGATTACAAGGGCAAGTGAGATCATGAAGACCAAGCTTCTCCTCCTCGCCGCGGCGCTGCCGCTCGCCGGCTGCATCAGCTTCGGCGCCAAGCCGCCGCCCTCGTTGCTGACGCTCGACGCCACCTCGGCACCGGCGGTCGGCGCCGACCAAAATTCGGCGAAGGCGCGCTCGATCACCATCCAGGTGCCGGCGACCCCGACCGCGATCGCGGGCGGGCGCGTGCCGGTACAGGCGACGCCGACGACCATCGCCTACGTCAAGGACGCGCAATGGGCCGAGCCGCCGGCGCGGCTGTTCGCACGGCTGCTCGCCGACACCGTGTCGGCGCGCAGCAACATGGTGGTGCTGTCGACCGTCCAGTCGATCGGCGACCCCAGCGCGACGCTGGCCGGCGACCTGCGCCGCTTCGGCCTCGACGCGTCGACGCGCGAGGCGGTCGTGACCTATGACGGCGCGCTGACCCGTGCCGGCAAGGAGACGGTGGAGAAGCGCCGCTTCGAGGCGCGCGTGCCGGTCTCTGCGATCGACGCCGCCAATGCGGGCTCGGCGATCAGCCAGGCGGCCAACCAGGTCGCGGTCGAGGTCGCCGCCTGGGTCGCCACGAACTGATCGGCGGGGGGCTAGCCTTGGATGCCGGTTCGGTGAAGCCACCGGCGTAGCTGGAAGGGACGATGCACACGGAGGCGGGGGAGAGGCTGTGCGCCGGGCTGCCCTGTCATCCCTCAGCGCAGCGACGCGCCACAGACGACAGCTCCGCCCCCCCACGCCTCGCGTCCTCTGTCGGACGCCCCGCCCCGATAAGCCGGGCAACATCCAGTCCAATTCCTCCCCCGCCAGGGGGAGGTGGCATGCCGAAGGCATGACGGAGGGGGAGGTAAGCGGCATCCCCCGTTGTGTTTCCTCTCCTTCACGGCTTCACCGCGCCGCAGTGCAGGGTCGCACATACCCCCGGCACATGCTTGGATCGCCGGGGGCGACCAATCCCGCCCCCCCGGCGGGCGGCTCTCTCCAAAGCTTGGAAGGTCGACCCAGCCTAGCGCGGCGTGCGCCGCACCGCCGGCAGCACGTCGCACACCGCCGCGCCGTCCAGACTCACCGTCGGCGCATCGGGGGTCTCGCGCTTGGCGACCGCCGCGGCGAACCGCGGATTGTCGGCGCTGCGATATTGGAAGTGCGGCCGCTCGCTCGCCGGCAGGTCGCTCGCCAGCCGGACCGAGGTGATCGGCAGCCGCTCCGCCGCGGTCGCATAGAAGCCCATCGGCGTGTCGCTGCGCGGCAGGCCCGACAGATAGCCCATCCCCTCCACGATCCGCCCGACCACGGTATAGTTTCGGTCAAGCCGGCGCGCCGACTGGCCGATCGGGGTGAACAGCTCGGCGCCCGAGCCGGTGCTCGGCAGCGCATCGCGCGCGACGCCGACCATGCCGTAGCAATGGGTCAGCCACGCCTGCCGCCCGTTGGTGGCGACCGGCCAGCCGTCGGCGGTGATGCCGCTTGCGGTGGAATAGCTGTCCGCCTTCGCCATGCGGACGGCGGGCTGGAAGGCGGCGATCTCGAACTCGGCGGCGGGGCGATCGGTGATGCCGGCGGGCAGCGGCTTCTTCTCGGTGGCATCGCCCCATTGCGTCACCCAATTCTCCTGCACCCGGTAGACGCTGGTCCCGTCCCACCAGCGCGCCCGGGCGAGCGCGCGGATGTTGCCGACATGCGCTGGCGCGAAGGCGGCGGCGAGCCGGATGACGACCTGCTTGCCCGAGGCGAGCGTCATCACCAGCAGCTCGTCGTCGGGCACCGCGCGCCAATCGGCCTCGACCGGGTCGGCGGGGGTGGCGGGGGTGGCGGGTGCCGCCTGGAGCGGCGCCGCGGCGGCGAGGAGGAGCAGGCTGAACATGATCGCAAGACTGGCCCAGGCGCGGCAATCACGCAATCACTTGCAGCCGGAGGGCGGACCGGCTACGCGCGCCCTTCCAGGACATGCGGAGCGGTGGCCGAGTGGTCGAAGGCGCTCGCCTGGAAAGTGAGTATACGTCAAAAGCGTATCGAGGGTTCGAATCCCTCCCGCTCCGCCACCTAGTCTACTGACGCTCGCTCGTTGCGAAGCGGCCCGCGGAATGCGGCGCAGTTCCGCGTCATTTCCCTGTAGAACCTTAGCGCGGAGAGTTTCTCTCTTACGGTTCTAGGCCGATCAATTCCCTGTTTTCTCCGCCGCGCGAGGCGGCAGTACCGTTTGCCATTTCCGCGGCCGAATTTTCCCGAGAAGCGGCCTTCTACAGGGAAAAGGCGCGGATCAGCACGCAAGGGCCCGGAGACGAAACCGGCAAACCGCAGATCTACGGGCAATTGGCGTCGCTTTTCCCTAAGCTGCGTTGCAGGGAATTGGGCCTTGGCGTTTGCGGTAAGCAGCGAGGCGCAAGGTCGAACGCACGCCTTCATGGGAAAATGCCCTTTCCCATCTTGTCAACCTAAATCGTCAGACCCACTTCCCGGCCAGGCCACTCGGCCTCGGAGCAGTCCGCGACATCACGTCAGCGGCATCACCGCACATCGATAACGGTCTTGCCTGGAGGTGAGTCGCTGGTCCTCGGTCGCTGCAACTAGCGCTTGAGGAGGTGCGCCCTCTTGCCTGGCAGACGTCAGAAGGAGCCGCGCCATGTCGCAACCGAAAACCCGCGCCCGTTCGACGGACAGTGAGATGCTGTTCGCGCGCCTCGGGCCCATCACCTACCGTCGCCCTGCCGATCTCGTCGCCTACAAGCGTAACGCACGCAAACACCCGGAACGCCAACTGGTGGCGCTTGAAGCCTCCATCCGGCAGTTCGGCTTCAACGCACCCGTTCTTGTCGCGGTGGATGGTGAGATCATCGCCGGTCACGCCCGCGTCGAAGCGGCAAAGCGCGTTGGCCTTGACGAGATCCCGACGATCTCTGCCGATCACCTCTCGCCAGCACAGGTGAAGGCGTATCGCCTTGCGGATAATCGCCTGCCTGAACTTGCCACCTGGGACATGGACGCACTGATCGTCGAACTCGAGGAGATCATCGCGCTCGATGAGATCCAGGTCGAGAGCATGGGCTGGTCGTCAGCAGAGATGGACAGCTTGTTCTCGCAGGCGGAGCCCGATGCCAAACTGGCCGCGGATCCCGCAGATCAACAGCCCAGCCCGCCGATCAATGCCGTCGCGAAACCCGGAGACCTCTGGTTGCTCGGGCGGCACCGTCTGCTGTGTGGGTCGGCACTCGAGGCCTCGTCGTGGGACCGGCTGCTGAACGGCGGAACAGCTGCGATGATCTTTACCGACCCGCCCTACAATGTACCGATCACCGGCCATGTCAGTGGTCTTGGCAAGGTACAGCACGCCGAGTTCGCCCAGGCATCAGGCGAGATGAGCCGCGACGAGTTCACCGCATTTCTCACCCAGTTCCTCGCCGCGATGCTGCCGCACGTCGTCGACGGCGGTGTCGTCGATTTGTGCATGGACTGGCGCCACCTGCGCGAACTTCTCGCCGCCATCGACAACAACGCCTTGTCGATGCTGAACCTGTGCTGCTGGAACAAGACCAACGGCGGAATGGGGTCGCTGTATCGGTCCAAGCACGAGCTTATCGCGATCGCGAAAAAGGGCCCCGCGCCGCACATCAACAACGTCGAACTCGGCAAGCACGGCCGCTATCGCACCAACGTCTGGGACTATGCCGGAGTGAACAGCTTCGGCGCCAGCCGTATGCAGGACCTCGCCGATCACCCGACGGTAAAACCAATCGCGCTGGTCGCGGACGCAATTCGAGACGTCACCCACCAGGGCGACATCGTTCTTGATGCCTTCATGGGATCGGGCACGACACTGCTCGCTGCGGAGCGTACCGGCCGGGTAGGCCACGGCACCGAGATCGAACCGCGCTACATCGATGTTGCCATCACGCGTTGGCAGCAAATGACTGGGAAAGCCGCCACGCTCGACGGCGATGGCCGGACGTGGACCGAGGTGGCCGCCGAACGCCTCCTCCAGAACGACGCGCAAGCGAATGAGGCCGGCCTCGATCGGGAGGAGGTGGACCATGTCACCGCATGAGAACCTACCGCCAGCCCGGCCACGCCCGCGTCCCGTGCCCCAGCCAGTGCCCGCGCCCCCGCCAGTGCCGGAGAAGCCGGACTATGAAGTGGGCTACGGCAAGCCGCCGGTGCACACCCGTTTCCAGAAAGGGCAATCGGGTAATCCGAAGGGGCGCAAGAAAGGGTCGAAGAACCTCAACACGCTGGTGCTGGAGCTGCTCGACGAGCGGATCGCGGTGAACACGCCGGAAGGCCGCCGTTATGTCTCGCGCGTCGAGGTGCTGTTGCGCAAGCTCATGGAACTCGCCGGCAAGGGCAATGCCCGCGCCATCGACCAGATGCTGCGGCATTATGCGAACGCACAAGCGTCCCCGTCAACGGGTTCGGGGGTGACTGAAGCTGAAGCGGTGCAGGACATCACCGACGCTGACCTAGCAAGCCTCGCGCTGCTGCGTGACATCCTGCTTGGGGATGTGGCGACAGGAGAGGCAGGTGCGTCATGACACCGCTGGAGTACAAAGCGCTGGCGGCCGCACGCCGCCAGCGCCTCAGTCTCTTCCTCGTCAAGGCGTTCGAGACACTGCATCCGGGCGAACGGCCATTGCAGTGCGGCTGGTACATTCAATCCATGTGCTACGCGCTCGAGCAAGTCGAACGCGGGGAGGAGCGGCGGCTCGTAATCACGGTGCCGCCCCGCCACCTGAAGTCGGTCACTGCCTCCGTTGCGTTTGTCGCATGGGCGCTAGGGCGTGACCCGACGTTGAAGATCATGGTCGCAAGCTACAGCCAGGAGCTCTCCCGGCAGCATGCCGTCCAATGTCGGACCCTGTTGGAGTCTGCATGGTATCAGCGTCTCTTTCCGAACACGCGGATCGCTGATGGTGGCAATCGCGCGCTTGAAGTCGTCACCACGCGTGGGGGCATGCGCAAGGGCGTCTCGGTCGGCGGTTCGGTTACCGGTTTCGGTGCCGACCTCATCATCGTCGACGACTGCATGAAGGCCGACGACGTGAAGAGCGTCACCAGCCGCGAGGAGGTCAAGGGTTGGTTCGGCAATACCCTATTCACGCGCCTCAACGACAAGCAAACTGGGCGCATCCTGTCGATCCAGCAGCGCCTTCACGAAGACGATCTGCCCGCGATGCTGCTCGAGCGCGGCTACCGTCACCTCAACCTGCCCGCGATTGCGGAACGCGAGGAAGAGGTCCCGATCGGGCCGGGGCGCGTCCACCGACGCGCGGTTGGCGATCTGCTCAACCCGGCCCGCGAGGATCGCGCTTTACTCGATCGCATCCGGCGTGAACTCGGGCCGGCCGTCTTCTCGGCGCAATATCAGCAGGATCCGGTTGCGCCAGAAGGCAATGCGATCAGGATGGAGTGGTTCAGGACGTATGACGAGGCCCCGGCTCGCAACGCCTTCACGAAGGTCATCCAGAGCTGGGACACCGGCATGAGCGCGGCTCCCACCAGCGACTTTTCCGTTTGTACGACCTGGGGATTCCGGACCGAAAAATGGTACCTCCTCGACGTCTACCGCCAGCGGCTCGACTTCCCGGACCTACGCAACGCGATGATCCGGCTCTGGCGGCAGTGGAAGCCCGACCGGGTGCTCATCGAAGACGCCGGTGCAGGCAAATCCGTCGCGCAGGACATAAGGCTGTCCGGTGAGTTCATGCCGAAGCTGTGCAAGGTCGCAATTGACAAGATGTCGCGTTTCACCGGTTGCTTCGGCGAGATCGAGGCAGGGAACATCCTTCTGCCGGTTGAGGCACCATGGCTGGACGAGCTCCGCAAGGAGCTACGCGCCTTCCCGCACGGGCGACACGACGACCAGGTCGATAGCCTGAGCCAGTTCATCAACCATCAAAAACGCCACTGGGCGTGGGTGATTACGGAGATCGATCCGGTTACCCAGCGGGTTCGGCGTCCGATCCACCACTCGTATCGCCCCTGGGGGCGTCCTGCCGACCCACCACGGCCTGCATAACGACTGTGGCGGAGTGGCGGCGTTCGGCGTGGCGGCTCCGGCCGCGCACGTGGGTCCGGTATTCGTGGCGACAGCTTCGGCCTGATCAACGATAGTGGCAAATACTGGTGATGACTGGGGGACGAAACACGCACATAAAATCATCTGTTCACGTACCCGTCGCGCACCGGAGCCTGTGAAAGCGCCGGTTAAGCAACGTCATTCCGCCATTACCAAGTCACCCGTGGAGCCTGTACAGCCCCGAGTCGCCCAAAGGCCGTCAAACGATGTTCGATCGACCATGTCTGTCTCAACAACGGCTTCTCCGGCGTTGACGCCTATGAAGCGGACGTAACCGGCCATTGCGCCAAAGCTGTTGCGAGAGTTGACCTCCCCGCAGACGACCAGTCTCCCAGCGTTCATGCTATAGACTCTCAAGTTGCGATATTCGGCAGAGCCGGCGTCTTTCAAATGAAATTCAACAGCTGCTTTACTGTTCCTAAGCGCTTCAGCCGCAGGATTGGGATGCAAAAGGCCGTATAGAACGAGAAAGAATATGCCGAGTCCGATCATCCCGATGACCGTCAGGATGACGCGGCTTATGCTCCACTGGTTTGCATTATGAAGGTTAGGTCTCTCGTGATGGACCATTGCCGCCGGTATGCAGGCTTGGGCGTTATTCGGTTGGCGCTTGAACTCGCTGCTTCCGCCTGCGCCGTTGCCGAAAGACATAATTACTGACCTCCTGTCGACTATCAGTGACAGCAGCCATGCGGAAGTACCGTGAGAAATCAACGGGAATGTCACTGATCGTCTGTAGATCAATCGTCGACAGCGCGGTCTTCAGGCGGGTGTGGATGTTCGCCAGCGCCTTGCCACCAACCTGCGCCGCCTGCGGAACCAGCATGGCTGGAGCCAGGAGGACTATGCCGATCGCGCCGGCATCCACCGCACTTATGTAAGCGATCTCGAGCGCGCCGCTCGCAATCCGACGATCACGCTGGTCGAGAAGCTCGCCGTACCCTTTGATCTTACGGCAAGCGACCTGATCGCCTGATCGCGGGTGCCTAAAAAGCTGCGTCTCGACTTCTGAATGCTTCCCGGGCCTTGGTCCGGGCAGGAGGCAGGCGATGACCGCAGACGAGATGATCAGGATCCAGATGACGGCCGCGGGCATGCTCATGGAGGACCTCTCCGCCAAGATGGTGCTCGACCCGCTCCACCCCGACCGGCCGCAAGAGTTGCGCGAGCTAGCGGTAGATCTGAACACCATCGCAGAGGCGGTGGACTCTATCCGCCGTGTTGGACCTGCAGGCCGTGAGTGAAGACGCGTCACCGGCCTCGTGCTGGTAGCAGCGTCGCGATCTGCGTCTCCCAGTCGGTGACAATAGCGCCTTCGGCGGTCAGGCTAGCAACGGTCACCCCGGCGCGCTGACGCCCGGCAAGGATCGCTTCGGTGACGGCAGGCGCCAAGAAGGCGAGCCGAAGCACACGCGCGACATAGGAGCTGGTCACGCCTTCGCGTGCGGCGAGTTCGCTGGTGCTGATCTTGCCGCCGCGCAACATGCCCCACCAACGCCGGGCCTGGACAAGCACACGTATCAGCGAGCGGTCGGGTGTGGCCCGTGCGGTGGCGCCGCTGTCCTGCACCAGCCGCAATGCGCGACCTGACCGCGTCAGCCGGGCAGCACAGCCGATCTCGAGGGTGGCTGGCGCGTCGGCATGCTGGTCCATGCCAAGGGCGCGGCCAAACGCTGTCGTGTCGCAGGTGAGCGTCACCGTGGCGTCGCCGACCTGCACCGTAGTTACGATGGCGCGAAGGGCAGGGGAACGGCGCTCGCCGAGCTGCTCGGCCAATGCCTCACAGCGTGCGTGCAGGTCCGCCACCTGATGAACCTGCACGTCGAGCGCCGCCATGGTGGCAAGTTCGAGCGGCTGACGAACAAGCTGCTGCATCCGCTCAACGACGAGCGCCTCAATTTCCCTCGCCGGTATCCGCACTCCGGCGTCGCTGGTCGCTTGCTGCAGCGCCCGGCTGACATAGTAGCGATGGCGCACCTTGTTCTTGGTCGCGTGCGTCGCAACCAGGGGCTCACCGTTGCCATCGACGATCCTGCCCGCCAGCGGGCTGCTCTCGACAATACCAGCACGGGTGCGGTGACCCCGAAGATGGTCGGCAAGCATCGCCTGCACGGCGGCAAAGGTCGCCTCGTCGATGATCGCGGCGTGCAGCCCGGAATAGACCTTGTCCTTGTGGCCGATCCTGCCGGTGTAGATGACGTTCTTGAGGATCTGGTAGAGCTGGCCGCGGGTGAAGGCGCCGCCGCCGAGCGGCTTGCCGCCAACCGTGGTTCTAGGTGGTACCGTCACCCCGCTTCGTGCCAGTTCCTCCATCAAGCGCCGCACGCTGCCGAGCGCCAGATATCGCCCGTAGAGATGACGCACGAGCGTGGCGTGTTCCTCGACGATGACGAGGCTGCGGTCATTGGGAGCATAGCCAAGTGGCGGTGTACCGCCCATCCACATGCCACGCGCCTTCGACGCTGCGATCTTGTCGCGGATCCGCTCGGCGGTGACCTCGCGCTCGAATTGCGCGAACGACAGCAGCATGTTGAGGGTGAGGCGACCCATGCTGGTCGTGGTGTTGAACGACTGGGTGACCGACACGAAGCTCGTACCCGCGGCATCGAACGTCTCGACCAGCTTGGCAAAGTCGAACAGCGAGCGGGTCAGCCGGTCGACCTTGTAGACGACGATGATGTCGACCCGGCCAGCGGCCACTTCGGCGAGCAGGCGCTTGAGGGCAGGGCGCTCGAGCGTACCGCCCGACAGCCCGCCATCGTCATAGATCTCCGGCAGCGCCGACCAGCCCTCGCTGGCCTGACTCAGGATATAGGCGGCGCAGGCCTCGCGCTGTGCATCGAGGCTGTTGAAGCTCTGTTCCAGACCGTCGTCCGAGGACTTCCTGGTGTAGATCGCGCAACGCACCGTCTTCATGCGGCCACCGCCTTCTTCTTGAGACCGAAGAAGGCAGGGCCCGACCAACGCGTGCCGGTGATTGCGCGGGCAACCTCGCTCAGCGAGCGCCATTCGCGCTCATCCCAGCGGATCACCTGATCCTCGCCGACGGTGACGACGTGAACCCGGCCCTGCCACTCGCGCACCAGCCGCATGCCAGGCGCCGCTGCCTGCGTCCGGGTCTGGCCGCGGCCAAGCTGGTCGAGTGTCTGGCTCGTCATGCGCGCTAACCCGGCAGAGGAGCGCGCCTGGATCTCCCAGGCGACTGCCAGCCGCAGCATCTTCGGGCTCACCTTGGGTGCCGGGCTGCCGACGAGACTGCGCCATCGCTGGCGGAGTGCATCGGAGGGTAGCGTCCCCAGTTCCGCGAGAGTGCTGGCCATGTCCATCACGCCACTCCGAAGATGCGGTAGCAGGTCATGCCATCGCGTTTGATCCGCTGGATGCTGTGGCCCTTCTTGCGCAGACCGGTGATGGCGGCGCGGATGGTGTGCGGCAGCCAGCCGGTTGCCGTCATCAACTCAGCCACAGGAACACCATCCTTCCGCGCCAGCAGCGTCAACACGGTGGCGATCTTCGTCGGGGCTTTCTCGACGTCGATGATTTCGGGCAGCTGCGCGGAGGCGGCTTCGCTTGCATTCTCGTCTTCCGCGCTGACCCCGATTGCTGCCATGCCGGCCGCGGTGATGAACACGCCGAAGCGCAGGTCACCGTCTGTACGGTGCACGGCGACCTGGTCGGTCGTTTCGCGCTCCGCCACCAGCGCCTGACGCACAAGTCCCGCGATGGCCTTGGTGATGCCGCCGCCGCGCTTGATGCTGGCGTGGAATGGCAGAACGCTGCCGTCCGCGCGCTGGCAGGCAGCCGCAAGCAAGATGCGCTGGGTGTCACTTAATTTGATCATGATGCTGTTCTCCGGCTTGGAGCAGCACCGCTGCTGCCCCACCAGCCAGAGCCCCGGTGAGCAGCTCACCTGGGGCGGTGCGGGGCGCCTAGTGCCCCGCGGTTCGTGTGATGACGCTGTCGCTCTGGTGCGCCGTGAAGTCGAATGGAATGTGCAGCGTAAAGCAATTGGATCCTGCACAAGGCAGCGGACAAGCGGGTTTCCGGTGGCTGACCGCCCTGATTGCGCATCTAAGAGCCAGCGCAAGGTAGGTAATTCTGCACTATTGCTTATCGTGGAGCGGTGCGAGACGGCTCCGAAATGGATGCTAGCGATACCGAAGAGCTTGTGAAGCTAGTGCAATTGTGCGGTTTGCAAGCGGGTGCGGATCCGCCACAAGTAGGTCAGATTGCCCGTTCTGTAACGATCGTTTCGAGCTCTGCCGGCCTGGCTTGCTGGCTTCAGCATAGGTCGAGCCACTCAATCCTCAGCCTACGTTGATACCGCGACCGCGATCGCGGACGGATATCTAGAATAGGCGACAGCTGAACGACCTCTTCCGTAGTCCGCTTGTCGGCCCACGAATGTCGGGACGTGGTGGATAGTGGCTTGTCCGCTTTCGGCGGACGACCGGAAGAAACCGGCGGTTCGTTCAGCGGGCCGGGGAGGAAGGCTTGACCGCCGGCCGAGGGTGGAAAGCGGATCGTCTGCTTTCGAGTGACACGTCAACACTTTGCCCCTTCGTTCATACTTGAGGGTCGCAGCCCAGCGATAGGCAAGCGGCCTCTTTACTACACTGATATGCGCCGAATTTATCCGAAATCAGACTTGTCCC
This sequence comes from Sphingomonas melonis, assembly GCF_013409985.1. Lineage (GTDB taxonomy): Bacteria > Pseudomonadota > Alphaproteobacteria > Sphingomonadales > Sphingomonadaceae > Sphingomonas > Sphingomonas melonis_A. The sequence goes on from NZ_JACCBY010000006.1 coordinate 148,091, forward strand.
CAGACCAATGTCTTGAAAGTTCAACAAATTCAACGCGAGCATTTCATTTAGCTCCATCGCAGGCATCGGCCTTCCGTATAGGTAACCTTGGCCTTCGACGCAGTTCAGTCCGACCAGGCACTGCTGCTGCTCTGCGGTTTCGATCCCCTCCACAGTTACTGACAATTGAAACGCATCGGCCAGACGCATGACGGCATCGATTACGACTGCATCGCAGGGTGCCGACGCGACTTCCCGCACGAAGCTCTTGTCGATCTTCAATCGCGTTACCGGCAGCTCCTTCAGTAGGCTGAGAGAGGCATAGCCAGTGCCGAAATCATCGAGCGCGATGCCAATGCCCTGCTCACGAAGCACGCCAAGCGTGGCGGCTACCATAGCGCTGTTCTTGATGGCTATCGTTTCCGTCAGTTCGATCTCGAGCAACTCCGCCGGAAGCTGATGATCGCTCAGTTTGGCGGCGACCCGTTCACCCAAATCGCCAAGCCGCAGCTGCGCTGCAAACAAATTGACAGCGACCCGTAGCGGTGCGCCCGCCGCCAACCATTGGGCGCCTTGGGCAATGGCCGTGCACAACACCCAATGACCGACATCAGCCGCCAGCGGCATCTTGTCGAGGACCATCAGAAATTGAGCCGGCGATAACAGCCCGCGCTCGGGATGGTCCCAGCGGAGCAGCGCCTCGACACCGACGATCTTCCCGTCGCAAAGCGTGACTTGGGGCTGGTAATGGACTTTGAACTCGTCGCGTTCGAAGGCGTGTTGCAATTCCGCCTGCATCTGCCGTTGAAACTCGGCATGGTGACGTAGATGCGGTTCAAAGAAGGCTACGCCTCCTCCGCCCTGCTCCTTTGCTCGATACAGCGCGAGGTCGGCCGAACCCAGCAGGGTCTCCACGGTCGTGCCATGATGAGGTGCCACCGCGATGCCGATGCTGGCATGAAGCTGGAGATCATCGTCATTGACGCTGAAACCGCGGCTGAAGCTTTGGCGCAGTCTGGTCGCGAGGTGATATGCCTCTCGCGGGTCGCCGATATCGGGCATGAGCAGCGCGAACTCATCGCCGCCAAGACGCGCGAGGAGATGATCAGGGCCGATCTCGTCGCGCAGCCGTACACCGACGCGGGCGAGCAATTGGTCGCCGACCGCATGCCCGAGTACGTCGTTTACGTCCTTGAAGCCATCGAGGTCGAACAGCAGCACGGTGGCCGAATCGCTCCGATGGAGGAGGCGCGCACCTTCATCGTGAAAGCGTACTCTATTCGAGAGCCCGGTCAGCTGGTCGTAATGGGCAAGGCGCTTCAAACGAGCCTCGTTCTCACTACGCCTGCACTCGCTTCGCCGCAGCTCGAGGCGGTCGACAACGAGTTGCGCCAACTGCTCGAGATGCCGGGCTTGAACCTCATCAAGCGTGCGAGGGTTGGAAGAAATAATGCAAAGGGTGCCGAGCACATGCCCCGAGGCCACCCGCAGAGGCGCGCCCGCGTAGAACCGGATATACGGCGGTCCGAGCACCAGCGCGTTCTGAAAGAATCGCGGGTCTTGCCGCGCGTCCTCGACGACCATGGCTGACTGGCGGTCGAGTGCGTGAGCGCAGAACGAACTCTCCCTGCTGGTGCAAGACGCATCGAGCCCCGTGCGCGCAGCAAAGAATTGCTGGTGTCGATCAACGATGGAAATCAGGCAAATTTCGCATCCGAACAGCGAGCCGGCCAGAGCTGCGATGTGCTCGAGCTCCAGATCCTGGAGATCAGCCGCAAGCCCGTAATCGGCAATTGCCGCCAGCCGCTCCATCTCAAAGAACGATAGTTCGTCCGAATCATTTGAATACATGCGTCGCTTCTGCGCCGGAGCGATTGAAGGACGATTAAAGCTGTGCCTGCCGACGTCGTGGCGGCTAACCGTTGCTCGCCACCCGGCGTCCCGTGCTTCCAGCCGATCTGGTCTTCCGACAGACCTATCAGGAACGACGCTCCGCTCAAGCGGTCGGTCCGCTCACATGAACGAGCGGCCGGTATCGGGCCGCCAAATGAGGGGCGTGAATGGCCGGGATTGGTGGAAAGCGGCCGGTCCGCTTTCGGCGCCGACCCTTCCTAAGCCGACGCTCGTTCAGTCAGTGCGGGGCGGCAGCTAAGTACCCTAATTTCGGACGTTCCCCGCCTAACTCTCAAATCCCGAAACCTGCCGTTAGCAACGCTCCGGAATGGATTGTCAGCGATCATCGCCAAGGGAAAATGTTGAACATGAGTATTTGCGGCTTCACGAACCGGTTCATTTAAGGTCCGCTCGGGTGGAATAGTTAGATAGACCGACAAACAGGCTGGCCCCTCACATTTGCGCGTCATCTCGCTATCGATCACAACCTTTCGCCGGCCGCGCGATAGCTGCGGCTGATCAAAGGTGGCGAGCGGCTCACGGCTTCCCAATCACGAAGAACACTTCTTGGGCGGCGGTCGGCACCGACGCGCGCACATGGCGGAAGATTTTTCCCATCGTGGCGACAGCGCCCTGGAGCTGCCAATGCGGATGCTCCCAGTCATGAATCGGATCTGCGGCTGCGACCCACATATCGGCCTCGACGATTAGATCGCCGGGATCGCTGTTCTTGATCGATCCGTGATGCGGAAAGAGATAAGTCGAAACATAAGCGAGGTCCTGCGCATAGCCGTGCTTGAACGCGGCGATATCGGTCGGATCCTTCAGGTGCGCGTCGCCCGTGCCGAGCCAGCCGATCTTGGTCAGCGAGTGATTTGGCAAACGCGGGACGGCCGCCGTCGCCAGCATCCGGTCGGGATAGCGCGGGCCTGAATAGAGGCAGAGGGAGGTCAAATTCTTGTCGCTAAAAGCCTCGCGATAGGCCTTGGCCATCTTGATTCTTTTGGTCACTGCCATTTGGTGCCGGATCGCCGGCTTGAGCACTTGCGTCGCGAAACTGCCGCACGGCCAGCCAAACAGCACTTCTACCTTGGCGCGGAACGTCGCGACATCGGTGGGCGCGGCTCTGCGAACCCAGGGGAGCAGCTTCCATTCGACCGACAGATTTGTATTGGACAGCGCTAAAGCGAGGTTGCGGACCTCGAATACCTGAGCACTGCCTGAAGTCGCGCGATACTGGTGACCTGCCGGGCGCTGAGGATCATTATAGGCGTCCACCAGCGCCATCTTGATCGGATCCTCGCCGTCTATCGGCCGATGATCGCGCCTTTTCACGCGCACCTCCGGGGCGTCCGGATCGAAATCGGGCGAGCCGCCACCGTCCATCGGCGTATCGTCGCTATCGCCGCGGACGAGGATGATCCGGCGCGGACCGAACTTGGCGAGTGTTTCGATGGGCTCGAATACCATGTCGATGAAGAAGTGGTCGATATACCCGCCGCTGTCTTCCTGCTCCGCGGCTGCCTGGGCGAGCGCCACGATCCGTTCGTCCATCTCGACGAACGGTAGCATGATCGTGTCGACGCTGAAGCCGTCCCGCTTGCGCAGGAGTTCGGGCGTTCCGCAGATATGGTCACGGTCGAAATGCGACAGCACCAGCAGGTCGAGATGGCGCTCGGGCCGGGCGGCGAGCAAGGTATTGATCTCTCGATGGACGTGCCTTTTGGGATCTGACCCGCAATCATAGACGTAAAGGAAATCGGCGCCGGTGAAGCAACCCATGGCACCGGGCGCGCAGGATCCGCGGCTGAGCGCGCCGACATGGAAACCGCCCTGTCCCGCGGCCATCTGCCGCCGGACATGCATGAACAGCTGATAGCCGGCCTTGAGGCTTGCATGGCTCCTGCGCGCTAGCGCCGGAATAGTCGAAAAGCGCATTGGTGCCCCCCCTTCAGGCACTCCACAACTTGGCGCTCGCACTGTCGTAGAAGCGATCCTGCACCGCAACTCCTATGGAGCGAGGTCGCTCATAACGCGACGTTGACATTTCGCGCAGAGATGGCATCATATGTTGGAAATTCGAACATGAGGTAATCATGGCGGCCACCAAGGAAGAGCTCAAAGCGATCTTTGCCTCGAAGACGAAGGAACTCGTTTCTGAGTTGGAAGCATGGTTCGAGGAAGAAACGGAAGCTATCGATGGCTCGATTGCCGCGGCCGCGCCCTCGGGTAGCGGAGGCTCCATCATGGGAACCTGTCCGGCCATCGATTCCAAGCGGGTCGTAGATGCTACTGTTATCACCAAGAAGGTGCTCGACATCGAGTTGCCGCCTGAAATCATCCAGCCTGGGGGCTATGCTAGCTGCGATGAGATGATTGCCGATCTCGTGCCAAAACTTAAGCGGGTTTTTATCGGCGATATCAAAGTGAAAAAAGCAAAGCCGGTCAAAGCATTAGAACCGGCGTGAAGGGTCTGAAATGAGTGATGAATCCGACAAGTGGCGAGCAATAGGAGAGCGGTTGCGCCAGGCCCGCGAATATCTGGAGCTAAAGCAGGAGGAAGCTGCTGACGCGATAGGCATTTCGCGGTCGGCACTCTCATTGGTCGAGAATGGCCGTCGAAAGGTAGATGCGGTCGAGTTGGGGCGGTTTGCCCAGGTTTACGGCCAATCTATCGAGGCCCTAACCGGCTCTGCCGAGACACCACCGCTTCCGGAGAGTGTTCAGGCGTTGGCGCGCGCAGCGACCGAGTTATCGTCGGACGATCGCGCGGAGCTGCTTCGCTTCGCGGAATTCCTCCAGATGCGCGGCCCTCGAGGAGAAGAGCGTGGCTAGGTCGGCGGCAGCGGCGGTCCGTCTCGATGCTGTCGCGGCGGCCAAGCGAGTTCATCGCGAACTTGATCTCAAGGAGCGCGTGACCGAGGCCGGCGGCCTTATCGATATCTTCGAAGTGATCGGAGATCTCGGCATCCCGTTGGTATTTAAGCCGCTGAACTCCGCTCTGGGGCTATGTCTGCCTGCCCCCTTGCGCGGCATCATGGTAACGACCCGCCGCGGATTGCATATCCAGCGTTTCACGGCCGCCCATGAGCTGGGCCACGTCGTTTTGGAGCATGCCGGCAGCGTTGATCGGGTGATCCTGGAGCGAGCGCCGCAGCCCGAAGACGATGGACGCGATCTTCAGGAGGTGGCGGCGGATGCGTTTGCCGCTGAAATGATGCTGCCGAGGTGGTTGTACCGGCACCACATTCGCGCTCAAGGTTGGACGGTTGCTTCGCACCTCCATGATCCCGATATCGTCTATCAACTCGCCCTGCGTATGGGCACAAGCTATGAGGCCGCCTGTTGGGGGCTATTGAGCCACCATATCCTGAACTATGCCGACGTCACCCGTCTGCGGAATGCCCAGGTGGCCAAGCTCAAGCATCGCCTTGGCGAGGAGCATCGGCCGGGAAGCAGCTGGTCCGATGTCTGGCGGCTGACGGAACGGGACAACGGCGCGCGGTTGATTGGCAACCCCGATGACCTGCTACGTATCGAACTCGACGAGGCTGCAGGCAGTGGCCATCAGTGGCAGACCGAAGCCCTTCGCGAGGCAGGGTATTCTATTCTCTCCGATCAATCAGACTTCTCCCGTGAACCACTACATTATGGCGCGTCGTCGCGTCGAACCGTAATCGTTAGGCCACCTGAGAGCGGGATTGGCGACGTCACGATGCACGAGTCTCAGCCTTGGGCCGGGGCTTTGCCGGACGACACCACCTTTTCGATTGAGCTCGCGCTGGAAGGTCCAGAGGCGGGCGGAATGTCGCGCGCTGCCCGCCGCCGGTTCGGGGGGCAGTCTTGATCACCGCGTCAATCGACTTGCGTTCCGTGTTGTTGCCCGTTCGTCAGCAGGGGCGCCGGCAGTCGTGTCTCGCATTTGCAAGCTCCGCAGCTCACGAGCATTGCGCGAACACCGGCGAGCATCTGTCGGTGGAGTACCTGTTCTTCCATGCGGTAGCGCGGACCCCGGGCCAGAATCCTGATGCTGGCACGACTATGGCAGCAACGGCTCAGGCGCTCGCGCTGGAGGGGCAACCGGTCGAGCCAGCGTGGCCTTACTCGCCGACCCAGGTGCTTCCTTGGGCGCCGCCGGCCTTCTCCAATCCGCTGTTCAAGACGACGATGGTTCCTGGCAAGCCGGCATTTGCCGATCTGGCAGCAACCCTCGACAAGAAGGTGCCGGTGATCCTCGGGCTGGTGATCACTGACGCATTCTTTCGGCCCGACGCGCTGGGGATTATTCCCGATGTAACGCCCGACACGGAGCGTGGCGGGCATGCGGTTTTGGCCGTCGGCCATGGCCTCGATCCGGTCGGTCAGGAATCCGTACTTATTCGCAACAGTTGGGGCCCCGGCTGGGGGCTTGATGGCTATGCATGGCTTTCACGGTCCTACGTTGACCGCCAACTCCACGAGACCGCCAGCTTGATCTAGGAAAGCCCCATGGAACTGATCAAAGGTGAAACTTCTCCCGCAGTCTGGCTCGCCGCTGCAGAGCACTTGAATGGCCTGAAGAAGTCCGAAGATTTCGACGTGATCCTCCATATCGCGCAACCGACAGTGCTTTCGATAGAGGACCGTCGGGTGTATGATGAGGTCGACACGTTCCTCAAGTCACACGGTGCTTTCGGAATTCACACCGTGGCCGAGACGATCTTCCCCTTTGACGAGTATCAGAGGGCAGGAAAGGCTGGCCTGTTTGGACCTTTCCCGGAGAAGCTGAAAGCAATCCAAAAGGCCCGAAGCGACGGCAACTGGGGTTCTTATGCTTATCGGATCCTGCGCCAGCGCGATGCGAAGGGAAAAATCTTCAATCCGCTCGAAGACATGCTGATCAAGATCAAAAAGCACGGAAAGTACCGCGCATCGTTTGAGCTTGGGCCGGGTAGCCCCATGGAAGACGAGATTCATATCTACGATCCGGCAACTGATCGTGGTCGTCTCTATGGAGGGCCATGCCTCAGCCATCTCAGCATTAAGGTTCATGATGGGCAGGTTCGGTTCAATGCCACCTATCGGTCACATTATTATGTGCGTCGGCTTCTCGGGAATCTTGTCGGACTAGGGCGGCTGCAGTTCTTCCTGGCCCATGAGGCCGGCTTGAAGGTCGGCCCCCTGACCGTCAACTCGACCTTCGCTCGCCTCGATACCGGGTCTGGTGAGGGGTCTGGTGGCCATTGGACTAAAGCAGAAGCGAAAGCTTTGATAGTTCGCTGCCGTGCGATCTACGACAAATCGGCCTTGGCGGCCTAACGGGGATAAAGATGAGCGTATCTGATCACTTGCTGACCCTTCAGTGGGCTCAGCTCAAGCACGACGAGGCTTATCACAAGGATATTGTGATCCTTCCTCTAGCTCAGCGCATGAAGCACATGGCGCTGCATAATGCCAAATACACCGCGTATTTCCTCACAGCCGTCGATGATGGCGATGAAGCGCGTTTCCAGCGAACGCTGACGGATGCCTTCATCATCTGCCTTGCTGTCGCTAACACGCTCAATCAGCATTTGGGTCGTGATCTCACGGCTTCGAACCCGGACCGTTCGCTGCTTGAGCTCGGGAACGCGCTAGCCGGAACGCTTGGTCGCGACGACGATCCGCTCTGGATCATGCGGCAGTATTGCAAACATAGCGGGCAATTGGCGAAGCTGTGCGAAGCTTGGGATCATCTCGAGGATCTGCAGTTTCGTAGCGGGATGCACCAATGCAATCTCAGCCTCGTTTCCGCAGTGCTGGCGGAGGCGGCGGCGCGCGACATAGACCTCGCTGCCGCCTATCGTGAACGCATCCGAGCAGTGGAAGCGCGGTCAATTTTCGACAGCTTCACGCGCGCAGGCGCAGGAGGGGAAGCCTAGTGTTCTGGGGCGGCGAACGGCTGAAGGACGAGCTCGGGGACCTGATCGACGACTATCATGTGACGCGGATCGACCGCGCTGCCTATCGGCTTCGTGTCGGTGGGGAGGTGTATGTGTCACCGACGGGTGAGCCGAACGACCCTCGCAACAAGCCGAAGAAACCGATGGGCGAAGGCGAGAGCTTCACGATTCCGGCTGGTCAGTTTGGTTTCATCCTCACCGAGGAACGGATCCGCGTGCCGCAGCATGCGATCGCTTTCATATCGATCCGTGCGACCTACAAGTTTCGGGGACTGGTGAACGTCTCGGGCTTCCATGTTGATCCCCACTATGAGGGGAAACTGCTCTTCTCGGTGTTCAATGCTGGTCCGGGAGCGGTCCATCTCTCGCGAGGGGAGGAGTGTTTCCTGATCTGGTACGCCAGTCTCGACCGGCCCAGCGTCCTTCAGAAGAAGATGGGATTCGAGGCAATCCCCTCCGACCTCCTCGGACCTCTGGCCACCGGCGTTGAATCCTTCGCCGGGCTAAAGTCGAAGATCGACGAGAACGACAAGAAATTAAGCGACCGTGTTACCACTGTTGAGCGCGAGCAGGCGGTCATGAAGTGGGCCAGCGCGCTCGTTATTGGCGCGATGATCACGTTTGGCTTGAAGGAGTGTTCTCTCTCACGGCCAACGGGTGCCCCGGCTGCGGCGGTATCGAGCGCGGTTCCATCGCCATCGCCGACCGCTACTCCTTCACCGGCTGCATCTCCATCGCCGGCTGTCACTCTAGCGCCAGCGGCAACACCGTCGCCGAGCCCGACACCAAAAACTCCATCTGCCGCTCCTCCGGGCCAATAATCGCACATCTCCGTTTCCGGGTGCTCGGATCTGTTCTACGCAGTCGGAGGACTCACAATCGGTATTGGTGGGCCGGACGGCGTGCCATGCATGCGCCCGGCTAAGCCGCAGTCGCGCACGGAATGACATGGAAACAACGCTCGTTTTTGACACCTACTGGCGATTCGCTGCTGAGCGTCAGGCACTCTATTTTCGGCGCCTTGCCAATCCGGTCGGCCCTTGGACGAACGATCCGGTTCTCGCAGCACATAGGTTCACGAATGCATACCGCGCGAGCGACCGGGTCAGCCAGTACCTGATTCGGGAAGTCCAATACCGTGAGGATCGTCCGCGCGCGCCGCGCGAAATCTTCTTCCGAACCCTCCTTTTTAAGCTTTTCAACCGGATCGAGACCTGGGAACTGCTAGAAGGCGTTCTAGGCCCCCTGACATGGCAAGGAATTGATCTAAACAAGATTGAGCATACGCTCGATCGCGCGATGGCCGCTGGGCTCAAGCTCTACTCGCCAGCGTACATTATGCCGGCACCAAAGCTCGGGCACGCGCGCAAACATGCCAACCATCTCGCCCTGCTGGAGAAGATGATCGAGGATAGATTGCCGGAGCGGGTGCGCCAGGCGCCGAACCTTCGGGCAATCTATGAGCTTTTGCTCGCCTACCCAGGGCTGGGCCCATTTCTCGCGTTCCAATATGCCATCGATCTCAACTATTCTGAGATGCTCGACCATGATGAAGGTGATTTCGTCATCGCCGGGCCGGGAGCGCTTGATGGGATTGCAAAGTGTTTCGTCGACACGAGAAAGCATTCAGCGGAGGAGGTAATCTTCTGGGTCTGCGAGCAACAGGACCGCGCGTTTGCTAAGGCCGATATCAAGTTTCAGAATCTGTTTGGGAGGAAGCTGCAGCCGATCGACTGTCAGAACCTCTTTTGCGAAATATCCAAGTATGCGCGTGTCGTGCATCCCGATGTTAAAGGCCTTTCAGGCCGTACGCGCATCAAACAGGTCTATCGCAAGAGCCTGGGGCCGATGCCGCAGCCAACCTTCCCGCCCAAATGGAACCTCAAGGTGCCGACGCTCGCCGTTAGGGTCGAGCAACGGCCGATCGGGGATTTAATGGGGCTCATGAGATGAGTGAAGGGCTACGAGTTAAAATGGCGAAGACGCTGCGTGCACCGAAGGCAGTCTACACAGGTGTGGCGGTCGTAAGCCTCATCGCGTCCATCGCATTGGGCTGGAAGTCCCTCCGTGTATTAGGCGGATCGCAGAGCCCGCAGGCCCTGGTTGATCATGCCCCAGCGTTATTCGGCATGCCGTTTGCTATCACGGCAGCATTGACGTTGGTTTGCTGCGCCCGCGCGCTCGATCCCCAGGCCCATATCGATTTTCTTGGCTTGCGCGTGAGGGGTGCAGCCGCGACGATCGTGTGTTGGATTGTCGTCTTCGCTGCCCTGACGATCGCCATCCGAGCTCTTTGGTAGCGCCGGTTGCTTCTTGGTGTCGGCCTAGACCTTTGCAGGATCGCGTCAATTCGCCGATCCGTAGACCGCCTTGGGAAGCCTTGGCTGGAGGAGCTCTTCACCGAGGCGGAGCAGGCTGAGTTGGCAAGATCACCAGACCTAGCAATTTCAGCTGGTCGTCGGTTTGCGGCGAAGGAGGCCAGCGCGAAAGCTTTGAGCACCGGGTTTGGAGATGGGGTGCACTGGCTGGATTTCGAAACGGGTTCAACGGAAACCGTTACACCCGTACGTCTTCAGGGGGGCGCTTATGATTGTGTCCGCGCGCTTCTGCCAGCTGAAGTAATTATCGAATGCCAAACTTGGCTGAGTCTGAACTGCGAATGGGCGGTAGCGGTCGCGCTCATGTCAGATCGAAGCTCCAACCTCAGTCAAACTATCACTTGGAGCACTATATCCGAGACCGTCGTAAAGTCCTTGTCATCATACTAACTGTTTCAGATGTCATTGGCCGGCGCTATGCGGAAGCACCATCGCCGCACTGTCAGACTAATGTCCGCTCTCGAATGGCGTCGTCCGAGAGCTGCCAGTCTGCTGACGGCCGAATCGCGGACGTAACCAACTGCCTTAATGAACGTCCGCTTCCGGGCGATCGCGAAGCGGGAGTGAGTGACCGTTTGTGGGTCAAGGTGGCGGCGCGATCGGAAACACCAGCAGGGTCGAGGTGGCGGAGGCACACAGCCGCCCCTGCGCATCGACGAGGCGCGCCTCGGAGAAGGCGACCCGGCGTCCGAGCGAGACAAGCTTGCCTTCGACGCGAACCGGGCCGCTCGCCTCGCTCAGGGCGCGGTGGTAGGATATCTTCAGTTCAAGCGTCGTGTATCCCTGGCCGGCCGCCAGGCTGGAATGGACGGCGCAGCCGCAGGCACTGTCGAGCAATGTTGCCGCGTAACCACCATGGACCGAACCGATCGGGTTGAACACCTTGCGGGACGGCGAGCCCTCGAACACGACGCGGCCGCGCTCCAGCTCCACCAGCCCGAACTCCAGCGTTTCGCCGATAGGCGGCTGACGACCCGTCGCCATCAGCGCGGCAAGTTGGTCGTGGCCGTCCAGATCGGCATGGTCGAGCGTCACGTTCATCGGCTGGTTCCTCCTGATACATCGCTGCGGGCAGGATCGCCTTCGGCCCCAATCCACGCGCGCGTGCTGGTCAGCAGCTCGTCGGCCAGCGCCGGATCATCGACCGCGCGCGCCATGACGAGGGCGCCCACCATCGCCGACCACCGCCCAATTGCATCGCGCCGGCGTGACGCCGGATCGCCGGCGGGCAAGGAGCGCGCGAACCGGTCGATCTGCGCATCGAGCCCCTTGGCCATCGCCGCACGCGCTTCTGGCGTTTGTTGTCGCATCAGCCCGGCGAGGCTCGCGGTCGGGCAGCCTTCGCCCGCATGATCGCGGTGCAGCGGCGACAGATAGACGTCGATCCAGCCTTGCAGATCAGGCATCGTCCCACCCTCGCCGTCGAGCGCGAATGCGATGGTCTGGGCGACCAGATCGTCCTTGGACGCGAAGTGGCTGTAGAAGCCGCCATGAGTCTGCCCGGCGGCCTTCATCACCTCCGACACGGTCACCGCATCGAAGCCGCGCTCTCGGAACAGGCGGCTTGCCTCGGTGAGGATGCGTACCCTGTTCGTCGCCATCTGGTCGCGGCTGACCCGCATTCGAAAATCTCCGATCACCCGGTTGACATATTGATGACCGCCATCACATTAAAGCTTATCGTGATGACTGTCATGAATATAGTGTTCCAGCCGCAAAGGGCAACAGGATGACCAAGCCGACCATTCTCATCACCGGCGCCTCGACAGGCATCGGCGCCACCTATGCCGATCGTTTCGCCAAGCGGGGCCACGATCTCGTGCTGGTCGCCCGCGACAAGGCGCGGCTGAACGCGCTGGCGACGTCGCTATCGTCGGAGCATGGTGTAGCCGTCGACGTGCTGCCTGCCGACCTGACCGACGTCGGCCAGCTGGCGACCGTCGAGACGCGTCTGCGCGAAGATGCAAAGATAGGCATCCTCATCAACAACGCCGGCGCGGGATTGAACGGCGCGTTCGTCGATCAGTTGACCGATGCCGTGGATCGGCTGGTCGCGCTCAACACGACCTCGGTCGTCCGCCTCGCCAGCGCCATCGCTCCACGGCTGGCGCAGGCTGGCGAGGGCGCGATCGTCAACATCGGTTCGGTCGTCGGGCTGGTGCCCGAGTTCGGCATGAGCGTCTATGGCGCGACCAAGGCATTCGTCCTCTTCCTGTCGCAGGGATTGTCGCTCGAACTTGGACCCAAGGGCGTTTACGTTCAGGCCGTCCTGCCGGCCGCGACCCGCACCGAACTGTGGGGCCGTGCGGGCGCCGATGAGGCAAGTCTTCCGCCGATGATGGACGTGAACGAGCTGGTCGACGCCGCGCTCGTCGGCTTTGACCGCCGCGAGGGCGTCACCATCCCGCCGCTTCACGACGTCACGCTGTGGGACGCATTCGATCAGGCGCGTCGGGCGATGGTGCCGAACTTCGGCTCGGTCCACCCCGCGCCCCGCTACACCGCGGCCTGACCCTCTTTTCCGGCAAGGACCAACGATGAGTGATCTTTTCTCCCCCTACAATCTCGGCCCGCTGACGCTGCCCAATCGCGTCGTCATGGCGCCGCTGACCCGCAACCGCGCCGCACCCGGCCTCCTGCCGAGCGAGCATGCGGCGGAATATTACGCGCAGCGCGCGTCCGCCGGCCTCATTATTACCGAAGCGACGCAGGTGTCGGTGCAGGCTCAAGGATATCAGGATACGCCCGGCCTCTACACGTCCGAGCAGATCGCAGGCTGGCGCACGGTGACGGACGCGGTGCATGCGAAGGGCGGTCGCATCTTCGTCCAGCTCTGGCATGTCGGGCGCGTCAGCCATGTCGATCTGCACGGCGGCGAGGCGCCGGTCGCCCCGTCAGCGATCCGCGCCGAGGCCAAGACCTTCGTCAACAACGGCTTTGCTGACGTGTCCGAGCCGCGCGCGCTCGAGCTGGACGAGCTGCCCGGCATCATCGAGAGCTTTCGCCAGGCGGCCGCGAACGCGATGGAAGCTGGCTTCGACGGGGTCGAGGTGCATGGCGCCAATGGGTATCTGCTCGACGAATTCCTGCGTGAGACGGCGAACGTGCGAACCGACGCCTATGGCGGTTCGATCGAGAACCGCGCCCGCCTGCTGCTGGAGGTCACGGCCGCCGTCGCGGGCGAAATCGGCGCGAACCGGACCGGCGTGCGCCTGTCGCCCGTCTCGCCTGCGAGCGGCATCGTGCCGGCGGACGACGAGCAGCCGCAGTTCGACCACGTCGCGGAACAGCTGGGCGCGATGAAGATCGCCTATCTCCACGTCGTCGAGGGTGCGACCGGTGGGCCACGCGACGCCAAGCCGTTCGACTATGGCGCGCTGCGTCGTAAATTCGGCGGCACCTTCCTCGCCAACAACGGCTTCGACAAGGCACTCGCCGAGGAGCAGCTGGCGGCAGGCAAGGCCGACCTGTTCGCCTTCGGGCGCGGCTTCATCGCCAACCCCGATTTCGTCGAGCGACTGGAGTCGGGTGCAGACCTCAATCAGCTCGATCCTTCCACGCTCTATGGTGGCGGTGCGAAGGGGTACACCGATTATCCGACGCTGGCTGACGCCTGAGGAGAAGGGCTGATGAAAGCCTATATTCTTGATCGCTACGGCAAGCAGGAGCAGCTGCGGCTCGGCGACGTGCCCGAGCCCGTACCCGCGGCCGACGAAGTGCTGGTCGAGATCCACGCGACCGGGCTCAACCAACTCGACACGAAGATCCGCGACGGGGCGTTCAAACCGATCCTGCCCTACAGGCCCCCCTTCGTACTGGGGCACGACCTTGCCGGCAGGGTGGTGTCGGTTGGTCAGGCGGTGCGGGCGTTCAAGCCGGGCGACGAGGTCTATGCCCGCCCGCGCGACGGCCATATCGGCACCTTCGCTGAGCGGATCTCGGTCAGGCAGGCCGACCTCGCGCTGAAACCCGCCAATTTGTCGATGGAGGAAGCCGCCTCGATCCCGCTCGTCGGGTTGACCGTGTGGCAGGTGCTGGTCGAGCGCGCGAATCTGAAGAAGGGTCAGAAGGTCCTGATCCATGCCGGCTCGGGCGGGGTGGGCACGCTGGCGATCCAGCTGGCCAAGCATCTCGGCGCGAGCGTCGCGACGACGGCGAGCGCAGCTAACGCAGACCTCGTCCGCCGCCTCGGCGCCGATGTCGTCATCGATTACAAGGCGCAGGACTTTTCCGAGGAACTGTCCGGCTATGACGTCGTGCTCAACAGTTTAGACGGCAAGACGCTGGAGACGTCGCTCAAGGTGCTCAAACCCGGCGGCAAGCTGATCTCGATTTCCGGGCCGCCCGATCCGGCATTCGCAAAGGCGCAAGGACTGAACATCGTCCTGCGCCTGCTGCTGCGCGCGACGAGCGCGGGCATCCGCCGCAAGGCGAAGCGTGCGGGCGTCGATTATTCGTTTCTGTTCATGCATGCCGATGGCGGGCAGCTCGGGAAGCTTGCAGCGCTGCTTGAGGACGGTGCAATAAAACCCGTCGTCGACCGGGTCTTCCCGTTCGATCGGATGAACGATGCGATGGCGCAGCTCGAGCAGGGCGGGGCCAAGGGCAAGCTTGTGGTGCGCATGCGATGAGCCGCGTCGGACTGGAACTCGGCTCCGACTCTAACGGTCGAGGCGGCGGGGAACCGACAGTGCCATTCTCACCGACGTGAATGAATGGCCGAAGTTGGAGAGGGGCGCGAGCGCTCGCCATGACCGGAATTGGGTCTGATCAGAACAGGCGCAGCAACTGCGCCAAAGCCAGTCACCGCAACTGGCTGTCCTTGCTACCCCGCCGATTGAACGTTGTAGCTAGGGGCCGATCGCGGCCGCTTTGGCACGTCACGCAGGTACGCACACCAGGAACGGCCAGGCGTCTACCCTCTGGGATGTCGTCGCCGCAGATTGCGCAGAATGGTTCGCTATTTCCGCTTGGCATGCTGGCCCGGGCCGCCAACACTGCGTCAGCCACTGAATCATCGATCTGATCCTGAACCGCGCCATCGCGCGTCCAACCGCCCGCCATCAGCTTCTCCTTACATTTCCATATGGGTAAGCCGGGCGGCATGTCATCACTCCAGCGTGAATGGATGTCTCCTTTTAGGCAGCCGCTAATCTCGTGCGAGCGACCATTTAAGGGTCACCGCGCCTCAGGGCATCCACTCGCTCTGGGTTACGCTATGCAGAGCTAATTGGCTTGGAGGAGCGAATTCGCCCCTCCAAGCTGATGATCGACGGTATTCTGGCTAAGCATTAAAGCTATGAGGCTTGCTGCAGCTCTGCGATCTTTATCTGCGCCAGCATGGAGAGCTCGTCGTAGACCACCCATTCGTCGATGATCTTGCCGTCGCGGATGAGGAAGTGGTTTACGCCCATGACCGATAATGGATGGCCTGTTGGCGACCCGAGCGAACCGTAGCCGAGATGGTGCCCATCGAACATCCAGCGGATCGCGTACTTCGTTCCACCTTCCTCGCTTTCGACCGAACTAATGTGCTGTGGCACGAAATATCCGTCGGGTATCAGGGCTACGAGCCGCATCGTCTGCTGAAGTACCGCGGCGATGCCGTAGTACTCACGCATCAACGGGCCATGCCACTGGCAATTGGGCGCGTAGATTTCGTGGATGCGGCCGAACATCCGCTTGTTGTAGATGTGGTGCAGGTCACGCAGCAGCTGCGCCTCGTCCTCGCTGTGCGCGATCGAGACGTCGGCCTCACTCTCGGGCGGGTACTGGCCGAGCAGCCGACGGTTCTCCACCACTTCCATGATCGGTTGACCTGCGTCGAGCTTCCTGGTCGCGATTTCGAGCGCAAACGCGTGCGGATCCAGGCCGAGCTGGATGATCGGACCCATGTTGTCCCGGACGATCCACTCCTTGTAGATCTTGTTCTCCAGGATCATGCAGTCGGCCACGGTGCGGGTCAGGAAGGTGCGGCCGGTCGGCTTGCCGTACATCCCGTACTGACTGTGCCGGCCCTGACCGTGGGTCATGTGGCTGGTATAGAAGCCGTCCACGTCGTTGCCGCGCCAGATGACCTGCTGAGCAAGTCCTCTGCGATCCGGGAACTCCACCAGCCGCTGGATGGTGTCGCGGATGTGAGTCTCGCGGTCATACATCGTGCCGAGCGTCGTATAGGCGACGCAATTATGCGTGTAGTGCGTGTAGATAAGGCCGACGTCGCGCTCGTCCCAGATCCGGTGGGTGCAGCGCACGATGTAGTCAACGATGTCGGTGTAGATCGGATCAAAGCCGCGCATGCTCTGGACACGGGGCCGATCGTTGGGGACCAGCTCGGTGAAGTCACGGCGCTCGACCTGAAGCACCTTGCCACCGTCGTGCACCGCGTTCTCCATGGGCTGGTCGGGCTTGGGCGCGGACGTTTCGGTCTTGGTCATGTTTCCTCCTTTGCGCGCCCGATCGGGCGTGATCCTGTGTGACTGGTCCGTGCGACCCAACCACGTGGCGACATGTGCCGCGACGGCATCGGGAGCCTCCAAAGGCGCGAAATGGCCGACACCTTCAAGCAGCGCGACTTCGGCGTCCAGCAGAGCTTCAGCCATCTCGTGCTGCATCGCCGGCGGGCAGGCGCGGTCTTCCGCTCCGGCGAGAACGAGTACAGGCATACAAAGTGCACAAAGCCGCCCACGCTTGTCACTTCGTGATCGCACCAGCTGCTCTTGGGCAGCGAAGACGTCCCGGCCTGTATCGAGCGCCATCTGCTCGAGAGTTTGACGCAGAACAGTGTTGGCGCGCCCTTCAGGGCCGACACAGTCTGGCCAACTGGCGGTGAGCGCCTCAAGCGGGTCGGCGGGACGCTGCAGCGCATCCTGGGCGCGCGCACGCGCATTGCTGGATACCATCGCGAGCCCTGCAACGCGATCAGGAGCCTGTAAGGCGATCTCCAGCGCCACCAGCCCGCCGAGAGAGAAGCCGAGAAGGGCGAAGCGACGGGGCGCTTGTTCGAGCACAGCCTGCGCGGCCGCTGCAGGCTCGGCATCACGGATCGGCAGAACCTTCGCGAACCTGGCGGGAAGCCGTTCCAGAAGCGGCGCGAACAGCCGCTCGTCGCAGAGGGTGCCCGGCAGCAGCACGAGCGGCAGTGGCAAAGTTGTCGCTTCATCTATGATGGGAACTTGCGTGTTCACGCTGCCTCTGTCGCCTTGCGTCTCCGTCACGATTGGTCTAGCTATTCTGCATTCGGATGCAAGCGCGTTTCGCGCATGGGGAGACGATGGTGGATTGGACTGAGGATGCGATGCGCGCGCGTCTCGTGCGCTATGCTGACCTGGTGCCGTGCCGCACCGCGTTCATCGACACCCGGACGCCGGGTTCGACGGAGAAGGAAAACTTCACGATCATCGGTGCCGGCGTTTCGGAAAGCGCCGATCAGCACGTGCACATCACCGAGCGGCACGGCTTCAACATTGGGGCTGCACGTCAGCCCTTCGGGTGCATCAACTCGCAGCACAGCCACGATACCGCGGAGGTGTTCGTCGTGCACTCGGGTCATTGGCGCCTTCCGTTCGGGGCCAACAAGGAGGACGGCTTTCTCGACATAGGGCCGGGCGACGTGGCCTCGGTGCCTATCCACATGTTCCGCGGATTCGAGAAGCTCGACGAGGGACTGGGCTTTCTGTTCACCGTCCTCGGAGAGGATGATCCTGGAAAGGTTACGTGGGCGCCCGCGGTGTTCGAGGCGGCGGCCGATCACGGACTCAAGCTCGCCAAGGGCGGGATGCTGATCGACACGTCGGCCGGCGATCATGCCCTGGATGAGGTGGAGCTGGCCGGCACGACGGCAGACGATCTGGCCGCAGAGCTCCGGACGCCGCCGATGGAGAAGCTGCGTGAGTGCGTCGTCTCCGCGGGTGCCATGGTCGCCAACCCGGATTCGCCGCTGGCGCGGAAGGGCGTCGAGGAGGCGCCGGTCATCACGCCGATCGTCACGGGTGACGGCTTCAAGGCGGGGCCGATCTCCGGTTGGTGGCCGCACGGCTTCAACCTGCGTCGGCTGACGATGCGGACCGGGGCTTACATTCCGCACCATGCGCGGGCCGAGGTCGAGGTCGTCTTCGTGCAGTCCGGGACATTGGAGGTGAGCTGGGCCGGCGGGGTGATCGTCATGGGCGCCGGGGACACGCTGAGCGTCCCGGTTGGCCTGCAACATGCTTTCCGCAATACCGCCTCGGTCGATCTTGTTGCCTTCGTGGTGCGCGGCGGCGACTCTCCCGCCCTGCCCGTCTTCGAGGACGGTCAGGCGATCTGAGGCCGCGGCGGTCTGTGGCCGCTAGATGAAGAAGGACGCGCCGGCCTCCGCCGACGCGCCCTTCTTCCTTTCTGCAGCCCCTTGGGCGACCAGCCCGTGCAGGGCCGGTCCCGGTGAGCTACTCTGCGGCGGCCTGGTGCAGGCGATCCACCCGGACCTGCGCAGCCTTCATATGCCCGTCGAGGCCCTCGCTGGCGCTCTGCCGTGACGCGGGCGGGCCGACACGAAGCACCGCTTCGTCGTCCAGCCACTGATGCGTCGCGATCTTCACGTAGGAGCCGACCCACAGGCCGCCCGTGTACCGGCCCGCGCCCATCGTCGGCAGCGTATGATTGGTGCCGACGGTCTTGTCCGAATAGACGACGCTCGCGTTCTCACCGATGAAGAGCGAGCCATAGTTGCGCAGCTTGCGCGCGAGGCCGTGCGGATCGGCGGTGTGCACCTGAAGGTGCTCCGCTGCGACGTGATCCGAGTAGGCGATCATCGCCGCCTCGTCCTGACAGAGCACGATTTCCCCGTAATTCGCCCAGCTCTCACCCGCGATGTTCGCCGTGCCGAGGGTTTCCAGCTGGCGTGTGACCTCTCGCGCGGTTTCCTCGGCGACGGCGCGATCGGTGGTGATCAGGCCCACGCGCGTGCGTACGTCATGCTCCGCCTGGGCGAGCAGGTCGGTAGCTATGAGGCGGGGGTCGCCGGTTGCATCGGCCAGCACGAAGATCTCGGACGGCCCGGCGAGCTGATCAATGCCGACCGGACCGAACACCTGTCGCTTGGCTTCGTTGACGAAGGCGTTGCCGGGACCGACGATCTTGTTGACCTTCGGAACGCTTTCGGTGCCGAACGCCATGGCGCCAATCGCCTGCGCGCCGCCGATGCGGAAGATCCGGTCCGCACCGGAAAGGTGGCACCCGGCGATCATCGCCTGATGGGCGTTCGGCGGCAGGCAGGCGACGACCTCGTCGCAACCGGCGACCTTGCCGGGAACGATCGTCATGATCGGCGCGGAGAGCAGGGGGAAGCGGCCGCCGGGCACATAGGCGCCGACACGGTCGATCGGGATCACGCGGTGGCCGAGATGAAGACCGGGGAGCGGCTCCACCTCGAGCGGCAGGATCGTCGCCAATTGCGCTTCCGCAAAGCGACGTACGTTGTCGATGGCGAACTCCGTATCCACCCGCGTCTGCGTTTCCATGGCCTCAACGGCCGCGAGGCGTGCCGATGTAGGAACCTCGAATTGGTCGAGGTCGGCGCGATCGAACTGGATGGAATATTCGCGCACGGCTGCATCGCCGCGGGTGCGGACTCCGGTGAGGATGGTCTCGACCAGAGATATCACATCGCCTGTGTCGACCAGCGAGTCGCGGACCGGAGCCTTGACATAGCTGGTGGTGTACTCGAACCCCGTAGGCGCCGGATCGGCCATTTGCCTCGTCTCCAATGCGGGCGTCACGACGTGCGACGCTTCGGTGATGATGCTAGTGAATTCGAATGCAGTTGTCACCGGGGGATGAGAGTTGGCAGGACGAAAGCTCGGAAAGTCGCCCGAAACCGCGTTGGCCGAGACGCCGAGAACGGGGCGGCGTGCGACGTCCTATGATGTCGCACGCCTCGCCGGCGTGTCGCAGTCCGCAGTTTCGCGCTGCTTTGCGCCCGGCGGCTCGATAGCGGCGGGGACGCGGGATCGCATCCTGAAGGCGGCAGCGGAGCTCGGCTACCGGCCTAACGCCCTTGCCCAAGGGCTGATCTCCAGACGAACGAACCTGGTAGCCGTCGTCCTCTCCAGGCTGACGGCGTTGCATTACCCCGAAGTGCTTGCCGAACTGTCGCATCGCCTGACGGAGCGCGACCTGCGGATGCTGCTTTTCTCGCTGGATGCGGAAAGCGACATCGACGAAACCCTGGATCAGGTCTGGCGCCACAGCGTCGACGGCGTGATCTGCGCCGCCCGTCTGTCGGACAAGCAGGTAGAAATGTTCTCGGCCCACGAGGTTCCGCTCGTCCTGTACAATCGCGTCGGAGATCGGGCGCCCGCGGCGTCGGTCTCCTGTGATTCGGCGGCAGGGCAGCGAGACCTCGTCAGCAGGCTTCTCGGTGCGGGTCACAAGAACTTCGCGGTCGTTGCAGGCCCGGCGGACAGCTATGTCGGCGAGGAACGGCGACGTGCGGCCTTGATGAGGCTTGGCGAGGCAGGCATCGAGGACGTACCCGTTGTTCGGGGCGACTACGGCTACGCCAGCGGCGCAGAGGCGTTCGAGAACCTGCTCAACAAGCGGAAGCGGTACGACGCCATCGTATGCGTAAACGATCTGATGGCGATCGGGGTCATGGACGCGGCGCGTGAGCGTCATGGTCTCGACATACCGGGCGATCTCTCCGTCGTTGGGTTCGATGGATCGGACCCTGCGAGCTGGGAAAGCTACCGCCTGTGTTCGATTCGGCAACCGGTACGTCGAATGACGCAGGCCGCGGTCGACATGCTGCTGGAAAGGATTGAGGATCCCGCGGTGCCGGCCGAACGACGGCTATTCAACGGCATGCTCCTTGAAGGCCGCTCCGCTCGACTCGGGTGAATCATTCGCATTCAAAATTCCCCGGTAGAAATCGCGCCGGCGTTGAATGTACCAGACTCTTCGCGTGTCATCGGAGACATTCGACGACGCCATGAGAGGCGGTTCCATCCGCTAAGTCACGGTTTTGCGAGCTTTTCTACTTAACAGCGGCCGCCGCGAGCGAGGCGCAGCCATTCGACCACCGTTGTAATCCGAATGCAAAAATTCGTGGACAAGGTTGAATGCTGCCTCTAGCTTCCCTTTAACAAACGAACATGAGGGGGCAGCATGTCGATACGTCATTTTATTACCGGTGCGTCGGTTCTCGCGCTTGCAATCGGCGCGCAGGCCGCAGCTGCTCAGGCGGTTCAGGGTTCTTCGACCGGTGAGCAGCTAAGCGCCCCGGGAGCCGTCGATGCGGCGAGCGCTCCCCAATCCAATGCCCAGCCGGATGCAACTGCCGCTGCGGAGCAGGATGGCATCGGCGATATCGTCGTGACGGCGCAGCGGCGTGAACAGAACCTTCAGGCGGTGCCCCTCGCGATCACCGCAATCTCCGGTGAGACGTTGCAGACGCGCGGCGTGGTCGACCTGTCGCGGCTCAACGAGTTCGTTCCTGGTTTCAGCTTCGGTCAGACCGGCTCCGACGTTCGTCCCGCGATGCGCGGTGTGCGTACGGCGAACAACGGCGTGACCGGCGACCCGACGATCGGCTACTTCATTGATGGCATCTACCAGTCGCGGACCAGCCAGGCCGCGCTCGGATTTGCGGATGTCGCGACGTTGGAAGTCCAGCGCGGGCCGCAGGGCACGCTCTATGGCCGCAACACGTTTGGCGGCAACATCGTGGTGACGACCAACGCGCCGACGCACGAGCTCGACTACGGGTCGACGCTGACGGTCGGAAACTACAAGAAGGCGCGTTTCGAAGGCTACATCAACGTGCCGCTGACGGAGAACGTCGCGGCGCGCATTACCGCAGTGACCGACTACGCCGATGGGTGGGTCAGGAATAGCTACAACCGTTCGGCCGATCTGTTCGACGAGAACAAGCAGTACATCCGCGGCGCGGTGAAGTGGGACGTCGGTGACTTCACCGCCACGTTCCGGGCCGATTACGCGAAGCAGGGCGGCAATGGCGCCTCGGCATTCGGCTACAAGCAGATCGGATCTTACATCGATCCGGCGACCTGCCAGATCCTCTTCAACTCACCCAACTACATCTACCTGAACGAACGCGCGGGCAATCGCGATGGCGTGGCGGACTGCCGCACCACCGTTGCGAGCCCCACTGGTCCTGCCGGCACGGGCGTCGATCTCGGCATTCCGATCGACAATCAGGGCGATGAGTTCACGGTCTCCAATGACTACAAGCCCTTTCGCAATCTGCAGCAGGCGTCCACATCGTTGACGGCGAGCTACGATTTCGGCCCGATCGCGCTGAAGTCGATAACCGGCTATGTCCACTATCGTGGTCGCCGGACCACGGACTCAGACTTCTCGTCGTCGTCCATCGCCATCGATCAGGCTCGGACGGAAGCCGACACCTTCAGCCAGGAGGTGCAGCTGCTCTCCTCGAAGACGGGCAAGCTCGAGTATGTGGTAGGCGGGTTCTTCCTCAACGACAACCTCGTCAACGGCTTCATCAACCAGCAGCTGCCGCGCACGATCCGGTCCAGTGCCCTCGCGGCACCGATCACCGGTTCTCAGAACGCGGGCACCTATCAATTCGAACGCGTGAAGGTGTATTCGCGCGCGGCTTATGGGCAGGCGACCTATCATCTGACCGATGCATGGTCAGTGACTGGCGGCGTTCGCTACACTCACGAGAAGAAGACCTACCTCAACGCCACGGCGTTTTGGTATCTGCCCGCGACGTTGGCGAACGGGGTCAATCCGCTGACCCTGGTCACGATCAACGATCCGCTGCCGGGTCGGAGCGTGTTCCCAAACCGACCCAGCAACTGCGGTGAGAATGGCGTCACCGCCGCTACGATCCTCAATTCTTTGGGCCAGCAGGTCGCATCGAACTACTGCCCGTTGACCTTCAGCCAGACCACATGGAAGGCAGGGACGGAGTATCAGGTCACCGATCGGAACCTCGTCTATGCCAGCGTCTCGACCGGCTTCCGGTCCGGTGGCTTCAACGCAGGTCTTGCCGCGGCGCAGAGCGCGCCGACGTTCGATCCCGAGAAGGTGACGGCCTACGAGGTCGGTTCGAAGAACCGCTTCTTCGACAACACCGTCCAGCTCAACCTCTCGGCCTTCTACAACCGCTACAGCGATCTGCAGGAGAGCCGTCAGATCATCGTGGGCGGGACGACGCTGCAGACGACCTTCAACGCGGCGAAGGCTCGCTCCTACGGGCTTGAGACGGAGGCTATCTGGGAGCCGACGCCCGAACTGACGATCGGTGCCAACCTGTCGCTGCTCAATGCCAAGTACAGCGACTTCAAGGGTGTGCCGCTGCCGTTCGGCGGATCGATCCTCGTCAACGATGCCAGCGCCACAGCGCCGACGGTCGTGAACGGCGTCACCATCGCCGGCGTCGGGCAGCGCCGCGTGATCGCGCCCGGTTACGAGTGCACGCCGCTCGGCGGCACGGGTGGTGCGGGGCAGCCGGCTCTCTCGTTCGTCTGCGACCTGTCCGGCAACAACATCCCGCACTCTCCAAAATACTCCGGTTCGGCGTATGCCTCCTACAAGATCGCACTTGGCGGCGACTCCTCGCTCACCCCGTTCGTGGCGGTGTCGTTCGCTGGGCATCACGACGAGCAGGCGTTCAACGACTCCCTCGCCCGCGAGGAGCCCTGGGCCAAGTTGGACGCAACGTTGACCTACGAAGTGAACAAGCAACTCTCTCTGATCGGCTTCGTGGACAACATCACCAACACCAAGATCCAGACGCTGGTCTCCTACGGCGGCACCCCGCTACAGGCGAGCTACGAACCTCCCCGCATGTATGGCCTGCGGCTGCAGTTCCGGCGCTGACGGAAGGACTGAACGGACATGGCACGAGCGGGCGGCGGGGCAGGGGCCATGATGCCGCCCACGGACGGGGTAAGGACGCTCGCCGTGCCGGCAATGCCGTTGACATCAGGTCCGGCTGGCGCTCCGCTATTCGAGCATAGTCTCGCCCGGCGCATCAGCGCGTTCGCGTTCGTCCTGATTGCCGAATTCTTCTACGGCTGGGCGTGGAACACGGTCGACGTGCTGCGGCCATTCATCCGCGACAGCCTCGGCTTGACGCTGACCCAGGCGGGCTCCGCCTATTCGGCGCAAGGTGCGGGTGCGCTCATCGGCGCGATTACCTTCGGGCAGCTCGCCGATCGCCTCGGCCGTCGCAACATGCTTGTTGCGATCATGATCGGCTACGGTGCGATGCTCATCGCCGGCGTGGCCGTCGCCAGTTATCCGCAATTGCTGCTACAAAGATTCGTTCTCGGACTCTTCCTGGGCGGGAGCTTTCCGGTGATCGTCGGCATCTATGTCGGCCTGTTCGCGCCCCAGGTGCGTGGGCGGCTGGCAAGCGCGATTAATCTCACCTTCAGCAGCGCCATCGTCGTGCTCGGACTGGCGCTCGGTAGCCTTGGCGCGCACGATTGGCGCGTGCTGCTGTGGCTTGGAGGCGTGCCGCCGATCCTGCTGGCGGGCCTGGCATGGCTGATCGTACCAGCCGGTGGCACGATCGCGCGGGCATCGCGCTTCCCCATTCGGGAACTATTCGCGCCGCAGGTTCGACGCAGGACACTGCTGCTGGCAAGCCTCACCGGGCTTAACTTCTTCGCCTACCAGGCGTTTAGCGGCTGGCTGACGATCTACCTGAAGGACGTCCGTCTGCTCGATCCGGAGGTGATCGGGCGACTGGTCGCCGCACAATTCGCCGGAAACATGATCGGCGGTTTCGCTTGGGGGTGGGCTTCGGATCGCCTCGGCCGACGCTTCGCATCTTTGGGATTCGTCCTCGCGGCACTGGCGATCGCCATCTATCTGACGGTTCCCTCGATCATACCGCTGCTGCTCGTGGTCGGCTTTGCCTACGGCTTCGGATTGTCGTCCAGCGTGGTGTGGGGGCCGTGGCTAGCGGAGCTGTACCCGCCGCACCTCAAGTCCACCGCCGCATCGATCTTCAATTGGGGGCGACTGATCAGCTTCTTTGCCCCGCTCATCACTGGCGCATTGGCCGCTGCCGTCGGGTTGCGGTTCGCGATGCTCGCCGCCTGCCTGATCTTCCTGGTCGCGGCGGTGATCTGGCGAAGTTTGCCCGAAACGTTGGAAGGGCGGGTCTCGCCCTGAGACCCGCGCCCAATCGGGCCTACAGCCGGTACACGCTGGCCTGCCACGGTGCCAAGGCGAGTGTTCCCTCCGAAGGTGTCGTGCCCGTGCCCGCTGCGGTGGAGATCGCGACCGCGCGTGGCGCAATGCCGGTGGGCAGCGTGTAGCTGAGCGGGCGGGCACTGAAGTTGATCACCACTAGGTATTTGTCCGAGCCCATGATGCGTGTGTAGGCGAACACCTGTGGATGCGACGGATCGAGATCGTGATAGGCACCATAGATCAGGGCAGGGGTCTTTTGGCGGAGTGCCAGCATGCTCCGGTAAAACGCCAGCACTGAATTAGGATCGGCGGCCTCCGCAGAAACGTTCACGGTGACGTGGTTCGGATTGACCGGCAGCCATGGCTTGCCCGTCGTGAAGCCTGCAGCGGTTCTGGCATTCCACTGCATCGGTGTCCGCGCGTTGTCGCGGGAGGTCTTCGCAAGCTCGGGCAGCAGCACCGTTGCGGCGACCTTGCCGGATAGAACCTGGTCGCGCCACAGGTTGCGCGCAGCGATGTCGTCGAACTGCCCAACGTCCGTCCAAGGAAAGTTGGTCATCCCGATCTCGTCGCCCTGGTACAGAAAGGGCGTACCCCGCAGGGTCAGCATCATCGTCGCCAGCGCCTTGGCCGATGCCGGGCTCCCGTCGCCGAGCGCATCGATTGCGCGGGCCTTGTCGTGGTTGCCGATGAAGCTGGTGTTCCAGCCGGTGGTGCTGGCGGAGGTGTCGAGGTCCGCATAGAAGCGCTTGAGTGCCGGCAGCGACCACGCCTTGGTCCGCCAACCGTCGCGACCGATGTTCACGCCTTCGAAGCGGAAGATCATGTCGAGTTCGCCCCGGGTCTGATCTGTGAACAGCGGCCCCTTCTCGGGAGTGACTCCGACTGCCTCTCCCACCGTCATGGTATCGTATTTGGATAGCACCTCACGGCGCATCTCCTTGAGATAGTCATGGACACGTGGGCCGTCGGCATAGACCCGGTCCGGATGCTGTAGCTGGTCGGCCGTCAAATCGGGAAACGCTGGGTCCTTCGAGATGAATGGGATCACATCCATCCGGAAGCCGGATACGCCCTTGTCGAGCCAGAAGCGCATGAGATCGTAGACTTCGGAGCGGACCTTCCGATTGTCCCAGTTGAGGTCGGGCTGCTTCACGGCGAAATAGTGCAGGTAGTAATCGTCACCCGGCTTGGCCTGCGTCCAGGCGGAGCCACCGAAGAAGCTGGGGTAGTTGTTCGGCGCCGACGACGCGCTGCCGGCCCCGGCCTTACTGGGCCGCCAGATGTAATAGTCACGATAGGGGTTTGACGGCCCCGTCTTCGCCTCGACGAACCAGCGATGCTCGTCGCTGGTGTGGTTGACGACGAGATCGATGATCAGGCGCATGCCTCGCTTCTTCATCGCCGCCAGCATGCGATCGAAATCGGTCATTGTTCCGAACTGCGCGAGCACCTTGCGATAGTCGCGAATGTCGTAGCCATTGTCGGCGTTCGGACTGTCGAAGTGCGGACTGAGCCAGACCACTGTCACGCCGAGCCGTTGGAGATGATCCAGATGCTGGGTGATGCCATTCAGGTCGCCGACGCCATCGCCGTTGGAGTCGGCGAACGAGCGCGGATAGATCTGGTATACGACTGCCTCCTTCCACCAGCGTCGCTGATCCGATGAGGCGGATTGCTGCGGCGAGGCGGGAGCAGCGGTGCTGCCAACGAGAACGGTAGCGGCCGCAAGCAGGGCGGCACGATACCGACGGAAAGTAAGTTTAATCATGAATTCGAATGCACGCGATTTGCTGGCAGCTGTCAAGCCACCGGTAGCACCGCCGCCTGCCGTTTTGCGGAAGTCATAGTGCCGCCAGCAGCAGCCACGATAACCGTAGCGATGCCGATCATCTGAAGATCCGTCAGACGTTCGCTGATGACGGCGAACGCGGCAAACGCGCCGACCGCGGGTTCAAGGCTGACGATGATCTCGAAAGTCGCCGGCGTCATCCGCTTGAGGGCGAAGGTCTCGAGCGAATAGGGCAGGATGCTGCAGAGTACTGCTACGGCGACGCCGCTCGCGAGGATAATCGGATCGAGGAGCGCGCTGCCCGCTTCGGCGATGCCGGCCGGCACAGCCACGATCGAGGCGGTGCAGAGACCAAGGCAGACAATCCCGTGCTGCGGCACCAGCCTTGCCGCGCATGCACCGGAGATGATGTAGAGTGCCCAGAACAGTGCTGCGAGCAGAGCGTAGGCAACGCCGTCCAGGGTCACGGTGCCTGCCGAACGTGGTACCGCCAATACGCCAATACCCGCCGCGGCTAACGTCACCCAGAGGACGTCGAGCATGCGCCGAGAGCGGAGAAACGCAACGCCGAGCGGGCCTATGAACTCGATCGCGATGGCGACGCCCAGCGGCAGTCTGGCGACCGCTGCGTAGAAGCTGAGGTTCATGCACGCGAGCACGACACCATAGCCGGCGATCGCCAGCCTCTGCTCTCGGTTTATCGCCCACCGCCAGGGTCGCTGGACTGCGAGCATGAGTAGCGCACCCAGTCCGATCCGCATCGCCGTGATACCGGCAGCACCTGCAATCGGGAAAAAAGTTTTGGCGAACGAGGTGCCGACGTAAAGTGAGATGATCGAGAGCAGGAGCGGCGCGATGGAAAATAGGGCCGCCGCGCCGCGTCCGGGTACGTTCATCCCGCCGCGGCTTCGACGAGCGCTGCGGCTCCCGCTAGCATGAAGCTGTGATCGGAGCCCAGCATGAAGAGCGTGGCGCCTCTTTCCCGCCAGTAGGGGATGTCGCTGGCGCGCGCGAGGAACATGCCCACGGGTCGTCCGTGGCGCTTGCCCGCGGCGCAGATTCGCTCCACCACCGCGACGATATGGGGATCGTCCTGACTGTCGGCACCATAGGCCACAGTCAGGTCGACCCTGCCGATGAACAAGGCGTCGATCCCCGCAACGGACGCGATCGCGTCGATGTCGTCGATCGCTTCTGGATCCTCGATCTGTGCGATCACCACCGTGCGGGCGACGGAGTTCGCCAGATGTTCGGCCATGCTCGTCGTGGTGTACCCGGCGGCTCGGGATGATCCCGCATAGCCGCGGCCACCGCGGCCGTATGTCGCGGCCCGGACCAGCGCCGTAGCCTCCTCCGCATTGCGGATGTGAGGTGCCACGATCCCGGTGGCACCACCGTCGAGGGCGTTGAGGATGTGCTCGCCGGTGGCTGTCGGCACCCTGACCAGTATGTCCGTTTGCCCGGCACGGGCCGCCAACAGACAGCCGTCAATCGCCAGGCGATCGAACGGCGCGTGCTCCGCGTCGAGGCACAGGCAGTCTAGCGGAGTTCTCGACAGGACCTCGACAATGATCGGCGAGGGCGTCTTCACGAAGGTGCCGATGATCAGATTACCGGCGGCAAGGCGCTGCTTCAAGGTCACGCTGCGCGCGCCCACAGCCGGTCACTCGCGCGAGCCGCGCCTTCCGCCAACGTCGCCAGCTTGGCGTAGACGATGTCGGGATCGACTGCACCGAAGCCGGCGAAAGTGGAGAAGCCGCAGTCCGTGCCCGCGATCACGCGATCACGGCCGACCAGATCAGCGAATTGCTCGACGCGAAGCGCCACGACCTCGGGATGCTCGATGAAGTTGGTGGTGGAGTCAATGACGCCGGGGATCAGCACGCGGTCATCCGGTACCAGCGCGGCGAGATCGCGGAACGCCTGCCAGTCGTGCTGGTGGCGGGGATTGGCAGTCTCGAACAGGAGACCCTGCGGCTTGGCCTTCATGAGCACGGGCAGAATGGTGGCCATTTCGACGTCCATGTGATGCGGACCCTCGTAATTGCCCCAGCACACATGCATCCTGACCTGCTCCGCGGGGACGTTCCGCAGGGCATGGTTCAGCACCTCTACATGATGTTCGATCAGCGCCAGATATTCCGCCTCGTCACGGTCCTTGTACATCATGTGCCGGCCGAGCCCGAGGTCGGGACTGTCGAGCTGCAGGATCAGGCCGGCGGCAACGATGGCCTCATACTCCGGACGCATGGCCTCAGCCAAAGCCTCGAGGTAATCGTCCCGAGTGGCGTAATGCTGGTTCGGCTGGAAGAGTGCGATCACGCCGGGCGATGCGGCGTTCATGAAGCGGCCTACGGAGAACTGTGGAGCAGTCGCTGCGGCGAACCGCGCGATGTCTTCTTCAAGCGGTGCCAGCGTCTTCGGCGCAACGGGGCCGACGCAGCATGGGCGACGATACGTCGGCGTGCCGCCGCCTGCAGCCTGTCGGGTCAGGAAGCCGGGAAAGGCTTCCAGATCAGCTGGGGGTGTGCGCGCGGAATCGCCATCGAAGCCGGAGATCCGGTCCTTGATATAAGTCGCGTAGCTGATCTTCGACATTTCGCCGTCGGACACGATGTCGACGCCGCTTTCGATCTGTCGCTTGACGCATGCCGTCACGGCTTCGCCGATGACGGCGTCGAAGCGACCGTGATCGACATGCTCGCCGCGTTCCAACGCGAAGACGACTTCTGTCACTGCGTTGCTGCGCGGCAGGGAGCCGACGTGGGTGGTGAGGATACGATCGGCCATGATGTCCTGTTCGCGTACCATGAGCACGCATGCAACGTTATTAGGGGAAGATGAGGCTCAGTCCGCCGTCCAGCCGCCATCGACCAGCATGCTGGTGCCCGTAACGAGTGCAGAGGCGGGTGATGCGAGATAAACGACTGCGCCCATGATATCCTCCACCGTCCCAAGCCTGCCGAGCTTGATCTTGGACAGGACGCTGTCACGAAACGCCGCATCCTCGAAGAACGGGCGTGTCATGGGTGTCTCGATGAAGGTCGGTGCTATGGTGTTGGACCGTACGCCGTAGGCGGCGAGATCGAGCGACATCGCCTTGGACAAGCCTTCAATGGCCCATTTCGATGCGCAATAGAGGCTGCGGTTGACACCGCCCACATGGCCCATCTGCGATCCCATGTGGATGATCGAGCCGCCCCGACCGGCGTCGACCATTCCCGTCGCGACGGCCTGGGCGACGAACACGGCGGCCTTGAGGTTCAAGTCGAGAACGGCGTCGTAGTCGTCCACGCTGACCTCCGTGAACGGTTTAGGCCGGTTGGTGCCCGCATTGTTGACGAGGATGGAGAATGGCCCTGCCTCGCCGATTGCTCGTCGCACGGCATCGATGTTGAGCACGTCGAGAACGAGTGTGCCCGCCTTGCCGCCCGCTGCGGTGATCGCCGACGCGGCGGCCTGGATCTCGCCCTCGGTCCGGGCGGCGAGCGTCACCGAAGCCCCGGCGTCCGCCATCGCCACCGCGCAGGCGAGACCCAAGCCCCGTCCCGCTCCGGTGACGAGAGCAGACTGTCCATCGAGCCGAAAGGACGGGGTGCGCGGCAGCGTGGTCATTCTGCCGGTACGAGCGCTTCGGCGATGCCCGCGTAGGGTACGTTTCGTCCGCCGTGCCGGCGTACGCGGACGTTCGCCTGCTCGCCGTGACCGGCGAAGCCCTCCAGGGCGCAAAGGCGGCTGCAATACTCACCGATGAGGGCAGATGCCTCGTCGGTGGTGACCCGCTGGTAGGTGCAGGTCTTGAGGAACTTGCCGACCCAGAGACCGCCGGTGTAGCGCGCTGCCTTGCGGGTCGGCAGCGTGTGGTTGGTGCCGATCACCTTGTCGCCATAGGCGACGTTGGTGCGGGCGCCGAGGAACAGCGCCCCGAAGTTCGTCATGTGCTCAAGAAAATAGTCTGGGTCGCGCGTCATGACCTGGACGTGTTCCGAGGCGATCTCGTCCGCGATCCGCACCATCTCGGCGTCATCCTCAGCGACTATTACTTCGCCATAGCTCTCCCAGGCGCGGCGCGCGTAGTCGGCGGTCGGCAGCACCTGGAGGAGACGCTCGATCTCCTTCATCGTCTCACGCGCCAGCGCCTCGGACGTCGTGAGCAGGATCGCCGGGCTGTCAGGCCCATGCTCGGCCTGACCGAGCAGGTCCGTGGCGCACAATTCGCCATCGGCACCGACTTCGTCCGCGATCACGAGGGTCTCCGTGGGACCAGCGAACAGATCGATGCCCACCCGTCCGAACAGCTGGCGCTTCGCCTCAGCGACGTAGGCGTTGCCCGGCCCCACTAGGATGTCCACGGGCGCGATCGTCTGGGTTCCGAGGCCCATCGCCGCAACCGCCTGGATGCCGCCCAAGCAGTAGATTTCGTCAGCACCTGCCATGGCCTGGGCCGCCACGATGGCAGGCGCGGGACGTCCGTTAAAGGGGGGCGCGCAGGTTACGACCCGCGCGACGCCTGCCACCTTAGCGGTGATGACGCTCATATGTGCTGAGGCGAGCAGGGGGTACTTGCCTCCTGGCACGTAGCAGCCCGCTGCGTTGACCGGGATGTTCTTATGGCCGAGCACCACGCCCGGCATCGTCTCGACTTCAATGTCGAGCATAGAGTCGCGTTGAAGTTGTGCGAAATTGCGGACCTGCTTTTGGGCGAACTCGATATCGTGAAGCGCCTGGGTGTCGAGCTGATCGATACAGTCCTGAATATCTTGCGCGCTGAGACGGTAGCTGTCGCGATCCCAGGCATCGAACTTGATAGAGAGCTCGCGGACCGCATGGTCTCCCCGTGCCGACACGTCGGCGAGGATGGTCTCCACCGCGTTCTGAACCTGACGATCGTTCGTCGCGGTGACCTCAAGATCCCGGCCCCGCTTCAACCACTGCGCCATACTCTCTCCTTGCATTCGAATGCAAATGGCATAATGTGAGAGAGTGATGAGCACAAGGCGTTTTCAAAACAACGAGAGAGCGAAGAGGGGTGGCGGATGAGACGCCTCAAGCTGATCGCGTTTGTCTGCTTAACATCGCTGGCGATGATCTGGATCGTCGCGTTGCAAGGTCCGGAGTTCTGGCGGGGAGATCCGAGACTTCTAAGCAGGGGGCATTGACCAGGAGCTGAAGCATGTGAAGCATTCAGCCGTCTGCCCGGGCAAAATGAAAAGCCTTTTTGCCGTACGGCGAAAACTAAGATGGTTGCGGGCCGCTTGGCGTTCACTTGAAGGTCAGGTTCACCCGGACTAGCGGCATCTCTCACGTGTGCGCTCAATCGCTCGACCGGCGCATCGAACACGGCCCTATGCGATAGCTCGATCGCATGTGAGCGTTACTCTCAAGATGAATGAACGTCTGAAGTCGGGCTGACGCAAACCGACCGGAAACGTCTACTTTTGGGTTCTTACCACTTTGCTTCTGCGGTAATCTGCCTCCTGGTCAGCCCCTGCGTCGTGATGGACAGCCGCCGCGCTCATCGCGACCAAGCTTCTTCGGCCCCTTCACCGGCCGGACCCTCAACTAGAAGGTTTTGGTGTAATCAATTTTTTTCCAGGCGCGCAAGTCAGGCCGGCACTTTGTGATCGGATGGTCTTT
Organism: Sphingomonas melonis; assembly: GCF_013409985.1. GTDB lineage: Bacteria > Pseudomonadota > Alphaproteobacteria > Sphingomonadales > Sphingomonadaceae > Sphingomonas > Sphingomonas melonis_A. Next base: position 180,865 of record NZ_JACCBY010000006.1, read on the forward strand.
AGCCCAGCGGCACCCGACGTTAGAAAGCTTTGAGGAGCGACGATTATGACCATCCAAGCCCGCGTCGACGAGAGCGGCCCGGTTGATGCGGCGCGGTTCGCCGACGAGATCGCGACGCGGTCTCAACCGATCGTACTGCGCGGTCAGGCGGAGCGATGGCCTGCCGTCATAGCGGGACTTAGTTCCGCCGAGACACTCGTCGACTATATGAAGGCCATGGACCGCGGCCGCCCGGCCGAGGTGCTCATCGGGCCGCCAGAAATCGAGGGTCGGTTTTTCTATGACCCGACGATGCGGGCCTGCAATTTTCAGAAGAGGTTCGGATCGCTCAGCGGACTGCTCGACAAGCTGCTTTCGCTACGCAGCGAGGCTGAGCCCGTCGCCTTATATGCGGGCGCGGCTGCGGCGGATGATCACCTCTCGGCCTGGATCGAGGACAATCCCCTGCCGTTTGTGCTGCCCAATGCGAAGCCACGCATATGGGTCGGCAATCGGACGCATGTCTCCACCCATTTCGACGAGGCGAGCAACGTTGCGGTGGTGGTCGCGGGCCGGCGGCGCTTCACGTTGTTCCCGCCCGAGCAGGTCGGCAATCTGTATGTAGGACCCTTCCATCACACCATCGCCGGCCCGCCGGTCAGCATGGTGGACGTCGAGAACCCTGATCTTGAACGCTATCCGAAGTACGCAGAGGCGATTCCGCACGGGGTCGTGGCCGATCTCGATCCGGGCGACGCGCTCTTCATTCCACCGTTCTGGTGGCACAACGTCAAGGCTACCGCCGCGTTCAACGTGATGGTCAACTACTGGTGGGGTGAGCCGCACGCGATCTCGCCGATGGGCGCGCTGAGCCATGCTATACTCGCGATCCGCGATCTGCCGCCTGCACAGCGTGTGGCCTGGCGGCGCTGGTTCGATCACTACGTGTTCGACGACGGCGCGTCGCATGCCGGCGATCACCTGCCGACACATGCCCGGGGAGTGCTCGCGCCACCGTCGGAAATGCGGAACGCCCACTTCACGTCGCAGATTGCCGAGGGTCTCAGTCCTCAGCCCGCGCCCGCAAGCCGCAAACCCGGCTGACGCTCAGGGGAGGCGGGACGCCGAGATGTCGTGACGCTTAGGAGCAAAGGGCTCAACCATCGGTTGCGCCCTTCGCACATCATCGCCCTTTCCTCAGCGCGCAGGCTGCCGCGAGAGCGTGATGAAATGATCCGATTGCGCGACGTTCCATCCGCGCAGCGTCAGCGCTGCCGGCGCCTGGCCTGAACCTCTGGGATAGCGGATCTCGATGCGCTTCTCCTCTCCTGGCAGGAGCGCCACGTAGTTGTCGCTGTAGAACGCCGGAAGGATTCGTTTGCCCTCGGCATCGACCAGCGTCAGCTTCGCGTTGAGCGCCGGAACAGCGGTATGGTTGGCGAGCGTCACCGTCACGACGTTATCCTCGCCATCGACCGTTTGTGCCGCGACCGAGCTGGTCAACGCCACGGTCCGTAAGGTGTCGAGCATCCGGTAGGAGGCTTCGGTCTTCCCGCGCCAATAGAAATTGTCCGCAACCGTTTTGCCGGCACGATCGATCAACTCGAGCTTGACCAACACCATCGGGTTGGAGGCGAACAGTCGATCCAGTGGCACCGGCGCCAGAGGCGTGGCCATATTCGCGCCTGCATCGACAGCGTCCTCACGGAGGAAGAGCTGGATGTTGTCGAGTCCGACGACACGCGTGCGGACCTTCAGCCCAGGTTGCGCATCCCGGGTCGTGTTGAGGACGACAAGCTCGTTGCCCGGTAGGTTGAGCTGGACATGAAGTGGCTCCGCGGCCTTCTTCGCACCGTAATAGGAGGCTTGCGTGTCATAGTCCCAGCTGTAGATCTGCCACGTGTTCGACGGCCATGCGGGATGGGTCATCCAAAGCAGTCGCCCGGAGTTTTTCGTCCACAGATGGCCGAGGAACCCTTCGTACATCGCCTTGTGCGTCTCGAGGTTCATCATCTGCGCCTTGCGCTCGAAATCCGCGAAGCTGGTTCCAGCGCCGAACATGGTGTCGAGCGTGGTCATGAACGTCTTGGTGTCGCCATTCCCGGAGAAATGCCAGTCATGGTACGCCAGGGTGTCGCTCAGCGGCCAAGTCTCGCTGTCCGGCATGTCAGCGCGTACGGACTCGAGCGTGGACAGGGACGGCGTCCCGGTCTCCACCGAGAAACCCGTTGCGAGTCCGGTGAAATACCCCACCGGCGGACGATAATTGTAGGGGCCTGACCCCTGCAGGTTGACGACGTTGGAACTGCCCGTGAACCAACGCGTCCCGTCCTCACGCGCGATCACTTCGTCGAGGCCTTCGTTGAGGGCCGGATAGGGCACCCCTTCGTTGCGGCCGAACCAGAGGATGATCGAAGGGTGGTTGCGGTAGCGGCGCACCACGTCGTCGGCATTCCTGAGGAACAACGCCGGGTCTTGCGGCTCGACCTGAAAGTTCTGGGTCGATTGCCAGAAGTCGTTGAGCACCATCATGCCGTTCTCGTCGGCGAGGTCGTAGAATTCCTCTTCGGTGTTGTTGCCCATCCAATTGCGGATGACGTTCATGTGCGCCTCCTTCTGGAGGCGGAAATAAGGCGCGAGACGGGCCCGTCCGATACGCTTCATGGCATCGTCCATGCCCCAATTGCCTCCGCGGGCGGCGATCTGGACGCCGTTTACGCGGATCGTCAGGTGCGGTTCGGGCATCGTCGACGTGATCGTCGTAACCGCCGGCGAATGTTCCCCCTGGGGCGTCAGAGATTCCGCCCAGCCGTTGGGAGACTGCTTGATGGCCTGATGGCGGACGTCGATCAGACGTTCGCCGCGCAGGCTGCCGTCGGTGAATTGCAGATTGACCCGGCGAAGGGCGCCAGCTGTATCGAAGAGCGACAAATCGTAGCTGACTTCGCGGATGCCGAACTTGTCGGTGCGCGTGTCCGAAAGCTCGCCGTCGGCCAGCGCTTCCAGGGAAAGTTGGTAGAGAGCCTGTTGTCCGTAACCGTTCGGCCACCACAATTTCGGGTTGGCGATGCGAAGCTGCGTGAATTCGGCGGGTGTGAATACAACCTTGGTTTCGCCGGGGGGCGCCATCACCGTCTTTTCGACACGGACGTCGCCGAAGGCGGCGCGCACGGTGACGCGGCTGGCGGTGGTCCCTGCGTTCTGGACCGGAACGGTCACGTAGACGTCTGCACTGTCAGTACGGGGTAGGGGCAGGTCGGTGACGACATGCGGATCGAGCAGCCGGACCGTCCCGTGCGCAAGCAGTTCGACGGGCCGCCATAGTCCCGTGTTGCGGTCGCGAATGCCGGGTATCCAGTCCCAGCCCTCGGTGGCGACGAACGTCGGACCGTCGATGGCGAGCTGCCCTCCATTCTCTCCTACGCCCGCGCTGATCGACTGCTCGTGGGGGATTCCCGGATGAGGCGGCGGAGAAACGCGGACCGCCACGACGTTCTCACCCGCGACGGGGACAAGGTCGAACTGGCCACGGATGAAGGCGCCGCGGGTGTCACCCAGCTTATGGCCGTTCGCCCACACTTCCGCCGCATAGTTGATGCCGCCGAAGACCAGCGTGAGGCGCTTGCCGGCAGCATCGGCAGGCACCGTGAAGCTCGTGCGGTACCAATAGTCCTGCCGCGCCAGGCTTTCGGGTATCTTGAGATTGTTGAGCCCATAATAGGGATCGGGATATACGCCGCGGTCGACCAGCGTCGTCAGGACGGTGCCAGGCACGGTTGCCGCGCGCCACGTCCCGGTGGCCCGGCCGGGGCGCGACAGGGTGGCGGCATCTTCGCGCACCTCGGGCGCCGCGGCGAGCCGCCAGCCGTTCACCAGCCAGCGACCGTCACGTTCACGTGCGAGCCCGGTCGGGGATAAGGGCGTTCGTGCGCTTGGCGCGGTGGTCGCGCTGACCCGGGCCTTCGGCAAGGTCCAAGCATCCTGTTGCTGCGTGAGGCCGATATTGGCCTGCTTCTGAAAGGGCCAGCCGACGCCGACCTGCCAGAACTGCACCAGGTCGAAATCTGGCTGCGCGCGAACGGCCGCCGCAATCTCGCCGGTGTTCAACGCCGCGGCGTCGAATCGCGCAGCAACGAGCGATCCGCCGAAATGACGCGGCCCTTCGCCGCTGCTCGTCACCGGTGCGACCGCCAGGCGGGGGGCGACTTGGGTGGGGCGGTTCGCGACGGACGCGACCTCGCGACCATTGACGTACAGCTTCAGTGTTCGACCGTCCGCTACGGCCGCGACATGGGTCCAACGGCCTGCAGCCAACGGGGCTCCGCCGGTGATCGTCCTCTCCCCATCCGCGGCGGTTGCGCGGCCGTTGGCGAGGCTGAGGCAGCGACAGGCCGCCAGCGGATCACCGATGGCGAGCACCGCACCGGTTGCGCCGGCTGTGCTGGGACGGATCCAGGCGGACAGTGTCCATGGGGCGTCGGCGCGGACCGCTGTCTCGGCACCCGTCAGCTCGCGCTCGACCCCGATCCCGCCTTCCAGGATGGCGACGTTGTAGGGGCCGGCATTCGTGATCTCCGACTGCATGACTGGCGCCACGGCTTGCGCAGCCACCGCAGAGGAAAATGCTGTACCGAGCAGCAGGGCGGCGGTTAGCGGCAACGATCGCATGGGGGACCTCTCCTGAGTTTTCGGGCTCGACTTTCCGCCGGCCGGTTGGTTCTACGTTTATCATGTCCGACCTCGTGTCGGTCAGGCTTCCGCGGTCCATAGCCGCGCAGCGCCGCGCATACCGGACGCGTCGCCCCAGCGCGCGGGGACGATGCGTCCTTCCCATAGGTCCGAGAAGGCATGGCGGCGGACGATCGCGGGAAGATCCGCATAGATTTCGGCGACGTTCGACATGCCTCCACCCAATACGACGACCTCGGGATCGAGCAGGTTGGCGACCATCGCCAGTACGCGCCCCAGCCGGTCGATGTACGCATCCAGCGCAGCACGCGCCGCGGGATCGCCCGCACGGGCCGCTGCAACGATCTCGGGCGCTTTGAGCGAAAGACTATGCTCGGCCTTGGCGGCGCGAGCGAACCCCGTGCCGGAGACCCAGCTCTCGATGCAGCCCGTTCGCCCGCACCAGCATGCCGGTGGCGGCAGCTCGTCGCTGCGGGGCCAGGGTAGAGGTGAGTGGCCGATCTCGCCGGCGATGCCGTGAGCGCCGTCGAGACATGCACCGGACAATATGATGCCGCCGCCCACCCCCGTACCGATCACGAGCGCGAACACGCTTCGCGCGCCGGCCGCGGCGCCGTCTGTCGCCTCCGACAGCGCCAGGCAGTTCGCATCATTGACCAGCTTTACCGGCCGATTGAGAACAGCAATTAGGTCTTTTCCGAACGATCGGCCATTCAGGTAGAGCGAGTTGCTGTTGCGCATCAATCCGGTGTGCGGCGATGGCGATCCGGGTGCGCCGATGCCGACGGAGCATGCCGTGCCTCCCACGACGTCGGCAGCCGCGACGAACCCGGCGATCGTGGCGAGCGCGGTGTCATACGTGCCGGGGTTGGGCACCCGTTGCTGCCACAATGTCTCGCCATCGGCACCAAGCAAGACGGCTTCGATCTTGGTGCCGCCGAAGTCGATACCAAGGGCCGGTATCAGGTCTCGATGCGCCTCGATGGCTGCGGCAGCCATATTGTTCTGCAAAACGGACGTCCTCTCTCTGCTGTCGCGACCGCTGCCCGATCATCGCCCCCAAGCATGCCGGGAATCATAACAAACGCAAATTGATTTTGTTATTGACCGTATGGAATTGAGGTATAGAAGGATAACGTCGAGACAACGGTAAGTTGCGACTGGCAGGCAGGGAGAGGGTGGGGGCGACGCATCGCCGATCGGCTCGATCTTAGCATGTCAAAACGTTCGCCAGTCGCTGGCGACTTCGGTGCTGAGGGAGACGGTCGAATGTTGCGTGCACGGTCAAAGAATATGTTGATGGTCGCGGCCTCCGTGACGGCGCTGGTGAGCAGCGATGCCGCGATCGCGCAGCAGACGTCCACGACGCAGGGGGTGTTGCAGAACGCACCGACCGATCAGGCCGCATCGCCGACCGCCGCCGCGGCCGATCAGGCGAGCGAAGCCCAGAATCCGACGTCTGCCAGCGATGCGGCCGCCGAAACGCAGGACATCGTCGTCACCGGCATCCGCGGATCGCAACAGCGCGCGGTTAACCTCAAGCGCGACGCGGCGTCCGTGACGGACTCCATCTCGGCCGAAGACATCGGCAAGCTGCCCGACGTGACGATCTCGGACTCGCTTCAGCGCATCCCCGGTGTGCAGATCCGCCGCGACGCCGGCGAAGGCGCCGCGATCAACATCCGCGGCCTCCCGCAAGTGACGACCCTGCTGAACGGCGAAGCGTATCTCGGTGCGCAGTCGATCACGACGATTCAACCGAACTTCAACGACATACCGTCCCAGCTATTCGCGGGCGCGGACGTCATCAAGTCGAGCACGGCTGATCTGCTCAACGCCGGCATCACCGGTACGGTGAACCTGCGCACCCGCCGCCCGTTCGATCTGAAGAAGGGATTCACAGTCGCCGCGGCCGCGGAAGGCGCCTACGGGGACAAGACCAAGGAGTTCGATCCGAACCTGAACGGGCTGTTCGGCTTCCGTGGCGAAAAGTTCGGGTTTCTGGTGTCCGGCGCCTATTCGAATCTGCATCTCTCGAACTCCCACAACGGGATCCAGGAGGGCTATGGTGCGGCGCTCCACAACGAGCAGTTCAACACCGCGGCCAATCCCACCGGCGATGTCGACCTCAGTAACGGCTTCTCGCCGGCTAATCGCACTAGGGGGACGATCGTCGGAACCGGCCGCGACGTGAATGGCGATGGCGACGCCAACGACGCCTTCATCGTCCCTCAGGGCTTCACCGCTTGGGACAAGGTCAACCAGCGCGAGCGTATCGGCGTAAACGCCTCGGCGCAGTGGGAGATCAGTGACGCTCTGACGCTGAATGCCGATGCCTTCTTCACGCGCCAGAACGAGAACGATCGCACCGCCGGCATCCAGATGCAGAACGTCAATTGGCAGGCTGGCGAATTCGTGCCGGGTCAATCGCGGAACACCGGCTCGGTCGTGTCGCTCAGCAATGGCGGCGTCACCCGCGATTATGATTTGAACACGACGCAGGTCTATAATTATGACCTAGGCAATTTCGATTCCTATGCGCAGAACGACCGCTTCAAGTCGCAGTCACAGAACTACAATGTCGAGTTAAAATACGACAATGGCGGCCGGTTCAAGGCAAGCCTGCGCGGCGTCTACGGCAAGGCTTATTCCAATTACGACCAGAGCTATCTGCAGTTCAGCCCGTCGAACGGCGCGCAGTGGCAGCCGGGCGGCATCGGCCATTATCCGACGGGCGATGTCGCCTTCAATCCGAGCGGCTATGTGGTCAACACGATCGCCGGTTCGGCATCGTTGCCCGCAACGGTCGACTTCACCGGCAATCAGCCTGCGTTCACTTTGCCGTCGGCACTGACGTCGAGGCTCGGCAACATCGACAGCTACACGATGAAGACCACGTCTTCCGAAGGGAATTATCGTCGAAAGGGCGACCTGAAGATCATCCGCGGCGACGTCTCGTACGAGGCCAACGACAACGTCAGCCTGAGCGCCGGTGGAAGGTACAGCGAGCGCTCGGTCGATGACTTCGAGTTCGATCGAGCCGCGCCGCTTTATGCGGGGCAGGCGTCGCAAACGGGCGGATGCTTGGTCAAGTGGAAAGCATTCGACGTGCCTTTGAGCGACAAGTCCTGCTACGCTGGCACCGGCACGTTCGATACCCCTGGCTTCAGACCCTACACGTCAGGTGTGGTCCGCAAGGCCAGCGACCCGATCTTCAACGGACAGGTTAAACAGTTCAATCTGCCTGGAGCCGGGCTGCCGGCGATATACGTGCTCGATCCCAAAGTCATGGACAACGCGCTCGCGTTCCAGAACAGCTTCTATCCCGGCAACGTTGAGATCCAGAATCCGGGTGCTTCGTTCAACGTAGGCGTGAAGCAGATCTCGGGCTACGCCCAGCTCAACGTGAAGGGCGACGTGTTCGGCATTCCCGTATCCGGGAACGCAGGCCTGAAGGTCATCAACACGAAACTTGACATCACCCAGTTCGTTACCGGTTCGCCACGCCCCTATGGTGTCGCCAACACGGTGAACGGAACGGTCGAGACAAAGCGCAGCTTTACCGATTTCCTGCCGGCGTTCAATCTGGCGTTCAGCTTCGCCGACAACCTGAAGCTGCGTCTCGCCTATTCCAAGACGATGACGCTGCTCGATCTCAACCAATGGGGCGGGGGTCTCAATCCGAACTACGCGATCGACACGAGCAATCCGGGATCGCCGGTGTTCCGCGTCACCGGCGGCAGTTCGAATGGCAATCCTCAGCTTGATCCCTGGCGCGCCAGCAACGTCGAGGGGTCGTTGGAATATTACATCGGGCGCAGCAGCCTGCTCAGCGTCGGTGCGTTCTACATCGACGTCGCCAGCTTCATCCAATCCGGCAACATCGTGCGGACCGACCTGCCGGACAACGACGGCGTCGTACGTAACCGGACCGTATCGATCAGCACTCCGGTTCAGGGCGATGGCGGGACGCTCAAGGGTGTCGAGGCGGGTGCCAAGCTGTCGTTCAACGACTTCGGCTTCATGCCGACGATCCTTTCGAACTTCGGCATCGATGCGAACATCACCTACTCGCCGTCGGATTCGGGAGCGGTCGATCTCAAGGGCGACAAGATACCGTTTCAGGACAATTCGAAGATCCAGACGAATTTGGCTGGCTTCTATCAAGACAATCATTTTCAGGCGCGTGTCGCTTGGAACTACCGATCGAAGCGCGCGGTGCAGCAGGATTTCGGCGGCATCCGAGGTCTGGAATTATATCAGCAGCCGACCAACTATGTCGATGCATCGATCAGCTATGACTTCACCCCCAATCTGACGCTTTACGCACAGGGGTCGAACCTCACCGGCGAGTATGAGAAATACTATCTGACGTTCCCGGACGAGAAGGCGTACAACAACATCTACGAGCGGCGGTTCATGGCAGGCGCGCGTTTCAAGTTCTGATCCGCGTTGACACCGCATGCGCCCGTCATCCTGCTTGGGGATGGCGGGCGTTTGCGTTCGGACGCAGGGGTTGGGGAGGTGATCGTGAAGGACGCAACGGAGCCAATGCCGGGAACGGGACCGCTGCGGTCGATCGTCATCGTTGGCGGAGGGACCGCGGGATGGATGGCGGCGACGCTCCTCGCGCGCCGGCTCGATCGTCAGTCTGTCGCCATCACGGTCGTTGACTCCACCGACATCCGTACCGTGGGCGTCGGTGAGGCGACCGTTCCGGGCATACGGGATTTTTTCCGGCAGATCGGCGTCACCGAGCAGGAGGTGATGGCGGCCGCGCAGGGCACCGTGAAGCTCGGCATCGAGTTTGTGGATTGGAAGCGCCAAGGAGAGCGGTTCTTCCACCCGTTTGGTCTATATGGAATGCGGTCACGCGGCGTGGCGTTCCACCACTATTGGCGCAAGATGAACGCAGCGGGCCACCTGACGCCGCTGTCCGATTTCTGTCTGGCGACCGCACTCGCCGAACGAAACCTCTTCATGCAGCCAACCGACAGTCCGGTTCACGACCTCCTCTTCTTCGATTGGGCGGTCCATTTCGACGCGGGCCTGTTCGCCACCTTCCTTGCCAAGAAGGCGAGCGAATGGGGCGTCGGGCACGTCGACGCCACGATCACCAACGTTCGCGTCGATAGAGCCACGGGGTTTATCGCGGGCCTCGATACGACGTGCGGCAAGACGATCGAAGGCGACCTGTTCATCGATTGCTCAGGCTTTCGGTCGTTGCTGCTCGGCGATGCGCTCGGCGTGCCATACGAGGATTGGACCAACCTGCTGCCCTGCGATCGTGCGGTTGCCATGCCGTGCGAACGTTCGGGGCCGCTCACGCCCTTCACGCGCAGCACGGCGCTTTCCGCCGGATGGCAATGGCGGATTCCGCTGCAGCACCGGGTCGGCAACGGCTACGTCTATGCAAGCCGCCACATCTCGGACGACGAGGCCGCTGGAACCCTGAAGGGGCGCCTTGAGGGCGCAGCGTTGGCTGAGCCGAACATCATCCGCTTCCGTACCGGTCGTCGCCATGCCTTCTGGCAGGGGAACTGCGTCGCGCTCGGACTCGCCGCGGGTTTCATGGAGCCGCTGGAATCGACGAGCATCACCCTTATTCAGACCGGGTTGGAGAAGTTGCTCGCCCTGCTGCCGGATCGCGGTTTTGATCAGGCTCTGGCGGAGGAATACAACAGGACCACGGGGCTCGAGTACGAACGTATTCGGGACTTCCTGATCCTGCATTATTTCGCGAACGACAGGCGAGGCGAGCCGTTGTGGGATCGCTGTCGAGATACCGCCCTGCCCGAGCCGCTGGCGCGCAAGATGAGGTTGTTCAAGGCGCGCGGGCACCTCGTGCGGTATGAATGGGAATCGTTTCAGGATCCGAGTTGGCTATCGATGTACGCCGGTTTCGGTATCGATGCCGCGGCGCACGACCCGCTAGCGGATCATTTCTCCGTATCTGATCTCGAAGCGGCGTTCGAGCGGATGAAGGGTTCGATCCGTGACGCCGTCGCGCTGGCGGAACCGCACGACACCTTCCTCAAGGCTTCCGCCGCGGCTTCGGCGCCTCCTGCAATCCGATCTATGCATCGCGCCGCCGATGTATAGACCGTCCAACCCTCCGGTTTCGAGGATGCCGCCGAAGCCTATCGTTCAGCCCGGCTCGGGGCAGGCCTATCGGGGGCGAATCCGGACCGCGCGGTGGACGACATCGATGCCGTTGACGATCCTGTCTTGGCTGAAGAGGTGCGGCTTCGTCTCGCCTCGCGCTACCGCTCGATCCAGAGGTCGATCGCCTATGGCGCGACATTGCCGCGCCGGGCTGCCGCGGCTTATGTCGCGGCGTTTCTCGTAAAGGGCCGTAAACCAGATGCACGTTGATATCGGATCCACACCAGCAGCCGCAGGCGACGCTAGCCACGGCTATGATGCGCCAGACCTCCGGGTGTTTGTTTTTGCGCTGTTCTTCATCTTCGGCGGCATCACCTCGCTCAACGACATTATCATCCCGAAGATGAAGGAGCTCTTCACGCTGGACCACGCGACCGCGATGCTGGTCCAGTCGGCCTTTTTCCTCGCGTATGCGCTATTCTCGATCCCCGCCGCCGCGATCGTCCGGAAAGCGGGCTATATGCGGACCGCGTCGCTCGGCCTCGTGACGATGACGGCGGGCTGCCTGTTGTTCATTCCGGCCGCGGGACAGGCGAGCTTCGGCATGTTCCTGTTCGCGCTGTTCGTGCTCGGCGCGGGCATCACCGTGGTTCAGGTTGTCGCCAATCCGCTGATCTCCGCGCTCGGCCATCCGAAGTCCGCCTCGAGCCGGCTAACCTTTGCACAGGCCTTCAACTCGCTCGGCACAACGATCTTTCCGTATGTCGGCTCCGCGCTGATCCTCGGCGGCCTGGCGACGGTCGACTCGTCGAAGCTCACCGGTGCCGCGCTCAATGCCTATCGGTCCGAATCCTCGCGGACGGTGGTACATACCTATATCGGTCTTGCGATCGCTCTGCTGATCGTCGCCGCCGTGGTGTGGACCCGCCGCAACCGGCTCAATGAAGAGCAGGACCAGGCCGGAAGCATCTTCCACGCGTTCACGCTGCTCAAGCGTCCGCGTTTCGCGATGGGGACGGCGTGCATCTTCCTGTACGTCGGCGCAGAAGTCGCGGTCGGCTCGCTGATCGTCAATTACCTGATGCAGCCGAGCGTCATGGGCCTCAGCGACGTCGCTGCCGGCAAGCACGTGCCCTTTTACTGGGGCGGGGCGTTGGTCGGTCGGTTCATCGGCGCATATGTGCTGAACAAGGTGTTGCCGGGCAAGGTGCTGGCCGGGGTCGCGACGGGCACGCTGGCGTTGATCCTGATTTCCGCGAACACCGAGGGCGCGGCCTCTGGCTGGGCATTGTTGGCGATCGGGTTGATGAACGCAGTGATGTTTCCCACGATCTTCTCGCTGGCGTCCGAGGGTCTCGGCAAGCGCGCGGCCGAAGGCTCGGGTGTGATCGCCACGGCGATCGTCGGTGGCGCGATCATCCCGTATTTGACCGGCATGCTGGCGGACAAATCGGGTAGCCTGCATTTCGCGCTTTTGCTGCCTGCGATCTGCTACGCGCTGATCCTGCTCTACGGCCTGTATGCGCGCAAGCCGGCAGCCGCGACCGCCTAGCAACCGGCATTTGCGCGTTGGATCCAAGGCCTCAGCGGTTTTTGGGCGCATGGAATTGGTGACTGAAGGCGGTCTTCCACAAGACCCCTTCAGTGACTCTGTCGGACGCCGCTCACAACCGTCGTGCAGCGTCGATCGACGGCTTGCCGCCTCGAATGCTCGGCCTCGAGGTCTCCTATCAGGAATAGATCGCTAGGTTCACATCGATAGTTCCTGATCTCAGCGGCGGCTGGCCGGGTGTTTCGCATCAAAAGGCCCTCGCTGGTGCGTCGCTTCCCATGCCAACGCCTTGCTCAGCGTCGTCGTCCAGACGTCCCGTTTGTGGGAACGCAGCCAGTTGATCAAAGCACGATGCGCTTCGTTCGAAATCGCGAGGTGGTCGCCACCGATGCCGTGGAACAGGAACACCGCGATGCCGCCCCCGGCCTCCGCCTGTCGAGCATAAGCGATCAATTGTTCACCCGTCGTATGCTCGGCGAAACCGCGGGCGGGGATGTGCATGACGTCGCGGGTTGCACCGTCGACGGCAAGGTCGGCCGGTGTTGCCGACACCCCACGAACCGAAGTGACGAGGCGGGAGGCTGCGAGCGGGCCCAGATAGTCGGCACCGCCGGCGACCGTCTGGCCGCAGGGCGTGGCGAAGGCGTGACGGCTTTTGCCGTCGAGCGCGCTCAGCAACACGTTCTGTGCCGCAATCTCCCGGAGCATGGTTGCCGGAGTGTAGGCCTCCGCGGTGTAGTGCGGATCGGCAGGATAGGTGGCCGCCGCACACGGATGGAATATCGTATGGTTGCCAAGCTCATGCCCGTGCGAGGCCGCCGCCCGCCAGCGCGCGACATCGGCTTGGCGGACGCCAGACAGGAAGAACGTCGCCTTGAGACCTGCCGCATCCAATGTCGGGATGGCATGATCCAGCTGCGATACGAGCGCATCGTCATACGTCAGGACGATCGCCGCTCTCGCCTTGCCCGGCCATGCGGTGCGCGCCGCGACAGACGAGGGCACCGCCGTCACGGCGATCGCCAACCCGAGGATTCCGGACCATCGCGTTCGGCGCGATCGATCCCCCGCCGGGAAGCGGGCATGCCGCCGGCCGATCATCGCTGTGCCCACAGGCCGGGCTGGCCATCGAGATAGGCGGTGATCGCCGAGGCGATCCTGCCGTCGTCGGCGATCGACGGATGGGCGTGACACGCGTCGAAGGCCAGGCCACGAACGGGGACGAACGCGACCGGTTCTCCCTGCGCTGCCAGGCGATCGGCGACCTTTGCGACCTCGGCCGCGATCTCGCCACCCGCCATGTCGGTCGCCCATAGCAGGATGCGGGCGCCGGGATCGTCGGCATGGATGCGGTGGACGAAATCGATGTAGGTCCGTTCGAAGTCTGTATGCAGCGCGGCGCGGTTCGGCCAAGGTTCGCCGGGGCGAAGCGGTGTGGTGAAATCATTGGTGCCGAGCGCGATGACGATCAGTTGCGGATGCCACGCTGGATCGCGATAGAGTGCGCGTCGATCGAAGAGTGTAAAGGGATAAGCGGCGGGGAGGGTGGTGGCCGCCATGCCATCGTAGTTGCGGACGATGCCGCGGCCGGAAATGGCATTGACCTGATAATCGGCATCGTAGTGGCGCGCGAGTTGCGCCGGCATCGCTTGCGACGTATCCGTCGTCGCCCAGACCTCCGCCTCGGTGCAATCGCGTTTGGTCGCGCGATTGCCGTAGCCGACGGTATGCGAATCGCCGATGAACTCGATTTGGCGCGCCCGGGCGGGCGGGGCCAATCCACGGGTGCGGGGCGCGGCATAGAAGCCGCCGAACACGGTCGGCGCGGCTTGGCTTTCGCTTGCGACATCGGCGCGGACGATGTGATCGCCCGCGGCCAGACCGTGGATCCTGTAGACCCCGGGGCCGGGCTTTACGAGCGGCGCGATGGGGCGTCCATCGACCGTGACCCGCAGGATGACGTCACCTGCGCCCAGCTTCATGAGCACCTCGCGGCCCCGGAACGCTGCCTCGAAATAGGTGCCTGGCCATTGCCGCCGGTATCCTGCCGCGATCCGCTCGACGCGGCCGCCGACATGCACCGCAAGCGGCATGCCGACCGCGACGGTGGTCGGGCTGACCGTCGGCGTGGCGGCGCCGCTCGCCGATGCTGCGAGCAGCATTGCGAGCGGCAGCGCAAATCCGGTTCTCATCATCTGATCCTCAACGATGCGGGAAGTTCGTCCCGGGTGATGAAGCGCGTCGTGTTGTAATCCCGGCGCAGCTGGTCGGGCCGGTTCTGGTCGTCGCCCATCAGCCAGCGGCTGTGCCAGGTCATGAACCACAGCCAGTCCGCCGACGGACCCAGTTCCGCCGGATCGGGCACCGGCCCGTTTTCGTGCAGACAGATCGGCACATCGTCGCCGACGATCGCCTTCACCTGCGCGAACATCGGCGCGAGATTGCCGTGATCGTGTGCGTAGATGTCGGCACCGGCGACATCGACTGACGCGCGACCGGGATACCAGGCGGGGTCGACATTCTGCCCCGCCCAGCCGAGCACCCAAATCAGATTATCGAGCTTATGGACGCGGGTGAATCGGTCGTACATCAATGCCCACAACGCCTTGAAGGCATTGGGACCGTGCTTGCCCCACCAGAACCAGTCGCCGCTGAACTCGTGGAACGGCCGCCACAGCACGGGAATGCCACGGTCGCGGAGTACCGCGAGCAGGCGTGCGGTCTCGTCGAGATCACGCATCATCACGTCATGCTGCGCGGTGCCGACATGAAGCGCCGCCGCGACATCGAAATCCTGTTTGGAATTGTCATAGCCGGTGCCGATGTCGGGCGCCCCCCAATGCCAGCACAGCGTCACGATTCCGCCGGCCCGCGCCCATTCGGTCGCGCGCGCATTCACCGCGTCATTGTCGGGTGGATTGATATAATCGAGCCCGAGAATGGCGGGCAGCCGGCCCGTCACCTGCTCGAGATATGCGAGTTCGCGGTTAGGATTGGGTGGGATCGCGCCCTGTTCCTGCTGACCCGTCAGCGTCCGCTTGCCGTATTGGCTCCAAAGATAGGCATAAAGCCGTCGCGCGGCGGCGGAAGACTGCGGATTACACAGTGTGCCCGCACGGGCGCCGGAGCGTGCGGCCCAGGCCGGCAGCCCCTGCGCGACGCCGGCGACCGCGGTGAGTGCAAGCGCGTCGCGCCGAGTCAGGATCACAGCGCGGCGATCGCGGCGGCGTGCGCGCGGATGATCGCCTGCGTCGTCTGATCGCTGTCGAAGACGCCGTACCAACCCTGCGGCTCATGAGGCGGATCCCCCATATAGCCGAGGTCGCCGCGCTGGAAGCGATGGTCGGCATGCGGCGTGCGCGCCTCGCCGTTCCACGCCCAGAAATTG
This sequence comes from Sphingomonas melonis, assembly GCF_013409985.1. Classification (GTDB taxonomy): domain Bacteria; phylum Pseudomonadota; class Alphaproteobacteria; order Sphingomonadales; family Sphingomonadaceae; genus Sphingomonas; species Sphingomonas melonis_A. Next base: position 196,578 of record NZ_JACCBY010000006.1, read on the forward strand.
GACCCTGCAAGGGCGCCGCCGCGCGCTGCATCCGCCTCTACCGCGGCATAGATCTGTCGGTAGAACCGGTCCTTGTATGTCGTGCCTATCGACGGATCATAGGCATGCTGCCCATCGCGCGGATAGCCGAACTCCTCGATCACCAACGGTCTGCCCAAGGTGTTCGCCATCCGGATGTGCGCGTCGATATAATCGGCAACCTTCGCCGCGCCCGCGTCGTAGGTGCCGGCGAGATTGCCGGCGTCCATCCAGCTCCAGTTGTTTGGCCAGATATGCGTCGTCAGATAGTCGATCGAGCCGGCGCGATGCGTCGCGAGCACGACATCCTCCCGCTCGATAGACCCCTTGAGCCCTTCCGAGCCGGTCGAGACGAGATGGTTCGCATCCAGCGTCTTGATGAAGCGCGCGGTCTCGTCGACCCAGCGATAGAAGTGCGGCAGATTGGGGAGGGCAACGGTCGCGGAGCCCGCCGGGCGCGGTTCGTTGGCGAGCTGCCACGCCATGATCGTCGGGTCATCGGCATAGGCGATCCCGGTGACGCTGTTGGTCCGCGACACCAGCGCGCGGACATAGTCGCGGTACATCGCCTGCGCCTGGCAGTTGGTATAGAAAGCGGCGTTCCAGTCGGCGAATTCGGGCCACGGATGTGCCGGATCGTTCATGTCGATGAAACGGCCTGCGTTGACCCAGGACAGGTAGGTCATCATGCCGCCCGACCATTCCCAAAAGTTGGTCAGGTAGACCACTCCGGTCATGTCGCGCTTCGCCATTTCGGCCAGCGTCCAGTCGAGCCCCTTCAGCAGATCGACGTTATAGGTCGAGGTGCGGTCACGAAATCCCGGGGTGATCGAATTCTTCAGCGGCGACAATTCCGCCGATCCGAGGATACGCAGGTTGCGGATGCCCAATGTGTGCAATCTATCCAGTTCGCGGCCAAGCCGCGCGCGGTCGCCATAAGCGGTGTCCGCGCCCAGCCATGCGCCATACCAGATATTGGCGCCCGCATAGCGATAGCGCCTGCCGTCGCGTCTGAAACCGCCGCCGTCGACGGTGACGAAGCGCGATGGGTCACGCACACCGTCGCGCCGTGGCAGCGTCGTGCATCCCGCCACCGCCGCAACGCCACCCAGCAGCGCGGTCCGTCGATCGATCATCGCCATATCAAACTCCTTCTTCGGATCGCGTCGGGTCAGATGTCCGTGCCACGCGGCGCGGGATCAGCCCGACATCGGCATCGGCTTAAAGGCGGTCGGGTATTACCACCGCAGCGTGTCCCCGACGCGGTGTGGGTCCAGCGCGTCGATCATCAGCTCGTCTCCACATGGCGCTGAACGGTCGGGTCATCGAGCCAACTGGCGACGTCATCGAGGATGATGAATTCAGCACGCCACTGACACCGCATGGCAAAGCTGCCTCCGCCCCGGCAATGCGCCTGGCTCGCAGTTGGGGATTCTCGGCCACTGAGTACGCCTTCATCGTGCCTCTTCCCAACGCAGCGAGCCTCCGGACCGAGCCCGCGGGCCATACCTGTTGCTCAAAAGCCTACTCCAATAGATACTTATATCAAGTTGCGATATTTTGCTTGTGGGTTCTTTTTGGCCGCGATAGCAATCCGCCAGAGACGTTGAGCAACACGCCACGCAAACGACGACCAGACTGTCCGGCTTCGTACCGGGGGGCGGTTGCGGGATGAGGACTGAAGGGGAAGACATGATGACTCGCGCGAATACGCATGCCGGTCGCAAGGCTGGTCGGGCTACGTTGAGCGTCGGCGTTTCCGTAATCGCCATTCTCTGCGCCGTGCCGGCCGTCGCGCAAGATGGCGTGACCCCGACCAAGCCGGTGACCGCCGGTTCGCCGGGCACGACGTCGGGTGCGGCATCGGTCCAGGCCGGAACCGCCGCCACGGCTCAGGATCAGGCCGCCGCCACCACCGGTACATCGGGCGCATCGCAGGATGCATCGGTCACGCCGCCTGACGTTGATCGCGAGGAAATCGTCGTTACCGGCACCCGTCAGAGTTTGGCGACCGCGCAAAATATCAAGAAGAACAGCGACACGGTCGTCGACGCGATTACGGCGTCGGACATCGGCGCGCTTCCGGACCGTTCGGTCAACGAGGCGCTCCAGCGCGTTCCCGGCGTCGCGATCAGCCGCTTTGCCGCGCCGACGGATGCGCAGCATTTTTCGGTCCAGGGATCGGGCGTCGTCATCCGCGGGCTGTCCTACGTCCGCGGGGAGTTCAATGGTCGCGACACCTTCGCCGCGAATGGTGGTCGTGAAATCGGCTTCAACGACGTGCCGTCCGAGCTTGTTGGATCGGTCGAGGTCTTCAAGAACCTGACGGCCGATCTCATCGAGGGCGGTATCTCGGGTACCGTGAACATCAATACCCGCAAGCCGTTCGATACGGACAAGAACCTGCTCTACGTGTCTGGCGGGATGAGCTATGGCGACTTTGAAGGCCGCGGTACGCCATCGGGTGTCGCCTTGTTCTCGAAGCAATTCGATGTGGGCGGTGGCCGCATCGGCATTCTTGGCAGCGTTACTTACTCGCAGTTCCGCAACCGCGCCGACTCCGTGTTCCTGTCGTCATACCTGCCACGCTACAATGATGATCGGAATGGCAACGGCGTCCAGGATGCCGGCGAAGGCCGCACGATCAACGCCGGCACGCCGTTCGCCTCGACGTTGTTCGACACCTATCCGGTGCCCAACGGTACCAGCCGCGTCTATGTGCCGCTTGGTGCCGGCTACCGGGAGGAGCACATCAACCGCGAGCGCCTCGGCTTCTCCGGTGCACTTCAGTACGAAAACGCCGACAAAACCTTCTTGTTTACGGCGCAGTATCTGCGAACCGACAGTTACGAGGAGCATCTCGATCGCACGATCGAACCGTCGGTCTATTATCCCGACGCGACCACAACGTTTCCCGTAGGTGGGGTAACGCCGACCTATGACGCCAATGGGGTTTTCACGTCGGGCGTACTGGGGCGCAATACCGGGGCTCTGCAGGGTAATCTGCCAAATGGCGGGGGCTACGGCCCGCTGACCCAGTTCGTCGCCAATGGTCTGAATACCGGCCTCACCAACCGATATTTTAACTCCGACTCCGTTACCCAGGATCACGCGATCAACGTGAAATGGGACGTGACTGATCGCCTCCACCTGAACCTCGACGGGCAATATGTGAAGTCGAACGTTAAGGGTCGTGATGACGTTCTTGATACGGCAACGCAGACGCAGGCGGCGATCGATACGCGGACCAGCTTCCCAACCGTTCAATTTCAGACGCCCGGCTTCAATACGGCGAGCTATTTCGCAAATCCCCAAAGCGTCTATTTCGCCGACGCATTCAACAATCGCAACATTAACGATGGCCAGGAATGGGCCTTCCGTGGCGACGCACAATACGACCTGGCAGAGGATTCCTTCCTGCGGAAGATCCGCGTCGGAGGCCGCTACGCGTCGCGTGACCAAACGGTCCGGACGAATGATTACCTCAATTGGGGTGCGGTATCGCAGACCTGGACAGGTGCGGGCCCGCAGTCGTTCGCCCAAGCGCCTGCTGGTACTTACGGATTGCACGTATTCGACAACTTCCTACGCGGAGAAGTTGCCGCGCCGCCAAGCGCAAACTACGTCAATCCTGACATCATCAGCAATCACGATGCGTTCATCTCGTTGATCCGTGGTATCACGAAGGCCGGCGGCGGTACCTACGTGCCGATCGAGGATCGCGTGCGGTCTGACGGCAAGCCGCTGGTAGACGGATATTTCCTTCCGAACGAGGTCTATCGGAACACCGAGAAGACCTATGCGGCATATGCCCGCCTGGATTTCGGCAAGGACGACTTCGTTCGAGACGGCATGAGCCTGTCGGGGAACATAGGCGTGCGGTGGGTTCGGACGCAGGACAAGGCGTTCGGCAGCATCAATTTCCCGCAGTCGACGACGGTATTCCGTCCCGACAACAACGTACTGCCCGACGGTACGGTCGGACCCGCGCGCTATACCGATATCGCCTCTTACTGCGCGTTCCGCGCGGCAAGCCCTGGCTTGTTCAACACGGTCGACCCGCTTTGCACGATCCCGCTGGCGCAAGCGCAGGCGGCGTTGGCGTTCGCCAACGGCGGATCGACGCCGTCGGTCGCCAGCCAATCCTATGATCGCTGGTTGCCGAGCTTCAACTTGCGCCTCGACTTCAGTCCTAAGTTCCTCATGCGTTTCGCTTATTCTAAGGCGATATCGCGGCCGAACTTCGGCAGCCTGCGCAACGTCACGTCGATCAGTCCCAGCGGCGGCAACGCGTCGGGCGTTTACAATTTCGACGGTGCCACGTCGAATTCCAACCCGTTTCTCGTGCCGGTTCTCGCCAATCAATTCGATCTGACCGCCGAATGGTATTTCGCCAAGGTCGGTCAGCTGACGGTCGCCGGTTTCTACAAGAGCCTGTCGGACATCATTCTCGATAACTTCGGCTACAATCGGACGTTCACCAACAACGGCCAGACATTCACGGCGAGCGTGACCGGTCCGAACAACGGTGCGGGAAGCAGCAAGATCAAGGGCGTCGAGGTGTCTTATCAGCAGACCTACGACTTCCTGCCGGGGTTCCTGCGCGGCTTCGGGTCGCAAGCCACCTACACGTTCGTAGATGCGGGCAATCTGCCGAACTCGCTGCCGGCGAACGCCGCCAACGATGGCAACCGTCCGCCGTTGGACGTCGGTGGCCTGTACGACAATTTGCCTCTCGCCGGCCTGTCGAAGCACAATTTCAACGTCGCGGCATTCTACGATCTCAGCGTCTTTTCGGCGCGGATTGCGTATAGCTGGCGTTCGAAGTTCCTGTTGAACAACCGGGATTGCTGCTTCCCGTTCCTGCCCATCTACGCTTTGCCGACGGGGCAGCTCGATGGATCGACCTTCCTGACCGTGAACCGGAACTTCAAGATCGGTATCGAGGTGCAGAACATTCTCAACAACACGACAAAGACGACTTTCCTGTTGAATGGTCAGGGGCTTGAGGCGCCGCGAACGTTCTTCAAGAGCGATCGCCAGTTCACATTGTCGACGCGCTTGACCTTCTGAACCCTTCCTTATCCTCCCCCTCTGAGGGTGGGGTGCCGATCGGCACCCCACCCTTCTTTGTATCTGCACGCGCTGCCGCTAAACGGTTGAAATGAAAGGGAGCGATATGAATTCCGCAATCGATGCCGCTACGCGTGTGCGTGAGGTTGGTGCGGTTACCCCGGCGATATTCGCGGACGAGATCGTGCCTGCCTATCAGCCGGTGATCCTGCGCGGTCTCGTCAGTCATTGGCCGGCGGTCGCCGCGGGCCGACGCGGCTCCGCCGCGATGGCGGAGTACATCCGTCATTTCGACGGCGGCGGCCCGGCCAATGTCATGATCGCCGCACCCGAAGTCGCGGGCCGCTTCTTCTACACGCCCGACTTGACCGGCTTCAACTTCACGCGCGCGCAGGTGCTGCTGCCGATCCTGCTCGACCAACTGCTGGCGCAGGATGGCGATCCCGCTGCACCTGCTATCTACGCCGGCGCCGCATCCGCGCCCGATACGTTCCCGGGCTGGATCGAGGCCAATCCTCTGCCCCTGGCGACACCCGAGGCGACTCCACGCCTCTGGATCGGCAACGCCAGTCGCGTTTCCACCCATTACGACGTATCCAGCAACATTGCCGCGGTCGTCGCAGGACGCCGCCGCTTCGTTCTCTTCCCGCCCGATCAGGGTCCGAACCTGTATGTCGGCCCGCTCGACCGGACGATTGCCGGCCAACCGACGAGCATGATCGATCTCGAAGCGCCCGATCTCGCTTCTTACCCCCGCTTCGCCGACGCCATGGCGACGATGCAGGTCGCGGAACTGGAGCCCGGCGATGCGATCTACGTCCCGTCCTTATGGTGGCACGACGTCAAGGCGAGCGGGCCGCTCAATGTGCTCGTCAATTTTTGGTGGGGCCAACAAGCCGCCGCATCGCCGTTCGCGGCATTGATCCACGCGCTGCTCGCGGTGCGCGACATGCCGGCCGGCGAACGCGAGGCAGTCCGCAGCTGGTTCGACCATTATGTCTTCGGCACCAATGCGGCGCATGCCGCCGACCATCTGCCAGTTGCCGTACGTGGCGTGCTGGGTCTGCCTTCGCACGAACGGGCCGAACGTATCCGCGACTATGTCATGCAGGCGCTGGAGCGCGGCGGACCCGCGTCGCGTCCAGAAAGGCGGTGACCCAGACGAGGGGCGCATTCCAGTTGATCGCGACCTCGTTCATAGTGAACGCACGCCAATCGTCCCGCCAGCATGTTTGACCGACGCACGTCCCTTTCAACACTTCGTCGTCGCGGCGCGCGCCGTTGTTCGGGCCGCCCGACAGCACGCCGGGGGGCGGGGCCGGATAGCGTGCATCGGCCGCCTTGGCCCAGAAGCGGTGATGCGGGTGATGCATCGTGTGCGAGCCAAATCCCGTTACGAACGAGCGGTCGAGCGCGTTGCGGCCGAACACATAGTCGGCGACGTCGACCACTGCGTCACGGTAGAGCGGCTTGCGCGTGATCTGCCACGCCACGCCAAGCACGATGGCTCGATTGAGTAGCGTCGAATTCGAGCCCCAACCGTAGTCCGATCCGGCGAGCGGCAGGCGGTAGCCGCTGCGCTCTCGTTCCGCGAGCAATCGGTCGGCAAGTGTGACGACATGCGCCCGGACCTCGGCCAATGTCGACGGGGAGAGGACGCTCGGGACGGTCGCGAGCGTTAACAGGCCTGCCAGTTCCGTCCCGCCCCAGCTGAGATCGACGCCGCCGCCATGCAGGAAGGGCGATGCCATCAGCACCTGCAGATAGCCTGCCTCACCGGTGGTCACGAACATCTGTGCGGCCGCCCAGAAGCGCTCGTCGGCGATCTGCTTGTCGCCATAGCCGCCGCTGCCGGAGAAATCGGAAGTGGCGTACAGGTCCGGCACACGCCGCGCCGCATCCCATCCCCTGCGCGCCGCAGCAAGCGCCCGCGCGGCGAAGACAGGATCGCTAACACGCCAGATCCGCGCCGCCTGTGCCGCCACCGCGACCATGTTGAACGTCGCCGCGGTCGACGGCGGATAGAGGAAGCGGCGCATCGGATCAGCCGCTGGCGCCATCGGCAATCCCGTCCATTGCTCGTCCGCCACCTTGGTGTGAACCAGACCGCCCGCATCAATCACGCGAAAGTCGGTGGCCGGTCGACCGGTATCTGTGCTGAACGCGACCGTCGATGTTGCCCCTTGCGGCACTTGCATCGAGAGCAGGAACGCGACTTCCACCTTGGCCTCGTCAAGCAGATCGTCCTGGCCGTTGCCGTTTTCAGGCAGGGACAGTCGGCCATCCGCAAAAGCTTTCCCGTCGCCCCAGGCGGCAAGCCGTTCATGCAGATCGAGCAGCGTCCAGGTGGAGATGCCGCCGTTGACGGTATACTTGCCGTGATCGCCGGCATCGTACCAGCCGCCGGTCGTATCCAGCCGGTAGTCGCACCCCGGCCATTTCACGCCGCGCTGGTCCGTGCCCGCAAAACAGGTGACGAGTTCACGCGGCTGTCCTGCGGCACGGGCGAGATCGGGCCGCTGCACGTAGCGCGCGGCGATCGGCACGCCGCTGCGCTGCTGATAGAAGAAGCCCATCGCCGCAGTCGCGGCATCGGCGAACGGTCGATCGCGGATCGCGAACGGCTGGCTCATCGCCGTACCGATCGCCAGGCGATAGCCGGCACCCCCGCGCGATACGCTGCCGAAATCGATCCGTTGCACCGTCTCGCCGGATGCCGCTTCAGGTCCGAACGGCAATGTCCTGCCCCGCGCAACCGTGCGGCCGGCGGAGTTGAGCAATCGCCAGGACAGCGCTTTCGCATCGGCGGTCGCCACGATCGCCGTCTTCGGTCCGTCCGTTTCATAGCCGATCTGATCGACCCGGATCGTGCTGGCGGCCGGCTCCTCCGGCTCACCCGCGCCGAGCAGAAGCGCAGCTCCGGCGAGGGATAGGGTGCGACGCAGGATCATCGGCGGCCACTTTGGATGAGGATCGAATCGGAAGGTAGAATATGATCCAGAAACGGCAGGATCGCCGCGCCGATCGCGGGGGCATCGCGCGCCATCATGGCCGGCATGACCGTCGCGCGCGACGGTTGCGGCACTGCATCCAGCGCATCGGTCAGGCCGTCGGCAAGGCGTTCGATCAGCGGCATCGGCAGCCGACCGCCGATGAGGATCGCGTCGGGATCGAGCAGGCAGTTGATCGCGACGAGCGGCGCGGTCAGCGCGCGCACCGCATCGGCCAGCCAGCCTTCGATGACCGGCGCCATCAGTGGGTCGCCGCCGCCCAGATCCTCGACGTTCGGCTTGGCAAAGCCTGCCCTCTCCAGCCGAGCGAACAATGCCGACAGCGACACCGTATCCTGCACTGTCGCGCCGGGCGGACCGGTGGTATCGGGCATCAACCCGATCTCGCCGCTGCGTGCGTTGGCGCCGCGATGATACGATCGGTCGATCACCGGACCGCCGCCGAGGCCGGCGCTTATCAACAAATAGAAGAAGCTGGGATTGTCGAAGCCCGTGCCATATTCCGCCTCGCCCAGCGCGGCGGCGGCGGCATCGTTGTCGCAGTGGATCGGCCAGGGCAGCACCGACAGCATCGCGGACAGATCGACGGCGTTCCAGCGATCGTAGCCGGCGGGGCGGTGGGGCAGGGCGATGCGGCCCAGGTCATCGGGGATCGCGACGCCTACGCCGAGAATACGGTCGCGGTCGACGCCGCCGTCGGCGATCACCCGGTCGATGTCTTCGGTTACGAAGGCGACGACGTCGTCAGGCATGGCGAAGGCGATCTCCCGGGTCGAGCGGCTGCGCACCTGTCCGGCAAGATCGAGCGTGACCAACGTCAGGTGATCGCGATCGATATTGAGGCCGATCGCAAAGGCGCCATCGGGGTTGACCTGCAATCGCAGCGCCGGCTGACCGCGACCACCCTGCATCCGGCCGGCGTTGCGCACCAGCCCCATCTCGACCAGCCGGCTGGTGATGTTGGCGATGGTCGGTGCGGTAAGCCCGGTCTGCTGCGCGATCGCGACCCGGGTGGTATCGCCGCTCAGCCGCACCGCCTGCAACACGGCACGCAGATTATAGTCGCCAGCGCGTTCGAGATTGGTGCCCGACAGGCTGCGCGACAGGCGGGCGTCGCGTCCATCGGCGAGGGTGGGATCGTTCCGCCCGTTCGATTTGCTGCCGAACCCGATCGCCATCCTCATCCTCTTTCGCGCCGCTCGACCCTAAGCGGGGTGGAGGCGTTCGTCACGTAGCTCGGCCGAGATATTTCATCCGCCCCCGTCATGTTTCGATTTGCCTCATCTAGTGCCAATGCACCATACCAATATAAGCCAAACCACGGTCGCGCTAGTGACGCGGACGGTAATGTCGGGATGATGGGAGGGGGAAGATGATCCAAATCGGGATCGATTTCGGCGGCACCAAGATCGAGGCGGCGGCGCTTGCCGGCGACGGGCATTTCCTTGCGCGCCTGCGGGTGCCCAATCCGGGCAACTATGAGCATGCGATCCGCGATATACGCGACCTGATTGCGCGGGCGGAGTCCGAAGCGGGCCGCGTCGGCACGATCGGCGTGGGCACGCCGGGGTCGACCAATCCGCGCGACGGACGGATGCGCAATGCCAACGCGACCTTCCTCAACGGGCGCACCTTCCACGCCGACCTCGCCGCTGCGCTCGGCCGCGACGTGCGCACGGCCAACGATGCCAATTGCCTGGCATTGTCCGAAGCGGTCGACGGCGCAGCGGCCGGAGCCCGCTCTGCATTCGCGGTGATTGTCGGCACCGGCGTCGGGGGCGGGCTGGTGGTCGATGGTCGTATCGTCGAGGGCGCGAACGGCATGGGTGGCGAATGGGGCCATGTGCCGCTGCCGTGGATGACCAGCGCTGAATATCCCGGCCCGGCTTGCTGGTGCGGGCAGCACGGCTGCCTGGACATGCTCGTCTCCGGCACTGGTTTGCAGAAGGATTTCGCCGCGCGCAGCGGCGAGGCGGTTACAGGGCCTGCGATCGTCGCCGCGGCACGCGCCGGCGCGCGCCACGCCGTGGCGGCGCTCGATGCCTATGTCGACCGACTTGGCCGGGCGATGGCGATGATCGCGAATATCGTCGACCCCGACGTTTTCGTGCTCGGCGGCGGGATGAGCAACGTCGCGGAGATCTACGACGCTTTGCCCGGCGTGGTCGATCGCTACAGCTTCGGCGGCCGTTGGGAGGGGCGGATCGTGGCGGCCCGCTGGGGCGATAGTTCGGGCGTTCGCGGCGCGGCGCGGCTGTGGCCGGGATAGGCGGCCCGCGGGATCAGACGGGCGCGGCGGTGGTGTCAGGGCGCGTCGCGCAAGTCGCAGATGTCGCGGCGCAGATTGGCCTTGGCGATTGGACCGCCTTGATCGAACGCCATGTACCGGCGCACAATCCGGTCGTACGCTGGCCACCGGACCAGGCCGTTGCCGTTCGGCTGTCCCGTCTTGACGAACTGGACCCAATAGGCCTGCAACGGCGGCTGCCCCGGTTTCGGCGAGTTGAAGACGTACCCCAATTCGCTTGCATGGCTGACGCTGCCCCTGGGCGGGGCATAATCGAACTGATACTGCCAGACGGCGCCGCCATGCGCGGTCAGGGCGTTAGAAACGGCGATGGCGGGACAGCGGAAGGTGACGTCCGCCGCCAGTTGTTCGGTGACGTCGCCGAGCCGGGAATCACGTATCGGTACGCCGCCGGGCTGCAGCCCGTACAGGCGCAGTGCGCGATCCGCGCTGGCACCGAACTCGCGCCGCACCGTCGCGGCTGCCGCGGGCAGACCACCGTGCAGCGTCAGCTCCCGGGCGTTGATCCCGATGACCAGCGGCGCGGCATTGACTTGGCCACGCGCCAATAGACGCGCGGGCGTATCCGTCAGGACTCGGCCGTCGACGATCGACTGCAACCAGACGAAGCTGTCGTCGTCGAGGTTCGGCGCATCGACCTTGGCGTCCGCGGCCAGCACCGCTGTAACCGGCAGGGTGCGCAACTGCGCCGCGGTGGCGGCCGCCGCCAGCCCGGCTCGGCGGGCGATCTGCACGCCGATCGCCTCGTTCGCCGCGAGGCTGCGCGCGGCGGTTCCGAAGCCGGCGGTTCCGCTTTCCGCGATCGCCTGCCCGAAAAGTCCGCGCGAACCTGGGCTAAGCATGTGCAGCCCGACGTCCATCGCGCCGGCGGATTCGCCGGCGATTGTCACGCGGGCTGGATCGCCGCCGAAGCGGGCGATGTTACGCCGAACCCAGCGCAGCGCCGCCTGTTGATCCATCAGGCCGTAATTGCCACTATGCCCGCCCTGTTCGCGGCTTAGCGCCGGGTGCGACAGGAAGCCGAGTGCGCCCAGCCGGTATTGCACGCTGACCAGAACGATGCCCTGATCGGTAATTTGCGATTCGATCGTTCCGCCACCTGCGCCGGCGCGGTTGCTACCACCGTGGATCCAGACGAGCACCGGCAGTGTACCGTGCAGATCAGGCGTGCGAACGTCGACGAACAAGCAGTCTTCGTTGCTCGCCTCCGCAGCGGAGCGGTTCCAGTCACCATAGACGATCTGCGGACAGGCGGCATGCGGCGCCACGGCCGCGCGCGGCTGTGTCCAGTGCTTCGGTGGCTTGGGCGCACGCCAGCGCAGTGCGGCAACCGGCGGCGCGGCGAACGGTATGCCGCGGAAGATCGCGCCGTTTCCCGCCGCCTCGCCGCGGACGGGGCCGTTGTTGGTTCGCACCATCGGGCCGGGCGCCGCACCGGCAAGCGCAAGAGCGAGCGCGATCATCAGCGCACGATCGGCCGGGGGGCGGGCTTAGCGATCGCCGTGCGGATAGCCGCTTCGGCAACCGGCGCCATCACTGCATACCCCGCCTCATTGGGATGGACGCCGTCATAGGTCCAGTCCGCCTTCAGCGCTTGGCCGTCGTGCAGCGCGGTCCAGTAATCTGCATAGGTCGCGCCGGTGCGCGCCGCATAATCCTTCATCCAGCGGTTGAGCGCTGTAATCTGGGTCGCGGTATCGAGGCCGGGCCGCCACGCGAAATGGTCCGCCGGCGGAATTGAAGCGAGAATGACCCTGATCCCGTGCGCACGCGCCAGCTCGGCCATCGACATCAAGTTTGCTTTGGTCTGTTCGGGTGTCATCGCGCCGGTGTTGCCCGCGATGTCGTTGGTTCCGGCCATGATCTGTACCACCTGCGGGTGAAGATCAATCACATCCTGGCGGAAGCGAAGCAGCATTTGCGGCGTCGTCTGGCCGCCTATGCCTCGGCCTAGGCGACCGTTGCCGAAAAATGTCGGCACCTTGTCGTACCAGCCCTGCGTGATCGAATCGCCCATGAAAACGACGCTGACCGGGCCGGTCACTTTGGCATTGGCATCTTGATAGCGACCAAGCCAGGCAAAATCCTTGTGCAGCCGGTCTTCGGCTTCGCGTTCCCATTCCGCCTTCTGCGGGACGGTTGGTTGCGTTTGCGCGACGGCGGGGACGGCGCCGGCGGCGAGCAGGGCGGTGAGAGCGAGCTTCATCATCACGGTGTCTCCAACGGGTCAGCGGACGGGAGCGAGGACGGCGACCGCGCCGCCGGAGGCATTAAGGGTCAGCGCGAGGCTGTCGGTGGCTCCGAGCGTCCGGTTGGCAGTAGCCAGGTCGGTTGGCGTCGCGCCGTCCTGCCACGTGCGAGCAACGTAGCGACGCTTGCCGAGGAAGCCCAGCGACACGTTAATTGTCCGTGCGGCATCGGTCATCGCGCCGAGATACCATGTATCACCCTTGCGCCGCGCCAGTACGATTGAATGGCCTAGCGTGCCGGCGATGAAGCGCGTCTCGTCCCAGGTCGCAGGTACCTCGGCGAGGAAGTCGAGACCTGGCTGGCCGCGATAGGCGTCGGGTGTGTCGGCCACCGACTGGAGCGGGCTTTCAAACACGACGTATTTGGCGAGTTCAGCAGCACGCGTCGTCTGCGTCTGGGGGCCGATCACCGCGATCTTGAAAGTGGCCGGCGTCGCGTTGCGATAGGCGCCGGGGGTGTAGTCCAGCGGTCCGGCGAGCATACGCGTATAAGCGAGCGTAATATTATGGCGGGCGGTGATCCGCGTTGTCCACTTGTTGTATTCCGCGCCGAGTACGCCTTCCTGCGTCAGGAAGTTAGGCCATGTCCGCGTCATTCCCCAAGGATGCGTCGCACCGTGCAAATCGAGCAGCAGATGATGTCGCGCGGTCGCGGCGGCCAGCCGATGATAGAATTCGATCATCTCCTGATCGTCGCGGTTCATGAAGTCGACCTTGATCCCTTTCGCGCCGAGCTGTTCGATCGAGGCAAGTACCGTCTCCATGTCGCGGTCTAGCAATTCCCAGTTGACCCACAGGATGAGGCCGACATCATGCTGCCGCGCATAAGTGATAAGGTTCGGCAGATCGAGTTCGGCGATCGGTTTCGTAGGATCGGCGCCGGGTAGGACGAGTGGCCCCGTACCACTGTTAACGTACCAACCATCGTCGATCATCATGTACGGTAGTTTGAGGGAGGCTGCGAAGTCGATGAAAGCCCGTTCTGTTGCGGCGTTGGACCCGGCCTTTGGTACGCTGGTGAGCAATGGGCCGGACCACCAGTCCCAGGCGGTCTTGCCCGGCTTTACCCAAGCGAAGTCGCCCTGCGGCGCTGGGTTGAGGCTGGTCAGCAGTGTGTTCTCGATCAGCTTGCCCGCATTGTCAGCGACCATGACGACCCGCCACGGCGACACCACGCCGCCGCCGACGTCGAGCTTCACCGCGATGGCGGGATCATCGGGACGTCGGGTGAGCTTCGCTGCGACGCCGAGCGCGCCGGTCTCAGTGCCGGTGAGATACATCGCGGGCCAGTTTTCGACCGCCGCCTCGGCGATCGCGATCGTCGGGCCGCCGTTTCCGGCGTCGCAAACGAGCGGCAGTTCGTAGAGGTTGTGCGGCCGGATCGCGGCAGCTTGGACGGGGTCGTATTCGCCTTCGTGGCTCGTACCGAAGCTGCCGAGATTGAGGCCGGTGCAGGCATAGTCACCAGCGAAGGCAAATTGGGTCAGTTCGTTGGCGATCCGCAGCGTCGTCAGGTCACTTTGCTGCGGGATGGCATAGCGAAAGGCCATGCCGGTGTCGTAGGCGCGGATGATCAGGTCGAGACGGCGGTGCTTGCCCTCCGCTTCGGCCATGTGGACGACGATTTGGTTGTAGCGGTCGGCGACCGCGGCCACCTTGCCCGCAGGTAGCGTATAGCGGTCCTCACCGCGTGTCGTCTCGACGGCCGTGGTGCGAAGGCCGTTCGACAGTTTGGCGTACTGTTCAAATTCGAGCCCGAGCGGCGAGGGGGCAACGACGGTGCGGCTCGCAACGTTGAGCGTATAGCTCGGCTGGCCGTCGTTGCTCGTAGCCAGCGTGATCGCCAGTCGCCCATCTGGCGAGGCGATGGTCTGCGCCGCGACGGGCGTGGCGATCAGCGCGGCAGCGAGAAGCATCGTCTTCAACGTTCTTTCTCCATCGTTGGGGTGACGTTCCAGCCACCTAGGGTCATGCGGGTCGCCTTCGCCCTGGTCGTAGGATGGCGCACGGTGACCTTCCGTGTCTCTCCCAGGAACAGCGACACGTGTTTGTCGCCAAAGCGGGCGGGCTGCACTTGGCAGCCGTCGCCGTTCATGATCGTCAGCTTGGTTTGGATCGCCGGCGTCGCGGTTCGGTTGGGAAGCGTCACGCGTAATACGGTTTCTTCGCCGATCACGGTGCCGGCCACGGCGGTTGCTAGCGTTATCGGCGCCGGCGTGGTCAGACCGTGATCGGCCGGATCCTTGGCTCCATGCGAATGGAAATTATTCGAAAGCGCGTTGCCCGTCGCCTCGGTCGCCGTCAGGCTGACGAGCACGAGGCCGTTCGCGATCAACGCGGACGTAGGCTTACGGTTGGCTTCGCCCCCGGGAAGCAGATCCGCATCGATTGAATTGCGGGTTTGCGCACCGGCATCGCCTGTGAGCGACATCGCTGCCAACACCCATTCGGATCCTGCCGCGCCAGAGCGTGTCGCCATCATCGTCCTCCCTGAGCGGCGCCCTGCTGGAAGCCATTATTGCGCCGACAGGAAGCACACCGTGCCGAAAAAGCCAAATTGAAATATGTATTGTTGACAACTGGGTGGCGACACTGCTTGGCTGCATCATCGCCACGAAGATGGCCCCCAGGGAGAGGATGATGGTTTTGAGGTTCGGTACGGCTTGCGCAGCGCTCGCGCTGATGGTGGGCGCGTCGCCCGCAACGGCGCAGCAGCAGGCGGCCAGCGCCGCCGTTCCC
>NZ_JACCBY010000007.1 GCF_013409985.1 Sphingomonas melonis
ATCCAGGGCACGATCGGTCAGGACTTCATGAAGCCCGGCCATGTCATCGCCTCCGTCAAGCATTTCCTCGGCGACGGCGGCACCGGCGGCCACGATCAGGGCGACACGCGTGTCTCGGAGAGCGTGCTGCGGGACGTCCATGCCGCGGGCTATATGACCGCGCTGCCCGTCGGTGCGCTGACCGTGATGCCGAGCTTCTCGAGCTGGAACGGCGAGAAGATGACCGGCAACAAGAGCCTGCTCACCGGCGTGCTCAAGGACCGCTGGGGCTTCCAGGGCTTCACCATCGGCGACTGGAACGCGCACGGCCAGGTGACGGGCTGCACCAACGAGGATTGCGCCCCCGCGATCAACGCCGGGCTCGACATGTTCATGTATTCCGGCCCGAAGTGGAAGGAGCTCTACGCCAACACGCTGCGCGAGGCGAAGGCCGGCACGATCCCCGCCGCGCGGCTCGACGATGCGGTGCGCCGCATCCTGCGCGTTAAGGTGATCGCGGGCACGTTCGACAACGGCCGGCCCTCGGCACGGCCGATGTCGGGCAAGTTCGCGTTGCTCGGTGCGCCCGAACATCGCGCCATCGCGCGGCAGGCGGTGCGGGAGTCGCTCGTGCTGCTCAAGAACAACGGCGGCGTGCTGCCGGTGAAGCCGGGCGCCAACATCCTCGTCGCCGGGCGCGGTGCCGACAATATCGGTCAGCAGGCCGGCGGCTGGTCGATCACCTGGCAGGGCACCGACGTCGCCAACAAGGATTTCCCCAACGGCCAGTCGATCTGGTCGGGGATCGATGCGGCGGCGCGTGCCGCCGGCGGCAAGGCGACACTCGCGGTCGACGGCGCCTTCACCGCGAAGCCCGACGTCGCGATCGTCGTGTTCGGCGAGACGCCCTATGCCGAATTCACCGGCGACCGGCCGAGCCTCGAATACAGCCCCGACGACAAGAGCGACCTCGCATTGCTCAAGAAGCTCAAGGCGGCGGGCGTGCCGACCGTGGCGGTCTTCCTTTCGGGCCGGCCGATGTGGGTCAATCCGGAGATGAACGCCGCCGACGCCTTCGTCGCGGCGTTCCTGCCCGGCACCGAGGGCGGCGGCGTCGCCGACGTGCTGATCGCGGGGAAGGGCGGCCGTCCGGTCGCCGACTTCCACGGCAAGCTGAGCTTCAGCTGGCCGAAGCGGATCGACCAGAACGTGCTCAACCGCACCGATCCGGGCTATGACCCGCTGTTCCCGATCGGCTTCGGCCTGACCTATGCCGACAAGGCGACGCTCGCCCGGCTCGACGAAACCAAGCCCAAGGTCGCGGCGGGCGACCAGAATGCGCTGTTCGTGCGCGGCCGCGTCGTCGGCGGCGCACGCATCGGCACGACCGGCGCCGCGGTGCA
The DNA here is from genome assembly GCF_013409985.1 of Sphingomonas melonis. Classification (GTDB taxonomy): domain Bacteria; phylum Pseudomonadota; class Alphaproteobacteria; order Sphingomonadales; family Sphingomonadaceae; genus Sphingomonas; species Sphingomonas melonis_A. The sequence continues at coordinate 1,383 of NZ_JACCBY010000007.1, forward strand.
GACGCGCACCGACCGGCGCGGGCAGGAGGACAGCCTGCGGCTGACCTGGAAGGGCGTGGGCAGCGTCGGAATCGAACAGGCGATGCCGATCGACCTGATGCGCGAAGCGAACGGCGACCTCAGCCTGATCATCGACTATCGCGTGACCGTTAAGCCGGCGGGCGCGGTAACGGTCGGGGTGGCGGATACCGCCAAGACTGCGACGGTGCCATTGACCAACGCGCTTACCGTCGGCGATTGGGCGACCGTGGCGGTGCCGTTGCGCTGCTTCGCCAGCCAGGGGATCGTGATGAACAAGGTGACCAAGCCGTTCGAACTGACGAGCAGCGGTGCGCTCGGCGTCGATGTGTCGAGCATCCGCATCGGCAGCTCCACCACCTCGATCGCCTGCGGTGCTAAGTGAGCGTGCCCCGATGGGCTTAGATCATTTTCTTAATTAATCACTGTCCTGCAATCAAAAATCTATCTTGCACTTCAAGCAGGTAATTGAGGGCGAGGATGACTTATACGGTGCAAAATTAAGATAATTCAGTCCTTAAGAAATTGGGCGAAGTTGCAAGATTTCGGACAGTCTATAATCCCAACTTTTTATGGAATATCGTGTCGCTAGTCGGGTCGCGCTTGTCATTGGGCGGCCTGAGTCATGGTATAACCCAGTCCGCTCTTGGGTTCGGTCGCATGTGACAGCCTGCGCTGCCCGATAGCTGGCCTGAAAGGCTCTTTGCGAGCGAAGCGGTTCTGGCCGCCGAATGAGAACTATGTTGCTCGCCATTGTATCGCATGAACGACTTTCAACACCTAGGGAAAAGACCTCGATGAGACGAATGACGCAACTCCTGTCTGCAGCCGTGCTGTTCCTTCATGCTGTCACACCGGCGCTCGCGCAGGAGGTGCTCGACACGGATCCGAACACGCTCGCGCCTTCCAAGGATCCGAAGCGGGTGGCCAATGGGCTCGCCACCACCCCGCCAATGGGATGGAACAGCTGGAACAAGTTCGCCTGCAACGTTAACGAAAACGTGATCAGGGACACCGCGGACGCGATCGCTGCGAATGGCATGAAGGCGGCTGGGTACCAGTACGTTGTTATCGACGACTGCTGGCACGGCACCCGCAACGCCGACGGATTCATAACCGAGGATCGGCAGCGTTTCCCAAGCGGCCTTAAAGCGCTTGCGGACTACATCCACGGCAAGGGGCTAAAGTTCGGCATCTACTCGGACGCCGGCACGAAGACCTGCGGCGGTCGACCGGGTAGTCAGGGCCACGAGTACCAGGATGCTGTGCAGTATGCTCGTTGGGGCGTCGACTATCTCAAATACGACTGGTGCTCGAGCGGGGTACGAAACGCCGAGGAGGCTTATGCGACGATGGCGGACGCGCTCAAGGCAACCGGGCGCCCGATCGTCTTCTCACTGTGCGAGTGGGGCAACTCCAAGCCGTGGCTCTGGGGCGCGAAGATCGGCAACCTGTGGAGGACCACCGGCGACATCACAGACAAGTGGCAGGGCAAGCACAACTATAGCTGGGGCGTGGCGTCCATCGTCGACATGAACGAGCCGCTATGGCCCTTCGCGGGACCCGGTCACTGGAACGACCCGGATATGCTCGAGGTTGGCAATGGCGGACTCAGCGATGTCGAGTATCGCTCACATTTCTCACTCTGGGCGATTATGGCCGCTCCCTTGATCGCGGGCAACGACGTTGCGAACATGTCGCCCGCAACTCGCGACATTCTGCTCAACCGAGACGTCATCGCCGTGAACCAGGACACGCTCGGCCAACAGGGGCACAGGGTGATCCGCGATGGCGACAAAGAGGTTTGGGTCAAGCAAATGGTTGACGGTGGGCGGACCCTCCTCCTGTGGAACCGTGGGGAATCACCGGTGCGCATGACGGCAAGCTGGACCGATCTTGGCCTTCCCGCTTCGCTTCGACTGCGCGGTCGAGACGTCTGGACGCACAAGGACCTGGGGCGCCTCGCCGGGCGATACGAAGCGGAAGTCGCTCCGCATGGCGTAGTAATGGTGAGACTAAGCTCATGAGGATGTAGGGCACTGTCAGACCCATTGCACCGCTCATTACCTTCTTGGTCAGAGCGCCACCAAGCGTGCTCAACGTCGCTCTTTGTTCACGTAGATTTCCGCACGTGTTGTCGCCCGCCGCCAGCCCTCACAGGCCCGCAAACGTTGATTTGACTAACTATCTGGTTAGCCTGACATTACCCTTCCCGCCAGTAGACTGCGGCGATCGATAGACGTCATCGTGTCTTCCTTAGTGCCTTTGCAATGGCGGCAGCGGCAATCGGCGCCATGCGCGCATAGCCGTTGTCCAGCGGGTGGACGCCATCGTTCGTGTAGCGTGCATCCATCAGGCCGTGCCGATCCACCAGCGCTTCATGATAGTCGGCAAAGGCATAGCCACGCCGCACGCAAAATGCCTCCAGCCATGCATTGAGCGCGCGCAGCTCGGCTGGGTTGCGCTCCTTGACCACGTCGTGCGCTGCCTCGGTGTAACTGTTAACCGGAAGCACGGCGCCGAAGACGATTGCGATACGATGGCGATCGGCAAGATCTGCCATCGCTTCCCAGTTTGCCTCGATCTGTTCCGGCCGTTCCTGCTGTAGGAAGCCTTGCACGTCGTTGATCCCAGCGAGGATGACCACCACGGTAGGTTGAAGCGCGATGACATCCTGATGGAAGCGTAACAGCATCTGCGACGTTACCTGGCTGCCGATACCGCGGTTGACGTAAGCCTTACCTGGAAAGCTTGATGCCAGGTTCCACCGATCTGTGATCGAGTCACCGATAAACACGACACGCTGCTCACTGGCATGCGGCGGTGGAAGGGCGGCGTTGGCATCACGGTAGATGTAGCGCTCGCCAAAGTCCTGCATCAGCACCGGCACCAACTTGGCGCGAAACGGACCAAGCCACGGTCCCCAATCCCGTTCCACCGTGGAACGCCGCTCTGGCGAGCTTTGATACGTTTTTTCTGCAGCTGATGCGGGCAGCGCTGCAAGCAGAAGCAGGCCAATCGAGGCGGCTGCAGCGTCCCTCATGCTCGTGACATTCATCGACATACCAGCACGCGCTCCCTCCTCATGTTCGCCGACTCTGCAGCCATTTCAGCCCGCCGCTGGCATATGCACCGGTAAAAGCATTTTTCATATTTCATATTGTCGTACATAAGTCTATGAGATCTCACAGCATCCCGTTCAGGGGTCGACGATCAGGAGAGGAATGTGATGAAGAAATTGGCCGCTGCACGCAGAGTGCGCACCCTTCAGCTAGCTACCGGAGTGTCAGCTGCTGCTGTGCTGATCGGCATGGCCACGCCAGTGTTTGCCCAGACCGCTCCTGCACCGCTCCCTACGCCCGCCACTCAACCGGCAGACGCTGCGAGCCAGAGTGCCACCGTTCCGCCCAGCGGTGATCAGGGCGTCGCTGACCAACAGGCTGGTAGCGGCGTGCCGGACGGCGACATCGTCGTGACCGGCGTCCGCGCAAGCCTGTCGAGTGCCCAGAGCATCAAGCGTAACGCCGACCAGATCGTAGACTCAATTGTTGCCGAAGACATCGGCAAGCTGCCTGACCGCAACGTGGCCGAAGCGTTGCAGCGCATCACGGGTGTGCAGATCCAGCGCAGCTACGGCGAGGGCAGCTCCGTGGCCATCCGCGGCCTCAGCCAAGTCCGCACTGAGATTAACGGCCGGGACATTTTCACCGCAAGCGGCGGCCGATCGCTCAGCCTTGAGGATGTTCCTTCCGAGCTTCTTGCAGGTGTCGACGTCTACAAGAACCCCTCGGCGGAATTGATTGAAGGTGGCATCGGCGGCCTCATCAACCTTCGCACCCGCAAGCCGTTCGATTTCGACGGCTTCAAGCTCTCCGCGTCGGGCGGCGTGAATTATTACGATCTGTACGCCGCCAGCAAACCGCAGGCCAACTTGCTGGTCTCTGATCGCTGGAACACCGGCATCGGCGAGATCGGCGTGCTGGTTGATGTTGCGTTTCAGCAGACGGCCTTCCGTCAGGATCAGATCTCAAGCCAGCCGTTCTACTTGCTAAATGAGGCACGTAACGCGGACGGCACCTTCGTGAACCCTGTCGATGCAGCGACAGCAGCGGGCCTGGGCCGAACGGGTAAGCCGACGTATCTGTCGCACGGCGTCGGTATCGGCGAATATCTTGGTGATCGGCGTCGCCTCGGTATCGACGTAGCGCTGCAATGGAAGCCCACCGACACGCTGCAGTTCACGGGCGAATATATTCGTTCGGACTACAAGTTCCGGTATGCCGACTACAGCTACTTCGCTTATACCGGCGACAATCCGATCACTCCGGATTTCACCAAGCCGTTCACCTATGACGAAGATGGTAACTTCCGGAGCGGAACGTTCGTCAACGTTCCGACAAACGCGAATACCAGTTTGGAAACCCGTCATTCCGTGACCAGCGACTATTCGCTGAACGCGAAATGGACGCCATCTGATCGCCTCACGATCAACGGCGACTTCCAGTATATCCGCGGAACGACTGACGGACAGCGATCAATCGTCATCCTCGGCTCGACTGCGGAAAGCTTGTTCTTGGCGACTGGTAATGGCGTCCCGACAATGCTTATTTCGCCCGACGCAAACGCTGCGAACGGCAACGGTTTGACCACCGACCCCGCCAATTACGCGTCGGGTGCGGGCTATCTGGACCATATCGAACACTCGGTGGGCACGGAGTACGCTGGACGGCTCGACGCGAAGTACACCTTCGACGGTTTCCTGAAGTCGATCGCAGTCGGCCTTCGCTATACCGATCGGTCGGCAGTGACCGATAGCAGCACCTATGCCTACTACGGTCTGACCCGACCGCTGGCGTCATCCTTGTACGAACTGCGTCCCTTCCGCAGGGAAGTGTACCGCGGCTACCAGGGTGTGCCGGAAGGCGCGATTTTCTTCGATCGCAACATCGTCCTTGATTATGACGCCACGCGTGCGGCGTTGGCCCCCTACGTTGATCCGTCGCAGACCCAAGCCCTTCTCAACGGTGTTGGCTATCAGCCGAGCGACCGCAATACTCAGAGCGAAAAGACGTACACGGCCTATGGCGTGGCACGGTTTGGCACGAGCGACTTTGCCGTGCCGTTCGACGGCAATATCGGTTTGCGCGTCGTGAAGACGAAGGTCGGGACCTCGGGTTTCGAAAGCCGTGCACCTCAGGTGCAGACCGGCGTGGACACGACGACCGGGCTACCGATCTTCGGCAATGGTCCGGTGTCGTTCGTGCCGATCTCGGTTGACTCAGATTATACTAAGTTTTTGCCTAGCGTTAACCTCACCTTCCACCTCACCGAGAAGCTACAACTTCGCCTCGCTGGGTCGAAAGCGCTCACCCGCCCTGATTTCACCCAGCTCAATCCGAACGTCTCCATCAACGAGTTCGTCGCTACCGGCGGTCAGCGCGTCGCGACGTCAGGCAATGCGAATTTGAAGCCTCTGACGGCAACCCAATTCGATGCCTCACTGGAGTACTACTTCTCACGGACCGGGTCTCTTTACGCTGCTGGGTTCTACAAGAAGGTCGATGGTTTTATCGCCAACATAACGGGGCCGGAAAACTACAGTTTTGGCAACAACACGTACACGTATCAGGTCACGCGGCCGGTCAACGGGGACAACGGTAAGATCAAGGGCTTCGAGGTTGGTGCTAACACCTTCTTCGACTTCTTGCCGGGGTGGCTCTCCGGTTTTGGAACGCAGGCCAACTTCACCTTCGTCGACAGCAAGGCGCCTAGCCCGGGCGCAACTGATACGTCTGGAAATCGCCTGCTAGTCCCACTCGAGCAACTGTCGAAGTACAGCTATAATGTCATTGGCTTCTACGATCGCGGGCCTTTATCGGCACGCGCCGCTTACAACTGGCGTAGCAAGTACGTGGTGACGACGGCGGGGAACGGGAGCGGCAATCTGCCGATCTTCAACGCGGCGCGGGGACAGCTCGATGCCTCGATCACTTACACCGTAGCACCCCATTTCGCGCTGACGGTGGACGGCACGAACCTGACCAACACCGAGAACCGTACGTACTATGGTATCGCCAGCCGCCCTCAGTCCTATGTGCTCAACGATCGACGGATCAGCGTGATCGCACGCCTGACATATTGATCAAACCGCCTCCTTTGGGTCGGGCCTCGGCGCCCGGCCCGATCATTTTCAGACCAACAATGCCAAGCCACGTTGCTGTTCGGGATCGTTGATCACAGCAGGCGTGGCCTGCATCCAAATGCGGTCCTCAAGCCTCAGAGGGGTGGTGGTGTGGGGACTTGGGTTTAAAGCGGATCGGCAAGACGCGCCGCCCATCGGTGAATGATCGCTACAGTCACTCGGAACGATGTGTACAATGAGGTAGGTGAAGGACCACATCGTATCATCCACCGATCTGATCCCCGACAAATACCGTGACATTGGAAACGTCTTGGATAAGCAATCTCGTTATAAAGCCCCGGCTCTGACAAAGGGTCTTGAAATTCTAGAGTTGCTCGCGCGCTCGAACACGCCGCTTGATGCAAGGGGAATCTCGTCTGCCTTGCAGCGGTCGGTCGGCGAGATTTACCGGATGCTGCACGTGCTCGAGGAGCTTCGCTACATCTCACGCGATGAGAATGGTTTTGGAATGACCAACCGACTCCTTGCCCTTAGCATGGGGCGCCCTCCTGTCCGGGATCTCCTTTCAAATGCACTTCCCGTTATGCACGATGTCGCGCGACGGACTGGGCAGAGCTGCCACTTAGCGATCGAGTCGGGTGCTGAGATGGTCGTGATCGCCGGTATCGAGGCGCCGGGCTTAGCAGGCTTTGCTGTACGCGTCGGATACCGCCGGCCACTTCATCAGTCCGCGTCAGGACGGGTCTTGATGGCCTTCCAATCTGCCGATTGTCGGGAAGCGATGATAAGTGAAATCTCCCGAAGCGGTGAGATCGTCGATGAGGAGGCGCTTACAGCTCAACTTGACGCGATTGTCGCGCAGGGCGTCGGTTTAATACAAAACTCGGTATTCACCGGCATCACCGATCTTTCGGTGCCGATCTGTGTTGCCGGCGTCGCTCGCGCGGCGCTTACGATCCCGTTTGTCGAAGATCCTGGCGCGCGAGTGACGTTGGCTTCAGCGCAAGCCACTCTCCATAAGGCATCGGCCGATATAGCCGTCCAGCTCGCACCCCGCAGCGTCATGATCGATGTCGCCCATCAAGACGATCTCGATCAAGCCTGATGGACCCCACTGGACCAAAGGCGGGTGCAGCGGCCTCGCCCCCGGGAACTCGACGCAATCCGATCATGCAACCGACGATGTCGAATGTCGCTCGTCGAGCCGGCGTCTCGACCATGTCAGTCTCGCGCTTCATCAATGGCAAGGAGCCACTACGGAAAAAGACCAGGGATGCGGTTGATGCCGCTATATCGGCGCTCAAATACGTCCCTAACTCGGCAGCCCGGAGCTTAGCCGGCAAGAGTTCTCATCGGCTCCGTCAAACCAAATGCACCGGCTGGTAATTGAAAGCGGGTAGGGCAGCGGCATGCCCCGCCCCCGCAAGCCTGCCAGCCTGTTTCGCTACTTTAACTCGTCACCTGAGGTGATCCGGTTGGTGGTGCTGATGTACGTGCGCTTTCCCCTGTCGCTGCGGAACGTGGAGGACCTGCTGTTCGAGCGGGGGATCGACATCTGCCACGAGACAGTGCGCCTCTGGTGGAACAGGTTCGGGCCGATGTTCGCCAGCGATATCCGCCAACAGCGTGTCAGCCGGATGCGCGGCTTTCGCCATTGGCGATGGCATTTGGATGAGATGTACGTGAAGCTGAACGGCGAGATGGTCTACCTGTGGAGAGCGGTCGATCATTAAGGCGAGGTGCTGGAAAGCTACGTCACCAAGTCCCGTGACAAGGCGGCGGCCCTGACCTTCATGAGGAAGGCGCTGAAGCGTCATGGTTCGCCCTCAAAGATCACTACCGACGGTCTGCGCAGCTACGGCGCTGCAATGAATGAGCTGGGTTGCCGTGATCGGCAGGAGGTCGGTCGCTGGGCCAACAACCGGGTCGAGAACAGCCACCTGGCGTTCCGACGACGAGAGCGGGCGATGCTGAGGTTCCGGCAGATGAAGATGCTGCAAAAGTTCGCCTCTGTGCACGCCAACATCCACAACCACTTCAGCCTGGAACGACACCTCATCGACCGACAGACCTATCGAGAGCGACGCTCCGCCGCACTGGCGGAGTGGCAGACGCTTGTCAGCTGAGGCTTGACCTCAAAAGACCATCCTTAACCTGCCGAGACGCGTTCGCATTAAACTGACAGCTCCCTGCACGTCGTTGATCGACGCGCGCGGCGCTCGGCGGAACGGGTGACCGGCAGCGTCCACCGATCTCCATTTTGGGGAGGCGCCCTCGCACTCGCCGCCTCGACCCTCAGCACCGCAGCCGTCGCCAATATCTTCGCCGCTGATGGCCGAGACCCACGCCACTTCGTCGCGCCCGGAACGGCGGAGGCACGCCTGTTCCTGCCTGTCGGCAGCGTCACCGGCGACTTCACCTTGCGCAACTTACGCGCGCCCGGTGGCGTCAATTCAGGAGAGGGCACCGCCTTCATGGTCTCGCCCTGTTACGCGCTGACTGCCTATCACGTGCTGTTCGGCAGCGGCGCGCTGTCGTTAAACCCGATGGGGATTTACCCGGTGACGCTGCGCTTTGGCGGCGATGCCAGCAGCCGGCCCGCGCTGTTGGTTAAAGGACGCGTACGTTTCTGGGGATCGACCGACCGCGCCGGGCCCGATGTCGCACTGATCCTGCTCGACGGCTGTCCGGGCAAGCAGATCGGCTGGCTTGACCTTGCCGCGCCAGATCCCGCGATCGAAGTCACTCGCGTCGCCATGCCCGGCTACGCGCACGATCGCAGCATGCGCCGCCTAAGCCTGCAATCCGATTGCCGCATCCACACCGCGCTACGCGCACGCGGCTGGTTGCTTCATGATTGCGCCTCACGCGAGGGCGCGTCTGGCGCGCCGCTCCTCGCACAGCGTGGCGATCGTTACGTCGTCGTCGGGATCAACGCAGGTGAGTTCGACGCGCAGGCGGAGGTGCAGCCCGGCTTTTCCGTTGCGCGCGCCAACTGGGCAATAGGCACCGCCGTCCTGCGCGCCACCACGCGCCTGTCCGCGATGATCGTGCGCGACCAACGACGCGCCGGCGTCACCAACCCGCTCGATACCCCATCATCCGGTTCCGGATCCTGACTCTACGAACGCGCTCAAGCGATGACTCGCTCCGCCGGTGCTTTGGCGTCGGAACGCCGACACTATCGCTCCAGTACCGTTGCCCTGCCTCATCTGAACGGATAGCAGATTGCAGGGTACCCGCCAGTCTGCTGCGACGTCGAGGCTTGCGTCAAATGCTACTCTTAAGCCATCGCCGCAACTTTTTCCCCACTTCGTTGGAAAACGATGATGCCGCAAGGGAGCGGGAAAGTGTGGCGGCACTTATTTTTAAAGTAGTTGATAACGAACGTAATGACGTTTGAGACGCTACCAAACGGCATTGCACATCATGTGCAAGCTTCGAATCATACGTGCGCCGGGGTCGTCCAAGCGTCTTTTCTACTAATAGTGAATGGTTGCTCATGACGCCTCAAACAATCAGCAACTGCTGCGCCGTTCGTCTATACCTAAATAGTGAACCGCTTTGAACGGGTCAGCGAGATTCCCAGCCAGAGAAGCCATGTGCTACGATCTGGTGCTTTAACAGCGTACGGGCAATTTGTTTCAGTTTATGGTCACTCGTGCATGTCCCGAGGGGACTGCCACCTCAGCTAGCCGGTGTTACTTTTTTGCAACGCTCTTACGATCTTCGGAGCAGATATGGTAAATACGTCTGCCGTGTAACAGAGGCGACTTATTCCAATCGCAGAGGGCACCTTAAAGACGGTAAGCGCGCACAGGCTTGCTGCTTAAAGGGGTCAATCGAGAAATGCGTACGAACCTGTTTCTGGGCGCGGCTGCGGTCGCGCTGATCATGCCGGCCGCGGTATCGGCACAGGAAACAACCGCTCAAATTCGTGGTACGATCACCAATGCTGGCGCTCCCGTAGTGGGCGCGACCGTTGTTGCGACTGACGTAGAGTCCGGTACGCGCTCGCAAAGCAGCTCCGGCACCGACGGCGGGTTCACCATCCCAGGTCTGCGGGCAGGCGGACCTTATACCGTTGAGGTCACCAGTCCCGAGGGCAACAAGACCATCACCGACATCTTCACGGTCGTTCAGCAGGCATATACCCTGCCGATCGAACTGGCGGCCACGGGTGATGCTGGCACCGGCGAAGACATTGTTATCACCGCATCTCGAATCCGCGGTGCTGGTGTCCAGTCCGATGGCCCGCAGACCGTACTTACCCAAGCTGACATCAGCAAGGTGGCGTCGGTAAACCGCGACATCCGCGATATCGAACGCCGCGATCCCTTTGCTTCACTCGATCTTTCTAACTCGGGTGAACGCGGCGGTGCCGTATCTTTCGCAGGCGTCAATCCACGGTTCAATCGTTTCACGATCAACGGCGTGACCGTCGGCGACCAGTTCGGTCTGAATCAGGACGCAAGTCCAACCGGGCGCGGGCCGGTGCCGTTCGACGCAATCGGCCAGGTGTCGGTCTCCGTTGCTCCCTATGATTTCAGGCAGGGCGGGTTCCAGGGCGGTGCTATCGACACTGTCCTACTCTCAGGTACCAACGAATTTCACGGCACCGGCTTCTACTCGCAGAATCGCGACGAACTCTCGGGTGACAAAATCGGTTCGACGCGAACGATTTTGCCAAACTTCAAGTCTGAGACCTATGGCGCGACGCTGCGCGGCCCAATCATCAAGGACAAGCTGTTCTTCATGGTGTCGGCTGAGCGCAATACCGATCCCCGGCCCTTCGCGACCCAGTTCGGCCAGATTCCAGGCCTGACCCAAGGCCAAGTCGACAGCGTGGTTGCAACGGCCAACAATCGCTACAGCTATCAGCCCGGCGGCATCCTTTCAATCAACCGACGCAAAGACGAGAAGATCGTCGGCCGAATCGACTGGAACATCACCGATGGCCAACGACTGTCGGTCTCCTACATCAACGCCTTCGACACGTTGGACAGTCAGAACAACACCGCCGTCTCCAACGTCAGCCCGTCTTATGGGCTGCAATCTAACGCTTACGCGCTCACCGAGCTTTTGAAGGCTGGCATCGTTCAGCTGAACTCGGATTGGACGGACAATTTTTCGACGGAAGCGCGCGGCATCTACCGGTACACCAAGCGTGGGCAGGAGCCGCTGCTCGGACGCGGCTTTGCTCAGTTCCGTGTTTGTACCGATGCTTTGACCGTCGGTTCGCTGACTGCCTGCAGCACCGGTGCAACGGGCGGTGCTGCTGGCGCTCCTGTGATCGCCTTCGGACCGGATAATAACCGTCAGACCAATTCATTGTTCTTCGACACGTGGGCCGGATCGTTTCTCTCTCGCCTCCGCCTGAACAATCATGAGTTGAAGATGCTCGTTGAGTTCAACGAGAATCGGACATTTAACGACTTTGTACCGAACAGCTCTGGAAATTACTATTTTGATTCCCTTGCTGATTATCAGGCGGGAAGGGCAAGCCAGCTGACGTACGCGCAACCGCGGAATGGTCCTGGCAGTGCAGCGGCGGACTTCCACTATGACCAGTGGACATTTGGCGTGCAGGATGACTGGCAGATCCGTGACAACCTGCAGCTGAGCTACGGCTTTCGCTGGGACTTGTACGGGATGCGAGATGCTCCGGTATACAACAATTTCTTTGCTGACCGATATAGTTTCCCCAACACCAAGACTTATAAGGGCCTTGAGATCTTTCAGCCTCGCGTCAGCTTCAACTGGAAGCCGATCTCGCGCTTGACGATCCGTGGCGGTGGCGGCATCTTCGGTGGCGGATCGCCAGACATATATCTGTCGAACAGCTTCTCGAACACGCTGACTACAAATTCCGTGACCATCACGCGCGCTGCAGCTAGCGCTAACACGTGCACGGGTGGCGTTTCTGCGGCAGTTTGCAACGCTGCGTTAAACAACGTGAATGGTGCCGCCATACCGCAGGTGGTGCAGGATTACGCTGGCGCCGGATCGACGACGGCACAGTTCACCAATACCGGTGCCCTTGCCCGCGACTTTCGCCTGCCATCCTCCTACAAGGCAACCCTGTCGGCCGATTACCAGATCTTCGGAGTTAATTTTGGCGCGGATTATTATTTTTCGGCCGTAAAGGATGGTGTAGTTTTCACTGACATCCGGTCGCAGGTGGTTGGCACATTGCCCGACGGCCGGCCGCGCTACAACTCGATCAGCGCCAACGGGTTTTCGGACAACAATTACGATATCCTCCTCACCAACACGGGGAAGGGCCGCAGCCACATCGGCGTGGTGCGGTTTGACAAGGCATTCGATTGGGGCCTCTCGCTCGGCGGCAGCTATACGCTGCAGGATGTCCGGGATGTGTCTGCGGCGACGTCATCAACGATCAACTCCAACTATACCAACCAGGCCATGGCGGATCCTAATCTACCTGCGCTTGGCACGTCGAACGACCAAACCACATGGCAGTTCAAGTACAATGTCGGCTTTGACCACGCCTTCTTCGGTGATTATCGCACAGTTGTGCAGCTGTTCGGTGAGACCCGTGCAGGCCGCCCCTACAGCCTGACGATGCAGCAGAGCGTCAACGGGCGCTCGCCTGTCTTCGGCACGCTGCTAAATAGCGACCGATATCTCGTCTACGTCCCCACGGGCATTGATGACCCGCGCGTCAGCTATGACAATCCTGCCACCCGTGACGCGTTCAACGCTTTCATCGACGGCACCAAGCTGAGCGACTACCGTGGGAAGATTGCTGCAAAAAACATCGTCCGTAACCGAGCATTTACTCGCATCGACCTTCATCTTGAACAAGAATTGCCCACCGGGCTTGGTGGTTCACGCATTTCGATCTTCGCCGACATCAACAACCTGCCGAACTTGCTCAACAGCAAGTGGGGCGGCTTGCGCCAGCTAGGCTTCCCGTACACCGCCGCTGTAGTACAGGTGCAGTGCTTAACGGCGCCAGCACCGACTGGAGCTACCGGGACCCCGGCTACGACGTCGACTCAGGCTTGTGCACAATATCGTTACTCGGGCTTCCGCTCGCCGAACGATGCCGTTCCGAACCTTACCGCATCGCTGTACGCTATTCGTGTTGGAGCGCGCTTTACCTTCTAAGACGCCAAAAGCCGGTTCATCTTGAGTGTGCCGGCTCGGCAGAATCTTTTTGATACTGTCAGACCGAAAGCCGCAGCTGGTATTGGGAGCGTGTTGGGGCGGGGCTATATCCCGCCCCGCAGGCTTGTCAGCCTTTCTCTGTACTACACGTCGGCACTTGAAGTTATCGGACTGGTGCTATGTACGTCCGCTTTCTGCCGTTGCCGCGAAACGTCAAAGATCTGCTAATTGAGCGCGATCCTGATTTCTGCCATGAGGCGGTGCGTCTGCATGCCGAAGGCCGGTGCCAACCGCGATGAACGACCGGCTGCTTTTGGATCGCCACAAAGCGCTATTAAATGGCGGCTTCTGGGTCAGCCTAATTCGTACGGGACGGGCCGGCAGTCAGAGGCATGACTTAAATCCGCAAAAGCGCCGTCACCGCTGTGCAACGTCGGGGACCTAGGGCGTCGCTCAAAGCCACGAAGGCCTGAACGTCCCTGGGGGAACCATGAAATTACTGAGTGTCAGCGTAGCCAGCGCGCTGCAGCTGCTCGCCTGTTCGTCTGCCTGTGCCCAGACGCTTGCTCCTCAGCCGGTGGTAGTTCCGACGGCAGATGAGATGACTGCTGCTGCACCGGACGACACAATCGTTGTGACCGGCACCCGTGATCGCAGCCGGACGCAGTTCGACACCCTTGCACCAGTGGACGTGCTCTCCAGGCAGGCGATCGGATCCACGATCTCCAACGACCTGGCGGACACGCTGGCGCGGCTCTGTCAGACCAACGTGGCAGGCAGAGCAGAGAGCTGATATCGGCTTCGAATGAGCCGCAAATCGAGGGCACTGCCGCCTAGCCCGTTCCGGCGTTTCAACTCTTCGCCTGAGGTGATCCGGCTGGTCGTCATGATGTACGTGCGATTTCCGCTGTCGCTGCGGAATGTCGAGGATCTGCTGTTCGAGCGCGGCATCGACGTCTGCCATGAGACGGTGCGGATGTGGTGGAACAGGTTCGGGCCGATGTTCTCAGGCGAGGTGCGCCGCCGGCGGGTGAGCCGCATGCGCGGCTTTCGCCACTGGCGCTGGCACATCGACGAGATGTACGTGAAGCTGAACGGTGAGATGGTCTACCTGTGGCGTGCCGTTGATCACGAGGGGGAGGTACTGGAGAGCTACGTCACTAGGACGCGTGACAAGGCCGCCGCTCTTACGTTCATGAAGAAGACGCTGAAGCGCCACGGCCCGCCGGAGACGATCACCACCGATGGTCTGCGCAGCTATCGCGCTGCGATGAATGAGCTCGGCAACGCCAAGCGTCAGGAGGTTGGCCGCTGGGCCAATAACCGGGTTGAGAACAGCCACCTGCCGTTCCGACGACGAGAGCGGGCGATGCTGCGGTTCCGGCAGATGAAGACGCTGCAGAAGTTCGCCTCGGTCCACGCCAACGTCCACAACCACTTCAGCCTGGAACGCCACCTCGTCGACCGACAGACCTACAAGGAGCGACGCTCAGCTGCACTGGCTGAGTGGCAGATCCTTGTGAGCTAGGCGGCTACGCTCGAAGGCCAAGGTGCATCGTATGGAGACCGGTTCGCATAAGACTGACAGCACCCGCTGAAGGGCTCCGTCAAACCAAATGCACCTGCCGGTAATGAGCTCCGGGTAGGGTGCTCCGATGCCCCGCCCCCGTAAACCAGCGTCGCCGTTTCGCTATTTCAACTCGTCGCCCGAGGTGATCCGGCTGGTGGTGCTTATGTACGTGCGGTTTCCGCTGTCGTTGCGGAACGTGGAAGACCTTCTGTTCGAGCGTGGGATCGACATCTGCCATGAAATGGTGCGGCTGTGGTGGAACAGGTTCGGGCCGTTATTCGCCGGTGACATACGCCGTCAGCGGATCAATCGCATGCGGGGCTTTCGCCACTGGCGCTGGCATCTGGACGAGATGTACGTGAAGCTGAACGGTGAGATGGTCTACCTGTGGCGGGCGGTGGATCATGAGGGCGAGGTGCTCGAAAGCTACGTTACCAGGAGCCGCGACAAGGCGGCAGCGCTCCGCTTCATGAAGAAGGCGCTAAAGCGTCACGGTTCACCAGATGCGATCACCACCGATGGTCTGCGCAGCTACGGTGCTGCCATGGACGAGCTTGGCTGTCGCGAGCGTCAGGAGATCGGCCGCTGGGCGAACAACCGGGTGGAAAACAGCCATTTGCCATTCCGACGACGAGAGCGGGCGATGCTGCGATTCAGACAGATGAAGACGCTACAGAAGTTCGCTTCCGTCCACGCCAACGTCCACAACCATTTCAGCCTAGAACGCCACCTCATCGATCGACAGACCTACAAGGAACGACGCTCCGCCGCGATGGCGGAGTGGCAGATCCTGGCAAGCTAGGCCGCCACGGTCAAAGACCGACGTGCATCATGTGGAGAGCGGTTCGCGTTAGACTGACAGCACCGCCACTTGCCGCTCTTGATCGCGCGTGCGTCCCAAGACCGGTCGCCTCCTCAACGATGCGCTGGCGAGCGCTTGCCAATCCTCGCACCGCCGATCGTCGCCAACCGGGACTCAGCCTCACGCCTCGTCGTGCGACAGCGCTGTGGTGGCGGCGGTACGGATCAGCGGCTTGCCGATCACCGGTCGTCCCGGTGGCCAGCGGCGGGCGATGCAGCGGCTCTTGGCGATGCGGGTGATCGTCACGGCATCGCCCTGGTTGCCGCCGAGGACGTGATAGGCCATTGCATCCTCGCCGACGTAGAAGCCGACATGGCCGCCGCCCGGCCGCGCAAACACCATGATGGCGCCGGGTGCCAGCCGGTCGGGGCGGAGCGCCTGGCCCCAGGCCGCCCAGGCCGTCGCCCGCACCACCAGCGGCGCGGCGGCGATGCCATCCTCGGCCAGACAGACGGCGACGAAGACGCCGCACCACGGCACGCTGTCCGCATTGTAGACCATGCCGAGCACCCGGGTGCCGAGCCGCTTCGCCCAGCCGAGGATCGTCGCGCTGTTGGCGGCACCCGCCGCCTCGCGCGTGCCGAGCTTGGCCCTTGCCGCCGCCAGCCATGCCGGATCCTTCGCCACTCGTCCTCCCGCGCTGCCGCCCGTCCTTATCGGCGCAGCGGCGTGCGGTGAAGCCGGGGCAACCCACTGCGCCAAATTAGGACTTCGTTAACCGTAGATCGCGCCGGGCGGCGCGGCGGCGGTGCGCTATCGATCGCGGCAGGAGGCGGATCATGGCGCAGATGTCGGCAGCGACGATATGGGTGATGCTTACCGGCGGGTTCGTCGCGGCGCTCGTCGCCGCGCTGCTGCGGCGCGACGGTCCGGCGGCGCTGGCGATGGCAGGCGGAGGTCTGCTCGCCGGCCATTGCGCGCATCTGCCGGTGCCGGTCCTCGCCTGGGCGTCGATCGCGGCGGCGGTCGGGATCGCGGCGGGGCTGATCGGTGCGATCGTCAACGCCGCGCTCGGTGGTCGCTCTGCCGCAACATTGGGGTTGGCGCTCACCGGCGCGACCCTCGGTGCGATCGCCTCGACCCCCGCGACGGCATCGCACGATCTCGCTCGCGGACCCGCCGCCGGTCTCGTGCTCAGCCATGCGCTGGCAACGGTCACAGCGGGCGAATGACCCCACCGGCCCGTCGGGGCGAACCGATCCAAGCGTGAAACGCGCTTTTATATTTGACGGTAGGCTTTTGAATCGCCATGAAAACCGGGCCGTAAGGCATCCTCCCCAACAGGATCACTTGGGCCGCTTCGGCGGCCTTTTTTTGTGTCCGGTGCCCGCGCGGTGCGGGCGTGGGGTTACTGGCTGTGCAGCACGCCGCTGAACGCCGTATCCTCCAGCGTCCGCCCGGCGCCGAGCGCGACGCACAGCAGCGGCGATTCGGCGACGATCACCGGCAGGCCGGTCGAGCGGCTGAGCACCTCGTCGAGCCGGCGCAGCAGCGCGCCGCCGCCGGTCATCACGATGCCCTGTTCGACGATATCGGCGGCGAGTTCGGGCTCGATCTGTTCGAGCGTCTTCATCACGACCTCGACGATCTGCGCGACCAGGTCGGTGAGCGCATCGGCGATCTCGGTCTGGCTGATGCTGATCTCCTTGGGGATACCGTTCATCAGGTCGCGCCCGCGCACGCGCATGTCCGGCTCCGCATCGTCGTCCGGGCGGCAGGCGGCGCCGATCTGCTGCTTGATCCGCTCGGCGGTCGCCTCGCCGATCATCAGGTTGTGCTTGCGGCGGATGTGCGAGGCGATCGCCTCGTCGAGCTTGTCGCCGCCGACACGCACCGAATTGCTATAGGCGAGCCCGCCGAGCGAGAGCACCGCGACCTCGGTGGTGCCGCCGCCGATATCGACGACCATGAAGCCGATCGGCGCGGTGATCGGCAGCCCGGCCCCGATCGCGGCGGCGAGCGATTCCTCGATCAGCAGCACCTTGGAGGCGCCGGCGCTGGTCGCGGCCTGGCGGATCGCACGCCGCTCGACCTGGGTCGATCCGGCGGGCACGCAGATCACCATCTTGGGGCTGCGCTGCAGCCGGCCGGCGTCGCCATGCACCTTCTTGATGAAATGCTTGATCATCTGTTCGGCGACGTCGATGTCGGCGATGACGCCGTCGCGCAACGGGCGGATCGTCTCGACGCCCTGTGGCGTCTTGCCCATCATCAGCTTGGCGTCGGCACCGACCGCGAGCACCTTGGGGATGCCGTCCTTGGTCTCGATCGCGACGACGGAGGGTTCGTCGAGCACGATCCCGCGGCCGGCGACGAACACCAGCGTGTTCACGGTGCCGAGGTCGATGGCCATGTCATGCGAGGCAAGACCGAAATTGAGGGAGAGTCGCAGCGCAGGCTACCTTGTTGAGGGTGGCATCGGCCGCGGCGCGGCACGAGGGCCTTCGCGCATTGGCGGTTTGCCGGGCAGCGTCAATCGGCCTTGCGCCGATCGGGCTGTTCAAGCGGACGGACGGTTTCTCAAAGAGATAGGGCGGCGCGATCGGTTCGGTTGCGGGGACTGGGGGCGGGGCCTACATCGGACGCCCGTGCGCATCTCCCCGACCTCGATCCTTTGCCCGCCGCGCCGCGGCGCCTGCCGCTGATGCGCGACCTGTTCGACCGGCCGCTGCTGCCCGGACTGCGTAGCGAGGAGGCGTTCGTCACGCCCGACGACGAACGGGCGCTGATCGCGGCGATCGACGCGCTCGCGCTGGCACCGTTCCAGTTCCAGGGCTGGACGGGCAAGCGGCTGACGCACAGCTTCGGGCTGCATTACGATTTCGAGCGTGGCGCGCTCGCGCCGACCGCGCCGATGCCGGACTGGCTGCTGCCGATCCGCGCGCGCGCCGAGGCGTTCGCCGGGGTGGCGGCCGGCACCTTCGTCCAGGCGCTGCTGATCCGGTACGATCCCGGCGCGGGGATCGGCTGGCACCGCGACCGTCCGCAGTTCGACCATGTCGTCGGCGTCTCGCTGGGCGCGCCGGCCGCGATGCGCTTCCGCCGCCGCGCGGGGGAGCGGTTCGAGCGGCTCACCGCACCGCTGCCGCCGCGCGGCATCTACCACCTTCACGGCGAGGCCCGCCATGACTGGGAGCATAGCATCGCCGCCATGACCGAGACGCGCTGGTCGATCACGCTGCGCAGCCTGTCCGAACGCGGCCGCCGGATGCTCGGTGCGGCCGGAGGGGGCGCGTGATGACGCCCGATTTCGTCGTCATCGACGTCGAGACCGCCTGTGCGCGGGTGAGCAGCATCTGCCAGGTCGGCATCGTCGGCTTCCGCGACGGGCGTGAGGTGTTCGCCTATGAGACGCTGCTCGACCCGTGCGACGACTTCCATGCGATGAACACGCGCATCCACGGCATCGCCGCGCATCATGTCGTCGGCCAGCCGACCTTCGCGCATGTCCATGCCGAGATCGACCGTCACCTGAGCGGGCGGATCACCGTCGCGCATTCCTATTTCGACAAGGGCGCGCTCGCCGCCGCCTGCCGCGTCCACGATCGCGCGCCGATCGAGACGGTGTGGCTGGACAGCGTCCGGGTGGCGAAGCGCGCCTGGCCGGACCTCGCCAATCACAAGCTCGGCGGCCTCGCGCGCTTCCTCGGCATCGCCCATCGCCACCACGATGCGCTGAGCGATGCGCGCGCGGCCGGCTGGGTGATCGTCAAGGCGATCGACCATACCGGCCTGTCGCTCGCCGACTGGCTCGCGCCGCCGCGCAAGCCGCAGGCGGCACCGCGCGCGGCGGCCGAGGGGCCGCTGAAGGGCGAACGGATCGTCGTCGTCGGCGAGGCGCGCGACGGCAGGATCGCACATGCGCTGGCGGCGCAGGGCGGTGCGATCATGTCCGCAGTCGGGCTGACGACGACGATGGTGGTCGTCGCGGAGGGCGCCGTGGACGCACGCGCGCCGCGCGCCGTCGCGGAACTGGGCAAGGCAGAGGCGGCGCGCCGGGCCGGCCGGCCGATCCACATCGTATCGGCGCACACGCCTGGGCTGCTGCCCGAGGATTGCGGGACCATTGTTCGCGGTTGAGGGGTTGAGGCCCCGACACGAACGAGGACATTGCCATGAACAAGCTCATTTCCGGCATCGAAGGCGCGATCAACACCGCCGTCGGCAAGGCCAAGCAGAACGCCGACAATCCCTCGCTGCACGGCGAAGGCGCCGAGCAGGAAGCGCGCGGTACGCGTCAGCAGGCGGACGCGAAGAAGAAGGACTGATCCGCTACGCCTGCCGGCGGGGCGCGTCCCCCCGGCCGGCGCCCGCCTCGCGCCACTGCCGATAGCCGATGACCGCCAGCCCGATCATCGCCGCGTACAGCCCCGCGGTCGGCAGCAGCCCCTTCCAGACGAACATGCCGACGTAACAGGTGTCGACCACGATCCAGAGCAGCCAGCTGGCGGCATGGCGGCGCGCGGTCCAATATTGCGCGACGAGGCTGAAGCTGCTTAGCGTGGCATCCATCCAGGGCAGCGCCGCGTCGGTATGGTGGCTGGTCAGCCAGCCGATGGCCGCCGCGCCCGCGGCTCCGGCCGCCAGTCCCGCCAGCGCCGGCGTCGGGCGCAACGGCGTCACCACCACCTCGCCCGCGCTGTCGGTGCCGCGCGCCCACGCCACCCAGCCGTAGACGATCGCGATCCCGAACAGCATCTGCAGCACCATGTCGGCATAGAGCCGCTCGGCAAGGAACAGCTTGGCGTATAGGGCGCAGGCGACGAGGTTGACCGGCCAGCACAGCATGTGCCGCCGCGCGGTCAGCCAGATGCCGGCGAAGCTGACGACGACCGCGACGATCTCCAGCGTCGTCATCGCCCGGACTCGCCGATCCGGTCGAGGAAGACTCGTCCGGGAGGCGAGGCGAACCACCGCGCATGGCCGAGGACATAGTCGTCCCAGGTCGCGGTCGCGGCGTGCTGGTCGGCGACCACGCCGGCGAAATAGTCGATCTCCGACAGCGCGAATTCGAGGTGGACGAGCGGCAGCAGCCGGACGATCGCGGCGATATCGGCGGCGGCGAGCGGCATGACGGCGGCATAGCCGGCGAGCAGCGCGAGCACCGCCTCGGCATCGCCGATGTCGTCGCCCTGCGGCAGGTCGAGCCAGCGGATCGCGGTGCGTTCGATCGCGGTGGCGATGTCGTGGAGCGCGCAGGTGCGATCGGCGAGTCCGAAGTCGATCACCGTGCGCACGGCGCCGTCATCCGCCCACAGGAGGTTGGAGGGATGCCAGTCGTTGTGCGTCCACAGCGGCGGCTGCTCCGCCAGCATCGCGGCGAGACCCTCGCCGAAGGTCGCGAACAGCGCGGCGAGCGGCGCGCGCCATGGTCGCGGTGCGAGGAACGCGGCCAGCGCCGGCCGGGCGGCGGCATAGGCCGCGACCGCCGCCAGAGGATCGCGCGCGGGCAGGATGGTGAGGCTGGCGACGAGCGGCTGTGGCGTGCGCGCCGGGGCGGAATAGTCGCGCGCGGCACGGTGCAAGCGGGCCAGCGCCATGCCGGCGGCATGCGCCTGCGCGTGCGAGAAGAACGGCGTCCACGACGGCCGGTCGCGATACAGATCCGCGCCCGCCGCCTGCCGGTGCAGTTCGTAGCGCCAGCGGCCGATCGCCACCGCGGTCGCGCCGTCCGCGCCCCGCACGATCTCCGGCACCGACACCCCCGCTGCGGCGAGATGCGCGATGAACGCATGTTCCTCGCCCAGCCCCTCGATCGACCGGACGCGATAATGATGGCGCTTCAGCAGGACAATGCCGGTCGCGGTATGCACCAGCGTCGCCGCCGAGAACGGCCGCGGCGAGTGCCACGCCAGCCCGGTCATCCGCCCCGCCGCCGGGAAACGGGCGATCACCGCCGCCGCCTCGCCGACGGTGATCGCCGGCCAGGTCGCCGCCTCCAGCGCCTGTCCCATGCCATGCACCAGATGGCCGGCGGGTTCGCGGACCGGCGTCATCGCCTCAGAACGCGCGCGACAGCGTCGCCATCACCGCGGCGCCGCTGCCGATATAATAAGCCGGCGCCTGGCCGGCGATGATGCTGCCGTTGCGACCGGTCGTGTCGCGCGCGTTGGTGGTCACCGCCTGGACGCCGGCGAGCACGTGCGGGTCGGTGACGTTGATCGCATTGATGCGCAGATCGGTGCGCTTCCCGTCGAGCCATTCGGCGAGATGCACGCCGATCGACAGGTCGAGCGTCGCATAGCCCCGGATACGCTCGTCGTTCATGAAGCTGGCATATTGGGGGCCGAGATATTTCGACGCGACGCTGCCGAAGACATGGCCGTCGTCGAAGGTGCCGCCGGCGCCGACCTGCACCGTCGGGCTCGACACCGCATGCTTGCCGCGCGTCGGCAGCAGATCGCCGCCGACCGGCAGGTCGTCGTCGAGCCGCGCATGCAGATATTCGCCCGACAGATAGAGGCTGACCGTCGGCGTCGGCCGGTAATCGATCTCGGCATCGACGCCATAGGACGTCTGCCCGCCGGCGTTGCGCGTCGCATTCACCTGCGCGCCGCCGCTGTCGATCACCGTCGCCAGCTGGCGGTTGCGGAATGCGTAGTGGAAGCCGGTCACCGAGGCGGACACGGCCTCGCCGATGAAGCGATAGCCGACCTCCTCGGACACCGCATATTCGTTCTTCAGCGCATCGCTGCCCTGCGCCACCACCACGCCGCCGGCATAACTGTTGTACAAGGCGAATTCATTGGGGGTGCGGAAGTTGGTGGTGACGTTGGCGAACAGCTGTTGCCGGTCGTCGAGCCGATAGTGGACCGCCGCGCGCGGCAGCGCGGCGAAGCGGTCGATCCGCACCTTGCCCTGCGGCCCGGGCAGATAGTTGCGGCCGTTGCGCAGCACGTCGACGCCCTTGAAGCCGACGTCGACCGTCAGCCGCGGCGTCACCGCGATACTGTCGGCGAGGAAGAAGCCTTTGGTGACGGTGACGGTGCGCTGGTTCTCATAAGCGAGCAGGCGGCCGTCGGCGGTGCGGATCGCCTTGGCGCGATAGCCCCAGCGGTCGGTCGGCTGCCCGTCGGCGTCGATGCTGGTATAGGATTGCGTGACCCGGTCGGTGCCATAGTCGAACCACAGCCCGGCGGTGATGCGATGGTTGCCGGCGCGCAGCGTCAGCTTGGTGACGGTGCCGCCGCGGAACTGGTCGCCGGTGTAATTGCCGAGCACCGTCGCCACGCCGTCGACCGCACCGGGCAGCACGATCGGGTCGGCGAGCGCTTCGGTGCCGAGATAATTGCCCGTGGTGGCAAGCTGCGTCCCGTAGGGCGAATTGCCGTAGCCGAATTGCGCATAGCTGGTGCTGTCCAGCGTCAGCCGCTCGCCGAGCACGAGATGCACCGGCGCCGAGGCGTAGAGGTTGCGGAACGGCGCGCGGTAGAGCCGCCAGTAATTGGTGTCGCCCGGCGTGTAGCGGCGATCATGGTTGAAGCCGCGGCCCTGCGCCTGCCAGTCGGCGAGCGTCGGGCTGGGATAGCTCGAACTGTTGGCGTCGTTGAACGACAGCGCGAGGCTGGCGCGATTGCCGGCGCCCCATTCGTTCAGCAGCTTGGCGTCGATATGCTGGCGCGTGTCGAAGCCGGCGCCGCGCCAATTGTCGGCGCGGGTGCGCGAATAGGACAGGAAGGCCCTCATCCCGGTGTTGCCGATCGTGCCGCTGTCGACGCGCACGAAGGCGCGCCGCGCCGCATAGCTGCCGAGCGACAGGTCGACGAGACCGCCCGCCCGCGCCTTGGGATCGTCGAGCGCGAGCGACAGCAGCCCGCCGGCGCCGCCGAGCGTCGGCGAATCGATGTCGACCGACCCTTGCGCCACCGATATCCGCCGGAGGTTGCCGGGATCGGCAAATTGCGAGGGATAGGCGTAATAATAGCCGATGTCGTTCTGCGGCGCGCCCTCCATCAGCACGCCGATCTCGTCCTGCCCCAGTCCGCGCAGCGTCAGGCTGGAACTGGTCGACAGGCCGTAGGGATCGCTCGATGCGACGTTCGCGCCGGGCAGCAGCGTCACCAGCTGGAAGGCGTTGAGCGTCGGCGCCTGTTTGACGATGAAGTCGGCCGAGATCGCGCTCTGGCTTTTCGGCGCGTCCTGATCGGGCAGCAGCCCCGCCGGGTCGGGATGGCCGACGACGCGGATCTCCGCGGGTTCGCCGGTCTGCGCCATCGCGGGCGCGGCGAGCAGCAACGCCGGCACAGCCAGCACGCGGCGGCGCCGCGCGGGTCGATCGAAACGGGAATTACGAGCCGAAATCGTCCACATCCACTTCATCGGAGGAACGACGGCCGCGCCGCAGACCCTCCCTACGCCGGTATCACCCGGATCAGGTTCAGCGGGTCATGGGCTGCTGCCCACCTCTCAGCCGCGCATCAGCGGCCCCCCGGGGATGCCGATGGCTTAGGCGCTCTCGCGCGACGTGGATAGGGGAATTGCACGGGGACCGGCACCACCGGCGCGACCGTGATCGCGCCGGTGTTGTCCGCCGTTACAGCGCCAGGTCGGGGTGGCGGTCGGCCTTGACGCGGGTGGCGGCGGGGCGGGGCCGGGTGGCGATGTGAACCGCCGGCGGCGGCGTCGTCAGCTGGAGCGCGTCGTTGGTCTGCGCCCATTCCTGCGCTAGCAGATCGGGATGGTCGTTGAGCGCGATGCCGTAGGAGGGCACGATCGTGCGCAGCGTATCCTGCCACGCCGCGGTCGCGAGGCGCTTGGGGAAGACCGTCTTGAGCAGGTTGAGCATGATCGCCGGTGCGGTCGAGGCACCCGGCGACGCGCCGAGCAGCGCGGCGATCGAGCCGTCCTGCGACGCGACGATCTCGGTGCCGAGCTTGAGCACGCCGCCCTTCTTGGGATCGCGCTTGATGATCTGCACGCGCTGCCCCGCCTGCCACAGCTTCCAGTCCTCGCCGCGGGCGCCGGGCAGATACTCGCGCAATGCCTTCAGCCGGTCCTCGTCGGACATCATCAGCTGGCCGGCGAGATATTCGACCAGGTCGAAATTGTCCCAGCCGACCGCGACCATCGGCCGGAAATTGTCGAGCGTTACCGACGCCGGCAGGTCGAAATAGGAGCCGTGCTTGAGGAATTTGGTCGAGAAGGTCGCGAACGGGCCGAACAGTAGCGCGCGGCGCTTGTCGAAATAGCGCGTGTCGAGATGCGGCACCGACATCGGCGGCGAGCCGACCGCCGCCTTGCCGTAGACCTTGGCCAGATGGCGGTTGGCGATCTCCGGCTTCTCCGAGACGAGGAACGAGCCACCGACCGGGAAGCCGGCGTAATTGTCCGCCTCTGGAATGCCCGACGCCTGCAGGATCGGCAGCGCGCCGCCGCCAGCGCCGGCGAAGACGAAGCGCGCGTTGATGATCCTTTTGCCGCCGCCGTTGGTCGCCTCGGCGGTGACGCGCCAGCTCTTGTCCGCATTGCGCTCGAGCTTGCGCACCTCATAGCCGGCGGTCATCGTCACGCCCTGCTGGCGGCCGAGCGACGTGACATATTGCCGCGTCACCTCGCCCCAGTCGCAATCGGTGCCGAGCGGCGAGCGTGTCGCCGCCAGCGGCAGGCCGCCGCTGCGCCCCTCCATCATCAGCGGCACCCATTGCCCGATCTGATGCGGGTCGGTGGTGAATTCCATTCCCGAGAACAACGGGCTGGCGCCGAGCGCCGCATGCCGCTTGCGCAGGAAGGCGACGTTCTCGCGGCCCCAGACGAGGTTCATGTGCGGCGTCGAGTTGATGAAGGCGCGGGGATCGCTGAGCACGCCGGCGCGCAGCTGGTGGCTGAGGAACTGGCGGGTAATCTGCCATTGCTCGTTGATCTCGATCGCCTTGGCGATCTCGACGCGGCCGTCGGCGGCGTTGACCGGCGTGTAGTTGAGCTCGCACAGCGCCGAATGGCCGGTGCCGGCGTTGTTCCACCCGTCCGAACTCTCGCCCGCCGCGCGGTCCAGCCGCTCGACCATCTCGATCGTCCAGGTCGGTTCGAGCTGGCGCAGCAGCACGCCGAGCGTCGCGCTCATGATGCCGCCGCCGATCAGCAGCACGTCGACCGTGTGCTCGGTGCGCTCCTGCGCGCGTGCCGCCGCCGGCAGCAGTGAGGCGCCACCCGCGGCGACGACCGAGCCGATCAGGCCGCGGCGGGTGATGGCGGGCGCCGAGAGGGGCGAACTGTCCACGGCGGGGGCCGCCGCGCGAATTTCGTCAGGCATCGCATGATCCTTCTGCAACCGCTTCCGATACGACGTCATAGGACGGCGCGGTCGGAGCGGGATGATATCGGGACGGCGGCGCCAGGCTGATCCCGGCCGCCGCCGCCGTCGCCGCACCCCGGACGGAGCACGGCGAACGTGTGCGCTGCTTGTGCCCCATGCCGGCCTGCGGACTGTGCAGAAAACGACATCCGGAAGAAACGGCGGAATCGTGCGGGTTTGGGGGTCATCGAGCCCTGCTCCGGGCTCCGTCTTGGGCAAGAAGTGACACATCGCCATCCCGGAAAGTGCAACATCTTGCCGCGGGCCGGGCAGGGGCCTAAAGACTTGGGGGTGAGTCTCCGCTCCCTGATCCGCGGCTGGCCGTGGCTGGCAGGCGTGCTGCTGCTCGCGGTCGCTGCCGCGATCCTCGCCGGCACGATCGCGCAGCGGCGGACGATCGCGCAGCAGCAGGTCGAGGTGACGCAGGACGCGCGGCTGCGTGCCGCCTTGCTCGACAGCGAGATCGCGCGCTTCCGGCTGTTGCCGCTGACCTTCGCCGACGACCGCAACGTCGCCGCGGCGATCACCGGCACCGCTGCGGCGCGCTCGGCGCTCAACCGCAAGCTGGAGGCGCTGGCGCATGTCACCGGCGCACCGGCGATCTATGTCGTCGGCCCGGACGGCTGGTCGATCGCGGCAAGCAACTGGCGCAGCCCGCGCGCCTTCGTCGGCATCGACTATCGCACCCGCCCCTATGTCCGGCAGGCGAAGGCGACCGGGGAGGGAAGCCATTTCGCGATCGGCAGCGTCAGCCAGCGCCCCGGCCTCTATCTCGCCGCGCGCGCGGCGGCTGGCGGCATCACCGTCATCAAGCTGGAATTCGACCGGATCGAACGGGCCTGGGCGCGCAGCGGTGGCATCAGCTTCGTCCACGACGCCGGGCAGCGCATCCTCGTCACCAGCCGCCCGGGCTGGCGCTTCGCCACGGTCGCGCATGGCGCGTCGACGGGGCGCGGCGGCGGGCAGACGAGGGTGGCGCTGGTGCCGGTCGGCGACGGACGGGTGCGGATCGGCGGCGTGGGGCCCTCGTTCGTCGCGCATGCGGTGCCGGTCAGCCAGCCGGGCTGGCGACTGGTGCAGATGCGCCCCGTCGACCGGGCGATCGCGGCGGCGCGATGGTTCGCCGCGGCGGCGGCCGGGGCGAGCGTCGTGGCGCTCGGCGTGATCGCCTGGGCGCTGCGCCAGCGCCACCTCGCGACCCGCCGGCGGACCGCTGAACTCGAGGCTGCGGTGGCCGAGCGCACCGCCGACCTGCGCCGCGAGGCGGCGGAACGGGCGCGATCCGACGCGCGCGGCGCCGAATTGCGCGAGGGGCTGCGGCAGGCGAACCGGCTCGCCTCGCTCGGCCAGATCACCGCCAGTGTCGCGCACGAGACCGCGCAGCCGGTGGCGGCGATCCGCACTTACGCGGAAACCAGCCGGATGCTGCTCGACCGCGACGATCCCGACGCGGTGCGCGCCAATTTGCGCACGATCGCGCAACTCGCCGACCGGGTCGGCGTGGTGACCGCGCAGCTTCGCGCCTTCTCGCGCCGCCAGCCGCGCGAGTTGCGCCCCGTCTCGCTCGCCGAGGTGATCGACGGCGCGCTGCTGATCGTGCGCGAGCAGCTCAAGGAGGCGGTGCTCGAGCGGCCGGCGGTCGATCCGGCGCTGATGGTCGTCGGCGGCAAGGTCCGCCTCGAACAGGTGCTGGTCAACCTTGTCCAGAATGCGCTCGATGCGCTCGCCGGCCGGGCCGAACGGCGCATCACGCTCACCCTGATCGAGGACGAGGCCGAGGTGCGGCTGCGGGTCGCGGACAGCGGCCCCGGCATCGACCCCGCGATCGCCGCCGGCCTGTTCAAGCCGTTCAACACCAGCCGCGAGGCCGGCCTCGGCCTCGGGCTGGTCATCGCGCAGGACATCATGGCCGACCTTGGCGGCTGGCTGCATCATCTGCCCTCCGCGAGCGGGGCGCTGTTCGAGATCGGGATGCGACGCGCATGACCACGATGGACAAGGCATTGGTCGTCGCATTGGTCGACGATGAGGCGGATTTGCGAAACGCCGCGACGCAATTGCTCACCCTGCACGGCTTCCAAGTACGCCCCTTCACCGACGCAGGCAGCGCGCTGCCTGAACTCACCGCCGACTTTCCCGGTATCGTCATCACCGACGTACGCATGCCGGGCATGTCGGGGCTGGAGCTGATGGATGCGGTGCGCGGCCGTGATCCCGACCTGCCGGTGCTGCTGCTCACCGGCCATGGCGACATCGGCATGGCGGTCGAGGCGATCAAGAACGGCGCGTGGGACTTCCTCTCCAAGCCGTTCGATCCCGAGGCTCTGGTCGCGGCGGCGGTGCGGGCGGCGACCGCGCGCGGGCTGACGCTGGAGAACCGGCGGCTGCGCGCGCTGGCCGACGAACAGCAGGGTGAGACGCTGATCGGCGACAGTCTCGCGATCCGGCGGCTGCGCGGCATGATCCCGCTGCTCGCCGACGCGCCGCTCGATCTGGTGATCGAGGGCGAGGTGGGGACGGGGCGCGAGCATTTCGCGCGGCTGGTCCATCGCGCCGGGCGGCGCGCGCGCCACCGCTTCCTCGTCATCGATTGCGCGACGGTGCCGGTCGCGCTGGTCGAACGCGAATTGTTCGCGCGCAACGGGCCGATCGACCGCGCGCATCGCGGCACCCTGTTCCTCGACCATCTCGAAGCCGCCGGGCCTGAATTGCAGAACCGGCTCGCGCATTTCGCCGAGACGCGCGCGTTGCCGCTCGACGGGCGCGATCCGCATGCGGTCGACGTGCGGATCGTCGCCGCGCTCGAGGAGGGGCAGCGCGACCGTATCCTGCCGGGGTTGTTCCATCTGCTGGCCGGCGTGCCGCTGCGCCTGCCGCCGCTGTCCGAGCGCAAGGAGGACATTCCGATGCTCTTCGCGCATTTCGCGGCGCGCGCCGCCGAACGGCATCGCTGCGCCGTGCCGGCGCTCGCCGATCACGCGATGCGGGTGGCGGCGCGGCCGTGGCCGGGCAACGTGCTCGAACTGGAGAAAGCGGCGGAGCGCATCTGCCTGGGCCTCGACGATGGTGCCCCGAGCAGCGGCGAACCGGCGTCGCTGCCGGAACGGCTCGATGCGTTCGAACGGGCGACGATCATCGATGCGATCGCCGCTGCCGACGGCGAGATCGCCGCGGCGATCCAGGCGCTCAAGCTGCCGCGCAAGACCTTCTATTACCGGGTCAACCGGCTCGGCATCGACCTGCGCGCGATCCGCCGCAAGGCGCGGTCCTGACGGTCAGTCGTCGTCCGGCGCGACGACGGTGAGCCCGGGCACGCCGATCGACAGGCGACCCGCCTGCAAGCGCGCCACGACACGCCGGCCCGCAGCGAGCCCCGCCGCCCAGCGCTGCTCGATCGTGCGGGCGGAGAAATCGAGCGCCTTGCCCGCGACCTCGTCCTGCTGCTCGGTATAGGGCACCCGCACCAGCGAGACCTGACGGTCGGTGCGGCCGGCATAGACAGCCTGCCAGCGCGCGATGGTGCGGCGGGATTGGGCGGCGAACATCAGGTCCTGCATGCGGCTCGCCGCCTCGCCGAGCGTCGCCGGCCGCGCGCCGTCGAGCGGCAGCAGGTCGACCGCGATGCACAGCGTCGGCCGCGGCGGCGGATCGGCGAGCACCGGATCGAGCGGCAGGTTGGCGGCGATCCCGCCGTCCACCAGCCAGCGCCCGTCGATCGCGACGGGCGGAAAGAATACCGGCAGCGCGGCGCTGGCGCGGATATGATCAGGGCCGATCCGCCGCTCCCGGCTGTCGAAGACCACGTCGTCGCCGCTCTCCAGATCGACCGCGGTGGCGGTGAAACGGCAGGGGCCGGCGTTGAGCCGGTCGAAGTCGATCGTGCGGGCGAGCGTCTCGCGCAACTGCTCGGTCTCGAACAGCGACGGTTTGTCGTCGGTCCATGGCAGCAGCGCGGAGAGTGCAGGGCCGAACAGGCCGCGCCGCCCGGCGGCGACGGTCCAGGTCACGGCGGAGGTGCGCCGGCCGGTCTCCATCGCACCCGACAGCCAGGGCGCGGTCCAGTCGAGGGGCATGGGCGTCTGCGGTCGCCAGATGTCGCGCAGCGCCGCCAGCCTGTCCTCCCGCGCGGTTCCGGCGATGACGGCGGCGTTGATCGCGCCGATCGACGCGCCGATCATCCAGTCGGGCGCGAGTCCCTGTTCGTCCAGCGCCTCGTAGACGCCCGCCTGGAACGCCCCCAGCGCGTTGCCGCCGCTGAACACCAGGACGAGGTCGAAGGCGCGGTCTGCGGTCATGCCGCGACCTTGGGCGCGGGCGCCGGCGGAGGCAAGCTGGCCAGCCCCGCCGCGGACAGGCGATAGACGCCGGGGCGCACCCGCTCGAACCACCCATAGACGTTGTTGCGCAGGATCGTGCCGGCATCCTCGGCGAGATGCGTGAGGTCGCGCGGCCGCATCTCTGCCGCTCCGATCGCCTGGGCGCAGGCGATGGCGCGCTGGCGATAGGCGGTCATGATCGGCTGGCGCGTCGATCCGCCCTGCGTCGGGTCGCCCTTGCGCCCGGCATGTTCCTTGAGCAGCCGGCGGCGCTGCGGCAGGTTGGCGCGCGGCCGGTAGGCGACCGGCTCGCACAGCACCGCCACCGTGTTCAGCCGCAGGTCGACCGTCAGCAGGCCGACGCCGAGCAGCCGGCACAGGCGGGTGACGCGGCCGTCCTGATCGCGGCCGCGGCGGCTGGCGATGACCGCGAGGTAGATCTGGTCGGCGCAGCGCAGCCGGTCGACCGCCTGGAGCACGAGTTCGAGCGTGAACGACAGTTTGAGTTCGGCGATGACGAGGATCGGCGGCTCGCCCGGCCGGATGCCGACCGCGTCGCAGCCGCATATCTCGCCCTTCACCGCGAAGCCCTGTGCCTCCAGGAACGCCTTTACCGGCGGGTAAAGCGCGGTCTCGCTGAGTCGGATATGGGTATGCGGCACCGCATTCTCTGTCGCGGCATCGGTCATTTAGGCCGCGCCCTGCCGGCGCACCGCGAGCGCAAGGTCGCTGTGGATCGGGCCGAGCGGCGCGTGCAGCAGGCCGGCGCTGCTCGCTGCCGTCGCCCGCCGCCGGATCGCGCCGGCGCGCGTGTCAAATTCGACCAGACTGTAATCGCCGTCGGCGAGCCCCGGAACCGTCACCGTCGCCATCGGCGCGTCGTCGCACGGGCTGATCGTGCCCGCCTTCGTGCTGTCGGTGCGGACCAGCCAGGCGAGCGCCTGTGCGTCGTCGCCGCAGCCGACCACCGCGACGCCGGCATCGTCGCAGGTGATCGCGCCGGTCAGGTTGCGGCGCCGGAAGCGCGTCCAGTCGATGCATGGCAGGAACGCCGTTAGCCCCCGCTGCGCCTCCCGCATGCCGGTGGTGAGCACGTGCGGGTGGCGGTTGGGCCAGCGCATGCCACCGCCCGCGCCGCCGCTGGCGCAATGCGCCCATTGGATATGGCGGAAATATTCGTCGTCGAACGCGTCGGGCAGCGTCCGCTTCTTGTCCTTGAAGCTGTGGATCGGCCCATGTTCCGAATCGAACACCGGGCGACCCGTGCCGGCTTCGTGGACTGCGGTCTGCATCAGCCGCGCGACGGCGAGCGCGGGGATCACCGTGTCCTGCGGCGCATCGATCGTGCCGCGCTCGTAGAGATGGGTGTTGGCGACATCGAGGTCGGGATGGCGGAAGATCGGCTCGACCAGCGTCGGATGGTTGATCAGCTCTGGCCCGAAGACCGAGACGGTCTGCAGGTTGGCGACCCCGCGCCGGGCGATCTCATGCGCACGCAGCCAGGGGGCGACATCGGCGATGAACGGCGCCACCGCGGCCGGATCGTTGCCGCCGTGCGCGGGATGGATTTCGTTCCAGATGTCCCACGCGAACAGCGCCGGGCTGCCGCCCCAGCGGTCGCTGGCGAAGGCGAGCCGGTGCTTGATCGCCGCGCGCGTCTCGGCACAGGTCAGCCACGTCCGCGGGCTGGCGCAGACCCCGCCGTTGGCGCGATTGTAGGGATGGTGACGCCAGCGGATCCACATGAAGAACGTGTCGTAGGGCGTGAGCAGCACGTGCATCCCGACCTTTTCGAGCAGCGCGAACAGATCGTCCCAGAACCCGACCATGTTCGGCACGAACCGCCCGACGGGCCGCTCGAGATAGCGATGCTCGCCATGGCAATATTCGAGCATGAGCCGGAGGCAGGTCACGCCGTGATCGCGCAGCCAGACGAGGTGCCGCTCGACCGCCGCGGTGTCGCGCCGGCGGAACAACGGCGCCAGTTCGGGCCAGGTCACCGCATCATTGTGCCCGATCGGCGTCCAGGCGGCGCCGTGCTCGGTGACGAAATAGGGCAGGCCGGGGCGGACCTGGATGCGGGGCGGTGATGACACGGCGGTCGATTAGCCCTGGCCCCGCCCGATGACCATCCTGCTCCGCGCGTCCCGGCCAAGTTCTTCGCACATCAACGGCCTGCGGCGGGCGGCGCGATCCGTGGCGTGGCGCGCAACAGGCTCCACAACACCGCGGCGGCGAGGAGGTCGAGCGCCGCCAGCGCCGCGAACAGCGGATCATAGCCCCAGGCATCGGCGCTCTGGCCGATCAGCAGCGTGAACAGCATGCCGCCGACCCACGCCGAGGTCCCGGCCATGCCGCTGGCGGTGCCAACAGTGCGGCTGTCGAACATGTCGGCGCAGAGGGTGATTAGGGCGCCGCTGAGCATCTGGTGCGCAAAGCCGCCGACGCAGAACAGCAGAATCGCCATTCCGGGCGACGCGGCAAGGCCGATGCACGCCGGACCGATCATGCACAGCGCGCCGATCGTCATCGTGATCTTGCGCGAGGCGACGAGCGATACGCCCCGGCGCATCAGCCAGCTCGGCAGCACGCCCGCGGCGAGGCTGCCGACATCGGCGGCGAGGAACGGCATCCACGCCCACAGAGCGATGCTCTTGAGGTCAAGCTGCCAGACCGAGACGAGATAGAGCGGGATGAAGAAGTTGAAGGTCTGCCACGCCGGTTCGGCGAGGAAACGCGGCACCGCAATGCCCCAGAAGGCGCGGCTCCTGAGCAGATCCTTGCGCGTCGCCGGCTTGGCGTCGACGTCTTCGCCGCGCGCCAGCGTCATCGCGGCGCGGTCCGCCTCGCTCAGCGCGGGATGATCGGCGGGGCTGCGATACGCCCAATACCACAGGAACGCCCAGACGAGGCTGAGGCCGCCGGTGACGACGAAGGCGGCCTGCCAGTTCCAGGCGAGGATGCAGAAGGCGACGAGCGGCGGGGCGATCATGTTGCCGACGCTGGTGCCCATCTGGAAGACGCTGGTCGCGAGCGAGCGTTCGCGCGGCGGAAACCATTCCGACACCGTCTTGGCGCCGGCGGGGATCGCCGCCGCCTCGCTGGCGCCGAGCAGCGCGCGAAACGCCGCGAGGCTCGGCCAGCCGGTCGCCAGCGCATGCGCCATGTTGGCGAGCGCCCAGCCGACCGCGAACAGGAAGAAGCCGAGCCGCGTGCCGAGCAGGTCGAGCATGCTGCCCGCGACGGTCTGCATCACGGTGTAGCTGGCCTGGAAGGCGAGCACGACCCAGCTGTAATCCTCGGTCGTCATGCCGAATTCGCTCTTGAGCTGCGGCGCCGCCACCGACAGCGTCGACCGCGCGAGATAGTTGAGGATCGTGCCGAGCGTGACGAGGCCGATCAGCCGCCAGCGCAGCGGGATGCCGCGCCAGCCGCGACGATGGCCGACGCTCATCGGATGCGCTCGATGACGGGCGTGGCGGACCCGTTGGGGGTGCCTGTCCCACGAGCCGCGGCAACGATCAGCCGCGTGACACGGTCAGCCATGGTTCTGCCTCTCCTATGCGACTGCGATAGCATCGGATTATCGGCCTTACCAGTGGTGGGCGGCGGTGCGTTCGTGGTGTGAGGGATGCGGGGGATTGGTGTTGCTGTCTTTTGAGCAGATTATGAGGAGTTGCGTGGTGGCCGAAGCCGAATTCGGCTGATCTGGTCTGACCAGCGTCTGCACTCGCTATCGCTAGCGACGCCGCTTGAGCGGTGGATCTGGGTAGCTGGATCGACATTCAAGATTTGGAGGAATTGGACTGGATGTCGTCCGTCTAATCGCACCCGTCATCCCGGACTTTTCCGGGGTCCACCCTGCGGCGAGGGGAAAGGCTTGAGGGGGCACCGTTCTCTTGTGGCCCGGTGGACCCCGGAACGAGTCCGGGGTGACGGATAGGGGGAGGACGCCGATCGAACCTCATCATTGCAGCCATAGGCGGTAGTTCTGCTCTGGCCGGCAGAATTGGCGGAATGTCGATCCCGTCTAATCCCATCCCGTCACCCCGGACTTGTTCCGGGGTCCACCCTGCGGCGAGGGGAACGGCTTGAGGGGACACCGTGCTCTTGTCGCCCGGTGGACCCCGGAACAAGTCCGGGGTGACGGGTAGGAGCTGGATGCCGATCGAGCCTCATCATCGCGGGCATGGGCGATGGGCCTCCCTCTGGCGGGGAGGGATAGGGTATCGATGCGGCTCAGCGGTCGAGCAGGAAGCGGAACCAGCCTTCGTACATGCCGCCGAAGGCGATCAGACAGGCGATGACGAGCAGCGCGATCGCGCCATATGCGATCGGACCGGGCCGCACCTTTTCCGATGGCTTGGTTCTCTTGATCATGTCCGTCTCGCTTCGCCGTGATCGTCGATGGGGTCGCGGCCGATCCTGTCGACGTGACGTTCCGGAATGCTGACGACAGGCTCCGTCCGACCCAAGAACGGGCCGGTCCGGCCCGATCTTCGGCGAGGCGGCGGAATTAGCGCGTCTGGCCAGCGAGATAACGGGCGAGCGGGTCGATCATCTCTTCGGGAATGCGGCGTGCGATCACCGGCATCGTCGCCGGGCTCTTGCGCGCGTCGACCACCGCCTCGTCGCCGCGCCAATGGCGCAGCCGGGCGGCGATATAGGGGGCGCGCTGGCCGGCGAGGACGGGATAGGCCTTGCCCGGCGCGTGGCAGCTGGCGCAGGCGGGCAGTTGCAGCCGTGGCAGGCCGGCGGTGACGATCCGCGCCGCCGCTTCGCTGCCCGCGGGCGCGCCGCCGAGCCCCGGCATGGCGGCGAAGCGCCGCGCCGCGTCCGCCATCGCCGCCGGCTTCATGCGCATCGCGACCTGCTGCATCACCGCACTGGACCGGCGGCCGTCGGCATAGCCTTGCAGCGCGGCGAGCAGATAGGCCGGGTCCTGCCCGCCGAGCACGGGGATGTCGGGTGCGCCGCGCCCCCGGCCGTCCGTGCCGTGGCAGCCAGTGCAGGTGGCGAGCTCGGCACCGGGGTTCGCCTCGGCGACCAGGGCGTCATACTCTGCCGCTGTCATGCCGGGCAGGCGGCGGACGAAGGCGACCATGCGCCGCACCTCGTCGGGGCGGTCCTGCACGGGCCAGGCCGGCATGCCGGTATATTTGACGCCGTGCTGGAGGATCCAGAAGAGCTGCTTGTCCGTCCATTGCTTCGCGTTGACGGCAAGGTCGGGCGCGGGCGGGGTCGCGCCCTGCATCACCGGCGCGGGCTTGAGGCCGGGGGCGCCGTGGCAGACCGCGCAGGCATTGGCGAAATGCCCCGCGGCGCTGACCAGGCCGGAGCGGTCGGCGGGATCGTCGGGGCTGCTGAAGGCCGCATGGGTGCGCACCGAATTGCGCATCGTCCAATGCAGGAACCAGTCGGTGATCGGCCAGTGGCCGCTGGAGGCGGCGATGTTGAACACGCCCGACCAGGCGAACAGCAGCCCCGCCACGGCGAGGCCGACCAGCGTCGCGATCGCGCGCGCCCAGGTGATGCGGATCGTCATGCCGGGGCCTCGCTTCGGGTCTGGAGGAGCCGGCCGAGCATCGCCAGCCCGCCGAGCAGATAGGCGACGCCGCCGACCAGCAGCATGACGACGCCGGCGATCTGCTGGTCGATCAGCGCATCGGCGCCGTGGTGCGTGTAGAGCGGACGCGGCGCGAGGCCGATCAGCGCGCCGAGCAAGGTCATGTGCATCGACGTGACGAGCAAGGCGCCGACGCCCGCGGCGCGGTGGCGCGGGGCGAGCACCGCCGACCAGAGCAGCAGCCCGGCGGCGAGGAAGCTCGCCTGTTCGAGGATCAGCCACGCCGGCTGGTGATCGGCGAGGCGGCGCAGCGCGGGGACGTGCCAGCCCCAGACGATCACCGCCTCGACCAGCGCGGCGGGCAGCGGCGCGGCAAGGCGCGGCCAGCGAGTGGCGGGATCCCAGCGACCGTGCTGCACGCCGAACGCGACGAGCGGCGCGGCGATCGCCACCGCGATCATATGCGCCGCCATATGGCCGGTCATGCCCTGGCCGCTCAGCGCCCAGCCGACCGGCAGCAGTGCGAGTCCCGCGATGAGGCTGGCGCGCGTCACCGGCAGTCGCTCAGCACGATCACCGGCATGGCGGTGAACACGACCGCGACGAAGCTGAGCGCGCACAGCAGCAGCGTCGAATAAGCGAGGAAGCGGAGGCGGTCGATGTCGGTGCCGTCGTCGTGCGGCGCGGGCGCGCCGGGGGTGCGCGCCTGCTGCCAGGCGATCACGCCCGCCGCGACGATCACCAGCAACGCGACCAGCGTGCCGATCGCAAAGGCGGTCGGAAACCGCGCCCAGACGCCGAGCTTGGCGCAGGACACCGCCGCCCAGAGGTAGGAGAAGAGGAAATGCACCGCCCAGGTCGTCGGCGGCACGATCAGCGTCCACAGCGTGACGCTGAGGCGGCGGGCGCGGTGCAGCCAGCGCCTCACAGCCCCGCCTCCGGGAACAGGCCGATCGTCAGATAGGTGACGAGTGCGGTGAGCGCGAAGAAATGCTGGTAGACGGTGATGTTGCGCAGGTCGGCGTCATGCGTCGGCGTCATCCGCCCGGCGAGGCTGCGCGCCAGCGTATAGACCTGCATGATCGCGCCGATCGCGGCGTGGACGATCGTCCAGATCACCAGCACCCAGACGATCGCCGGATAGACGTTCGCCTTGGGATCGAGCCCGTCGAGGCAGCGCAGGCCGGTGGCCAGGCTGGCGATCGCCGCCACCGCCCCGGCGACGAGCAGCGCCCGCGCCGGCAGCACCGCGGCGCGCGCATGCAGGCCGCGGGCGGCGACGGTCGCCGCCCAGCTCGCCAGCGACAGCAGCAAGGTGACGATCGGCCAAGAGACTCCCGGTCCGTCGAACCCGGCGCCGAAATCGGGATGTATCGTCCAGTAGAAATAATAGCCGAACACCAATCCCGAAAAGGCGGTGGCATCCGCCATCATCGTGATGAACATCGCCCACCAGCCCGGCGCCGCCGGACCCGCGATGTACAGCGGCAGGGTGATGCCGTGGCCGATCGGCTTTTCGGGCTTTTCCGGGATCTCGGCGGTGTCCCACAGCCACCACAGGACGCAGCCGAGCGTCACCACGCCGCTCAGCGCCGAGAGCAGATAGAGGTGATAGGTGGTGAGGATGAACACCGCGCCGAGCGCGACCGCGGTCATCATCGGCTTGACGCTCGGCGTGCCGAGGCGGATCACCGACACCGGCTTCGCGTCGAGCACCGAGGTGATGATCGTCTCGCGCCGGCCCTCCTCGGCGTCGGGCAGGAAGAAGCGGCCCTCGTCGACCTTGGCGACGAAATCCGTCTGGTCCCAGATCGGATAGCGGCTCTCGATCAGCGGCACCGAGCGGATGCCCCAATCCTCGTCCTCCGGCAGCGCCAGCCATTCGAGCGTGCCCGCGTTCCACGGATTGCGCACCGCCTTCTGCCGCGTCGGCGACAGCGCGAGGTCGATCACCAGCACCAGCACGCCGGTGGCGAACAGATAGGCGCCCGCGGTCGAGGCGAGGTTGAGCCAGCCGATGTTGAGATCGGCGGGATAGGTGAACACGCGCCGCGGCATCCCCTCCAGCCCCGACAGATGCATCGGGAAGAAGGTGAGATTGACGCCGACGAACATGATCCAGAAGGCGATGCGGCCGAGCCGGTCGGACAGTTTCTTGCCGGTGATCAGCGGCCAGTAATAATAGAGGCCGCCGAACAGCGGCAGCAAGGTGCCGCCGATCAGCACGTAATGGAGGTGCGCGACGATGAAATAGGTGTCGTGCGCCTGCCAGTCGAACGGCGCGATCGCGACCATCACGCCGGTCAGCCCGCCGATCACGAACACCGCGAGGCTGCCGCTGGCATAGAGCAAAGGCACCGACCATTTGACCTTGCCCGCCCAGAGCGTCGCGATGAAGGCGAAGATCTGCACGCCGGTCGGGATCGCGACGGCTTCGGAGGCGGCGGAGAAGAAGGCGAGGCTGATCTTGGGCAGGCCGGTCGCGAACATATGGTGGACCCACAGGCCGAACGACAGGAAGGCGGTGCCGACCGCCGCCAGCACGATCCACGGATAACCGAGCAGGTGGCGCTGCGCGAAGGTGGGGATCATCATCGCGAACAGCGCGATCGACGGCAGGAAGACGATATAGACTTCCGGATGGCCGAAGATCCAGAACAGATGCTGCCACAGCAGCGGATCGCCGCCCTTGGCCGCGTCGAAGAACGGCCATCCGAGCAGCCGCTCCATCTCGAACAGCAGGTCGCCCGCGATCAGCGGCGGGAAGGCGAACAGGATCATCACCGCGACGACGAGGATATACCAGGCGTAGAGCGGCATCAGGTTGAGCCGCATGCCGGGCGGACGGCATTTGAGCACGCCGACGATCAGCTCGACCGCGGCGGCGACCGACGAGACCTCGATGAAGCTGAGGCCGAGCATCCAGATGTCGGCGCCGAGGCCGCTGAGGTCGGTGCGCGTGGTCAGCGGCGGATACATGAACCAGCCGCCATCGGGCGCGGCGTTGAAGAAGATCGAGCCGCCGACGAACACGCCGCCGAGCAGGAAGCTCCAGTATCCGAATGCCGACAGGCGCGGGAAGGGCAGGTCGCGCGCGCCGAGCAGCTGCGGCAGCAGGATGATCGACACCGCCTCGAACATCGGCACCGCGAACAGGAACATCATCATCGAGCCGTGCAGCGTGAACAGCTGGTTGAACGTGTTCGCCGAGACGAGGTCGTTGTCGGGCACCGCGAGCTGCGTGCGCATCACCAGCGCGAGCACGCCGGCGAACAGCATGAAGCCGAACGCGGTCAGCGTGTACCACACGCCGATGCGGTTGTTGTTGACGTCGGTCCAGCGGAAGAACCAGCCCGACGGCGGCTTCCACACCGCGCGCAGCCGCGCCTCCTGCGCCGCGCGGAGCTGGGGATCGTCTTGCGCGTGGAGGCTCATTTGAGGCCCTGGAGATAGCGGGCGATGGCAATGGCCTCCGCTTGCGACAGCTGCGGGAAGGCGGGCATGCGCACGCCGGGCTTGGTGGCTTCGGGATGGCGGATGAAGCGCGCGACGTTCGTGGTCGTCATCGGCAGGATGCCCGCGGCGAGCGTCTGGCGCGCGCCGAAATGGCTGAGGTCGGGACCGATGCCGCGCGCGCTGCCGCTGCCGCTGCCGACGACATGGCAGGCGGCGCAGCCGTTCGCGGCGAACAGTCGCGCGCCGGGATCGGCGGCGGCCGGGGTTGCCGGGCGGCGCTGCGCGGCGAGCCAGGCGTCGAA
Source organism: Sphingomonas melonis (assembly GCF_013409985.1). Lineage (GTDB taxonomy): Bacteria > Pseudomonadota > Alphaproteobacteria > Sphingomonadales > Sphingomonadaceae > Sphingomonas > Sphingomonas melonis_A. Next base: position 41,040 of record NZ_JACCBY010000007.1, read on the forward strand.
GGCGGCAGGCTCCATCGCGACGACGTCGAGCGCCATCAGCGCGTGGCTGAGCCCGCAGAATTCGGCGCATTGGCCGCGGTAGCGGCCGGCGGTGTCGGCGCGCACGACGAGCGTGTTGGTGCGACCGGGGATCATGTCCATCTTGCCGCCCAGCCCGGGGATCCAGAAGCTGTGGACGACGTCGGCGGCGGTCAGGCGGAAGGCGACGGTGCGGCCGACGGGGATGCGCACCTCATTGGCGGTCTCCACCGCGCCGCCGCCGGGCGGGCGATAGGTGACGCGCCACCAGAATTGCTCGCCCTCGACGGCGATCCGCATGTCGACCGGGCGCACCTCGCGCGGCTTCATGAAGGGGAGGGAATAGACGAGCAGCGTGAGCAGCACGATCGTCGGCACGATGCCGCCGAGCCACAGCACCAGCCGCATGCCGCCGGCATGGGTCAGCGCGCCCTCGCGCGCGCGCACCGCATGCCGCATCAGCAGCGCCACGGCGATCGCGATGACGACCGACCCGGCCAGCATGATCAGGAACAGGTGGCGGATGTCGAGCGCATCGGCGCCGAACGGGGCGAGCGCCGATTGATGCCGATTGCACGCGGTGAGCAGGCCGGCCGCGCCGACGCATGAAATAGATCTGAGCCCCCGCATGTGCTTCCATAACGCCACCGGTCCGAAACGGTTCGGCCGCGCCGTGTAAGGAAGTGTTTCCCTTCGGCTCCCCTCCCGAAACGGGAGGGGAGGGATGCGGCCTGCCTTGCGGGAGGAGCGCCGGCGTTACGCCGGCTGGCCGTTGCCGCCGGTCGACCCGAAGATCTGGCCGGTGGAATAGCTGAGCGCCGGATCGGCGGCGGCGACGTACAGGCCGGCGATCTCGGCCGGCTGGCCGGCGCGCGCCATCGGCGAATCGCTGCCGAAGCTCCTGAGCTTGTCGGGCGTCGCGCCGCCGCTGACCTGCAACGGCGTCCAGAACGGGCCGGGCGCGACCGCGTTGACGCGGATGCCGCGGCTGGCGAGCTGCTTGGCCATGCTCTTGGTGAAGTTGAGCACCGCGGCGCGGGTCATCGCATAATCGACGATGTCGGGCGAGGGATTGCCGGCCTGTTCGGACGAGGTGTTGACGATCACCGCGCCCGCACCCATCCGCTCGACCGCCGCCTTGGTCAGCCAGAACGGCGCATAGACGTTGGTCTTCATCGTATCGTCGAAATCCTGGCTGGAGATGTCGGCGATGCCGGTGCGGGTCTGCTGCCGCGCGGCGTTGTTGACGAGGATGTCGAGCCCGCCGAGCTGCTCGGCGGCCTGTTGCACCAGCTTGCGGCAGAAGCGTTCGTCGCGCAGGTCGCCGGGCAGCGCGACCGCCTTGCGGCCCTCGGCACGGATCAGCGCGACGACTTCACGCGCATCGGGTTCTTCGGCGGGCAGATAGTTGATCGCGACATCGGCACCCTCGCGGGCATAAGCGATTGCCGCGGCGCGGCCGATGCCGCTGTCGCCGCCGGTGATCAGCGCCTTTTTGCCGGCGAGCTTGCCGGATCCCTTGTAACTGGTTTCGCCATGATCGGGGCGCGGCGTCATCTTGGAGGCGAGACCCGGCCACGGCTGGCGCTGCACCGGATAGGGCGGCTTGGGATAGGCGGCGGCGGCGGGCGTGGTCGCGGCCGGGGTGCCGCCGGTCTGCGCGGCTGCGGCTGCGGCGGCGGCGGCGCTGGCCGCGGCGGTGGAGCCGGCGGCCAGGGCGGCACCCGCCACGAAGGTGCGGCGTGTGGTATCGGTCATGATCGTAACTCCCGGAAAGATCAGGACCAGAAGCGCCGACCGCGCGCTTCCGTTCCGAACCTTTCGGGCTGCCGAGCGTGGATCGGCAGCCCGGTACGGTTACAGACCGTAGGAGAGGCGCAGATAGCCGAAGCGACCGGGAATGTCGTAGGTGGTCGGATCGAAGTTGTTGAGGCTGCAGCTGAAGCAGGCCGGCGGGTCCTTGTCGAAGACGTTGTTGACGCCGAACGTGAAGGCGAAGCGCGAATCGAGCCAGCGTGGGCGGAATTGCAGCTGCGCATCACCGTACAGGCGGCTTTCCAGCTCGTTCTCGGCGGCGATCTCCTGAACGTTGTCGATGTAGCGCGCGGTGATGCTCGCGGTGACCGGGCCGAGCGTCCAGTCGATCGTGCCCAGCCCCTTGAAGTGCGGATAGGTCTGGTCGGGCGAGCCGCGTTCGGTGCCGACATAGTCGGTGTTGGTGAAGCCGTCGGTCGCCGGTGTCCGCTCGGCATATTTGAGCAGGTAATTGCCCGAGACGTAGAGACCGAAGCGGCCGACCCCGGTCTCGCCGGAGCGGACCGTCAACGTGGCGTCGATGCCCTTGGTGCGGACGCCGCCGGTGTTGAGCAGCAGGCCGTTGATGCCGGTGACGATGCCGCTCGGCGCGCGGCGGATCGCGGTGCAACTGAGCGCATCGCCGCTCTCGGCGCAGCGGCTGAGCAGCACCTGAGCCGGGATCGAGGCGATCGCGCCGCTGACCTTGATGTCGTAGTAATTGACTTCGAGGCTGAGCGCCGAGAGCGCACCGTTGCGCGCCCAGCGCGGGCTGTAGACGCCGCCGAACAGCAGCGTCCGCGCGGTTTCGGGCCGCAGTTCGGGGTTGCCGCCGGTCAGCACCGGCAACTGCCCCTGCGGCTCGGCATAGCTGCCGCTCGCGGGGACGCCGTTGGCGACGCAATTGGCGCGCACCGTCGCATTCGATTGGAACAGGCCGCCGGTCGCGCTGGTGCAGGGATCGTCGATCGACGCGTCGAAGCGCGACTGCGCGCCGTAGAGTTCGCCGATCGACGGTGCGCGCAGCGATTCGGCATATTGGCCGCGCAGCAGCAGGTCGTTGAACGGCTTCCACAACGCGCCGCCGCTGAAGGTGGTGTTGCCGCCGAAGGTCGAATAGTTCGAATGACGCACCGCGCCGTTCAGCTCGAACGAGGCGATGGCGGGCAGGTCGCGCAGCAGCGGCAGGCGGATCTCGCCGTAGACTTCGTCGACGTTGAAGCGGCCGCTCGCCGCCTGCGCCGGGATGTCGGCGCCGAGCCCGGCCTGGATGATCGGATCGGGCGTGAAGCTGCCGAACTGGTAGCGATGCTCGTAACCGACGGCGATGCCGACCGGGCCGCCCGGCAGGTCGAACAGTTCGCCCGACAGGTTGGCGGTATAATCGTTGAGCGTCTGGCGGCTGCGATCGCGCTCGTCGAAGCCGATATAGCCGAGCATCGCCGGGGTGATCGAGCCGACGCCGCCGAAGAAGTTGAACGGGACGCATTCGTCGGTGCACTGGCTGACCGGGCCGATCGCGCGGGCGAGGCGGGCGGCGTTGATGTTGCCGGTGAACAGCTGCTTGGCGTCGTTATAGCCGAGCACGGCGTTGACGTCCCAATACCAGTTGCGATCGAACATGCGGAACTTGCCGTCGAGCGTGCCGGTCAACGACATGGTGTCGACCTGCTGGCTGTAGGTGCGCTGGCCCGCCTCGACCAGACGGCGGAAGATCGCGGTATAGTTCTGGCCCGGGGTCAGCGTGACGCCGAACGGATTGAAGGGATTGGTCGCATCGACCGACAGCCCGTCGAGCATGTTGCCGTTGCCGACGTCCGGACCGATGCCGAGCGGCAGATAGGCGGCCTGGTTCTGCGAATTGCGCCGGTTGTACACCGCCTTCACGCTGAGGTTGATCGCGTCGGAGAAGCGCGCGCGGGCGTTGACGAAGCCGCCGAAGCGTTCGACCGGGGTGAGGAAATAGTTGAAGGGCGCGAAATTGTAGCGGTCGGCGGGCGTGAGCGCCTTGAAGTCGCCGGTCGCGAGCGTCGGGTCGTAGACCGGGCGGCCGGTGGTGACGGGCGCGCGCAGCGTCAGGTTCTGGCCGTTGACGAGGAAGCGGCCGAGCGGGGTGAAGCTGGAACAGCCGCCGATCGGCTCGGCGCAGCTGGTCTGGCCGGGATTGGGGAATTGCGAGATGCTGCGGTCGGCGGCGCTGACCGAATCCTGCTTGGTGTAATAGCCGCCGGCGACGACATGGACGTCGTCCCCGCCGACGCCGTAGCTGAGCTGGTAATCCTGCGTGTTGCCGTCATTGTCGCCGAGGAACTGGCCGTATTGCGCCGAGCCCTTGAAGCCCTTCTGGTTCTGCTTGGTGATGATGTTGACGACGCCGGCGATCGCGTCGGAGCCATATTGCGGCGACGCGCCCGATTGCAGCACCTCGATCCGCTCGATCATCGACGAGGGGATCGAATTGAGGTCGACGGTGGCAGGGATGCCGCTCGCCGAGGCGCCGTTGACGAAGCGCAGCCCGTCGACCAGCACCAGCGTGCGCTTGGGGCCGAGATAGCGCAGGTCGAGCACCGCCGAGCCGGCGCCGACGCCGCCGCCATCGGGTGGATTGCCGAAATTGCCCGAGCTGTTGAACTTGGAATTGAGGCCGCCCGACGAGGCGGGCAGTCGCTGCAGCACGTCGGCGACCGAGGACAGGCCGGTGCGCGCGATCGCGGTATCGTCGATGGTGACGACGGGCGAGGGCTGGTCGAGCGGGTCGCGACGGATGCGCGAACCGGTCACCACGATGTCCTCGGCGGGCGCCTCGGTCGCTGCCGGCGCGGTCGGCGTCTGCGGGTCCGTGGCAAGTTGCGCCTGCGCGACCTGCGCCGAAAGGGCCAAGCCGGCGATCACCGCCAGGCTCGACGATCGCATCATCCACGTCGTTGCACGCATTGCTGTTCCCCTTGTCCTGCGCCCTTTGCGGCGTTCGGGGAAATGTATGCAGGATTGTTGCGCTGCGGCCACAAGATGCGAACGCGACAGCCGACTCGATGCCACATTGCCGCAAGGATGTTGCAGCATGGTAACAGGACGACGAAAAATTTGCTTAACAATGCGGCAGTTAGGATGCGCACTGCCTTGTGATGCGGCACGATGCCGCCGATAGGCGCGGCATGATCGATCGTCCCGCCCCATCGGGCATGCATCCGCGCGAGTTCGTCGCGTTCATCGCCGCCGTGATGGCGGTCAATGCGCTGGGCGTCGACCTGATGCTGCCGGCGCTCGCCGATATCGGCCGCGACCTGCTGGTGAGCCAGGCCAACCATCGGCAATGGGTGGTCACCGTCTACATGGTCGGCTTCGGTGCCGGCCAGCTCGTCTACGGGCCGCTCGCCGATCGGGTGGGGCGGCGGCCGGTGCTGATCGCGACGCTGATCGGCTTCATCGCCGCGAGCGTGTTCGCCGCCAGCTCGGTGACCTTCGCCGCGCTGCTCGGCGCGCGGCTGTTGCAGGGGCTGATGTCGGCGTCGACGCGGGTGCTCGCGGTCGCGATCGTGCGCGACGGCGCCTCCGGGCGGCAGATGGCGCGCACCATGTCGATCGCGCAGATGATCTTCTTCATCGTGCCGATCCTCGCGCCGACGCTCGGTCAGGGACTGCTCGCCTTCGGACCGTGGCGGTTCATCTTCTATGCGCTCGGCGGGTTTGCGGCGTTCGTGCTCGCCTGGTCGCTGGTCCGCCTGCCCGAGACGCTGCCGGTCGCGGCGCGGCGGCCGCTGTCGCTCGCCAATCTGCGGCAGAGCTACAGTCTGACGCTGACCAACCGCTATTCGATCGGCTATGCGATCGCCGCGGCGCTGACCTTCGGCGGGATCATCGCCTTCGTCTCCTCGGCGCAGCAGATCTTCGTCGACGAATTCGGCGCGGGGCGGCGCTTCACCCTGTTGTTCGCGATCTGCGCCTTCTCGATGGGCGTCGCCTCCTTCGCCAACAGCCGGCTGGTCGAGCGGCTGGGCACGCGGCTGATCTCCCAAAGCGCGGTGCTGGCGCTGATCGCGCTGTCGATCGTCCATCTGATCGTCATCCAGGCGGGGCAGGAGACGTTGACCAGCTATATGATCCTGCAGGCGCTGAGCATGACCTGCATCGGTCTGTGCGGGTCCAATTTCGGCGCGATGGCGATGGAGCCGGTCGGGCATATCGCCGGCACCGCCTCGTCGGTGCAGGGCTTCATCACCAGCATCGGCGCGGTGCTGGTCGGCTCGGCGATCGGCCAGTCCTATGCCGGCACGACGCTGCCGCTAGCGATCGGCTATCTGCTGATCGGGCTGGCGGTGCTGGCGCTGATCTGGGTGGTGGAGAAGGGCGAGCTGTTCCGGCCGCGGATGACGGCATAACCGCGCGGATCGGCGGCCGCGGAGCGCCCGCCGGCGGCGCCGAAGACCGGGGGCCTGCGGCTTTTTGGGAAAGCGATGCGATCTGACGCGTTCGAGCCCCAAAGCACAAGGAATTCCCGATGAAAGCGATGACATTGCCTGCCCCCGGTGGGCTCGACCGGCTGACCCTCGCCGACCGCGCCGATCCGGGCGCGCCCGGCCCGCAGCAGATCCGCGTCGCGCTGCACGGCAGCTCGCTCAACTATCACGATCTCGGCATCGCCACCGGCAAGATGCCGAGCGCCGACGGCCGCATCCCGCTCGCCGACGGTGCCGGCACGGTCGAGGCGGTCGGCGAGGGCGTGACCGAATTCGCGGTCGGCGACATGGTCGTCTCCTGCTTCTTCCCCGATTGGCAGGACGGCACGCCGACGATCGGCGACTTCAGCCGGACGCCCGGCGACGGCATCGACGGCTTCGCGCAGGAGCATGTCGTGCTGCCGGCGACCGCCTTCACCCGCGCGCCCAAGGGCTATGACGCGGTCGAGGCGGCGACGATCACCACCGCCGGGCTCACCGCCTGGCGCGCGCTCGTCGTCGATGCGCAGATCAAGGCGGGCGACACGTTGCTGCTGCTCGGCACCGGCGGCGTGTCGATCTGGGCGTTGCAGATCGCCAAGGCGATGGGCGCGCGGGTGGCGATCAGCTCCTCGTCGGACGAGAAGCTGGAGCGGGCGAAGGCGCTGGGTGCCGACTTCACGCTCAATTACCGCAACGACGACCATTGGGGCCGGACGGTGCGCGACTGGACCGGCGGGCGCGGCGTCGATCACGTCGTCGAGGTCGGCGGGCCGGGCACGCTCGCCCAGTCGATCGAGGCGGTGCGCGTCGGCGGCCATATCTCGCTGATCGGCGTGCTGACCGGCGTCTCGGGCGAGGTGCCGACCGCGGCGCTGATGGGCAAGCAGGCGCGATTGCAGGGGCTGATCGTCGGCAGCCGCCGCGAGCAGCAGGAGTTCGTCCGCGCGCTGGAGACGACCGGTATTCGGCCGGTGATCGACCGCCGCTTCCCGCTCGACCAGCTCGCCGACGCCTTCCAGTACGAAATGGACGGCAGCCACTTCGGCAAGATCGGCATCGAATGGTGAGCTGACGCTCAGAAGGCCGCGATCGCCTTGAGGACGTGATCGGCCTGGGCGGCGAGCCTGGGCAGTTCGACGGGCAGGTCGATCGCGGCAATGCTGTGGGTGTGCAGCGCGTCGGTGTCGATCGCGCCGTCGCGGATCGCGGCGATGACCCGCGTGAAGTCGGCGGCGAGCGCGTTGCGGCTGGCGAGCAGCGTCGTCTCGCGCTTGTGGAATTCGGGGTCGGAGAAGGTCAGCGCGCCTCTGGCGACCCCGACCAGCACGTAGCTGCCGCCGTGCGCGACATCGGCGAGGCCGGCATTCATCGCGGCGATGCTGCCGGTGGCGTCGAACACCGTGGCGAAGCCGCTGCCCTCGCTCAGCGCGGCGAGGCGGTCGGTCGCGCCGTCATCGGCGAGGACGGTTTCGGCGAAGCCCAGCCGGTCGCGCGCATGGTCGAGCCGCGCTTGGCGCGTGTCGCACAGCACGACCTGCGCGCCGTCGAGCCGCGCGAACAGCGCCGTGGCGATGCCGATCGGGCCCGCGCCACGGACCAGCACGCGCTCGCCCGCCCCCGGCCGCGCGCGCGCCACCGCATGCGCGCCGATCGCGAGGAATTCGACCATGGCGGCCTGGTCGAGGCTGAGCCCGGCGGCGTCGATCGCGGCGCGTTCGGGGATGGCGATGATTTCGGCCATGCCACCGTCGACGTGGACGCCGAGCACCGCGACATTGACGCAGCAATTGGGCTTGCCGCGGCGGCAGGCGGCGCAGTGACCGCAGGCGAGATAGGGGTTGATCGTGATGCGCTGTCCGACGCGGCAGGCGGAGCCGGCCGGCGCCTCGATCACCTCGCCGGCGAGTTCATGGCCCATCACCCGCGGATAGGCGAGGAACGGCTGGTCGCCGGCGTAGATGTGATAGTCGGTGCCGCACAGGCCGACGCGGCGGATACGCACCAGCACGTCGCCGGGGCCGGCCTGCGGCGGGTCACGGTCGACCAGTCGCAGGTCGAACGGTTGCTGGCAAAGGATCGTCAGCACGCACGCAGCCCCGATTTGCAAGTAAGATTGCAAATATGAAATATCGCTCGCGACGTTGCAAGCGCCGATCGCCGGCGATGCGGATCAGGAGGGGTGGTAGCCGAGCGCGATCGAGATGTCGGCGGCCGCATGGCGCAGGTGATCGCGCGCGGCGGGCATGTCGACGGTCTGCGACCCGTCGATGAGTTCGAGGAAGGGGATGGTGAGCGCCGCCGCCACCTGTCCGTCGAAGCCGAAGACCGGGAAGCTTAGATCGGTGACCCCGCGGGTGATCGGGCTCTTGCGCTGTTCGTAGCCGCGGGCGCGTACCTGCGCCAGTTGCGCCTCCAGCGCGGCACGATCGACCGGCTTGTCGCTCATCGCAATCGCCTCCGCCAGCACATGGTCGCGCGTCTCGTCGGAGGAGAAGGCGAGCAGGATGCTGCCCGAACAGCTTGCCAGCATGTCGATCGCCGCGCCGAGCCGCAGCGAGAAACCGCGCGTCCCCGGATTCTGTTCGCGGGTGATGACCAGTCCGCTGCCGCCGTTGATCACGACGAGATGGCAGGACTGGCCGGTGTCGATCGCCAGGCGGCGCATCGCCGGCCGCGCGGCGGTGACGAGATCCTGCGCCGGGGTGGCGCGATAGGCGAGGTCGAGCAGCTTGTAGGCGACCGAATAGCGATCGTCCTTGCGCGATTTCTGGAGATAGCCGAGCTTTTCCATCACCACGACGATGCGGAACAGCTCGCCGACCGAGCGGTTGAGCCGCACCGCCATCTCGCTGATCAGGATGCCGCTCGGTTGCGTTTCGAGCAGTTCGAAGATCTCGAACGCCTTCTCCACGGCCGGCGCCGCATAGGTCGTTTTCGAACCCGATGCCATCTGGCCCTCCCTTGTCCTGCCCGAGCCATGCGGGGCGCGTCGGCGGCTGTCAAATCCGCGGCATCGGCGCGATGTGCGGCCGGCCGTGCGCGTCCGCGGCCCAAGGCGGCTTGCCGCGCGCCGGTCGTCGCGCAATGTTGCCGCGTCTCCAAACACTTGCATCGAGAATGCCGACGATGACGCGCCACCTCCTCCTCCTCGATATCGATCCGTCGTCGGAGTCGGTCGCCGCCTATCGCGACTGGCATCGCGCCGGCGGGCCGCCGGCGGCGATCAACCGGTCGATCCGCGCCAGCGGCATCGAATCGCTGGAGATCTGGCACGTCGGCGACCGGCTGGCGATGGTCATGGAGACGGGCCCCGACTTCTCGGCGGCGGCGAAGGCGGCGGCCGATGCCGCGGACCCCGACGTCCAGGCGTGGGAGGCGCTGATGGAGCGATTCCAGCGACGGCTGCCGTTCGCGCCCGAGGGCGACAAATGGGTCGCGGCGGAGCGCATCTACGCGCTGGACGAGCAGCCCTGACCCGCGTCGCCGGCCCTGGTGCGGGGGCACGTCCATGGAAGGCGATGGGGTTGTACGGCGTGGGGAGGATAGCGTGACGGTCGAGGACAAGCCGCCGGTCGTCGGCGTGGTGGACGCGCACCATCATTGCTGGCGGCTCGACGCGCCGGGGCATCAATGGCCCGACGCGAGCCTGCCGGCGATCCACCGCGACTTCGCCATCGCCGACCTGCGCGCGGCGAGCCGTGGCGTGGACCTCGCCGCGACGGTGCTGGTCCAGTCGCAGCCGACCGATACCGATACTGACTGGCTGTGCGCGCTTGCCGCGGGGGAGCCGCTGGTCGGGGCGGTCGTCGGCTGGGTCGATCTCGCATCGGCCGAGGCGTCGGCGCGGATCGCGACATTGGCGGCGCGGCCGAAGCTGCGCGGGCTGCGGCCGATGCTCCAGGCGATCGCGGACGAGGCGTGGATCCTGCAACCGGCGCTGGACGACGCGATCGCGGCGATGATCGCGCATGGGCTGCGCTTCGATGCCCTGGTGCAGCCGCGGCATCTCGCGGCGCTGTACCGGTTCGCGCGACGCTGGCCCGACCTGCCGATCGTGATCGATCATGCCGCCAAGCCGAGCGCGGCGGCCGGCGGGCTCGATCCGTGGCGCGAGGGGATCGCGGCGCTCGCCGGATTGGGCAACGTGTGGTGCAAGCTGTCGGGCCTGCGCACCGAACAGGCGGCGGGCGCGCCGGCGGCGGCGCTGGCGCCCTATGTGGCGCATCTCGTCGCCTGTTTTGGCGAGCGGCTGATGTGGGGAAGCGACTGGCCGGTGCTCACCCTCACCGGCGATGACTATGGGTGCTGGTTCGAGACCGCGCGCAACCTTGCCGGGCTCAATGCCGCGGGAGAGCGCAGCCTGTTCGCCGACAGCGCGCGCCGCTTCTACGGGCTTCCCTCCGGCTAACGAAGTACGGAAGATTGCTTGCCTAATGAAAATACGTTTGCAAGTATGATACTTAGGCCAAGCGTTCGCACGGGACGTCGCGGCGGGAGACGGACATGGCGGGCATCAGCAAGCGCGAATTGTTGGGGGCGTCGCTCGGCGCGAGCCTCGCCGCCGGGCCGTTCGCGCGTGCCGTCGCGGCGGCGCCGCTGCCGGCGATCGCGCCGGGCCGCTTTCAGCCCACCGTCGAATCGCTCAGCACCTACCAGACGCCCGCCTGGTTCCGTGACGCCAAGTTCGGCATCTGGGCGCATTGGGGGCCGCAGGCGGTGCCGCGCCGCGGCGACTGGTATGCGCGCTTCATGTACGTGCCCGGCCATCCGCATTACGCGCATCACGTCGCCACCTACGGCCATCCGTCGGAGTTCGGGTATAAGGACATCATCCCGCTGTGGACGGCGGACAAGTTCGATCCTGATGCGCTGATGGACCGCTATGCCGCGGCGGGTGCGAAATATTTCGTGTCGATGGGCGTCCATCACGACAATTTCGACCTGTGGGCGTCCAAGCATCACCGCTGGAACGCCGTGGCGATGGGGCCCAAGCGCGACATCGTCGGCGACTGGCAAAAGGCGGCACGGCGGAACAAGCTGCGCTTCGGCGTGTCCGAACATCTCGGCGCCAGCCACAATTGGTGGTATCCCAGCCATCTCTACGACCAGTTCTGGCCGAAGCTCGGCGTCGATTACGACGGCGCCGATCCGCGCTTCGCCGACCTCTACCACGCCAAACACGACGAGCCCTACACCAACAAGCCCGGCAGCTGGTACACCAATGATCCCGCTTACCATGCGCTGTGGTTCGCGCGCATCCGTGACCTGGTCGATTCCTATGGGCCCGACCTGCTCTATTCCGATGGCGGCCTGCCGTTCGGGGCGGTCGGGCGGTCGCTGGTCGCGCATCTCTACAACAGCAGCATTGCGCGGCACGGCACGCTCGACGCGGTCTATACCTGCAAGGATCAGGGCTCGGGCGACTTCTACAAGGGCGCGTGCGTCCAGGACGTCGAGCGCGGCGTGCTCGCCGGGATCAATCCGCTGGCGTGGCAGACCGACACGTCGAACGGCGACTGGTTCGACAATGTCGACGACAGGTTCAAGACGCCGCCACAGGTGATCGCGATGCTCGCCGATATCGTCAGCAAGAACGGCAATATGCTGCTCAACGTCGCGTTGCACGCCGACGGCAGCCTGCCGCCGCAGTCGCAGGAGCTGCTCGCCGAGCTCGCCGCGTGGATGGCGGTCAATGCCGAGGCGATCCACGGCACGCGCCCCTGGGCGATCTTCGGCGAGGGGCCGACCGAGGCGGTGGCGGGCAGCTTCAAGGAAGACGGCAGCTATGTCGCGCAGGACGTGCGTTTCACGACGAAGCGCGGCCGGCTGTACGCGATCACACTTGGCGAGCCGTCGGGGGCGACCGCGATCACGGCGCTGGCCGCGGGCAATCCGCACGATGCGCGCCGGATCAAGCGGGTCCGCCTGCTCGGCCATGGCGGCACGATCGGCTTCGAGCAGACCGGTCAGGCGCTGGTGATCGCGCGACCCGATCGCCTGCCGACCCGCCACGCCAGCGTGTTCGAGATCAGCTTCGCCTGAGCGGCGGCCCCATTTTCAGGACGGAATTCGCATCATGGTCTCGATCAAGCCCTTCGCCGCGCTCGCGCTGGGCACCGCCCTGCTCGCCGCAGCGCCCGCACCGCAGGAACGCGCACCGGCTACCGCGCTACGCGCCGACTGGCCGGGCAAGGGCGATCTGTTCGTCGGCACCTGCTACCAGCCGGTCGACCGGTCGCCGGCGCAGATCGCGCAGGATATCGCGGTGATGAAGGCGGCGGGCTTCACGATGGTGCGCATGGGCGACCTGTCGTGGGATTCGTTCGAGCCCGAAGAGGGGCGCTATACCTTCGGCTGGTTCGACAGCGTGATGGACCAGATGCACCGCGCCGGCATCCGCGTCGTGCTCGACATTCCCGGCCTGCCCGCGCCGGGCTGGCTGCACAAAAAATATCCCGGCGTCGACATCGTCAACCAGGATGGCGCGCGCCAGCATGCGGCGAGCCGCTATTGGGACGATATCAGCGATCCCGACTATCGCCGGCACGTCCATGCGCTCGCCGAGCAGATGCTCAAGCGCTACGCCCACCATCCGGCGGTGATCGCGATCGGTTACGACAATGAGGTCGGCAGCTCGCCGATGTCCTATTCGGACGGCGTCCGGCAGCGGTTCGTCGGCTGGCTCCGGCAGCGCTACGGCACGATCGAGGCGCTCAACACCGCCTGGGCGACGCAGCGCTGGTCGCGGCGGATCGTCGATTGGGACGGCGTCGATATCCCCTATGGCAACGGACCGGGGCCGAACGAGCGCAACCTCGACCTGCACCGCTTCTGGTCGGACCAGACGATCGCCGCGCTCGAAGACCTCGACGGCGTGCGCCGGCACTATGCGCCGCACCTGCCGACCGCGTCCAACCTGTGGCCCGAGTCGGGCAACAAGGGGTTCGACTATCTGCGCAGCTGGAACCGATATGCCACCTATGGCGCGCTCGGTTTCTACCCCGGCGACGCACTGGGCGCGGCGTTCCAGGTGATGATGATGAAGGCGGGGCACCAGACGCCGGTCTGGTTCAACGAGTTCACCGCGGGCGGCGGCGGCGATTACGGCACGCCGGGGCGATCGCGGATGTGGGCCTATTTCGGGCTGCTCACCTACGCGCAGACCTTCCTTGCCTGGACGTTCAACTCGCATCTCGGCGGCGAGGAGCAGTCGCTGTTCGGCCTGATCGACCACGACGACCGGCCGTCGTGGAAGGTCGCCGAGTTCGCGCGGATCGCCAAGGAGTTCGGCAGGATGAAGGCGCTCGGCTTCCCGCGCGATCGCCAGCCGCAGGTCGCCATCGCGTATTCGTTCGAGACCAACTGGCTGGTCAATCCGCCGCCCGGCCCCAATACGATGAAGCAATATTTCGCCGGCAATTACGTCGATCAGGCCAAGGCGGCGTTCCAGCCGTTGTTCGAGGACAATGTCGATGCCGCGGTGATCGACATCGCGCACGATTCCATCGACGCCTACAAGCTCGTGGTGCTGCCGAGCGCCTATATCATGGACGCTGCCACCGCGGCGGCGGTGCGCCGGTACGTCGCCAACGGCGGGACGGTGGTGATGACCGGCTATTCGGCGAAGGCGGACGCGACCGGACAATGGTTCGCGACGCCGCTGCCGGGGCGGCTGACCGATGTGTTCGGCTTGCGGACCAATGCCTTCTACCGCGCCGCCACGCCGCTCAAGGTGACGTTCAACGGCACGACGCTGACCGCGACCGACGGCTATTACGAGGTGCTGGAGCCCGCCACCGCACGGCCGCTCGCGCTGTTCGAGGGGGCGGGGCAGCGGACGCCGGCGATCACCGTCAACCGCTTCGGCAAGGGCCGCGCGATCTACCTCGCGACCGCACCGCAGGCGGCATTGCTGGGGCCGCTGATCCGATCGCTCTATGCGGAAACCGGGATCGTGCCGGGACCGACGACACCGGCAGGCGTCGTCGCGCGTCGGGTCGAGGGGCGGACGATGTACGTCAACACGACCACCGCACCCGTCGCCGTGCCGCTCGCCAAACCCGGGCGCGACGTGATCGGTGGCCGGCCGGTGGCGGGATCGCTGACGCTGCCCGCCTATGACGTGGCGCTGGTCGAGTGATCGCCGGTCGGCGCGGTGCCTATAGACGGATGCCGCGCCGCGTCATCTCCGCCACCGCGATCGCGCCGAGCGGCGTGTCGGACGAGGCGCCAAAGATGTCGGCAAGGTCGAGCAGATCCTCGTCGCCGAGCCCGAGGATCGAGGCTTCGATGGCGGCGAGCCGCTGCGCCGCCAGTTCCCCCTGATGCGTGAGCCGTTTCATACGTGTCTTGAGCATTGCGGCGTCCTAGCAGAGGTATTGCGGAACGGGCAGCGGAGAGTCGCGCCGTCAGTCCAGGCGACGCTGTGCGTCGAACAGCCGCTCAAGCATCGTTTGCACCATCGCATGGCCCCGTTCCGACAGGGCGAGCAGACCATCGCGGCGCTCGACCAGCCCTGCCTGCGCCAGCGCGGCGATCCATCGGTCGGTGGTCGCGCGCGGGCCGCCGACTTCGCTTTCCGATGGATAATGCGCCTCTTCCTCGGCGACGAACAGGGCGAGCAGGATGTTGGTCGGCAGCGGCGCGTTGAAGCCGGCCGGCAGCGTCTCGGCGATGACCTGCGCCGCGGCGAGCATCCGCTCGGCCAACTTGGTCGTCGTCGTCGTGCTGACGACCCGCACCGATCCATCGGATGCCGTCAAGGTGCGCGGCATGACCTCTCCCCCCTAAAGGTCAGTACTTAACTTGAGTTTATGTTGATAATCAACGACTTACGAAGAGGATCAGTGCGGCGGCCCGGACTGGATCCGAGTCTCGATGTCGCTGAGCACATCCTTGGGCAGCGGGTGGCTGAATTCGACGCCGACCTCATGCCCGCGGTTCCAGGCGATCCAGCCCTCCAGCTTCGTCAACTGCGGCATGTCGATGGTGACATAGGTCCCCACCGTGATGTGATGGCCGAGCAGGATGCGGCAGCCGCGATGCGTGATGTCGCTGATCGAACAGGCTTCGGGATCGAACTTCATCGACGCGATGGTGGCCGGCCAGACGACGGCGAGCCGGTCGGCCTGCCGCTCGTCTTGCGCGAGCCAGGTCGGATGCGGAGTGGGATCTACGATGGAAGCCATGGCGCCCGTTACGAAAAAGAGGTTAACATCCTATCCTGCGACACCGCCGCGGCGGGCTGGTGACACCGCGGCAACAGCCGGTGGAACATCGGCAATGCCGCGGCCCGTATCGGCGACGCCGCGACGCTCCTACGCCTGCGCCCGACAGGCTGGATCGCCGGGGGCTCGCATGACCTATCTCATCATCGCCGCGGCGGTCGCAATCGCCGCTGTCGCGACCTACGCTTATGGTCACCACCGGCAGCGGGTGGAGCGGCGCAGCGTCGCGCGCCGACGGCTGACACGGGCGATGGCCGGAGCCCGCGCCGGCGTGACAGCGCCGCGGCAGGATTTATCGTCACCCCAGCGCTGAACCGCAGATAAACGTGCGGTTCAGCGTCGCTGCATCGCCCGTCGCCCACAGCGTGGCTTTTCAGGAGCGTCTTATGCCTGCTCTACGCTGCCGCTTCGGCCTGCATCAATGGACGATCAAGCCCGCCACCCACCGCCCGGGAACCGCGGTGCACCGCTGCCGCCATTGCGGCCTCGTCCGCGTCCGCCACGCCAAGCGCGGCTAGCCGGCCTCGCTTACGGCACGACGACGGTCGCGACCGTATCGGCGGCGTCGCGCAGGCGCAGGAACAGCTGCGCCGGTTTCTGGCCGGTCGCGGCCGGGGCGACGTCGATCGTATTGGCGGTGAAGCCGTCGGGGATCGGCTGTGCCGCGTCGAACCGGTCGTTGGTGGCGATCGCCTGCGCCAGGAACAGGCGCTCCCCGGTCACCGTGCAGCGCCCCGCCGGGGTACAGGCGACGGCGCGCAGCTCCGGCAGGCGGACGATGCTGCCGAGCGGCGTCCACCGCGTCGCCACGCCGTCCTGCACGATGCGGAAGCGGATCGCGCCATGGGCGAGGCCACCGAGCGCCTCGGCCGGCACGAAGCCGACGATGCCGGTCGTCGCATCCTGCAGGTCATAGCCCTTGCCGGCGGTCAGTCGCCCGATCGCCTGACCATCGACGGTGGCGACCTCGACCACCTCCCTGCCGGTCAGCGGCATCGCGGGATCGAGGCGGAAGGCGAAGGTCAGCCGCGCATCCTGCGCGACCGCGCCGTCCGGCCGCAACGTCATCGGCAGGACGCCGGGGCGCGGTGCGGGCTGGACATGGCGTTGCAGCAGCACCGGCGTGGGGCGGGCGGCGCCGACGGTGACCGCGATCGTCTTGTGGCGGTCACCGGCGAAGCCGACGTCGGCGACGATCCGGCTGCCCGCGGCGATCGCCTGTAGCGCCGCGGGATCGGCTGCGACGAGCGTCAATTGGTCGGCGCGATCGGTTCGGGTCAGCGCGCCCGGGCGCAACACGAGGTCGCCCAGCCTGACCTCCCGCACCTGGTCGAGCCGCGATCCGGTCAGCAGTGCCGCGTCGTCGCCGGCCGCCAGGGTCAGCGCGTCGAGCCGGCCGATCTCCTGCAACGCCGGCAGCGTCAGCACCGCCGGCGCCGCACCGGCCGCACCGGTGACCGTCAGCGTGACCGGCCCGGGCGCCGCCTTGTCGAGCGGCACGTCGACGACGATGCCGCGCTGCCCGTCCGGCCTCCAGTTCAGCGTCTGGCTGGCGCCGTCGCCGCGCCGCATCTCGACCTTGCCGACGCAGCCCGCACCCTCGCCCGCCAGTGCGAGCGTGTTGGTACGGCCGACCACCAGCGTCGTATTGGCCGGCGCCGTCCACAGGTTCGCCTGCGGCCGCGACAGGGTGAAGCGCGGACCGTCGAAGGGCGTAAAGCCCCAATTGCCGTGCAATTGCCCCGTGACCGGTCCGGCGAAGCCCGCGCCCGGCAGCGTCCGGTCGAGCACATAGCCGCCGCGCCGGGCATCGGCATGGACGGGCAGGTCGAGCGTCGAACCGTCGGCGCGGGCGACGCGGACCATCACGTCGCGCGCATAGCGCGTCGCATAGACCAGCGGCGCCCCTTCGACCGGCAGCACCGCGCCGCTCGTCGCGCACAGCATCGCGCCGCCTTCGCCGCGCCGCAGCGGCGGCGGCTTGGCGGCCTCGATCGCGGGCAGGCCGACGACCATCACCGACGCCGGCTTGGCGAAGGACAGCGGCGTGTTGAGCAGCAGCGTGATGCGGCTGTCGCCCATCCGCGCCAGCGCGGGCACGAACTGGAGCTGCGTCGACTGAAAGGCGCCGAACAGCCGGAAGATATCGCGCACCACGCCGATATAGGAGCTGTAGAAGCCATAGCCGGCCTGCGGCGTCGCGCTGAGCTGGAAGGCGAGATCGGTGGGTGCGCCGGTCAGCGTATCGGCGAGCGCCGAGCTGTGCGTATCGGCGAACAGCAGCGTCTCGCGGTCGCCGGTCAGGCAGGCGGCTTGCAGGTCGGCCGGCTGTTGCAGGCATTCCGCCTTCAGCTTGATCGACAGGCTGCGCGTGAGCACCTGCGAGGTGGCGCTGACGCTCTCCGGGTCCTCGCGTTCGGCCTGGAGCAGCACGTCGAGGAAAGTGTCGAGCCGCGCACGATCGAGCGTTGCCTGATTGAGGTCCTGCACCGCGCGGACGAAGGCGCCGGGCTGTTTGCGCACCGCGCTGACCACCGCATCCGCGCCGCCGCCCTTTTCGGGCAGGATGAACAGCGCGAGCTGCTGCGCGCCCTTCGGCACGACCAGCGACAGGTCGCCGCCATTGCCGCCATCGCCTGCTTTCCCGCGCTTGCTGCTGAGCGTGTCGTGGAACCAGTCGCGCGGTGGTCGCTCGATCGCGCCCCGCAGGAAGACTGCGACCAGGCGAAACCGCTCGCTGCCCGCGGGCGGCAGGTCGAGCCTGATCGACACCCGGTCGCCCTCAGCCAGATTGGGCACCCAGGCGAGCGGCAGCGTCTCGCCGTTATGGGTGACCGCGACATCGAGCCGCGGCCCGACCAGATCGAATTGCGAGGGCGCCGCCTCCACCCGCCAGGCGGCGGTGGCGAGCAGGGCGACGAGGCTGAGATGGCGGAACACACGCGGCATGAGGCAGGCAGCAACCCCGGTCCGAGACCGTCATGAAGGAAGCCCCGCTTCTGCCCCGCGCTTGTGTTCAGATTGAGGCTGAGCCGAGAGAATTGGACGACAAATGCCTGGCGCACATGGCAGCGAACCTCGGATCAGTTCACCGCCGCGTCGGATGCGCCGAGCGCTTCGTTCACCATGCGGAAGATGTCCGTCCGTTGTGCATGCACCGGCAGTTCGACGAGCGGGATACCCGCACGGGCGAGCGCAAGACGCTTTACCTGCATGCGGTCGGCTGCATCGCCGGCCAGATCATGGCCCGAGCCGTGATATTCGACGACCAGCATCGGATGGCCGAACCGGTCGATCAGCAGGAAGTCGACACGCTTGCTGTTGTACGAACTGAACGCCGCGTCCTGGGTGCGGGCATCCCCGCTGTCCGACGTCTTGATGAAGGACCCCATTGCCACCTCGAACGCCAGCCGCCAGTCCGGCTGATGCGCGATGATCCATTCGTCGAGTGCGTAAAGCACCCGCGCCGCCTCCTTGTTGACCGGCCGGATGGCGTGCAGATTCGCCTGACTGATGAAGCGGAGCTGGTTCTCGACCAGCGTCACGTCGTTCTGCGCGAAGAACTGCCTGCGTTGCTCGGCGCTGGACTGCCTTTCGGCTTCGGAACGGGCCATCGCCTCGATCTTCTGCTTGAGCGTTTCCGCCTGGCGCCGGAGTCCGCTGGCTTCATCCTGGGCTCTCGCGGCCTCGGCGCGGGCGAAGAGCCCCCGGACGTAGAGCCCGCTGCCGAATCCGATCGGCAACAACAGCGTCATCATGTCCATCGCCAGCATCCACTCCATCGTCCGCCTTGCCCGGCCTGACGGAGGTGCCGGGCCGGGCAGCGGCGTCGTGGCCTTGCTGGCTTTATAGAACGATCAGAACGCCGGCAGCACCGCGCCCTTATAGTGGCTTTCGATGAACGCCCGGGTCTGCGGGCTGCGCAGCGCGGCGATCAGTTTGACAACGCGCGGGTCGTTCTGTTCGCCAGCGCGGCCGACGACGAAATTGACATAGGGCGACTTTGCATCCTCGATCACCAGCGCGTCGCGGGTCGGGTTGAGCTTGGCGTCGAGCGCGTAATTGGTGTTGATCATCGCCAGATCGACCTCGCCGAGCACGCGCGGCAGCGTTGCCGCCTCGAGTTCCTTGAACTGCAGGCGCTTGGGATTGTCGGCGATGTCGCGCAGCGTCGACAGCGCGTTGGTCGGCTCCTTCAGCCGGATCAGCCCGGCGCGCTGGAGCAGCAGTAGCGCGCGGCCGCCGTTGCTCGGCTCGTTGGGCAGCGCGACGACCGCACCGGTGGGCAGTTGCGCCAGCTGCTTGTAGCGCCGCGAATAGCCGCCGAGCGGCTCGACATGGATGCCGGCGAAGGGCACCAGATGCGTGCCGCGCGCGGCGTTGAACTGGTCGAGATAGGGCTTGGTCTGGAAGTAGTTGACGTCGATCTGGCGCTGATCGACTTGCAGGTTGGGCTGCACATAGTCGTTGAACACGCGGATATCGAGATCGAGCCCCTGTTTGGCGAGCATCGGCTTCACCTGTTCGAGGATCTCCGCATGCGGCACCGCGGTCGCGGCGATGCTCAGCGTGTTGGCATCCGGCTTGGCGCCGCCCGAACAGGCGGAGAGCAGGCCGAGCGACAGCGTGACGAGGAGGATACGACGGTTCATCGACAGGACCTTCAACGACGGGTGACGCGGCGGGCGAGACGATCGCCGCCATATTGGATGAGCTGAACCAGCGCGACAAGCAGTACGACGGTGACGACCATCACATCGGTCTGGAAGCGCTGATAGCCGAAGCGGATGGCGAGGTCGCCGAGCCCGCCGGCGCCGACCACCCCGGCCATCGCGGTGAACGAGACCAGCGCCACCGCGGTCACCGTCGCGCCGGCGATCAGCCCGGGCAACGCTTCGGGGATCAGCGCGCCGGTGACGATCTGCCGCGTCGTCGCGCCCATCGCCTGCGTCGCCTCGATCGTCGTGCGATCGACCTCGCGCAGCGCGCTCTCGACGAGGCGCGCATAGAAGGGCGCGGCGCCGACAACGAGCGGCGGGATCGCGCCGGCGACGCCGAGCGACGTGCCGACCAGCGCCATCGTCAGCGGGATCATGACGATCAGCAGGATGATGAACGGCACCGAACGCAGCACGTTGACGAGTCCGCCGAGCACGAAGTTGCCGAAGCGGTTGGCGAGCAGCCCGCGTTCGCCGGTGAGATACAGCAGCACGCCGAGCGGCAGGCCGAACAGGATCGACAGCAGCAGCGATCCCGACAGCATCGCCAGCGTGTCCAGGCAGGCCCGGCCGATCTCCGGCCAGTCGATGTTGACGAACAGGTCGGTCATGCCGCCACCGCCGCGAGCATGCTCTGGGTCGCCGGATGGCGCGCTGCGGCGAAGACCGCGTCGACCGTGCCGGTCTCGACGATCCGTCCCGCCTCGATCACCGCGACGCGGTCGCAGATGCTGCGCACCACCTCCATCTCATGCGTGATCAGCACGATGGTGAGGCCGAGTTCGCGGTTGAGATCGCGCAGCAGCGCGAGCACGTCGCGCGTCGTCTCCGGATCGAGCGCGCTGGTCGCCTCGTCGCACAGCAGCACGGCCGGGTCGGTCGCCAGCGCGCGGGCGATGCCGACCCGCTGGCGCTGGCCGCCGGAGAGCTGCGCGGGATAGCGGCCGGCGAGCGCGGTGAGGCCGACGCGATCGAGCAGGGCGGCGACCTTGGCATCGCGGTCACGCCGCGGCGTACCGGCGAGTTCGAGCGGAAAGCCGACGTTGCCCGCCACGGTACGCGACGACAACAGGCCGAAATTCTGGAAGATCATGCCCATGCGCTGGCGCAGCCGGCGCAGTTCGGCGGCGGGGAGGGTGTCGATCGCCAGCCCTTCGATCGCGACGTGCCCGCTGGTCGGCCGTTCGAGGCCGTTGAGCAGCCGGATCAGCGTCGACTTGCCGGCGCCCGATCGCCCGATGATCCCGAACACCTCGCCCTGTGCGATGGTGAGCGACACGCCGTCGAGCGCCGGCGTGGCACCGCCGGGGAACTGCTTTCGGACGTCGGTAAGCCTGATCATGATCGGTGGTTCGCAGCCTTCGATACGCAAAGCCGCAGCCTGTGCCGGATCGCAGGGCGAAACGCCATCGGGGGAAGACTTGGGGACGCTAAAGGATGCTTTTCACCATTGGCGGCGCAGCGCGCGGATCGCGTCGACGCCGTCGCGGCGCGCGCGTGCGGGATCGGGCGCCGGGCCGTTGGGCGTCGCGGCGGCGCTGGGGCGCGGCGCGGGCGGTTCGGTCGCGGCCGGGCGCGGCGCGGCGGCGACGGCGGGCGGCGCTTCGGCGGCGGGAGTCGGCGCCGCGCTGTTGCGCATCGCTTCGGCAAGCGCCTCGGCCAGCAGCGGCGTGCTGGGGACCGACGGCGCAGCGGGGGAAGGCGTCGCGTGGGTTCGGTGGTGGCGGACCAGGGCGGGCCGCGGCGCGGCTGTCACCGCCGCTGCGGGGGCGGGCACCGATCCCGGCGCTGTCGGCAGGTCGATGACCCGGTGCGGCACGGGGGCAGGCTGGTGCGTCGTGACGCTGCGCCCGACGACCAGCCCGACACCGGCGAGCAGCGCGATGCCCAGCGACGCGGCTACCGTCGCCGAGGCGCGGCGCGAGCTCCTGACCCGATGCAGCGTCGGCGCGGCGCGGGCGACGTCCTCCGGCGGCGGCGCCGGCGGCTGGTCGCGCAGGCCGAGGATCGAGGCGAGGTTCGCATCGAGCCGTTTGTCGTTGAAGCCGGGTGGGGGCATCAGCCGTGGCGCGCCTTGAGATCGCCGTCCGCGGTGGCATCCTCCGCGGTCAGCATCAGTTCGGGCAGCAGCGTGGTGTGCAGCATCCAGCGGTCCTTGCCCTCGATGCCGATCGCGGTCAGCTGGTTGGTGCGGTAGGCGCCGGTATCGATGCCGATCCGGTTGTTGCGCACCGTCGGGCGGGGCTCGGAAATGGTGTGGCCGTGGACGACGACCATGCCGTGCGAGACGTCCGAATCGAGGAATTCGTCGGTGATCCACAGCATGTCCTCCGCGCGCTGGCGACGCAGCGCCACGCCGGGGCGGATGCCGGCGTGGACGAAGAGGTAATCACCGTGGCGATGGTAGAGGGGCAGGCGGGCGAGCCAGTCGAGCGCCTCCTCGCCGACGATCGCGGCGGCGTGGCGCAGCGTGTCCATCGTCGCCGGACCGTCGAGCAGCGCCGCGTCGACGCCCCAGCTGACCAGCGTCTCGCGGCCACCGAACTTGAGCCATTGCCGATAGGCGTAGAGGCTGCCGCGCAGCGCCTCGACCATCATCTCCTCATGATTGCCCTTGAGCACCATGAAGCGGTCGGTCGACGCGGTGAGGTTCATGCAGCCCTTCACCATCTTGGCGGAATCGGGACCGCGATCGACGATGTCGCCGAGCAGGATCATCCGCGTCGGCGCCGCCAGCCGGTTCGCCTGGTCGCGCTCGATGATGTTCATCAGCCGCCGGAACAGGTCGTAGCGGCCGTGCACGTCGCCGATCGCATAGATCCGCGTGACACCGTCGCCCAGCTCAGCGGGCATTGCGCTTCTGGAGGCCGAGCGACAGCGACAGCCCGCCCGACGCGGCGGCGGCGCCGTGCGACAGGCCGGCGGTGGCGAAGCCGGTAAGGCGCAGCGGCGTGCCGTCGATGCGGGTCGAGGCGCCGGCGAACAGCTCGTGCGCATCCTCGACCAGCCGCGTCGCCGCGCGCGAATAATGGTAGGAGGCGAGCAGGAAGCTGTCGGTGCCGAGCGCGTAGGAGGCGCCCGCCGACGCCGCCGGCCCGTCGCGCAGGTCGTAGCGCGCGCTGTCGCCGAGGATGCGATAGCTGACCGACCCGAACGGCGTGACCTTGCCGACGGGATAGGAGACGTCGACGCCGCCGGCATAATCGTTCCTGCCGCTCGACAGGCCGCTGCTGTCCGTCGCAGTGTTGATCTTGGCGCGGCCGGACAGCTGCACCTCCAGCGGCGTGGTCGCCGAAACGATCGTATAGGCGGCGCCGAGCGTCAGGTCGCCGAAGCCGTCCGCGGTCCGCCGGACGGGCGCGGTGTTCGGCGCGACGAGGATCGGCGTCGAATCGATCCCGGTGAAGATCGTCGAGCGGCTGCGGATCCGCATCCACGGCAGCGAGGCGGACAGCGTCCAGTCGCCCATCCGCAGCCGGGCGCCGAGCGCCGAGCTCCAGATCGTCGTCTTCGATCCGGTGCCGAACTTGCCCTCGGCATAGATCGAGCCGAGCGAAAGGTCGGCGCGGGTATCGCCGTCGGTCATCCGCTCCATCGCCTGCGGCACGCTGCTCGGCGAGACCGTCGAGGTGCCGCTGGACGGCGAGACGGGAGCGCTGATGTCGTAGCGGATCGACCGGCGCATCGCGTCGGTGGCGGAGCCGTCCTGATCCTGCGCCGCTGCCGGGCCGGCGGCGGCGATGGCAAGGATGGCGCTGCCAATGGTCGCTGCCCGATACGTCATATGAGTCTCCCTGCCCGGAGACCTACCACGAATCCAGATGGTTAACCGTATATTTACCTTAGTCTACCGCAGGAATCCGAGGATTGGCTCCCGGAGACGGGCGGCTGACGATCCAGGCGGCGCAGGCGAGCAGCAGGAGGGCGACGGCGATCGCGGGCAGTGCGCCGGGGCGGACGAGCGCCCAGAAGGACGCGAAGCCGAGCGCGATGCCGCCGCAAGCGGCGATCTTGGCATGGCGCGGGATCGCCCGCTCGGTCCGCCAGGCGCGCAGCGGCGGACCGACGCGGGGGTGATCGAGCAGCCAATGTTCCAGCCGCACCGACGAGCGTGCGAAACAGGGCAGCGCGAGGATCAGGAAGTCGGTGGTCGGCAGCAGCGGCACGAACAGGCCGACGAAGCCGACGCCGACCAGCATCCAGCCGAGCGCCATCCACAAGGCCCGGCTGACGCGGCTGCGCGCGAGCAGCGCGGGCGCCAGCGGCGGTCGGTCAGCGGAGGGTGTCATCGGCATAGGCCTGCACGCGGGCGAAGGCGGCCTCGGCACCCGCGGTCACCCGCTCCTCGCCCTCCGCATCGAGCGGCACGGCGTCGAGCGCGGCGGTGAAGATGCGCCAATAGGCCGCCGGCCCCTCGCGGGCAGGCGCCAGGTGGCGCGCGCCGAACGCATCCGACAGGCCGAGCTTGGCGGCATCCTTGCGCAGCAGCGTCGCGCCCATCCGCGACCCTTCGGCGACATAGAGCCAGCCGAGCGCGGTCGGCAGGTCGATCGCCGCGCCCGGTGTGAAGGCGGGGTCGCCTACGGCCTGCGGTGCGGCGACCGCCAGATCGGCGAGGTCCTGCTGCAACAGCGGCAACTGCCGCCGCTCGGCTAGGTCGGGCAGCAGCGCCTGCAACGTCACGTCGGCATAGAGCGCGTCGATATCGCGGTGGAACAGATACTGCATACCGGTGAAGCGGACATAGCCGTCGCGCGTCGCGAACGAGGCGGCGGTGGAGACGGTGTTGTCGAGCCGTTCGTGCGTATCGTGGGTCAGCGCCTTGAGCCGCTTCGCGCGGCTTGGCGGTGCCACCGGATGGCCAGCGGCGGCTGCGGTGGTGGCGGGCGTCATGGCAAAGTCTCCGGATCGGTAGTGAGGATAGGCTGGCGGACGGGAAGCCGGCCCGTTCGATATGGAAGACGGTCCCGACGGCATAATCCCTACCTCCACCCGGCTATTGAGAAGCATTCTCATATTTATGCCGGTGCGATGGTGATTGCCAGCGAAAACCGGCCTGGGTGACGGAGGGGCAAGCGGGGACTGTGCTGCCGTTTCGCGGCCTTTGCAAATCGCGATCCGCCTGCGCGCGGGCGTCAGGCGCCGCCAGGGATCAGGGGGAGCAGGACGCGACCGCGTTGGTATCGGACACCGGCAGCTCGATCGTGCAATGCAGGCCATCGGCCTCCAGGGTGAACCCGGTCTGCGCATCGAGCTGATAGGGCAGGGCACGCTCGATCAGCTCGCGGCCCTGGCCGGTGCCGTGCGCCGCGATGTCGTGCGGCGCACCCGGCGGCGGCATCGTCACCTGCGATTCGCGCCAGTCGATATGGAGCCGCGGCGATGCGCCGTCGGTGGCGGGGATCAGCGACCAGCGCACCGTGAGCTGCGCCTGCGGCTGGCCGAGCGCGCCATATTTGACCGCATTGGTCGCCAGTTCGTGCAGCGCCATCGCCAGCATCTGCACCGCGGACGAGCGCAGCCGGATGCCGGGCGGCCCGTCGAGCACGATGCGATCCGACGCGCCCGCCATCGCCGACAGCTCGCTGCGGACCAGCTCGTCGAAGCTGACGCGGTCGACGTCCTGCAATTGCGACAAGAGCCCCTGGACGCGGGCAAGCGCCTCGAGCCGGTCGACGAACCGGCTGCGGAAGGCGGGCAGGTCGCTGCTCGATCGCGCCGTCCGGTCGGCGATCGAGCGGACGAGATTGATGAGGTTGCGGGTGCGGTGCTGCAATTCGGCGACCAGCACTTCGAGCCGTTCGGAATTGGCGATGACATCGGTGACATCGACGCTGATTCCGCCGATCCGCGCGACCTGCGGGCGCTCGCTGCGAAGCGCGAAGACGGTGTCGTGCACCCACCGCACCTCCCCATCCGACGGCCGGCGGATGCGGAAGGTGCTGCTGCGGTGCTCCCCGGCGCAGGCGCTGCGGATCGCGTCGAGCGCCATGGCGCGATCCTCTGCCACCACCAGATCGGCCCAGCGGGTGACATCGGCCTCGCCGCTGGCGAGCCCGTACAGCTGTTCGAAGGCGGGATTGGCATATTCGAGCTGCAACCCGCTCGCCTCGCGCACCCACAGCGCGTTGGACGAGGCGTCGCCGAACTGGCGGAACCGGGTCTCGCTCTCCTGCAACGCGCGCTCGATCTCCATCCGCGCGGTGAGGTCGACGGTGACGACGAGCAGATGGCCGGGCTGGTCGCGGACATCGGCCATCGGCGTCACGGTGCTGTTCGCCCAGATCACCGTGCCGTCCGGGCGATGGTAGCGCTTGTCGAGCACCGCCGGCTGGCGGTCGGTCACCGCCCGGGTGAGCGCGCGGACCGACGCCGGAAAGTCGTCGGCGAAGGTGACGTCGGCGACGGTGCTGCGCAGCACCTCCGCCTCGCTGCGGCCGAGGATGCGGCACAGCTCCTGGTTGACGCGCAGGAAATGGCCCTCGGCATCAATAACCGACAGGCCGACCGAGGCATGGGCGAAGATCGCGCCGAGCCGCGCCTCACGCTCGGCGGCGCGCATCGCATCCTCGCGCCGCGAGGTGACGTCGCGCTGGATCGACAGCCAGGCGGTGATCGTCCCGTCCGCGTCGCGCACCGGATCGATCGTCCAGTCGACCAGATAGGCGCTGCCGTCCTTGCGATAGTTGATGCCCTCGCCGTGGAAGCCGTCGCCGGCGGCGAGCGCGGCGCGCAGCTGGGCGATCACCGCGGCATCGGTGCCGGGGCCTTGCAGGATGCGCGGCGTCGCGCCGATCAGTTCGTCACGGCGATAGCCGGTCAGCTCCAGCATCGCCGGATTGGCATAGCGGATGACCGGCCCCGGCGCGTCGAGCACCGGGCCGGTGACCAGGACCGCGTGACGCGCCGCATCGAGGATCGACCATTCGCCGGGCAGGTCGCAGGCAGGAATAGGCTGATCCTCGCTTGTTCGGCTCCGTTCCGGCCGGATCACCGCCTTAGGGGCGCGATCCGTCCGAATCCAGATCGATCGTCGGTCCGCCCGCGGTCGCGACCGGTCCGAGCGCGCTGGCGTGGAGATGATCGCTGAGCCGCGTCTCGCGCGCGCCGGGCCGGATCGTCTCGCCGTTGCCGATCGTCGGGGCGGCGTCGTGCCGGCGGCCGCGGCGGACGAGCAGCAGCGCGCCGAGCGACACCGCGGCGACGATCCCGGCCTTGGCGAACAGCCCCGAACGGTTGTGCCGCCATTCGGCGCGGATGCCCATTTCGGCGGGGATATTGGGCACATGGCCTTGCGCCAGATCGGCGACGACGCCTTCGACGACGTTGATCCGGTCGGCGCCCATCAGCAGCAGCCAGTGCCACCAGTCGGACTCGCTGCGTTTGAAGGCGAAGCGGCGGATCATGCCGCTCACCCCGCTCGGCGGGGTCGAGGTGCCGACGACCGCGGGGAGCGCGTTATATTCGATCGAGCGCAGGATCTCGACCTCGGGCTGCTGCTGCGTCGGGCGATCCCAGGTGAAGCCGCGCGTCTGATCCTCGATATGGCGCATCGGATAGGTCGGGTTGTTGCCGGGATCGGCATCGACGCCCCAGCCGGGCACGGTGGCGGGATCGACCGGGACGCGCGTCGGGCCGGTTGTCGCGGGGATGGTTGCGGTATCGCTCATGTCGATGCTCCCTCAGGCGCCGTTCGGCAGCAGCACGGGCTTGATGCAGCCGTCGAGCTTCGCCGAGAAAAGGTGATAGGCATCCGCCACGTCGGCGAGCGGCACGCGATGCGTGATCATCGCCTTGGGATCGATATGACCGGCGCGGACATGCTCGATCAGCCGCGGCAGCAGCCGCTTCACCGACGCCTGGTTGGCGCGGATGGTAATGCCCTTGTTGACGACGTTGCCGATCGGGATGATGTTGCCGGTCGGGCCGTAGACGCCGACGATCGAGACGATCCCGCCCTTCTTCACCGAGTTGATCGCCCAGTGCAGCGCGATCGCATTGCCCGCCTCCAGCTTCAGCTTGGTGCCGATCAGCGTCTGGATCGCGCTGCCCGCGGCGTCGCCGCCGACCGCATCGATGCAGACATCGGCGCCGAGCGCGTCGGTCTGCTTCTTGATGAAGACCGCCATGTCGTCGATCTCGCGGAAGTTGTAGACCTCGGCGGGGCCGAAGGTGCGGGCGAATTCGAGCCGGTATTCGAGATGATCGATGACGATCACCCGGCCGGCTCCGAACAGCCAGGCGGCGCGCGCCGCCATCAGCCCGACCGGGCCGGCGCCGAATACGACGACGGTATCGCCGGGCTGGATGCCGCCCATCTCCGCCGCCTGATAGCCGGTCGGCACGACGTCGGTGAGCAGCACCGCGTCGTCGGGGTCCATCCAGTCGGGGATGACCATCGGTCCGACATCGGCATAGGGCACGCGCACATATTGCGCCTGGCCGCCGTCATAGCCGCCGGCGGTATGCGAATAGCCGAAGATGCCGCCGACCGCGGTCGCCTGCGCGTTCGATTCGTGGCAATTGCCGAACAATCCCTGCTGGCAGAAATGGCATTTGCCGCAGGCGATGTTGAACGGCACCAGCACCTGGTCGCCGACCTTCAGGTTGCGCACCTCCGGCCCGATGTGTTCGACGATGCCGCAGAATTCATGGCCGAAGGTAGTGCCGACGCGCGTGTCGGGGACCATGCCGTGATACAGATGCAGGTCCGACCCGCAGATGCACGAGCGCGTCACCTTGACGATCGCGTCCTCGGGATGCTGGATCGTCGGCATCGCCCGTTCGTCGGCGCGAACGCGATATGGTCCGCGATAGTTCATCGCCAGCATCGTTGCGGCTCCCTGAGTCTGTCGGACGACCGTGACATCGCACGCTCGCTTCACGCGTTAGGAAGCCTAGTTGCAGACAAGAGTTCCTGATATTGCCGTAGGTTAGCGCGTTTTGCCGGGCCTTGGCGGGGGTTTCGCCATCCACGGTCGCGTCGAAAGCGCTTGACGGCGAGCAAGAGAGGCAGCGTTTACTGGCGGCGATGACTCTCAACCTGCTCCTGGTCGAGGATGATGCCGCGTATGCCGAGGCGCTGGCCGAGGAACTGCGCGCGATCGGCCATGCCACCGCGATCGCCGGCGACGGCCGCCAGGCGCTCACCGCAATGAACGAGGCGGCCTATGATGCGGTGATCCTCGACCGGATGATGCCGCGGCTCGACGGCATGTCGGTGCTCCAGACCTTGCGGGCGGGCGGCATGACGCTGCCGGTGATCATGCTGACCGCGCTGTCCGCGTCGCAGGACAAGGTCGAGGGGCTGGAGGCGGGGGCTGACGATTATGTCGTCAAGCCGGTCGCGGCGATGGAGCTGCACGCGCGGCTGACCGCGATCCTGCGTGGCCGCGGCTGGACGACGTCGAGCGCCGACACGCTGCAGGCGGGCGATATCGTCGTCAGCCCGACCAGCTTCCGCGCCTGGCGCAACGGCAAGCCGATCGATCTCGCCAAGCTGGAGCTCAAGCTGCTGGTCGAGCTGGTGCGCAACGCCGATGCGGTGCTGACCCGCGCGATGCTGATCGAGCGGGTGTGGGGCTATGACTTCATGCCCGACACCAATATCGTCGACGTCCATATCCGCCGGCTGCGTCGCAAGCTGACCGAGGGCGGTGGCGACGACCCGATCCAGACGTTGCGCGGCATCGGGTACATGATGCGCGGATGAAGCCGAGCCTGCGTGCGCTCACCGTCGGATTCCTCGCGGCGTTCCTGCTCGCGACGGCGGGCACCGGGCTGGCGACCTATCGATTGACGCTGGGGACGATCGATCGGCTGGTCGACCGGCGGATCGAGAACGTCAGCGCGCTGGTCGCCGCCGACGGCGCGCGCGCCACCGCGCCGGTGCTGCTCGCGCGGATCGCGACGCTCGCGAGGCGGCGCGACACGGGCGATATCGGCTTCCAGCTCACCGATGCCGCCGGGCGGCGGCTTGGCGGCAACGTCACGCTGACGCGGCATTTCGCACCCGGCTATGCCGATGTGCGGCGGCGCGACCGCATCCAGGGCCTGTCGGCGGGGCGGGCGTTCACCCGGCCGGTCGGCAACGGGCTGACGCTGACCACGATCGCCGAGACCGAGCCGTTCGACGGCTATCGCGGCGCCCGGCGCTACATCTACCTGCTCGGCTATTCGCTGATCGTCGTGATCGTGCTGGGCGGGCTGGTCGCGTTCGGACGGACGATCGCGCGGCGCTTCGCCGAGACGCGACGGACGGTCGATGCGATCATCGCCGGCGACATGCAGCAGCGTATCGCCGTGACCGGATCGGCCGACGAGTTCGACCGGCAGGCGCATGCCTTCAACCGCATGCTCGACCGGATCGCCGAATTGATGGACGGGCTGCGCAACGTCTCCAACGACGTCGCGCACGACCTGCGGACGCCGCTCGCACGGCTGCGCAGCCGGCTGGCGACGATCGCGGCGCGCGCGGATGCGCGGACTCGCGACGAGGTCGAACAGGCGATCGGCGAATGCGATGCGATCCTCGCCATGGTCGGCGCGATGCTGCGCATCGCCGAGATCGAGAGCGGGCGGCGCACCGCGGGTTTCACGCGCGTCGACCTCGCCGCGCTGGTCGCCGAGATCGGCGAGGCGATGGCGCCGGTCGCCGAGGACAGCGGCCATGATCTGGTGGTCGCGGCGGGGGAGGCGGCGGCGATCACCGGCGATCCGCGGCTGATCGAACAGGCGCTGCTCAACGGGATCGAGAACGCGCTGCGGCATACGCCGGCGGGCACGCGGGTGACGCTTGGTGTGGCGGTGGCGGATGGTTGCGTCTGGGTGCGGATCGGCGACGACGGGCCGGGGATTCCGGCGGATCAGCGGGAGCTGGCGCTACGGCGCTTCGGACGGCTGGAGGCGAGCCGCAATCGGCCGGGCCATGGCCTGGGCCTGCCGCTGATCGCCGCGATCATGCGGCTGCACGGCGGTGTGTTGCGATTGGAGGACGGCGAGCCCGGGCTGGTGCTCGGGCTCGCCTTTCCCCTTGGATCAGCCGATCAGAACTTGACCGACGCTTCGAGGCCGTAGGTACGCGGCGCGTTGAAGTTGCCGTAATCGCCCAGCACGTCCTTGATGTCACCGGTGGTGGCACCGGGCGTCTTCGGCGCGGCGGGCAGGCTGTTCGACGGGTCGCGGCGGAAGACGTACTGCGTGTCGAACAGGTTGCGGACCCAGGCCGACACCGTCAGCTGGTTGGTGCCGAGGTTGATGTTCGACAGCGCGACGCGGCCGTTGACGATGAACGAGGCATCGTTGTGGGTCGCGAACTGATCGAAGGCCTGCGTCGACTGCGCATAATTGCCGTCGATGTGGAACTTCAGATCCATGTCGTTGAGCGGCAGGGTATAGTCGATCGCCCCGTTGGCCGCGTTACGCGGCGTGAAGACGATGAAGAAGTCCTGATAGACGTTGGTCGACGTGATCAGCACCGGCGGGATCTTGGTGTAGGTATAGGCATAGCCCGCGCTCAGCGTCAGGTGATCGACCGGCTGCACGGTCAGGTCCGCCTCGATCCCGCGGATCTTGGTGATGCCGTCGGCGTTGATCGTCACGAGATTGTTGAAGTTGCCGGTCGCGGTCGACTGGATCGAGCTGATGTCGACCTGGCTGTTCTTGCGGTCCATGATGTAGCCGGCAAGGTTGAACCGCGCGCGGTGATCCCAGAAGTCCGACTTCAGCCCGATCTCGTAGGACTTCACGTCCTCCGGATCGAACGGCAGATAGTTGGCCGTGCGCGAGCTGGCACCGCCGGCGCGATAGCCGGTGGCGTATTTCGCATAGAGGTGGACGTTATCGCTCGCGTCGAACGCCAGCGTCGCCATCGGGTTGAACCGCTTCCAGACGCGGTCGAGCGGCTGGTAGCCGTTGGCGCGCGCGGCGGCGGTGTTGGTGTCGTAATTGATGTTGCGCGAGAAGTGCAGGACGCCCTGCTTCTCGTCGCGCGTGTAGCGGCCGCCGACCGTCAGATGGACGGCATCGGTCGCGTTCCACGTGACCTGGCCATAACCGGCATAGCTCTTCGACCAGACTTCCGAGGCGCGGTCGATCGAGCGGCAGCCGGGCTGCGAACCGAAGCCGCCCGAGCCGGTGCAGGGATCGAGGATGGTCACACCGGTAAGCGCCGTGCCGTTGGACACGAAGGCATTCGAGTTCGGCGTCGCGGCGTCGTCGCTGACATGCTCGTTGAAATAATAGAGGCCGGCGACGTAATCGAGCTGGCCAACCGTACCAACTGCCTGGAATTCCTGGCTGAACTGGTGCTGGTAAAGGTCGGCGAGGCTGTAGCGGCTGAAGTTGCACGCGCTTCCGGTGCAGTTCGGCGCCACCACGGGCACGCGATGCGCGCCGCCGCTATTGTCCCACTGGGTCGAACTGACGCCACGCCATGCGGTGATCGAGCGCAGCTCGATCTCGGGAGCGACGTTCCAACGGATGTTCGAGGTGAAGCCGTGCGTCTTGTCGATGCTCGGCTGCTGCGGCACGCCGATGTCGGCGGTCTTCATCCGGCTGGTGCCGTTGACGATCACCTGCGGCGGCAGCGGCTTCACCGTGCCGGTAAGGCTGCTGAAGTTCGTACCGGGCAGGAAGCACTTGGGCGACGCGGCCTGCGTGCCGGCGACGCAGCCGTTCGGATTGTAGTTCAGCAGCTGGCTGTAGAACGGGCTGTTGGCGTCATAGCCGTTGTCGTAGCTGAAGTCGGCGGTCATGCCCTCGATCGGCTTGATCCGGGCGGTCGCCTTGAAGCCGCGGCGGTCGAAATAATTCCATCCGGTCTGCCCGGCGAGCGGGTTCTTGGTGGTCGGACCCTGATACTGGACGACGCCGTCGAGCTTCAGGCTGACGCCATAGGTTTCCGGCAGGTCGAGGCGCAGCGCGCCGTTGTAGCCGCCGTAATTGGCGATGCCGGCGGTGGCGCTGCCGCCGAACTTGCCGCTCGGCCCCTTGGTGACGATGCTGAGCGCGCCGCCTTCGGTGTTGCGGCCGAACAGCGTGCCCTGCGGACCCTTGAGCACCTCGATCCGGTCGATGTCGAACAAGGCGGCGTTGAGGCCGTGCTGGCGGCCGAGATAGACCCCGTCGATATAGATGCCGACACCCTGTTCGCGCGCGGGCTGGTTGGCGTCCAGCGGCACGATGCCGCGGATGCCGATCGTCAGCGCGGTCTGTCGCGCTTCGAACGTGGCGACCCGCAGCGAGGGCACAGCGCCGTCGGCGAGGTCGTAGAGGCTCTGGACGTGCCGGTCGACCAGCGAGGTCGCGGTCAGCACGTTCATCGAGATCGGCGTCTTCTGGAGGTTGGTCTCGCGCTTGGTCGCGGTCACCACGATGTCCTGCAGCTGGCTGCCGCCGGTGTCGGGATCGTTTTCGGCGACGACCGACGGCGCCGCCGCGGCATCGCTCGTGGTGTCGGACTGCGTCTGTGCGAAGGCCGGAGTGGTACCGGCAAGCGCCAGCAGTGCAGCGCCAGCCAGCAGATACGCGCGGGCATGAGAAGAACCGGACAAAGAACGTCCCCCTGATAGTGATTATGTGATGAGCCGCGCCCCTAGCGGCGGCGAAAGTACTCTCCGTGACTGTTCGGTGACGCCGATCGGCGCCGAAATGTCATTCTGAGTTCATCTTGATCGCGGGAGGCTCGGATGCTCTGCCACAAGACGATGATAATCTTGTGAAAGGCGGCGGATGCGCGAGGACTCCTTGCGCCCGCGCGGCGTCGGGCTGACCAGCACCAGGAGCGCTGTTCGGCGGGAGCGCGCGACCGGCGCCATGCGGCCCCGCCCGCGCGTCGTCCGCGCTGCCCGAAAACGCGCAACCCTATGCGAATGCTATGCGGTTCCCGGAAAGCGATCTCGCTTTGCTACGCGCGCGCTGCCTAATCGCTCCGCCTGGGACGCGCCCCGCCGTCGATCATGACGGCCCGGCCGCGACCGAAAGGGTAAGTGATGATCGTTTATCGTTTATGCGGCGCCGCCCTGCTGTGCGCGATGCCGGCTTCCGCGTTCGCGCAATCCGCCGCGGGCGAGACCGCGCCGCCGCCGGCGGTCACCGTCTCGGGGTCGGTCGGGCTGGTGTCCGACTATCGGTTCCGCGGCGTGTCGCAGTCGGACAAGGACATGGCGGTCCAGGGCGGACTGACCATCGCGCACGACAGCGGCCTGTACGTCGGCACCTGGGCGTCGAACCTCGCCGGCTGGGGCACGTTCGGCGGCGCCAATATGGAGCTGGACCTGATCGGCGGCTACAAGCACGCGCTTGGCCCCAATGCCACGCTCGACGTCGGGCTGACCTGGTACATGTATCCCGGCGGTGCGGCCAAGACCGACTTCGCCGAACCCTATGCCCGGCTGACCGGCACCGCCGGCCCGGCGACGCTGACCGCCAGCGTCGCCTATGCGCCCAAGCAGCAGGCGCTCGGCCGCTGGTATCGCACCGGCGCCGAGGCGGCGGCGGGCGTCTATAGCGATCGCGGCGACAAGAAGGACAATCTGTACCTCGCCGGCGACGGCGCCCTCGCGATCGCCGGCACGCCGCTGACCGCGCGCGCCCATATCGGCCATAGCTGGGGCAATGACGGCCTCGGCCCCAACGCCACCAGCGTCACCCCGACCGGCGACTATTGGGACTGGTCGCTCGGCGCCGACGCGCATTGGCGCAGCCTGACGCTCGGTGTGAGCTATGTCGACACCGACATCGGCCGCCGCGACGCCGCCTATCTCCAGCCGAGCTTCAGCCGCGGCCAGGACGGCCGCGGCAGCATCGCCGACGGCGCCTTCGTCGTCGGCCTCACCGCCGCCTTCTGAGGACACTGCCATGCACGATTTGCTGTGGATCGCGATCATGATCGGGCTGGCGGCGGCGACGCTCGCCTATGCCCGGCTCTGCGATAATGCCTGACCGGAGACGCATGCCATGACGCTCGACCTGTGGCTGGCGGCGCTGACCGCGCTCGGCCTGCTCCTCTATCTCGTGGCGGTGCTGATCCGTCCCGAACGCTTCTAGAAAGGAGCGCATTCCCATGACTGTGCAGGGATGGATCCTGATCCTCGGCTTCGTCGGCATCCTGCTGGCGCTGACCAAGCCCGTCGGTATGTGGCTGTTCGCACTGTACGAAGGGCGGCGCACGCCGCTCCACACGGTGCTCGGCCCGGTCGAGACCGGTTTCTACAGGCTCGCCGGCATCGACCCGACCGCCGAACAGGGCTGGCGGCGCTACGCCGTCCACATGCTGATCTTCAACGTCGCATTGATGGTCTTCACCTATGCGGTGCTGCGGCTGCAGGGCGTGCTGCCCGGCAATCCGCAGGGGCTCGCCGGCCTGTCGCCCGACCTCGCCTTCAACACCGCGGTCAGCTTCACCACCAACACCAACTGGCAGAGCTATGGCGGCGAAGCGACCATGTCGAACCTCAGCCAGATGCTCGGGCTGACGATCCACAATTTCCTGTCGGCGGCGACCGGGATCGCGCTCGCCTTCGCATTGTTCCGCGGCTTCGCGCGGCGCGAGGCGAAGGCGATCGGCAATTTCTGGGCGGATTGCACGCGCGTCACGCTGTACCTGCTGCTGCCGATCTGCGTCGTCTATACCGTCTTCCTGATCGCCAGCGGCGTGCCGCAGGCGCTTGCCGGCGTCGTCGACGTCACCACGCTGGAGGGCGCGAAACAGGCGCTGTTGCTCGGCCCGGTCGCCAGCCAGGAGGCGATCAAGATGCTCGGCACCAACGGCGGCGGCTTCTTCAACGCCAATAGCGCGCATCCGTTCGAGAATCCGACCGCGCTGACCAACATGGTGGAGATGCTGTCGATCTTCCTGATCGGTTTCGGCCTGACCTGGACCTTCGGCAAGGCGGTCGGCAACACGCGCCAGGGCTGGGCGATCCTGTCGGCGATGGTGATCCTGTTCCTCGCCGGCGTGACGATGACCTATTGGCAGGAGGCGGCGGGCAATCCCGTGCTCCATCACCTCGGCGTCGCCGGCGGCAATATGGAGGGCAAGGAGGTGCGCTTCGGCATCGCCGCCTCGTCGCTGTTCGCGGTGGTCACCACCGCCGCCTCGTGCGGTGCGGTCGACGCGATGCACGACAGCTTCACCGCATTGGGCGGGCTGGTGCCGATGTTCAACATGCAATTGGGCGAGGTCGTGATCGGCGGCGTCGGCGCCGGCATCTACGGCTTCCTGCTGTTCGCGATCCTTGCGGTGTTCGTCGCCGGGCTGATGGTCGGGCGCACCCCCGAATATGTCGGCAAGAAGATCGAGAGCCGCGAGGTCAAGCTCGCCGTGCTGGCGATCGCGGTACTGCCGCTGATGATCCTCGGCCTTACCGCCTTGTCGTCGGTCTTGGCGCAGGGGCTGGCGGGGCCGCTCAACAAGGGGCCGCACGGCTTCAGCGAGATCCTCTACGCCTTCACCAGCGCGGTCGGCAACAACGGCTCCGCCTTTGCCGGGCTGACCGCGAACACGCCCTATTACAACGGGCTGCTCGGGCTGGCGATGTGGGTGGGGCGGTTCTTCATCATCGTGCCGATGCTCGCCATCGCCGGCAGCCTCGCCGCCAAGAAGCATACGCCGGAAAGCGCCGGCTCGTTCCCGACCACCGGCGGCCTGTGGGTCGGCCTGCTCGTCGGCATCGTGCTGATCCTCGGCGGGCTCACCTTCCTGCCGGGCCTCGCGCTCGGTCCCATCGCGGATCATCTCGCCATGATCCACGGCCAACTCTCCTAAAAGGCGCCGCACATGGCACGCGCACAAACCAAATCCCTGTTCACCGCCGACCTGATCCTGCCGGCGATCGGCGATGCGTTCCGCAAGCTCGATCCGCGCCAGCTCGTCCGCAATCCGGTGATGTTCGTCACCGCCGTCGTCGCGCTGCTGCTCACCGTGCTGCTCGCGGTCGGTGGCGACGGCCTCACCCTTGGCTTCAAGCTGCAACTCGTCGTCTGGCTGTGGCTGACGGTGCTGTTCGGCACCTTTGCCGAGGCGCTGGCGGAAGGCCGCGGCAAGGCGCAGGCGGCCAGCCTGCGCGACGCCAAGGCCGAACTGCGCGCCAAGCTGCTGATCGGCGTCGCCGACGCCTGGGAGCTGGTGCCCGCCAGCCGGCTGTCGATCGGCGACGTGGTGCTGGTCGAGACCGGCGACCTGATCCCCAGCGATGGCGAGGTGATCGCCGGCGTCGCCTCGGTCAACGAGGCGGCGATCACCGGTGAGAGCGCGCCGGTGATCCGCGAGGCGGGCGGCGACCGTTCGGCGGTGACCGCGGGCACCCGCGTCATCTCCGACAGCATCCGGGTGCGGGTGACGGTCAATCCGGGGCAGGGCTTCCTCGACCGGATGATCGCGCTCGTCGAGGGCGCCGAGCGGCAGAAGACGCCGAACGAGATCGCGCTGACCATCCTGCTCGTCGGGCTGACGATCATCTTCCTGATCGCGGTCGGCACGGTGCCGGGCTTCGCCGCTTATGCCGGCGGGTCGATCCCGGTGTCGATCCTCGCCGCGCTGCTGATCACGCTGATCCCGACGACGATCGCGGCGCTGCTGTCGGCGATCGGCATTGCCGGCATGGACCGGCTGGTGCGCTTCAACGTGCTCGCCAAGTCGGGCCGCGCGGTGGAGGCGGCGGGCGACGTCGACGTGCTGCTGCTCGACAAGACCGGCACGATCACGATCGGCGACCGCCAGGCGAGCGAGTTCCGCGCCGTCGCCGGGGTGAGCCCGAGCGAACTGGCCGAGGCGGCGCTGCTCGCCAGCCTCGCCGACGAGACGCCGGAGGGCCGTTCGATCGTCACGCTGGCGCGCGAGCGGTTCGGGGTCGCCACCGCGCGGCTGCCCGAGGGCGCGGAGGTGATCCCGTTCACCGCACAGACGCGGATTTCCGGCGTGCAGATCGGCGCGACGCTGATCCAGAAGGGCGCGGTCGATTCGATCCTGCGCGCCAATCCCGGCGCGGGCGAGACCGCGGCGGCGACCGAATTGCGCCGCGCCACCGACGAGATCGCGCGCGCCGGCGGCACGCCGCTGGCGGTGGCGATGGACGGGCGGCTGCTCGGCGCGATCTTCCTCAAGGACGTGGTGAAGGCGGGCATCCGCGAACGGTTCGGCGAATTGCGGACGATGGGCATCCGCACGGTGATGATCACCGGCGACAATCCGCTCACCGCCGCGGCGATCGCCGCCGAGGCCGGGGTGGACGACTTCCTGGCGCAGGCGACACCCGAGGACAAATTGGCGCTGATCCGCAAGGAGCAGCAGGGCGGCAAGCTGGTCGCGATGTGCGGCGACGGTACCAACGACGCGCCCGCCCTGGCGCAGGCCGATGTCGGCGTCGCGATGAATACCGGCACGCAGGCGGCGCGCGAGGCGGGCAATATGGTCGATCTCGACAGCGACCCGACCAAGCTGATCGAGGTCGTCGGGCTCGGCAAGCAGTTGCTGATGACGCGCGGCGCGCTCACCACCTTCTCGGTCGCCAATGACGTCGCCAAATATTTCGCGATCATTCCCGCGATGTTCGTCGCGCTCTATCCGGGGCTGGGCGTGCTCAACGTGATGGGTCTGGCGACGCCGCAATCGGCGATCCTCAGCGCGATCATCTTCAACGCGCTGATCATTCCGCTGCTCGTGCCGCTGGCGCTGAAGGGCGTGGCGTACAAGCCGATGGCGGCGGGGCCGCTGCTCGCGCGCAATCTCGCCGTCTACGGCCTCGGCGGGCTGCTCGCGCCGTTCGCCGGGATCAAGCTGATCGATCTCGCCGTGGGCGGCCTGGGGCTCGCGTAACACGCAACATCTGCCCCTCCCGCCGGCGGGAGGGGGAAAGGACCGACGATGACTTCCGATTTTACTTCCGCGCTGCGTCCGGCGTTCGTGCTGACGATCCTGTTCGCAGCCTTGCTCGGGATCGGCTATCCCCTTGCGATGACCGGCATCGGACAAACGCTTTTCCCCGCCCAGGCCAATGGCAGCCTCGTCACCGCCGGCGGCAAGGTGATCGGCTCGACCGTGGTCGGGCAGGCATTCGTCAGCGACCGCTATTTCCAGACGCGGCCCTCGGCGGCGGGCAAGGGCTATGACGGGCTTGCCTCGTCGGGGTCGAACCTCGGCCCCGCGAGCAAGGCGCTGGTCGATCGCGTCACCCCCGATGTGGCGAAGCGCCGCGGCGAGGGCGTGAGCGGGCCGCTGCCTGCCGATCTCGTCACCGCCAGCGGCTCCGGCCTCGACCCCGACCTGTCGCCCGCCGCCGCGCTGGCGCAGGTGTCGCGGGTCGCGCGGGTCCGCGGCCTGTCGGTCGACGCGGTGCGGGCGCTGGTCGAACGACAGGTGGAGGATTCGCCGTTCGGCGATCCGCACGTCAACGTGCTCGCGCTCAACCGGGCGCTCGACGTGGGCCGTTGAGCGACGCCGCCGCCCGCCCGGATCCCGACGCCCTGCTGCGCCATGCCGCGCAGGAGGGACGCGGGCGGCTGAAGATCTTCCTCGGCGCCGCGCCCGGCGTCGGCAAGACCTATGAGATGCTGTCCGAGGGCACGGCGCGGGCGCGCGAGGGGGTCGACGTCGTCATCGGCGTGGTCGAGACGCACGGCCGCAGCGAGACCGAGGCGCTGACCCGCGGCTATACGATCGTGCCGCGGCGGATCGTGACGCACGAGGGCCACGGCCTCGCCGAGATGGATATCGACGCCATCCTCGCGCGGGCGCCGCGGCTGGTGCTGGTCGATGAGCTCGCGCACAGCAACGCGCCGGGCAGCCGCCACTCCAAACGCTATCAGGACGTCGAGGAACTGCTGGCGGCGGGGATCGACGTCTATTCGACGGTCAACATCCAGCACGTCGAGAGCCTCAACGACGTCGTCGCCGGCTTCACCCGCGTGCGGGTGCGCGAGACGGTGCCCGACCGCATCCTCGAACGCGCCGAGATCGAGGTC
The DNA here is from genome assembly GCF_013409985.1 of Sphingomonas melonis. Taxonomy (GTDB): domain Bacteria; phylum Pseudomonadota; class Alphaproteobacteria; order Sphingomonadales; family Sphingomonadaceae; genus Sphingomonas; species Sphingomonas melonis_A. The sequence goes on from NZ_JACCBY010000007.1 coordinate 81,198, forward strand.
GTCGACATTCCGCCCGACGAGCTGATCGAGCGGCTGAAGGCGGGCAAGGTCTATCTGCCGCAGGAGGCGACGCGGGCGCTCGCGCATTTCTTCTCCAAGACCAATCTGTCGGCGCTGCGCGAACTGGCGTTGCGCCGCGCGGCGCAGGCGGTCGATGCGCAGATGCTCGACCATGTCCGCGCGCTCGGCGTCGGCGGTACCTGGGCGGGCGGCGAGCGCGTCGTCGTCGCGGTCAGCGAGGCGGCGGGGGTGGAGACGCTGGTGCGCGCCGCCAAGCGGCTCGCCGATGCGCTGCACGCGCCGTGGACCGCGGTGTTCATCGAGACCCCGCGCACCCAGGCGTTCGGCGCGGCGGAGCACCGCCAGGTCGCCAAGGTAATGAACCTCGCGACGCAGCTCGGCGGTGCGGCGGCGGCGGTGCCGGCGCAGACCGTGCTCGCCGGGCTGAAGGCCTATGTCGGCGAAGCGCGCGCGACGCAGCTCATCGTCGGCAAGTCGACGCGCTCGCGCTGGTTCGAGCTGCGCCACGGCTCGATCGTCGACCGGCTGGTGCGCGAGACGCCCGACATCGCGATCCACGTGCTGCCGATGCCCGCCGCGGCGCGTGGCCGCCGGGCGGCGCCGGTCGATCGCTGGGGCAGCCGCAGCGGCTATGCCTGGACCGGCGCGATGGTCGCCGCGGTGACCGGCGTCGCCAGCGCGCTGTTCCACATCCTCGACCTCGGCAACGTCGCCTTGCTCTACCTGCTGCCGGTGATGATGGCGGCGAGCCTGTTCGGGCTGCGGACCGGGCTGTTCGCCGGGCTGGCGTCGAGCATCGCCTATAATTTCTTCTTCCTGCCACCGACCGGCACGCTGACGATCAGCAACCCGGAGAATGTCGTATCGGTGCTGGTGCTGCTCGGTATCGCGGTGGCGACCAGCCACCTCACGTCGCGGGTGCGGGCGCAGGCGGACATCGCCGCGGCGAGCGCGCGGACCAACGCCGCGCTGGCCGGCTTCCTGCGCCAGCTCACCCGGCTCAACGATCCCGTCGCGGTGGCGCAGGCGATCTGCGACGAGGTCGGCCAGTTGTTCGGCCTGCGGACGGTGATGCTCGTCGCGGAGGGGGCGGGGCTGGCGGTGCAGGCGGCGAACGCCAGCGACTATCGGCTCGAAACGATGGAGATGGCGGCGGCGCAATGGGCCTATGACGGCGGGGCGCCGGCCGGGCGCGGCTCGGCGACGCTCGCCGCGTCGCAATGGTTCTTCCAGCCGCTGGTGACCGGTGAGCGGACGCTCGGCGTGCTCGGCCTCGCCAACGAAGCGGGCGGCGATCCGCTGCGACCCGACCAGATCCCGCTGTTCATGAACCTGATCGAACAGGCGACGCTGGCGCTCGAACGGCTGCGGCTGGAGATCGAGACGCGCGATCTCGGTGCGATGCGCGAGCGCGAACGGCTGCGGACGGCGCTGCTGTCGTCGGTCAGCCACGACCTTCGCACGCCGCTGACCGCGGTGATCGCGGCGGCGGCAGAGCTGCATCACGGCGCGACGCCGGCGCTGATCGCGACGATCGAGGGCGAGGCGGCGCGGCTGCAGCGGTTCGTCGCCAATCTGCTCGACATGGCGCGGGTGGAGGCCGGCGCGCTGACGCTGCGGATGGAGGCGGTCGATCTCGCCGATGCGGTGGCGGGCGCGGCGCATGACGCGCGCCGCGCGCTCGAAGGCCATCCGATCGAGCTCGACGTGCCACCCGACCTGCCGCTCGTCCGCGCCGACCAGCAATTGTTGCACCATTGCCTGCTCAACCTGCTCGACAATGCCGGCCGCTACGCCGATCCCGGCACGCCGATCCGGGTCGAGGCGTGGCACCGCTACGGGGTCATCCTGCTGTCCGTCGTCGACGAAGGGCCGGGGCTGCCGCCGGGGCGCGAGGCGGAGGTCTTCGACACCTTCCGCCGGTTCGCCGGTTCGGATCGCGCGATCGGCGGCACCGGGCTGGGGCTGGCGATCGTCAAGGCGTTCGCCGCGGCAATGGGCATCGGGGTGGAGGCGGCCAACCGCCAGGACCGGCCGGGCGCGCGCTTCGGCCTGTCCTTCCCGGCGGCATTGATCGTGCGCGACATGGCGGAGGAACTCGACTGATGGCGGCCAAGGTTCTGGTGGTGGACGACGAACAGCCGATCCGCCGGCTGCTGCGCAACACGCTCGAACGCGCCGGTTACGCGGTGGTGGACGCGATCAACGGGCGCGAGGCGCTGGCGGCGGTCGCGGCGGAAAGTCCGGACGCGGTGCTGCTCGATCTCGGCCTGCCCGATCGCGACGGGCTGGAGCTGGTGCCGCTGATCCGCAAGGCGGGCGACGCGGTGATCCTCGTCGTCTCGGCGCGCGACGCGACCGACCAGAAGGTCGCTGCGCTCGATCTCGGCGCCGAGGATTACGTCACCAAGCCGTTCGACGGCGAGGAACTGCTCGCGCGGCTGCGCGCGGCGCTGCGCCATCGCGGCATCGCGGCGGCGGCGGCGAGCGTCATCCGCCGCGACGGGCTGGAGATCGACCTCGACCAGCGGCTCGTCCGGCGCGGCGGCGAGGCCTTCCATCTGACGCGCAAGGAGCATGACGTGCTGGCGGTGCTCGCCCGGCATCCCGGGCGGGTGGTGACGCACCAGCGCATCCTCGCCGCAGCCTGGGGCGGCGACGACGATCCGCGGGTGGAATATCTGCGCATCGTCATCCGCAACCTGCGCCTGAAGCTGGAAGAGCCGAACGCGACCGGGAGCGTCATCGCCAACGAATTGGGCGTGGGGTATCGGTTGCTGATGGGGTGAGGGGGCACTCCCCCGACCTGTTCGCCCTGAGCGTGTCGAAGGGCAGGGGGGCTCACCGTGCTTCGACAGGCTCGGCACGAACGGGGTCGGGGGGCGCCTCAGTCCCGCCCTGGAAACGGCTGCAACGGCAGCACCATGCCGGCGGCGACGAAATAGACCTCGCGCATTGCCGCTGCCACCTGCTGGTTGAGCCGGCCGGCGGCGTCGCGGAAGGCGCGGCCGAGCGGATGGTCGGGGACGATGCCGAGGCCGACCTCGTTGCTCACCACGAACAGCGGCAGGCGCGTCGCGGCGATCGCAGCGATCAGCCTCGTCGCATGCGCGTCGACATCGTGGTCGCCCAGCATCACGTTGGTCAGCCACAAGGTCAGGCAATCGACGAGGATCGTGCCATCCGCGATCCCGCCGATCGCCTCGGGCAGCGCGAGCGGGCAGTCGACGGTGCGCCAGCGCGCGTCGCGGTCGGCGCGGTGGCGGGCGATGCGATCGGTCATTTCGTCGTCCCATGCCTCGGCCGTGGCGAGATAATGGAGCGGGCCGGCGCAGCGCTCGGCGGCAGCCTGCGCCAGCCGGCTCTTGCCCGAGCGGGCACCGCCCAGGAACAGCGTCTTGGCTGCGATCATCTTGCCTTCGTCTCCGCGGGGTTCTAGGGGCGCCGATGCGACAGGTTCCCAGAGATGGGATGAAAAGGGAACCCGGAAGCGAGCGTCAGGCTCGCCAGCCGGGGCTGCCCCCGCAACTGTGACCGGCGAGCCCAGCTCCTCCGTGCGCCACTGGATCGGACGATCCGGGAAGGCCGGGCCAGGCGACGACCCGCGAGCCAGGAGACCTGCCCGTCGCGGTTGTCCTTCGTGCGGACGGGGTGTGCCGGCGCGATCGAGGGTTTCCTCGCGAGACGACGATGTTGGGGGCGGCGCACGGCGGATCACCGGTTCCGGCGTTCCGCAATGCGCGTCCCCGTTGTTGTAACGAGGGGGAAATCATTGTGAAGACGTCCGTTTACCTGATCCTGCTGCCGTGCATCGCGGCGGCGACACCTGCCTTCGCCCAGACGGCGCAATCGACCAGCGGCCTCGAACGGGCCGCCTATGCCGGCAGCGACATCCTCGTCACCGCCAATCGCGAGGCGCGGCCCGCATCCACCGTCGGCCAGGCGGTGACGGTGCTCGACACCGCGACGATCGAACAGCGGCAGGCGGTCGTCGTGTCCGACCTGTTGCGCCAGACGCCGGGCATCGGCGTGACGCGCAACGGCGGCGTCGGCACCGCGACCTCGGTCACGATCCGCGGCGCGGACAGCGACCAGACGGTCGCGCTGATCGACGGGATCAAGCTCAACGATCCGTCGTCGCCGGGCGGCGGCTTCAACTTCGGCGGGCTGCTGATCGGCAATATCGCCCGGATCGAGGTGCTGCGCGGCGCGCAATCGGTGCTGTGGGGCAGCCAGGCGATCGGCGGTGTCGTCAATCTCATCACCCGCCAGCCGACCGAGCGGCTCGCGGTCAACGCCCGCGCCGAGGGTGGCTGGCACGGGACGGGTCAGGGGTTCGCCAACGTCTCGGGCAAGAGCGGGCCGGTGTCGGCGAGCCTCGGCGGCGGCTATTACACGACCGACGGCATCTCCGCCTTTGCCGGGGGCAAGGAGCGTGACGGCTATCGCAATTATGCCGCCAACGGCAGCCTCGGGATTGCGCTGGCGCAGAACGTCTCGGTCGACCTGCGCGGTTTCTATTCCAACGGGCGCACCGATTTCGACGGCGGCTTCCCGCTGCAGGATACGCGCGAATACGGCAAGTCGGAGCAATGGACCGGCTATGCCGGGCTCAACGCGGCGCTGTTCGACGGGCGGCTGCGCAACCGCATCGGCTATGCGCATACCGATACCGACCGGCATAATTACGATCCCGACGGCACGCCGGTCGAGACGTTCGCGGGCAAGGGGCGCAACGACCGGATCGAATATCAGGGCGTCGTCGATCTCACTTCGGCGGTGTTCGGAACCTTCGGCGCCGAGCGTGAGGTGTCGCGCTTCACCACGGCGAGCTACGGCGCGCCGGCGACGCGGGGGCGGGCGCGGATCTTCAGCATCTATGGCCAGCTCGCGGTGACGCCGGTCGCCGGGCTGACCGCGACCGGCGGGGTGCGCCACGACGACCATAATATCTTCGGCGGCGCGACCATTTGGTCGGGCAGCGGCGTCTATTCGCCCAACGGCGGCGCGACCGCGTTCCGCGCGAGCTATTCGGAAGGGTTCAAGGCGCCGACCTTGTACCAGTTGCAGAGTGAATACGGCAACGCGCGGCTCAACCCCGAGCGCTCGCGCGGCTGGGATGCGGGCGTGGCGCAAAAGGCGCTCGACGGCGCCGTCGAGGCGAGTGCGACCTATTTCCGGCGCACGTCGTTCGATCTCATCACCTTCATTTCGTGCGACACGTCGGTGGGCATCTGCGCCGACCGGCCGTTCGGCACGTACGACAATGTCGCACGAACCCGCGCGCAGGGCGTCGAGCTGGCGCTGACGCTGAAGCCGGTCGAGGCGCTGACGGTCGCCGCCGCCTATACCTATCTCGATGCCAAGGATCGCTCGACCGGCACCGCCAGTTTCGGGCGCGACCTGGCACGGCGGCCGGATCATAGCGTGACGGTCAACGCCGATTACCGCTGGCCGTTCGGGCTGGCGACCGGCGCGACGGTCACCGCGGTTGGGGACAGCTTCAGCGACGCGTCCAACAGCCAGCGGCTCGACGGCTATGTCGTCACCGATCTGCGCGCCGCCTTTCCGCTCGCCGATCACGTCGAGGTCTATGGCCGGATCGAGAATGTGTTCGACACGCGCTACCAGACGATCCTCAACTACGGCCAGCCCGGACGCGGCGCGTTCGGCGGCATCCGGTTGAGCTATTGATGATCGACCTGCGCAGCCCCGCCGCGGATCGCTGGGCCACCTTCTGCGCGCATGGCGGGCGGGTGGCGGCGGCGCGCGCGGCGTTCGGCGGCGCGGACTGGATCGACCTGTCGACCGGCATCGCGCCCTGGGCATGGCCGGCGGCGGCGTTGCCCGGGCTCGATCGGCTGCCCGAGCCGGCGGAGATCGCGGCGCTGGAGGCGGCGGCAGCGCGGGCGTTCGGCGTCGCCGATGCGGCGCGGGTCGTCGCGGTGCCGGGGACCGATCTGGCGATGCGGCTGCTCGCGCCGCTGATCGGCGCGCGCGCGCCGGCGGTGCGCCATCCCGGTTATGCCGGGCATCGCGCGGCATGGCCCGACGCCGAACTGGTCGCCGATGGTCCGGGCGCACACGACCTGTTCGTGCTGGCGAGCCCGGCCAATCCCGACGGGCGCGTCGCCGATCCGGCGGCGTTGCGCGCGCTCGCCGGGCGGGTGACCGTGCTGCTCGACGAAGCCTATGCCGATCCCGCGCCGGGCCTGTGCCCGGACGCGTCGGACCGGCTGATCGTGTTGCGCTCGTTCGGCAAATTCTATGGCCTGCCCGGCCTGCGGCTCGGCTTCGTGGTGGCGGGGGCGGGGATCGCCGGCGGGCTGCGTGCCATGCTGGGTGATTGGCCGGTGTCGTCGCCGGCGGTGGCGATCGGCACCGCCGCCTATCGTGATGCGGCGTGGCGGCGCGCGCAGGCGAGCCGGATGGCGGAGGCGGGGGCGCTGCTCGACGGTGTGCTCGCCGACGCCGGGCTGACGCTGGCGGGCAGCGCGCCGCTGTTCCGGCTGGTCGCCTGCGACGATGCCGCGCGCCTGTTCGAGACGCTGGCACGCCATGCTATCCTGACCCGTCCCTTCGCCGACCGGGCCGACCGGCTGCGGATCGGCCTGCCGCGCGGTGCGGCGGCGCTCACCCGCCTTGCCGCGGCCCTCGAGGAGTATCGCTGATGACCGACGATCATGCCCGCCACAACGCCCGCATGGCGAAGGTCGCCGCGGCGCGCGAGAAGATGCAGGCGCGCCGGACGCTCGAACGCGGGCTGCTCATCGTCCACACCGGCAACGGCAAGGGCAAGTCGTCGTCCGCCTTCGGCATGGCGATCCGCAGCATCGGCTGGGGGCTCAAGGTCGCGATCCTCCAGTACGTCAAAGGCAAATGGGAGACGGGCGAGCGCAACTTCTTCGAGGCGTACCCCGATCTCGCGACGTTCGAGGTGATGGGTGAGGGCTTCACCTGGGACACGCAGGACCGCGCGCGCGACATCGCCGCGGCGCAGGCGGCATGGGAGCGATCCAAGGCGATGATCCTCGATCCCGCGATCGATTTCGTCATCCTCGACGAGCTCAACATCGTGCTGCGCGACGGGACGCTGCCGATCGCGGAGATCGTGGCGTTTCTTAAGGAGCGGCCGCTGACCAAGCATATCTGCATCACCGGCCGCCACGCCAAGCCCGAATTGCTGGAGATCGCCGATCTGGTCACCGAGTTCGGCGAGGTGAAGCATCCGTACAATGCCGGGTTCAAGGCGCAGAAGGGCGTCGAATATTGATCCGGCCGCTCGCCGTCGCGATCGCCGCGCTGCCGCTGGTGTCGGCGGCGCCGCCGCCGCGGCCCCCGCGGATCGTATCGATCAATCCGTGTATCGACGCAGTGCTGATGCACGTCGCCGATCCGGCGCAGATCGCCGGGATCAGCCACTATTCGCAGGACCCGCGCGCCACCTCGATCCCGCTCACCCAGGCGAGGCGCTTCACCGCGACCTCGGGCACCGCGGAGGAGGTGGTGGCGCTGGCGCCCGACATGGTGCTGACCGGCCCGCATGTCGCGCCCGCGACGATCGCCGCACTGACCCGGATGAAGATCCGCATCGTCCAATATCCGGTGCCGGACACGGTCGCGGAGAGCGAGGCGCAGGTGCGCGATATCGCCCGCGTCGTCGGCCATCCGCAGCGCGGCGCGGCATTGGCGGCGCGGATCGCGGCGGCGGCGCGGCCGGCGGCGGTGACGCCGGTGCCGGCGCTGATCTGGCAATCGGGCGGTCTGGTGCCGGGTAGCGGTACATTGTCCGCCGAGCTGCTGCGCCGCGCCGGCTTTCGCGACATGAGCGCGACTTATGGCCTCAAGAAATGGGACGTGCTGCCGCTCGAATATCTCGTCGCGCGGCCGCCGCGCGTGCTGCTGTCGACTGCCGCGGCCGACGTCGGCGAGGACCGGATGACGTCGCATCCGGCGGTGCGGCGGCTGGCGGGGCGGATCACCGTCGCGCCTTATCCGACGCGGCTGATGAATTGCGGCGGGCCGACGATCATCGCGGCGATGGCGCGGCTGCGGCAGGTGCGCGGGGGATTCGGGGCATGACGCGGCTCAACATCGGACTCGTGGTCGCGTTGCTCGCCGTCGCGGCGCTGTCGGTCGCGGCGGGCAAGGTGTGGGTGCCGTGGGACGCATGGACCGCCGCCGATCCGCGCTCGATCATCATCGTCGAGTTGCGCCTGCCGCGCACCGTGCTGGCGCTGGTCGTCGGCGCGGCGCTCGGCCTGTCGGGGGCGGTGATGCAGGGCTATCTGCGCAATCCGCTCGCCGATCCCGGGCTGTTCGGCGTGTCGACCGGCGCGGCGTTCGGCGCGGTGCTGGCGCTCTATTTCGGCTATGCCGCGCAGATGTGGCTGTTGCCCGGCTTCGCGCTGGCCGGCGCGGGGCTGACCATGGCGCTGCTCGCGCTGATCGCCGGGCGCTCGGGCAGCCTGATCCTGTTCACGCTCGCGGGGATGATCCTCACCAGCATCTTCGGGTCGCTGACGAGCCTGGCGATCAGCCTCGCGCCGACGCCGTTCGTCTCGTCGCAGATCGTGACGTGGCTGCTCGGCGCGCTGACCGATCGCAGCTGGGACGACGTCAAGGTCGCCGCGCCGCTGGTCACGGTCGGCGCGGCACTGCTGTTCGCCACCGGCCGCTCGCTCGACGCGCTGACCCTGGGCGAACAGGCGGCGCGCTCGATGGGGGTCGATCCGGCGCGGCTGCAAGCGCTGGTGATCGCCGGCGTGGCGCTGACCGTCGGCGCCTCGGTGGCGACGGCGGGGCAGATCGGCTTCGTCGGGCTGATCGTGCCCCACATGGTACGGCCGTTCGCCGGCCATCGCCCGTCGGCGATCCTGCTGCCCTCGGCGCTGGGCGGTGCGCTGCTGCTGACGCTGGCCGATGCGCTGGTGCGGATCGTGCCGACGGTGAGCGAGCTGCGGCTCGGCATCGCGATGTCGATGCTGGGTGGGCCGTTCTTCCTCTATCTGCTGATCGCGATGCGCCGGAGGCTCGCATGACCGGACTCGCAGCCGAGGGGATCGGGCTGACGCTCGGCGGCAACCGGGTGCTCGATGACGTCAGCTTCGCCTTCCGGCGGGGACGGGTGACCGCGCTGCTCGGCGCCAACGGTGCGGGCAAGAGCACGTTGCTCGCCTGTCTCGCCGCACTGCGCCGGCCGGACCAAGGCGCGGCGACGCTCGACGGGGTCGACGTGCAGGCGCTCGACCGGCGCGTGCGCGCGCGCGCGATCGGGCTGCTGCCGCAGGCGGCGGACGTGCATTGGGATATCGACGTCGCGACGCTCGTCGGGCTCGGGCGGCTGCCGCATCGCGGCCGTTGGGGCGAGACCGACGCAGACCGCGCCGCGGTGGCGCGCGCGCTGGCGGCGACCGACATGACCGGCTTCGCGACGCGCGGCGTCGAGCGGCTGTCGGGCGGCGAGCGCGGGCGGGCCTTGCTCGCGCGGGTGCTGGCGGGCGAGCCCGACTGGCTGCTCGCCGACGAGCCGCTCGCCAGCCTCGATCCCGCGCACCAGCTCGACGTGCTCGCGCGACTGCGCGGCGTCGCCGCGGGCGGCAGCGGCGTGGTGCTGGTGCTGCACGACCTGCATCTCGCGGCGCGGATCGCCGACGACGCCGTGCTGCTGCGCGGCGGGCGCGTCGTCGCGGCGGGCCCGGCGGAGACGGTGCTGACCGCGCCGTTGATCGCCGAGGCCTATGGGGTGGAGGTCGAGATCGGCATCACCCCCGCCGGCCAGCGCTTCATCCTGCCGATCGCGCGGTGAGCCATGCGCTGCCGCTGCTTGTCATGCTGATCGCGGAGGCGGCGTTCGGCTATCCGCGGGCGTGGCGGCATCCGGTGGTGGCGGTGGGGGCGCTGATCGATGCGGTCGAGCGGCGCTGGAACCGCGGCGACGCGGTGCGGCAGCGGCTCGGCGGCGTGGCGCTGCTGGCGCTGCTCGTTGGCCTGTCGGTGCTGCTCGGCGGCGCGATCGAGCGGCTGGCGGGGCAGGGATGGGGGCTGATCGCGGTGGTGGCGATCGGCACGACCGGGCTGGCGCAGCGCAGCCTGTACGATCATGTCGCGGCGGTGCTGGGGCCGCTTGCACGCGGTGACCTGCCCGCGGCGCGACGCGCGGTGGCGATGATCGTCGGGCGCGACACCGGGACGCTCGACGAGCGCGGGGTCGCCGTTGCGGCGATCGAGAGCCTTGCCGAGAGTTTCTGCGACGGCGTCGTCGCGCCGGCCTTCTGGTTCCTCGTCGCCGGCCTGCCGGGGCTGTTCGCCGCCAAGGCGATCAACACCGCCGATTCGATGGTCGGCCATCGCACGCCGCGGCTGGTCCGGTTCGGCTGGGCGTCGGCGCGCGCGGACGATCTGGTCAATTGGCTGCCGGCGCGGCTGTCGGGCGTGTTGATCTGTCTGGCGGGTCGCAGCGGCTGGCGGACCATGTGGCGCGACGCGCACCGCCACGCCTCGCCCAACGGCGGCTGGCCGGAGGCGGCGATGGCAGGCGCATTGGAGCGGCGGCTGGGCGGCGCGGTGTCCTATGATGGCGAGCCGGCCGCGCGCGCGGTGCTGGGCGCGGGGCCGCTGCCCGATGCCGCCGATCTGGCACGGGCGCTGCGTATCTATCGCATCGCCTGCCTGTTGCTGTGGATCGTGGTCGGAGCGCCCGCATGGGCGCGGTGATGCTGCAGGGAACCGGGTCGGACGTCGGCAAGTCGGTGCTCGTCGCTGGCCTGTGCCGTGCGCTCGCCAATCGTGGCCTGACCGTCCGCCCGTTCAAGCCGCAGAATATGTCGAACAACGCTGCGGTCACCGCCGACGGCGGCGAGATCGGCCGCGCGCAGGCGTTGCAGGCGATCGCCGCGCGCGTCGCGCCGCACGTCGACATGAATCCGGTACTGCTCAAGCCGCAGAGCGATCGCACCTCGCAGCTCGTCGTCGCCGGGCGGTCGCGCGGGACGCTGGCGGCAGGCGACTATTGGCGGCGCAAGCCCGATCTGCTCGGCGAGGTGCTCGATGCCTATCGCCGGCTGGCGGCGGCGGCGGATATCGTCGTGGTCGAGGGGGCGGGGTCGCCGGCCGAGATCAACCTGCGTCGCAACGACATCGCCAACATGGGCTTCGCGCGCGCCGCCGGCGTGCCGGTGGTGCTGGTCGGCGATATCGATCGCGGCGGCGTGATCGCGTCGCTGGTCGGAACGCGCGCGGTGATCGACGCGGACGATGCGGCGATGATCCGCGGTGTCATCGTCAACAAGTTCCGCGGCGATCCGGCGCTGTTCGCGGACGGGCTGGCGGAGATCGTCGCGCGTACCGGCTGGCCCTCGATCGGGGTGGTGCCGTGGCTGGCCGAGGCGGCGCGGCTCCCCGCCGAGGATGCGGTGGCGCTGGGGCGCGGGCCAGCGGGAGCGGGCGTGACGATCGCGGTGCCGATGCTGTCGCGGATCGCCAATTTCGACGATTTCGACGCGCTGGCGTACGAACCGGGGGTGCGGCTGGCGATGATCCCGCCGGGCCAGCCGCTGCCGGGCGATGCGGCGCTGGTCGTTTTGCCGGGCAGCAAGGCGACGATCGCCGACCTCGCCTTCTTCCGCGCGCAGGGCTGGGACATAGATCTCGCCGCGCATGTCCGCCGCGGCGGGCGGGTGCTGGGCATCTGCGGCGGATACCAGATGCTCGGGCGGACGGTCGCCGATCCGCTGGGGATCGAGGGGCCGGCGGAGACGGTGGCGGGGCTGGGATTGCTGCCGGTCGATACCGTGCTGGCCGGCGACAAGCGCACCCGGCCGGTGACCGGCGAGATCGCGGCCGGCATCGGCTTTGCCGGCTATGAGATCCATGCCGGCGTCACCACGGTCGATGCGGGCACGTCGCCGTTGCTCCGTTTCGCTGATGGCGTCGCGGACGGCGCGCGTGCGCACGACGGGCGGATCGCCGGTTGCTATGTCCACGGCCTGTTCGACGATCCCGCAGCGCGGGCGCATCTGCTCGCGCCGCTCGGCGTCGTCTCGGACGGGTTCGATCGGCGCGAGGTGATCGATGCGGCGCTCGACGCGATCGCGGCGACGCTGGAGGACGTGCTCGACATCGACGCGCTGATCGCGCTTGCAAGGACCGCCGCATGACCGACGACGACGTTCGCGCCCATCTCGATGCGCTCGCCAAGCCGCGGGGCAGCCTGGGGCGGCTGGAGGCCATGGCGGTGCGGCTGGCGCGGACGCAGGGGCGGCTCGATCCGCGCACCCGGCCGCGGCGGCTGGTGCTGTTCGCGGGCGATCACGGGTGCGTCGAGAACGGCGTCTCCGCCTGGCCCTCGGCGGTGACCGGGATGATGGTCGCGACGATTCTCGCCGGGCGCGCCACCAGCAACGCGCTGGCGGCGGCGCACGATTGTCCGTTGCGGCTGGTGGATGTCGGGGTGGCGGGGCCGGTGCCGGCGACGCCGCCGGCCTTTTTCCGCGCGGCACGGGTCGCCGACGGCACCGCCAGCCTTGCGCACGGCGCGGCGATGGACGCGGAGCAATTCGCCGCGGCATGGCGGGTCGGCGTGGAAGAAGCGGACGCTGCGGTCGATGACGGCGCGGCGCTGCTGATCGCGGGCGAGATGGGGATCGGCAACACCACCCCGGCCGCGGCGCTCACCGCGCTGCTGACGGGACTGCCCGCGGCGGCAGCGGTGGGGAGCGGCGCCGGTGCCGATGCGGCGATCGTCGCGACCAAGACGCGGATCGTCGCCGCGGCGGTGGCGCAGGCCGCACCGGTCCTGGCCAACGATGCGACACGCGCGATCGCGGCGGTCGCCGGCTACGAAATCGCCGCGATGGCGGGCTTCTTCGCGCGCGGCGCCGAGCGCGGTGCGACGCTGCTGCTCGACGGTTATGTCGCGACCGCCGCGGCACTGGTCGCGGAGCGGCTCGCGCCCGGGAGCGTGCGGGGAATGATCGCCGGACACCGCTCTGCCGAGCCCGGCCATGCCGCGGCGCTGGCGCATCTCGGCCTCGACCCCTTGCTCGACTGGGGCATGCGGCTGGGGGAGGGGAGCGGCGCTTTGGTCGCCCTGCCCCTGCTCGACGCGGCGGCGGCCGTGCTGTGCGATGTCGCGCGGCTCGATGCGATCGGCGCCGAGCGGGCGGATTGACGATGCGCGCGCCGCCTTGGGCGCCGCCGTTGCTGGCGGTGCAGTTCCTCACCCGCCTGCCGGTGCCCGTCCTCGCCCGGCTGAGCGCGGCGCAGGCGGCGGACGGGCTGGCACGGGCGATGGCGTGGTTGCCACTGGTCGGCGCGGTGATCGGCGGGGTGACCGCTGGCGTGTTCGTCGCGGCGCAGACGCTGTGGCCGCCGGTGATCGCGGCGCTGCTCGCGCTGGCGGTCGAGGCGCTGCTGACCGGCGCCTTCCACGAAGATGCCGTCGCCGATTACTGCGATGCGTTCGGTGGCACCGCGCGCGGTGAGGCCGCGCTCAGGATCATGCGCGACAGCCGGATCGGCAGTTATGGCGCGCTGGGGCTGGGGCTGATGGTTGCGCTGCGCTGTGCGGCGCTCATCGCGCTGCCGCCGACGCTGGCGGTCGCCGCGATCGTCGCGGCGGCATCGGCGGGGCGGCTGTGGGCGGTGCTGCTCGCAGCGATCCTGCCGCCGGTGGCCGAGGGGACGGCGGCGCGGATGGGCAGCGTGCCCGCCCGCCGGGCGCTCGCGGCGCTGGCGCTCGCGCTGCCCGGCGTGCTGCCGCTGGCATGGCTGCGCCCGCTGCCGCTGCTGGTCCATGCCGCGTTCGGGGTCGTGCTGCTGTCGTGGCTGGCGCGGGTCCTGCGGCGGCGGATCGGTGGCAGCACCGGCGATTGCCTAGGCTTTGCAGCCTATGCCGGCCAATTGACCCTGTTGCTCGCCGTGGCGGCGGGGTGAGCGCGCAGGTGCTGCTCGTCCGCCATCCGCCGGTGGCGACGGCGTGGGCGGGACGCTGTTACGGGCGGTCGGACATGGGCTGGAGCCGCGCCGGAGCGGCCCTGGCACGGCAGCTCGCGGCGCAGCTCGCGACCGAGTCCTTTGCCGCGATCGTCCATTCCGGCGCGATCCGCACGCGACGGCTGGCGGAGCAGGTGGCGCGGCTGACCGGGCGGCCGATGCGTGTCGACCCCCGCTGGCTGGAGCGCGATTTCGGAACGTGGGAGGGGCGGCGCTGGGATGCGATCTGGCGCGAGACCGGCGACCTGATGGACCGGATGATGACGCATCCGCAGGATTTCCGGCCCGGCGGCGGCGAGACCGGCATGGAGCTCACCCGCCGCGCCTGCGCCGCCTGGGAGGCCCTGCCGCGATCGGCGGATGTGCTGGTGATCAGCCACGGCGGGCCGATCGCGGCGATCCGCACGCAGCTGGCGGGTCGTCCGCTCGACCGGATGATCGAGGCGGTGCCGCCCTGCGGGACGATCGTCCGCCTGCGCCGCGATGGTTCAGCGGACGACGCGTAGCGCCTTGGCCGACTTCGGCGGCTGGTGGAGCAGCGCGTCGACGCGCGCGGCGAGATCGACCTGGCGGAACGGCTTGGCGAGCCGCGGCACGTCGCCCGGGACGTCCGCACCGGTGGCGGCATAGCCGGTGATCAGCAGCGCCGGCAGCGTATGGCCGGTCGCCCGCAGCTCGGTGATCAGCGCCGCGCCGGTGATGCCCGGCATCAGGTAATCGGTGACGAGCAGATCGACATCGACACCGCCGCGGATCGCAGCCAGCGCCTGACTGCCCGATGCCGCCTCGACCACCTGATAGCCGATGTCGCGCAGCATGTCGGCGGTGGCGAAGCGGACGATATCCTCGTCATCGACCAGCAGGATCTTGGCGGCGCGGCGCGCGGTCACCGGCTCGTTGTGGTGATCGGCGACCTCGGCGGGCTCTTCCTGCGTCGCCGGCAGCCACAGTTCGACGCGGGTGCCGCGCCCCGGCTCGCTCGCCAGCGTCAGCGTGCCGCCCGATTGCGCGGCGAGGCCGTGGATCATCGACAGGCCCAGCCCGGTGCCCTTGCCGACCCCCTTGGTCGAGAAGAAGGGTTCGGTCGCACGCGCCAGCGTCGCCTTGTCCATGCCGATGCCGGTATCGCTCGCCAGGATGCGGACGTAGCGGCCGGCGGAAAGGCCGATCGCGTTGCGGTCATCGACCGTGGCGCCGCCGACGGTGATCGTCAGCTGGCCGCCGCCCGGCATCGCATCGCGCGCGTTGATCGCGAGGTTGAGCAATGCGAGTTCGAGCTGGTTGGGATCGACGCGCGCCGAGGGCAGATCGTCAACGCTTTCGATCACCACCTTGATCGTCGGACCCAGCGAGCGGCGGATCAGGTCGACCAGCCCCTCGATCAGCGCGCCGACATCGACCGCCTTGGGTTGCAGTGCCTGACGGCGGGCGAACGCGAGCAGTCGCTGGGTCAGTGTCGCCGCGCGCTCGGCCGCCTGCATCGCGCCGCCGACCATCCGCTGGGTGCGCTCGTCATCCTTGTGCCGGCGCCGGACGAGGTCGAGGCTGCCGACGATCGGGGTGAGCAGGTTGTTGAAATCATGCGCGACACCGCCGGTGAGCTGGCCGATCGCGTCCATCTTCTGCGCCTGGGCGAGCTGTGCGTCGGCTTCCTTGCGGGTGGTGATGTCGGCCACGACGCCGGTCATCCGTTCGGGCGTGCCGTCGGCGGCGAAGCGCATCCGCCCCTTCTTGCTGATCCAGCGCCGGCTGCCGTCGGCACCAAGGATCGCGCATTCGATGTCGAGCGCGCCGGTGCGTGCCGCATCGGCCATCGCCGCGGCGATCTCGTCGCGCTGCGCCGGGTCGACATGGCCGATGAGCCGCTCGACCGACCATTGCGGTTGCGGTGCGCCATAGCCGAAAATCTCGTCGTGGCGCGGGCTGCGGCGGATGTCGCCGGTCGCGACGTCGAGGTCCCAGCTGCCCATGCCGGCCGCTTCCAGCGCGAATTCGAGGCTGTCGCGGGCCGCCTCCAGCTCGGCGGTGCGTTGCGCCACCGCCTCCTCCAGCGTCGCGGCGGCGCTGCGCACCTCATATTGGCGCTGTCGCGCCTTGATCGCCGAGCGGACCGCGCCGAGCATTGCCTCGGCATGCAGCGGCCGCTCGAGCATCACCACGTTGCCCAGATCGTCGAGCCGTCGCGCCGCGGCGGCCGAACGCGGCGCGCGGCCACCGTTGGCGAGCATCACGAACGGCAGGTCGGACCAGGTCGGCTGCGCCGCCACCCAGGCGGACAGCGCCGAGCGATCCTCCGCGGCGAGCGCCTCCTCGGTGATCAGCACCGCGGCGACGCCGCGCGCCAGTTCGGTCACCAGCGTCGCGAGGTCCGGCACGATCTCGGCGGCAATCGCACCACGCCGCAGCAGGTCGGCGGCGACGAAGGCGTCGCGCCCCCGCGGCGCGAGGATGAGGACCCGGTCGTCCACCTCAGCCGCCGCCGGACGGGGCGAGCAAGGCCTTGCCCTCGCCCGAGAAGGTCGGTGCGCCGCTCAGCACGTTCTGGAACGAGGCCAGCGGCTCGCCCAGATCGATGCCACCCTCGCTGATGCGGAACTCGCGCATCGTGCGCTCGTGCCGCGCGGTCCGCGTCTTGATCACGGAGATCGCCTGCCGCACCGCGCCGAACGCCTCGAAATAGCGCAATTGCACCGCCGTGTCGGCGAGATAGCTGAGATCGACGTCGGCACGGACGTCGCCGAGGATGCCGTGCATCCCGAGGATCAGCAGCGACACGACGCCACGCTGGCCGAGATAGGTCAGCAGCTCGTGCATCTGGAGCATCAGGAACTGCTCGCTCGGCATGGATTGCAGATAGGCGTTGAGGCTGTCGATGATGATGACGCGGGCCGCATCCTCCTCGACCGCGATGCGCACCGTCGCGGCGAACTCGCCCGGCGACAGCTCGGCCGGATCGATCGCGCGCAGCGTCAGCTGGCCGCTGGCAAGATAGGGATGCAGGTCCATCCCCAGTGCCTTGGAGCGCGCGAGCAGCGTCGGCGCGCGCTCGTCGAACAGGAAATAGGCGGCATTCTCGCCCCGGCGCAACGCGGCCATCGTGCATTGCACCGTGGTCGTCGTCTTGCCGACGCCGGCGGGACCGGTGAGCAGCGTCGCGGTGCCGCGGACGAGGCCGCCGCCGAGCAACGCGTCGAACGCCTCGGACCCGGTCGATACGCATTCGAGGTCGTGCTCGGCCTGATGATCGGCGGCGGTGAGGCGGGTGTAGACCGACAGGCCGCCGCGCTCGATCTCGAAATCGTGGTAGCCGCCGCGGTAGCGGACGCCGCGCATCTTGACGACGTGCAGCCGCCGCCGCTGCGCGCCGAAGCCCGACAGCGTCTGTTCGAGCGCGATCACGCCATGCGCGATGCTGTGCAATTGCAGGTCGTTGCCGGTCGCGCTCTTGTCGTCGAGGACGATCACGGTGCACTGGCGGGTCGAGAAGAAATGCTTGAGCGCCAGGATCTGGCGGCGATAGCGGATCGGGCTCTGCGCGAGCAGGCGCAGTTCGGACAGGCTGTCGATGACGACACGCGTGGGGCGCAGCTCGTCGACCTTGGCCATGATCGCGCGTACCGTCTCGCCCAGCTCGACCTCGCTGGGATGGAGCAGCGTCTGTTCCTGATCGTCACCCAGGCCGTCGGCGGGCACCATTTCGAAGATGGTGATCGGGTCGAGCGACCAGCCATGCGTCTCCGCCACCGCGAGCAGCTCGACCTTGGTTTCGGCGAGCGTGACGTACAGGCCGACCTGGCCGATCGCCGCGCCGGCGAGCAGGAAGCCCAGCCCCAGCGTCGTCTTGCCGGTGCCGGGCGTGCCCTCGACCAGATACAGGCGCTCGGGCGTCAGGCCACCGTTGAGGACGTAATCGAGCCCGGATACGCCGGTGGATGCGTGGGTCGAGTCTGAAGGCTGCACCAATCCGGTCTCCGTAGACTTTGCCGGATGACAACGGTCCCGGTTTCTAATGCTTGTTAGGCGTTTTAGCGTGGATCGCCTAGCCGCCTCACCATCATGCCATGTGGGTGCGCGCGCGCTCCGCTGCAAAGGGTTCCGGCGGGGTATCTCCACGTCGGGACGGGCAGGTCCGGCGCGACGGGCTGATCCCGACCCGGTCGCGCGGACGCGGCGCTGCCGTCGTTCGGCACTTGCGGCGGGGGCCTGGCGCATGACAAAGCCGTGGCGATGACCACGCCCTTGCCTGCCCTCGGCCTCGATTTCGGCACGACCAATTCGGTTGCGGCGGTTGCGCGGGGGGATACGGCCGAACTGGTCGCGCTCGATGCACCCGATGGCGAGCAGGCGGTGTTCCGCTCGGCGCTGTGCTTCTGGGAGGACGGCGACACGCGCGGCGGGCTCGCGTCGGAGGCGGGACCGTGGGCGATCCGCGAATATCTCGACTATCCCGAGGGCAGCCGGTTCATCCAGTCGTTCAAGTCGGTCGCCGCCAGCGCGAGCTTCGAGCACGCCAATATCTTCGAGCGGCGGATGCGCTTCGAGGATCTCGGCAGCCTGTTCGTCGCCAAGATGCGGGCGCGGGCACGCGGGCGGCTCGACGGGCCGATGACGCGGGTCGTGGTCGGCCGGCCGGTCGCCTATGCCGGCAGCCGCCCTGACGAGGCGCTGGCGCGCAGCCGCTACGACCTGGTGTTCGGCCCACTCGGTGCGGAGGTCCATTATGTCTACGAGCCGCTCGGCGCGGCGTTCAGCTATGCGGCGCGGCTGAGCGAGCGCGCGACGATCCTCGTTGCCGATTTCGGCGGCGGCACGAGCGACTTCTCCGTCGTGCGCGTCGACGTGCCGGGCGCGGCACGGCGCTGCGTGCCGCTCGGCCATGCCGGCGTCGGTATCGCCGGCGACCGGTTCGACCAGCGGATCGTCGACCGGCTGGTGATGCCTTTGCTCGGCAAGGGCGGCGCGTATCGCTCGTTCGACAAGGTGCTGGAGATCCCCGGCGGCTATTTCGCCGATTTCGCCGACTGGTCGCGGCTGGCGCTGATGCGCAACCGGCGGACGCTCGCCGAACTGGAAAAGCTGCGCCGCGCGGCGCTCGATCCCGAGGCGATCGGGCGGATGATCGCGGTGATCGAGCAGGAGCTGGGTTATCGGCTCTACGACGCGGTCGGGCAGCTCAAGCGCGCGCTGTCGGAGGCGGAAGGCGCGCGCTTCGTGTTCGAGGGCGCGGGGCTGGGGATCGAGGCGGAGGTGACGCGCGAGCAGTTCGAGGCGTGGATCGCCCCCGACATCGTCCGCATCGACGCGGCGGTCGACGAGGCGCTGACCCGTGCCGGCGTTCCGGCGGCGGCGATCGACCGCGTGTTCCTGACCGGTGGCACGTCGCTGACCCCGCGCATCCGCCGGCTGTTCGACGAACGCTTCGGCGCGGAGCGGATCGCGACCGGCGGCGAACTCACGTCGATCGCGCATGGGCTGGCGCTGATCGGCGTGCAGGACGACATCGCCGCCTGGGCGAGCTGAGCCGCGCGCTCCTCCCCCGATCGGGCAGGATTTGGGCGCTTGCCGTGTGTCGCGTCTCCAGCCTAGCATAGGTCACTCATTCTGCCGGAGATTCCCATGCGCGCTGTCCTGTTGCTGTCCTCGATCGCACTGCTCTCGGTCGGTGTGCAGGCGCAGCAACAGCCCGCCGGCGATATCCCCGCGCAGTTCAAGCCGGTCGACACCGCCAACGACTATATCAAGCGCGAAGTGATGATCCCGATGCGCGACGGGACCAAGCTCTACACCGTCATCGTCATCCCCAAGGCTGCGACCAACGCGCCGATCGTGCTGACCCGCACGCCCTACAACGCCAAGGCGCGCGCCAACCGCAGCGACAGCGCCTCGATGCTGGCGACGCTGCCGCTCGCCGACGAGATCTTCGTGAAGGGCGGCTATATCCGCGTCTATCAGGACATCCGCGGCAAATACGGATCGGAGGGCGATTACGTCGTCACCCGCCCGGTGATCGGCCCGCTCAACCCGACCAAGGTCGATCACGTCACCGACGCCTACGACACGATCGACTGGCTGGTGAACAAGGCGAACCTGCCGCAGTCGAACGGCCGCGTCGGCATGATCGGTTCGTCCTACGAGGGCTTCACCGTGGTGATGGCGCTGCTCGCGCCGCATCCCGCACTCAAGGTCGCGGCACCGGAAAGCCCGATGATCGACGGCTGGATGGGTGACGACTGGTTCCATTACGGCGCCTTCCGCCTCGCCAATATCGCCTGGCTCGGCGGCCAGACCGGCTACAAGGGCAACGGCACCGTGCCGCCGACCGGCGGCTGGGACGATTACGACAATTTCCGCGAGGTCGGATCGGCCGGCGACTGGGCGAAGAAGTCGGGCTACGACCAATTGCCGTACTGGAAGCGGATGTCGCAGCACCCCGCCTATGACCATTTCTGGCAGGGGCAGGCGCTCGACACGATGCTCGCCGCCAATCCGTCGAACGTCCCGACGCTCTGGGAACAGGGGCTGTGGGATCAGGAGGATATGTACGGCGCGATCACCGCATGGGAGGCGTTGAAGGCCAAGGGCAAGGCGGGCAACAACTTCCTGGTGATGGGGCCGTGGCGGCACAGCCAGGTCAATCGCGACGGCCGCAGCCTCGGGCCGTTCCAGTGGGACGGCGACACCGCGGCACAGTTCCGCGAGCAGATGGTACGGCCGCTGTTCGACCAATATCTCAAGGACGGTCCGGCGGCGAACCTGCCGCAGGCGGCGATCTACAACACCGGCGAGAATCATTGGGATCGCCTCGCCAACTGGCCGCTCGCCTGCGAAAGCGGCTGCGCGGCGCCGCTCAAGCCGATCTACCTCCAGGCGGACGGCGGGCTCGGCTTCGACAAGGCGGCGGCGGGCGGCGACAGCTATGTCTCCGATCCCGCCAAGCCGGTCCCGCACCTGCCGCGTCCGGTCAATTTCAAGGACGGGCGCTGGGGCGACTGGCTGGTCAGCGACCAGCGCGGGTCGGACGGGCGGCCCGACGTGATGACCTATACGACGCCGGTGCTGACCGCGGCGATGCGCGTGTCGGGTGCGCCGATCGCCGATCTCTATGCGGCGACAACCGGCACCGACGGTGATTTCGTGGTCAAGGTGATCGACGTCTATCCGGCGGAAAACGCCACCGATCCGAAGATGGGCGGCTATCAATTGCCGATCAGCCTCGACATCTTCCGCGGCCGCTACCGCGACAGTTTTGCGCGTCCGAGCGCGATCCCCGCCAACAAGGTGCAGCATTACCGCTTCCGCCTGCCGACGGTGAACCACGTCTTCCAGCCGGGGCATCGCGTGATGGTGCAGGTGCAGTCGAGCCTGTTCCCGCTCTACGACCGCAATCCGCAGACCTATGTGCCCAACATCTTCTTCGCCAAGCCGGCGGATTACAGGAAGGCGACGGTGACGCTGCGCCGCGGCGGCGCGACGCCGAGCGCGGTGCTGCTGCCGGTCGTCCCGGTGGAGCAGGCACAGGCGCGGTAAGGCGTCAGCGGGGCACAATCGGCAGCGTCACGACGAACACCGCGGCGGCGCCGTCGGCGAGATCGATCGTGCCGCCGCCGGCCTCGATCAGCGAGCGGGCGATGGCGAGGCCCAGGCCGGTGCCGCCTTCGCTGCGGCGGGTGGTGAAGAAGGGTTCGAACAACCGCCCGGCGTCTCCCGTCGAAACGCCGGGGCCGTCGTCCGCCACCCGCAGCACCACCGTCGACGGCGTGACGCGCCCCGCCACCAGCGCCACCGTGGCGCCCGCCTGCCGGCTGTTTTCGAACAGGGTCGCGAGCGTGTGTTCGATCGTGCTCGCGGGCAGCGCGACCGGCGGCGGCTCGGCACCCCAGGTCACGGTGATGGCGAAACCGTCGGTGCGATAGGCGTCGGCGGTCCGCGCCACCACCGGCAGCGGGTCGGTCGCCGCGTCGGCCGGCGCGGCCATGTCGGCGCGCGCGAGTTCGAGCAGCCGCGTCACCAGCAGCGCCAGCCGCCCGGCATCGGCATCGGCATTGGCGAGGAAGCGGTCGCGATCCGCCGCCGCCATTTCGGGATGATCCTGCATCAGCTCGATCGCGCCGCGGATGCCGGCGAGCGGCGTCTTGAATTCGTGGCTGACCGCATAAGCGAAATCGCGCAGGTAGCGTGAGCGGCGCTCGATCGCCGCATTCATCGCGGCGAAATCAGCATAGAGGCCCTGGATCTCGATCGCAGCGGTCGGCGGTATTTCGGGCACGCTGCCGCGGCCGCTCGCCACCGCGCGTGTCGCCTGGCCGAGCCGCTCGATCGGCCGCGTCACGCCGCGCGACAGGATGCCGCTGAGCAGCACCAGCAACGCGAAGATCGCGGCGATCCCGATCGCGATCTTGCCGCGATCCTCGTAGAGGCCGCGGAACAGCGCGCGGGCCGAACGCGACAGCAGCAGCACGCCGACGACCCGGCCGTTGACCCATATCGGTCGGGCATGATGGACCCGGATCGCCGCGGCACGCGACAGCCATTCGAAGCGATAGACCGCGCGATAGGCGCCGTTCCGCCGCAGCACCGTGGTCGGCCGGCCGGCAAGCGCGGCGGCGACCTCCGGCAGCGCGGCGAGGCTGCCGCGCTGCCGGCTGCCGGCGACGATCCGGCCTCGATCGTCGAGCAGGAGGATGCCGGCGAGCGTCGTCATCTGTGTCGCGCGCAGGATCGGGAGCAGGCGCGGTGCGGCGCGCAGGGCATCTGCCGCTACGGTGTCGGCGGGGGCCGGGGCGGGCCGTTCGGCGAGGATCGGCGTCTGGCTGAGGTCGACGCCGTCGGCCTGCGGCAGGATCGCACGCGGCGAGAGCCGGCCATCGCCGCCCGGCCATTGCGCCGCCGCCGCGGCGGCGAGCGCCGCGCCCTGCGCGACCAGCTCCGCCTCGGTCTGGCGCACCAGCGTGTTCTCGTAGACGCGCAGGAACACCGCGCCGAAGCCGGGCAGCGCCGCGACGAGGAACAGCGTCGCGAACACGATCGTGCGCAGCCGCAACCGCGGCCAGCAACGTTTCGCCCAATCCTTGGCGCGGCCGATCACGCCGCCCCGCACGCCCCCAGCCGATAGCCGATGCCGGGGCGCGTCTCGATCAGGTCGGTGCAGCCGAGCGCGGCGAACTTGTGGCGCAGGTTGCGGATATGGCTGTCGATCGTCCGGTCGGTCACCGCGAAGCCGGGGCCGTGCAACCGGTCGATGATCGCGTCGCGGCTGAACACCTTGGCGGGCATCGAGACGAGCAGCCGCAGGATCGAGAATTCGGTGACGGTCAGCGTCGCCTCGCGCCCCTCCCACAGGGCGCGCCAGCCGTCGAGGTCGAGCCGCAGCCGGCCATGCTCCAGCCCGCGCCCGTCCTCCACCGCGGGCGGCCGGGCGGCGGTGCGGCGCAGGATCGCCATGACCCGCGCGACGACCTCGCGCGGGGAGAAGGGTTTGACGACGTAATCATCGGCGCCGAGCTCGATACCGAGCACGCGGTCGATCTCGTCGTCGCGGCTCGACAGGAACAGGATCGGCAGATCGCCCTCCGCGCGCAGCCGGCGGCAGACCTCCAGCCCGTCCATCCGCGGCATGTTGATGTCGAGGATGACGAGGCTGGGGGCATGCGTGCCGGCGAGCGTCAGCCCGGCCTCGCCATCCGCCGCCTCGATCGTGTCGAGCCCCGCCTTCTGAAGCGCGAAGACGAGCAACTGGCGGATATGGGGGTCGTCGTCGACGATCAGGACGGTGCGTGGCATCGGGCACAGGATCATCGTTGCGCGTCCCCAGTCAATCGGCCGTCGCAATTTCGCGGCGCGGGGATCACCGGCGCCGCGCGGCCGACCATAGCCTCGACCGCGGCGAGGCGGCGGGCATCGCGGAACGTCCAGCCGTGCCAGCTCGCCTGCTCCTCCACGATGCGCGACTGGATCGTCCAGCGCAGCGCGGCGAGCCGGTCGTGCAGCACCCGCCCCTTCGCGTGCCGTTCCAGTGTGGCGAGCGGCAGCAGCGCCGACGATCCCAGCCGTTCGAGATAGCAGAGGTCGAGCGGCGGGCCGTCACGCCCCCTGGCGAGTGCGACGCGGACGTTCCAGGCGGCGGCGGTCGCGCCGAGATCGACGAACGTGCAGGCGGCGAGCACCAGCGCGGCGGCGAGCGCATTGGCGTTGACCAGCCACGCCGCCGAGCGTCCGGCGAGCAGCCGAAACAGGATCAGCACCAGCCCGGTCGCGACCAGCGCCATCCAGATCAGCGCGGCGAGGCGCAGCACGGTCATGCCATAAACGTCGACGTAATCGACCAGCCGCAGCGCGCTGGAGGCGACGAGCAGCAGGGTCTGGACGATCCACAGGGTGACGAGCCGGCGCACCAACGGATGCGCCGCGCCGGCGCTGCCCGGGCGCAACGTCACCAGCACGAACAGCGCGGCGAGCAGCGCGGTGACGATCAGCGCATAGGCGCCGCGATGGGCATAATCGGCCATCGTCACGCCGGCGGGCAGCGCCGCGCCGCTCCACAGGAAGGCGAGGTCGAGCGCGTTCTGGATCGCGAAGATCGCGTTGAACGTCGCCAGCGACAGGATCAGCGTGCCGACGCCGGTCTGCGGCAGCGTTAAGGCTGCGTCAGGCCCGGCCCAGGCGGTGACGGCCGGATGCGGGCGCAGCGTCGCCCAGACCGGCAGCAGCACGACGAGTGCAAGTAAGGTTCGACCCAAGACGGTGCCGGCATCGGGCAGCGCGATATCGGCGAAGGCCATCGCGACCAGCGGATTGGCATTGGCGAAGAGCGCGAGGAACACGGCGCCGCCGGTGATCGGCACGACCAGCGCCGCGAGCACGGCGCGCAGCCGCACCCGCGGCTCGCGACGACGGGCCTGCGCGCGGCCGGCCAAGCCGAGATCGCGCAGCGGCCCGACGAGCGCGGTCCCGCCGAGCCAGAGGAGGCGCAGCGCCCATGTCGCGGCATCGTCGAACCGCCGCCGCGGCAGCAGCGCCGCGAGCGTGATCGCGACGAGGAACAGCAGCGCCGCGAGCGGGCTGGGATCGTCGATCATCGCCAGCACGAAGGCCGCCGCGGCAATCGCGGCGATGCGGGCGGCGCGGTCGCGGCGTATCGCCGGGCGCAGCAGGCAGAGCGCGGCGACCCAGGCCAGCGCCGCCAGCGACAGCAGGATCGAGGCGTCGGCGATCACCGCCTCGACCAGCGCGATCAGCGCAGCGGTGGCGGCGATCTTCGCCATGAGGGGTGTCGGTCGTGGTCGCGTCATCTCGTCCTCCCGTTCGGAGGGACGGTGTGTCGCGCCGCGCGATGCTGCGGCGATGGCGCACGCCATGCGCGCCCGGCGGAGACGGTGTGCAGATCCGGTGCAGTCAGCTCTGCGTCGTCGCGCGCTTCGCCGAGCCGTCGCGCAGCGCCCAGCGCAGCACCGAGCCGATGCCCGCCACACCGGCGCGGACCGCGGGCCGGCCGATCGGCGGGCGGCCGAGTCCATGCATCCGCGCCGCCCAATCGGGGAGCAGGTCGATGCCGCCCTTCATCAGCACGGTCTGCGCCGGCGCCATCGCGAGGCTGGCGGGCTGTTGCCGGAGCAGCGCGCGCGACACTTCGCGGGTGCGGTGATCGACGCGCAGCTGCGGGCGGATCGCCGAGAGATAGGCGTCGAGCGCCGCCCGCGTCCGCGGCACGCCGGTGGCGCCGAGCTTCTCGGCGACGATGGCATATTCGCCGAGGTAGCGATCCTGCTCTGCCACGGGGAAGGCGGGATCGCGGTAGCGGCGGTAGGCGGCGAGGAAACTCGCCACCTCGGCGACATGGACCCAGGTCAGCAGGTCGGGATCGTTGGCGCTGTAGGGCGTGCCGTCGGGCAGGGTGCCGGCGACGCGGTCGTGGATGCGGCGCACCTTGGCGATCAGCGTCTCCGCGGTCGCGGTCGAGCCATAGGTGGTGCCGGAGATGAACTGCGCCGTCCGCCGCAGCCGGCCGAGCATGTCGCGGCGGAAGTTGGAATGGTCCCACACCCCGGCGAGCGCGCCGGGATGGAGCATCTGCAGCAGCAGCGCGGCGACGCCGCCGGTCATCATCGCGGTGAAGTCGCCATGCACCACCCAGGCGGCGGAGCCGGGGCCGAACAGGCCGTCGTCGCCGGGCGGGCGGGTGAGATCGACCGCTCCGTCCCCGAAACCGACCAACCGATGCACTTGAGTCTGGATCGTGTCACGAAGATCGGCCATGCTGTGTCATCTAGTGCGGCCCGGCGGCCAAACCAGACGGGAGACGACCATGCGGCTTGCCCTTTCGATGCTCGCGGCGGCGGCGCTGACCACCGCGGTGGTGGCGCAGGACAAGGCCGCGCCCGCCGGCCCGGCGATCACCCGCGCGCTCGCCGACCCCGCGCGCGCCGATCAGGCGGGCGACGACGCCCGGCGACAGGCGGCGGCGGTGCTCGCCTTCGCCGGGGTGAAGCCGGGCGACACGGTGGTCGATTACCTGCCCGGCGCGGGCTATTGGACGCGGATCTTCACCGGCGTGGTCGGGCCGAAAGGCAAGGTCTATGCCTTATGGCCCGCCGCCGGCGCCAAATATGCCGAGAAGAGCCTGCCGGCGTTGCAGGCCCGTGGGCTCGGCAACGTGGTCGCCGAGGTGCAGCCGACCAACCTGCCGCGCCTGCCGCAGCCCGCTGACCTGTTCTGGACGGTGCAGAATTATCACGACATCCCCAACAAGGGCGCGGGCGAGCCGGCGTTGCGCGCGTTCGACGCGGCGGTGTTCCAGCTGCTCCGCAAGGGCGGCACCTATGTGGTGATCGACCATGCCGATGCGCCGGGCACCGGCCTGTCGGGCACCGAGACGCGGCACCGCATCGATCCCGCGGCGGTGCGGCGACAGGTCGAGGCGGCGGGCTTCCGCTTCGCCGGGGCGAGCAAGGTGCTGGCCAATCCCGCGGACGACCACAGCAAGAACGTGTTCGATCCCGCGATCCGCGGCAGGACCGACCAGTTCGTGCTGAAGTTCCGCAAGCCGTAGCACCGGTATTCCTCTCCCCCTCGACGGACGGCCCATCGCATATCGCTGCGCGCTGAGGTTCGATCGGCTTCCCGATTTGATTCGTCACCCCGGACTTGTTCCGGGGTCCACGGGGCCGCAGGCGCGCGCTCACGTCTCAAGCCGTTCTCCTCGCCGCAGAGTGGACCCCGGAACACGTCCGGGGTGACGGGGTGGGCCTGGCAGAGGACGGGCTTGCACAAACGGTCATATGCGGTAGCCCTCCCCTGGCGGGCCGGGTGGGCCTTTTCCAAGGGCGGTGCGTTACCCCGCCGACCTTTCGGAGGAACGCCTGTGCCATCAGTGACCAAGACCCTTGCCGCCGGGATTGCCGGCGGGCTCGTCGCCAGTCTGGCGATGAACCTGTTCCAGTCGGTGAGCGCATCGGCGTTCGGCCAGGGCGGGAGCAACGACGATCCCGCGACGGTAAAGGCCGCCGACAGCGCCAAGCGCGCGGTCACCGGCGACGCGGTGACGCAGAAGCATCGCGAGACCGCGGGCAGCCTGGTCCATTATGCCACCGGGGCGGCACTCGGCGCGGGCTATGCGCTGGCGGTGCGGCAATGGCCCGAGTCCAACGCGGGCTTCGGGGCGGCGTTCGGGATCGGCGTGGCGACGCTGCTCGACGATGTCGCGGTGCCGGCGTTCGGCTGGGGCCCGCCGCCGACCGAGACGCCGGCGGCGACGCATGCCTATGGGCTGGTCAGCCATGTCGTGTTCGGGCTGGTGCTGGAAGGCACGCGACGTGCGGTCGTCGAGGTGCTCGACTGAGCCGATGGCGGCACCATGGACAAGATGGATACTTTGACGGAAACGATACCCCGTTTCCGTGCCGGTGATGATCGGTCGACGGCTTCTGACAGCCTTGGGCCATTCCCTCGACCTCACCCTCCGCCGCCTCCGGCGAGATCGACGTCCATCGAATTCCTCCCCCGCCAGGGGGAGGTGGCATGCCGAAGGCATGACGGAGGGGGAGGACACGCCACCGAAGACGTTGCTCCTCCCCCCTCCGTCACGGCTTCGCCGCGCCACAGTCCCGGGTCGCATATGCCCCGGCATGTGCTTGGATTACCGGGAGACTCCAACCCGGCACACCCTTGCGGGGAGGAATTACGCTCTCTGCCGATCCTGCTTAGAGCGCCGGCGGGAGTGTAGGACAGGGACGGCCGGTTCGCCTCCCGGCCGAGGACGTTATCGTCAACGGCGTCCTATACCGCGGCGCGCAGCGTGGCGCAGACGCCGCGGTCGCGCGGTTCGTATTCGACGATCGTCTGCAGGCTCTGCGCCATCGCGCGGATGAGCTTGGTGCCAAGGCCGGTGCCCTTGGGCGCGGTGTCGGCCGTCATGCCGCAGCCGTCGTCCTCCACCGCGAGGCGGAAGGCGGCGTCGCCGTCGGCGGCCAGCATCACCCGGATCTCGCCACCGTCGCCGGCGGGATAGGCATATTTGCAGGCGTTGGTGACCAGCTCGGTGACGATGACGCCGAGCGACACCGCCTTGTCGGTGGGCAGGCGGATCGGTTCGGCGTCGACGCGCAGCGCGTGCGGCGCATCGCCGCTGGTCAGCGTCTCGGCCAGTTCGGTGACGAGCGAGCCGAGATAGTCGCGCATGTCGACGCTCTCGACGTCATTGGCCGAATAGAGGCGGCGGTGGACCTGTGCGATCGCGCCGATCCGCCGCTGCGTATCGTCGAGCGCCGCGCGCGCGACGGGATCGGCGAGCGCCCCCGCCTGCAACCGCACCATCGCTGAGACGAGCTGGAGCGAATTGGCGACGCGGTGATTGACCTCGCCGAGCAGCGCCTCGAGCCGCGCGTTGCTGGCGCGCAGATCCTCCTCCGCGCGCGCCTTCTCGCGCGCCAGCCGGCTGCGGTCGAGCACCTGGTCGAAGCTGGCGACGAGCAGGTCGAAGAAATCGTCGCCGACCGTCTTCACGACATAATCCGCCGCGCCCGCCTTGAGCGCCGCGACCGCGATCCGCCCCTCGTCCGAGCCGGTGACATAGACGACCGGCGGCATCACCGGCAGCGCGGCGAGCCGTTCGAGCGTCTCCAGCCCGTCCATCCCCGGCATATAATGGTCGACCGCGATCAGGTCGAACGGCTGCGACGCGGCGAGCATCACGCCCTCCGCGCCGCTCTCCGCGGTGGTCACCCGATAGCCGCGCCGCGCCAGCCCGCGCGCGGCGAGCCGGCGGATGCCGTCGTCGTCGTCGATGTAGAGTACGCTGGCGGCGGCGTCGGTCAGATCAATGGTCCTCGACCGCGGGGACCTGGATCACCGACAGGAACAGGCCGAGCTGGCGGATCGCCTGTGCGAAGCTTTCGTAATTGACCGGCTTGGTGATGTAGACGTTGCAGCCGAGATCGTAGCAGCGCTGGATCTCGATCTTGTCGTCGGTGGTGGTCAGCACGACGACGGGCGTGCGCTTGAGCGGGCTGCCCTCCGCCTTGATCTGCTGCAGGATGTCGGTGCCGCTCATGTCGGGCAGGTTGAGATCGAGCAGGATCAGCGCGGGCGCGCCCTTGGCGGGGCCGTCCTCCGCCTCGAACAGATGGTGGAGCGCCTGGGTGCCGTCGGTGAAATGCTTGATGTCGTTGAGGATGCCGGCGCGACGGATGTTCTTCTCGATCAGCCGGGCATGGCCTTCGTCGTCCTCGATCATCACGATGCCGACGGATTGATGGGCGTTCATGCTGCGCTGTCCTGACTGACGTAGGTCTTGGGAAGGTTGAGGCGGAAAGTCGACCCGCGGCCCGGTTCGCTCTCCACGTCGATCATGCCGCCGAGACGATAGGCGAGCGCCCGCACGTGCGCCAGCCCGATCCCCTCGCCGGGCTGGTCCTGCTGGCCCGAGCGGCGGAACAGGTCGAAGATGCGCTGGTGATCGCGCGGATCGATGCCGCGGCCGTTGTCGGTGACCGACAGGATCACGCGGTCGCGGCGCTGTTCGCCGGACACGGTGATGACGCCGGGGCGGCCGGGCTGAAGGTATTTGGTGGCGTTCTCGATCAGGTTCGACAGGATCTGCTCGATCGCGACGCGGTCGGTAACGATCTGCGGGATCGGCCGGCGCACGCTGAAGCTGATGCCGCGCTCGTCGAGCAGGTGGCGGATCGAGCCGGCGACGGTGTCGGCGATCGCGCCGGGATCGATCGCCTCGGGTGTGATGACGCGGCGGCCCTCGCGCGACAGCTTGAGGATCGCGTTGATCAGCCGGTCCATCTTCTGCGTCGAGGTGCGGATGAAGCCGATCGATTCGGGCAGGTCCTCGCGCACCGCGAGCCTCGCCTCCTCGCTGACGATATGCGGCGCCTCCGCCTCGGCGCGATCGACCAGCTCGCTGAGCGGCGCAGTCGCGGCGGCGAGTTCGGCGGTGAAGCCCATCACGTTGACCAGCGGCGAGCGCAGGTCGTGGCTGACGATATAGGCGAACCGCTGGATCTCTTCGTTGGCGCGGCTGAGATCGGCGGTGCGCTCGTGCACCGTCTCCTCGAGATGCTCGTTGAACTGGCGCAGCGAATCGCGCGAGCGGGCGAGGTCGCGGGTGTAGCCGAGCACGATGAGCAGCGAGGCGAGCGCGACCAGCACCAGGATCACCGCGGCGAGCGCGAGGATGACGTAGAAGATGCGCACGCTGGCGCGCTGCGCGGCGTCGCGCTCGGCGAGCAGCCGGCGCTCGGTGACCGCCATCCGTTCGAACGCGTCGCGGATCGTCGACAGGCGGCGCACGCTCGCCTCGGTGCGGAAGAGGCGGACGGCGGTGTCGGCCTGGCCCGAATCGATCAGCGCGATCGTCCGCGCCCGCTGGGTGAGCAGCGCCTGGATCTCGTCGCGCAGCAGCCGCAGCGTCGCGATCTGCTCCGGATTGTCGCGGGTCAGATGCTGGAGATAGCCGAGCGCGGTGGGGGTCGCCGCCGACCAGCGATGATAGGCATCGCGATATTCGGGATTGCCGGTCAGCAGAAAGCCGCGCCGCGACGCCTCGCCCTGTTCGATCAGGCGGCGCGCGTTGCTGACCGCCAGCTCGACCTCATAGGTGTGGTTGACCCAGCGGGTATGGTCCTCGTTCTGCCGGGTCGCCCAGGCGGCACCGAATCCCGCCGCGACCAGCGCGAGGAAGCCGAGCGCCATGAACGTGACGAGCACGCGGCCGAAACGACCCTCGGACACGACGAACGGGTTGCGGACTTTTCTGATCACGCGCGGGGCTTTACGCGAGCCGGTGTCGTTACGCCAGCGATGCTGTCGGGATGGGACGGCTGGCGATGCCGGCTACCCACCCCGTTCGCCCTGAGCCTGTCGAGGGCTTTGGGTCTCACCTGCCCTTCGACAGGCTCAGCGCGAACGGTGGGAGGCGTCTGCCTGCCTGCGGAGTGCGATGCCTACAGCAGCAATTCCTGCGTCGTCGCGCGGCCGACCGCGCCGCCGCCGCTGCGGCGGTCCATCTCGGCGTTGGCGGTGAAGCGGATGTCGGGATCACGGTCGGTCATGAAGGCCATCAGGCTCTCGTGATCGAGCTCGCTCCACGCCTTGCCGCGATGCGGGCCGTAGCGGACGCGCGGGATCAGACCCGGGGTGCGCGACCAGTCGAGCAATTGTGCGACGCTCGCCTCGTTGAGCTGGTCGCGCAGATGATGCGCGGTGACATAGGCGTCGGGGAAGGCGCGGTGGACGGGCAGGCCGCGGCTCTGGTCGAGGCCGTCGGGCTTGCGCCAGTAGCGCAGCACCTGATTGGAGAAGCTCGGCGAATCCGGCCACAGCCGCAGCGCGCATTTCCAGGTGCAGATCCATTCCTGGCCGTGGGTCAGGTTCGGCGTGCAGAATTGCTGCTCGAAATCGGCCCGGTGCGCGGCGAGCGCGACGCGGCGCGGATAGGGATCGAGCACGCGGCGCGCGACGTCGTGCCACCAGGGGGCGTCGGCGACATCCTCGTCGAGGATATGGTGGATCGCCTGGGTGATCGGCGGGATCGCGCGGCCGGGGTTGACGAGGATCGCGCCGCCTTCGCCCTCCAGCTCCCAGCGGCCGTCCTTCTGGAGCGCGACGTCCTGCCAGCCGATCTCGCACACGCCATGCGCCGGCGGCGCGCTGCCGGTGGTTTCGAGGTCGATGACGCGGATGATCTGTGGGGTCGGTCGCATTATGCCCTAAATGGGCGCTTGCAGCCGATTATGCCAGTGGGAAGGGGGAGTGCAGGTCGTTCCATCCACCCGTCACCCCGGACTGGTTCGGGGGTCCACCGGACCGCGGGAGCAACGCAGGAAGCGCTTGCCGTTCTCCTCGCCGCAGAGTGTACCCCGGACCGAGTCCGGGATGACGAGGGCGTAGGGCGGCCTCAGCGGTAATCGTCGTCGTCGATATCCATCTCACGCACCCCACGCAGGCGGCGGGCGCGGTCGACGAGTTTGCGGATGCCCTCGCGGCGTTCGCGCGCGGCGGGAATGTCGCGCAGGATGAACTGCGTGTTGCCGGTGGTGCGGTCGGTCGAGGTGATGGTGATCGTGCCGATGTCGGTGATCTGGTTGACCAGCGAATAGTCGACGCGCACGTCCTTGATCCGGTACAATTCGATCTCGTCGATCGACTTCATGACGAGGCCGCGCTTCACGATCAGCCGCTGGTCGGTGATCTCATAGGCGGCGGACAGGTTCTGCAGCCAGCGCACCGCGATCACCACCAGGCCGACGCCGATCGCGCAGGCCAGGATGGTCAGCCAGCCGGTGAAGCTGCCGAACAGCCAGCGGTTGGTGCTCGACCGGAAGCTGTCGACCGGTCGTTCGTTGCTATAGGTCCCCACCATGCGCCGACCCTATCCGGCGGCCGGCGGCTGTCAATCGCGCGTGACGCCGCACGCCGCCAGCGCCGCGTCGATCTCGGCGAGCAACGCATCGAGCCCGGCCTGATCGGCGGCTTCGGCGCGGGCGGTGAGCACGTCCTGCGTGTTCGAGGCGCGCAGCAGCCACCAGCCGCGCGGCGTCGTCACGCGGACGCCGTCGATCGCGACGACGTCCGCCCCCGCCGCCTCGAGCCGCTGGCGCACCGCGTCGATCACCGCAACCTTGCGCGCGGGATCGACGGGAAAGCGCAGGTCGGGGGTGTTGACCAATGGCGGCATGTCGTCGCGCAACTGGGTGAGCGAGCGGCCCGAGTCATGCACCGCGCCGATCAACTGCACCGCGGCGTGGAGCGCGTCGTCGAAGCCGTACCAGTCGTGCGCGAAGAAGATGTGGCCGCTCAGCTCGCCGGCAATCGGCGCGTGATGCGCGAGCATCGCCTCCTTCATCAGGCTGTGCCCGGTCGCACCCATCACCGGTGTGCCGCCGAGGTCGCGGATGCGGTCGAAGACGAATTGCGAGGATTTGACGTCGGCGACCACGGTCGCGCCGGGCACCGCGGCGAGCACCGGCGCGATCAGCAGGCTGAGCAACTGGTCGCCCCATAGCACGCGGCCGGCGCCGTCGACCGCGCCGATCCGGTCGCCGTCGCCGTCGAAGGCGATGCCGAAGTCGAGCCCCTCGGCCCGCACCAGCGCCTTGAGGTCTTCGAGATTATGCTCTTCGGTCGGGTCGGGGTGGTGGTTGGGGAAGCGGCCGTCGACCTCGGTATAGAGCAGGTGGTGCTCGCCGGGGAGGCGTGCGGTCAGCGCCGCGACCGCGGGGCCGGCGGCGCCGTTGCCGCAATCCCAGCCGATCCGATAGGCGCCGCCGCGATGGCCGGCGAGCAGCCGCGCGACATAGGCGTCGAGCACGTCGGCATCGCTGACGCTGCCGGCGCCGTCGCTCCACGCGCCTGCGGCGGCGAGGCGGGCGAGATCCTGCACGTCGACGCCGTAGAAGGAGCGATGGCCGAGGACCATCTTGAAGCCATTGTCGTCACGCGGATTGTGGCTGCCGGTGACGTGGATGCCGGCATCCACGGCAAGCGTCGCTTCGGCGAAATAGAGCATCGGCGTCGGGCCGACGCCGATCCGCACGACGTCGACGCCGCCGGCGGTGAGGCCGGCGACCAGGGCCGCCTCCAGCTCGGGCGAGGACAGGCGGCCGTCGCGGCCGACCGCGACGCGCTGGCCGCCCGCGGCGCGCACGCGCGTCGCGAAGCTGCGGCCGATCGCCACCGCATCGGGCGCGCCGAGATTGCGGCCGACGGTGCCGCGCACGTCATATTCCCGCAGGATCGCGGGCGACAGGCGATGCGTCATCCGTTGCGCCGCAGCGCGCCGAGCAGCAGGTCGCGGGCCGCGTTGATCTCGGTACTCGCCTCCGCCGAGCCGCCGCGGTCGGGATGCACGTCGGCGAGCAGGCGGCGATGCGCGGCACGGATCTCGCCCTCGTCGGCATCGGCGCGCAGGCCGAGCACCCGGCGCGCGCGCTGCATGTCGGTGAGCTTGACGCGCTTGGGCGCGGGGCGGAGATAATGCCAGGCGAGCCAGATCAGCCCGATGGCGAGCAGCCACTTCATGCGGCGAACTGCGGCGCGGCGGGCTCGGGCAGCTGCAACGCGCTCATCATCTCGCGCAATTCCTGGCGCGAGGCGACGTGGCCGAGGCCCATCGCGCCGAATTCCTTCGAATCGATCATCGTCAGCCCGGCCGGGAACAGCTCGCGATAGATCACGCGTTCGCCGAGGCCGGGAATGATGCGGAAGCCGACCCGCTTGGCGAGCTGGCCCAGAGCGTCGGAGACGCGGCGCATGTTGCGCGCCTCGATATGCTGCAGGCGGTTGCGCAGCACGACCCAGTCGATCTGCGTCCCGTCGGCGCGCGCGCGCTGCTTGCGCGCATCCCAGATCAGCTCCGAATAGAAACTGGGGCGGGTGACGTTGAACGTCTCGGGATCGACCTGGCCGATCAGGTCGAAGTCGACGAAACTGTCGTTCATCGGCGTGACCAGGGTGTTGGACAGCGCCGCGGCGGTGCGCGCGAAATAATCGTCGCGGCCGGGGGTGTCGACGATCAGGAAGTCGGCGCCCTCGGACAGCCGCTGCCACGTTTCCTCGAACACCTCTTCGCTGACCCCGTCATGCGTCGCATGGACGGGCATCGGCAGGTCGCTGCCGGTCCGCTTGATCGTCGCGGCACGGTTTTCGAGATAGCGGCCGACGGTGCGCTGGCGATGGTCGAGGTCGAAACAGGCGACCTTGGCCCCCTTGGCGGCGAGCGCGATGGCGACGTGCACCGCGGTCGTCGATTTGCCGGTGCCGCCCTTTTCGTTGGCGAAGACGATGACGTGTGGCCCTGCGGGCACGGTTCGTTCCTTATCGATGCTGGCGGGTTGCTCGGTCACGATGCTCTTCATAGAAGCCGCGCGCTCATTGTTCGAGGGATTAAACGGTGCTGACGGTTCGAGACCTGGACGGGCTGCGCGCGGCGGTGGCCGGCTATCGTGCGGATGGCGCGACGATCGCGCTCGTGCCGACGATGGGGGCGCTGCATGCGGGCCATATGGCGCTGATCGAGGCGGCGCGCCGGCCGGGAACGAAGGTGATCGCGTCGATCTTCGTCAATCCCAGGCAATTCGGCCCGAACGAGGACCTCGCCCGCTATCCGCGGCGCGAGGCGGCGGACGCGCGGCTGCTCGCCGAGGGCGGCTGCGACCTGCTGTGGCTGCCGCCGGTCGAGGTGATGTATCCGGCGGGCTTCGCGACCAATATCAGCGTCACCGGGGTCAGCGACGGCCTGGACGGCGCGGCGCGGCCGGGGCATTTCGACGGCGTCGCCACCGTCGTCACCAAATTGTTCAACCAGACCGGTGCCGACATCGCCTATTTCGGCGAGAAGGATTTCCAGCAGCTCAGCGTGATCCGTCGCGTCGTCGCCGATCTCGACATGGGGATCGAGATCGTCGGCGTGCCGACCCAGCGCGACGATGACGGGCTCGCGCTGTCCTCGCGCAACATCTATCTCGACGACGAGCAGCGCGCCAAGGCGGTGGCCCTGCCGCGCGCGCTCGGCGTGGCGGCGCGGGCGGTGGCGCGCGGCGACGATGTCGAGACCGCGCTCGCCGAGGCGCGGGCGACGCTGATCGCGGCGGGCTTCGCCGTCGATTATATCGCGCTTGCCGATGCCGAGACGCTGGCCGAGTCGCCCGCCGCGGATCGTCCGCGCCGGCTGCTCGCCGCGGCGCGGATGGGGGCGACGCGGCTGATCGACAATGTCGCGGTCGAACCAGGCGCCTGACCCGCCGGGTTGCCGCTGCGTTAACCTATTCGCAAAACGAATCGCCGATGGTGCCGTCATGACGAATGGGGGCAGACGATGGGCAAGAGTTTCACGAGCGCACAGTATCTTATAGACAGCCGGATCGCCGATGCGCGGCGCGGCCGGCCGGAGGCGCTGTTCGACCTCGGCGTGTGCTACCAGACCGGCACCGCGGGGGCGGGGGTCGATCTGATCGAGGCGCACAAATGGTTCAATCTGGCCGCGGTGGCGGGCCTCAGCGAAGCCGCCGATGCGCGCGCCGAAGTCGCCGAGGACATGACCGCGCGCGAGATCGCGCTGGCGCAGCGCCAGGCGCGCGACTGGCTGGGGATGACGCAGCGGCTGGCGGCGTGAGCACGCCTTCCGTGCGCTGAGGAACCGGTCGTAAGGGGGCGTTTCGCAGACGGTGAATCGCCGTATCCATCCTCTCCGTCAGGCTGTTGGCCGGCCACCTCCCCTGGCGGG
Organism: Sphingomonas melonis; assembly: GCF_013409985.1. Classification (GTDB taxonomy): domain Bacteria; phylum Pseudomonadota; class Alphaproteobacteria; order Sphingomonadales; family Sphingomonadaceae; genus Sphingomonas; species Sphingomonas melonis_A. Next base: position 117,940 of record NZ_JACCBY010000007.1, read on the forward strand.
GGAGGGCTATCGCACATGGCTGCGGTGATGAGGTTCGATCGGTTTCCTCTTCTTATCCGTCACCCCGGACTCGTTCCGGGGTCCACCGGGCAACAAGAGAACGGTATCCAATCAAGCCTTTCTCCTCGCCGCAGAGTGGACCCCGGAACAAGTCCGGGGTGACGGGGTGGAGTTGGAAGACGGCCGGGCTCACACGGACGCTCCTATCCGATCCCCCTACCATAACGGGAGGAATCAGGGGCACTCAGCGCCGACGAAGATCATCTCGACAGCCGAACCATTCTCACCCGGCGACGAGTGCAGCAAAGTCCTCCCTCGCGTAGCGGGGGAGGGGGACCGCCCGGCGCAGCCGGGTGGTGGAGGGGGCGTCTCCGCATACGACCACGTTCGCCGTATCCTCGCCGTCAGCGCCTCGCCGCGCCACAGTCCGGGGGAGGACCTACCCCCCCACGGCCCGCGGATTATCAAACGTCCAGATTGGCGACGTTCAGCGCATTGTCCTGGATGAATTCGCGGCGCGGTTCGACCACTTCGCCCATCAGCTGGGTGAAGATCACGTCGGCGGCCGAGACGTCGTCCGAGGTGACGCGCAGCATCGTGCGGTTGGACGGATCGAGCGTGGTTTCCCACAATTGGTCGGCGTTCATCTCGCCCAGACCCTTGTAGCGCTGGATCGCGAGGCCCTTGCGCCCCGCCGCGAGGATCGCGTCGAGCAATTGCGAGGGCCGTGCGACGAGGCTCTCGCCGCGGGAGACGGTGGTGGTGACGCTGCCGATCTGGCCGGCATTCTCCTCACCATCCTCGCCGCTGCCGGCGGCGGGCTCCGGCTCGGCGGCGGCGACCGAGACGCCCTTGATCGGCATCAGCTTGCCCGCGGCGACGAAGCTTTCCGCCTGTTCGGCGGCGAGGCCGTGCAGCTTGCGCGCCTCGGCGCTGGCGAGGAAGGTCGCCTCGACGATGTGATGGTCGGTGACGCCGCGCCACAGCCGCTCGAAGTGGATGCCGCCGTCCTCGGTGAGCCGCGCCGTCCAGCGCGCCTCCTCGTCGCCCGACTCGAGCCGCCGGGTGACCTCGGCGACCGTCGCCGCGCGCTGTTCGCGGGTGAAGGTCGGGTCGAGCGCACCGGCGAGCGCCAGCACCTCGATGATCACCGGATCGTAGCGGCGCGGCACGTAGCGCATCAGCGTGCGCATGCGGCGGGCATGGTCGAGCAGGCTCTTGAGGTCGGCGCCCGAACGGGTGCCGCTCGGCGCGTCGAACACCATCGTCGAGACGCCGGCATCGACCAGATATTCGTCGAGCGCGGCATCGTCCTTGAGATAGACTTCCGACCGACCCTTGGTGGCCTTGTACAGCGGCGGCTGCGCGATGAAGAGGTGACCGCGGGTGATCAGCTCGGGCATCTGCCGGTAGAAGAAGGTCAGCAGCAGCGTGCGGATATGCGCGCCGTCGACGTCGGCGTCGGTCATGATGACGATCTTGTGGTAGCGCAGCTTGTCGGCGTTGAAGTCGTCGCGGCCGATGCCGGTGCCCATCGCCTGGATCAGCGTGCCGATTTCGCGGCTGGAGATCATCCGGTCGAAGCGCGCGCGCTCGGTGTTGAGGATCTTGCCGCGCAGCGGCAGGATTGCCTGGAAATGGCGGTCGCGGCCCTGTTTGGCCGAGCCGCCGGCCGAATCGCCCTCGACGAGGAACAGTTCGGACTTGGCCGGGTCCTTCTCCTGACAGTCGGCGAGCTTGCCGGGCAGGCTGGCGATGTCCATCACGCCCTTGCGCCGGGTCAGCTCGCGCGCCTTCTTGGCGGCTTCGCGCGCGGCGGCGGCGTCGATGATCTTGCCGACGATCGCCTTGCCGTGCGCCGGATTCTCCTCGAGCCATTCGGCGAGCTTGTCGGCCATCAGCGATTCGAGCGGCTGGCGCACCTCGGACGAGACGAGCTTGTCCTTGGTCTGGCTGCTGAACTTGGGGTCGGGCAGCTTGACCGAGACGATCGCGGTCAGGCCTTCGCGCATGTCGTCGCCGGTAAGCGTCACCTTCTCCTTCTTCAGGAGGCCCGACTTTTCGGCATAATTGTTGAGCGTGCGGGTCAGCGCGGCGCGGAAGGCGGCGAGGTGGGTGCCGCCGTCGCGCTGCGGGATGTTGTTGGTGAAGGCGAGGACGTTCTCGTAATAGGAATCGTTCCATTCGAGCGCGACGTCGATGCCGACCTCGTCGCGCTGGCCGTTGATCGCGATCGGCTCGGGGAAGAGCGGCGTCTTGGCGCGGTCGAGCCATTTGACGAACGCGGCGATGCCGCCCTCGTAATAAAGCTCCACCGTCTTGGGCTCGTCGTGGCGCGCGTCGGTGAGGAACAGGCGGACGCCCGAGTTGAGGAACGCCAGCTCGCGATAGCGGTGCTCGAGCTTCTCGAAGTCGAATTCGGTGATCTTGAAGGTGGCAGGCGAGGGCAGGAAGGTGACGCGCGTCCCCTTCTGGCCGGGCGCGGCGGGGCCGACGACCTTGAGCGGCGCGACCGCATCGCCGAACGCGAAGCGCATATAATGCTCCTGGCCATCGCGCCAGATCGTGAGATCGAGAAATTCGCTCAGCGCATTGACCACCGACACACCAACGCCATGCAACCCCCCCGACACCTTGTAGGCATTGTCATCGCTGGTATTTTCGAACTTACCGCCGGCGTGGAGTTGGGTCATGATGACCTCGGCCGCCGAGACGCCCTCTTCGGGGTGGATGCCGGTCGGGATGCCGCGGCCGTTGTCGGTGACGCTGACCGAGCCGTCGGCGTTGAGCTGGATGTCGATCCGGTCGCAATGGCCGGCGAGCGCCTCGTCGATGGCATTGTCGCTGACCTCGAACACCATGTGGTGGAGGCCCGATCCGTCGTCGGTGTCGCCGATGTACATGCCCGGCCGCTTACGCACCGCGTCGAGGCCCTTCAGCACCTTGATCGAGGAGGCGCCGTATTCGTTCGCATTCTGGGGTTCTGCCATAGCGAGGATATAGGGATTGCGGGGGCGGAACGAAAGCGAAATGGGCGGGAGGAGTGGAGGGCGTCCCCCCGTGTCCGTTGCCCCCGTCTTTTCCCTTTCGTCATCCCGGCGAATGCCGGGAACCATGGTCGCGGTGTCGCTGACGGCGATGCGCATCACGGCCGTTCCGTTGCCATGGGTCCCGGCGTTCGCCGGGATGACGAATGTTGGCGGGCGGCGGCCGGTTGGGAAGCGCTACCCCAGCTCCACCCGCGTTGCATCCGCCCCGATCGCCGCGAACAGGCCGGGTTCGGTCCCGGTCATCCATACCTGGCCGTGATCCGCCAGCCGCGCGAACAGCGCCGCGCGGCGGACGGGGTCGAGATGCGCGGCGACCTCGTCGAGGAGGAGGATCGGGGCGTGGCCGGTCCGCTGCGCGACCAGCTCGGCATGGGCGAGGACGATGCCGAGCAGCAGCGCCTTCTGCTCGCCGGTCGAGGCGAGCGCCGCCGGCTGGCGCTTGCCGAGATGGGTGACGGCGAGATCGGCGCGATGCGGGCCGGCGAGCGCGCGGCCGGCGGCGGCGTCGCGCGGGCGGCCCTGGCGCAGCGCGTCGAGCAAATGCGCCGCGTCGCCGCTCCACCCCTCCAGCGCCAGCGCGGCGCGGGCGAACGGGCCGTCGGGCTGATCGGCAAGCCGTTCGCCGAGCAGCCCAACGGTGGTGCGGCGCGCGGTCTCGATCGCGCCGCCATGGTCGGCCATCTGCGTTTCGAGCGCGGTCAGCCACTCGGGGTCGGCGGGCTCGTCCGCGGCGAGCAGCCGGTTGCGCGCGCGCATCGCCGCTTCGTAGCGCGCGGCGTGATGGGCATGGGCGGGAACCAGCGCGAGCGTCAGGCGGTCAAGGAAGCGGCGGCGCTCGCCGGCGGGCTCGACGAACAAGCGGTCCATCGCCGGGGTCAGCCACAGCACCGTCAGCCATTCGGCCAGCGTGTTGGCGGTGGCGGCCGCGCCCTGGATGCGCAGCTGGCGGCGTTCCGGCGCGGACGCGAGCGCGCCGGTGGCGATCTCGACGTCGCCGCCCGCCGCGGCGAGCGTCGCGGCGATGCCGAAGCCGCCGCCGCCGCCCTGCCGCTGCATGTCGGCGAGCGCGGCGCGGCGCAGCCCGCGGCCGGGCGCGAGCAGCGACACCGCTTCGAGCACGTTGGTCTTGCCCGCGCCATTCTCGCCGGTGAGCACGACGAAGCCGGGACCCGGGGCGAGCGCCAGCGCCGCATGGTTGCGGTAATCGGTCAGGACGAGGCGCGAGAGCATCGTCGGCCCGCCTATAGCAAAGTGGCGACACGGGAAATCACCGTCGCCCCCGCCCCGCAGCCGGCGCCGCGATTGATCGCGAGGGATCGTATTGCTTCGCCAACCTGTTGCAGGACCATGAAAACCTTGAACAGCGGCGATCCGCTTGCGGGGCGGCACATCCTGATCGTCGAGGACGAGTGGCTGCTGGCCGATCATCTCGACGGGATCGTTACGGATGCCGGCGGATCGGTGATCGGCCCGTTCGCCACCGCGCAACAGGCGCTCGACGCGCTCGACCACGGCCGCCCGCGCCCCGATGCGGCGACGCTCAACGTCGTGCTGATGGATCATATGTCGTTCGATGTCGCCGACCGGCTCGGCGCGATCGGCGTGCCGTACAGCTTCCTGTCGGCCAACCGCCCCTATACGCTGCCCGAGCGGTTCCAGACGATGCCACTGCTCGCCAAGCCGTTCAGCGACGTGCAGGTGGTCGCGGCGCTGGTCGCACTGCTGACGCCGGCGGAACCCGCCCCGACCCGCACCGTTGGATGACCCGACAGCAGCAACCGGGACGCTTTGCGATGGATTATAAGAAGATCGGCTTCGGCCTCGGCGCCTTTGCGGCGGGTGCGGTGGCATGGACCGCAGCAACGGCGGCGTTCGGCCCCAAGCCGGGCGCGCGGCCGCGTCCGCTTGCCGATGACGTTCGCGACGACAGCGGCGACGATGCGGGGGCCGGCGCGGTGCCGGGCGACAGCACCACCAGCCCGATCGCGCCACGGCCGGCGACGATGGCCGCCGCGCCGGTCGGCATGGCGGAGACCGAGAAGCATTTCGAGGAGCAGCCGGGCAATCCCGCCGCCGAGCATGTGCCGACCGACCTGATGGGCGACACGCATCCCGGCAATGACAGTCGCGCGGTCGAGGCGTTCCGCCCCGATCCGACCGCGGTGCCGACCGAGGAAGAGAAAGAGGCGCTGCGCCCCGCGACCGGGCCGGCACCGACGCTGGTCGCCGATCGTGGCAGTGGCTTCAGCGAGGCTGCCGGCGCGGCATAATGGGGAGGGGCCGCTGGCTCCTTCCGTTTATCATGTGCTGAGGTGCATCCGTCTTTTACGTTGGGCTTCGCGAGAGCACTCCCACGCTTTAGGCCGTATCAACATTCAAGCTTTGGAGACATTTCTCCCCCGCCAGGGGGGAGGAACTGGGCTGAATGTGAATCCCGCTTAGTCGTTGCCGAGCAGCGACGATTTGCGCGGGATCGTCTCGCCCTGCGGCTGGCCTTTGTCGAGCGTCTCGCTGGGCCGGCGGGCATCGCCCGGGCGCTGATGCTCGGTCGAAAGATTGGGATCGCGGGTTTCCGTCGTCGGCGTGACCGAATCGGTTTGTGCTGGGTCTGTCATGGTTTAGCTCCTCTCGCCGATTCAACCCGTGGCGCGGTGTCCGCGTTCCGCTTGCGGCGCGGCGGCGAGGCGTTAAGCGTCAGGAATATTGTCTGACCGCCGGAGTCCCGATGCGCCTGATCCTCGCTGCCGCCCTGCTCGCGTCCACCTCGCCCGCCGCCGCGCAGGCGCTGCATCAATATGGCGCGCTGGCGATCGCGCCGACCGGTGACCGGATCGCCGCGGTTGAGAGCAGCGGCAACCACGGCGTGGTGACGGTGCGCGCCGTCGCGGACGGGCGGGTGCTGCGGACGATCGACCCCTGCAAGACGTGCACCTATTCGGGGCTGAGTTTCGCGCCGAATGGCGATCTCGTCTTCCTGGTGCGTGATACGGCGGCGGTGCGGCTGACCTATGCCGATGCCAAGGCGGTGCGGACCATCGCGACGATCGCCGGCATCGCGCAGACGCCGCGCGTCTCGCCCGACGGCAAGCGGATCGCGTTGCTGGTGACGCTGGGCGCCGCCAAGGAAGCGGGCGCGACGCAGGCGGGCGTGCGGATGATCGGCGAGATCGGCGAGAAGAACGACGAACAGCGGCTCGCAGTGTTCGACATCGCGGCCGCAGCCACGCCGGCGGCGACGGTGACGCCGCTGTCGCCCGCCGGCCGCTACGTCTACGAATATGACTGGACGCCGGACAGTCGCGGCTTCGTCGCGACGACGGCGCTCGGCAATGGCGACAACAATTGGTGGGTGGCGTCGCTCGACGCGATCGATGCGCGCACCGGCGCGGTGCGGCCGATCGCCAAGCTGGCGACGCAGCTCAACCAGCCGCGCGTCTCGCCGGACGGGCGGACGGTGGCCTATATCGGCGGGCTGATGAGCGACTTCGGCTCGATCGGCGGCGACGTGTTCACCGTGCCGCTGTCCGGCGGCAGCCCGCGCAACATCACCGCCGGCGCCAAGTCGACGGTGACCACGATCGACTGGACCGCCGCCGGGCTGCGCACCGTCACGCTGGCGGGCGACAGCATCCAGTTCGGCACGCTGACGCCGGGCCAGCCGGTGGCGCCGGGCTTCACCAAGCCGGCGAGCAGTGCGGCGGGCGACGGCCGCGCCGTCTTCTCCGCCGACGGCCGCGTCGCCGCGGCGGTGGTGCAGGATTACGAACATGCCCCGGCGATCTATGCCGGGCCGATTGCGGGCGGGGGCAATGGCGTGCGGCAGATCACGCACGACAACGATGCCGCGCCGGCGCTGACCACCGCGCGCAGCATCGCCTGGAAGAACGAGGGCTATGACGTGCAGGGCTGGCTGCTCGCGCCGCGCGACGCGGCGGCGGGCACGGGAAAGGCGCCGATGATCACGATGGTGCATGGCGGCCCGGCGGCGGCGTCGATGCCCGGCTATGTCTCGGCCGGGTCGACCAACGGCGCGCTGCTCAAGGCGGGCTATTACGTCTTCCTGCCCAACCCGCGCGGTAGCTTCGGCCAGGGCGAGGCGTTCACCGCCGCCAACAAGCGCGACTTCGGCGGCGGCGACCTGCGCGATATCCTCGCCGGGATCGACGCGGTCGAGCGCGTCGCGCCGGTCGACGATGCGCGGCTGGGGCTCGGCGGCTGCAGCTACGGCGGCTTCATGGCGATATGGGCCAACACCCAGACCAACCGGTTCAAGGGAATCGTCGCCGGTGCCGGCCTGTCGAACTGGGTAAGCTATTACGGCACCAACGGCATCGACCAATGGCTGCTGCCGTTCTTCGGCAAGTCGATGTACGACGACATCAAGGCCTATGAGGACGTGTCGGCGGTCTATCAGGCGAAGAAGGCGAAGACACCGACCTTCATCTACGTCGGCGAGCGCGACATCGAGGTGCCGCCGACCCAGTCGATCGAATGGTGGCATGCGCTGAAGGACCGCGGCGTGCCGGTGAGCCTGGTGATCTATCCCGACGCCGGCCATTGCGTGAGCGCGCCCGATCAGGCGAGCGACGTGCGGGCGCGGTCGATCGCGTGGTTCGACACATATGTGAAAGGCGCGAAATAGGGGCGGCTTTTCCTGGCACCATCGTCCCCCCGCGCGGTGTCGTCCCCCACGTGCCGTTCCTACGCCCGCGTCTGGCATCCCCGCGCAGGCGGGGATCCATAGACGCTGAGGTAGCGCTTCCCTCGACCTTGGGAATTTGGATCACCACCGGCGCGGGGATGACGGTCGAGGGGAGCGGTTCTCCTCCATCATCGCCGTCATCCCGGCGGAAGCCGGGACCCATGGACCCGGGCGGCTGGTGGTCGGCACAACAACGGTGTTCACCGTGACCATGGGTCCCGGCCTTCGCCGGGATGACGAAGAGAGCGGCGCACGGGCGGCTAGAACAGCGGCTTGCCCGAGTCCTTCCACTTGTCGAGCACGGTCGCGGCGGGCGGCAGCATGTCCGGCGTCGGGCTGGCGGCGGGCTGCGGCGTCTCGGGCGTCCCGGGTGCCACCGGCAGCGGCGCGGCGGCGGCGATCAGCTCGGGGGGCGGGGCGACCGGCGGGGCGGTGAGGCGCAGATGCGGGCCGGGCACCGGCTCGCCGCCGCGATAGCTTCGGGCAAACGCGGCACGGGTGCCCCAGAAGCCCTTCCAGCGGTGGAACAGGTGCGCGCCGACGACGTCGGTCATCACCATCGCCCGGTTCCACGCCGGCGTCACCGCATAGGTGTGGTAATGCGTCGCGAGGCCGACCGGCGCATAGACATAGCCGGCGAGCGCCATCGCCGCATGCCGCGCCGCGCGCGACCAGGCGGCGCGCGTCGGCACCCGCGCCATCGCCCCGTCGCAGGCGAAGCTGAACTGGCAGCCGGCGTGCTCCGATCCCTGATAGACGACGCCGCACACCGTCGCGGGAAACGCGGCGTGGCGCGCCCGGTTGAGGATCACCTGCGCCACCGCGGACTGGCCGGCGTCGGATTCGGAGGCGGCTTCGTAATAGATTGCCGCGGTCAGGCATTCGAGCGCGCGCGCCCGGTCGAGGCTGATCGCCGCCGTGGTGGAGAAAGGCGCGGCGACGCTGCCGCCGTCGCGCAGCGCCGCGGCGAGCGCGGCGGCAGAAACGGGGAGCGCGGGCAGGGCGGTGGTGCCGGTGACGCCCTCCGCCGGTGCTGCGGTCTCGCCGGCGGCGGGCACGGTGGCGACGGCGTAGAGCAGCGCGGCACCGGGAAAATGATCCTCCGCCTCATAGCCGGCGGGGGCGGGCAGCGGCGGCGGCGTGACACGATGCGCGGCGACCGCGCGCCACGCCGCCTGCGCCGCGAGCAGCACGGCGATCGCGAGGCCGAGCGCGACCAGGGCCGCCCACAGGCGCGTCATCGTCCGGATCGTCCGCATCGGCAGCTGCATTACGGGCCAATAGCTTACATAGGGTTTCGCGTCTGTGGCGCGCGTGTTCGCGAGCGGACCGGGCGGGCAAGCGGACCGACGTGAAAGACTCCGGTGAGGTTCGATCGATCGCCCCACAGAAATCCGTCACCCCGGACTAGTTCCGGGGTCCACCCCGCGGCGGGGAGAACCGCTTGAGCGTCCTGCCGCTCCCCTGCGGCCCGGTGGACCCCGGAACAAGGCCGGGGTGACGGGGACGCGCATGACCGACGCAATCCGTTATGTCCGATCGGGTCGGTGCTTGCGCCCGGCGACCTTTGGCCTCGACGTGCCGCCTTTTGCGATGGCGTCGAGCGGCGGTCCGGCTGCCGGCCGCTATTTCAACGTCGGGCTGTCGAGGTTCAGTTGCGCCTCGGTCAGCGTTTCCGTGTCGGGGCGCGCGGCCTTGAGCGGGGTGATGAACTGCTTGGCGTCGCCGACGATTGCGACGCTCGCCGCTTTGGGGTCGAGCAATGCGGCGGCGGCGGACTGGACCGCGGCGGGGGTCACCGCCTCGACCTTGCTGGTATAGCTCTGCAATTCGGTGAGCGGCACGGCGTCGAGGACATATTCGCCGAGGATGCCAGCGATGCCGCCGGTCGTCTCGACGGTGCGGCCGAAATTGCCGACCAGCACCGCCTTGCGCGTCGCCAGTTCCGCCTCGGGCACCGGCGCCGCGCCCATCCGCGCCATCTCGGCGGTGATCAGCGTCACCACCTCCGCCGCGGTCGGGTTCTTGGTCTGGGTGCGCGCCGCGAAGCTGCCGATGGTCCGCGCCGCGTCGACGCCGCTCGATGCGCCATAAGCGAGACCGCGCTTGATCCGCACCTCCTGGTTGAGCCGTGACGAGAAGCCGCCGCCGAGCACGGTATTGGCGACCGCCAGCGGATAATATCGCGCGTCGGCGCGCGCGATCACCGGGCGTTCGACGACGACGCCGGCCTGGCCCGCACCGGGCATGTCGACGACGATGGTGCGCGGTGCGGGGAAGGCGGCGACCGGCGCGGCGACCGGGGCGGCAGTGGTCGGCGCACGCCACTGGCCGAGCTGCGCCTCGGCGAGCGCCTTGGCCTGTGCCGGCGTGACGTCGCCGACGAGGATCAGCGTCGCCTGATCGGGGCGCCAGGTGCGTGCATAAGCGGCGGTGACGTCGCCGCGGGTGATCGCCTTGAGCGAGGCGGGGGTGCCGCCGCCGGGCGCACCGAACGGCGAGGCGCCGAAGGCGGCGCGATCGGCGACCATCGCGGCGAGCTGCGCCGGGTTCTTGAAGGCGACGGTGATCGCATCGACCTGCTGCGCGCGGGCGCGTTCGAGTTCGTCGGGCGCGAACACCGGATGCGTCGCGACATCGGCGAGGATGGTCATCGCCGGGGCGAGCTGGTCCGACTTGACGGTCACCGAGACGGTGCCGCCCTCGTTGTCCGAGCCGGCGCCGATCGATCCGCCGAGGCTTTCGACCTGACGCGCGATCTCGGTCGCCGAGCGGGTGATCGTGCCCTTGGTCATCAGGCTGGCGGCGAGGCTGCTGACCCCCGAGCGGCCGGCCGGATCGAGCGCCTGGCCGCCGCTGGCGACGAGATAGGCGGTGGCGATCGGCAGGTCGTGGCGCGCGACGGTGATGACGCGCAGGCCGTTGGCGAGACGCGTCTCGACCGGCTGCGGCAGGTCCGCCTTGACTGGCGCGGCGGGCGCGGGGGGCTGGACGCGCTGCCCCTCGGGTGCCGGGGTGACCACCGCGATCTGCGCCGGCGGGGTGAGCGGCGCGGTCTGCACGGTCGGGGCGACGGCGATCGTGTCGCCGGCCTTCCCGGCGGGCTTGGCGGTGTCGGGCAGGTAGCGGATCGTCGCCGACTGGTTCTCGCCGAGGTACTTGCGCGCGACGCGCTGGACGTCGGCGGCGCTGACCTGCGCGATCGCGGCGAGCTGACGGTCGGCAGCGCGGGGATCGCCGTCGATGATCACCGACGAGGCGAGGATGCGCGCCTTGCCCTCGGCGGTCTCGCGGCTCTTGATCGCGGCGGTGAGGATCTCGTTCTTCGCCTCGGCGAGTTCTGCGGCGCTGACCGGTGCATCGCGGAAGCGCGCGATCTCGCGCTTGAGCGCCGCCTCGCCCTGGTCGACCGTCTTGCCGCCGGCGAGGATCGCATAGGCGATGAGGTTGCCGGTGCCCTGCTTGCTGTCGAGGAAGGATGAGGCGTCCTGCGCGAGCTGGTCGCGATAGACGAGGCTTTCGTACATCCGGCTGCTCTCGCCGGTCGACAGGATGGTGTTGAGCACGGTCAGCGCCGGAATGTCGGCGTCGCGATCGGCGGGGACGTGCCAGCTCATCATCACCGCGGGCAGCGGCGTATTGGGTTCGTAGACGGTGTAGCCGACCGCCTTGGTGCGCGGCGGTTCCTGTACGGTGACGCGCGGGATCGGCGTCGACGGCCTGGCGATCTTGCTGAAATACTGGTCGACCCAGGCGTCGAGCTGCGCCGGGTCGAAATTGCCCGCGACGACGAGGATCGCATTGTCGGGGCGGTAATACGTGGCGTGGAAAGCGCGGACGTCGTCGATCGATGCGGCTTCCAGATTCTCGATGCTGCCGATCGTCGAGCGCGCATAGGGATGCGCGGTATAGGCGGCGGCCGACAGATAGGTGGAGAACAGCTTGCCATAGGGCCGCGCGAGCGTCGACTGGCGCAATTCCTCCTTCACCACGTCGCGCTCGGAGGCAAAGCTCTTCGGCTCGACGACGAGGCTCGCCATGCGATCGGCCTCGGCGAACAGCAGGCGTTGCAGGTGGTTGGCGGGGACCACCTCATAGTAATTGGTGAAATCGTCGTTGGTCGAGGCGTTGTTATAGCCGCCGACATCCTCGGTCAGCCGATCCATCTGTTCGGAGACGAGGTTGCGCGTCGCCTTGAACATGAGGTGTTCGAACATGTGCGCGAAGCCCGACCGGCCGCGCGGATCGTCCTTCGAGCCGACATCGTACCAGACCTGTATCGCGACGTTGGGCGTGCCGGTGTCATGCAGCGCATAGACGCGCAGCCCGTTGGCCAGCGTCCGCTCGGTAAAGGCGATCGGCTTGACCGTCGCGGTGTTGGCGCGGGGGGCGGCGGGCTTGGCGGTCTGGGCAGTCGCGGCGAGGGGCAGGAGCGCGGCCCCGAGCAACAGGGCGGCACGAACGAGGCGCATGGATCAGGGCTCCGGCTGGGCAGATGGGATGGCGGCGAGTTGAACCCGAGGCAGGGCCGGTGTCAATCGCACGACGGGCGGCCGCCCGGCGCGGGTGATGACGCCGGGCGGCCGGCGCGCGCGCCTCCGAATGGGCCAAAAGCACCATGGCCTAGTGCAGGAATACCGGCCGAAATGGCGGAAATCGCGCCTCTTTTCGGTCGACTTGGCGGCGGTGATCCGGGACAATCAGGCGGCCGACACAAAGGTGCGGCGACAGGGGGATAGCGCCATGACCGATCGTTTCATCTACCGCCGGTCGATGCATGTCGGCGGTCTTGCGCTGCTGGTCGCCGGCTGCGTCAGCCCCTCCGCGCAGATCGCCACCGCGATGACCGGTTACGGATTCGCGCCGGCCCAGTCGCAATGTGTCGGCGAGCGGATCACGGCCAACCTGTCGCTCAGCCAGTTGCAGCAGCTCGGCCGGGCGGCACGCGCGGCACGGCAGGGTGGCACCAGTCCGGGACGGCTCACGGTCGGCGACTTCCTGCGCGTCGCCGGCGAGGTCAAGGACCCCAAGGTGGCGCTGGAGGTCGGCAAGGCGGCGGCGGGGTGCGGCGTCCTCGCCGATGCGGTACGCGGCACGCCGCCGCTCTGACCCCGGCGACAAAGCCCCATCCTGGAGCTTTCCCGATATTGCTGGAAAGCTTATCATAAGATAGCGCGGACCCCGCTTGGATCGTTTCTCTTCCTCTCCCGACGCAGGCGCGCCGGACGTCACTGCCCCGGCCGTGCGGCAGTCGATCCATGCCTTCGCGCAACGGCTCGCCGCCGCCGATCCGGTGGTCGTCGGTTTCCGCGATGCGACGCTGCCGATGGCGGTCAGCGACCCGACGTTGCCCGACGATCCCATCATCTACGTCAATGCCGCATTCGAGCGGCTGACCGGCTATGCCGCCGAGGCGGTGATCGGCCGCAACTGCCGCTTCCTGCAGGGGCCGGACACCGACCCGGCCGATGTCGCGCGGCTGCGCGAGGCGATCGCGGCGCGGCGGCGGATCGAGATCGACCTGCTCAACCACCGCCGCGACGGCAGCGCCTTCTGGAACCGGCTGACGGTCGCGCCGGTGTTCGGCGACGACGGTGCGCTGGCCTATTTCGTCGCGTCGCAGACCGACGTGACGCTGGAACGCGACCAGCTGGTCCAGCTGCGCGAGGATCGCGACGCGCTGAAGGTCGAGGTCGCGGTGCAGGAGGCGGCGCTGGCCGAGCGCGAGTTGCAGCTGCAGCTCGCGTTGCGCGCCGGCGGGCTGGGCTATTGGAGCTTCGACATCGCGACGCAGGCGCTGGAGGCGTCGCCCGGGTGCAAGGCGATCTTCGGCCGCACACCCGAAGAGCCGCTGACCTTTGCCGATTTCACCCGCGCTGTGCATCCCGACGACATGGCGACGGTCGCGGCGGCGATCGAGGCGACGATCGCCGGCCAGGTGGAATGCGCGCAGGACTATCGCATCATCACCCCGGCCGGCGAGCTGCGCTGGGTGCAGACGCGTGGCGAGGTGATGCGCCGTGCGGGCGCCGCTGCGGCGACGATGATCGGCTTTTCGACCGATATCACCGCGCGCAAGTTCGCCGAGGAGCATCGCGCCGTGCTCGCGCAGGAACTGACGCATCGCGTCAAGAACACGCTGGCGACGGTCGGCGCGGTGGTCAGCCAGACGCTGCGCAACGCCGGCTCGATCGCCGAGGCGCAGGATGCGATCGCCGGGCGGATCGCCAGCCTCGGCGCGGCGCACGATCTGCTGGTCCGCGACGAGGTGGAGGGCGCGGCGCTCGGCGAGGTGGCCGAACGCGTGCTGATGCCGTTCATGGACCGCGCCGGCAGCGTCTTCTCGATCGACGGGCCGGAGGTGCGGCTGTCGCCGGCGGTGACGCTGGCGATGTCGATGGCGCTGCACGAACTGGCGACCAATGCCGCCAAATATGGCGCGCTGTCGGTGGCGGGCGGGCATGTCGCGGTGCGCTGGCAATATGGCGGCGGCGGTGATGGCGACGACGCGCATCGCGTCCGGTTCTCGTGGGTGGAGAGCGGCGGCCCGCCCGTGGTGCCGCCGACCCGCACCGGCTTCGGCACGCGCATGATCTCGCGCGTGCTGGCGCAGCGTGTGCGCGGGCGCGCGTCGATCGACTATCCGACCGAGGGCGTGCGGTTCGTCATCGATGCGGTGATCTGAGCGGCGGGCCGTCGGCAGGGCGATCCGCGCGGAGCGGGGCGACGCGCTCGAAGACGGCGCTGAGCGCGTCGATCGAATAGGGTTTGTGGAGCAGCTCGAACGCACCCGCGCCCTCTTTGGACAGGATCTCGCTATAGCCGCTGGTCAGGATCACCGGCAGCGCCGGCAGCCGGCCGCGGATCAGCTGCGCCAGTTCGATGCCGTTCATGCCGGGCATCATCACGTCGGAGAAGACGACGTCGAAGCCGTCGCCGTCGAATTCCAGCCGGCCGAGCGCCTCCTTGGCGTTGCGCGCGAGCACGATGTCGTGGCCGAGGTCGGTGAGCGCGGTGGTGGCGAAGGTGCCGACCTCCGGATTGTCCTCGACGACCAGGATGCGCAGCGCCGCGCCGGCGGTGCCGGTGGCCGGCGCGGGCATGGCCTCCGCCGCAGTGGCGTCGCGCTCGCGCGGCAGGAAGAGCGTGAAGGTCGCGCCCTCGCCGAGCCGACTGGTAACGAGCACGTCGCCGCCCGATTGCTTGGCGAAGCCGAACACCTGCGACAGGCCAAGGCCGGTGCCATGGCCGACCCCCTTCGACGTGAAGAAGGGTTCGAAGATGCGGTCGAGATGCTCGGGCGGGATGCCGGTGCCGGTATCGGTGATCGCCACCTTGAGGAAGTCGCCGTCGCGTGCGGCATGGCCGCGCACCGGCGGGATACGGTCGCAGGTGCCGACCGCGATCGTCAGCCGGCCCTCCTGACCCATCGCGTCGCGCGCGTTGACCGCCATGTTGACGATCGCGGTCTCGAACTGGCTGACGTCGGCATGGGCGAAACAGGCGGTGTCGGGCAAATCGAGATCGACCTCGATCAGCGCGCCGGCGAGCATCTCCATCATGTCGGTCAGCCCGCGGATCGTGTCGCCGACATCGAACACCTGCGGGGTGAGCGACGAGCGGCGGGCGAAGGCGAGCAGCTGACCGGTCAGCTTGCTGGCGCGATCGGCGGTCTGGGCGATCGCCTCGATATAGCGGTCACGCCGGTCCTCGTTGAGCCCCGGCCGCCGCAGCAGATCGGCAGAGCCGCGGATCACGGTGAGCAGGTTGTTGAAATCGTGTGCAATGCCACCGGTGAGCTGACCCAGCGTCTCCATCTTCTGCGCCTGGCGGAGGGCGTCATGGGCGCGGGTCAGCGCCTCGCTGCGTTCGGCGACGCGGCGTTCGAGCGTGTCGTTGACCTCCTGCACCGCGGCGAACAGCCGGGCATTGTCGATCGCGATCGCCGCCTGTGCGGCGATGCCGACCAGCAGCCGTTCGTGGCGGACGTGGAAGCGGCCGGGCTCGGGGTGGCCGAACAGCAGCCCGCCGAGCACCTCGCCCGAGCGCGAGACGACCGGCGCCGCGAGATAGCTGCGCACCGGCAGATGCCCCGCGGGCAGGCCGACATGCGGCGCGTTGTGCCCGTAGCGCGGGTCGCGGCAGATATCGTCGGAGCGCAGCACGCCTTCGTTACGGAAGGTCGGCGCGAACACCGCGGTCGGTCGCGGTTTGCCCAGCCCCTCGAACTCGGCGCGGCTGGCGCCGGACAGCGTGAAGAGGTGGAGGCGCTCGCCGCTGTCGTCCATCTCATTGTGGAAATAGGCGCCATAGGCGGCGCCGGTCAGCGTCACGCCGGCATCGGTCACCATCTGCACGAGCGGTTCGAGATCGAGTTCGGCGGCGAGCGCGGCGCCGATCCGGTTGAGCGTTTCGAGGCTGTGCGTCTCGGCGACGAGTTCCTGCTCCATCGTCACCGCCTGCGTCACCTCGATGACGACGGCGAGGACGCCGGCGGGCGTCCCGGCAGGATCGCGCACCGGCGCATAGGTCAGGTTGAAGAACGCCTGCGCCGGGAAGCCGTCGCGGTGGAGCGTGACCTCCTGACGCGAAAAGGTGAGGTGTTCGCCGGCCAGCCCCGCGCGCAGCACGCCGCGGTTGAAGTCGGCGGCCTCAGGCCATGCCTCGACCACCGGCAGGCCGAGGATCGCGGGATGGTAGCGGCCGGCGATCGTCGCATAATGATCGTTGTAGATCAGCAGCCCGTGCTCGCCCCACAGCAGCGCCATCGGCAGCGGCGATTGCAGCACGACATCGGTGACGACGTGGAGGTGCGGCGGCCAGCCGTCGCGCGGCCCCAGCGGCGAAGCGGCCCAGTCGTGCCCGGCGATCAATGCCGCCATCTCGCCGCCACGACTGGGGAAATCCGTCAATATCCGAGCCTTGTCACAATCGCATCACGACCAGAACCGGTGAGCGGCCAAACTGATCCCGATCAATGTGTGCCGACGCGACCGGCTGTCGCAAACCGGGACGAACCGGTCGCCCGGCCCCGCCCCGCCCCGTTTCGCTCCACCTGTGGTCAGCCGGCACCGGGCTTGCGCTGTTCGGCCTCGTAGCTTGCGTCGGTGCCGATCTTGCCACTGGTTTCCGCCTCGGCGACGCCGTCGGTGGCGGTCGCGGTGACCGACCCGTCGGTGCCGGCGAGATCGTGATCCCTGCGGTCGGGGCTAGGTACGGTGTCGCCGGCGCCGTCGGTGCGGTCGGCGCCTTCGCGCGATCCGGTCGCCGCATTGGGCACGCTCGCGCCGTCCTCGCCGGCCTGGCCGCTGCCGTGATAGGCCATGTCGGTCTGGCCGCCATGACCCATGAAGCCGCCGCCGGTCGGCGCCTTGCCGGTGTGCGGATTGGGATAGGCGCCGCCCGCGCTCTCGCCGCCGGCGCTGCGGCCGTGGATCTCGCGCTGGTCGCTGCCGCCGGGAACGCCCGAGACGCCGTCGGGCGCGCCCTTGCTCGCCGGATTGCCGCTGACGGGGGTGGGGACCTTGTCGCTCATCATGTCATCCTTGGTCGTGGCCGCGGTGTACGCCGCGGGCATGCAGGACAAGCGATGCGCGGCGGCGATCGTTCCTCGGCGGCAGCGACCGTGCCGAATATCCCCTCAGGCGGCCGGCAGGCGCTGCTGCAGCCACCGGCGGATCGGCACGTCCCAGAAGGCATGGGCGGCGGCGGCGAACAGGATGGTGAAGACGAACAGCGCCACCGCGACCACCGCGGTCACCCAGGCCGGTCCATGGCGGTCGGCGATCCAATTCATGTAGAGATACACGAAGGGATAATGGGTGACGTAGATCGGGTAGGAGAGGCGCCCCGCCTGTTTGCAGAGCGCCACCGCGCGCGGGCCGCCGCTGGAATGACGGCCGGCGACGATGATCGCCGGAAAGAGCAGCAGCACGCAGGCCGCTTCGTAGACGCCGTTGAGCTTGAGCGCGCCGACCGCGGGAAAGACCGGGGCGGCGAAGGCCAGCGCCAGCACGATGCTGAGCGGCACGAAGCCGAGCCGCAGCCGCGGCAGGCGGTCGCCGAGCCGGTAGAGCAACAGGCCGGCGACGAAGGGATAGGTTAGCCGCACCGGTGCCCCCCAGAAATTGGCGAGGCCCCAGCCGGTGTCGTACGACCCCAGCGTCAGCGCGGTCGCCGCCGAGACGAGCGCAGCGACGAGCGCGACCGCCGCGAGCGCGCGCAGGCCGAGCCGGCGCAGCACCAGCGCATAGGCGAGATTGGCGATATACTCCTGAAACAGCGTCCAGGCGGGCGCATTGAGCGGATGGCTGTCGCCGAGCCGGTTGGCGAGCGGCAGCGAGGGCAGGGCGAGCAGCCCCGCGACCGCGGCGAGCGCGATCAGGCCGGCGGACGACTCCTGCTTTCCACCCGCGAAGGGATCGAAGAGGTAGCTCGCCAGCCCGAGCAGCGCGCCGAGCACGACGAGCGGGTGGAGCCGGGCGAGACGCCGCGCCAGGAAGCCGCGCGTCGTCATCCGCGGCCAGCGATCGTCATAGGCGTAGGCGATGACGAAGCCCGACAGCGCGAAGAAGAAGTCGACCGCGAGATAGGCGTGCGGCAGCATCAGCCGCGACGCGTCGAACAGCACCGCGATCCCCTGGATGTGGAACGCCACTACGAGCAGCGCCGCGGTGCCGCGCAGGCCGTCGAGCACCTCGAAATGCGTCTTGCCCGCGCTGGTGCGGTCGGGCGTCGGTACGCCGCTCATGCGCGCAGCACGCGGGCGGGATTGCCGGCGACGGTGGCGCCGGCGGGCACGTCGCGCGTCACGACGCTGCCGGCGCCGATGATCGCATCGTCGCCGATCGTCACGCCGGGCAGGATCAGCGCGCCGCCGCCGATCCACACATTGGCGCCGATGCGGATCGGCCGTCCGAATTCGAGCATCCGGGCGCGCGCCGCCGGGTCGCGCGGGTGATCGGCGGTCAGGATCTGCACGCCCGGCCCGATCTGCGTACCCGCGCCGATCTCGACCGCGACCACGTCGAGGATGACGCAGCCGAAATTGAGGAACACGCCGTCGCCGAGCCGGATGTTGTAGCCATAGTCGCAGTGGAAGGGCGACCGTACAGTGACGCCGTGGCCGACCGCGCCCAGCCCCTCGGCCAGCAGCGCGTGGCGTTCGGCCGGGCTTGCCGCGGCGGCCTGGTTGTAGCGGGCCATCCATTGCGCCGCACGGGCCGAATCGGCGGCGATGACGGGATCGTCGGCGGTGTAGAGCTCGCCCGCCAGCATCTTCTCTTTCTCGGTCATCGTCTCAGCTCAGGTCGTGGAGGTCTTTGCCGAGCGGCGCCCCGATGGTGAGATCGGAGACGCGCACGCGCAGGCCGCTGCGCTCCGGGGTACAGGCCATCGGCCCGACGCGATAGGCGGCGGCGACCGGGAAGGGAGCGAGGCGGACGAGCGGCCAGTGGTGGCCATCGGCGGAGACCTGCAACCGCAGCACGCCTTTGGCGACGGTGGCGCGCATCCAGAAGTCGGCGGGGTTGCCGGTGTAGCGGCCGGTCGCCCAGTCGGAGCGGCCGTCGGTCAGCACGCTGCTCAGCATCGCCGCGCCGTCCGACAGCTCGATCCCGGCCTTGACCCAGCGGCGTTCGTCGACGCGCACCATGATCCCGGCCTGGTCGTAGAGCGTCTCATAGGCGCCGCGGATGCGCAGTTGCGCGGTGAAGGCGGCGGGGGTGGGGAAGCCGAGGAAATGGCCGCTGTCGCGCGTGAAGCCGTAATGCGTCTCGCGCCAGAAATCGGTCGCGCGATCGGTGACGATCGTCAAGTCGCCGTCGCGATCGGCGCGCCACTGCCGGGGCGGGTTGAGCCAGCGCCCGTCGCGGCGGCCGAGCGCCGGCACCGCCGCCGCCTCGCCGACCGCGGCACCGGCACCCGCGGCCATGGCGCTCGCCGGTACGGCAAGCGCCGCGGCGGCGCCGAGGATCGTGCGGCGGGTGGGGGGCGGTTGGGACATGATCGTCGGCCTTTCCTGCGGTACGGCAGCACCAGCCGCCGTGAATCACCGGCATATGTACAAATGTACACATCCTTGGCAAAGGAAGAATGCGTGCCATCCAGTCAACCCAAGCGGACCGGCCCCGATCGCCGGCAGCGGATCGTCGACGCGACGCTGGCGGTGATCGCCGAGCATGGCGTCGCGGCGACGACGCACCGGCGTATCGCCACCGCCGCGGCGGTGCCGCTGGGATCGGTGACCTATTATTTCGCCTCGCTGGAGGCGCTGCTGACCACCGCCTTCCTGCAACTGGCGGCGCAATCCTCGGCGGCGTTCGCGGCACGACTGGCGCAGGCGGCGGATCGCGATGCGGCGCGCGCGGCGATCGTCGACATCATCGCCGAATCGGTGTGGGCGGAGCCGCGCACGCTGCTGCTCAGCTACGAACTCTACGCCTTCGCCGCGCGCCATCCGCCGGTGTCGGCGGTAATGCAGCGCTGGATGGACGACAGCCGCGCCGCGCTGGAGCGGTTCTTCGATCCGCTCACCGCACGGGCGCTCGACGCGCTGGTCGAGGGGATCGGCATCCACAATTCGATCGACCGCGCGCCGTTGCAGCGCGAGGCGATCCGCGAGATCGTCGACCGGGTGGCGGGCGCCTGATCCGCCGATGGCGTTGCGGCTGCGCATCCACCGGCGATCGACCCGCGACGTGCGCGGCGGGAGGCGGTAAGCGGCGGCGATGACCAGCCAGACCGACCATGCCGGGATCAGCCCGGGGCTCACCGCCATCTTCGCGATTGCCTGCGGGCTGATGGTCGCCAACCTCTATTATGCGCAGGCGCTGATCGGCGCGATCGCGCCGGCGCTGGGCCTGCACGGCGGCGTCGCCGGGCTCGTCGTCACGCTGACCCAGCTCGGCTATGGCGCCGGTCTGTTCTTCGTCGTCTCGCTCGCCGACCGGGTCGAGAACAAGCGGCTGATCCTGCTGCTGACGGTCGGCGCCTGCCTGGGGCTGGTCGGCACCTGGACGGCGGCGGGGGCGATGAGCTTCCTCGTCTTCTCGTTCGTCACCGGCTTTTGTTCAGTCGGCGCGCAGATCATGGTGCCGCTCGCCGCGCATCTCGCGCCCGAACAGCGTCGCGGGCAGGTGGTCGGCAACATCATGGGCGGGCTGATCACCGGCATCATGCTCGCCCGGCCGCTCGCCAACGGCCTGGCGGCGGTGGCGGGGTGGCGCGCGATCTTCGGCGTGTCGGCGGTCGCCATGGCCTTGCTCGCGGTGCTGATCGCGCGCACCGTGCCGCAGCACCGGCCCAGGCCGAACCTGCGCTATGGCGCGCTGCTGCTGTCGGGCCTGTCGCTGCTCGTCCGCACCCCGGCGATCCGCCGCCGCACCGCCTATCAGGCAACGATGTTCGCGGTGTTCAACCTGTTCTGGACGACGGTGCCGCTGCTGCTCGCGCAGCGCTTCGGCCTGGGCCAGATGGGGATCGCGCTGTTCGCGCTCGCCGGCGCGGGCGGGGCGCTGGCGGCGCCGATCGCGGGGCGGCTCGGCGACCGTGGCCATATCCGTGCCGGCACCGCGGGGGCGCTGGCGGCGGCGATCGTCGCCTTCCTGCTCGCCGGCTGGGCGGGGGCGGCGCATGCGCTGATCCTGCTCGCCTTGGCCGCCGTGGTGCTCGACGCCGCGACGCAGATGAACCAGGTGCTCGGCCAGCGTGTGCTCTTCTCGATCGCGCCCGAAGCGCGCGGGCGGATCAACTCGGTCTATATGACGATGGTCTTCCTCGCCGGCGCGCTCGGCTCGACGCTCGCGACGATCAGCTACGATCACGGCGGCTGGACCGCCACCGCGACCGTCGGCGCGGTGCTGACGACCGCCGTGTTCCTGCTGTTCCTGACCGAGCGCCGCGCCGCCTAGCGTTTGGCGGCGATGTAGCGGTCGACCTGTTCGTCGAGCAGGTCGAGCGGCAGCGCGCCCTGTTCGAGCACCGCTTCGTGGAAATCGCGGATGTCGAACCTGGCGCCCAGCGCGCGTTGCGCCCTGGCGCGCAATTCGCTGATCCTCAATTGCCCGACCATGTAGCTGGTCGCCTGGCCCGGCCAGTTGAAATAGCGGTCTACCTCGCGCGCGATATCGGTGTCCGACACCGAGCTGTTGGCGCGGAAATAGGCGATTGCGGCGTCGCGGTCCCAGCGCTGCGCGTGGATACCGGTATCGAGCACCAGCCGGATCGCCCGCCACATCTGCAGCGACAGCATGCCGAACCGCGCATAGGGGTCCTTGTAGAGGCGCATCTCGTCGCCGAGCCGCTCGGCATACAGGCCCCAGCCTTCGACATAGGCGCCGTAGCCGCCATATTTGCGGAACTTGGGGATGCCGGTCAGCTCCTGCTGGCGCGCGATCTGGAAATGGTGGCCGGGCGCCCCCTCATGCGCGGCGATCGCGGCGACCTGCACCTTCTGCGTCTGCGTCATGTCGACCAGATTGACGTAATAGACGCCCGGGCGCGATCCGTCGGCGGAGGGCGGATCGTAGAAGGCGGTCGATGCGGTGCGCTCGCGCCACGGCTCGACCGCACGCACCTCCAGCAGCGCCTTGGGCAGGACGCGGAAATAGCGCGGCGCGGCGGCCATCGCCGCGGCGATCACCGCGCGCGCATCGCCCAGATAGGCCTGCCGCCCCGCCGCCGTATTCGGATATTTGAACTGCGGATCGGTGCGGATACGGTCGAAGAAGTGTTCGAGCGTGCCGGTGAAGCCGACCTCGCGCTTGATCGCCTCCATTTCCTGCCGGATCGCGGCGACCTGACGCAGGCCGAGCGCATGGATCTGTTCGGCGGTGAGATCGGTGGTCGTGGCGCCCTTGAGCTGGTCGGCGTAATATTCGGCGCCGTCGGGCAGATGCCAGGCGCCGAAATTGCCCTTGGCGAGCGGCTCGATCGCGTCGAGCGTCGCGAACAGCAGGTCGTAGCCGTGGCGGAACGGCCCGGCCAGCGCCGCCGAGGCCTCGGCGATCAGCTGCGTCTTCGTCGCCGCCGGCACGTCGAGCGCCGCCACCTTCTTGCGGAAGTCGGCGAGCAGGGTGGAATCGGCGCCGGTATCGAACGGCGCGCCGGTGACGACCGCGCGGGCGTCGGCGCGGGCTGGGGCGAAATTGACGGAATTGGGCACGATTCCGGCCGCCGCCTGCTCGCGCATCCGCGAAGTGACCTCACCCATCACCCGCTCGGTATCACGCAGGCGGGCGATATAGGCGCGCGCGTCGGCGAGCGTATCGATGCGGTGGTTGTTGATCAGCAGCACCGGAATGTCGCCCGCTGGGCTGCCGGTGGTCGAGACCGGAAAGCGCAACTTGCGGAAGCGCAGCGATTCGCGCCCGCGCGCGACCTGATATTCGAACAGGCGGTAGCTGACCCGCGCGCTCTCGCCGAGCTGGTCGGGGCGGAAGCGTGCCCGCATCGCCTGGAGCTGGCGTTCGGCGAGCGCCTGCTCGCGGCGCGCGCCGGCATCGGTATAATCGCCGAGCCGGTTCTGATGCGTCTTGAGGCCGAGTTGGGTCTGCGCCTCCGGGTTGAGATCGAGCTGCTCGTCGAAGGCGCGGTCGAGGAACTGCAGCAGCGCCGCATCCTGCGCGGCGGTCGCCGTGGCGCGGGCAG
Organism: Sphingomonas melonis; assembly: GCF_013409985.1. Lineage (GTDB taxonomy): Bacteria > Pseudomonadota > Alphaproteobacteria > Sphingomonadales > Sphingomonadaceae > Sphingomonas > Sphingomonas melonis_A. The sequence goes on from NZ_JACCBY010000007.1 coordinate 141,340, forward strand.
GCGCGCTTTGCAGCGGGGCGGCATCGGCCTGCACGGGCGGCGCCGCCGACAGCAGCAGGAGGGCAAGAGCGAGACGCATGGAGGAACCCCTGTCGAGACCTTCGCCGGTGGTTCCGGCGTATCGATCGCGTCGATCTTACGTCCTGCGCGCCAGGCGGCAAGCACATCCCGGCAGAGCGCCGGCCGGGCATACGCTGCCCGGCCGGCCCGTCGTCACGCTGCGGTGACGTCCCCCGCGTTGAACTCGGCGAAGGCGGACCTCACCTCGTCGGCGAGCGTCGCGTCGTTGATGTCGACCGACACCACGACGGCGCCGGCATGCTGGCCGTCGTCGCGGCCTTCGGGGCTCGGCGCGCCCGCCTCGGTGTCGGAGCCGGCTTCCTCGGTGCCGACGGTATTCTGCGGCCCGTCGGCGGCGATGAACACGTCGGTGCGCGGAATCTCGAACTGCTGGACCAGCCGTTCCACCGTCATCTCCGCTTCGCGCCGCGTCTCGAACTTCGCGGTCAGGGTCGTGCTCATGATCCTCTCCCGGCGGTCCACACCGACCGCCCAGCACCCCCAACGCATGAAGCCGCCGTTTCGGCCGCAGGATTTTGCGGGGGCCTACCAGTGCATGTCGGCCGCCACGCCGAACGCGCGGGGCTGGCCGACCTGGCCCTGGACGTCGCCGGCGCGGCTGACGCGCGCCGAATAGAGGATGTGCGCATCGCCGAGATTGCGAACATAGGCGCGGATGCCGAATCCCGCGTGCTCATAGCCGATGTGCGCGTTGACCACGGTATAGTCGCCGCCGTCGATGCCGGTGCCGCTTTCCACCTGCGACGTGTAGCGGCTGACCCGATTGGCGTCGGCGCCGAACAGGACCCCGCTGGCAAAATGCTGGTCCCAGCCGAGCGATCCGGTGAAGGACGGCGCGTTGTTGAGCCGGTGCCCGGCGACCTCGGCATGGCCGGCGGGCGCCTCGCGGATGTCGCTGGCGAGCAGGCCGAGGCTGGCGTGGAGGTCGAGCCCGGCCCACGGCCGATAGCCCGCCTCCAACTCCACACCATAAGTGCGCGCGCGCGGAATATTGGTGAAGGTCGAGGCGACCAGCGTCTGGAAACCGCGATAGCTGTTGAGGAAGGCGGTGGTGCCGAGCGTCAGCCTGCGTCCCGCCACCGCGGTGCGCGAGCCGACTTCGTAGGTCCATACCGTCTCCGGATCGTAGACGTAATAGTCCCCGGTGATCCAGTCGATCGCGCCGCCGCCGGGGCTGTAGCCCTTGCGCAGCGTCGCGCTGACGTTGGTGCTGTCGCTGAGCGCATAACGCAGCCCCAGCTTGGGCAGCGCGACCGTCTGCGCGGTGCGGCCGTCGACCACGCCCCAGGACAGCGCGACGTTGCGCCGCTGCGTCTCGCGCTCGACCCGGCCGCCGGCGAGCAGGTCGAGCCGCGCCGCCAGCCCGAGCGTCGCGTCGACATAGACCGCCTGCGTGGCGATCCGGTCCGGCCCGTTGACGCCCAGGGTCGAGCGCAGATCCTGGTGCCGGTCGTAATGATAGAGGCCGATCACCCCCGACACCCGGCTGCCCGCCGGAGCATAGGAGAGCCGCGCCTCGACCGTGTTGTTGCCCTCGGTCAGGTCGAGCTGGCCGGCCGTCGTGGCGGCATTGTTCTGGTTGGCCTGGCGGAACTGCGCGTCGAACCAGCCATGGCCGTAGAGCAGCCGCGCCCGGACCCCCGGCGACAGCGTGTAGCCGAGGTCGACCGCGACGGTTCCGACGCTCGAATCGCTCGTGCGGGTGTTGAGGAACGGATTGTCCCAGCGGTAACGGAAGAAGTCCGGACCGGTGGCGGAATAGAGGTATTCCCCCTTGTTCCAGCGCTTGGTGCCGGTGACCAGCGCGGTGAAGCCGGGCAACGCCGCGGGCACCCACAGCAGCTTGCCGCGCAGGTTGGTGCGTTCGATCCGCGCCGGATCGAACGGGAAACCGGTGCCGGCGTCGTAATGGATATAGCTCTTGCCGCGCGTGCCGTCGGCGGCGAGGCGGATCGCCAGCTGGTCTGCGATCAGGGGCCCCGACAGCGCCGCCGCGAGCAGGCCGGTGCCGCGCTCGGTCTCGAAGCCGGCGCGGGCGGCGCCCTCCCAGCTCCAGGTCGGGTCCTTGGTGTTGAGGATGATCGCGCCGCCCAGGCTGTTGCGCCCGGTCGTCGTCGATTGCGGCCCGCGCAGCACCTCCACCTGCGCGATGTCCCACATGCCGGCGTCGGCATAACGCTGCCCCGCGAAGGTCTCGGCAATGCCGTCGACGATCGTCGCGACGCGGGGGCGTGCGCCCGACATCAGCGTGAAGATGCCGCTCGCCGCGCCCGATCCGGTGACGCCGCGGATACTCGGCAGGTCGGCGGCGGTCGCGACCATGTTCGGCACTACCGCGGCGACGTCATAGGGCGATTTGAATACCTGCGGATCGACGGCGCGGATCACCGTCACCGCCGTGCTCGTCTCCTGCAAGGTGCGGTCGATCTTCTCGCCGGTGACGATGATGTCGTCGGCCGCCACGCCGTCGCCCGGCCGCGCTGCCCTGTCCTGCGCCGGCTTGTCCTGCGCCGCCCTGTCCTGCGCCTGCGCCTGGGTGGCCAGCGCCAAAGCACAGGCGGTCGACAGCAGCCCGAGCGCGCTCCCGGCCGCACATCGCGAGATGCGAACCATATGTCCCCCAATCGTTGCGAACAATGCCCCCCGGCACCCTCGCTAGTGCTGCGCTGCTAATGATTCGCAATACCCTTGGCAAGGGCGTTGCTGCGTCGCGCCGGTTGCCCCGCCGTGCGGGCGCGGTAAGATGCCGGCATGATTGCCGCGCCCGCCACGCCGAACAGCGCCGATGCGCTCGTCATCGTCGATCCGCAGATCGACTTCTGTCCCGGCGGGCGGCTTGCCGTCGCAGACGGCGACGCGGTGATGGCGCCGATCGCCGAGCTGGCGACGCGGTTCGCGCATGTCGTGGTTACGCAGGACTGGCATCCCGCGGGGCACAGCTCCTTCGCCAGCAGTCATGCCGGCCATCAGCCATTCGACATCGTGGCCATGCCCTATGGCGAGCAGGTGCTGTGGCCGGACCATTGCATCCAGGGATCGGCGGGGGCCGATTTCCATCCGGCGGTCGCGGCGGCGGTCGCCCGGGCGCAGGTGATCGTCCGCAAGGGCCATCATCCCGACGTCGATTCCTATTCGGCCTTCTTCGAGAACGACAAGACGACGCGGACCGGGCTGGCCGGCTATCTCCGCGACATCGGCGTGCAGCGCTGCGTGTTCGTCGGGCTGGCCTATGACTTCTGCGTGGCCTGGTCGGCGCTCGACGCGCGCCGCGAGGGGTTCGAGGCGATGATCTGGACGCCGTACACGCGCTCCATCGCCATGCCGCTGGCACACGGCACGACCGTCGACGCCGCCGAGGCGCAACTGCATGCGGCCGGCGTCCGGTTCTGAGGCGGTCCTCGTCTCGTAAGAGGCCACGATCGATCGCGCGATCGGTCCATCGCGAGTGTCACGATCTCGTCATTGGTCGCGGCTAGCGGGCTGGCGACGCCGACGCAGGTACGGCGCGGACGGAGCCTTCCGGCTCGCAGGGAGACATGATGACGAAGTGGATGGTTGGCGCCGCGATCATGGCGATCGCGGCGGGGGCGAGTCATGCCCAGGCGCAAACCCAGGCCGCTCCGCCGGCCGCTGTTGCCGGGAAGGACGAGGCGGGCAGGGGCAGCGACGAGATCGTGGTCGTCGGCCAGTCGACCGCATTCGCCAATACCCGGGTTACGCCGGCGATGATCGAGCGCCAGTCGGCGCTGTCGAGTGTGAACGACGTCATCAACGAACTGCCCGGCGTGTTCGTCTCCGAAGGCGATGCGTTCGGCTCATCCGACTGGGCGACCTCGATCAGCATCCGCGGCTTCAGCAGCGGCGGTGGCGGTGGGCAGCAGATCGGCTCGACGATCGACGGCCTGCCCAACGGCGGATCGGGCTATGGCGGCGGATCGCGCGCCAACCGCTATCTCGACGTTCTCGACCTCAAGACCGTGGTGGTGTCGCAGGGAACGGCGGACATCTCGTCGCGCTCCAACGAGGCGCTGGGCGGCACGCTCGACTATCTCACCTCCGACCCGGAGGCGCGCTCGCGGCTGCGCTTTGCGGCGGCCGGCGGCGACTTCGGGGCGCGCAAATTCTACGTGCGCGGCGACACCGGCGAGTTCGCCCCGGATACGCGCGGCTATGTCAGCGCGTCGACTTCGCGTGTCCGCGATTGGATCGGCGGGGCGGGCAAGACGCGGCGTGACCACATCGACGCCAAGCTGCTCAGCCGGGTGGCGCAGGTCGATCTCACCGGTTTCGTTTCCTACGACGATGCCGACGAGGCTGAATTCGGTTCGGTCTCGGTCGCGCAGTTCCGCAACGATCCGGAGCATGACGCCTATACCGACAGCTGGACCGGTATTCCCTATATCGATCAGGCCTATCGCGCCGGGGCACGCGCGCTGCGCAAAAACCTGTTTGGCTATCTCAAGGCGAAGGTGGAGCAGGGCGAGCTCAAGCTGGTGGTGGCGGGTTACGGTCACCGCATGCGCGGCCGCGGCGACTGGATTCCGCCTTATCTGGTCGATGTGCGTAATGACGGCCCCGGCCAGCCGGAGAGCGAGTTCCTGGGCGCGCCGACCGTGGTAGGCGGCCCGCCGCTCGGCAATATCTATTTCGTCACCCCGACCGGGGCTGCGGCAACACTGATTGCGGGTTGCACCGGCTCTGCGGGCATTCCCCCGGAATACTCGCCATCCTGCTACGCGGCGAATGCAACGCCGGTCCAATCCTATCGCCATACGCATTACAAGAACGACCGATTCGGGACCACGGTCGACGTCGACTGGACGCACGCCTTTGGTGACCTCAGCAACGTGCTGCGCGGCGGCTTCTGGTTTGAGCATGACCGTGCCAATCAGGTGCGCGACTGGCACAAGCTGACCAATCCCCGGCTCGGCATCGCCTTCGATGCGCGGCCCTATTACGAGCAGTTCAGCACCGACTATGGTACCGACGAGGTGATGTATTATGCGGAAGATGCGCTGACCTATGGTCCTGTGACCGCGCGGTTCGGCGTCAAGCAGTTCTTCCTGCACCAGGACCGTCAGGAGCTGCTCAACGATCGGGTGCACACCGCGCTGAACTCGCACTCTAAGCCGCTGATCAACGCAGGCGTTACCTATCAGACGCCGATCTCCGGAATGGAGCTGTTCGCGGGTTATTCGCAGAATTTCGCGGCGATCGGCAACGGCCCGCTCAGCCAGCCGGCTGAAACCGTGACGCGCATCAAACCAGAAACCGCGAACAACATCGAAGCCGGGGTTCGCTACAGCAGCAATCGGGTCAAGGCTTCGTTGACTGCCTACGACATCAAGTTCGCCAACCACATCGTGTCCATCTCGTCGAATCTGGTGACGGGCATCGATTATCAGGAGCAGCAGGACAGCGTATATCTTAACGTCGGCGGCATTCGCAGCCGCGGCGTCGAGGCGGCGCTCGCCTATCGTCTGCCGGTGGGGCTGGCACTGTCGGGCAGCTACACCTACAATCATGCGGTCTATATCGGCACCGGCGATGCCCGGCAGGATGCGGATGTCGGGATCGACCCAGGCAGCCAGGTGATCAACTCGCCACGGACGATGTGGGTGCTGGCGGCGGATTACCACCGCTCGATCTTCAAGGCCGGCGCTGCCGCCAAGTTCGTCGGCGACCGTTTCGTCGATACGCAGGGCGAGCAGGTGGCACCGAGCTTCACGCTGCTCAACGCCTATGTCGGCGTCGACCTGGGCGCGGTGATCGAGCCGCTCAAGGGCATGGAACTGACCGTGCAGGGGAGCAACCTGACCAACGAGCGCTACCTTGCCGGCGCAGACGGCGGCTCTGCCTTCCTGGGGGCGCCACGGACCGTGACTGCGTCGCTCACGCTCGACTTCTGACCTTTGCATCAGCAGGATGTGCCGTGCGAGGCGGCGCATCCTGCGTGGAGAAATCGATGACGGACGTGTCGCGGCGGGCAGTGTTGGCCGGACTGGGCGCGCTGGCGGCGATGCCGCCGGCGATCGCGCGAGCGGTAGGGTTCGCGCCGGACGTGCGAACCGGCTCGATCGCCGATGTCGCGCATGTCGTCATCCTGATGCAGGAGAACCGCGGCTTCGATCATTATTTCGGTACGCTGCGCGGGGTGCGCGGCTTTGGCGACCGGTATCCGATCCCGCTGGCGCCGCTCGCCGGCGAGGGAACGCCGCGGCCGGTGTGGCAACAGCTCGACCGCCAGGCGCCGGGCGGCGCGCGGGTCGTCGAGCCGTTCCACCTTGCGACGCGGCGCGACTTCGAGCTGATGCGGATGGAGGGCACGCCACATAGCTGGCCCGACGCACAGGCGGCGTGGGATCAGGGGCGGATGGCGCATTGGCCCGAGGCCAAATCGCCGCGCGCGATGGGACATTACCGGCGCGAGGACATCCCCTTCCAGTTCGCGCTTGCCGAGGCGTTCACGCTGTGCGACGCCTATCACTGCTCGGTCCAGACCGGCACCAATACCAATCGTCTGTTCCTGTGGAGCGGCACCAACGATCCAGCCGGCACGCACGGCGGCCCGGCAATCGCCAATTCGCACGACGATTTCCCCGAGAAGGGCGGCGCCGTCGAGCCCTATCGCTGGACGACGGGGGTCGAGCGGCTGCAGGCGCATGGTGTCGACTGGCGTATCTATCAGGACATGGCGGATAATTTCACCGACAACCCGCTGGTCGGCTTCGAAGCCTTTCGCGCGGCGCATCGCGGTGCGGGTGATCCGGTGCTCAAGGACCGTGCGCTCACCACGCGCGGGCTCGACGCGCTACGCGCCGATGTCGTCGGCGGGCGGTTACCGCAGGTGAGCTACGTGATCGCCACCGCCCAGGGGAGTGAGCATCCCGGTCCGTCGAGCCCGGCACAGGGCGCAGCCTATACCGCAGAGGTGCTCGACGCACTGACCGCCGACCCCGCGGTATGGGCGCGCACCGCCCTGTTCGTGATGTTCGACGAGAATGACGGCTTCTTCGACCATGTGCCGCCGCCGGCGCCCCCCTCGCGGAATACGGCGGGGGCGCTGCTCGGCGGCTCGACGGTGGATCTGGCCGGCGCCTATCACGACGTGCCGAGCCGCGGGGATGCGGCGGTCGACCTGCCGGCCTTCCGCGGCCGACCCTATGGCCTGGGGCCGCGCGTGCCGATGTACGTGGTGTCGCCGTGGAGCCGAGGTGGCTGGGTCAATTCCCAGGTGTTCGACCATACGTCGGTGATCCGCTTCCTCGAACAGCGGTTCGGGTTTCACGAGCCCAATATCTCGCCGTGGCGGCGGGCGGTATGTGGCGACCTCACCTCGGCGTTCGACTTCACCGCGGCTGATGCGGCCGCGTTCGCGCAACTACCCGATCCGCGCCCCGACGCCGCGCAGGCGGCGGCGCTGCCGCGGCAGGTGCGTCCGGACGCGCCTGCGCGAGCGGAAGCCTTGTGGCAGGAGCCGGGAACGCGCCGGTCACGGCCATTGCCCTATCGCCTCGCCATGACCGATACGATCGATGCCGCCGGCGTCCAGCTGCGCTTCGATGCTGGCGGCGGGGCGGGGGCGGTGTTCCATGTCTACGATCGATTGGCGCTCGACGCGCCGCCACGCCGCTATACCGTCGCCGGCGAGCGCGGGCTCGCCGGTCATTGGGCCTATGATGCCGCGGGGCGGTACGACCTGTGGGTGCTGGGGCCGAACGGCTTCCACCGTCACGTCGCCGGTCACCGCGACGAACCGCCCATCGCCCTCGACTGGCGATTGGATGGCGACGCGCTGTCGGCGGTCGTGCCGGCAGATGCGGCGGCGGCAGGGCTGACGATCGTGCGCGCCGACCGGCCGGGGGAGGCGCTGCCGTTAAGGGCGGGGCAGTGGCGCTGGCCGCTCGCCGCATCGCAGGGTTGGTATGACGTGACGGTGCGCAGCGCGCGCGTGCCGCGCTTCGTGCGGCGGCTCGCCGGGCGGCTCGATACTGCCGGCCGGCCGTCGATCAGCTGTCCCTTCACCGACTGAGCGACGGCGGGCTCAGACCTCGGGTTCGAGGCGCAGTCGCCATGGCGTGGGGGCAGGGGCCGGCGTCGGTACGCTGGCCGCGATCTCGCGCTCGGCCTCGTGCGCCATCATGACGAGCAGCGCACGGTCGAACTCGTCGCGCAGCGGCTCGCTGTCGGCGACGCAGATCGCGCCGAGCGCCATGCCGGCCGCATCATGGATCGCCACGCCGGCGTAGAAGCGGACGAAGGGATCGTGGGTGACGCTGTCGAACCCGGCGAAGCGGACGTCCTCGCGCGCATCGGGGACGACGAGCGCGCGGCCGCCCTGCTGGATCGTCACCGCGCAAAAGGCGGTGCTGCGCGCGGTCTCGGTGATGCCCAGCCCGCGCTCGGCGAGCAGCAGCTGCGAGCGTTTGTCGATGATCGAGATCGCCGCATAGGGTCGGCGATAGTGATCGCGCACGACATCGACGATGCGGGTCAGCTCCGTACTGCCGCGCAACGTCACGGCGCGGCTGCGATCCACGGCAAGCTGTCGCGTCTTCTCGGCGGAGAACGCATCGAACCATGAACTGACGCGCGGCTCGTGCACCGTGCTCTCCCACCTATTTCGTCTGATGTCGCAAGTATCGCAGCTAATCGCCTGACAATGCAACTGGAATTGTACTTTACGACCGGTGAGATGTTGTTCGGCCTATCGAGGCGACATCTCGCCGGATGTCGGCAGTGATCGAACCATTGTGAGTTGAATGATGGTTCATTTGCCATTTACTATGTTGTCGTGGAGCGTGGGAGGCGGAGGATGACGACGAGTCCCGGGTCGGCGTCCTCCAGCCGCAGCGTCGCGCCGATCCGCGCCGCGGCAGAGCGCACCACGGCGAGGCCGAGCCCGCTGCCGTCGGGCGCATGACCGTCGCCGAGGCGGACGAACCGCTCCAGCGCGCGCTCGCGGTCGGCGGCGGCGATGCCGGGGCCGTCGTCGCGTACCGAGAGGACGACGGCGTCACCCATCTCACGGATGACGACGGTCACGGTGCCGCCGTGCCGGTTGTAGCGGATGCCGTTGTCGATCAGGTTGCTGAGGATCTCGACCAGCAAGGTGCGATGGCCGTGCACCCAGGCGGGAGCGGCATCGGCGTCGAGTTGCAGTTCGACGCCGGCGTCGATCGCCTGGCCGATGCGGCGGCTGATCACGCGCACCGCGACCTCGCGCAGGTCGACGCGTTCGAGCGGCGGCGCGGCGCCCGCCTCTTCGGCACGGGCGAGCGCCAGCAGTTGGATCAGCAGCCGTTCGAGGCGCGCGGCGGCGGTGGCGATCTCGTCGAGCGCCTCGCGCGAGCCGCGACGGGCCAGCTCGATCTGCACCTTGAGCACCGACAGCGGCGTGCGCATCTGGTGCGAGGCGTCGGCGGTGAAGCGGCGCGTCGCCGCGGTGGCGGTGTCGAGCTGGGCGAGCAGCCGGTCGAAGGCGTCGGCGAGCGGGCGCAGTTCGAGCGGCAGCGGGCCGGCATCGATCGGCGACAGGTCGGGCGCGGCCGGGCCCTGGCGCGCCTCGACCGCGCCGCGCAGCCGCGCGAGCGGACGCAGGCTCCAGCCGAGCGCGGGGCGCAACAGCAGCATCGCGATGCCGACGAGCGCGAGCTCGCCGCCGAGCAATGCGATCATCAGCCGGCGGCTGAGCGCGCGGCGGCCGTCGAGCGTCTCGGCGACCTGCACGACGACCGGCCGCTCGATGCCGGGCAGCGCACGACGCACCTCGGCGATGCGGATGCGCTGGTCGCGATAGTACGCGAAGCGGAAGCGCGGCTGGTCGATCGCCAGCGCATCGGGGGCGGGGGCGGGCAGATCGGCATAACCGGTGAGCAGATCGCCGCCGACCGCGATGCGATAATAGACGTTGTCGCGCTCGGCATTCTCCAGCATCCCGAAGGCGGCGGGCGGCAGATCGAGCGTCACCTCGCCGCGCTCGACCTGCACCGTCTCGGCGATCGCGCCGAGCGCGCCGCCGAGCACGCGATCGTTGGTGCGGCGGACGACGTCGGCGATCAGCGCCGCGCCGGCGATGCCGAGCAGCACCGCGACGCCGAGCAACGGCCCGAGCATCGCGACCAAGAGCCGCGTGCGCAGCGCGATGGCGCGCGGGGCGGGCATCAGCTGGCGCCGCGGAAGGTCATCTGCGCACCTCCGGAAGGGGTCGGGCGGGTGCCGGGCGTCGCGCCGTCCCGGAGTGGTCCGCGACTGTTGCCAGATCCGCCAGCGCTCCTGCGGACGCAGCAGCCCGGAAGTTTCGGATCCCGCCGGCCGTGGTGCTGCTCGACCCTGGGTTTCTGCTTTCGCAGGAACACGCGAGCAGGCGCCGCGCCGGGGCCAGCGCGTCCGACCGCCGGGCATCGCGCGTCACCCCGCATCGAGCAGATACCCCACGCCGCGCACGGTGCGGATCTGCGGACCGTCGGGGGCGAGCTTGCTGCGCAGGCGGGTGACGTTGACCTCGATCGCATTGGGGCCGACCGGCTCGTCATAGCCGAACACCTCGGCGAGCAGCAGTTCGCGCGGCACCACCTGGCCGGCGCGGGTGGCGAGCGCGTCGAGCACCGCCCATTCGCGGCGACGCAGGTCGAGCGCGCGGCCGGCGACCTCCGCCTGCCCGGTCGAGCGGTTGAGCGTCAGCGCGCCGATCGTCACCACCGGCGTCGGATCGCCACCACGGCGCCGGCCGAGCGCACGTACGCGCGCCTCCAGTTCCTGCGGTTCGAACGGCTTGCGCAGATAATCGTCGGCGCCGAGGTCGAGCCCGCGCACCCGGTCGTCGAGCGCGTCGCGCGCGGTCAGCATCAGCACCGGCACCTTCTCGCCGCGCCGCCGCAGCCGTTCGAGCACGGTGAAGCCGTCGATGTCGGGCAGGCCGACGTCGAGGATCAGCAGCGCATAGGGTTCGCCCGAGATCAGGGTCAGCCCCTCCTCGCCGCTCGCCGAGTGATCGACCGCATGGCCGCCCGCGCGCAGCAGCGCGGCGATGCTCCGGGCGAGCGCCGCATCATCCTCGATCATCAGGATTCGCATGGCTTCACCCGGTGAAAGGTTGCTGACAGGTGCGCCGGATATCCCACGATGGCAGCTTATCCGATCACAGAAGCGGAAAAGCGAGAGGAGCCGGGATGCGGACGATCCTATTCGGGACGATGATGGTGCTGACGGCAGCGGGGACGGCGCATGCGCAGACCCGGCCGGCGGGCTATCCGCGCTCCTATGACGGGCTGATCGCCGCAGCGAAGGCGGAGGGCGGGCTGACCGTCTACGGCAATGCCGATCGCCGCGAGCTGGTCGGCGTCGTCGCCGGCTTCCACCGCCTCTACCCGACGATCCGCGTCCGCTACGTCGACCTCGGCTCGATCGACATCTACCGCCGGCTGGTCGGCGAGACGCGCGCGCGCCGGCCGTCGGCGGACCTCGTCTGGTCGTCGGCGATGGCGCTGCAGGTCAAGCTGATCAACGACGGCTTCGGCCAGAGCTATGCCAGCCCGGAGAAGCCGGCGCTGCCGCCGCAGGCGGTGTGGAAGAACATCGGCTATGGCGTCACCGCCGAGCCGATCGGCATCGTCTACAACCGCCGGCTGATCCCCGACGCGCAGCGGCCGCGCAGCCATGCCGCGCTCGAAGCGCTGCTGCGCCAGCGCCGCGCGCAATTCACCGGCCGCGTCACCACCTTCGACCCGGTCCGCTCGAACGTCGGCTATCTCTATCTGACCGAGGATCTGGCGATCACCCGCGACAGCCGCGCGCTGATGGCGGCGATCGCGGCGACCAAGCCGGTGCTGGCGGAGCGGACCGAGCCGATGCTCGCCGCGGTCGCCGCCGGGCGGCAGGCGATCGCCTATAACGTCGTCGCCTCCTACGCGCTGGAGCAGGCGAAGCGCGATCCCCGGCTCGGCGTGGTGCTGCCGAGCGACTATACGATCGTCTCGTCGCGCATCGCCTTCATCGCGCGCCAGGCGCGCTCGCCCGCCAGCGCCAAGCTGTTCCTCGATTTCCTGCTGTCGCGCCGCGGCCAGAGCCTGCTGGCCGCGCGCAGCCTGTGGCCGGTGCGCGCCGACGTGCCGGCGCGGCGGCTGCCCGCGGCACAGGCGCGCCCGATCCGCGTCGGGCCGCAACTTCTCGTCCCCCTCGACCGCATCACCCGCCAGCGCTTCCTGCGCGACTGGCAGGCGATCCTTGCCGGAGCCCCCCTTCGATGATCCTGCGTACCGGATGCGCCCTGTTGGCGCTTGTCGTCGCCACCCCCGCTTTGGCGCAGACGCCCAGCCAGGCGGACCTTGCCGAGCTGGTGCGGGCACAGGCGGCGGAGATCGCGGCGCTCAAGGCGCGGCTCGACCGGATCGAGGGCCAGCAGGCGCTCGCCGCGACCCCCGCACCGGCACCCGTGCCCGCGCCGGCGCAGACGCAGACGCCGCCGCAACAGGTCGCGCAGGCGGCGCCGCCGGCGGTCCGCCGCACGGTGCCGTTCGCGCCGCAGCTGGTGCCGCCCGGCCCCGCCGACCGCGACGTCGCGCAGGCGACCGCGGCGCGCGACAATCCCTCGGGGGTCACCACCGAATGGGGATCGGGCCTGCCCGTCTTCCACTCGGCGGACGGCGTCTACACGTTCAAGCCGCGCGGCCGCATCCTCGCCGACGTCAGCAGCACCTTCGGCTCCAAATCGGACACGCGCAACCTCACCACCACCGGCATGCGCGCGCTGCGCCTCGGGCTGGAGGGCGGCGTCGGCGCGCATTTCTTCTACCAGATGGAGGCCGATTTCTCGGAGAACGAGGTCGATGTCGTCACCGCCTTCATGGGCTGGCGCAACCGCATCGCGCCGGGGATCGACTATGACGTCCGCGCCGGCCATCTGTTCAACGACCGCGGCTTCGAGGGCTCGACCGGCTCGGACTCGACGCCGTTCCTCGAACGCACGACGGTCGCCACCGCGATCATCCCGCAGCGCGGCTTCTACGGCATCGGCATCATGCCGCGGCTGTTCTGGAAGACCGGCCACGCCTCGCTGACCGTCACCGGCGACCGCGTCGACGGCAGCCAGGCGGTGAGCGACGGCCGTACCGTGCTCGGCCGCGCGCACTGGAACCCGATCAAGACCGACGACACGGTGATGCATGTCGGCGCCTGGGGCTTCGACGAGAGCCTGTCGCCCGCCGCGACGACGCTGACCCGCAATACGGTGATCGGCGGCCGCTTCAACGGCGGCCTGCGCGTCTCCACCGGCACCCTGCTCGGCGGCACCGGCACCACCGGCTATGGCGTCGAACTCGGCGGCTATCGCGGTCCGTTGTGGGTGATGGGCGAGGCGGGGCGGCGCGTCGCGCGGCTCGACGGCGGCCGCTCCGATTTCGTCAGCAAGGCGTGGAGCCTGTCGGGCGGTTTCTTCATCACCGGCGACCTGCCGCCGTACAATCCGCGCCTCGGCAGCTTCGGCCAGCCCAAGGTCAAGCGGCCGACATTCGATGGCGGTCCCGGCGCGATCGAGCTGACCGCCCGCTATGAGAGTCTCGACTATACCGATCTCGTCACCGGCGGCGAGGGCTGGGCGGGGACTCTCGGCGTGAACTGGTACCTCAACAGTTTCACGCGGCTGCAGGTCAACGGCATCCATTGGGACACCGACAATCGCAGCGGCGCCGTCATCGGCTCCGACTCCGGCGAGACCGTCAGCGCCCGCGTCGCCGTCACCTTCTGACCTTCCCAAGGATTTTGCCCATGGATTTGGCGCTGCTCGGCTTCCTGATGGTGGCCACCTTCATGACGCTCATCATGACCAAGCGGATGACCCCGCTGGTCGCGCTGATCGTCATCCCGACGCTGTTCGGCGTGATCGCCGGCCAGGCGGCGGGGCTCGGCGACATGATGATCGACGGCATCAAGAACCTCGCGCCAACTGGCGTGATGCTGCTGTTCGCGATCCTGTTCTTCTCGACGATGACCGATACCGGCCTGTTCGATCCGCTGGTCGGTCGGCTGATCCGGCTGGTGCACGGCGATCCCACGCGCATCCTGCTCGGCACCGTCGTGCTGTGCGCGTTGGTCAGCCTCGATGGCGACGGCTCGACCACCTATATCATTACGATCGCCGCGCTGCTGCCGCTCTACAAGCGCTACGACATGAACCGGCTGTATCTGTGCTGCCTGTTGATGGCGACCAGCGGCATCATGAACCTGACGCCATGGGGCGGCCCGACCGCGCGCGCGGCGAGCGCGCTCAAGCTCGACCCGGCGACATTGTTCCTGCCGCTGATCCCCGGCATGATCGCCGGCCTCGCCAGCCTGCTCGCGCTCGCCGTGTGGTTCGGCCGCAGGGAGCGCGCCCGCATCGGCGCGGTGCAGGCGCGCGACGACGCCGACTTCACCGGCATGGCGGTGTCGCAATATCCCGAGGCGCGCCGGCCGAAGCTGATCTGGTTCAACGGCCTGCTCGTCGTCACGCTGCTGACCCTGCTCGTCTGGGGGCTGCTGCCGCTGTCGGTGCTGATGATGATCGCTTTCGCGATCGCGATGATCGTCAATTATCCCGGCGTCGCCGAGCAGAAGGAGCGGATTGCCGCGCACGCCGGCAACGTGCTGTCGGTGGTGTCGCTGATCTTCGCCGCCGGCATCTTCACCGGCATCCTCGGCGGCACCGGCATGGTCGAGGCGATGAGCAAGGAGGTCGTCGGCATGATCCCGCCGGTGATGGGCCCCTATATGGCGCCGATCACCGCCCTGCTCAGCCTGCCCTTCACCTTCTTCATCTCCAACGACGCCTTCTACTTCGGCATGCTGCCGATCCTCGCCGAGGCGGGCGCGCATTACGGCGTGTCGCCGATCGCGATCGCCCGCGCCTCGCTGATGGGCCAGCCGGTCCATCTGCTCAGCCCGCTGGTGCCCTCCACCTATCTGCTGGTCAGCCTCGCCGGCGTCGATCTCGCCGACCACCAGCGGTTCACGCTGCTGCCGGCAATCATGGTCTGCGCGGTGATGACGTTGGTCGGCATGATCGCGCTCGCCTTCCCGTTCGTCGCCGGGTGAGCCGCGCCGCCGCCTCGATCGCGCTGCGCTTCGCCGCGGCGCTGCTCGTCGGCGGCGCGGGCGGCGCGCTGTTCCACGCTTTGGGGGCGCCGCTGCCCTGGGTGCTCGGCTCGATGGCGGCGTGTGCCGCGGCGAGCGTCGCGGGTGCGCCGATCCGCGCCTCGGCAGCGACGCGGCGGCCGATGGCGGCGGTGATCGGCGTCGTGCTCGGCAGCAGCTTTCATCCCGGGCTGGTCGCGCAGGCGCGCGACTGGCTCGTGCCGCTCGCGCTGCTGCCGCTGTTCCTGGCGAGCGCGGCTTTGCTCTGCGTCCTCTATTTCCGCAAGGTGGCGCGCTTCGACCCCGCCACCGCCTATTTCGCCGGCATGCCGGGCGGCATCGCCGAGATGGTGCTGATGGGCGCAGACCGCGGTGCCGACGAACGCGCGATCGGATTGATCCACGGCGCGCGTATCTTCCTCGTAATTTTCACCCTGCCCTGGGCCGTGCACCTGATCCGCCCCGCGGCGGAGCAGGCGATGGCCGCCGCGCCGGCTGGCGGCGGCGCGTTGGACGCCACGCTGCTGCTGTGGGGCGGCGGGTGCATCGCGCTCGGGCTGCTGCTCGGCCGGGCGCTGCGGCTGCCGGCGTGGCATCTCATCGGGCCGCTCGCAGTCAGCGCCGCGGTGCATCTCACCGGATGGAGCGACTTCCGCATCCCCGGCTGGATCGTCGGCGCGGCGCAGGTCGGCCTCGGCGCCACGATCGGCTGCCGCTTCGTCGGGCTGACGCTGGCGACGCTCGGCCGCACCTTGCTGCTCGCCGCCGGCTCGACCGCGATCCTGCTGACGCTCACCATCGCCTGGGCGGCGGCCATCGCCGCGCTGACCGATCTCGACCCGGTGCTGCTGGTGCTCGGCTATTCGCCCGGCGGGCTGGCCGAGATGAGCATGGTCGCGCTCGGCCTGTCACTCGAACCCGGTTTCGTCATCGTCCACCATCTCACCCGCGTCGTGCTGGTGCTGATCGGGGCGCCGCTTGCCTTCCGCCGCCCCCAACCCCCGGAGACCTTATGGACCGACCGCGCCTGCCCCTGATGCTGCTGCCCGCGATGGGCTGCGACGGGCGCCTGTGGGCGCGCCAGATCATGGACCTTGCCGACATCGCCGAGCCCGAGTTCGGCGACCTGTCGCAGGATACGACGATCGGCGCGATGGCGGCGCGGGTGCTCGCCACGATGCCGCCGCGCAGCGCCGTCGCCGGCGTCAGCCTCGGCGGCTATGTCGCGCTCGAGATGGTGCGCCAGGCGCCCGAGCGGGTCACCCGCATCGCGCTGTTCGGCACGCGTGCCTCGATGGAGCCGCGCGCGCGCACCGTCGCCGATCAGGGCCTGATCGCCACCGCGCCGCACGCCGATCCGCAACTGTCCGCCATCGTCAGCGGCCCGGCGCTGGCGATGGCCGAGCGGCTCGGCCCGACGGTCTTCGCGCGCCAGCAGGCCGCGCTGCTCGCCCGGCCCGACATTGCCGAGGCGATCGCTGCGATCCGCGTACCGACGCTGGTCGCGGTCGGGGACCGCGACCGGATCTGCACCCCCGACGACGCCCGCGCCCTGGCTGAGGCGATCCCCGGTGCGCGCCTGCACGTGCTGCGCAATTGCGGCCATCTCTCCCCGATGGAGCGCCCGGGCGAGGTGACGACGCTGCTGCGCCGCTGGCTGCGCGAGGGGGGCGAACGGTAACCGACTATACCGCGGTTTCGCCGCGCATTGCGTGCTCGGTCACTCGATTTTTCGGGCGGGGCCGCATTTGCCCTGCCATACCGCGGTTCGATTTATCTTTGCGGACCAGACCGGGGCTGGCTGTCAGGCATGCAATCGCATGCTGAGAAACGCGCTGGTGGGTGCACCGCGCAGCAATTGGACCGGTGAGTTATCCACAGGCTTGTCCACGAGGTTATCCCTCAGGCGTGCAAGGCACAGCCGACGCTAGCTTCGGCGTCGTTTTTTCCTAAGATGGTACGCAAATCGGGCTTTCTGAAGCCCGCACGACAATTTTTGGTTCGTGCGTCGCCGCAGTTGCCGACCGTCAAGGGCCTCGGCAGCCTGCGTATCCCAAGGCATTTAAGCCCCGGGAAAAAATGGTGCCCAGAAGAGGACTCGAACCTCCACGACCTTGCGATCGCCAGCACCTGAAGCTGGTGCGTCTACCAATTCCGCCATCTGGGCACGGGGTAGGCGGCGGCCTTTAGGGGGGTCTCGGCGCGCTTGTCAACACGGGTTTCGCGGGGCAAGGGGCGAAACATCAGCACAGCGACGAAAAAAGAGGCCCGGGCGATGAAAGACAAGCTGGTTACGATCTTCGGCGGCGGCGGATTCGTCGGCCGCTATGTGGTGCAGGCGCTGCTGCGCGGTGGTGCGCGGGTGCGCGTCGCCGAGCGCGATCCGCGGCATGCGTGGTTTCTCAGGCCGTTGGGCGGTCTCGGCCAAACCCAGTTCGTTGCCGCCGACGTGACGCTGCCCGATACGGTCAAGCGTGCGGTGCAGGGCGCCGACGCGGTGATCAACATGGTCGGCGTGCTCGCGGGCGATTTCGAGCGGATCCATGTCGGCGGTGCGCGCAACGTCGCCGAGGCCGCGGCGGCGGCCGGCGTCGCGACGCTGGTGCATATGTCGGCGATCGGCGCCGATTCGTCGGCGCCCTCCGCCTATGGCAGCAGCAAGGGCCGCGGCGAGGAGGCGGTGCGCGCCGCCTTCCCGCACGCCGCGATCATCCGCCCGTCGATCGTGTTCGGCCGCGAGGATCAGTTCATCAATCGATTCGCGGCGATGATCGGCAAGGCGCCGGTGGTGCCGGTGCTGCGCGCGCCGGTGAAGTTCCAGCCGGTGTTCGCGGCCGATGTCGGCGATGCGATGGCGGCGGCGACCGACGCCCGCTTCGCCGGGCAGACGTTCGAGCTCGGCGGCCCCGACGTGATGACGATGGGCGAGATCATCCGCTGGATCGCCAAGACGATCGGCCGCAGCCCGTCGATCGTCGAACTGCCCGATGCGGCCGGCGCGCTGCTCGCCCGTCTGCCGTTCGCGCCGATCACCAAGGACCAGTGGCTGATGCTCCAGCGCGACAATGTCGTCGCCCTGGGCGCACAGGGGCTGGCGGCGCTTGGCATCCACCCGACCCCGCTGCAGGCGGTCGCGCCCGAATGGCTCGTCCGCTTCCGCCGCACCGGCCGGTTCGGTCGTCGCGCCGAAACCCTCGCCGCCTAAGGACTATTCATGGATCTGCTCACCGTCATCCTCCTCGGCATCGTCGAGGGGGTCACCGAATTCCTGCCCGTCTCCTCGACCGGCCATCTCATTCTCGCCGGCACCTTGCTCGGCGTGCAGGACCAGGCGACCGCGACCTTCGATATCGTCATCCAGCTGGGCGCGATCCTGGCGGTGATCGTCCTGTACTGGCGGCGCTTCTGGGACGTGGCGGTGGGCCTGGTCGGCGGCCAGCCCAAGTCGATCGCCTTCGTGCGCAACATCGTGCTCGGCTTCGTTCCCGCGATGGCGATCGGCCTGGTGGTCTACAAGGCGGTCAAGGCGCTGCTCGAAAGCCCGACGGTCGTCGCGGTCGCGCTGATCATCGGCGGTGTGGCGATCCTCGCGATCGAGCGCATGGTGAAGAAGGCGCGGATCGAATCGGTCGAGGACATGCCGTGGAGTACCGCGCTGACCGTCGGCGTCATCCAGTGCCTGGCGATGATCCCCGGCATCAGCCGTTCGGGCGCGACGATCATGGGGGCGCTCAGCCTCGGCGTCGACCGGCGCGCGGCGGCGGAGTTCTCCTTCTTCCTCGCCATCCCGACGATGCTCGCCGCCTCGGGCTACGACCTGCTGAAGTCGGGCGCGACATTGGGGCAGGGCGAGTGGCTAAGCATCGCGATCGGCTTCGCCGTTTCGTTCGTCGTCGCGCTGGTGGTGATCCGCTGGTTCGTCGGCATCGTCAGCCGTCACGGATTTGCACCTTTCGCATGGTATCGAATCGTCGTCGGCGCGGTCGCCTTGGTCGCGCTGCAGTTGCGATAGGACCGCATCGTTACCTTCTTTGTCGCTGATGAAGCGAGGGGACGTTCGCCAAGCAAGGCGAACTGCAATACTAAGGCAGTATGCCTGCCATATCGGCGATTTTGTGCGTGACATGCCGGGCTTTCCTTCGTAGCTGAGGCGCAAGGAGGCCTCATGCCGCACGATTCCATGCTCAAGTTCGTCGGCCGTCAGCAGGCCTATCCCGCCAAGCGCGCGCCCGAGGCGCGTGCGGAGGACTTCGCGGAGATCGCCGCGCGCTATGCGCCGCCCGCGGCGGAGGACCAGGCGGGGCGCTGCTCGCAATGCGGCGTCCCCTATTGTTCGGTGCATTGCCCGCTGCACAATCATATACCCGACTGGCTGCGGCTGACCGCCGAGGGGCGGCTGCGCGAGGCCTATGAGCTGTCGAACAGCACCTCGACCATGCCCGAGATCTGCGGGCGCATCTGCCCGCAGGACCGTCTGTGCGAGGGCAATTGCGTTATCGAGTTCACCGGCCACGGCGCGGTGACGATCGGCTCGGTCGAGAAGTTCATCACCGATACCGCCTGGGAAGAGGGCTGGGTCGAGCCGCTGGTGCCGGGGCCAGCGCGCGGCCAGTCGGTGGCGGTGATCGGTGCCGGCCCGGCCGGGCTGACCGCGGCGGAATATCTGCGCGGCCATGGCTATGAGGTGCACGTCTACGACCGGCACGATCGCGCCGGCGGGCTGCTGACCTATGGCATCCCCGGCTTCAAGCTGGAAAAGCCCGTCGTCATGCGTCGCGTCGACCGGCTCAAGGCGGGCGGCATCGTCTTCCACGAAGGGTTCAGCGTCGGCGAACAGGCGAGCCTCGACGATCTGCGTCGCGAGCATGACGCGGTGCTGATCGCGACCGGCGTCTACAAGGCGCGCGCGCTCGACGTGGCGGGCGGCGACGACGGCCGTGTGGTGGCGGCGCTCGACTATCTCATCGCGTCGAACCGCAAGGGCTTCGGCGATGCGGTGCCGGCGTTCGATCAGGGCGGACTCGACGCGGCGGGCAAGCATGTCGTCGTGATCGGCGGCGGCGATACCGCGATGGACTGCGTCCGCACCGCGATCCGCCAGGGCGCGGCATCGGTGAAATGCCTGTATCGCCGCGATCGCAAGAACATGCCGGGCAGCCAGCGCGAGGTGACCAATGCCGAGGAGGAGGGTGCCGAGTTCGTCTGGCTCTCCGCTCCTGCGGCGTTCGACAGCGACGGTACGGTGCGCGCGCGCAAGATGCGGCTCGGCGCCCCCGATGCGAGCGGCCGCCGCGCGCCCGAACCCGATCCGAGCGGCGATTTCACGCTCAAGGCCGATCTGGTGATCAAGGCGTTGGGCTTCGATGCCGAGGATCTGCCGGCGCTGTTCGGCGCGCCCGAGCTGGGGGTCAGCCGCTGGGGCACGGTGCTGGTCGACGGCAAGACGCTGATGACCAGCCTCGACGGCGTGTTCGCGGCGGGCGACATCGTGCGCGGCGCGAGCCTGGTGGTCTGGGCGATCCGCGACGGTCGCGATGTCGCCGCGACGATGCACAAGTGGCTGAAGGCGAAAGTGAAGGCGGGAAAGGTCGCGGCGTGAGACTGAAGCAGCGCGATATCGACGCGATCCGTCTCGCCGCGCGCACGACGTTCGGCGAGACCGCGTCCGTCAGCCTGTTTGGCAGTCGCCTCCGCGACGATCTGCGGGGAGGCGACATCGACCTGTTGATCGAAGCCGATCCCAGCGACGAGGCGGAATGGCGGAGGGTCGGTGCCTTTCGCGACCTGCTGTTCCGCCATATCGACGAGCAGAAGGTCGATGTCGTCCTGATCGAGCGAGGCCGCGCGCCATCGGCCTTCGCCCGCCTCGTCCAGCCCGAGGCACGGCCGTTGCCATGACGACCGAGGATTTGATCAAGGCGGCAGCAGCGCGTTGCGACCGGATCGTCGCCGGGTTCGATGACCTTCGGCCGATCCTGACCCCGGTATTGCCGATCATTGGCGACGATCCCTCGCGACTGCCGCTGATCGAACGGATCGCCAGCATCGCGCTGCTGAAACGGTACGAGCAGTTACAAGACATGCTCGGCCGCCTCTTTCGAGCCTACCTGACCTGGGAGCTCGAAGATGTCCGGGCGATGACCCGACGCGATCAGGCCAACCAGCTGGAGAAGCTGGGCATCGTCGAGGATGCCGACGATTGGATCGGTGCGGCGGAACTGCGCAACCGGTTGGTTCACGAATATCCCATTGATGAAGCCGAGCAGGTCGATCGGGTCAACGATACCTGGGATGCTTCGTCCGGCCTTATCCAGGCTTATGTCACTTTGCGAGCGAGGCTCGCCGAACAGGGTCTCATACCATGACTGACCAGCGCGCCTATCTCGCCGAACACGGCATGTACCGCCCCGACAGCGAGGGCGATGCCTGCGGCGTCGGCCTCGTCGCCGCCACCGACGGGCGCGCGTCGCGGCGCGTCGTCCAGTCGGCGGTCGATGCGCTGAAGGCGGTGTGGCACCGCGGCGCGGTCGATGCCGACGGCAAGACCGGCGACGGCGCAGGTATCCATATCGACCTGCCGCACCGCTTCTTCGACGATGCGGTCGTCGCCTCGGGGCACAAGGTGCTCCCCAACCGGCTCGCGGTCGGCATGATCTTCCTGCCGCGCACCGATCTCGGCGCGCAGGAGAATTGCCGCACGATCGTCGAGAGCGCGATCATCGAGGCGGGCTATACCATCTACGGCTGGCGGCAGGTGCCGGTCGACGTGTCGGTGATCGGCCTGAAGGCGCAGACGACGCGGCCCGAGATCGAGCAGATCATGATCGCCGGCCCGCTGCCCGACGACGTCTCCGCCGCCGAGTTCGAGAAGAACCTCTACCTCGTCCGCCGCCGCATCGAGAAGCGCGTCATCGCCGCGCAGATCCAGGGCTTCTACGTCTGCTCGCTGTCGTGCCGCTCGATCGTCTACAAGGGGCTGTTCCTCGCCGAGAGCCTGTCGGTCTTCTATCCCGACCTCCAGGACCAGCGTTTCGAATCGCGCGTCGCGATCTTCCATCAGCGCTATTCGACCAACACCTTCCCGCAATGGTGGCTGGCGCAGCCGTTCCGCTGCCTCGCGCACAATGGCGAGATCAACACGATCCGCGGCAACAAGAATTGGATGCTCAGCCACGAGATCCGCATGGCGAGCCTCGCGTTCGGCGACAATTCGGAGGACATCAAGCCGGTGATCCCCGCCGGCGCATCCGACACCGCCGCGCTCGACGCGGTGTTCGAGGCGATCTGCCGCTCGGGCCGCGACGCGCCGACCGCCAAGCTGATGCTGGTGCCTGAGGCGACCGGTGCCGACACGCCGCCCGATCACGCCGCGATGTACAATTACCTCGCCTCGGTGATGGAGCCGTGGGACGGTCCCGCCGCGCTGGCGATGACCGACGGCCGCTGGGCGGTGGCGGGCGTCGATCGCAACGCGCTGCGGCCGCTGCGCTATACGCAGACCTCCGACGGGTTGCTGATCGTCGGCTCGGAGACCGGCATGGTCGTCGTCCCCGAATCGACCGTCGTCGCCAAGGGCCGGCTCGGGCCGGGGCAGATGATCGCGGTCGATCTCGACAAAGGCCGGGTGCTCGGCGACCGCGAGGTCAAGGACCGGATCGCCGCGGAACACGATTATCCCGCGATGATCGGCGAATTCCACACGCTCGACGACCTGCCCGAGGTCGCCGAGGCGGTGGTCCGCTTCGACCGCGCCAATCTGGCGCGTCGGCAGGTCGCCGCCGGCCAGACCCTCGAGGATATGGAGCTGATCCTGTCGCCGATGGTCGAGACCGCCAAGGAGGCGATCGGCTCGATGGGCGACGATACGCCGCTCGCCGTCATCAGCGACAAGCCGCGCCTCATCAGTCAGTTCTTCCGCCAGAATTTCAGCCAGGTCACCAACCCGCCGATCGATCCGCTGCGCGAGCGCTACGTCATGTCGCTGCGCACCCGGTTCGGCAATCTCGCCAACATCCTCGATACCGAGGATCAGCGTGATCGCGTGCTGGTGCTCGATTCGCCGGTGCTCACCGGCCAGCATTGGGCGCGGCTCAAGGCGCATTTCGCGCGCACCGCGACCGAGATCGACTGCACCTTCGACGCCGAGGGCGGCCCGGAAAAGCTGCGCGCCGCGATCCAGCGCATCCGCAACGAAGCGGAACAGGCGGTGCGGCAGGGCAAGAGCGAGCTGTTCCTGACCGACGAGCATGTCTCGGAAGACCGGATCGCGATCGCCGGCGTGCTGGCGGCGGCGGCGGTGCATACGCATCTCGTCCGCCGGGGGCTGCGTTCCTATGCGTCGATCAACGTCCGCTCGGCGGAATGCCTCGACACGCATTATTATGCGGTGCTGATCGGCGTCGGCGCGACGACGGTGAACGCCTATCTCGCCGAGGCGGCGATCGTCGACCGGCAGGCGCGCGGCCTGTTCGGCGACCTGTCGCTGGACGAGTGCCTCAAGCGCCATCGCCATGCGATCGAGGAAGGGCTGCTCAAGATCATGAGCAAGATGGGGATCGCGGTGATCTCCTCCTATCGCGGCGGCTATAATTTCGAGGCGGTCGGTCTCTCGCGCAGCCTAGTCAACGACCTGTTCCCCGGCATGCCCGCCAAGATCTCGGGCGAGGGCTATAATTCGCTGCACCATTCGGCGATGATGCGGCACGAGCTCGCCTGGGACGAAGGCGTCGCCAAGCTGCCGATCGGCGGCTTCTACCGCCAGCGGCATACCGGCGAGACCCATGCCTATTCGGCGCAGCTCATGCATCTGTTGCAGACCGCGGTGTCGACCGACAGCTATACCAGCTATCTGCAATTCAGCCGCGGCGTCGCCGATTTGCCGCCGGTCTATCTGCGCGACCTGCTCCAGTTCAATTTCCCGAGCGAGGGCGTGCCGGTCGATCAGGTCGAGGCGATCACCGAGATCCGCAAGCGCTTCGTCACCCCGGGCATGTCCTTGGGCGCGCTCAGCCCCGAGGCGCACGAGACGCTGGCGATCGCGATGAACCGCATCGGCGCCAAGGCGGTGTCGGGTGAGGGCGGCGAGGATACCAAGCGCTTCAAGCCTTATGAGAACGGCGACAACGCCAATTCGACGATCAAGCAGATCGCTAGCGGCCGGTTCGGCGTCACCGCCGAATATCTCAACGCCTGCGAGGAGATCGAGATCAAGGTCGCGCAGGGCGCCAAGCCCGGCGAGGGCGGGCAGCTGCCCGGCTTCAAGGTGACCGAGTTCATCGCCAAGCTGCGTCATGCGACGCCGGGCGTGACACTGATCTCGCCGCCGCCGCACCACGACATCTATTCGATCGAGGATCTGGCGCAGCTCATCTACGATCTCAAGCAGATCAACCCGCGGGCGCGCGTTTGCGTCAAGCTGGTCAGCTCGTCGGGGATCGGCACCGTTGCCGCCGGCGTCGCCAAGGCGCATGCGGACGTCATCCTGATTGCCGGCCATGTCGGCGGCACCGGCGCCTCGCCCCAGACCAGCGTCAAATATGCCGGCACGCCGTGGGAGATGGGCCTCAGCGAGGTCAATCAGGTGCTCACGCTCAACGGCCTGCGCGGCCGGGTGCGGCTGCGCACCGACGGAGGGCTGAAGACCGGGCGCGACATCGTCATCGCCGCGATCCTCGGCGCCGAGGAATATGGCATCGGCACATTGAGCCTCGTCGCGATGGGCTGCATCATGGTGCGCCAGTGCCATAGCAACACCTGCCCGGTCGGCGTCTGCACGCAGGATCAGGCCTTGCGCGACAAGTTCGTCGGCACGCCCGAGAAGGTCATCAACCTGATGACCTTCATCGCCGAGGAGGTGCGCGACATCCTCGCCCGGCTCGGCGTGCGCAGCCTCGACGAGGTGATCGGCCGCACCGAATTCCTGCGGCAGGTGAGCCGCGGCGCCGAGCATCTCGACGATCTCGACCTCAACCCGATCCTCGCCAAGGTCGATGCGACCGACGCCGAGCGCCGCTTCTCGCTGTCGACCTTCCGCAACGAGGTGCCCGACAGTCTCGACGCGCAGATCATCAAGGATGCCGCCGCCGTGTTCAGCCGCGGCGAGAAGATGCAGCTCACCTATTCGGTGCGCAACACGCATCGCGCGGTCGGCACGCGGCTGTCGAGCGAGGTCACCCGCCGGTTCGGGATGAGCAAGCTCGCCGACGGTCACGTCACCGTCCGGCTGCGCGGGTCGGCCGGGCAAAGCCTCGGCGCCTTCCTGTGCAAGGGCATCACGCTCGAGGTGTTCGGCGACGCCAACGATTACGTCGGCAAGGGGCTGTCGGGCGGTATCATCGTGCTCCGCCCGGCGGTGTCCTCGCCATTGGCGAGCCAGGACAATACCATCCTCGGCAACACCGTGCTCTATGGCGCGACCTCGGGGACGCTGCTCGCCGCGGGGCAGGCGGGCGAGCGGTTCGCGGTGCGCAATTCGGGCGCGACCGTCGTGGTCGAGGGCTGCGGCGCCAACGGCTGCGAATATATGACTGGCGGCGTCGCGGTGCTGCTCGGCAAGGTCGGACAGAATTTCGGTGCGGGCATGACCGGGGGCATGGCCTTCGTCTACGATCCCGACGGCGAGTTCGCGCAGCGCGCCAATCCGGAGAATATCGTCTGGCAGCGGCTCGCCTCGGCGCATTGGGAGGGCGTGCTGCGCGACCTCGTCGAGCGTCATGCCGCCGCGACCGACAGCAAATGGTCGAAGGGCCTGCTCGCCGACTGGGAGCGGATCGCCGGCGATTTCTGGCAGGTGGTGCCCAAGGAGATGCTGTCGCGGCAGACCTATCCGCTGGATGATTCGGTGGAATTGGTCGCGGCGGAGTAAGCGCGGACGGAGGGTTACAGCGCGGACCGGATATCGGTCCGCGCGAAATCCTCGCCCTTGTAGAGCAAGGGGCAGCCGGCGACGTACGCGACGGCATAGGCCATGCAGTCGCCGTAGTTGAGCGACGCCTGGTGGCGTCCTTTGCCGTAGCGGTCGAAAGCGGCACGCGCGGCCGCAAGATGGATGCCGTCGAAGCTGATCCGCTCGACATCGGCGAGAAGCCGTTCCGTCGCGGCGCGCGCTGACGCTTCACCAACCTTGCTCGCTGTCACCAGATGCAGTTCGAGTTCCGTCGGCCGGCCGATCAACAGGTGCGTGGCGGCCGACATCCGATCGGCGATGCGATCGGCGTCCGGTTCGTTCTGCAACATCGCGACGATCGCTGACGTATCCAGCGCGATCATGTCGGCAGACCATGCTCGTCATAGCCGAGGATTTCGTCTGGTGTGCGTGGATCAAGGATAGGGGCGGCTGCGAAGATCGCCTGCGCTTCCCGCACGCGCTCCATATAATCGGTCCTGCGTGCCTTTTCGCGGTCGCGTTCAAGTTCGTTGCAAACTGCTACGCCGATGGCGTCGCTGAACGACAGGCCTCGACTGGCCGCCAGCTCGCGGATCGCCTGTTCATGCGCTTCGCGTTGGATGTGCACGTCCATCGGATGTCTCGTTCGGAGTTTGTCCCCAATTTATAGACCGGCGGACGGAAGACAACGGCTTCACCTCGCCCCCGCCGATGCCCTACAGGTGGCCGTATGTGGCAGCTTTACCAATTCCCCCTGTGTCCGTTCAGCCGCAAGGTGCGCCTGCTGCTCGGCGAGAAGGGCATCGGCTATGAGCTGGTGCGCGAATCGCCCTGGGACCGGCGCGACGAGTTCATGGACATGAACCCCGCCGGCGAAACGCCGGTGATGGTCGACGCCTCGCGTCCCGGCGCGCCGCTGATCGATTCGATGGCAATCTGCGAATATTTCGAGGAGACGGTCGACAAGGCGGCGACGATCAACGGCACCGCCGCCAACCGCGCCGAGATCCGCCGGCTGGTGAGCTGGTTCGACACGCATTTCTATCGCGACGTCACCGGGCCGCTGCTCCACGAGCGCGTCGTCAAGCGGCTGGCGCATCGCGCCGCGCCCGATGCCAAGGGGCTGCGCGAGGCGATGAAGGCGGCGGTCAGCCACCTCGATTATACCGATTACCTGCTCGATCACCGCAACTGGCTCGGCGGCGCGACCCTGAGCCTCGCCGATCTGGCGGCGGCGGCGCAGATTTCGGTCGCCGATTACCTCGGCGGCATCGACTGGAAGGGGCATGACCAGACCGCACGCTGGTATCGCGGCTTCAAGAGCCGGCCGAGCTTCCGGCCGTTGCTGTCCGAGCGGATGGAGATGATCGGGCCACCGGCGCATTATGACAATGTCGACTTCTGATCCCATCACCTTCGCCGATTTCGAGCGTGTCGACATCCGCGTCGGCACGATCGTCGCCGCCGAACCCTTCCCGGAGGCGCGCAAGCCCGCGATCAAGCTGCGCATCGATTTCGGCGAGGCGATCGGGGTGAAGAAATCCTCGGCGCAGATCACCGACCATTACACGCCCGAGACGCTGGTCGGCCGGCAGGTGGCGGCGGTGGTCAACTTCCCGCCGCGCCAGATTGGCCCGTTCATGTCCGAGGTGCTGACGCTCGGCTTCCCCGATGCCGACGGCAAGGTCGTGCTGATCGGTCCGAGCCTCGCGGTGCCGAACGGCGGGCGTTTGTTCTGATCGACGGAACGGCTCGCCGATCGCACCGGTAACTGTCCGGTTGCGGATAGAATAGGGATCGCGCGGAGGCGCGGAGCACGCCGAAGCGCCACATCTCCGCATCCTGCGCGCCTCCGCGCGACGACATTCTCCGCTGCGATGCGCTTCGACAGGGGAATGTCGATCCAGCCTCCGGGCTCACACCCCCGTGGCGTCGCGCTCCAGCAGCGCCAGCGTCGCGCGATCGCGCTGGCCGCCATAGAAACGCGCCAGCGCGGCCTCGAACGGCGTCGGGTCGTCCGCCACCGCGGCGAACAGCGTCATCGACGATTGCAGCTTCATCGCATCGATCTCGCCGAGGATCGCGGTGGCGCTGCCCGGCGCGGCGGTGACCGTCCGCGTCGCCTCGACCAGCCGCGCGCCGAGCAGGGGGTGCGCGCAATAGGCACGCGCCTCGGCCGCGTCGCGGATCGCGTAGAAGCGTGCGGTCTCGCTGCGGCCGAGGCCGGCGATCTGCGGGAACACGAACCACATCCAATGGCTCGTCTTGCGCCCGCGGCGCAGCTCGGCGAGCGCCTGATCGTGGACAAGTGCTTGAGCGGACAGGAAACGATCGAGCTGTTGCGTCATGGGGCAAGCAACCGCCGGGCCGCCTGCCGCGTTCCACCCTTATGCGCCTCCTCTCCCTTGTCCCGCTCCTGCTGCTCGCCGCGTGCGGCAGCGGCCAATCCGCCAGCGAGGACAATGCCGCCGCGGCGCACTTCGTGCCGCCGCCGACCCAGCCGCCCAAGCCGCTGCCCGGACAGGAGCACAGCAATCCGATCACCGCCTATGTCGGCAAATATCCCGGCGACGCCGTCGACGGCGTCGGTTTCTACGATCGCACCGAGGTGTCGCGCGCGCTGATCGACGCGGTCGGCGACGATGCGATCCGCCATCGCTTCACCGCGCGGGATGCGGTCGCGGTGCCGATCTACCAGACCAAGGACGGCCGCCTCGCCGCACACGCCTGCGAGGCGCACAATTGTGACGGCAAGGACTGGACCTTCCTCGTCGCACCCGACGGCACGCGCGGCGAGGCCTGCTATCACGACGGCGAGACGATGGGCGCGACCAGCCGCTGGTATGCCGCCGGGGCGCCGCCGAAATCCCGTCCCGGCGATTGTCCGCAGGAGTAAGCGATGCTCGAACATGTCCCCGCCTGGCTCGGTCAGGCGCTGAGCGGCGTCCGCGCCGGTGCCGACAAGCTGGCGATCGCGCGACCGGAACTGGGTTCGGCCTTCCCCGCGCTCGATCTGACCAGCCCCGCCTTCGCCGATGGCGCGCGGCTGCCCGATCGCTTCACCGCGGACGGGGCGGGCGTCTCGCCGCCGCTGACCTGGGGTGCCGCGCCCGAGGGCACCGCGCTGTTCGCGCTGCTGGTCGAGGATGCCGACGCACCCGCGCCGCAGCCGCTCGTCCATGCGGTGGTCTGGGGCATCGCCGCCGATGCCGGCCGGCTGGAGGAAGGCGCGATCGTCGGCGACGGCGCCGGGTCGCCCGACCGTGATGTCGGCCGCAATTCCTATCTGCGCGAGGGCTGGCTGCCGCCCGATCCGCCGACCGGGCATGGCACGCATCGCTATGTCTTTCAGCTGTTCGCCCTGGGGCCGGATGTCGGGGCGCCGGGCGAGACACCGGGGCGCAGCGCGATCGTCGAGGCGATGGCGGGGCATGTGCTCGCTGCCGGATTGTTGACCGCGACCTATGGCCGCGGCGAGGCGGCGGCGGTCGGCCCCGTCGGGGCCGCCGCGCCCGCCTGAGCCGTCAGGCGATCGGCGACACCGGGATCGCGGCGCTGATCGCGACGGCGGCGAAGGCGAAGGCCGCGACGATCGAGAAGGCGGTGCGCTGGGCGAGTTCGAAACGGAGAAACATGGTCTTTATCCCTTTTGGTTGATCGCGGCGCTGGGTCGCCGCCGATGCCAGGGACTTTGCAGACGCCGTGCCAAATCCGCCAAACGGCTGATTTCTGCGGAAAACATGGCGAGCGTCGAATGCGATTGGTAGTTTGCGCCAGTCCCCCTGGCGCGTTCCGCCACAATCAGGCGGCGCACACCCGGTCGCGACCCTCGGCCTTGGCGGTATAGAGCAACCGATCGGCGCGATCGAAGGCGTCGGTCAGCGTCTCGCCGGCATGGACCGCGGTCACGCCGATCGACACCGTCACCTGGCCCAGCGGCCGGTCGGTCTCGCGCAGGCGGAAGCGCTTGCTGGAGATCGTGTCGCGCACCCCGTCGAGATGCGCCGCGGCATCCGCCAGCGCGACGCCGTGCAGCAGCACCGCGAATTCTTCGCCGCCGTGGCGGACGACGAGATGGTCGTCGCATTCGTCGGCCAGCGTCCGTGCCACTGCGCTCAGCACCCGGTCGCCGACCGGATGGCCGTGCACATCGTTGATCCGCTTGAACCGGTCGATGTCGCACACCGCGAGGCAGAACGGGCCGTCGAGCTCGCGCCGCACCGCGAACGCCTCGTCGAAGGCGCGGCGGTTGGGCAGGCCGGTCAGCGGATCGCGCCGTGCCGTGTCGTTCGCCTCGGCCAGCTTGGCGCGCAGCGCCTCCGCCTCGTCGGTCGCCTTGGCGAGCCGCGTCTCCGCCTCGCGGATACGGGTCAGCATCGCGCCGGTGATCCGGGCGATCTCGTCGAGCCCCGCCGCGGCGGGGACCGCCGGCGCCGTGTTGCGGATCGCCGCCGCGCTCTGCGCGAGGTCGCGGCCGAAGCCGCGCGTCTCGTCCTGCATCTCGCGCATCATCGTCGCAAAGCCATCGACCTGCGCCTGTGTCGTCGCCACCAAAACGGCGGCATCCTCGTCGCACAGGCCGTGGTCGGCGGAGCGCCGGTCGGGCGACTCGGTGACGCCGCTTCCGCCGCCGGCGCCGGTACCGGCATGGACGGTGCCGCCCAGCGCCTCGATATCGGAACGGCTGAGCCGGATGCCGCCGTCGGTCAGCCGTCGCACCGCCGAGGCGATCGCCCCCTGCGGGTCGGCGATGACGTCATAGGCGAAGCTGTAATGCGCCGGCTCGGGCGACAGGCCGTGATCCGCAAGGAAGTGGCCGATCTGCGTAAACAGATCGGTTTTGCCGTCCTTCCTCGCTGCAGACCCGCGCATGTCCCACCCTTCGTTCGCGAGCGCTTATAAAAGCGATTGATTAGCGGAGGGTTGCAGATTGGTCAGGAATGGCGGAGCTTGCGCACCGCGGCGAGCGTCAGCGCGACGTGCTGCGCCGGGTTCATGTCGTCATGGACATAGGCGACCCGGCCATCGCTGGCGATGACATAGCTGGTGCGCTTGGTCAGCGCGCGACCACCGCCGTTGAGCGCGACGTCATAGCCCTTGATCACGCCCGGCCCGGCGCTGGCGACGGCGAACTTGCCGGCGCATTTCTCCGCCGAGAAGCGCTGCAGCGTCGGCACGTCGTCGGCCGACATGCCGATCACCGTCGCGCCCGCCTTCTGGAACTCGGGGATCGCCTCGGCGAAGGCATGCGCTTCGGCATTGCAACCGCCGGTGAACGCCGCCGGGAAGAAATACAGCACCACCGGCCCCTTCTTCAGCTGCTGCGCCAGGTCGATGCCGACCACCTTGCCGGCGACCGCGCCGCGCGTGGAGAAGGCGGGCGCCTTGGCGCCGACCG
The DNA here is from genome assembly GCF_013409985.1 of Sphingomonas melonis. GTDB lineage: Bacteria > Pseudomonadota > Alphaproteobacteria > Sphingomonadales > Sphingomonadaceae > Sphingomonas > Sphingomonas melonis_A. The sequence goes on from NZ_JACCBY010000007.1 coordinate 172,812, forward strand.
GCAGGCCGGCGAGCGCGGGGGTGGCGATCAGGGCGACGGCGGCGATGGCGGCGGGAAACAGGCGCATGGAAGATCCTCTCGACTTTCGTGCACCCTAGCGCGGCCCAGGCCGCCGCGATAGGGCAGGTGCCATGCCGATCACCGCCGCCGACATCCAGCTCGCCAGCCGCCTCGCCGACGCCGCCGGCGCCGCGATCCGCCCCTATTTCCGCGCCGAGCATGGCGTCGAGTTCAAGGACGACCATTCGCCCGTCACCCGCGCCGACCGCGAGGCGGAGGCGGCGATGCGCAAGCTGCTCGACGCCGAGGCGGCGGGCGACGGCGTGATCGGCGAGGAATATGGCGAGAAGCCCGGCGTCACCGGCCGGCAATGGGTGCTCGACCCGATCGACGGTACGCGCAGCTTCACCGTCGGCCGCGCGATCTTCGGCACGCTGATCGCGCTGGTCGAGGACGGCTGGCCGCTGCTCGGCATCATCGATCAGCCGGTGCAGCGCGAACGCTGGCTCGGCGTCGCCGGCCGCCCGACGACGTTCAACGGCCGGCCGACCCGCACGCGGACCTGCGCGCAGCTCGAAGGCGCGGTGCTCGCGACCACCAGCCCGCATCTGTTCGCCGAGGGTGACGTGCCGCATTACATGGCGCTCGTCGCCGCCGCCTCGGGCGGCCATACGCGCCAGGGGCCGGTCTATGGCGGCGACTGCTACAATTACGGCCTGCTGGCGAGCGGACAGCTCGACATCGTCGTCGAATCGGGCCTGCAATTGTACGATTTCGCCGCGCTGGTGCCGGTGGTCGAGGGTGCCGGCGGCCGCATGTGCGACTGGAACGGCGACCCGCTCACCGCGGCGAGCGCCGGTCACGTCCTCGCGATCGGCGACCCCGCGCGCACCGACGACGTGCTCGAGGCGATCCGCGCGACGACGGGGCATGATCTCGGGTAGTGAGGGGGCTTACCCCGCCCCTCTAGAGCCCGCCCCTTAAATGGTTGTCATCCCCGCGCAGGCGGGGATCCAGACGCGCAGGTCCTGCTTGAGCCGGCACGTCGGCGTGTATGGATCCCCGCCTTCGCGGGGATGACTATCTGGAGAGAGTCGCGCGCGCCCTCACGTTCGTCATCCCGGCGAACGCCGGGACCCATGGTCGCGATGTGGCCGGCAGCGGCGCGATACGCTCACCGCCTGCGTCCATGGGTCCCGGCCTTCGCCGGGATGACGAAGGGCAGGGCGGTGACCCCACTCCAGCCTCAACCCGGCCCCTCAGAAAATCCCCAGAAATTTCTTCCGCTGGTGGGACTTCTCGCCGCCGGTCGTCCTGCCGCTCTCGTCCTTCGCCGTCGTGCCATGGCCCACGTCGTCGCGCGCCTGGCCCTTCGTCGTGCGCTGCGCCTTGGCGGTGGCGCCGGCCAGCACCGGCCCGCACGCCGCCGACTTGGCGTCGCCGACATCGACGAACGCCAGCACCCCCGCCACCGGCGTCGCGACCAGCGCCAGCCCCAGCCCGGCGCCTGCGCGCCCCAGCAACTGGTCGCTGATCACGTTGAGCTTGGGCGCGGCGAAATAGCCACCGACGCCGACCGGCGACTGGCCGGAGAACAGGCTGAACTTCTTGCCGTCGGCGCGGAAGGCGAGATCGACCGCCTCGGTCTTGAAGCTGAACCCGCCGCGCCCGACGATGACGTTCTTGGCCGTGTCGATCAGGATCGGGTCTGCCGCCGCGACGCCGTTGCGCACGGTGAAGCCGATCAGTCCGCAATTCACCTCGACCGGCTTTTTCAGCTTATCCTCGAACATCTTCTGCACGAAGGTGCCGAGGTCGAGTTCGGCGAGCTGGACGTTGCGCGTCCACAATTGCCCGTGCGGCATGACGAAGGCGATCCGGCCGTGCGCGGTGCTGAGCGATTCGTGGATCGAATCGCCGCGCCCTTCCAGCTGGATACGGCCCTGGATCGTCCCCGTCGTCCCCGCCTCGGCGACGCCATAGCCGGCGAGCAGCTTGCCCATCGGCGTCGGCGACAGCCTTATGTCGTAGCTGTCGAGCGCCGGCCGTTGGCGCGTGTCGAACACCCAGTCGGAGGCGACGTTGCCGCGCGCCATCGCGAAGGTCAGCGGCGACAGCGCCAGCCGCCCGCGGTCGAGGTCGAGCGTCAGGTCGACATTGCCGATCGGCAGGTTGCGCGAGCGCACGCGGTCGATCGTCCAGGTCAGGTCGGCATCGAAGCGCTGCATCGTCGCGATCGGCAGCTTCGCCTCGGGCAGGATGCGCTGCGGCGCGGCGCCGGTCGCGCGTGCCGCGGCGAGCGCGCCCTTGGTCGCGACGATATCGGGATTGTAGCCGATGAACGGCGCGGCATCGATGATGTCGAGCGTCTTGGTCGCGAGCTGCGAATCGAGGTGAAGCCGCTCGCCGTTGACGATCGTCAGCTTGCCGGTGAGATCGCTCGCGCCGACGATGCCGCTCATCCGGGTGAAATGATACGTCTGCCCCTGCTGCACCAGTTGCGCCTTGAGCCGGTAGGTGCGGGTATGGGGAATGGCGACGCCGATGATCCCGAGCAGCTCGGACAGGTCGCGGCCGCGCGCCCGCGTCTGCAACGGAACGCCCTCGATCCCTGCGATCGACGGCAGTGTGCCGGAGACGTCGAGCACATTGTTCGCGGCCCAAGCGCGCATCACCAGCTCGTTCTTGCCGCGATTGACCGTCGCATCGGGCGCCAGCAGCCGCGCCGCCACGCGGAACGGCGTGCCGCGGATCGTGCCGTCGCCGGCGACGCCGACCGCCTTGCCGATCCGCGCATCTGTCGAGCGGATGTCGTCGACGGAGAGATCGGCGAGCAGCCGCATCCGCGGATCGCGATAGCGCACCGTCGTGCCGCGCACGCTCGCCGTGTCGATCCGCGGGAAGTCGAGCGGCTTGCCGCCCTTCTTGTCGCTGAACGTCCAGGTGTTGGCGGTGTGCGCCGCATTCCACTCCAGGTCGACCGCACCGTTGACGAGGTCGAGCCAGTAGAGCCGCCGCTTGCCCCACAGCAGCGACAGCGGCGCGATCCGCGTGTCGATCCGCTCCGCCTGGAACAGATAGGGCCTGGTCGCCCAGGACGGGTTGGCGATCGTCATCTTCTCGGCGACGAACTTGATCCGCAGCGGCGCGAAATAGAGCTGGAAGTCGCCGGCCACGGTTACCGGCCGGTGCGTCTGGCCGCCGACGAATCGCTCGAACGGATGGCGCAGGAAGCGCCCCTTGGTGATGTAGAGGACCAGCCAGATCGCGACGATCAGTGCCAGCAGGCCGAGCAGCGCGTTGCGGACGATCCGCCCGATTCGCCGTCGTCGCTGTGCGGGCGCCGCAGCGGGTGCCGACGCAGGCGCGGACGGGGGCACGGCAGGCGGGGACGGCGGCGCGGCAGCCGGTTCCGGGGCGGGGGGCGGCGTATCCATCACGACCTGAATCGCGCCAGCACTCGTTCCGGTTCCGCATCGGTTGCGTTTCCTTGCCGGGTCCGCTAGGGGGCCCGCTTCCCGAGCGAGGCGCTACAGGACTGCCCGGCCATCAAGGGCTGCCGCGGCGGTTCATGCCATGCTCATAGTGAAAGGACCAAAATGCCCAAGCTCAAGACCAAAAGTGGCGTCAAGAAGCGCTTCAAGCTGACCGCCAGCGGCCTGCTGAAGCACGGCGTCGCCGGCAAGCGCCACCGCCTGATCAGCCACAACAGCAAGTACATTCGCCAGAACCGCGGCACCAAGGTGCTGTCGAAGGCCGACACCGCGACGGTGAAGGCCTGGGCGCCGTACGGCCTCAAGTAAGGACATCAGGACATGGCACGCGTCAAACGTGGTGTAACCACCCGCGCCAAGCACAAGAGGATTCTTGAGCAGGCGAAGGGCTATTACGGCCGCCGCAAGAACACCATCCGTATCGCCCGTCAGGCCGTCGAAAAGGCCGGGCAATACGCCTATCGCGACCGCAAGGTTAAGAAGCGGACCTTCCGCGGTCTGTGGATCCAGCGCATCAACGCCGGCGTCCGCGCCGAGGGTCTGACCTATTCGCAGTTCATGCACGGCCTCAAGCTCGCCGGCGTCCAGCTCGACCGCAAGGTCCTCGCTGACATCGCGATGCACGAGAGCGCGGCATTCAGTGCGATCATCGCCCAGGCGAAGGCAGCGCTGCCCCAGGCCGCGTAAGCGACCGGCACGGCTGATCGATCGAGGCGCCGGTGGGACACCACCGGCGCCTTTTTCGTGTTTGGGCCATTTGCCGCGCCACAATTCACGTCGCCGCTATGACGAAGAAAGGGGGGCTTCCTCGAGGCCAGCCGTGCACCAATTGCATGCGCCCCGTCGCGCCCCTTCGTCATCCCGGCGAAGGCCGGGACCCATGGACACGGGCGGCGGACGGCAGCGCGCACCACCGGCACACCGCAACCATGGGTTCCGGCTTTCGCCGGAATGACGAAGGGGCGGGAGCGGCGTCGACCCGACCAACGGCCAAACCGTCACCGTCCGCCCGTACGGTTCCCGCCGCGACCGTTCGGCCGGCCCTCGCCGGCGCAACCAACGGCGCGACCGAGGGAGCCATCATGCGCGACGTCTTCCAGCCCTGCGTCTACATCCTCGCCAGCCGTCGCCACGGTACGCTCTACGTCGGCGTCACCTCGAACCTGCTCGTCCGCATCGTCCAGCACCGCGAGGGGTTGATCCCGGGCTTCACCAAGGCATACGGCGTACGGATGCTCGTCTGGTACGAGATGCACGACACGATGGAGGCCGCCATCGTCCGTGAGAAGCGGTTGAAGGACTGGCGGCGCGCGTGGAAGATCGCCCTGATCGAAGCGCAGAATGAAGATTGGGCCGACCTCGGCGTCGGATTGGGGCTGCCCCGCCTGGCGTCGGCAGCTGTGAAAGAGAGCGATACGTGACCGAAGACCTCGATACCCTGCGCGACCATCTGCTGACCGCGATCCCCGCCGCGCCGAGCCTCGACGCGCTCGAAGCCTTGCGCGTCGAGGCGCTCGGCAAGCAGGGCAGCGTCTCGCAACTGCTCAAGACGCTGGGCAAGATGAGCCCCGAGCAGCGCCAGTCGGAGGGGCCGCGGATCAACGGCCTGCGCGAGGCCGTCGCCGAGGCGATCGCCACCCGCAAGGCAAGCCTCGACCGCGCCGCGCTCGACGCGCGGCTCGCCGGCGAGACGCTCGACATGACCTTGCCCGCCGATGCCCCGCTCGCCGGCACGGTCCACCCGGTCAGCCAGGTGATGGACGAACTTGCCGAAATCTTCGCCGACCTCGGCTTCGCGGTCGCCACCGGCCCGGAGATCGAGGACGACTGGCACAATTTCACCGCGCTCAACATTCCCGAGACGCATCCGGCGCGCGCGATGCACGATACCTTCTATTTCGAGCCGCAGGCGAGAACGGCTCGCGACGGGCAAAGCCCGTCGTCGAACGGCGAGCTTGGCTCGCCGTCGGCCGTGCTCGCGACTGACGTCGCTGCGCGGATGCTGCTGCGCACGCATACCAGCCCGGTGCAGATCCGCACGATGCTGAACCAGCAGCCGCCGATCCGCATCATCGCGCCCGGCCGCACCTATCGCTCGGACAGCGACGCGACGCACACGCCGATGTTCCATCAGGTCGAGGGGCTGGTGATCGACAAGGGGATCACGCTCGGCCATCTCAAATGGACGCTGGAGACCTTCCTCAAGGCGTTCTTCGAGCGTGACGATATCGTCCTGCGCCTGCGCCCAAGCTATTTCCCCTTCACCGAACCCTCGGCGGAGGTCGACGTCGGCTATACGATCGAAAAGGGCAAGCGCGTCATCGGCGGGTTCCCAGAGGGCAAGGACTCCGGCTGGATGGAGGTGCTCGGCTCCGGCATGGTCCACCCCAAGGTGATCGCCGCGTGCGGGCTCGATCCCGAGGAATGGCAGGGCTTCGCCTTCGGCTGCGGCATCGACCGGCTGGCGATGCTCAAATACGGCATGGACGATCTGCGGCCGTTCTTCGACGGCGATATCCGCTGGCTGAAACATTACGGTTTCTCGGCGCTGGACGTGCCAACGCTGTCGGGCGGCGTCGGCGCGGGCGCGTGATCCTGTCGGCGATCGGATGAGCATGATGGCGGATGCAGGCGGGCGTCACGAACCGCCGGCATCCATGGGTCCCGGCGTTCGCCGGGATGACGAAGGTCTGGAATCGATATGAAATTCACTTTGTCCTGGCTCCGCGAGCATCTCGACACCGAGGCTACGCTCGACGCGATCGTCGACGCGCTGACCCGCATCGGGCTGGAGGTGGAGGGCGTCCACAATCCCGGCGATGCGCTGAAGGCGTTCCGCGTCGCCAAGGTGCTCAGCGCCGAACGCCACCCGCAGGCGGACAAGTTGCAGGTGCTGTCGGTCGATGCCGGCGACGGCCCGTTGCAGGTCGTCTGCGGCGCGCCCAATGCGCGCGCCGGGCTGGTCGGCGTGTTCGGCGCGCCGGGCGCCTATGTCCCCGGCCTCGACGTGACGCTCAAGGTCGCGGCGATCCGCGGCGTCGAATCGAACGGCATGATGTGCTCGACGCGCGAGCTCGAACTCGGCGAGGATCATGACGGGATCATCGAATTGCCCGCCGACGCGCCGGTCGGCACGCCCTTCCCGGACTATGCCGGGCTCAACGATGCGGTGATCGACATCAGCGTCACCCCCAATCGCCAGGATTGCATGGGCGTGCGCGGCATCGCGCGCGATCTCGCCGCGGCGGGGCTGGGGACGTTGAAGCCGCTGAGCGTCCCGTCTTCCCCCGTTCGCCCAGAGTCTGTCGAAGGGCAGGCGGTGCGCGCAGGGGCTTCGGCAGGCTCAGCCCGAACGGATGGGGTGAGCCCGGTGGCGGGCGAGGGCGAAGCGCCCGACGTCCGCATCGACGATCGCGACGGCTGCCCCGCCTTCTACGCGCAGAATGTCAGCGGCGTGGCCAATGGCGAATCGCCCGACTGGTTGCGCCGCCGCCTCACCGCGATCGGGCAGAAGCCGATCAGCGCTTTGGTCGATATCACCAATTACGTCTCGATCGACCTTGGCCGCCCGCTCCACGTCTATGATCGCGCCAAGCTGTCCGGCGGCCTCGTCGCGCGCAAGGCGCAGGACGGCGAACAGGTCGTCGCGCTCAACGGCAAGACCTATACGCTCGACGCGAGCATGACCGTCATCGCCGACGCCGCAGACGTCCACGACATCGCCGGCATCATGGGCGGCGAGCATTCGGGCGTCACCGCCACGACGACCGGCGTGCTGATCGAATGCGCCTATTTCGACCCCGACCATATCGCGCGCACCGGCCAGAAGCTGCTGCTGACCAGCGACGCGCGCCAGCGGTTCGAGCGTGGCGTCGATCCTGCGTTCCTCGACGACGGCCTCGCCATCGCGACGCGGCTGGTGCTCGACCTGTGCGGCGGCACGCCCTCGCCCGTCACCCGCGCCGGCGAACCGCCGCTGACCCCGCGCGTCCTTGCCTATGACCCCGCCAAGGCGGAGACGCTGGGTGGCCTCGCCGTGCCCGCCGACCGCCAGCGCGCGATCCTCGCATCGCTCGGCTTCACCGTCGCCGATGACTGGCAGGTCACCGTCCCGAGCTGGCGCCGCGATATCGACGGCGCCGCCGACCTCGTCGAGGAAGTGATCCGCATCGAGGGGATCGACAAGGTCGCGCCGGTGCCGCTGCCGCGTGCCCCCGGCGTCGCCAAGCCGACCGCGACACCCGAACAGAAGCTCGAACGCCGCGTTCGCCGCGCCGCCGCCGCGCGTGGCCTCGACGAGGCGGTGACGTGGAGCTTCCTGTCGGAGGCGCAGGCGGCGCCGTTCGGTGGCGGCGCGTGGACGCTCGCCAATCCGATCAGCGAGGATCTCAAGGTGATGCGGCCGTCGCTGCTCCCCGGCCTGCTGTCGGCGACCGAGCGCAACCTCAAGCGCGGCATCACCGCGGTCCGCCTGTTCGAGATCGGCCGCCGCTATCTCGCCGACGCCGAACATGCGACGCTCGGCCTCGTCCTCGCCGGCAACCGCCGCGAGCGCGGCTGGCGCGAGGGCAAGGCGGCGGGCTTCGACGCCTATGACGCCAAGGCGGAGGCGCTCGCGCTGCTCGCCGCGGCGGGCGCGCCGGTCGACAATCTCCAGGTGATGGGCGAGGCGGGTGACGCCTGGCATCCGGGGCAGAGCGGCACGCTGCGGCTTGGGCCGAAGACGGTGCTGGCGCGCTTCGGCATGCTGCATCCCAGCCTGCTCAAGGCGTTCGACCTCGACGGTGCGGTTGCGGCGGTGGAGCTGTATCTCGACGCGCTGCCGGCCAAGCGCGAGTCGAAGACCGGGGGGGGCTTCATGCGCCCGCCCTTCGCGCCGCCGGCGCTGCAATCGGTCCGCCGCGACTTCGCCTTCCTCGTCCCCAACGCGGTGAGCGCCGATGCGCTGGTCCGCGCGGTGCGCAGCGCCGACAAGGCGGCGATCGTCGGTGCGCGCGTGTTCGACGTGTTCACCGGCGCAGGCGTGGAAGAGGGCAGGAAGTCGGTCGCGGTCGAGGTGACACTGCAACCGACCGACAAGAGCTTCACCGACGAGGCGCTGAAGGCGGTGGCCGACAAGGTGGTCGCGGCAGCGGCGAAGCAGGGCGCGGTGCTGCGGGGGTGACCCGGTTCCTCCCTCGCGCGGCGGGTGGTGCAAAGTTGGATTGCCCCGGCAATCCGACCCGACCCGCCCCGGCGGGGGAGGGAATACGGGATATCTTCTACTCCCCCGTCACCCCGGACTTGTTCCGGGGTCCACCCTGCGGCGGGGAGAAAGGCTGGAGGCGCGAGCACGCGCCCGCGGACAAGTGGACCCCGGAACAAGTCCGGGGTGACGGGTGCTGTGCGGTGCCGTCCTGAACCCCTAGCCTAGCCTAGCCTGGCTCAGCCCCGGCCCGCCACCTCACACCTTGGTGGAGAAGATCATCCGGCCCGGCCCGAGCTGCTCGAACACCTGCGACAGGTCGCTCTCGCCGACCGCGAAACAGCCCTGGCTGCGGCCGAGCATGCCGTGCGTGCGCAGCATGTCGCGGTTGGCGTACCAGGCGGAATGAACCACGATCGCGCGCGCCAGCGCATTGTCGTTGGTCGGGTCGAGCCCCATCAGCCGCTGCGAGCGGCCATGCTTGCCGACGTAATAATCGGCGGTGACGAACGCGCCCTCCGACGAGGCGTTGGAATTCGGCTCGTTCGAGAAGCGCTTGAGGAAGCCGGTATGCGCCGGATCCGAGCCGCTGCCGTGCGCGACGAGGAACGACTGGCTGCGCCCCGAAGCGAGGTCGACGAGGTGGAACCGCGCCTCGGACGAGGGCGCCGACATGTCGGCGATCGCGATCCGGTCGCGCTGCGGGATGCGGCGGCCGTGCTGGTTGAGCGCGGCGAGCGCGCGCCGCATCAGGTCGGGACGCACGACGCGCGACGAGGTGATCGGGCGGGCGGCGACCATCGGCCGCGGCGCGGGGAGCGGCGGCTCGGTCATCGGCCGCAGATCGCGCTGCGTCAGGCGCCGCGGCGTCGCCGATAGCGTACCCGGCATCGCCAGCGTCGCCGCCAGCACGAGTCCGTTCTTCAGCAGAGCCCGTCGGTCGCGTGCGCTATCATGCTCAATCTGCATCGAAATTTCAAAAGCCCCGGTTGAATCCCGCTTATGGTCATATAGCAGCTTCGGACTTAATTTTCGCCCACCGCCCGCCCCGATTGGCGTTCTGGTTGCACGGTTGACCGCGCAAGCCGTCCCATTGGTCCCGAATCCGGTGCGGCACGATCCGCGGAGTCGCGCGTTGGGACAGGCAGAAAGGGGGAGGTGAAAGGACGACGACGATATGAAGCACTGGCTTACCCTGGCGGGCGCCGCCATCCTCGCCATCGCGCCGGCACCGGTCTATGCCGCGGTGGCCGCCGATGCCCTCGCGCCCGAGGTGACGACCCTCACCCCCAATGCCTTTCTGTGGAATGACGATGCGACGCTCGCGCCGGTCAGCATCGTCATCTCGATCCCCGATCAGAAGGCCTATGTCTATCGCGGCGAGATCCTGATCGGCGCCTCCACCGTGTCGACGGGCAAGGACGGCAAGGACACGCCGCTCGGCACCTTCCCGATCCTGCAGAAGTCGGAGGTGCACAAGAGCAACCTCTACGACAGCGCGCCGATGCCGTTCATGCAGCGGCTGACCTGGGATGGGGTGGCGATCCACGCCGGCCGGAACCCGGGCTTTCCCGCCTCGCACGGCTGCATCCGCGTGCCGACCGCCTTCGCCAAGAAGCTGTTCGGCGTGACCAGCAAGGGAACGCCGGTGATGGTCACCGACGCCTCGGCGGTGGAGGGCTGGGTGCCGCCGACCGCGGCGGATGCGGCGGCGATGCCGGCCGCGACCACCGATGCCGATGCCGTGGCGCTGGAGACCGCGGTGCGATGAGTCCGGCGCCGGCAAACCCGCTACGGCCATGCCCTGCGCGGTTGCGATCGGACCGCGGCTGACGCAAAAGGCGGCGCATGACCGACCTCGTCACCATCCGCTCGATCGCGCTGACCGCGGCGATCAACCCGCTCGGCGCCGAACTGACGCATCTGCGCGATGCCGGCGGGCGCGAGCTGATGACCGACGCCGATCCGGCCTTCTGGACCGGTCACGCGCCGATCCTCTTCCCGGTCGTCGGCATGCCGTTCGAGGAGACGATCCGCGTCGATGGCACCGCCTATCCGATGAAGAAGCACGGCTTCGCACGGCATGCGCTGTTCGAGACGGTCGACGTCGCCGAGGATCGCGTCACCTTCGCGCTGACCGACAGCGCCGAGACGCGCGCCGCTTACCCCTTCGCCTTCCGGCTCGAACTGACCTACCGGCTCGAAGGCGCGACCTTGTGGATCGAGGCGCGGATCGTCAATCCCGCCGACGCGCCGCTGCCGGCGAGCTTCGGCTTCCACCCCGCCTTCGCCTGGCCGCTGCCCTATGGCGAGGACCGCGCCGCGCACCGCATCCTGTTCGATGCCGACGAACCCGATGAGCTCCGCACTATCGCCGCCGACGGCACGATCGCCGAAGCGCGCCGGCCGTCGCCGCTCGACGGTCGCACGCTGGTGCTGCGCGACGATCTGTTCACCGACGATGCGCTGGTGTGGGACCATATCCGCTCGCAGGCGGTGACCTATGGCGCGGCGAGCGGCCCGCAATTGCGCATCGCCTTCCCCGACACGCCGATGCTCGGCATCTGGACCAAGCCGGGTGCCGCCTATGTCTGCATCGAACCGTGGCACGGCATCGCCGATCCCGAAGGCTATACGGGTGAGTATCGCGACAAGCCCGGCGTGTTCGAAGTGCCGGCCGGCGGGGAAAAGCGGATCGGGATGAGCGTGACGCTGAAGGGCTAGGCGGGATCGCCATTCAGCCCAGGTCCTCTCCCGCCAGGGGAGGGCTCTCGCCTATGGCTGCAATGATGAGGTTCGATCGGCGTCCTCCTCTTGTCCGTCACCCCGGACTCGTTCCGGGGTCCACCGGGCCACAGGAGAACGGTGACCCATCAAGCCTTTCTCCTCGCCGCAGGGTGGACCCCGGAGCAAGTCCGGGGGTGACGGGAAAGGATTTGCGGGCGAAGGACTCAAGCGAACGTCCACATGCGATAGCCCTGCTCGGGCGGGGAGAGGAATTTGGGGCCCTGCCCAGATGACCTGCCTCCCAAACCCCTCTGTCCTCCGCGCCCCACATCTGGCAAAGCGCCGCGATGACACGCGCCTCCCGCGTCCGGCCGCAGCTCAGCGCGCCGATCCGGGCGGGGCGTTTCCGACCCCGACGTATCGTCACCTTCGACAACTTCCGCGGCTCGTGCCCGAGTCGCCCGCCAGCCGGATACTGCCAGTGACCTCCCCCCGCCGCACCTTCGCGATCATCTCCCACCCCGACGCGGGCAAGACCACGCTCACCGAAAAGCTGCTCTATTTCGGCGGCGCGATCCATCTCGCCGGCGAGGTCAAGGCGCGCGGAGCAAACCGGCGCGCGCGCTCGGACTGGATGAAGATCGAGCAGCAGCGCGGCATCTCGGTCACCTCGTCGGTGATGACCTTCGAGCGCGACGGCATCACCTTCAACCTGCTCGACACGCCGGGCCACGAGGATTTCAGCGAGGATACCTATCGCACGCTGACCGCGGTCGATTCGGCGGTGATGGTGATCGATGCCGCCAAGGGCATCGAGCCGCAGACGCGCAAATTGTTCGAGGTCTGCCGCCTGCGCTCGGTGCCGATCATCACCTTCGTCAACAAGGTCGACCGCGAGGGCCGGCCGATCTTCGAGCTGCTCGACGAAATCGCCGACATGCTCGCGCTGGACGTCGCGCCGATGAGCTGGCCGGTCGGCATGGGCGGCGAGTTCGAAGGCGTGCTCGACCTCGTCACCAACACGATCAGCCGTCCCGAGGGCGACAGCCGCGCCTTCCTCGGCAAGACCGAGGCGGCCCCGGCGCTGTCCGAGCGCTGGGCGGAGGAGATCGAGCTGGCGCAGGCCGGCTATCCCGAATTCGACGCCGAAGCCTATCGCAACGGCGACCTGACGCCGGTCTATTTCGGCTCCGCGCTCAAGGACTTCGGCGTTGCCGAGCTGATCGGTGCGCTTGCCGAGCACGCCCCGCCGCCGCGTGCGCAGCCGGCCGAGCCCGCGCCCGTCTCGCCCGACAATGACGAGGTCACCGGCTTCGTCTTCAAGGTGCAGGCGAACATGGACCCCAACCATCGCGACCGCATCGCCTTCATGCGGCTGTGCTCGGGGACGTTCAAGCGCGGCATGAAGCTCACCCCGACGGGGCACGGCAAGCCGATCGCGGTCCATTCGCCGATCCTGTTCTTCGCGCAGAACCGCGAACTCGCCGACGAGGCCTTCCCCGGCGACATCATCGGCATCCCCAACCACGGCACGCTGCGCGTCGGCGACACGCTGTCGGAACGCGCCGCGGTGCGCTTCACCGGGCTGCCCAATTTCGCGCCCGAAATCCTGCGCCGCGTCCAGCTCAAGGACCCGACCAAGACCAAGCAGTTGCGCAAGGCGCTCGACGACATGGCCGAGGAGGGGGTGACGCAGGTCTTCTATCCGGAGATCGGCTCGAACTGGATCATCGGCGTGGTCGGCCAGCTCCAGCTCGAAGTGCTGCTCAGCCGGCTCGATGCGGAATATAAAGTCGCGGCGGGCCTCGAGCCGGCACCGTTCGAGACCGCGCGTTGGGTATCCTCGGAAAATCCGGCCGACCTCAAGGACTTCATGGATCTCAATCGCTCGGCGATGGCCAAGGACCGCGATGGCAACCCGGTGTTCCTCGCCAAGAGCGCGTGGGAGGTCAATTACATCGCCGACCGCTACAGCAAGGTGCGCTTCGCCGCGACGCGCGAGCGCTAGGGCGGGTTGAATTGCTCCCTGGCGGGCAGGCCGATTGCATATGGCTGGGGTGGTGAGGTTCGATCGGTTTCCTCACCATAACCGTCACCCCGGACTGGTTCCGGGGTCCACCCAGCCGCAAGGAAATGGCGTCAAATTAATCGCTTACGCCTGCCGCAGGGTGGACCCGGAACGAGTCCGGGGTGATGGGGTGGGGTTGGAAGGCGGCCGGCTCAAACACACGTTGATATGCGAGAACCCTGCCCCGGCGGGGCGGTGATTTGACTAAACGCCCCCGCTTAGGCGCGCTGGTGCGCTCGCCGTCAGCCGATCCAGTCGCGGCGGAGCGGCCGCACCGCGAACAGCATCAGCAGCGCCGCGACCGGATAGAACCCCAGCGCGGCGAGCGCGGCATGGCGCAGCGCGTCGGCACCGAAGGCGGCGGTCATCGCGTCGGAAAGCCGGCCCATGACCAACGATCCCAGGCCGAGGCCGATGAGATTGTTGATGAACAGGAAGCAGGCCGCGGCCGTGGCCCGCATCGGCGGCGGCACCAGATGCTGAACCGCCGTCGTCACCGGCGCCAGCCACAGGATGTTGAGCCCGTGCGGAATCAGGAACAGCAGCCAGGCGACGGTGGGCGAGGGGCTGCCCAGCGCGGCGGCGAACAGCGGCGCGGTGATCAGCCAGGCGATCGCCGGCAGCCGCGCATAGATGCCGCGGTCGACCCGGCCGAGCCGGTCGGCGAGCCAGCCGCCCGCGAACACGCCGATCGACCCGCCGATCAGCAGCAGCGCGCCGAGATACTGCGACGCGGTCAGCAGCGTGAAGCCGAACGAGCGGATCAGCACCGACGGCATCCAGAAGGCAAGGCCGTAGCCCGCCAGCGAACTGCACGAGGCGGCGAACGCCATCAGCCAGAAGCTCGCCTTGCCGGCTAGCAGGCGGAAGACCGCCAGCGGCGATTCGTGGCCCGGCCCGATCGTCGCGACCGGATCGAGCTTGCCCCGCGCCGGTTCGGTGACCAGCCAGCGGAAGATCGGCGCGAGGATCAGCCCGGCAATGCCCACCGCGACGAACGCATGCCGCCAGTCGACCGTGCTCGCCAGCGCGCCGCCCAGCACCGCCCCCGCGGCCATGCCGATCGGGATGCCCAGCGAATAGACCGCCAGCGCTCGCCCCCGCTGGCGTGGCGGGAAGGTATCGGCGATCATCGCATAGGAGGGCGCGACCCCGCCCGCCTCGCCGACTCCGACGCCGACCCGGCACGCGAACAGCTGCCAGAATCCGGTCACGCACCCGCACAATGCGGTGAACAGGCTCCACACGGCCAGGCTGATCGTGATGACCCAGCTGCGGCTGGTCCGATCGGCGACCATCGCCAGCGGAATCGCCAGCGTCGAATAGAGCAGCGCGAAGGCGATGCCGCCGAGCGCCCCCAATTGCGTATCGGTAAGCTGCAACTCCGCCTTGATCGGCGCGGCGAGCATGCCGAGGATCTGCCGGTCGAGGAAATTGAAGGTATAGACGAGCAACAGCATCGCCAGCACGAGCAAGCGGGTGCGGCGTCTGGTCGCAGGCATCGTTGTTCGTCCTTCCGGATTCGCTGTCGGTGGCGGCCCTTCAGCCAGGGCCATCGTCCTGCGTCAGCGCCCGGGTCAGCCCGTCGCGGATCGTCCGCAAGGCGGTCAGCAGCATGGGTCCCCCGTCGGCCCGTGCGCCGTCCGCTGCGGCAGGATGGGTCAGCAGTTGCTGGACACCACGGACCGTATAGCCCTGCGTGTTGAGCAACGCATCGATGCGCCGCACCAGGGCGACGTCTTCAGGTCGGTAATAGCGACGGTTTCCGGCACGCGTGACAGGGCGCAACTGCGGGAAACGGGTTTCCCAATAGCGCAGGATGTGTTGCGGGAGGCCTGTCGCCTCCGACACTTCCCCGATCGTCCTGAACGCTCCGCTCGCCTTGGGCGTGCCGGAGACCATGCGGGTCAGCTGGCGGTGACGATGCGCTCGCGCATCATCTGGCTGGCGCGGAACGTCAGCACCCGCCGCGGTGCGATCGGCACCTCGACCCCCGTCTTGGGATTGCGGCCGATCCGCTCGCCCTTGTCACGCAGGACGAAGGTGCCGAAGCCCGAAATCTTGACGTTCTCGCCCCGCGCGAGTGCGTCACACATTTCGGACAGAATCTGTTCCACGATCTTCGCCGACTCGGTCCGCGACAGACCGATCTGACGGTGCAAGGCTTCGGAAAGGTCCGCCCTCGTCAGTGTTCCAACAGTCGTCATCAACACGCTCGCCCCACTCCATCTGCTAGGATGCCCGCGTATAATGTTACACGATAGCAGACGTGTCCGAAAGTGACTTTCTTGTCAGGTTCCGGGGAAGGCCCGAAAAACGGACGAATGGCTGTCAGAACCGCAGGACGGCGGCGCCCCAGGTGAAGCCGCCGCCCATCGCCTCGAGGACGACGATCTCGCCCTGGTGGATGCGGCCGTCGCGCACGGCGACGTCGAGCGCGAGCGGCACCGAGGCCGCCGAGGTATTGGCATGGCGATCGACGGTGACGACGATCTTGTCGGGCGACAGGCCGAGCTTGCGGCTAGTCGCATCGAGGATGCGGGCATTGGCCTGATGCGGCACGACCCAGTCGACATCGGCCGAGGTCAGGCCGGCGATGACCAGCGTCTCTTCCAGCACCGCGGCGAGATTGACGACGGCGTGGCGGAATACCTCGCGCCCCTTCATCCGGAGCTTGCCGACGGTGCCGGTGGTCGACGGCCCGCCATCGACGTAGAGCAGGTCGTTGTGGCGCCCGTCGGCGTGCAGCTTGGTCGCGAGGATGCCGCGGCCGCTGGCCGAGTCGCTCTCCTGTCCTTCGAGCACGATCGCGCCGGCGCCGTCGCCGAACAGCACCGCGGTGGTGCGGTCCTCCCAGTCGAGGATGCGGCTGAACGTCTCGGCGCCGATCACGAGTGCGCGGCGGTGCACGCCGGTGCGCAGCATCGAATCGGCGACCTGCACCGCGTAGAGGAAGCCCGAGCAGACCGCGGCGACGTCGAACGCGACGCAATCGTTGATGCCGAGCATCGCCTGCACCTTGGTGGCGGTCGCCGGAAAGGTCTGGTCCGGGGTCGCGGTGGCGAGCACGATCAGGTCGATGTCGGCCGCCTCGACGCCGGCCGAGTAGAGCGCGGCGCGGCACGCCTCGGCGGCGAGCGTCGCGGTCGTCTCGAGCGGGCCGGCGATGTGCCGGAAGCGGATGCCGGTTCGTTCGACGATCCAGGCGTCGCTGGTGTCGAGCTGCTGTTCCAGTTCGGCGTTGGACACGCGCCGCTCGGGCAGCGCCGATCCGGTGCCGAGGACGACCGAACGGATCATGCGGCTTTCTTCTCGAAATTGCCGAGATCGTCGGCGATGCGGCGGGTCAGGTCGGCGCGCACCATCTTGGCGGCATTGCCGATCGCGGTGGCGACGCCGCGCTCGTTGGCGCTGCCGTGGCTCTTCACGACGATGCCGTTGAGGCCGAGGAAGACCGCGCCATTGTGGTTGTTGGGATCGAGGTGGTCGCGCAGCAGCTCGGTGGCCGGGCGCGAGATCAGGAAGCCGACCTTCGACCGCACCGATGAACTGAACGCCCGCTTGAGCAGGTCGGCGACGAAGCGCGCGGTGCCCTCGGCGGTCTTGAGCGCGATATTGCCGGCGAAGCCGTCGCAGACGATCACGTCGTGATTGCCGCGGGCGAGCTGGTTGCCCTCGACGAAGCCGGTGAAGGTCAGCGGCAGATGGGTCTGCCCCTTGAGCACCGCGGCGGCGTCGCGGATCTCGTCGGTGCCCTTCTGGTCCTCGCTGCCGATGTTGAGCAGCGCGACGCGGGGGGAATCAAGATCCATGATCGTGCGCGCATAGGCGGCGCCCATCACCGCGAACTGGACAAGGTTGCGTGCGTCCACCTCGGTATTCGCACCGAGATCGAGCATGACGACGTCATTGTCGCCCAGCGTCGGCAGCGGCGCGGCGAGCGCCGGCCGGTCGATGCCGGGCAAGGTGCGCAGCGCGAGCTTCGCCATCGCCATCAGCGCGCCGGTGTTGCCCGAAGAGACGGCGGCGCCGGCGCGGCCCTGCTTCACCAGGTCGATGGCGATGCCCATCGACGTCGTCTTGGCGCGCCGGATCGCCTGGCTCGGCTTGTCGCTCGAACCGACGGTCTCGGGGGCGTGGACGATTTCGCTATGCTGGCTGAGGTTGGGATGGCTCTTCAGCTCTTCCGCAACCTTGGCCTCGTCGCCCACCAGGAAGAAGCGCATGCCGTCATGGCGCCGGCGGGCGGCAGCCACGCCGGCGAGCATGACCGCCAGCCCTTCATCGCCGCCCATCGCATCGACGGCGATCCAGGAAGTGTCGGGCATGTTCAGCGCTTATCCGGATGGGAGGGGAGGGGCTCAGCCCTCGACCGAGACGATCTCGCGGCCGTTATAGTGGCCACAAGCGGTGCACAGGTTGTGCGGACGCTTGAGCTCACCACAGTTCGGGCACTCCTGGAACGATTCGATGCTGAGCGAATCGTGGCTGCGGCGCATGCCGCGCTTGGAGGGAGAGGTCTTTCGCTTGGGGACGGCCATTTCGGCACCTTGTTCTAGGAATCGGCTTACGGAAAACCGATGAGCCCGACGGAGCGCCCGCGCAACCGGCGAGACGCCGGTCGCTGGACGCCACCGACAACCGGACGCATCGCGAAGCGGGGGCCTATAGCGATTTTCCGCGAAGGTGCAAGCTTCGGCGCACGCGCTGCCCGGATAATGCCGCGCGATCGGCGGTGTCAGGCGCTGTGTCCCCGCCACAACAGCCGGCGCCATTTCGGTCCGATCCGGCATGCCGACGTTGCCGCGGAGGGGGCGAAAGGTCTAGCGAAAACGTCCAGCCGCCGAAGAGCGGCCATGCCACATCGAGGGGAGATGAGATGATGCGCACAGATCCTATCGGTATCCGCGCCCTGCTGCTCGCGGGTGCTGCGATACTGCCCGTCGCCGCCACGGCGCAGACCGTGCCGGGCGATCAGCCCACCACGCAGGCGAGCACGCCCGACGCCGCCGCCCCGGTCGCCGACGGCAACGACGATCAGCAGGACATCGTCGTCACCGGGCAGACGACCCGCGACCGTCCGCTGATCACCGCCTCCGCCGACATCACCTATGCGACGCGCGACGCGATCGACCGCCGCGCGCCGCGCTCGACCGCGGACATGCTCGAACTGGTCCCTGGCATCTTCGTCGAGGCGACCGCGGGCGAATCGTCGAACAATTATTCGGTCCGCGGGCTCCAGGGCGGCGGCCAGCGCTTCGTCCAGCTCGAGGAGGACGGCATGCCGATCCTCTATGGCGGCGGCGGTGCCGACTTCTTCTTCCAGCAGGA
The DNA here is from genome assembly GCF_013409985.1 of Sphingomonas melonis. GTDB lineage: Bacteria > Pseudomonadota > Alphaproteobacteria > Sphingomonadales > Sphingomonadaceae > Sphingomonas > Sphingomonas melonis_A. The sequence goes on from NZ_JACCBY010000007.1 coordinate 191,617, forward strand.
TCTGACGATCGACCGGCTCGAGGCGGTGAAGGGCGGGTCGTCGGGCGTGCTGACCGTCAACGGCGCCGGCGCGACGATCAACTTCATCTCCAAGCGTCCGAACTTCAACGCATTCGAGGGCGCCGTCCGCCTCACCGGCTACAATTACGGGCTCAAGCGCGGCGACTTCTATTATTCGGCACCGCTCGCCGAGAATCTGGCGTTCAACGTCGGCGGCTATGTCCAGAGCAGCCCCGGCACGCGGCGCAACCCGTTCGACTATGCCGGCTATCGCATCAAGGGCGCGCTCGAATACCGGCTGCCCGGCGGCGGATCGATTCGCCTGTCGGGCCGCCGCGGCGATATCGAGACGGCGTTCTACGCCTCCGCGCCCTATCGCTTCGACAACGGCAAGCCGGCGAGCATCCCCGGCTTCGATATCCAGAAGGATAATATCGGCGGCGACGCCTTCACCTCGATCAACGTGCCGGTATCGACCTTCGCCCATCCCAGCGGTTACCGGCCGTTCCGCTATCGCGACGGCATCCGCTCGCTCTACAATCAGGCGCGGCTCGACGTCGACGTGCCGGTATCCGACACGATCAGCCTCTTCGCCCGCTCGCGCTACATCGACTACAAGTACGACTTCAACGGGCTCTTCCCGGGCTCGGGAACGGGCAATGCCGGGCTCGCGACGGCCGCCGCCTATCTGACCGAGGGCGGGGGATCGCCGATCGACTCCATCCTCACCGCCGGCCGCGCCGCCTATCCCGCCGCCGCCCGCTTCGGCATCCGCAACCTGCGCACCGGCGTGGTGCTCGGCGCGGATCAGACCGCCGCGCTCAACGGCCTCAACGGCAACGGCTTCCTCCAGCGGACGACGCTCAACCACGATGCCGTCCACGGCAAGGATTTCGGCACCAACATCGGCGGCCGGTGGGAGATCGAGACCGGCGCGATCAAGAACTCGCTGACCGTCGGCGGCATGTACTATAACGTCAAGCGCAGCCAGGATCAGTCGGCGACCGCCAGCGTCGTCAACGACGTCAAGAACAACAGCGACATCTATGACATCGTCGCGCTGAACGGCGCCAATGGCGTGATCGGCACGCTGACCGACAACGGTCTCGTCTCCTATGGCGACTGGGGCAACGGCATCCGCGAGCGCAAGGACGAGACCGTCTCGCTCTATGCCAATGACGAGATCGCGCTCGGCGACCATCTGCGTATCGACGGCGGCATCCGCTGGGAGCGCGACACCGCGACCGCCTTCGACGGATTGTCCGCAGCGACCAACCAGCCGGTGCCTGCGAGCCAGGGCGGCGTGATCCGTGACGTCGGGCCGACCTTCAACGGCCAATATGCCCCCAACAACGTCGCCCGCACCGGCACGGACGGCAAGCTCAGCCAGTCGAAGATCGCCTGGACGCTCGGCGCCAACTATCTCTTCACGCCGAACTTCTCGATCTACGCGCGCTATGCCGACGGCTTCCAGACCAACACCATCGATCCGATCACGACGATCAAGCTCTACGAAGCCGGGCTGCGCTATCAACACGGCCGCCTGTTCACCGGATCGGTGACCGTGTTCCGCACCGACTTCAACAACCAGAGCTACAATTTCGCCAATCCGCTGATGCCGACGGAGCAGGTGAATATCAACGCCGACCTGCGCACCAAGGGGGTCGAAGTCGACGTCCTTGTGCGGCCGGTCCATTGGTTCTCGGTCGATTTCCAGGGCGTGTTCCAGGACCCCAAGCTGCTCAACCTGCAATTCGATGGTACGACCGACCCGGGTTACGCCGGCAATCGCCCGGAACGCACGCCGGCCTCGCTGTGGACGGTCACGCCGTCGATCCAGCTGCCCAACGGGCTCGGCGAGATCTTCGGCCGCTACAAATATATCGGCAAGATCTTCGCCGATGCCGGCAACGGCGTGGCACTGCCGAGCTATGGCGTGACCAGCGCCGGCGTCACGCTCAACGTCACCGACAAGCTGCAGGTGGCGGTGAACGCGGAAAATATCTTCAACGTCGTCGGTCTGACCGAAGGCAATCCGCGCCAGGGCCAGACGCAGGCGATCACCGATGGGTACTTCTATGCCCGCGGCATCGTCGGTCCGACCTATGGCGGCTCGGTGACGTTCCGGTTCTAGGCGGGATCGACATGCAAGCTTGGGGGGAATTCCTCCCCTGGCGGGAGGGCTATCACATATGGCTGCGGTGATGGGGTTCGATCGGTCTCCTTCTCTTCTCCGTCACCCCGGACGTGTTCCGGGGTCCACCGTGCCGCAAGGGAACGGTGTCGGATCAAGCCGTTCTGAGGGCGGAGGTACTGGGATGAATGTCGATCCGGTTTAGGATGACCCGACACGGGGTCGATCGCCGTCGGCCCGACCGGACCGGCCTGTGTTCCCGCGCAGCGGGACCGCAGGAGTATAGGGCACCAGCCGACGGTGCCGGGCTTCGGCTGGCGTCCCGCCGGCGCGGGAGCAGCACAGCGGCAAAGGCCATGAGCGATTCGGATGGCGGCAGCAGCGACCAAGGAGTGGTGAGATGAAGACCCTGATACTGGCGCTGCTGGCCGGCGCGGCGATTGGCGGGACGGCGATCGTCGGGGCGATGGGGGCGGATGCGCAGCAGCGTCCCGCGCCCGAACTCGCCTATCAGCTCACCGAAGGGCAGAATCTCAACGCCTTCCTCCGCGATGGTCCGGTCGCCGCGCACCTGTTGCTGCGCAACGGCAGCGACCCGCGCATCCTCGTCGCCTTTCCGGCGGGCAACAGCGGCGTCGGTCTCTGGTTCGAACCGCTCGCCCGCCCCGCGACATGGCGGCTCGATCAGCCTCCTCGCGCCGCCTCCGCGACCGGCACCGCCGGAGCGCAACCGGCGATCGTCGCCATCGCCAGCATCGACGCGCCGCACCTGCGGATCAAACAGGCGGTGCTGTCGAGCGTCCGCTTCCTGCGCGACTATCAGTCGATCGGCCGCTTCCCCGAAGAGCTGGCGGTCGATCCCGTCGTGACCGGCGATACGATCACCTGGCGGCGCGCGCGGCTCGACGGCGCGCCCGGCTATCTCTTGCAGGTGCGCGTGCTGGCCGGCCGCATCGCCCATGGCGCGATCACTGCCGCAGCCGGCCGGCCGATCCGGATCGAGATCACCGCATCGAGCGGCGAGCCGCCGCTGACCGGACTCGCGCCTTCCGAGCTGCTCAACGCCAAGGCGGCTGCCGATCCCGGCGCGCGCAACGCGCTGCGCTTCCTCAGCTATCGCGAGAAGTTCCTCGCCGGCTCGTGGCGCTTCCAGACCTATTTCGGCCGCGACACCTTGATGTCGCTGCGCCTGTTGATGCCGGTGCTGCAACCCCGCGCGATCGAGGCCGGGCTGGGTTCGGTGCTGGCGCGGCTCGATGCGCGCGGCGACGTCGCGCATGAGGAGGGGATTGGCGAATTCGCGGTGGTCGATCGCCGCCGGCATGGCGGCAGCGGCGATGCCGCGGTGCTCGATTATGCGATGATCGACGACGATTATATGCTCGCCCCGGTTGCGGCGCATTACCTGCTCGACGGCGGCGACCGCGCGGCGGCGCAGCGGTTCCTCGCCACGCGACTCACCGACGAAGGCATGCCCGGCAAAATCGAGCCAGCCGGCGCCGCGCTCGTCCGCAACCTCCGCTTCGTCGTCGCGCACGCGCGGCCGTTCGCCGAGTCGCCCGCGGTCGCCCGGCTGATCGGCCTGAAGGAGGGCCGCATGACGGGCCAGTGGCGCGACAGCGAAGAGGGGCTGGGGCGCGGCCGTTATCCCTATGACGTCAACGCGGTGTTCGTGCCCGCTGCGCTCGATGCGGCGGCACGGCTGCTCGCCGCCGGGCTGCTCGACCCGTATCTCGGCGACGGCGATCGCGCCGCGCTCGCATCGGCGGCTGCGACGGCGCGGATCTGGCGCGAACGCGTGCCGCAGCTGTTCCGTGTCGAGGTCGCTGCCGGCGACGCCGCGACGCGGGTGACGGGCTATGCGCGGGGGCTGGGCATCCCGGCCGCGCCGGCGCTTGCCGCGCTCGCGGGCAAGCCGCTCGTCTTCCACGCCATCGCGCTCGATGCCGGCGGCCGGCCGGTGCCGATCGTCCATTCCGACGAAGGCTTCGCGTTGCTGTTCGCCGATCCGTCGCCTGCCGATCTCGACACCTACGTCCGGACGGTGATGCAGCCGTTCCCCGCCGGGCTGATGACCGATATCGGCCTGCTCGTCGCCAATGCCGCGCAGGCCGATGCGGCGACTCAGGCGCGCTTCACCCCCGCCGCTTATCATGGCGCGGTGGTCTGGTCGTGGCAGCAGGCGCTGTTCGCGGCCGGGCTCGAACGCCAATTGGCGCGCGCCGACCTGCCGCCGGCGACGCGGGCGCTGCTGACCGAGGCGCAGGCCCGCGTGTGGCGCGCGATCGAGGCGACGCGGGCGACGCGAAGCTCGGAATTATGGTCCTGGGCGTTTGCGGACGGCCGTTATGCCGTCGTCCCCTTCGGCGCGGGCAAGCAGGACGTCGACGAATCGAACGCGGCGCAACTGTGGAGCACCGTCTATCTCGCGGTCCAGCCGCCGCGCGTCAGCCCGGCGCCAGGAAGGCGGTGATCGTCAACCGGCCGCGCGCGGGATCGGCGCTGAGCCGTGCACCGGCGGCGATCGCGCCGCTGTGGAGCAGCGCGCTGCGATAGAGGACGGCGCGATTGTAGCGGGCCTCGACCCGCGCGGTCTGTTCGAACAGCGGCGTCGATCCGGCGATATAGGCGGGCGCCGGCAGGCCGCCATGGCGCAGTTCGGCCTCGAGCTGGTCGAAGTAGATCGGCGCGCGCTGCCGGTCGAGCCGTTCGAACCCGGTGGCGCGATGCCGGTAGAAGGCGGTGCCGTCCCGGCTCTCGGGATCGAGGTAATGGACCAGCGCGATGCGTCCGGGATCGACGGCGTCGACATGGGGCAGGCGCTGCGGCACCGTCAGCGCCTCGGGCGGCGTGGTGACCAGCGCATAGCTTGCATCGAGCAGCGACACGGCGCCGGCCTGGTCGAACACGCCGGCGAGCGCCTGGGTCAGCGGCGGCCGCACCGCGGCGAAATAGTCGGCGGGCAGGGCGGCGCGCAGGCCGGGGTAGTGATGGCGCCCCGGCTCGAACACGGCCTCGGCGGCATGAGCGCGCAGGGCGTCGGGATCGGGATGGAAGCCGTCGATGATCGCGATCGGCTGCGCCTCGGCGCCGATGCGGCGGGCGCTGATGTCCGGCGGGGTCATCCGGCGGTGCCGAGCAGTTGCGCCAGCGCGGCATCGTGCAACGGCAGCGTCGGCGCGGCGCGGGCGATCACGTCGGCGATCTCCTGCACCTGCGCCCGATTGCCCGCGCTATCGATCGCATCGGCGAGGGGATTGTACCCTGTCGCCCTAATCCCCTGGCCATTAAGCACCGCCAGCCAGCTCGCTTCGCGAAACAGCTCTTCGGGCTCGAGAATCAGCCGTCCGGACCGCCGATATTGCGCGATCCGCTCACGCAGGCTGTCCGGGATCGGCATGGTCCGGCAATATCGCCACAGCGGGTCATCGCGCCCGGTCGTGGCGTGGTAATGCAGGATCAGGAAGTCCTTGATGCCGTCCATGTCGCGCGCGAACGTCGTGTTGAACCGCGCCGCCAGCGCCGGATCGCAATCGCGATCGGGGAACAGCGTCAGCAATTTGGCGATGCCGCTCTGGATCAAATGGATGCTGGTCGATTCGAGCGGTTCGAGGAAGCCGGAGGACAGGCCGATCGCGACGACATTGTCGCGCCACGGCCGGCGGCGCATCCCCGCCTTGAAGCGCAGCAGCCGCGGCTCGGCCAATGGCTCGCCGTCGAGCGTGTCGAGCAGCGTCGCGGTCGCGGCATCGTCGCTGCAATGCGCGCTGGCATAGACATAGCCGTTGCCGGTGCGATGCTGCAGCGGGATCCGCCACTGCCAGCCCGCGGCGCGCGCAACCGATCGCGTATAGGGGGTGGTGACCGCGGCGCGTGCGCACGGGACAGCCACCGCGCGGTCGCAGGGCAGCCAGTGCGACCAATCCTCGAACGGCTCGCCGACGACATCGTCGATCAGCAGCGCGCGAAAGCCCGAACAGTCGATAAAAAGGTCGCCGCCGAGCCGCTCGCCGCGCTGTGTCGTCAATGCCGCGACCGCGCCGCTGTCCGGCCGCCGCTCGACCGATGCCAGCCGCCCTTCGACCCGGACGACGCCCCGTGCCTCGCTGAGCCGGCGCAGATAGGCAGCATAGAGGCCGGCGTCGAAATGATAGGCATAGCCCAGGCTCGACAGGATCGATCGCGACTCGCCGCTCGGCTTGGCGAAGCGGTTCTCGCTGGCGAGCCGTGCCGCCAACGACAGCGCGTCGAGCGGCAGGGCGTGTCCTTCCGCCGCCGCCTTGAGCCAGCGGTGATGAAAGGCGACGCCGGGCAGCGCCGCCCCGTAATGGCCGAAGGGATGGAAATAGCGGTGATCCGGTCTCGCCCAGCCGACGAATTCGATGCCGAGCTTGAAGGTCGCTTTCGTCGCCCACAGGAAGTCCGCCTCGTCGAGTCCGATCAAGGCGTTGAACCAGTGGATCGTCGGAATTGTCGCCTCGCCGACGCCGACCGTGCCGATCTCGTCTGATTCGAGCAGCATGATGGCCACGCTATTGCCGAAACTGTGCGACAGCGCGGCGGCGGTCATCCAGCCGGCGGTGCCGCCACCCAAGATCACTACCTGCCGAACCCGGTTCGTCTCCATAGCTTATCCTATCGTCTGCCCACGGTTCGCGCCACCATTGCGGCGCCGAGCCAGGGTCGCGGCCGGAGAGGGCCGCCAGGCCGGTTGTAAGCCCCATGGCAAACCGGTTCCGCAAAAAATGTCGTAAAACTGCAATTTGGTGTTGACGGTGTTGGGTGGCCCGCCTAGATGGGTGTCACCGCAGCGGTGGCCGACTGGTCGCTGAGGCA
>NZ_JACCBY010000008.1 GCF_013409985.1 Sphingomonas melonis
CGTCAATGTTCGTCTGCTCAAAGCCTGGCTCCCTTGCCCAGCCTTGAATCAGATCTTCAACTCAAACGGAATCCTATGAATGCAGACAGCGCCTAACCTGTCATAGACCTTTACCCATCTAGACGCGGCCCTGGCGGCATCTTACCACGATCGCCACATACCGGGGGGTTCTAGAATGATCGGGACGATGACGTCGACGCGGCTGGTACGGGTGCGTGCGCTGCAGACGAGTGGCATGGCCTTGGCGATGGCGACCGGGGCGATGGTCACCGCGGCTCCCGTATTCGCACAATGCGCGCCCGATCCTACCCAGACCAATGCGGTCACCACCTGCACCGGCACCGATAGCGACGGTCTTGTCGTCACCACCTACGGCACGACGGTCAACGTCCCCACCGGCGCGACGGTGCAGGGCAGCGGGCGGCCGGGGATCGCGGTGGCGCTGCCGTCGACCGATTACGGCAGCGCTGTCGGCGTCGCAATCGCCGGAACGGTCGATGGCGGCGCGCAGCCCGGGATCAGCCTGCTGTGGCAGCCGGCCGCGAGCGGCTATGGCTATAACGATGCCCGTCTGGCCCTTACCGTCGCGCAGGGCGGCAGCGTCACCGGCAGCAACGCGGTCGTCGTCGGTCGCAGCGGTTCAGGCTACGCCTATGGCAGCGCCAACGCAACGATCGACAACAGCGGTACGCTGACCGGCACCAGCGGCATCGCACTGCTCGCGGCCACGCCGGGCTATGGCAGCTTCGCGATCACCAATCGTGCAACGGGGACGATCGGCGCGATCAGTGGCACGGTCAGCACGCTCGACAACGCCGGGACGATCGACGGCGGTACGCGCAGCGCGATCGATTGGGGCACCGGCTATGCCTATGGCACGCTCTCCAACAGCGGCACGATCACTGTGGCGAGCAGCGCCGCGACGCTCGCCAACCTTTCCTCGAGCCAGACATTCGCGAACAGCGGCGCGATCACCAACACCGGCAGCGGCGCAGCGATCACCGGCAGCATGCTGACGATCACCAATACCGCGGGCGGACGGATCGCCACCGCCGGCACGACCGCGATCAGTGCTACCACGACGCTGACGCTGACCAATGCCGGCACGATCACCGGCAACGTCGTCACCGCCGCCAATTCAAATTATTATGGCGACAGCATCGTCGATTCCCACGCGGGAACGATTACCGGCTCGGTCACCTTCGGCAGCGGCGCCGACACGCTCGTCGCCGGCTGGAACAACGGGCTGGTCACCGGCATCACCGGCGCGATCGACGGCGGCGCCGGCACCGATACTTTGCGGGTCGACTTCACGGCCGATGCGACCGTCGCCAGTGCGATCCCGCTGCCGACCAATTTCGAACAGCTCAGCCTCGCGCCGGACGCCAAGGTCACCACGACGCTCGCCGATGGCTTCGTCGCGGCCGGACCGCTGACGATCGGCGGCTATGGCACGGTCGTCAACCGCACGACGCTGACTGGGACTCGCTCCGTGGTGCAGGTCGGCAGCTACGACTATGACAGCGCGCCGAACTTCACCAACGCCGGCACGATCATCGCGACCGGCGGCAGCGCCTATGATTATGCGATCGGCATCGGCTGGTACGTGACGCGGTTCGAGAACAGCGGCACAATCACCGCCGCGGGCGGCGGCGTCTCGGTGAGCGCGTCGGGAGAGATCGTCAACGCCTCGAGCGGCACGATCACCGCCGCCAATACCGGCGTCTCGCTGTTCAACGCGCGTTTCACCAATGCCGGCACGATCCGCTCGACCAACGGCACCGGCGTGATCCTGACCGGCTCCTACGGTGCCGACTGGAGCAACAGCGGTCTGATCGAAGGCAAGGTCGTCGGCGCGCGGATCGCTTCCTCGCTGGTCAACACCGGCACGATCACCTCGCCCGGCACTGGTGTGCTGGTCGATTATTACGGCGTGCTCGACAATCGTGCCAGCGGCACGATCAATGGCGGCGTCGCCGGCACATCCACCGGGTTGTCCAACGCGACGATCATCAATGCCGGTACGATCAACGGCGACGTGGCGCTGGTCGGCAGCACCTATGGCGGCAGCTATAACGCCAACCGCTTCTTCGCGCTGGCGGGCGGCGTGGTGAACGGCAATCTGGCGCTCGGCACCAATGATGTGCTGGTTGCGGAATTCGCCGGCAGCGGTGGCGGGCGGATCGCCGGCATCACCGGCACGATTACTGCCACCAATTCGACTTTGCGCTATCGCGTCCGCAGCGATACCGCGACCAGCCTCGCCACCCCGGCCGGCTTCGCCGGCATCGGCTACGATCTCTATGACGGCGCGACACTGACGCTGAGCGGCACCGCAACGCAGGCCCCCGGCCTGTACGTCCCGCCGCTGACGCTCGCCGGCCAGGGCGTGGTTGATCTCGACGCGACGATCGCCACCACCAGCCAGCCGGCGATCCAGGTCACGTCGCTGCTGCTCGCGCCGGGCGAGACGCAGCCGGCAACGCGCGGGCTCACCCTCACCAGCCGCGGTGAGCTGACGCTCGACCGATCGGACAGCAACACCTACCCTTATACGGCAGTGGCGCTGACCGGGGACGACACGTTCACCAACGCCGGCACGATCACCGTCCGCGATCGCGTCACGCCGAGCTACAGCCGAATCAATGCGATCGCCGGCGGCAAGAGCGTCGTCAACAGCGGCACGATCATGCTCGACAACGCCACCGGCGTATCGGGAGCGCTCAGCGTCACCAACAGCGGCTCGATCGTCCAGGTCGCGGGTGGTGGCGCGGCGACCGGGATCAGCGGGGTCTCCAATGTCATTAACAGCGGCACAATTGATGTCGCTGGCACTGCGGTGGCGCTCACCTCCTACGCCTATGGCACGATCACCAATTCGGGTCGGATCGCCAGTTCGGGCGATGTCGCGATTGGCGTGCCATCCTACGGCTATTCCAACGGCACCGTCATCACCAACATGACCGGCGGCACGATCGCCGGCGGGGCGGGCACGGCGATCCGCATGATGGGCGGCACGATCCGCAACGCCGGCACGATCACCGGCTCGATCGACCTTGCCTATTCGAGCTTTGGCGGCGTCAGTTATATACCCGCCACCTATATCGCCGAGGGCGGCACGCTGGCCGGCGATTTGCGCTTCGGCAGTGCCGACGACCAGCTGATCGCGATCGACGACGTCATCGGGGTCAGCGGCACCGTTGACGGCGGAGGCGGTATCGACACCTTCGTCCATGCGCGTACCAGCAGCGGCAGCGTCGCACTCGGCACCATGCCGGTGTCGCTGGTCAGTTTCGAACAGGAAGGTGCGCGCGCGATCGGCACCGACACCGTCGTCACGATCACTGCCGCAAATCCGGTTGCCGGTACCGTGCGCGTCTCGGGCGACGGGTCAATCGTCAACACCGCGACGATCCTCGGCGGCGTCTCGATCGGCACGAGCGAACCCTATTATATTGCCCCGTCGACGCCGCTCGCCGCCTTCACCAATAGCGGTACGCTCGGTAGTACCACGCTGGCCGGTCCGGCGCTGACGATGTACGACATCTCGGCAGTGACCAACACGGGCACGCTGATCAACAGTGGCGACACCCCGGCACTCTATCTATTGACCTACGGGCCGGCGACGATCGCCAATAGCGGGACGATTACCGGCGGGGTCGCCGGCTATCACTATACGTCCTATGCGACGGAGACACCGGTTCCAGCGACGGTGGCGATGACCAACACCGGCACGATCACCGGCAGCCGGCACGCGGTCACCCTCGCCTCCTCCACCGGCAGCGCCGGTGGCGCGACGGTGTCGCTCGACAACAGCGGCTCGATCGCGGCAACCGCGACCGGCGGCACCGCGCTCGTGCTGTACGCGATCGATTACAACACGACTACAGACGCCCGCACCGCCGTCACGCTGACGAACAGCGGCACGATCGGGGCCAACGGCGGCGGCAGTCCCCTGCCCGCAGACCCCTATGCCGGGGCCGCGCCGGTCTATGGCAGCACGCCGGCGATCGCCGTGCACACTTATGCGACATCGGCCAACCGGACGCAGATCACCAACACCGCGACCGGCACGATCGAGGCGACCGGCACGCTCTCCACCGCGGTCTACAGCGAAGGCGGCCTCGACCTGACCAACGCCGGCACGATCCGCGGCAGCAACGGCACCGCGCTCGCCAGCAACGACTACCTGTCCTATTATCTCGGCAGCGATCGGCTCGCCGGCGCGATCCAGACCGTCGGCGATGCCGACGACCGCATCGTCAATACCGGCACGATCATCGGCTCGATCGCGCTCGGCGGCGGCAGCGACCGGATCGAGAACCGCGGCACGATCACCGGCGACGTTGTCCTCGGCGCTGGCGACGATATCTTCCTCCAGCAGGTGAATGCGACGCTGACCGGCACGGTCGACGGCGGCGACGGCACCGATACGCTGATTGTCGATGCGACTGGCGGCGGCACGATCAACGCCGCGCAATTCGTCCATTTTGAAGGCCTTAGCCAGACCGGCCAAGGCAACGTCAACTATCTCGGAAGCTTCGGCTTCGATACGATCGGTCTCGTCGGCGGCACCATCACCGTCGCCGCGGGCGGCACACTGGGAACCAGCGGCCCGGTCGCGCTGACCGGCAGCAGCGCCGACGAGACAGTGATCAACAACGGCACCATCCTCGGCGCGGTCGCGCTCGGCGCGGGCAACGACACCTTCGTCGAAGGGCCGAACAGCCGCGTCACCGGTATCGTCGACGGCGGTGCCGGCGACGATCTCTATTCGGTCGTCCTCGCAGGCGACCGCAGCGGCATCGGCGCGCGCACCGGCTTCGAACGGCTCGCGGTCGGCGGCACCGGCACGCTGCGCCTGACGCTCGACCAGGATTTCACCAGCCTCGCGCTGAGCGGCGCCAACGCCGACCTGACGCTCGCCGGCTATCGCATCGCCGGCGCGACCGGATCGGATGCCGGCGAGACGCTGCGCGTCGACGGCGACATCGCCCGCGTCGCGCTGGGTGGCGGCGACGACACGCTCGCGCTCGATACGTCGGTCGCGATGGGCCGTTACGACGGCGGCAGCGGCACCGACACGCTCGCCTTCACCACGGCCGCGCCGGTGACATTGGTCGGCAGCGCGACCGGGTTCGAGCGCATCGCGGTGACCGGTGGCGCGCTGACCGTCGCGGGAACGCTCGGCAGCGCCGCAGCCCCCCTCGCCTTCACCACTGCCGATACGCAGCTGACCGTCGCTGACGGCGGCACGCTCGCCGGCATCATCGATCTCGGCACCGGCAACACGCGCTTCCGCCTCGCTGCGGGCGGCACGTTGGTCGGCAGCGTTGCGGGTGGTAGCCAGGGCAGTGCGATCGTCGCCCTCGCCGGCGACCGGACGCTGGCCAACGCGCTCACCGGCTTTGCGACGCTGACCACCGAAGGTACCGGCACGCTGGCGCTCGCCGGCAGCTACGCCTTCGACCGGGTCACCGGCAGCGGCAACCTTGCCGTTCTGGCGGGCAGCACGCTGACCGCCGGCCAGATCCGGTTCGGCGATGACGACAATCGCCTGACCATCGCCGGTCGCTTCGTCGGATCGGTGGATGGCGGCACCGGTCGCGACACAATCGCGGTTGCGAGCGGCAGCGAGGCGACACCGGTGGCGTTCGGCTCGATCGCCAACGTTGAGGCACTGACGATGACCGGCGGCTTCGCCACCGTGTCCGGCACCGCAACTCTCGGTACTGTCGACATGTCGGGAGGTCGACTTGTCGGCCTGTCGGGATCGACCCTCTCGGCGACGCAGTTCTTGGTCCGTCAGGGTGCGACCTTCGGCTCGGCCGGCACGGTCAACGGCAATGTCACCGTCGCCGGCATCCTCAGCCCCGGCGCGTCGCCGGGGACGATGACGGTGAACGGCAATGTCGCGCTCCAGAGCGGGTCGCTGTCGCTGTTTGAGATCACCCCGACCGTGTCGGACAAGCTGGTGGTCAACGGCCAGGTCGCGATTGCCCCGGGCGCGACGCTGCAGCTCGCGCCGAGCGGCACGCTGCGTGCCGGCACCTCCTACGACCTGATCACCGCGAGCGGCGGCATCACCGGCAGTTATACGACGATCCTCAAGCCCGACTCGCTGTTCGGCTTCGTCGTCCAGCGCGGCGACCGCATCCAGTTGCTCGGCCAGTTCCTCGACAATGCCACCTTCGCGCCGCAGGTCAGCCGCAGCATCGCTTATGCCAATACTACACTGGCAGCACCGGGATCGAGCGGCGCGCTGATCGCGGCCCTGCCGTCGCTGCTGACCGCCAACGGCGCGTCCAATCCGGCGGCCTTCGCGCAGATCACGCCGGAAGCCTATGCCTCGGCAAGCCAGATCGGCATCGACAATGCGCTAGCGTTGTCGGCCACCGCGCGCGGACCCGGCTTCGCCACGGGTGGCGACGACGTGCATCCCTATACCTTCGCGCAGATGCTGGGGGGCTGGCACCGGCTGGGGGCAGATGCCGCCGCGGGGACTGCGGCGACGCGCAGCCAGAGCTATGGCTTCCTCGGCGGCATCGGCATCGGCGATGCGACGTGGAGCGTCGGCGGCTTTGCCGGCTATCTTAACGATCGCCAGCAGATCGACGCCGTGGCCGCGCGCACCAAGCTCGACGGCTTCGTCGCCGGCATCCATGGCCGTTATCTTACGCCGAGTGGGCTCGGGGTCACCGCCTCGATCCTCTATGACGGCGGAGAGGCGCATACCGCGCGCGTGCTGCCCGGCGCGGCCGCGGCGACCGGGCGCTACGACCTGCACAGCTGGGTCAGCGACCTGTCGGTAAGCTACGGCCTCGGCCTCTCGTCCGAATGGACGCTGCGGCCCCGCGCCGGCCTGACGCTGGTCCGTACCACGCGCGACGGCGTCAGCGAGGCCGGCGGCAGCGCCTTCGCGCTCACCGTTGCGCGCGATCGCCACGTGGCCGGCTTCGCCGATGCCGGTCTGTCCTTCGCACGGAGCGACAGTTCGGCCGCGCCGTTGCGACCGTTCGTGTCGCTCGGCCTCCGCTACCAGATCAAGGGCAGCCGTACCGACGCGGTCGCCGGCTATGCCGGTGGTGGGCTCGGCCTCACTGCGCTGGGAGCGGCGCGCGCCGATCTGGTCGGCACCGCCGCGGCGGGCCTTGCCTATCGCCTGTCGACCGGGCTCGACCTGTTCAGCTCGGTCGCCTCGCAAACCGGCCGCGATGATCACCAGGAAAGCATGACCACAGGCGTCAGGTTGCGCTTCTGACGCTCCCCGCCTCCGGGTGGAGGGTATCGCAGAGGACGACGGGCAAGGCTTGCAAAAGCCTTGCCCGTTTGTCGTTCTGGAATGTGCATTTAGAACATCCCTTGCTCGCACTGTGCCACGATGCCCGCGATCATTATTGAATGATCGGCGTCGTCCGTCATCGACGTGGCCCACTCCTATCCTGCGACCGATCGCGCTGCTGTGTCAGTTCGCGTTCATGCTGCTGCGCAAGAACGCGATCGAGCGTCTGGCGCAGGAACTGTTCGACCTCGTCTACCGAAGGTGCCGGCGATGCCCGGCTCTCCTGCTCCAGGAGCGCTCGCATCTGTTCCGATCGTTCGGCGGCAGCGTGATCCCCTGACCGGTCGCGACCAGGCGAAGCGGCTGCCTCCTCCCCGGCCCTCCTCTCGGCTGCTCTGGTTCTCATCGCTTCGATCCGCGCCAGCGCCGTGGCAAGCGGATCATCAGCCCCGTCGCCGCCCTGTATGCGCGCTGCCCGCGCATTGACCATCGCATCGATCGCCGCCAGCGGATCGGCTCGATCGACATCCCCCGCGCGCCTCCGTTCGATCGCGGCCTTTGCCGCTTCCAGCCGCGTCAACGCCGCAGCAACCGGATCGTCAGCCCGTGCGCGTCGCGCCGTGATCTCCGCTGTTGCCGCCTTCAATCGGCCGAGCGCCGCAGCGACCGGATCGGTCGCGGCAGGCCCCTCCCCCCGGTCCGGTGCAGCCGGTGCGGTCATGCCGGCACCGCGATCGATCTGCATCGCGCGGATGGAATTGGGGATCGGCTCCGGCAGCGTCGTGACGAACTTTCGGAGGCTTTGCGCGGTGACCTGATCGGCGAGCGAGCGCGACGATGACAGCTCCCCGATCGACCGCTGGAACGTGTCGCGGACGATCGCCTGCCGTGCTGCCAGGACAGCTCTTGCCGGATCGGCGGCCCCCGTTTCGCGCAGCCGGCGCAGGCGGTCCGCGCGACTTTTGTCGATGCGCGGAACCTCGCCCTGCTCGCGTATCTTGCGCGCCGCGATCGGCTCATGCCTGGGATCGATCCCGCGCGCCCGCGCCGGCGTCGCGTTCGCTTCGATGCCGCGGTCACGCAGTTTCTGCGCGAAGCGCTGCCGATACCGGAACAGGTCGTCACGATCGGGATGGAAGCGCCGGCCGTCGTGATCGCGGCGCGCCACGGTCAGATGCACATGCGGATGATCCCGGTCGACGTGCAGCGCCGCGACCCAGGACCGGTTCGCGAACTCCTCGCGCGCGAACGCCAGCGCCGCCTCTTTCAGCCGTTCGGGATCGGTGTTCGCCGGCATGGAAAGGATCATCGACAGCGACGTGGCACCCTGCCGGCGCGCTTCGTCGCCGCTCTCCCACCTCTGCCAGTCACGGGCCAGTGCCTGCATGTCGCGGGCGTCGCGCAGCACCTCGCCCTCGCTCGTATGAAGGTCGATCTGCTCGTCCGGGCCGTGCCCGAGCCGACTGATATAGCTCATGTTGGCGAGCACATGACCGCTGCCATGCTGGCGGCCGGTCACCCGCACCATGACCTCGGGCACACCGCGCGCAGTCCGCTCCATCGTCATGATCGCGCGATTGGTCACCGCGGCATGCGATCCTCCGCCAAACGCCTTTTTGACCTGCCCGCCCGGGCGATATCCACCCTCTGATGATGCCGGCTTTGTTGCCGGTTTGGTCAGCATCGACGCGACGGCAAACGCCAGCATGGTGCCGTCGGTGTTGGCGCGTTTGCCCTTCCCGCCTCCCGAATGCGACACGCGTTTTCGAGGCGGCGCGAACACGTCCGCCATCGAGTCCAGCGTCCCCGGAGAGAGGCGAAAACTCACTCCGCCACCCGCTCGTCCGCGCCTGTCCAATAGGCCACTTCGCCGCTCGCGTATGTGCTCAGCGTCTCGCGCAGGTCGAACAGGTGCGCCTTCAAATCAACGCAAGTGTCGATGAACGGCGCGGCGATCCGCGCGATATCAAGCGCGCTGCCGGGCATGTTCGCTGCGTTCATGGCATGCACCGCCTGGTTGATGTTGCGGCCGATCCTGATGACCTGTTTGCGCAGCTTGCCGATCTCGGCCTGCGTGATCGGCGCGAGGCGCAACACCCCTGCCCTGTCCCAGAGCTGCCACCGAATGGCGCGCTTGAGCCACTCGTTGCGGCTCAGCCCGAGCGGTGCGCCGACCGTGTCGATCGCCTCGATCTCGTGGCGACGAAGGCGCAGCGTCACCCGCACGGTGTCGTCCGGACGACCACCCGCAGCGGCCGGCACCAGCGGGAGCTTCTCGCCGCCCTCGGCCAGCACGAGCTGCGTCAGTGCGCGCGACATCCAAGCAGAACGGCTTTGGCCGTTCGCGGCAGCGAGGCGATCGATCTCGGCCGCAACGTCATCAGAAACGCGAGCAGTCACAATCAATGGCCCAGCCCCGTGCAGCGGCGCCATCGTACCGTTGTATACAACGGTGCCAGATGGCATATCCTGCCATACCTTCGTTCCACGCCTATTTATCGTATACCCCACGCCTCTCACAAGCGCCCTGAACACGAACAACGTGGAAGAAGGGGTTGGTTCTGCCGTGCATCAGCCGAGCCTTTTCAGCTGCAGGCGCAGCCGGCCGCCGCGTACAAACGCCCGCCATCGACACTGCTCTACAATGGTCGAGACCTTGCAGGTCCAGGTCTTAGGCGTGCGCTACCGCACGCAGCATCGCCCGCCCCATCTCCCTACATTTCGACGGAACGATGCCAATCGCTCCAGCCTCCAAGGGCGACGATCTGGCAACGATCTAAGTGGGTCGCGAACGAGTGTATCGGCCGGTGCGGCAGGAAACTGACGGATTGGCATCACGCGCAAGAACGGGTGCCATCCATTCCGCTGTGTCACCACCGAAAGCCGCATATGCGTTCGGCTTGCTAGGTACCCGTTGCGGCCATCCAAGCGCCATCCGACGCTGAAACCGAAACGCGTCTTCGTTAATCCCCGATCGGGCTCTCGCCATGTTTGCGCAGCACATCGTTGAACGCTTCGGCCATCAGCGCCTGGAGGCTGCGGCCTTGGCGGCGGGCGAGCGTGTGCATCGCGAACGACATCTCGGGACTGAAGAAGCCGGCGATCTGCTTGCGGCCCTGGCGACTGACCGGGACCTGCCCCCCTGCCCCGGCAGACGGCGCGGGTGCGACGACCGGGGCCGGCACTGCAGCAGGCGGGGGTGGCGGGGCGACGGTGCGCAGATTGGCGAAACTCGGCTTGCGGCTCATGCGGATACCTTCTTGCGGGTCTTGGCCTTAGCAACCGGTAGGCCGACCTGTCGACATGTCCACGCGTAGAGCTGTCGAATATCATCCGCCGCCTTGCCGTCGGGTTCGTATTCCATGACGGTACGCCCCTCGCCGCTCGCGTGGCGAAAGGCGGCGCGGTCGGGGATCTGCACCGGGCAGGGTGGCGTGCCGAAACCGTCGACCAGTTCACCTGCCTCCTGATAGACGCGCGGCGCATTGGGCGAACCGGCGGTGAACACGACATAGGCGGGCTTGCGCAGCAGCTGCACCAGCTTCGCGGTCGTCTGGATCGCCGACAGGTCGAACGCGCTCGGTCGGCACGGGATCAGCACGAGATCGGCGACTTCGACTGCAGCGCGTGCGGCGCTGTCGGCATGGGGCGGCGTGTCGATGACGATCAGCTCGGCGCCCTGTCCGCGCGCCGCCTCGACCTTGGCGGCGAGCCGCGGTGGCGGGCTGTCGATCACCTCGGGCGGCGCCTCCTGCCGCCAGGCAGCCCATTGGCTGGCGGTCGCCTGCGGGTCGGTATCGATGATGAGCGCGACGCGGCCGGCGTCCTGCGCGGCTGCGGCAAGGTGAAGGGCGAGCGTCGTCTTGCCCGCGCCGCCCTTCTGACTGATGATCGCGATGGTCGCCATGTCGCCCTCCCTACATGTCTACATGCCGACGTGGCAAGTCCTCGACGTATAGACATATAGACGCGTCGAACAGGGTCGATCCGATCACCGGTCGCTTGTCGTCTTGGGTCACTGCCGTTTCGACGTGCCCTGCCCTGCCCCGTCCGGGCACGGTAACACCCGTGAGACGTGCGCCGGCAACCGCTTGCTCCTTCTAGGGAGCATGTGACGGCGTAGCCGGCACTCCTGTCGGCTCGGCTTTCATTTGCCTCGATGTGTGGTGTTCGTGTCCTCTTCGTTGTCGCCAGACGTATGTGTTGGCCGCCTAGGCCAACTCGAAACATCCTGTTCAATAAGAATCTAATCGGGGTTGCGGATGGTTTTGAGACTCACGGAGAGGCACGTCGCCGAAACGATCGATTGCCGCTCCCAGCGCGGCCAACACCTTGCCCAGGGTGCCGCCCACCACGGTCTTGGCACGATCACAACAGGACAGGCCGGCCAGCATCGTCGCATACGCATCCGCCTCGCTCGCGCGATGCGCCTCGTGATCGACCGGCAGTGGCGCGGGCCGCATCCAGCGCGGCAGATAGGCGAGCACGCGCGCCGGTAGCAGCGGGCGATAGGCATTGGAGGTCTGGCGATAGCGCGGCCCCTCCCCTTCGACGCGCTTGAAGCGACGCTGCCGGACAAGGAAACCGCAGCGATCGAGCGCCTGCACCGCACGCGCGACGGTGGCGCGGCCGAGCGCGGTCGCCTCGGCGAGCCAGTCGTAGCTCGGGTAGACGCGGCCCTGGTTGAGCCGGGCGAGCGCGCACATTTCCTCGAAGACGCGCACCGCGGCAGCGGTCAGCCCGGCGATCGCGCGTTCGGTGGCGCTGAGCGTGCGCGTGCCGGCCCGTTCCTCGCGGCGCAGCCGACGGCCGGCGTCGAGCGCGCGGCGACAGGCGCGCAGCAGCCGGTCGGTCTCACCGGGCGCGGGCGTCGCGAAGAACACATCCTCGAACGTCCCGACCTCGAGACTGTCGCGCAGCACCGGCGCGCCGGTGCGGTGGGGCGTGCGCGGGCGGGCCGTAGCGCGGGACGCACCACGCAGCCCGCCGTCCGCACGCGCGAGCACGCGTGCGCTTGCCTCCCCGAGGGTAAACGCCGTCATCTTCCATCCCCTTGCGGGGCCGGGACCGAGGACAAAAAAGACCGTGGCGCGAAACGCGCATCCTTGAACCGGAACGGGTTCGGAGCTATTCGGGAGACGTGAGCTGTTGAAAAAGTCACTGGATCGACGTTTGGCGACGCCGGTCTCTCGAATACCTCCTGGGATGCCCGGCCTTCGTGCCGGGCTTTCCTTTATGTGGTCACGGCCACTCCATGAACATCGCCGCGGTCGACATGACCGCGCCCCATTCTTGTTGCAGCAATGATCCAACAGCGGAAGCGGCTACGATTCGTGCTTTCGAGTATTTAACACGAAAAAAGTTCGTGCTTTCGAGTAGAATAACCGTTTCTATTCGTGCTTTCGAGTAACAATGGCGCCGGCGCATTCGTGCTTTCGGGTAGGAATGCAGACGTTCCATTCGTGCTTTCGGGTAACAATTCGGCGATGGCCGCGAATCACCCGGCGGGATTGGTTCCGTCCGCGGCGGCTGATTCGACGATGGTGCGATGCTCGCTGAGCACCGCCTGCCCCGGCTGCGGCCGCGGCGTGATCACCACCCGGTTCTGCGGCGCGCGCCGGCCGCGACGCGGCGCGGCGCCCTGCTCCTCCGCGGCCTCGGTCTCGACCAGTTCGAGGTGGTAATCGGGGATGCCGTCGGTCGCGACGATCTGCTTCAACGCTGCCTTGAAGTTCGACAGCGGGTTCTGATAGCCGATCTGGAGGCGGAAGGTGGCGAGGTCGAGGTCGAGCCCCCCCTCCTCGCAGGTCGAGCGTGCGACCTCGTAGATGCGCCGTTCGATCGGCCCCAATTGGAAATAGGCCGCGGCATAATCGAGCACGTGGCGATCAAGCAGGATCGCGCGGAACAGCCAATCGCATAGCCGCACCTTGACCGCCTTCAGGCGGCGTTCGCCGCTCTTCGTCTTGGAATAATGGAGCTTCGCCTCGGAGAGCCACGAGAAGAAGCCCTCCTCCCCCTCCCCGCCCGCTTCGATGTTGGTCTTGATCTGCGTGCCCTGCAGCCGCTCGAGCGCCTCCGACAGCCGGCCGTAGGAGCGCGCGCTGTGGTTGGAGCCGGTGACCGAGAACAGGTCGTGTGCGGTGAAGATGAAATCCTGCTCGACATGCTCGCCCGCCTCGAGCTTCGCCGCCATCAGGCTGGCGATATAGAGCACGATCTCCTTGTCGTAGATCGTCGCGACGCCGCTCGCGCTGGGGCGGACCTCGATCGACACGGTGGCGTGGTCGTAGGTCAGCGGCTTCATCCAGGCGTTTTTGGAGAGCGCGAAGAAGGGAAAGGCCATCAGCGACCGCTCGCCGCGGATCTCGCCGTGCAGCGGGCTGTCGAGCGTGAACAGGTCGCGATGCTGGGGGGTACCGGAGCTGGTCGCAGGGCGGGACGGGGCAGGGGAACGGGCCATGGTCATTTCCTACTCGAAAGCACGAAGATTTGGCACCCCGCACGGGATTCCCGAGGGAAATCGGGTCCGGACGCCGTTCCATTCGTGCTTTCGAGTAGGAAATACACCGCTACCGGGGCGGCCGCAGGGGGAGGGCGCACTGTCCGCTATCGGGTACGACGCGTCGACGTGTCGGCACGTCTAATCCCCGACGCCGGGCCGCCAAAAATCTGTGATCCAACGAACGATCAATCGACAGGTCGATCTGTCGACATGTCGATTCTTCGGCCTGACGCAACGTCGGCAGCGCCTCTTGACCGGGGGGCGGGCGATGATACCGTCTGCCGCGTCGATACGGGAGAGACCGGGCTTGCCCCGGCGCCGAAGGAGCAACCGCCCCGGAAACTCTCAGGCAGAAGGACCGGTCGGCGCTGGACATCTGGAGAGTGGCACCCCCCGGTGCCCGCCGACGGGATAATGATCTCAGGCGCAAGGGACAGATGGGGCATGCAGGCCGGTGACGCCGGCGGAAGGACCGCATGCAAACCGATCCCGTCATCACGCCGCTCGACCGCGGCCTCGACCGGCCGATCAGCGTCGTCGAACTGTTCACGATCGGCGTCGGCCCGTCGAGCTCGCATACCGTCGGCCCGATGCGCGCCGCCTTCGACTTCGCGCAACGCGTGGCGGGGCAGGGGGCGGGGCAGGGGGCGACGTCAGGCCATGGGGCTCCGACCGGCGTCACCTGCGACCTGTACGGCTCGCTGGCGCTGACCGGTCGCGGCCATGCGACCGACACCGCCGCGATCCTCGGCCTCGCCGGCTGGCAGCCGGAGGCGCTCGATCCCGATACGGCGCCCGCGATCCTTGCCGATATCCGCGATCGTCGCCGGCTGCCGCTGGGCGGCGGGGCGGAGATCGCCTTCGCCCCCGACGACATCGTCTTCCATCCGCGCGATTTCTTGCCCGAGCATCCCAACGGCATGACCTTCACCGCGCGCTTCGCCGACGGCAGCATCGCGGCGGAAACCTATTTCTCGATCGGGGGCGGCGCGATCCTGCGCAAGGGCGAGCGGCTCGCTGCGGGCAATGTCGCGGTACGCTATCCGTTCAGCTCGGGCGCCGACCTGCTCGTGCTCGGCGATGCCACCGGCCTGTCGATCGCCGAGCTGGTCCGCGCCAACGAGGAGGCGTGGCGCAGCCCGGCGGAGACCGACGCCTTCCTCGACGCGGTCCGCGCCGCGATGAGCGCCTGTATCGACCGCGGCATCGCGCAGGAGGGCGTGCTGCCCGGCGGGCTCAGGGTGCGGCGCCGCGCCCGCGCGCTCCAGCAGAGCCTCACCGGCGACGCCCCCGGCCGCAACCCTGCGGAGGTGTTCGAATGGGTCAGCCTGTGGGCGCTGGCGGTCAACGAGGAGAATGCGGCGGGCGGTCGGGTGGTGACCGCGCCGACTAACGGCGCGGCCGGCGTGCTGCCTGCGGTGCTGCGCTTCTACGAGACGCTGATCGAGGGCGCCGACGGTGCGGGGGCACGCCGTTTCCTGCTCACCGCCGCGGCGATCGGCATGCTCTACAAGAAGCGCGCCTCGATCTCGGCGGCCGAAATGGGGTGCCAGGGGGAGGTGGGGGTCGCCTGTTCGATGGCGGCGGGCGCGCTTGCCGCGGTGCTCGGCGGCAGCAACCGCCAGATCGAGAATGCCGCCGAGATCGGCATGGAGCATAATCTCGGCCTGACCTGCGATCCGATCGGCGGGCTGGTGCAGATCCCGTGCATCGAGCGCAACACGATGGGCGCGGTCAAGGCGATCAACGCCGCCTATCTTGCGCTACGCGGCGATGGCAGCCATGTCGTCAGCCTCGACGCGGTGATCGAGACGATGCGCCAGACCGGCGAGGACATGCGCTCGAAATACAAGGAGACGAGCCTCGGCGGACTGGCCGTCAACGTGGTGGAATGTTGACGTGTCGGGATGTCGGAGTGTCGGGGTGTCGACACGGTCAGTTAAAATAATGTTGAACTTGCTTCGTAAGATCGCGACAGCTTTGCAGAAGCCAAGCTTCGACAGAGCCAATCCTTTTCCGTCCCCCCAAACAGGCGGCTCCCCCTCCGTCCGATTGAGCTTAACCGCCGATATGGTTATTACCCCTGCCCCATGAGCCGTATCGATGACGGGCAAGTTAAGGTATGCGTTGACATGTTGGACGATGTGAACCCGCGGATCGTAAAACGCGGTTCTCCGTCTGACCAGCCGATGACCGATTTCCATCGCGCCGGATCACGTTGGAGTCCGCGTAGCACGCTGTTGCAGTTCAGAGCCGTCCTATACCTCTTGTGCGTCGATGCCGCCGCCATCTTTGCTGGCTTCATGTGCGCCGCCATTCCGCGTTATGCCTTGTCGCTCGATACCGGCTGGCTGGTGTTCGCACTCGTGCTGATCCCGCTGTACGCGCTGATCGCGTCGAACCTAGATGCCTATGATACGGCCAATCTCCAGGATCCCTTCCGGGCGATCCGTCGTGGTCTTCAGGCGCTGGTGCTCGCCGCGGGCTGCGTTCTCCTTGCGGTCTTCTACCTGAAATCGGGCACGACGTTCTCGCGTCTGACGATCGGGTTCGGGTCGGCGCTCGCCACCGTCTTCCTCGGTGTGGCGCGTTACACCTTCGTGCGCCATCTCGATCGGATTGTCGGTGGAAATCCCTTCAGCTCGATCCTGTTGTGCGACCAAGGCGCCCCCATCCCGCCGGGCGACTTTTCGATGATCATGGCGGCTGAATCGTATTTCGATCCCGAAGAACATGATCCGCACATGTATGATCGCCTAGCGACGCTCATCGCCAGCGCGGACCGGGTCGTGGTGACATGCGCGCCCGAGCGACGCATGGCTTGGGCGCAGGCCCTGCGTGGCGCCAATGTGCAAAGCGAGATTGTCGTCCCGGAGTTGATGGCCTTGGCGCCGTTGGGGCTCGGTCTCAACCGCGACGTACCGACGATCATCGTTGCGGTGGGCCCTCTCAACCTGATGGATCGCATCATCAAGCGATCGTTCGACCTCGTGCTTGCGTCGGCTGCCTTGATCTGCCTGACGCCGCTCCTCATCCTTACTGCGCTTGCCGTACGCTTCAACAGCCCAGGTCCCATCCTGTTCAAGCAGGTTCGAATCGGGCGCGGCAACCAGATGTTCCGGATGTACAAGTTCCGCTCGATGTACGTTCGAGAACTCGACGGGGCAGGACATCGATCAACATCGCGGGACGACGATCGCGTCACCCCGGTCGGTCGCTTTATCCGCCGCACCAGCGTCGACGAACTGCCCCAGCTCATCAACGTGCTGAAGGGCGATATGAGCATCGTGGGTCCGCGCCCCCATGCCTTGGGCTCACGAGCGGCAGACAAATTGTTCTGGGAGGTCGATCAGCGCTATTGGGGGCGTCATGCCACCAAGCCGGGCCTTACGGGGCTGGCGCAGATTCGCGGTTATCGCGGCGCCACGCTGGTGGAGGACGATCTCAAGAACCGCCTGCTCGCCGATCTCGAATATCTCGAAAATTGGTCGATCTGGCGGGATATCAAGATTATCTTCCTGACAGTACGCGTGATCCTTCACCGCAACGCTTATTAGCCAGCCGCGCGGCACCGCCGGCAGGCGTGTCGCGATCGATTAAATCTGACACGTCGACAGGCCGACACGTCGACGTGTCGGCCTATCACACATTCTACTTGGCGAGCAGCCCCTCGGCGAAGCTGCGGACGCTCGGGCCGATGTCGGCGCGGGCGAGGGCGAGGGCGAGGTTGGCCTGGATATAGCCAGCCTTGTCGCCGCAATCGTAGCGCTCGCCGTCGAAGGTGAAGCCGTGGAACGGCTGCTGGCCGATCAGCTGCGCCATCGCATCGGTCAGCTGGATCTCGCCGCCCGCACCCTTTTCCTGGCTTTCGAGGATGCGCATCACCTCGGGCTGGAGAATGTAGCGGCCCGGGATCATCAGGTTGGACGGCGCGCTGCCCTGCTTGGGCTTCTCGACCAGCGCCTTCACCTCGGTGAGCCGTCCGTCGACCGCGCCCGGCGAGATGATGCCATATTTGTCGGTCTCGCTGTCCGCGACCTCGAGCGCGCCGACGATATTGCCGCCGACCTGATTATAGGCCTCGACCATCTGCGCGATGAAGCCGGGCTTGCCGACCATCAGCTCGTCGGGGAGCAGCACCGCGAACGGCTCGTCACCGACGATCTCGCGCGCGCACCACACGGCGTGGCCGAGGCCGAGCGGCTCCTGCTGGCGGACGTAGACCGGCGAGCCGGGCTTCTGGCGGATGCCCTCGATGACGGCGAGCGACTTGCCGCGCGCGCGCATCGTGTCCTCAAGCTCGTAGGAGATATCGAAATGATCCTCGAGCGCGCCCTTGCCACGACCGGTGACGAAGATGATCTGCTCGATCCCCG
Organism: Sphingomonas melonis; assembly: GCF_013409985.1. Lineage (GTDB taxonomy): Bacteria > Pseudomonadota > Alphaproteobacteria > Sphingomonadales > Sphingomonadaceae > Sphingomonas > Sphingomonas melonis_A. The sequence goes on from NZ_JACCBY010000008.1 coordinate 18,164, forward strand.
CCTCGAGCGCTTCCTCGACCGCATATTGGATCAACGGCTTGTCGACGACGGTCAGCATCTCCTTGGGCATCGCCTTGGTCGCGGGGAGGAACCGCGTGCCGAGACCGGCCACCGGGAATACCGCTTTGCGTACACGCTTGATCGTCATCACTGGTCCCATCGATTGCTGTGGAGGCGGCCCAGACCACCCGTTGCCGGGGTCTAGAATGTTATGAAGACAGAGGAAATACGGTCATCCGGCGATCTGTACCGGATCGGTCACGCTTCGGCGGACGCCGGCGATCAGCGCAACCGGCCGGCGGCATCGCGCGCGAGCAGCCCGCGCACGTCCTCGGCATAGGGGGGACGGCGCAGCCATTGATGGCGGATATGGTCGAAGATGCGGCGAACCGCGCCACCCGTCGGCGAGCGGACGGCGAGCGGGAGCAGCGCCAGCACGCGCCAGGCGAGCCCCCAGCGGCCGACCCGCGCGCCCGCCGCGGTCACGCCGGACGAGGCAACGAGGCTGGGCCAGGGCATGGTGAAATGGCCGAGCGCCGCGTCGATATCGGATTCATAGCTGCGGTTAATGAAGCCATTCGCCTCCTTCAGCGCGCCAACCGGCCGGGTATGGCGAATCGGGATGGCGTCGATGATCGCGAAGCGGCGGTCCTCGGGCGGCAGCGCGCTGCCCCAGACCAGGTCGATGCCGCTTTCCCAGCCGTAATCGAACAGCGGCGCGACCTGGTGCAGCGCGCGCGCCGCGAAGAAGGGCGCCATCATCTCGATGTAATTGACGGTGCGGAACGCGAACAGCGGATTGCGCACCGTACCGGCATAAGTGAAATAGCTGTCCCAGGTCAGGCTGGGCTGGAAGATCGTGAACCCCTCCGCCGTGCCGAGCGCGAACAGCCGGCTGAGACTGTCGGCATCGGTGTCGATGTCGTCGTCGATCAGCGCGACATAGTCATATTGGGCGATGAAATCGTGATTGTCCGACAGGGTCGCACGCCAGCCCTGCACCTTGGTGCCGGGGATGAAGCGGTGGAAGGTGCCGGGCGCGTCGATCGGCCGGCTGTTCGGGTCGAAGGACGCGACGAGCAGGTCGAAGTCGCGCCGGTCATCGGGCGTCAGCCAGCGCGCGTGCAGGCTTTTCGGTCCCGCCCGCGTGATGACCAGATTTTTCGACGTCGCCGGGCCAAGCATTAATAGGCAGTCCTGGAGTACATGAGGCTCCCGTGTCTCCGCAGGGCGTACGTCGCGGCAATGCTGCCGGTGTCGGGCGCTTTATCCGGTGCAGTTAGCGCGTTTCGCCTTGATAATCCAGCATCCTGTCGCATCTCGATCGTCCCACATAAGCATTGCTGCCGGCCGGCGTCGGCAGCAATGCGATGCGCGAGGATTATGCTGCGGGATTGATGAACAGTGCGCGCCTTTGGCTTGCCGCCATCGGTACGCGCCGTCTTGCGGGGGTCTTGCCGGCGTCGCGGTCAGATCGCGGCGCGGGATTCCAGAAGACGGATATGATCCAGCAATTCAGGCTCGTTCCACACCCGCCGTTCGAGATAGGATTTGGCGATCTGCTTGACTTTGTAGGCGGCGCGCCGGCGCAGATCTAACGCGGCACAATATTCCCTGATCTCGGGGAATTCGCGCGCGATGGCGAGATAGGGCTTGTGCCACGAGCGTCCCCACGGCGCATAGGCGCCCTGCCACGGCCGCGGATTGGACATGAAGTGGACGATCGAGGGTGGAGCGATCGTCTCGATGCCATAGCCCAGCACGAAACCGGGGAAGTTCCAGCGGATTGAGGCGTAATCGCGGTGCCCGTCGGTCACCCGGTTGATGATCGTCTGGTCCTCGAAATGCAGGTCGCTGGTCGCCGCGCCCATCTGCGCCAGCGCCTCGCGCGAGATCGCCGCCCAGCTCGCCCGGTTGACCCGGAACACGCCGCTGTTGACGTAATCGTCGCCGAACACGCGGATCTCGTCCTCGAGATCGCCGCGCAGCTTGGCGATGCCGCTGAGGTAGATCATCGGATCGCGCACCGCGCACAGGCCGCCGGTCTGCGGCTGGAAGGCGAGCAGCGGGGTGAGATCACCGACCACCTGCGTGTCGCCGTCGAGATAGAGGATCTCCTCATAATCGGACGGCAGCAGCTGATCGAGGAACAGCCGCGCGTTCATGATGTGCAGGTCGCCGAGGAAGGCGGGGTCCTCCCAGCGGTACAGCACCCCCTTGGCCGCGCAGACATGCGCGATGCGGCGACTTTCCTCACCCGGTTCGCGGGTCAGGTCGTAGAGGATAATGTCCCAGTGCGCCGGCGAGAACTGACGCGCCTGTATTGCGCTGACCAAGGATTGGAACAGATACCCCTGGTTCGCTATGTAGCAAATGCACGATCGCGGCGGGGAAGCATTGCCAATCACGTAAATTCCTTTGCGGCCACTCTGTGTGGCGGACAAGCGACCGCCGTCAATATGTTCGTCAAATCGGTGTCCGTGCCGCGCCGGTGGCGGCATTTTTCCATGCCGCTCAAGACGCTAGCTCCCCTCCTCAGCGAAGTCGGCATAACGGATGTCGGCACCGACCGTAAGGGAGGGAAGGAAACGGCGTAGCCCACCGAGCCATCGTATCGGCGTATTATTTTCGCCGGATGACCGGTGATAGCGTGCCGCCGGGCTGCTATGTGCCAAATTCGGACGGCGAGCGCGACGGCTGGCGCCAAACCCCCGACTGGCCTAAAGAAAAGTATGACCTCTGCGTTAACCCCGGATCGGGTGGCGCGGTGGTGCGTAGACGCGTGGCGACGCCGACCGGTGCCGCCAACCGCGACGACGCGGCAGCGAATCGAGGTCGCCAGCCGGGCAAGAAACCCGGCGATGGCCCGCAAAGGGCCGGCGCGCTGCTCCCCCCAAACCATGAAGGCGAAGGTGGCCGTGATCCCATCCCTGTCCAGGACCCGCATCGACCCCCGTGCGCACCGCAGCCGCCTGGTATCGGCCGGCATGGCCGGCTGTGCCGCGCTGACGCTGGCCACCACCGCCGCCTGCACCCCGCTGCCGCGCTGCGCGGCGACGATCGACCTGCGCCAGTATCGCCAGACCTTCGACGAGCCGTTCGACACGCTCGACGTCTCGGCGCGCGGCCCCGGCACGCGCTGGACCGCGCATACGCCGTGGAACGGCGATTTCGGCGCCTCGACCTTCGTCGATCCGCAGCCCGGCTTTCCCTTCTCGGTCCGCGACGGGCTGCTGACCATCCATATGAAGCGCGATGCGCGCGGCAAATGGCGCTCCGGGCTGCTGTCGTCGAGCGACGCGCAGGGGCGCGGCTTCCTGCAACGCACCGGCTATTTCGAGATGCGCGCGATCCTGCCCGAGGGCGACGGCGTCTGGCCCGCCTTCTGGCTCGGATCGCTCGGCAAGAAGGGCGAGACGACGCCGGAGATCGACGCGCTCGAACATTACGGCCGCGACCCCGCCACCTTCCTCGCCACCACGCATCTGTGGACCGACGGCAAGAGCCGCGACCAGGGGCCGAAGATCGTCCGGGTGCCGCCGGGCTCGCTGGCCGCCGGGATGCACCGCTACGGCGTCAGCGTCGAGAAGGATGCGATCAACGTCTTCCTCGACGGCCGTTCGGTCGCCTGTTTCGCCTCGGCGCCCGAGTATCTCAAGCCCAAGATGCTGCTGCTCAATCTGGGGGCAGGGGGCGGCTGGCCGGTCGACAAGATGCCCGACGATCGCGCGATGACGGTCGATTACGTGCGCGCCTACGTCAAGCGGTCGCAGCGGTGATCGCCCCCGTCGCAATGTTAAGTATGCCGGCAACCTGTTGATATAGGGACGATGATCATGAAGGTTCATGTCCACTTGGCCTATGGCTTCGGCGAGGATCGTTGGGGACGGCGGTTCGACAGCGGCCAGCTGATCGGCGTCAACGAGCGCGACCCCTATGGCTATCGCCATGCCGCGCCGATGGTCGAGGCGATGACCTCGTCGGTCGACCATCCCGAGGGGCGGTTCGGCCGGCTGGTCCGGCTCGGCCTGCGCGCGGTGCTCGGCTTCGATTTCCTCCACGCGTGGCGCAACCGCGCCGCGATCCGCGCCGCGGACGTGGTCTGGACGCATACCGAATCCCAGCATCTCGCGATCAGCCAGGTCTTCGCGTTGCAGCGGGTCGCCCCTGCCGATCAGCCCCGCCTGCTGGCGCAGAGCGTCTGGCTGATGGATCGCTGGGCGCGATTGTCGGGCCTGCGCCGCGCCTATTTCCGCCGGCTGCTGCGCCGCGCCGACGTGCTGACCTTCCACTCGCGCGAGAATCTGGCGCTGGCGCGCACGCGTCTCGCCGACCGGCCGAGCGAGCTGGTGCTGTTCGGGATCAACGCGAGCGAGCAGACGCCGCCCGTGCGCGGCCGGGCGGGCGAGCCGCAGCTGATCATCGCGGTCGGCAACGACGTGCATCGCGACTGGCCGACGCTGATCCAGGCGGTGGCGCGCCATCCCGACTGGCGGCTGCGCATCGTCTCGACCAAATGCCCCGCGGCGCTGGCCGAGGGGATCGCCAATGTCGAGATCGCCGGGGTCGGCACCAACGACGACCTCAAGGCGCTCTACCGCCAGGCGACGATTGCGATCGTGCCGCTGTTGCCCAATGCCCATGCGTCGGGGATCACCGTGCTGCAGGAGGCCGCGCTCAACGGTGTCGCCGCGATCGCCAGCGATGTCGGCGGCCTGCGCGATTATTTCGCCGACGATTCGGTGACCTATTATCCCAGCGGCGATGCCGGCGCGCTCGAACGGGCGATCGACCGGCTGTTGTCCGATCCCGAGGCCCGCTACGCCCAGGCGGTCGCCGCGCAGCGCCGGATGGGCCCCGAGGGGCTCAGCTCCTATGCCTTCGCGCGCCGCCATGTCGAGATTTCCCGCGCGCTCGTCGCCCGGGCGCCGAGGACCGCCGGCCACGGCAGGCCGGTGTCGGCATGACGGCGACGATGATCCCGTCCGGCACCGTATCGGGCGGACGTCTTACCCATCCTGTGCCGTTTCGGGCACGTTTGTGATGGAAATATCTACCATTATCAGGATCGTATGATGTAGCGCCGGCAAAACCGGCCATGGTGACGAGTGGCGCGCGAATTATTTCCGCGGTATTAACCTTACCGCAACGGGCGCAGTGCGAATGGGCTGGCAAAGGGGTTGTCGTTATGTATCTAACCCAGGAAAGGGGCGGTGAACTGCGCGTGTCCGATCGCCCGTCCGAACATCCCGTCAATGAATTGATCCTGCGCCTGCTCGATCTCATCGTCGGCATCATCGCCATCATCGTCTTCGCTCCATTGCTGATCGGCCTGGCGATCGCGATCTATGCTAGCGATCCGGGGCCGCTGATCTTCGCGCAGCCGCGGATCGGGCGGAACGGGCGCGAATTCCGCTGCCTGAAGTTCCGCACGATGGTGGTCGACGCGACCGACCGGCTGGAGCAACTGCTCGCCAACGATCCCGCCGCGCGGGCGGAATGGGCGCGCGACCACAAGTTGCGCAACGACCCGCGCATCACCCCGCTCGGCCGCTTCCTGCGCAAGAGCAGCCTCGACGAGCTGCCGCAGTTCTTCAACCTGATCAACGGCACGATGAGCATCGTCGGGCCGCGGCCGATCGTGAACGCCGAAGTGGTGCGCTACGGCCGCCGCTTCGCCGATTACTGCCGGGTGCGGCCGGGCATCACCGGCCTGTGGCAGGTCAGCGGGCGCAGCGACACGACCTATCGGCGCCGCGTCGCGCTCGACGTCGCCTATTCCAAGCACCGTTCGCTCGGGCTCAATATCAAGATCATGATGATGACGGTGCCGGCGGTGCTGGCGGCCAAGGGCAGCCGCTAGGGCCGCGGCGACGCAGAAGGGGGACGAGTTTGGCGCGCAAGGACAGGACCGGCGGACCCGCGGGGGCGGGGCGGCTGCTCGTCAACGGGCGGTTCCTCTATGCCCGGCCGACCGGCGTCCAGCGCGTCGCCACCGCGCTGCTGCACCAGCTCGCCGCGCGCCGTGACGAACTGATGCAGCTGTTCCCCGCCGGGGTGCAGATCGAGGCGCCGCGCGGCGACGCCGCAGCGACGATCGCCGGCCTGCCGGTGCATCAGGCCGGCCGCCGCGGCGGCCAGATCTGGGAACAATTCACCCTGCCGCGGCAGGGGAGGGGCGACGTCATCCTGTCGCTGTCCAACGTCGGCCCGCTCGCCGCAGCACGCGGCATCACGATGATCCACGACGCGCAGGTCTATACCGCGCCGCAATCCTATTCGGCCGCCTTCGTGCGCTGGTACCGCTTCCTGCTGCCGCGGCTCGGCCGCCGCAACCTGCAGGTGCTGACCGTCTCGCATTTCTCCAAACAGCAGCTCGTCGAACACGGCGTCGCGCGCGCCGACCGGATCACCGTCATCCCCAATGGCGTCGACCATATCCTCGGCTTCGCCAGCGACGCCGGGACGGTGCAGCGGCTCGGCCTCACCGCGCGCCGCTATGTCGTCGCGCTGGCGACGACGCAGCCGCACAAGAATATCGCGGTGCTGCTGCGCGCCTTCGCCGATGGCGCGATGGGCGACGTCCGGCTGGTGCTGCTCGGCAAGGCCGGTGCCGACGAGATGCGCGCCGCCTATCCCTTCCTGCCCGACGACGTGCTGTTCACCGGCATGATCGACGATGGCGAATTGCGCGGCCTGCTCGAGCAGGCCCTGTGCTTCGCGATGCCCTCGACCACCGAAGGCTTCGGCCTGCCGCCGCTCGAGGCGATGATCCTCGGCACGCCCGCGGTCGTCGCGCCGTGCGGGGCGCTGCCCGAGGCGTGCGGGGAGGGGGCGCTCTACGCCGAACCCGACGATCCCGCGGCGTGGCAGGCGCAGATCCGCGCGCTGCGCGAGGATGCGGCGCTGCGCGACCGGATGAGCGCGGCGGGCGCGGCGCAGGCCGCCGCCTTCACCTGGGCGCGCGCCGGCGATCTGCTGGTCGACACGCTGCGCCGCTGCCTGCCCGCGGCGCGGCGCGCATGAGCCTGCCCCCCGCATCCGGCCAGGGCGCCAAGCCCGGACTGCCAAGGAACGCCACGATGAAGGTCGCCATTGTCATCGCCAGCGTCGGCCGCCCGGTCGAGCTCGCCCGCTGGGTCGAGCACGCCCGCCGCCAGACGCTGACCCCGAGTGAGATCATCTTCTCGATCGCCTCGGACGCCGACATCCCCGCCGGCTTCGCCGATCCGTCGGTGCAGGTGCTGCGCGGCCCCAAGGGCTCGTGCCACCAGCGCAACTCGGGGCTGGAGGCGCTGACCAGCGCGCCCGACGTGGTCGCCTTCTTCGACGACGATTACGTGCCGAGCCGGCGCTGCATCGAGGGGATCGCGGCGGTGTTCGCGGCGCATCCCGACCTCGTGGGCACCACCGGGCGGCTGCTCGCCGACGGCATCCACAGCGCCGGGATCGACTATCCCACCGCGACGACGATGGTCCGCGCGTTCGAGGCGGAGGACGCGCCGATCGACGTGTCGCTCGACGAGACGCTCGGCACCTATGGCTGCAACATGGCGTTCCGCTGGTCGGCGATCCACGACATCCGCTTCGACGAACATCTGCCGCTCTATGCCTGGCAGGAGGACGTCGATTTCTCGCGCCGGCTGCGCGACCGCGGCCGGATCGCGCGCACCGGCGCCTTCGTCGGCGTGCACCAGGGGGTCAAGGGCGGCCGCACGCCGGGCCAGAAGCTCGGCTATTCGCAGATCGCCAACCCGCTCTACCTGATCCGCAAGGGCACGATGCCGCCGCGCGACGCGTTCTGGCTGATGGCGCGCAACATCGCGAGCAACCACGCCAAGGCGTTCACCCCCGAACCCTGGATCGACCGCAAGGGCCGCGTCGCCGGCAACTGGCGCGCGGTGAAGGACCTGCTCACCGGCAAGCTGCGCCCGGACCGCATCCTCGACTTCTAGGCGCGGCCGGCGAGGGCAGTCCCTGTTGCGACCACGTCAGCCGCCCTTCGCCTGGCAACTCACGAGGTCGAAGAACTGTTTGCGTGGAAATACCGGATCATGCGCGCCCGCGGAGTCCGGGAAAAGCATATGCGCCGGCGCAGGATCGCCTCGTCGTGGAACGCGATCAATCAGGTCGTAGGCGGCATCCGTGCCGATATATTGCCGATTGCCATAGGGACGGGGCCCTCCATCCGGGTTGGGCGGTTGCCAGCCTTTCAGCATGACATCTTCCGTCGAGGCGACGTTCTGGAGACCATCCGTGCCGCCATTCCATGGGAGCCACCAGAACGTCTTGCCCGATTGTCGATGATGGATGGCGAGTGCGACGTTGCTGGGCCATTCTGGCCCGCTGTCGACCGGCCGGAAATAGGCAGTCACGTCAGGATCGTGACGTAGGATATAGCGGGCATTTTCAACGGTGCATTGCGTTGCAGCCGCAAAAAGCATGACCAGTCCGAGCACTTCACGGCCCCGGTAAATTGCATTCCGCCGTATTTTAGGCGGAAACGAACGTCCCGCGAAACAGGCTACGCAAGGAGAAAGGAGCGATCGGCTATTCGTCTCCTACGCCCGTCCGAACCGCCGGCCGATCTGCGTCAACCGGTCGACCACCATGCTCTCCGGCCCCTCCGGCCGGCCGACCGCGACCCAGGAGCCGAGCAGGATCGCGCCATAGACCGAGGCACCGATTACGACCGTGCCGATCACCGCGACCAGCGACAGGGACTGGCGCATCGCGTCGGGGAGCAGCAGGATCGCCGCGGCCATGCCGGCGGTGGCGAGCGCGATCCGCCAGGGGGCGAGCAATTGCTCGACGATGCGCAGCCCGACGAGCTGGCGGACATAGCCCATCGTCACGACCATCAGGATCGCATTGGTCGCCACCCGGCCGATCACCGCGCCCATCACGCCGAAATGCCAGATCAATGCGATCAGCAGCGGCAGCTTGACGAGGATCTCGACGACGCGCTGGCGCAGGAAGATCGCGGTGCGGTTCATCGCCATCGCCATGGGGTCGAGCGGCGAGACCCAGACGACGAACACCGGCGCGAGCGCGAGCCAGCGCAGCATCGGGATCGACGAGATCCAGTTGCCGCCGAGCACCACCGGCACGACCTGATCGGCGACGAGGCTGAGCCCGATCATCCCCGGCGCGGCGATGGTGAGCAGCGTCTGCGAGATGCGCAGATAGGCCCGCGCCATCCGCTCGCGCGATTCCTTGAGCGTCACGAAACCGGCCATCAGCGGCCGCATCGCCGGCGTCACCAGCACCTGTTCGGGCACCGACGACAGGTCCGCCGCCATCGAGAAATGGCCGAGGTCCCCCTTGCTGATGAAGCGGCCGAGGATCAGCTTGTCGGACTGCCAGCTCAGCGCGGCGAGCGCCTGGGCGAGGCTCGCCCAGCCGAGGAAGCCGGCGAAGCTGCGCCATTGCGACAGGGCGAGCCGCGGCCGGAACGGCGCGAAGCAATAGGATTGCACCAGGCTGGCGACCGGCGTGACCACGGTGCCCGCGGCGATCGCCCAATAGCTGTGGGTGGTGATCGCGAGCAGGACCGCGACCGAGAAGCCGAACACCTTGCTGACGATCTCGATGATGAGGTCGCGGCGGAAATCGATGCGCCGGGCATATTGGACCATCGCCGGGCTCTGCAGCCCGCGCGCGATCGGCGACAGCGCGAGGAACAGGATCAGCGGCACCAGCCGCGGATCGGCATAGGCCCAGGAGAAGGGCCAGGCGGCGCCGGCGATGACGATGGCGAGGATGGCGCCGCGGATCACGCCGATGGTGAAGGCGGTGTCGAGATGGCTGCGGCCGATCTGGTCGAGCCGAACCAGCGACTGGACGATCGGCAGCTCGGCCACCGCCTCGACGATGAAGATCAGCGTCATCGCCACCGAGATCAGGCCGAAATCCTGCGGCGACAGCGTCCGCGCAAGGACGATCAGCGTGGTGAAGTCGATGCCGCGCGCCATCAGCCGCGAGACCATCAGCCACGCCACGCTGCCCGCCGTCCGGCTGCCGACCCCTGGCTTGTCCGTCATCGCCGCAATGCTACCTTTATGACCGAATGCCGGGCCGCGCGCCGCGGGTCCGGGGCCGCCCGGCGATCGGGGCGGCGCACGTCGCGCCTCCTACTCAATCGCGCGGCGTGAAAAAAGTCCTGTGCAGAAAGCGCTTGAGCAGGATCGCCTGCCAGCGGTGCTCGGCCGCCTCCTTGGCCGCCTTGGCCATCCGCCGCGCCCGCATCGCCACCGATCCGGTGCGATATTTGGGATCGACGTTCCGGCTGGCGTCGATCCGCAGATATTTGGCGAAATACGGATGCGCCGCGAGGAAATCGACATAGACCTGGCGGTGGCCCGGGTCCCACGGCCCGTTGGTGGTGTTCCACGGTTTGACCGGGCCGGTGAAATGGACGATCCGCGGCCCGACCGAACGGTCGAGGTCGGCGAGCCGGAACCAGGTCGAATAATTGTAGCGCGGATGCATCATCTCGCGATGCGACCCGACCACCGCGTTGAGCGCGCTCTGGTCGTGATGCTTGCAGCGTTCGGGGTTCTCGGCGAGGAAGCGTAACGCCTGGCCGGTGAACGTCCGCCACGCCTCGCGCCGCGCCATCATCACGCCGGCGTTGAAATAATCCGCTACCCGGTCGATGCCGATGCCCTTCAGATAGGATTGCGGATTGGCATAGCGGCCGCCGTTGTCGAGCCGGTCGGCCCCCGCCAGCAGCGTGCCGGGCGGGCAATCGTGCGCGATCAGCGGCGCGACCGGGCCGACGATCTGGACGTCGCCGTCGATGTAGATGACCGTCTCATATTGCGCCGGGATCTCCGCCTCGACCGCGAGCCGGCCGAGCGTCGAGCTGGGGCAGTGCAGGTCGGGCAGGCGGTCGACGCTGTCGGGGATGAAGCGCCGGCTGTCGAGGAAGCGGAAATTGAACCGCGCCGGGGCGAGCGCCGCCTGGATCGCGTCCTGCTCCTCGTCGGGTATGTCGATCAGATAGATGATGATGTCGGCGATCGCGGCGACCTCGGGCTGCGCGGCGAGCTGTGAGGCGGCGATCAGCGCCTGCGCGACATAGCCGCGATCGGACACGAAGGTGACGACCCGCGTGATCCCTGGCCTGTTGCACTCGGGTGTCCCCAGGATGGGCGTGTTCACTGGTAAACTCCTGACTGCGCGCAACGGGTCGGACGATGGCCGACGGTCCCGTCACAACTTCGGCGCACACGCGCGGCCGCCATGTGCGCCGCATTCGTGTCCCGATATGACCCCCGCAGGTCAACATTTAGTAACTGCCCGTTTTGGCACGGGTTACTCCGACCGAGGATAGCCTTGGCCGGCCGGCGATGCTACGCTTTTGTTGTGCCTGGGATCAGGTCGACGGATGGTGCGTACCCATCGCCGACGCTGCGCCGCCACCCGTGGGGGTCGGGGGATGCAGGCGGTGGCCCGCGCCCCGATAAGGGTCTGTGATGGTCGTTCTCGCAATTTTCTGGCTGTTGTTCTTCGCTGCGGCGGTCTCGGGGATCCGCTGGACGCTGTACCTGTTCTTCGCCAGCCTCGCGTTCGGCTCGCTTGCCATCCTGCCCGTCAACCTGACCGGCGGCACCACCTTCCTGCCGCACACCGCCTGTTCGGCCCTGCTGTGCGTCCGCTCGTTCATGGCCTGCCGCAAGCCGCACCTGCTGATCGACGGGCTGCTCGACTATAACAAGCTCGGCCTGCTCACCGCCTTCATCGTCTACGGGCTGATGGTCACCTATACCGCGCCGTTCCTGTTCCACGGCGCGCCGATCATGGGGCTCAACAACATCACGCGCAGCCCGCTGGGCTTCGGCTCGGGCAATATCACCCAGCCGCTCTACCTGCTCGCCGCCTTCGCGATCACCGTCTCGATCTACCAGCTGCTGCTGCAGACCGACACGCGGCGGATGGTCTATCAGGCGATCTTCGTCGGTGGCGCGATGGCGATCCTCGCCGGGATGATCGACATGGCGACCGCGGGCTCGGGCATGCTCGCGCCGCTGCGCACCGCGACCTATGTCATCATGGACGGCGACGACGTCGGCGGCATGCGCCGCGTCATCGGCTTCAACACCGAAGCCTCGGCCTATGGCGCGCTGGTGCTGTCGTTCGGCTCCATGATCTATTTCATGCGGCTCGGCGAGGCGCTGGGCGGCGTCTATGCCAGGATCCAGACGCCGATGGCGCTCGCGCTGATCGCCTTCACCGTGCTGTCGACCTCGTCCGCCGCCTTCCTCGGGCTCGGCATCCTCGGCGTCTTCGCGGTCGTCGCCAACGTCATGGCGCTGCGCCATCCCGCCGACGAGAAGCGCGCGCTGATCCAGCTGCTCGTCATCGGCGCGGCGGGGCTGATCGTCGCGGCGCTGGTGGTGGCGACGCCGAGCATGTTCAACGGCGCGGTCGAGCTGGTCGACAGCCTGATCTTCAAGAAGACGTCGAGCAGCTCCTATTCGGAGCGCAGCAGCTGGAACCTCGTCAGCCTCGAAGGGCTGGTCGCCACCGGCGGCTATGGCGTCGGCGTCGGCTCGACCCGCGCGTCGAGCTGGCCGGTCGCGGTGCTGAGCAGCACCGGCGTCATCGGCGGCCTGCTGATGGCGCTGTTCTTCCTGCGGCTGCTGACGCTGAGCCTGCGCAATGCCAGCGACGAAATCCGCCGGGTGGTGACCGGCGCGCGCTACAGCCTGATGGTCTGCCTCGTCCCCGGCGCGGTGGCGGGCACGCTGGTCGACTTCGGCGCGTTCAACGCGACGCTGTTCGCGATCACCACCGCGCTGCCGACGCTGATCCCGGTGGCGACCCGCCGGCGCCGGCGGGTGGCACGGACGCGGGTGCCGGGCGGGGCAGTGGTCCAGCGCTAGGGGCGGTTGGGCCGATGTCGCTGGCCGTGCCGTGCATATTCGTTATCAATATCCGATCGTTAATCCTGTTCGAATCTGGAGCAATCCACCTTTGACCTCACGGCCGTAGCACGGGACAATCCGACGTATGAGCAGGCGCATTCTGGTAACCGGCGGGGCGGGATATATTGGCAGCCATACGTGCAAGGCGCTCGCGGCCGAGGGGTTTGTGCCCGTCACCTACGACAATCTCAGCCTGGGCGACGCCGGGCGGGTGCGCTGGGGGCCGTTGGTCGAGGGCGACGTCCGCGATGCCACCGCGGTCGCCCGCGCGATCGCCGATCACGATGCGCAGGCGGTGATCCATTTCGCCGCGGACGCCTATGTCGGTGAATCCGTCGCCGATCCGGCACGCTATTACGACAACAACGTCGGCGGCATGATCGGCCTGCTCGCCGGGATGCGCACCGCGGGATGCGGCCGGATCGTCTTTTCGAGCACCTGCGCGGTCTATGGCGATCCGGCGACGCTGCCGATCTCCGAGGACACGGTGCCCGCGCCGGTCAATCCCTATGGCCGCACCAAATGGGTCTGCGAACAGATGCTCGCCGATTATGCCGCGGCCTATGGCATCGACTTCGTCGCGCTGCGCTATTTCAACGCGAGCGGCGCCGACCTCGACGGCGAGCTGGGCGAGGATCGCGAGTACGAACCGCATCTCATCCCGCGCGCGATCCTGCACCTGCTCGGCCACCTCCTCAATTTCCAGGTGTTCGGCAGTGATTTCCCGACGCCCGACGGCACCGCGATCCGCGACTATATCCATGTCGCCGACCTCGCCCGCGCGCATGTGCTCGCGGTGCAGCGGCTGCTCGACGGCACGCCCGGCACCGCCGCGCGGCGCATCTTCAACCTGGGGTCGGGGGTCGGCCATTCGGTCGCCGAGGTGCTCGCCGCGATCGCGACGGTGTCCGGCCGGCCGCTCGCCACGCCGACCGGCAACCGCCGGCCGGGCGACCCGCCGCAGCTGGTCGCCGACGTCGCGGTGGCGCGCGACGACCTCGGCTTCACCGCGCGCCATTCGGCGCTGCCCGACATCATTGCCTCGGCCTGGCGCTGGCATGTCAAAACGCATCGCGAGGCCGCGTCATCCTGACGCCGGCCGCCTTCCGCTCCTCGGGGACCGATCATGCATCTTGAGAAACGCATCCTCATCACGGGGGGCGCCGGCTTCCTCGGCTCGCACCTGTGCGACATGATGCTCGCCCGCGGCCACCGCGTCCTGTGCGTCGACAATTTCTTCACCGGCACGCAGCGCAACGTCGACCATCTGCGCGACAATTCGCGCTTCGAGCTGATGCGCCACGACGTCAGCTTCCCGCTCTACGTCGAGGTCGACGAGATCTACAATCTCGCCTGCCCGGCGAGCCCGATCCATTACCAGCGCGACCCGGTGCAGACGACCAAGGTCAGCGTCGTCGGCGCGATCAACATGCTCGGCCTCGCCAAGCGGACCAAGGCGAAGATCTTCCAGGCCTCGACCTCCGAGGTCTATGGCGATCCCAGCGTCCATCCGCAGACCGAGGATTATTGGGGCAACGTCAACCCGATCGGCATCCGCTCGTGCTACGACGAGGGCAAGCGCTGCGCCGAGACCCTGTTCTTCGACTATCGCCGCCAGCACGGCCTGGCGATCAAGGTGGCGCGGATCTTCAACACCTACGGCCCGCGCATGCACCCCAATGACGGCCGCGTCGTGTCGAGCTTCATCGTCCAGGCGCTGCGCGGACAGGACATCACCATCTTCGGCTCGGGCGAGCAGACCCGCTCGTTCTGCTACGTCAGCGACCTGCTCGACGGCTTCGTGCGGCTGATGGACACGCCCGACGACGTCACCGGGCCGATCAACATCGGCAATCCCGTCGAGTTCACGATGCTGGAGCTGGCGACGCTGGTGATCGAGCTGACCGGTTCGCGCTCGAGGATCGTGCACCTGCCGCTGCCCGCCGACGATCCGCGCCAGCGCCGCCCCGACATCGCCCTGGCGCGCCAGCACCTCGGCTGGGAACCGCAGGTGCAGCTGCGCGAGGGGCTGCAGAAGACGATCGACTATTTCGACAGCGAGTTCGTCCGGGGTACGCAGCAGTAACGATATGATCCGTGATAGGACAAAATCCCCCTGAACCCACGGGCGCGGCACTTGCACATCCCGCGCCCGCCATGGCATGGATTATTCATCGATAAGACGGGTCTAAGGCATTGGTATTCATCGCATTACCATGTCCGAATGCGTCAAGATGATGAAGATCAAGCAAACGGTTTAGGACCAAAACGGGCGTGCGCACGATAGACTGTCAGACTGTTGTGCCGGCGCGACGCGGAACGTCCTATCCCTTATGGGCAGGATAGCGCACATGACCAGCGGGCCGCCGTCCGTCCGGGCCTCCGTCGTCGTGGTCAACCACAATTACGGCGCGTTCCTCGCCACGGCGATCGACAGCGCGCTGGCGCAGGACCATCCCGATGTCGAGGTGGTCGTCGTCGACGACGGCTCGACCGACAATTCGGCCGCGATCATCGCCGGCTATGGCGAGCGCATCCGCGCGGTGATGAAGGCGCAGGGCGGCCATGTCGAGGCGGTCAACGCCGGCTTCGCCGCCTCGACGGGCGAGGTCGTGCTGTTCCTCGACGCCGACGACCTGCTCCACCCCGATTGCCTGCGCCGCGCGATCGCGCTGCTGCAGCCCGGCGATGCCAAGGTGCAGTTCCGGCTGGCGACGCTCGACCGTGCCGGCGTCGACCAGAACATGCCGTTCCCGCATTTCCCGCCGGACTATTCGCCCGAGGACGTGCTGCGCGGCGCGGCGCGTTCGGGCTGGTATCCCTGGACGGTGTCGACCGGCAACGTCTTCGTGCGCAGCTTCCTCGACCGGGTGATGCCGATCGATGCCAAGACCGTCTATCGCTCGCCCGACGGCTATCTCAGCAAGCTCGCGCCGCTCTACGGGCCGGTCCGCTCGCTGCGCGCGGTGCTCGGCGGCTATCGCGTCCATGGCCAGAACGCCTGGGCGAGCTCGCAGAAGACGTGGAGCGCCGATGTCGCGCTGCGCTGGCTGGCGTTCGACCGGGTGCTCGAACGCGCCTTCGTCGCTGCGGCGGCCGCGCAGGGCATGGCGATCCGCCAGCCGCTGCTGCGCTCGTTCCAGGCGCTGGAATATCGCATGCAGGCGCTGCGCTTCGCCGATCCCGCCAAGCGTCCGCCCGACCGCCGCCACGCCGTCGTGGTCGACGCCGTCCACTGGCTGATCGAACTGCATCCGTTCGGCTGGCCGGGCAGCATCGCGCGCTTCGGCTGGCTGGTCTTCCTCGGCTATGCGCCGCGCTGGCTGGTCGAGCGCCAGGTCCGCCAGGCCCGTACCCAGACCAACCGCTCGCTGTTCTGGCGCTCGGCGCTCTCGCTCACCCGCAAGTTCGAATAGCAGCGCCGGTCCGGTGAGGCCGGACCGGCGCCGGCCGCGTCACCGCCCGATCGAGGTGTAGGTGAAGCCGAGCGCGGCGATCTCTTCGGGCCGGTAGATGTTGCGCAGGTCGACCAGCACCGGGCTTGTCATCGTCCGCTTCAGCCGGTCGAAGTCGAGCGCGCGGAACGCATCCCATTCGGTCACCACCACCACCGCGTCGCTGCCCGCCGCGGCGTCATAGGCGTCGCTGCAATAGGTAATGTCGGGCATCGTCGTGCGCGCCGCGGCCATGCCCTCGGGATCATAGGCGCGCACCGTCACGCCGGCATCCTGCAAGGCCTGGACGATCGCCAGCGACGGCGCGTCGCGCATGTCATCGGTGTTGGGCTTGAAGGTGAGGCCGAGCAGCGCGACTGTCTTGCCCTTGGGCGTGTCGCCGAGCATCGCGATCACCTTGCGGCCCATCGCGCGCTTGCGGCTGTCGTTGACCTTGACCACCGCCTCGACGATCTGGATCGGGCTCTCGTGATCCTCGGCGGTCTTGAGCAGCGCCAGCGTGTCCTTGGGGAAGCACGAGCCGCCATAGCCGGGGCCGGCGTGCAGGAACTTGCGGCCGATGCGATTGTCGAGGCCGATGCCGCGGCTGACGTCCTGGACGTCGGCGCCGACCGCCTCGCACAGATCGGCGATCTCGTTGATGAAGGTGATCTTGGTCGCGAGGAAGGCGTTGGCGGCATATTTGATCAGCTCGGACGTGCGCCGGCCGGTGAACAGGATCGGGCTCTCGTTGAGGTAGAGCGGCCGGTAGACCTCGCGCATCACCTTGCGCGCGCCCTCGTCGTCGGTACCGATGACGATGCGGTCAGGGCGGGTAAAGTCGCCGATCGCGGCACCCTCCCGTAAAAACTCAGGATTAGAGACGACAGCCACTGCAACGTCGGGCCGCTTCTCGCGCAGGATCGCTTCGACCTTGTCGCCGGTGCCGACTGGCACGGTCGACTTGGTGACGACGACGGTCGGGCCGGTCACCGCCGCGGCGATCTCCTCGGTCGCGGCGAAGACGTAGCTGAGGTCGGCGTGGCCGTCGCCGTGCCGCGACGGCGTACCCACCGCGATGAACACCGCATCGGCGCCCGCCACCGCCGCGGCAAGGTCGGTGGTGAAACGCAGCCGCCCGGCCGCGACATTGGCGGCGACCAGCGCGTCGAGCCCCGGCTCGTAGATCGGCATCCGCCCCGCCTCGAGCGCGGCGATCTTGTCGGCCGCCTTGTCAACGCAGATCACGTCATGACCGAAATTGGACAGGCAGGCGCCCGAGACGAGGCCGACATAGCCCGAGCCGATCATGGTAATACGCATAGAGCCTCATCGCTTGGGAAGACCGCAGCGGACATGCGGCATGCAACGACCTCTAACAAAAGGAAAAGCTTAGAGAACGCGCGATCACTGTCCTATTTTGGGCGGCCGTCAGCGGATCAGGCGGCGCAGCGGCGGGATCCGATCGAGGATCAGCACGCACAGCGCCGACGCCAGCACCGCGAGCAGCGCATCGCCCAGGCAGGCGGCGAGCGTCGCGCGGCCCAATATTCGCGCGGCGAGATCGAGGAACAAGAGGTGCACGACATAGAGGCCGAGGCTGAGCCGCGCGAGCCGTGCGAACACCGGCGACAGGCGGAACGATGGCGGGATCGCCAGCGCGACGAGGAAGGCGGCGATGCCATAGGGAATGGTCATCAGCGTATTGTCGGTGAAGCGCGGGAAGGGGATCGTGCCGAGCGCGACCAGCGCACCGACCTCGACGAGTTGCAGCAGCGCGAAGAGACCGAACAGCGCCAGCGCGGTGCGCAGCGGGACGCGACGGTCGCGATGGCGCAACCAGGCGCCCGCGGTCACGAACAGCAGGCCGAAGAAGGGGCCGTTGCGCGTATTGAACGGCGGCCGGGGCAGGTCGAGCAACAGGCGCAGCGGCCCGAAGGCGAACGCCAGCGCATAGCAGGCGATCGCCAGCGCGAGCACCGTGCCCCAGCCGAAGCGGCCGCGGACCAAGGCGAACAGCACCCCGGCGACGCCGAGCGCGGGCAGGAACCAGAGATGCTGGCCGTCGAGCCCGGTGATCAGCAGCCGCACGATCATCGCCGGCGACCTCAGTTCCGCGAGCGATCCCTGGAAATAGAGGATGTAGACCAGCGCCCAGACCAGAAAGGGCGGCGCAAGGCGGACGAGCAGGCGCAGCGCGGTTCGTTCGGGCGAACGCGGCGACAGGAAATAGCCGAAGGCGACGAAGAAGAAGGGGACGGCGAAGCGCGCCAGGATCGCGATCACGTCCGCCGCGACCGGCGCGTCGCCGGCGCCGTTCGACACCGCATGGATCAGCACCACCGCGACGAAGGCGACCAGCCGCATCAGATCGATGCCGGCGAGCCGCATCGTACCGCCGGGCGGGAACGGTGCGGAAGCGTCGATCGTCGTCGCGATGGCCCGAGACCCCTCCGGATATGCCTGCACCGGCCGACTGCCGGGACAGGGGTCCGGCGCGGCCCGGACGACGGTTTATGACCGCCGATCCGTGACTTGGAGGGTGCGAATTAGCATGATCCGGCGTGGATTCGGCAAGGCTTTTGCGGAAATCACGCAACAAACGGATAAGTGACTGAAAATGCGCAGATAATTCTACCGCGCCCGATCAGTCCTTATAATAGTTGCGATATGCGCGACGCCTTCTGCGTCTCGACCGTCGGTTCAGCAAAACCACGATCAAAAGTAATCCGACAACTGCCGCGATTATGATGAGGGTAGGAACCGACATGCTCACGATTAATCAAAGGCTCCTTCGTGAACGCGTTGCGGCATCTAACAATGATGCGCTGCGATATGCAACGCCAAATCGCCTTCCGCCGTGTTCAACAATGGGAAAGCATTGACCGGGATCAGGGCAAATAGCGACACTTGGTCGCTGCCATCCCCACAAATAGACAATAAACAGCAAGAGACGCCCGATCCGCAGGCGTCATTCAAACAGCATGATCCGGGTTGCGATGGTTCTGGCGTGACAGCAATCAGGTTCTTGACCAATGCACGGACAATATTCGCGCACCCGGCGGCCGATCAGCAAGCTTCGGGGATATATGCTGTCGTGCCCGACCATGACAATTGGTGGATCATGGCCGTTTCGGATAAGGTCGGGTGACTTGGCGTGAGGGGGTGGGGCAGCGTGCACAATGTCCACCGACCTCGATCGTCTTTGCGGTCATGTGAAACCCTGCCGCGCCGGCGGCAACGCTGATGATATTCGATGCGGCATGGCCCCTGATCGGCGTGGATTGCCCGCACCTCTGGCAGACCAGCGTGATACGCGGCTGATATTGCTCGCCTTCTATCGACCGATTGTCGGTCGGCTGGACGAGGTTGGCCTGCATCAGGATGTCGAGGATGCGATAGACGCTCGACGCGGCGGGCTCCGCGGTCGCCTTGGTCGAGGCGGTGGCGAGCGCGAAGATCTGGTCGCGCGCATCGGCATGGACCGCCTCCTGCTCGGCGGACGACGCCGGGCGCTCACCCGGCGCCGCGGCGCTGCCGCGACCGCGGCGCAGCATCTTGGTGACGATGCCGAGCACCATCGATTCCCCGCCCTGCGGCCGGCCGACCACTTGCCAGAGCAGCAGCACGGTCGCGCCGAACGCCAGCGCGCCGAGCGCCGCCAGCCCGGCGAGCGCCACCGTCAGCCACGGCCGCGACAGGTCGGTCGGCAGCAGCCGCGCGACCGGGAAGACGACCGCACCCATCACCAGACAGCCGACGACCGGGCGCAGGATCGCCTTGAGCTGCGCCCAGACCGGCAGGTCGATCGCATCGCGCGCGGCGCGCACCGCCATGCCGGCGAGCACCAGCGCGGCCGCGGCGCGCGCGGCCGCGATGCCGGGGATCAGGAAGAACCAGGCGCCGGCGATGACCAGCGGCACCTTGACGAGAAAATCGGTGAGCTGGCGGTTGAAGATCAGCGTCGAGCGGCGCAGCGCCAGCGCCAGCGCGTTGAGCGGCGTCCACAGCAGGCCGGGAATGCCGGCGAGCGCCAGCCATTGCAGGATCGGCGCGACCATGTCCCATTTGGCACCGAGCGCGAGGCTGACGACCGGGTGGGCGAGCAGCGCGGTGCCGGCGAGGATGGGAAAGCCGAGCAGCGCGACCGCGGCGAAGGTCTTGAGATAGGCCTGGCGCAGCCGCTCGGGGTCGTCGCGCACCGCGACCAGCCCCGCCGACAACGGCCCGAGGATCGGCGTCAACAGCACCTGGCCGGGGATCGACGCCAGGCTGTCCGCCATGGTGAAACGGCCGACCGTCGCCGTCGGCGCGAGCCGGCCGAGCACCAGCCGGTCCATCTGCCAGGCGAAGGCGGAGAACAATTGCGCGCCGCTCAGCCAGCTGAGGAAGTTGCGGAACAACCGCCAGTCCTTGAGCGAAAAGGCGGGGCGATAGGGGGCGAGGACGAACGACATCAGCGACGCCGTCACCGGCGACAGGATGGTGCCGAGCGCCAGCGCCCAATAGCTGCCCGTCGCCACCGCGACGCCGATCGAGACGCACAGCGACACCAATTTGCCGAGCAATTCGGTGGCGACGGTGCGGCGGAAGTCGAGATCGCGGTTGTAGAGCGCCAGCCGCGGGTTGCTGATGCCGCGGAACGCCGGCGCCAGCGCCAGCGCGACGATCAGCGGCAGCAGCCGCGCGTCGCCATAGACCATCGCGAAGGGCCAGGCCGCCGCGCCGATCAGGATCGCCAGGACGAGGCCGCGGAGCACGCTGAGCGTGAAGGCGGTGTCCATCATCGAGCGGGTGATGTCGCGCTCGACGAGCAGCACCTGCGACACCGGCAGCTCCATCACCGCCTCGACGATGAAGATCAGGCTCATCGCGATGCTGATCAGGCCGAAGTCGGCGGGTTGCAGCAGCCGCGCCAGCACGATCAGCGCGACAAGATCGATCAGCCGCGACAGCAGCCGGCCGCCGACCGCGAGGATCGAGGCGAGCGCGGTGCGATGCGAGGCGGTCGCCGCCACCGGCGACGCCGCGGCGCCCGACGCGGGAACGGTCGCCGCGACTAGCGACACGTCATGACCATGTCGCGAGGGAAGGCGCCGCAAGGGGAGGACATTCTGTCCCGGGGACGGGGCGCACGGCCGCAACGAACGCCAATAGTATCTGCTCCGATGATGACATCGACGACCCCGGACCGACGTGATCCGGACCCGCAAGCTGCGCCGCAGCCGCTTAGGGCATTGATTAGCGGCTCCTTCATCATCTGTCACCCGCATTGAACCATTGCTTTCCGGGCGCCGGTGGCCCGATATGATCCATCGCGTGAGCGACAGGCCGCGCCCGCGACGCGGCCGGGCAGGGAGGAACGAAGACAAGCGAGCAACGCTGCCATGACCGGTCGCACCACGTATAGTTAACGCGCGTTGACCAACAACACAGCGGGAAGCGTATCTTGCCGCGGCCGTTTTCTTGCCAGTTGCTGCGGAGTTACAATCGTCGGGATCGGCAAAGCCTATGCTGCCCCGGCCTTGTCTGATCATCGATAGTGGCGGGACGGACACGAATAGGCTGGCCGTCGCGACGAACATCGTTCACACTGTCTTTACCTTTTTCAGCCTAGAGCTATATCAAGAGATTAGGGTGCGATATGGCGATTACTGCTCAGATCATCAGTGACGACCGCGGCTCGGAACGCTTTCCGGTCGGCCTCAATGCGACGCTGCGCGACCAGGTGACGCGTCCGCACGACGTGATGATCGAAGACCTGTCGCTGACCGGCTTCCGCCTGTCGGGCGGCCCGGCGCTGGAGCTGGGCAGCGAGGCGTCGATCGGCTTCGCCGGCATCGGCGTCCACCAGGCGCGGGTGACGCGGCAGGACGGCAGCATCTACGGCTGCGAATTCGTCACGCCGATCACCCAGGAGATGCTGACCCGCGCGCTCAACGCCGGGCCGGTGTCGCCGATCGCCTTCCCCACGGGCCCCGGCCCGTCGCTGCTCGACCATGTCCCCGAACCGCATGTCGAGCCCTATTCGGGCCGCACCAAGCTGGTCATCGCCACGATCGCAGCCACCGCCGGCTGGGCGGTCGCAGCCGGCCTGTACTTCGCATTGACCTGACGGCGTATCGAATGACCGGGCAGGGCCGTTAGCCCCCCGGCCTGCTGCGCCGCGTCCGGTCGCGCAGCGGTGCGGGATCGACGGCGACGCCCCTGTCGGCCGGTTGCCTGCCTGCCGATGCCGGTCTGCCGGTCTGCCGGTTGCCGCGCCACGTTCCCGCTATTGCTATCATAACCGTCGATGGTACGGGCCGGTCTGGCCATTATCGGATCGATTGTTGACGGTTAATCAAGGGTATAAGCAGCATTTCCTGACACTCGACGGAATGAGGGGGATCGCGGCCCTGATCGTGGCGGGATTGCACGCCAGGGAGTTGATGATCGGCGGCCCGATGCGCGATCATTCGTATCTCGCAGTGGATTTCTTCTTCTGCCTCAGCGGCTTCGTCATCGCTTACGCCTATGAGGGGCGTTTGTCGGCGGGCCTGCGCTTCGCCACCTTCGCCAGGATGCGGATGATCCGCCTCTATCCGATGATCTTCATCGGCGCGCTGCTCGGCGGCCTGGTGCTGGTTGCCGGGCGCAAGGACGGCATCGTCATCCCCGCGCTCCTCACGGTCGGCGCCATGCTGCTCGTTCCCGCCGGTTTCTTCTTCGGAAAACAGGCCTATCCCAGCGACAACCCGATCTGGTCGCTGTTCTTCGAGGGTGTCGCGAACATCGTCTACGCGCTGATGCCGCGACTGCCGATGCGGCTGTTCGCCGGCGGCCTGCTGCTGTCCGGGCTGGGCTATGCCGCGATCTGCTACCGGTTCGACGGCATGCAGTTCGTCGGCTTCGCGTCGTGGTGGAGCTTCGCGGCCGGGCTGGTGCGCGTCGCCTTTCCGTTCGCGGCAGGCGTCGTCATCTTCCGCCTCGGGTGGCACCGGCGCAGCGTTGTGCCGGCCTGGCTGCCGCTCATCGCGCTGCCGGCGCTGCTGCTGTTCCCGATCGGGTCGCAGGCGGTCACCGATGCGGTGATCGCGATGGTGTGCCTTCCTGCGCTGGTCGTGCTCGGCGCGCGGACACAGCCCGCGGCGGCCATGCTGCCGTGGCTCAAGGCCGCAGGCGACCTGTCCTATCCCCTGTACCTGCTGCACCAGCCGATCCTGCGCGTCGTCAAGAATGCGCCGCACATCGATGCGCTGCGATCGATCCACCCGCTGTTGCCGCCGCTCCTCGGCCTCGGCCTTGCGGTGATCGCCTCCGCGGTCGTCCTGCGCTGGTGGGATCAGCCCGTCCGCATGAGGCTGACGGCGTGGCTGGGCCGCGATGCCGCCGGCAACGGCCGCAGGGATGCGGCAAGCCCGGGGGCCTGACCTTTGCATTGGCAGGTCGGGAGCAGGTCGGGCAGGGCGGACACCACCGGCCGGCCAGCCGCAGGCTCAGGCGATGGGCGATCTGCGGACCAGCGTGGCGATCATGTCGACCGCGCCCAGCACGATCAGCACCGGAACGCCGACGATGACGCCGGCGATCTCCATGACATGGCCCTTCATTGCACCCCTCCCACGCTGACCGGCCCCCGCCGGTCGTCCTCGCGCGGCATGGTCTCGCGCATCCGCGCGGCCTGCCGTCCCGATCGCGCATCGTATAGCACGGCAATGGCGAAGGTGGCCAGCAGCGAAAACAACACAGCCGCCAGATAGGCCAAGTAACCGCCGCCCAACCGGCTCCACGCAATTGCCAGACCATAGGTCAGCCACACGCTCGCGATATAGCAATACAGCGTCTGCCGGCCGACGCAGGCAAGCGCGCGCATCGGCGAGAGTTCGGGTATCCGCCGGCTGAGCGTCAACAGTCCGCAATAGAAGAGGATCACGACGGGGGCGTGGACGAGTCGCAGCACGCCCAGATTCCCCTTGGATGTCAGCAGCCAATGCTGCGGTATCGCCTGTTCGACGTGGAGCAGCTTGGCGATGGCGAAGCCGGCAGCAGCACCGCCGACGACGACCGTGATCCACTTGCGCGCCTCCAGCAGCCTGAACAGCGGCTCGTGCACGCGGGCCGCTCCCAGGATCAGCGGCACGAAGAACACGAGCTGCCAGGCCAAGGGATTGAACTTCCACTCGACGAGCTTGGGATCGACGAGATGCGTGGCGGTCGCGAGCTGGGAAAGCAGCCAGAGCGTCACCGACAGCGCGGCCAGCGCGGGCGGGGACCGGCGATACACCCACAGGGCGGCCGGGGTCAGCAGCATGAAGATCACGTAGAGCTGCAGCACATCGAGCAGCGCCGGCGCGCGGAGCAGCGTGACGAACAACAGCAACCCGGCCAGCGGATCGTCGAACAGGAACCCCGCATCCCAGGCGACCGCCTCCCACCCCTCCATGAGCAGCAGGAACGGCGCGACCGCGACGAGCAGCAGCGCATTGTCGATGTAGAGGGTCCGCGCGCGGCGCAGGACCGCCTGTGCCGGGCGCGGCTTCTTCTGATAGACCATCCCGACCATGTACCCGGACATGATCACGAAGATCGCGGCCGACGACGAATAGCCGAGCGCCGAGGGCGTCGGGATGCCGAAGCCCTGGAGGCCGTAGATCCGGAAGGCGACGGTGATGTGGTTGATCGCGATGATCAGCATCGCCGCGCCGCGCACGATGTCGATGCGCGTTTCCCGCGGGGGCCGGTCCGTCGTCATCTCGCTGTCCCCCCGCCGCGGACGGCCGCTCCCATCCCTGTGCGGCGCCTGCATCCTGCTCGTGTTGCGGCAGCCCTATCGATGGCGCGCGCGATCGTCACCCGTCCCACGTCAGCATCGCTGCCATAGGTGTCCCGAATGGGGGCGGTGCCGGCCCGCCCGCGCGAGGCTAGCGCGTCGCACGCTCCTGTTCCGACGCGAGCACGCTGTTGGTGGCGACCAGCCGTTCGGCGCGCTCCACCTCTGCGGCGAAGTCGCGCAGGAAGTTGGCGCGGTCGAAGCGGCGGGCGTTGGCGATCGCCGCCTCGGGATCGAAGCCGGGCAGCCAGGCGTCGAACCGGTCCATCGCCTCGATCAGCGACTCCGCGCTCTGCGCGTGGAAGTGGATGCCGGTCTCGCCGTCGATCACCGTCTCGGTGCCGCCACCGCGGCCGAAGACGACCACCGGCCGGCCCGCCGCCTGCGATTCCACCGGGATGATGCCGAAATCCTCCTCGGCGGTGAAGATCAGCGCGCGCGCCTGCGCATAGGCCGCGCGCAGCTCGTCGAAGCGCATCCGCGTGGTGAAGCGGACGTTGGGGCCGGCGCGCGCCTTCAGGGTCTCGAGCATCGGGCCGTCGCCGATCACGTGGAGCTTGCGGCCGCTGCGGGTGAAGGCGTCGACCGCGATATCGGGGCGCTTGTAGGGGACGAGCTGGCTGATCCACACGCATTCGTCGCTGACCGCATCGGTGCGCTGGAACAGGTCGACGTCGACCGGCGGATAGACGACGCTCGCCGACCGGCCCCAGAATTTGCCGATGCGCCGGCGCACGAACTGGCTGTTGGCCATGATGACGTCGGGCCGCGACGCGCTCATCCGGTCCCAGGCGCGCATCCGGGGGGCGACCAGCCGCAGGTAGAGCCCGGCGAGCCTGCCGCTCGCCTTGCGATAGGCGTGATACTGGTCCCAGATGTAGCGCATCGGCGAGTGGCAATAAGTGACATGGACCGCGTCGGGGCGGGTGATGACGCCCTTGGCCGGCCCCGCCTCGCAGCTGATGACGAGGTCGTAGGCGCTGAGGTCGAGCGCCTCGAGCGCGGCGGGCATCAGCGGCAGGTATTTCTGATACTGGGTCTTCGCCAGCGGCAGCTTGCTGATGAAGGTGCTGAAGATGCGATGACGCTTCAGTGTCTGCGACAGCGCATTCTCGTCGACGACATGGGTGAAGATGTCGGCATCGGGATAGAGGTCGCAGATCCGTTCGAGCACGCGCTCCCCGCCGCGCATCGTCACCAGCCAATAATGGACGATCGCCACCTTGCGCGGGCGCCCCGGAACGGTCCCGCCGGGCGTGGTCTCTACGGTCATCGGATAAGGTCCTGTTGCAATGGCAGCGACATAGCGCGAGCTTACTGGGGCAGCGGCAGATGGGAACGCGTGCTGCGGCGATCCGGGAAATAATTGCGCGGCGTTGGCGTCGCGGTCGGGGCCGGCGTGGGGGCGGGCGCGGGCTGGCCGCTGCCGGCGCCGGCGCCGCTGCCGCCGCCCGGGGTCGCGGCGCTGCCGTCGGTCCCGGTCACGGTGGGGCCGGGATAGGCGGGCAGCGCCAGCGGCGCGCCGGCCACCGCGCGGGTGTCGATGTCGCTCGCCGGCAGCGCCGGATCGGGCAGCGTCGGCGCGAGCAGCGCCGGGTCGGTGGGCAGCGCCGCGGCCGCGGCGCGGAACGCGGCATAATCGTGCGGCTGGCCGGGCAGGCGGTAGAAGATGTGATGGCCGAGGATGCCGAGCTTGAGCAGCTCGGGAGCCCATTTCGGGAAGACGTAGAGCGTGTGGTAATGCGTCGCCTGCCCCGCCTCGGCCGAGGTCCAGCCGTCGAGCGCGGCGGTGGCGACGCCCATCGCGACCTTCCACCGCGCCGGATTGGGCGCGCGCGCCATCGATCCGTCGCAGGTGAAGCTGAACTGGCAGCCGGTCGGCCGCTCGGAGCCCTGGTTGACGACCTCGCAGATCGTCTTGGGATAGCGCGGATGGCGCAGCCGGTTGAGCACGACCTGCGCGACCGCGCGCTGGCCGCTCAGCGGCTCGCCGCTCGCCTCGTAATAGACCGCATTGGCGAGGCAGACCGTCTGCCGCTCGAGATCGGCGCCGAGCCAGGCGGCGACGAACGGCGGGGCCAGCGGATTGCTGGCATGGCTGAGCGGCAGCGCGAGATTGCGGGCGAGCGCATCCTGCGGCGACAATTGGAGGATCGCGCTCGGCACGAAGGTGTCGATCGGCAGCTGGTCCTCGGGCAGCGCGGCGGGCGCGGCCACCTTGCTGCGTGCGGGCCCGAACGGGATGGCGTCGAGGAATGTGCTGTCGTCGTCCATCGTCAGCAGCGCGGTCACCAGCCCGATGACCAGCAGCACTGCGGCAAGGCCCCAGAGCGTCGATCGTTGGGAATGGGAAAGCGGCACGGGCGGTCCTCGGGCAATCGGGGCGGCCGCACCCATAAGCCGATCGTTCGACGGGTGTCCTGCGCGGGATCGGATCGATCCCCGCCGCATCGTGCGTTTTCGGGACATTTGCAAGCTGGCAGAGGCGATTGCATTGGCTAGGGTCGGCGCCGACCGGCATGCGGCAGCGGCCACGCCGGGCAGGGGAGGGATATGATTGTGTTGCCCGATCGGGAGCGGACCCGCCTCACACCGTCACCCCGGACGGCCGCGCAAACACCAAAGGTGACGGCATGAGCGAGACGGCGCGCCCCGCCGCACCGCGTCCGCTCGGCTGGGCGGCGCCGGCGCTCGCCGTGCTGATCGTCACGCAGATCCTCGCGGGCGGTGCCAACCAGGGCGTGTCGAGCGCGATCGCCGCCTTCGCCGACGCCCTGCTCGCGATCGCGGTGATCGCGCTGTCGCCCGCCGCCTCGCGCTTCTGGCGGCTGGCGCGGCTGCCGCTCGCGCTGCTCGCCGCGGCGCTGCTGTGGGCGGCGCTGCCCGGCCTGCTGCCGCGCGGCTTGGGCGCGGCGCTCGCCATGCCCGCCAACCCGGCCGCCGACCTGTTCGGCCTCGCGCTCGCCAAGGCGCTGGCGACGACGCTGCTGACCATCGTCGCCGCGCTGCTCGCCTATCGCGCCGGCTCGGCGCGCGGCGTGGTGCGGGTGCTGACGCTCGCCGGGCTGGTCTATGTCGCCTGGGCGGCGGTCGATGCGGTCGACTGGCTGTACGACAGCGCCCGCGCCGCCCGCTACAGCGGCACGATCGGCAATCCCAATGCCGCCGGCATCGTCTTCGCGGCGATCGCCCTGCTCGCCGGCGGGCTGGCGCTCGCCCCCGACGACGAACCGATGCCGCTGCGCCTCGCCGCGCTCGCCGGAAGTGCGGTGGCGCTGGTGCTGTGCGCGCTGACCGGCAGCCGCAGCGCGGTGCTGCTCGCCCTGCTGGGCGGCGCGCTGCTGCTGGTGCGGCGCTGGCGGCGCTGGCAGGACGGGCGGCCGTCGCTACGCCTGCTCGCCCCGGCCGCGCTCGCCATGCTGGTGCTGCTCGTGCTGGTCGCGGTGCTCACCCCGGTCGCCGACCGCTCCGCCTATCTGCCCGAGGATGCCGGGTCGCGCTGGGCGGTGATCGATCATTATGCCGGGGTCGCCAATGCCAGCCCGCTCTGGGGCCATGGCCTTGGCAGCTTCTACGAGGTCAACCAGCACACGCTGACCGCGGAGGTGGCGCCGCTCTACTGGAATTTCGGCGCCGCCCACAATGCGCCGGTGCAGCTGGCGATCGAGGCGGGCTGGCCGGGGCTGGCGCTGTTGCTGGTCGCGCTGGCGGCGATCGCCTTCCAGATCGCCCGCGCGCGGCGCGACTGGTGGTCGGTCGCGCCGCTGTGCGCGCTCGCCGCGATCACCGGCAGCGCGATGGTCGACATCGCGCTCAACGTGCCCGCGGTGGCCGGATTGTTCGCGATCCTGCTCGGGTCGGTCTGGGGTGCGGCGCTGGCGAGCGGCGCGGTGCGGCGGCCGGTGGCGCGGCGAGGGCGCGGAAGCGAACGCGGCGCGCCGAAACCTCGATGACCTGACATCCATCCGTTGGTGCCGAGCCTGTCGAAGCATTGTGGGTCCCAACTGCCCTTCGACAGGCTCAGGGCAAACGGTCGGGGAGGGGGTCCGGCGATGCGCGTGCCCACGTCACCGACCTCGCTACCCTCCGCCCCGTTGGTGCTGAGCCTCTCGAAGCGCCGTGGGTCCCACCTGCCCTTCGACAGGCTCAGGGCGAACGGTCGGGGAGAGGGTCCGGCGATGCGCGTGCCCACGTCACCGACCTCGCCACCCCCGCCCGGTTGGTGCTGAGCCTGTCGAAGCGCCGTGGGTCCCAACTGCCCTTCAACAGGCTCAGGGCGAACGGTCGGGGAGGGGGGCCGGCGATGAGCGTGCCACGTCACCGACCTCGCACTCCCGCCCGGTTGGTGCTGAGCCTGTCGAGGCGCCGTGGGTCTCACCTGCCCTTCGACAGGCTCAGGGCGAACGGTCGGGGGCGCGGGAAGGCAAGGAGGCAAGGAGGCAAGGAGGCGAGCCGCCTCGCAGCCTCGCGCCTCAATGCTTCGGCGGCATCCGCAGCGCGAAGCGGACCGACATCGGCGAGCCGCCCATGATGTCGACCAGCCGGTCGTTGAAGCGGCCGTCGAGCGCCGCGAGCCAGGCCGCCTCGGCGACCGCGGCCTCCTGCGTCGCCGCGGGCAGGTCGCGCCAATAGCGCGCGGCATAAGCGGCACGCCAGAAGCCCTCGGCGGTGAGGAAGGGCGCGGCGGCATAACTGGCGGTGAAGGCGCGCAGGCTGGCCGGGCCGGGATGGTCGCCGGGCGTCAGCGCGAGCTGGCTATGCAGCAGCAGCGTCGCCGCGGCGGTCGGCCGGCCGTCGTCGGCGATGGCGAGCATCGCGCGGGCATGGGCGAGGCTGGCGCGGTCCGCGCCGGGCTGCACCGCCTCGCCCGCCTGCCGCAGCCAGAGCGCGGCAAGGCCGATCGCGGCGCGCGGCGGCACGTCGGCCGGCCGCCAGCCCGTCGCCTCGGCGAGCAGCGCGGCGCGCGCCGGCGGCTCGGCATCGCGCGCCGCGGCGACCGCGGCGACACGGCGCTCGCTGCCGATCGCCATGCCCGAGAGGACGAGCGTCACCCCCGCGGCCGCCAGCCACGCCGGCCTCAGGCGGGAGCGGGCCACCGCCGCCTATTCGTTGTAATAAGAGGAGTAGCGCGCCGAATAATACAGGCCTCCCATCGCCTCCGAACGGTGATCGACCATCGTCAGCACCGCACCGAGCACCTCGCCCTGGCTCTGCTCGAGCCCGGCGAGCGCGGCGTCGACCGCGGCGATCGGCGTCGTGTTCCACTTGATGACCAGCATCACCGCATCGGCGAGGCCGACCAGCGTGCGGGCATCGGCGATGCCGAGCAGCGGCGGGGTGTCTAGGATGATGAAGTCGTAGCGACCGCGCGCCTCGGCGAGCATCGCCTCCATCCGGCCCCCGCCGAACAGGTCGATCGGCGTGAACAGCGAGCCCTGGACGAGCAGCAGGTCGAGCCCGTCGACCTCGTCGGGCAGCACCGCCTGCGCCATCGAGGCGCGGCCTTCGAGCACGTCGGCAAGGCCGGTGTCGACCGAGCGGTTGAGCGCGCGCAGCACGCCGGCGCGGCGCACGTCGCAGTCGATCAGCAGCACGCGGTCGCCGCTCAGCGCCATAATCCGCGCCAGCGACAGCGCGCTGGTCGTCTTGCCCTCGCCCGGCAGGGTCGAGGCGAGCGCGATCACCTGCGTCCGCTGCGTCTGGTTGCGCGACGCGATGAACGAGCGGATCGCGCGATACGCCTCGGCATAGACCGTCATCGGCTTGGACACGAGCGTCGTCGCCGGATTGGCGGCGCGGTTGGCGCGCAGCTTCCACGGCGTCGGCAGGCGCGGCACCGAGGCGACGAACGACAGGCCGAGCAGGGTCTCGATATCCTCAGGCTTGCGGATCGTCGAGCTCAGCCCCTCGAACAGCAGCACGCCGGCGAGGCCGAAGACGAGGCCGATCAGCAGGCCGGCCGCGGCGAATGCCTTGACCTGCGGGAAGGTCGGCTTGGTCGGGATCGTCGCATTCTCGATGATGTTCGCCTGCGGCGTCGAGACGCGCTGCGCCTGGGTCGACTGCTGCGCCGCCTGGGCGAGGCGGGTATAGGCGGTACGCTTGGCCTCGGCATCGCGCTCCAGGCTGCCGGCCATCACCGATGCCTGGTCGTCGCGGGCGACGCCGCGCTGCAGGGTGTTGAGGCGGTTGCGCAGGCTGGCGGCGCGCGCCTCGGCGGACAGCGCCTGGCTGCGCAGGCCGCCGACGACGCGCTGCGCCTCCTGGCGGATTTGCGCGTCGAGCGATTCGATCTGCTGCGCGACCTGGATCGACAGCGGATAGCGCGGGCCGTAGCGCGAGCTCAGCTCGGCGCGACGCTTCTCCGCCTCGGTGCGCTGGCGGCGCAGGTCGGCGATGACCCCCGACGACAGCACCGCCGAGATCGCGTCGGTGCCGCCGGTCGCATTCTGCCGCTCCGCGACCGCCAGCGCCGAGCGCGCCGCGGCGGCTTCGGATTCGGCGGTGGCGAGCTGCATCGACAGCGGTGCGATCTGCTGGTCAGTGATCGTGCCGCCTTCGCCGCTCTGGCTGATGCCGCTCTGCGCGCGATAGGAGGCGAGGCGCGCATCGGCGGCCTGCACCTCGGCACCGAGCTCGCGCAGCCGGTTCTGGATCGACTGCGACTGTTTCGCCGCGGTGCCCATCAGATTGTCGGCGGTGCCGGCGACATAGGTGCTGGCATAGGTATTGGCGATGCGCGCCGCCTTGGCGCCGTCGACCGAGCGGATGCCGATCATGACAAGATAGCTCTTGTCGTCGCGGTTGATCTTGAGGTGCTCGAGCACGCCGCTGGTGGCGCGTTCGATCGCGGTGTTGGCGGGGCCCTTGCCGGCGAATTCGGGATCGCGATCGAGGCCGAGCTGGGTGACCACCTTGCGCGCGGTGGCGCGCGAGCCGATCACCTGCACCTCGGTGTTGACCGCGGTCTGGTCGGCCGGCTGTTCGGTGCCGTTGCCGAAGTCGAGCGGCGAGGCGGCGTTGGGGGTGATCCGCACCTTGGCGAAGGCGTCGTATTTCGGCGTCAGCATCAGCGCCGTGCCGAGCGCGGCCGCGAACACGACGAGCGCCGTCGCGACCACGACGATCCAGCGCCGACGGATCGCTTCGCCGACCGACTTCAGGGTGACCGCGCGCCGTCCGACGTGACGCGACTGGTCGAAGCGGCTTGCTTCATCTTGCTCGGCCAGCGAGGACATCTTGTTCATACGGTCGCGATTTTCCCTTGGGGAACGACAGCGTTACCGCTGCAGGACGATTGATAACAGCGCGCGGGTCTCGTCGAAAGACTGTAATCCGACCGTCCCGCGGGCGGAGCGATTGTCACGCCCGACCAGCAGCCCGAACCCGAAATTGCGGTTGAGCAGGTAGCGCCCGCCGGCGCTGTAGCGGACAATCTTCGATTTGCTGTTCTGATTGACGAAATCGTCCTGCTCATAGCCGATCTGGGCGTTGAGCAGCAGGTTACGAAGCAGTTCGTGATCGACGCGCAGCGCGGCCGCGGTCGCGAAGAAGCCGCTGCTGGTGCCGAAATAGCTGTCCTGCACCGTCCGACGGACGTTGAGGCCGACGGTGGTGAGCTGGGTCGGGAAATATTCGATCTTCGCCTCCGCCGACAGGCCGGAGATGTCGCGATAGATCGGCGCGTCGTAGCGGCGGCTGACATAGCCGATGCCGATGCCGCCGCGGACCAGCGCCGACAGGTCGAAGCTCGCGCCCCCGATCACGTTGACCTCCTTGGAGTCGCGGTTAGCGATGCCGGTGGTCAGCGGATATTTGTAGGTCGTGTCGGTATAGCCGCCCTGCAGGAACAGCGAGGTGTCGGGCGACACCGCATATTCGCCGCGGGCGGTGGTACGCAGCAGCGTCTGGTCGCGACCCTGCTGGCTGATCCGCCCGCCCGAGAAGGAGCGCACGTCCGAAAAGTCGAACTGGTCGACGCTGACCGCGACCTGGCCGCGGATGCGGGCGCCGGCGAAGGCGCTGCCGACGCTGGCGGTGGTCTGCTGGAACTGGATCGCCTCGGCGGCATCCTGCGGCGAGGCGGCCGACGAACGCGGCTCGGTCGAGCGCGCGGTGCGCAGCAGCGTGTTGAAGGTCAGCGATCGCGTCGCGTCGAGCCGGCCGCTGGCGTCGAGATTGTAGTTGGTCTCGTTGCGCGGCGTCTCGCTGGCGAAACGGCGCAGCCGCGCGCCGGCGTTGAAGTTCAGCTCGTGAGTCGACCAGTTGCTGTTCGCGGCGATCGACGGCGCGATGAGGGCGTAGACGTCGCCCTCCTTGTTGTTGTCGACCTGATAGGCGTTGTCGGTGATGCCCGCGCCCAGTTCCAGCTTGGGGTAGAGCAGGAACGAGCCGGCGCGGACGCCCTGCGCCTGATATTCCGGCCGCTCGCGCTGGAGGACGCTGGTGTTCTTGCCGCGATCGAAATCGAGCGGCAGGTTGGGCAGCACCAGATTGGCGTCGGTCGATTGCTGCGCCTGCGCCACACCGGCCGCAAACGGCATGGACAGCATGCCCGCCAGGGCAACAAGGGGCAGCCGCATCGAAATACCTGTCATGACGGTCATCAGTTAAAACGAGGCGTAATTGGAGCTGCCCCCGCCGATCCCGACCGCGGGACCCTGGGCAAGCGTCGCGCCGGGGCCACCCACCGCGGCGGTGCCGTAGCGGTCGCAGCGCGAGGCGCCGGTCAGCACGTCGCGCAGCGCCTGGACGGTCGGCTTGGGCTGACGCGGCACGTCGAGCGCCTCGTGCAGCGCGGCGACGACGACCGGGCAATTGGCCTGGCTCTGGTCGACCGCATAGGCGATCTGCGCCTCGAACTGGTCGCGCTCCGCGGTGGCGGGCACGCCGGCGATGGTGCGCATGATCTCGGTATAGAGCGCGATGACGTTGGGATCGTCGCGCGACACCACCGGCGACAGCGGCGTGACCGGAATCTGGGCGTCACCGCTGGCGCCGACGAGCGATATCGTCGCCGCCATTCCCAAGAAAAGCAATCGCATAGCCAAACCCCTTATTTGCCAAGCCTGTGTCATATAACGCCGTGATCCACAATCACGTGGCATGGCTTGGCCGGCGTTGCGTCCGATTTCGGGACAATAGTGGCCGCAATGACGCGGTTACGGCAGCGACGGACAGCGCGTGGGCCCGGCGAGGCGTGGGGTGCGCCGTCGCCGGGCGGATCGTCAGAACAGCCGCTCGCGGATGCGGATCGTATCGCCGGGGCGGACGCGCAGGTCGGGGGACAGCGGCACCGTCTCCTCGGTCGCCTCGCCGGCGTGCTTGACCACCACCGACTTCTTGCTGGCGCGATAGGTGAACCCTTCCGCGGTGGCGACCGCGTTGAGGACGGTCAGCCCGGAGGAATAGGGATATTCGCCCGGCTTGTTGACCTCGCCGAGGATATAATAGGGGCGGAAGGTCAGCACGTCGATGCTGACCCGCGGCTCGCGCAGATAGCCGTCGGCGAGCTTGCGCTGGATGGTCGCGGCGAGCGCGGTGGTGGTGACGCCGGCGGCATCGACGTCGCCGATCAGCGGCAGCGACAGCTTGCCGTTGGCATTGACCAGGAATTCCCCCGACAGCGAGGGTTCGTCGAAGATCAGGATGCGGATCTTGTCGGCGACACCGAGCCGATAGTCATCGGTGGAGGCCGAGACGCCGGCCGGGCCGGCCTGTGCCGAGGCGGTGACGCTCCCCGTTCCCGCAGCGGTGGCCGGGCCGGTCCGCGCCGGGGTGCTGGCGGTGGCCGGCGCGGTCTGACCGGAGGCGAGGGCGGGGCCGCATCCCGCCAGGCCGATCGCCGCGATCAGGGTCATCAGGATTTTCATTCGCCGGACTTCCCCATGGCAGAGCTTCGCATCGGACGACCGCGGCGGCCGGCCGGCGGACAGAGCCGCCGAGCCGCCGCAGCTGCGGTCTGGATCGGCTAAAGCTAGCGCACATCGCGATTATTGTCACCTGCCCGGCACGGCCCGACGCGCGGTTCACGGCATCGCAGCGTCCTTTCCCGGGACGGCGTAGGAATTTTCTTAACCTTCCCCCGCTACCCTGCGGGCCGAGATGATCACCGCGCCCCTTCCGATCGGCCGTCTCCCGGCCCTCCGCTCCACCGGCGCCATCGGGCGCTGGCTTGCCGGCCTCGCCGTCGCGCTGTCCGCGTCGCTCGCCACCCCGGCGAGCGCCAGCCGGCCCGACCTGTACATCGCGCTCGCCCAGCCGATCACCCCGCCGCGCGGCTTTGCGGTGATGTGCGAGACGCGGCCCGACCTGTGCACCAACGCACCCTGGGCGGGCGAGACGCAGATCACGGACGACCTGCGCCTGCTCGACCAGGTCAACCGCACCGTCAACCATCACGTCCGCCAGCAGAGCGACCTGCGCGCCTATGGCCGCGCCGAACTGTGGACGCCTTCGGGCCGTGGCCGCCGCGCGGTCGGCGATTGCGAGGATATCGCGCTCGAAAAGCGGCTGGAGCTGATCAGGGCCGGCTTCCCGCCCGACAATCTGTTCCTCGCGGTCGGCTATGCGCGGCGCATCGGCCTGCACGTCGTGCTCGTCGCGCGCACCGGCTCGGGCGACCTGGTGCTCGACAGCCGCGCCGAGGGCATCCGGATGTGGCGCGACGTTCCCTATAGCTGGATCGGCGTCCAGTCCGGGCAGGACCCGGCGCGCTGGTTCGGTATCCAGCGCAGCTCCTGACGGAACCAAGCCGGGCTTTGGCGATTAACCCCCTTCGGCTTTCAAGCCGTTCGATAACAGGGGTACAATCGATGAAGAAGATGGTGGTTCTCGCCATGGCGGCCGGTCTGGCCAGCCTGTCCGCGTGCAATTCCAGCCCGCGCGAACAGACCGCGGACAATATCGAAGCGAACAGCGAAGCGGTCGCCGACAATCTGGAAGACGCCGCGGACAACGTCAGCAACGACGCGGCCGAAGCCAGCCTCGAGAACAAGGCGGACGCCGTCCGCGCGACCGGCCAGAACCAGGCCGACGACATGCGCACCAACGACCCCGACACCAACCTGTCGAACGGTATCTGACGGCCGGCGAAGTTCCGGGTCAGGCCGGGCTGGTCCCAAGCCCAGCCCGTACTGGGGGGCGTCCGGCAAGCCGGGCGCCCTTTTTGCGTCGGACGGCTTTGCGTCGGGACAGATTTGCGTCGGCACAGCGCCGCACGCGACCGACCCCGCCCGCCGTACATGACGGACGGGGTGGTGCGTCACAGCTTAGTTGCTGTCGGAATCGTCGTCTTCCTTGTCGCTGATCAGCACCCCGGCGGCAATGGCGATGCCGGCGACGATGATCGCGGCCGAGATCGGGCCGATGCCGGCACCGGCGAGCTTGCTCGACTTGCCTGCGGGCGCGCCGGCACGATGGGCGGACGACAGCGACAGCGCACTCGCCGCATTAGTCGGCGCGACGGTGGTCGGGGCGGCATTGGCCGCCGCGATCGGGCTGGCGACGAGGGCGAGGGTCGAAGCGCCCAGAATGACGGATTTAAGCAAGGAGATACTCCCGGTTGCGAGTGGTCGGCGAAGGTCGCCGCTGGCCGAACGCGTCGCGACGCCGGCATCTACCAGGCATAGCTCGATTTTTTTGCGGTGCGGCGGAACCGCAACGGTCCGCACCGCAACCGATATTTAACTCCGCCATGGCTAAGAGCTTGAGAACAATCTCGAGTTGGATCGTCATGCTGAACTTCCGAATGACTCTTGCGGCGTGCGGCGTGCTGCTGCTCGGTGGATGCGGAGGCGGCGGAGGCGCCGCCAGCGACACCGCGGCCGGCTCGTCCGGCGTGGTGGTCGTGGCCGCACCGACGCCCGTCGCGACCCCGGCTCCGACACCGACACCGACGCCGACACCCGTGGCGACCACGCCCAATACGATGATCCTCGGCACGGCCACCGCCTTCGGCCAGCAGACCTGGGACTTCTCGATCCTGCAGACCGCCAAGTCGATCGGCTCGGCAGCGGTGCGCGACGGCGTCGCCTGGACCGAGATCGAGAAGTCGCCCGGCGTCTATCAGTTCACCTCCCCCAAGGTGAGCTGGATCAACAACGTCATCGACGGCGGCTTCCCCGTCACCTTGCTGTTCGACAATACCAATCCGCTCTACGACGGCGGCCAGACGCCCTATACCGACGCCGGCCGTGCCGCTTATGCCAAGCTGATCGTCGCCACGCTCGACCATTTCCCGCGCGTCAAGTCGATCGAGGTCGCCAACGAATACAATGCGTTCAACTTCGTCAGCGGCCCGGTGCTCAACGACGGCTATCCGGCGCGCCAGAAATATTATTTCGAGACGCTGAAGGCGGTCTACACCGCGGTCAAGGCGACGCATCCCGACGTCAAGGTGCTGGGCGGCGCGGCGCTCGCCATCCCGGTCGGCTATTTCAAGCCGCTGTTCGCGCTCGGCGGTCTCAACTATATGGATGGCATCGTCGTCCATCCCTATACGACCGATCCCGAACAGCTCGACAAGCAGCTGACCGTGCTGAAATCGGCGATGGGCGCCAACGCCCGGCCGATCCACGTCACCGAATTCGCCAAGGAGGTCGACAGCGTCGTCGACACCGCCGACTATCTGGTCAAGAGCGTCGCGGTGATGGCCAGCGCGGGCGTCGCCGAGGCCGATTGGTATGCGCTGCGCCAGCAGGGCGGCCCCAACAACATCTGGTACAAGAACGTCGCGCTTGCCTCCTTTTCGGGCGCGGTGCTGCCGCCGGGGCAGGGCTATAAGGTCATGGCGACGCAGGTGCTCGCCAGGGGCGCCGGGCGGCGGATCGCCACCGATCCCTTCGTCTATGCCTATCAGTTCGGCCAGAATGCGATGGTCGTCTGGGGCGACCCGCGCAGCCTGACGGTCAAGGGCAATGCGAAATTCTACAATTCGCAAGGGGTCGAGATCGCCCAGCCGGCGACGATCGACGCCAAGTCGCCGACGATCATCGTCAGCGATGCGCCGCTGGTCTATGGCGACACCGTCGTGCTCGGGTCGAGCCAGCTCGTCGCCGACAGCTACGACCAGTTCGACTTCACCAATGCGCTCGACGG
This sequence comes from Sphingomonas melonis, assembly GCF_013409985.1. Classification (GTDB taxonomy): domain Bacteria; phylum Pseudomonadota; class Alphaproteobacteria; order Sphingomonadales; family Sphingomonadaceae; genus Sphingomonas; species Sphingomonas melonis_A. Next base: position 56,440 of record NZ_JACCBY010000008.1, read on the forward strand.
GTCGAGCAGGTTCGAAGGGCCGTGGACCTATTTCGCCTATGGCGTGCGGTCGCAGGCCTATACCCAGGCCTATACGCAGGGCGGGGGCGAGGTCGCGAGCTCGGACTGGATGCCCTATATCGGCATCGACTGGCTGCGCCCGTTCAACATCAACGCCAACACGCTGAGCCCGGTCGACTATAACACCGGCGGGTCGCCCGATGCCTATAAGGCGATCCTGCGCTACACCTCCCCCTATGACGGCAAGTTCGACATCAGCGGGGTGTGGGACGTCAACGCCAAGTCCGCGGATGGCATCGACGTCCAGGTCGTGGTCAATTCGCAGACCGTGCTGACGACGATCTTCAACGGCCATTACGACATGAGCCTCAAGGGGATCAGTCTCAAACAGGGCGACGTGATCACCTTCGTCGTCGGGCCGAACAAGAATGCCGCCGGCACCGACACGACCAATTACCGGATCAAGATGTACCGCGCCGCCTGATCGCGGCGATCGATCCAGCGTCCCAGGGAACGGGTCGCCGGCACCCGCCGGCGGCCCGTTCGTCCGTCACCAGGCGACGCGCAGCGACAACGCGCCGTTGATGGCCTCGCCGACGTTGGTCTGAGTCCGGCGTGACGCTTGGCCTGCCCGACCCGGACGGCTTTCCGATCAGCGGCAGGTCCGGATGAACGCCGCCCCTATAGGATCAGAGCGCGGGTAAAGCCGCCGGCGCATCCGTGGCCGAGGCGAGCACCCGATCGACCTCGTCGGCGGCAGCGTCGCGGTCGTCACCATCCTGCTCGCTGCGGCGCCGCACGCTCGCCTTCAGGTCGCGGGCGAGCATCCGTGCGTCGCGGGCGAAGGCGGCGTCGGGATCCTCGCCGACGGTGACCGCGACGCTGGTCACGTTGCTCACCTTGGTGACGGCGCTGCTCAGGTCGGCGGCCTCGGCCTCGTGCTGCGCGATGGCGGCCTGGGCTGCGGCGGCCTGCTGCACGTCGCCGCGCGGCGCGGCAGCGACCGCAGCCGCCACGACCAAAACCGCGGGATCGGTCGGGTTGACCGTCTTCGGCGGGTTGGTGTCCTTGATCGGATCGATGTTGATCGCACCGAGATCGAACGGCGTCCCGCCGACGCTGATGAACTCCTGAACCGAGGCGGCCAGTTCGCGCGCGATCTGCGTCACCGCCTGGATGTGCCGGCCGGGCTCGCCGGCATGGAGCACCTCGACCAGATGCAGCTGCGCCTTGAGATCCTGCAGCTTCTGGGCGGCATGCGCGCGGGCGGCGTCGGCATCGCGCTTCGCCGCGCGCAGCGTCTCGAGCGTCTCGGCCGCATCCGACACCTTGTGCGGGCTGGGCGGATGCGGCTGCTGCGGATCGATGGTGTTGGGGTCGGCAATCCCGAGGTCGGGCGCGTCGTCGCTCGCCGGCACGGGTGAGACCGGCGCAACCGGCATGATGCCGAGTTGCTGCGGATCGGCGAAAACCGCCGAGGAGGCGCTGCCTATTTTCATACGTCCATCATAGGACGCCCGGCCGATCCGCGGAAACGCCGGCGGAAATAAAGCCGCGCCTGTCGCACCTCGCGACGCCGCGGCACAGCCGGCAAGGCCGCACCGCGAACGACACTCAGAATACGGTGGCGATGATCCCGGCCCAGAGCGCGGCCGCGATCGGCAGCGCGATCAGGATGCCATGAGCGCCGAACGGGTGACGTTCGGCTTCGGGATAATTGAAAATACGCATCAGAACCTCTCCCAGCGTTTTCGCTATGAAAGGTTAACGTACCAATTTGGGAAAGGGGTTCAAGGGGTACGTGAATCTTTTGTTGTTTTGGCATGGGTGACGCGCACCGCATTGCAGCGACCACATCTCGAAATCGTCGTCCCGACCCTCGCCGTGGCGGGCTTGTGCCGCCAGCGGTGGATGCCGTGCCGGCAGAGAAATCTCAGCACGCAAACGCCTCACCTTGCTTGGGCCATGCTTATCGAAACGCACGGAATTCCGCCACGCATTGCGGATGCCTCACGTCTCGAAACGGGGCGATCCGGCGCGTGCGTCTAGGTCGCTGCAACGCCGGCAATGGGGCCGGGCCCGCACCCCGGCGGTCAACCGTACCGCGATGCCAGTTTTCGGCCGAACTACCTTTAAAAACCGGCTTTCCTGTTATCGGTACGGCCAGCAGCCCGTCGATGACGGCGCAGACCACCGCGAGAGCATCTCGACGGGCGTGCGGCTGCGGTTCTGATCGAATGCCCGGTCCTGGGGAAAACCCCGGGACCGGGCGGACGCCATGGCAGACACACGGCGGATGCCGGTCCTTTGGGCCGGCATCCGTTTCGTTTCGCCTCGGCTGAGCCGTGTCACTGCATCATTCTGCTTGTTTGTTCGTAGCTTACCATCCGCATGCTGCGACTGCGAAGGAATCTCCCGTGTCTGACCCGTCCACGCCGATCGATTACGACCATCTGGCTCAGGCCGAGCTCGACCTGGCCGCCCGCGCGCCGAGCCGCGACCGCCGACGCGCGCACCTCGACCAGGCCGCGATCTTCGCGACGCTCGGCGAGCGGCAACGCGCCGACCGGGCGCGCGCCGAACAACCGGTCGCCTGAGTTGCAACGCAGCCCAACCATGCTCTGAAAGATGCCCGCGGTGAGCACCATTCCCCAACGGATCCATGCGCTTGGCACCACGTTCAAGGGCCGGATGGACGATTGGCGCGTCGAGTCCGCGTTGAAGCACGTGCAGCGCGACGAGATCGCCCATGCGCTGACCTGCCTGTGCAACCATATCTGCGAGCAGAACGTCACGATGTCCTACCATGAACTGCACGAGATTTTCAGCGTCTGCTCAAGCAGCCAATCCTATCTCAACTCCACCGTGGTGAACACGCTCATCGAACTGACCCGATGCCGGCGCGTGCCGGCAGGCGTCTGCGGCACGTCGTCCGCATAGATCCGCGTCCCGGATCGGCGGACGCTGCGCCCGTCTTACATTTTGTTGCGCGCCCGCCCGTGCCGCAACCCACGGCGCGCATCGCGATTATAAGGGCCATGGTCCCGCATGATCCGCATCACCGGCCGGGACGGGCCGGGATGCCGCAAGGAGAGACACGATGGCTTCTGTTCTGATCGCCGGGCTGGCGCTCGGTGCCGCCGGTGCCGCGCTCGGCATGACGGTGGATCACCAGACGCAGCTCGAACACCATAGCGGCCGCGTCGCGGTCAGCTATCGCGGCGACGTTGCGATCCACCACAAGCAGGTCGGCGCCGCAGTAGGCGGCGGCCGCGCCTCGACGCTGCGCTGCGACTGGGCGGCGACGATGACGGTCGCGCGCCACGCGGTCGGCACCAGCGGCACCAGCATGACCCGCCGCCTCGACAGCACACCCGCGATCGCCGGCACCCGGCCGGGCTGGTGCAGCACCAACCGCGACGCGATCCGCGAGGAGGTCGCCAGCCGCGCCGGCGACATGAAGCGCCATCTGGTGACGCTGGCGCAGGAGGATCACGCCGCGTTGCGCGCCGAGCTCGACCGGCTGCACGGCCCGGAACGCACCGGATGATCCAGCGCTATGGCGTGATGCTCGGCCTCGTCGCGGCGGGGTGCGCCACGCCCGCCGCGGCGCAGGACGTGCCCGCGGCCGGCGTGACCGCGACCGCGGAGGTGAGCAGCGACGAGGTGCGCCGCGGGCTGAGCTGGAGCGGCGGCCGTGCCGCGCTCGCCGGCGAGGTGCGCGGGTCGCTTGGCGCGATCGACGGCACGGCGCGCGCAGTGACGCTGCGCGACAGCCCGCGGCACGCCGGCGCCGAGGCGGTCGTCGACCTGACCGCGGGTACCGGCTGGGACGTCGGCGCAGTGCGGCTCAACGCCAGCGCGACCGGGCATCTGTTCGCCGGCGCGCGCGGGCGGATGGACTATGTCGAGCTCGGCGCGACCGCAGGCTATGGCTATGGCCCGATCTACGCGACGCTCGGCGTCATGCTCGCCCCGTCGCAGGACGCGATCGGCGGCAGCAACGTCCATCTGCGCGCCGACGCCAATGCCGGCATCCCCGGTACGCCGTTCACCGTGCTCGCGGGGCTCGGCCATTCGTCCGGCAGCGTCAGCGACCCGCTGCGCGCCGAGCGGCTGCGCCCGGGCGGCAGCTATAGCGACTGGCGGCTCGGCGTGGAGCATCGCCGCGACCGGCTGACCGTCGGCCTCGACTATCTCGGCACCGATGTGACGCGGGCGGAGGCGTTCGGGCCGTTCGCCGATGCGCGCCATGCCGGCGACCGGTTCGTCGGCCGCGTGCAACTGTCCTTCTGAGACGGGCGGGCGGGCGCCCGCCGGCCATGATCAATGGGCGAGCGACGGCGCCGGCGCGATGGCGATGAGCTGCCGGATCGAATCGCGCAGCCGGTCGTGCGACACCGGCTTCTGGATCACCGCGCTGCCGGCCGGGCAATCGCTGCACCCTTCGGGATGGCCGGTGACGTAGAGCACGGGGATATCGCCGCCCGCACCGGTGATCGCCCCGACCGCGGCGACACCGGTGCCTTGGCGCAGTTCGACATCGGCGACGATCAGCGTCGGCGCGCACCGCGTCGCCGCGCGCTCCGCCTCGGCCTGGGTTTCCGCCACCTCGACGGTGCGCGCGCCGGCGAGGATCGCGGCATCGCACACGAACTGGCCGAACAGATAGGAATCCTCGATGATCAAGACGTGCGGCATATCGGTATTCCCGCTATCTACTTGAGATTACACGTCAAAGACAAACCGTTCCGATGTCGGATGGTTGCCGCGCGGCGCCCGAAATCGATCGGCATCCTCCTCTTATTCGTCACCCCGGACTCGTTCCGGGGTCCACCGGGCCGCAAGGGGACGGTGTCCCATCGAGCCTTTCTCCCCGCCGCAGGGTGGACCCCGGAACACGTCCGGGGTGACGGGATGAGAAGGCGGCGGACCCAGACGGCCGTCCATATGGGATAGCCCTGCGCTGGCGGGGGCGTTTCCTTCCGACGCTCGGATGTCGATCCGCCTAGCCGCCGACGATGGCGCGCCGGTCGCCGCGATCGACCAGCCAGGCGGCGAAGCTCACGGCCTCCATCGGCCGCGCGAACCAGAAGCCCTGCGCCTCGTCGCAGCCGAGCTGGTCCAGCACCGCCGCGGCCTCGGGGGTCTCGATGCCCTCGGCGACGACGCGATAGCCGAGCTTCTTGGCAAGGCCGATCATCGTCTCGACCAGGACGAAATCGGGCCCCTCGGCGCGGGTCAGGTTGCGGACGAAGGCCTGATCGATCTTGAGCACGCGCGCCGGCAATCGCTGGAGATAGGCAAGGCTGCTGTGCCCGGTCCCGAAATCGTCGATCGCGAGGCAGATGCCCGCCGCGGCGAGCTCGCGCAGCATGGCGAGCGCCTGGTCGGGCTGCGCCATGATCGCGCTTTCGGTCAGCTCGATCTCGAGCTGGTCGGTGCGCAGGCCCCGCTTGAGCAGGCCGAGCTGGACGCGCTCGACGAAATCGACCTCGGCGAGGTTGGCGGCGGAGATATTAACCGACAGCGCCTGCACCAGGCCGGTGCGGCCCCAGCCGGCGAGCTGGTCCATCGCCGCATCGAGCACCCATTGGGTGGTCGCCCGCGCCATCGCGGTCTGTTCGATGATCGGGATGAATTCGGCGGGCGAGATCTCGCCGAGCCGCGGATGCCGCCAGCGCAGCAGCGCCTCGGCACCGATACACTGGCCGGTCGCGAGGGCGACGCGCGGCTGATAGACCAGCCGCAGCTGGTCGCCGGCCTCCAGCGCCGCACCGAAGTCGCGCAGCAGGCGATATTGGCGCTGGTGCGCGGTGTCGTTGGCCGCCGAATAGAGCGCCACCGCGCCATCGGTGCCGCGCGCGTCCTGCGCCGCGCTGGCGGCGCCGCGGAGGATGTCGTCGGGCAACACGTCGCCGAAGACGAAGGGGCGGACGCCGATCGCGACATTGGTGATGAAACGCGCCGAGGACGAGCGGCGGATCGTCTCGAAACCGGCGCGCAATTCGTCGCAATAGGCGTCGAGCTCGACGAAGGGGGGCGCCAGGAAGGCGAATTGCGCCGGCCCGACGTGATAGGCGGTGCGCCCCTCCAGCACCTTGGTGAGCGACTGCGCGGCCTCGCGGATCAGCTCGTCGACGCGGGCGCTGCCCATGACGTGCGTAATCCGGCTGATCTGGTCGTCGCGGGCAAGGTCGACCACCACCGCGAGCCGCGGCTCGCCGTCATGGTCGCGGCCGAGGTCGATCAGGTCGTCGCGGAACTGATGGCGGGTCGGCAGGCCGCTGATCGGATCGATCCGCCCGAACGCATGCTGCAATTCGATCTGCGCCATCACCATCGCGGCAAGATCGACCAGCGACGCCAGCTCGGCGGGGGCGACCGTGCGCGGCGACGTGCCGAGCACGCACAGCGCGCCGAGGCCATAGCCGTCGCTGGTGATCAGCGGCGCGCCGGCGTAAAAGCGCGTGCCGGCATGCGCCAGGACGCTGTCGGCGTAGAAGGGGTCGGCCAGCAGATCCTCGACGACCAGCGGCACGTTGGATTCGGCGACCTGCGCGCACGGCGCCTTGTCGCGCGGGATGCTGCAATGATCGATGCCGACGCGCGACTTGAACCATTGCCGGTCGCGGTCGGTCAGCGACACCGCCGCCACCGGCAGGCCGAAGATCTGGCTGGCCATGCGGGTGATGCGGTCGAAGCTCTCGCTCGGCGGGCTGTCGAGCAATTTGAGTTGCGTCAGCGCGTCGAGCCGCGCCTCTTCCTGGAAATCTCGCACGAGGAATCTCATGCGAATACCATAAACTCAATATGTTAAAGATGTGTGTGGCGGACCTATCGCACCTGTCGCGGGGCATGGCCGGACCGATCCCGAACAACGCCTCGCCGCGCCTGGAAGGCGTCGGGCGAGGCATTCACTCAGCCTTGGGGGGCACCGAGCGTCAGTGTTCCTGACGCATATTCCTTAACGATCGGTAAATGCACCCATTATGAGTGGGCCAACTGCCGCGCCGCGGCGGTGTCCAGTCCCGCATTCGCCAGCACGCCGGTCAGTGCGGCGAGCAGATCGGCCTGGCGGAACGGCTTTTCGAGCCGCGGCAGATCAGCCGCGAGGCCGACCGCATCCGAATAGCCCGAGACGACGAGCACCGGCAGCCCAGGCTGGCGGCCGACCGCCGCGCGCGCCAGTTCGACGCCGGTCATGCCGGGCATCAGATGGTCGGTGACGAGCAGGTCGAACGCTCCCGCGGTGGCGAGGCGGGCGAGCGCCTCCGTGCCCGAGCGCGCCTCGACCACCTCGAAGCCGAGGTCGACGAGCATGTCGGCGGTGGAGGCGCGGACCAGATCCTCGTCGTCGACGAGCAGCACGGTGCCGGCGACCGCGGCCGCGGCGACGCTCGGCACGGCGCGCACCGCCTCGACCGCGGCGCTGGCCGGCAGCCACAGCGCCACCGACGTGCCCTCGCCGACCGTGCTGTCGATCGTCAGGCTGCCGCCGAGCTGCAACGCCAGCCCGTGCGCCATCGACAGGCCGAGGCCGGTGCCGCGGCCGACGCCCTTGGTCGAGAAGAAGGGTTCGACCGCGCGCCGGCGCGTGTCGGCGTCCATGCCGGTGCCGGTGTCGGTGACGCGGATGACGACGTAGCGGCCGGGCGCCATCCCCGCTGCGGCAGGCGCCTCCGCCGCGCGTGCGGAGACGGTGAGCTGGCCGCCGCCCGGCATCGCGTCGCGCGCGTTCACCGCGAGGTTGAGCAGCGCCATCTCGATCTGCTGCGGATCGGCGATCGCATGCGGCAGGTCGGGCGCGATATCGAGGTGCAGGCGGATCTGCGGCCCCAGCGTGGTGCCGATCAGCTCCGACATGCCGAGGATCAGCGCCGACGGCGCGACCGGTTCGGGCCGCAGCGGCTGGCGGCGCGCGAAGGCGAGCAGGCGCTGGACGAGCGTGCGCGCGCGGTCCGCCGACTGCAACGCGCCCGCGATCAGCCGCTGTTCGCGCTCCCCGCCGATCTGGCGGCGGTGCAGCATGTCGAGGCTGCCGATGATCGGGGTCAGCAGATTGTTGAAATCATGCGCGACCCCGCCGGTCAGCGAGCCCATCGCTTCCAGCTTCTGCGACTGTTTGAGCGCCTCCTGCGTCTCGACCAGCTCGCGGGTGCGCTCCTCCACGCGCTGCTCGAGCGAGCTTGCGGCGCGGCGCAGCGTCTCTTCCATTGTCTTGCGCTCGGTGATGTCGAGCGTCACGCCGACCATGCCCTCGACCCCGCCGCCCAGCAGCAGCGCGGGACGGCCGCGCGCCTCGATCCAGCGTTCGTCGCCGGCGGGCGTGGTGATGCGATATTCGATCTGATAGTCGCGCCGCTCGGCGATGCTGCGCTCGATCGCGCGGCGCACCCGGTCGCGATCCTCCGGGCTGATCGTGGCCTGGAATTCGGCATAGGTGAAGGGCGCGGCGGGATCGCGGCCGAAATTCGCCCGGCACATCTCCGACGTATCGAGCCGATGGGTGACCGCGTCGAACGCCCAGGTGCCCATCCGGCCGGCGTCGAGCGTCAGCGTGCGCAGCCGCTCGCTTTCCTCCATCGCATGGATCAGCCGCGCATTCTCGATCGCGGTGCCGGCGAGCTGCGCGAGCATCTGCAGCCGGTCGATCACCTCGGGGCCATGGTCGCCGGGCTCGGACCAATAGGCGCCGAGCGCGGCGACCGGCTCGGGCGATCCGATCGGCGCCATGATCAGGCTGCGCACGAAGGTGCTGCGATAGGCGTCCTGCGGCACACGCGGATCGCCGGGCACGTCGGCGATCACGATCGTCTCGTGATGGCGCATCACCCAGCCCGAGATGCAGCTGTCGGCGGGATAGCGTTTGCCGCGCCACAGCGGCCCGATCGCATCCTCGGCGACGTAATAGCATTGGTCGCCGTCCTTGAGGACGACCGCGATCCCCTCGGCGTTGAGCGCGTCGCGCGCGGTCAGCCGCAGCGCCTCGACGACCGCGGTGATCGACCGCGCGGCGCCGAGACTTTCGCTCGCCTTCCGAAGCAGGGCACTGACCTCTCGCCCCTCGGGCACTATCGGTTCCTTTGCGGGGAGCTAATCCCGAACAACCATTATCATTTCCCGTCGGCGGAGGCGATGCGACAAACAGCGCCGGGCGGCACGAATGACTTGATCGCGATCAACCGATCGGACGTGTGCAACGATCCTGCCGGCCGAACGTTAAGGCCGTTGTAACAGCAGGATAAAAGATGCTGTGCTGTGACTTGCGGACGAGGCTTTTCCGGGTGACGCGGCCCGGATGGGCCTCGACATCCGCCGCAGAACACGCACGTCTTGCCTGATATCGATTGTCAATGGGCGCCCAGCCTGAGCTGTCTGCTGCGATCCACGTTGGAAAGGTGAGTACATGCGTCTGAATTTCCCCAAATCTTCTGCGGTCGTCCTGGTCCTGGTCGGGGCCACCGCGCTGGGCGGTTGCGCCACCAAGGGTTTCGTCCGGGAGCAGATCGCCACCGTGAACACGCGCATCGACGGCATGGATGGCCGCCTGCGCACCGTCGAGGGCACGTCGGGCCAGGCGCTCGCCCAGGCGCAGGCCGCAGCCGGCCAGGCGCAGCAGAACGGCCAGCGCATCGACCAGCTCAATGGCCGCGTCGATGGCCTCGACCAGCAGGTGCAGCAGCAGGCGCAGCAGCGCGCGCGCCGTCCTCGCGGTTAATCGCACCATCGCCGGACAGCTCTGCTGAACAAGGATATCGTGTCGACAGGGCTGTCCCGCCTCGGCCGCGCGGCGCTGGCCGCGCTGCTGGCGTTCGCGCCGAGCGCACCGGTTGCGGCGAATGCGCCGCAATCGGTCGCGCGCAAGGTCGCGCCCGCCAAGGCCGGCCCTAAGACCGGGAAGGCGACCAAGACCGGCAAAACCGCCAAGGCGGTCAAGCCGCCCAAGGCCGCCAATATCGTCGCACCGGTCCCCGCGCCGGTGCTGCCGCGCTCGGAGGCCGCGAACCGGGTGATCGCCTGGGTCGCCGCGGAGCAGGACAACAAGGGCCTGCCCTATGCGGTGATCGACAAGCCGACCGCCACGCTCTTCCTGTTCAGCGGCAAGGGCGAGCTGGTCGGCGAGGCGCCGGTGCTGCTCGGCATCGGCGTCGGCGACGATTCCTCGCCCGGGGTCGGCGCCAAGCGGCTCGAGGAGATCGGCCCGGCCGAGCGGACGACGCCGGCGGGGCGGTTCGTCGCCAAGTTCGGCCGCGCCTTCGGCAACCAGCGCGTGCTGTGGGTCGATTACGCCAATTCGGTCGCGCTGCATGCGGTGATCACCACCCACAAGAGCGAGCACCGCGTCGCCCGCCTGCTGTCACCATCCCCCGACGACAACCGGATCAGCTTCGGCTGCATCAACGTCGGCACGAGCTTCTATACCAAGTCGCTGCGGCCGCTGTTCCAGAAGAAGGGCGGCATCGTCTACATCCTGCCCGACACCCGCCCGGTCGACGACGTCTTCCCCCGGCTGCGCCTGCTGCCCTATCTCGGTGCGACCGCCTAAGTCGGGCGCGGATGCGAAGGACCGTTCATGCTGATGCTCACGCTTGCCCTGCTCGCCGCGGCGGACCGACCGGTGGTGGTGAGTGCGCTGACCACCGGCCAGCTCGTCGAGCAATGCCGCGGTAAGGATAACGATCCGACCTCCAATTTCTGCACGGGCTATATCCTAGGCGTCTTCGACACGCTGTCGCTGGCCCGCCAGATCTGCCCGTCGCCGGCCCGCGCCTCCAATATCGAGGTGCTGGCCGCCGCGCGCAAATACCTGCGCAAGCACAAGAAGGAGAATGCCGCCCCGGCCTTCGTCGTGCGCGACGCGCTGCGCGACGCCTTCCCGTGCAGCACCGCCAAAAAGCCCTCCGCACCGCCCAGGCGGGAGCGTTCGCGACACTAGGCCGGATCGACATTCAGGCCGATTCCTCCCTCTAGGGGGAGGACTATCGCCTATGGATCGGGTGATGAGGTTCGTGTCGGCGTCCTCCTCGCATCCGTCACCCCGGACTCGTTCCGGGGTCCACCGGCCACGAGGGAATGGTGGCCCATCATGCCTTTCTCTTCGCCGCAGGGTAGACCCCGGACCACGTCCGGGGTGACGGGGTGGGAAGGCGGCGGACCCAAGCGAACCTCCCTATGCGATAGCCCTGCCCTGCCGGGGAGGCGTTTTCGCCGAAGCGTAACGCTGACGCCCCCGCGGCGCCGCACAGTGCAACCTCCACGTCATGCTATTTTCATCTTGCACCGCAACACGTTCAAGTTATGATACAATGTATCGCGACGTAGGGGGTCCAGCCGTTCCGCGTCTTTCCATCAGACCGGGGTGTGCAGATCAGTGTCGAACGTTGCGTGCAGCAGGGGGCAGCGCCCATGTCGAAGCCGGGCCATGGCCGTGGCGCTATGCCTCGCCGCACCGGTGCCGGCCGCGGCGCAGACCGTCGCAGCGGCGCCGGGGGTGGCTGAGCAGGGTGGGGCTGGGCAGAGCGCGGCGAGCGTCGACGATATCGTCGTCCTGGGGCAGGGGCGGTTCGATCGCGCGCACGGCTCCGACATCGTCACCGAACGGATGTCGCAGGCGAGCATCGCGCTCGACCGCAGCATCCTCGACGATTACGGCGTCCGCCGCCTCGCCGACGCGCTCGAACTGGTCAGCGGCATCTCGCAGCAGAACAATCTCGGCGGCTTGCGCGACAATTATGCGATCCGCGGCTTCCTCGGCACGCCCGACACCGGCGCGGAATATTTCGTCGACGGCTTCCTCGCCAACCGTGGCTTCGGGCCGCCGCGCGACCCCGCCAATGTCGAGCGGATCGAGGTGCTCAAGGGGCCGGTCGGCGCGGTATTCGGTGCGATCGATCCGGCGGGCATCGTCAACGTCGTCACCAAGACGCCGCGCTTCCGCAGCGCCGGCACGTTGACGGCGAGCACCGGCTCGTTCGCGACCCACCGGCTGGAGGGCGACGTCGAGCAAATGCTCACGCCGACGCTGGCGATCCGGCTGGTCGGCGCGATCGAGAACAGCGACGGCTTCCGCGACCATGTCGACCTGCGCCGGCGATTGTTCGCGCCGTCGCTGAGCTGGCGGCCGGCGGGCGGCACGACGCTGACCTACCAGGGCGAATATATCCAATATCGCTCGCCGTTCGACCGCGGCATCCCGGCGATCGCCGGCGATACCGAGGCGGTGCCGCGCGACCGCTTCCTCGGCGAGCCCGGCGACGGCCGCGTCACCTCGCGCAACTGGCGGCACGAACTCACCCTCGACCAGCGGCTCGGCGACGATTGGTCGCTCGTCGCCGGCGCCGCCTATCGCGACGGGCGCATCCGCGGCTTCTCCAGCGAGGCGTCGACGTTGCTCGCCGACGGCACCGTCCGCCGCCAGCGCCGCTATCGCGACTGGAACCTGTCCGACTGGTCGGGCCGCGCCGAACTGCGCGGCACGGTGTCGGCGCTCGGCACCCACCGGCCGAGCATCGGCGTGACGCTCTACGATCTCGACTTCGACACCTATCAGGAGCGCTTCCGGCCGAGCGCGGCGCAGCCCTATCCGATCAACGTCTTCGCTCCCGTCTATGGCGGCACCGCCGGGCCGCTGACGCCGTTCACGGTGACCGACGAGCGGCGCAAGGCGGTCGCGGCCTATGCGCAGGACATGTGGGAGCTGACCGACACGCTGAGCGCGGTCGGCGGCCTGCGCTACGAGCATCTCGACCAGCGCACCGACAACCGCATCACCGGCCTGACGAGCCGGCTGCGCCGCGACCCGCTCGAGTTCCGCGCCGGCCTGCGCTACCGGCCCGATCCGCGCTTCGCCTTCCACGCCAATTGGGGCGAGAATTTTCGCCCCAATTCGAGCGTCGGCCGCCTCGGCCAGGCGTTCGCGCCGGAGACCGGTCGCGGCTATGAGGTCGGCGCCAAGCTGGTGCTGCCCGCGTTCCGCGCCGCGGCGAGCTGGTTCAGCGTCGCCAAACGCAACATCCTCGCCACCGACCCGCTCGACGCCAATTTCCTCGCGCCGGTCGGCCGGATCCGCTCGCGCGGCGTCGAGGTCGACGGCGAGATCGACCTTGCCCCGCGCGTCCGGCTGATCGGCAATTACGCCTATACCGACGCCGCGGCGCGCGACCCCGCCTTTGCCAGCGGCGACGTGCTCAACGTGCCGCGCCATGCCGGCACGCTGCAGCTGTTCGCCAGCCTGCCGCTAGCCGGCCGCGACCTCGATATGAGCGCCGGCGGCACCTATGTCGGGCCGCGCGCCGCGGCGCTCGACGGCGGCAATCTGCGCCTCGACGGCTATCTCAAGGCCAAGGCGAGCGTCGCCTATCCGCTGACCGAGCGGCTGACCGCGCGCATCGAGGTCGACAACATCCTCGACCAGACCTACGCGCAGAGCAGCTACAGCGCGCTGTGGATCTACCCCGGCGCGCCGCGCTCGCTGCTGGTCTCTCTCACCGCGCGGCTGTGAGGCGGGGGCGGCAGGCCGCCGGACGGGCGACTGTTCCTTTTCTCCGCCCGAACGTTATATTCGGGTGAGAAGGACATCGACCATGCGCGTCAATTCGGATCAATCGATCAAGAAGGCCCTGACCGCCCACCAGCGCTTCGGCAGCTGGCAGGCGGTCCGCGAGGCGGCGCAGGCGCGCACCCAGCGCCCGTCGGCCAACGGCCAGACCCGCGACCGCGCAACCACCGCCGGCCAGAGCGCCCTGGGCTGATCGCGTGACGTGGGGCTTCTCGCTCCTCGGCGCCCTCCTGTTGCTGTTCCCCGGCTTCTGCGCCTGGCTCGGCCTGCGCAACGGCAGCCGGACCGACTATCTCAGCCCGGTCCCCGACAAGCCCAATTCCACCCATACGCTCTTCGTCGTGCTGTTCGGCGCGCTGGTCGCGCATGCGGCGGGCGCCATCGCGTTCGCCGCGCAGGAGCTGTATTGCCGCATCGGTCCCTGTTTCGCGACCGGCATCGACCCCGACGTCTACAAGGCGATCCTGCGGCACGACCAGGCGCTGGCCGGATCGAGCATCGGCATCGCCCTGGCGCTCGTCTTCTTCATCGCCCTCGGCATCCTGACCGGCATCGCCTTCGAGCGGGTCGGCAGATCGAGCGCGTTGGCCAACCTCGCGCGCCCCGATACCCAGGGCTGGGTCCGCGCGATCGCGCAGGGCGCGGCCGACCCCAACAAGGTGGTCACCGCCTTCGTACTGACCAAGACGGGGCATGAGGGGCTGTTCGCGGCCTATGAGGGGGTCGTGCAGCAGCTCACCCTTGACGAGGATCAGGCGGTGACGATGATCACGCTCGCCGGGGTCGATCGCTTCCTGGTGGAGATCGCGGAGCGCAACATGCGCCGGCTCGACACCGACACGCGATCGATGCCGCTCATGCAGATCCTGAAACCCGAGATCGCCAATGTCGCCTTCGACATCATCGACGTCGGCGGGCTGATCGACTGACGCAGCGGGGGAGAGGCGGCATGCGGGATTGGGCGGCGGTGGTCGCGGCGGGGCTGGCGCTGCCGGGGGTTGCGCAGGGCAGCCGCTACGGCAGGCCGGCGCTGCTGTTCCGCGGCCGGATGCTCGCCGCCACCACCGCGCCCGACTCGGCCAGCTTCGTCCTCCATGTCGACGAAGCGGACAAGCCGGTGCTAATCGACACCGATCCCGCGACCTTCTGGGAGACGGATCATTATCGCGGCTGGCCGGCGATCCTCGTCCGCTACGGCACCGGCGCCGACGCCGGCGCGCGCATCGCCCGCCTGCTCGCCCGCGCCTGGTGGGACCGCGCCACCATCGCCCAGCGCAAGGCTCATGGCGACCGGCCGTGACGCGATCCCCGTAAGATCAAACGCTTGATCCACGGCCGTCGCGGGCACCCGCGCCGCGATCCGGCGTTGCACCGTCGATGTGGGTAGAACATGCGCGCCGTCCGGATCATGCCGCCTGGGGGCTCATCGCGATCATGGCGACCGTCTGCCTGCTGACCGCCGCGGGTCTTGCGTTCCGCCTCGATGCCGCAACCGCGATCATCCCGGCAGGCGGCGTGGCGCTCCTGTGCGCCGGCAGCCTCGTCGGGCGGCTGCGCGACCAGCCGCGGCTGGCGATGGGGGCGACCGCCTTTCTGCAGATGACCGTCTTCACCCTGATCGGCGTCCTGCTGTCCTATGCGCTGGCGGCGCGCGCGGGCCCGTTGTGGGACGGACGCTTCGCCGCGGTCGATCGGGCGATGGGGTTCGACTGGCCGGCGATCGTGCGGGCGGCGGACGGATCGCCGCGGCTGCTGTGGGTCGGTGGCCTCGCCTATCACAGCCTGACGCTGCAGATGGTCGTCTGCATCGTCGTGCTCAGTGCCGCCGGCTGCGCCGAGCGGCTGCGTCGCACCGTCGTGGCCGCGATCCTGAGCGGCTTCGTCACGATCCTGATCTCCGGCGTCACCCCCGCAATGGGGAACGTCTTCGATCCGGCGGGCTACCGGCATCTCTGGCCATCGGTCGCCTGGACCGAACAGGCGATGCTCGCCGGCCTGCGCGACGGCAGCTGGCGGACGATCGACCTCACCCGGCTGATGGGGATCGTCACCTTCCCCAGCTATCACGCGACGCTGCCGATCATCCTCGCCTGGGCCTTGCGCGACAGGCGCTGGTGGCGGGCGATCGCGCCGGCATGGGCGGCGGTGACGATCGTCGCGACGCCGCTGTTCGGCGGCCATTATGCCATCGACGTGCTGGCCGGCGCCGTGCTGGCGGTGCTGGGACTGGCGATCACGCCGTGGCTGGTCGCGCCGCGCCGCGATCAGGCGAAGGCGGCATGGATCGACGCGGCCGCCGCAGGCGCCCCGCCCGCGGTCGCGATCTCCGCCGCCAGCCGCGACGCGGCCAGCCGGTAGGAGGGCCGGTGCAGCACGTTGCGCAGCGTCGCGGCGAGGCGGGGCGCGGTCAGGCGCCGGGGCGCGATCGTCTCGCCGGCGCCGATCCATGCGACGCGGGCGGCCGTGCCGGGCTGTTCGAACGCGATCGGCAGCGTGACGATCGGCACCCCCGCCGCCAGCGCGTCGAGGACCGTGTTGAACCCGCCATGCAGCACCGCCGCGCTGCACCGGCGCAGCACCGCCTGCTGCGGCCAGAAGGCGCGCACCAGCGGATCGCCGGGCAATGCCGCCGCGTCCGCCGCGCTGAGGCCCCCGCCGTGGCCGATCACCGCGCGCGCGCCGACCAGCGCGCATGCCTCCGCCATGGTCGCGAACAGCTGTCGGCGCGCGCCCTGCAGCGTGCCCAGCGAGCAGAACACCAGCGGCCGCGCGTCGCGGGGCAGGTCGGCGATATCGGGCTGCGGCGTGCGCCACGGCCCGCCATAGACGAAGTGCGGCGGCAGCTGCCGGCGCGGATAATCCAGGCCGGCGGGACATTGCGCGACATAGCGGCGCATGTCCGCCCGGCTGCGCCCGGCGGGATGGGCGCGCCGATAGTCCTGGAGGACGCCGGTGATCGGCCGCATCAGCACGTCGGACACCTGGTAACCGCCGCGGTTGCGGAACCGGCCGAGCGCATCGTCCCGATAGCGCCACCCCAGGAAGGGCGGGGGCACCGCCGTCTCGCCGAGCAGCGGCAGGCCGGTCACGCTGACCACGCAGGGCAGGCCGAGCGTGCCGGCGAGCAACGCACCGGCAGGCTCGGCGGAATCCGCGATCACCGCATCGGCGCCGATCGCCGCGATCGTCGCGGGCGCCTGGGCGAGCAGGCGCCGGCTCAGCAGCGCGGTCGCGCGGATCATCCGGGTCAGCCCGATCAGGCCATCGGGCGCCGCCAGCCGGGCATTATAGGCGTCCAGCGACAATGGCGCGTCCGCGGGCGCGAGCGACGCGAAGCCGATGCGCGACGAGGTGACCAGCGGCGCGGCATCCGCCTGATGGACGACGGTGACGCGATGCCCCAGATCGATCAGCGCGGCGCCGAGGATCTGCAGCGGATTGATATGGCCCGGGGTGGGTGGGGCGATCACGGCGAAATGGCGCCCGGTCGCCGTCATGGACGAAAAATCTCGACGCAAAGCAATGGCGTATCTCGCCCCCGACGGCAGCGTCCCGATCGTGCCGCCTGTCAGGCTCCATAACGCCTGCGCGGCGTTTTGCATTAGTGTCGATCAGGCGCCCCCGCAGGGCAATGGCGCGGCGCGGTGCCGACCGGCTGCGCGGTCGCCAGCCTGCGGGCCACGACGGCGCGCGCGCGCATCGCCTCGCCGATCAGCAGCAGCGCCGGATCGCGCTCACCGATCGTGCGGACGAGGAAGGCGAGCGCGTCGAGCCGGCCATGGATCAGCCGCTCGCCGGGCAGCGAGACGTTGACCGCGACCATCACCGGCGTGTCGGGGGCAAGGCCGGCGTCGATCAGCTTGCGCGCCACCTCGGCGGCCGCGGCGCGGCCCATATAGACCGCGAGTGTCGTCTCCGCGCGCGCCAGCATCGGCCAGTCGAGGTCGAGCGGCTCGTCGCCGCGGGCATGTGCGGTCACCAGCGTCAGCGAGCGGGCGAGGCCGCGCAGCGTCAGCGACAGCGTGCCCGATGCGGCGGCCGCACTGGCGGCGGTGATGCCGGGGCAGACGTGGACGGCGATGCCATGCGCGGCGCAGGCGGCGATCTCCTCGGTCGAGCGGCCGAACACCGACGGATCGCCGCCCTTCAGCCGCACCACGCGTCGGCCGGCCAAAGCCGCGGCGACGATCAGCTCGTCGATCGTGGCCTGATCCTTCGAATGGCGGCCCGAGCGCTTGCCGACGCTGATCCGTTCGGTGCCGGCGGGGATCAGATCGAGCACCCCCGGCCCGACCAACGCGTCGTAGAAGACCATATCGGCCGCGGCGATCAGCCGTTCCGCCTTGCGGGTGAGCAGGTCGGGGTCGCCGGGGCCGGCGCCGACCAGCCAGACGGTGCCGGGGGCGATGAGATCATGCGGCATGGGAGGCACCTTTTCGGGCGGATTTGGCCTGCAGCAATTTGGCGAGCGCCGGGCGGCATGAGCCGCAATTGGTGCCGGCTTTGAGCGCGCTGCCGATCGCGGCGACATCGGCGAGGCGCTGGTCGGCGATGGCGGCGAGGATCGTGATCAGCCCGACATCGAAACAGGCGCAGACGATCGGACCGCGATCGACCTGCACGCCCGGCGCGCGACCGGCGAGCAGGGTGGGGGCGGCCTGCGGCTCGGCGAGCTGCGCGACCAGCCAGTCGCGCGGCGGCAGCGCGCCGTCGCGGGTGACGAACAGCGCGGCGACGAGGCGACTGTCGCGCAGGATCGCGATGCGGCGGCTGCCGCGCGCCGCATCGATCGCCTCGATCCGCTCACCCGCCGGGAGCAGCGCGTCGAGCGCGGCGGGGTCGCCGTCGCCGGCGAGATCCCAGGCCGTGCCGCAGGGCACCGCGACCCGCGTCGCCCACAGGCAGGCGGGGCGGGCAGGGGCCTCGCCGGCGAGGAGGACGAAACCGCGCCAGTCGCTCGCCACCGCGGCGATCCGTGCCGGCGTCGCCTTGAAGCCGGGCTGGCCCGAGATCGGGTCGGCGAGCGGCCGCGGCAGCAGCCCGGTCCGGCCGCCGCTGGCGGTGCGATCGGTCCAGTGGATCGGGGTGAACAATTCGCCGCGCCGCTGCGTGTCGGTCAGCCGCACCCGGAACAGGCTGTCGCCCTGCGGCGTCACGACGCGGGCGAGGCCGCCGTCGGTCAGCGCCAGCGCCGCGGCATCGTCGGGATGGACCTCGACCAGCGGTTCCTCGCGATGGCGGGCGAGTTTGGGCGACAGGCCGGTGCGCGTCATACTATGCCAATGGTCGCGATAGCGGCCGGTGTTGAGCGTCATCGGCCAGTCGGCGAGCGGCGCGGCGGACGGCTTCTGCATCACCGGCACCAGCCGCGCGCGACCGTCCGGCGTCGAAAAGCGGCCATCGGCGAACGTCGTGCCGCCCCAGCGGAACGGCGTCATCGCGTCATAGGCGGCGTTGCCGATCGCGGTCTGGCCGGGCAGCGCGAACAGCCGGCTGCCGTCATTCTCGTAGAGCGACAGCCGGGCATGTTCGCGCCAGATGTCGGCGGGGCGGTCATAAGCGAAGGCGGTGCTCCAGCCCATGCGCCGACCGACCTCCTTGACGATCCACCAATCGGGCCTGGCGTCGCCGGGCAGCGGCAGGAAGGCGCGCTGGCGGCTGATCGTCCGGTCGGAATTGGTGACGGTGCCGTCCTTCTCGCCCCAGGCGGCGGCCGGCAGGCGGACGTGCGCGTGGACGCTGGTGTCGGTCTCGGCGACCACGTCGCTGACCACGACGAACGGGCAGGCGGCGAGCGCCTCGCGCACCCGGCCGGCATCGGGCATCGACACCGCGGGGTTGGTCGCCATCACCCACAGCGCCTTGATCCGGCCGTGGCCGAGCTCGCGGAACAGGTCGACCGCCTTCAGCCCCGGCCTGTCGGGAACCGCCGGCGATCCCCAGAAGCGCTGGACGCGGGCGCGGTTCGCCGGCCCGAAATCCATATGCGCGGCGAGCGTCGAGGCGAGGCCGCCGACCTCGCGCCCGCCCATCGCATTGGGCTGGCCGGTGATCGAGAAGGGGGCGGCGCCGGGCTTGCCGATCCGGCCGGTGGCGAGGTGGACGTTGAGGATCGCATTGACCTGATCGGTGCCGGCGAGCGACTGGTTGATCCCCTGGCTGAACAGCGTGACGGTGCGCGGCGTCGCGGCGAACCAGTCGAAGAAGCGCCTGAGGTCGTCCACCGCCACGTCGCAGGCGCGCGCCGTCGACCACAGGTCGCTTCCCTCTCCGAACGCGTCCCAGAAGGCATCGGGCACCGCGACATGCGCGGCGAGATAGGCATCGTCCACCACGCCCGCGGCGCGGCACCAGGCGAGCAGGCCGTGCATCAGCGCGACGTCGCTGCCCGGCCGGATCGCAAGGTGGAGGTCGGCCTCCTCGGCGGTCTCGGTGCGGCGCGGATCGACGACGACGAGCTTCGCCCCCGCGGCGCAGCGCGCGCGGATGCGCTGGTAGACGATGGGGTGGCACCAGGCGGTGTTGCTGCCGACCAGCACGATCAGGTCGGCGGCATCGAGATCGTCGTAGCTCGCCGGCACGATATCCTCGCCGAACGCGCGCATGTGGCCGGCGACCGCGCTCGACATGCACAGGCGCGAATTGGTGTCGATGTTCGCCGAGCCGATGAAGCCCTTCATCAGCTTGTTGGCGACGTAATAATCCTCGGTGAGCAACTGGCCCGAGACGTAGAAGGCGACGCTGTTCGGACCGTGGCGCGCGATCGTGTCGCGAAAGCGTTTGGCGACGAGGTCGAGCGCCTTGTCCCACGACGCGCGGCGCTTGCCGATCATCGGGTGGAGCAGCCGGCCGTCGAGCCCGATCGTCTCGCCGAGATGCGTGCCCTTCGAGCAGAGCCGGCCGCGATTGGCGGGGTGATCGGGATCGCCGGCGATGGTGGCGCTGCGCCCACCGGTCAGGGTGGCGACAATGCCGCAGCCGACCCCGCAATAGGCGCAGGTGGTGCGGATACTCATCGAGGGCCCGCGGCAAGCGACGACGCCGCGCAGCGTGCACGCGTCCATGCGGTTCGGGCCACCGCCCCCGACACCCCGTCACCCCGGACTCGTTCCGGGGTCCACTCCGCGGCGAGGAGAGCGGCATGAGGCGCGAGCGCGCGCCTGCGGACCGGTGGACCCCGGAACGAGTCCGGGGTGACGGTGGGGCGGATCGGCTGAAGCCATGGGCCATGCACGATCGCTTCTTCCGTGCCGGGGAAGGTCACGCCGCAGCGCTCAGCGCACCGGCGCGGCAGATCAGCACGCGGCCGCCGGTCACCTTGACCGGCACGACCGGCGTACAGCCCTTGTCCTCGCCCAAGGCCTCGCCGCTGGTCAGCGAGATGCGCCAATTGTGCAGCGGGCAGGCGACCGCGCCGCCATGGACGATGCCCTGCGACAGCCGCCCGTGCTTGTGCGGACAACGGTCGAGCAGCGCGAACACCTTGCCGTCGCCGGTGCGGAACACCGCGATGTCGTCGCCCCCCGTCACCTGCACCGTGCGGCTGCCGCGCACCGGAATCTCGTCGACCCAGCCGATATCGAGCCATTCGCCGGTCATGCGAGCACCTCCTGTCGCGGGGTGAAGACCGCCATCGGCGCATGCTGTTCACGCGCCTCGCCCTCGACGCGCGCCGCCCAGGGATCGTCCTGCGAGAAGCTTTGCGAATGCAGGAACCGCGCCGCCAGCGCATCGCGCCCCGCGGCATCGTCGGCGATCCGTTCGCGGATATAGGCGACGCCGACGCGCTCGATCCACGGCGCGGTGCGTTCGAGATAGCGCGCCTCCTCGCGGTACAATTGGATGAAGGCGGCGCAATGATGCATCGCCTCCGCCTCGGTGGTGACGCGGCACAGGAAGTCGGTCGCGCGCACCTTGATGCCGCCATTGCCGCCGACGTGCAGTTCGTAGCCGCTGTCGACGCAGACGATACCGAAGTCCTTGATCGTCGCCTCGGCGCAATTGCGCGGGCAGCCGCTGACCGCGATCTTGAACTTGTGCGGCATCCAGCTGCCCCAGGTCATCCGCTCGACCTTGACGCCGAGCCCGGTCGAATCCTGCGTGCCGAAGCGGCACCATTCGGAGCCGACGCAGGTCTTCACCGTGCGCAGCGACTTGCCGTACGCATGGCCGCTGACCATCCCCGCCGCGTTGAGATCGGCCCAGACCGCGGGCAGGTCCTCCTTCCTGATCCCGAAGATGTCGAGCCGCTGGCCGCCGGTCACCTTGACCATCGGCGCGTTGAACTTCTCGACCACGTCGGCGATCGCGCGCAGCTCCTTCGGGCTGGTCAGCCCGCCCCACATCCGCGGCACCACCGAATAGGTGCCGTCCTTCTGGATGTTGGCGTGCAGCCGTTCGTTGACGTAGCGGCTCTGCTGGTCGTCCTGATAGTCGCCGGGCAGCGCGCAGAGCAGGTAATAATTGAGCGCCGGCCGGCACGACGAACAGCCGTCGGGCGTCGTCCAGTGCAGCTTCTGCATCACCTCGGGGATCGATCGCATCCCCTGCGCGACGATCTCGCGGCGGACGTCGTCGTGGCCGAAGCTGGTGCATTTGCACATCGTCTTCGGCCCCGCCTCGACCTCGTCGCCGAGGGTGAGCGCGAGGATCGTCTCGACCAGCCCGGTGCACGAGCCGCAGCTCGCCGACGCCTTGCAGCCGGCGCGCACCGCGTCGAGGCCATGCGCGCCGCGCGCGATACAGGCGACGACCTGCCCCTTGGTGACGCCGTTGCAGCCGCAGATCTCCGCCGTGTCGGAGAGCGCCGCAACGGCTGCCTTAGGGTCCGCCTGCCCCCCTCCCGAGGCGAAGGCCTGGCCGAAGATCAGCATGTCGCGCATCGCCGACACGTCGGCCTGCTGGCGCAGGAGGTCGAAATACCAGCCGCCGTCGGCGGTGTCGCCGTAGAGCACCGCGCCGACGACGCGGTCGTCCTTCACCACGACGCGCTTGTAGATGCCGCGGCTGGCGTCGCGCAGCACGATGTCCTCGGCGCCGTCACCGCCCGAAAAGTCGCCCGCCGAGAAGACGTCGATCCCCGACACCTTGAGCTTGGTCGAGGTGACCGAGCCGCGATAGCCGCTGTGCCGTTCGGTCAGGCCGTCGGCGAGCGCGCGGCACATCTCCCACAAGGGCGCGACGAGGCCGTAGACATTGCCGTCATGCTCGACGCATTCGCCGACCGCGAGCACGTCGGGATCGCTGGTCACCATATGGTCGTCGACTTGGATGCCGCGGCCGACCGCGAGCCCCGCCGCGCGCGCCAGCCCGACCGCGGGGCGGATGCCCGCCGCCATGACGACGAGGCTCGCCGGGATGACGCGGCCGTCCTTGAGCGCGACCCCCTCGACACGGGTGTCGCCGAGGATCGCCTCGGTATGCGCGCCGGTGAGGATGGTCTGGCCGCGCGCCTCGAGCGCCGATTTGAGCAGCCAGCCCGCCGCCTCGTCGAGCTGGCGCTCCATCAGCGTCGGCATCAGATGGATGACGGTGACGCGCATGCCGCGCAGCGCGAGGCCGTGCGCCGCCTCGAGCCCGAGCAGCCCGCCCCCGATCACCACCGCATCGCCGCCCCGCTCGGCCGCGGCGAGCATCGCATCGACGTCGCGCATGTCGCGGAAGCCGACCACGCCGGGCAGGTCGTTGCCGGGCACCGGAATGATGAACGGATCGGAGCCGGTCGCGATCAGCAGCTTGTCATAGCCGATCGTGCGGCCCGACCGCGCGGTCACGTCATGCGCGTCGCGGTCGATCGCGACGACCGGATCGCCGGCGACGAGGTCGATGCCATGGTCGTCGTACCAGGCGCGGTCGTTGATGACGATCTCGTCGAAGGTCTTCTCGCCGGCGAGCAGCGGCGACAGCATGATCCGGTTGTAGTTCACATGCGGTTCGGCGCCGAAGATCGTTACGCGATAGCGCTGCGGATCGCGCGCCAGCAGTTCCTCGACGGCGCGGCAGCCGGCCATGCCATTGCCGACGACGACGAGGTGGGGGCGGGGGTCTGGGCGAAGGGCGGGATGGAACATCATGGGGCCTTTCAGATCCGGACGCCGGCGGCTGCCGCGTCCCAGGTCGTGCGCCAGCGGCGCTTGACCGCGGTGAGCGTCGCCAGCGCGACGAGCGCGAGCGCGGCGAAGATCAGGAAGCCGGGGGCGAAGCTGCCGGTGCTCTGCTTGGCGAAGCCCAGCGACGAGGCGAGATAGAAGCCGCCGATGCCGCCGGCCATGCCGACCAGCCCGGTCATCACGCCGATCTCCGCCTGGAAGCGCTGCGGCACGAGCTGGAACACCGCGCCGTTGCCCGCCCCGAGCGCGAGCATCGCGGTGACGAACAGCAGCAGCGCGGCCGCGACGCTCGCCGCGATGCTCACCCCGGCGAGCGCGACCGCGGCGGCCGCATAGACGACCGACAGCGTCTTCACGCCCCCGATCCGGTCGGACAGCGCCCCGCCCAGCGGCCGCACCAGCGAGCCGGCGAAGACGCAGGCGGCGGTGCAATAGCCGGCGGTGACCGGGGTCAGCGCGAACCGGTCGGTGAAATAGATGGGCAGCGAAGCGGCGAGGCCGACGAAGCCGCCGAAGGTCACCGCATAGAAGAGCATCAGCAGCCAGGCGTCGGCGGTCTTCAGCGGCGTCAGATAGGCGGCGAGACGCTTGGGCGCCGGCGCATCGGGCGCATCCTTGGCCATCACGCAATAGGCGACGAAGACGAGGCCGAGCGGCAGGCAGGCGAGGCCGAGCACCGCATTCCAGCCGAACATCTTCGCCAGCGTCGGCGCGAACAAGGCGGCGAAGACGGTCCCCGAATTGCCCATGCCGGCGAGCCCCATCGCCTTGCCCTGATGTTCGGGCGGGTACCAGCGGCTGGCGAGCGGCAGCGCGATCGCGAAGCTCGCGCCGGCAAAGCCGAGGATCACGCCGAGCACCAGCGTGCCGACGAAGCTGTCGACGCCGAGCCACCAGGCCGAGGCGAGGCCGCCGATGACGATCAACTGGCTGATCGCGCCGGTGCGCTTGGGGCCGATCCGGTCGACGAGCAGCCCGTTGACCAGCCGCAGCACCGCGCCGGCGAGCGTCGGCGTCGCCACCATCAGCCCCTTCTGGGCGGCGGACAGGTGCAGCGTCGCGGCGATTTCCGGCGCGAGCGGCCCGAGCAGCACCCAGACCATGAAGGCGAGATCGAAATAGAGGAAGGCGGCGATCAGCGTCGGGCGATGCCCGGCCTGCCAGAAGCCGCTGCCTGCGGCCGTGCGAGTGTCGTCTTCCCAATAGGCGGTAGCCATGGCGAACCCCTGCGATGCGATGGAGACACGAAAAAAGCCGCGACCAGACGTCCGCGAGAGGCGGGGGCTGGGCAGCGGCTTTGCTGGTCGAATGGTGGACGCCCGCCCCGTCATTGGGGTGGCATCCGCTGGGCACGCATCGTTGCGCGACGTCGGCAACTATCTAACGAACCCGGCGCCTTCGCAAGTGCAAAAATGCGTGGCGGCGAATGGCCGATTTGTTCGCGGTGTGCGGCGAGGCCTTGCCGAGGCTCGCTCCGGTGTCAGTCGTTGCTGCTTAGCGACGCTTGGAGCGTCGAGCGATCGGGGGCCGCGACGACACGAGTAACCGCCCATCGTACGATCAGGAAGGTGGCGACAAATGACACCACGCCAAGGCCGATGTTCTTGCTCCCGATGATCACCCATGGAGGCATAGCGGCGGCGAAGCCGGCTGCGCGCCATTGCGCGGCTAACGTCGGTGAGCGCATGGACCTTGGTCGTCCATCCGTCGCGCGAACGGCCGATCACCTGGGTCTGGCGCCCCCTTTTCCACCGAATACCGCGCGTCGCGCCTTGATGTAGGCGCTGTCGATCGCGGTACTCTTCGCAACCACGCCGGCATCCACCAGCGCGTCGAGCAGCTTGAGCCAAAACCCTCGGCGCGACCAACGGTTGAACCGGTTGTAGATCGTCGTGGATGGTCCGTAATCGGCCGGGCAGTCGCACCAGCGGCAACCAACCTTCAGTACATGCACGATCCCGGAGATCACCCGCCGGTCGCTACCCGCCGGGCACCGGGCTGGTTCTTCGGCAGATGCGGCTGGATCGCCGCCCACGCTTCATCCGACAACCAGAACAGCGCCATGCCTCACTCCTCCTGATCCACCCGCCACTGAATCAGGGAAATCATCACCCCTCAAGATCCTGATTGGGTTTGGACCCTAGACAAATCGTCTGTTCGCCACCCCTCACCTTAAGGTTCCTGAAGGTCCTGTTTTTCTGGTTTTACAGCATCATAATTCTAATTTTTAACCGCCTTAAGAAACCTTAAGGAATAAAGTTTTGGTATATTCCTCCTCTTTCTCAGGCACTTAACACCACGGCTCGCCGTGTAGGGTGTGCAAAATTAGGTACTCTCCCTCACCTCATCACCTCGCTTTTTAGCTTTTTCACGGGGTGCCCGGCGTAGCCTGGAAAGACTCAAGTCGCGGAGCGTCCGCTCAGCGCGTGGTTCGTGCCCGGTGGACCGTTTTTTCCCGACTGCTGCTCATATCAATGGTGCCGATGCTGGCCGCGAAAGCCGCGGCGACGATCTTTTCGCCGAGTTTGTCGACCAGACTAATAGATCGCCAGCTTGACCTTCAGGATCTGCGGCAACGTGGTGAGATTGAGGCCGCTGCCGGTCTGGTCGCCGTTCCACAGGCGGTCGAACACCCATTGGCCGTTCTGGAAATGCCCCTCCTCGACCCGGGCGAGCATGAACCGTTCGTTCTTCGCCGAGCCGAAGCGGACGCGGACGCGGTTGCCGACGAGCAGGAATTCGTCGGGCGACAGTTGCGCGATCACCGCACCACCATCGGGAACCTCGCGGCCGGGAACCGGATCGGACTTGGCCATCCAGCCTTCGCCGAACGTGCCCATCTGCCACTCGCCGTACGACAAGGTCGCGGTCCAGCGGTCGCCGAGCGCCAGCGTCTCGGGCTTGCGGTCGCCGGCCTCGCCGGCGCCCCACACCTTGTTCTCGAACGCGATCCTCGCCCAGTCGCGCGCCATCGGCGCCAGCCGGCGATAATGGACGGCGAAGCTCTCCACCGTCTCGGCGGTCACCGCCTTCGCCCCCAGCGGGTAGTTGGAGAAGCCGGAATAATCCAGGCCGAACGGCGAGAAGCCGATGCCATGCCGGCCAAGCACGTCGTAGATGTACCGTGCGTAGACCTTGTCGCTGCCGATCTCGGGCACGAACACAGGATTGTCCGCGCGGCCATATTGATCGAGCGTCTTGCGGACCCTGGCGCTTTCGCGGTCGTAGATGTCGGGTGCGATGGCGTCGATCGCGGGCGCCCCGGCCTTCCAGACATCGAGGACGTTCCACGTCGGGCCGCCGGAGGAATAGGTGAACGGGTCCTGGTAGTTGAAGGGATCGCGCAATGCCGCGTTGACGTACATCGGCAGCGCCAGCGCGCGCTTGCCGGCCGCCGCGACCTCGTCGACGTATCGGGCGATATGCCAGGCGTGGAAATATTCGTCGGCATCCTTGCCGAACGCCTGCCGCCACGTGCCGGGCTTGGCGTGCATCGCCCGGATCAGTTCGGCCGGCACGGGCTTGTCGAACAGCCGCTGCGCCACGGGCGAGAAATCGCGCACGGCATTATAGGTGCCGGTCTCGTTCTCGACCTGGACCATGATGACGTCATGGGTCGGATCGACCGCCTTGAGGTGCTGCATGAGCGCGACGAACGCCCGCTTGTCCGCCTCCAGCGTCGTGCGCGAATGGGGTGACAGCGAGTTCTTCACCTCGCCCTTGGCATTGACGACCCGCGGGAAGCGGGCGTTGTCGAGCTTCACCCATTCCGGCGCATAATCGGGATTGTTGTTCTTCCACGTGCCGAACCAGAGCAGGACCAGCTTGACGTCGTTCGCGCGCGCCTGTTTCAGCAGCTCGTCGACGAAGGAGAAATCGAACCTGCCTTCGGTCGGCTCGATCTGCTCCCATGCGACCGGCATCTCCAGCGTATTGGCATGCGCGGCCTTCACCGCGGGCCAGACCGCCGGCAGCTGCGAGGGGTAATTGCCCGAATTGTTCGCCTGCAGCCCGAGCATGAGGAAGGGCGCGCCATCGACCATCAGCGCATGCCGGCCGTTCTTCTCGACGAAATGCGGCAGATCGTCCGCCCGGGCGGCGCCGCTCGCCACCATCGCCGCGAGCAAGGCCAGCGACACGCGCCCGAAGATTTCCCGCCCGCCGATCGCCATGCCATCCCCCTTTGACGGTAAATCCAAGCGATTTCCGTCACATCGACCGATCGTATAGGGGGAAGGCCGGAGACGCGCCACCGCAGCCGCGTCCGCGGGTCGAACCGCTCCAGACCGTGGGGACCGCGCGCTTACCGCCCGGCGAGATAGCCGGCGACGTCGCTCGGGTCGAACACGCCGCCATCGAAGAAGCCGTCCGCGCCCAGCGTCAGCGCGCCCTCGTGCGCGCCCACCCCGAGCGGCGCGCCGATCGCGCCCTCGACCTTCATGCTCGCGCCCGGCATCGGCAGGCCGGTGCCGGCGAGCGCACGGCGGTAGACGTCGGAGCGGAACACCGCGGCCGCGGCGCGCTCCGCCTCGACGCTGGCGGCGACGAAGCCCCAGCGGACGAATTGCGAATAGATCCACAGCGCCTGGCTGCGCCACGGAAAGCCCGCCGCCTCGCGGTGGAACAGCAGGAAGTCCGGCACCGCGACCGACGGCTCGCCATGGCGCAGCGTCAGCCGCCCGGCGAGCGCCGGGCGCAGCTCGGCCGAGGGCCGGCCGACATGCTCGGGCCGTTCGAGCAAGGCGAGCAACTCGTCGCGATTGGCGGGATCGTCGCACCAGGCCGCGGCGCGCGACACCGCGATCAGCAGCGCATCGACCGTCGCCGGGTTCGCCTCCATCCAGTCGGTCCGGAACGCCAGCACCTTTTCGACGCCGCGCCGCCAGATGCGCGCGCCGGGGACGACGATCTCGGCCAGCCCTTCGGCGACCGCGACGCTGCTCCACGGTTCGCCGGCGATGAAGCCGTCGATCTCGCCGACGCGCAGCGCCTCGACCATCAGCGACGGCGGCAGCACGCGCAGCGTCAGGTCGCGGTCGGGATCGGTGCCGGCCGCCGCCAGCCAGTAGCGCAGCAGCAGCGCCTGGCTGGAGAATCGGTGGACGATGCCGACCACCGGCTTGCGGCGGTGCAGCCCGATCGCCGCGGCGAAATCATGCGCCGCGGCGAGCGGATCGGCGATGCGCTGCGCCGGATCGGGTTCGAGCGCCGCGGCGAAATCGGGCGCCATCGCCAGCGCATTGCCGTTGACGTTGAGCCGGAACGGCGCGGACAGGGCGGCCGGCGCCTGGCTCAGCCCGAGCGTCACCGCGATCGCGAGCGGGGCGAGCATATGCGCGCCCTGCACCTGGCCATAGACCAGCCGGTCGCGCAGCGTCGCCCAGGAGGTGGTGCGCACCAGATCGAGCTCGATCCCCGCCTCTGCCGCAAAGCCCCTGGCGGCCGCGACGATCAGCGGCGCGCTGTCGGTCAGCGGCAGGAAAGCGAGCGACAGCGGCGTCATAACGGGCTCCTCAGCATCTCGCTGGCGGTGATCAGCGCCTCGGCGACCTCGACGATGCGCTTGCCCTGGTTCATCGCGGTCGAGCGCAGCAGCGCATAGGCCTCGGTCTCGGGCAGGTTGCGCCCGGTCATCAGGATCGCCTTGGCGCGGTCGATCGTCCTGCGCTCCTGCAGCGCGACCTTGGCCTGGTCGCGCTCCGACTTGGCGACATCGAGTTCGGCCTGCATCCGCGCGAAGGCGTTGAAGCGGCGGATGGCGAGGTCGAGCACCGACTTGACCCGCTCCTTGCGCAGGCCGTCGACGACATAGGCGGAGATGCCGGCATCGATCGCGGCGCCGATCATCGCCTCGTCGGACTGGTCGACGAACATCGCGATCGGCCGGGCGAGCGCGCGCGACACCGCGAGCATCTCCTCGAGCGTGTCGCGGCTCGGCGAGCCGAGGTCCATCAGCACGACGTCCGGCGCCATCCGTTCGAGCCGCGCGACGAAGCCGCGTTCGGGCGGCACGAGATGGATGTCGTCATAGCCGGCCTCGCGCAGCCCGTCCTCCAGGACGGTCGCGCGCAGCCCGCTGTCGTCGACGATCACGATTCGCAATGCTGCCCCCGCTGTGCCGACGCGACGCTGGCCGGGGCGGCGCGGGAGGTCAATGCTGCGTCCGCTCCGCCCGCCAAATCGTCATCCCGGCGACCGTCGGACACGACTGGCGCAGGAAGCAGATGGTGCGCGCCGACGCTGCCGGCGTCATGGCCATGTATCCCGGCTTCCGCCGGGATGACGATGGTGATGCTCGGGCAGGGCGACGCCGGCCGCAGCCCCATCGTTCGCCTAACGCGCTGATGAATAATGCGTCATCCTCAAGGGTTCGGCTTGCCGAGGAGCGGGGGCCGGGTGCAGGGGCTACGGCCCGGGAGACGTGTTACACTATAACATAGGGGACGCCGATGCGACCTGCCCTGTTCCTGACCCTCAGCCTGCTGCCGTTCCTCGCCCCCGCCGTCGCCCAGGCGCAGGCGGCGCCCGCGCCGACACCGACGCCGACACCGTCGTCCGCCTCCGCCGACCCGTCGCCCCCCGCGCCGGCCACGGCGAACAGCGACATCATCGTCACCGGCCAGCGGCTCGACGCGGCGCGCGCGCATATCCAGCCGAGCCTCGGCGCGACCAGCTACGAGATGACCAGCGCGACGATCCAGGCGCTGCCGGGCGGCGAGAACCAGCAGTTCAACCAGATCCTGCTGCAATTGCCCGGTGTGGTGCAGGACGGCTTCGGCCAGTTCCACGTCCGCGACGACCACAATGGCCTGCAATATCGCATCAACGGCACCATCCTGCCCGAAGGGCTGGCGGTGTTCGGCCAGACGCTGTCGCCGCGGCTCGTCGCCAAGCTCGACCTGCTGACCGGTGCGCTGCCCGCGCAATATGGCCTGCGCAGCGCCGGTATCATCGACATCACCACCAAGAGCGGCCTGTTCCAGAACGGCGGCACCGTGTCGCTGTACGGCGGCAGCCACGACACGATCCAACCGAGCTTCACCTATGGCGGCTCGACCGGGCGGACCAATTACTTCGTCTCGGGCGATTATCGCCACGATGCGCTCGGCATCGAGAGCGTCGACGGCCGCGCGAACCCGGTGCACGACGATACCGACCAATATCAGGGCTTCGCCTATGTCGATCACATCCTGAACGACAACAACCGCGTCTCGTTCGTCGGCGGCTATTCGAACCAGTGGTTCCAGATCCCCAATCCGGTCGGCGCGCAGCCCGACGGGACCTGGTCGGTCGGCGGCCGCACCGCCTTTCCGAGCGAGGCGCTCGACGAGCGCCAGCTCGAACGCACCGGCTTCGGCCAATTGAGCGTCCTCCACGACGACGAGCCGCTGACCGTGCAGGCCTCGGTGTTCGGCCGCTATTCGTCATTGCGCTACCGCCCCGACGTGCTCGGCGAATTGCTGTTCAACGGTCAGGCGCAGGCCGCGCTCAAGCAGGATTTCACGCTCGGCGCGCAGGCGGATGCGGTCTATCATATCGGCAGCGCCCACACGTTGCGCGGCGGCCTGCTGCTCAGCCGCGACCGCAGCACCAGCGCGACGCAGACCCACGTCTTCCCGGTCGACGACGACAGCGGCGCCCAGGCGGGCGAGCCGATCGTCATCGCCGATCGCTCCGCCAAGACCGCGGTGACGCTGAGCGGCTATCTGCAGGACGAATGGGCGTTCACGCCGACGCTGACGCTCAACTACGGCGCGCGCTACGACCATTATGCCGGCTATCGCACGGAAAACCAGCTCAGCCCGCGCGCTAATCTGGTGTGGCAGCCCGATGGCCGCTTTACCGGCCATATCGGCTATGCGCGCTATTTCGTGCCGCCGCCCTTCGAGAATGTCGCGGTGACCAGCGTCGCCTCGCTCGTCGGCACCAGCGCCTATCCCGAAGTCCCCACCGACACGACGCCGTTCGCCGAGCGCCAGCATTATTTCGACGCCGGCTTCCAGATGAAGCCGAGCGCGCATTTCTCCTGGGGCATCGACGCCTATTACCGCATCTCGAAGAACCTGATCGACGAGGGCCAGTTCGGCGCGCCGATCATCCTGACGCCGTTCAACTATGCGCAGGGGCGGATCGGCGGGATCGAGGCGAACGCGAGCTACACCGCGGGGCCATGGAGCGTGTACGCCAATTTCGCCGCGGCCAAGGCAAAGGGGCGCGACATCGTCTCGAGCCAGTTCAGCTTCAGCGCCGACGATCTCGCCTCTATCGCCAACCATTATATCTACCTGGATCACGACCAGAGCTACACCGGCTCGGGCGGCCTGTCCTATGCGGTGCGCTCGGGAATGCTGGCGGGGACCAAGATCGGCGGCAGCCTGCTCTACGGCTCGGGCCTGCGTACCGACGGCGCAGTGCCGAACGGCGCCAAATTGTCGCCCTATGCGCAGGTCAACCTGACCGCGAGCCACCATTTCGCCGCGCCTGATCTCGACGTGCGCGTCGACGTCATCAACGTCGCCGACCACCGCTACGAGATCCGCGATGGCGGCGGGGTCGGCGTCGGCGCGCCGCAATACGGCCCGCGCCGCGGCGTCTTCATCGGCGTCAGCAAGGCGTTCGGGTAAACAAAAAGGGCCTGCCGGAACGTCCGGCAGGCCCTTTTTGCAGATTGGTCGTCCGCTTAGAAGTTGATCGTCGTGCCGATCGCGATGTTGCGGCCCAGCGAGTCGTAGCGCTGGGGGATGGTGTTGCTGCGCGCCAGGCTGATATTGTACGAATCCGGCACGATCGGCGCGCTCTTGTCGAGCAGGTTGTTGGCGATCAGGCGCAGCGAGAACTGCTTGGCGATCGCGAAGTTGAGCGCCAGGTCGAAATAATTCTGCGGCGCGACGCGATAGTAATTGGTCAGCGCCCGCGCCGGGGTGCCACCGATCGCCTCGTCGCCCGAATTGTTGGCGTTGGTCAGCGAGCCGACATAGCGCCAGTTGAACGAGGCGCTGAACTTCTTGTCCATCGTCGTATAGGTGGTGCGCAGGCCATGGCTCCACTTCGGGATGAGCTGGCCGCAACCGTTGCCGTAATAGCCCGCGCAATTGCGCTCGGGCTGCACCGGCGAATCCTGGCCGCCGGCGAAGCTGGTCAGCGAGCCGTTGAAGCCGAAGTCGAGGCGACCGATCGTGTCGAGGTCGAGCGCATATTGCGCCTGGAAGTCCCAGCCGCGCGCGATCGAGGTGTAATAGTTGGTCGTGCCCTGGCGGATGAAGCCGGTGGTCGCATCGGGTCCGCTCGCGAAGAGCGTGCCGGTGCCCGGATTGCGGACGATGCCCTGGCAGAAATACTGGTCGCCGCCCGAACGCAGACAGCCGTCGGTGTAATAGCTGTAGTCGTTGTAGCCGAGCGAATTGTCGATCTTGATCCGGTAACGGTCGACCGAGAAGACCAGCCCCTTGATGAAACGCGGCTTGACCACCAGGCCATAGGTCTGGGTGTAGGCGGTCTCCGGATCGGCGGTGAAGCCGCCCGAGCGCACCGAACAGGCGTTGCTCGTCCCGTTCGGCGCAGGGTTGTTGCTGCACAACAACGTCTGGCTGCCGTAGAGCGCATCCGACAGGCCGGTCGCACGGCACACCTCGCGCGAGGCGATCGGGGCGCCGGAAACGCCGTTCACCACGGTCGGGGCGCAGAAGTCGTTGAACGTGCCCGAACCGCCGCCCGCGAATTCGATGTTGGTCGCCTGACGGATCTCGACGACGGTCGGCGCGCGCTGTGCCTTGTTGAACGAGGCGCGGAAGGTCAGGTCGCGGACCGGCGCGTAGACGCCCTCGATCTTCCAGGTGTTGAACGTGCTCGGATTGCTGCTGTACTTGGAGACGCGATAGCCGCCGTTGAGCTGGACCAGCTCGGCGAACGGCTTGTGCTCGATCAGCGGCGCCTGGACCTCGATATTGG
This sequence comes from Sphingomonas melonis, assembly GCF_013409985.1. Taxonomy (GTDB): domain Bacteria; phylum Pseudomonadota; class Alphaproteobacteria; order Sphingomonadales; family Sphingomonadaceae; genus Sphingomonas; species Sphingomonas melonis_A. The sequence goes on from NZ_JACCBY010000008.1 coordinate 90,058, forward strand.
CTTCCCAGACGTCCTGGCTCAGATAGGTGTCGTTGCCGCCGAGCCGGGCGCGATAGGCGCTGTCCGCGGACGACTTGAGCGTGTCCTTGCGATATTCGGTGCCGAGCGCGATCGCCAGGCCCTGTTCGGCGAACGGCGAGGTGATGCCGTATTTGCCGAGGTCGCCGGTCATGTTCGCCTGGACGTCGTACAGCGTGCCGGTGGTCACCGAGGTGCCGGTGCCGAACAGATAGTTGATCAGGGCGGGATTGGTGTTGCCGCCGCTGAAGATGTCGAACGGCACGCAGCCCGCCGCGCCGCTCGCGCAGGTCGGGGCGGCCGCGGTGCCGCCGACGTTGACCGCATTCTGCAGATTGCCCGCGATGCCGAAGCTCGGGGTGTAATCCTGATGGTTGCGCGCATAGACGCCGCCCACGTCATAGGTCCAGGCATCGCCCACCTTGCCACGGACACCGCCGGTCAGGCGGACGCCGGTGTTGACATAGGTGTCGGGGCGATCGCTGTTCTCGCCGAGACGATAGGCGATATTGACGGGCACGCTCGTCACGCCCGCGCCGCAGCCGATCGCGGTCGCCTGCGTCCCCGACAGAAACGGGTTGCTGCAATTGACGTTGATATTGGTGCCGCTCGCGATCGTCGGATAGTTGTTATACGACTTGTCGCGGAACCAGATGCCCGAGGCATAGAGCTCGGCTTCGGGGGCAATGTCGAGCGTCGCGAAGCCGCCCGCATTCACCCGCTCCGACGGCCGCTGATAGGCATAGCCGCTGAAATAATTGGAGGCGTTGCCGGGGCCGGCGCCGAACGGCACGAAATTGCGCGAGCCGTCGGGATTGTTGACCAGCTGCACGCCCTTGTTGGCGCCCTGCTGCGGGGTGATCAGGCCGTTGGTCGAGCTGCTCGGGGTGAGGCCGCACGACAGCGGGCCGTTGAGCTGCAATTGGGTGAGGTAGCAGCCCGCGTTCGAGCGCGAGGTGAGGGGGATCTCGTCGGTCTTGCGATAGTTGACGAAGCCGCTGAGGTGCAGCGCGCCGTCGAACAGCTTGGTGCCGGCGGTCAGCGTCAGGTCGGCACGGCCGCCGTCGTTGGTCAGGCCACGCGGGCTGCCGAAGCCGGCATCACGCGCCAGCTGCGAGACGATCGTGTCCTTGTTGTTGTGATTGTAGAAATTGTAGTTGGCGTCGAGCTGGACGCCCTCGAAATCCTTGCGCAGGACGAAGTTGACGACGCCGGCGACCGCGTCCGAACCATAGACCGACGAGGCACCGCCGGTGAGCACGTCGACGCGCTCGAGCAGCGAGGTCGGGATGATGCCGGTGTCCTGGCCGTTCTGCGTACCGATCCGCTTGCCGTCGATCAGCACCAGCGTCCGCTCGAAGCCGAGGCTGCGCAGCTTGATGCGCTGGCGACCGTCGGAGTCATTGTAGGTCTGCTGGCTGTCCGGCGCGACCTGCGGCAGGCGGTTGAGCACGTCCTCGACGTTGACCGGCGCCTGGGCGCGGATGTCCTGCTGGGTGACCGAGGTGATCGGCGCGGCCGAGGTGACGTTGGGGCGGTTGATGCGCGTACCGGTGACGACGATCTCGCCGCCCGAAGTGGGCGCGTCGCCCGACTGGCCGGCGATCGCCGCGGCGCGGGTATCGGAGGCGGCATCGGCTTCGGCGCCGGGCTGCGGATCGGCCTGGGCTGCCGGGGCAGGAGCGGTCGCATCGGGCGAGGCCGGTGTCTGCTGCGCCGTCGCCGGCAGCGTCCAGAGCCCCATCGCACCGATCAATGCGATACGCGAAACCGAGTGAATCAACACGCCTCTCCCTCTTATGCCCTGGTAGCGCTACCGGAAATTTCCTGGCGGCCGGAACCAAATCAGGCCCTTACCAGACCTGGATAATACCAATCCGTTCCTAAAGTAAATACACCTTGATTTCGGGGCACTTGTCCAGGGCAGGGGCATGAGGGCGCTGCTGTCGCGGCTGGTACCGACAGCAGCGAGCGCCGCTGCGGACTGCGCAGCGGTGGTGATACCAATAGCGACACGGCGGCCTGCGGGCCGCTTTGCGTGCCTATTCGAGGGGCTGGAGCGCCGCGGTCAGCAGCCGTTCGATCTTGCTGAGGCCGTCATGGCCGAGCTGGAGGGTCGCCGAGCCGTCGAGCGGATGGACGAGGCGGCGCTGGGCCAGCACGCGCAGCCAGCGCTGCACCGATTCGACCGACAGGCCCGCCGATCCCGCGACCTCCTCGAGCGAGGCCAGCCGCCCCTCCGCTTCGGCGAGATAGAGGTCGAGCAGGATCAGGCCGGGGAAGTCGCCGAACAGCTCGCGGCCGAACTCCTCCATCTTGAGGCTGTACAGGTGCTTGAGGCGCAGCGCCGCCTTCCACATGCGCAGCGGCGTGTCGCGCGGGGCATCCTCATCGCGCCACGACAGCGTCGAGACCAGATGCCCCGCCGCGTCGAAGCGCGAGACGAGCAGGTCGACCTCGACGTTGGTGCCGTCGGGCCGCCAATAGCGTTTGCGCAGCCGCGTCGGCCCCGCCTTGTCGAGCAGGCCGGCGATCATCTCGGCGCTCTTCTCAATATCCTCGGCGACGGTGATCGAGCGATAGGAGGCACCGATCAGCTCGGACTGCGGCCGTTGCAGCAGGCGACAGAAATTGCTGTCCGCCACGAGTATCGTTCCTGCCGTGCTCGAAACACAATGCGCAACGGGCATTCCGGATCCTATGCTGGTTCGGGTGATCGCACGGACGGTAAACTGTCCCGGTAAAGCAATCACTTACAAAATGGACCCGATGCGCCGCGCGCGTAGCGATTTTTCGGGTCCCGCGCGTCCGACAGCGCGCGGCGTTCGTTGCCACCGCCCCGTGCCCCGCAGCGAAGGAAACGCCCCATGACGGACCTCACCCTCCACGATCTGTCGAAGAAGATGGCCAAGCTCGATTTCACGATGATGGCGACCCGTTCGGCGGACGGCACCCTCACCGCGCGGCCGATGAGCAACAACGGCGACGTCGCCTATCACGGCGACAGCTATTTCTTCGCCTATCAGGATTCCCGCAAGGTCGCCGACCTGCGCGCCGATCCGCGCACGACGCTGAGCTATACCGGCGCGGCCGGGATGCTCGGCGGCCCGCCGCTGTTCGTCGCCGTCGAGGGGCGCGCCGCGCTGATCGAGGACCGGCAGGCGTTCGCCGATCATTGGACCAAGGATCTCGACCGCTATTTCCCCGAGGGCATCGACACGCCGGGCATCGTGATGATCCGCGTCGACGCCGAACGCATCCGCTATTGGGACGGCAGCGACGAGGGCGAGATCACGCCGTAACGACGACGCGCCCGGCCGGGGAAGGGGCATGATCCGCCGCCTTCCCCGGCCGGGGCCGATCACGCCACCTGGCTGAATTCGGCGTCCTCGGGATCGGGACCGCCGGTGCTGAGGTCGAGCGCGAAGCCGCGCACGCGCGCCTGCTGGTCGAGCACCGTGCCCGGCCTGGGTTTGCTCAGCGTCGCCAGCATGGTGCCCTTGGCGGCTCTGCGGCGCGGCTTGGCGATTGTCGCCTTGTGCGTGACCGCGGTCCGGATCGGGCCGAGGTCGTCGAACCGGAAGAAGGCGATGGTCTGCTGCAGCTCCTCCGCCTGATCGGCGAGCGTTTCCGCCGTGGCCGAGATCTGCTCGGACGCGGCGGCATTCTGCTGCGTCACCTCATCGAGCTGCTGGATCGCCTGATTGACCTGATGCGAGCCGATATCCTGTTCGCGGCACGCCGCGCTGATCTCGGCGACGAGTTCGGCGGTGCGCCGGATATCGGGGACGAGGCGGGTCAGCATGTCGCCCGCCTGGGTCGCGGCGGCCACCGTCTCCGAGGACACCGAACAGATGTCCGCCGCGGCGTCCTGGCTGCGCTCGGCGAGCTTGCGCACCTCGGCCGCCACCACCGCGAAGCCCTTGCCGTGGTCGCCGGCACGCGCCGCCTCGACCGCCGCGTTGAGCGCGAGCAGGTCGGTCTGGCGGGCGATCTCCTGGACGATGCCGATCTTCTCGGCGATCGTGCGCATCGCCTGCACCGCCCGATCGACCGCCACGCCGCTGTCCTCGGCATCCTTGGCCGACTGGCGCGCGATCTTTTCGGTCTGCGTGGCGTTATCGGCATTCTGTTTAATGTTCGCCGCCATCTGCTCCATCGACGCCGAGGCCTGTTCGGCGGCCGCGGCCTGTTCGGTGGCGCCCTGCGACACCTGCTCGGCCGAGGAGGACAATTGCATGCTGCCCGCCGCGACCTTCTGCGCCGCCTCGCCGATGCTGCTCACCACGGTGCGCAGGCGGCCGGACATGGAATTGACGGTGTCGACGAGGTCGCCGATCTCGTCACGACCGGCGATACGGATCTCGGTCTGCAGATCGCCGGCGGATACCGCTTCGATCGCCTGCCCGGCGGTCCGCAGGCCGTGCGCGACGATGCGCGACAGCCAGAAGCCGCCGGCGACCGCGATCAGCAGCGCCAGCGTGGCGGTGGCGAGCAACGTCTGCCGCGCCGCATCGTAGAGCTGCTGGGTCGAGGTGCTGGCCTCGACCATCTCGGCGCGGGACTGCTCAACGATCTGGTCGCCGATCGCGGCGAGCGCGTTGACCAGCCGGCGTGACTGGGTCATCGACAGCGTACCCGCCTCGACGTTCTTGTTGACGAGCGCGAGGGCGCGGACCTGATCGTTGACCGGGACGTAATCGACCCATTTCGCCTGCGCCTGCTGCCACAGCGGCCGCTCCTTGTCGGTCGCCCCGGCAAGGCCGCTCGCGAGCAGTTTCTGCGCCTCGCTGCGCGCGCTCATCAGCTCGGAATCCAGTTGGCGCATCTGCGTGACGTCGTCGGTCAGCGCCAGATTCTTCTCCTGGCGGACGACGACATTGGCCTTGTTGACAAAGGATTGCGCGACTTCCAGCCGCTTGACCGGCCCGCGGATGAGATCGCTGATCGCGCTGTCGAGCGCCCCCATCCGGCTGATGCCGATCCACACGACGCTTATCATCAGCACCAGGAGGATGGCGAACGTCGCCGCCATCTTCAGTTTGATCGTCGCCCGCATGTCATTCCCCAGCCGTAACCAATGTAGGTCATTGTAGGCCGGGGAACGCTCATCCGGCGCGGCTGAACTCCGCATCTTCGGCATCGGGACCGCCGGTGGTGAGGTCGAGGGTGAAGCCGCGAACGCGCGAGGACTGGTCGAGGACGGTGCCGGCGCGCGGCGTCAGCAGCCGTGCGGTCTTGGTGCCCTTGATCGCCGGGCGCTTCGCCGGCGTGGAGGAGGGAGCGGGGGCGGGGCCCGGCCGGCGCGCGGCCGGACGCGTCGCCATCGCCGGCGCTTCGGCGAGGCGGAAGAAGGCGATGCTGTGCTGCAACTCCTCCGCCTGCTCGGCGAGCGCGCCCGAGGTCGACGAGATCTGCTCGGACGCCGAGGCATTCTGCTGCGTCACCTGGTCGAGCTGCTGGATCGCCTGGTTGATCTGCGAGGCGCCGATATCCTGCTCGCGGCACGCCGCGCTGATCTCGGCGACGAGTTCGGCGGTGCGGCGGATCTCCGGCACCAGCCGGGTCAGCATCTCGCCCGCGTCGGTTGCGGCGACCACCGTGTCCGACGAGACCGCGCTGATCTCGGTCGCGGCGGCCTGGCTGCGCTCGGCGAGCTTGCGCACCTCGGCCGCCACCACCGCAAAGCCCTTGCCGTGGTCGCCGGCGCGTGCCGCCTCGACCGCCGCATTGAGCGCGAGCAGGTCGGTCTGGCGCGCGATCTCCTGCACGATGCTGATCTTCTCGGCGATCGTGCGCATCGCGCCGACCGCCTTCTGGACCGCGACGCCGCTGCGCTCGGCCTCGGTCGACGACTGGCGCGCGATCTTTTCGGTCTGCGCGGCATTGTCGGCGGTCTGTTTGATGTTGGCCGCCATCTCCTCCATCGACGCCGACGCCTGTTCGGCCGCGGCGGCCTGTTCGGTCGCGCCCTGGCTCATCTGCTCGGCGCTCGCCGACAGCTGCTGGCTGCCGCCGGCGACCTGGTCGGCGGCACCGGCGACGTTGCCGGCGAAGCTGGCGAGCGAATCGATCAGCGTGTTGATCGCATCCTTCATCCGCTGGTGATCGCCGTCGCATTCGATCTCGACGCGCTCGAGCAGCGAGCCGGTGCTGACCAGGTCGAGCACGCGATTGCCCTCGCCGATCGGCAGCAGGATCGCGTCGAGCATGCCGTTGACGCCGTGGATCAGCCCGGCGAAATCGCCCCTGAAGCGTCCGGCCTCGCCGCGCTCGCGCAGCTGGCCTGCGGTCGAGGCGACGATCAGCCGCTGGATCTCGGCGATGATCTCGCGCAGATTGCCGCGCAGCAATTCGATCGTGTCGTTGATGAACGCCTTCTTGCCGGGGAAGGGGGCGAGCGGCGCGTCGAAATGGCCCTCGCCGAATTGCGCGATACACGCCATCGCCTGCTTCTTCACGGCGATATGGCCGGCGACCATGTCGTTGATGCCCTTGGCCATCACCGCGAAATCGCCGCGGAAGGCCTCGACCGGCACGAACACGTCGATATCGCCCGCGTCGTGCTGGGACGACATCCGGTTCATCTCGGCGATCAGCCCCTTGAGATTGCCGCGCAGGCGCTCGACCGTGTCGTTGATGAACGCCTTCTTGCCCGGAAAGGCGTCGAGCGGCGCCTCGAAGTCGCCGTCGGCAAACGCCGCGACACAGGCCATCGCCTTCTTCTTGGCGCCGATATGGCTGGCGACCATGTAATTGACGTCCTGCGCGACGGTGCGCAGGTCGCCGGCGAATTGCGTGGCGGGCAGCACGACGTCGATGTCGCCGCGCTCATGTTCGGCGGACATGGTGGCGACAGCGTCGCGCAGCGCGCCGACCGGCGTGGTCGCCGCGTCGAGCAGCGCGTCGATCTCGTTGAGCAGTTCGCGCACCGCGCCGCTGCCCGCCAGCGGATTGCTGCGTTCGGTCAGGCGGCCTTCGGCGAAGGCGCCGCGCAGGCGTCGCACTTCCGCGGTCGCGGTCTGGATATGAGCCGAATCCTTCAACGATAGATAAGGTCGCATGACCGGATGCCTTTGATACGGAGTGGAACGTCAGCAGACAGATCGTCGCCGCCATCGGCGCGTGCCGGGGACGGCCGACGGACTGCCGCCGGCCACTCCCGCAAGGCGGCAGCGGCTGACGGACGAACGACGAAATACTGCCGGGGTGGCGATACGCTGGGCCGGCAAATCCTGCCGGATACGGGCACATGAGGCGGTGCCGCCGCGCGGCGGGCAGCCTCTCTTGAGAATGCGTTACGTTATAACTGTGGCCAAGTCCGGGACGCGATATACGAAATAAAGGTACGAATAGATCCTGTTTCACGCATATGTCCGATGCGGATTTAAAATATTCTTAATGCCGCCCCTCGCCAATATGGGATACCCCCAATGTGGCAATTTTGTCTCAGTCGGGCCCGTGCGGCCGCCGCTGCAAATCGGCGCAGGGGCGACAAGGCGGGGTGACGATCGCCGCGCGGGAGGATTAAGACGCGGACATGCCCGACGCACCGATGATCGCCCGCCGCGGCCGCCGCTGGACGCCCGCCCGGTTCCGCGCGCTGCTGCGCTCGCGCGGGCCGACTTCGGTCCGCTTCCGCCAGCGCGTCGCGGTGATCACCGGCGCGGTCGCGATCGGCATCATCGCGGTGCTGTTCGCCCAATTATCCGACGCGACCGCCGCGCTGTTCGAGCGGTTCGTGCAGCATCGACCCTGGCTGCCGCTGCTGACCACGCCGCTGGGATTCATGGCGCTGGTCTGGCTCACGCGCCGTTACGTGCCGCTGGCGCGCGGATCGGGCATCCCGCAGGTGATGGCGGCGCGCGCCGACCCGGCCGCGGCGACCGGGAACCTGATCGCGGTGAGGACGGTGGCGGGCAAGGTGCTGCTGACCACCGGCGCGATCCTGTGCGGTGGCAGCGTCGGGCGCGAGGGGCCGACGGTGCAGATCGCCGCGGCGGTGATGGGGGTCAGCCACCGGCTGATGCGGGTGACGCTGAAGGGCACGGTGGTGATCGCGGGCGGCGCGGCCGGCGTCGCCGCGGCGTTCAACACGCCGCTCGCCGGCGTGCTGTTCGCGATCGAGGAACTGGCCGCCGCCTATGAGCAGCGGATGACGCTGATGGTGCTGTCGTCGATCGTCATCGCCGGCATGGTCGCGCAGAGCCTGACCGGCAATTACGTGTATTTCGGCGTGATCGGCGCGCATATGTCGCTGGGCGCGGCGCTGGTGGTGGTGCCGGTCGCAGGGCTGGCGGGCGGGCTGGCGGGCGGGCTGTTCGCGCGCGCGATGCTGGCACTGGCGCGCGGCGGCAGCCGCCTGACGCGGTGGAGCAAGGCGCATCCGCTGGTCTTCGCCGGCCTGTGCGGGCTGGTCGTCGCCACGCTCGGCGTCGCCACCGGCATGACCTGGGGCACCGGCTATGGTGCGGCGCGCGGCATGATCGGCGGGGTCGATGCGCCCCTGTGGTTCGGCCCGGCCAAGTTCGCCGCGACGCTCGCCACCGCGGTCGCCGGGCTGCCCGGCGGCATCTTCGCGCCGAGCCTCGCGGTCGGTGCCGGGGTCGGCAACCTGCTCCACGCGCTGTTCCCCGCCGACCCGACCGGGGCGGTGGTGATCCTGGGCATGGTCGCCTATTTCACCGGCGTGGTGCGCGCGCCGCTGACCGCGGTGATCATCCTGTCGGAGACGACGGCAAGCCGCGGGCTGATGCTGCCGATGTTCGCCGCGGCCTTCCTGGCCGACTGGGCGAGCCAGGCGGTGTGCCGCGAGAAACTGTATCACGGCCTGTCGGCGACCTTTTCACCGCATTCGGTGCATTAGTGTATTATGTTAGCGACACACGCCGGGTCGTGTTGCTACAATCGGCCCGCCAGTGCCTCAGTACCCTGTGCCTGGCGATCCTTTGATGGACTCCTCCGGCTGCCCCGCGCGGGGCAGCCGGCCTTTTGGCCGCCGCCAATCGAACAATTCCGGTGTTTTTTCTGTGCGTTAACCTTTGCCGCCTAGCCCGGCCCGACCAAGGCCGCGAAGGAGAGCGCTATGGAAGAGCCTGGCCCGATGACGCCCGGCGCGGGGCCGCTGACGATCCCGCCCGAACTGGCGGCGAGCGTCGCCCGCCATCAGGCGCATCTCACCGCGCTGATCGCCAGCCTGCGCGCCGCGGGGATCGACGAGGACACCGTCGCGGCGAGCGTGCGCACGCTGGTCGACAGCTATGCCGACGAACTGACCGACGCGCTGCGCGAGATGCTCAAGGCGCAGCACCATGGCTGACGCACGGCTCCACGACGACGATGCGCGCGTCGCCGCGCTGCGCCGGCTCGACGTGCTCGACACCGCGGCGGAGGCGCCGTTCGAGAAGATCGTGACGCTGGTGCGCACCGTGCTGGCGGTGCAGATCGCGACGGTGACGCTGGTCGACCGCGACCGGCAATGGTTCAAGGCCGAGCGCGGCATCGGCCGGCAGGAGACGCCGCGCGCGATCTCCTTCTGCACGCATACGATCCAGCAGCGCGAACCGCTGGTCGTCGGCGACGCATTGGCCGATCCGCGCTTCGCCGACAGTCCGCTGGTCGTCGGGCCGCCGCATATCCGCAGCTATGCCGGCATCCCGCTGCGCACGCCCGAAGGCTATAACGTCGGCGCCTTGTGCGCGATGGACATCGTCCCGCGGACGTTCACCGCGGCCGAGATCGCGATCCTGGTCAATTTCGCCAATATCGTCTGCGACGAGCTGGAGCTGCGGATGATCGCGCAGGTCGACCATCTCACCGGCGCGCTGACCCGCCGCGGCTTCGTCGAACAGGCGGAGCGCGAGATCGCACGCTCGCGCCGCTACGACCGGCCGGGCGCGCTGGTGATGCTCGACCTCGATCACTTCAAATCGGTCAACGACACCCACGGCCATGCGGTCGGCGACCAGGTGCTGCAACAGGTGGCGCGGATCGCCAGCGTGACGCTGCGCCCCAGCGACGTGTTCGGGCGGCTGGGTGGCGAGGAATTCGCGCTGCTGCTGCCCGAGACCAGCGGCGACGAGGCGGTGGTCGTCGCCGAGCGGCTGCGCCGTGCGATCGCCGATCATCCGATCCCGCTTGCCGACGGACAGGTGCTGCCGGTCAGCGCCAGCTTCGGCGTCGCCGGACTGGCGCCGGACATCGCGTCCTTTGCCGCCTGGCTCGAACGCGCCGATGCGATGCTCTACGCGGCCAAGGCGGGCGGCCGCAATTGCGTACGGCTGGCGGTGTAGACAGGTCGACGCATCGACACGTGCCGGCGTCGCCTCAGCCGCCGGTGCCGATCGCCAGGCTGGCGCGGATCGCGGAGAGCAGCGCCAGCGCAGGATCGTGCGGGTCCTCGCCCTCGCCGCGGTCGGCCGCGATCTCGATCCGCGCATCGATCGCGACCGCGACCAGCTCGACCGCCTCGTCGCGGCTGAGCACGGCGCGCGCGACGAGGCCGTGGATCAGGCTTTCGACCAGCAGTATCGCCGCCTCGCCATGCGCGTCGGCGGCAGGCGTCGGGACGATCGGATAGGGTCCGCCCTGGTCGTGGGTCATCGTGCATATCCGTTCCGGTCAGGCGCGAGCGTGACGTCTCGCAGCCGCCGGAGCCTGGGATCGGGCCGACGATGACATCGGCATAGCAGGGATCGTCCCTGCCGACCCATGCCTATGTCAACAATCGTGTATAACTTTCGCCTATAACTTTGAGCAATATCGCGTGCCGGGTGCATGTGGGATGAAGGTGGATGACCAATCTCTTCATCGAAAAGCTCCGCGGTTACTCACCGCTCGATGAAGAGGACATCGCCGGGCTGCGCGCGCTCACCGCCCGGCCGCGCACGATCAAGACCCGCCACGACCTGATCCGCGAAGGCGACCGGCCGGGCCCGGTGTTCGTGATGATGGAAGGCTGGGCATGCCGCTACAAGGTGCTGCCGAGCGGAACCCGGCAGGTGCTGGCATTCCTGATGCCGGGCGATGCCTGCGATCTCCACATCGGCCTGCTCGCCGAGATGGATCACAGCATCCAGACGATCACGCCGTCGCGCGTCGTGATGATCGACCGGGTCGACATGGACCAGCTGATGACGCGGCGGCCGGCGGTGGCGCGCGCCATGTATATCGCGCAGCTCGTCGACGAGGGCACGATGCGCGCCTGGATCACCAGCATGGGTCGCCGCACCAGCATCGAGCGGGTCGCGCATCTGATGTGCGAACTCTATCTGCGTGCGCGCGACATCGCGATCGCCGGCGATGCGTCGCTGACGCTGCCGCTGTCGCAGGTGCTGCTCGCCGATGCGCTCGGCATGACCAGCGTCCACATCAACCGCGTGCTCAAGGAATTGCGCGTCGCCGGCGCGATGACGCTGCACCGCGGCAGCCTTGAGGTCAGCGATCCCGCCAAATTGGTCCGCATCGCCGGCTTCGACGACGGCTATCTGCATCGCCGCATCCGCGTCGCCTGACGGCAAGCCATTCAAATTACCGGCAATATATGAACCCATGTTGCCGAACCACGACTCCGGCGACGCTAGCGTGACGGTCGACGGCGCGACGATCCCTCGTCCGCCGCCAGTCGATGCGGCAAGCGGCCAAGGAGTCACCATGGGTGAGAAGCACGGCAGCGACGTGGCGCGACGACGCCTGTTGATCATCGATTCGGTACTGACCGACATGCTGCGGATCGCCGACGCGGGCGAGGAGCATCTGATCAGCGCGATGATCGCCGACAGCCAGGCGTACGTCGCCGTGCGGCTCGCCGCACTCGGGCCGACCGGATCGACCGGACCGCGGCGCTAAGGTGCCGCCGCACGATCAAGGGGGGGCCGCGGGCAGGGACGGGAGCCGCAACCGGGCGGCACCGACGCTCGATTACCAGGAACTGATCGACGATCACGACCGGATCGACCAGCTCACCCACCAGCTCGACCAGCTGATCGACAGCGATCACGACGGCTTCGCCGAGGCCGACCGGCTGCTCGCGCAGCTCTCCGCGACGATCGTGGCGCATCTGGCGAAGGAAGACAGCTTCATCTACCCCGATCTGGCGCGGTCGACCGATCCCGCCGACGCGACCGGGCTGATCATCGAATTCGAGATCCTCAAGAAGGACTGGACCGACTTCCTGGGCATCTGGGCGCGCCCCGACCGGCCGGCGGACTGGGCGAGCTTCCGCCGCGACACCGGCGGCATGCTCGAACGGCTGCGCCTGCGCGTCATGAAGGAGACCAGCCTGCTCTACGCGATGGCGCTGCGCGAAGGCCTGATCCGCCTGCGCCCGCCCCCGGACCCGGCCGCCGGGCGGTAGCACGGCGCCGCACGTCCGGCGGCATGACCGGCCGGTTCCGGGCGAACACTGCCCCCGTAGTGTTCGCCCGGACCGGCCGGCGCCGCCCGCAGGTCAATGGACGGCGATGCCTTCGTCGGCGAAGCCGACGCTTTCCTCGAGCGCGGCGATCGACATGCTCAGATGAGCCGCCGGCAGGGCCAGCCCCATGCGGTCCATGATCATCAGGGCCCGTTCCATCAGGGACAAAGCTTCAAAACCGTCGGTCATCGTTTATTTCCATTGGCCCAGGGTGGGCTGATCCGGCCTCTAGGCAACATCAGCACCGTGCGCCAACGGACTAATCTAATGATTGTAAGTGATTACGTGACATTTCGATGATCGTTTCATCATGCTTAACAGTACGGTAAGTATATAGTCTTGACCAATGCTTGTCCGGATCCGGATCACCGGACGGTGACAGGTCATGATCTATGCCTCAACTCAATCAGGTCTGGCGGACGCCCCGCCGGCGCGACGGCGCGCACGGCCCACCGACCAGACGGTCCACAGCGTCGTGCCGAGCACGACCGCCATCATCCCGGCACCGGGCATGATGTGCGCGACCCCGAATGCCACCGGCGCGATGGCGAAGGCGACGACGGCATGAACCCACAGCGGCATCGATGATCCTCCTGACTGGCCCGCAGGAGGCTAGGCGCCCGCCCGCCGATGTCCAGCATCATTGACCATTGCCGATACGGTTCATATACGAACCGTATATCACGGGGGACGAAGACATGGGGATCGTCAAGATCGACGACGACCTGCACGAGCAGGCACGCCGCGCCAGCGCGATGATGTGCCGCTCGATCAATGCGCAGGCCGAATTCTGGATGAAGATCGGCATGCTCGCCGAGGCCAATCCGACGCTGTCGTTCAACGACATCGTCCGCACGCATCTTGCCGCGCCCGCGGCAGCGGCCGCCTGACATGGTCAAGACCCCCGACGAACTGGCGCTGATGCGCATCGCCGGCCGGCTGCTCGCCTCGGTCTTCGAGATGCTCGACGAGCAGGATTTCGCCGGCATGTCGACCTTGCAGATCAACGACATGGTCGAACGCTTCATCACCGTCGACCTCGCCGCGCGACCGGCGAGCAAAGGCCAGTACGGCTTTCGCTTCGTGCTCAACTGCTCGATCAACCAGGTCGTCTGCCACGGCGTCCCCGACGCCGACGAGATCGTCCGCGCCGGCGACATCATCAACCTCGACATCACGCTGGAGAAGAACGGCTTCATCGCCGATTCCAGCAAGACCTATCTGGTCGGCGAGGCGCCCGCGGCCGCACGGCGGCTGGTCCGCGTCGCGCAGGAGGCGATGTGGGAGGGGATCCGCCAGGTGCGGCCGGGCGCGCATATCGGCGACATCGGCTTCGCGATCGAGCGCCACGCCCGCCAGAACGGCTATTCGGTGGTGCGCGAATTCTGCGGCCACGGCATCGGCCGCGAGATGCACGAGGAGCCGCAGGTGCTCAATTTCGGCCGGCGCGGCTCGGGCGTGCGGCTGCGCGAGGGGATGACCTTCACGATCGAACCGATGGTCAACCAGGGCAGCCGCAAGGTTTCGACCCGCGACGACGGCTGGACGGTGGTGACCGACGACGGCAAGCTCTCCGCCCAGTTCGAACATACCGTCGCGGTCACCCACGACGGCGTCGAGGTGCTCACCCTGCGCCGCGACGAAGCCCGCGGCGGGGTCGCCGCCTAGGGGCGCCCTCCGCTCGCGCGACCCTGCGGGGACAGGCTGTCCACACGGAGGCGCGGGGGGTGTCGTGTCATCGCTTGCCCGCGGTTCGACGCAACGGGGGTGGCGTTCGTCGACCGCGGACGCCCGCGTCCGGTTGTCCGCGCGCGCGGCCCGTCTACATGCGGCGGGCATGGCAGATCCGCCACGCACCATGTCTCGATCATAAGGGAGCGAATGATGACCTTGCTGATCAGCGCCGCCTTGGCCCTCGCCGCGACCAATGCGGGCGCGCCGGCGCCGGCGCGCGACTATCCGAGCTGCGACCTGCGCGCGCAGCATGCGCTCGGCGCGACGCCGGGTGCGGCCGAGGACGGCGGCCGGGCGCATATCTCGCAGCGCGTCAACATCCTGCAGGCCGATATCGGCAACGCCCGCAAGGCACGGCACCTGACCCAGGCGCAGGCCGATACGCTGCGGCAGCGCGTCGACCGCGTGCGGCTGGCCGTCGCCGGCCCGGCGCAGAAACAAAGCCCGCTCGGCGCCAAGCAGCGCGCCGCCTACGAACGCACGCTCGACGCGGTCGCCACCCGCCTGTGCCGGGGGTGATCCGCGGCGGACGGCGGACGGGTCAGCCGCGGACGAAGATCGTCGCGGCGCCCGATGCCGGCACGGCGCGCGCGACCGTGGCGTCGTAAGCCGCCGGCATCCGCGTCATCGCCGCGGTCGCGCGATCGATGTCGTTGAGTTCGCCCTTCGCGGCCTCATGGTCGCGCGCGCGATGCGCGTGCTCCGCGTGAGTGAGGATCGCGCGCAGTTCGTTGGCTAGCGCGCGCACCTCGTTAGCGAAGCTGACGTCGCTGGCGCTCTCCGCAAGATGATCCGCATCATCGTGATGGGCGGGCTCGCTCTGGCTCTTCCGTGCGTCCGTATCGGCTGCGATTGCGATTGCCTTGGCATCGGCCTCAGCGGTCGTGCCGGTGGTGACGGGGTCCTGCGGTGGCATATCTTCGGCCGGTGCCGGGGCGGGCGTCAGATTGGCTCCGCCGACGATGGTGGTGATATCGACACCCTGCACGGCATAAGCGGTCCCGCCGGAACCGACATACTCCTGCACCGCCGCGGCCAGTTCACGCGCGATCTGCACCGCGGCCTGGGCGAGTTTCTCCGAATCGGTGGCGTAGAGCAGCTTGAGCAGGTGCAGGCGCGTCTGCAGCTCGACGATCTTGGCGGCCGCCCGCGCCTTTCCGCCATCCTTGCCGCTATGACGCACCGCTTCCAACGTCGCCAGCGCCTCGCTCGCGGCATGCGCCTTGGCCGCTGCCTGGTCAGTGGGCTGCGCAGCGTCGGCGTAGCTTTCTCGGTGCGACGCGGCACCGATTTTTGTCACTGGAGCAGGAGCTTCGATCACCGCGACGGGCGCGGTCCGATCATGGTGAAGAGCAATCGCCGTCAGTGTGGAACTGCCTAGCTTCATGGTGCGTCATCCCGCCATCATGCCTCCATTATAGCGGGATCGAGGGGGCATCGGCACGCCGTGCGGCCGGCAATCAGGCCGTCCCGTAGACGTCGCGGCCGCCGGCGGCCAGGCCCGCGGCGAGATTGGCGCGCGCCTGTTCGAGCGAGGCGGTGGTCTCGTCGCCCTTGCCGACGACGATCCCGGCCGACGCGGTGACCGGGCCGATCAGGTCGCCGCTGCCGCGCAGCTTGAGCCGCCGCGCGTGGAAGGCGTCGAGCGCCTCCTCCGCCAGCGCCCGCGCCATGGTCAGCGCGATATCGCGCAGCACGACGATGAACTCGTTGCCGCTCCACCGGATCAGCTCCTCGTCCGGGAAGCTCTCGCGCAGCGTCGCGGCAAAGGCGCTGAGCACGTTGTTGCCGACCGAGCGGCCATAGCGCGCATTGACTGCGACCAGCCCGTCGATCGCGAACAGCACCATCACATAGGGGCGGCCCGACAGCGCGAATTCGCGGAAGACGCGCTCCCCGCCGGCCTGGTCGAGCGCCGCGGTCAGCCCGTCGCGCCCGGGCCCGGCATCGCGGGATTCCCCGCCGGTGATCGCGTCGCGCAACCGGGCGAGCTCGCTGCGCAGGTCGGCGAGTTCGCGCTCCGCCTGCGCCAGCCGCGTGACGATCGCATCCTGGTCGACCGGCGCGCTGCTGCCCGCGGTGCCGATATCCTCGCCCAGCGCGCGGGTGAGGTCGTGCGCATCCGCGGCGAGCGAGCCCAGTTCGTCCGCCTGCCGCGCCACCTGCCGTTCGCGCCATGCGACATCGCGCGGCACGTCACGGCAATAGCGGTCGATCAACATCGTCGCCGCATCGGCGGTCAGCCGCAGCCCGCCATCGGTGTGATCGTCGATATCGCGCGCCAGCGCCGACTGCGGATCGGCGATATAGCGGGCGGCGAGGTCGTGATAGGCCGGGCTCGGCTCCAGCCGGTGCTGTTCGAGGAACGCCAGGGCCTCACGGGCAAGGTCGAATGCCGGCATCGGACTTTGCTTTCGGTAGGGCCCATCTTGGAGATAGGACAGTCGTTCTGACATGGCGATATCGCGAACCGGTGAACCAAGCAACATATTGATTTAAAGTATCAATATTGGTGGCACGGCGATCGGTGAGCACGCTTCCACCGATGATAGTGTAGCGGGCGTTTACCCTCTTTTCACAGCATCCTCCTTGATAGTCAGTCGTTTAGCCAAGACCCCATGCCGCAGGACGCATCGGGCACCGCGCCTGCGAGGGCGGATACGGGGAGCGTGACATGATGCGGCCAGGCCTGTGTTTTCCGATCGCGCTGGCGCTGGCGCTGGCCGCCTGTGGCGATGACGACGGTGGGAATGGCGACGCCGGCCCGATCGGTGCGCCCGCGCCGGCGCCGACCCCCGCTCCGACCGCGACACCCACGCCCGCCGCGACGCCGACCCCGACCCCCGCCGTCACGGCGGTCGACCAGCGCGTCGTCGCCAGCTTCGACAATCCCTGGGCGATGGTATTCCTGCCCGACGGGCGGATGCTGGTCACCGAGAAATCGGGGCAGCTCCAGCTCGTCACGCAGGCCGGAGCCAAGACGCCGGTCGCCGGCGTACCGCGCGTCACCTTCTCGGGCCAACTCGGCCTCCAGGACGTCGTGCTCGATCCCGGGTTCGCGACCAATGCGCGCATCTGGATCAGCTATGCCGAGCCCGCCAGCGGCGGCCAGCAGCTCGCGGTGGCGCGCGCGACGCTCGACCTGGCGGCGACGCCGCGGCTCACCGACCTCGCGGTGATCTGGCGCGCGACGCCGGCGACCACCGGCGGCCAGTTGGGCGCGCGGCTCGCCTTCGCGCCGGACGGGCAAACGCTGTTCGTCACCAGCGGCGAGCGGCAGCAGGGCACGCCGGCGCAGGATATGTCGGGGACGCTCGGCAAGATCGTGCGGATCACGCTCGACGGCAGCGCCGCGACGGGCAATCCCTTCGCCGCGACCGCCGGCGCGCGTGCCGAGATCTGGTCGCTCGGCCACCGCAACCCCTATGGCCTGGTGTTCGCCAGCGACGGCCGCCTGTTCGAATCCGAGATGGGGCCGGCGGGCGGCGACGAGTTCAACCTGATCGAGCCGGGCAGGAATTACGGCTGGCCGCGGGTGTCGGAGGGCGACAATTACGACGGCACGCCGATCCCGCGGCATGCGACCAACCCGGCCTATGCCGCGCCGCTGGTCAGCTGGACGCCGGTGATCGCGCCGGGCGGGATGATCCAGTATCGCGGCACCGCCTTTGCCGGCTGGACCGGCGACTTCCTGCTCGCCGGCCTGACCCAACAGGGGATCGTCCGCGTTCGCGTGTCGGGCAGCACCGCCAGCGAGGTCGCGCGCATCGGCCTGGGCAACCGCATCCGCGAGATCGAGGAGGGGCCGAACGGTACGCTCTGGGTGCTGCGCGACGGCGCGGGCGCGGCGCTGGTCCAGCTGACGCCGCGATAGGACCCGCGGCGGATCGGCCTAAGCGGGATCGACAGTCAGCCAATTCCTCCCCCGCCAGGGGGAGGTGGCGCGGCGAAGCCGTGACGGAGGGGGAGGTAAGCGACGTCTTAGGTAGCGTTTGCGCCCCTCCGTCATGCCGTCTCCCTCTGGCGGGAGAGGACTTTTCCTCGAAGCTTGAATGTCGATCCGGCCTAGGCCGATGGTTCTGCCCGCTCGCCCGCGCCTTGTGCCAGGGCGGCGTACCAGGCGGACAGCGAGTCTTCGGCACCGTTCCTGATGCACTTGCAGACCTGATCGACCGGCCGGATCGATGCCGACCCCACGCGCATCCCGGGATTGAAGATCGATCCGCTCGCGGCGGCATCGCCATTATCGATCCACACCCCGCCAAGCGTCCGCCGGATGACTTCGCCGACATAGCTTGCGACGCCGACCACCAGATCGCCCACGTCGGCCGGATCGGTCCTCTGCTGGTGAAGCGTGGCGAGAAGCGCGTCGACATGCGCGATGCTGGCTGCCGAATAGTCCAGCGCGACGTCGGCAACGTCCTGATGATAGGCGACGAATTCGTCTGCCTGTGCCTGTATGTCCAGAGAATCCATGAGCCCCCCGATGGTCATGCCGATCCTCATTATAGCGGAGCGCACGCTGTCCGGCGTGCGGCACGAGCCCGCGCAGGCCGACGACAGCAACGCGGCAATCCGGATCGCCCTTGCCATATCCCCCGCGGGCTTCCCGATAGACCAGCCGGAGAGGCACCTCGATTTTAAGATGATGAGGATCGGTATCGATACGGCAGCTGCCGCAGCGGATCGGCTGTTCCGGCTGCGGCAAAGCCCGTTCAGGAACGATGCCGTTTCAATGCCGTAAGCCGGTCACGCGCCCATTTCCGGGCACGGAGACACGCCATGAACATCAACACGATCCTGGGCGCCATCGGCATGATCGCGGCCACCGTCGGCGCGGCCGGCACCGCGGATGCGCAACGCCGCGACCATGACCGTGATCGCGGTCGCTACGAGCAGCGCGACCACCGTGACTATCGCGATCATCGCGACCATCGCGGGCCGCGGTTCGGCCGGCACGACCGCGGTCCCCGCTTCGAGCGCGACCGCCACGACCGCTGCCGCACCGTGATCCGCCACAACCGTCGCGTCCGCGTCTGCCGCTGACGCGAGCGGAGGCCGGCGACCGTCGGGTCGCCGGCCCCTTGCGCGGCTAACGCAGCACGGTCAGCGGATCGGCCAGCCGCACGTCGTGCATCTGGTCGAGATACGCCTCGTAATAACCCTTGTGCGAGGCGCCGACGATCGCGAGCATCCGCATGCCCGGATAGCGGCCGAGCACGTCGCGGATGTTCGACACCATGCGCAGATTGCGTGTCTCCCAATAGCCGACATAGGTGCGGCCGGATTGCTGCGGCGACGGCTCGGTCAGCGCCGCGCCGAAATCGGCGCGATAGTTTTGCAGCGGCATCCCGGGCGCGTTGAGGAAGCGATAATAAGCGAGCAGGCCGCCGGGCTGCGACAGACCGCGCCGCAGCGGCGCCTCCGCCGCTGCGCGGGCGCGATTGGCGGGATTGTCCCATGCCCGGTCCATCGCCGCCTGATACGCCTTGCGCTCCGCCGGATCGGCAGCGTCGGGCGTGTCGGCGCTATGGTCGTCGACGCTCCACAGCCGCTCGAGCCCGAGCCGCGCGGCGAGCACCGCGGCGATCCGGCTGCTTTCGTTGCGCCAGTCCCGGCGTGCATCGAGCGCGGCGACCAGCGCGGCGTCGAGCCCGTCGCCGGCATGGCGCTCCGCCGCGGGCAGGCGCAGCCATTGCACCAGCGCCGAATTGGGCTCGCCCGCGGCGAGGAACACCGCCGCCAGCCGGCGCCGCTGCGCGGGCGCGGGCGCGGCGGGCCAGCCGGCGAGCAGCCGCTCCGCCTCGGCATTGGCGGCGGGGACGTCGAGCCCGGTCGCACGGCCGGCGGGGGCGGGATCGGAGCAATAGGCCTCGACCGTCTCGGCATAGCGCGACGGATAGCGGCGCAGCGCATCGCATTGCAGGCCGGACAGATCCTCGGTCGCGATCCCCGTCGGCCGCCAGCCCGCGAGCCGGTCGAGCAGCGGCGCGAGCGTCGCCGGGTCGAAATCCTTCGGCAGGCCCGACAGATGCGTCGTGCCGAGCACGAGCACCTCGTTGGGCTTGCCGGCGGGCGGCCCTTTCAGCGTCTCCGGATGGAAGGCGGGGCGATAATCCTGCGCGACCGCCGCGCCCCCGGCCAGCAGCGCGGCAATCGCGCCGCTGACGAACCTGCGGATCATAGCCATCTCCCAATAGCGGAGACGCGAGGCTATCACCACTGTATTGGATGAGCAATACAGCGGTATACGATCAGCGCACCGCGCTGCGCAGCCCGGCGGGGAGCTGGTCGATCGGACAATAACGATAGGTCGTCGCCGCGCCGCGCGTCGCGAGGCTGAAGGTGAGCGCATCCGGCACCGTCACGGTCTGGCGCTCGATGAAGCGCGGGGCGGGGCCGGCGCCGGCGTCGATGCACGACTGGCTGACGGTATAGCGGTTGCCCTTGCGCGAAAGCACGCGGGCGCGGCAGGCGCGGCTATGCGCGGTGCTGAGGCCGCGCCCGTCATATTGGCGGATGTCGGCATTGGCCGGTGAACGGCAGCTCGCCCCCCTGGCGACATAGATGCCCGGCTTGAGCCGATAGACCCCGCCCGGCTTGGGCGAGGTGTCGACGCTGGCCGCGGCGCCCGTCGCGGTGAGCAGCGCCAGCAGCGCTGCGGCGATCGTCATGCGGGTCATGGATTCTCCTTTGGTCGGGCCGGAGGATAAACGTCGCAGGCTGAACCGCGGCTTCATTGCGCCTCAACGACTTTGGGTGCATATATCGGGCAAGGAGTGCACCCATGCTTGCCGCCTTTCTAGACGACATCCGCGATCACGACATGATCGCCCCGCGCCGCATGGCGGACCGGTTGCGGCTGCCGCTGGCACGGCTGGCGCGGCTGGCGCACGTCAACCGCAACACGATGACCGCCAAGCCGGAAAGCCCCGCGGTCCAGGCCAAATTGGGCGAGATCGCGCGGATCATCGCGCGCGCGGCGGAATTGTCGGGCGACGAGGGCAAGGCGATCATCTGGTTCCGGCACCAGCCGATCGCCGGCTTCGGCAAGACCGCGGAGGAACTGGTCGAGGCGGGCGAGGCCGCCGCGGTGCTGTGGACGCTCGAGACGATGGAACAGGGCGTCTATGCGTGACGGCGGC
Source organism: Sphingomonas melonis (assembly GCF_013409985.1). Lineage (GTDB taxonomy): Bacteria > Pseudomonadota > Alphaproteobacteria > Sphingomonadales > Sphingomonadaceae > Sphingomonas > Sphingomonas melonis_A. Next base: position 111,370 of record NZ_JACCBY010000008.1, read on the forward strand.
AACGCCGCGCGCCTGAGGTAAGTACGGCGCGCCCATGGCCCATGCACTGCACCCGCTCACCGCGCGCTTCTGGCGGATGCTCGGCGTCCGCTGGCAGGGCCAGCCCTTCGACAGCGGCGCGCATCTGACCGGCGGGCGCTGGAACCCGCCTGGCATGGCGGCGCTCTATCTGTCCGCCGATTACAATACCGCGATCCGCGAGATGCATCAGGATCTGGTGCGGCCGGGGACGCTCGTCGCCTATGATCTGGCGGCGGGGGCGATCGCCGACCTGCGCGACGCCGATCCGGCGATCCTCGGCTGCGAGTGGCGTCGCATCTTCAAGCTGGAAGGCGGCATCCCGCCGAGCTGGACGCTGGCGCAGACGCTGCACGACGCCGGGGCGGAGGGGGCGCTGGTGCCGTCGGTCCAGCACCGCGGCGGCACCAATCTGGTGCTGTGGCGCTGGCATGACGCGCGCGTCGCCGGCGCAGGGGCGGCGCTGACGCTGCTCGACCCCGAGGCGGTGCTCACCGGGCGCTAGAGCGACGCCCGGCACCGGGGCGACCGGCGTGACCACGAGCGTGCGTCTTCCCTACGATTCCACGGGTGCCGAAACGCGATCCGCCCCGACCCGGCGGTGCCGCCAATAGCCGACCGCGCCGCGCAGCTTATGGCGCAGGCGGAAGGCGTAGAAGGCGCGGATGCCGGCGTGGGTGGTGACGGGATCGGTGAGGTCGCGGCGCAGATCGGCGAGGTCGCGCAGCAGCGCGCGGCGGATGCGGGGATCGCGCCAGTGCTTGGCGTAGAGCGCACCGTCGCCGAAGCCGTAACCGGCGAGCAGCCGCGTCTCCTCGTCGCGATGGCGGCGGCCGTGATGATGGTCGACGACGAACCGATGGTCGTAGTGCAGCGCGATACCGCAGCGCATCGCGCGGAACAGGAAATCGGTGTCTTCCGCCGCGACGAAGGGCGCGCCGGCGCCGAAGCGATCGTCGAAGCCGCCGACCCGCCGCGGCACGTCGGCGGTGAAGGCGAGGTTGGCGCCCATCACGAAGCCGCCGGGGAAATGACCGGGCGGGCAGGTCATCGGATGATCCTCCAGCTTCACCGTCACCGGCAGGTCGGCGGGATCGCCGAGCAGGATGCGGCCGCCGACGATGACCGGCGCCGCCAGCCCGGCGAACACGCCGGCCAGCGCGACGAAATAATCGGTGTGGAGGACGCAGTCGTCGTCGGTCATCGCGACGATCCGCCCGCGCGCCGCAGCGAGGCCGCGGTTGCGCGCGCGGGCGAGGCCGGGCCGGGCCTCGCGCAGGCGGTGGACAGGGAAGGGCGGCTGCCAGGCGGCGAGCCGGCGCGGCGTATCGTCGCGCGAGCCATTGTCGACCACGATCACCTCGACCGCGAGCGCCGGCGCCGCGGCGGCCGCGCGCACGATCGAGGCGAGCGTCGCCGCCAGCGACGCGCTGCGGTCGCGCGTGCAGATCAGCAGGCTGACGTCGGGGCGCTCGCTCACCGCGCGGCGCGCAACCGGTCGGCGAGCGCCTGCGCCTGCGCCATCGTCGCCGCGGTCGCGACCGGCGCCGAGGCAGGCCAGGCCGCGGCATAAGCGGCGATCTTGCCATAGTCGTTGTCGAGCACGACGTGCGCGATGCCGAGCAGGTCGGCGAGGATATGGCCGTGCAGCCGGTCGGTGACGATCACCTCGCCCTGCGCGAGCAGCCGCAGCCCACGCGCGACGCGGACGGTCGCCTGCGCCTCGCGCGCCGCGATGTCGGTGCCGGCGGGCAGATCGGGGTCGTCGTCGAGCCAGTCGACGACGCGCGCCGATGCGGCGGGCGGTCCGCCATGGTCGCGACGTTCGTCGTCGCTGCGCAACAGCATCAGCAGCGGCACTGCCGGCGCGCCGGGCGGCTGCGGCCCCAATGCGATCGCGGAATCGGGGACGAGATCGACCGGACAGGCGATCCGCGCGGTGGCGAAGCCATGGCTGCGGCGATCGCGCACGTAGAGCGTGAAGTCGGGATGTTCGGCGGCCAGCGCGGCGAACCGCCCCGCCCTGGCGGGATCGCGGAAGTGGATCGACTGCGGCAATTGCACCACCGGCCGATCGCGCACGCTCGCCAGCAGATGCTCGCGGAAGTGCTGATGATGTGGCCAGATATCGCCGAGATTGCCGCCGCCATGCAGGAACAGAATGCCGGTCGGGCACGCCCGCCGGAAGGCCTCGGCGTCGAAATCATGCCATGTCGACACGTAGACAGGTCCACAGCCGGTGATGCGGCGCAGCATGGCGAGCTCGCCGAGCCAGATCGCGCTGTCGCCGACATTGGCATGGTCGGGGAAATCGACCAGCGCATAGGCAGAGCCGGGGCCGACATGCGCCCGATAGCAGGCGTCGAGCACCGCCAGCGATGTGGCGGCGTTCATGCGGCACGCGCGGCGCGATCGGCGCCGGCCGCGCGGTAGAGCGCCTCGCAGCGGTCGAGCCACAGATCGCGGGTGAACATCCGCTCGACCCGCGCGCGCGGGATCGTGCGCGGCACGGCGAGGGCGGTCCCGATCGCTTCGGCGAGCGCCGCGACATCGCCGGCGGGGGCGAAGGCGCCGGCCTCGCCGATCACCTCGCGCGCGGCGCCCTGGTCGAAGGCGGCGACGGGCAGGCCGCACGCCATCGCCTCCGCGGCGACGAGGCCGAACGGCTCGTCCCAGCACGGCGTGAACAGGAACAGCGAGGCGCGGCCCAGTTCCGCCGCGAGCGCGTCGCCGGCGAGGTGGCCGCCGTAGCGCACCGCCGGCCCGAGCAGCGGCGCGACCTCCGCCGCCCAATAGTCGGGGTCCTCGATCGGGCCGAACAGCGTCAGCGGCACGCCGGCACGCAGGGCCGCCTGCGCGGCGAAATGCGGCCCCTTGTTGGGGGTCATCCGCCCGCACCAGACCGCGCTGCCGTCGCCCCGTGCCGCGAACGGCCAGGCGGCGAGATCGATGCCATTGTGCAGCACCGAGGCCTGCACCGGCGCGCCCTCGGGCCACCAGGCGGCAAGCTGCGTCGCCGAGGTGACGGTGAGCCGATGCCCCGGCGTCGCGCTCGCCCGGACGAACCAGTGCAAGGCGTCGTAAGGCGGCACGTGCAGCGAGGTGACGGTCGGCGTCACCGCCGTCCGCCGCGGCTCGATCGCGAACCGGTGCAGGCTGTTGTTGTGGACGACGTCATAGCCGCCGGTCGCGATCCGGTCGCAGGCGGCGGCATAGCCGGCGTCGAGATGCGCGATCAGCGGCGCCGACCCGCGATGCTCGGCCCAGGGAAAGACGCACTCGTAATGGCGTGCGACCACCGGATCGATGGCGAAGCGCGGATCGCTGTCGCCCGAGGCGAACAGCGTCACGTCATGGCCGCGCGCCTGCAACCCCGCGGCGAGCTGCCAGCCATGCGCCTCCATGCCACCCGCGAACGGCTGCGCGATCCGCTGGCGGACGTGCGCCAGCACCGCGATCCTCATGCCGCGGCGAGGCCGAGCGTGGCGCGGGTTGTCCCGGCCGCGTCCGCCTCTGCGGCGCGCGCCTCGAGCAGGCGGATGACGCTGGCGGTATTGGCATAGGGCTGGTGGCTCTGCTGGCCGGTCAGCGCGAGATCCTCGGGGCCGGGGCGGCGCAGGATGCGCACCGGGCGGCCGGCGGTGTCGTCGACCAGCCCCATCAGGCGGAAGGCGTGCAGCCAATGGCCCATGGTGCGATAGCCCCATTTCGCCTCGAACAGTTCGGCGTTGCGCACGACGCTGTCGAGGTGATGGACCGGCGGCATATGGTGCGGGTGATATTGGTGATAGGCGCGGCCGCCCTTGATCCAGGCGATCGGCACGCCGGCCTGGTCGAGCGTCTTGCCGAAATCGGTGTCCTCGCCGCCATAGCCGACATAGCGTTCGTCGAACCCGCCGACGGCAAGGAAGGTCGCGCGCCGCATCGCGAAGTTGAGCGACCAGAAGCAGCGATAGTCGTTGCAGCGCTCGACGCCCTGGGGCGGGGGGCCGCGGCGGTCGGAATGGCGCACGGCGATCCCGGCGAACCGGTCCATCGACAGGTCGGCCTCGGTCGCCCCGCCCGGCAGGTACAGCACTTCGCCCATCAGCAGCGCGTCATGCGTCGCGAGGAAGCCGGCGTAATCGGCGACCAGCTCGGGCGTCGGGATACAGTCCATGTCGAGGAAGACGATCCCCTCGCCCTGCGCCGCGCGCGCCGCGGCGTTGCGCGCCGCAGCGAGCGGCAGCGCGTCGGCGACGACGTGCATCTGGCGGATCGGGAAGGGCGCGGCGGGCAGGTCATAGGCCTCCGCCTGCATCACCGCGACGATCAGCTCGACCGGCAGCTGGCTCTGCCGCGTCAGGCCATGGACCAGATTGACGAGATGGTCGGGCCGCCCCTTGGCGAGCGTGACGACGGAGACGGTCATAGCGGGTTCCATGCGAGAGAGAAGGGCCGGGTTTCGTGAGGTTGGCGGGGTCGCCACAGGATATCCGTCACCCCGGACCCGTTCCGGGGTCCACGGGGCCGCAGGCGTACGGCTTGCGCCCCCGGCCGTTCTCCCCGCCGCGGAGTAGACCCCGAACCACGTCCGGGGTGACGGGCGGGTGGGTCATACGGACTGGCCCTCGGCCGCCGGCGCCGGGCTGACGACGCGCGGCGTCCACAACCGGTCGCTCAGCGCCTCCAGCCAGCGCGCGGCGTCCTCGGCGGGGGTATCGGCGATCATCGCGCGCTGACGCTCCGGGCGATGGCCGGCGCGCGTCTCGGCGAGCGCCGCAGTCCAGCCGCCCGCCGACGAGGGCAGATGCGGCCGCACGCAGGCGACGCCCGCCGCGGCGAGCGCCTCGGCCTTGCGGTGCTGTTCGTCGAAATAGCGCCATTCGGGCACCGCCAGCCACGGCCGTCCCGCGGCGAGGATCTGCTGGCAGGTGGTGTTGCCGGTCGAGGCGATGACGAGGTCCGCCGCGGCGATATGGTCGGCGGCATCGTCGACCCAGCCGCGATGCGCGATATTGGCGGGTTCGGTCGCATGCCAGTCGCGCTGCACCGGGCCGATCGTGATCCAGCGTGCGGCGGGCGTCGCGCGCGCGCCGACGCCGAGCGGCGCGGCCGCGAAACCGCCGCCTCCACCGCCCGCGACGACCAGGATCATCTCCTCGTCGGCTGCGACGCCGATCCGCTGCCGCGCCACCTCGCGCTCGGCCACGCGCGTGTCGACGCCGAGCCCGCCGGCAAACCACGTCTTGGCGCGCATCGCCGCATCCCATTCGGGCTGGGCGAGATCGGCATGGAATGGCGCGAGCAGCCCCGCCGCGCCGTCATAGGCGGCGCGATGGCCGGGATCGCCGCGGTCGCCGTGCTGGAGCACCTTGACGTGCGGCACCGAACAGATGCGCGCGAGTTGCGCGATCTCGGCGGAGACGTCGCAGATCATCAGCGCCGGGTCCACCGCGGCGAACCAGCCGCTGAGCGTCGCCATCGCCTGGCGGATGCCCGGCCAGCCCAGCGGCGCGCAATGCAGCGTGTCGGGCGTCGCCACCCAGTCCATCGTCCCCGCCTCGTCGCCGCCCGGCTCGAACAACGAGGGCAGGCGGACGATCGCGACATGATCGGGCAGCGCGGGGAAGATGTCGTCGCGCGCGCAGAACAGCGTCAGCGGCCGTTCGCGCGGCAGCGCATGGGCGATCGCCGCACAGCGTTCGGCATGGCCGCGTCCCTGATGATGGACGAAATAGCCGAACGGCCTCATGCCGCCTGCGCCAGCGGCGTGGCGGCGGATGCGACGCCCGGCGTGGCGAGGCCGAGCCGGTCGAGCCCCTCGATGATCCCCGCGGCATGATGCGCCCGCGCGCGATGCAGCCCGGCGCGCGGGCGCAGCCCGGCAAGCTCGGCACCGGCATTGCCGACGACGATCGCCTGGCCGCAGGCGGTGAGCATGTCGGCATCGTTGCCGCTGTCGCCCGCCGCGATACACTGGCCGAGCGACCAGCCGTGACGCGCAGCGTAGAAGGCGATCGCCGCGGCCTTGCCGCCGGCGGGCGCGAGCACGTCGATCAGCCGGCCGTGCGAGAAGATCACCCGCGCCGCCAGCCCCGCCCGCGCCAGCGCCACCCGGATCGCGGCGGCATCGTCGGCGGTGCCGAAGAAGCTCAATTTGTGCGGTCCTTCGGTTTCGACCGGCTGCGGCGCGATGCCGAGCGGCGCGAGCGCGCGCACCACCGCGACGCGATCCCAGCCGGCATCGAGCGCATGCGCATAATCGGCGCAGGCGCGCCAGCCGCCGTTCCCGTCGGCGAGCAGCAGCCGCGTGCCGACGTCGACGATATAGGCGTCGGGCTCGGGCAGCTGCCAGCGCGCGAGGATCGCCCGCGCCGCCTCGAACCCGCGCCCGGTCGCGACGACGAAGCCGAGCGGCGACGCCGCGCGCCACGCCGCAAAGGCCGCGGCGCCGGTGCGGCAGCCGGTCAGCGTATTGTCGATGTCGCAGGCGAGCAGCCGCGGCGCGGCGATGTCGCGATAGATCGCGACCGAGGCGGCGGCATAATCGGTCCAGCAATAGGCGCCGACCCGCATCCGGCCGGCGCTGGCCAGCGCGGCGTGGCGGGCGCGGTCGCCCAGGATCGCGCGACAGGCGCGGGCGATGCCGGCATCGTCGCGCGGATCGACCAGCATGCCGTGACGCAGCCGCGCGACGATCTCGGCGGGGCCGCCGTTGCGCGTCGCCACCACCGGCACGCCGGCCGCGGCGGCCTCGATCAGCGTCAGTCCGAACGGCTCGTGCAGCGCCGGATTGACGAACACGCCCCCCTGTGCGGCGCGCGCATAGAGCGCGGTGACATCGGCCGCGTCATGGTGGGGCGGCAGCGCGATCCGCCCGGCGAGCGCCGGGTCCGCGGCGAGCCGGTGCAATTCGGCGAGCACCGCCGCCTCCTCGCCATTGGCATGATCGTGACGCCCGGCGAGGATGACGAGATTGGCCTGCGCGCGCAGCGCCGCATCGCCGGCATAGGCGCGGACCAGCGCGGCGAGGTTCTTCTTGGCGACCGGCCGCGCGACCGCGAACAGGATCGGTCGTTCGGGCCGGTCGAGCCAGGCGCCGAGCCGGTCGGCGATCGTATCGCCGTCGTTGGCGCCGGCCGCCTCGCGATGCGGCACGCCGGGCGGCAGGCAGTGGATGCGTCCCGCCACCGGCACGCCATAGGCGCCGATCTGCCGCTCCGCCTCGTCGCGGGTCGACACCAGGATCGCCGCGGCTGCGGCGATCGCCGCCCGCTCGGCATCGATCCGCGCGTCGAGCCCGTCATCGCCGCGTCCGGTGCCGCCAAGCCCCGTCGCGCGCTTGTCGATACCGAGCGCATGCGGCGTATAGGCGAAGGGGATGCCGAATTGCGCCTGTGCCGCACGCGCGACCGCCGCGGCATCGGCGAAATGCGCGTGGATCACGTCGGGCAATCGCGGCAGCGCCGCCAGATGCGCGCAGAACGCTGCGATGAAGGCGGGCAGCTCGGCATCGAGCGCCTCCTTCTCCAGATAGGCGGGCTCGGCGGTGGCGATCCGGTCGATCGTCACCTTGGCCTCGATCGTCTCGCGCACCCGGGCATGGCAGGGATCGAGCCGCGCATCGGCGAACAGCCGGGTGACAATCGAGACCTGCGCGACATCCTCGCGGCGTGCCTGTGCCCGCGCCGCCTCGATCACATAGGCGATATGACCGCCGGTATCCGCAGTGACCCCATAAGCGACGGGCGGCGGTTTCAGGCAGCCGCCGAGGGCCAGATGCAGAATGAACAAACGACCCCCGTGTTTTCTTCCGAGCGCAACGTTTCTTGATGCAAATTGGTTTCGCGGCGTTCCCGGCGCCCGATCGGGCCGGCCGCGCGGCTATAATGGTCGGATGGGACCGGGGCCGAGACCATGGCGCGTGGGCGGCGGGCGCCGCAGATGCCGGCGATCCAGCGCACGCACCGCGGCGCCGGCATGATGCGCGCCGACCTCGACCGGTTGCGCACGGCAGGGACGCGTGCGCTGACGGCGCTGCTGTGGGGCCTCGCCGCGGTCATCGCGCTCGGCTGCCTCGTGCAGCGGCAATGGGGGATGCTGGCCCCCGCCGCGCTGCTCGCCATCCTGCCGACGCTGCGCGCGGCCGCCGGCCGCAGCGACGCCGCGACCCGGCTGATGCTCGCGGTGACGCTGCCGCTCTATCCCGCGCTGCTGCTCGCGCAATGGGCGGGCGCGCCGTGGCAGGGCGACCTCCACATGCTGGTCTTCGCGGTGCTGGCGACGCTCGCGGTGCTCGGCGACTGGCGCGCGCTCGTCGCCGCGACGCTGGTGATCGCGGTCCATCACCTCGGCGCCGGCCTGCTGCGGCCCGCCTGGATCTCCCCCGCTGGCGCCGACCTGCCGCGCGCGCTGCTCCACACGGGCATCGTCGTGGTCGAGGCGGCGATGCTGATCCCGCTCGCCGTCCGGCTCGAACGGACGATCATTGGCCAGGCGCGCAGCCATGCGGCGGCCGAGGCGGCCGAACAGGGCGCCGCGGCGATCCGCGCCGCGGTCACCGCCGACCAGACGACGGTGCTCGCCGCGCTCGGCGCGGGGCTCGAGGCGCTGTCCGACGGCAACCTCACCCACCGGCTGCGCGACGGCTTCCCCGACCGCTACGAAGGGCTGCGGCGCGACTTCAACGAGGCGCTGCGCGCGCTCGACGCGGCGCTCGCCAAGGTCGCCGCGGCGACCCAGGGCATCACCCACGGCGCCGGCCACGTCCGTCTCGCCTCAGACGCCCTCGCCTTGCGCACCCAGCGCCAGGCCGCCAGCCTGCGCCAAACCGCCGCGGCGATGACGCAGATCACCGCCACCATCGGCACCACCGCGGCGGCCGCGGGCCGCGCGCATGGCGCGATCGCCGGCATGCGCGGCGATGTCGAGCAGGGCGGCGCGGTCGTCGGCCGCGCGGTGGAGGCGATGGGCCGGATCGAGCAATCGTCGCTGCGCATCGCCGAGATCATCAGCCTGATCGACGGCATCGCCTTCCAGACCAACCTGCTCGCGCTCAACGCCGGGGTCGAGGCAGCGCGTGCCGGCGAGGCGGGGCGCGGCTTCGCCGTCGTCGCCTCCGAGGTGCGCGCGCTGGCGCAGCGCTCGGCGGAGGCGGCGCAGGACGTCGGCGCGATCATCACCGCCTCGACGCGCGAGGTCGAGGCCGGCGTCCGGCTGGTGCGCGAGACCGGCACGGCGTTGCAGCGGCTGGTCGCCGGGATCGGCGACGTCGCGACGCTCGTCGCCTCGGTCTCGGGCACCACCGAGCAGCAGGCGCAGAGCCTGCGCCAGATCACCACCACGATCGCCGACATGGACGGCGTCACCCAGCAGAATGCCGCGATGATCGAACAGGCGATCGCGGCCGCGCAATCGCTCGCCGGCGCGGCGGGAGAGCTGGCGCGGCAGGTCGACCATTTCCGCATTGGCACGGAGCCCGGCGCCGAATGCGGCGCGGGGGACGCCGACCGCAGCATCACGCTGCGCCCGCTCTACCGCCCGCGTGCCCCCGTCCACCAGACCGCACTGCCCGCGCCGGCGGCCTAGGCGGGATCGACCGTCAGTCCGCTTCCTCCCCCGCCAGGGGGAGGTGGCGCGCCCGGAGGGCGTGACGGAGGGGGAGGGAAGCGACGTCTTCGGTTGCGCGTCCTCCCCCTCCGTCATGCCTTCGGCATGCCACCTCCTTCTGGCGGGGAGGAACTTTCTCCAAAGCTGAATGTCGATCCGGCAAGCGGGGATCGCCCTTCGATCGCGGGCCGATCGGCGTCGCACGTCAGAAGAAGCAGGATGGTTCGCGCAGAGGCGCAGAGGGCGCGGAGGGGACTTCCCGTGCGGTCGGCCCCTTACCCGTCGGGATGACCGGGCTGCGCGACTTTGCATGATGTCCCTCCGCGTCCGCGGCACCTGTCGCGATGGGCGTGTCGCGCCGTTTTGGCTGCCATTCGTCGCGCAGGGGGACCGTCTCGCCGCGGGGCGTCGCCGGTCGCGACCCCGGCGCGGCCGGCGGCCGGGCGCGCCGGCTATAAAGCTCGATAGGGCCCAGGGTAGAGGAAGCGGGATCGCTTTGAACAAGCCGAAACCGCAGCAGGCGGGGCAGCGCCTCGCTCGCATCCGCATGCGCATACGCCGAAGACTGGCCGATGCCCGCGTGCGGATCGAGGGATGGTTCCCCGATCGCGAATTCATCATGCGCTCGCAGGGGCAGGTGCGCTTCCTCCGCATCACCGCGCGCACGCAGAAGCGGGCGGCGCTCGGCGTGGCGGCGCTGACGCTGGCCTATGTCGGCTCGATCACCACGCTGGCCGTGATCCGCTGGCGGGACTCCTACGACATCGATGCCCTGCTGACCCGCCAGGCGCGCGTCGAAAAGGCCGAGAGCCGCGTCGCCGCCTTTCGCAAAAACCTCGACGGCGTCGCCTCCGACCTGCAACGGCGACAGGACTTCATCGAGAAGGTCACGCAGACCCACCTCGGCCCATTGCCGCGCGACGCCAAGGGCGGCGAAACCGTCACCAACAGCAGCAGCGAGGCGGCGAGGACGATCCGCAAGGTGAGTGCCGTCATGCCCGAGGCCGCCACCCTCGCCCGGACCGAGGCGCGCCAGCTCGCCTTCGTCGAGAATCTGACGCGCTATGCCGACCGGCGCGCCGCGGCCAATGCCGCGATGATGCGCAAACTGGGGGTCAGCCCGCAGATGCTGGCCCCGCGCGATACGGGCGAGGCGATGGGCGGGCCGTTGCTCCCCCTGTCGACCGACGCCGATGGCTCGATCGACCCGCGCTTCGCCCGGCTCGGCGCCAGCCTGTCGCGGATGAGCGCGCTGGACCAGGCGCTGGCGCGCATGCCGCAGGTGCTGCCCGCCAGCATGGATTCGATGTCGAGCGGCTTCGGCTATCGCTCCGACCCGTTCACCCACCATGGCTCGTTCCACCCCGGTCTCGACTTCCGCGGCCCGCTGGGTGCACCGATCTACGCGGCCGCGCGCGGCGTGGTCAGCTTCGTCGGCCAGCGCTCCGGCTATGGCAATTGCGTCGAGGTGACGCACGGCCCCGGCCTCGTCACCCGCTACGCCCATATGTCCGCATTCCACACCCATGTCGGCCAGCAGGTCGCCGCGGGGCAGACGATCGGCGCCATCGGTTCCACCGGGCGGTCGACCGGGCCCCATCTGCATTTCGAGGTGCGGATCAGCGACCGTCCCGTCAATCCTCGCCCATTCCTGGAGGCGCGCAGCCATGTTCCACAGAAAACCAGCCGTCCACCCACCGGTTCAGACACGGGTAGCCACTGACGCCATGAGCAACACCTCCACCTTCTCGATGATCGGCGCCGATGTCGTCATCAACGGCGACGTCTCCGCCACGGCGGACCTGCATATCGATGGCCGCATCCAGGGCGACATCACCTGCACCTCGCTGGTGCAGGGCGCCTCGAGCGCGATGATCGGCGCGATCGTCGCCCAGTCGGCGCATATGGCGGGCACGGTGCGCGGCAGCATCACGGTCAGCGACCTCGTCATCCAGCGCAGCGCGCATATCATCGGCGACGTCAATTACGAGGCGTTGACGATCGAACAGGGCGCCCGCGTCGAAGGCAAGTTCGCCAAGGCCAATGCCGAGGCGCCGGTCGAGACCGGGCCGCTGATGCTCGAAGGCGAATGAGGCGGGCGGGGCGGTAGCGCCGCCCCCCCCCTGACACCGCTTCCTGCCGCCGTCATACCGGCCCCCGGCATTTGGGGCTTGGCGGCGAATCGGCGATGATTCATAGAATCGCGATGCCGATCCGTGCCGAGAACCGCTGGCTCTATCCGATCGACTGGCCGCAGGTGTCGCGGGCGATCCGCTTCGTGCGCGCCGGCGCGCGCTGCGAGCGCTGCCGCCGGCCGCATCGCCGCCATGTCGCGCATCTCGGCGACGGGCGCTGGTGGGACGGCGAGGCGCGCGGCTGGCGCGACGGCGACGGCAGGCGCGTCGCGCTGCGCGGCGTGGCGCTGCTCGCCGGGGTGCGCACCACCTATGTCGTGCTCGCCTGCGCGCACCTCGACCATGATCCCGGCAACAATGCCGCCGCCAATCTCGCCGCGCTGTGCCAGCGCTGCCACATGCTCCACGATGCCGCCGAACATCGCTGGCAACGCTGGTGGAACGCCTTTCGCCGGCGCGCCATCCGCGACCTGTTCGAGGACCCGCCGCTCACCCGCCGGCGGCTGATGCGCGACCAGCCGCCGCGCCGCGGTGTCGACACGTCGAGGCGTCGACGCAGGGACGGGGTGCGGCAGGGGGGCTGAGGCGCGTGGCGGTGCCCGATGCGGGAGGGGGGCGCAGGAGATCGCAGCGGCGACCTCCTGCGTCGGCTCTTACATTTTGACGGAGAATCCGACGTACATGAAGCGGCCGATATTGTCGTAGATCGCGCCGTCACCCACGCCGAGCTGGCCGTATGGCGGCTTCTTGTCGGTCAGGTTGTCGACGCCGGCGTAGAGGCGGAACTGCCGGCTGACGTCCATCGAACCGCGCAGCGCATGGTAGAAGACGTGCGGATAATAGACCCGATCGGCATAATAGGGATCGAGCGCCGCGACGCCGTTGGTGTCATGCTGGGCTTCCCAGTCGGTGATCGACTGACGGCCGATGAACCGCATCTGATAGCCGAGCGTGAACGCGCCGCGGCTGTAGTCCGCCGATGCGTTGAAGCTGTAGATCGGATCGCCCAGCTCCCCCTTGATCCGCTGCGGCTGCGCCGGATTGTCGAGGTAGGGGAAATCGGTGCGATCGCGGACCCAGTTGCCGATGAAGCGCAGCGCCAGCTTGTCGTCGCCCAGCAGCGCATGGCTGTAGGAGACGTCGAGATCGATGCCCTTGGCGCTCAGCGCGGCGAAGTTCAGCGTGCTCTGCAGGAGCGCGGTCTGGGCGAACTCGCTGTTGGCCTGACGCGGGTTGATCAGGCGGCAGAACTGGTTGTCGAGCGAGGCACCGTCATAGCAGCCATCGAGGATCTGCTGCGCGTCGACCTGCTGGATCACGTTGCTGATCTTGATGTCGTAATAGTCCGCCGTGATCGCGAGACCGGGCAGGAACGACGGCTGCACGATGACGCCATAGGTCCAGCTGCGCGACTTTTCCGGCGACAGGTTGGGGTTGCCGCCCGACAGGAACTGGGTGCTGCCGGCCCGCGCGGTGTTGTTGATGAAGTTCGCGGGCACGCCGGCCGCCGCGCAATTGGCCACGCGCCCGGCGCGGCCGGTGTTGATGAAGTTGGCATCGCAGGGATCGTCGAGCAAATCGAAATTCTGCGACTGCGACGCGTAGAGGTCGCTGAGCGTCGGCGCGCGAACCGCCTTGGCGTAGCTGACCCGTGCCTTGATGTCGCGGATCGGCGCATAGATCGCGCCGGCGTTCCAGGTCCACACGGTCCCGGCCGAGCCCTTGTAATCGGCGACCCGCACCGCGCCGTTCACCGTCAGCTCTTCTGCAAAGCGGGCGTTCTTGAGCAGCGGCAGGTTCAACTCGCCATAGGCTTCCTTGACCGCGAACGAGGGCGGGTTGAAGTCGGGGATGGCGTTGAGGAACGTCGCACCCGACTTGACCAGATCGTCATAGCCATAGGACGCGGTCTCGCGCCGGTATTCGCCGCCCAGCGCGAACTGGACGGGGCCGCCCGGCAGCTCGAACAGCTGTGAGCTGTCGCCGACCACGTTTGCGGTGACGTCGAACTCGGTCGCCTTGCCGCGCCGCTGCGAGTTGGTGTTGATATAGTTCAGCGCCGCCTGGCTCGGCGCGCCATCGCCGAGCACGTTGATCGGCACGCAGTTCGGATCGGTGACCGTGGTCTGGTTGATCCGGCAGACGATCTGGCCGCCCGCGTTGCGCGTCGCATCGACCGCATTGTAGAAATTCTGGTTGATGCGGTTGTTGTAGAAGGTCGAGCGCGTCCGGAACTCGCCGTAATTGACCGAGACGTCGTACTTCCAGTCGTCGTTGAACGTGCCTTCGACACCGCCGACGATCCGGTAGGTGTCGCGACGGTCATATTCGTCGCGCGTGCCGAAATCGTTGTTGTTGCGGTTGAGGCGGAAGAACTCCGCACCGGCCGGCAGCAGCGAACGGATCGTCGCGGCTGCGCCGGGCTGCAGATACGGATTGTCGAGCGAGATCGGGATGCCGATCGTCTGGCTCTGGAAGCCGCCGACGGCCGCGCGCCGACCGCCGGCATCGAGCGCAATGGTCCCCTGCTCGCCGCCCTGGGCGAAGGTCGGGGTGCCCTGGTTGAAGCTCTCGACGCGGACGAACTTGGCCTCGAAGAACGGCTTGAACGCGTCGGACACGTCGTAATGGCCGAGCACGTTGGCCACGTAGCGCTTCAGCGAGGGCTGGAGCGTGCCGCGGTCGTTCAGGATGGCGCCGTCGCCGCCATTGTTGTTGTTGGAGCCCGCCGGGCGGAAGTCGGTGCCGTAATTATATTCGTACAGCGCACCGTCCGGCCGGAAGCCGAACACGCGCGGCGCGCCGTTGGGCAGGCAGGCCCCAGCTGCGCCGGTACCGCAGGCGGAGAGGCTGCTGCCGTTGTAGGCGATGAAATTGCCGCCATTGTCGTAGCCGAAGCTCCGCACCCGATCGAGATAGGTACGGTTCGGGATCGTATTGTCGAGCGCGGGGCGATCGACCAGCTGGAACTGCCGGCGGCCGGTGGTCGCGCCGGTCAGATTGGGCCGGTCGGCATAGGTGACCAGGTCCGACTTGTTGTACTCGAGGCTGGCGGCGATGTTGCCGCGGCCGTCGGCGAAATTCTTGCCGTAGGTGCCGGCGAGGCGATAGGTGCCGCGGTCGCCCTTGCTGCTGATCCCCGACTGACCATTGAGCGTCAGACCGTCGAAGTCGCGCTTCAGCACGAAATTGACGACGCCCGCCATCGCGTCCGACCCGTAGACGGCGGACTGGCCGCCGGTGACGATGTCGACGCGGTCGAGCAGATCGGTCGGGATCGTGTTGGTATCGACCAGGAAATCACCCTCGGACGAGGTGATGTGGCGGCGCCCGTTGACCAGCACCAGCGTGCGCGTGACGCCGAGGCCGCGCAGATCGAGGAGGTTGAGGCCCGACGTGCCGATGAACTGGGTCGAGCTCGCCTGGCTGTAGGTCGAACGCAGCGACGGCAGGTCGTTGAGGACGTCGCCCACCGCGATCGCGCCGGTGCGGGTCAGATCGGCGACGCCGAGCGTGGTCACCGGCGCCGGCGAGTCCAGCGTCGGGCGCGCAATACGCGATCCGGTGACGACGATGTCGCCGCCATCGGCGCCCGTGCCCTGTTCGGCGGGGGCGACGTTCGCATCCGCCGGCGAGGCGCCCGGCGTCGCCTGATCGACCGCCGCGCTGGCGGCCGCACCGGTCGGCGTGTTGTCGCTCGCCGTGCCCGCGGCGTTGGTCGTCTGGGCGTAGGCGGGAACCGCGAGGGCGGAGAGAAGGATCAACGACGAGGAAAGCAACTGCCGACGATAGGTCCGGATCATTCTGTGGTCCTGTAGGGAATGGGGCACATGGGGCAGCGGTGCTGCCAAGTGCGTCGCCGGTAACCCCTTGGACTGCTTTACGAAACTGTCACCGCCCGCGGCGATGGGATTTTGCCCGGCCTGTGACGAAATAGCAACAATGCTGCCCTAAGCCTGTTGGCGTGCCGCGGCGCTACAGGAAGCGCTGGCCGGCATGGTCGCGGAACAGCTCGGCGTTGCGGACGTAATCGGACAGCACCTGCACCGATTTGTGGCGGCTGACCTCTTGCAGCTTGAAGATCGTCGCGCCCTGCGCCGCGCCCTCGGTCAGGAAGCCGGCGCGCAGCGAATGGCCGGCGAATTGCGTCGGGTCGTAGCCCGCCGCGGCGGCATGATGCTGGACGAGCCGGGCGATCGCCCGATCCGACATGGCGTCCGCGGTCAGCGCGTCGCTGCGCGACAGCCGGCGGAACAGCGGCCCGGAGTCATGCCCCGCCGCGGCCATCCAGGCGAGCAGCAGCGCCTTGGGCCGGATGCGCGAGCCCTCCGGAATGGCGATCACCGCGCCGGCGCCGGCGCGATCGGTCTTCGAGCGCGCGATCGTCAGCCGCAGCCCTTCCGGCACCAGCGCGACATGATCGACGGTGAGCGCGACGATCTCCGACCGGCGCAGCGCCGCGGCCATGCCGACCGCAAGGATCGCGCGATCGCGCAGCGCGCGCAGCCCGTCGCCTTCGATCGTGGCGAGCATATTGCGCAGTGCGGCGGCATCGGCGGGCTGTTTGCGGCGCTTGGCCCCGCCATGTTCGGCGCGGATTCCGG
Source organism: Sphingomonas melonis (assembly GCF_013409985.1). Lineage (GTDB taxonomy): Bacteria > Pseudomonadota > Alphaproteobacteria > Sphingomonadales > Sphingomonadaceae > Sphingomonas > Sphingomonas melonis_A. The sequence goes on from NZ_JACCBY010000008.1 coordinate 127,718, forward strand.
CGAGCACCTCGGCGAGCCGCCCGGCGGTGGGCAGGGCGGTCGGTGCGGGATGGCCGCCGGCGCGATGATAATGGCCGATCGCCGCGATCCGCCGGCCGATCGTCGCCGGATTGAGCCCGCCGACCGCCTGATCGCTGGCGAACACCGCCACGACCTCCGGCGTCGCCGGCAGCGCGACGAGCGCATGCGCCGCGCACCAGGCGGTGAAGATCGCCCAGTCCGATTCATACGCCCGCCGCGTCGCCCCGGCGCGCGCGGCGCGCGCATAAGCGGCCGCCTGCTCGATCTTTTCGTTGAGGATAGCGGGAAGCGCCGGCTGCTCGGCCGCGAGCGCAACGGGCACCGACGCGGCTGGATCGACCGAGGGGGCGGCGGGGCGTCGGGGAGCAGCCATGGTGGGGCTGTGCCATGGCGGATGGCGGTGCGCTAGGGCTATGTCCGAGAATCATGGTTATCGGACACAGAGATCTGTTCCGTCAACGGCCTGCTGGAACAACGGCATCCCCTGTGTGCATGCCAGCACCGCAGTTTGCTAGGCTATCGACGATGTGCAAAACCATCCGCCCACCAAAAACTACGCCAGATGCCTCATCTCGACTTCGTTCATATAAATAGGCGTGGGGATTTCCATATTAATCAGATATAAATACGTCGCGATCGGCCTGGTGTTTGTCAATATATGACCATCAGTGGATGTATATTCGGTTTAGCGAATCTATCCAATACGTCTGCGCGTATTATATTTTGATCCTGCCGGATATAATTACCGAACAGGATTACAGTTCGATAGGTTACGGTTACAAAGAGACCTTCACCAACATCTCTCCCTGAACTGAATCTAATAATGGCTAAAGCGGCGGGGGTGGCCGACTAGGCACTCAACGTGGTGCTGTGAGCGCTACGCCTCGGCGACTTCACGTTGCTCCTCCGCCTCTTCACCTGTATTCGGGGGAACTTTGGTAACGTCGACGTTATGCTCGCCGTTGTACAAGCGGCCGGACACATGAGCTATGCCTACATGTGTACATAGTTCGGTGGTCAGCGACATTAAAGGCTGCCCGCTTGGCGCACTTCACCGGATCAACCCGCTGATTTCCTGTCACTGCCCTTTCTAATTGCCCTTTTGTCATCTCACATGAGGGAAACTCGGTCTTGCGGTTAAAACACCTCCTCGGACAGCCGGACTGATCAGCCGTCTGACTTTCAAATGAGACACCGCCACGGCATCTTATCCTGATGCCTAAGAGGAACACGACACAATTGCAGTTGATCATTCCCGGGTAGTCCGAGCAAAACGCGCAGCCGACCGACGGCACCGGACCACACGCTCCACCTAGCGCCACTCCGTCCGCAACGGCGACTACCGTGTCCGGGGTACGCCACACCCCGTTGCCATCCCCGCAGTCCTCAAGCATTACACCGGGGAACCTGCATCAGAGCGGCGACAGACGAGTAGCCGCCAGTTCTTCGAGGAAACCAGGCATCGATGATGAGCAATTCTTCGTTCTATGCCAGCAAGGTGCGCATTATAAGCTGGGCATCGAAATTTCCCCTAGCAGTAAGAAGTCCATTACTGTTCTTTGTGCCTGTCAACGTACTCCGCGCTATTCTAATGCATATTTCTGGGGATCCGACCCTATTTAATATAGATTATGCTCTCATTCTAGTAATTCCTTATTTTATGGTTAGAAGGGGCACTGATAGACGGTACACGACTGCTGTATCTATCACTCTTTTTCTCATTGCCGTGTCCTTTGATGCGGTTGGTTTTTTTGGACGCCTGTACCGGTGGGGGCCAGATTTTTACGATAGCTACTTGATGGGTTTGAACGACCTTCCGTGGTTCGTAATTGCTCCTTTATTGTTTATGGGCGTTGCGGTTTTTTCTCTATTTTGCGTACCACTTTTAGGTATGCGTTTTGAAAAGGCCGATGTCCTATCCGCGACCCTGATCTGTATTGTGATTGGGATGTGCGACATCTATATTGAACGGTCGACGCGCAAAGACCTAGATAGCGAGAAAAATGTCCTCACGTCTCCGACAAAATTCGCCTTTTCAAATTACATGAGAGCGGTTGTCGCAGGTCATTCCGTAAGGAGCCTGACCGAGCCAACCATGGATCACATCGTCAGGGTAACGGCACCGCCACAAATACTATCGGTTTCGCTTGAGTCGCTGGGACTCCCGATTTCGAAGACTGGCTTAGCTGAACTCGTCCAGCAACCGCTTGAAGAACTAACCAAATCATACAGCATAACTGTTGATAACAACAACTTTTATGGATCAACATTGCAAGGTGAAATGCGCGAACTATGCTCCTTGAACGTCAACGGAAACCCATCTAATCCTAAAATCGCAAGATACTTTTCGGATTGCCTGCCGAGATTCTTGTCGAGCAAAGGATATTCGACTTGGGCATTCCACGGAAACGGCGGAGAAATATACAATAGGAAGAATGTCTACCCTCTCATTGGATTCCGGCATGCCGTCTTTTATAATGACATGGCATCGTTACAAAACATTCACCCTTGCGAAAAGACTCCCTTTCGGGGGGTTTGCGATCATGACATGTATGTACGCGCCCTGAGCCTATTCAACGGCTCTCGACGGTTCGTGCATATCATGACACTCGACACCCATCTTCCTGTTTATCCAACCACCCCGTCCGAGTGTACACGGAGCTTCGGGGACAACGAGAGTCTGTGCGGGTACAGCAAGGCAATCATGCGGTCGCTTCACGATTTATCGAATGTGATCCTCCGCTCCAAGGAAAAGCCCGATTTGATATTCATTTATGGCGACCATGCGCCGCCTTTCTTTTCCGCATCGACAAGGCAGTTCTTTGACGGAAAGCGAGTGCCGTTCGTAATGCTTAACCGGAAGGATGAAGGTCGCGGACGCTAGTGCCCACGCGCGTGCATTACTGTTTAATCGTGGAGCTTAGGTGACATCAAAGAGTGCGCCGCCCCGTTCGCCGAGGATTCGATCTACAATGCGCGCCCTGTGGGGCCGCCGATCCGCTGATTGTTCTGCACGATGATCCCGGCGGCATCCGAACTTTGCCGGACCCAGAGTGAATCGTTTGCAACATCATAGCCGCGACGCTCCATCCGATTCTCTTTAACAATACAATCGCGGCTGCCATTGAATATCACGATCATTGGAAGTCCGTCCTTGCCCCCTTCTGAGCGCATCACATTGTGCTCTATTTTCACATCCCGGGCATGATCGATCTGAAACAACTGCGCCGTTCCCATTGCGGTCAGACGATTTCTGACGATATCGACATGCCTGGCTTTGATCACAAACGCGCCTGAGGTCGACAGATCATTCCCGATGATCGTCACGCCGTCGGCAGCCTCAATGAAGAGCCCAACGAGCGGTGCGCCCGTCACTTTGTTGTCGACGATCCTGCACCCCTTCACTACCCTAGTATTAGAGATGGCGATCGGCGTGCCGAGGCTGCCGACGAACTGGTTGCCCTCGATTGTCGCATCGTCGGCACCAACGATCTCGACGCCCGGCCCGGTACAATCCACAAATCTGTTGTTGCGGATCCGGCAAGTGTCGCCCCACCCAGATAGCGAAATGCCCATGCCGTTGACCGGCGCCGTCTTCGTGACCGTCGTCCCCTCGACGACAATATTGCGATACCGGTAGACGCGCGCTCCATCTCCGTGGTTCTGAATTTCGACGCCCATCCGCCCGGGCTCGAACCAGCAATCCTTGATCGCTAAGCCGGCCAGACCGGCGATGCCGTCAGCCGCGACAGGACTTTTGTCCACCACGATCGAGATGCAGTTGTGCTGCGAAACGGCCTTGTCCCGCACGCTGATCTTGACCCGAGTGAAGCAGATATTGCGCAAGTTGCAATGGTATGACTGAATGGCGGGGCCATCGTTCGTGGTTTGCAGCAGCCAAAGATCTGCCAAGTGGAAATTGGCCACGGACGGGAGGCTGAAGATCGCGCCACCACCGACGACTTGGGTCGTCCAGTCTTGTCCTCTGATCGTGAGACCGTCTCGCTCCGGCAGAGCGAAACCACCCGGCAAGCGGAGATCGATCGTCCCGGCCGGCAAAACCACGGTCTGCGACAGCGCGAGCGCCTCACGCAACGCCGCGGCGTTGCTCGCGGCGCGGCCGTCGGCCAATCCCACCCGCATCCCCACCGTCGTGAGATCGAGCGCCTCCTGCGGCTCCAGACGAAAGATGCGACCGTCCTTTGTCCGAAAGGTGCTTAACGGACGTTCCGAATGCTCCGCCCCGCCGATCGCCGGATCATAACGATAGGTAGCGGATCCCACCCCCGCCTCGGCGAAACCAGTCGTGGTAATCTGATCGACATGCGCCGGGATATCAATCGCCGCTCCGCGTGGAAACAAACCGATCGTCATCGGCGCCCGCGCCTGGCAGCTACTCGACAGGCCGAAGGCGGCAATCGCTCCAGCCACGACGTTGCGCCGCGTCAGGTCATGCAGCTGGCGCCGGCTCACGCCGCCAGTCCGTTGGCCGTTAGCCCCGCCACGCCCGGCGCGGATGCATCTGCCGTCGTAATGCGGTACACTAGCCAGCCAATTAAAAAAGCCGACCCGAAGAACAGGTTGATGCTTGCCAATCCGACGTTCACCATCAGATTGGTAACGAGCGCACAGGTCACCCAGCAGTCAAAGATCGAGTTGCCAGGAAATCCGCGCACGACCCGGATGAACAAGCGCAGCACGAAGCCGCCCAGCAGCAGGAAGCCAAGCACCCCCATTCGATAGAGCGCGTCGACGAAGGCGTTGTGGGATCCTACATAGATGAAGCCCGGATCGTCCTCGGTGAGGATTGTCACGTCGGCGGCATTAAGCCCGTAGACCGGACGGATCGTCTCGGTTCCGAAGCCGACGCCGGTGCCGCCACTCTCCCACACCCGGTCGAGCGCGTCACGCCAGAAGAACAAGCGGATACCTGTGTTGGGGTCAAGCTTCCATATCGTTTGTGCGAAGGCAGCTGCAACGAACGGTACCACGACGAACAGACAGAGGAACATCAACGTCAATTTCAGCCGTTCTCTGGGTAAGACCATCAACACCAACAGCATCATTAGCACAATACCAGCTTGCGCAGATGACGACGTGATGAGAAGAATAAAAGCCGCGATCAACTTGGTCATCCAAGGCACGTGATCCGCGTGTAGAATTCGGCGAACGAAAATGAACGCCATGATCATCATATTATTGACGAGCTGAGCTATACCAGCGAATTGCCGCTCCGCCTCGGCACCAAAATAGGAAGACGGGTAGGCAAAATCATATAGTTTTGCAGCACAAGCAATCAAAAAAATGGCAGTTTCAAGCCGCGTAAACGTGGCATTGCCGGCGTCAACTCGCTCATGATATGCGGCGAACCCCGCAATGACGAATGGCAGCATGACGGCATAAGCCGACTGCTGGGGAATTGCCTCGCGAGAATACATTAGCGTGATACCGCGGTCGAGCACGCCCATATAGGAAAGGCCAATGTACACCACGGCTAGGCATGACAGGAGTATCAATGGTGTCTGAATATAGCGACGACCATAGCTGATACCGTATGCAGTCAACATTCCAAGGGCGATCAGCAGCGGCCCGGTACCTAAGTTACGGACATAGCCGAACAAGCATATATAAATGAATGGCAGCAGAAGCCACAGCGCCTGATTGACTTCTTCCCGGCGCCGAACCTCGGTATTCGCGGCAATGACGCCGCCCTGCTTGCTCCAGCGGCCCGGAAGATTATCTTGAAAGCGCATCATTCGTCCATTCCACGCACGGGCAGGTTGCATTCATAGGTCGACGGTCGGCACAGAATACCAGCCGCGGTGCTCACCCATCGCCGGGATGGTCTTGCTTCGTCGGCACGGCAGGCCTATCGTGACGTATCGTATATTAAGGACCTTGCGGTGATTGATTATCTGCAAGCCGGCCTGTTCTGGTCGCTGACCCTAGTCTTTCTGTTTCGGTTTGCGCCGCGCAGCCAAGGCCGCTTTGGCACCAAGACGATGCGATAGCGCATGGACCACGTCGGCCTAATTGACTAGCGTCATTTTATGCCCAGTGGACATGCTACACCCTCCGGATCCAGGAGACACTCCCGCACACGTCGCGCCAAGCCCGCGTTGCGCGTCGATTTGCGGTTCGGCCCATTTCCGATTGTGGCGGCGCTGTTTGTGGTGTGTGCGCTTGGTGGAGGATCGTCACGCATCGACAGCCTGTCGCTGCTTTATCTGAGGCCTATGGCGGTCGCCGCGCTCGTTGTCCTCCTGTTCCTGTCCCGTCGCGCCGACCTCCGGTCGGTACGCGTGCCGCTCACGCTTCTGACGGTGCTGGCGGGATGGATGGCCGTCCAGTTGATCCCGCTGCCGCCCGCCGTCTGGTCCGCGCTGCCGTTCCGCGCCACGATCTTGCACGGCCTGCAGGCCATCGGCGTGGAAGCGGGCTGGCGCCCCGTTTCGCTGACGCCGGACCTTACGCTCAACAGCCTGATCGCGCTGGTTGTCCCTGCCGCGCTGCTGATCGGGAGTTCCAGCCTGTCAGCGCGCCAGCAGATCTGGCTAACGGTCATCGTCATCGCCGCGGCGGCGGCCAGCATCTTCGTCGAGGTCGCGCAGGTCGCGGGCGGCCCGGACAGCCCCTTCTACCTTTATGCGGTCAGCAATGTCGGCACCCCCAGCGGTCTGTTCGCCAACCGTAACCATCAGGCCGCGTTCCTAGCCTGCGTGCTACCGCTACTCGCGGTCACCGCCCACCCCCGCCTTAGCGGCCGCCATGCGCTGCCGCTTGCCTGGGGATATTTGGGCTTTGCCCTGATGGCGGTGATCGCGGTTGTCGCCACCGGATCGCGGACGGGATCCCTCATCGCCGCAGTGCTGCTGATCTACACGCTCTTCACCAGCATCAGCTATGTCTTCCCCAACCCGAAGCATCGCCGCGTCGTAACAGCAGCGGCCGCGCTTGGCGGTATCGCTCTGCTTATTGGCATGGTGTTGCTTGGTCGGGCCACGTCCTTCGATAGACTTGCCGGTTTCGATGCGGCGTCCGAACAAAGGCTGAAGGCGCTACCCACGCTCCTTAAAATGCTCGAACAGTTCACCCTTACCGGCACCGGCTTCGGATCGTTTGATCCTGTGTTCAGAATCATGGAACCGGATAGCCTTCTCCACGCAACCTTCTTCAATCACGCGCATAATGACTGGCTTGAACTGGCTATCACGGGCGGAATACCGGCGCTTGTCGTGCTAGCCGTGTTTTGTGTCTGGGTGATACGCAACACGATCATGCGCTTTCGGCAAAGATCCTCGCCGATGACAATCCTAGGACGAGCCGGTGGCCTTATCGTGCTGGTACTTGGTGCCGCTAGTTTAACGGATTATCCGTTACGCACTCCATTGCTATCGGCACTGCTTGCTTTGGCAGTCGGCTGGCTCAGCCGAAGCCCTGACCAAGAAGATAGCAGCAAGGGCAACGTTGCCAACGCCCACCTCTCGGCCTAGTGCGCTTTTTAAACGCAGCGTAAGGTTTATGCGGACATGAAAATCTTGTTACGGTTTGGGCCGCTTATGGCCCTTGCCCTGCCAGGCTGTGCGAGCAGCGATCGGCTGGTTGGCCGGCCTGACCTGCAAGTCGTCCCTGGCACAGAGTTTCCGGCCCCCACCCAAAGCAGCGCCAATTATGGCATCCGTCCGTATGTCATTGCGCCAAGTGACAAAATCAGCGTTGTCGTGTTCGGAGCAAGCGAGCTTAGTCGGACTGTCGTCACCGATCCGAACGGTCAAATTTCCCTTCCGCTTGTCGGTACCATCGAGGCTGCCGGCAAGACGCCCGCCGAGTTGTCCGCCCTCGTGGCGAGCCGGCTACGGCGTTACGTTCGCGACCCTCAGGTCGAGGTCAATCCTGATACCATCAATCAAAGCGTCGTCGTTGAAGGCGAAGTGCGCCTGCCTGGCAGCTTTCCGGTCACCACGCGCATGACGTTGCTGGGCGCCGTTGCCCGCGCGCAAGGTCTCACCGAAGCCGCGAATACGAACTATGTCGTCGTATTCCGTCGTATCGGCCAGCAGGACATGGCTGCCCTATATGATCTACGGGCTATCCGTCAGGGCATCTATCCGGACCCTGAAATCTACGCAAACGACACAGTATCAGTCGGCGAGTCCAGAGCCCGTCGCGTATTCCAGCTCGCGTTCCAGACGGCAGCGCTGCTGACCGCGCCCCTCGTAGCCGTGATCAATCGGTAAGGCCATCAGGTGAACATCAACAACGCTATCACCGGTGTCACGGCGCACCCAGCCCAATATGTCGAAAGCTCGGCTGCTGAACCGATGATCCGACCGCTGTTCACGCAGCTGATGTCGATCGCCCGACGCCGAAAATGGGTCCTGCTCTCGATTGTGGCAGCTGCCCTCGTCATCGGCGTGATTGTCACGCTCCTGATGACGCCAATGTATCATGCCGAAAGCACGTTGGAGATTCAGCGTGAGAACGGGGGACTTGTCAACGTCCGCGAAGATGCGCGCTCGGCCGCAATCGATCAGGAATTCTACGAGACGCAATATGGTTTGCTCAAGGCCAAGAGCCTGGCGGAACGCGTGGCAACCAACCTGCGCCTTCAGGACGATGCCGCGTTCTTCGCAGCATTCGGTGCGGGCAAGGACTGGTTCGACAACGGCCGGGTTCAACCCGGTGCGCCAAGTCGAGCCGATCGGGTGCGCATCGCCGGTCAGATCCTGCTCAACCGCTTCACGGTGGATCACGAGCGCCAGTCGCGTCTAGTCAAGATAGGCTTCACCAGCCCGAGCGCCGTGCTGTCAAAACGGGTAATCGACTCCTGGGCCGCCAGCTTCATTCAGATGACGCTTGAACGCCGCTTCGGCACCACCGCTTATGCGCGGCAGTTCCTAGAAACCCGGCTTAACGAGTTGCGCCGACGTATCGACGCGTCGGAACGGCGCCTAGTCGGCTATGCCGCGCGGGAAGGTATCATCAATCTGCCCAGCGCACCGGCCGACGCGACAACAGGTAGTATTCCCGAACGGTCGCTTGCGAGCGACGATCTCGCCACCCTCAATCAAGAGCTCGCGCGCGCGCGCGCCGATCGGATTCAGGCCGAAAGTCGCCTTGGCGTGGCAGCCGGCCAGACGCCGGAGGCGTTACAGAATTCCGCACTCGGAGCCTTGCGGCAGCAACGTGCCGATTTAGCCGGCAATTATGCAAAGATGATGGCTCAGTTTTCGCCAGATTACCCCCCGGCAAAGGCTTTACAGAATCAAATTTCGCAACTTGATCAGGCAATCAGGCGTGAAGAAGGCCGGGTCGGTGGCTCGCTGCGCGAAGCGTATAACGCCAGCGTAGAGCGTGAGAAGGCGCTAACCGATCGCGTTGGCCAGATGAAATCAAATGTGCTCGATCTACGCAGGCGCAGCATCCAGTACAATATCTATCAGCGCGATGCCGATACTAATCGCCAACTTTATGACGCCTTGCTTCAGCGGTACAAGGAAATTGGCATCGCGGGCGGTGTCGGAACCAACAACATATCGGTAGTTGATGCGCCAGAGGTCCCGGGTGCACCTTCCAGCCCGAAGCTGTTCCTGAACCTGCTGATCGCGCTTGTCGCGGGATTGGCGATCGGGGCCGGCGCAGCTTGGATCCTCGAGCAGATCGACCAGGGTATCGCCGATCCTGACGAGGTCCCGGGCGAGCTTCAGCTGCCGCTGCTTGGCACCATCCCCAAGATTTTGAGTGGAGATCCGCTGTCGTTGCTTGAAGATCGCAAGTCGATGATCAGTGAGGCTTACGTATCCATTCAGACCAACTTGTCGTTCACAACCGAGCACGGGCTGCCCAAGACGCTGGCCATCACCAGCTCGCGACCGGCCGAAGGCAAGTCGACGACCGCTTTCGCGCTGGCGCTATCGATGGCACGGCTGTCCCGCCGCGTGCTGCTGATCGATGGTGATATGCGATCGCCCTCAGTTCATCATCTTCTCGACATCCAGAATCGGGAGGGGTTGAGCAATTTCCTGGCTGGCGGCGGCGATTGGCGGTCGTTGGTTCACGAGACGCCGTTTACCGATCTCAGCGTTATGACCTCGGGCCCAATCCCGCCGAGCGCACCAGACCTCCTGACGGGGCGGCGGCTCGAGGAATTGCTGGGAGGATTGCTCGATCACTACGATAATATCGTCATCGACGCACCCCCCGTCATGGGTCTCGCCGACGCGCCACTGATCGGCACCAAGGTTGAGGGGATGATCTATGTCGTCGAATCCCATAGCACGCAAAAGGGCATGGTCCGGGTCGCGCTGAGCCGTCTACGCGCAACCAAGACCGCGCTGGTCGGTGTCGTCCTGACGAAATTCGATGCCAAGCGCGCCCATTATGGCTACGACTACAACTATGCCTATGGCTACGGGTATGGCGACAAAGCAGGCGAAAGTCCGAAATGATCGATGCGTCGGCGCGCCGAGATGACTGACACCCGGAAAGTGCCCCTTTTTGTATGGGGTGTGCTGGCGGCTCTGTTTATCTGGCTAAGCTGTGCCAGTACGCTAGGCATAGTGCTGGCCCGCAAGGCACCTGCGGAGTCCTTCGCGCTTGGCTATCATACGGCAGCGGCCGAAGCTGCCGTAGCCTTGGCCGGACTGGCGGCTGATCCGCAGGCCAATGGCGCGGCCGTCGCGGCGCATGCCCGCGCCGCCCTGCGCCGCGAGGCGATCAATGTCGATGCCGTGGCCGCGCTTGGCACCATCACGGCACTGAACAATAATACGTTCGGCGCGGAACGTATGTTCGCCTATGCCGAGCAGTTGTCGCGACGGAATATACCGACGCAACTCTGGCTGATCGAAAATGCCGTGCAACAGGGCAAGATCGAGCCGGCCCTCGCCCATTATGATCGGGCGATGAGCGTCTCGGTCAACACTCGGGCACTACTTCTTCCGGTCCTAGCGACAGCCGCCGCCTCACCGACTGTTGCACGCCCGCTGGCGCGACTATTGTCCCAACGGCCGTTGTGGTGGCCTGCCGCCATTGAACAGTTTATCGCGAGCCCGGACCCGGTCCACGTCCTACCCCCCGCCGTCGCCGCGCTGCGCCTACGCCCTAACGTCCCGGAAGAACGAGCCTATTTGATATCTGCAATGAAGCGGCTGGCAGATGCGGGTGCGGCGCGGGCAGCGTTTTCGCTGTATCGCGCCGCCCACCCCGGATTCACGACGTTTTCGCTGCTTCGCGCAGGCGACTTCGAAAAGGTCGGTGATCTGCCACCGTTCGACTGGAGTTTAACGGATGGCGCTAACGTCAGCGGAGTGATTCAACCAGGCGGGATAGGATCGGGATCGGCCTTGTTCCTATCGGCGGAAGGCGGGGGACAAGGCGAGGTGGCGCGGCAGGTGCTGCTGCTGCCCGCGGCGACCTATCGCCTGATGGCAACGACCGGCAACGTGCCGCAGGAGCGAACCGATCGGCCGCGCATAGTAATATCCTGCTTGTCCCCCCAGAAAAGCGTGTTGCTTGACCAAGCTTTTTCGACCAGCGGCGAACGTGGTGCGCCCTTAGCCGGTAGCGCGACCGTCCCGGCGGGATGCACGAGCCAGCTCATCCAGATTGTCATGCATGCCTCGCTTGATGGGGCGGGGGCAGGAGCGATGCCGTGGATCGACAACATCCAGATCGTGCCCGCAGGCGCACGATGAATGCTGGAAAGTGGCTGTCTTCCTCTCCTCTCAGCTCCGCAATCAAGGTTAGCGTTTCCATGACCTCCGCCGACGGTAGCGTAATCGACTACCCTGTATTTCCAACGGTCGATATTCTTGGGGTTCCAGTCAGCCGAACGACAATCCCTGCTGCGGTGGCCGCGATATTTTCGGCTATTCGGTCGGGTAAGTCGCAATATGTCTGCGTCCGGGACGTCCATGGCATAATGCATGCCGTTGAGCATCCTGAGATGATGGAGATCCAGCGCCGCGCCGCGATTGTAACACCTGATGGCATGCCATTGGTCATCGTTGCTCGCCGCCGTGGCTATAATGATATCGAGCGGGTCTGTGGAGCGGACCTGATGGAAGCAGTCTGCGCTGCATCACAGGCTCCGGGCTTTAAGCATTTCTTTTATGGCGGCAAAGAAGGCGTTGCGGAACTGCTAATCGAACGCCTGAGGGCGCGGTATCCTGGTCTTCAGGTCGCCGGCCATTACTGTCCGCCGTTTCGGTCACTAACGACAGCCGAAGACAAAGCCGCGACCGCTATGATCCGTGCGTCGGGCGCGGACATCGTTTGGGTGGGGATCAGTACTCCTAAGCAGGAATATTGGATGCGGGACCATGTCAGCCAGCTGCCAGGCGTGACGTTGCTCGGCGTGGGCGCCGCGTTCGATTTCCATGCCGGGATCATCAAGCGGGCGCCGGTGATTATGCGTCGGCTGTCGCTGGAATGGTTGCACCGGCTGGGCAGCGAGCCGCGCCGGCTCTGGCGACGATACCTGATCATGGCCCCAAAATTCGTTTGGCACGTGCTGCGCGAGAAATCGTCAGAGACCCGATGAGCCTGCCGCGAATCCTGATCGTCCATAATCGGTATCAGCAGCAGGGTGGCGAGGACACGGTCGTCGCCGCAGAGCATCGCCTGTTGGCCGATGCCGGCTATCCGGTGGACACGCTGTTCGTCACCAACCACGCGATAAACAATGCCGCCATGCAGATGCAGGCGGCTCTATTTGCCCCCTATAATCCGATTTCGCGCCGCCTGATGCGCCAGCGCCTGCGCGTCGATCGCCCAGACATCGTTCACGTCCACAACTTCTTTCCCCGCCTCAGCCCCAGCATCTTTGATGCCTGTCGCGACGAGGCGGTTCCAGTTGTCATGACGCTGCATAATTATCGCCTCACGTGCGCCAACGGAATGCTGTTTCGCGATAACAAGCCGTGCGAACTATGCATCGCCGGGTCTGCGGCGTATGCGGTACGCCATGGCTGCTATCGTCATTCGCGCATTGGCTCGGCTGCGGTGGCCGCGATGATCGAATATCATCGTCAAACTGGAACTTGGCAGCACAAGGTTTCGCGCTACATCGCGCTTACTGAGTTCGCCCGCGATCGCATGGTCGCAGCCGGGCTGCCCGCTGAGCGGATGCGGATCAAACCCAACTTCGTGGCCGATCCCGGCCCGCCCGCCGTAGCGCGCGGTAATGCCCCCCCCTATGCGCTATTTGTCGGGCGATTAAGCCACGAGAAGGGGGTCGATGTGCTGCTCGAGGCCTGGCAGGGCATCAATATGCCGTTACGGATCGTCGGCGATGGACCGCAGCGAGACCAACTCACTACCCGAGCGACGGACCGCGTCAGTTTCCTAGGACAGGTTGATCCGGAGATCGTACGTCGCGAAATGGCCGCCGCCTCGTTCTTGATCGTGCCGTCGATATGGTATGAAGGTTTTCCAATGACCGTCGTCGAAGCGATGGCGCTCGGCACTCCGATCGTCGCTGCCGCGATTGGCGGGTTGCGCGAGCTGCTCAGCGACGGTGTGGAGGGACGCCACTTCCAAGCAGGCGACGCTACCGACCTACGCCGGGTCGTCGGTGAACTGATGGCCAACTCTGGGTCGCTACCCGCGATGGGGCAGCGCGCGCGCGCGCGTTATCTCGCGCAACTGTCACCAAAACGCAACCTCGCGATATTGAGCGACATTTATCGCGAAATGACGGCAGAGCAGCGCCAAATCTGACCGGGAAATCGCGGTATTGGCCTTTTCTCGCGCTATTACGCCTCTATTAGCTTTGCCTTATCGATACGACGACCGGTACAGGACCAGCCATTATGCGTGAAAAAACAGCCCTCATTACCGGTATTACCGGCCAGGATGGCGCCTATCTGGCCCAGTTGCTGTTGGACAAAGGGTATCGCGTCCACGGGCTGAAGCGGCGGTCGTCCTCCTTCAATACCGGTCGGATCGAGGGCATCTATGAAGATCCGCACGTCGCCGATCCCCGCCTGTCGCTACATTACGGAGACATGACCGACTCCACCAACCTGATCCGCCTAGTTCAAGAGACCCGGCCGGACGAGATCTACAATCTCGCAGCGCAGAGCCATGTCCAGGTCAGCTTTGAGACGCCCGAATATACCGCGAATGCTGACGGCATCGGCACCCTTCGCCTGCTTGAGGCCATTCGGATTCTAGGGTTGGAAAAAACGTGTCGGTTCTACCAGGCTTCAACCTCTGAACTGTACGGCCTCGTCCAGGAGGTACCGCAAAGGGAGACGACGCCCTTCTATCCCCGTTCGCCGTATGCCGCGGCCAAGCTCTATGCCTATTGGATCGTCGTCAATTATCGCGAAGCCTATGGCATGCATGCTTCTAACGGTATCCTGTTCAATCACGAAAGCCCTCTTCGAGGCGAGACATTCGTGACGCGCAAGATCACCCGCGCGGCCGCCGCGATCGCTCTTGGGCGACAAGAAATGCTCTACCTCGGCAATCTTAACGCGCAGCGGGACTGGGGCCATGCCCGCGAGTACGTGCGAGGCATGTGGCTGATGCTGCAAGCCGATGAACCGGACGATTATGTTCTCGCGACCGGCAAGACCACGACGGTGCGCACCTTTGTCGAATGGGCGTTCGAGGACGCCGGGATTACCTTGCGCTGGGACGGCAAGGATGCCGACGAAAAGGGGTATTGCGCCGAGACCGGACGCCTCCTGGTCGCGGTCGATCCCCGCTACTTCCGCCCGACGGAAGTCGAGCTGTTGATCGGCGATCCCACCAAGGCGCGTGACAAGCTGGGCTGGCAGCATGACACCTCGCCTCGCGACCTCGCCCGCGAGATGGTACAGGCGGATCTTCAGGTCATGCAGACCGCGCCGATTGGCAAAGGGGCCTGATATGTACGCGCTTGAAGGCAAGAAGGTCTGGGTGTGCGGTCATCGCGGCATGGTCGGATCAGCGATCATCCGCCGTCTGGCAACTGAAAAGTGCCAGGTGCTGACGGTCGATCGTGACGAGCTCGATTTGCGTGATCAGGCCGGCGTTGCCGCCTGGATGGAAGTCAACCGCCCGCACGCGGTATTCTTGGCAGCGGCAAAGGTCGGCGGCATTGTTGCCAATGACACCTATCCGGCCGACTTTCTCTTGGACAACCTGCTGATCGAAACTGCGGTCATCAGCGCAGCCCAGCGATACGGCGTCGAAAAGCTCCTGTTCCTCGGATCGAGCTGCATCTATCCCAAATTTGCGTCGCAACCCATCACCGAGGAGGCTCTCCTAACCGGGCCTTTGGAACCAACCAACGAATGGTATGCGATCGCCAAGATCGCCGGCATCAAATTAGTTCAGGCGTTCCGTCGCCAACACGGCTGCGACTTCATCTCCGCCATGCCTACCAATCTTTACGGTCCCGGCGACAATTTTGATCTTGCATCTAGCCACGTGATGCCAGCCTTGATCCGCAAGGTTGACCAAGCGAAAGCGGACGGCAGCGATATCGTCGTCTGGGGCACCGGCACGGCCTTGCGCGAATTCCTGTATGTCGATGATTGTGCGGATGCCTGTGTACATTTGATCAAGACTTATTCCGGTAATGACCATATTAACATCGGATACGGTGAAGACATATCTATTAACCATTTGATAAAGATGATCATGCAGGTGGTCGGTTATGATGGCCCGGTCACCCATGATACTTCCAAACCAGATGGCACGCCGCGCAAGTTGATGGACAGCAGCAAGATCGCGGCTCTCGGCTGGCGGCCGGCTACCAAGTTGGCAGACGGCATATCGCTGAGTTATAAAGCGTTCAAAGACGGTGATTATCGTAAGCACTAGCTGCTACACGGTTGCACCAATTAGCTATATAGAGGTTAAGCTATGAAAGCTGTTATTCTTGCTGGTGGCTTGGGCACTCGCTTTAGCGAGGAAACGTCATCGCGGCCCAAGCCGATGATCGAGATCGGCGGACGCCCGATCCTGTGGCACATTATGAAAATCTATGCCGCACACGGCGTTAATGACTTTGTTATTTGTTGCGGATACAAGGGGTATGTAATCAAGGAGTATTTTGCTAACTACTTCCTGCATATGTCCGACGTGACGTTCCGCATGGCGGAAAATCAGATGGAAGTGCACCACCGCCGGGCAGAACCGTGGAACGTGACCCTCGTTGATACGGGTGAGACTAGCATGACCGGGGGTCGGCTGAAGCGCGTTGCAGAACATCTTCGTCACGAAGAAGCCTTTTGCATGACCTATGGCGACGGCGTTGGCGACGTCGACATTAGCAGCGCGATCGCCTTCCATAAGCAGCACGGCAAGGATGCGACTCTTACGGTCGCCGCGCCCCCGGGCCGGTTTGGCGCCGTCGAGATGGACGGCGATCAGGTCATGCATTTCCTCGAAAAGCCCGAGGGCGATGGCGGGGTCATTAACGCCGGCTTCTTCGTCCTGTCACCCGCCGTGCTCGACACGATTGCCGGTGATGCAACGGTATGGGAACAAGAGCCGCTGCGCGGCCTCGCTGAAACCGGTCAGCTCATGGCGTTCCGGCATACCGGCTTCTGGCAGCCGATGGATACGTTGCGGGACAAGACGCACCTCGAACAACTGTGGGAAAGCGGTCACGCCCCGTGGAGGATTTGGTAATGGTGGATCCAACCTTCTGGTCGGGCAAGCGTGTCTATCTCACCGGCCATACGGGGTTCAAAGGCGGTTGGCTGTCGCTGTGGCTCCAAGCCATGGGCGCGCACGTGAAAGGCTTCGCTCTGGAGCCGAGTACCAAACCAAGCTTTTTTGAAGTAGCGCGGGTCGGCGACAATATGGTGTCGGAGATCGGCGATATCCGAGATGCGGCGTTGCTGCACCAGTCGGTTGCCGATTTCGCGCCCGAGATACTCATTCATATGGCAGCGCAGCCGTTGGTGCGTCTGTCGTATGACGACCCAGTCGGAACTTACGCCACCAATGTCATGGGCTCGGTCAACTGCCTAGAAGCCGCACGCAAGACAGCGTCGGTACGGGCGATTGTGGTAGTCACGACCGACAAGTGTTACGAGAATAAGGAATGGCCCTGGGGCTATCGTGAAGACGAGCCTATGGGAGGGTATGATCCATACAGCAGCAGTAAAGGCTGCGCCGAACTGGTATGTTCCGCCTACCGTCGATCCTTTTTCGCCGCCCCTGGCGGCGCGGCGCTGGCATCGGGACGCGCAGGCAATGTTATCGGCGGAGGCGACTGGTCGCCTGACCGACTGATACCAGACATCATGCACGCGTTTGAGTCTGATGAGCCCGTACGCATCCGTAATCCGCTGTCGACACGGCCATGGCAACATGTTCTCGAACCGTTGTCCGGCTATCTGCGCCTCGCCGAGGCTTTGTGGCATGATGGTCAGGACGTGGCGCAGGGGTGGAACTTTGGTCCGCGAGATGAAGATGCCCAGCCGGTCGAATGGATCGTCGATCGGATGATGGCCCTGTGGCAGGGTACCGCGCGCTGGGAACGCGACGAGGCCTTCCACCCCCACGAAGCTCGTTATTTGAAGCTCGACATCTCCAAGGCACGGCAAATGCTCGGGTGGCAACCCCGCTGGCATCTGGAGGACGTGCTGAGCCGGATCGTGCGATGGCAGAAATCCTTCCTCGCAGGTGACGACATGCAGGCGGTTTCTCTCCGGGAGATTGCCGATTATGCCGCGCTGCTCTCGCCAGCGACGGCGCGCCAAGCGGCATGATGCACGTGGTGCCTACCACACTGATCCTTGGTGCCGGCGGCATGCTAGGCCGTGCCGTAGCTGCCGCATGCCCGTCACCCGTGGTAACGGCCGGTCGGGCCGAGCTCGAGGGCAATGACGCGCAAGCCATCATTGCGCTGGTTGCGCGCGTTGCTCCCTCTCTGGTGATCAATTGTGCGGCAGACGTAGATGCGGATGGCGCCGAACGCGACATCAGCAAGGCAATGGCAGCGAATGGCGTATTGCCCGGCTTCGTCGCAGAGGCTTGTCAGGCCGCCGGCGCTCTGATGGTCCAGGTGTCAAGCACCGGCTGCTATGGCGCATGGAAGGACACGCCCTTCACCGAGGACGATCCCGCCCAACCGACTACCGCTCATCATCGAACCAAATTGATCGGGGAGCGTGCGGTAGCGGCGGCCGCGTCCGATCACCTCATCGCCAGGGTCGGGTGGCTCTACGGTGGCGATGCAAGCAATCCGAGGAACTTCGTCTGGCGGCGGCTAGTGGAGGCAAGCACCTCGTCCCAGCTTTCGTCGGATGACGAGCAGCACGGCTGCCCCTCGAACGTCGCTGACGTGGCGCGGCAGCTCTTCGTCGCGATTGACGCCGGCGTACGGGGCACGATCAACATCGTTACCCAGGGCTCGGCCAGCCGATATGAGTATGTCAGGCGCATCATAGAGGCCGCGCAGATGCCCTGCGAGGTGAAGCCCGCCCCCGCCTTCGTTCGCGCAGCTCCTGTGAGCCACAACGAAACAGCAATAAACGCGCGCCTCCAAGAGCTTGGGCTCGACATCATGCCGCATTGGGCTACCGCGATCGACAATTATGTAGCGAAACTCCGCTCCGACGGACTGCTCGCAAATTTGGAAGGAAACGCCACGTGACGGTGGAACATATCGATTACGTAATCCTCGGGGCCGGCATTACAGGCCTTGGTGCTGGCCACGAATTGCGCCAGCAGGGTAAAAACCCGACCATATTCGAAAAAAGAGCGACAGCCGGCGGTCTGCTAGACAATTTCGTCATCGATGGTTTCCGCTTCGATCGCGCAGTACATCTCTCGTTCGCAACCGAGCCTGAGGTACGCGAGATCTTTGATCGGACGCCCTACATTACGCATGCGCCGGAGGCGTTGTGTTGGGATGCCGGCAACTGGCTGCGCCACCCCACCCAGAACAACATGCATCCGTTGCCCGCTGAAGAGAAGATCGCGTTGATCGCCGGTCTAACTGAGGCGCCGCAGGGCGAACTCAACAACTACGAGGATTGGCTCGTCCAGCAATATGGCCGACCGATCGCCGAACGCTGGCCGATGCCCTATACGGAAAAATATTGGACGGTGCCGGCCAACGAACTCGGCACCGATTGGATCGGTCAGCGCGTCCGTCGCGCGGACATTCGGGAGGTTCTACAGGGCGCGTTCACAACCGAGAAGCCCAATCACTTCTACGCAAAGGAGATGCGCTATCCCGAACAAGGTGGTTACCGGGCGTTTATCGAACCGTTGATGGTCGATGCTGACATCCGTTGTAACAAACACGCCGTTGCGATCGACCCCGTCGCCCAGATCGTGACGTTCGAGGATGGCGGCCAAGTTCATTATTCGAAACTCATCTCCACACTTCCGATCCCCGAAGTTGTCGAGATGCTGCCTTCTGCGCCTGCGCCGATCCGCGACAAGGCTCGCAGCCTCTTTGCGACGGCAGTCGATCTTATATCGGTTGGCTTCAATAAACCCGCCGTGCCGCCAGCGCTGTGGTTCTACATCTACGACCGCGACATCTGGGCCGCCCGCGCGTACGCGCCGAGCCTCAAGTCGCCCAACAACGTTCCCCAAGGGTGCAGCTCGCTGCAATTTGAAATTTACTCGTCGCCTCGTCATCCACAGCAGCACACCGCTGAGGAGATGAAGGAAAATACCCTTGCCGGGCTTGAAAAGATGGGACTGGCGACACGTGACGACATTATCGTCCTAGATCATCGCAAGCTCGATTACGGCAACGTCGTCTACGACGTCGGCATGGAGGAGCGGCGCGACGAAGTACTCGCGTATATTCGCGACGTCGGCATCCTGTCCGCTGGCCGGTTTGGGGAATGGGGCTATCTATGGAGCAACCAATCCTTGATGAGCGGCCTGGCAGCCGGTCGCGCGGCTACCGTCTGACGGCAGCCATTCACTCCCATGACGCGAATTTCTCCGGTCGCACGGCACGATCGGTCCACGCGAATGGCGTCGCTGCTCGCGCAGCGACGCTTCTTCGTCGGCTTCCTTGCGCAAGTAATGCAATATGGCGCGTCGCTTCTGCTGCTACCATTTCTAGTAAAGACGCTGACGACAGCTGAGATCAGCGTCTGGTATTTGCTGATCACGATACAAGGGCTGGCTGCCATCGCTGATTTTGGCTTCGGTGGTGCATTCGCGCGCGGCATCGCCACCGCGCTCGCCGGGGCGGACACCATTCAGACGGAAGGTTTCAACGGCCGGACCGCCGGTAACGCCAATTATCGTCTGATCGGCGACCTGATCCACGCGGCTCGGCTATGGTATGCAATGTTGGCGACGATCGTGTTTTTTGTGATGATTACAGGCGGGCTGGCTTACGTGATGAGCGTCACCGCTACCTCGCACCTCGATCCGCGCGAGATCGTTGTGACTTGGACTATCATGGCGCTCGCGACCGCCCAGTCTATGTACTTCTCTTGGGTCAATCCCGTGCTGATTGGCGCCAACCGGGTCGAGCACGATTTGATCAGCCAAATTATTGGCAAAGGCGGTGCAGCCCTGCTCGGTATTGGCGTCCTTCTTGCTGGTGGCGGCTTATTAGCACTTGCGATCGCCCAACTAGCCGCTTTTGGCAGCGCGCGGATCATAGCAGCCCTATTCATGCGGCCGATCCGCCGGCAAATCCCGCCGTCGACCCGGGACAACGCCCGTAGCATCCGGCTGCTTAGGACGATTGCGCCGAACGCGAGCCGGTTTGGACTGGCGTCGTTATCCGGCTTCTTGATCACCCGCTCCAGCGTCTTTGCAGTGACCAGCTTTGTCGGCCTCACGGAGGGCGGCGCCTATGCGATCTCCCTGCAGCTTATCAGCGCAATTCTTCAAGTGTCTCAGCTCCCCACACAATTTGCCATGCCACGTTTGGTCAGCTTCCAGTCTCAAGGCGCCAAACGCGCGGTTCGCCGCGAGGCAATTCAGCTCTCGGCTATATTTGTCGCACTATTCCTGCTTGGCGTGCTAGCGCTTACCTTCGTTGCCCCGCCCCTGTTTAAGATGATCGGCCGCAATGTCATATTGCTTCCCGCGCCCTTACTCTTCTTCCTCGGCATGGTGATGCTGTTAGAGGGTTTGCACAGCGTCAACGCCTTCGTCTTGATGACCGGAAACAAGGTTCCATTCACCCGTGCGGCGGTTTTATCAGCGGTCGCGGTGGTCGCAGGTACCCTGTTTGCCGGCTGGTGCGGCTGGGGTATCGAAGGCATCATCGCCGTGCAGGGGCTGGTACAACTCAGCTATAACAATTGGCGCTGGCCGCTCATGGTCCTACAAGACACCCACATTGTGGCCGCGTAAGGCCGCATCCCTTGGTACCGGTTTTATCCGGGGTCGTCGCCCTGCCGGAGATTTAATTAGTCATGTCAACCACTCAGCCGCTGACTGGACAGGCAGCGCCTTCGGTCCTGATGGCGCAAGGTAGCGATGACCGGAACCCGGCGATCTCGATCACCATCCCGACCTTCCGCCGCTTTGCCATGCTGCGCGAAGCAGTCGAGAGCGCGTTGGCCCAGCAATCCTCTCGCGTCATTGAGGTTGTGGTCGTCGATAATGACCCAGAATCAACCACTTGCGACCGCCTTCTTCTCGAAGTTCCACAGATTAAGGACTCCTGTTTTCGCTATTACCGCAATAGTGACAATATCGGCATGTTCGGTAATTGGAATCGTTGTATCGAACTTGGGCGGGGCCATTGGCACACCATGCTCCATGATGACGATCTGCTTGATCCAACTTTCGTTGATACCATGCTCGATGTACTCGAAGCACATTCTGCCATCGACGCTATCGCCTGCCGGAAACGCAATTTAGACCAGCGGCTCAATCCGCCTTCAGCTACAACGCCCTCGCCGCGGTCAACCCATTCTCCGCTAGCACGCTGGCGACAGAGGCTGATTGATCTTCGCAGATTTGGCCTTGCCGATTACCGATCGATAACGCCGCGAAACCTATTTTGGGCGAACCCGCTTGGCAACCCGATCGGCTTCGTCTGCCGGAAGGTCGATGCCATTACGGCCGGTGGCTATAACGAAGATGACTACCCGTCCGGCGATCACTTTTTCTATGCTCGTTTCTCCCGACTGTTTCGCCTAATCCAGCACCGGCGGGTCGAAGCGAGTTACCGGATCTCCGTCAACGAGACACTGAGCGAGCCGGTCATTCGTCGACTGATCCTGAGCACGCACCGCCTTCAAGAAGAATATGTCGGGTCGGTGGTACCCGCATGGTGGCGCTATCTCATTCCGCTTGCCACCGCGTGCGAGATCGAGGGTTGGAACCGTTTCTGGGGCGTGAACATCAACCGCGGCGATATCGAAAAGTCGATCGGCGCCAAGTTACCTCGTGCCAACAAGCGTCTCTATAACGCTGTCCTCACGCTCCTCGGCGGCTTCTAACCGCAAGTATTTCATCTACAGAAGGACACCGCTTATGGGCGACGTACCCATCTCTTTTCTGATTATGGCGCATGCTGATCCTGCTATGCTGGAACGGCTGATCCGCAGGATGTACGATCCAGCGTCCACCTATGTTGTTCACATCAATATCAGGTCCGACATAACCCCATTTCTAGCCGCCTTCGCGGACCTGCCTAATGTTCACTTCGTACCCGACGCCGACCGCATTGCCGTCAACTGGGCCGGCTTTAGCTTCACAGAAGGCGTATTTGCCGCAATCCGCCACGCGCTTCGCGTCTCCCCTAATACTCAACGTTTTGTTTTAATGTCCGGCGCCGACTACCCAATCAAGCCGCTCCCCGTGATCCTTTCCGAAATCCGCAAGGATCAGGAGATTATGACAGTGTCCCGAATGCTCGACCGGTCCGGTGCGGGCTTCCATAACAATCTCGCGCGACGTTATTATCTTGGTGATCGGCAAGCGTTCAACGTCCGCACCGCACCTTGGATTTTGAAAAAAATTGGTCTGGCCATCAACAAATACGGGCCGGTCCGCGCGGCCTATCCTCTACAGTTGTACCATGGCGCATCGTGGTGGTCGCTCACTCGCGCGGCAATTGATCATGTCTTGCCGCTGTGGGGCACCGCTCGTACAGAGTGGTTCCGCTATGCCCAGCTACCGGATGAAATGATGCTGCATACGCTTCTGATGCATTCGGAGCGCGCGCCCTTCATCAAGTACAATCAGCTTAAGGGCATCGGCGAGCTTGATTACGAACAAGGCGTCAATGGTCCGCATTATGCCGACTGGCGCAACCCGAACCCGACCTTACCCCGCCACCTCGGCGTGGAAAATTATGAAGAAGTAATTGCGGCTGAACCTTTGTTCATGCGCAAGGTCGACAGCGTCCACTCTAAGCCGCTGCTTGATCGCGTCGATGCCCATCTCGATAGTCTGTAAGCCTTATGACGTTGCCAGCTGTCACTCCGCCACCACCAAACATATCGGTCGTCTGCGCGTTCTTCAACGAAGCGGCGGTGATTTTGGATGCCATTAAATCCCTGAATGAGCAGACGTTTCGAAATTTTGACGTCATATTTATCGACGATGCATCGACGGACGGGTCCGCCGAGATCATAAAAGCCCATGCAGATTTTCCTTACAGAATCCTGCGTAACGATTGTAATCTCGGGCTCGCCGCGTCACTTAATCGCGGCGTCGCCGCAGCTACCGGCACCTTAATCGCCCGCCACGACGCGGACGACGTCATGCTACCGGACCGCTTGAGCCATCAGGTGGCATTCTTTGCCGATGCCGATCTGGTCCTACTGGGGGGACAGGCCCAGAAGATTGATGATCATGGCACCCCGTTCGGCACATTGGCCATGCCCTGCTCCGATCAGGACTGTCGCTTTGCTCTCAATTTCTATCCGCCTTTCGTCCATCCCGCGGTAATGTATCGCAAGGCGGACGTTGAGGCAGTTGGAGGATATGACGCAGCCACATTCCCGGCGGAGGATTATGACCTGTGGTGCCGCTTGGCGGAGCGCGGTAGGATCGGCAACACCGACCACACGGTTCTAAAGTATCGCGTCCGGTCTAGCGGAAGCATTACCTCAGATCGCCGGCAGACCCAACTACGTAAGCATGCCGAAGTCATGCGGTGCTATCGGTTTTTTGGCGCGCCATCGCTACGCGGCACCGCTCTTCACATCCGCAGAATTTTTCGTCTCCTGACGCTTTTCGGCGGTACCGACCGTTTGTCGCTAATCAGCAAAATCGGGCGCATGGCCGCGCCTTCACGTTAATCGACGTCATCGGATCATATGATCACAAACAAGGTGCACACAATGCCGCGACCTCAACGTACATATCTGCCCCTGCTGTTCCTGTCCGTCCTCGGCGGCTGTGCGGCGCAGGACGCCAAGCTACCGACTTCGCTGGTAAAGGGTGCTGTTGACGGTATGTGGACCTCGCGATCGAGCGACGCCGTCAAATCCTGCATTGAGGCCTCAACCAGAACGACGGATCACCCCCTGTTCCAGGTCGTTGCCAATGACCCGGAAACCTCCGTCTATGCCACCACGGTAAACATCTTGCCTGCGGCAACGCACGTTGATCGCGAGAATGCTGTAAAATGTCTTTAGGTCTTTGATCCCACAGTTCGATAGTGTCGTTCGGATGGAAGGAAGCCGCATGGTATAGGCTCGTCATGGGAGCACCACGACCGCGCCCGCTGTCCAAGCAGCAATACAGCAATCGCAAGCTTCGCCCGCCGGCTAAAACGCAGAGCGGACTCATACCCTACGAGTATATCGCCGATCTTGGACGTCAGAGCCACGCAGTTTCATCACCAGCCCTATCCACTATATGCCGGAATTGAACACCCTACCTCGAAGGTTGCACATAGCTCGCGGCTGCGGGTAGAGATTAATAAATCCGGTATGGTAGGTTAACCTTAGCACTCGTTGCTTTCAATAGGAGACCCCTATACAATTTCTCTTTATGAGAAGCCTAGTTAAACTAATTCGACCACGACGTTTCGGTGACACTCGCGGTTGGCTCACCGAGGTCTATTCGAGACCCACCCTCGCGGCACTCGGGATCGCCTGCACGTTCGTGCAGGATAACCACTCGCTGTCAGTCCCCGCCTACACGCTGCGCGGCCTCCACTTCCAGACGCCGCCACGGGGGCAGGACAAGCTGGTGAGTTGCATCCGCGGGCGGATCTTCGATGTCGTCGTAGACGTGCGCCGTGGCTCACCAACTTACGGGCAGTGGATCGGCACCGAACTTTCCGCTGAAAACGGCCATCAGCTTTTCATTCCGATCGGCTTCGCACACGGCTTCATCACGCTCGAACCAAACTGCGAAGTCATCTACAAATGCTCCGACACCTATGCACCGCAAGCGGAGGGCGGTATCCGCTGGGACAGCGTCGGTATCGACTGGCCGCTGCCCACCGGCGTCACGCCGGAATTAAGTGACAAGGACAAGGTCCAGCCGACGCTCGCCGAGTTCGACAGCCCCTTCTCTTATGATGGCCGGCCGCTCGCCCCCCTCGCCTAAAGGACGCCCCCATGCGCATCTTCGTCACCGGTGGGGCCGGCTTCATCGGCTCGGCACTCGTCCGCCACCTGATCGAGAACACCACGCACGAGGTGCTCAATTTCGACAAGCTGACCTATGCCGGCACGCTGTCGACGGTCGAGCGGATCGCGAACTCGAACCGCTACCGCTTCGTCCAGGGCGACATCTGCGATGCTGACGCCGTCCGCGCCGCGATCGCCGAGTTCAATCCCGAGATCGTTACCCATCTCGCCGCGGAAAGCCATGTCGACCGTTCGATCGACGGCCCCGGCGCCTTCGTCCAGACCAATGTTGTGGGCACCTATACGATGCTCGCCGAGGCGCGCGCCTATTGGGCGGCGCTCGACGACGAGGCCCGCGCGGCATTCCGCTTCCACCATATCTCGACCGACGAGGTCTACGGCAGCCTCGGCGATACCGGCCTGTTCACCGAAGACACGCCCTATGATCCGCGCTCGCCCTATTCCGCGTCCAAGGCGGGGTCCGATCATCTCGTCCAGGCCTGGGGCCATACCTATGGCCTGCCGGTGCTGATCACCAATTGCTCGAACAACTACGGCCCCTATCACTTCCCCGAGAAGCTGATCCCGCTGATGATCGCCAAGGCGCTCGCCGGCGAGCCGTTGCCGGTCTACGGCAAGGGCGACCAGGTCCGCGACTGGCTCTATGTCGAGGACCACGTCCGTGCACTGCAGGCGGTGTTCGAGCGCGGCGCAGTCGGCCGCACCTACAATGTCGGCGGTCATAACGAGAAGCAGAACATCGAGGTGGTGCACACGCTCTGCGCGATCCTCGACCGGCTCCGCCGGCGCGACGACGGCCGCTCCTACGCCGAGCAGATCACCTCGGTCGCCGACCGGCCCGGCCACGACAAACGCTATGCGATCGACGCAAGCCGGATCAACGACGAGCTCGGCTGGCGGCCGCAGGAGACGTTCGAGACCGGCATCGAAAAGACGATCCGCTGGTATCTCGACAACGAAGCCTGGTGGCGGCCGCTGGTCGCCGCCAAGGCGGCCGAACGCCGCGGCATCGCCGCCTGATATGTCGATCGCTCGACCTGTAGACACGTGGACGTGTCGATGACCCGCGATGTGCTCGTCACCGGCGGTAACGGCCAGCTCGGCCGCGAACTCGCCCGTACCGCCTGGCCGCAGGGCTGGCGCGCCGTCGCGCTCGGTCGCGACAGGCTCGACCTCGGCGATCCCGCCGCCATCGCCGCGACGATCGCCGGTGGCTATGACGGGCAGCCATGGGCGGCGGTGATCAACGCCGCGGCCTATACCGCGGTCGACAAGGCGGAGAGCGACGTCGTTGCCGCCTGGACGGTCAACGCGCTGGCGCCCGCCGCGCTCGGCGCGGCCTGCGCCGTGGCGGCCATCCCGCTCGTCCAAGTCTCGACCGACTATGTCTTCGCCGGCGACAGGCAGGGCGCGTGGCAGGTCGACGATCCCGTCGGTCCGCTCGGCGTCTATGGCGCGTCGAAGCTGGGCGGCGAGCTCGCCGTCCGCACCTCGGGCGCGCGCGCGGCAATCGTCCGCACCGCCTGGGTCGTTTCGGCGCAGGGCGCGAATTTCGTCAAGACGATGCTGCGCCTTGCGGCCGACCGCGACCAGCTGCGCGTCGTCGCCGACCAGCACGGCAGCCCGACGAGCGCGGCCGACCTTGCCGCGGCGCTGGCGACGATTGCGGTGCGGCTCGCCGACGATCCCGCCGCGCCGACCGGCACCTTCCATTTCAGCAACGCCGGCGAGACGACCTGGGCCGATTTCGCGCGCGAGATCTTCCGGCAGAGCGGGCAGCGCGGCGGCCCCTCGGCTGCGGTCGAGGGGATCGCGACCAGCGATTATCCCACCCCGGCGCGGCGCCCGGCCAATTCGCTGCTCAGCCACGACGCCATCCATACCGCCTACGGCATCGTGCCGCGTTCCTGGGACGCCGCCCTTGCCGACATCCTCGACGAACTGATCGGAGCACCGCAATGAAGGGCATCATCCTCGCAGGGGGTTCGGGCACCCGCCTCCACCCGGCGACGCTGGCGGTCAACAAGCAGCTGCTGCCGGTCTACGACAAGCCGATGATCTATTACCCGCTGTCGGTGCTGATGCTCGCCGGCATCCGCGACGTGCTGATCATCTCGAGTCCGGAATATATCGACAATTATCGCCGCCTGTTCGGCGACGGCTCGCCGTTCGGACTGCGCATTGACTATGCCGAGCAGCTGCGGCCCGAGGGGCTGGCGCAGGCGTTCACGATCGGCGCGGACTTCATCGGCGGCGATCCCGTCGCGCTGGTGCTGGGCGACAATATCTTCTTCGGTGCGCATTTCACGGCGCTTCTCGCCCGCGCAGCCGCCCGTCCTGTCGGCGCGACGATCTTCTCCTATCACGTCGAGGATCCCATGCGCTACGGCGTGATCGAGTTCGGCGAGGGCGGCCGTGTGATCAGCATCGAGGAAAAGCCCGCGCAGCCCAAGTCGAACCATGCGGTGACCGGCCTGTATTTCTACGACAATCGCGTCGTCCAATATGCCCGCGACCTCAAGCCGAGCGAGCGTGGCGAACTTGAGATCACCGACATCAACCGCCTCTACATGGAAGCGGGCGACCTCTATGTCGAGCAGATGGGGCGTGGCTATGCCTGGCTCGACACCGGCACGCACGACAGCCTGCTCGAAGCGGGCGAGTTCGTGCGCACCCTCCAGCAACGCCAGGGTATACAGATCGCCTGTCTTGAGGAAATTGCATATGAACAGGGCTTTATCTCGGCAGAGGAAGCGCATGCGCGTGGCGAGATGTTCAAGAAAACGGCTTATGGGCGGGCGATCTTGAAAGCGGTGGATCGCGCCTGATCCCGGTAAAGGACGCCTTAGGCGCTGTCTGCATTCATGCTAGCCAGATCATGGCACATGCGAGATGGACGAAGCCCATGAAGGCGGAAATGGTCTTCTCGCATCGCAGGGCGATACG
>NZ_JACCBY010000009.1 GCF_013409985.1 Sphingomonas melonis
GCATTGCAGCCGGCGGATACGAGGCACAAAGCTCGGCAAACAGAACCCATACACAATATCAGCCGGCAACGGACACCAACACCCCCGCCCACCAGCGGGGGCGTTCGCGTCTCAAAGCCCAAAAGTGTCGCGGGGTGGAGCAGCCCGGTAGCTCGTCAGGCTCATAACCTGAAGGTCACAGGTTCAAATCCTGTCCCCGCAACCAGTTTCGTAGAACTCGATACGCCGCCCCCAAGGGCGGCGTTGTCGTTTGCGGCACACGCCCGAACGATCTCAGCGCACCCCGCCAGCAAACAACCGCAGCGGTATCGCCGCAGCCATCGCACCATACCCCGCCTCGCTCGGATAGGGTGCGTCGTCAGGAGAACAAAGGGAGGCAGCCGGCACCCGCCCTCTGCACGTTGTGAAATGACGATCCACCACGGCCGCGTATTGGCCGCAGTCGAATGTCGCCTGAGCGACAGGGGCCTGCTAATGCGCATCATTGGGTAGGTAGCGGCTGTAGAGCCAGCCCACCCCGATCAAGCTGAAGCCGAGCGCTGCGAACGAAACAATGCGCGCCAAGCCGCCGAGCCCCGCGGCGTCGAACAGGAACACCTTCACCACCGCGATCAGCATCAACGCCAGGCTGGCGATCCGCCAGTCGCGGAGCGAGCGCACGATACCGATCCAGAGGAACAGGCCGGCGAGTGCGAGTGCGAGGATCGACCGCGCGATCTGCTCGCCCTCGCCGGTTCCGGCATCGAGGGGGGGGAGGGTTTGGCGTAGGAGTGTGAAACTGCCTAGTGTGATTAGCGCCATCAGGGCCAAATCGCGGGTCCGGGACGCGTTTGGGAGCGCGCGGGGGGCGGCCCAGACGAGGAATCCGGCAACCCCATAGGCCGGCACCAGCCAGACGCCGACCTGTTGCGGCACCCAGAGCGGATTGGCGATGATGACGGTGAACCAGAGGAAGTGGGCCACCGCCGTGCCGCCGCAGGCGATGGCGAGCAGCCGCGCGTGGCGGCGCCAGGCGAGCACGGCAGCCGCGGCGAGCAGCATCTGCCAGACGGTTCGTTCGGCCATGGCATAGCGAAACGCGTCGGCCGGCGTGTGAAGTGCGAAGAGCTGCTTGTACGCGACATGCGCGGCGAGCATCAGCGCGGCGCCCGCGATGGCATAGCCGATCCGCCGCATCCGCCTGCGCGGCAGCGTCTCGGCGGGCAACAGGGCCGCGGCCGCGAGGATGGCCAGCCCCGGCAGGCCGATCCGCAGCGTCGCTTCGAGCAGCGGGGGCCATGCCTGTACGGCGACGAAGCGACCCGCCAGCGCAGCGACACCCGCGAACACCCAATGTTCGACCGGCACCGCCGCCCACGCCGTCATCAGCACCACCGCGGTATAGACGGCGGGGATCAGCAGGCCCCGCCGCGTCGCGGCAAGCAGCGCCGTGATCGCCGCCGGCACGAGCGGCAGCCAGAAAGCGGAGACGACCTGCGCCGCGGCGCCATAGCCGATCAACACGGCCGCCGGCGGCCACAGCCACGTGCGCCGCGGCGCCATGAGCCAGCCGAGCAGCGCGGCGACGACCGTCGGCACGCCCCAGGTGACGCAGGTGGTGAGATCGACCGGCTGGGCCACGCCGACAAGCCGCGGCAAGCCCGGATCGGCGAGGAGCAGCAGGGCGGTCAGCAATGCGGCCGCGTCGCCGCTCCGGACGATCCGTTCGTCCTGCGCCCCCACGCCGAGCCGGATCAAGGCGAGCGCGAGCAGCGCGGCGGCCGGTGCCCAGGCCCATTGCGGCAGGGCCTGCATCACCGCAATCTGAAGCAGGGCGGCGGTCGTCATCGTAAGCAGCGCGAAACGGGCGTCGTCGCGTCGCTGCGGATGATGCCAGCCGCGCCAGGCGTTCGCCGCCGACAGCAGCGCGCCAAGGAGCGCAGCGACCGCAGCGGCGCTGCGCGACAGCGTCAGCAAGGGCAGCAGGCCGGCCGCGACTGAGACGGCGGCGATCGACGGCGCATCGATCCTGCGGCTGTCGGCGCGCCAGACCCGCAGCGTGGCGGGCGCGCCGTAGATCGCGGCCATCCCGATCAGCAGCAGCACAAGGCCGGTGCTGTCCGGGTTCGGCCAGGCGAGGCCGAGCAGGATCGCGACCGCGAGGCCGGCGGCCGGCATGTCGGCGAACAGCGGGTCGCGGCGCGACAGCCAGACGATCGCGACCGAGATCAGGCCGAACAGCGCCCAGTGCAGCGGGGCGAAGCCGTCGACCGCCACCAGCGCGGCGAGCTGCGCGCAGCCGACCAGCGCGCCCGCCAGTCGCACCATGCGCGCGCGCTCGCCGACCAGCAGCAATGGCAGCCCGATCGCGAGCGCGAGCGTGTAGAGACCGACCGCCAGCACGTCGGCAATGTCGAACGCCTTCCCGAGTATGAGGAGCGTTCCCCAGCCGAAGCCGCCGACGAGCGCCGCTGCACCGAGCCACCACCAGCGCTGCTGCCGGCCCAATGCGCACAGCCCGCCGACCGTCAGCGTCAGATAGAGGGTGAGCAGCGGCACGTCGGGCTGCGATGCGCCGACGAGCGCCGGCGCGGCGAGGCCGCCGACCAGACCGAGCAGCGCGCTCGGTGCGCCGAAGCGCAGTGACAGGCCGGCAGCGAGCGCGGTGATCGCCGCCAGACCGGCGAAGGCGACGGTCGATCCGACGAGATGATAGAGATTGGCGGCGGCGATCGTCGTGCCATAGAGCGTGGCGATCCCGGCGCCGGCGAGCGCCTGCCGCACGCGCGCGTCGCCGACGCGCTCCGCATATCGCAACGCCGCCTCGGCACCCGCGATCAGGCCGCCGCCGAAGAGCAGGCCCAGGCCGATGCGGACCAGCGGCGAGAGCAGCCCTGCCTGGATCGAATAGCGGACGATCAGTACGCCGGCGACCGCAAGCGTGATGCCGCCGGCCCAGATCGGTAGCCGTCGCCCGAAAATCTCCTCGAACCCCGCGCGCTCGCGCGGGCGGGTGACCGCGTCGGCGGTCGGTGCCGGACGCGGTGCCGCGGGTTTCGGACGTTCGCCGATCACCAGCCTTGCCGGCTCGTGCCGCCGGGCCGGTGCCTCCGCGGGCGGGTGGGGTGGCGCCGGGACCGGGGCGGGGACCGGGAATGGAACCGGGACTGGCGAAGGTGCCGGAGGCGAGCCTTCGTCGACGAGGGGCTCGGCCGGCATTTCGATCGCCGGGGCCGAACGGGCGCCCTGTTCGAGACGATCGATACGCTGCTGTAGCAGCGTCACCTTTCGCCAGAGCGCAGCAAGCGCCGCGATCATGAGGATCATCAGCACGTCCATCGGGCAAGCTCCCTGTGTTGCAGCAAGCATAGCGCCAATGGAGTGCCGGCCAACGCGATTGTCTGTATTTCCCCCGGCCGGCGCGCGCACCCCGCTGTTGCGGCACGCCGTTGCCGACGGTAGCGTCATGGCGATTGGGGACAGCGATGGAAACGATTGGACGCGATCTCAACGAGATGCAGCGCATCCCGTTGGAGGCGGCGCACGTGGCGGCGATCCGTGCGGCGGGTGTGGTGCGGCATTACGCCAAGGGCGACCTGCTCGCCAAGATCGGCACGCCCGCCGACCGTTTCGCCTATGTCGAGGACGGCGAGATCGAGGTGGTCGATCCCTTCACCGGCGAGCGGCTGGTGCCGTCGACACTCGGCCCGACGCAATTCATGGCTGAGATCTCGCTGCTGTCGGGCGGCAGCTGGTCGATGACGATGCGCGCCGCCGCCGATACCCGCGTCGTCGAGGTGCCACGCGAGGACATCCTGCGGCTGATGTCCGAGATCCCGGAGATGTCGGACATCATCATCACCGTGCTGGCGGCGCGGCGACGCCGGCAGCTCGACGCGGGCACCGGCATGCTCGTGCTGGTCGGCGAGGAGGTCGATCGCGCGGTGCGCCGTGTGGCCGAATTCGCGACGCGCAACCGCATTCCCTACCGCTCCTATCCGCTCGGCAGCGAGGATGCCCGCCGGGTCGCGGTGAGTTGCGGCACGCCCGACGATGCGCCGGTGGTGCTGTTCGGCCGCGACCTGATCGTCACCGATCCGACGCCGGAGAAGGTCGCCCGCCTGCTCGGGCTCGACCGCGACATTCCCGATCACGAGCCCTTCGACCTGCTGATCGTCGGTGCCGGACCCGCCGGGGTCGCAGCGGGCGTCTATGCCGGTGCGGAGGGCTTGCGGGCGCTGGTGGTCGACGAAACCGCCATCGGAGGCCAGGCGGGGGCGTCGAGCAGGATCGAAAACTATATGGGCTTCCCGACCGGCATTTCCGGCGCCGATCTGGTCTGGCGTGGCGAGGTGCAGGCGATGAAGTTCGGCACGCGCTTCGTGATGCCGCGGCGCGTCGCGTCGCTGGAGGTGCTGCCCGACGCGCAATTCTGCGCGACCTTCGCCAATGGCGAGCGGGTGCGCGCGAATGCGGTGGTCGTCGCCACCGGCGTGCAATACCGCCGCTTGCCGCTCGATCGGCTTGCCGAGTTCGAGGGGGCGGGCGTCTATTATGCCGCGACCGAGAACGAGGCGCGCTTCTGCCGCGATGCGGAGGTGGTGGTGATCGGCGGCGGCAATTCGGCCGGGCAGGCGGCGATGTTCCTCAGCCGGAGCGCGCGCCATGTCCGGCTGCTGGTACGCGGCGATTCGCTCGCGACTTCGATGTCCAACTATCTGTCGAGCCGGCTGGAGGCCGATCCGGCGATCACGATCGAATATGGCGCGCATGTCGCCGCGCTCCACGGCGGCGACCGGCTGGAGGCGGTGACGATCCGCGACAAGGAGGGGGATCGGCGCGTCGACACCTGCGCGATGTTCGTCATGGTCGGGGCCGCGCCCAATACCGGCTGGCTGGCGGAGCTGGTCGCGCTCGACGACAAGGGGTTCGTGCTGACCGGTGGGGACGTCGGGGCCGCGTCGCCCTATGCGACGTCGCGCCACGGCATCTATGCCGTGGGCGACGTGCGCGCAGGGTCGGTCAAGCGGGTCGCGTCGTCGGTCGGCGAAGGCTCGGTCGTCATCTCCAAGGTCTGGGACTATGTCCGCCGCTGAGCCGCGCCGCCGGTCAGAACAGGGTGGCGCGTTCCGGGTGCAGGCGGTTGATGACGCTGTAGTTGAGCGCCGTCCACCATTCGGAGCCCTCGCCGATCAGCTCCGCCTCCGCGGCGGCGATCGTCGCGGCATCTCCGCTCACCAGAAAGTCTTCGACGTCGTTCATCGAGGCGAAGGCGAAGATCGACACCGCATCGATCTTGCTGCCTTCCGGATCCTTCTGCGTCGAGCCGATCGTATGGAGCTGCGCATAGCGGCGGACGAATTCTCCGGTCGCCGGCTGCGCCATCACCAGCCGTGCGTGGTCGTGCAGCAGGCGTTGCTGGAACGCCTCGCGCGATAGCTCGGGACGGCGCATGTGGATCTTGACGAGGCTGACCGCGTCGCGATGCCGCTCGCTGGGGATGAGGATATATTCGCGGGTGATCTCGCGCGTCACCATGCGGAACGCGGTCTGTTCGTCGGCGATGATCCGCTTGGCGAATTTGTCCTGCCCGAGCGTGCGCTCGATGTCGGCCTCTTCGGCATAGGCGATATAGGCGAGGCCGTCCCAGCGCGGACGATCGAAGGCGGGCACGCGCTGCCACGGATCGGCGGGGAGCAGGCCGTGGTCGTCGACCATCGCGCGATAGGGCGGCGGGAAGGCGGAGGAGGGGCCGCTCGCGATCCGGTGGAGCTGATCATAGCGGACGACCAGCTCCGACGAGCTGCCCGGCTCGTCCCACGCGAATTTGGGGCCGTGCACCTTGCGCCAATATTCGTCCCAGTGCTCGAAGGCGAGGTTGGGGTCGCCCTCGATCGCCAGCGCGTGCGGGCGCCAGTCGGGCAGATGCACCTCATGCCCGTGGCGGCTCTTCGCCGAACCCGCATCCTGCGGGCGGTCGCCGCGCGGCGTAGCGTCGACGCGGCTGACGAAGGTCGGGGTGACGATCAGCGGCTTGCCGCTAGGCGCGTGCGTCTTGCCGAGCGGGGGGCGGTGCAGCGTGTCGCTTCGGTCGAAATCGGTGGGCATGTGCCCCTCAGCGGATGAGCCGCGCTCCTGTTCCCGCGAAAGCGTGATCGCTAGCCGAGCCGGCATGAGCCGGGCCGGCCGGGCGACCGGACGATCAGGCGCCGAGCGCGGACGCGGTCAGCGCCGAGACGCTCGCTGCCAGTTCGGCGTTGCGGAAGGGCTTGGTGAGGCGGGGGATATCGGGATCGATGCCGTCCTCCTCGGCATAGCCGGAGACGATCAGCACCGGCAGGCCGGGATGCGAGGTCTTCAGTTCGCGGGCGAGCTGCGCGCCGCTCATCCCGGGCATCAGGTGATCGGTGACGAGGATGTCGGGGACGAGACCGCCGTCGAGCAACTGCAGCGCCTCCTCGGCCGAAGCCGCCTCGATCACCTCGTAGCTCATGTCGGCGAGCATGTCGGCGGTACTGAGCCGCACCAGCTCCTCGTCGTCGATCAGCAGCGCGGTACCCAGCCCCTTGGCGGCGGGCAGCGCCTCGGCAGCGGCATCGTCGCGACTGACCGCGGTGGCGCTGATCGGCAGCCACAGGCTCATCGTCGTGCCCTCGCCGGGGGTGCTCTCGATCGTCAGGCCGCCGCCGAGCTGCGCGGCGAGGCCGTGGACCATCGACAGGCCGAGGCCGGTGCCCTTGCCGACGCCCTTGGTCGAGAAGAACGGCTCGATCGCGCGCCGCTGCGTCTCCGCATCCATGCCGACGCCGGTGTCGCGGACGCTGAGCCGCACGTAATGGCCGCGCGGCAGGCCACGGCCATCCCGCTCGCGGACGCTCTCGCGCCGTGCCGCGATGGTCAGCTCGCCGCCGTCCGGCATCGCATCGCGCGCGTTCACCGCCAGGTTGAGCAGCGCCATTTCGAGCTGGTTGAGATCGGCCTTGGCCGGCGGCAGTTCGGGCAGGTCGACGTGCACCTCGATCATCGGCCCGAGGGTCGAGCCGATCAGGCCCATCATGCTGTCGACCACGCGCACGACATCGACCGCGGTCGGCTGCAACGGCTGGCGGCGGGCGAAGGCGAGCAGCCGCTGGACCAGCGTCTTGGCGCGTTCCGCCGATTGCAGCGCGCCGCCGATCAGCCGTTGCTCGCGGTCGCTGCCGATCCCCTTGCGCACCAGCATGTCGAGCGAGCCGATGATCGGGGTGAGCAGATTGTTGAAATCATGCGCGACGCCGCCGGTCAGGCTGCCCATCGCCTCCATCTTCTGGCTTTGCCGCAGCGCCTCGCGCGCGACCTCCAGATCGGCCTCGCGCGCCTTGCTGTCGCTGAGGTCGCGGCCGACCGCGACGAAATTGACCCCGTCCGCCTCCGGCGCGACGGTCCATTCGATATCCTTCCAGCCGCCGTCGCGCGTCGCGATCCGGTTCTCGAAGCGCGTCGGCCGCCGCGTCTCGGCCATCCGGCCGATCGCCGCCAGCGTCTGCGGCTCGTCCTCGGGATGCATGAAGCTGGCATAGCCGCGGGTCAGCAGCTCCGCCTCGCTCCAGCCGAGCACCTGTGACCAGGCCGGGCTGACCGCCGACATCATGCCGGCATAATCGGCGCGGGCCAGCATGTCCTGCGACAGCGTCCACAGCCGGTCCCGCTCGGCGGAGCGCAGCGCAATCTGCTCTTCGAGCGTCTCGTTGAGCCGGCGCAGCCCTTCTTCGGCACGGGCGCGCTCGACCGCGGTCTTGACGCGTTCGGCGACCTCCTGGACGAGGCTTTCCTCGGCCGGCGTCCAGACGCGCGGCGTCGCCGACTGGACGGCGAGCAGCCCGACCCGCTCGCTCGCCTCGAACAGGATCACGTCGATGAACGCACCGACCTGACGCTCGGCGAGCCCTGCGCGTGCCTCCGCGCTCAGCCGCGCGTCGGTGTCGACGTCGCGCACCACCACCGGCGTGCCGATGCGATAGGCGCCGAGCAGCTCGGGACCGAAGGCCTCGAGCGAATGCTCGCCGACGATCGACGATACGCCGCGCGCGTGATCGCAGGCGACCGTCATGCGGCCGCCGACGATCTCGGCATAGAAGACGCGGCTGGCGTCGAGCCGCTCGCCGAGCCGCGTGGCGGCAAGGCTGGTGATCGCATAGGGCGTGTCGAGCGGGCGCAACGCGTCGGACAGCGACAGCAGGAAGCCGATCCGCCGTTCGCTCGCGACGCGTTCGGTCGTCTCGCCGAGGATGCAGATCACGCCGCCCGGCGCGCCGCTTTCGTCGAGCACCGGCGAGTAATCGAGATCCATCCACACCTGCTCGGGCCGGCCGTGGCGGTAGAGGGTCAGTTCCTGGTCGTGGTAATGGAGCGTGCCCCCGGCGAGCCCGACCTTCATGACATGATCGTTGAAGTCGGCGACCTCGGGCCAGCCCAGCCGCACCTCGGAGCCGAGCAGCGCGGGGTGGCGACCGCCGGCAAAAGCGGAATAGGCGTCGTTGTAGAGCATCACGCCCGCCTCGCCCCACAGCATCACGATCGGCACCGGCGACCGCAGCAGGATGGCGGTCGCGGTGCGCAGGCTCTGCGGCCATGCTGCGATCGGCCCGAGCGGCGTCGTCGACCAGTCGCGTTCGCCGATCAGCCGGCCGCATTCGCCGCCGCCGTTGAGGACGTCGATACCGGCAGCGTCGGCGATAGTGGATGGCGCGGGAGGGGCCGACATTATGGCAGTAGGATCCTGCAGACTCTCGTGATCACGCAAACGTTTAGTCCCGCGCGCCGACGATGGAAGGGCCAATGTAGCCCAGTCTGTCCCGGCTGTCGCGCCGTTGGTCCCGCGGCGGGCCGCATCCCGCATCGGCCGATGCGGCAGGCCGGGCCGTTTTGGACGCTTCGTGCTTCCCCTCGTACAGGATTGATATACATCAGCGCGCTTATGCACGGGCGGATGAGGATGTCGGCACGGCCATCGATCGCGACCGGATGGTGCGGCCGGTATCGTCAGGGTGGCCGCCGGGCGCATCATCGTAACAAAGGTTTGAGACGTTGGGATGCACGCTGATTCTATGACGATGCCCGATATTGCCGCGACGGATCATCCCATCCAGGCGCCGATCGCGCCCGCCCCGGCGCTGCGCCCCGAGGAACCCTATGCGCGCGACGAACTGCTGCACGAGCTGTTCGATGGCACCTGCCGGCGCCGCGGGGCCGCCGTCGCGCTGCAACTGATCGGCGCCAGCGAGGAATTCGGCCGCAGCACCAGCTGGACCTATGACACGCTCGCGCGGCGCAGCCTCGCGCTGGCGCAGCGGCTGCGTGCGATGGGGATCGGTCGCGGCGACCGGGTGGTGCTGTGCCTGCCGCGCGGGCTCGACCAATATATGGCGATCCTCGGCGTGCTGCGCGCCGGCGCCGCCTATGTGCCGGTCGACTGGGGCTATCCGCAGGATCGCATCGACTACATCATCGAGGACAGCGGCGCGGCGCTGACCCTCACCGTCACCAGCCGGGCCGAGGCGATCGGCGGCGCGACGCTGGCGCTCGACGCCGAACTCGGCGACCTCGCCGCCGAGCCGATCGTCCCGCTCGGCCGCGACCAGACCGGCAGCGTGCCCGGCGACCTTGCCTATATCATCTACACCTCGGGCACGACGGGCCGGCCCAAGGGGGTGATGATCACCCATGCCAATGCGTGCCACCTCGTCCGGTCGGAAAGCGCGATCCTGGCGCTCGACCCGGGCGACGTGGTGTTCGGCGGGTTCAGCCTCGCCTTCGACATGTCGGTCGAGACGATGTGGAGCGCCTTCTTCGTCGGCGCGCGGCTGCTCGTCGCCACCGAGGCGCTCGCCACCAGCGGCCCCGACGTGGCGATCGCGCTGGCGGAGGCGGGGACGACGATCTGGCACGTCGTGCCGTCGCTGATCGCGCTGGTCGAGCATCCGGTGCCGACGCTGCGGCTGATCAACATGGGCGGCGAGGCGTGTCCGCCCGACCTGCCGCGGCGGCTGGCGCGGCCGGGGCTGCGGCTGCTCAACACCTATGGCCCGACCGAGACGTCGGTGACCGCGACCTGGACCGAGGTGCAGCCCGGCCAGCGCATCACGATCGGCAAGCCGCTGCCCGGCTATACCGCGTGGATCGTCGACGAGGCGTTGCAGCCGGTGCCCGCCGGGCAGGAAGGCGAGCTGGTCATCGGCGGCCCCGGCGTCGGCGTCGGGTACGTCAACCGGCCCGACCTTACCGCCGAGAAGTTCACGATGACGCCGTTCGACACCGTGTCGGGCGTGCCGGAGCGCATCTATCGCTCGGGCGACCTCGTCCGGCTCGATGCGGCGGGCGACATCGACTTCGTCGGCCGGATCGACACGCAGGTGAAGATCCGCGGCTTCCGCGTCGAACTCGCCGAGATCGAGGCGGTGATCGGCGAATGGCCCGGCGTGGCGCAGGTCGTCGTGCATTTGTTCAACGACGACGACGGCGCCGAATTCCTCGCCGCCTTCCTCGTCACGCGGGCGAACGAGACGATCGACCTCGCCGGCCTGCGCACGCGCGTCGCCGAGCGCCTGCCCAATTACATGCGGCCCGCCGCCTATCAGACGCTCGCCGCGCTGCCGACGCTGCCCGCATCGGGCAAGGTCGATCGCAAGGCGCTGGTCAAGCCGGCGATCACCGTCAGCACCGACCGCGCGATCGTCGCGCCCGCGACGCCGATGGAGGAGACGCTGCACCGCGTCTGGGCGGAGGCGTTCGCGCCGCAGCCGGTGTCGGTGCTCGACGATCTGTTCGAGGACCTTGGCGGCCATTCGCTGAAGGCGGCGCGGCTGGTGTCGGCGGCGCGCAAGGTGCCGGGGCTCCAGGGGCTGTCGCTCGAGGATGTCTATGCCGCGCCGACGATCCGCGCCCTCGCGCTCCGCGTCGGCGGTTCGGCACCGGTCGCGGTGCAGCAGGCGGACAGTTTCCACCATATCGCGGCGTGGAAGCGCCGGCTGTGCGTCGCGGCGCAGACGGTGGCGCTGCTGCCGATCTACACGCTCGCCGGGCTGCAATGGTTCTCGCCCTATATCGCCTACACGCATCTGGCCGGGCGCGTGGACCGGATCAGCGCGCTGGTGCTGAGCGCCTTGTTCTTCACGATCGTGCCGATCGCGTCGATGTTCCTGTCGATCGCGCTCAAATGGCTGATCGTCGGCCGCTTCAAGGCGGGCGATTATCCCCTGTGGGGCTTCTATTATTTCCGCTGGTGGCTGATCCGGCGGATCATCGGCGTCACCGCGACGCCCTATCTGGCGGGTACGCCGATGATCCGCGGTTATTACCGGCTGCTCGGCGCGAAGGTCGGCGCGCGCGTCCATATCGGCACCGGGATCATCGATACCGCCGATCTGCTCGACGTCGGCGACGATGCGATCATCAGCGACCAGGCGGTGCTCGCCACCAGTTCGGTCGAGCGCGGCTTGCTGCGGCTCGGCACGGTGACGCTGGCGCCGGGCGCCTTCGTCGGGTCGCAGGCGGTGGTCGGCCGCAATGCCGTGCTCGGCGAGGATGCGGTGCTCGACGACATGTCGGCGCTGCCCACCGACGCGGTGATACCGGCGCGCCAGCGGTGGAGCGGGTCGCCCGCCGCTTACGCCGGCGAGGGGCCGGCGCGGCCACCCCGTCATGGCCGCGAGCCGCTCGGCCCGCTGCTCGGGCTGCTGTTCGGCGCCTTCATGCTGCCGATCATCGCCATCCTGCCGATCGCGCCGGGGCTGATCGCGCTGATCGAGCTCGACTGGGCGACCACGGGCTATGCCTATATGCTCGTCGCGCCGTTCCTCGCGACGACCTATGTCGTGATGATGTGCGTGCTGACCGTGGCGGCGAAGCGGCTGATCCTCGGCAAGGTCGCGCCCGCCACCTATGCGCTCGATAGCTGGTTCTACGTCCGGTACTGGCTGGTCAAGCAGATCAACGATCTGGCGCTGCGGCTGCTCCACCCCATCTTCGCGACGCTCTACGTCATTCCCTGGTATCGCGCGCTCGGCGTCAAGGTCGGGCGCCGGGCGGAGATTTCCACCGCCAGCGCGATCGTCCCCGATCTCGTCGAGATCGGCGAGGAGAGCTTCATCGCCGATTCGGTCATCTTCGGCGCGGCGCGGATCGGCCACGGCACGATCGAGCTGGCGCATACCCGCATCGGCCGGCGCAGCTTCATCGGCAATTCGGCGCTGCTCCCGTGCGGCGCGCAGATCGGTGACGAGGTGCTGATCGGCGTGCTCTCCAAGCCGCCCGAGGACCCCGCGCTGGCGCTGGAAAGCGGCAGCACCTGGTTCGGATCGCCGGCGTTCAAGCTGCCGGTACGACAGGTCGCGACGATGTTCGACGAGGGCGCGCGGTTCAATCCGTCGCGCGGGCTGATCGCCACCCGCCTGTCGATCGAGGCGGTGCGCACGACCCTGTCGCTGACCGCGTTTCTCGTCTTCTTCAGCGTGCTGCTGTCGGTGGTTGGCGATCTCGACGATCTCGAACGCGGCGGGCTGGTGATCGGCCTGGCCTTCCCGTTCCTCTACATGGGCTTCTGCCTCGCCTGCGGCGCGTTCGTGCTGGCGCTGAAATGGCTCGTCGTCGGGCGCTACACGGCGACGACCGCGCCCTTGTGGAGCACCTTCGTCTGGCGCAGCGAACTGGTCACCGCCACCTACGAGAATCTGGCGGTCGCCAATCTGCTCGAACCGCTGCGGGGGACGCCGTGGATCGGCGTCTACCTGCGGCTGATGGGAGCGAAGATCGGCAAGCGCTGCTATATCGACACGACCGACCTCACCGAACATGATCTGGTGACGATCGGCGACGATGTCGCGCTCAACGACTTCGCCGGCATGCAGACGCATCTGTTCGAGGACCGGGTGATGAAGGTCGGCCCGATCCGCGTCGGCGACCGTGCGACGATCGGCTCGCTCGCCATCGTCCTCTATGACGCGGAGATCGGCGCCGACGCGCAGCTCGGCGACCTGTCGGTGGTGATGAAGGGCGAGACGCTGCCCGACGGCACCAATTGGGAGGGCAGCCCCGCCCGGATCGCGATGGGTGGATGACGCCGCTGTGGCATGACGGACCGCTCGCCGCGCTGCACTGGGACGGTGCGTCGCCGGTGGTGTGGCGTGCGGCGGCGGAGGGCGCGGGCGCGCGGCAGCAGCTCGCCCAAAGCCTGATCGCGCATCTGACGGGGCGGCAGGGGCAGGAGGTGCGGCTGGCGCGCACCGCCGCCGGCGCGCCGCGCGTGGCGAGTCCCGGCGGCTGGCATATCGGCCTGTCGAGTCGCGGTGGCCATTGTCTGATCGGCGTGGCGACACGGCCGATCGCGGTCGACCGCGAGCTGGTCGATGACGCGCCGCCGTTGTGGGACATGCTGAGCCCGCGGGAAGGGGACGATGTGCGCCGCCTGCCGATCGACGCACAGCCGCGCGCCTGGCTGCGGTGCTGGACGATCAAGGAAGCGCACGCCAAACTGGTCGGCGAACCGCGCCGCATCGCGCCCGAGGGGATCGAGACCGAAATCATCGATCCGGTGCATGCCGTCGCCCGTTACGAGGGGGTGTCGCGATGCTGGACGCGCGCCGACACCGCCGCGATCGAGACGGTGGCGATGTGGGAGGTGACGGCATGAGTCGCGTCGTGGTGCGCCCGTACGAGAGGCCGGACCGTGCGGCGGTCCTGGCGATCTTCGATTCCAACCTGCCCGAATATTTCGGTGCCGGCGACCGCGGCTGGCTCGAGGAGACGCTCGACGACCCCGATGGGCCCGCCTTCGTCGTCGCCGTCGACGGCGTGCCCGCCGCCTTCGGGGGCTATGAGGTCTGGGAGCATTACAACAAGGCGCTGCTATATTGGGGCATGGCGGCGCGGCGCTATCACCGCTGCGGACTCGGCCGGCTGCTGCTGTTCGAGCGGCTGGTGCATGTCGCGCGTTTCGCCGATCCGCCGACCCGCTATGTCACGGTCGACACCTCGCCGCTGGTCGCGCCCTTCTTCCGCCGCTGCGGCTTCGCGCTGACCGCGGTGTGGCCCGAGGGCTATCGCTCCGGCATGGAGATGCACGAGCTGCACATCGACCTCGCCGCGACGACGGTTGCGGCGCTCGATGCGCAGCGCCGCGCGGCGCTGACCGCGGTCGAGGCAGCAATCGCCGGGCGCTGACCCCCGCGCGGCCTCAGTCGCTGCGTTCCTCATGCGCGAGGTGCAGCGCGACGAGGCGTGCCAGCAGCGTCGCCGGAAACAGCTGGCCGATCACCGATTCCAGATTGGCGAGGCTGCGCGCGAGCGGCGCGAGCGGTACGATATCGCCAAAACCGGTGGTGGTGATCGTGGCGAGGCTGAAATAGGTGAAGGCGGCGGTCGAGGTGTTGGCCATATGCGGGGTGAAGCCGCTGCCGCCGAACGCGCCGGGGGCGTGCGTCTGGATCGCGCCATAAGCGATGGCGAACAGCGCCGAGACGTTGAGGTAGAGCAGCACCGCGCCACGGATGCGGTGCGCGGTCACCCGCCCGGCGGCGAAGACATGCGGTGCGACCACCGCGGTCACCGCCGCGTTGAACAGGAAGGCGACGATCGCGATCGCCTCATGCTGTTCGGTGACGGTGAGCTGGAGCGACGCGGAGACGATGCGGCCGAGCGCCGGCCACGCCGTCAGCAGCCCGATCGATACCACCAGC
Organism: Sphingomonas melonis; assembly: GCF_013409985.1. GTDB lineage: Bacteria > Pseudomonadota > Alphaproteobacteria > Sphingomonadales > Sphingomonadaceae > Sphingomonas > Sphingomonas melonis_A. The sequence goes on from NZ_JACCBY010000009.1 coordinate 14,691, forward strand.
AGCATCCGCCACAGCCGCTGGCGCGTGAAGACGGTGACGCAGATGACGGCGAACGCGATATGGCAGGCGTCGAGCAAGGTACGACCGAACGGCCAGCCTTGCGCGAGCGGTACGACCACGAACAGCGTGATGCCTTGCAGGATGAGCAGCGCGGACAGGCTATGATCGATGCGCCGGTCGCGCTCGGCGAGCGCCGCGACGGTTTGCCCTGGGATCCTCGCGCTGGTCATCGCATCCTCGTCTCCGGCCGCCCTGGCGGGCTAGGCGCGGGCGGCTGAACGGCGGGTTGATGGGCGGACACGATCGCGCGGCGGGCTTTGCCCCAAGATGGTACCGGAATGGCCGCGAGCGCTGATCGACAGGCGCGGTACATTCAGGCACAAGCTGCGCCGATGAGCCACCCAGAGATCGTCAGAGAGCAAGAAGAGGCGGCCGAGCAAGGGGTTACCACCGCCAGCCGGGATATCGATCGCTATCGCTCGATCGTCTTCCCCAATGCCGTGCGCGAACTGCGCAAACAACAGGGTTTCGCCAGACTGCTCGGTTTGTCGGCCGTATTGCCCGACATCCCCTATGTCCGATTGTCCAAGATCGAGCGTGGCGAGGTGGTCGCCAAGGCGAGCGAATTGCGCAGTATCGCCGTCGCGATGCGCGTCGCTCCCGAGGATCTGCTGCTCGACATCGACGATCCCGCGTTCGACATCGCCGATTGGGCGACCGAGTTGCAGGGCTGGACCGAAGAGGAGATCGCCGAGGACCGCTTTGCGGTGCTGCTCGCCGCGGCGATCCGGGCGCGGCGCGACGCCGACCGGACGCTGTCGATCGCCAATGTCGAACGCCGCTTCGGGATCGCGCCGGTGATCCTGTCGCGGCTGGAGAACGGCTACAAGCCGCTCGGCCGCTGGAACGCACAGACGGTGCGGGCGGTGTGCGCCTTGCTCGGCGTCGCCGATGCGCGGGCGCTGCGCGCGTATATCGCGCAAGCCGATGCGGAGGGCGCGCTTCACCCCTATCTGCCCGTCGCGGCGAGCAGCGCTGCGCGTATCGAGAAGACCCGCGCGCGCGTCGCGCTGTTGCGCAAGGAATTGCAGGATCCGATGCAATTGCCGACGGCGCGCACCAAGGCGGCGCAGCCGCTGCGGGTCGTGGCGAGCGCGCCCGAGCCGAACGAGGCGGACACCGCCGTGCTCGCCGCGATCGAACAGTCGGAGACCGCGACGGTGCGGCTGGTCCCGGTGTTCGGCGCGCCGCTCGCCGATGGCCTGATCGACCGCGTGCCGGTCGGCCGTACGGTCGAGGCGCCGCGGCATGCCCAGCCGAACAGCTATGGCCTGCGTGTGTGCCGCGCGACGCTGGGGCCGGCGCTGCCCGCGCATGCCATCGTCGTCGTCGACCCCGACCGCTTCCCCTCGTCGGGCGGGCTCGCCGTCATGCGGGAACCGGGGGGCCTGCGGCTGCTGGTCGTCACCTTCGACCGCCAGGGCCGGATGATCGGCTACAGCCTGAACCCGGATCGCGAGATCGAGCTCGATTCGCTCGAACCCACCGATCTCGGCACCGTCGTCGCGGTCCTGCTCGACTGACGCCGCCGGTCCCGCCCGCGACGGCCGGCGGCCTCAATAGCTCGAATTCACCGCGATCGGCATCGTCGGATCGAAGCGCGACAGAGTGCCCTGCGCACCGTAAGTCGACGTCGCCCGGCCCGCGATCCGCTTCGCCTCGGTGGTGATCGCGCCGATCATCTCGACCGACAGATCGATCTGCCGCTCGAGCGCCGCCGCATTGGCGGCCGAGGTCGTCTCCAGCCGGGCGAGCAGCTCCTCGAGCCGTACCCGCTGCTCCTCGTCCAGTGACCGGTTCCAGTCGACCGTGCTGCGGCCATAGGCCGCGGTCATCTGTTCGAGCTGGCCGACCAGGCGCACCTTGGTCGCGGCCAGTTCGGGCAGGCCGGCGCCGAACGGATTCTGCTGCAGATGCTCGGTTTCCTCGTCCATCAGCGTCAGCAGCGAATGCAGCACGTCGGTCAGTCGCTCGATCATGCCCCTGCTCCCTGCAACCGGATGATCTGGTTGAGCACCGCCGGCGCCAGGCCGAAGCCGCCGCGGCGGGCGATCGCGTCGCCCATCTTTTCGGCGAGCACGCCACGGAACATCTCCTCGCCGTGGCCGCCGCTGAACGCGCCCTCCGACGGCGTCGTGTCCATCATGATGCGGACCATCTGGCCGACGAACACCGCCTCGAACGACTGCGCCGTCGCTGCCGGATCGTTGGCATGATGGGTCGGCTGCGGCGCCGGTATGGCGGGCAGGGCCGCCGCGGGAAGCGGGGCGGAAAGCGTGCTGTCCATCATTGTACCTCGATTTCGGCCTGGAGCGCGCCGGCGGTGCGCAGCGCCTGCAGCACGGTGATGAGATCGCGGGGGCTGACCCCGAAGGCATTCAGGCCGGCGACCAGCGATACCAGCGAGGTCGCATTGTGCAGGATGCCGAGCCCGCGGCCGTTACCGTCGGTCACGCCGATCTGGGTGCGCGGCAGCACCTCGGTGGTGCCGTTGGAGAACGGCCCCGGCTGCGACGCGACCGGTGTTTCGGCGATGCTGATCGTCAGCCCGCCCTGGGCGATCGCGACCGGGCTGATCCGCACGTCGGCGCCCATCACCACCGTGCCGGAGGCCTCGTTGATCACGACGCGGGCGGGCAGGTCGACCTCGACCGGCAGCTCCTCGATCCCCGCCACCAGGTCGATGACGTGATCCGCGGACCCGGCGGGCGGCGTCAGTTCGATCGTGCCGGGATCGAGCACCCGCGCGGTGCGATCGTAGCGGCGGTTGATCACCGCGGCGATGCGATAGGCGGTGGTGAAATCGGGATTCTTCAGCGCCAGCTTGAGCGTCGTCGCCGAGCGCAGCGTATAGGGCACCTCGCGTTCGACGATGGCCCCGCCGGCGATCCGTGCCGACGTGGTCACGCCGCGGCTGATCGACGCGGCGGCGCCCTGCGCGCGGAAGCCGGAGACCGACAGCGGACCCTGCGCCACGGCGTAGATCTCGCCATCGAGGCCGCGCAGCGAGGTGACGAGCAGCATCCCGCCTTGCAGGCTGGTGGCGTCGCCCATCGCACCGATCTGCACGTCGATCGCGCTGCCGGCGCGGGCGAAGGCGGGTAGCGTGGCCGTCACCGACACGGCGGCGACGTTCTGCGTACGCATCGTATCGCCGCGGATGTTGACGCCCATCCGTTCCAGCATCGACTGGATCGTCTCGACGGTGAAGGGGACGTTCTGCGTCCGGTCGCCGGTGCCTTGCAGGCCGACGACCAGGCCATAGCCGACGAGCTGGTTGGGACGGACGTTCTGGACGTCGACGATATCCTTGATCCGCGAAACGGGTCCGGCCATCGCCGTGCCGCACGTCATCAGCGCGACAAGGGCGGCCATTAGGGCGGTCAAATGACGGAATGTGCGTGGCATCACAATCATTATAGGACGGACCGACCCCCCGCGGGCGCGGCGCATCACGCAAGTCGCCGTGCGAGGCGCATGACGTAGCTGATCACTTCGGCGACCGCGGCATAATGTTCGACCGGGATCGGGCGGTCGACCTCCGCGGAGGCGTAGAGGGCACGCGCCAGCGGCGGGCTCTCGACGATCGGCACGTTGGCCTCGCTGCCGATCTCGCGGATGCGCAACGCCATCGTGTCCATGCCCTTGGCGACCACCACCGGCGCGGCCATGGCGCCGTGATCGTATTTCAGCGCGACGGCATAATGGGTCGGGTTGGTGACGATGACGCTGGCGGTCGGCACCGCCGCCATCATCCGCTTGCGGCTGCGCGCCATGCGGATGGCGCGGATGCGCGCCTTGATCTTGGGGTCGCCGTCGCTCTGGCGATATTCGTCCTGCACCTCCTGCCGGCTCATCCGCATCCGGCTCATGAAGGCATGGCGCTGATACATATAGTCGGCGGCGGCGAGGACGATGACCGCCAGCCCGACCGTGCGGACGAGGTCGAAGACGAGCGTGCCGGCCGCCGTCCCGATCGCCTGCGGCGAGGCGCCGATCAGCTGGTCGAGCGCGACGAGATGCGGCTTGAGCAATTGTTCGGCGATGAAGATGATGACGACGAACTTGGCGAGCGTCTTGACGAACTCGACCATCGCCGACTTGCCGAAGATGCGGTTGAGCCCGCCGGTCGGCGACAGCTTCGACCATTTCAGCCCGATGCGGCTCCAGATCAGCGCGGGCGCGCCCTGGAGGAACAGCGGTAGCAGCGCCAGCCCGAACAACAAGGCGAGCAGGGGCCAGGTCGCGCGCAGCATTTCGAGCAGGACCGCGGTGATGACGTCGCGCGCGCCGTCGCTGGTCATCGCATAATCGTCGGCGCGGCTCCACAATCGCACGCACATCGTCCCGAGCCGCGCGAGCGTCCATGAGCCCATGCCGCCGGCCACGATCATCGCGCCGACGAACATCACCGCATGGCGGATCTCCGGCGCGGTGGCGACCTCCCCCTTCTTGGCCGCATCGCGCAGGCGCTTGTCGGTCGGCTGCTCGGTCTTCTGGTCCTTGTCGCCCTCGGCCATGCTACAGCAACTGCCGGTGGAGGAAGGTGATCATCGCATAGCAGAAGCCGGTCAGCGCCGCCCCGAAGGTCATCGCGAACAAGGTCAGCCCGAACAGGATGTTGAGCGGTTGCGCGACGAAGAACACCTGCAGGGTCGGCGCCATCCGTGCGGCAAGGCCGAGCGCGGTGTTGAACAGGATGCCATAGACCACCAGCGGCGCCGCCATGTTGACCGCGAGCTCGGTCGCCCGCCCCAAGTGCGACGATCGCGAGATGCGCCAGATCGGCGGCCGGCGGCAGCGCGCCGACGGGGAACTGGTCGTAGGAATGGACGATCGCGGCAATCCAGAGATGGTGGATGCCCAACGCCATGCACGCGACACCCGCCGCGACCGCGATGAAGCGCGACAGGATCGGCACCTGCCCGCCAAGCGCGGCGTCGGGCACGAGCACGGAGGACAGGCCGATCTGCAGGCTGATCACCGCACCCGCCATCGTCGCGGCGCTGAACAGGACGCGGACTAGCAGCCCGATCGCCAGCCCGACGACCACCTGCGTCACGACGGCGGCGATCAGGGCGCCGCCGCCATCGGGCGGCACGGTCACTCGCTGGTGGAGGAGGCCGTAGAGGCCCAGGGTCAGGCCCAGCGCCAGGACCAGCCGGATCTGCGGCGGGACGCTGTCTTCGGCGAAGACGGGCAGGGCCATCACCACCGCGCCGATCCGTGCGAACAGGATCAGGAAGACGGTGACCTGGATCGACAGGTCGGCCATGCGTGCGTCAGCCGCCGACGATGATCGCGTCGGCGATGCGCGCCATGAACCCGCCCAGCGCCTTGCCGATCATCGGCAGGCTGACGATCAGCACCGCGCCGATCGCGAGCAGCTTGGGCACGAACGTGATGGTGGTTTCCTGCAATTGCGTCAGCGCCTGGAACAGGCTGATCGCGACGCCGACGACAAGGCCGGTGAGCAGCATCGGCCCGGCGACGGTGAGCACGAGCAGCATGGCCGCGCGGCCGAACTCGGCGGCCTGGAACGCGTTCATCCGCTCAGATCTGCATGCGCATGATTTCGGAATAGGCGTTCACCATGCGATCGCGCACCGCGACGATGGTGTTGAGCGCCGATTCCGCCGCACCAACGGCAGTGACGACATCGATCAGATCGCCCTTGCCGGCAACCTGCTTGGCGCTTTCGGTTTCTGCGACGCGCAGCGTGGCGGCGGTGTCGCCGATCATCGACTGCACCATGCCGCCGAAGCTCGTCGGGCCGGTCGCGGCGGCGTCGGTCGGAGCGGCGACGGACGAGACCGCGCCGGCGGCCATCGGCGCATCGTCGGCGGCCGATCCGATGCCGGGCAATGCAGTCAGCGTGCGGCCGTAGGCGGCCGCCGCGTCAAGGGCGCCAATCGACATGGACGTTTCCTTCTTACTTGATGAGATCGAGCGTGCGCATCGTCATGTTGCGTGCGGCTTCGATGGCATTGAGGTTGGCCTGATACGACCGTTGCGCCGCGCGCATGTCGGCCATCTCGATCGGGCCGTTGACGTTGGGCATCTGGACATAGCCGGCGGCGTCGGCCGCCGGATTGCCGGGCTGATAGACCCGGCCGAAGTCGGATTTGTCCGGCGTAATCGACGCGACCTGAACGGTGGTGCCGCCGATCGCGCGATCGACATGCGCCTTGAAGGTCGCGACGCGGCGTCGATACGGATCGCCGCCCGGCGTCTTCGCGACGGAATCGGTGTTGGCGAGATTCTCGGCGATCACCCGCATACGCAAAGCCTGCGCGTGCAGGCCCGATGCAGAGACGTCGATCGACGTGTGCAGGTCCATAGGTCCCCCGGATGGCGCACGGCAGCGGGACATCCGCCATCATGCTTTCACCTCGGCTTATAGGAAGATTTTGCCGGGCGGCCGCCGGCGGCCGCAAAATAATCCTATAAAATCCTCGAAGGAGAGCCGAATGTCCGTGCTTGAAGCCATTCCGGTCGAACTGTCGATCGTGCTGGGATCGACGCAACTGCCCGTCTACCAGATTCTCAAGATGAGCCGCGGCGCGATGATCCCGCTCGATAGCGGGCAGGACGATCCGACGCTGGTCTATGTCAACGACGAGCTCGTCGCTCGCGGCCGCATCCTGGTCGAGGACGAGCGCATGTCGCTCGAGATCACCGACATCATCCAGAAGGCATCCTGATCGATGGAGCTTCTGTCCGCGCTCCGCGCGCTCGGCGCGCTGGGGCTGATCCTCGGCATGCTCGCCGGGGCCCTGTGGGCGGTGCGCCGCTACGACATCAAGCTGCCTTCGCAATGGCTCGGTAGCCGCACCGAGGAACGTCGGCTGGCGCTGGTCGAGCGGTTGGCGCTCGACGGACGGCGTTCGGTGGCGCTGATCCGCTGCGACGGACGCGAACATCTCGTGGTGATCGCGCCGGAAGGCGTCGTCGCGCTGGGCGATGGCGCGCCGACGCGGGCGCCGCTGATCCGCCGGGGGTTCTATGCGTAAGGCGCTGTGGCTGCTGCCCGCGCTGGCGCTGCTCGCGATTCCCGTCCCGGCGCTCGCACAATCCCTCGGCCAGGCCGCCGGTCAGGCGCAGGGCGCCGCCGCCGCGCTCGGCCAGGGATCGATCTCGGGCAAGGCGCTGCAGATCCTGCTGACGCTGACCGTGCTCAGCCTGGCGCCCGGCATCCTGATGACGGTGACGTCCTTCACGCGGATCGTCGTCGCTTTGTCGCTGCTGCGCTCAGGGCTGGGCGCGCCGGGCACGCCGCCGAACCCGGTGCTGATCAGCTTCGCGCTGTTCCTGTCGTTCTTCGTGATGGCGCCGACCTTCACCGCGGCGTGGCACAATGGCGTCGATCCATACAACCACGGCAAGATTACCGAGGCGCAGGCGCTCGAAGAGACGTCGAAGCCGTTCAAGACGTTCATGCTCCAGCATGTCCGGCGCGACGATCTGCACATGTTCGTCGAGCTGTCGCGCGCGCCGGCGGTGCCGATCGCGCAATTGCCGCTACCGACGATCATGCCGGCCTTCATGATATCGGAACTGCGCCGCGCGTTCGAGATCGGCTTCCTGCTGTTGCTGCCGTTCCTGGTGATCGACATCGCCGTCGCGGCGGTGCTGATGGCGATGGGCATGATGATGCTGCCGCCGACGACGATCTCGCTGCCGTTGAAGATCATCTTTTTCGTGCTGGTCGACGGCTGGTCGCTCGTCGCGGGGTCGCTGGTCCGAAGTTTCGGGCACGGATAGCCCGCCGACACCCCTTAGCCGCGCTGCGCGAACCGCAGCGCGCGGGTGTCCAGCCACGGGGCGAGCGTGTCGAACGGCAAAGGATGCTCGAAGATCACGCCCGCCTCGCCTGCGGAGGCCCAGCAGAGCCGGGCGGCGACCAGTGCCGGCAGTCCAGGCCCCGACAGCAGCAAAGGCCGGCCGAGCCGTGGGGTGGTCGGCGTTGCAAACCGCGCGCCGTCGGTTGAAATCTCGATCATCGTTGTGGCGATTGCCGTACTGCCCTGCCACAGGTCGACCGGGCACGATGTGACGAAATGCGGTGTGCGCGGCGACAGCGCCGGCGGTGTGGACTCGTCCGGGAAGCAGCGGGCGAGAAACTGGTCGAGATCGCCGATCGGCACGGCGAAGGTCACGCCGACATGGTCATGCGCCGTCCAGTCGACCTGCCCGGAGGCGGACTGTCCGTTGGGCAGGTCCACCCGGACCCAGTCGTTGCGACCGAGCAGCGTGCAGGTCTGCGCGGTCATCTCGCGGCCCGACATCGCGTGAATGCGGCACAGCGCGTCGCCGCGCGGGCCGACCAGACGAGCGTCGAGCAGGATGGTACGGCGTAATCCTGCCGCGCTTCGGCCGGTAATCTGGGACGATGGCATGGCTGGCCTTCGCTGTTCCGGAAGGGGCGATCAGGCGGGCTGGACCTGCATAACCACCGCCCGCCGGACGCCTTCGCGTCCGAATGTGGCGATGGCGGCATCGAGCACCAGCTTGCGGAACGCATCCACCCGCGGGAGCTGACCATCCGCTCCGGCGGCGAGCGGCGTCCGATAGGCGCGCATGTTGATCGCGTCGAGCAGCAGCGGCATATCGGAACGCACCTTCTCCTGCGCCGCCAGCGTCACCTCGATCTGCGTCGTGATGTTGACATAGCCGGACAGTCGCCCGTTCGGGAGCACCAATGGCAGCAGGATCGTGCCGGCCGAGCAGCGCCGCGACCACGCCGAACGCCTTGGGATCGCTCCCCAGCTGTTCGGTCAGCGTGCTGCCCGTCTTGCCCTCGATACTGCCCTTGGAGACGAGCAGACCGGCCGCGGTCGAGACGATCAGCGCAGGGATCTGGCTGACCAGACCGTCGCCGGCGCTGAGCACGGTATAGGTCCGGAACGCCTCGCCGATCGGCACGCCATGGAAGACGACGCCGACGATCAGGCCGACGACGATGTTGATGCCGGTGATGACCAGCGCCGCGACCGCGTCGCCCTTCACGAACTTCGAGGCGCCGTCCATCGCACCGAAGAAGCCGCTTTCCGCTTCCAGCTCCGAGCGGCGCTCGCGCGCCTGCCGTTCGTCGATCAGGCCGGCGTTGAGATCGGCGTCGATCGCCATCTGCTTGCCGGGCATCGCGTCGAGGCTGAAGCGTGCGGCAACCTCGGCGATGCGGCCGGCGCCCTTGGTGATGACGACGAAGTTGATGACCACCAGGATCAGGAAGATGGTGAGGCCGATCACCGTCTGTCCGCCCATCAGGAAGGTGCCGAACGCGCCGATCACCCCACCGGCGGCCTGTGGGCCTTCATGGCCATTGCCCAGGATCAGCCGCGTCGAGGCCAGGTTGAGGCCAAGCCGCAGCATCGTCGTGATCAGCAGGATCGTCGGGAAACTGGACAGCTGCAGTGGCTTGTCGATGAACAGCGCCGTCATCAGGATCAGCACCGATGCGGTGATCGACAATGCAAGGCCGAAGTCGAGCAGCCAGCCGGGGATCGGCAGGATCAGCATCGCGATGATCGCGACGATGCCGAGCGCCACCGCGATGTCGCGGCTGGGGCCAAAGTTCTGAAGTAACTGCTTGAGTTTAGGCGGCATCATTGATCTCTGGGCGATCCGGCCGGAACCGATGGTCAGGCACCGGCGCCGACGGGGGTCGGCTCGCTGTCCTGCAGGAAGCTGCGCAGCTTGTTACGCATCGTACGCACCGAAATCCCGAGCATTGCCGCCGCCGAGGTGCGATTGCCGCGGCAGCGTGCCAGCGTGTGCAGGATAAGATCGCGTTCGACCTCGGCAATCGTGCGGCCGACGAGTGCGTCGAGCGGATCCGCCGCCGCCGGCTCGACCCGCGCCATCCGCCGCTGTCCGCACAGCCGTGCGAGCACCTCGGGTAGGTCGAGCGTCATGTCGATCGCTACCAGGTTGCGGCGGCGGCGACGATAGATGCGCAGCAGGTCGGGCGCGCTCCAGCCGACCGACATCACCGCGCGCGGGGTACGCGACAGTCCTGCCGCCAGGTCGAGGACCGGACCTGGCGCGCCGATCAGCAACAGGTGATCGGCATCGGCACTGGTCGGCATCAACCGCGGTCCTGGTGGATGATCTCGGTCAGGGTGACGCCGAGCGTACCCTCGATCAGCACCACTTCGCCACGCGCGATCAGCCGGTTGTTGACGAAGATGTCCGCCGGCTCGCCGACCCGGCGGTCGAGTTCGACGACGTCGCCGGTCTTGAGGCGCAGCAGCGTGCCGATGTTCATCCGCGAGCGCCCGAGCACCGCCTGGACGCGCACCGGCACGTCGAACACCGCCTGGAGGTCGTTCGCACTGGGCGGCGCCTCGGGGTCGATATCCGGCGCGTCGTGCACCTCATTGTCGAACTGGGTCGGGGCAAGCTGGCTCAGCTGGGCGTCCTGATCGAGCGTATCGTCGTCGTTCATGCGTTCATCCAATTACGAATAACCGAAGTCGATTCGGCGGGATTGGTCGCGATGACGTCGCCGATCTTCTTGATGGTGGAGGCGCGGATGCGGCCATCGACATTCGCGAGCGAGATGTCGTGGTCGAGCAACGTCATCTCCTCGTCGGCAGGCGCGGCGAGCTGGCCGGGACCGCCCTCGTCGCCGACCGGCGGCTGCGCGGTGAGGTCGATCGGCGCGGCCGGGTCGGTCGCCCCGGCCTCGGCCGGGCGCAACCGCGACAGCGCCATGCGCAGGCCGACCAGCAGCAGTCCGCCGACGATCGCGACCTCGGCGAGGTTGATCAGCATCGACGCGGTCAGCCCGAAGGGCAAGGCGGCGCGTGCGGCCTCTTCCTCGGGTGTCGGGACGAACGACATGCCCTCGACCGCGACGCTGTCGCCGCGCTGCGCATCGAAGCCGACCGCATTCTGGACCAGCCGCGTCAGCCGCTGGCTCTGCGGCACCGGCAGCGGCTTGCCACCGGTATCGATCATCACCGCGACGGTCAGCCGCTCGATCTGGCCCGGAGCGCGGACGCTGACCGAATGCTTGCTGCTGTTCTGGTAGCTGGTGTCTTCGGACGTGTCGGTCTTCGCCGAACGCTGGCTGTCCTGACCGGTGCCATTGACTGCGCCGTTGCTGTCGGGAAGCTGGCTGCTCACCGTCGCGCCGGGGGCGTTCGCCTGGTTCTGCTGGTTCTGGTCGTTCGATTCGACCGTCACCTGATGCGCGATGACCTGCTGGTCGGGGTCGTAGGTCTCGGCCTCCTCGCGCGTCTGATCGCGATTGAGGTTGACGGCGACCTGCGCATGCACCTTGCCCGCGCCGACCACCGGCTCGAGCAGATGCTCGATCTCGCTGCGCAGGCGCCCCTCCATCGAGGCCTGGCGCTCCTCGATCTGCGACGATGTCGCGTCGGTGGAATCGCCGGCGCGCGCAAGCAGGGCACCCTGTTGGTCGACGACCGAAATGCTCTCGGGCGACAGGTCGGGGACCGAGGAGGCGACGAGATAGCGGATCGCCTGTACCGCCTCGCCAGACAGCCGGCCCCGCGTCTTCAGCGTCACCGCCGCGGTCGCCTTGCGCTCCTGGGTCGAGAACAGGTCGCGATCGGGCATCACGATGTGAACGCGCGCCTTGTCGACGTTCTCGAGGCTCTCGATCGAACGCGCGAGTTCGCCTTCGATCGCGCGGCTTTCGTTCAGCTTCTCGCGCGACGAGGAGACGCCGAACGGCTGTTCGTTGTCGAGGATCTCATAACCGATCTTGCCGCCCAGCCGCTCGGACGCGAGCTGCATGCGCAGTTCGGCGAGCTTGTCGACCGGGGCGAGCACGGCGGTGCCGTCGGGCGAGAGCTGGAAGGGCGTGGACTGCGCCTTCAGCTTCTCGGTGATCGACGCCGCCGCCGACGGGTCGAGATCGGTGAACAGATACCCCATTTGCGGGGAGGAACCGTGCAGGGCCAGCGCGCCGACGCCGACGAGCAGCGCCAGGGCCACTCCTCCCATCAGCATTAGACGACGCATGCCGAGCTGCGCGATCAGGGATCGCAATCCATTCAAGGGCGGCCTCACTTGTAGAGCAAGGACACGCCGTCCCTGTTGCTTCCATTATAGTACCGGTCGCCTAGGCAAAACTTGCCGAGAGCAAATTTTCTAGCCCTGGTCTTCGCCGCGCAGCGCCGGGTCGAGCTCGGCCATCACGGCGGCGCGGCGGGCGGCGGCGTCTACGGCCAGCCCTCCTTCGTCCCAGAAGATGACCGCGTCCCCCGGTGCGACCGCCGGGTCGGCCATGGCGGCAAGGTGCAACTGACGGCGATCGTGACGCTGGCGTTCGGCCAGCAGCGTCGTCAACGCCTCATGCTGGTCGGGGTTGATGCGCACGCATAGCCGCGTGCCGCGGGCGACCTGCCCCAGGACGCGGCCGAGCGCCTCGTCGACGGCGCGCAACGGCGCCTGATCGAGCGCATGGCCGGCCAGCGCCTCTGCGGCGGCGAGGGCGACGTCGGCGGCGGCCTGCGACTGTTGGGCAATCGCGTCGGCGAACCGCGCGTCGAGGTCGTCAATTGCGGCGTGGATCGCATCAGCGGCGGACAACAAAGCAGTCGTCGCCTCGTGGCGCGCCTGATCCAGGCCCGCCTGGAACGCCTCGGTCCGCGCGCGGGCCAGCTCATCCTGGTGGTCCCGCTCCATCACCGCCAGCCGCGCGAGCAGATCATGGACGTGATCGGCGAGATCGTTGCTGCCGGCCGCAGCGGGTTCTGCATTGGCCTGGAAGACGCGATCGAAGCCGAACGGCTCGACGCGGGCACGGGGATCCATCATTGGTCAGCAAACCTCATGCAGCAGGCGCACCACCGGCGTTCGGTGGTCAGTAGATCATCGCATCGTCGCTCTTCGAATCGAAGAGCATGATCTCGCCGCGGTCGCTGAGCGTCTTGGCCAGACGTACCAGATTGGCCTGCGCCTCGTCGCAATCGCGCGCCCGGACCGGGCCCATCGACGCAATGTCGCTGCGCACCAGCTTGGCGGCGCGCTCGGTCATGCTCGACAGGAACAGCTGCCGGATGTCTTCCGACGCGCCCTTCAACGCCAGCGTGAGTTCGCGCTTGTTGGCGTTGCGCACCAGCGTCTGCACCGCCGGGGGCAGCAGCTTGCCGAGGTCCTCGAAGGTGAACATCAGGCTGCGGATGCGCTCGGCGGATTCTGGTACGCGTTCGTCGAGCGCCGCCATCATCTGCTCTTCCGACGTGCGATCGAGCGCGTTGAAGATTTCCGCTATCGTCTCGTGCGGATCGGTGCGGTTCGCCCGCGCGAGGTTGGACATGAACTCGCTGCGGAGCGTCTGCTCCACCTCCTGGATTACGTCCTTCTGCACCGTGTCCATGCGCAGCATCCGCAGGATGACGTCCGCCGCCATCTCCTGCGGCAGCTCGGCGAGCACGCGTGCGGCGTGGTCGGGCCGCAGCTTCTGCACGATGACCGCGACCGTCTGCGGATATTCGTTCTTCAGGAAGGCGGCGAGCAGGCTCTCGCTGACGTTGGACAGCTTGTCCCACATCGTCCGGCCGGACGGACCCCGGATGCCTTCCATGATCTCGCGCACCCGGTCGTCGGGCAGGATGCCCGAGAGCAGGCGTTCGGTGGTATCATAAGAGCCATGCAGCGAGGTCATGCCGGTGACCTCGCCCGAGAACTGGACGAGCAGATGCTCGACGACCGCCACCGGCACCCGGCCCAATTGCGAGATGCACGAGGACAATTCGGTGATTTCCTCGAGCGTCAGCTGCTCCCAGATCGGCGCACCATGGGTCTTGCCCAAGGCTAGCATCAGGGCACCAGCCCGTTGCAGCCCCGAGTATTTCTTGAGTTCGACAGGTTCGACGACCGGCGCCATCATGTTCATGCGTACCTCGAAATTCAGCCGTTCATGTCGGCGAGCGCGCGTTTGCGTCTATCTTATAGGAAGAATGCGCACCTGCTTCGTTAGGGAACGTGAAAATGGCAAATCCTTCTTACGGTTTGACGGGCGTGAACTACACTAACGAGACGGCCGCCGTCCGCACCGCGCGCAAGGCGTTCAAGACGCCGCCGACCAAGGCGCCGTGGAAGCAGGCAGCGAAAGAGTCGACCGCCCTGTCCGCGGTCACCGCTGCGGCATCAGCCGTTCGGTCAATGCGGTCCATCATCGATCCCCCGAACAACCAGGAGTCGAAGGGGATCGGTGATGTGGAGACAAGCTTCATCACCTATCGCGCGCTAACCCGGCTGAAGTCCTTGGCGCAGGCAGCACAGCAGCCCGGTCTGCCGGACTCGGAACGCAAATCCCTGCAGAAGGCGTTCAGCAAGGGGATGTCCGATCTGCAGACGTTTATGGCCGCGGCGCCGAGCAACGCACTGACGCTCGTCTTCGGCCCCATGCAGAGCCGTGTCAAAGGCGCCATGACCCTCCCGACGCAGGACAGGACAGTCGGCAAAGGCGCGGGCGTCGTCGACGACTTCACCGCACCGATGACGACGCTCACCGGCAAGGAGGTTTTCACCATCCAGCTCGACGACGCAGGTCACCACGATACGGTGACCGTCGACCTGTCCAAACTCGCTTCGCAGCCGCCATCGCTGGAGCAAGTCACCAAGGCGTTCAATGAGGCAGTCGCCGCGCCGGCGAGCGGCTATGCCTATAAGGTCACGTTCGCGGTCGCCATGATCGACGGGAAATATGGCCTGACGATGAAGTCGGACGCGGGTGCGACGGTGTCGTTGCAACAGGCAAACGCCGGGGATGCGTTGATGGTAGTCAGCGGCAAGGCGGTCGGGGGGAAGCCGGGCGCGGCGGACATCAACCGCTGCACCGATGTCAACGATGCGTTGAAGCGGGAGATGATCGGTTCGATCGCTGCGACCGATCGTACGGCGAGTGCCGATGCTCAGGCCACAGCCAAGGCCAAAACGACAGATGATGCGAAAAGGACCCATACCGACGGCTCGGACACCAAGTCTGCGCTGCCGACCGTCTTGGCGAACTTGCAGCCGCAGGCATCAACGACGGCCGCAGACGGCTTCACCTATGTCGTTGGCGCGACGAGCGGCGATTTGGGCACCTATCGGTCGAAGGGAAACAAGGATCTCTTCCTGACCAAGGTCGACAGCGAAGGGAAGATCGTCTGGCAGCACGGGCTGGGGGTAACAGGCACGGCCGAGGGCAAGGCAATCAGTGTCGCGCCCAACGGAGACGTGATCATCGCCGGATCGGTGACCGGCCCTCTCGCTGGCAATGCCGGCTACGATCGCGACATGCTGGTGGCCAAGTACAGTGCCAGCGGTGAAAAGCAATTTGCCACCTCCATCCCATCGTCAGGGGACGATGAAGCGACGGCAGTCGCCGTTGCCAACGACGGCTCGATCTATATCGGCGGCCGCGTCGCCGGGACGGGTGACGGCGGCGCCTATGTCGCACACCTGGATACCACCGGAAAAATCGTTGAAGAACGGCAAATCGACACCCCCGGCTTCGACAAGCTGAGCGCGCTGAAAATCGACGCGTCGGGCAATCTGTTGGCTCTCACGCGCGAAAACGGTGTCGCCCGCCTGCGGCGTATGGACGCGAACAAGCTGGCGACGGATCTCGGGATGGTCGAGCTTGGCAGCGCGGATGCACGCGCCCTCGCTGTCGGCGCTGATGGCACGATCGCCGTCGCCGGCGCAACGCAGACCGCGCTGCCCGACAACGCCAATCTTCCCGCGGACAACAAGCAGGACGGGTTCGTCACCACGATCCGGAGCGATCTGACCGGCGCACGGACGACCTACATCGGTTCTGCGGGTGATGATGAGATCGACAGCGTCGCCTTTCTGGGCAGCCAGATTTTCGTGGGTGGCCGGACGACCGGCATTCTTGATGGTAAACGTGAAGGCACAGTCGACGGGTTTGTCGCGCGTATCGATGCCGCCAGCGGGAAGATCGGCAACATTTCGCAATTCGGGAGCTATGAGGGGGCGTTGGAGCCCGTCATGGTGTCGGCAGCGACTGGCGGCGCGAATGCGCTTGGTGCGCTAGGTCTGCGTCGCGGTGCGTGGAATGATGAAATTGCCACCTCGCTGACCGCCCAGTTCGGGCTTGCCGAAGGCGACAGTTTCAAGGTGCAATTGGATGGTGGTACCGCATACAGGGTGCGGATCGGCACCAACGAAACCTTGGGCAGCTTGAGCCTCAAGATTCGCACTGCGCTCGGCAGCAGCGCCGTCACGCTGACGACACCCCGCAACTCGGATGGATATAACCAGCTGACGTTCAGCGTCGCGCAGGGGCACACGCTCAGCCTGACAGCAGGCCCGAAGGATCGGGATGCGCTCGCCAAGCTGGGCATCGATCCGGTGCGCCTGCATTCCGATCCGCCCCGCAAGCCTACCGATCCGAAGGTGACGCCTGGCGGGAGCTTTGGACTGTCGCTTGACGCCACCACGCTGAACTTATTGACTAGCGCCAAGGCCAAGGCGGCACTGGACAAGATCAACAGTGCTATCTCAAAAACCCAATCTGCATATCGCTCGCTCTATTGGGATGACGGCAAGGCGGCCCGCGTCAACGGCGCGATCGGCGCGGGAACGTCCTATCAACAGGCGCAACTCGCCAACTACAAAGCGGCGCTCGACCGTCTGACCGCCGGTAGCAGCGACACCAATATCAGCAGCTTATTCTGACGCTGAGTGAAGGAACAGGATCATGTCCGACCCTATCCCGCTGATCGACGGGTTGACCCGCTCGATGAAGCATCTCGCCGAGCGCCAGCGCGTCGTGGCGCAGAACATTGCCAATAGCGAAACACCTGCGTTCCGCGCGCAGGATGTCGAGGCGCCGGACTTTTCGTCGCTTCTGACCCATAAGGGCGTGCCGCATGTCGCACGACCGCGGGTCAGCGCGACGACCGGCATGGTGGCGCTCGGTGTGCCGGCGACCACCGGCGGCCAGATCATCGCGGATTCGAATGTCACGGAAACCAAGCCCGACGGCAACAACGTCACGCTCGAGGACCAGTTGCTCAAGATGGGCCAGATTCAGGCCGACTTCCAGACGATGACCGATCTGTATCGCAAGCAGATGGGCCTCATCCAGATGGCGATCGGCCGCTAATACCGCCGCTGATACCGCCACTGGAACCAGAGTGCGGCCGCCCGGCCGCGCCTGTCCGATACCGGCGGTCGCGGGCCAGCTCGACCGGCCGGACTGTGATTACAGCGTGCGGCCGGCGACGCGTGGCCGCTTGCCCTTGGGCCGCTCGCCCTTGGGCCGCGCGGCGTGACGCTTGCGGCGCGCGGCAGCCGATCAGAACAGGCCGTCGTCGTCGATCGCTTCGGCGACCGCAATCGCCATGCCGGGCAGCAGGAAGCCGGCATGCACGTCGCGCTCCGACGCCATCGTATAGGATGCGGCAATGCGCTGCAGCAGATCGCGGAGTGCGGCGTCCGCGGCGTCGGACAATTTATCAGGCGCGCGATTGCCCAGCACCGACAGCCGTTCGCCCGCCGCGCGGATCGCCGAGCCCACCGCCAGCTGGCCGGACAGATCGCCGCCCGCGGTATCGAGCGCGTCGATCAGCGCGCGGGCATCGTTGCCGCCGTCGCGGACGCCGCGTTCGCTGCGGCCGCAGCCGGCATGGACCGCGGCGAGCGCGTGCGCCAGCCGGTCGCCCGATCCCGCGCCCTGGTCGCGCTGCGCATCGGCGATCGCCTGGCCCGCCTGGGACAATGCGGTCATCGCCGTGCCGATCTGCCTGGTCGCGTCATCGAGCTGGACCGCACAGGCGCCGACCTCGACCGCGATCACGGCGACCGCGCGGCCCATCATGCCGAAGCGGCCGCACAGCAGGCGGGTGTTCACCGCAATGTCCTGCACATCGCGACGGATCAGCCGCAGCCCTTCGAACCGTTCGGCGAGTGCGCTGACCGCGCTGGTGGTCATGTCGACCATCGCATTGGCGCGACTGTCCGCCTCGAGCAGGTGCTGCGTGAGGTCGCTGATCTCGGACACGTCGTGGTCGAGGCTGGTCAGCACGCCGCCGCTGCCGCCGCGTTCGTGCTCGGATATCACGTCGAGCAGGCTGCGCGTCTCGTCGCCGAGCGACGCCAGCGCGTGGACGAGGCGTGCGGCGTCCTGTTCGAAGTCGCCGGCGAGCGCCTCGGTCTGCGCGGCGGCGAGTGCCTGGATATGGGCCGCCACCGTCGCCGCGTCGGCGGCGTCGGCCAGCGCAAGCCCGTCGATCATCGTCAGCATCGCGACGACATGCTCGAGCCGCTGGCGGGTGATGTCGCCGATCTGCAGCGCGTTGAGCGCGACGGCGATCCGCCCCTCGATCTCGCGCGCGACCGCGGCGACCCGGCGGGCGACCGCCTTCAGCGCGGTGAGATAGGCTTCCAGATCGGCAGCGTTGCGTTCCAGCCGATCGGGCACCTCCGGCACCACCCGGGCGCATTCAGCGAGCAATTGGCTGGCGGATTGCCGGCCGCTCGCCATGCCTTCGGTCAGCTTGGACAATTCCGACAGGATCTGCGTCAGATGCTGTTCGCCCTGCGCCAGTCGCGCGAGCATATTGTCGACGAAGGTGAGGAAGATCGGCTCGCCCGAGGCGGCGATCTTGATGTTGGGGCCGTAGATGGCGAGCAGGCGCAGCGTGGCGCGCATCTCGAGCACCTGCGCGCGGATCGCGTCCGCCTGCCGGTCGATGCCGGCAAGGTCCGCGTCGCGGCGCGCCTGGGTGACGGGCAGCGCGGTCAGCCGCTGCGCGATCGCCTTGAAATCGCCCACGGCGGCGGCGGCGGTATCGTCGTCGATCGCCAGCGTGACGCCGTCGAGCGCGGTGATGACGCGCTGGATGGCATCGACCGCATGGGCGAGCGTCGCCCCGGCGGCGAGGAAGCGGTCGTCGAGCCCTGCCGCGAGCGTGGCGAGTTGGGTCGCCAGCGCCGGGTCCGGCGACGGCAAGGACGAAAGCGCGACGGGAGAAAGGATCATCGAACGTCCTCGGAACCGGAGATGCGCGGTCACGACCGGATCAGGCGGCGGGGACCAGTTTGCGGACGATGCGCAGCAACGCCTCGCTCTCGACCGGCTTGGTCAGCCAGCCGGTCGCGCCGGCCGACTTGGCGAGGTTGCGCATGTCCTGGCTCGATTCGGTGGTGAGCAGGACGATCGGCATGAAGCCATAGCCGGGCAGCTTGCGCGCCTCGCGGACCAGATCGATCCCGCTCATCGCGCCCATGTTGAGATCGGTGATCATCATCGTCGGCTTGAGGCCGCCCTGCAGCAGCGCGAGGGCCGCTTCGCCGCTTTCCGCCTTGTGGACGGTCAGGGTGGTGGTGGCGAGGGTCATGCCGATGCTCATCAGCATCGAGGGGGAATCGTCGACAATCAGGATGGACATTCTTGCTCCGTGGCAAATTGGTGGGGGGAGGCGGGTGCCGGCGGCGCGGCGGTCAGCAGCGGCAACAGCCGCACCATGTCCGGCGCATCCGTGGTGCCCTGCGTCGCGGGGCGGAAGGCGAGCAGCACCTGCACCAACGCGCCGTGCATGCCGGTGCATCTGGTCAGGACCACCTTCGCCCTGGGATGGGTGGTGAGGAAGGCGACGAGTTCGAGCGCTTCCTCGACCGCGCAGCGGCCCTCGAAATGCGCCTGCGTCTTCGTATAGCGGATCGGCATCACAGCATCTCCTTGAGATCGAGGATCAGCAGGACGCGGCCGTCGCCGAGCAGGGTGGTGCCGCAATAGCCCGGCACGCCGGCGAGAATGCCGTCCATCGGCTTGAGGATGACGTCCATCCCCTCGCGGAAATCGTCGATCACCAGCCCGACGGTGCGGTTGTCGAAGCGGCAGACCAGCACCGCCTCGCCGCGGTCGTCGGCGCTGCGGCGGTTGGCGGCGGCGACGTCGAGCCTGTGCGCCATGCGGACCAGCGGCACGACCTCGTCGCGCAGCACGAACACCTCCTCCTGCTTGATCCGGCGGATCGCGTCGGGGGCGAGGCGGACGGTCTGGACGACGACGTCCATCGGGATGCCGTACAGGCTGTCGCCGATGTCGACGACCATCACCCTCGTCACCGCCATGCTGAGCGGCATGGTGAGCCGCGTGGTGGTGCCAAGGCCGAGCTGCGAGGTGACCGCGACGCGGCCGCCGAGCTTCTGGACCGTGCTGAGCACGACATCCATGCCGACGCCGCGGCCCGACAGGTCCGACACTTCCGCCGCGGTCGAGAAGCCGGGCCGGTAGATGAGGTTGACCGCCTCCTGATCGCTCAGCCGGTCGGCCTCCTCGCGGGTGACGACGGCTTTCGCGACCGCGGCGTCGCGGATCGCGGCGGGATCGATGCCGCGGCCGTCGTCGCTCACCTCGATGACGACGCTGTCAGTGTCCTGGAAGGCGCGCAGGCGGACGGTCGCCGCCGCCGGCTTGCCCGCCGCGATACGGGCCTGCGGCCGTTCGATGCCATGGTCGAGCGAGTTGCGGACGATGTGGAGCAGGGGATCGCCGAGCGCCTCGATGATCGTCTTGTCGGCGGCGGTGTCCTCGCCCTCGATCGCGAGGTCGACCTGCTTGTCGAGCCGGCGCGCGATGTCGCGGATCAGCCGCGGGAACCGGTCGAAGATCTCGGCGACGGGCAGCATGCGGACCTGCATGATCGCGCCCTGCATCTCCTGCGTCAGCCGGTCGATGATCGCATATTGTTCCTTGATCTCGCGCGCCATGTCGCGCGAGCCGTGGATTTCCTCGGCGCGCTTGGCGAGGAAGGGGAGGGCGTTCTTCGACACGACCAGCTCGCCGATCAGCGTCATCAGCAGGTCGATCTTGCCCTGGTCGACCTTGAGCGTGCGCGCGGCGGCGCGCGCGGCATCGCTCGCCGCGCCGTTCGGGGCGGCGGGGAGCCGCACGTCGACCGGCAGCGGCACCTCCACTTCCACCGCCTCCGCCACGGGGGACGGTGTGGCGGCGGCAGGCGCGTCGAGCGTGGCGAGGAACGCGAGCAGCGGCGCCACGTCGGTGGTGCGATGCGCCTGGGCAAGCGCCGCCTGCCAATCCGCGACCAGCGCGCCACGGCCCAGGCTGTGCAGCACATTGGTGACGATGGTTGCGGTCGATGGCAGCCGCGCGGGATCATAGCCGGTGCGGCGGAGGATCCGCGACTGCGTCGCCAGCACGTGCGCGACCGGCGGCAGCGCCTCCGTGGCGGTTTCGACCGCGTGCGGCGCGGGCGCGGCGGCGACCGGCGGTGCCTGATCGCTCGCGGCGGCGAGCGCGCGGATCTCGATCTGGTCGAGTTCATAGGCCATCGTCTGTTCGATGGTCTCGCGCGTTGCACCGGTCAGGGCGGTCAGCCGCAGGTTGCAATGATAGGGGTCGAAATCGGCGCCAGCGACCCATGGCTCGCGCGGCACGATCGCCAAGCCAAAGATGTCGGGCAGTTCCTGGATCGAGGCGACGGGGTCGGTGCCGCTATAGAAGCAGCCGGCGTCGGGCTCGTAGCGGACGACGAGAACGGAGTTGCCATCGGCGGCGCGGGCGCGGGCGGCGGCGAGCGCCGCGGCATCCACCTCGCCGAGCCAGTCGTCGGGCGCCACCGCCAGCGCGGCATCGGGCGCGGCGACCGCAACCGTGCCCTCGCCGAGATGCGCGCGCAACAGGGCGGCGCCATGCGCGGCGACGCGATCGGCATCGGCTGCAAGGCGGCCGTCATTCTCCAGCTGTTCGATGAAGATGCCGACCTGGTCGAAGCTGTCGAGCAACTGGTCGACGATATCGGACTGCAAGGCGAACTCGCCGATCCGAACCGCCGACAACAGGTCTTCGCCGGCGTGGACCAGCCGGGTGAGCGCGGGCACATCGAACAGGCCCGACGATCCCTTCAGCGTGTGGACCGCGCGGAACACCTCGTTGATTGCGGCGCCGTCCGCGGGATTGCGTTCGAGCACGAGCAGACCCGCCGCGGCGGCCTGCAGCAGCTCTCGCGCCTCCTGGATGAAGCGCGCCATCAACGCGTCGTTCATGCGGCCACTCCGGTGAGCAGCCGGGCGGTCTCGATCAGGATCGCGGGCGTGGCGGGCTTGACCAGATACAGATCGGCACCGGCCTCATAGGCGCGATCGGCGTCGCAGCCCGCCGCCTCGGTGCTGATCGTGACGATCGGCACGGCCTGCATCGTGCTGTCGGCGCGCAGCCGCGCGATCATCGCATAGCCGTCCATTTTCGGCATGTTGACGTCGACGATCATCAGGTCGAACGCGTCGAGCAGCGCGCGTTCGAGCCCCTCGAGACCGTTCGCCGCCTCGTCCACCGCGAAGCCGGCGGATTCGAACACCGAGCGATAATAGAGGCGCGTGGTCATGCCGTCATCGACGATCAGGATGCGCTTGCCGTTGGCGGGCTTAGTCATGGTCGGCGGGCCTCTGGTACAGGATGGTGCTGCCGTAGCGGCGCGGCTCGAACATGGAGGACATGCGGCTCATGCTTTCCGAATGGCCCAGGCAGATGACGCCGCCCGGCCGCATGCTGTCGTAGAGCGTCTCGACGGCCTGCCGACGCGACGCGTCGTCGAAGTAGATCAGCATGTTGCGGCAGAAGACGACGTCGATGTCGCGGTATCGGCGCATCGCCATCGCATCCGAAACGTTGACGACGGTGAAGTCGATCGACTGGCGCAGCGCGGCACAGATCCGGAACCCGTCGGCGTGCGGCGTGAAATATTTGCCCTTCAGTTGCGCGGACAGGCGATGGACGGCGCGGTCGCTGTAGATGCCGGCCTTGGCATCGGCGATCACCCGGCTGTCGATATCCGACGCCAGGATCTGGATGTCGTAGGTATCCGCCTGCGGCCAGTGTTCGAGGATCTGCATCGCGATCGAATAGGGCTCTTCGCCGGTCGAGCAGGGCAGCGACCAGATGCGGATCGGCTTGCCCGGCGCACGATGCCTGGCGATGTCCGGCAGGACATGCTGCACCAGCGCGTCGAACTGATAGTCCTCGCGATAGAAATAGGTCTCGTTGACCGTCATCGCGTTGACGAGATGCTGCATCTCGATGCCCGAGGTCTCGAAGCGCACCAATGTGAAATATTCGCGGAACGTCGTATGGCCGGTCGCGAGGATACGGTCCTGCAGGCGGCGTTCGACGAAATAGGCTTTGGTGTCGCTGAACATCATGCCGGTCTTGCGGTAGAAGAACTCGCAGAACTTGGCGTAATCCTGGGGCGAGATGCTCGGCACACCCGCCGGCGGCGCGGCGGCGGCCGGTTTCGGCGTGCTCAGCATTGGCCGATCCTCTGTACCGCGACCTGCACGGCGAAGGCGATGAAGCTGTCGCCGGGGAAGCGCGCGGGCAGGGCGAGCAGCGCCGGCACCGCGGCTTCGTCGCCGACCTCCGCCAGCCCGTCGATCGCCGCGGCGCAGACGTTGACGTGCGTGTCGGCGAGCGCGTCGAGCAGCCAGGCGGCGGCGCGCGGATGCGGCAGGACGCTGAGCAGGTTGGCGGTGAAGATGCGCACGTCGCTGTCGGGATCGTGCAGCAGCTGTTCGATATGCGGGGCGACCTCCTCCGGCATCGCGGCCAGAGCCTCGATCGCGGCGTTGCGTTGCGGCGCGCCTTCGCTGCGCAGCAACGGCAGCAGCGCCGTCACCACGGCGGGCGAGCGGCGGCGGATCAGCGCCGCCATGATCGCTTCGCGCACGCTCGGCGCGGTTTCCTGCGCCAGGCGGGCGCAGAGCGGCGCGACGCCGTCGTCGCGAGTCTCCAGGCCGCGCACGGCGGCGCGGCGATCCGCGCCGCTCGGTGCGGCGAGCTGCTCGACCAGATAGGCGAGCGAGCCCGCCGTTTCGTCGGACGGTTCTGCGACATTGTCGATGGGGGCCTTGACCAGCGGCACAAGCGGTTCCTGTTCGTTATGACGCGGTGGCGCGCCGGCCTGGGGTGAGCCATTTGGCGATCTGTCCGGCGATGGCGTCACTCGCGAGGACGAGGTTCGCCCCGGCGCGCCGGATGAGTTCGTTGGGCATGCCGAACACCGCACAGCTTTCGGCATCCTGCGCGATCGTGCGCATGCCGCGGCGGTGCCAGCGCGCCATCGCCTCCGCACCGTCATCGCCCATGCCGGTCAGCTGGACGCCGATCAGCCGGTCGGCGGGGACGTGTTCGGCCGCGCTCTCGACCAGCCGGGTGACGCTGGGATGCCAGCTATGCTGTTCGCTGGCGGGCACCGACATGGCGCTGAGCACGCCGCCGCGCCGGGCGACGACCATGTCGGCATCGCCGCGCGCGATATAGACGTTGCCGCCGAGCAACGGCGCCGGCGCGCGCACCTCCTGCACCCGGATCGCGCACAGCGCGTCGAGCCGCCGGGCGAAGACGCCGGTGAAGCTGCTCGGCATATGTTGCGCGACGAGAACCGGCCACGGCAGGTCGGCGGGCAGCGCGGGCAGGATCGTTTCGAGCGTCGACGGACCGCCGGTCGACACGCCGAGGATGACGAGGCCCGGCTCGATTGTGCCGTCCTTCATCATCCGCTCGGGCGGCGGCGGGGCGGGGCGGGGCGCCGGCTTGGCGACCCCGGCGCGTCCGCGCACCCGCGCGCCGGCCGCCATCTTCACCTTGGCGACGAGCTGCGCGGCGATCTCGTCGAGCGACAGCGAGATGGTGCCGCCCGGCTTCTGCACGAAGTCGATCGCGCCGAGGCTCAGCGCCTGCAACGTGGTCTCCGCCCCCGCCTCGGTGATCGACGACACCATGATAACGGCGCGCGGGCTGCCCACCATGATCCGCGACAGACAGGTGATGCCGTCCATTTCGGGCATGTTGACGTCGAGCGTCACCACCTGCGGATCGAATGCGTCGACGATCTCGAGCGCCTCGACGCCGTTGCGCGCGGTGCGTACGTCGAAGCCGGGTTGCTGTTGGAGAAGCTGCGACAGGTGACGCCGCATCAGGGCGGAATCGTCGACGACGAGAACTCGGGTCATGGCAGGCTCAAGCGGCGATCGCCGACTGGGGCAGGGGTGGCAGGACGTCGGTCGCCGGCTCGATCAGGCAATCGACGTCGAGCAGCTGGATCATCCGGTTCTGGGCGGTGAGATTGGCGACGCCGCGGACGACCTTGGCGCGCGCGCCGGACAGATCGGGCGCGGGCGAGATCGTCGCATCGGGGATGCGGCCGACTTCCGAGACGCTGTCGACGATGAAGCCGACGTGCTGGCCGTGGATGGTGAATACCATGATCCGCTGACGATCCGACCGCGTCGCCTCCTCCAGGCCGAAGCGGCGGCGCTGGTCGATGACCGGAAGCACCGTGCCGCGCAGGTTGATGACGCCCTCGACGAAATCGGGCGTGCCGGGAACATGGGTGAGCTGGTCGGGGACGCGCACGATCTCCTGCACCGCCTCCACCGGCACGCCATATTCCTCGCCCATCAGGCGGAAGATCACATATTGCGCGTCTTCAGGCGCGGTATCGCTCATCGTGGATGCTCCTTCGGCAGCGCCGTCCTGCGCGGCGCCGGCTGTCCCCTGCGCCGCACGCAGCGCGCGCAATTCATCGACGTCGAACATCGCGTCGGCCGACAGCACCGACACCAGCCGACGGCCATCGTCGAGGCGGCAGATCGCGCGGATGTCGCTATGACCGTCGCGCGACTGGAGCGCGGCGGGTACCGGCTCGACCAGCGCGCGCTCGACGCGCAGCACCGCCTTCACCTTGTCCATCACGACGCCGACCGACAGCGTTTCGCCATCCTGCTCGCCGGGCAGCGAGACGACGACGACCTTGTTGGCATCGGTGAACGCCTCGACCGGCATGCCGAACATGGTGCGCAGCGACACCAGCGGCAGCAGGCGGTTGCGCAGCGTGGTGACGCCGAGCACGTGGCCGGGGGTGCCGGGCACCTGGGTGATCGCGGCCGGCAGCTGGACGATCTCCTGCACCTCGCCGATCGGGAAGGCATATTCCTGACCGTCCACCTCGAAGCTCACCAGCTGATCCTCGTCGGCGGCAGCGTCGGCGGCATCCTGGTCGAGCGTGACCGCGGTCGGGCCGGAGACATCGGCGAACCGCAGCGCCGCGTCCTGCGCCGCGAAGGTGCGGCCGATCGATTTGGACACGTCGAGCACCATGACGATGCTGCGGCCGTCCTCTTCCTTGATCATGCCGGTCAGCAATTCCGTGTCGATCGTCGCCTGGACCTGCGTCACCGGCTCCAGCCGCTCGCGCTCGACCGTGACGACATTGGCGACGCGGTCGACCATCAGGCCGACGGGGTGGCCGTGATCGAGCACGACGACGCGGCTGGCGTCGTCTGTCAGCACCGGCGGCAGGCCGAACAGATTGCGCAGGTCGAGCACGGGCAGCACCGTGCCGCGCAGATTGGCAAGGCCCATCAGCGCCGGCGGGCTGAGCGGCATGCGCACCACGTCGGGAACGCGGATGATCTCCTTCACCTGCGCCAGCGGCACGGCGAACATCTCGCCGGCGCTGTGGAAGATCACGAACTGGCAGAGGTCGCCGCGTTCGTGAGGTGCGGCCATGGGGACGGCGGAGGTAACGTCCTCCGCCGTGATCGTCGTCGTTTCGGTCATGCGCCCGTCCTTTCGTGTCGGTCGGGGATCAGGCGGCCTGCAGTTCGTCGGCCAGCGAGGCGATCTCTTCGATCGCGGCGGCGAGCTGTTCGGCGCCGCGCGCCTGTTCGCGGGCGGCGTTGCTTGCCTCGTTCGACGTGCGCACCGCCTGTTGCGCGGCGGTGGCGATCTGTTCGATCGCGATCTGCGTCTCGCCGAGTGCGCGCGCGACCTCGGCCGCGGCGGTCGAGATTTCGCCGCTGCTGCGGACGACTTCGCTGACGTCGGTGGCGATCCGTTCGAGCCCGGCCGAGATGACGCGGCTCTTCTCGACCTCGCTCGCCGCGGTGTCGGCGATGTCCTGAAGGTCGGTGCGGACGATGCCGATCGTGTCCTGGATGCCCTTGACGGTGTCCTTGATCCGCTCGGCATTCTCCGCCGAGTCGCGGGCGAGGTTGCGGATGTCGGTCGACACGACCGCGAAGCCCTTGCCGAATTCACCTGCGCGCGCCGCCTCGACCGAGCCGCTGACCGCGAGCATGTTGGTCTGGATCGACACGGTGGTGATCGCGTCGATGATCTTGTCGATGCGGCGGCTGACCTGTTCGAGCGCGCTGATCTGGTCGCGGCTGTGGCGGCCGGCGGCGACCGACTCCGCCACGCCCTGCATCATCGCGCCGACCAGCGTCTTGTTGTCGTCGAGCAGCCTGGCGATCTCGTCGCCCTTCTCGGCACCCGCAGCGGCAGCGGCGGCGGCCGATTGCGCGTTCTGCTCGATCTGCGCGATCGCGGTCGACGACTGCTGGGTGGCGGCGGCGGACTGTTGCGAGCCGCGGTTGATCTGTTCGAGCGCGGTCGACACCTGCGCCGAGGCGCGGTTGATCTCCTCGATTGCGCTCGACAGCTCTTCGGCGGCCGAGGCGACTTCCTCGGCGCTCTTGCTGATGTTGGTGCTGTTCTTCAGCTCCTCGGCAAGCTGGCCGAGTTCCTGCGCGGCCTGCTCGCTCTGTTCGAGCGCGCCGGTCTGCTGTTCGATCGTGTTGCTCGATTCCTGGCAGGCGGCGGCCTGTTCCTCGGCGGCGGCGGCGATGACCTCGGCGCCCTTCAGCGCTTCGTTGGCGGCGAGCACCGCATCTTCGGCGCCGGTGGCGATGGTCGAGCAGCCCTTCATGATCTCCGCCATTTCCGTGCGGATCCGGTCGAGACCGGCGGTGACCACCGTGCCCTTCTCCGCCTCTTCACGCGCGGAATTGGCCGACTTCTCGATGCCCTCGGCGACCTGCTTCACGTCTTCCTGCACCTGGACGATGAGATCCTGGATGTCGCGGGCGGACTTTTCGCTGGTTTCGGCGAGAGTGCGCACCTCGTCGGCGACGACCGCAAAGCCCTTGCCGTGCTGGCCCGCGCGCGCCGCCTCGATCGCGGCGTTGAGCGCGAGCAGGTTGGTCTGGTCGGCGATGCGCGCGACGGCCTTGACGACCTCGCCGATCGCGCTCGCCTGGCGATCGAGTTCCTCGACCAGCTTGACCGACGCGTCCTGGCGCTCGGACGCGCGAACGATCGCACCGAGCGAATTGGCGACGTCGCTGCTCGTCGTCGCGACCAGGTCGGAGAGCGACTGCGTCAGGTCCATCGACCCGTCGGCGCGCACCTTCATGTTGCGCAGCAGTTCGGCGGCGAGCGTCATCGACTTCATCGTCTGCTGCGCGGCGGCGGCGGCCTGTTCGGCGCCGACACTGATCTGCTCGGCTGCTTTGCGCAACTCCTCCGACGCCGCAGACGCTTCCGCGATGCCGCTGGACAGTTCCGCGATTGCGGAAGCCAGTCGTTCCGACCCTTTCTGCTGGCGGGCAAACGTTCTCGCGCGCCGCTTCTCGGCATCGGCGGTCAGGCGAACGCTGCTGCTGTTCATGGAGCCGGCGCGGATGTTCGTCTCGGCTGGAGACGAGATGGTGTTTTTCTTGGCGAGAGACATGGCCAACTCCAGAAGTTCGGTATTGGGTCCACATATGACAGATTTCATAAATATGTGTTAAAAATGGACCCAAGTCGGTTCGGAAGCGTTACGATTGGCAACGCATTCAATTTGCAGAACTTCTTGAAATCGGATCAGCGATCCGGCGGCAGGCGAATGGCCGAATTCATCTGGATCAGTAGGATTTTAGCTGGCTTCATCGCGCATGCCGGCGCTGTCGGGACATACGTCGAGAGAAAGGTCCGATGCGGCTATGTTTCGGGCTCCTATGGCAGGCCGTGGCGGATGCCCGCGGCGCTGCGCGGCTCAATCGCGATACCGGAGCGCCTCCAGCAACAGCGCGAATGCGACCGAGGGTTGCCGCCGCGAGGGATAATAGAGGTAGTAACCATCGAACGGCGCACACCAATCCGCCAGCAGGCGGACGAGCGATCCGTCGGCGACGAGGGGGGCGACTCGGTCTTCCACCACATGCGCGATGCCGCAGCCGGCGCAGGCGGCGGTGAGGATCATCGACACGTCGTTGAGCACGATCTGGCCGGCGACCTTGACGTTGAGGGCGCGGCCATCCTTCTCATATTCCCAGGCATAGAGGCTCCCGTTCGCCATCCGCATGTTGACGCAGGCATGGCCGGCGAGATCGTGCGGGGTCAGCGGCGTGCCGCGACTCGCAAGATATCCGGGCGTCGCCACCGTCGCCATGCGCAACCGCGGCCCGATGCGGACCGCGACCATATCCTGTTCCAGCCGTTCGCCGAGGCGGACGCCCGCGTCATAGCGTTCGGCCACGATGTCGGTCAGCCCGCGCTCGATGTCGAGCTCGACGCAGATGTCGGGATAGGTTGCGGTGAGCCGTTCGATCGCCGGCCACAACAGCGTGCGCGCGGGATGTTCGGACGTGGTGATCCGCACCGTCCCGGCGGGCCGCTCGCGCAGGTCGGTGAGCGCCGCAATGCGATCGTCGATCGCGGCGAGCGCGGGGCGGAGCGCGTCGAGCAGCCGCTCGCCTGCTTCGGTGGGCGCGACG
The DNA here is from genome assembly GCF_013409985.1 of Sphingomonas melonis. Taxonomy (GTDB): domain Bacteria; phylum Pseudomonadota; class Alphaproteobacteria; order Sphingomonadales; family Sphingomonadaceae; genus Sphingomonas; species Sphingomonas melonis_A. The sequence continues at coordinate 44,310 of NZ_JACCBY010000009.1, forward strand.
CTGCGCGTGGTGCGGGTGAGCAGGCGCAGGCCGAGCTTCGCCTCCAGCCGCCGCATCGCATGGCTGAGCGCCGATTGCGACACGCCGAGCCGGACCGCGGCACGGGTGAAGCTGCGCTCCTCCGCGACGGCGAGGAACAGCGTCAGGCTGGCGAGATCCTCGCGGTGCAGCTGCGAATTCATGACCGGGGTTCATAGGCCCAAGCGATCGACCCTGTCTAATCGGGGGAGATGCGACGGCCTATCTGGTGCGCGAACCAACCGGAGGACGAATGATGCGGACGCGAATACTGGGCCGCAGCGGTCTTGAAGTGTCGGCGTTGGGGCTGGGGTGCATGGGGCTGAGCTATGCCTATGGGCCGGCGACCGAGCGCGGCGAGGCGATCCGGCTGCTGCGTGGCGCGCACGAGCGCGGCGTCACCTTCTTCGACACCGCAGAGGCTTATGCCCAGGGCGCCAACGAAGAGCTGCTCGGCGAGGCGCTTGCGCCGGTGCGCGACGACGTGGTGATCGCGACCAAGTTCGGCTTCACCAACGGGGTGGTGGCCGACGGGCTCGACAGCCGGCCGGAGACTATCCGCGCCGTCACCGACGCGGCGCTGCGGCGGCTGCGGACCGACCATATCGACCTGCTCTACCAGCACCGGGTCGATCCCAACGTGCCGATCGAGGATGTCGCAGGCACGGTGCGAGCGTTGATCGAGGCCGGCAAGGTGCGCCATTTCGGCCTGTCGGAGGCGGGTGCCGACTCGATCCGCCGCGCGCATGCGGTGCAGCCGGTGACGGCGTTGCAGAGCGAATATTCGCTGTGGTGGCGCGAGCCCGAGGCCGACATCCTGCCGTTGCTGGAGGAGCTCGGCATCGGTTTCGTGCCGTTCGCGCCGCTCGGCCGTGGCTTCCTGACCGGCACGATCGATGCCAAGACGACGTTCGACGCCAACGACTTCCGCAGCAACGTCCCGCGCTTTTCAGCGGAGGCGCGGCAGGCCAATCAGGCGCTGGTCGATCTGGTCGCGACGTTGGCGGCGGAGAAGGCGGCGACGCCGGCGCAGATCGCGCTCACCTGGCTGCTGGCGCAGCGGCCCTGGATCGTGCCGATCCCCGGCACGACCAAGCTGCACCGGCTGGAGGAAAATCTCGGCGCGGTCGACGTGTCGCTCAGCGGTGACGATCTGGCGCGGATCGCAGCGGCACTGGCCGGGATCGAGATCCACGGCGAACGCTATTCGGCGGCCCAGCAACGGTTCGTCAGCCGCTGACCGCGTCTCCGCTCGCTGAAGGGGGGGCGACGGATGTCGGTCATAGGCGGGATCGACACCCAAGCGCCGAAAAAACTCCTCTCCGCCAGAGCAGGGCTATCGCACATGGACGCTCGCTCGGGTCCGCCGCCCTCCAATCCCACCCCGTCACCCCGGACTCGTTCCGGGGTCCACTCTGCGGCGAGGAGATCGGCTTGATGCAACACCGTTTCCTTGCCGCCCGGTGGACCCCGGAACGAGTCCGGGGTGACGGGTAAGAGGAGGAAGCCGATCGAACCTCATCATTGCAGTCAAAAGCGATAGCCCTCCCCGAGCGGGGCAGGAATCAGGCTAAAGTTCGACCCCGCCCAGCACGATGGGCGCCGTTACGCCCGCATCGGCTCGTGATACGGGCAGCCATTCACCCGCGCGCGGAAGTCGGCGGAGTGGCGATACGGTGCGTTGCGCGCGCGGTTGATGTTGCCGAGCGGGCGATGCGCCTCGATCCCCGTCCAGACGCTGAACCGGCTTTCCTCGTTGATCGCGCGGACATGCTCCGCCGACCAGCTATCCTGCGGCGCGGCGCGGACGATGCCGACCCGCTGGAACGGTGCCTCGTCCTCGTCCCATTCCACCGTCGGGTCCTCGATCGGCTGGCGGTCGAGGTCGCGGCACAATTGCACCCGGAACTCCCAAGCGGCATCGATGTCGCGCATCTCGCGACGCACCTCCTCGCGGATGGCGTCATCGCGGCCGTCGACGTCGATCGTCTGGCCGGTCAGCGCGGTCATCGCCGGTGCGATCGGCTTGAGGCTGAACTTGGCGACATAGTCGCCGTAGCGGAACGGCGTGACGCTGTAATAGGTCTCGCCGAGGGGCTCGACATTGGGGGCGCCACCGAGCGAATTGATCGCCGCGCTCTCGACCCCGACCGTCTCCAGCGTCGCGCGCACGCCCTGCAACACGGTCGACAGCACCTTCTTGGTGCCCTCCAGCCGGTCGGTCGTCTTGGCGAGCAGCTTGAGGTTGCCGAGGAATTTGTCGGCGGTCTTGGCCTGGAAGACGGTGCCGTTGACCATCACGAAATCCTGCGCGCTGCCCTCCGCGCCCGGCAGGCGGGCGCCGTCGACGTCGAACACCTTCATCGCAAGCCCGCGCGGCAGGCTGATCGCGTCGGGCAGGATGTCGCCCGCGTTGGTCGACAGGCGCAGCAGCACCTTGTGCGTGCCGGCACGGGCGAACAGGCCCTGGGCGAGGTCCGGCGGCAGATCGGCATCGACGGTGAGCTCGCCTTCGAGCAGGCCGTGCGCCTTGGCGTGGACCGAGCGGACGGCGTGACCATAATCCTCGGCGGTGCGCTCCAGGATCGTGTCGAAGGTGGTGCAGAGCGCGGTGATCGTCTCGGCCTCGTCGGGCTGCACGTCCTCGAGCTCGGGGCGGTAGCGGATGGGGGCGTCGGTCATCGAAGGTCTCCTGTTCGGGCAGGTAAACGCGGGGCGGACGATTCCGCCCCGCGACAGCGATCAGCGCTTGGCGGGCGCCGCCGCGAACGCCGCCTTCAGCCGGGCGACGGCAAGGGCGTTGGCGTCCTTGGCGCCGCGGACGATCTGCGCCATGCCGAAGAATTCGTGCGTGACGCCGGGGAAGGTGCGCTGCTCGACCCGATCGCCGGCCTTGCGCATCGCGACGGCGAGCGTCTCGCCGTCCGAGCGCAGCGGATCGATCTGCGCGTTGATGATCGTCGTCGGCGGCAGGCCGCGCAGGTCGGCGGCGACCAGGTTGAGCCGCGGGTCCTGCGCATCGGCGGCGCGGCTCTGGTAGTAATAGCCGAACCAGTCGAGCATCGCGGCATTCAGCGGCTTGGCGTTGGCCGAGTCGCGGCGCGACGGCAGCGTCTTGCTGCTGTTGGCGATCGGATAGACCGACACGATGTGCAGCGGGGCGGTCAGGCGGTTGTCGCGCGCATAGATGGCGGTGGCGACGGCAAGATTGCCGCCCGCACTCTCCCCGGCGAGCGCCACCTTGGCGGGATCGCCGCCCCAGCTCGCCGCATTCTGCAGCGTCCAGCGATAGGCGGCGGCGGCATCGTCGTGCTGCGCCGGGAATTTGAATTCGGGCGCGTGGCGATATTCGACCGAGACGACGATCGCGTCGAGCGCCTTGGCCATCGCGCGCGGTGCCGCATCATAGGTATCGACGTCGGCGATCACCCAGCCGCCGCCGTGATAATAGACGATCACCGGCAGCGCGGCGCCGCCCGTCGGAGCGTTGGCGGGCTTGTAGATGCGCGCGAACTGCTTGGGATCGGCGCCATAGGGCTTGTCCTGCGTCGTCACCGCGGCATCGGGCGTGGTCGGCAGGCCGCGCCGGGCCATCGCCGCCTTGGCGCCATCGGCCGCGGAGGGCTGCATGCGCGCCTCGGCCGGCGTCAGCGTCTCGATCGGCTTGCCACCGAGCCCGGCAAGCGCGTCGAGCACCGCCTGCATGTCGGGCGCCGCCCTGGGCGGCTGCACCGCGGTGGCCGCCGGTGCCGGCGGCGGCGGCGCGGTCGGCGAGGGGGCGGATTGCGCCCCGGCGATCGTCGATGCGAGCAATGCGACGACAAGTGCGGACGCGGCGCGCCCGGGCATACGGCTGACGGTCATGATCCCTCCTGTTGGTACGGCTTAGGAACAACCCGGACCAATCTATGTTGCTGTACGGAACCGGACCAAGGGGCGCCGGCAGCGCGGGAATGCGGACGGCGAATGGCGACGGCGGTGAATCGGATCAAGGCGCAGGATCGCGGCACCAGCAACCGCTTGCTGATGCAGCTGTCGGACGAGGACTGGGCGTTGTTGGCGCCGCATGTCGAGCGCACCTCGTTTGCGGTGTGGGACGATATCGCGCGTGCCGGCGAGCGGATCGGCAGCGTCTGTTTCCTCGACGAGGGGATCGCCGGTATCCTCGACGCGCTGGAGGGCGATCGCCGCTATGCGGTCGCGCTGGTCGGCGCGGAGGGATTCATCGGTTGGCCGTTGCTGCTCGGCGACGACCGTTCGCCCTATGACGTGACCATGCGCGCCGAACATGGCGAGGCGCTGCGCCTCCCGGCGGACGTCCTGCTCGCCGCCGTCGAGGAGAGCGCGGCGCTGCGCAGCGTGCTGCTCCGCTTCGTGCAGACATTGATGGTGCAGATGGGGCGGACGATCGTGTCGTCACTGGCGCATCCGATCGAGCGGCGGATGGCGCGCTGGATCCTGCTGTATCACGACCGCGTCCGCGAGGACGACATCTGCATGACGCACGAGGAATTCCGGCTGATGCTCGGCGTGCGGCGCAGCAGCGTCACCGACGCGCTGCACCGGTTGGAGGAGGAACAGGCGATCCGCGCCTTTCGCGGCCGCGTCGTGGTGCGCGACCGTGCCACGCTGATGCGGCTGGCGGGCGACACCTATGGGCATGCCGAGCAGGAATATCGCCGCCTGCTCGGCCCGCCATAGGCGCGAGGACGGGTCAGAAACCGCGGCGCAACGTCACGAACCACTGACGCGGCGCGCCCGCGAGCAGCGTCTGGTTGTCACCGCTGGCGACATAGCCGTTGGTGCCGATCGTCGAGATATAGCGCTTGTCGGTGAGGTTGGTGACGCTGCCCTCGATCGTCAGCCCTTCCAGCGCGCCGCCAATGCCGCGCATGCGATAGCCGATGCTGGCATCGGTCGAAACGCGGCTGGTGGCGGGGATTGGTGACGCTTTCGCGACGTTTACGGGACGGGAGGGTGACACGGGCCGGATCGGCCCTTCCAGCCGCAAAAAGCCGTCAGAGTCGTTCTATAATTGCAACAGGTCTGAGGACATTACCCGTATTTAACGAGGTCTTTAGAATTTCAGTCCAATTTGAACTTTAGAGGCTGATTCGGATCGATGAAGAGGCCGACCATCGCTTCGCGGGATTGGCCCGCCCCTCATCGAAGGACCTGAAGATGTTGACCTGGTTCGCTAATCATGCGCCTATCCGTACCAAGTTCAAGGTGCTGCTCGCCCTCCATGGCGCGATCTCCGCTGCCGGCGTCGTCACCACCTATCTCGCTGCCGAGGCGACGCCGGTCGAGGCGAGGATCTATGTCGCCGTCGCCGCGGTGCTGTTCGTCGTGACGCTGCTCGCCGTGCTGTTCAGCGGCAAGGTGATCAGCGATCCCTATGTCGCCTCGGTCGTGCGGATGGAAGGCCTGGCGGCGGGCGATCTCAAGACCCCGATCGCTTATGGTGACCATCGCGACTGCATCGGCCGGATGTCGCGCGCGGTCAGCGTCTTCAGGGAGAATGCGGAAACGGTCCAGGCCGCCGCCGCGGCACAGCAGATCGTCGTCGGCGCGCTGGGCGAAGGCCTGACGCGGCTGGCGTCGAGCGACCTCAGCTATCGTATCGAGCAGAGCTTCCCGGCCGATTACGAGCGCCTGCGCGCCGACTATAATCGCGCGCTGGACGCGGTCGCCGAGACGATGCGTGCCGTGACCGAAGCGACCAGCGGCATCAACAACGGCGCGATCGATATCCGCCAGGCGTCCGACGACCTGTCGCAGCGCACCGAACAGCAGGCCGCGAGCCTGGAAGAGACGGCCGCGGCGATGGACGAGATCACCTCGACCGTCCGCCAGACCGCCGCGGGTGCGGTGCGCGCCAACAGCGTCGTCGAGGAAGCGCGCGTCGAGGCCGAACAGTCGGGCCAGGTCGTCCGCCGCGCCGTCGACGCAATGGGCGGGATCGAGCGCGCCTCGAACGAGATTTCGGACATCATCTCGGTGATCGACGGCATCGCCTTCCAGACCAATCTGCTGGCGCTCAACGCCGGCGTCGAAGCGGCGCGGGCCGGCGACGCGGGCCGCGGCTTCGCGGTCGTCGCCTCCGAAGTGCGGGCGCTCGCCCAGCGCTCGGCCGAAGCGGCCAAGGACGTCAAGACGCGCATCACCGCCTCGTCGGAGCAGGTCGATGCCGGCGTCGAGCTGGTCAGCGAGACCGGCAAGGCGCTCGACCGGATCATCGGCCGGATCGGCGAGATCAGCACGCTCGTCGGGCAGATCGCCTCCGCCGCCGAGCAACAGGCGACCGGCCTGCAGCAGGTCAACACCGCGGTCAGCGAAATGGACGGCGTCACCCAGCAGAATGCCGCGATGGTCGAGGAAGCGACCGCCGCCGCCCGCAGCCTGTCCGCCGAGGCCGATGAGCTGGCCCGTCAGGTCGCGCGCTTCAAGCTGTCCGCCGGGGGCAATGAGCCGCTCCTGCGCGCCGTGCCGGTCGTGCACCAGTTGCAGGATCGCGCCGCCGACGCAGGGCGCCGGATCGCCCGCTCCGCACGCCGCAGCGGCAGCGGCGGGGCGAGCACCGCGGTCGCCGTCGCATCGGACGATTGGTCCGAATTCTAAGGCGATCACGCGCGGCAGCGGCCGGTCTGTCTAGGAAGTAAGAAGCGGAAGGGGGGTAGCGTGCAGTTTCATCGTCATCATCATCACGACCAGCGCCGCCGCTCCTCGATCCGGCGTGGCGCGGGTCGCCGCGCCGGCGCCCGTGACCGCCGCACGCCAGACGCGATCGCGCGCGACATCCGGCCGATTACACCCAAAATGGGTGCTCAACGTCGCGTTAAGTGGTGCCTGCCAACTCCCGTCGCCATGGACCGAGCGGACCGTTTCCGCCGGTCGTCGATGGAGACGTTGCCGATGTTGAGCTGGTTCGAGAAGCGGGCGCCGATCCGCGTTAAATTCCGCGTTCTCGCCGCCTTCCAGGCGCTGCTCGGCGCGATTGCGGTCGGGCTCACCGCGGGATCGTGCACCGGCGTGATCCACACCAGCCTGGCGTTCGACGCCGTCGTCGCCGCGCTGACCGTGGTGATCATGTGCGCGACGACGCTGTTCGCGGGCGGCATCATGTGCCGCCCCTATGTCCAGACGGTGCTGCGCATGGAGGCGCTCGCCGCGGGCGACCTGCAATCGCCGATCGAGCATACCGACAACAAGGATTGCGTCGGCCGGATGACGCAGGCAATGGCGATCTTCCGTCGCAACATGGAAGAGGCCAATACCGCGGGCGCGCAGCGCGCGATGGCGGCGGCGCTTGCCGAGGGGCTGGGACAGCTCGCGCAGGGCAATCTGACCTTCCGCATCACCAGCGACTTCCCGGCCGACTTCGTCGCGCTGCGCGACGATTTCAACGCCGCGATGGACGCGATGATGGCGGCGGTGTCCGCGGTCAACCACGCCGCGGCGAGCATCGACACCGGATCAGGCGACATCCTCCAGGCCTCCGACGATCTGTCGCAGCGCACCGAGCAGCAGGCGGCGAGCCTAGAAGAGACGGCGGCGGCGATGCAGGAGATCACCGCGACCGTCCGCGACACCGCCGCCCGCGCCGATCGCGCCAATGGCGTCGTCGGGGCCGCCCGCGGCGAGGCCGAGGAATCGGGCCAGGTCGTCGCCCGCGCCGTCGACGCGATGGGCGGGATCGAGCGCGCCTCGGACGAGATTTCGGAGATCATCTCGGTGATCGACGGCATCGCCTTCCAGACCAATCTGCTCGCGCTCAACGCCGGCGTCGAGGCGGCACGTGCCGGCGATGCCGGCCGTGGCTTCGCGGTCGTTGCGTCCGAAGTGCGCGCCCTGGCGCAGCGGTCGGCCGAGGCGGCCAAGGACGTCAAGACGCGGATCACCGCCTCGTCGATCCAGGTCGATGCCGGCGTCGCGCTGGTCAGCGCGACCGGTGAGGCGTTGCAGCGGCTGATCGGCCGGTTCGGCGAGATCAGCGCGCTGGTCGCGCAGATCGCCACCGCCGCCGAGCAGCAGGCGACGGCCTTGCAGCAGGTCAACACCGCCGTCGGTGAGATGGACGGCGTCACCCAGCAGAATGCCGCGATGGTCGAGCAAGCGACCGCCGCCGCCCGCAACCTGTCCGCCAACGCGAGCGAACTGGTCGAGCAGATGGTGCGCTTCCGCACCGACCGTCGCGCGCCGCCGGCGCTCAAGGCGGTGCCGGCCGGGAACCGCGTCCATCAGCTTCAACAGCGCGCGGCCGACGAAGGCCGCCGCATTGCCGGTCAGTCGACCCGCCGGAACCCCGCTCTCGCGGTGGCCGGCGACGACTGGTCCGCCTTCTGACCTCTAGCGAACGTAGCGAAAGTCGAACCCGCATGTCCTCGCCCGCCACTTCCCTGCTTCCCGAGACGCTCGATACGTCCGCGGCCAGCCCGCTGCGCATCGCGCTGCTCGACCGTATCGATCGCGGCGAGCCGGTCCATCTGGACGGCAGCGAAGTGACGCGCGCGGGGCTCGCCTGCCTCCAGGTGCTGGCGAGCGCGCGTGCCACCGCGGTCGAGCAGGATGTCGAATTCCGACTGGAGAAGCCCAGCGAGGCGCTGGCGCGGATGATCGGCCTCGCCGGGCTCGACGAGGCGCTCGCCCTGTCGGGCGACGACGATCGCGATCTGGACGCCTGAAAGGATTGATGATGAACCTCGACGAGATCCAGCAGATCTTCTTTCAGGAATGCGACGAAGGCCTCGCCACGATGGAGGCGAGCTTCGGCAGCGTCCGCCAGGGCGAATATGATACCGAGACGATCAACACGATCTTCCGCGCGGTCCATTCGATCAAGGGCGGCGCGGGGGCGTTCGGCCATGAGCGGTTGCAGGCCTATGCGCATGAATATGAGACGCTGCTCGACCTGGTGCGCAACGGCACGCTGACGCTCAATCCCGACCTGCTCGGCACGATCGTCGGCGCGTTCGACATGCTCGCCGACCATGTCGCCGCGGCGCGCGACGGCGGCGAGCCGCCGGCCGACGGCGCGATGCTCGCGCGGCTGGTCGCCGCTGCCTCGCCCGATGCCGCCGCGGCCGCACCCGCGCCGGCCCCGGCGCCGGCGCCGGCGGCGCCCGCCGCCGCTGCCGAGGCGGAGTCCGACATGGATTTCGCGCCGGTGGCGTTCGCCGTCGACGATTTCGACGACCTGTTCGCGATGTGCGAGGCGCCCGCGCCGATCGGCGCCGATGGCGACTGGCAGGTGACCTTCATCCCCGGCGCCGACGCGCTGGAGAATGGCGGCGATCCGCTGCTGCTGCTGCGCGAGCTGACGATGCTCGACGGCAAGGTGCTCGCCGCCGACCTGTCGGCCTTGCCGCCGCTCAACCAGCTTCATCCCGAGCGCTGCTACCTCGGCTGGACCGCGATCGTGCCGGGCGCGGTGGCGGAAGACGATATCCGCGCCATCTTCGAGTTCATGGGCGAGTGCGAGCTGCGCGTCGAGCGGATCGGCGGCAGCCCCGCGGCCGCGGACAATGACGATCTGCCGTTCGACCTGCCGCTGCCGACGCTCGATGCCGAGCTGGACGCGCCGGTGCCGCCGCCGGCCGCCGCCGCGCCGGCCGCCGCTCCCGAACCCGCGCCGGTCGTGCCGCTGCTGCCGCCCGAACCGGCCGCACCGCGCGCCGCGGTCGCGCCGCCCGCGCAGACCATCCGCGTCGATCTCGACAAGCTCGACCGGCTGGTCAACCTGGTCGGCGAGCTGGTCATCACCCAGGCGATGCTGGCGCAGCGCCTGTCCGAACATGCCATGGCAGGGATTTCCGAACTGACCGACCTCGACCATCTCACCCGCGAGTTGCAGGAATCGACGATGGCGATCCGCGCGCAGCCGATGAAGACGGTGTTCAGCCGCGTGCCGCGCATCATCCGCGAACTGGAGGTCGAGACCGGCAAGCGCGTGCGCCTCGATATCGTCGGCGAGATGACCGAGGTCGACAAGACCGTCGTCGAGCGCATCGGCGAGCCGCTGACCCACCTCATCCGCAACGCGGTCGATCACGGGCTGGAGACGCCCGCCGAGCGGCTCGCCGCGGGCAAGCCCGAAGAGGGCGTCGTGACGCTGTCGGCGGCGCATCACTCCGGGCGCATCGTCATCACCGTCGCCGACGACGGCCGTGGCATCGATCGCAAGCGCGTCCGCGCCAAGGCGGTCGAGCGCGGCATCATCGCAGCGGATGCGCTGCTCAGCGACGAGGAGACGGACAATCTGATCTTCGCGCCCGGTTTCTCCACCGCGGCGACGGTATCGAACATCTCGGGCCGCGGCGTCGGCATGGACGTGGTGCGCAAGAACGTCCAGGCGCTCGGCGGCCGTATCGGCATCACCTCGCATCTCGGCTCGGGGTCGAGCTTCGCGCTGTCGCTGCCGCTGACGCTGGCGGTGCTCGACGGCATGATCGTCACCGTCGGCGACCAGACGTTCGTCATCCCGCTCGGCCATATCGTCGAGAGCCTGCGTCCCGATCAGGACGGCGTGAAGGTGCTCGGCCCGAGCGCGTCGCTGCTCGATGTCCGGGGCTCCTACGTGCCGGTCCATCGCGTCGCCGAGCAGCTCGGCATCGATGGCGCGCAGACCGATCCGTCGCAGGCGGTGCTGATCGTCGTCGAGTCCGACGTCGGCCAGGCGATCCTGATGGTCGATTCGATCCAGGACCAGCGCCAGGTCGTCGTGAAGAGCCTCGAGGCGAATTATACCGCGATCCCCGGCCTCGCCGGCGCCACGATCCTGGGCGACGGCCGCGTCGCGCTGATCCTCGACGTCGATGCGCTGATCTCGCGCTGGCGCCGTGACCGCGTCGCCGCGGCACCGCTGGGGCTCGCTGCATGAACGCGGTGACACTGACGGCCAACCGTCCGACCGAATTCCGTTTCGAGCCTGCCGACCATGCCGCGATCAGCTCCTTCGTCTACGACGCGGCGGGCATCCTGCTGCCGCCGGGCAAGATGCAGCTGGTATATGGCCGGCTGGCGCCGCGGGTGCGGGCCCGTGGGCTGACCTGCTTTTCCGATTACATCGACCTGATCAGCGACGACGATGTCGAGCGTACCCGCGCGCTCGATGCGCTGACCACCAACCACACCAGCTTCTTCCGTGAGGCGCATCATTTCGATCACTTCATGGAACATGCCTGGCCGGCGCTCGACCAGCGGCTGGCGACGCGCGGCAAGGTGCGGATCTGGTCGGCGGCCTGTTCGAGCGGGGAGGAGCCCTATTCGCTGCTGATGGCGATGTTCGGCACCGAACGCGGCAACGGCCAGCGGCTGGCGCGCACCGATCTGCGCATCCTCGGCACCGACCTGTCGACCGAGATCCTGGAGACGGCCCGCGCCGGGCGCTATTCGCTGGAGACGGCGGCGAGCATCCCGCAGTCGCTGCGGTCGATCTGGATGACGCGCACCGGCGATCAGGCGGAGGTGAATGCCCTGATCCGCGAGCGCGTCGCCTTCCGCAAGCTCAACCTGCTCGAAGCCTGGCCGATGAAGGGCATATTCGACGCGATCTTCTGCCGCAACGTCATGATCTATTTCGACGAGACGACGAAGGAGCGGTTGCAGTCGCGGCTCGCCGCGCAGCTCGTCCCCGGCGGCTACCTCTACATCGGTCATTCGGAGCGGCTCGCCGCGTCGGTGGCATCGCAGTTCACCTGTGTCGGACGGACCACGTTTCAGAAGGTAAGGTCATGATCGCCTCGCACCCGAAGACCGCACCGACCCGTGTCCTCATCGTCGACGATTCGCCGACGATGCGCGCGATGGTGTCGCACAGCCTGTCGCGCTACGACGATATCGAGGTGATCGGCACCGCCGACGGGCCGCACACCGCGCGCGAGATGATCAAGGCGCTCAACCCCGACGTGATCACGCTCGACATCGAGATGCCGGACATGAACGGCATCGAATTCCTCGAGAAGATCATGCGGTTGCGGCCGATGCCGGTGGTCATGCTGTCGACCCTGACCGGCCGTGGCGCCGAGGCGACGATCCGCGCGCTCGAACTGGGCGCGTTCGACTGCTACGAGAAGCCCAAGACGGCGTTCGGCGAAGGGCTGGGCGACGATCTTGCCGAACTGGTCCGCACCGCGGCGAAGAGCCGTCGGCGTCCGCGCTTCGTCACGCCGGCGGCGAAACCCGCCGCCGATTACCAGCCGCGCCCCGATGCGATGATCGCGATCGGATCGTCGACCGGGGGCGTCGAGACGCTGATCGAGCTGCTGTCGGGCTTCCCGGTCAATTGCCCGCCGACGGTGATCGTCCAGCATATGCCCGAATCCTACGTGCCGACCTTCGCCGCGCGGCTCGACCGGCTGTCGGCGCCGCACGTCAGCGTGGCGCGGTCGGGCGCGCCGCTGGAGCCGGGGCAGGTCTATGTCGCGCCGGGCGGCTCGCACCATCTCGAGGTGACCGGCGGCACGCTGCGCCGCTGCCGGCTGGTCGCCGACGAGAAGATGAGCGGCCACCGGCCCTCGGTCGACCGCCTGTTCCTGTCGGCGGCGCGCTGGGCGGGCGGATCGGCGGTCGGCGCGATCCTCACCGGCATGGGCGCCGACGGGGCGCAGGGCCTGAAGAAGATGAAGGAGGCCGGCGCGATGACGATCGGCCAGGATCAGGACAGCTGCGTCGTCTACGGCATGCCCGCCGCCGCGATGCAGATCGGCGCGGTGACGGTGCAGCTGCCGCTGTCGCGGATCGCCGGGCGGCTGCTGACCGAGTGCCGGGCATGAAGACCGCGGTGCGGACGGCCGATGGCCTCAGACGGATCACGATCATGCAGGGCGAGACCAAGGTCTCCGACGATCCCGAGGCGGTGCTGACCACCGTGCTGGGCAGCTGCATCTCGGCCTGCCTGTTCGATCCGGTCGCCAAGGTCGGCGGCCTCAACCACTTCCTGCTGGCCGAACCCGGCAGCGGCGACGTCGATGTCTCGTCGCTGCAACGCTACGGCGTCTATGCGATGGAGGTGCTGATCAACGCGATGCTGGCGATGGGCGCGACGCGCACCAATTTGAAGGCGCGGATCTACGGCGGGGCGTCGCTCCGTGACGGCTTCCGCGACATCGGCGCGACCAACGCCCTGTTCGCGCGCCGCTTCCTGCGCGACGAGCGGATCGCCCTGGTCGGTGAGGATGTCGGCGGCTACGGCGCCCGCCGCGTCGAATTCCGCCCGACGCTGGGCCTCGCGCGCTGCCGCGTCGCCAGCATCCGCCCGGTCGAACAATTGCGCGTCGCTCCCGTCCCCGTCCCGGTCGCCGCGGTCGGCGACGTCGAGTTCTTCTAATGCGCTCCCCCAATCCCAGTGAAGGAATTTCCGTGTCCAGTACCATCATGACCGTCGACGATTCACCAAGCATGCGGATGCTGTTGAGAGCGGCGCTCACCGACCTGGGCTATCAGGTCCTCGAGGCGGAAGACGGCGTGCAGGCGCTCGAACGGCTGGACGGCGTCGAGCCCGACCTGCTGATCACCGACATCAACATGCCCCGGCTCGACGGCTTCGGCCTGATCGAAAAGGTGCGCGAACAGGACCGGCATCGCAATCTGCCGATCCTGGTCTTGACGACCGAAAGCTCCGACGAGAAAAAGCAGCGCGCCCGTTCGGCCGGCGCAACTGGTTGGATCGTCAAGCCTTTCCACCCGGAGAAGCTTGCTGCGGCGATCCGCCGCGTGCTGCACTGACCGTCCTTTCAGGAGACTTTTGCATGTCCCGCCAGCTCATTACCTTCCAGATCGGCGAGCAGATCCTCGGCGTCGATATCATGGCGATCCGCGAGATCCGCGCCTGGTCGCCGGCCACCCCGCTGCCCAACGTGCCGCCGCACGTCCGTGGCGTCGTCAACCTGCGCGGCATCGTGCTGCCGGTGCTCGACCTCAGCCACCGGCTCGGCTGGGGGATGACCGACCCGTCGGCGCGTCACGTCATCATCGTCGTGCGGATCGGCGAACAGTTACAGGGCTTGATCGTCGATGCGGTCAACGACATCGTCACCGTGCCCGACGACGGCATGCAGCCGCTGCCCGATATCGGCGAGACGCCCGCCGCGCAGTTCCTCGAAGGGCTGGCGACGATCGACCAGCGCCTGATCCTGGTGCTCGCGCTGGAGCGGCTGATCGACAGCACGCTCGCTTTGCCCGACGCGGCGTAAACGCACGATTCATCGCATTTCGGTAAAGCTGCCCGGGTCGCGGACGTTCCTGCTTCTTTCGTCTCCATTTTTTCGTTCAAGGAAGTCTGGCCATGGCCGCTGCGGTCAAAGTTCTCGTCGTCGATGATTCGCTCACCATGCGCGCGCTGCTGTCGGGCGCGCTGGAGCGCATTCCCGGAGTGGTCGTCGTCGGATCAGCGGACGGGGCGGAAGAGGCGCGCGCGATGCGCCAGCAATTCCACCCCGACGTGATGACGCTCGACGTCGAGATGCCCGGGATGAGCGGCATCGAATATCTCGCCGAGCTGATGGAAGACCGGCCGATGCCGGTGATCATGTTCTCGACGCGCACCGAGGCCGGGGCGGAAGCCTCGATCGAGGCGCTGCGGCTCGGCGCGATCGACTGCTTTCCCAAGCCCAAGGTCGCGGTGGCGGCGGAGTTCGACAAGATCCTCGCCAAGCTCGGCAAGCGCATCAAGGCCGCCAAGGGCGCGATGGTGAAGAGCAGTTCGGCCGCCAAGGCGGTCGCGGCGCCGCCGATCGACTGGAACGGCCGCCTGCTCGCGATCGGCGGCGAGGCGGCGGCGACGCAGGCCTTGTTCGACCTGTTCGGCAGCTTCTCGGCCAATTGTCCGCCGACCGTCGTCGTCCAGCACCTCGGGGCCGGCCTCGCCGGGACGATGATCGACAAGATGGCGGCCGAGATCGCGCCGAAGATCGTGCTGGCCGAAGACGGCATGGCGATCGAACAGGGGACGATCTATCTCGCGCCGCCGGGCGATCATCATGTCGTCGTCGACGGCTGGCCCAACGGCAAGCTCCGCATGCTGCCGCGCGACCCCGTTGCGGGCGAGCGGCCGTCGATCTCGATCCTGTTCGCGTCGGTCGCCAAGGCGGCCGGCGCCGAGGCGGTCGGGCTGCTGCTCGGCGCCGACGGCGAGGATGGCGACGCCGGTGTGCGGGCGCTCCAGGCCGGCGGCGGCTATTGCATCGCGCCGGCCGAGCAACGCGCCGATGGCTTCGTCATGACCCGCCGGATGG
Organism: Sphingomonas melonis; assembly: GCF_013409985.1. GTDB lineage: Bacteria > Pseudomonadota > Alphaproteobacteria > Sphingomonadales > Sphingomonadaceae > Sphingomonas > Sphingomonas melonis_A. The sequence continues at coordinate 59,561 of NZ_JACCBY010000009.1, forward strand.
CCTCGCAACCCGTGCCGCTCGACCAATTGTCGCGCAGCGTCATCAGATTGTGTTCCAAATGATCGATCTTACCGACCCTGCATCAGCGACGACCCGCGGCGTCGAGCCGGCGCTGGCGCATGCACTGGCCGACGAACTGACCGGCCTGACCGGTGTGCTCGCCGATCTCGCCTACGACCTCGCGGCCAATGCCGAGACGTTGCGCCAGCATATGCACAGCCTGCAGGCGATCGACCGGATCACCCAGGCGCAGCTGGCGATGGCGGACGTGCTACGCTCGGCGGCGTCCTCCGAGGAGCGGATCGCGGCGGTGACGCTGGAGGAACTCGCCAAGGGGCTGCTCACGTCCTTGCACCGCTATCGCCATGAAGGCGTGCCGGACTGATCGGCTTGATCTGACCGCGCTTCGACCTCGGCGCGGGATATGGGGGCGGGAACCCGTTGATCCCCGCCCTCGATCGTCAGGCCTTCTTGCGCGCGCGCTTCGGTGCGGCGGCGGCGGCGGTGTCTTCTTCCTCGTCGGGCTGGTCTTCACCCGCTTCGGTCAGCGCCTCGCCGAGCGCCTTGAGCTTGTCCTGCGACTTGTCCGCCTTGTCGGCGATCTTGGTCGTCGCCGCGCCGAGCCGATGCAGCAGCGCATGGATGCGGTCGGCGTCCGGCGTGTCCTTTTCGAGCTGCTTGCGCAGCGAGCCGAGATCGCGGAGGATGCCCTTGGCGCCGGGCACATCCAGATCGGCCAGCGCGGCTTCCCAATCCTCGACCATGTCGGCGCCCTTGTTGGGCTTGGTCTCGTCGAGCCCGCGATTGATCGCGTTCATCGTTCCGGCAAACTTAACGGCCATGCGGCTCATCCTCTCGTGGGGAAATCCCACGCCGCCAACGAGGCACCTAACATATGTGTCCGGCAGAAACGCGCCGTATCAACAATTTACCGGTTGCGCAGCCGCAACGACCAGCCGCGCTATTCCGCCAGCGCACGGTCGCTGACGAACATGTTGTTGGCCCGCTCGTGCGCGAAGGTGCTGGGATTGCCGTGGCCGGGGATGAAGGCGGTGTCGTCGCCGAGCGGCCACAGCTTGGTGACGATCGTCTCGATCAACTGCTTGTGGTTGCCGCCGGGCATGTCGGAGCGGCCGACCGACCCCTGGAACAGCACGTCGCCGACCTGCGCGAACTTCGAGGGCGCATGGTGGAAGATGACATGGCCTAGCGTGTGGCCGGGCGTTTCATAGACGTCGAGCACCAGATTGCCGACCGTCACCGTATCGCCCTCGACCAGCCAGCGGTCCGGTTCGAAGGTGACGCCGGTCATGCCGTAATTGCGTCCATCGTCGTCGAGCCGCGCGATCCAGAAGCGATCCGCCTCGTGCGGTCCCTCGATCGGCACGCCGAGATCGTCGGCGAGCGGCTTGGCCTCGCCGGCGTGATCGATATGGCCGTGGGTCAGCAGGATCTTCTCGACGGTGACGCCGGCCTGCGCAACCGCCGCCTTGATCCGCGGCAGGTCGCCGCCGGGATCGACGATCGCCGCCTTCATCGTCTCGGTGCACCAGATCAGCGTGCAGTTCTGCTGGAACGGCGTCACCTGGACGATGACGGCCTTCAGGGGCGTGGCGGGGCGCGGCGTATCGGTCATGGCCGCGAGATAAGCGTCTGAGCGGATGCGGGCAATCGCCGCTTGCGCCCACCGCATCGCGCCGTGCATTTGTGACAGGATGCTGAATGCACCTTTCGTGTTGCTCGACGATGCCCGTGACGGCGGCAGCGCGCGGCTCTACCGCGACCCGGTCGAGATCGTCCGCGCCGACCGCGCGACGGAGGTGCTGCCGGCGCTGGAGCGGCTGCGCGCGGCACGCGGGCGCGGGCTGCACGCGGCGGGCTATCTGACCTATGAGGCGGGCGCGGCGCTGATGCCGCGCGCGCTGCCGGCGCGCGACGGCGACGGGCCGCTATTGTGGTTCGGGCTGTTCCCCGATTACCGCCTGCTCGACGGGGCTGGCGTCGCCGCGCTGCTGCCCGATCCGGCGGGCGCCCGGGCCGCGGCGCCGCGGCCGCGGATCGCACGCGATCGCTATGATGCGGCGCTGGCCGAGGTGCTGGCGCTGATCCGGGCGGGCGACATCTATCAGGCGAATTTCACGCTGCGGGCCGATGTGCCGGTCGTGGGCGATCCGCTCGCGCTCTACGCCGGGCTGCGGCGGAGCGCGGCGGCCGGATATGGCGCGCTCGTCGCGACGGGGGAGCGGCATCTGCTGTCGCTGTCGCCCGAATTGTTCTTCGCGCTCGACGGCGCGACGCTGACCTGTCGGCCGATGAAGGGGACCGCGACGCGCGGCGACACGCCGGAGGAGGATGCGACGCGCATCGCCACGCTGCGCGGCGATGCCAAGCAGCGGGCGGAAAACCTGATGATCGTCGACCTGATGCGCAACGACCTGTCGCGCGTCGCGGCGCCGGGCAGCGTCGCGGTGCCCGACCTGTTCACGGTCGAAAGCTACCCGACCGTGCATCAGATGACCTCCACCGTCACCGCGCGGCTTGGCGAGGGCAGGGATGCGGTCGACGTACTCGCGGCGCTGTTCCCCTGCGGCTCGATCACCGGCGCGCCCAAGCAGCGCAGCATGGAGGTGATCGCGACGGTCGAGGAGGCGCCGCGCGGCATCTATACGGGGTCGATCGGCCGGATCGACGCCGATGGCGATGCGGCGTTCAACGTCGCGATCCGCACGCTCGCGCTGGCCGATGGCGCTGCGGTCGCCGAACTGGGGCTGGGCTCGGGCATCGTCGCCGACAGTCGCGCCGACGAGGAATGGGCGGAGGTGCGCGCCAAGGGCGCGTTCGTGACCGCCGGCCAGCCGGCGCTCGACCTGATCGAGACGATGGCCTTCGATCCCGAGGACGGCGTGATATTGCTCGAACGCCATCTCGCGCGCTTGACCGCGAGCGCGGCGGCGCTTGGCTTCCGCTTCGACCGGCATGTCGTGCGCAACGAATTGCAGGCGGCGACCTTCCGCCTGCGCAAGGCGGCGCGGATACGGCTGCTGCTCGCGCAGGGCGGGGCGATCGCGATCGAGATCGCCCCCGCGCCAACGGCCTATGATCGCCCGCTGCGCGTCGCGGTGGTGCCGCTGCCCGTCGCGGCCAGCGACTTCCGCCTGCGCCACAAGACCAGCGATCGCGGCTTCTACGATGCGGCGCGGCGTGCGGCGGGGACGGACGAGGTCGTGTTCGTGCGGCCCGATGGCCTGTTGACCGAAGGCAGCTTCACGTCGCTGTTCGTGCCGGCGCGCGACGGCCGCCTGGTGACGCCGTCGCGCGACCTCGGCCTGCTGCCCGGTGTGTTGCGCGCCGAATTGATCGATACGGGCCGGGCGAGCGAGGGTTATCTGTCGCGCGACGCCCTCGACACGCCATTTTTTGTCGGAAACGCGCTGCGCGGGCTGATCCCGGCGGTTGTTGCGATTGCGAAAGAGCCGGTGCTGTCGCTATAGGCGCGGCGTCCTTTCCGCCATCGAGGCCCGATTCATGAAGCCCTCCGCCGCCCTCGGCCGCATCAGCCCGTCTCCGACGCTCGCCATCACCAGCCGCGTGCTGGAGCTGAAGCGCGCGGGCGTCGACGTGATCGGCCTCGGCGCGGGCGAGCCCGACTTCGACACGCCCGACTTCGTCAAGGAGGCGGCGATCCAGGCGATCCGCGACGGCAAGACCAAATATACCAATGTCGACGGCACGATCGAGCTGAAGCAGGCGATCGTCGCCAAGTTCGCGCGCGACAACAACCTGACCTACACGACCGATCAGGTGACGGTGAACGTCGGCGGCAAGCATACGCTGTTCAACGCGATCGTCGCCACGGTGAATTCCGGCGACGAGGTGGTGATCCCGGCGCCTTATTGGGTGAGCTATCCCGATGTCGTCCAGTTCGCCGGCGGCACGCCGGTGTTCGCGGTCGCCGGACCGGAGCAGGATTACAAGCTGTCGCCCGAAGCGCTCGAAGCGGCGATCACCGAGCGGACCAAGTGGGTGATCCTCAACTCGCCGTCCAACCCGACCGGCGCCGCCTATTCGGTGGATGAGCTGAAGGCGCTCGGCGCGGTGCTGGCGCGCCATCCGCACGTCTGGATCTTCGCCGACGATATGTACGAGCATATCGTCTATGACGATTTCCGCTTCGCGACGATCGCCGAGGTCTGCCCCGACCTGTACAAGCGCACGCTGACGGTGAACGGCTGTTCCAAGGCCTATGCGATGACCGGCTGGCGGATCGGTTTCGCCGCGGGCGCGCCGTGGCTGATCAAGGCGATCGCCAAGCTCCAGTCGCAATCGACCAGCAACCCCTGTTCGATCGCGCAGGCGGCGGCGGTCGCGGCGCTGACCGGCCCGCAGGATTTCCTGAAAGAGCGCAGCCGCGCCTTCCAGGGCCGGCGCGATCTCGTGGTCGGCATGCTCAACGCGATTCCCGGCATGACCTGCCCGACGCCGGAAGGCGCCTTCTACGTCTACCCGTCCTTCGCCGAGCTGATCGGCAAGACGACGCCGAACGGCCGCAAGATCGAGAGCGACGAGGATTTCGTCGGCTATCTGCTCGACGATGCCAAGGTGGCGGCGGTGCAGGGCGCGGCGTTCGGCCTCTCGCCGGCGATGCGGATCAGCTATGCGACCTCGGACGAGCTGCTGCGCAAGGCGTGCGAGCGCATCCAGCAGGCGTGCGCCGACCTGCGCTGAGCCACCGGGCGGGGCCGCATCGGCCGCACCCTGCTGGACGATGAACGCCGCGGCCACGCGGCGTTAATGCAGCGTTTCTATAAATGATATTGCGAACGGGACGCAGAGAGACGATCTCGGCGTCTGCAATGGGGCAGCGTCCATGACCTGCTCGTCCGACAACAAAGGCATGCGTCATGAGCAAGGTGATCAAGAGCGGCTTCTTCTGGCAATTCGTCGGCGGCTTCGCCATCGGTGCGGTCGGCGTCGTCACCTTGCATCCGGCGAGCGCGCAGCCGGTGCAGCCGCTTCCCGCCGCCTCGCCGATCGTGCAGGCGCAGTAAGCCATTCCCGCGGCTGCCCTTGGTGAGCGGCGATCGCTACCCCATCTGGGTACCATGCTGAAAATCCTGTTGCCGATCGCGGGCGCTGCCGCCGCCGTCCTCGCCTCCACCGGCTTTGCCGAGGCCGAGCGCGCCGTACCGATCCCCGCCGCCAGGGTCGACGTGCCCGCCGCGGCTGGGGCGCAGACGGCGGTGTTCGCCGGTGGCTGCTTCTGGGGCATGGAGGCGGTGTTCGAGCATGTGAAGGGCGTGCGGTCGGTGACCGCGGGCTATGCCGGCGGCACGGCGCGCACCGCCACCTACGATCAGGTCTCGACCGAACGGACCGGCCATGCCGAGGCGGTCAGGCTGGTCTACGATCCGCGCGTGGTCAGCTATGCGACGCTGCTGCGCGTCTATTTCTCGATCGCGCACGATCCGACACAGCTCAACCGGCAGGGGCCGGACAGCGGCCCGAGCTATCGCTCCGCGGTGTTCCCGCAGGACGCGCGCCAGGCGGCGGTGGCGCGCGCCTATATCGCGCAGCTGGCAGCGACGAAGAGCTTCCCCGCGCCGATCGTCACCAGGGTGGAGCAGGGCGGTTTCTACCCGGCCGAGGCCTATCACCAGAATTTTTACGACCGGAACCCGACCCACCCGTATATCGTCCATTGGGACAAGCCCAAGGTCGCGGCATTCAAGGCCGGCTTCCCGACGCTGTACCGGTAACGCCGAAATCCTCCCCCTCCGGTGCAGGGCTATCGCATTTAACGCGGGCCGCCTTCCAACCCCACTCCGTCACCCCGGACTCGTTCCGGGGTCCACTCCGCGGCGAGGAGAAAGGCTAGATCCGGCACCGTTCCCTTGCGGCGAGGTGGACCCCGGAACGAGTCCGGGGTGACGGGTAAGAAAAGGAAACCGATCGAACCTCTCCATCGCAGCCATATGCGATAGTCCTGCCCTTGCGGGCCGGAATGCGGTCACGCCGCGATCGGGAAGCGAAGCAACCGTCGTTCCACCGGCACCAGCGCCTCGGCGCCGCGGCCGACCGCCTTGGTCAACGCGGGATGGTCGACGTCGAGTCCCCCCGTCAGCGCGCCGAAGGCGGGCAGCACGATCTTGCGCTCCGTCGCGACGAAGCAGCGCCGCGCCACCTGCTTGCCGCGGACATGGATGCGCAGCTTGGGGTGGAAATGCCCCGACAATTCGGGCCGGGTCTCGTGCGGATCGGCCTCGTGGCGCAGGATCAGGCCGGCGACCGCCGCCTCGTCCGCCGTCTCGCCGCCGCAGCGGTCCTTGATATCGGGGTCGTGGTTGCCGGTGATCCACGTCCAGCGCAGTCCGTCGGTCAGCGCGCGCAGCCGGATCTGCGCCTCCTGCGGCAGCCGCTCGCAGCCGTCGCTGTCGTGGAAGCTGTCGCCGAGGCACCACAGTTCCTCCGCGCCGGTCGCCTGCACCAGCCGCGCCAGATCGGCGAGCGTCGCCAGCGAGTCATAGGGCGGCAGCATCTGGCCGCGCGCGGCATACCAGCTCGCCTTCTCGAAATGCAGGTCGGCGACCAGCAACGCACGCCGCGCCGGCCACAGCAATGCCCCCTCAGGCAAGGCGTAGAGCGCGTGACCACCGAACGAAAAGGGAACCATCGCTTCGCCTTGCCCGCAAAGAACCCGACGATCAAGAGCTTGCGCGGCGCCGTGGAAATCCGCTTGCGTGGGCGGCCAATCGGCGTAAAGCGCGCCGTCCTTCCGCCGGAAGGCTTTTGTCAGGGGTAGTCGCGCGCATGTCGCTCGCCGTCGAAGCACCCGCTTCCCATCGTCAGTCCCACCCCGCGCTGATCGCCCTGACCATCGGCGCGATTGGCGTGGTGTTCGGCGACATCGGCACCAGTCCGCTCTACGCATTCCGCGAGGCGTTGCAGCAGTCCGCCGCCGACGGCATCGACGCCAGCGAGATCCTCGGCGTGCTCAGCCTCGCGCTGTGGACGCTGACGCTGATCGTCACGATCAAATATGTGCTGTTCCTGATGCGCGCCGACAACCATGGCGAGGGCGGCGTGCTCGCGCTGGCGGCGCTGGCGCGGCGGTCGCTCGGCATGCGCAGCCGCGTCGCGCTGGTGCTCGGCGCGGCGGGCGCGGCGCTGTTCTACGGCGATGCGATCATCACCCCGTCGCTGTCGGTGCTGTCGGCGATGGAGGGGCTGCGGACCATTCCGAGCGCCGCCGAATTCTTCGACGAAGGCACGATCCGCGCGCTGACGATCGTCATCCTCGTCGCGCTGTTCCTGATCCAGCGGCGCGGCACCGCGATCGTCGCCCGGCTGTTCGGGCCGGTGTGCATCCTGTGGTTCCTGACCATCGGCGGCCTCGGCATCTGGCATATCGCCGACGAACCCTCGATCTTCCGCGTGCTGCTGCCGCAATATGGCATCCGCTTCCTCGCGACGCACGGCACGGTCGGGCTGTTCGTGCTCGGCGCGGTGTTCCTGACCGTCACCGGCGCCGAGGCGCTGACCGCCGACATGGGCCATTTCGGCAAGAAGCCGATCCGCATCGCCTGGCTGTTCCTCGTCTTTCCGGCGCTGATGCTCAATTACCTCGGCCAGGGCGCGTTCGCGCTGTCGCATCTCGAGGCGGCGCAGGCGGCGGGCATGCGCTTCCAGAACCAGGACTGGTTCTTCCTAATGGCGCCCGAATCGGTGCGCGGGCCGCTGATCGTGCTGGCCGGCTTCGCCACCGTCATCGCCAGCCAGGCGGTGATCACCGGTGCCTTCTCGCTGACCCAGCAGGCGGTGCAGCTCGGCCTGCTGCCGCGGATGAAGCTGCGCCAGACCTCGGCCGATTTCGTCGGCCAGATCTATCTGCCGACGATCAACTGGCTGCTGCTGGTCGGCGTGCTGGTGCTGATCATCCAGTTCAAGACCTCGTCGGCGATGGCCGCGGCCTATGGCATCGCGGTGACCGGCACGATGGTGGTGACGACGTTGCTCGGCTATCTCGTCGCGCGGCACGTCTGGCACTGGCGGCGCGGCTGGGCGCTGGCGGCGATCCTGCCGTTCCTGTGCCTCGACCTGATCTTCTTCGGCGCGAACATCCTGCGCGTGATCGAGGGCGGCTGGGTGCCGCTGGTCATCGCCGCGGCGATCGGCCTGCTGATCTACACCTGGGTGCGCGGCAAGGGCATCGTCCGCGCGTTCGAGGCGCGGCAGAGCATCCCGCTCGCCGACCTCGCCGCCGCGCTCGCCAAGCGGCCGCCCGAGCGGGTGCCGGGCACCGCGGTGTTCCTCACCGCCAACCCGCATTCGGCGCCGGGCGCGCTGCTCCACAATCTCAAGCACAACAAGGTGCTGCACGAGCGCAATCTGGTGGTCAGCATCCGCACCACCGATCGGCCGGTGGTCGACGCCGCACACCGCCGGACCAGCGAACGGCTCGACGACAATTTTGAGATCGTCGTGCTGACCTACGGCTTCATGGAATCGCCGGACGTGCCGGCCGACCTCGGCGTCGGCGGCAAGACCGAGATGCGCAGTCTGGATGCGATGAAGACCAGCTTCTTCATCGGCCGCAACACGCTGAAGCCCGAGGCGGATGTCGGCATGCCGATGTGGCAGGACCGCATCTTCATGTTCATGCAGCGCAACGCCGCCGACCCGACCGAATTCCTGAAGATCCCGCCGGGCAAGGTGCTCGAACTCGGCGAGCAGGTGACGGTGTAGGCCATTCCTCCCCCGCAAGGGGGAGGTGGCACCGCGAAGCGGTGACGGAGGGGGAGGACAGGGTGGGAGCTCAACGACGATGCTTCCGCGCTGTCCTCCCCCTCCACCATTCGGCTGGTGCCGAACGGTCCCCCTCCCCCTGGCGGGGGAGGATTTGGTCAGTCGATCTGCATCGCCTCGGCGGCCAGCGCCTCGGCCTCGATCAGCAGATGATCGTCGGCCGAGCCGGTCGCCACCTTCTCGCGGCCGATCAGCGTCAGCACCGGCACGGCGAGCGGCGTGACCCGCTCCAGATCGACGTGGAGCATCGTCTCCGCGGCGCGATCGAGCAGGCCGGCGAGGCGTCCGACATCGGTCATGCGCGCGCGGGCGTCGTCCCAGGCCGCCTGCAACAGCAGATGCGTCGGCTCGTATTTGCGCAGCACGTCGTAGATCAGGTCGGTCGAGAAGGTGACCTGCCGCCCGGTCTTGCGCTTGCCGGGATGCTGACGCTCGACCAGCCCGCCGATCACCGCCACCTCGCGGAAGGCGCGCTTGAGCAGATGCGATTGCTGCACCCAGTCGACGAATTCGTGTTCGAGGATGTCGGGGCTGAACAGCGCGGCGGGATCGGTGATCTTCTCGATCCCGTAGACCGCGAGCGCATAATCGTTGGCCACGAAGCCGAGCGGCTTCAGCCCCTCCGCCTCCATGCGCCGCGTGATCAGCATGCCGAGCGACTGGTGCGCGTTCCAGCCTTCGAAACTATAGGCGACCATGTGGTTGCGCCCCTCGCGCGGGAAGGTCTCTACCAAGAGCTGGCCCGGGCGGGGCAGGGCGGAGCGTTTCGCCTGAAACTCCAACCATTCACGCACGTCGTTGGGGAAGCGCGCCCATTGCGTCGGATCGGCGAGGAAGCCGCGGACCCGGTCGGCGAGGTTGGTCGACAGCGGCATGCGGCTGCCGCCATAGGTCGGGATGCGCGCCGGCTTGGACGAGGCGCGGACGATCAGATCCTCGGTATCGATCTTCTGCACCTCGCAACTCAGGCCGGCGAAGAAGAAGGTGTCGCCGGGGCTGAGCTGCGCCGCGAAGCCTTCCTCGACCTTGCCGAGGTTGCGGCCGTTCTTGAAGCGGACGTTGAGCATCGTCGCCTCGACGATGATGCCGGCGTTGAGCCGGTGCTGCGTCACGAACTTGGGGTGGCTGACGCGCCACAGCCCGTCCGCTTCCTGCGTCAGCCGCTTGAACCGGTCGTACGCCTTCAGGCTGTAGCCGCCGTCGCGAATGAAGCCGAGGACGCGGTCGAACGTCTCGTCGGTCAGCGCCGAATAGGGCAATGCCGAGCGGACTTCGTCGAGCAGCGCCGCCTGTTCGAACGGCGCGGCGCAGGCCATCGCCATGACGTGCTGCGCGAGCACGTCGAGCGCGCCGGGGCGGAACAGGTCCGGGTCGAGCTCGCCCGCCTCGACCGCGTCGAGCGCGGCGCGCGCTTCGAGATATTCGAAGCGGTTGCCGGGGACGAGGATCGCCTCCGACGCTTCGTCCAGCCGGTGGTTGGCGCGGCCGATCCGCTGGAGCAGCCGGCTCGATCCCTTGGGCGCGCCCATCTGGATGACGCAATCGACATCCCCCCAGTCGACGCCGAGGTCGAGGCTGGCGGTCGCGACCAAAGCGCGCAGCCGGCCCGACGCCATCGCGCCTTCCACCTTGCGCCGCGCCTCCAGCGCGAGGCTGCCGTGGTGGACGCCGATCGGCAGGCTCATCGTGTTGACCTTCCACAGGTCCTGGAAGATCAGCTCGGCGAGGCTGCGGGTGTTGCAGAAGATGATCGAGGTCTTGTGCAGCTCGATCTCGGCCATGACCTGTTCGGCGGCGTACCGGCCCGAATGGCCCGACCAGGGCACGCGGTCCTCGGGCAGCAGAATGGCGATATTGGGATCGGCGCCCGCTTCCCCCTGCACCATCGCCACCTGATCGATGTCGCCATCGGGGGCGAGCCAGGCGCGATAGCCGTCGGAATCCGCCACCGTCGCGGACAGCGCGACGCGGCGCAGGCCGGGGCTGATCCGCTGCAGCCGCGCCATGCACAGCGAGAGGAGGTCGCCGCGCTTGCCGGTGGCGAAGGCATGGACCTCGTCGATGACGATCGTCCTGAGACCCTCGAACATCGTGAAACTGTCGGGATAGCTGAGCAGCAGCGACAGCGATTCCGGCGTGGTCAGCAGGATCTGCGGCGGGCGGACGCGCTGGCGCGCCTTGCGGTCGCTGGGCGTATCGCCGGTGCGCGTCTCGACCCGCAGGCTGAGGCCCATTTCGTCGATCGGGGTGACGAGGTTGCGCTGGATGTCGACCGCCAGCGCCTTGAGCGGCGAGACGTAGAGCGTGTGGAGGCCCTCGGTCGGTGCCTCGATCAGTTCGGCGAGCGTCGGCAGGAAACCAGCGAGCGTCTTGCCGGCGCCGGTGGTGGCGACGAGCAGCGCATGGCGGCCGGCACGCCCTTCGCGCAGCATGTCGAGCTGGTGGAGGCGCGGCCGCCAGCCGCGGGTGGCGAACCATTGGGCGAGCGGCTGGGGAAGATCCATCGCCCCCTATGTAGGGAGCGCAGCGGGGCGGGGGAATGTACGCCGCCAAAACGCTGATTTTGTCAGAAGGGTCGAAGAAAGTCGCGCCGAAGAGCGAGCGGCGCGTATCGACGGCTCGAGCCGCCGCAAGCAGGATCGCAAGGATGATCCGCCATCGCAGTCCCGCCCGGCCTACCGCTGCGATCGATCGATATCCCCACCAGATCCGTCACCCCGGACTCGTTCCGGGTGCACCGGGGCGCGGGCGTGCTGTTTCCTCTCCGGCCTTTCTCCTCGCCGCAGGCTGGACCCCGGAACAAGTCCGGGGTGACGGATCTGGTGGGATGAGGGCTTGCCGACCAACATGCTTGGTCGCCGGAGTTGTAAAGGTCCTCCGTGCCGCGGGGTGCCGGTCTCCGCGTGACTTGTCCTTATCTGCGCCTCTGCGCACACCAACCTCCTTCGTGGCTTCGCGCGAACCAAAACGCCACACCCGCAGTCCCCCGCACCTGACCGCCGCCACCAACGGCTATCCCGATCGCGCGGGTGGCGCTATCCGGCGGATATGGTTGCCAATCCCTCGACCCCGCCGACCGTCGTTCCCGTCGGCGACAATCCCACGCCGATCTGGGGCATGAGCAATGCCGAACGGCTGCGGCGGATAGCCGTCGCGCGCAAGCTGCCGGTGGGCGAGGCGGGCGGCGGCAGCGCGCTGCTCGTCAACCTGGCCTTTGCCTTCGATCCGTCGTGGCTGCCGCACCTGCTGAGCCGGCCCGGAACGGTGCTGACCCGCGAGGGCGTGCCGGTGCTGGCGCATGTCGTCACCATCGCGGACGCCGACCGCGTCCGCGCGGCGATGCTGGCGGACCGGCCGGTCGCCGCCGATGGCCTCGCGGTGATCGAGGCGGAGGACGAGAACGGCATCTTCAACGAGGCCTTGCGCAAGCGCGAGCGGCCGTTCGCCGACCGGCTGACCCCGGCCAGCGTCCCCGCGATCGAACGCGCGAGCTATACCGGCGCCTACAAGGGCGTGACCGACCTCCTCACCAAATATCTCTGGCCCGAATGGGCGCTGTGGCTGACCCGGCTCTGTGCCCGCGCCGGCATCTCGCCCAATCAGGTGACCGCGATCGGATCGGTGCTGTGCATCATCGCGACGGTGGCCTTCTGGTACGGCTGGTTCTGGAGCGGGCTCGCGATCGGCCTCGTCTTCATGGTGCTCGACACGGTCGACGGGAAACTGGCGCGCTGCACGATCACCTCGTCGGCGCTGGGCAATGCCTGGGATCATGGTGTCGACCTCGTCCATCCGCCCTTCTGGTGGTGGGCGTGGGCGACGGGGTGCGCCGCTTATGGCCGGCCGCTCGACCATGACACGTTCGTCGCGGTGATCGCGGCGATGCTGTTCGGCTATGTCGCGCAACGGCTGATCGAGGGCGCGTTCATCGCCAAGTTCGGCATGCACATCCACGTGTGGGAGCGGTTCGACAGCCGCTTCCGGCTCGTCACCGCGCGGCGCAACCCGAATATGGTGATCCTGTTCGCCGGGCTGCTGGTCGGGCGGCCGGATTGGGGGATCGTCGCGGTGGCGGTGTGGACGATGCTGTCGCTGGTCGTGCACCTCGTCCGGCTGGGGCAGGCGATGGCGGCCAGGGCGCGCGGGCGGAGGATCGTCAGCTGGCTGGCGTGAATCCCGACAGGCCCGACGCAGGGATCGAGGCGGGCATCGAGGCGGGGATGTTCCCCGGCGGGCCGATGCGCGCGATCGCGCGCAATCTCGGCTGGATGCTGGCGAGCCGCGGCGTGCTCGCGGTGCTCAGCCTCGTCTATCTCGCGATTGTCACGCGCACGCTCGGCGTGTCGGGGTTCGGCCGGTTCGCGCTGATCACCGGCGCGAGCCAGGCGCTCGCCACTGTCGTCGGCTTCCAGACGTGGCAGATCATCGTCCGCTACGGCACCGAACATCTCGCCCCCGGCGGCGAGACGCGGCTGGCGCGGCTGTTCAAGGCGTGCGGGCTGCTCGATCTCGCGAGCGCCGTCGTCGGCGTGATCCTTGCCGCCATCATCATCCGCATCTGGGGCGAGCCGCTCGGCGTGCGCCCCGTCCATATGCGCGCGACGATGCTGTTCACGATCGCGCAATTGCTGTCGATCCGCTCGACTCCGCTCGGCATCCTGCGGCTGCGCGACCGCTTCTCCTTTGCCGCGGCGGCGGATAGCGTGACGCCGGTGATGCGGCTGCTCGGCGCGGTCACCGCGGCGATCTTCGTTCCTTCGGTCAGCGGTTTCCTGGTCGCCTGGGGGCTGGCCGAGGTGCTGACCGCGGCGGCCTATTGGGCGGCGCTGGCACGCACCGGCGACCTCAAATTGCTGTTCGCGCGCGGCGTCGGCGTGCGCGACGTCGTCGTCGACCATCCCGGCATCATCCGCTTCTCGCTCGCCACCAACGCCAGTTCGTCGCTCGGCCTGTCGAGCAAGCAGATCCCGCTGCTGCTGGTCGGCGGCACCGTCGGCACCGCCTCGGCGGGCGCGTTCCGGCTCGCGCTGCAACTGGCGCAGGCGCTGACCAAGGTGTCGCAATTGCTCGCCCGCGCCGCCTTTCCGGAGATCGTGCGCGCGGTCGCCGCGGGGGGACTCGCGAAGGTACGGCGGATGATCCTGCGCTCGTTCCTGATGGCCACCGTCGTCGGTGCGGTCGCCTTCCTGCTCGTCGTCTTGCTCGGCCATCCGGTGCTGACGCTGATGGGCGGCAAGGCGTTCGGCCGCGCCTATCCGATCCTGCTGTGGCTCGCCGCGGCGGGGTGCATCGACCTCGTCACCGTCGGGTTCGAGCCGCTGCTGCTCGCCGCGAACCGCATCGGCGCCACGTTCATCGCGCGCGCCGTCGGCATCCTCACGCTGTTCGGCGTCAGCTTCTGGCTGAGCCCGTCGCTGGAGGTGATCGGCGTGTCGATCGCGGTGCTGGTCAACGCGCTGGTCGTCGCGCTGCTGCTGGGCCTCGCCACGCAATCCTTGCTACGGGTGAAACCAACCGCGCCGGTCTGAGTTTGCCATTCTCCGACTGAACGAGCGAAATCCCACAGATCAGGTGAATTTTTCTTGGTGGGGCCGCAATCCTGCCCATTTCCTCTGTGACAGTTTGGTGAAGGAAACGTGACGGAGGACGCAGTTGGCGACACGGATTGCAGGACGATGGGGTGCTGGGCAGGCCCTGCTGGGGTCGGCCGGTGCGGCGCTGTTTCGTCGTCCCGCCGCACCGCCGGTGCCGCAGGTCGGCCGGCGCGTCGCGCCGACGGTGGCGCGCGCATCCGTGCCGCTGCGCGTCGGGGTGATCGCCAACGGGCGCAGCCATCGTAACCTCAAGCACGGCATGCGGCTCGATCACTGGCCGGATGTCTCCTATGCGGCGCCCGACACGTTCGAGGCGCTGGAGGAGACGCTGCGCGACTATGCCGCGCGCGATATCGGGCTGCTGGTGGTCAACGGCGGCGACGGCACGTTGCGCGACGTGTTGACCGCGGCGGCGCGCGTGTTCGACACGCTGCCGGCGATGGCGATCATCCCGTCGGGCAAGACCAATGCGCTGGCGCTCGATCTCGGCATCCCCGACGATTGGGAGGTGCGCGACGCGATCGCGGCGGCGCGGGCCGGGCAGTTCGTGCCGCGCGCGCCGGTCGAGATCCTGCGTGGCGACGATCCGCGGCCGGCGGCGCGCGGCTTCCTGCTTGGCATGGGCGGCTTCGTCCGCGCCACCGAACTGGCGCAGAGCACGCATCGCGTCGGTGCGTTCAACGGCGTCGCGGTGGCGCTGTCGCTCGGCTGGAGCATGGCGCAGACGCTGTTCGGCGGGGCCAACAACGCGTGGCGGCGCGGCACGACGATCCGCGTCGCCGAGGACGGCCGCACGCCGGTGACGCGGCAGCTCTACCTGCTGCTGACCTCGACGCTGGAGCGGATGCCGGTCGGGCTGAAGCCGTTCGGACGGCCACGGCCGGGGCTGAAGCTGCTGACCGTCGACGCGCCGCCGCGGCACCTGTTCCGCATGCTGTCGCCGATCCTGACCGGCACCCCCGGCAGTCCGGCGGTCGCCAAGGGCTTCGCCCGCACCGACCCGTCCGAAGTCCGCGTCCAGGCCGACGAGGGCTTCATCCTCGACGGCGAACTCTTTGCGGGCGGCGACCTGACCATCCGGGCGGGAGATCCGATCCGGTTCGCCGCGCCGTGAGCGAGACGTTGCTGTCGTTCGTCGCCGACGAACTCGACACCCCGGTGAGCGCGCCGATCGCCGCCGCCGCGCGCGAGGTGACGCAGCGGCTGGGGGGAATCGCGGTGCTGTTCTACGGATCGGTGCTGCGCACTGGCGACCTGGACGGCGTGCTCGACTTCTATGTTCTCACCCCGAAGGTGACGGGCTGGGGCCTGCGCGCCTGGGCGACGCGGACGCTGTGGCCCGACGTGAGCTTCCACGAGATCAGCGTCGGCGCGCGGGTGATCCGCGCCAAGGTGGCGGCGATGCCGCTCGATACCTTCTGCCGCGCCGTCGAGGGGCGGACGGTCGACACGACGATCTGGACGCGCTTCGCGCAGCCGGCGGCGCTGATCTGGGCGGTCGATCCGCTGGTGCGGACGCGGGTGGTGCGTGCGGTGGCCTATGCCGCGGCGACCGCTGCAAGGTTCGCCGCGGTGCTGGGGCCGCAGCACGGCCAGCCGGCGGCATTCTGGCTGGCGCTGTTCCGCCAGACCTATTCCGCCGAACTGCGCGTCGAGGCGCCGGGGCGCGAGCGGCAGATCCTCGCCTTCGTTCCCGATCGCTTCGACCGGCTGCTGCCCTTGGCGTGGCAGGGGGCGGGGATCGGCCATCAGCGGCGCGGCGACGACTATGCGCCTATGGTCGCCGAGCGCGACATGCGCGCGACGCTGGCGGCGTGGTGGCTGCGCCAGCGGCTGGGCAAGTGGCTCAACGTGGCGCGGCTGGTGAAGGCGGCCTTCACCTTCGAGGGCGCGGGCCGCTACGGCTTGTGGAAGCTGCAACGGCACACCGGCGTCGACCTGCCGCTGACGCGCTGGCGCGAGCGGCATCCGATCCTCGCGGCGCCGGGCGTGATGTGGCGGGTGTGGCAGACGCGCGCGTCATGACCGTCCATGCGCTGGTGCTCGCCGGGTCGCGCGGCGGCGTCGATCCGCTCGCCGACCATGCCGGCGTCGCGGACAAGGCGCTGATCCGCATCGGCGGCGTGACGATGCTCGAACGCGTGGTCACCGCCCTGCGCGCGGCGGGGATGGCGCGGATCGCCGTGTCGGCCAATGCGCCGGCGGTGCGCGCCGAGGCGCTGCGACTCGGCGCCGAGGTGATCGATGCCGCGGCGGGCCCGAGCCTCAGCACGTTGCACGGGATGCAGGCGCTCGGCGCACCGTTGCTGGTGACCACCGCGGATCATGCGCTGCTGCGGCCGGAATGGATCACCGACTTCCTCGCCGATGCGCCCGCCGGGGCCGATGTCGCGGCGCTGCTCGCGCGGCGCGACGTAATCGAGCGCGACGCGCCGCCGACGCGGCGCACCTATCTGCGCTTCGCCGATGGCGGCTGGTCGGGATGCAATCTGTTCCTGCTGCGCACGCCCGCGGCGGAGGCGGCGGTCGACCTGTGGATGTCGGTCGAGCAGGATCGCAAGCGGCCGTGGCGGATCGTGCGGCGGCTGGGGCCGGGGACGCTGCTGCGCTACCTCGCCGGGCGACTGACACTCGACGCGGCGCTGGCGCGGCTCGGCGCGGTCGTCGGCGTGCGCGCGGCGGCGGTGGCGGCGCGGCACGGGCTGGCGGCGGTTGACGTCGACAAGCCCGCCGACCTCGATCTGGTGCGCGGGCTGGTCGAGCGGGGCTGAGCCTCAGCCGTTCCAGTCGACGATTGGCCAGCCGCGCTGGGCGGCGACGCGGCGCAGCGCGGCATGGGGATTGACCGCGACCGGCTCGTCCGCCCAGTCGAAGCTCGGCATGTCGGAGACATGGTCCGAATAGAAACGGATGTGCGCGGCACCGCGCTCGATGCCCTGCGCCGTCAGCCACGCCACGATCATCGCGCGCTTGGCCGGACCATAGCAATTGCCCCCCTCGATACGGGGCAGCAGGTGGCCGCGCGGGTCGATCGCGGTGCTGGTCGCAATCAGCGCGTCGGCGGCGACATCGCGTGCGATCGCCTCGGCGTAGAAGCGATAGGCTGCGGTCGCGACGACGATGCGATAGCCCGCGGCGCGATCCGCGGCGATCTGCGCGCGTGCCTTGCGGCGGATCTGCGCCGGGCCGAAGCGGACCAGCCAGGCGGCGGCAAGGCGCTCGGCGCGGGCCGGTGACAGCGTGCCGAGCGCGGCGCGATGCATCACCTGCTTCAGCCGGTCGCGATGGAGCAGGCCGATCCCGCGCAGCCCTGCCGCGCCGAGCACGACCGGCAGCAGCGCCAGCCGCCACGGCGCGTGGCGCAGCACGGCGTGGAGCAGGAAGGGGGTCCAGGTCGGTGCGCGGGTGATCGTGCGATCGAGGTCGTAGATCGCGATTCGGTGCGGTGCATCGGAGGCGTGGGCGGCGGGTCGCATGATGCGGCGATGCCTCCAGACGATGGCTTTCGCATGGCAACGCGGAAGCGGTTGCGGCGCGTCGGTGCGCGCGCTACGCGCAGCGTCCCATGCGGTCCTATCAGCCTTCGTCGGACCGTCGCCGGGCGACCTCGCTGGCGCTGACGGTCGCCGCGCATCTGCTGATCTTCTTCCTGCTCTGGCGGCTCGCGCCGGTGCTCGACCCGCCCAAGGAGCCGGGGCGGTCGCTGACCGTCAACATGCTGCCGGTCGGCGACAATGAATCGACGTCGACCAGGACGACCAAGGCACCCGCCCGCGCCGCCGCCAAGGCAAGCCGGCGCACCGCGCCCGAGCCGCCCGCCGCACCCAAGGCGCCGGCGCCCGACGCATCGGTGCCGCCGCCGGTCGATACCCCGTTCCCCGGCTATCTGGTGCTCAACAAGAGCGATTTCGCCGCCTCGGATGTCGGCCGGCTGCCGTCGCGCAAATCGGGCGGCAGCGCCGGCAAGCAGCTCGCCGCCGCGGACGGCGCGGGCGACGGCGATGCGGGCGATTCGAGCGCGGCGGCGGGTGTCGGGCCGGGCGGGCAGCGGCTGTACAATGCCGAATGGTATGTCGAACCGGCGCAGTCGCAGCTGTCGCCCTATCTGCCGCCCAACGTACCGAAGGGCGCCTGGGCGGAGATCGCCTGCCGCACCGCCGCCAATTACCGCGTCGAGGATTGCGTGCAGCTCGGCGATTCGCAGCCCGGATCGGGGCTGGCGCGCAGCATCCGCGAGGCGGCGTGGCAGTTCAAGGTCCGCCCGCCGCGGATTGGCGGCAAGCCGCAGGTGGGCGCCTGGGTGAGGATCCGGATCAGCTTCACGAAATAGAAGAGCCCCCCAGGTGGGGCTATCGCATATGACGACGGCAGCGAGGTTCGCTCGTCACCCTCTTCCTATCCGTCACCCCGGACTTGTTCCGGGGTCCACCGGGCCGCGAGAGAATGCTGTGTTCTCAAGCCACTCTCCTCGCCGCAGGGTGGCCCCCGGAACAAGTCCGGGGTGACGGGGGAAGTCTGGCAGGCACGGGTAAAATAGAATACCCGAATCCCCTCGCCCCATCGCGAATTCGGGAGACGACCTCAGGCGTCGCCGCAAACGCAACGGCGGAACCGACGCTACCCCCGTTCCCGCGCCCGCCGGTACGTCCCCAGCAGCCGCAGCCATTTGGAGTGGAACCCCAATTCCTCCAGCGCGCGGTCCACGGCGGCATCGCCCGGCTTGCCCTCGATATCCGCATAGAATTCGGTCGCGGCGAACGAGCCCGAGCGTTGGTAGCTTTCGAGCTTGGTCATGTTGACGCCGTTGGTCGCAAAGCCGCCCATCGCCTTGTAGAGCGCGGCAGGGACGTTCCTCACCTCGAAGATCAGCGTCGTCATCCACGGGCCGTCGCCGACCGGCGGCTTGCCGCCGCGCGCCAGCACGACGAAGCGCGTCGTATTGTGGTCGGCATCGGCGATGTCGACGCCGAGCAGGTTGAGCCCGTACAGCGCCGCCGCGCCCGGCGGTGCCAGCGCCGCGACGCGGGGATCGCGGCGTTCGGCGACATAGGCGGCGGCGCCGGCGGTGTCGGGATAGGAGACCTGGTGGATGTCGTGCGCCTTCAGCCAGTGGCGGCATTGGCCGAGCGCCTGCGGGTGGCTCATCGCCTCGCGCACCTCGTCGCGGCTGCCGGTGCCCATCAGCGCGTGGCGGATCGGCAGGAAATGCTCGCCGGTGATCACCAGTCCCGATTCCGGCAGCAGGAAATGGATGTCGGCGACGCGGCCGTGCAGCGAATTCTCGATCGGGATCATCGCGCAATCGGCGCGGCCGTCGCGCACCGCGTCGATCGCATCCTCGAAGGTGAAGCAGGGCAGCGGCAGGCCGTCGGGAAAGGCCTCGGCGACCGCGACATGGCTGTTGGCGCCGGGCGCGCCCTGAAAGGCGATCGCGCGTTCGGGGTTGGCAGCGGCGGCGGCGATCATCGCGGCGACGATCGGGCGGGCGGGGGCGGCGTAGGTCTCCATCGACCGGCGGCGGTAGAACGCCCGCCGCCGGCCAGCAAGCGCATGCTTGCGGAGCAAGACGCCGTTTCCTATGGGTTCGTGGCGCAAAGCAAAAAATAGGGGCAGCGTTAGGCAGATGGATAACCGCACCAACACGATCGCCGGGTGGACGCTGGCAGCCTGCGGGGTTGCGCTCGGTCTGTCGATCGTCGGCGGCATGGCCTTCCACAGCGAACGCCCCGAAAAGCCCGGTTATGCCATCGAGGGCGTCGAGGCCGAGGGCGGCGCGGGCGGCGGTGCCGCCGACGTGCCGATCGCGACGCTGCTGCCCACCGCCGATGTCGCCAAGGGCGCGGAAGTGTTCAAGAAGTGCGCCGCCTGCCACACCGTGACGCAGGGCGGCCCCAATGGCATCGGCCCGAACCTGTACGGCACGCTGGGCGAGCCGATCGGCCAGGGCAAGGGCGGCTTCGCCTTCTCCGACGCGCTGAAGGGCGTCGGCGGCAAATGGGACTTCGACAAGATGAACGCGTGGCTGACCAGCCCGCGCAAGTTCGCGCCGGGCACCAAGATGACCTTCGCCGGCCTCGGCAACCCGCAGGATCGCGCCAACGTGATCGCCTATCTCAACGCGCAGGGTTCGAACCTGCCGCTGCCCGCCGCGCCGGCCGCCGGCGCCGCCGCGCCCAAGCCCGATGCCAAGGCGCCGGAGGGCAAGGATTCGGTCACCAACACCGATGCGGTGAACAACCTCGCCAACACCGGCACACCCGCCTCGGGCGCACCGTCGGTCGACCCCAATGCCGCCGTCGAGGGCGCCAAGGCGGGGAAGTAAGCGGGTCTGTCGCCGACCGAGCGGGCGTTTTCCGCCGGCCCTTCGCCGTCCTGCCCCTCTCCCAATGGAAGAGGGCGCGCGCAACGCCAAGGCGCAAGGGCGGAGCGAGACGCACGGCCGACCAAGCCCACTCCGTCACCCCGGACGTGTTCCGGGGTCCACTCCGCGGCGAGGAGACAGGCTTGATCCGACCCCATTCCCTTGCGACTGGGTGGACCCCGGAACACGTCCGGGGTGACGGATCTGACGAGGACGGCGATCGAACCTCACCACCCCAGCCATATGCAACCTCGGGCGGGACGGGCTGACGACGCCCGCACATGTCATCCCCGCGGAGGCGGGGATCCATACACGCTGACGGTGCGACTCAAGCCCGACCCGCGCGTCTGGATCCCCGCCTTCGCGAGGATGACCTGTGTGGGGTTCGCGTGGGGTGCCACTCGCAGAGGCAAGCGCGCCCCTTACCCGTCCTTCTTCGCCTGTTCCTCGTAGAAGGCGCGGACCACGTCCCACGCCTCTTCGGCGGTTTCGACGTAGGTGAAGATGCCGAGGTCGCGCTGGCTGACCACGCCCTCGTCGACGAGCGCCTGGAAATTGACGACCTTCTCCCAGAATTCGCGGCCGAACAGCAGCACGGGGATCGGCTTGATCTTGCCGGTCTGGATCAGCGTCAGCAGTTCGAACAGCTCGTCGAACGTGCCGAACCCGCCCGGGAACGCCGCGAGCGCGCGTGCGCGGAGCAGGAAGTGCATCTTGCGCAGCGCGAAATAGTGGAACTGGAAGCTCAGCGACGGCGTGACATAGGGGTTGGGCGCCTGCTCGTGCGGCAGGACGATGTTGAGGCCGATCGATTCGGCGCCGACGTCGCTCGCGCCGCGATTGGCCGCCTCCATGATCGACGGACCGCCGCCCGAGCAGACCACGAACTGGCGCATGCCGTGCTGGTCGCGCGGCACGCGGCTGGCGATCTGCGCCAGTTCGCGCGCGACGTCGTAATATTTGCTCTTGGCGACCAGCCGCTCGGCGATGCCGCGCGCGGTGTCGTCGCTCGCCATCTCCAGCATCGCATGCGCCTTGGCCGGCTCCGGGATGCGCGCCGAGCCGTACATCACGAAGGTGGAGGCGATCTGCGCCTCCTCGAGCAGCAATTCGGGCTTGAGCAGCTCGAGCTGGAAGCGGATCGGGCGGAGGTCCTCGCGCAGCAGGAAGTCCATGTCCTGGAAGGCGAGCTTGTAGGCGGGATGCTCCGTCTGCGGCGTCGAGATCGCCTGTTGCGCGCTGGCGGCGTCCTGACTGGCGCGGGGGAAGACCCGCTCGGGGAGGCGTGTATCGGTCATCCGCGGGCGTTAGAGCAAAGCCGGAAGGGGCTCAACGCCCGATCTTCCCGGCGCAGTGTCGCCAGTCCCGCAACCCCGGGCTTGAGCCGAGGCTGTCGCATATGCACGGTCGTTCGAGTCCGTCGCCTCCCACCCCATCCCGTCACCCCGGAACATGTCCGGGATGACGGCTCCAATGAGGACGCCGATCGAACCTCACCCTGCATGACGGGATATGGCCCTGTCCCGCAACCCTCACCGGCACAGGCCGGCGTGATCGTCCTCCAGATGCAAGTGGTTGCGATGCGCGGCATTATAAGCGGGCGACAGCACCGTGCCGAAGCGCTTGCAGGCCGATGCGTGGATCGTCGACAGGAAGCGCTGCACCTGCGGGTCGGGCGAGGTCCAGTCGCCCAGGATCGTCACCCGCCGCCCGTCCTTGAGCGTGACGCCGCCGACGTCGATCGCATTGGCGATCGCATGGCCCGAGCGGCGATCGCCGCCGCGCCGCGTGCCGACGACGTTGCGACAGGCATAGCTGCCCATGCTCTGGACGCTGGCAAGTTCGCTGCCGAGGATCTGATAGGCGGCGGGCGCCACCGCGTTGCGCACCCAACCGGAAAACGCCCGCGCCTCCCCGCAGCGGATCGCGGTGATGCCGGTGACGGGCACGCCGATTTCGGTCAGCTGCACCGCGCCCGACAGGCCACAGCCGTTGCCGAAATCCTTGTCGGGCAGCACGCGATAGCGGACGTCCATCTGGCGCAAATCGGCGAGGCATTGCGCGGTCTGACGCGCCGAGACGGTCGTGATCGATTCGCGCTGCGCCGCGGGGCGTTCGCTCCGGCCGCAGGCGGCGAGCGCAAGGACGAGGAGCAGCGCCGAAGCCCGCCGGTCAGGCCATGAGATCATGGGCTGCGTCTACAGCGCATCGGCCGACCGCCAAGGCCTTGCACGACAGTACCGGCCATCGTGCGACGATCCGGGTCGCCAGCAGGGTGAGCAGATGACCGTCTGGCGGCGCGGCGGGAACCCGGGGACAGAGGCCCCGTCCTCAGGGGAGGCCGGTTCGGTCTTCCACATGCAAGTAGATGAATGTTTCTATCTGTCATGGCTGGCGCCACGCAGGTAAATGTCGAGCCGATCCAAAGTGCGGGTTGCCAGCGACGCCAAGCCTCTCTAGGGCGGTCGGCGGGCCACGCCGCCCCAACGCGGCGCGTGCTCTCTGTGAGGAGAGACTATTTTGACGGATACCGCTACCGCCCCCGACGCACGGGGTGCGTCCAAGCCAGCCACCAAGCCGGCTCGTCCCTTTTTCAGCTCCGGTCCCTGCGCCAAGCCTCCCGGCTGGAACGCATCGCAGCTCGCCACCGAATCGCTCGGCCGCTCGCATCGCTCGAAGATCGGCAAGCAGCGGCTCCAATATGCCATCGACCTGATGCGCGAGACGCTCGGTCTGCCCGACACGCACCGGATCGGCATCGTCCCCGGCTCCGACACCGGCGCATTCGAGATGGCGATGTGGACGATGCTCGGCGCGCGCCCCGTCACGACGCTCGCTTGGGAGAGCTTCGGCGAGGGCTGGGTGACCGACGCGGTCAAGCAGCTCAAGATCGATCCCACCGTCATCCGCGCCGATTACGGCCAGCTTCCCGATCTCGACGCCGTCGACTGGTCGAACGACGTGCTGTTCACCTGGAACGGCACCACTAGCGGCGTGCGCGTACCCGATGCCGATTGGATTCCCGCGGATCGCGAGGGCCTGAGCTTCGCCGACGCGACCTCGGGCGTGTTCGCCTATGACATCGACTGGGCGAAGATCGATGTCGCGACCTTCAGCTGGCAGAAGGTGCTGGGCGGCGAGGGCGGCCATGGCGTGCTGATCCTCGGGCCCCGCGCGGTCGAGCGGCTGGAAAGCTATACCCCGGCCTGGCCGCTGCCGAAGGTGTTCCGCCTGGTCTCCAAGGGCAAGCTGACCGAGGGTATCTTCAAGGGCGAGACGATCAACACTCCGTCTATGCTCGCGGTCGAGGACGTCATCGTCAGCCTCGAATGGGCGAAGTCGCTCGGCGAACGCGGCCTGATCGGCCGGTCGGACGCCAATGCCGCGGCGCTCGACACAATCGTGGCGGAGCGGGACTGGCTCGGCCATCTCGCCGCCGATCCGGCGACGCGGTCGAAGACCAGCGTCTGCCTCACCGTCGCGGGCGCCGACGAGGCGTTCATCAAGGCGATGGCGTCGGCGCTCGAGAAGGAAGGCGCCGCCTATGACGTCGCCGGCTATCGCGACGCGCCGCCGGGCCTGCGCATCTGGTGCGGCGCGACCGTCGACACCGCCGATATCGAGGCACTCGGCCCGTGGCTCGACTGGGCCTACGCGACCGCCAAGGCCGCGGCTTAACTCCAAACAGTCATCCCCGCGCAGGCGGGGATCCATACACGCAGGTCGTCGAAGGAGCCGCAACGTCAGCGGCTATGGATCCCCGCCTCCGCGGGGATGACGATCGTTGTTCGAAGGAATTACCATGCCCAAAGTCCTCATCAGCGACAAAATGGACCCCAAGGCCGCGCAGATCTTCCGCGAGCGCGGCGTCGAGGTCGACGAGATCACCGGCAAGACCCCCGACGAGCTGAAGGCGATCATCGGCCAGTATGACGGCCTCGCCATCCGCAGCTCGACCAAGGTCACCAAAGAGATCCTCGACCATGCGACCAATCTGAAGGTCGTCGGCCGCGCCGGCATCGGCGTCGACAATGTCGATATCCCCGCGGCATCCGCCAAGGGCGTGGTGGTGATGAACACGCCGTTCGGCAATTCGATCACCACCGCCGAACATGCCATCGCGCTGATGTTCGCGCTCGCCCGCCAGCTGCCCGAGGCCGACGCCTCGACCCAGGCGGGCAAGTGGGAGAAGAACCGCTTCATGGGCGTCGAGCTGACCGCCAAGACGCTCGGCCTGATCGGTGCGGGCAATATCGGCTCGATCGTCGCCGATCGCGCGCGCGGGCTCAAGATGAAGGTGGTGGCCTTCGATCCGTTCCTCACCCCCGAGCGGGCAGTGGAGATGGGCGTCGAGAAGGTGACGCTCGACGAGCTGCTGGCGCGCGCCGACTTCATCACGCTGCACACGCCGCTGACCGACCAGACGCGCAACATCCTCTCCGCCGAGGCGCTGGCCAAGACCAAGAAGGGCGTGCGCATCATCAATTGCGCGCGCGGCGGCCTGATCGACGAGGCGGCGCTGAAGGAAGGGCTCGACAGCGGCCATATCGGCGGCGCCGCGCTCGACGTGTTCGTCGAGGAGCCGGCCAAGACCTCGCCGCTGTTTGGCACGCCCAATTTCGTGTCCACGCCGCATCTCGGCGCGTCGACCACCGAGGCTCAGGTCAATGTCGCGATCCAGGTCGCCGAGCAGATGGCCGACTTCCTCGTCTCGGGCGGCGTCACCAACGCGCTCAACATGCCGAGCCTGTCCGCGGAGGAAGCGCCCAAGCTCAAGCCCTATATGGCGCTCGCCGAAAAGCTCGGCAGTCTCGTCGGCCAGCTCACCACCGGCGCGATCACCCGCATCTCGGTCCATACCGAGGGCGCGGCGGCGGAATTGAACGCCAAGCCGATCACCAGCGCGGTGCTCGCCGGCTTCCTGCGCAACCAGACCGACACCGTCAACATGGTCAACGCGCCGCTGCTCGCGCGCGACCGCGGCGTCGAGGTGCGCGAGGTGCGCACCGAGCGCGAGGGCGATTACCACACGCTGCTGCGCGTCTCGGTGAAGACCGCCGACGGCGAGCGGTCGGTTGCCGGCACCTTGTTCGGCGATCAGGCGCCGCGCCTCGTCGAGCTGTTCGGCATCAAGGTCGAGGCCGATCTGGTCGGGCCGATGCTCTATGTCGTCAACGAGGACGCGCCGGGCTTCATCGGCCGGCTCGGCACCGCGCTGGGCGAGGCGGGGGTCAATATCGGCACTTTCCACCTCGGCCGCCGCTCGGCGGGCGGCGAGGCGGTGCTGCTGCTCTCGGTCGACGAGCCGGTCGACGGGGAATTGCTCGCCAAGGTCAAGGCGCTGCCCGGCGTGAAGACCGCGATGGGCCTGACCTTCTGATCGGGCTTAGGTGATGGACACGGGGGCAATGGCGTCGCGATACAGCGTTGCCCCCGTTCCCGCCCATGGATAGGGGAAGCGCACGATGACACCCCTGCTTCCCGAAGGCTTTCGCGATCGATTGCCGCCGCACGCCGATGCCGCCGCCGCCGTCGAGGCGCGCGTGCTCGAAGCGGCGCGCCTCTATGGCTATGAGCGCGCCGATCCGCCGCTGGTCGAATATGCCGACGCCCTGGGCTCGCGGCTCAAGGACGGCGCGCTGACCGACGCGGTGCGCTACGTCGATCCGGTGTCGCAGCGCACGCTGGCGATCCGTCCCGACGTCACCGCGCAGATCGCGCGCATCGCGGCGACGCGCATGGGCCATCATCCACGTCCGGTGCGGCTGTCCTATGCCGGTCCGGTGCTCAAGCTGCGCAGCCCCGAGCTGGCGCCGGCGCGCGAATGGCGCCAGATCGGTTGCGAGCTGATCGGCCTCGATTCGATCCCCGCCGCACAGGAGGTGGTTGCCGTGGCCGTGTCGGCGCTGAGCGCCGCAGGCGCGACGGGCCTGTCGATCGACTTCACCTTGCCCGATCTCGTCGACACGCTTGCCGCCGGGCCGTTGCCGGTCGCGGCCGAGCATATCGCGCTGCTGCAGGACCGGCTCGACGCCAAGGATGCCGGCGCGGTTGCGGCGATCGCGCCGGATTACCTGCCGCTGATCGAGGCGGCGGGGCCGTTCGACAGCGCGATCGCACGGCTGCGCGCGTTCGACACCGGGCAGGTGCTCGCCAGCCGGCTCGACGGGCTTGCGGCGATTGCCGCCGGACTGGACGGCGTCGCACTAACGCTCGACCCCACCGAGCGGCACGGGTTCGAATATCAATCGTGGCTCGGCTTCTCGCTGTTCATCGCCGGTGCGGCGCGCGAGGTCGGCCGCGGCGGGACCTATGCGGTGATGCATGCGGGCGGCGCCGAAGAGGTGGCGACGGGCTTTTCGCTCTACGCGGACGCGATCCTGGCAACCGCCGGCACGGTCGATCGCCGTCGCCTGTTCCTGCCCTTCGGCACGCCGCCCGAGGCGGGCACCGCGATGCGCGCCGCCGGCTGGGTCGCGGTCGCCGCACTGACGCCCGCCGACACGCCCGAAGCGCAATTGTGCACGCATCTCTACGCCGAAGGCGAAGCCCGCTCACTCTGATCGTTTCGCTGCCGTAAGGACGATGACAGCGGTGCGGCGGGGGGATTACGCTGATCGCGGCGGCGATCCTGCCGTCGATCCGATGGAGAGCATCATGTCGTTTGGCGACTTGTGCCTTTTCCTGGGGGCGTTGTTCGGCTTCGGCACCCTTCTGTTGAAGGTTGTCGAGGTGGCGCGTCACCGGTAGGCCACGGGCGGGGGCGCGTTGCCGCGCGTCCCCAAACGAAAGAACCCCCGCCATTGCCGTGACGGGGGTTCATCCAATGGCAAAGCCATGTCGTTTGGCACTACCCTTATAGCGCATCCGTACGGCCATGACAATCGCGCGCCAGACGGTTGACCGGGCGGGCGCACCCCGGTAGGCGCGCCTTCGCATCTCAGGACCGTTCGTGTGCCGAGTCCTGTCGAAGGGCGCACGGATCAACGCCGGCAGGCGGAGACCTGTATCCATGGCCAATGTAGCAGTCATCGGCGCGCAATGGGGCGACGAAGGCAAGGGCAAGATCGTCGACTGGCTCGCCGAGCGCGCCGACATGGTGGTGCGCTTTCAGGGCGGCCATAACGCCGGCCACACGCTCGTCGTCGGCGACAACGTCTATAAGCTCTCGCTGCTGCCGTCGGGCATCGTCCGCGGCACGCCGAGCGTGATCGGCAACGGCGTCGTGCTCGACCCCTGGGCACTCAAGGCGGAGATCGAGCGGCTGGCGGCGCAGGGCGTGTCGGCCACCCCGGAAACGCTCCGCATCGCCGACAATTGCGCGCTGATCCTGCCGTTGCACCGCGATCTCGACGGGCTGCGCGAGGACGCGTCGGGCGCCGGCAAGATCGGCACCACCCGGCGCGGCATTGGCCCCGCTTACGAGGACAAGGTCGGCCGCCGTGCGATCCGCGTCTGCGATCTGGCGCATCTCGACGATCTCGGGCCGCAGCTCGACCGGCTGCTCGCGCATCACGATGCGCTGCGTGCCGGTTTCGGCTCGCCCGCGATCGACCGCGAGGGCCTGATTGCGGAGCTGCGTGACATCGCCGGCTTCGTGCTGCCCTTCGCCAAGCCGGTGTGGCGCGACCTCAACGAGGCACGCAGCCGCGGCAAGCGCATCCTGTTCGAGGGCGCGCAGGGCGTGCTGCTCGACGTCGACCACGGCACCTATCCGTTCGTCACCTCGTCGAACACGATTGCCGGCACCGCGGCGGGTGGATCGGGCCTGGGGCCGGCGGCGGTCGGCTTCGTGCTCGGCATCGCCAAGGCGTACACCACCCGCGTCGGATCGGGGCCGTTCCCGACCGAGCTGGAGGATGAGACCGGCGAGCGGCTCGGCGTGCGCGGTCACGAGTTCGGGACCGTTACCGGACGCAAGCGCCGCTGCGGCTGGATCGACACCGTGCTGCTGCGCCAGTCGGCGGCGGTCGGCGGGATCACCGGCATCGCGTTGACCAAGATCGACGTGCTCGATGGCTTCGAGCAGGTGAAGATCTGCACCGGCTATCGCCTGCGCGGCGAAGAGCTCGACTATTTTCCGGCGCATGCCGCGGATCAGGCGGCGGTCGAGCCGATCTACGAGGTCATGGAAGGTTGGCAGGAATCGACCGCGGGCGCACGGAGCTGGGCGGACCTGCCAGCGCAGGCGATCAAGTACATCCGCCGTGTCGAGGAGCTGATCCGCTGCCCCGTCGCGCTGGTGTCGACCAGCCCCGAGCGCGAGGACACGATCCTGGTCCGCGACCCCTTCGCCGACTGACCTCAGACACGAAAAAGCCGGGCGGTGTGAGCCGCCCGGCTGTTTCTCACATCAGTGACGATGCTTATTGCGGGGTGGTCGTGCCGCCGGTAGTTGTGCCGGTCGAGCCGCCCATCGTTCCGGTGGTCGAGGTGCCACCCATGGTGCCGGTCGTGCCGCCGCCCATCGTACCCGTGGACGAACCCGTACCGGTGCCGGTTGTGCCGCCCATCGTGTCCGTGCCGCCGGTGGTGCCGGTGGTCGTGCCGGTGCTGCCGGTCGTATCCATCGTGCCGGCACTCGTGCCGCCGGTGCGGCTGCTACGGCTGCTGCGCGACTTCTTGGCCGAACGGCTCTGCGTCGTGGTGCCCGACGTTGCCGAAGAGTCGGTCGGCGAGGTGGTCGTCTGACCGCCCATCGTTCCGGTGGTGCTGCCGGATGTCGTACCACCCATCGATCCGCCTGCGGTGCCACCCGTGGTCGTCTGAGCATAGGCTGCGGCGGGGATCAGCATGGCCGCTGCCATGATTGGAATGATCTTACGCATCGTTCTCTCCTGCAAATTCTTGCTCGCCCCCAACGGGTCGATACGGAGAGGGTTCCGCTTGGTTAACGATTAGCGACCCGTCTGGCCGCGATGGAGCAACGCCTGGTCGGCAAGCACGAGGGCCATCATCGCTTCCACGACCGGTACGCCGCGGATGCCGACGCACGGGTCGTGGCGACCTTTCGTCGCGATATCCGCGGCCTGGCCGGTGCGGTCGATCGTCTCGACCGGGATCAGGATCGAACTGGTCGGTTTGAACGCGACGCGCAGCCGGATCGGCTGTCCGGTGGCGATGCCGCCGGTGATGCCGCCGGCATGATTGGCGAGGAAATCGGGGCCGTCCGCACCGGGCCGCATCGCATCGGCATTGGCCTCGCCGGTCAGCGCCGCGGCGGCGAAGCCGTCGCCGATCTCGACGCCCTTGACCGCGTTGATCCCCATACAGGCATGCGCCAGTTCGGCGTCGAGCTTGGCATAGAGCGGTGCACCCCAGCCGGCGGGCACGCCCGTCGCCTCGCAGGCGACGACCGCGCCGAGCGACGATCCCGCCTTGCGCGCGCCGTCGACCAGTGCCTCCCAGCGCCCCGCGGCGGCGGGATCGGGACAGAAGAAGGGATTGGCGTCGATCGCCGCATCGTCGAACGCGGCATAGTCGATCGCGTCGCCGCCGATCGCCTCGACCCAGCCGCGGATGCGCACCTGCGGGATCACCGCGCGCGCCACCGCGCCCGCCGCGACGCGCGATGCCGTCTCGCGTGCCGACGACCGCCCGCCGCCGCGATAGTCGCGGAAACCGTATTTGGCGTCATAGGCGTAATCCGCATGGCCCGGCCGATAGGCAAGCGCGACCTCGGAATAATCCTTCGATCGCTGGTCGACATTCTCGATCATCAGGCTGATCGGCGTGCCGGTGGTGCGGCCCTCGAACACGCCCGATAGGATGCGAACCTGATCCGGCTCGCGCCGCTGCGTGGTGAAGCGCGAGGTGCCCGGGCGGCGCTTGTCGAGCCACGGCTGAATATCCGCCTCGCTCAGCGCGATCCCCGGCGGGCAGCCGTCGACGACCGCGCCGATCGCGGGCCCATGGCTCTCGCCCCAGGTGGTGAAGCGGAACAGATGGCCGAAACTGTTGATGCTCATGTCAACCCCATCCCTTCACCAGACTGAGGGGTCAAGTCACGCGGACTTGTCGCGTCTCAAGCCAACGCGATATCCGGCGCGTCCTCTGCCTTCATGCCGATCACGTTATAACCGGCGTCGACATGGTGGATCTCGCCGGTGACGCCGCTCGCCAGGTCGCTGAGCATGTAGAGGCCGGCGCCGCCGACATCCTCGATCGTCACGGTGCGGCGCAGCGGGGCGTTCAGCTCGTTCCACTTGAGGATATAGTTGAAGTCGCCGATGCCGCGCGCAGCCAGCGTCTGGATCGGGCCCGCCGAAATCGCGTTGATGCGGATATTGTCGGGGCCGAGGTCGACCGCGAGATATTTGACGCTGGTCTCCAGCGCCGCCTTGGCGACGCCCATGACGTTGTAATGGGGGATGACCTTTTCCGCGCCATAATAGGTCAGCGTCAGGATCGAGCCGCCCTCCGGCATCAGCTTGCGCGCGCGCTGCGCCACCGCGACCAGCGAATAGGCCGAGATGTTCATCGTCATCAGGAAATTGTCGAGCGTCGTGTCGTAATAGTGGCCGCGCAGCTGCGACTTGTCGGAATAGCCGATGGCATGGACGACGAAGTCGATCGTCGGCCATTCCGCTTCGAGCGCTGCAAAGGTCGCGTCGAGCGCCGCCATGTCGGACACGTCGCAGTCGAACAGCCGCGCCACGCCCAGTTGCTCGGCGAGCGGGCGCACTCGCTTCTCCATCGCCGCGCCCTGATAGGAGAAGGCAAGTTCGGCACCATGTTCGGACAGTTGTTTCGCGATCCCCCAGGCGAGCGACTTGTCGTTCGCCAGACCCATGATCAATCCACGCTTGCCCGCCATCAAACCCGTCACGCCGTCTTTGCCTCCGCTGTCGTCTGCGTCCCCTGTAGCGCCGGTTCGGGGGGTTCCGCCAGTGCTGCGTTGAGATGCGCGCCGAACACGAGTCCCAGCCCGATCAGATAGAAGAACAACAGCATGACCACAACGCCGGCAAGACTGCCATAGGTGAGGTCATAGCTGCCGAGCTGCGAAAGCACCTTGGGCACCAGCGCGGTCATGCCGACCCACCACAAGGTGGTGAACGCCGCGCCCGGCCATTTGCGGCAGCTGGAATAGCGATATTTGGACGGCGTCACCGAATAGAACAGCAGGTAGAGCGCGCCGAACATCACCAGCCCGGGGATGATCCGCGACAGGCCGACCCAGCCGGCGATCCCTTCGGCAAAGGGCAGCAGGCGATAGATGAACTGCTCCGCCGCGGTCAGGATACCCTGTACCAGGAAGCTCATCAGCGCGATGATCACCGACAGGATGATGACCCCCGACGACGACAGCCGCGATCGCCAGAAGGGTACGCTCGCCTTCACGCCATAGGCGCGGTGGAAGATGTCGCGGATCGTCTCGACGAAGCTGCCGACCGTCCACAACCCGACCAGTCCGCCCAGCCACAGCAGCGAGCCGGTGCGCGCCATCAGCACGTCGGCGATCGGCTTGCGCAGGATGTCGGCGACGTTGGGCGGCAGCACGTGCAGGAACGAGGCGACGGCGCGCTGCGTCTCCTCGCTCTGGCCGAGCAGCGACAGCACCGCCGCGGCGGTGATGAAGAACGGAAACACCGTCATCAGGGCGAGATAGGCGAGGTTGCCGGCGTGGATGAAGCCGTCGTTGAACACGCCAAGCCCGGCACGCTTGGTGATTTCCCAAGCGGCCGGGCCGGGTTTCAGCTTGGCGAGCTGATGGCGGGCGCGATGGCGCTGATGCGCGCGGTCCTCGGGCGTAAGGGCGGTACTGTCGGTCACTTCGGCGTCAGACGCCCATGGCCGCCCGTGGGTTCCGCGTGTCGTTCCATCCTGCCACGAACTGCTGCAAG
Source organism: Sphingomonas melonis (assembly GCF_013409985.1). Classification (GTDB taxonomy): domain Bacteria; phylum Pseudomonadota; class Alphaproteobacteria; order Sphingomonadales; family Sphingomonadaceae; genus Sphingomonas; species Sphingomonas melonis_A. The sequence continues at coordinate 92,164 of NZ_JACCBY010000009.1, forward strand.
GCGGCGTCATCCGCCGGCACGTCGATCAGCAGCGTGATGAGCTGGTCGCCGCGCGTGCCGTCCTTCTTGTGGAAGCCCTTGCCCTTGAGGCGCAATGTCTTGCCCGAGCTGGTCCCCTTGGGGATCGTCAGCATCACCGGCTTGTCGACGGTCGGCGCGCGGACCGACCCGCCCGCCACCGCTTCCTTGAGCGTGATCGGCAGGTTGAGGCGCACGTCGTCGCCGTCGCGGCTGAAATAGCGGTGCGGCTGCACCTCGATCGAGACGATCGCGTCGCCGGCGCCGCCGGGGCCGGGTTCGCCCTTGCCGCTCAGCTTCATCTGCGTGCCGTTCTCGACGCCGGCGGGCAGCTTGAGATCGATCGTCTTGCCATCGCCGAGCGTCACGCGCTGCGGCGTCAGCATCGCCGCGTCGACGAACGGCACCTGCAGGCGATAGGTGATATTGGCGCCCTTGGGCTGCGGTCGCCGGCCGAAGCCGCTGGCGAAGCCGCCGCCGCGCGCCTGGCCGCCGCCGAACAGGCCCTCGAAGATGTCGCTCATGTCGGCATCGCCGCCGCCGGTGCCGAATTCGTAGCCGGCGCTGCTGAAGCCGCCGCCGGGGCCCGCGCCAGCGCGGCCGGCACCGGGCCGGGCGCCGCCGAAGCCGAACGGCGCGGCCGGATTGCCGTCGCCATCGATCTCGCCGCGGTCGTAGCGTGCGCGCTTGTCCTTGTCGTTCAGCAGGTCGTACGCATTGGTGACCTGGCTGAACCGCTCCGACGCCTTCGGATTATCCTTGTTGCGGTCGGGATGCAGTTCCTTGGCGAGCTTGCGATACGCTTTCTTGATGTCCGCCTCGGACGCGCCGCGGGCGACGCCCAAGGTTTGATATGGATCGGCCATTGGTTCCCCATTGGTGTATTACGGACCTATGTGGGGGAGGGCGGCGCGCAACGCAATCGCTCGCTGCATCGTTGGTGCGTTCGAGGAGACTCGAGACGACCGAGACGCAGCCGATGCAGGCGACCGATCCGGATCACGCGGCCACGCCCGCCCACGATGATGGCGTCGAGAAGCCCTCGGCCAAGTCCGAGAGCGAAAGCAACGGCGGCGCTTATCCCAATCCGTATACCGGCAAGAGCCGTCAGGATAATGTTGGCGGCGGCTTCCTGGGGCACGGCGGGCAGAGCGGCATGGATTATTCCGGCACCGGCGACGGCGACACCGACGAAACCGTCGGCAACGGGAATGCGGTGACCCGGTAGCTGTCGGCGCGAGGACCGGGATCGGCGCTCCTTCGTGCCGCCGACAGAAGCGGGCGGCGACGGGCGGTAACGGGGTAGAAGGTGATTCGCGCGAAGGCGCGAAGGCGCGAAGATGGTGCGTTCGCTGCGCCGCAGGCGCCGTTCGACGGGCGATGCGAGGGGGGGGGCGAAGGGTCTTCCAGGCGGATTGGACATCCAAGCTTCGAAGAAAACTCCTCCCACGCCATGGAGTCCGGGTTGAACGGCCCCCGGCCGTTCAACGTCATGCTGGGCGCATGACCGACCCGGCACTGCGGCGCGGCGAAGCCGCGACGGAGCACGGCTATCGCAAATGGCTGCGGTGATGAGGTTCGAGTCGTCACCCCCTATCCGTCACCCCGGACTTGTTCCGGGGTCCACCGGGCCACAAGAGAACGGTGTCCCATCAAGCCTTTCTCCTCGCCGCAGAGTGGACCCCGGAACAAGTCCGGGGTGACGGTTGGTGTTGGAAGGCGGCGGACTCAAGCGAACCTCCATAGGCGATAGCCCGCTCTGGCGGGGAGGCGTTTGATTGAACGGCGATCCCGCCTCGCGCTCCGCGCGCCGATCGCGTCACGATCGTCATCGCCGAAGCTCACGCCGCAAGCGCGACATCTTCGCGCCTTCGCGCGAATCGATCGTCTTCCATGGACGATGAGGAAGGACCGGCCGCCCAGGGCGACCGGTCCAAATGCCATCAGCGCGCCGGCGTGGGCGCCGGAGCCGGGGCCGGCAGCGGTGCCGGCGCATTCGCCGCGGGCGGCGGCGGAGGCGGCGCATTGCTGCCGTTCACGGGCGGCGGCGGCGGAGCGTCGCGGCCGTTGCCCGGGGGCGGGGGCGGGGGCGGGGTGCCGGCCGGACCTGCGCCGGGCGGGGGCGGCGGGGGCGGTGCATCAGGGCCGCCCGGACCGCCGGGACCGCCCGGGCCACCGGGGCCGCGCGGACCGGGGCGCGGGCCGACTTCGCTCACCTGGCCCGAGGGGCCGACGAGGAAGTGGGCGCGCAGCTGGCCGTCGTCGTAGCGGCCCTGCACCAGCACCGCATTGCCGCGGGTCACCGTGGCGGTGCCGTCGCGGCCGGCGTCGATCATCGCGCGGCCGCTGCCGTCCTGGACGACGAACCGGCCGCCGAACACCTCCGCGACGCGGCCCTTCACCGTGACGATGCCGCCGCTGTTCGGCAGCTTGGCGATCGGCGTCGCGATCGTCGGTGCCATTTCGATGCTCGGGCGGGTGAGGGCGACCGCCCCCGCGCCGCCGGCCGCACCGACCGCGATCAGCGCGGCGGCACCGAGCGCCAGGCGCTGGCGGGTTCCGATATGTAGTCTTGCCATCGATCGTCTCCGTATGTGTGTCGATGGAACTGGTCTACGCCGAGTCGGCCGACCCCCGCTGAACCGGGCGGTTCAGATTCGGTTTAGCGATCGGGGATAGGGCCGCCGCATGCGCATCTTGCTTGTCGAAGACGATCCAGACCTGGGACCCGCGATCGCGCGTGCGCTGCGCGCCGAGCATTTCGCGGTCGATCTGGTCGCCGACGGCATCGACGCCGGCCATCTCGGCGAGACCGAGACGTATGACGCGGCGGTGCTCGACCTCGGGTTGACCGGCAAGGACGGTATCACCGTGCTGCGCGACTGGCGCGCCGCCGGGCGGGCCTTGCCGGTGCTGATCCTCACGGCGCGCGATGGCTGGTCGGACAAGGTCGCCGGCTTCAAGGCCGGCGCCGACGATTATCTCGTCAAACCGTTCCGCGTCGAGGAACTTGTGATGCGGCTGCGGGCCCTCGTCCGCCGCGCCGCCGGCCACGCCCAGCCCGTGCTGAGCTGCGGGCGGCTGTCGTTCGATACGCAGATCGGCCATTTCGAACTCGATGGCCTGCCGCTGAAGCTCACCGCCTTCGAATGGCGCGTGCTGTCGGCGCTGATGCTGCGCCGCGAGGCGGTGATCGAGCGGCTCGACCTGCTCGAACGCGTCTATGAAGGCGATGCCGATGTCGATTCGAACAGCCTCGAGGTGATCGTCGGCCGGCTGCGCCGCAAGATCGGTGCGGAGATGATCGAGACGATCCGTGGTCGCGGCTACCGCCTGACCTGCGGCGAGGGCTGAGACGGTGCCGAAATCGATTCAGGGCCGCATGCTGCTGCTGTCGGCGGTGGCGATCCTCGCCGCGCTCGGCATCGCCGGCTGGGCGATCGCCGGCGTGCTCGAACGCGTGGTGACCGAGGGGATCGACCGGCGGCTCGATGCGGAGATCGCGCTGCTCGCGAGCACGGTGGACGGCGACGGCCGCGTCGACCGCGCGCGGCTGGCCGCGCGCGGGGGGGCGCTGGAGGCGGGGCGCGGCTGGCACTGGCGGATCGCGGGGCCGGACGGCGCGATCGGCTCGGCCGATCTGCCGCGGCTGCGCGCCGGTCCGCATCCGGCCGACGCGCCGCCGCCCCCCGGACCTCCGGGACCACCGCTGCCGGAGGACGCCGCGGGGCCGCAGGTGCTGGAAGGGGCCGATCGGGCCGGGCGCAGCGTCCACGCCCGCCGCCTGGTGATGACGACCCGCCGTGGCGACGTGGCGCTGCTCGCGGTCGCGCCGCGCGCGGTGATCGCGCGGCCGTTGCGGGACGCGCTGCTGCCGCTGCTCGCCGCGCTGGCGATCCTTGCGGTGCTGCTCGCCGTCGCCAGCATCGTGCAGTTGCGCCTGGGGCTCCGGCCGCTCGCCCGGATGCGCGCGCAGGTCGCCGCGATCCGCGGCGGGACGCGCGACCAGGTCGACGAGGATCAGCCGGTCGAGCTGCGCGGCCTCGCCGCCGAACTCAACGCGCTCGCCGCCGATCGCGCCGCGGCGCTCGCCACCGCGCGTCAGTCCGCCGCCAATCTCGCGCATGCGCTCAAGACGCCGGTGGCGACGCTGGCGCTCGGCCTGCGCGACGATCCCACTGCCGCGGCCCAGCTCGCGCGGATCGACGCCACGATCCGCCACCATCTATCCCGCGCCCGCGCCGACACCAGCGATACGCGGGCCAGTACCCGCGTCGCGCCCGCGGTGGCGGATCTCGCGGTGGCGATCGGCCGGTTGCACGCGGCGCGCGGCATCGCGGTGACGCATGCGGTCGCCGGCGATCCCGTCGCGGCGATGGACGCGCAGGATTTCGACGAACTGCTCGGCAATCTGCTCGACAATGCCGCCCGCCACGCCAGCGCGCAGGTGTGGGTCGAGGCCCGGCCGCAGCGCGACGATGCGCGTCGGCTCGACCTGATCGTCGCGGATGACGGTACCGGCATCCCCGCCGCCGACCGCGCCCGCGTGACCGAGCCGGGCGTGCGGCTCGACGAACGTGGCGAGGGGCACGGCTTCGGCCTCGCGATCGTGCGCGAACTCGCCGAGCTGCACGGCGGCCGGCTGGTGCTCGCCGAGCGCGAGGGCGGCGGGCTGGAGGCGCGGGTCAGCCTGCCCGCACGGCACCAATCGCCGTCCGAAGCGTAACGCCTCCCGAATCCGTTTCGCGAGGTGCGCATGTCTTCTGCCCTGTTCCAGCCGATCACCATCGGCACCAAGACCCTGTCCAACCGCATCGTCATCGCGCCGATGTGCCAATATTCCGCCGAGAACGGGCGGATGACCGACTGGCATCTCATCCACCTCGGCCATCTCGCGCTGTCCGGCGCCGGGCTGCTGACCATCGAGGCGACCGCGGTCGAGCCCGAGGGGCGGATCACCTATGGCGACGTCGGCCTGTGGGACGATGCCACCGAGGCGGCGATGGCGCGCGTGCTCGAGTCGATCCGCCGCCATTCCGACATGCCGATCGCCATCCAGCTCGCCCATGCCGGCCGCAAGGCGTCGACCGACCTGCCGTGGAAGGGCGGCAAGCAGATCGCCCCGGGCCATCCGGACGGCTGGCAGACCGTCGCGCCGTCGCCGCTGCCCTTCGCCGAGGGCGAGAACCCGCCGACCGAATTGCGTGTCGAGGACCTCAAGCGGCTGGTCGCGGCGTTCGCCGACTCCGCGCGCCGGGCCGCGCGGCTGGGCATCGACGCGGTGCAATTGCATGGCGCGCATGGCTATCTGCTCCACGAATTCCTCTCGCCGCTCTCCAACCGCCGCACCGACGATTACGGCGGCAGCCTCGAGAACCGGATGCGCTTTCCGCTCGAAGTGTATGACGCGGTGCGCGCCGCCTTCCCGGCGGACCGGCCGGTGACGATGCGCGTGTCGGGCAGCGACTGGGTCGAGGGCGGCTGGGACGCCGAACAGACCGTCGCCTTCGCCCGTGTGCTGGAGGCGCGGGGCTGCGCCGCGATCCACGTGTCGAGCGGCGGGCTCGACCCGCGCCAGCAAATCCCGGTCGGGCCGAGCTATCAGGTGCCGCTCGCCCGCGCGGTCAAGCAGGGTTGCGGCATGCCAGTGGTCGCGGTCGGGCTGATCACCGACTATGAACAGGCCGAGGCGATCGTCGGCACCGGCGATGCCAATATGATCGCGCTTGCCCGCACCATCCTCTACGATCCGCGCTGGCCGTGGCATGCCGCCGCGCACTTGGGCGCACGGGTCAAGGCGCCGGACCAGTATCTCCGCTCGCAGCCGCGCCAGTATCGCGACCTGTTCGACGTGGATTGAGCCTGCGCGCGGCTTTTGTCAGACTAGACGGGAGCCGCGCTTCGGTGAAAGGAGCGCGCAACCCATGTGGAGAGGAATGCGCGATGACCGATCATAATGTTCGTACCGTCCTGCCGGTGCAGGCGATCCTGGGCGAAGGCCCGGTGTGGGTGGCGCGCGAGCAGGCCTTGTGGTTCGTCGACATCAAGAGCCGCCACATCCACCGCTTCGATCCGGCGACCGGCGACGCCAGGCGTTGGGACGCGCCGGATCAGGTCGGCTGGATGCTGCCGAGCGCCGATGGCGGGATGATCGCCGGGCTGCGCACCGGGCTGCACCGGTTCGACCCGGCCGACGGCAGCTTCACCTTCCTTGCCCGGCCGGAGGGTGATCCTGCCGGCAACCGCCTCAACGATGCCGCGACCGATGGCGCCGGGCGGATCTGGTTCGGCACGATGGACGATGCCGAGATGGACATGAGCGGCCGCGTCTACCGCCATGCCGACAGCGTCGTGACCGACAGCGGCCTGGCGCCGGTGTGCATCACCAACGGCCCGGCGATCGCCGGTGACGGCGTGACGCTCTACCACACCGACACGATCGGCAAGACGATCTGGCGCGCGACGATCGGGGCCGACGGCACGCTCGGCGAGGCGGTGCCGTTCGTGACGATCGAGGAGGATGCCGGCCATCCCGACGGCTCGGTGGTCGATGCCGAGGGCTGCCTGTGGGTGGCGCTGTGGGGTGGCTGGGGCGTGCGGCGCTACGATCCGTCGGGTGCGCTGATCGGCACCGTCCGGCTGCCTGCATCGAACATCACCAAGATCGCCTTCGGCGGGCCTGACCTGCGCACCGCCTATGCGACGAGCGCGCGCAAGGGGCTGACCGAGGCGGCGCTGGCCGAGCAGCCCGAGGCGGGCAACCTCTTCGCCTTCGATCCCGGCGTGGCCGGCGTGCCGGTCACCCCGGTGGCGCTGTAAGGGAGGCGCCCGCTTCGGCGGGCGGTCCCCGAAGCGCGGAACGCTTTCACCCAAATTCGTCACCCCGGACGTGTTCCGGGGTGACGGTGGGTTTGGCACGGGGACAACCCTAGGCTGACGCCGAATCCCTCCCCCGCCGAAGCGAGGGAGGAACCGGGCCTTTACCGCGGGCTGGCTTCGCGCTTGCCGTCGAGGCGGCGGGCGATGCCCCAGGCGTTGTCGTCGTGCAGCGCCTTGGGAAGCAGCGCCGGCGCGAGGTTCTGGTAGCATACCGGACGCAGGAAGCGCGCGATGGCGAGCGTGCCGACCGAGGTCGTGCGCCCGTCGCTGGTCGCCGGGAAGGGACCGCCATGGACCATCGCCGGCGCCACTTCGACGCCGGTCGGCCAGCCGTTGGCGAGGATGCGGCCGACGCGGCGCGCGATCACCGGGACTAGCTTGGCGGCATCGGCCTCGTCCGCCGGATCGACCTGCAGCGTCGCGGTCAGCTGGCCTTCGAGCTTGGCGATCACCGAGGCGATCTCCCCGATGTCGCGGCAGCGCACCAGCATCGACGACGAACCGAACACCTCGTGCGACAGCTTGACGTCGGCGAGGAACTGGTCCGCGGTCGTCTCGAACAGCGCGCCGACCGCCTGGTTGACGCCCTCGCCGGTTTTGCCGCGCGCGACGGTGCGCACCGCCTCGTGGCTGGCGAGTTCGGCGACGCCCTTTTCGAAGCTGGCGTGGATCCCGGGCGACAGCATCGTCGCCGGCTGGCTCTCGGTCAGCGCCTCGCCCGCCGCCTTGACGAAGGCGTCGAGCTCGGGGCTGTCGACCGCCAGCACCAGGCCGGGGTTGGTGCAGAACTGGCCGGCACCCATGGTCAGCGAGCCGACATATTCCTTGGCCAGCGCCGCGCCACGGTTGGCGAGCGCGGCCGGGAACAGGATGACCGGGTTGATGCTCGACATCTCGGCATAGACCGGGATCGGCTCGTCACGCTCGGCGGCGATGCGGACGAGGGCGAGGCCGCCGCCGCGCGACCCGGTGAAGCCGACCGCCTGGATGCGCGGATCGGCGACCAGCGCGCCGCCCAGCTCGTTGGTCTCGCCGGGCAGATAGGAGAAGACTCCCGCGGGCAGGCCGGCGTCCTGCACCGCCTTCTGGATCGCGCGGGCGACCAGCTCGCCGGTGCCGGGATGCGAGGGATGGCCCTTCACCACGACCGGGCAGCCCGCGGCGAGCGCCGAGGCGGTGTCACCGCCCGCCACCGAGAAGGCGAGCGGGAAGTTGGACGCGCCGAACACCGCGACCGGGCCGATCGCCAGATTGACGCGGCGCAGATCGGGGCGCGGCAGCGGCGCCCGGTCGGGGAGGGCGGGATCGATCGTCGCGTCGAGGAAGTCGCCCTGGCGCACGACGCCGGCGAACAGCTTGAGCTGGCCGACGGTACGGCCCCGCTCGCCTTCGAGGCGGGCGCGCGGCAGGCCGCTTTCGGCCATCGCGCGCTCGATCAGCGCGTCACCGATATCGAGGATGTTCTGTGCGATGCCTTCGAGGAAGGCAGCGCGCAATTCGAGATCGGTCGCGGCATAGGTCGGGAAGGCTTCCTCGGCGAGGGCGCAGGCCTCGGCCACCGCATCGGCGCGGGCCGACGAGAAGTCCGGGGTCAGCGTCTCGCCGCTTGCCGGGTTCACCGCGGTGAACCGGTTTGCGGCCTGGCGTGCTTCGCCACCGATCAGCAGGGCGCCGTCGATCATGGAAATACCTCTCTCGGAAATTGTCCGAGTTATTCTAGGGACGCGATCGCTCCGCGACAATGGTGCACGTCGCGACAATCCCGCACATGCGTTGCAACAGACGGATGCCGGTCGATGCGATCAATGATCGGCTTCGAAGGTCACCGCATCGTCGGTGTTGTGCGGATCGAGATCCCATACCGCGGCGACCTCCTCCACCGCGCGTCGCGCGATCGCGTCGAGCTGCTCGGGACAGAAGGCCTGCACGTCCCAATTGTGCCCGGCGCTGCCGTCCCAGGGGTCGGCAAGCGTCGGCAGCATGAACTCGATCCGCGCGCCCTCGCTGTCGAGCGAGAGACGCAGCGCCGCCTGGTTGAGCTCGTCGCGCAACGCCGCCGCGCCCAGCAGCGGCCGGCTCATCGCAGTACCTGCGCGCGCGGCAGGGAATAAGCATCGGCCATGATCGTCTCCTTCGACTCACCGGCAAGCGCGGCACGGACCCGATCGTTCCCGATCCGCATCGACCTTGCAATGCCCCTGTCACAAACCGGCACGCCGTGGTCACTCTCCGGCGAAGGGAGAGGTGCGGCGCCTGCCGCCGCGCATCGATATGGATCAGTAGGTTGATCATTCTCCTCGCCGCCGGAAACCGCCATGAGGGCGCGATGCGTCATCTGCTTCCCTGTGCCGTCCTGCTCGCCTCTGCCGGCGCGCTTCCCGCTGTCGCCCAGACCGATCCGGTCGATGCCCCCGATATCGTCGTCACCGGCCGCGGCCTGCCCGTGTCGCCGGGCGAGCGCGCGTTCGACATCGTCACGATCGACCGCGACCGGCTTCAGGCCAATGCCAGCGCGCGGCTGGAGAGCGTGCTCGCCGACGTCGCCGGGCTCCAGCAGTTCCGCCGCTCGGACAGCCGCACCGCCAATCCGACCAGCCAGGGCATCACGCTACGCGGCATCGGCGGCAATGCGTCGAGCCGCGCGCTGCTGATCCTCGACGGCGTGCCGCAGGCCGATCCGTTCGGCGGCTGGGTCGCCTTCCCGGCCTACGCCACCGGCCGGCTGGGTCACGTGCGGGTGACGCGCGGCGGCGGCAGCGGCTATTTCGGTCCCGGCGCGCTCGCCGGCACCGTGCAGCTCGACAGCGCGACGCCCGACCAGCTCGCCCCGCTCGATGCGAGCCTGTTCTACGGCAGTCGCGATTCGCTCGAAGCGCAGGGTTCGGCCGCGCTGGTTCGCGACGGCGGCTTCGCAACGCTGTCGGGCGCCTATGCGCGCGGCGACGGCTTCGTGCCCACCGTGGCGACGAGCCGCGGTCCGGTCGATCGCGCCGCCCCTTATGAACAGGCCTCGGGCGCGCTACGCACCGTCGTCACCCTCGCACCATCGACCGAGATACAGGCCAACCTCATCGCCTTCACCGATCGGCGCGAGCGCGGCACCGCCTTCACCGCCAACCGCTCCGACGGTGCCGACGCGAGCCTGCGCCTCGTCGGCCGCGGCGCGTGGGGCTGGTCCGCGCTCGCCTATCTCCAGACGCGCGCCTTCGCGTCCGGCTTCGCCAGCATCAACGCCGCGCGCACCACCGTCAGCCAGTCGCTGGACCAATATAACACCCCCGCCACGGGCCTCGGCGCGCGGTTCGAGGTGCAGCCGCCGCTCGGCAGCGCGATCGACCTGCGGCTCGGGGCCGATATCCGCGACGTGTCGGGCAAGACGCAGGAGCTGTTCACCTTCGTCAACGCCAGCCCGACCCGGCGCCGCGTGGCGGGCGGTTCGACGCGCACGCAGGGCCTGTTCGCCGACGGCAGCGTCGCGTTCGGCGACCTGACGCTGACCGGCGCCGGGCGCATCGACTGGTGGCGGATCGATGACGGCTATCTCAGCGAGCGCCCGCTTGCCGGGGGCGCGGCACTGACCGACTCGCGCTTCGCCGACCGCGACGGCAGCGAATTCACCGGCCGGCTCGGCGCCGCATGGCGGGCCGCCGATGCCGTCACGCTGCGCGCGGCGGGCTATCGCGGCTGGCGCCTGCCGACGCTCAACGAACTCTACCGCCCGTTCCGCGTCGGCAATGACGTCACCGCCGCCAACGCCGGTCTCGCCCCCGAGCGGCTGACCGGCATCGAGGGCGGCGTGACGCTGACGCCGTTCGCCGGTGCCAGCCTCGCCGCGACGCTGTTCCACAATCAGCTCGACGACGCGATCGCCAACGTCACCCTGTCGTCGACGCCGACCAGCGCCTCGCGCGTCCGCCGCAACCTCGATGCGATCCGCTCGACCGGTGTCGAGGTCGATGCGCGCTACGCGACCGGGCCGTTCACCGCGCTCGCCTCGTGGAGCCATGTCGATGCGCGGGTGCGTGCCTCTGGCGCGGGCGCGGCGCTCGATGGCCTGCGGCCCGCGCAGACGCCGCGCGACGCGGTGTCGGCGACGCTCGGCTGGCGGCGGCAGCGTGCCGCGCTCTCGGCGACGCTGCGCCACGTTGCGCGCCAGTTCGACGACGACCAGAACAGCCGCAGCCTCGCCCCCGCGACGACGCTCGACGGCTATGCCGCGCTGCCGGTGACGCGGGTGCTCACCCTCGAGGTGCGCGCCGAGAACGTCTTCGATGCGCGGGTCGAGGCGGGGATCAGCGGCGCCAACATCGTCGAACGCGCGACCCCGCGCACGCTGTGGATCGGGGTCCGCGCGCGGCTCGACTGAGCCCGCGCGCCTCGACGCCGGGCGCCGGGGCGATTACACGCGCCCGGGTGACCGCTCCCCTTCGCCTCCGCCTCGACGCCGCCGCCCTCGCCGACAATTGGCGCACCCTCGACCGGATGAGCGGTACGGCGGCGTGCGGCGCAGCGATCAAGGCGAACGGCTATGGCCTTGGCGCGGCCGAGGCCGCAGGCCACCTCGCCGCCGCCGGGTGCCGCGACTTCTTCGTCGCGACCTGGGCGGAGGCGGAGCGGCTGGCCCCCCTCGGCCTGCCGCTGTCGGTGCTGCACGGCGTGCGCGCCGAGGACATGCCGCTGGCGCTGCAGGGTATCGCGCGACCCGTGCTGAGCACCGAGGCGCAGGTCGCCCGCTGGCGCGCGGCGGGTGGCGGCGCCTGCGACGTGATGGTCGATACCGGCATGAACCGGCTCGGCGTCGCGCCGGCGGCGGTGCGCGACGGCCTGCTCGATGGGCTGACGATCGAGACGCTGATCAGCCATCTCGCCTGCGCCGACGAGGACAGCGCGATGAACGCCCGTCAGCGTGACGCCTTTGCCACGCTCGTCGGCACCACCGGCGCGCGGCGGATGAGCCTCGCCAATTCGGCCGGCATCGCGCTCGGCGCCGATTACGCCTTCGACCTGACCCGGCCCGGTATCGCGCTGTACGGCGGCGTCGTCCGGCCCGAATTCGTGGGGATCATCCGGCAGGTGGTGACGCCGGAGGCACAGGTGTTGCAACGCCGCACCGTGCCCGCGGGAGAGACGGTTGGCTACAACGCCACCTGGACCGCGCGGCGGGCGACCGAGGTGGCGATCCTCAACCTCGGTTATGCCGACGGCTATGTCCGTGCCTTATCGGACCGCGGCAGCGCGAGCGGGGGCAGGCTGCCGGTGATCGGTCGCGTCTCGATGGATTTGATGGCGCTCGACGTCACCGCGACGCCGGAGGTCGCGGAGGGCGACTGGATCACGCTCGACTTCGCGCTGCCCGACGCGGCGGCTTGGAGCGGCATGTCGCAATACGAGCTGCTGACGCTGCTTGGACAGCGCTATGCGCGGCGGTGGGGGTGATCAGGCCGCTTCGGGGCCCGTCCATACGTCGAACGGCCGCGCCCGAATCCACCGCGTCGCCAGCCATTTGACGCCGCTGCGCACCGGCTCGCCGGCGTGGCGGGAAAGCGGATCGATCGTGCCATCCTGCCGCACGTTATCGAAGATAACCGCATCCCCCGTCCGCGGCGTGATACGAACATCGCCGGCAGCAAAATATGTCGCGCCGCCGGTAAAGCCGTCGTTGAGATAGATGAGCACGGTCTTGATCCGCTGGTTGCGAACGCCTTCGATCGAATCCAAATGTGGGCGGAACTCCTGCCCCGGGCGATAGCGTAGCACCGCAAGCGCCTCGCCCTGTGCGACATCAGTACCGGTAACGGCGGCGATACGCTGGTTAAGTGCCCGGATGACGGGACTTTCTCGTGTCGGGCCGATGACCGCTCCGTCAGACGTGCGGACGGAGTTGGCGACGTTCGCACCGGTACGTGGATCGACGACAACGGCGGGGAGCAGCAGATCAGCGGCTGCCTGTGCAACGTGGAGGCATTCCGCTGGTGAGAGCAGGCGGCTGACGTGTCGTATATTCGGCTGGGTCGCGAGGGTCCTTGTCGCCAGGGCCTCCGCGGGGGTGCCGTCTGCGTGCAATGTCATCGCCGCGAGGAGGTTGATCTGTTCGACCGCCGCCGGATGCGCGGTTCGGGAAAGCAATTGGATCGCCGACGTCCAATCGGCGGTCGCCCCACTGCCATTGGCAGCGAGTGCCGCTTCCATCAGTGCAGCTTCTTGATGACCGATCGCTGCAGCCGACCGAAGCGACCGCCTTGCACCGGTGAGGTCACGGGCGATCGGCTGACCGGCGAGCTTCCAGACAGCCTCACGGAAAAGTGCGTCCGCGTCGCCTCCGGCGGCGGCCGCCGTGACCAGGTCGATTGCCTGCCGGGTTTGACCTTGCGCCAGCAACTGATCGGCCCGCGCCACGGTGCCTTCGGCCATGATCGTCCTCCCAAAAAAAGGGCCGGTGGCGAACCACCGGCCCATCAGGCAGGTAAGGGGTGTTTAGAAGCGGGCGCGGACGCCCGCATAGATGTTGCGGCCCCGGATATCATAGATCGAGCTGCCCGCACCGGTGCCCGACGAACCGAGCGGCGGAATTTTGTTGAAGACGTTGTCGACGCCGCCATAGAATTGGAAGTTCTTACCGAAGTTTCCAAGGTCATTCAGGTTCCAAGTGAATCGCAGGTCGTGATAAAAGACGCGCGGATACTTGCGGATGTCAGCATAATCCAGGTTGTTTGGTGGGCATCCGGCCGCCGTGCAGGCCGACGGCAGTTCGTTGAAGTCCTCATAGAAATTGACAAACATCGGGCCGATGTACCGGAGGCGGTAGCCTAAAGTAAACGATCCGACGCTCAAGTCATTGTCGAGTCGGAATTCGTCCTGCGCATCACCTAATTCACTCAGCAGGCGGTTCTCGAAGTTGGGTAGCGTCGGATTCTCGAAATTGCTCGACTTGAGGAGGTGAGTGTAGATCAGGTTGGTGTTGAAGCGGACTTCGCTGCTAAATTCCTTCCGATAGGCGGCCTGGACGTCGATGCCACGGCGCACTCGCTTGGCGAAATTGACGCCTGCCGACACCAGCGAGTTGCCGAGGATCTGACCGGGCTGCTCGCCCAGCGAGCCGGCACCGGAACCACGATAGCGGGTGAACAAAGAGCAGAAGATGTTGTTGAGGTTGGGCTGATCGTAGCAGTTGTTCGCAATCTGCTGTGCAGTAAGCGAAACGATTACGTTGTTCACCTTGATGTCGAAATAATCGACGGTCAGCGAGAAGCCCGGCACAGCTTGGGGCTGGACGATCGCGCCGAGTGTCAGCGACTTCGAGGTTTCCGGCTGGAGGTTGGGATTGCTGCCGCTGATGATCGGCAGCGAATAGCTGACGTTCGGCAAGCCGGCGAGCAAGGTCGCACCCAAATCGGCAAGGCAGTTCCCGGCACGGTTGGGGTTGTTTGCGATGTTCCCCGAGGCGCACGGGTCGAGGAAACCCGGAGCGAAGTTGGGGACTGCCGGGAAGCCGGTCTCAGACACGTTGGGTGCGCGGACCGATTTGCCGTAATTTGCGCGGAACCGAATGTCGCGGATCGGTGCCCACTCACCGCCGAAGTTGTACGTCCAGACTGTGCCAACCGCGCCGGTGTAGTCGGACACGCGTCCCGCACCGTTGATGGTTAGTTCATGGAAGAAGGGCGTATCCTTGAGCAGCGGGATGCGCACCTCGCCGAAGGCTTCCTTGACCTCGAACTTGGGCGGATCGAATTCACCGATGATGACGGCGTTCGTCGCGCCGCTCTCGATAAACGGATCGTTCTGGTAGCGGGCACGCTCGCGCCGGTATTCACCGCCCAGCGAGAAGCCGATCGGGCCGCCGGGCAGCGAGAACAGCTGACTGAGATCGCCACCGATATAGCCCTGCACGTCGAACTGCGACAGGCTCGCCCGGTTGCGCGCGTTATAACGGAAGTAGTTGGCTGCGCTGCTGTTATCAGCTCCGCCAAACGGATTGTAGGGTACGCAGGCCGCGATGTCGTTCGCAAGCCGCGCGTCACTGCCCGCGAATGCGACCCGTGCCGCGGGATCGAATTGCGCCCGGCATTGTATTTGGCCCGTGGTTGGATTGCGTCCGGCATCGAGCGACAACAGGAAACGCTGACGATCGAGATAGCCGAAAGTCACCGTATCTTCGGTGAATTTGCCATAGTTGACCGAGACTTCGTAGTTCCAGACGCTGGCGAAATCGCCGCGAACACCGCCAACGATACGATAGGTATCACGACGGAATTGCTCGTCGCGAATGCCCGAATCAGCAAGGACGCGGGAATCGACGAAGCGGTACGTACCCGCTGCAATCGCGGCGCGATCGTCTGCATTCAACGGACCGCCAATGCCTTGGCCCTGCCGTGCTGTCCGGTTGAAGCTGCTCGTAACACCGGTGACGCTGCAGGGGGCGGTCAGACTGGGGTTGCAGCCCGAGGCAAGGATCGCATTGGCGATCGTCGTGCGATCCGCGGGATTAAGGAACGGGTTGTCGAGCCTGATGCGCTCACGCAGATCGAGCTGGCTGAAGGTGCCTTGGATGAAGGACGGCCCTGCATTGGAGCCCAGGCTGTCGACCCTGTTCCATTTGGCCTCGACAAACGGTTCAAAGGCGGGGCTGACGGTGAAGTGCGCGAGCAGGTTGAAGTTGAGACGCTGCTGATAAGGCAGCACCGACAGCAACTCTCCTTCACGGCCGGTTTGACCGTTGCCACCCAGAATGCCGCCGATGATACCCTGGCCGTAGCGGGTGCCGGTCTGCGGCGTGAGGCGACCATCGGGTGTGAAGATGTAGGTGCAGTTGTACGGCGTCCCGACCGTCGAACCCGAGCCTATGCCTGGTGCGCCGTTGGTGGTGCCGATACCCGTGCCGCACTGCGCGTTAGCGCCGGGCTGGGTGATCGGGACGAGGCCGAAGCGGTTGATCGCAGCGCTGCGCATATCGCGCAAGAAGGTACGATCGGGAAAGCCGTCGCTGCCGTTCGGCAGGGACGGGTCAACGTCGACGAGACCCAGGCCATCGACCCGTCGAAACCAAGGGATGTCCGACCCGAACACGCGCTGCTGATGAGAATATTCGCCGTGCAGGGTGATGTTGGCCCGGCCATCGGCGAACGTCTTGCCTGCCATCGCGGAGACATATTGATTGCCGCCGAAGCCCTTCTCGGAAACGCCAGCCTGGCCGCGAAGCTGAATGCCATCGTATTCGCGGCGGAGAACGAAGTTGACGACGCCCGCGATCGCGTCCGAGCCGTAGATCGACGACTGAGCGCCCGTGACGATGTCGATACGCTCGATCAGGTCGTTCGGGATGGTGTTGACGTCCGGCGAGACGGCATTGTTCAGAATATCGGCGGCAACGTGGCGCCGTCCATTGACCAGCACCAGCGTTCGCGACGTTCCAAGGCCGCGTAGATCCAGCAAGTTAAGACCCGCGATGCCGATACCCGACCCAGGGTTCTGCTGGGAGAACGTGCTACGCAGCTGCGGCAGGTTGTTGAGCAGGTCACCAACGTTGGTGTTACCCTGCTGGAACACCGCGTCGCCCGCGATGGACGTCACCGGAACGGCGGAATCAAGGTTGGGCCGGCGGATGCGCGACCCGGTTACAAGAATTTCTTCCGGGTTGGCGTCTTTCGGATCGACGGCATCGCTGGCCTGCGCGATCTCGGCAGGCGTTCCGACCGATGGCGTTACCGCTCCGGCTACTCCGCCCGCTGGGGTGCAATTCTCCGTGGTCTGGTTTGTGCACGTTGGCAGCGTACCTTGATCCGTAGTCTGCGCGAACGCGTTCGTCGCGAGCAGCATACCGCCCGCGAGCGCACTCGCGGAGAGCAACCAGTTCTTCATGTGTGTCCCCTGTTTAGGCTTTTGCCTTTTTCCAGGGGACTATGGTGTCTTAATCGAGGCGCCCCGAACAAGGGGTTTCGCCATCTAATATCTGGAATCGCTCAAATTTTGCCCGCGGTGTCGCCTAAATGACACGAAAATGACGGCTTATGTTTCGTGATGTTGCGTTATCCCAACCGTCCGCATCACCGCTCCACGCACATCGCGATCCCCATGCCCCCGCCGATGCACAGCGTCGCCAGGCCCTTCTTCGCGTCGCGCTTCTGCATCTCGTAGAGCAGCGTGGTCAGCACGCGCGCGCCGCTGGCGCCGATCGGGTGGCCGATGGCGATCGCGCCGCCGTTGACGTTGACCTTGTCCGCATCCCAGCCGAGCTCCTTGCCGACCGACAGCGCCTGCGCCGCGAACGCCTCGTTCGCCTCGATCAGGTCGAGGTCGGCGATCGTCCAGCCGGCCTTCTCCAGTGCCTTGCGCGACGCCGGCACCGGGCCGATGCCCATCACCGAAGGGTCGACGCCCGCGCTTGCCCAGCTCTTGATCGTCGCCAGCACCGGCGTGCCGCGCTTCTCGGCTTCGGCGCGGCTCATCAGCACCAGCGCGGCGGCGCCGTCGTTGAGGCCGCTCGCATTGGCGGCGGTGACGGTGCCGTCCTTCTTGAACGCCGGGCGCACGCCGCCGACGCTGTCGATCGTCGCGCCGGCGCGGATATACTCGTCGTCGGCGACGACGGTGTCGCCCTTGCGGCCCTTGATCGTCACCGGCGCGATCTCGTCGCGGAAACGCCCGCCGCCGCGCGCGGCCTCCGCCTTGTTCTGGCTGGCGACCGAGAAGGCGTCCTGGTCGGCGCGCGTCACCTGATATTGTTCGGCCAGATTTTCCGCGGTGATGCCCATGTGATAGCCGTTGAACACATCGGTCAGGCCATCGACCACCATCGTATCGACGAGGCTGATCGCACCCATTTTCGTGCCGCCGCGCATCGTCTGCGCATGCGCGCTCATCGACATGCTCTCTTGGCCGCCCGCCACCACGATCGACGCGTCACCGGTCTGGATCGCCTGGCAGGCGAGCGCGACCGCGCGCAGGCCCGATCCGCACACCTGATTGACGCCCCAGGCCGGCACTTCCTTGGGGATGCCCGCCGCCATCGACGCTTGCCGCGCCGGGTTCTGGCCCTGTGCGGCGGTGAGCACCTGGCCGAGGATCACTTCCGAGACCTCGGCGCCGTCGACGCCGGCTTGGGCGAGCGCCGCCTCGATCGCCACCCGGCCCAGCTCATGCGCGGGGGTGGCGGCGAAGGCGCCGAGGAAGCTGCCGACGGGGGTGCGCTTGGCGGCGGTGATGACGATCTCGGTCATGATGGTCCTGCTCCTACTTTGGGCCGTGTCTACCCGGCGGCAGCGCCGCGATCCAGTGGGCGAGCGGCTCCCACAGCATCGCCCGGCCACGGCCGCCGACGATCATCCCGACATGGCCGAGGCCGAGATCGCGGCGGTCGGCGAGCCCAGCGGCGGTGGCGGCGGGCACGATCCGGTCGGTGAGCGAGACGAACTCGACCGCCGGACAGGCGAGCCGCGCAGGCGAGGCGGGGGCGCCGCGGATGATCCATTCGCCCGTCCCCGGCGCGTCCTGCGCGACGAACCGTTCGAACAGGTCGCGCGCCGCGGCGAGCGGCAGCGGCTCGCCCGCGTTCGCCCAATCCTCCAGCCGCACGAAGGCGCGCGCCGCGGCGCTGTCGGGGTCGAGCCGCCCGAACGATTCGTATTTCGCGACGGTGCGCGCCGGATCGAGCCGCCAGAAGCCCGCCTGCAACACCTCCATCGGCAGCACGCCGAGCGCCTCCGCGGTCGGCCTAGCCGCCTGCCACAGATCGAGCATCGCCGGCGCGGCATCGCCGTAACCGGCGAAATGCCACGGCGCGGCGATCGTCGCGAGGCCCGCCACCGGGGTGGCTCCCGCCGCCGCCAGCGCCATCGTCCCTCCGAGGCAATAGCCGACCAGCACCGGCGGCTCGTCGAGCTGCTCGATCAGCGGCAGCAGCAGCGATTCGATATGGGCGGTCATGTCCATCTCGCGATCGGCCGCGCCGGGCGTGCCCCAGTCGACCAGCGCGACGCGGAATCCCTGCGCCGCCATCCAGCGCACCAGCGAGGCGTCACCGAGATCGAGGATTGCCGGCGGGTTGATCAGCGATGGCACGAACACGACCATCCGGCCGCGCCCGCCATAATAGCGCAGGCACGCCCGCCCGACGGCGGCGAGCGCCGGCATCGGCGCGGGCGGGGCAGGGCGCGGCGCCTGCTGATAGGCGGCGAGCCCGGCGAGCGCCGCGGCGGTCCGCTCGGGCTGTGCTGCGGTTTCGCTGCGCAACATGTCAAGGAACAGCGGCAAGGGCCGCGGGCCGTGTTGCGGTGCGAAAAATTGCGGCGTAACATCCTCCTCAGTCACGGCAACGGACCGTCGCGCGACAGGGGAGCGGTATGAAGAAGCAGGCCAGGGGCGACGGAATCGTCATCATCAAGAAATACGCCAACCGGCGCCTTTATAATACCGAGACCTCGTCCTACATCACGCTCGAGCATCTGGCGACGATGACCCGCGAGGGCCGCGACTTCAAGGTCGTCGATGCCAAGACCGACGACGATATCACCCACAACGTGCTGACCCAGATCATCATGGAAGAGGAAAGCCGCGGCCAGACGATGCTGCCGGTCAGCTTCCTGCGCCAGCTCATCTCGATGTACGGCGATTCGATGCAGGCAATGGTGCCGGGCTATCTGGAGGCGTCGATGGACAGCTTCCGCCGCAACCAGGAACAGTTCAAGACCGCGGTCGAGGGCGCCTTCGCCCATTCGCCCTTCGCCGAGATCGCCAAGCGCAACCTGCAGATGCTCGAAGTCGCGGCGCAGGCGTTCCAGGCGCCGGTGGTCGCGCCGATCACCCCCGCGGCCGCGCCGAGCCCGGCCAGCAAGGACGACCAGATCGCCGCGCTCAAGGCGGAACTGTCGCGCCTGCAGGACAAGGTGGAAAAGCTCGGCTGAGGCGGGGCGCATGCCGGCGATGTTCTGGGCGGCGGGCGCGACGGTGCTGCTCGCGCTTGCAGCGGCCTTTGCCGATCGCCGCCGGCGGCTGCGCGCCGATCCCGACCGCGTCGGTTTCGTCGACTGGCGTACCGTCCAGATGGCGGCGCTGCTCGCGACGATCCTGCTGGTGAGCCTCGGCCTGCACATGCGGTGAGGCGGGGCCGTCGATGGGTGTCCGTGTGACCGGGCCAGAGACAAGAAGGGGTTGATTCACGCGAAGGCGCGAAGGCGCGAAGAGAAGGGAAGAGTTTTGCGCGCAGAGGCGCGGAGGCGCAGAGATGGCAGGGCCGCGTCAGCGGCCTTCATCCTTCACAACGTTGGTTTGCAAGGCGCTTCGCGCCAGACGCGACATCTCTGCGCCCTCTGCGCCTCTGCGCGAACCAAATTCCTTCTCTCTTCGCGCCTTCGCGCCTTCGCGTGAATCAAACCTCTTCCTTACGACGGAAGACCTCGGTCTCTGCCCTGAACTCCCGCGCGCGCGGGAGCTCGGAACGGGGCAGGGACTTCCGCAGGGGGCTCGCAGCCCCGACCCTGCGCCTCAATAGAATTGCCGCAGGGTCAGCGTCCGCGCCGTCCCGTCGCACAGATCGAGCCGCACCGCCGTGCCCGGCGCGCCGATCGCCCATTTCGCCAGCGCGCTCGTCGGATAGTCGGCGGTGATCGGCTGGCCGTTGATCCGGCAGATCGTCTCGCCCGGCTTCCAGCCGGCCGCCGCCGCCGGCCCGCCGCGCATGACGTGCAGCACCTTGAGCCGGTCGCGCTCCAGCCCGACGAGGAGGCCGCTGGTCGAGCGCAGCGGCGGCGCGTCCGCATCGGACCCCGGCTTCAGGACCATCCGCCCCGCGCCGGGATCGAGCAGCACGCGATAGTTCTGCAACAGCCCCGATCCGATCCGCCCCGCGACACCGATCGTCTCGGAGAACCCGGCGGCGGGCTCGACCCGCGCCTCGACGTTGCGGAT
The DNA here is from genome assembly GCF_013409985.1 of Sphingomonas melonis. Classification (GTDB taxonomy): domain Bacteria; phylum Pseudomonadota; class Alphaproteobacteria; order Sphingomonadales; family Sphingomonadaceae; genus Sphingomonas; species Sphingomonas melonis_A. The sequence continues at coordinate 112,963 of NZ_JACCBY010000009.1, forward strand.
CGTTTGCTGGCCGAGCGACACCGCCGGCAGGATGGCGAGCGTGCTCACCGTCTCGCCGGCGAGGCCGAAGGAGATGGTCGTCGTCGTCGGCAGCCGCGCGATCCCGGCCGCCTTGGCGGAGGCGGCGGACAGCGTCAGCGCTGATCCGTCGCCGGTATCGACGATCATCGGCGACAGGCGCCGGCTGCCGATCGTCGCGCTGCTTTCGTAGACGCGGCGACCGGCAGAGATGGTCAGCGGCGCGATCGCCCCGACGAACGGCATCCGCCCCGACGGCAGCAGGCGGAAGCGGTGGTTTGCATAATCGATATCGAGCGCCTGCCCGCCGGTGACGTCGCGGCCGATCAGCATGTCGACCGCCTGCGCGCTGCCGGTGGCGAGCGCGGGCAGGTCGGCGACGGTGACGCCGCCGCCGCTGCGGGTGAGGCCGCCGATCGTCAGCCGCCGCGTCGCCAGCCAGCCGACGGCCACCGCGCCGTTGCCGCCGCCGCCGATCGCGGTCGCCTGACCGTTGGCGGTGACCCGCGCCGGATCGGCCGCGGCGGATTTGGCGGCGAGCACCGAATAGCTCACCCCGGTGTCGAGGATCGCGGTCACCGCCCGTCCGTCGAGTGTCAGCGTGAAGCGGATCTGGTTGCCCGGGGTCAGGTCGAACGGCACCCAGCGCGTCTCGCTGTCGGCGGCGAGCGTGACGGTGCCCTCGCGCCCCGCGGGCTGGGGCGAGGCGGCGAGCAACAACAGAGGCAGGAACAGGCGCATCGCCCGACCCTAACGACGGATCGCGGGCGCTGCCACAAGGGGTTGGGATGGTTGCCGAGGTTCGGGGCGTCGGTCCGGCCTACCCGTCACCCCCGACGTGTTCCGCGTCCACTCCGTGGCGAAGGGAAACGGTCGAGGGGGAGTGCGCGCCTGTGGTCCGGTGGACCTACCGCAGGCGATCCTACAGGCACGCCTCCAGATACGCCTGGTCGAACCCGAATTGCTTCGCCTTGTCGAGCGTATAGGGCCGCAGCCCCATCGAGCGGTACTCGCCGATGATCTTGCCGTCGGCGCTCTCGTCGAGGTATTCGAACTTGAACAATTCCTGCGTCACGATCACTGGCCCTTCCATGCCGATCACCTCGGTGACGTTGGTGACGCGGCGCGAGCCGTCGCGCAGGCGCTTCACCTGGATGATGAGCTCGACCGAGTCGGCGATCTGGCGGCTGATCGCCTCCTTGGGCACCTTGATGTCCGACATCATCACCATGTTCTCCATGCGGGCGAGCGCCTCGCGCGGGGAATTGGCGTGGAGCGTGCACATCGAGCCGTCGTGACCGGTGTTCATCGCCGCGAGCATGTCGAAACATTCGCTGCCGCGGATTTCGCCCAGGATGATGCGGTCGGGGCGCATACGCAGCGCGTTCTTGACGAGGTCGCGGATGCTCACCTCGCCTTGCCCTTCGAGATTGGCCGGTCGCGTCTCGAGCGGCAGCCAGTGCGGCTGTTGCAGGCGAAGCTCGGCGGCGTCCTCGATCGTCAGCACGCGCTCGCCCGGGTCGATCATCTTCGACAAAGCGTTGAGCATCGTCGTCTTGCCCGAGCCGGTGCCGCCCGAGATGACGACATTGAACCGGCTCGCGCCCGCGATCTTGAGCGCGGTCGCCATCTTCGGGCTCATGCTGCCGAAGCCGGCCATCATGTCGAGCGTGATCGGCTTGGCGGAGAATTTGCGGATCGAGATCGCGGTGCCGCGCAGCGACAGCGGCGGCACGATGACGTTGACGCGGCTGCCGTCCTTGAGGCGCGCGTCGGCGAGCGGCGTGGTCTGGTCGACGCGGCGGCCGACCGAATTGACGATCCGCTGCGCGATCTGGAACAGATGCTCCTCGTCGCGGAACTGGATCTGCGCCAACTCCAGCTTGCCTTTGCGCTCGACATAGGTCTGGTCAGGGCCGTTGACCATGATGTCGGTGATCGCCGGATCGGCGAGCAATTCCTCCAGCGGCCCCAATCCGAGCAACTCGTCGACCAGCACCTTTTCCAGCGCGAATTGTTCGCGCCGGTTGAGCGTCAGCTTCAGTTCGGCGAGCACCTCGCCGATGATCGGGCGGAATTCCTCGGCGAGCTCGTCCTTGCCGAGCGTCGCGGCGGCCTCTGGGTCGACGCGTTCGAGCAGGCGGGGAAGCACCTGCTCCTTGATCTTGTGGATCGACGCCTCGAAGCCCTCGCCGCGGCTGCTGCCGGCGTCGCCGCTGGCGTTCTGGCGATCGGTCAGCCGTTGCATCGCGTCGAGCGTGCCGGCCGGCAGGGTGCTCGCGAACGGGTCGTCGCCCGCCGCCGCGCCGGGCAGCGGCATCGTCTCGATCGGCGGGAACTGGCTGCCGGGAGCGGGCTCGTCGGCGCGCGGCACCGCGCCGCCTTGCATCGGGCGTGCCACGCCGAACGCCGGCCGCGCCGGCTGTCCGTTCCCCACTCCGCTGCGACGCCCGAACGCACTCATACACTCTTCCTCGAACTTCGGTGGTTAGCGGTAGGCCGCAGAGTTTGAGATTTTCCTAACCAAACCAAAGTGGTGCGTCTGGACCCCGATCGCTGCGCTTGACAGGGGCGCGCCGCTGCCGTTCGGAGGCGCGGCATGCGCCGGTTCCTGCTCCTCCTGCTCGCCCTGATCTGGGCCAGTCCCGCCGCCGCCGACGACATCGGCGCGACCGCGCGCGGCGTCGTGCGCGTCGTCACCATCGCCGTGGTCGATGGCCAGGTCGTCGGCTTCGGCCATGGCAGCGGCGTCGCGATCGCGCCCAACCGCATCGTCACCAACGCGCACGTCATGGAATTGGCCGAACGCTATCCCGACAATGTCGTGATCGGGGTCGTGCCGTCGGAGGGGGACAAGAGCTATCAGGGGCGCGTCATCGCCTATGATGCCAGGCGCGACCTGGCGCTGATCGAATTCGCCGGCGCCCGCCTGCCGCCCGCCGCGCTCTATACCGGGCCGGTGAGCGAGGGCGATCCGGTGGTCGCACTCGGCTATCCCGGCAACGTCGATCTCGCCACCGCGCAGTCCGCGGCGGACTATATCCGGCCGACCTCGCCGGTCCGGTCGGAGGGCGTCTTTTCCGGCCGGCGCAGCCTGACCGGGATCGAGGTGCTGCTCCACACCGCCAGCATCGCGCGCGGCAATTCGGGCGGGCCGCTGCTCGACCGCTGCGGCCGCGTGATCGGCATCAACTCGGCGATCACCCGCGGCGAGGAGGGCGACGGCTCGTTCGGCTTCGCCATCGCCGATACCGAGCTTTCGGCGTTCCTGCGCGACGCGAAACAGCCCTATGCCTCGGTCGGCACCGCCTGCACCTCGATCGAAGAGCGGTTGCGCGACGATACCGAGGCGGACGCCCATGCCCGCGCCGACGCGCTGACCAGCCAGCGCGACGCCGCCACCCGCGCCGCGATGAGCCGCGAGGAGGCGCTCGCCCGCGCCCGCCAGGCCGCGCAGACCCGGCGCGAGAACGTCATGGGCTTCGCCGGGCTGCTGCTGGTGCTCGGCGCGATGGGGGTCGGCGGCGCCGGGCTGTTCGCGCTGCAGCGCCAGCGCCGCCGCACGCGCTGGGCGGCCGGCCTGGGCGGGATCGTCATGGTCGGTGCGATCGTCGTGTTCCTGCTGCGCCCGGTCAGCGAACCGGCGCTGCCGCCGCCGCCCACGGTGGTCAGCCAGGTCGTGCCCAACGCGCCGCTCGGCAAGCTCACCTGCGTCTTCCAGCCCGAACGCAGCCGCGTCACCGTCTCGCCGACCACCGATGTCGCGTTGCATTGGGGACGCAGCGGCTGCGCGGACGGCGTCCAGTATCTCGCCACCGGCGACCGCTGGGAGCGGGTGGTGGTGCCCGAGACCGAGCAGACGGTGTCGGTCGTCGCCTTCGATCCGGTCACCCGCCGCTACACCGACACGCGCTACATGCTCGGCGCGCAGGCGATGGCGCAGCTGCGCAAGCAGCAGCAGGGGCAGGAGCGGGCGCCGCGCTGCACCGTCGATCCCGTCGCGATCGAGCGGCTCGCGCAGCAGCAATCGGCGATCCGCACCGCGCTGCCGCCGCTGCCCAACGAGAAGCTCGTCTATAGTTGTCGGACGGGCTGACAACCGCAGCGCAGCCGGTCTATTCTATAATCGTGCAAGGTGGGGGCATGATATGACGAAGATCGGCAGGTTGGGTGTGTGGCTGTTCGCCTTGTGCTGCGCGCAGCCGGCGGCGGCGGAATGGTTCGAGGCGACGTCCAAGCACTTCATCGTCTACGCCAACGGCACCGCCGACGCGGTGCAGAAGCGGGCGGAGCGGCTCGAACAGTTCGACAGTCTGGTGCGCTATTATAATTCGATCCCCTCGCGCGAAGGCGACGGATCGAACAAGGTGACCGTCTATGTCGTCGCCAATGACGCGGCGGTGCGCCGGCTGTTCGGCGCCGGCGGGGCGCATGTCGCCGGCTTCTACCAGGGGCGCGCGAGCGGCTCGGTCGCCTTCACCCCGGCGCAGGGCGGCGATCCCGCCGACCTCAACGCGCTCCAGCCGCAGATCGTGCTGTTCCACGAATATACGCATCACCTGATGCTCGGCAATTTCGACACCGCGCTGCCCGCCTGGTATGCGGAGGGCTATCCCGAATTCCTGTCGACCGCGCGGTTCGAGAAGGACTTCGTCTGGCTCGGCGCGCCCGCGCAGCACCGCGCCTACGACCTCCTGCTCGGCAGCGAGCTGACCGCGGAGCAGCTCTTCTCGCTCGACCAGACGAAGAAGATGCGCGATTCGCAGACCGCCGGCCTCTATGCGCGCGGCTGGCTGCTCACCCACTATCTGATGATCGACCCCAAGCGCGCCGCGCAGCTCAACGCCTATCTGGTCGCGATCAACGACGGCAAGCCGGGGGTCGAGGCGGCGCGCGCCGCGTTCGGCGATCTCAACGCACTCAACCGGGCGCTGTCGGCCTATCTCCACAAGTCGACGATGGCGGCATACAAGATCCCGCTCACCCGGCTGCCCAAGCCGGTGGTCACCCTGCGCCCGCTGTCGCCCGGCGAGCGCGAGATGATCACGCTGCGCATGCGCTCCGATCGCGGCGTCAACCACGAGACCGCGCAGCCGATCCTGGCCGAGGCGCTGCCGATCGCCGAACGCTACCCGAAGGACGCGATGGTACAGGGCTGGTTCGCCGAAATGGCGCTCGATGCCGGCCGCAACGATCTGGCCGACGTCGCCGCCGACCGTGCGCTGGCGATCGATGCCAAATCGTCGCAGGCTTTGGTCTACAAGGCGCAGGTGCATCTGCGCCGCGCCCGCGACGCGAAGGTGACCGATCCGCAGGTGTGGCGGGAGGCGCGCAGCTGGCTGCTGCGGGCCAACAAGCTCGACACCAACGACGCCTATGCGCTGATGCTGTTCTATTCGAGCTTCGGCATGGCGGGGACGCCGCCGACCGACAATGCCAAGGCGGCGCTGCGCCGCGCGCACGAACTGGTGCCGCAGGATCACGGCCTCGCCTTCGCCTATGCGACGCAGATGCTGCTCGACGACAAGCGCGACGAGGCGCAGGCGGCGCTGCGTCCGCTCGCCTATTCGGCGCACAGCAGTCCGGACAATGCCGCCGCCAGGCTGCTTGCCGCGCTCGCCGAGGGCAAGACCGGCAAGCAGGCGCTCGCCTCGCTCGGCGACGCCAAGATCGCGATCGAGGAATGACGCGCGCTCAGCCGCCCTCGCGGTCGAGCAGCGCGCGCTTGCGCGCGACGCCATAGGCATAGCCGCCGAGCCCGCCGTCGCTGCGGGTGACGCGGTGACAGGGAACGACGACCGCCAGCGGGTTGCTGCCGCAGGCAGTGCCCGCCGCGCGCACCGCGCCGGGCTGGCCGGCGGCGGCGGCAAGTTCGGCATAGCTGCGTGTCTCGCCCGGCGGGATCGTCTTGAGCGCCTGCCACACCGCCTCCTGGAAGGCGGTGCCGCGCACGTCGAGCGGCAGTGCGGTGTCGCGACCGGGGGCCTCGACGCGCGCCACCACCTCGGCGGCGAGCGCCGCCAGCGCCGCGTCACCCGGCGCGATCGTCGCCTGCGGGAAGCGCGCCGCCAGCGCCGCCGCATCCTCGTCGAACGCGACGCGGCACAGGCCCTTGTCGGTCGCCGCGACCAGCAGCGGGCCGAGCGTCGTCATCGCCTGCGTCCAGCGGATCGTCACGCCTGCGCCGCCGCGGGCCCAGGCGCTCGGCGCCATGCCGAGCCGCCGGGCGCCATCGGCATAGAAGCGGCTCGCTGCGCCATAGCCCGCATCGTAGATCGCATCGGTGACGCGCGCCTCGCGTTGCAGCGCATCCGCCGCCCGTCCGGCGCGCAGCGCCCGCGCATAGGCCGCCGGGCTGACCCCGGTGGCGCGGGTGAACAGGCGCTGGAAATGATGCGGCGCATAGCCGACCCGGGCGGCGAGCGCGGCCAGCCCGACCGGTGCATCCGCCGCCGTGATCAGCGCGATCGCCTCGGCGACGGCGCGGCTGTCGCGCGCGACATCGTCGGGCGTGCAGCGCAGGCAGGCGCGATAGCCCGCCGCGCGCGCTGTGGCGCCATCAGGCAGGAAGGTGACGTTCTCGCGCCGCGGATGCCGCGCCGGGCAGCTCGGCTTGCAATAGATGCCGGTGGTCCGCACCGCGACGACGAACGCGCCGTCGTGCGCGCGGTCGCGGGCGGCGAATGCGGCCCAGGCCGCGTCCTGATCGATGATCGTCATGTCATTGCGATAGCCGATCGTGCGTCGCGGCCCATCCCGCCGCTTGCGGTCAAATCCCGGTGCCGCGCACCGGCGGCAGCCGGCGCAGCGCGGCGACGTCCTGCGCGCCCGCGGCGAGGGCGCCGACCCGCTCTAGCCCCTTGCTGATGTCGCCGCCCGCACCCGGCAGCAGCAGCCGGGCCCGCGTATAGCGGTCCGCCGCCTCGCGATACCGCCCCGCCGCCTCCGCGCAGAGCGCCAGGTTGAACATCGTCGGGCCATGGTCGGGCGCCATCCGGTCGACCTCCGCGAAGGCGGCGCAGGCGGCGGCGGGATCGCTCTTGGTCAGGTGCACCGCCTCGCGGAACCGGTCGGCGGCGGCGTCGGGCAGGCCGTCGCGCTTCTCCTGCACGCGGACGGTATAGCGTTCGGCGTGCGGCGCGAGGTCGAGCCGCACCTCGGCGGCGACCGCTTCGATCATGCTGCTCACCGCCGCCGGCACGTTGCCGGGGACGCCGCCATCCTCGCACCAGTTGCTGCGGTCGTCGCGCGTCTTGGTCGCGGCATAGGGATCGCGGCCGCCGCCCGGCCGCGCCAGCCGCAACTCGGCGCGCAGCGCGATCGTCCGGCGCACGCAGGCGACGCTATAGGTCACGCGGCGCGTGCATTTGTTGTCCTTGCGCTCGGTGCAGCGCTCGCGCCCCTCGGTATAGCCGCTGTCGACGACCTGGACGTTGGTCCGCCCGGTCAGCAGCCCGTCGGGCCGCAGCGAGGGCGGGATCAGCCGGGCATGCGGCACCCCGTCGGCATCGAGCTTGGCGAGCCGCCGTTCGATCGCATCGGCGAGTTCCTCGCCATCGGGGCCGCCGAACGGCCCGACCGCGATCGTCGGCAGGACGCTCGCCGCCCGTGCGCCCGCCGCAAAGACGCCGTCGACATGGATCGTCTCGGCCGCCGCAGGCAGCGCGAGCACCGACCCAACCGCCACCGCCGCCCACCACCGCATCGTCGACTCCTTCATACCCCGTGACTATACCAGCGCCCCTGAACAGAGGCTGCGCACGCGCGGCGTTGGTGCCCACGGCGTGCAAGCTCCGTCCAATCGTCGCTCCTTCCGTCACGAAGTTCGAGCGCGCCACCACTCCGAGGTGGGGGAAAGCTAAACGGCGCGATAATTGCGGCAACCTGACGCGGCAGGGTGCCACCCGCCCCACACCTCCCGATCGCAGCGTCACCGCCATGTCGCCGACGGGCGACCAAGAGGGCATGGTCAAACCATCGGCCGACCAGCACTTTGCCGCCCCCTCTACTTGCGCTTGCCGGCCCCTCATGCTAGCCGCCCGCCACCCATAGCAGGCGTGCATTCGCGCGCCCTCTTCCCCATGGGCCAACATTCGGCACGAGGACTTCAGCTCCGTGGAGACATCCGGCGGTATTCAGGCAAGCTTAGGTGGGCGCTACGCGATCGCATTGTTCGATCTCGCGCGCGACGCCAAGACGATCGACACCGTCGAATCCAGCCTCGCCACGGTGCGCGACGCACTGGCCCAGAGCGACGACTTCCGCGCGCTCACCGTCAGCCCGCTGGTCGCCCGCGGCGCCGCGGTGAAGGCGGTGCTCGCCACCGCCGACAGCCTCGGCATCGACGCCACCACCAAGAATTTCCTCGGCGTCCTTGCCGAGAACCGCCGCCTCGGCCAGCTGCCCGCGATCATCCGCGCCTTCCGCCAGCTCGCCGCCCGCCATCGCGGCGAGATCGCGGCGGAGGTCACCAGCGCGCATCCGCTCGACGAGCAGCAGGTGATCGAACTGAAGCAGCAGCTGCGCCAACGCGTCGGCCGCGACGTTTCCGTCGACCTGTCGGTCGACCCCGAACTGCTCGGCGGCCTGGTCGTCCGCATCGGTTCACAGATGATCGATTCGTCGATCCGCACCCGTCTCAATACTCTCGCGCACGCGATGAAGGGCTAAGAACATGGATATCCGCGCCGCAGAAATCTCCAAGGTCATCAAGGACCAGATCAGCAACTTCGGCACCGAAGCGCAGGTCACCGAAACCGGTCAGGTGCTGTCGGTCGGCGACGGTATCGCGCGCATCTACGGTCTCGACAACGTCCAGGCCGGCGAGATGGTGGAATTCGCCAACGGCGTGCAGGGCATGGCGCTCAACCTCGAGGCCGATAACGTCGGCGTCGTGATCTTCGGGTCGGACTCGGAGATCCGCGAGGGCGATATCGTCAAGCGCACCGGCACGATCGTCGACGTGCCCGTCGGCAAGGGCCTGCTCGGCCGCGTCGTCGATGGCCTCGGCAACCCGATCGACGGCAAGGGCCCGATCGTCGCCGAGAAGCGCAGCCGCGTCGAGGTCAAGGCACCGGGCATCATCCCGCGCCAGTCGGTCAGCGAGCCGATGCAGTCGGGCCTCAAGGCGATCGACGCGCTCGTGCCGGTCGGCCGCGGCCAGCGCGAACTGATCATCGGCGATCGCCAGACCGGCAAGTCGGCGGTCGCGATCGACACCTTCATCAACCAGAAGACGATCAACCAGTCGGGCGACGAGTCGAAGAAGCTGTACTGCGTCTATGTCGCGGTCGGCCAGAAGCGCTCGACGGTGGCGCAGCTCGTCAAGACGCTCGAAGAGAATGGCGCGATGGATTATTCCATCGTCGTCGCCGCGACCGCGTCGGAGCCGGCGCCGCTCCAGTTCCTCGCGCCCTACACGGGCACCGCGATGGGCGAATATTTCCGCGACAACGGCATGCACGCGCTGATCGTGTTCGACGATCTGTCGAAGCAGGCGGTCGCCTATCGCCAGATGTCGCTGCTGCTGCGCCGTCCGCCGGGCCGCGAAGCCTATCCGGGCGACGTCTTCTATCTGCACAGCCGCCTGCTCGAGCGCGCCGCCAAGATGTCGGACGCCAACGGCGGCGGCTCGCTCACCGCGCTGCCGATCATCGAGACGCAGGCGGGCGACGTGTCGGCCTATATCCCGACCAACGTGATCTCGATCACCGATGGCCAGATCTTCCTCGAAACCGACCTGTTCTTCGCCGGCATCCGCCCGGCGATCAACGTCGGCCTGTCGGTCAGCCGCGTCGGCTCGGCCGCGCAGACCAAGGCGATGAAGAAGGTGTCGGGCTCGATCAAGCTCGAGCTGGCGCAGTATCGCGAGATGGCGGCGTTCGCGCAGTTCGGTTCGGACCTCGACGCCTCGACGCAGCGCCTGCTCAACCGCGGCGCGCGCCTCACCGAATTGCTCAAGCAGGCGCAGTTCTCGCCGATGCCGTTCGAGGAGCAGACCGCGTCGATCTTCGCCGGCACGCAGGGCTATCTCGACAAGGTCAAGGTCGAGGACGTCACCCGCTACGAGCAGGCGATGTTGCAGGACCTGCGCGCCAATCACGCCGGCGTCCTCACCAAGATTCGCGAGACGCGCGATCTCGGCGACGAGGCCAAGTCGGGGCTGAAGGCCGCGCTCGACCAGTTCGCGAAGACCTTCGCCTGATCTGGCGTCACCCCAGCGAACGCTGGGGTCTCGCAGTAACGGGGAGACCCCGGCTTTCGCCGGGGTGACGGTAGGAAAAATATGGCGTCGTTGAAGGCCCTCAAGATCCGGATCAACTCGGTCAAATCGACCCAGAAGATCACCAAGGCGATGAAGATGGTCGCCGCCGCCAAGCTGCGCCGGGCGCAGGAAGCGGCGCAGGCCGGCCGTCCCTATGCGGAGCGGCTGGAGGCGGTCGTCTCCAGCCTGTCGCGCCAGCTCGCCGGTGGCGCGAACGTTTCGCCGCTGCTGTCGGGCACCGGCAAGGACCAGGTGCATCTGCTGGTCGTCGCGACCTCGGAGCGCGGCCTGGCGGGTGCGTTCAACACCAACATCGTCCGCGCCGCCCGCCGCAAGGCGGAGGAGCTGGAGGCGCAGGGCAAGACCGTGCGCTTCTATCTCGCCGGCAAGAAGGGGCGGGTGCTCAAGCGCTTCTACCCGAATGCGATCCTCGCCGATCACGAGCTCGGCGGCCACAAGACGCTCGGTTTCCAGCAGGCGCGCGAAGTCGCCGACGATCTGCTCGCGCGCTATGCCGCGGGCGAGTTCGACGTCGCACATTTGTTCTACGCCAAGTTCGTCTCGGCGCTGGTGCAGCTTCCCGTCGGCCGCCAGATCATCCCGGTCGCGGTCGATGATACCAAGGCGGACGTGCCGGTCACCTCGGCGGGCGCCGTGGTCGAATACGAGCCCGACGAGGAGCAGATCCTCGCCGACCTGCTGCCGCGCAACGTCGCGGTCCAGGTGTTCCGCGCGATGCTCGAAAACGCCGCATCCGAGCAGGGCAGCCGCATGAATGCGATGGACAATGCTACCCGCAACGCGGGCGACATGATCAATCGCCTGTCGATCCAGTATAACCGCACGCGTCAGGCCGCGATCACGACCGAGCTGGTCGAGATCATCTCCGGCGCCGAAGCGCTCTAACGAATCCGAAGCAGGAAGAACCGCCATGGCAACCGCCGCAGACGACATCCGCCCGACCCAGTCGACGGGCAGCAGCAACACCACCGGCACGATCGCCCAGGTCATCGGCGCCGTCGTCGACGTCCACTTCCCGGACAATCTGCCGGCGATCCTCTCGGCGCTCGAGACCGACAACAACGGCAACAAGCTGGTGCTCGAAGTCGCGCAGCATCTCGGTGAGAACACCGTCCGCACGATCGCGATGGACGCGACCGAGGGCCTGACCCGCGGCCAGACCGTCCGCGACACCGGCGCGCAGATCAGCGTGCCCGTCGGCCCGGCGACGCTCGGCCGCATCATGAACGTCATCGGCGAGCCGATCGACGAGCGCGGTCCGGTGCAGACCGACCTGCGCGCGCCGATCCATGCCGAGGCGCCGCTGTTCGTCGACCAGTCGACCGAGAACGCGATCCTCGTCACCGGCATCAAGGTCATCGACCTGCTCGCGCCTTATGCCAAGGGCGGCAAGATCGGCTTGTTCGGCGGCGCCGGCGTCGGCAAGACCGTGCTGATCCAGGAGCTGATCAACAACATCGCCAAGGGCCATGGCGGTACCTCGGTGTTCGCCGGCGTCGGCGAGCGCACCCGCGAGGGCAACGACCTCTATCACGAATTCCTCGACGCGGGCGTCATCGCCAAGGATGCCGAGGGCAATCCGATCAGCGAAGGCTCGAAGGTCGCGCTGGTGTTCGGCCAGATGAACGAGCCGCCGGGCGCCCGCGCCCGCGTCGCGCTGTCGGGCCTGACCATCGCGGAATATTTCCGCGACCAGGAAGGGCAGGACGTGCTGTTCTTCGTCGACAACATCTTCCGTTTCACCCAGGCGGGCGCGGAAGTGTCGGCGCTGCTCGGCCGCATCCCGTCGGCGGTGGGCTATCAGCCGACGCTGTCGACCGACATGGGCGCGTTGCAGGAGCGCATCACCTCGACCAACAAGGGCTCGATCACCTCGGTGCAGGCCGTCTACGTTCCCGCGGACGATCTTACCGACCCGGCGCCAGCGACCTCGTTCGCCCACCTCGACGCGACGACCGTGCTCAACCGCGCGATTTCGGAGCTCGGCATCTATCCGGCGGTCGATCCGCTCGATTCGACCAGCCGCGTGCTCGAACCGCGCGTCGTCGGCCAGGAGCATTACGACACCGCCCGCGCGGTGCAGTCGCTGCTCCAGCGCTATAAGTCGTTGCAGGACATCATCGCCATCCTCGGCATGGACGAGCTGTCGGAAGAGGATAAGCTGACGGTGACGCGCGCGCGCAAGATCCAGAAGTTCCTCAGCCAGCCGTTCCACGTCGCCGAGGTGTTCACCGGCATCCCCGGCAAGTTCGTGCAGATCGAGGACACCGTCCGCTCGTTCAAGGCGGTGGTCGACGGCGAATACGATCACCTGCCCGAGGCGGCCTTCTACATGGTCGGCGGCATCGACGAAGTCGTCGCCAAGGCCGAGAAGCTCGCGCAGGACGCGTAACCCTATCAAGGCCCCTCCCCTTCAGGGGAGGGGTTGGGGTGGGGCCTGTCCGCGGACGTGAGTCTCGGTGAGACATCCCCCACCCCCAAACCCCTCCCCTGAAGGGGAGGGGCTTAGGAACACAAGACATGCTCCACTTCGAACTCGTCACGCCCGAAAAGCTGGTCCGCTCCGAGGACGTCTATATGGTGGTGGTGCCCGGCACCGAGGGTGACTTCGGCGTGCTCGAAGGCCATGCGCCGCTTATGTCGACCGTCCGCGACGGCGCGCTGTCGGTCTACCGTACCGAGGGTGCCCAGCCCGAGACGATCGCGATCCAGGGCGGCTTCGCCGAGGTCAACGCCAAGGGCCTCACCGTGCTGGCCGAAAAGGCCGCCTGAAGCTCAATCGGCCGGTAATTTGTTGGCCGGTAAGGCGATTTTTGGCGCGCTGTCCTGAACTGCGCGCCGCCGCTAAACGATGAGCCGTACACCCGGCTCTTTTGCATCAGTGCAGAAACGGAAACGATCGGGGGAGACCGTTTCGATTAAGGTGTCCATGCCAACCTCGTCACCCCGGACGTGTTCCGGGGTCCACTCTGCGGCGAGGAGAAAGGCTTGAGGCGGCACCCTTCTCTTGCGGTCCGGTGGACCCCGGAACACGTCCGGGGTGACGCATTTGACTGGGAGACGGATCAAGCCTTCATCAGCGCGGCCGTATGCTGCCGCCCCGGCAGGGAGAGGCATTGCACACAACCCTGATGCCGCCCCGTCCGGCCCCCTGTTTCCGCGACCGCCGGAAGCCGGGGCGGGGGCATCCCCCCGCCCGACCCCTTATGCCTTGAACAAGGACGGCCCCTTCTTGACTACCGTCACGCCCGCCGCGTCGGTCACCGCATAGGTGAACCCCGGCAACAGGCAGAAGGCACCGACCTCGCCCTGCGGCGACAGCGCGAGGAAGCCGACCTGCGTTCCCTTGATCGCATCGCCGCGCAGCGTGGCGATATGGCGCACCACCTCCTCGCACGCCGCCTGCGGCGACAGGCCGGCGCGCATCGACGCGACGACGCGCGCGCTGCCCGACACGCGCGTCACCTCCTCGCCCAGGCCGGTGGAGGTCGCGGCGCCGACGCCCGCCTCGACATAGAGGCCCGCGCCGACCTGCGGCGAATCGCCGACCCGCCCGCGCATCTTGAACGCCATGCCGGATGTCGTGCATGCCCCGGCCATCCGCCCGTCCGCGGATCGCGCGAGCAGGCCGATCGTGTCGTGGTCGAGCGCGCCGCCGCGCGGACGGCGGTTCTCGATATTGGCCACCGGCTTGTATTGCGAGGTCTTGAGCCATTCGCGCCACGCCTGCTCCGCCTCCGGGGTGAGCAAATTGACCTTCGGAAAGCCCTGGTCGCGGGCGAAGCGCGTCGCGCCCTCGCCGACGATGAAGGTGTGCGGCGTCTTCTCCATCACCCGCCGCGCGACGGAGATGGCGTGTACCGTATCCTCCAGCGCCGCCACCGCGCCGACGCCGCCGCGGTCGTCCATGATGACCGCGTCGAGCGTCACCCGGCCGTCACGATCGGGATAGCCGCTATAGCCGACCGAATGGTTGTTGGGATCCGCCTCGGGCACCATGCCGCCGGCCTCGACCGCGTCGATCAGCGTGCCGCCGGCCGTCAGCCGCGCGAAGGCGGCGTCATTGGCCGCCGCGCCGAAATCCCAGGTCGAGACGATCATCGCACCCGCGCCGGGCTGCGCCGCCCCGGCCAGCGAGGCCATGCCGGCGGTTGCCGCCGCTCCACCCAGAAAGCCGCGCCGTGTCGTCATCTGCACATCCCCGTTGGACCTGGATTGGTCTGCTAGAGGAAGTTATACGGATCGACGTCCACCGTCACGCGCGCTTTGGCCGGCCAGTCGAGCGCGCCGAGCCAGTCGCGGATCACGTCCTGCACGTCGAGTGCGCGGCGGGCATGGACGAGCAGGCGATAGCGATGCCGCCCGCGCAGCATCGCCAGCGGGGCGGGGGCGGGGCCGTAGACCGCCATCCCCTCGACCTGCGGCGCCGATCGCGCCACCAGCCGCGCGACCTCGTTGGCGCACGCCTGTTCCTCCGACGAGACGACGATCGCGGCATAGCGGCCGAACGGCGGCGCACCGGCGTCGCGCCGCGCCTCGGTCTCGGCTTCGTAGAAGGCCTCGGCATCGCCGGTGACCAGCGCCTGCATCACCTGCGCCTTGGGACTGTGCGTCTGGATGAAGACATGGCCGGGCTTGGCACCGCGCCCGGCGCGCCCCGACACCTGCCGGATCTGCTGGAAGGTGCGCTCGGCGGCGCGCAGGTCGCCGCCCTCCAGCCCGAGGTCGGCGTCAACCACACCCACCAGCGTCAGGTTGGGGAAGTGATATCCCTTGGTGACCAATTGCGTGCCGACGACGATGTCGATGTCGCCCGCCTCCATCCGCCCGACGAACTCCGCCGCCTTGGCCGGCGACCAGATCGTGTCGGAGGTGACGACCGCGGTCTTCGCCTCGGGGAACAGCGCGGTGACCTCGTCGGCGATCCGCTCGACACCGGGCCCGCAGGCGACGAGGCTGTCCTCCTCCTTGCATTCGGGGCAGGCGCGCGGCGTCGGCATGACATGGCCGCAATGATGACAGGCCAGTCGCCGTGTCAGCCGGTGCTCGACCATCCAGGCGGTGCAATTGGGGCATTGAAAGCGATGCCCGCAGGTCCGGCACAGCGTCAGCGGCGCATAGCCGCGGCGGTTGAGGAACAGCAGCGACTGTTCCCCCTTGGCGAGCGTCTCCTCCAGCGCGGTGACGAGCTTGGGGGCGAGCCAGCGGCCGCGTTCGGGGGGCTGCTGGATCAGGTCGATCGCCTCGATCGTCGGCATCTCCGCGGCGCCGTAGCGGCCGGGCAGCTTGAGTTCGGCATAGCGGCCGACGGCGACCTGCTGGCGCGTCTCGATCGCCGGGGTGGCGCTGGCGAGGATCACCGGGCAGCCTTCGAACTTGCCGCGCATCACCGCGACGTCGCGGGCGTGATAATGGACGCCCTCTTCCTGCTTGAAGCTGGTCTCGTGCGCCTCGTCGACGACGATCAGGCCGAGGTTGCGATAGGGCAGGAACAGCGCCGAGCGCGCGCCGACGGTCACCAGCGCCTCGCCGGTCGCGATGGCGCGCCAGGCGCGGCGACGCTGGGTCGAGCGCAGTCCCGAATGCCATGCGACCGGCTCGCAGCCGAAGCGATCATGGAAGCGCTTGAGGAACGGCTCGGTCAGCGCGATCTCGGGGAGCAGGACGAGGCATTGCCGGCCCTGCCGGATCGCCTCGGCGACCGCCTCGAAATAGACCTCGGTCTTGCCCGAGCCGGTGACGCCGTCGAGCAGCGTCGGGCGGAATTCGTGCGCCGCGACCCCCTCGACCAGCGTCGCCGCCGCCGCCTGCTGTTCGCCGGCGAGCTGCGGCGGGCCGAAGGCGGGATCGGGGTGCGGATAGGGGCTGTCGATCGCGACCTCGACCGCCTCGATTGCGCCGACCTTGACGAGGCCGCGGATCACGGCGTCGGACACGTCGGCCATCGTCGCCAGTTCGCGGATCAGCCCTTGGCGATCGCCGATCCGCTCCAGCGCCTGTTCGCGCTGCGGGGTGAGCCGCGGCGGCACGTGGCCGGTGACGCGATACTCGGTCGCGGTGCGCTTGCCCTCGAGCGCCGAGGTCGAGGCGAGCGCCATCCGCACCACCGAGGCGGGCGGGGCGAGATAATAATCCGCGGTCCATTCGACCAGCCGGCGCAGCGGCGCGGCGAGCGGCGGCACCTCGACCACGCCGAGCAGCGGGCGCAACCGGTTGTCGCCGACCTCGGCATCGGAGGGCAGCCGCTCGGGCTCCCAGACGACGCCGAGCAGCTGGCGCGGCCCGAGCGGGGCGATGACGACCGAACCCGGCTCGACCGCCATGCCCGTCGGCACGCGATAATCGAGCGGGCCGAGCGCGGAGTTGAGGACGAGGACGCGGGCACGCGAAGACATGACCGGCCCCATATGGGGGCTCGGCGACTCGTCGGAAAGCGCTAAGCGGCCTTGCGCACGGTTGCGGCGCGCCGCTGGCCGACGCGGGCGCGCTTGGCGGCGTAGAGCACCACGTCGGCGCGACGGGCGAAGTCGCGCAGCGAGTGGCAATCCGCGTCGAACAGCGCGAGCCCCACCGAACCGGCGCTGGTCATGGTGATGCCGCCGCTCTCGACCGGAATCTGCAACGCCGCCTCGAGCCGGTCGCGCAGCCGCTCCGGATCGGCGATCATCGCCGGGTCGGTGATCACCACCGCGAATTCGTCGCCGCCGATCCGCGCGGTGAAGCAGGTCCGCAGCCACGGCTCGGTCAGCGCCACCCCGGTCAGCCGCAACACGTCGTCGCCGACGCCATGGCCGAGCGAATCGTTGATGTCCTTGAACCCGTCGAGATCGATCAGCGCCAGCATCAGCGGCGACCCGTCGACCCGCGCCCGCCGCATCGCTTGATCGAGTTCGCGGTCGAAGGCGGCGCGATTGGGAATGCCGGTCAGCGAATCGGTGTCGGCGGAATGGCGCAGCCGCGTTTCCAGCTCGTGCCGCTCGGTGATATCCTGGAACACCCCGACCAGCGCCTGCACGACGCCGTCGCGCGTCTCGACCTCGGCCGTGGCGCGTACGCGGCGGCGCTGGCCCTCGGCGGTGATCAGGTCGGTGTCGAACTCGAAGGGCTCGCCGGTTTCCAGCGTCCGGGTGATCGTCGCGCTGACCATCTTGCGGGCATGTGGCGGGTAGAAATCGAGCGCTTCGGCAAGCGGGGGTTCGGTGCCGACCGGCAGGCCGTGGATGCGGAAGACGTTCTCCGACCATTCGAGCGCCGCATCGGCCACCGACATGCGCCACGATCCGATCATCGCGATCCGCTCCGCCTGGCGGAAGATGCGGTCCTTGCGCGCCAGCCGCCGCAGCAGCTCCTCGCCGGTCGTGGCGATCCGGACGGCTTCGTTCGCGGTGCGGCGGGCGGCGATCAGCGCCTCAGCGAGGCTGGCGAGGTGCTGCAAGGCGGCCTGGCCCGCCGCGTTGAGCGAGCGCGGGCTGGTGTCGAGGACGCAGAGCGTGCCGATCGGCTGACGGACGCCGGCACCGTCGGCGACGTGGATCGCGGTGCCTGCATAGAAGCGCATGCCGGCGTCTGTGACGAGCGGGAAGGGGGCGAAGCGGGCGTCCTCGCTGAGGTCGTCGACGATCAGCGGCTGGGCCTGACGGATGGTACGGTCGCAGAAAGCGACATTGCGGTCGAGTTCGCGCTCGCCGGGCACCGTGCTCGCCTTGATCCACAGCCGCTTTTGGTCGATCAGCGTGATCAGGGCGATGGGGCAGCCGAGCAGCTCCGCCGCCAGCGCGACGAGTGCGTCGAACTCCTTTTCGGGTTCGGTGTCGAGCAGCGCCAGCGCATGAAGCGCGGCAAGCCGGCCGGATTCGTCATAGGGCGGGTGGGATGACGAGGGATGATCACTCATGGCCGCTATGGTGTTGTCCTGAAACAGTTAAAATGTTGTTCCTTAACCCGTGACGGTGCGCCGGCGGTGCCGCGGTGAGTGATACGGACGTGCCGGCATCGGTCCGCTGGGCGGCGCATCTGTCGCGCGACCGGCGACGGTCGGCGCACACCGTGCGCGCCTATCAGGCGACTGCCGAACGGCTCACCGCCTTCCTCCAGCGGCATTGGGGCGAGCGCGTCGATGCGGCGGCGCTGGCGCGGGTCACGGCGGCGGACCTGCGCGCCTTCCTCGCCGCGCGCCGGGCGGAGGGGCTCGGCAATGCCTCCGCCGCGCGCGAGCTGTCCGCGGTGCGCGGCTTCCTCGCCTTCGCGGTGCCGGGCGGCGATCTGCCGCGGTTGCGCGGCCCACGGGTGAAGGCAGGAGTGCCGCGGCCGGTCTCGCCCGATGAGGCGCTGGCGCTCGCCGGCGCGGTGGCGGACGAGGCGTCGGAGCCGTGGATCGGCGCACGCGACTGGGCGGTGTTGCTGCTGCTCTACGGCGCCGGGCTGCGCATCGGCGAGGCGATCGCGCTGCCGGCGGGCGTGCTGCCGCTCGGCGAGACGCTGGCGGTCACCGGCAAGCGCGACAAGACCCGCATGGTCCCGCTGCTGCCGCAGGTGCGCGACGCGATCGACGCCTATGCGGCGCAGCAGCCGTGGGAGCTCGCGCCGGACGCGCCGCTGTTCCGCGGTGCCAAGGGCGGGCCGCTATCGCCGGGGGTGGTGCGCAAGGCGGTGCAACGGGCGCGGGGGACGCTCGGGCTGGGCGACCGGACGACGCCGCATGCGCTGCGCCACAGTTTCGCGACGCATCTCCTCGGCCGCGGCGCCGACCTGCGCGCGCTGCAGGAGCTGCTCGGTCATGCCAGCCTGAGTTCGACTCAGGTCTATACCGCGGTGGATGCGGCGCATCTGCTCGACGTCTACCGCAACGCGCATCCGCATGGCTGAGGCCCTGATTGCGTTCGAAGGCCACAGAAAGCGACGGCGGCGAGCGGTAGGGCGGCCGCAGGGCATCCACTCTGCGCCGGGTGGCCCGAACCGCCGCTATCTCTCATGGCCCGGTAAACCCAGCCACCTGCGCTGCCTCTGCGTCCATTGCACCGCCGCTTCTACCGCTCGCGCGGCTTCCATGTCGCGACGCGCCAGATATAGGCGATCACGATCGCCACCATGGTCACCACCGCCAGCGGCCCGACATAGCGGTCTAGCTCGGTAAAGCGCGAACCGAGATACAGGCCCGCGCCCGCCAAGATGCTGTTCCAGATCAGGCTGCCGGCGAAGGTCCAGACGAGGAAGCGCCACACCGGCATGCAGGTGATCCCCGCCGGCAGCGATATGATCGTGCGGAAGGTCGGCATGAAGCGGAACACGAACACCACCCAGCCGCCGTGATGGACGAAGAAGCGGTGAAGCTTCTCGACATCCTCCCATTCCATCGTCAGCCAGCGCCCGTGCCGCTCGACGAACGGGCGGAAGCGCGCATAGCCGATGTGGCGGCCGACGTGATACCAGACGTAATTGCCCGCGGTCGTCCCCGCCGTGCCCCAGAGCACCAGCGGCACCATCGCCATGTCGCCGCGCGCGACCGCCATGCCGCCGAGGCCCATGATCACCTCCGACGGGATGGGCGGGATGATATTCTCCAACGCCATCAGCAGGAAGATGCCGAGATAGCCGCCCCAGGCGATGCCGTTGAGGATGAGTTCGGTCATGCCGGGAGGTAACGGCGCGGGGGTCAGCCGCGTTCCGTCACCCGCGTTTCGATCGCGTCCCAGATGAGGCCGGCGACATCGGTGCCGTCGAACCGCTCGATCGCGACGATGCCGGTCGGCGAGGTGACGTTGATCTCGGTGAGCCATTCGCCGCCGATCACGTCGATGCCGACGAAGATCAGGCCGCGACGCTTGAGTTCGGGGCCGAGCGCGTCGCAGATGTCCCGCTCGCGGTCGGTCAGTTCGGTCTTCACCGCCGATCCGCCGACGGCGAGGTTGGAGCGGATCTCACCCTCGCCAGGCAGGCGGTTGATCGCCCCCGCCACCACGCCGTCGACCAGGACGATACGCTTGTCACCCTTCGCCACCGCGGGCAGGAAGGCCTGGATCATATGCGGCTCGCGCCAGGTCTGGTTGAAGACCTCGATCAGCGCGGACAGGTTGGCGCCATCGCTGCCCACCTTGAAGATCGCCTTGCCGCCATTGCCGTGGAGCGGCTTGACCACGATCTCGCCATGCTCCGCCAGGAAGGCGCGCGCCTCGTCGAGGCTGCGCGTGATGAGCGTCGGCGGCATGAAGCGCGCATAATCGAGTACGAACACCTTCTCGGGCGCGTTGCGCACGCTGACCGGATCGTTGACCACCAGCGTGCGGTCGGCGATCCGCTCGAGCAGATGCGTCGCGGTGATATAGCCCAGGTCGAACGGCGGGTCCTGCCGCATCAGCACGACGTCGGCCTGTTCGCCCAAATCGAGGCTGACCGGCGCGTCGAAGCGGAAATGATCGCCCTCGACCCGCTGCACGGTGACCGGATGCGCCTTCGCCCAGACGCGACCGTCGCTGTAATTGAGATCCTCGGCGGCATAGTGGAACAGGCGATGGCCGCGCTTCTGACCGGCGAGCATCAGCGCGAAGGTCGAATCGCCCGCGATGTTGATGCTGTCGAGCGGGTCCATCTGGACGGCGACGGTGAGGGACATCGGGACACTCGCGGGCTGTTGGTCGGGGCTGGGGACTTAGGGTGGCGGCTGGCGAATGTCACCTCGTGCCGGGTCAATGGCGCGCGCGACGGGGTCGGAAGGAGGCGATGCGCATGACGGGCGGGGGCACCGCTTGAGGGCGATGTCGCTACGCCGGACAGTCACCCCCCGATCCACGCATTCTCGATATGGCGCGGTCGGGTGCCGGGGGCGAGCAGAATGACATCGATGCGGATGTCGTCACCCGCACCCGCATAGCGCGGCATCAGGATCTCGGCGGCGGCAGCGACGCGGGCGAGGCGGCGTTCGTCGATGGCGAAGTCGAGTTCCGCAGCGGTGCGCCGAGTCTTCACCTCGACGAATGCGATGAGGCTTCCCTTGCGGGCGATCAGGTCGACCTCGCCCGCCGGCGTGCGGACGCGATGATCGAGCACCGTCCAGCCCTTGAGCCGCAGCCACCAGCCGGCCAGCCGTTCGCCACGACGCCCGGCGGCCTCCGCGGTGCGGCGTTCGGTGGTGGAGGGGCGGCTTGGGGGACGCATGGGGACATGCTGTCGTACCCGTCGGCGTCGTGCAACCACTCAGTCCCGGAATTTGGCACCACGCAAGTCTGATTTCCACCGCGATCGCGAGGTTTGGCGTAGAGCGTCTATAAGAATTCGACAACTCCGTCGCGCCGCACGCGCAAGGCGCAACATCTAAGGTTCGAGATTATGGTGCTTGCCAGAGAATTCGAGAGTATCTTGATCGCGGAACTCACCAAAAAAGCCGGACGGCGGTTGAGTTCCCACGAAATCCAAAGCATCAGCCTTGCGATATTCAGCGAACGCTGTGCCGAGGGGGCGGAGCGCGCGCTGGGACAGGCGCTTCTGCGCATAGCTCTGCAAGCCAATCCTTACGTCGCTAACCTGCAAGTCATACTCGATGCTTATCGCGAGGTGACGCAGCAGCGGGTCGTCAGTGAGATGCCAGCGCTGGCCGATTGGCTATCGAAATGCGAAGCACTGTCCGTTCCTTTGCCGATCCTGATCTCGTGCGATAAGTATTTGGAAAAGACAAAGCTATTCGCACGTGATCTCGCCGATCATTACTTCGGCATCAAGCCGATCATTATCGTTGGTGGTGGGGATTTGTCGTTCGAAAACGGTAGCGAACTGGTGCTGCGTCTTCCGGTCGATGACGTATACGAAGCGCTGCCGTTGAAGATGTTCGAAACGTGGACGTTGTTCGAGGCGCTCGGCGCGCAGCACGGTGTGCTCAAGATCGATGATGATATGAAGATTATTAGGCATTCATCTCTACGTGTCGAAGACGTCCGCGCCACCTTCGCCGATGTCGATTACATGGGGATGGCAATCCCTTGCTTCATCTACGACCGGGCTTGGCATTATGGTAAGTGCGCAACATCGGTGCCGCCCCTATATGGCAAACCCTTCGTCGCGCCATTCGCGCGCGGAGCGCTCTACTTCCTGTCAAAGTCTGCTCTGCGCAAGCTGGTGAAGCAGTACCTCCGTTTTCCCGGCTGTCTCGCGGGTGAGCTGTTCGAGGACAAGGCCCTTGGCGACGTGCTGCATTCGCTTAAGGTTACTCTGGTGGACAATCCATTAGAGCATATTCTTCAGATCAATACCGATCATGAAGAGCGTTTGTTAGAGGCCGCCGAATAAGTGGGAGCGGTTCCTAGCTGACGATCCGGAACGTATAGCTATACTCCGCTTGCGGTGCGCCGGTGATGCCGGCGATCCTCACGGTATAGGGCACGCCCGCCTGCAAGCCGGCGACGCGCCATTGCAGGTTGTTCGCGACGCCATAGCCTTCGTTGTCGCTGGTCACGTCGGAAACCGCCAGCGTGCCGCCGGGGCCGGTTACGGAGATCGTCGCGCGATCGTAGCGGACGTTGGCGTTTGCGCCGTAAGGGCTCGCCGTCCCCGCGACCACGGTGAAGGACAGGTAGCTCGACAGCGTGAAATAGCGCGCCGGATAGTCGCCCTGCGGATAGGCGACATAAGGGGGCAGGCCGGCCGGCACGGCGACGCCGCCGGCGAAGTTGAAGACGCGCATCGAGGCGGCGCTGGCGCGGCTGCCGTCGGGCAGGAGGAGCGCGACGCGGCCGTAGGACGTCTTGCCGAGGAACGGGTTGAGGATCCAGCGGCGGTGGCCGATCGCCGGGCTGCCGCCTTCGGTGAGCCACAGGCCGAGGTACCGGTCCTCGCTGTCGGTGCCGAGCCCGGTGCCCCAGCCGCCGACGAGGTTGCTGGAACCCGCCGCCGCCGCGCCCGTTGTCGTATAGCATCCCCAACTCGTTGGCGGGGTGTGGCTGAGCTGTTTGTTGACCGCCATCATCAACGAGGAATCGGCCTCCTGCGCGTCCTCGGCCTCCGAATAGGTGACGGCGGGCAGTTGATGGAGCGCGCGGATCGCGTTGAGCCTTGCGAGGAAGTCGGCCTTGACGCTCGCCTTGAGCGTCCCGGCGCGGCAGGTCGCCGCGTCGGGCGGCACGTCATAGAGCGCCGCGGCCGCGCCGGCCCATGTCGTGGGCGCGGGCGTCGGCGTCGGCGTCGGGCTCGCGGCCGGCAGCGTCGCGGTCGGACTGGGGGTGGGCGCCGGGGCCGGTGTCGGCGTGGGGACGCTGACCACCGGTATCCCGCTCGCGCCGCCGCCGCCGCCATCGCCGCTGCCGCCACAACCCGCCAGGGCGATCAGGAGCGTCGAGGTGACGCCGGTCTTCCACATCTGCATGCCGTGGCGATAATCGGCAACTCGTTGACAAGTCGTTGAAAGACCGCGCGGCGGTAGGGTCCGGCGCGCTACGCCTCCTTCATCGCCAGCGCGCGGGCGTAGAGCGCCTTGCGGTCGAGCCCGAACGCCTTGGCGACCTCGCCCGCCGCCTTGGCGACGGGCAGGCGGGTGAGCGCTTCGGCCAAGGCGGCGTCGGCATCCTGCGGATCGGGCGGGGGCGCCTCGCCGGGCGGTGCGACGACGATGACGATCTCGCCCTTGGGCGGGGCATCGGCGTAGCGCGCGGCGAGATGGCCGAGCGTGCCGGTGACCGCTTCCTCATAGCGTTTGGTGATCTCGCGCGTCACCGCCGCGTCGCGGTCGCCCAGCCCCTCGGCGAGCGCCGACAGACAGGCGGACAGGCGCGGACCGGATTCGTAGAGGACCAGCGTCGCGCGGATCGCCGCGATCTCGGCGATCGCCTGCGCCCGCGCATGCGCCTTGCTGGGCAGGAAGCCGGCGAACAGGAAACGGTCGGTCGGCAGGCCGGCGAGCGTCAGCGCGGCGACCGCGGCGCAGGGGCCGGGGATGGTGACGACATGCCGGCCGGCGGCGCGCGCGTCGCGGACCAGCTTGTAGCCGGGGTCGGAGATCAGCGGCGTGCCCGCGTCGGAGACGAGCGCGACCGCCTCGGTCGCCATGCGCGCGATCAGGCCGGGGCGCATCCCCTCGGCATTATGGTCGTGATAGGGGAGCATCGGGCGTTTCGCGCCGATGTGGCGGAGCAGGCCGGCAGTGACGCGGCTGTCCTCGACCGCTATCACGTCGGCGCGGGTCAGGATGTCGGCGGCACGCGGCGATAGGTCAGCGAGATTGCCGATGGGCGTCGCAACGATGTACAGCCCGGGTTCTAAAGGTTCGGATATGGCCACGGGGGACGTCATGGCAGAGGCAGCTACACTTGGACAGCCGGGGATGCGACAGCCGTGGCTAAGGCGCGGCATCGCGCTGATCGCAGCGACGATGCTCGCCGCCTGTTCGACGGTGGTGCCGCGCGCACCGGCGCCGGCGCCCGACCGGCCGGCGAGGCCCGCGGCGGAGCGGCCGGAATCGATCGAGGCCGGCTTGCCGCGCGACACGCAGCGCAATCGCGTCGCGCTGCTGGTGCCGCTGTCGGGCAGCAATGCCGGCGTCGGCCGCTCGATCGCCAATGCGACGATGCTGGCGGTGCTCGACACCGGCACCGACAAGGTGCGGATCACCAATTACGATACCGCGACCGGCGCCGCGGCGGCGGCGCAGCACGCGATCGCCGACGGCGCGCAACTGATCCTCGGCCCGCTCCTGTCCGACGACGTGCGCGCGGTGGCGCCGATCGCCAAGGCGGCGGGCGTGCCGGTGCTGAGCTTTTCGAACGATATATCGGTGGCGGGCAACGGCACCTATCTCATGGGCTATGCGCCGGCGCAGTCGATCGACCGCGTCGTGCAATATGCCACCAGCCGCGGCGTGACGACCTTCGCCGGGCTGATCCCCAACGGCCTGTACGGCGAGCGCGCCTCGACCGCCTTCCTGCGCTCCGTCGAGGGCGCCGGCGGATCGGTCGTGTCGTTGCAGACCTATGGCCGGGTGGCGGGCGGCATCGCCGGCGCAGTGACCCGGCTCAACGCCAAGGCCCCTTATGGGGCGGTGCTGGTCGCCGATGCGGGGGCGAGCGCGGCGGTCGCGGCGCCGCTGATCAAGCGCGGCAGCGGCGCGTCCACCCGCATCCTTGGCACCGAATTGTGGAATTCGGAAACGAGCCTGGCGAGCAAGCCGGCGCTCAACGGGGCGTGGTTCGCCAGCGTCGCGAACACGCTGTACCGGCAATATGCGACCAAATACCGGGCGCGCTACAATGCCGCGCCCTATCGGTTGTCGAGCCTCGGCTATGACGCGGTGCTGCTGACGGTGCGCATTTCGCGCGACTGGCCGGTGGGGCGGCCCTTCCCCGAGGCGCGGCTGCGCGATGCCGACGGTTTCGCGGGGATCGACGGCGCGTTCCGCTTCGGTCGCGACGGCGTCGCCGAGCGCGCGCTCGAGGTGCAGGAGATCCAGAACGGGACGACGGTGACGGTGTCTCCAGCCCCGACCGGGTTCGGGCGGTAGCGACGTCCGCCGCCCCTCGCGTCGGTGACGAAGGGGCGGGCGGTAGGGTGATGGGTCTACTGCTGCCCGTCACTCAGGACTTGTTCCGGGGTTCACTGCACGTCGAGGAGACGCGCTCGATCGGCTGGCTCGCCTCCTGCGCCCCGATGGATCGTGGGGACGGGGCCGGGGTGACAGCCCTATCGGGGAAGCGATCGCATCTTATCGCAGTGGCTCAACGCAACGGTTCCTCTGAGGCGAGAAGGATTGTGTCTTATCTTTCCACAGATTTGCAGTCTCGTCCGTTTCCCGAACATTCCGTAAGAAGCCTCATGACCCAGACCCAACATTGCGGCCTCGTTGCCGTGGTCGGCGCGCCCAACGCGGGCAAGTCGACGCTCGTCAATGCCCTCGTCGGCCAGAAGGTCGCGATCGTCAGCCCCAAGGCGCAGACCACGCGCACCAAGCTGCTCGGCGTCGCTATCCAGGACGATACGCAGATCCTGCTCGTCGACACGCCCGGAATCTTCGAGCCGCAGCGCCGGCTCGACCGCGCGATGGTCGCCGCCGCCTGGACCGGTACCGAGGGGGCCGACCTCATCGCGCTCGTCGTCGATGGCAAGGGCGGCATCGGCAGCAAGGTCGAACGCATTGCCGAGGCGCTGAAGGACCGGCCCGAGCCGAAGATCCTGATCCTCAACAAGGTCGATATCGCCGACAAGCCCAAGCTGCTGCTCCACGCGGAAAAGCTCAACGCGCTGATGCCCTTCGCCGATACCTGGTTCGTCTCGGCGCAAACCGGCGACGGCTTGCCCGAACTCAAGGCGGCGCTGGCGAAGGCGATGCCCGCAGGCCCGTGGCACTATCCCGAGGATCAGGTGTCCGACGCCACCGAGCGCGCGCTCGCCAGCGAAGTGACGCGCGAGCAGCTCTATCTCCAGCTTCACGCCGAACTGCCCTATGCGAGCACGGTCGAAACCGAGAAGTACAGCGAGCGCGAGGACGGTTCGGTCGAGATCCACCAGCAGATCCTCGTCGAGCGTCCGACGCAGCGCGCGATCATCCTCGGCAAGGGCGGCCAGCGCATCAAGGAGATCGGCGCGCGCGCCCGCACCGAACTGGCGAGCATCCTGGGATCGCCGGTCCACCTCTACCTCCACGTCAAGGTCAAGCCCGGCTGGGACGAAGACCGCGATGTCTATCGCGACCTCGGCCTCGACTGGGTGGAGTGACCCGATCCTCCCCCCAGGGGAGAGGGCTGGTGTGTTTGAGCCGGTCGCCTTCCAACCCCATTCCGTCACCCCGGACTTGTTCCGGGGTCCACTCTGCGGCGGGGAGAAGGGCTTCATTTTACACTATTCTCTTGCGGCTGGGTGGACCCCGGAACGAGTCCGGGGTGACGGTGATGATGAGGAAAGCGATCTAGCCTCACCACCCCAGCCCACACCCAGCCATAGGCAATCGCCCTGCCGCCAAGGGGTGGTGGAGGGGAGGACAGGGCGGGAGCTTGGTGACACCGCTTTCGCCCTGTCCTCCCCCTCCGTCAGCGCTGCGCGCTGCCACCTCCCCCTGGCGGGGGAGGACCTAAGGACGCCGCAGAACCTCCTGCACCCAGTCCGGCACCAGTACCCCGGCCGGCCCCAGCCGCGTCTCGGCGAAGAACCCGCTGCCCGCCGACCGCTCCAGATTGAGTTCCAGCGTGTCCGCGCCATAGGCATCGGCGAGCTGCACGAACCCCGCCGCCGGATAGACCGCGCCCGACGTGCCGATCGACACGAACAGATCGGCGCGCGCCAGCGCCGCCTCGATCCGCTCCATCTGATAGGGCATCTCGCCGAAGAACACGATGTCGGGGCGCAGCGCCGCCGCCCCGCATGCCTCGCAGCGCGTGCCCGGTGGCAGCGCCTCGCGCCATGGCCGCCGCACGCCGCACGCTGCGCACAGGGCCGAGGTCAGCTCGCCATGCATGTGCAGCAACCGCCGCGCGCCGGCGCGCTCGTGCAGATCGTCGACATTCTGGGTGACGATCAGCAGCTCGCCCGGCCATGCCGCGTCCAGCTCGGCCAACGCGCGATGCGCGGCATTGGGCTCGACCTCCGCCAGGGCGGCACGGCGCAGGTCGTAGAAGCGATGCACCAGCACCGGATCGGCGGCGAGCGCCTCGGGCGTGCACACGTCCTCGACGCGATGCCCTTCCCATAGCCCGCCTGGCCCGCGGAAGGTGGCGATCCCCGATTCGGCGGACACGCCGGCCCCGGTGAGCACGACGATGTTGCGGATGTCGGTCATACGCGTGATCCTAGGCGCATCGTGCCGCCGCGCCCAGTGCGATGCCGATGATGAGGGACGAGTCGGGCAGGACTATGCTGGCGCGGACCGCGGCACGATGGATCGTCATCGCAAACGTCTGTCGGCGTTTGCCGGCCGGCCAGCATGCCGATCACTCGGCTGCTCGATCCGGAGCACGGCTATGTCTGAGCGGGTCGATCGATCTGTGACAGTGGTGTGATTGGCTGTCCTGACGGGCGCGGTTGTGCCAGAGAGCCGGCATGACCCAGCGCCCGCGATCCCACCGCTCCGTCGGACCCGCCGCATGACCGCGATCGGAATCTATGGCAGCAGCGGCCGCATGGGCCGCGCGATCACGGAACAGATCGGCACCGCCGGTGCGGTGCTGGCCGGTGGCGTCGATGCCGGCGGCGATCCGGCGGTGCTCGCCCGCATTTCTGACGTGCTGGTCGACTTCTCGACGCCCTCGGCACTGGAGTCGCACCTCGCCGCCGCCCGCGCCGCGCGCACGCCGCTGGTGATCGGCACCACCGGCCTGACCCAGGCGCAGCATGCCGCGATCGACGCCGCGGCGACCGAGATCGCCGTGCTCCAGACCGGCAACACCTCGCTCGGCGTCACGCTGCTCGCACAGCTGGTGCGCGAGGCGGCGGCGCGGCTCGGCACCGACTGGGACATCGAGATCGTCGAGAGCCACCATCGCCACAAGGTCGACGCGCCGTCGGGCACCGCGATCCTGCTCGGCGAGGCGGCGGCGGCGGGCCGCGGGACGACGCTGTCCGAGCTGCGCGTCGATGGCCGCGCCGGCCTGACCGGCGCGCGCACCGAGGGGACGATCGGCATGGCGTCGCTGCGCGGCGGTTCGATCATCGGCGATCATACGGTGATGTTCGCCAGCGAGGGCGAGCGGATCGAAGTGTCGCATCTCGCGCAGGACCGTTCGATCTTCGCCAAGGGCGCGGTGCGCGCGGCGCTGTGGCTCGTCGGGCAGCCCGCCGGCCGCTACCGTATGGGCGACGTGCTCGGTCTGTGAAGAAGGCCGACGTCTTCGAATTCTACCGCCGTCTGGCGGAGGCGAACCCGCATCCCGAGACAGAACTCGAATCGGGCAATGCCTATCAGTTGCTCGTCGCGGTGGTGCTGTCGGCGCAGGCGACCGACGCCGGGGTCAACAAGGCGACGCGCGCGCTGTTCGCGGCGGTGAAGACCCCGGAACAGATGGTCGCGCTCGGCCTCGACGACCTCAAGCAGCATATCCGCACGATCGGCCTGTTCAACACCAAGGCCAAGAACGTCATCGCGCTATCCGAGGCGCTGGTCGCCGAACATGGCAGCGCGGTGCCGGCGGATCGCGATGCGCTCGAACGCCTGCCGGGGGTCGGCCGCAAGACCGCCAACGTGGTGATGAACGTCGCATTTGGTGCCGAGACCTTCGCGGTCGACACGCATATCTTCCGCGTCGGCAACCGGACCGGCCTCGCCCGCGGCAAGACGCCGCTCGCGGTCGAGCTGAAGCTGGACAAGGCGACGCCGCAGCCGTTCCGCCTGCACGCGCATCACTGGCTGATCCTGCACGGCCGCTATGTCTGCAAGGCGCGACGTCCCGAATGCTGGCGCTGTATCGTCGCCGACCTGTGCGCCTTCAAGCCGAAGACGCCGCCGCCGAAGAGCGTTGCCGCATAAACCCACTGGCGCCGTCGCCGCGGCTTTGCTAGGCGGCATGGCCAGGCACCCGTAGCTCAGCTGGATAGAGCGCTGCCCTCCGAAGGCAGAGGCCACTGGTTCGAATCCAGTCGGGTGCACCAGCTATCGCCGTCGACCGAACCGGCGCGCTGCGCATCGCCGAGGAGGGGCGCCCGATGACCTACCAGCATATCCTGGCCGAGTCGCACGGTGACGTCCGCGTCCTCACCCTCAACCGTCCCGATCGCCTCAACGCCGCGCCGCCCGCGCTGTTCGATGAGCTGCGCGATGCGTTGGGCGATCTTGGCGGAGCGCGCGCGGTGCTGATCGCCGGCGCGGGGCGGGCGTTCTGTTCGGGTGCCGATGTCGGCGGCGGCGCGCTCGGCGGCGACGATCCCGGCGAGGCGACGTATGCGGCGCTTACCGAACATTACAATCCGACGATCGCCGCGATCGCCGACCTTGCCGTGCCGGTGGTCAGCGCGGTGCGCGGACCGGCGGCGGGGATCGGATGCAGCCTAGCGCTGGCGGCGGACTTCTGCGTGGCGAGCGAGACGGCCTATTTCCTGCAGGCCTTCGTCAATATCGGGCTCGTTCCCGATGGCGGCGCGTCCTGGATGCTGCCGCGGCTGATCGGCCGCGCCCGCGCCACCGAGATGATGCTGCTCGGCGAGCGCGTGCCCGCCGGCAAGGCGCTCGACTGGGGCATGATCCACACGGTCGTCGCCGACGACGCGCTCGATGCCGCGGCGCTGGCGCTGGCGGCGCGGCTGGCGGCAGGGCCGACGCTGGCGCTCGGCCTGATGCGGCGGGCGATCGGCCGGGCATTGGAAAGCGACTATGCCACCGCGCTTGGCGCGGAGGCCGAGGCGCAGCGGCAGGCGCGCGGATCGGCGGACTCGCTGGAAGGCGGCATGGCCTTCCTCCAGAAGCGCGCGCCGGTCTTCACCGGCCGCTGATCGCTCGCCACGGGTCGGCGCGGACCCCGCGACGACACATATTGCGACATAAAAATGCTGGACGGCGCAGTGTGTTGACCACACGATACGGCCATGGCCCGTGTTCCCTCCCTGCTGCTCGTCACCGCCGCGCTGGCGGGGTGCACCGTCGGCCCCGATTACCATCCGCAGACCGCCGCCGCGCTCGGCGTGCCCGCTGGCTATTCGGTGCCAGCGCAGCAGAGTGCCGAGGATCTGACGCGCTGGTGGGCCAATTTCGACGATCCCGTGCTCGGCCAGCTCGTCGAGCAGGCGCGTGGCGCCAATACGGATGTCGCGCAGGCGATCGCGCGATTGCGGCAGGCGCGCGAGGCGCTGGTGCAGAGCCGCGCGTCGCTGCTGCCGACGCTGTCCGGTTCGGCGGGCTATCAGCGTAACGAGAATCTGCGCGGCGGCGGCCGGTCGTTTACCTTGCCCGACGGCACGGTGGTCGACACCGGCGGCGGCGGCACCAACAGTTTCTCCGCCGGTCTGTCGGCCAGCTACCAGCTCGGCCTGTTCGGCGAGGTCCGCCGCACCGTCGAGGCGACGCGCGCACAATATGAGGCGAGCGGCTTCGATTACGCGACCGTGCTGCTCACCGTCGAGAGCGAGGTGGCGACCAATTACGTCCTCGCCCGCGCCTACCAGGCGCAGCTCGCCAATGCGCGCGCCAGCCTCGCCATCCAGGACGACAATCTGGAGATCGCCGGCTTCCGCGTCCAGGCGGGGCTCGTCTCCTCGGTCGATGTCGAGCAGGCGCGCAGCCAGCGGGCGCAGACCGCCGCGACCGTGCCGCAGATCGAGCAGCAATATGCCGCCGCGGTCGCGCGGCTCGGCGTGCTGACGGGGCAGTCGCCCGGTGCGTTGCGCAGCGCGCTTGCGGCGGGGAAGCCGATCCCGCGCGGCCCGGCGACGGTGGGCGTCGGCATTCCCGCCGATGCGCTGCGCCGTCGTCCCGACGTGCGCGCGGCGGAACGGTCGCTGGCCTCGGCCACCGCACAGATCGGCGTCGCCAAGGCGCAGCTCTATCCGGCGCTGGCGATCAGCGGCAATATCAACACCAACGCGACCGGTATCGGCAGCCTCGGCGACGCGATCACCGGCAGCCTGTTCGCCGGACTGACGCAGGCGATCTTCAACGGCGGCCGGCTGCGCAGCCAGGTGCGCTCGAACGAGGCGGCGGCGGATGCCGCGCTTGCCGCCTATCGCGGCACCGTACTGACCGCGCTGGAGGATATCGAGAATGCGATCGTCGCGCTCGACGCCGCCCGCCAGCGCGAGACGCAGTTCCGGATCGCTTATGATGCCGCCAGCGCCTCGGCGACGCTGGCGCGCAGCCAGTATCGCAGCGGCCTCACCGATTTCACGACGCTCAACCAGCAGGAGGCGGCGCTGCTCTCCGCGCAGAACGGCCTGACGCAGGCGCGATCGGATCAGGCGACCGCGCTGGTCGCGCTCTACAACGCGCTCGGTGGCGGCTGGGACGCGAGCGTCGTCCCGCAGGCGCCCGACCGCGCCCCCCGAACCCCCGTGGCAGAGACCCGCTGATGGCCGAACCGATCGACGATTTCCTGGGCGTGAAGCCCGTGCCGGTCTGGCGCCGCTACCTCAAATGGGTGTTCGTCGCGATCGGCGTGGTGCTGCTCGCGCTGCTGCTCAAGAGTTGCTTCGGGCCGAAGGCGGAGGCGGGCTATGCGACGCAGCCCGCCGAGCGCGGCAACCTGACCGTCACCGTCTCGGCGACCGGCAAGCTCGCGCCGACCAATCAGGTGACGGTGGGTTCGCAGCTGTCGGGCCTCGTCACCAAGGTGGTGGTCGACGTCAACGACCGCGTCACCGCCGGCCAGCCGCTGGCGTTGATCGACCCGCAGCAGATCGACGACCAGATCCGGCAGCAGCAGGCGCAGGTCGCCGCCAACCAGGCGCAGGTCAATCAGGCGCAGGCGACCGTCGCCGAAAGCCGCGCGCAGCTCGCCCGGCTGGAGGAGGTGTACAAGCTCTCCAACGGCCGCGTGCCGTCGGGGACCGAGCTCCAGACCGGCCGCGCCGATTATCAACGCAGCGTCGCCGCGCTGAAGGTCGCGCAGGCCAATGTCGCCGCGGCGCAGGCGGCGCTGGCGCAGAGCCAGACGCAGCGCGCGCGTGCGGTGATCCGCTCGCCGGTCAACGGCGTCGTGCTGGCGCGGCAGATCGATCCGGGCGCGACCGTCGCCGCCTCGTTCAACACGCCGACCCTGTTCGTCATCGCCGAAGACCTCAGCAAGATGAAGCTGGAGGTCGCGATCGACGAGGCTGACGTCGGCGAGGTCAAGGTCGGGCAGAAGGCGGATTTCACCGTCGATGCCTTTCCCGGCCGCACCTTTCCGGCGACGATCACGCGTGTCGATCTCGGCTCGAACCTGACGGTCAGCTCGGCGAGTTCGACGTCGACGACCGCCAGCACCACCGCGACCACCGGGCAGGTGGTGAGCTATGCCGCCGACCTCACCGTCGCCAATCCGTCGCTGCAATTGCGGCCCGGCATGACCGCGACCGCAGATATCGTCACCTCCGACAAGCGCAACGTGCTGCTCGTCCCGAATGCGGCGTTGCGCTTCAAGCCCGCGGCGGCGGGCGCGGGGGCATCGAGCGGCGGCATCGCCGGCTCACTGACCTTCCGCCCGCGCCGCGACCGGCCGGAGCGGACGGCCACGCTCGGCCGTGGCGCGTCGCAGACGATCTACGTCAAGGACGCCGCGGGCAAACCGCAGCCGGTGCAGGTGACCACCGGCGACACCAACGGCACGATGACCGAGGTGCTCAGCGGCACCCTCAAGCCGGGGCAGCAGGTGATTACCGGGCAATTGTCGAGCGGCAACGACGGCGCCGGGGCAGGGGCCGGACGGCGCGGCGGCGGCTCGCGCCGGCAGGGTGGCGCGGGTGGCCAGTAAGCCCCGCCCGACGTCGTCCCCGCGCAGGCGGGAATCCATACGCGCAGGTGGCCCGGCTTTTACGAGGCGTCAGCGTCTATGGATTCCCGCCTCCGCGGGAATGACGGTGGGGATGGGACATGCCTGACCCGATCATCACGATGCGCGGCGTCACCAAGGTCTACGGCGCCGGCGCGACGCAGTTCCAGGCGTTGAAGGGCGTCGACCTCGACATCCAGGCGGGCGATTTCGTCGCCGTCATGGGGCCATCGGGATCGGGCAAGTCGACGACGATGAACATCCTCGGCTGCCTCGACGTGCCGTCGGCGGGCACCTTCCTGTTCCGCGGCCATCACGTCGAGACGCTCGACCGCGACCAGCGCGCCTTGCTCCGCCGTCGCTATCTCGGCTTCGTCTTCCAGGGCTTCAACCTGCTCAGCCGGACGAGCGCGCTCGAGAATGTCGAACTGCCCTTGCTCTATCGCGGCGAGGACAAGAAGACGCGGCGCGACCTCGGCATGGCGGCGCTCGCCAAGGTCGGGCTCGACCGCTGGTGGGACCATACGCCCGCCGAACTGTCGGGCGGCCAGCAGCAGCGCGTCGCGATCGCGCGCGCGATCGTCACCCAGCCCGACGTGCTGCTCGCCGACGAGCCGACCGGCAATCTCGACAGCGAACGCTCGGTCGAGATCATGGAATTGCTCACCGATCTCAACCGGACGAGCAACATCACCGTGCTGATGGTGACGCACGAACCCGACATGGCCGCCTTCGCGCGGACGGTGATCCACTTCAAGGACGGGCTGGTCGAGCGGATCGAGGCGCAGCATCGGCAGGGCGCGGCGGTGGAGGCATGATAGTCCCTCTCCCATCGGGAGAGGGAGGGAGCCGGCCGGAGGTCGGCGGAAGGGTGAGGGCGATTGTGCCACGCTCACCCGAACTTGCCCTCACCCCGCGCTGCCTTCGGCAGCTTGCCCCTCTCCCGATGGGAGAGGGGAAGAAGGACTATTGATGCTCGGCACCACGCTCATCCTCGCGCTGCGGTCGATCCGGCGGCATCTGCTGCGCTCGTTCCTGACCATCCTCGGCATCGTCATCGGCGTCGGTGCGGTCGTCACGATGGTGACGCTCGGCAAGGCGACGACCGCGGCGGTCCAGCAGCAGATTTCCGCGCTCGGCAGCAACATCCTCCAGATCCGTCCCGGCCAGGGCTTCGGCCGCGGTGGCGGCGGGCCGCAGCCGCCAAATTTCAAGCCCGAGGACGTCGAGGCGATCGCCAACCAGATCGCCGGCGTCACCGCGGTCGCGCCGCAGGCGAGCGCCTCGGCCACCGCGATCTACGAAGGCGCGAACTGGTCGACGACGATCAACGGCACCACCAGCGCCTTTCTGGTCGTCCAGCCCTGGCCGCTGGTCGCGGGCCGCTACTGGACCCCGGCCGAGCAGGAGGCGGGCAAGGCGGTGTGCCTGATCGGCAATACCGTGCGCCAGAACCTGTTCCGCGGTGGCGACCCGATCGGCGCGCGCATCCGCCTGGGCAACGTCAGCTGCGACGTGATCGGTGCGCTCAGCACGCGCGGGCAGGGCGGGTTCGGCGATCAGGACGATGTCGTCGTCATGCCGATCAAGACGGTGCAGCGCCGCTTCACCGGCAACCGCGACGTGCGGCTGATGCTGGTCGGGGTCGACACCGACTATCAGACGAGCACCGTGCAAAGCGCGATCACCAGCCTGTTACGCGAACGCCGCCACCTCTCCGGCGAACGCGACGACGATTTCAACATCTTCGACACCAAGCAGATTTCCGACACGCTCACCGGCACGACGACGCTGCTCACGCGCATCGTCGCGGCGGTGGCGGCGATCAGCCTGGTCGTCGGCGGCATCGGCATCATGAACATCATGCTCGTCTCGGTGACCGAGCGGACGCGCGAGATCGGCATCCGCCTGGCGATCGGCGCGGTCGCGCGCGAGGTGCTGCTCCAGTTCCTAGTCGAGGCGGTGGCCCTGTCGTGCCTCGGCGGGATCATCGGGCTGGTGATCGCGCAGGGCGTGATCCTCGCGCTGGTGCCGCTGATGCAGGTGCCGTGGACATTCGATCCGCAGATCAACATCATCGCCTTCGCCATCTCGGCGGTGATCGGCGTGGTGTTCGGCTATTTCCCGGCGCGGCGCGCGGCGGCGCTCAATCCGATCGATGCGTTGCGGCATGAGTGACTTGGGCGCCGGACAGGGACACGTTGACGGAAACGATCGCCTCGTATCGTTTCGATTGCTGTGCCGATGAGGGGGCGTGCCAGATCCACTGTCGAGGCGGGATCAACATTCAGTCGCGGATCAAAACCCCCCGTCACCCCTGACTTGTTCCGGGGTCCAACGGGCCGCGAGGGAATGGTGTCGAATCAAGCCTTTCTCCTCGCCGCAGAGTGGACCCCGGAACAAGTCCAGGGTGACGGGGTGGGTTTGGCAAATGGCCGGCTCTTACGAATGTTCTGCCCTAGGCGCTGTCTGCATTCATAGGATTCCGTTTGAGTTGAAGATCTGATTCAAGGCTGGCCAAGGGAGCCAGGCTTTGAGCAGACGAACATTGA
>NZ_JACCBY010000010.1 GCF_013409985.1 Sphingomonas melonis
CAGCGGTATCGCCGCAGCCATCGCACCATACCCCGCCTCGCTCGGATAGGGTGCGTCGTCAGGAGAACAAAGGGAGGCAGCCGGCACCCGCCCTCAGCACGTGGTGAAATGACGATCCACAGAGGTGGCTCGGGGAATTTGAACAGCGGGGAAAAGTGGATTGCCGGTCTGACAGCGGCCATGCTGGCCGCGATCAGGAGGCAAGATGAGAAAGCGACCGCGCCGGAACCACAGCCCGGCGTTCAAGGCCAAGGTGGCACTGGCCGCCGTGCGAGGCGAGAAGACGCTGGCCGAGCTGGCGCAGCAGTATGATGTGCATCCAAACCTCATCAACCAGTGGCGGGCGCGGCTGCTGGAGGGTGCGGCGGACGTGTTCGGGGCCGAGCCGGTCACGGCAGAGCCAGCGATCGACGTGACGGTGCTGCATGCGAAGATCGGCGAGCTGACGCTGGCGAACGATTTTTTGGCCGGTGCGCTCGGGAAGGCCGGTCTGTTGCCGAGCGCAAAGCGATGATCGACCGTGGTCACGCGCTGTCGCTGGTCGCCCAGGCGCGGCAGCTCGGCATCAGTCGCGGCAGCATCTACTATTTGCCACGCGCTGTGCCGGACTCTGACCTGGCGGTCATGCGGCGGATCGACGAGTTGCACCTGCTCTATCCGTTCGCGGGCAGCCGGATGCTGCGCGATCTGCTTCGGCAGGAACGTGTTGAGATTGGCCGGCTACACGTCGCGACGCTGATGAAGCGGATGCGGATTGAGGCGATTTACCGCCGGCCGAGCACGTCGAAGCCGGCACCGGGGCACAAGGTCTATCCCTACCTGCTGCGCAAGCTGGCGGTGATCCGGCCGAACCAGGTCTGGGCTACCGACATTACCTATGTGCCCATGGCACGCGGCTTCGTCTACCTCGTTGCCATCGTCGACTGGTTCACCCGGCGTGTGCTGGCGTGGCGGGTGTCGATCTCGCTGGATGCCGGGTTCTGCATCGAGGCGCTGGAGGACGCGCTGGCCCGCTACGGCAAGCCCGCTATCTTCAACAGTGATCAGGGGTCGCAGTTCACCAGCACGGCGTTCACCGCCGTCCTTCACCGCGAGCAGATCGTAAGCGTCCGGTCTTCTCCGCCTTGCTGACGAGGTGATCCGCAAGCCACAGGTGTGACACTGTGGCAGACACCGGTGCGGTATCATGGCGACGCGAATTATCGAGATGGTCGGGACTGAGCCGCGGCGACGGTTCAGCGACGATGATAAGGCACGGATCGTGTCGGAGGCGATGATGCCGGGGGCAAGCGTGCTGGACGTGGCGCGGCGTCACCGGGTGTGCACGTCGCTGGTGTACCGCTGGCGACGCACGCTGCTGCGCGACGGGGTGGCGAGCGAGGCATTGCCGTTGCCCGGGGCGTCGTTCGTGCCAGTCGAGGTGGCAGGCGTGCCGATGGTGCCGCAGCCAGAGTCACTCGGGCCAGGTGTGGTGGAGGTGGTCGGCCGAGCCGGGCAGCGCATCCGCCTGGTGCCTCCCATCGACGCGCGGGTGCTGAAGGCCGTGCTGGCCGGGTTTGCTTGATCGGGCCGCCAAGCGGTGTCCGGGTGTATCTGGCGGCCGGTGTCACAGACATGCGCAAGGGCTTCGACGGGCTGGCCGCGCTGGTACAGCAGCGGCTGCGCCAGGATCCGTTTGGCGGTGCGGTGTACGCCTTCCGGGGCAGGCGCGGTGACCTGGTCAAGCTGCTGTGGTGGGACGGCCAGGGACTGGTGCTCCATGCCAAGCGCCTGGAGCGGGACCGGTTCACCTGGCCAGCGACCGCGGACGGCGTTGCGGTACTGACCCCGGCGCAATTGTCGATGCTACTCGAAGGGGTGGACTGGCGGCATCCGATCCGGTCCTCGCAGCCGACCTTGGCCTGGTAGGAAAGCACGGTTTCCTGCGGCTTTCGCGTGTATCGGCACGGGTGTTCTGGTATAAGCGGGCGTGTCGCCCGATGCCGCCTCGCTGCCCGACGATATCGCCCTTCTGAAGGCCATGCTCGTCGCGGCCGGCGCCGAGCTGGAGCAGTTGCGGATGCAGGTCGCGCGGCTGCGGCGCATGGCGTTCGGCCGTTCGTCGGAGAAGCTGACGCACCAGGCAGACCAGCTGGAACTAGGGTTGGAGGAGTGTGAGGCGGAAGTCGCCACTGCGGCGATGCCGGCGGCCACCCGGACACGGGAAACCGCCAGGCCGTATCGACAGCCGCTGCCCGACCATCTGCCCCGCACCGATGTCGTGCATGAGGCACCGTGCGTCTGCCCCGACTGCGGCGGTGCCATGCGGCGTATGGGCGACGATGTCACCGAGCAGATCGACTATGTCCCTGCCTCGTTCCGGGTCGTGCGCCACGTCCGGCCGCGGCTCAGCTGCCGGTCATGCGAGCGTATCGTGCAGGCGCCGTTGCCGTCCATGCCTATCGAGCGCGGCCGCCCCGGCGCCGGGCTGCTCGCACATGTGCTGGTGTCCAAATACGCCGACCATCTGCCGCTCTACCGCCAGTCGGGCATTTATGCGCGCCAGGGCGTCGACCTTGCCCGCTCCACGCTCGCCGACTGGGTCGGGCGCTCGGCCGCGCTCCTTGATCCGCTGGTCGACGCGCTCGAGC
Organism: Sphingomonas melonis; assembly: GCF_013409985.1. Lineage (GTDB taxonomy): Bacteria > Pseudomonadota > Alphaproteobacteria > Sphingomonadales > Sphingomonadaceae > Sphingomonas > Sphingomonas melonis_A. The sequence goes on from NZ_JACCBY010000010.1 coordinate 2,631, forward strand.
GCCACGTCATGGGCGGTGCGACCCTCCACGCCGACGACACGCCCGTGCCGGTGCTGGCCCCCGGCGCCGGTCGTACGAGGACAGGCCGGCTGTGGACTTATGTGCGTGACGAGCGCGGGGCTGGCGGCGACGCTCCGCCCGCCGTGCTGTTCCGCTACGCGCCCGACCGCAAGGGCGAACGCCCCGCCGGGCATCTTGCCCGGTTCCGGGGCGATCTGCACGCCGATGGTTATGCGGGGTTCGACCGTCTCTATGGCAAGCGCATCGCAGAGGTGGCCTGCTGGGCGCATGTCAGGCGCAAGTTCTTCGACGTCCATGCCGCAACCGGCTCCGCCACGGCCCGCGAGGCGTTGGACCATATCGCTGGCCTCTATGCGGTCGAACAAGACGTGCGTGGTCAGCCTCCTGACGAGCGACGGCACGTGCGCCAGGCGCGGGCCGGACCGCTGCTCGATGCATTCCGCCAGTGGCTCGACGCGACCGGACCGAAGCTGTCCCGGCGCTCCGACCTCGCGGTCGCCATCCGCTATGCGCTCGCCCGCTGGCAGGCGCTGACCCGCTATGCCGACGATGGTCGCCTCGAGATCGACAACAATGCCGCCGAGCGCTCGCTGCGCGGCGTCGCTCTGGGCCGCAAAAACTGGCTGTTCGCCGGCTCCGACAAAGGTGGTCACCGCGCCGCCAGCATCTACAGCCTCGTGGAAACCGCCAGGCTCAACGGCGTCGACCCCGAGGCCTGGCTGGCCGACACCATCAGCCGCATCGCCGACCATCCGGCACGTCGGGTCGCCGAACTCCTGCCGTGGAACTACCGTCCCACCTGAGGTGACGCCTTCACCGGACGCTTACGGCGATCGCCATCAGCATCGACGGGAGGGGCTGCTGGCGCGACAACGTGTTCGTGGAGCGCTTCTGGCGCTCGGTGAAGTACGAGGAGGTCTACCTCAACGCCTACGCTTCGGTCCCCGAGGCCCGTGCCGGCATCGGTCGCTACTTCACGTTCTACAATGCCGTCAGGCCGCACTCCGCGCTTGGAGGTCGTACGCCCGACCAGGCATACTTCGAACAGCCGCTTCTCGCAGCGGCATGATCAACCAGCGGCAATCCACTTATCCAAGCTGCGAGCCTGTGCAGACAAGCCGAACCACCTCTGCGGCAGCGCTTCAAGCGCTACCCGATCGGCTTCTTCCATATAGACATCGCAGAGGTGCAGACCGCCGAAGGCAAGCTTTACCTGTTCGTCGGCATCGATCGCACCAGCAAATTCGCGGTCACGCAGCTGGTCGACAAGGCTGATCGCCGGACAGCATGGGAGTTCCTCGAACACCTGCTGAAGGCCGTGCCGTACCGCATCCACACCATTCTGACGGACAACGGCATCCAGTTCGCCGAGCAGCCTCGTAACCGCAACACCGCCTGGTCGCGCCAAATGCGGTTCGACATGATCTGCGAGGCAAACGAGATCGAGCACCGTCTGGCGAAGCTGAACCATCCGTGGACCAACGGACAGGTCGAACGGATGAACCGGACCATCAAGGAGGCGACCGTCAAACGCTTCCACTACGAGAGCCATGAACAACTGCGGATGCACCTCGCCGACTTCATGGCCGCCTACAATTTCGCCCGCCGGCTCAAGACGCTCAGCGGGCTTACACCCTACGAATACATCGCCAAGATCTGGACGTCAGAGCCAGATCGGTTCATCGTCAATCCGATCCACCAGATGCCGGGACTGAACACCTAGCCGCATCACACCAGACATAATTCTTCCGCCTGTGCATCGCAGGTTTTCTCAAGAATGGCATGGGTTCCTTCGACCGCGTATCGCATTGCATCCGGCAGCGTCGCTCCATTCGCCAGATGCGCGGCCGTAAGCCCGGCGAGCAGATCGCCCGTGCCACAAGGACGGATCGGCAGGCGTGGCGTGGCGACTAGAAGCATGTTGCCCGCGTCGTATGGCCCCGCCTCGCACAGGATTGTCTCGACCTGACCGGATGCCGTGTCGGCGAGCGTGCAGCCGGTGGCAATCACCGCCTGGCAACCGTGGTTGGCAATCTGCTTGCACACGGTACGCAGATCGCCGACATCACGCGCCTCATGGGCGGTCAGATATTCCAGCTCGAACGGGTTTGGGGTGATGAGCAAGGCCAGCAGCACGAGCTGGTCGCGGAACACTTCCGCGATGCCGTCGGCCACGAACACGCCGAGATCATCGTCGCCCATCACTGGATCACAGAGATAGATGAGGCGCGGGTTGCGTTTTCTGGCATCCGCCACGAAATCCGTGACCCAGTGCGCGATCTCGGGCGAGCCGAGATAGCCGGTGATGAGCACCGTGGCGCGCTCGACCAATCCACGCTCCTTCACGCCACGCAGGAGATCATCGACCAGGCCGTCGTCGAGAATTCGGCCTCGCATCGTCGGATAATGCGGGTGGTTGGACAGGAGCGCGGTCGGAACCGCCGCGACCGTCACGGCCGCGGCCTGCATCGGGTAGACGGCGGCGCTGTTGCCGACATGGCCATGAACAACCTGGCTTTAGATCGAAATCACCAGCATCACGCCGTCCCCGCAGCACCGGGCCAGTAGTGGGAATCGGGCAGCGGCCGGGGACCGAACACCGCCTGTCCGACACGCACGATGGTCGCGCCTTCCTCGATCGCCCAGCGATAATCGCCGGACATACCCATCGATAGATCGGCGAGCGCATCGCCGCGCGGCGCGTCCTGTCGCGCCTGGTCGCGAACGTCGCGCAGCAAACGGAAGCAGCGCCGCACCTCGGTTTCGTCGGGCGTGAAGGTGGCGAGCGTCATGAAGCCTTTTGGGCGGAGGGCGTCGAACGCCGCCAGCTCCTTCAGAAAGACTGGCACTTCCCGGGGGGCAAGGCCGAACTTGCTGGCTTCGCCGGAGGTGTTGACCTGGACCAGCACATCGAGTCCGCGCCCCAGAAGCTGGAGCCGCCTCTCCAGCGCCACCGCCAACGACAGACGGTCGAGCGACTGTACCTCATCGGCGAAATGTAGCACCTCCTTGACCTTGTTGCTCTGGAGATGGCCGATCATCGACCAGCGAACCGACTCACCGGCCAGCGCCTTTGCCGTGCGACCGCCTTCCTGCACCTTGTTTTCGCCCAAGTCGGTCTGACCCGCGCTTACCGCTTCGAGGATGCGAGGCGGTTCGATGGTTTTTGTCACTAGGACAAGGCGGATCGCATTGGGGGGGCGGCCGGATCGCACCGCCGCATCGGCGATCCGTCCGCGAACGAGGTTGAGATTGGCGACGACCTCAGACATGGCCGGCATCTCCGAGCGGCCAGCGATCGGTCAGACTGCGGACCCGGCTCTGAATCGATGGGTCCGCAGAGCGCCCCTCGCGCAGCGCCCGCAGACCATTAAGGATCAGATCGCCGACCTCCCGGAAGGCGGCCTCATCGAACCCGCGCGACGTTGCCGCCGGCGTGCCGAGCCGCAATCCGGAGGTAATGGTCGGCGGGAGTGGATCGAAGGGAATCGCATTCTTGTTGGCGGTCAGCCCATGATGGTCCAGCGCCTCAACGGCGGCCTTGCCGGTCAGGTCGAACGATCGCAGATCGACGAGCAGGATATGGCAATCTGTGCCGCCGGTCACGAGCCGAAGGCCGCCATTGGTCAACGTCTGTCCCAGCGCCTTCGCGTTGGCGATGACGGTGTTCGCATAGTCGCGAAATGCCGGTTGCAAGGCTTCGTGAAAAGCCGCTGCCTTGCCCGCGATGACATGCATCAGCGGGCCGCCTTGCGTTCCGGGGAACACCGCTTTGTCGATCTTCTTCGCGAGCGTCGGATCGTCCGTAAGGATCAGGCCACCGCGCGGGCCGCGCAGCGTCTTGTGCGTGGTCGAGGTGACGACATGGGCATGCGGCAGCGGATTGGGGTAGAGGCCCGCCGCGATCAGCCCGGCATAATGAGCAACATCGGCGACCAGCCATGCGCCGATCGAATCGGCGATCATCCGCATCCGCGCGAAATCGATCTCGCGCGGATAGGCCGAGCCACCAGCGAAGATCAGTTTTGGTCGCTCCTCATGGACCTGGCGTTCCAGCGCGTCATAGTCGATCCGTTCGTCCTCGGGACGAACCTTATAGGCGGAGACTGCGAACCATCGGCCCGACAGGCTGACCGGCGCGCCGTGGGTGAGATGACCGCCGCAGGCGAGATCAAGCCCCATGATCCGATCACCCGGATTGAGCAGCGCGAACAGGACGGCGATATTGGCGTTGGCCCCGCTATGGGGCTGGACATTGGCATGTGCCGCGCCAAACAGTCGGCAGGCGCGGTCGATCGCCAGTTGCTCGACCCTGTCGACCGCCGCGCAGCCGCCATAATAGCGCCGCCCCGGATAGCTCTCGGCATATTTGTTCGTGAGGATCGAGCCTTGCGCGGCGCGAACGGCGGCGCTGACGAAATTCTCCGAGGCGATCAACTCGATATGTGCGTGCTGCCGTTCGGCCTCCTGCGCGATGGCGAGACTGAGATCCGTGTCTAACGTCCCCGTCATGCCCGCACCCCTTGCAGCCATTCGGTCAACAACCGGCGCGCGGCATCCCGCAAGGCCGGGCCGAAGCGCGCGGCATCCTCGCGCAGGGCGACGAGATCGATCTGCGCTCCGCCAAGCTCGCTGGCATGGCCGACCAGCCAGCGCTCGATTCCGGCACAGGCGTCGACTTCGGGGTGAAATTGCAAGCCGAGCACATGGCTGCCGAGCGCAAAGCCCTGCGTGGCGCAAGCCGGCGTGGTCGCCAGCGACGCTGCCCCTTCAGGAATCTGAAAGGCATCGCCATGCCAGTGCAGCACGGCAACGCCCTCCAGATGCCGGAGCGGCGATGCCCGTCCGGCTTCGGTCAAGCTCAGTTCCGAGAAGCCGATCTCCTTGCTGCCGGTCGGCGCGACCTCTGCGCCCAGCACTGACGCGATCAGTTGCGCCCCGAGGCAGATACCGAGCGTCGGGCCGTTTCCCTCTAGCCGGGCTTCGAGGATGTGCTTCTCGTCGGCGAGGAAGAGATAGGCGTCGGCCTCATGGAGTCCGACCGGACCACCCAGCACGATCAACAGATCGGGCAGCAAAGGATCGAGTGTCCAAAGCTCGTGGACACCGACATCGTAATAATGGATGCGATATCCGGCGGCGGTCAGCACCGCCTCGAATGTACCCAAATCCTCGAAATGCACGTGCCGGATGGCGACGGCGGTCTTCAGCATGGCGGGCGCGCCTTTGGCCATATCGGTCTTCCTTCTGATGCCGTGTCAGGCGAAGTGGCGGCGGCTCGCGTGAAGCAAATGCGACCGACAATACTTTCAACGCCGCGATTGCCGCCGTCCTCTCACCATGCAATAGAGGGCGTCCGGCCTAGCATGAAGTGCCGGTTCCTGAATTTGGCATAGGCCGGATGGGCAAGCGTGCGGACATCAGCATCGAACTGCCGGAGAAGGGCGCGCAGCCGGTCTTTCTCGCCATCGCCGCGTCCATTGTGGGCGAGATCGAACGCGGACGTCTGAAACCGGGGGATGCGCTGCCCGGAACGCGGGCCATGGCGGGCAAGCTCAAGGTCCATCGCAACACGGTGGACGCTGCCTTCCACGAGCTGACCATGCAGGGCTGGCTGGTGGCTAGGCCCTCACGCGGCACCTTCGTCGCCCAAGACCTGCCCGGGGCGCCGAAATCCCCGCCCAAGATACCGCACCGTAACCCTGTGCGCGGGGCGACCGGCACCACGCCGCCACCAGCCCTCCATATAACGGACGGCGCCGCGGATCCCCGCCTCATGCCGCGCACCGAGCTGACGCGGGCTTTCCGACGTGCGCTCTTGTCTCCAGGTTTTCTGGAGCAGGCGAGCTATGGCGATCCGCGCGGTGCGTTTGCGCTGCGGACGGCGCTAACGGACTATCTCGTCGCAGAACGCGGCGTGACAGCAGCGCCCGAAGACCTGATCGTGACGCGGGGCAGCCAGATGGGCCTGTTTCTCGCCGCCGCCGCGATCCTCGTCCCCGGCGAAACGATCGCGGTCGAGGAGCCTGGTTATCCGCTTGCCTGGGCGGCGTTCCGCGCCGCCGGCGCGCGCGTGATCGGCGTCCGCGTCGATGGGCAGGGGATCGACGTCGACCGGCTGGCGGAGATCGCCGCGCGCGAACCCAGCCTGAAGGCCGTCTACGTCACACCGCACCACCAGTATCCGACCACGGTGACGCTCGGCGCCGGACGGCGCCTCAAGCTCCTCGATCTGGCCCGCCGCCACGCACTCACTCTTATTGAAGACGATTACGATCATGAATATCGTTTCGAAGGGCGGCCGGTATTGCCGCTGGCCACACGCGCCGGGCCGGACCTTCCTGTTATTTATCTCGGCTCACTGTCCAAGCTGCTCGCGCCCGCCGTCCGCCTCGGCTACGTCGTAGCACCACCGGAAGTCCTCCGGCGGATGACTAACCGGCGAGAAGCGATTGATCGCCAGGGCGACCTCCCGCTCGAACAGGCGCTCGCAAGCCTGATCGCGGACGGCGACCTGCGTCGCCACACCCGCAAGGCCCGGCGCGTCTATGCCGGACGCCGCGATCTGCTGGCCGCGGAAATCAGCCGAACGTTGGGGGAGGCTGTCACCTTCGACCTGCCGGCCGGCGGCCTCGCGATCTGGCTGCGCCTGCGTGCGGGCTTGAGCGCGGAAACATGGGCGGCCAACGCAGCGCGTTCCGGTCTTTCCATCATGCCGGCCCTGCGATTTGCGCTTGATGGAGCGCACGCCCCCGAAGCGTTCCGGATCGGCTATGCGAATTTGGATGAAAGCGAATTGAAGCGAGCGATTTCGCTGCTGGCGCAGACGAGGCCAAAGTCTGCAGGATAAACTCCCGACGCTCCCTTTCCCACGTTAGTGCCAGAATCCAACGCACTACGTCGCAGCATGGAAAAGCAATTTGAGATGGTCGCCTGCCCCGCAGCCACCGGCGGTGGTCGATCTCCAACACATGCGCGATCCCCCCATATCATCCGCCGATCGTCTAACTGCCGGGCACCGAGCTAGTCTGCGAAGATGCGGCTAGATCAGCGTCTACGTCTCAATCCGATAACCAGAACAGCGCCATGCCTCCCTCTTCCTGATTCACTCGATCAATAATTCAGGAAAATTATTATCCCTCAAGATGCTGATTGGATTTGGACCTTAGAGCGCTTCCCCCAGCCGCCGCACCCGGCGTATGCGCGGTTCGCGGTCGATTTCCGCCGCGGCGCGGATCGATTGGCGCAGTTCGTCGCGCTTTTCGTGGATCGAGGCGATTACCGGTCCCATCGCTACGCCGAGGTCGACCAGCACCGCTTCCGACAATTGCAGCGAGCTTTCCAGCGTCTCGGGCACCGCGTCGGTGACGCCGGCGCGGTAGAGTTCGGCGGCGTGGTGCGGATCGCGCGCCCGCGCGATGATCGGCAGGTCGGGCGCGAGCGCGCGCATCCGCCGGGTCAGCTGCACGGTCAGCACCGGATCGTCCATCGTCAGGATCAGCGCGCGGGCGCGGGCGAGGTCGAGCCGGTCGACCCAGTCGCCGCGCGCGATATCGCCGAACAGCACCGGGTGGCCGCTGCGTCGCGCCTCGGCGACGGCGTCGATATCCGCCTCGACCGCGATATAGCGCTGGTTGTGCACCGCGAGCAGATCCGCGACCATCCGCCCGACACGGCCGAAGCCGATCACCACCGCGCCCGGCCCTTCGCCGAGATCGTCGACCGGCAGGCCGTCGCCGGGGGTGAAGCGGTCGATACCGCGCGACAGCCGCTGCCCCGCCTTGGCGAGCAGCGGCGTGATCGTCAGCCCGATCGCGGTCACCGTCTGCCAGAAGGCGGCGGTCGACGGCAGGATCAGCTGGGCCTGCGCCGCGGTGGCGAGCACGATCAGCGTCGTCTCCGACGGGCTGCCCATCAGCAGGCCGGTCTCGGCGGCGATCCCGCGCCCGGTCTGCGCGACGCGCAGCAGCAGATAGGTGACGACCGCCTTCACGCCGACCACCGCCACCACCGCGCCGAGCAGCGCCGGCCAGTTCGCCAGCACCTCGCGCAGATTGACGCTCATGCCGACGGTGATCAGGAACACGCCGAGCGCCAGGCCCTTGAAGGGCGCGGTGATCACCTCGACCTCGGTATGATATTCGGTCTCGGCGATCAGCAGCCCGGCGAGCAGCGCGCCGACGATCGGCGACAGGCCGGCGGCGGTGGTCGCGACGCTGGCGGTGATGACGACGAGCAGCGAGGCGGCGAGGAACAGCTCGGGGCTCTTGGTGCGCGCCGCCTGCGCGAACAGCCGCGGCAGCACCAGCCGGCCGCCGAGATACATGACGACGACCGTCGCCAGCCCGCGCAGCGCGACCCCGGCGATGCCGACCCAGCCGTCGGGGCTGGCGGTCGGCGCCATCGCACCGAGCGCGAAGATGATCGGGACGAGCGCCAGATCCTCGAACAGCAGCATCGCGAAGGCGGCGCGGCCGACCGGGCTGGTCGTGCCGACGAGCGGCAGCACCAATGCGGTCGAGGACAGCGCGAGCGCGAGGCCGAGGCCGGCGGCGCCGCCCCAATCCTGGCCGAGCAGGTGCACCGCGACCGCGATCAGCACCGCCGAGCCGATCAGCTCGGCCGGGCCGGTGCCGAACACCTGCGCGCGCATCGCCCACAGTCGCTTGAACGACAGTTCGAGCCCGATCGAGAACAGCAGCAGCACGATGCCGAATTCGGCGAACGGCTCGATCGAATGCGGGTTGGAGATGGTGACGTAATACAGCCACGGCGCGCGGTCGGTCAGCGCTCCGAGCGCGTCCGGCCCGACCAGCATGCCGACGAGGATGAAGCCGATGATCGGGCTGACGCGAAACCGCGCGAAGGCGGGGATCACCAGCCCCGCCGCCCCCAGGATCACCAGCGCATCGCTGAAGCCTGCATTGTCCAGTCCGATTGCCATAAGGAGATTGTAGAGGGACCGACGGGCAAAAGTCAGCCCATGAATGGTCGGGGGATCGGGCTGATGAAAAGCGGGTCGCAGGGCGCCGTCAGCGGACGGCCGATCGCTTGTGGCGGCTTGGGTGCGTGGATGCCCGCACCGGGTGAAGTCGGAACGCCCGGCTCTCAGCGCGCGAGGGCGGATAGCGGCTCAGGCACGGACGGAGGTCGCCTTAGGATGGATTTTCGGGTGTAAGGGAGAGAACGACTTCCTCCCCGAAGATCGTCCCTTCCATACCGTAGCTGGTATCGAAACTGACCTCGAAGTCCCCCGCACGTGGTCCTACACACGTGTTGGATATCTTCCGGTCTTCGGCAATCCGCCTGATGCCCAGCTGGGATATGATGGATTGCGCGTCCCCTCGCAGGAGCAGGCCGCTGACCTTTCCGATCGCGATCGTCACCTGCGCATGTCGATCAAGGATGAAGTACCCGCGCTCATCCACTTCACTTGTCATTCTGAAAGCGTCGATTTTGATCGTCGCGGTCCCATTGCTGATGGTGAGGTCAGCCAGATGAGCATCATGGAAGGACGGCATGAAGCCGAACCAGTCGATGATTGCCGCACCGCCCGGCAAGGACGCGAACAACTCCGGTTCGGTCTGCCAGAAGACTTCGTCGATCGGACCCATGGCAAAGTATACCATCGATCCTTGCTATCGATCAACGCCCGCCCCGTACGACGGAACCGGCACGGCGGAACGACGGGAGGTGTGCCCGCCGGACGCCCGCCGTCGGCGGCACCATAGATCACCAGCCCCCGACCGATTCGGTCCCCGTCAGTTGGCGGTGACGGTGCGCGACTGCGGGCTGACGCTGCCGTTGACCGCGATCGCACTGTTGCTCGGCCGGCCGGCGATCCGCACCGCGGCGGCGCCGGGCAGGCCGGGGAAGCGCGGCCACAGGCCCTGCGCCAGCGCGGAGCGGCTGACCGACGCCTTGCGGCCGCTCTGCGCCTCGTACATCCAGTAATTGCGCAGCACCGTCGTCACATAGCCGCGCGTCTCCCAATAGGGGATGCTCTCGATGTAGAGCAGGGGGTCGCCATTGTCGTGGACCAGCGCGTTCCAGTCGCCGACCGGGCGCGGCCCGGCGTTATAGGCGGCGATCACCTTGGGCAGCAGGCCGCCGGTCACGCCCGCCATGTCGCGCAGCCGCTCCAGATGACGCTGGCCGATGTCCATGTTGGTAGCGGGCTTGGTCAGCGCCGCCTTGTCGAGCGGCAGGCCGCGCTCGCGCGAATAATCGGTCGCGGCGGCGGGCATGATCTGCATCAGGCCATACGCGCCGGCGGGGCTGACCACCTTGTTGCGGAAGCCGCTCTCCTCGAGCGTGTGGGCATAGACCAGCGCCTTGTCGATCCGCCAGCCGCTCGACGGAGTCCAGTTCGGCGTCGGATAGCGCGCCTCGGCGGTGGCGACGACGCCCTGCGGGCAATTGTGCGCCAGCCAGACGGTGGTCGCGGGCAGGCTCAGCGCCTCGGTGACGCGCACCAGGCTGCCGAATTCGGAGGGGTCGCCGATCCGCGCCTGCTGGCGCACGACGGTGTCGGCGAGGTCGGTCTCGCCGATCTCGGCGAGCGCGGCGGCGACGCGGATGTTCGGCCGCTTGTCGAGCCGCGCCCAGTCGGCGGCGACGACCTGCGTCGACGGCTTGCCCTTGTCCTTGATCAGCAGCGCCTGGCGCGACAGCTGGCCGTAGAAGCTCTCCGAGAATTGCGCGGCGGATTGCAGCCGCGCCTGCACCTTGTCGGGCCGGCCGCAGACCATGTCGGCGCGCGACGTCCAGTAGAGCGCGGCGGCGCGCAGGTCGACGTCGGTCGCGCGCGCGGCGACGCCCTCGAAGCCGCTTTCCGCCGCGGCGCAGTCGTTCTGCCGCCAGGCCGCCAGCGCGCCGGTCCAGCGGCCCTGCACCGCCCAGTCGCCATAGCCCGCTGCCGCCTTCGCCGCCATCGCGCGGGTGTTGATGTCGTCGCCGGTCAGGAAATACATCCAGGCGACCTTGGCCTGCCATTCGGTCTGCGCCTCGGGGGTGAGGCCGGGCATCGATTCGAGCAGCGCCTGCGCCTCCGCGCCCATGTCGCCCTTGACGAAGGGCTGCATCTTGATCGCGAGGTCGGCGGCGATCTCGTCGCTGCGCGTCGCCTTGGCGCGGACGCGGCGCGGGGCGCCGTCCTGCCAGATCAGCCGCTGCGCCTGCGGCAGCGGCGGCAGCTCGGTGGCGCCGCGCGCGCGGGCGAGGCGGGCGAGCGATTCGGCCTCGGGCAGTTCGGGTGCTTCGTTGAGCAGCGCGACCAGCGGCTCCATCTCGACCCGCGGCGAGCCCTTGGCGGTGAACAGCTCGGCGCGCGCGATCGCGTGGAGCGGGCCGGGCTTCATCGCGTCGAGCCCGAGCTGCGCGTCCTGCCATTTGCCGTCGCGGATCGCCTGGAACACCGCGCGATAGCCCTCGCGCTGCGCCGGATCGAGCTGGTCGGGGATGCGGTCGGCGACCGCGCCGGGGCCGGGCAGCCGGGCGTCGCCGGCCGGTGCGGCAGGCTCCGCGGACACGTCGGGCGAGACGGGCGTGGCGGCATGCGCGGCGGCGGGCAGCGCGACCAGCGCCAGGGTCAGCGCGAGCGTGCGGGTCATGCGGGCAGGTTTCCCATCAGCAATTGCAGATCCTTCCAGGCCTCCGCCTTCGCCACGGGCTTCTCGAGCAGGAAGCGCGGGTGAAAGCTGGCGACGACCCCGGTCTCTCCGCTTCTATGGTTAAATGAATGCAAAGACCCGCGCGTCCCCGGCATTTCCGCCCCCAGAATGGCACGGCTCGCCGCATTGCCCAGCAGCAGCAGCCGTTTCGGCGCGACGAGGCCGATGTGATGCTTCGAAATGTCGGACAGCCGCGCCTCGGTGTCGCGCGGCATGCGACCGGCGACCGGCCGCTTGGCGCAGACCGCGGCGAGGTGGACGGTCTCGCGCGACAGGCCGATCGCGGCGAGCATCCGGTCGAACAGCGCCCCGGCGGCGCCGCTCAGCAGTGTGCCGGCGTCGCCATCGTCCTTGTCGGGGCAATCGACCAGCACCATGATCGCCGCGTCGGGCGGGCCGCTCGCCGCGATCGACACGCCGCGCCATTCGACCTCCGGCGCGGCATCGCCCATCCGCCACGCGATGAAATCGGCGAGCTGGTCGGGCATCGTCGCGGCTGCGGGCACCGCCGGCGCCGCTGCGGCCGAGGCGGCGGCGGCCGCCGCAAAGGCGGCGGGCGCGGGCATCGGCTGGCTCAGCCAGTCGCGCGGGGCGTCGTCGACGAGCGTGTCGACGCCCGCCTCCTGCCACCAGTCGAGCGCGCTGCCCACGCTGCTCATCCAGTCGATATGCTGATCGGCCCCCACGATATTCCTTTTTGTTACCGTATCCCTTCTCCAGGTTGACGTTTGCGTCAACTTGTCCGATCGCGGTTCGGAGACGAGACGTTGTCGGCCCGCGCCTGGACGCTTTTCAAGCCGTCGACAACCGCAAGCACGATGCACCGCGGATGGTGCCGGGAGTGGAATGATGTCGGAACGCGAATCGATGCCCTACGACGTGGTGATCGTCGGCGCCGGCCCGGCGGGCCTGTCGGCGGCGATCCGCTTCAAACAGGTCGCGGCCGAACAGGGCGCGGACCTGTCGGTCTGCGTGTTGGAGAAGGGGTCGGAGGTCGGCGCGCACATCCTGTCGGGGGCGGTGATCGACCCGCGCAGCCTCGACGAACTGCTGCCCGACTGGCGCGAGGATTGCCCGCTCGCCGAGGTGCCGGTGACCGAGAACCTCCATTGGGTGCTGACGCCCAAGAAGAAGACGGTGCTGCCGCATCTGTGGACGCCGCCGTTCCTGCACAACAAGGGCACCTATACCGGCAGCCTCGGCAATCTGTGCCGCTGGCTCGCCGGCAAGGCCGAGGAACTGGGCGTCGAGATCTTCCCCGGCTTCGCCGCGGCGGAGATCCTGTTCGACGAGCAGGGCGGAGTGAAGGGCGTCGCCACGGGCGACATGGGTGTCGCGCGTGATGGCACGCACAAGCCCGACTATACGCCCGGCCTCGAACTGCACGCCAAATACACCTTCTTCGCCGAAGGCTGTCGTGGTCACCTGACCAAGGAGGTGATCCGCACCTTCGACCTCGCCAGGGACGCGCAGCCGCAGGTCTATGGCCTCGGCGTCAAGGAATTGTGGGACATCGATCCGGCGCTGCACAAGCCCGGCCGCGTGATCCACACGCAGGGCTGGCCGCTCGGCGACGACGCCAATGGCGGCGGCTGGCTCTACCATCAGGCCAATGGCCAGGTCAGCCTCGGCTTCGTCACCTGGCTCAACTATACCAACCCCTATCTGTCGCCGTTCCAGGAGATGCAGAAGTGGAAGACGCATCCTGAGATCGCGGCGCTGCTCAAGGGCGGCAAGCGCGTCTCCTACGGTGCGCGCGCGATCAGCGACGGCGGGTTGCAGTCGATCCCCAAGCTGGTCTTCCCGGGCGGCGCGCTGATCGGCGACAGCGCCGGCTTCCTCAACGTGCCCCGGATCAAGGGCACGCATACCGCGATGAAGAGCGGCATGATGGCCGCAGAGGCCGCCGCCGCCGCGATCCTGTCGCAGCGCCAGCACGACGAACTCACCGCCTATCCCGAGGCGTTCGAGGCGAGCTGGGTCAGGAAGGAGCTGTCGATCGTCCGCAACGTCGTGCCGCTGGTCAAGAAGTTCGGCGACTTCCTGGGTTCGGGCCTGGCCGGCGTGACGATGTGGCTCGAGCATTTCGGCCTGAAGATGCCGTTCACGATGAAGCATCATCCCGATCACGAGAGCCTGTGGCGCAAGGACATGGTCAAGCCGCCGGTCTATCCCAAGCCCGACGGCGTGCTGACCTTCGACCGCCTGTCCTCGGTGTTCCTGTCGAACACCAACCACGAGGAGGACCAGCCGGTCCATCTGACGCTAAAGGACCCGAACGTGCCCGTCGAATACGACCTGCCGCTCTACGACGAGCCCGCGCAACGCTATTGCCCGGCCGGCGTTTACGAGATCGTGGGCCAGGAGACCGGCGATCCCAAGTTCGTGATCAACGCGCAGAACTGCGTCCACTGCAAGACGTGCGACATCAAGGACCCGACCCAGAACATCAACTGGGTGGTGCCGGAGGGTGGTGGAGGCCCCAATTATCCCAACATGTAAACGCCTGTTCCTCGCGTCGCTGGTGAGCCTCGGCGTGAGCGTTCCCGCGGCGGCCGATACCGGCCACCTCGCCGATTACCTCAAGGCGGGCGCTGCCGATGCCGACGGCCGCGTCGATCTCGCGATCGCCGGCTATTCACGTGCGCTCGCCGGCGCGCCGGCCAGCCGCGCGGTCGCGCTGCGCGCCTATCGCGAGGCGCTGGCGGCGGGCGATGTCGCGCTCGCCACCCGCGCCGCGGCGGTGCTGCGCGGCAGCCCCGGTGCGCCGATCGAGCTGCCGCTGCTGCCGCTGTCGGTCGCCGCGGCCAGGCAGGATATCGCCGGCGCCACCGCCGCGACTGACGCGCTCGCCACGACGCCGCTGGCGGTGCTGGTGCCGTCGCTGCGCGCCTGGATCGCCTTCGCGCAGGGGGGCGATCCCGCGCCGCAGATCGCCAGGGCGGGCAAGGACCCCGTCACCCAGCGGCTCACCGCCGAAACCGCGGCGCTGCTCCAGATCGCGCGCGGCGAGACCGCGCAGGGGCTAGCCACCGTCCAGGCGCTCCGCGCGACCGGTTCGCCGATCGACCTGCGCCTGTCCGCCGGCCAGTTGCTGTTCGGCCGCGGCGACACCGAGCAGGCGCGTACGCTGCTCGCCGGTGCCGACCCGGTGTTCGCGGCATTGCGCGCTGGCGATGCGGCGCAGCCGACGCTCGGCTTCGGCGTGTCGCGGCTGCTCGGCCGCATCGCCGGCGACCTGTCGGATCAGGAGGCGAACGACCTGTCGATCGCGCTCGCCCGCACCGCGGTGATCGCCAATCCCGCCAACGATCGTGTGCGCCTGCTGCTCGCCGGCGCGCTCGCCAGGGACGGTGCGGTGTCGCGCGCGCTGGCGACGCTCGACGGCATCCCGGCGACCAGCCCCTATGCCTCGACCGCGGCGGCGACGCGGATCAGCATCCTCACCGCCGCCGGCCGCGCCGACGACGCGCTGGCGCTCGCCCGCCGCGGTGCCGAGCGGCCGGGGGCGGGGGAGAGCGACTGGCAGGCCTATGCCGATCAGCTCACCGCGATGAACCGGCATCGCGAGGCGGCGGGCTGGTATCGCCGCGTCGTCGATGCCGATCCGACCGCGTGGAGCGCATGGCTGCAATATGGCGGCGCGCTCGAACAGGCGGGGGACTGGCCGGCGGGGCGCGTCGCCTTGCAGAAGGCGGTGGCGATCGCGCCACGCGAACCGCTCGCGCTCAACTATCTCGGTTACGCGCAGGCCGAGCGCGGCGTCGACGTGCCGCAGTCGATCGCGATGCTCGAACGCGCGCATGCGTTGAAGCCGGAGGATGCCTCGATCGCCGACTCCTTGGGCTGGGCCTATTATCTCGGCGGCGACCTCGTGCGCGCGCAGCCGCTGATCGAGCGGGCGGCGGCGGGCGATCCGATCAATGCCGAGATCGGCGAGCATCTCGGCGATCTCTACTGGACGCGTGGCCGCCGCTACGAGGCGCGTTACGCATGGCGCGCCGCGGCGCTGACCGCATCCGCCGCCGATGCGACGCGGCTCGCCGCCAAGGCGGTGCAGGGGCTGCCACGCCGATGATCGTCGAGCCCGCCCCCGCCAAGATCAACCTCGCGCTCCACGTCCGCCATCGCCGGCCAGACGGCTATCACGCGCTGGAGACGCTGTTCGTCTTCGCGGCGGACGGCGACAGCGTCACCTTGGTCCCCGACGCGGTCGACCGGTTCGCGATCACCGGGCCGTTCGCGGCGGCGCTTGCCGGCGCGCCGGAGGCGGACAATCTGGTGATCCGCGCCGCCCACGCCTTCCGCGACGGCTTCGGCATAGCCCAGCCGCATGCGATCACGCTCGACAAGCATCTGCCGATCGCCTCCGGCATCGGCGGCGGCTCGGCCGATGCGGCGGCGACGCTGCGCGCTCTCGCCAAGCTCCACGCCATCGCGCCGGACGATCCGCGCCTGTTCGTCATCGCCGAAGCGCTGGGCGCCGACGTCCCCGCTTGCCTGCTCGGCCGCGCGACGCTCGGCACCGGCAAGGGCGAGGCGCTGCTGCCGGTCGATGGCTTGGCCGGCACCCCGCTGCTGCTGGTCAACCCCGGCATCGCAGTGAGCACCGCCGCGGTGTTCGCGCGCTGGGACGGCGTCGATCGCGGCGGCATCGCCACCGACGGCGATCTGCTCGCGCGCGCGCTGGCGGGGCGCAACGATCTCCAGCCGCCGGCGCTCGCGATCGCGCCGGTGATCGCCGAGGTGCTGGCGCTGCTCGACGCTGCGACGGGCGTCCGGCTTGCGCGGATGTCGGGCAGCGGCGCGACGTGCTTCGCGCTGTTCGATAGCATCGACGCACGCGATGCCGCGAGCGAAAGGGCGTCCGCCCGAGGCTGGTGGACGCTGGCCACGACGCTGACCTGACGGGGCAGGGCGCCATCTGCGTTCTCGGCGACGGGTGACCCGAGGAACGATACGCCACGCCGACATCCAAAAGCCGCTCGCTATCTTTCCGTTCCCCTCTTGTTCCAAGGGAACAAAGGCCGTACATAGCAAAACAGACGCGTTGCCCTGGTGACGCGCTTGCTCTAGCGAGGAACCTCCCGATGGCCGCCAATCTGAAAGTGATCGACACCGGCATGGCAACCGCAAACACCGACCGGCAGAAGGCGCTCGACGCCGCGCTGGCGCAGATCGACCGCGCCTTCGGCAAGGGCTCGGCGATGAAGCTCGGCGCGAAACAGTCGATGGAGGTCGAGACGATCTCGACCGGCTCGCTCGGTCTCGATATCGCGCTCGGCGTCGGCGGCCTGCCGCGCGGCCGCGTGATCGAGGTCTATGGCCCCGAATCCTCGGGCAAGACGACGCTCGCGCTGCACGTCATCGCCGAGGCGCAGAAGGGTGGCGGCACCGCTGCCTTCGTCGACGCCGAACATGCGCTCGATCCCGTCTATGCCAAGAAGCTCGGCGTCAACATCGACGAACTTATCGTGTCGCAGCCCGACACCGGCGAACAGGCGCTCGAAATCGTCGACACGCTGGTGCGCTCGAACGCGATCGACGTGCTGGTGGTCGATTCGGTCGCGGCGCTCGTGCCGCGCGCGGAAATCGAGGGCGAGATGGGCGACAGCCACGTCGGCCTGCAGGCGCGGCTGATGTCGCAGTCGCTGCGCAAGCTGACCGGTTCGATCAGCCGCTCGCGCTGCATGGTGATCTTCATCAACCAGCTGCGCATGAAGATCGGCGTGATGTACGGCAACCCGGAGACGACGACGGGCGGCAACGCGCTGAAATTCTACGCCTCGGTCCGTCTCGACATCCGCCGCACCGGCGCGATCAAGGATAAGGAAGAGGTCACCGGCAACGCCACGCGCGTCAAGGTCGTCAAGAACAAGGTCGCGCCGCCGTTCAAGCAGGTCGAATTCGACATCATGTACGGCGAGGGCATCTCCAAGATCGGCGAGATCCTCGATCTCGGCGTGAAGGCGGGGCTGGTCGAGAAATCGGGCGCGTGGTTCAGCTACGACAGCGTCCGCATCGGTCAGGGCCGCGAGAATTCGAAGACCTATCTGCGCGAACATCCTGAAATGGCCGACCGTCTCGAAAAGGCGATCCGCCAGCGCACCGAGAAGGTTGCCGAAGAGATGATGGCCGGCCCGGAAGCCGACGACGACATCTGATGCCGGCTCATCCGCTCAGGATGGACGAGGGGCTCGCCGGCAACGGCGGGCCCCTTTCGGTTGGAGCGGTTTTGAAGTCGACGTACTCCCGACTTTGGTACCGTCCGCGTGGCGGGCAGGGGCGGCCGCGCGACTTGCGCCCAGCCGCCCGATCCTCCCACAAGGCCGTCCGCCCGCGACGTCCCGGCAAAACCGTGTCATGAGGGGGCGACCATGACGGCGGGCGCACGCTCGCATCCGAGCGTTGGCCGTTGGCGGCACCGATGCCACCTGTAACCGGGCGCCCGATCATGCCACTTGTCCGGAGGACCACCGTTGACGACCACCAGTGACTGGACCGGCCGCGTCGGCACCGTCTGGGCGGAGGAGTGGCGCCGCACCGACCGGGCCTTCGCCGCGCTCGCCCCGCACCTTGACGCCGCGATCCGCGCCGCCGCAGCCCCCGGTCCGATCACCGCGCTCGACATCGGCTGCGGCGCTGGCGGCACCGCCGCGGCGCTGGCCGCCGCCCGCCCCGATGCCCGCGTCATCGGCGCCGACCTCTCGCCCGACCTGATCGCCGTTGCCCGCACCCGCCACGCGGCACTGGCCAATCTCGCCTTCCATCACGGCGATGCGCTCGCCGTCGCCGCCGATCACGCGCCGCTCGACCTGCTGGTCTCGCGCCACGGCGTCATGTTCTTCACCGACCCCGTCGCCGCCTTCGTCCGGCTCCGCGCCGCGACGCGGCCGGGCGGCCATATCGTCTTCACCTGCTTCGCGCCGGTCGACGACAATCGCTGGGCGACGCTGATCACCCCCGCGACGCCGCGCGCGTCCTATGCGCCCGGCCCTTTCGCCTTCGCCGATCCCGATGCGACCGCCGCGAGCCTCACTGCCGCCGGCTGGGGGAACGCGACCCCAACGCTGGTCCGCTTCGCCTATCGCGTCGGCGCGGGCGACGACCCCGTCGCAGATGCGGCCGACTTCCTCACCCGCATCGGCCCCGCCGCCTCGCGCCTGCGCGATGCCGCTGCCGCGGATCGCCCGGCGCTCGCCGCCCGGCTGCGCGCGGCGCTGGCGGCGCAACGAAATGGCCGCGTCGTGGATTTTCCCGCTGCGGCATGGGTATGGACCGCACGCGCGACAGGGGAGAGACCATGATCATCGTCCACCATCTCGAGAACAGCCGCTCGCAGCGCATCCTGTGGATGCTCGAGGAGCTGGGCCTCGACTATCAGGTGAAGCGCTACCAGCGCGATCCCAAGACGATGCTGGCGCCGCCCGAGTTGAAGCGCGTCCACCCGCTCGGCAAGTCGCCGGTGATCGAGGACCTCGACGCCGATGGGGGCCGGGTGATCGCCGAGACCGGGGCGATCGTCGAATATCTCGTCGAGAAGGCCGATGGCCGGCTCGGGCCTCCGGCGCACCGCGACTCGGCGCTGCGCTATCGCTTCTGGCTCCATTATGCCGAAGGCTCGATGATGCCGCCGCTGCTGCTCAAGCTGGTGCTCAGCCGCATCCCGCTGATGGGCAAGCCCGCGATCAAGCGCATCCAGCCGATGATCGACGTCCACCTCGACTATGTCGAAGCGGAGCTGGCGCAGCGCCCGTGGTTCGCCGGCGAGGTGATGACCGCCGCCGACATCATGATGAGCTTCCCGATCGAGGCGGCGCGCAGCCGCGCCGGCCTCGACGCCTCGCGCCCCGCGACGATCGCCTGGCTGGAGAAGGTCCACGCGCTGCCGGCCTATCAGGCGGCATTGGAGAAGGGCGGCCGCTACGCCTACGCCTGACGCCCCGGCACCCCCGCGGGACGCCGGGGTGCCGGGGGGGAGGAATGAGGAGACCAGGCGGGACTCGACATTCAGGCTTTGGAGCAAACTCCTCCCCGTCAGGGCAGGGCGATTGCATATGGCTGGGGTGGCGAGGTTCGATCGGCATCCTCATCATAGCCGTCACCCCGGACTCGTTCCGGGGTCCACCGTACCGCAGGAGAATGGTGTCAAATCAGGCCCTTCTCCCCGCCGCAGGGTGGTCCCCGGAACGAGTCCGGGGTGACGGGTGGGGTTGGAAGGCGATCGGCTCAAACAAACGTTCCTATGCGATAGCCCAGCCCGCCGGGGGAGGTGGCGCGGCGAAGCCGTGACGGAGGGGAGGACACGGAACGAACGTGTCACTTACCTCCCCCTCCGTCATGCCTTCGGCATGCCACCTCCCCCTGGCGGGGGAGGAATGGGGCTGGATGCCTATCCGGCCTAGTGGCGGAAGCTGGTCGCCGCGGGTGCCGCCGGCCCCTCAGCGACGACGGGATCGATCGTCGCGGGCTCGCGCGGGTCGAACCCGCCTTCCCATTTCGCCACCACCGAGGCGGCGACGGCATTGCCGATCACGTTGGTCGCGGTGCGGCCCATGTCGAGGAAATGGTCGATGGCGAGGATCAGCAGCAGGCCCGCTTCGGGGATCTTGAACACCGGCAGCACCGCGGCGATGACGACCAGGCTGGCGCGCGGCACGCCGGCGATCCCCTTGGACGAGATCATCAGGAACAGCAGCATCGCGATCTGCGTGCCGATCGGCAGATCGATGCCATAGGCCTGGGCGATGAACAGCGACGCGAAGGTCATGTAGATCATCGAGCCGTCGAGGTTGAACGAATAGCCGAGCGGCAGCACGAAGCTGGCGATCCGCGGCGGCACCCCGAACTTGTCGAGCGCCTCCAGCATCCGCGGATAGGCGGCCTCCGACGAGGCGGTGGTGAAGGCGACGAGCAGCGGCTCGCGGACATAGCCGATTAGCTCGCGGATGCGCGGCCCGATGAACAGGAAGCCGATGCCGAGCAGGATCGCCCACAGGCACAGCAGCGCGAGGTAGAAGCTGCCCATGAAGAAGGCGAGCTGGCCGATCACCCCCGGGCCGCGTTCGGTCAGCGTCGCGGCGACCGCGCAGAACACCGCGAGCGGCGCGACCCGCATGACATAATCGGTGATCCGCAGCATCACCGCGACCAGCCCGTCGATCGCACGCGTCAGCGGCGCCGCGCGCTCGCCGACCGCGGTGATCGCGACGCCGACGAAGATCGAGAAGACGACGATCTGGAGGATCTCGTTGGTCGCCATCGCCTCGACCATCGAGGCGGGGACGATATGCGTGATGAATTTGTCGAGGCTGAATGCGGCGGTGGCGATGCCGGCATCGGCGTCGACCGGCGGCAGCGGCAGGTTGATGCCGACGCCGGGCCGGATCACATTGACCAGGATGAGGCCGAGGCCGAGCGACAGCAGGCTGGCCGAGACGAACCAGCCGATCGCCTTGGCGCCGACCCGGCCCAGCGCCGCGGTGTCGCCCATCTGGGTGATGCCGCTGACCAGGGTGGCGAAGACGAGCGGCGCGATGATCATCTTGATCAGCCGCAGGAAGATCGTCGTGCCGATCGCGAAATAGCCGGCGACCGCCTTCAGCCGCGCCGCCGCGTCCGGCGAGCCGTCGTCGAGCCAGGCGTTGAGCGCCAGCCCCACCACGACGCCAAGCAACAGGCCGATCACGATAAACAAGGTCAGCCGTTTGGCCATGCACGAAAACTCCCGGATTCGCCGTTAGGGAAGGGGATTGCGGCCTCCGGGTCAAGCGCCGTATCGCTGGACGATGGTTGTCATGCCCTCGCGCCGCTCGTTCCTCGCCGCCGCCGCGGCGGTGCCGCTCCTGTCGTCGGGGCTGCTGCGCGCCGCCGAGCCGGACCTGTCGTCGCTGCGCGACATCACCGCCGGTGCGGCGCCGATCGGCCGCGAGGAGCGCGCCCGCCGGCTGGCGCGGGCGCAGGCGCTGATGGTGGCGAACGGGCTCGGCGCGGTGCTGATCGAGCCGGGGTCGTCGATGCTCTATTTCACCGGCGTCCGCTGGGGCCGCAGCGAACGGCCGACGCTGGCGATCCTGCCGCGCGAGGGCGAGCCGCTGATCGTCACGCCGTTTTTCGAAGAGCCCTCGGTCCGCCAGACGCTCAGCGTGCCCGCCGAGGTGCGGGTGTGGCAGGAGGACGGCAATGCGCTCGCGGTCGTGGCGGCGTGGCTCAGGGAGCGCCGTCTCGACCGGCTGCCGATCGGCGTGGAGGAGACGACGCGCGTCTTCATCCCGACCGATCTTGCCCGCTTCGCCCCCGACGCGCGGCAGGTGAGCGCCAATCCGGTGGTCCGCGGCTGCCGGATGATCAAGACGCCGGCCGAATTCGCGCTGATGCAGGCGGCGACCGAGGTCACGCTCGCCGCCTATCGCTGGCTCGCGCCGCGGATCGAGGCGGGGATGACCGGCAGCGAGATCGGCGCGCTGATGAACGCCGCGACGACGAAACTCGGCGGCGATCCCGAATTCGCGCTGGCGCTGATCGGCCCCGCCGCGGCGCTGCCGCACGGCAGTCGCGAGGTGCATCGCATCACGCCGGGCGCCATCCTGCTGATGGACTGCGGCTGCACCGTGCAGGGCTATCAGTCGGACATCTCGCGCACCTGGGTGCCGCAGGGCCGCGCCAGCACCGCGCAACGCACGGTCTGGGATCAGGCCGCACGCGGTCAGCAGGTCGCGCTCGCTGCGGCGAAGATCGGCGTTACCGCCGGCAGCGTCGACGATGCGGTGCGGCGCTTCTACGCCGGCCTCGGCTATGGCCCCGACTACAGGCTCCCCGGCCTGTCGCATCGCACCGGCCACGGCATCGGCATGGACGGCCATGAGCCGGTCAACCTGGTCCGCGGCGAGACGACGCGGCTGGCGCCTGGCATGTGCTTCTCGAACGAGCCCGGCCTCTATCTGCCCGGCCGGTTCGGGGTGCGGCTGGAGGATTGCTTCCACATGACGTCGGACGGCCCCAGATGGTTCAGCACGCCGCCCAGCTCGATCGACGCGCCGCTGGCGTGAAGGCGGCGCTGGCCGAGGTCGGGTTCGTCCGCTGGCCGGGGCGGATCGACGACGCCGGTCTTGGCGAGCTGGAAAGGCTGTTCGAAGGGCTGGCGACCGATCGGCCGGGATCGCGGATCGATCCGGCGACATGCACTGCGCTGGGCGCCTATCGTGCGATCCTGCCCGATGTGCGCGCTCTGCTCGGGCCAGCGGCGCGACCCGTGCGCGCGCTGCTGTTCGACAAGCGCGATGGTGTCAATTGGGCGCTCGGATGGCATCAGGATCGGACGATTGAGGTTGCCGAGCGTCGCGACGTGCCGGGTTTCAGCCGCTGGACCGTCAAGCAGGGCCGCTTGCACGTTGCGCCACCGATCGCGCTGCTCGAAACGATGCTGACCATCCGCATCCACCTCGATCCCGTCACGGCCGACAATGCGCCTTTGTGTGTCGCACCAGGCTCGCACCGACTCGGCTATATCGCGGAAGAGGCCATCGACGGCGTCGTTGCCGCCTGTGGCGACGCGCTCTGCTTGGCGGAGACCGGAACAATCTGGGTCTACGCGACGCCCATCCTCCACGGCTCTGCCCGTTCGGCAGCGGGTTTGCGTCGGCGCGTGCTTCAGATGGACATTGCGG
This sequence comes from Sphingomonas melonis, assembly GCF_013409985.1. Classification (GTDB taxonomy): domain Bacteria; phylum Pseudomonadota; class Alphaproteobacteria; order Sphingomonadales; family Sphingomonadaceae; genus Sphingomonas; species Sphingomonas melonis_A. The sequence goes on from NZ_JACCBY010000010.1 coordinate 25,990, forward strand.
CATGCGACCTGCCGGGCGGCTTGCGATGGGCGGCGGATGCGGAACGAACGGCGCTTGAGGGCGGGCCGTCTCTCGCCTAAGTCGCTTGGCCTATGACCTCGACCAACGACATCCGCCGCGGCTTCCTCGACTATTTCGCTTCGCAGGGGCATGCGATCGTGCCTTCGGCGCCGCTGGTGCCGCAGAACGACCCGACGCTGATGTTCGTCAACGCCGGCATGGTGCCGTTCAAGAACGTCTTCACCGGCCTCGAGACGCGCCCCTACACCACCGCGACCAGCAGCCAGAAATCGGTGCGCGCCGGCGGCAAGCACAACGATCTCGACAATGTCGGCTATACCGCGCGGCATCACACCTTCTTCGAGATGCTGGGCAATTTCTCGTTCGGCGATTACTTCAAGGAACAGGCGATCCACCATGCCTGGACGCTGCTGACCGGCGTGTGGGGCATCCCGGCGGAGAAGCTGACCGCCACCGTCTACCACACCGACGACGAGGCGTTCGGCCTCTGGATGAAATACCTGCCCGAAGAGCGGATCATCCGCATCGCCACCAAGGACAACTTCTGGGCGATGGGCGACAGCGGGCCGTGCGGTCCCTGTTCGGAGATCTTCTATGATCACGGCGCGCACATCCCTGGTGGCCCCCCGGGCAGCCCGGACGAGGACGGCGACCGGTTCGTCGAGATCTGGAACCTCGTCTTCATGCAATATGAGCAGGAGGCCAACGAGATCGTCGGCGAACTGCCCAAGAAGTCGATCGACACCGGCATGGGGCTGGAGCGGATCGCCGCGGTCCTGCAGGGCGTCCACGACAATTACGACACCGACACGTTCAAGGCGCTGATCGCCGCCTCGACCTCGCTGACCGGCACCGATGCGGAAGGGCCGCGCAAGGCGTCGCATCGCGTCATCGCCGATCATCTGCGCTCGTCGGGTTTCCTCGTCGCGGACGGCGTGCTGCCTGCCAATGAGGGGCGCGGCTATGTGCTGCGGCGGATCATGCGGCGTGCGATGCGCCATGCGCATCTGCTCGGCGCCAAGGAACCGTTGATGCACCGGCTGGTGCCGGCGCTCGTCGCCGAGATGGGCGCGGCCTATCCCGAACTGGTCCGCGCGCAGCCGCTGATCGAGGCGACGCTGCGCCAGGAGGAGACGCAGTTCCGCAAGACGCTCGACAAGGGCCTGAAGCTGCTCGACGAAGCGACTGCGGACATGGCCGAGGGTGCGACGCTCGCCGGCGAGACCGCGTTCCGTCTCTACGATACGTTCGGCTTCCCCTACGACCTCACCGAAGATGCGCTGCGCGAGCGTGGCCTGACGGTGGACCGCGCCGGCTTCGACGCGGCGATGGCGGAGCAGAAGCGCGCCGCCCGCGCGGCCTGGAAGGGCTCTGGCGCCAAGGCGTCGGATGACCTGTGGTTCGACATCGCCGAGGAAACCGGCTCCACCGAGTTCATCGGCTATAGCGCCGATGTCGGCGAGGGCGAGGTCGTCGCGCTGGTCAAGGACGGCGCGCGCGTCGACCAGGCGACGACCGGCGACACCGTCGCGATCATCGTCAACCAGACGCCCTTCTACGCCGAGAGCGGCGGGCAGGTCGGCGATACCGGCACGATCACGAGCGATGCCGGCCTGCGCGCCGCGGTGACCGAGACCTCGAAGCAATTGGGCCGCATCTTCGTCCATCATGCAATGGTCGAGAACGGTGGGATCAAGGTCGGCGATGCCGTCCGCTTGCAGATCGACGTGGCCCGGCGGGCGCAGATCCGCGCCAACCATTCGGCGACGCACCTGCTGCACGAGGCGCTGCGCCAGCGGCTGGGCACGCATGTCGCGCAGAAGGGCTCGCTGGTCGCGCCCGAGCGGCTGCGCTTCGACGTGTCGCATCCGGTGGCGATGACCGCCGAGGAGCTTGCCGACGCGGAGGTTGCGGTCAACGCGCAGATCCGCGGCAACGGCAGCGTCACCACCCGGCTGATGACCCCGGACGAGGCGATCGCCGAGGGCGCGATGGCGCTGTTCGGCGAGAAATACGGCGACGAGGTGCGTGTCGTGTCGATGGGGACCGAGGACGACGGCAAGACCTATTCGATCGAACTGTGCGGCGGCACGCACGTCAACGCGCTCGGCGACATCGGCCTGTTCAAGGTCGTCGGCGAGGGGGCGGTTTCGTCGGGCGTGCGCCGTGTCGAGGCGCTGACCGGCGAGGCGGCGCGTGCCTATCTCAACGCCCGCGACGAGCGGCTGCGCGAGGCGGCAAGTGCGCTCAAGACGACCCCCGACGAGGTGCCGGCGCGCGTGATCGCGCTGCTCGACGAGCGGCGCCGGCTGGAGCGCGAACTCGCCGAGGCGAAGAAGGCGCTGGCGATGGGCGGCGGCAGCGGCGCAGCGGTCGGGCCGGAGCAGGTTGGTGGCGCTGCGTTCATCGGCCAGGTGCTCGACGGCTTCGAGGCGAAGGGGCTGCGCGCCGCGGTCGACGACGCCAAGCAGCGCCTCGGCGGGCCGGGCGTCGCGGTGATGGTGGCGGTCAACGATGGCCGCGCCTCGATCGCCGTCGGGGTTACCGACGATCTGGTCGCGCAGGTCAGCGCGGTCGATCTGCTGCGGCGGGCAGTCGCGGTCCTCGGCGGGCAGGGCGGCGGCGGTCGGCCGGACATGGCGCAGGGCGGCGGGCCGGACGGCGCCAAGGCGGCGGAGGCGATCGACGCCATCCGCGCGGCACTGACCGAACAACCGGTCGCGGCGTGAGGATCGTCATCGCACTGGTATGATCTTGCTCTCTATCGGCGCCGAGTGCCGCCGCGAGGTGGGGCCGGGGGAGATTTGCGCGGCGTATCGGCGCGAAGCACGTTTGGGGCTACCGTGAGGGCGGACACGCCCGCGCATACCGATGCCGCACCATATAGGACGGGGAGGGCGAGCCCTCCCCGTTCCGGTTACTTCGCTGCGCCCGCGGTGGCTGCCGCGAGCTGATCGGCGGTGATGCCGGCGACGACCTTGCCGCTCGCATCGGCGCTGAAGCCGGCGATCGGCAGCTTCACGTCGCCCTTGGCGGTGGTCAGCGTCACGAACTGTGCGTCGGCCGACTTGATCGTGCCGATCGTTGCGCCGTTGAGGCCGGTGACCGAGGTGCCGGGGGTGAGCTTCGACTTCACCGCCGCCTGTGCCTGCGCCTGCGAGCTGGCGACGGCCGCGTCGAGGTCCGCCTTGGTCATCGCCATCGCGAAGCCCTTGTCGGTCTTGCCGATCGAGGCGGGGGGCACGGGCACCTGCGCGGTGCCGGTGTTGAGGATCACCGCCTGCGGCGTGATGCTGGCAACGGTGCCGAGCGGTACGCCCGCACTGTCATAGATCGTCGCGCCGACGGTCGGCGCAGCGGCGGTAGCGGAACCGGTGGCGGTCGCTGAGGCGCCGGGGGCAGGCTGGGCTTGCTGTGCCAGAGCCGCGGCGGGCACCATCAACAGGCTGCCGATCGTCAGGGCCAGGGTACGCATTCGACATTCTCCATCGTCGTCGTTGTGACTTAGTAACGATGGTGTCTCGAATGGGGTTCCGCCCGCCTTTCTCGGCGAGTGGAGCCCCGGCCGGGATCAGCCGGTAATCGGCAATCGGACCGTCCCGTCCGCGGCACGCTCCAGCGGACCATAAGCGATGACGGTTTCCAGCAGCAACGGCTCGTAGAGATGCGGGAACAGCTGGCCGCCGCGCGATTCCTCCCATTTCAGCGTATCGCCGAAGCTGCCGAGATCGACCGCGGCGACATGCAGGTCGCTTTGGCCGGCGAAATGCTTGTCGACCGTTTCGGTAAGCTGCGCCTCCGTCGACAGATGGACGTAGCCGTCGGCGAGATCGACGGGGGCGCCGTCGAAGCGCCCGTCCCGCTCCAGGGCGGCCATCTGCTCGCCGGTCAGCACCTTGTAGGCGGTGGTGGGCCGCTCGCTCATGCCTCATCCTCCCCGTCGTCGCTCTCGTCGACCTGTTCGTCCATCGTCTGCGGACCGGTGCCGTCGTCGACGACCAAATCGTCTTCGCCCGGCAAGGTCGGGGCGTTGCCCAGTTCCTCGGCGATCACCGCCTCGGCCTCGTTCTCGGGCTCTTCCTCCTCGTCGATCCGCGCGGCGGAGACGACATGCTCGTCCTTGGCGACGCTGAACAGCGTCACGCCCTGCGTGTTGCGACCGGTGACGCGGACATCGCCGACCGACATGCGGATCAGCTTGGCCTGATCGGTGACCAGCATCAGCTGCTCGCCCGAATGCGCCGGGAAGCTCGCCACCACCGGGCCGTTGCGACCGGCAGAGACGATGTTGGTGATACCCTGGCCGCCGCGATTGGTGCGGCGATATTCATAAGCCGAGGTGCGCTTGCCATAGCCGTTCTGGGTGACGGTGAGGATGAACTCCTCCGCCTTCTCCATCGCCGCCATCGTTTCGGCATCGAGCGTGGTTTCGCGCTCGCCCTCCTTCCACGGCGCGGCGCGCAGATAGGCGTCGCGCGTGTCGGTGTCGAACGGCACGCCGCGCAGGATCGACAGGCTGATCACCTCGTCGCCCTCGCCCAGGCTGACGCCGCGCACGCCGGTCGAGGTGCGGCTCTGGAATTCGCGCACGTCGGTGGCGGAGAAGCGGATCGCCTTGCCGTTGCGGGTGGCGAGCAGCACGTCGTCGCTCTCGGTAAGCACCGCCACGCCGATGAGCTTGTCGTCGCTGCCCTCGTCGAAGCGCATCGCCAGCTTGCCGTTGGACGGGATGTTGGCGAAGGCGTCCATGGCATTGCGACGCACGGTGCCGTTGGCGGTCGCGAACATGACGTGCAGGTCGCCCCAGCGCGTCTCGTCCTCGGGCAGCGGCAGGACGGTCGAGATCGTCTCGCCCGGCGCCAGCGGCAGCAGGTTGATCATCGGCCGGCCGCGCGTCGCCGGCCCGCCCTCGGGCAGGCGCCACACCTTCTTGCGATAAACCTTGCCGAGGTTGGAGAAGAACAGCACCGGCGTGTGCGTCGAGGTGACGAACAGGCTGGTGATGGCATCCTCGTCCTTGGTCGCCATGCCGGCGCGGCCCTTGCCGCCCCGCTTCTGCGCGCGGAAGGCGTCGAGCGGGGTGCGCTTGATATAGCCCTGCACGGTGACGGTGACGACCATGTCCTCGCGCTCGATCAGGTCCTCGTCGTCGATGCCGTCGGCGGCCGCGGCGATCTCAGTCCGGCGCGGCGTCGCGAAGATCGAGCGGACGTCGACCAGCTCCTCGCGCATCACCTCGTAGAGGCGCTCGCGGTTGCCGAGGATCTCGAGCAGCGCGGCGATCGAATCGGCGAGGCCCTTGAGTTCGTCACCGATCTCGTCGCGACCGAGCGCGGTCAGGCGGTGCAGGCGCAGGTCGAGGATCGCGCGGACCTGGACATCGGACAGCTTGTAGCCGTCGCCGACCTGAACGCCCTCGACTGCCTCGACGAGGCTGAGATAGGGGGCGATCTCGGCGATCGGCCATTCGCGCGCCAGCAGCGCCGCGCGGGCTTCTGCCGGGCTCGATGAGCCGCGGATGATCCGCACCACCTCGTCGAGGTTGGTGACCGCGATCACCAGCCCGAGCAGGATATGGGCACGGTCGCGCGCCTTGTTGAGCTCGAACTTCGAGCGGCGCGTGATGACCTGTTCGCGGAACTGGACGAACGCCTGGATGATATCCTTGAGGTTCAGCGTCTCCGGCCGGCCGCCGCGAATCGCGAGCATGTTGGCCGGGAACGACCCCTGCGCCGGCGTATGCCGCCAGAGCTGGTTGAGCACCACGTCCGGCGTCGCGTCGCGCTTGAGGTCGATGACGATGCGCACGCCCTCGCGGTTCGATTCGTCGCGGATGTCGCTGACGCCCTCGATCCGCTTGTCCTTCGCCGCCTCGGCGATTTTCTCGACGAGCGCGTTCTTGCCCTGCTGGAAGGGGATGGCGGTGAGGACGATCGAGCGCCGGTCGCCGCGGCTTTCCTCGATGATGTGGCGCGAGCGGACGATGATCGAACCGCGGCCGGTGTGATAGGCCGAGCGCGCGCCCGCCTTGCCGAGGATGATCGCGCCGGTGGGGAAATCGGGGCCGGGGACGATCTCGATCAGCTCGTCGATCGTGATCGCGCCATTGTCGATGTACGCGATGCAGGCATCGACCACTTCGCCGAGATTGTGCGGCGGGATGTTGGTCGCCATGCCGACCGCGATGCCGCCGGCGCCGTTGACGAGCAGATTGGGGAAGCGCGCCGGCAGCACCTGCGGCTCGCGCTCGCTGGCATCGTAGTTCGGCTGGAAATCGACGGTATCCTTGTCGAGATCCTCCATCAGGTAATTGGCGGCGCGGGCGAGGCGCGCCTCGGTGTAGCGCATCGCGGCGGGCGGATCGGGGTCCATCGAGCCGAAGTTGCCCTGACCGTCGATCAGCGGCAGCCGCATCGACCAGTCCTGCGTCATGCGCGCCAAGGCGTCGTAGATCGCGGTGTCGCCGTGCGGGTGGTATTTACCGATCACGTCACCGACGATGCGGGCGGATTTGCGGTAGGGGCGGTTGAACAGGAAACCGTTTTCCTGCGCCGAGAACAGGATGCGGCGATGCACGGGTTTCAGCCCGTCGCGCACGTCGGGCAGCGCGCGCGCCACGATGACGCTCATCGCATAGTCGAGGTAGCTCGACTTCATCTCATCGACGATGGAGATCGTCGAAATATCGGAGGGTTCGGCGAGGGTGGTCTCGTCGGCCAAGGCTGTACGCTTTCGGATTGTTACAGATGTGTGCCGATCTTGTAGGCACCTCGCAACCGAAAGTCACGCGCGCACGCACATACGCGTGCGCGCGGACAACAGGAGTATCGAACGCTTATTTCTTGCAGGCGGTCTTGTTGGCGTTGCCGGCCTTGCCGCAGTCGTAGGTCACGGTCTTGCCGGTGCTGGTCTTGGTGGTGACCGTCCGGCCCTTGGCGGCGACCGCGGTGCGGGTCGTGCTGCGCTTGGTGGTGGAGGGGCTGCCGACTCCCGGCTTGGTCGTCGTGGTCGTGCGGCTGGTCGCCACCGTCTTGGCGGTGGTCTTGGGCGTGGCGGCCTGCGTGGCGAGCGCGGCGGAGCCACAGCAGAGCGAGGCAAGTGCGAGCATTGCGAAGGGCAGGGATTTGGTCATGGCGTCATCTCCACCGGCGGACGCGTGGATCGCGTCGTCGTGGCGGCAAGGATGCCCGCGCCGGTCTGACGCGTAAGTGGCTGCGACATGACGATTCTGTCATGTCCGCGGGAGCGGCCTGCGCTTGACCGGTCGCCCTCCGGCCGGGGGCAGGGCATCCGCCTGCCCAGCCCACCCCGTCGCCCCGGACTTGTTTTGGGGTCCACTCCGCGGCGAGGCGTGCGGCTGGAGAGGGTACAGTTCTCCTGCGGCCCGGTGGACCCCGGAACGAGTCCGGGGTGACGAAGGCAGAGGTGGAGCCGACCGAACCTCGTGCATCGGGTCTACGCCCGATGAGGGCAGGGGCTATCCTCTCGGCGCCTAAGGCGCGACTTCCTTGCCCTCGAAATCGAACAACTTGCCGCTGTCGGTCCCGGTCAGCCCGTCGATCACGTCGAGCAACTGCGACGCCGCCCGGTCCGGCGTGAACAGCGTGCCGGGGCGGACGCTGCCCTGGAATGGCTTGGACAGCGCGGTATCGACCGTGCCCGGGTGCAGGCCGACGATGATCGAGCGGTCGTTGCGCCGCTTCTCCTCGATGCTCAGCGTTCGCACCAGCTGGTTGAGCGCCGCCTTGGCCATCCTGTAGCCGTACCAGCCGCCCAGCCGGTTGTCGGAGATGCTGCCGATCCGCGCGGACAGCACGGCGAATACCGTCCGCCCCTGTTTCGGCATCAGCGGCAGCAGATGCTTGGCGACCAGCGCCGGTCCGATCGTGTTGACCCGCAGCACCTGCTCCAGCCAGGCCGGATCGAAGTCGCGATAGCTTTTCTCGGGGCCGCGTTCGCCGGCGTGCAGCAGTCCGGTCGCGAGGATCACCAGCGCCGGTGGCGGACCGTTGGCGATCCGCTCCGCGGCGGCCGCGATGCTCGCCTCGTCAGTGATGTCGATCGGATCGCCGCCCGAGCGCGACAGCGCATGGATGCGGTCATGCGCCGCCTCGTCCACCAGCGCCTCGTGCAGCGCCGCGCCGATGCCGCCCGATGCGCCAACGATGACCGCGGCGCTCATCGCGCGAACCGCCACTGGTCGTCGCTGCTCGCCGCCGCGTCGAAGGCATAGCCGTCGGTGTCGAAGCCGCGCATCGCGTCAATTTCGGTAATGCGGTGTTCGACCATCCAGCGCGCCATCATCCCGCGCGCCTTCTTGGCGTGGAAGCTGACGAAACGGCCGCCGTCGCGGAAATCGATCGCGACGACGCGAATGTCGGCGGGCAGGTGGCCGGCGACCCCCGCCCAATATTCCTGGCTGGCGAGATTGAGGACGACCTTCTCGCCGTCGCCGGCGACATCCTCGGCCAGCGCCTTGCCGATCCGGTTTCCCCACCAGTCGGTCAGCTTCTTGTGCCGGGGCGCCCAGCGTGTCCCCATCTCCAGCCGATAGGGGCGCATCAGGTCGAGCGGGCGCAGCATGCCGTACAGGCCCGACAGCAGCCGCAGGTGATCCTGCGCGAAGGGGAGCGCCTCCTCCTCCAGCGTCTTGACGTCGAAGCCGGTGTAGACGTCGCCGTCGAACGCGAAGATCGCGGGCCGCTCGGGCGCATGCGCGAAGTCGCGGAAGCGGTCGGCATTGAGCTTGGCCAGCGCCGGCGAGATGTGCATCAGCTCCGACAGCGTCTTCTGCGTCAGGTGCGAGGCGGCGGCGGCGAGCGTCTCGGCCTCGGCGGCGAAGCGCGGCCGGGTCGGGGTGAGGGCGGGAAGGGGCGACTCATAGTCGAGCGTCTTGGCGGGGGAGAGGACGGCGATCATCCCGCTCGCCGGTAGCCGCCCGGCGGCGCCCGTTCAATCGCCGTTCAGTGCCCGTCGGGCAGGCGGACACGACGTGGCATCGCTTGAACGGCTTGCGACGGACCGTTACAGCCCCGCAGACGTTAGCGGCAGCGATGCCTCACTATCTGGAGAGAGAGTTAGCATGAAGACCCTTTCGAAGCTCGCGCTGGCCGCGGTGCTGGCCACCGGCGTGAGCGGCCTGGCGATCGTCGCCCCCGCGGCCGCCAAGGACAAGAAGGAAGAGCAGGCGGCTCCTGGCTTCAAGCTCAGCAAGCCGGTGCAGGCGATCGCCTTCCAGGCGCAGGAAGCCGTCAAGGCGCGCAACCCCGCCGCTGCCGAACCGCTCGTCGCACAGGTCGAGGCGGCCGCCACGACCGACGACGACAAATATATCGCCGCCGCGCTCCGCTACGATCTCGAGAACACCAAGCTCGTGATCGCACAGGAAGCCAATCCCAAGGCGCCGCTCGACGAGACCGTGCTCGCCAAGCCGCTCGACGCGCTGATCGCCGCCAAGAGCACGCCGGCCGCCGACCGCGGCAAGTATCTGTTCCGCCGCGGCCAGCTCGCCTACAACAGCGGCCAGTATCCGGTCGCCACCCAATATTTCACCCAGGCGAAGGCCGCGGGCTACAACAGCCCCGATTTCGATCTCCAGCTCGCCAAGGTGAAGGTGCAGGCCGGCGACACCGCGGGCGGCCTTGCCGACCTCGATCGGTTCATCACCGCGCAGAAGGCCGCCGGCCAGGCCGTGCCCGAATCCTATTACCGCTTCGGGATCGCGACCGCGAACAACAAGAAGATGGCGCCCGAAACGCTCGCCTGGATGCAGAAGTACGTCTCGGCCTATCCCAACGCCAAGGTGTGGCGCGACGTCATCCTGCAATATGCCTTCGCGCAGAACAGCCTCGCCGCGCCCGACAAGGCGCAGACGGTCGACCTCTATCGCCTGCTGCGTACCGCCGGCGCGATGCCGGACCAGGCGATGTACGAGGATTATGCCAAGAACGTCTACGATCGCGGCAATCCGTATGAGGCGGCGGCGGTGCTGAAGGAGGGCATGGCCTCGGGCAAGATCCCGGCGACCAGCGCATTCTCGAAGAGCCTGCTGACCGCGGCGAACACCGCGATCAAGGCGGACGGTTCGCTGGCGAGCAGCGAGAAGACTGCGCTGGCGTCGAAGGACGGCAAGATCGCCGCGTCGACGGCGGACGCGTACCTTGGCCAGAACAACTACGCCAAGGCGATCGAGCTTTACCGCGCTGCGCTCAGCAAGGGCGGTGTCGATGCCAATGAGGTGAACACGCGCCTCGGCATCGCGCTCGCCAAGTCGGGCGACAAGGCCGGCGCGCAGGCCGCCTTCGGTGCGGTCACCGGCAGCCCGCGTGCGGGTATCGCCGCATTGTGGAACACCTGGACCCAGGTCGGATCGACGCCCGCTCCGGCGGCCTGATCGTCCGCGACCGGACAGGAGAGGGGGCGGTCCGGCGACGGGCCGCCCCTTTCGTTTGCCTGCCGCAATGGGCCGTCAGTCGATGACGACGGGAATGCCCGATGTCGATTTGGCGGTACGGATGGTGAGCGACGTCTTGACGCTGGCGACGTTGGGCGCGGGCGTCAGGTGCGTCGTCAGGATTTCCTGAAAGCTCTTGAGGTCGCTGGCGACGATCTTGAGGATGAAGTCGATCTCGCCGTTGAGCATGTGACATTCGCGAATCTCGGGAATATCGGCGACATGCGCTTCGAACGCTGCGAGATCATGCTCGGCCTGGCTGCGCAGCGATACCATCGCGAAGACGGTGATCGGAAAGCCGAGGCTGGCGGGATCGAGATCGGCGTGATAGCCGCGGATCACACCGGCTTCCTCCAACGCGCGGACGCGACGCAGGCAGGGCGGTGCGGTCAGCCCGACGCGTTCGGCCAGCTCGACATTGGTCATCCGCCCATCCTGTTGCAGGTGGGCGAGAATCTGACGATCGATCCGATCGAAGGACATTGCGTATCAAACTCCAGGAACAGGCCGAATGTGGACGGCGGCTCCCCCTAAGCATAAGAAAATTGCGGCGCAACGCAATTGTCCCACTATGCGACGGGGGCAAATCGGCGGTTCCTCTAACATGCCCCGATCGTTAAGGGATTATCGCGCACATCGTTCAGGTGGGGCGGTCTCCAGGAGTTGGTGTGCGTTTCGACGATAGCCTGAAAACGGTGCTTTCGGCCGACATGGAGAGTGGTTTCGGCGCGCAATCGGCGTGGCGGCAGCTGACCGACCTGATGGGGCGCGGGCGTGTTCCTGCGGATGCCGCCTCGCTCGACCGGCTGCGCGGACTGCGCGCGACCGTGCCGGTGGCGATTCGCGCGGCGAGCGCGCGCGCATTGGCATTCGCCCGACCGCCGGCCGCGCTGGTCGCCTTCTTCGCCGAAGACGCGATCGAGGTTGCCGCGCCGCTGCTGCGTACCGCCCAGATGGCGGACGACGACTGGCTGGCGTTGCTGCCGAGGCTCGATGCGCATGGCCGCGCGCTGTTGCGCCACCGCCGCGACCTTCCCGCCGCGGTCGAGCGCGGGCTGGCGACGTTCGGACCGGCGGATTTCGTGCTGCGCTATGATGCTCCGGCACCCGCCAACGACCTGATCGAGCCCACGCCGCCGCCGCCGCCGGCGCCCGTGGTGACCGACACGGTCACGCCGTTTCCGCCGCCGCAGCCGGTCGCGCCCCCGCCCCCGCAGCCCCGTCCCGAGGGCGGCTTCCAGATCGCCGATCTGGTCGCGCGGATCGACGCCTTCCAGAAACAGCGTGACCCCAGCGATCCCGTCGTCGCCCCGGCGATCGAACCGCCCAGCTATTTCCATTTCGACACCGACCATCGCGGCGTGATCTGCGCGGTCGACGGGGTGACGCGGGGGGCGCTGATCGGCGCCTCACTCGCGGTCGGCACGCCGCAGGGCGAGGTGCGCGTCGATGCGGTGATGAACGGCGCGCTGCGCCAGCGCCAGCGCTTCGCCGGCGCGCGACTCGATATCGGCGGCCAATCCGATGCGGCGGGCGCGTGGCGCGTCGCCGGCACGCCGCAGTTCGATGCCGAGAGCGGCCGCTTCACCGGCTATGTCGCGATCGCCCGCCGGCCGCGCGCCGATGAGGAGGCGAGCCTCGCGCCGCGCAAGATGGTGTCCGATTCGCTGCGGCAACTCGTCCATGAGCTGCGCACGCCGACCAATGCGATCGCCGGCTTTGCCGAGCTGATCGAGGCGCAATTGCTCGGCCCGGTCGCGCCGGTCTATCGCGAACATGCGGTGACGATCCGCCAGCAGGCGGCAAGCCTGTTGGGGGCGATCGAGGATCTCGACACCGCCGCGCGGATCGAGGGCAGGGCGCTGGAGCTGCGGCCGGGCCCGGTCGCGCTCGAACCGCTGCTCGAACGGATCGCGCAGGATCTCGCGCCGCTGGCGGCGTTGCGCGGCACCGCGCTCGACATCCACCCGATGGGCGACCACGCCGCGCTGAGCGACGATCGTGCGCTGGAGCGTCTGCTGTCGCGGCTGCTCGCGGCGCTGACCGCGGCGGCGGTGGCGGGCGAGCGGATCGACATCGCCGAGGCGCCGGCACCCAACGGCCAGGTCGCGATCTGCTTCGCACGACCGCTGGCGCTCGCCGTCGATGGCGAGGATGCGTTGCTCAGCCTCGACGGCGATGCGGCGGGGCCGGTCGATGCGGAGGGCGCGCCGCTGCTCGGCACCGGGTTCGCGCTGCGGCTGGCGCGCAATCTGGCGGTGGAACTGGGTGGCGAACTGGTGTTCGGCGAGCATTTGCTGACGCTGCGGCTGCCTGCGGCGCAGGACGAAACGGTGGCGCAGGCGACGCAGTGAGCGCGCGAGACGGCGCCGTCTCGCCCTATCGCGTTCCCGTCCCGCCGCGCGAGGCGGTCATTGACTGGCCGGCATCGTTCGGTCGCCGGTTCGTCGTCTTCGTCGATGTCGAGGAAGAGTTCGACTGGTCGGCGCCGCTCGACCGCGGCAACCGGGCGGTGACGGCGATAGCCGCGCTGCCCGAAGCACATGCCCGGTTCGCCGCGCGCAACGTGGCGCCGGTCTATATGGTCGATCATCCCGTCGCCTCCGATGCTGCCGCGGCGGAGGTCGTGCGCAGCGTGCTGGCGGACGGGCGGTCGGGGCTCGGCGCGCAACTGCACGCCTGGGTGACGCCGCCTTATGGTCCGGCGGTGCCGGGGGGCAGCTATGCGGGCAACCTGCCGCCGGCGCTGGAGGCAGCCAAGCTTGATACGCTGACCGGGCTGCTCGCCGCGGCATTCGGGCGACGACCCTTGGCCTATCGGGCGGGGCGCTATGGCATCGGACCGGCGACGGCGGGGCTGCTGGCAAGCCGCGGGTATCGGATCGAAGCGTCGATGCGGGCGCGCTATGACTATAGCGCCGATCTCGGGCCGGATTTTTCCCGTATCGGCAGCGACGCGTTTCGCATCGGGCGGCTGATCGAACTGCCGCTGACCACGGTCTTCACCGGGCGCCTGCGCCGCGCCGGTGCGGCGCTGTACCCGGCGCTGGGCGGAATGCGGGCGCGGGGCGCCTTCGCGCGGGCCGGGCTATTGCAGCGGGTCGCGCTCACCCCGGAGGATATGCCGATCGGCGATGCGCTCGCGGCGGTCCGCGTCGCGATCGAGGAGGAGGGGCAGCGCCTGATCAGTTTCTCCTTCCATTCGCCGAGCCTGGTGCCGGGGCACACGCCCTATGTCCGCAGCCGCGACGACCTGGCGCGGTTCTGGGACTGGTGGCGGGCCATGTTCGGCCTGCTGGAGACGCTAGGCGTGCAGCCCGTCGGCCTCGACGAAATCCTGCTGGCGGCGGAGATGTCGGCGGACGGATAGACAAGCGCGAAGACAAAGACGCAGTGGAACATCTTGCCGCAAGATGTGGATTGCGACGCGGAAGTGTAACAAAGCGTTCCCACCACGAGCGGCCGACGCTCGGGCCAGTTTCGACAGGAAAGCCGTCTTCTGTCCGCATGGTAAGATCGCGATGGCAGTTTTGCACCCCGCACCGCCAGCCATTCATCGCGCCGGATGCCGCAACTCATCGCCTATTCGATGGTCCTGCGACCTTTTCGCATTGTATTTTCTTCCCGCCGCTGCCAAGGGAGCCGCTCAACACGTGAGAGGGGAAACCGTTATGGTTGCCAAGTATCTGATGGCTGCTGCTGCAGCCGCCCTGGCCGTTGCTCCGGCCGCTGCTGCTCCTGCCAACCCGGCGGCGAGCCTGTCGGTTGCCAAGTCGGTTCGCGCCGGTTCGGCTTCGGCGAAGAAGAGCGAGCTCGCCGGTGGCGGCCTGATCATCGCGCTCGTCGCGGCGGCTGCCGTCGTTGCGGGCATCGTGATCGTCGCCGACGACGACGACAGCGACAGCAACTAAGATCGTTTATTGCCGGCAGCCGTCATGATGACGGCCGCCGGTGATGGGACGTGACGCAAGGGGGACTTCGGTCCCCCTTGTTGATTCCGGCGCCCGCGCGTGGCCGCCACGCGGTGCGTGTCGGACGATATGAACACCTCAACTGGGGCGGCGTGGCGGCCGCCGCCCCGGTCGGTCCGGATCAGCGGGCCTCGCTGACCGGACCGCCGCTCGCCTGGAACAGCGCGACGCTGTCGCTGAGCCGGGCGGCGCGCGCCTGCACCAGTTGCGCGCGCGCCTGCGCGTCGGCGGCGGTGGCGTTGAGCAGCGCGAGCGTGCCGACGTCGCCGAGCGCGAGCTGGCGGCGGACATAGGTCAGCGCCCGGCCAGAAGCGTCCGCCGCCCGCGTCGCCGCATCGAGCGCACTGGCATCGGTGGCGAGGCCGGTTAGCGCATCGGAGACATCGCCGAACGCCTGCAGCACCGCGCTGCGATAGGCCGCCTTGGCGCCGTCGAGCGCCGCCTCCGCCGCATGCTGCTGGTGGCGCAGCGCGCCGGCGTGGAAGAGCGGCTGGGTGATGCCGCCGAGCAGCGTCCAGAACGGATTGCCGTCCTTGAACATATCGCCGAAGCGCTGCGCCGAGCCGCCGGCATTGGCCCTGAGCGTGATCGACGGCAGGCGTGCGGCGATCGCGGTGCGCACGTCGGCGCCGGCCCCTTCGAGCTGCGCGCGCGCCGCCAGCACGTCCGGCCGCCGCGCGACGAGATCGGAGGGGAGCACCGCGGGCAGTTCGGCGGGCAAGGTCAGCGCGGCCAGCGCCGGCAGGGGCGGCAGCGCCTCGCCGGCGGCGCGGCCGAGCAGCGCGGCGATGACGACGCGCTGATGCGCCTCCTGCCGGATCAGCGGCGGCAGCGCGCCCTCGGCGGTGGCGAGCGCGGTCTGCTGCGTGGCGACGTCGGCGGCGCCGATCGCGCCGAGACGCTGGCGGCGCAGCAGGCTGTCGAGGATGTCGCGGTTGACGGTGACCGCGGTCTGCGCCGCCGCGATCTGGTCGGCGAGCGCGGCGCGCTGGATCACCGCCTGGACCAGATTGGCGACGACGGTGGTGCGCGCCGCATCGCGCCGCTGGCGCTGGACCTCCGCCGCCGCCCGCGCCGAGCGCACCCGCCCGCGGGTGCCGCCGAACAGGTCGAGGCCGTAACTGACGGTCACCTGCGCGGTGTGCAGCGTGTAGAGTTGCTGGTCCTGATCGGCGACCGGCGGCGACAATGCGTTCGAAACGCGGGCGCGTTCGGCCTGATAGCCGGCGTCGACCTGCGGCAAGGCGGCGCCGGCGGCGGCACCGGCCAGTTCGCGCGCCTGGCGCAGCGCGGCGTCGGTGCTGGCGATATCGTTGTTATGTGCCAGCGCTTCGGCGACGAGCGCGTCGAGTTGCGGGCTGGCGAAGGCGGTCCACCAGTCGGCGCGCATCGGCGCGGCGGTGAAGGTCTGCGCGCTGCCAGCGGCAGGCGCGATGCGCGCCGGGGTGGCGGCGGGCGGCAGCGGTGCATGCGCGTCGAGATCGTGCGGCCCCGCGGCGCAGGCAGCGGTGGCGCAGGCGAGCAGCAGGACGAGGGCGCGGCTCATGCCACCACCTCCGGTCCGGCGGCATCGCCATGCGGCGGTGCATGGCCCACGTCGCGGCCATGCGCGCCACGATCCTCGGGCGGCACGCGCTTGGAGAAGCGGTCGATCAGCACCGGCATCACCAGCAGGATCAGCAGCGGCGCCAGCGCCATGCCGCCGACGACGACGAGCGCGAGCGGCTTTTGCACCTGGCTGCCGATCCCGGTTGACAGCGCCGCGGGCAGCAGCCCGATCGCGGCGACGAGGCAGGTCATCACCACCGGGCGCAGGCTGTGGCGCACCGTGGTGCCGAGCGCGGTGGCGCGGTCGAGCCCCTCGTCCACCGCATTGTTGAAGGTGGTGACGACGAGGATGCCGTCCATCACCGCGATGCCGAACAGCGCGACGAAGCCGATCGCCGCCGAGATGCTGAACGCGGTGCCGGTCAGCGCCAGCGCCAGCACGCCGCCGATCACCGCCATCGGGATCGCCGCGAAGGCGAGCAGGCTGTCGCGGATCGAGCCGAAATTGGCGTAGAGCAGCAGCAGCATCAGCAGCAGGCTGATCGGCACGACGATCTCCAGCCGCGCGATGGCGTTGTTGAGATTGTCGAGCTCGCCCGCCCATTCGAGGTGATAGCCGGCGGGCAGATGGACCTTCTGCGTGATCCGCGCGCGCGCTTCGTCGACCGCGCCGCCGAGATCGCGGCCGCGCACCGAGAATTTGATCGGGATGTAGCGCTCCTGATGCTCGCGGTAGATGAACGATGCGCCCGAGGTGAGATGGACGTTGGCGACCTCGGACAGCGGCACCTGGATCGTGCCGTTGCTGCCGTCGGGCGCGGGCGCGCCGATGGTGATCCGGCGGATCGCCTCCAGCGAATCGCGCTGCTCGGGCTTCAGGCGGACGATGATCGGGAAGTGGCGGTCGGTGCCGGCCTCGTAGAGGTCGGCCGACGAACTGCCGCCGACCGCGGCGGCGACGGTCGCGTTGATGTCGTCGGGCGTCAGGCCGTAACGGGCGGCGCGGGCGCGATCGACGTCGACGCGCACCGTCGGCTGGCCGAGCGACTGGAACACGCCGAGATCCTCGATGCCGCGCACCTGGCTCATCTGGTCCTTGATCTGGTTGGCGTATTTTTCGAGCGTCGCGAGATCGGGGCCGAACAGCTTGATCGAATTGGCGCCCTTCACGCCCGAGGCGGCTTCCTCGACGTTATCCTCGATGATCTGCGAGAAGGAGAAATCGACGCCAGGATATTTGGCGGTCAGCTTCTTCGACAGTTCGGCGATCAGCGTCTCCTTGGTGACGCCGCGCGGCCATTCGTCGGCGGGCTTGAGCGGCACGAAGAATTCGGCGTTGAAGAAGCCGGTGGCGTCGGTGCCGTCGTCGGGGCGGCCGTGGGCGGAGAGCACCGCGGTCGCCTCGGGATAGCTGGCGATGATGCGGCGGATGCCGTTCACCGTCGGGTCGCCCGCCTCCAGGCTGATCGAGCCGGGCAGGGTGGCGCGGATGTACATATTGCCCTCTTCGAGATGCGGCAGGAACTCGATGCCGAGCGTGCGCACGCCGAACACCGCGATCAGCAGCATCAGCGCGGCGCCGCCCATCGCGAGGACGCGGTTGTTGAGCGCGAAGGCGGCGGCGGGTTCATAGGCGCGGCGCAGCTTGCCGACGATCCACGTCTCCACCTCAGACAATTTGTCAGGCAGCAGCAGCGTCGCGAGCACCGGCGCGACGGTGAAGGTCGCGAGCAGGCCGCCACTGATCGCATAGGCATAGGTCTTGGCCATCGGGCCGAAGATATGCCCCTCGACGCCGGTCAGCGTGAACAGCGGCAGGAAGCTGGCGATGATGATCGCGGCGGCGAAGAAGATGCCGCGGCTGACCTCGCTGCTCGCGCCGAGCACCGCCGAGAAGCGGTTGGCGAGCGTGTAATGGCCACGGCCGCTTTCGACATGCGCGGAGCGTTCGACCATGTGGCGGAAGATATTCTCGACCATGATGACGCAGGCGTCGACGACGAGCCCGAAGTCGAGCGCGCCGACCGAGAGCAGATTGGCGCTCTCCCCCTGCAGCACGAGGATCAGGATCGCGAAGGCGAGCGCGAAGGGGATGGTGGCGGCGACGATGATCGCACTGCGCAGGTTGCCGAGGAATAGCCATTGCAGCGCGAAGATCAGCAGGATGCCAACCACCATGTTCTCGAGCACGGTATGGATGGTGAGGCGGATGAGGTCCGACCGGTCGTAGATGCGGTCGAGATGGACGCCGGGCGGCAGCACGCCCGAATCGTTGATGTTGGCGACCTCCTTCTGCACCGCCTGGATCGTCGGCATCGACTGGGCGCCGCGCTGCATCAGCACGATGCCCTGCACGATATCGTCCTGGTCGTTGTAGCCGGCGATGCCGAGCCGCGGGCTGTTGCCGACCTTCACCGTGGCGACGTCCTTGACCAGCACCGGCTGGCCGCCGCTGCCGCCGACGAGCACGTTCTCGATGCCCGAGGGGGTCTGGATCAGGCCGACCCCGCGGACGATCGCGGCTTGCGATCCGAAGTTGATCGTCTGGCCGCCGACGTTGCCGTCGCTCTTCGCGATCGCGGCGAGCACCTGGCTGACGGTGACGTTGTGCGCGGCGAGCCGGTCGTTGTCGATCACCACGTCATAGGCGCGCAGCTTGCCGCCCCAGCCGGTGACGTCGATCACGCCGGGAATGCGCTTGAACCGGCGTTGCAGCACCCAGTCCTGCAACGTCTTGAGGTCCATGACCGAATAGCCCTTGGGCGCGCTGATCTTGTAGCGGTAGATCTCGCCGACGGGGCTGGTCGGCGACAGCGTCGGCTGCGCGCCGCCGGTGAGCGGCGGCAGCTGCGACAGGCGGTTGATCACCTGTTGCCGGGCCTGATCGTTGGTCAGGTCGTAGCTGAACTGGATCTTGATGTCGGACAGGCCGAACAGGCTGATCGCGCGGATCGCGGTGAGGTGCGGGATGCCCGCCATGCCGACCTCGATCGGGATGGTGACGTTGCGCTCCATCTCCTCGGCGGACAGGCCCTGCGTCTGGGTGATGACCTCCACCATCGGCGGGACGGGATCGGGATAGGCTTCGATATTGAGGTTGGCGAAGCCGATCACGCCGGCGGCGAGCATCGCGACGAAGACGCCGACGATGAGCAGGCGCTGGCGCAGGGCGAAGGCGACGATGCGGTTCATTCGCCGATCCCCGCCTCGTTGACGAACAGCGCGCCGGCGGTGACGATCCGCTCGCCGGGGGTGAGCCCCTTGTTGATGACGATTTGTCCGTCCTGTGCGTCACCGGCGACGACGTCGCGCGCGACGAGCAGGCCGTCGGGGCGGACGACCCAGACGCGCGCCTGGTCGCCCTCGTGGATCACCGCGGCGGCGGGGACGCGGATCGCGTTGCCGGTCTGCGCGCGGTGGATCTGGAAGCTGGCGAACATCTGCGGCTTGAGCGCGCCGTCGGGATTGGCGATCGCGGCGCGCACCGGCAGGCGATGCGTCTGCGGATCGAGCGCCGCGCCGACGAGGTCGATGCGCGCCTGAAAGCGGCGGCCGGGCAGCGCGGGGGTGGTCACCGTGGCGGAATCGCCGACATGGATCGCCTCGGCATCGCTTTCCGCGACCTGCGCGACGAGCCAGACGCGCGAGGGGTCGGTGATCGTCATCACCGGCTTGTCGCCTCCCTGGCTGACATATTGGCCGGGGGAGACGTCACGCGCGGCGACGAGGCCGCTGATCGGCGCGTGCAGCGTGGTGACGTCGTGGATGCCGGACACCTCGCCCGCCCCCTCCAGCCGGCGGATCTCGCCGGCGGATTTGCCGAGCACGGCGAGCTTGTCGCGCGCGGCACCGAGCGCGGCGGCGGCGGTGCGCGCGGTCGCCTGCGCCGCGGCGAGGTCGGTCTGCGCCTGCTGGTAATCCTTCTGCGCGCCGCCGGCGGTCTCGTAGATCAGCTTCTGGCGCTCGGCGGTGCGCGTCGCGGTGGCGAGCTGCGCCTGGGCGTTCTGATAGGCGGCGTGCGCGGCGAAGAGGGCATTGCGCGCGTCGACGAAGTCGCTGGTGCGCACCAGCAGCAGCGGCTGGCCCTGCGTCACCCGCTGGCCGGCGTCGACCAGCACGCGCACGACCTGCCCGGTATAGGGCATCAGCACCGGCGTGCTGTGGTCGCCGTCTACCGTGATCGCCCCGCTTGCCAGCGTCCGCGCGTCCGCCGCGCCCATGCCGACCCGCATCGTGCTGAGCGTCGCCATCTGCTCCTTGCTGGGACGAAAGGTGCCGGGCGGCGGGGGCGGCGGCGGCGTCTCCTCATGATGGGTCAGCCGGCCGATCAGCATGACGAGCAGCACCACGCCGGCCAGCACCACCGCGACGATGGCCAGCCAGCGCCATTGCGCCGATCGGGACAGCGTGGTGGCGGGGGCGAGCGGTTCCGGGTGTTCGGTGGCGTGCATCATGTACCTGCGCATGCGATGAAGCTTGGAGCCGATAGGGGGGCTGGCTTACAGGGCGCTGACGGATGTTGCGGTGCGGGAGGATGTTTGCGGATTTTGCTGATCGAGGACGATGCGGCGCTGGCCGACGCGCTGACCGGCGCGCTGCGCCAGCGCGGGATGACGGTGGACCACGCCGCCAGCATCGAGGAGGCCGAGGCCTATCTTGCCGCGATCGATCATGCCGCGGTGCTGCTCGACCTCGGCCTGCCCGACGGTGACGGGCTGGCGCTGCTGCGCAGGCTGCGCGCGGGCGGCAACGTGCGCCCGGTGCTGGCGCTGACCGCGCGCGGCAGCGTCGACGCGCGCATCCGCGGGCTGCACGGCGGCGCCGACGATTATATCGTCAAGCCGTTCGATCCCGACGAGCTGCACGCGCGCATCCTGGCGGTGCTGCGCCGGCAGGGCGGCTATCTCGGCGTGTCGCTGAGCTGCGCGCGGCTGGTCTTCGATGTCGAGACGCGGGTGGCGCGGGTCGGCGAGACGCTGATCGCGCTATCGGCGCGCGAGACCGAATTGCTCGAACTGCTGCTGCGCCGGGGCGGCAACGTCGTGCCCAAGCGGCTGGTCGAGGATCATCTGTTCGGCGCCGGCGGCGACCTCGGCTCGAACGCGGTCGAGGTCTATGTCCACCGGCTGCGCAAGCGGCTCGACGAGGCGGGGACCGGCGCGCGGATCGAGACGGTGCGCGGCGTCGGCTATCTGCTGCGCGCGGCGGCGTGAGGCTGCGGCCGCCGCGGTCGCTCGCCGGGCAGTTCGCGCTGCTCCACGGCGTCACCGCGCTGATCGCTGCGGCGATGCTGCCGCTCGGCGCGATGATGCTCCACCGCGTCGCGCATCACTATCAGCGCGAGGTGCTGCGCCAGCAGGTCCAGGACGTTACCGCGCAATTGCGCGATCACGATCCGGTCGGGGCGATCGAGACGGTCGACATCCTCGCCGGCGGCCTGACGCTCAGCATCGTCGACGCGCAGCGCCGGGTGCTCGCGCAGCGCGGGCCGCCGCGGCCGGCGATCATCGCCGCGGTGCCGCTCGACGGCCGGCTGCGGATCGTTAGGCGCGGCGCGCTGGCCGCGGTGAGCCGCCCCGCCGACCGCCACCGCTGGGTGGTGGTGGCGCAGGATGATGCCGCGCCCGAGGTGGTGGCGGACGATATCGTCGATTCCTTCCTGGCGCGGTTCACGCTGCTGCTGCTGCCGCTGGTCGTGCTGCTGCCGCTGATCGGGGTCGGGCTGACCCGGCGGCTGACCCGGCGGATGACCGAGGCGTCGGAGATCGCCGCGGCGATCGGGCCGAAGACGCTGGACCGGCGGCTGCCGCACGGCACGCTGCCGCAGGAGGTCGAGCCGCTCGCCGCGGCGACCAATGCCGCGCTCGACCGGCTCGAACAGGCTTTTGCGGCGCAGACCGCGTTTGCCGCCGATGTCGCGCATGAATTGCGTACGCCGCTGGCGACGATCCGGCTGCGCGCCGATGCGATTCCCGATCCCGCCGCGCGCGGCAAGCTGCTCGCCGAGGTCGATCGCGCGGCGCGGGTGATCGCGCAATTGCTCGTCCTTGCCGAGCTGGAGCGGCCGATCGAGGAGGCGGGCGCACGGATCGACCTTGCGGCGGTGGCCGCCGAGGTGGTCGGCGGGCGCGCACCGGCGATCCTCGCGGGCGGGCGGCGCATCGCGCTGGAGGATCGCGGCGCGCCGCCGCTGCCGGGCTATGCCGGCGCGATCGGTCTCGCGCTGGAGAACCTGGTCGACAATGCCGCCCGCCATACCCCGGCAGGGACGCGGATCACCGTCCGGGTCGGACCGGGCGCGGCGCTGAGCGTCGTCGACGACGGTCCGCCGATCGCGCCCGAGCATCTCGAACGGATGGCGACGCGCTTCTGGCGTGCGGGCACGACGCGGACGGAGGGCTTTGGCCTTGGTCTCTCGATCGTCCAGCGCGTCGCGGCGGCGCACGGCGGGCGGCTGCAGATCGGCGCGGGCGACGACGGGCGGGGGCTGTGCGCGACGCTGCGGTTCGACGGAACGCACACGCGGGCACCGGAAGCGTGACGCGCGGCGGGGCGGAGTGCGCGTTGCCGCGGATGCACGCCGCGCGGGCGGTGGTGTCGCACGCGCGCGATCTGCGGCCGATCCCGCGTCTGCGGCTTGACTTTCGGCGCGGCGCACGGGGTTAGTCGGCGCCATGCGTGCCAAGAGCCTTTCCGATCTCGCCCGTCTCAGCGGCCTGTCGATCTCCACCATCTCGCGCGCCCTGTCGGGCCATTGGTCGGTCGCCGACGGCACGCGCGAGCGGGTGCGCGAACTCGCCGATGAACATGGCTATCGCCCCAATGAGATGGCGCGGAACCTGCGGTTGCAGCGGACCAACGCGATCGGCATCGCCTGGCCGCTCGGCCATGCGGTGGGGCAGCATCTTACCGATCCCTTCTTCCTGAGCCTGGTCGGCCATGTCGCCGACGCGCTGGTGATGCAGGGCTATGACATCGTGCTCAGCCGCGTGCTGCCGGATGCCGAGGACTGGCTCGACCGGCTGGTCGATTCGGGCAAGATCGACGGGCTGATCCTGATCGGCCAATCGGATCAGGCCGACACCATCGCACGGGTCGCGCGGCGCTATCCGCCGCTGGTGGTGTGGGGCGCGGCGCTGCCCGAGGCCGGCTATCCGACGGTCGGATCGGACAATGCGGCAGGCGGGCGGGTCGCGGCGCGCCATCTGCTGGACTTGGGGCGGCGGCGGTTCGCCTTCGTCGGCGATCCCGACCTGCCCGAGTTCGGCCAGCGGCTGGACGGCTTCCGCGAGGTCGCGACCGCGGCGGGGGGGGCGGTGACGGTGGTGCGCACCGCGGCGACCTTCGACGAGGCGGATGCGGCGGTGCGCGGCTGGTGGAGCGACGGCGGCCGCGCCGATGCGCTGTTCGCGGCGTCGGACGTGGCGGCGATCGGCGCGATGCGCGCGCTGGTCGCGGCGGGCGTCGCGGTGCCGGAGGAGGTGGCGATCGTCGGCTATGACGACGTGACGCTCGCCGCGCACACCACGCCGGGCCTCACGACGATCCGCCAGGATGTCGCGGAGGGTGCGCGCCTGCTCGTTGCGGCGCTGTTCGAGCGGCTGGCGGGCCGCGCCGCGGCGTCGGCGCTGCTGCCAGCCGAGCTGATCGTGCGCGGATCGTCGGTCTCAGGCGGCGGCGCGGCGCTCGCCACGCACGGCTAACGTCGCGGCCGCCGCGGCGAGCATCAGCAGGCCGGCGAGCAGGATCACGTGGCGCGGATCGCCGCCGAGCACCGAGCGGTAGAGCAGCGGTACGGTGACGCTCTCGATCATCATTGGAATCACGATGAACATGTTGAAGATGCCCATATAAACGCCGTTGCGGTCCGCCGGGATGCTGTCGGTGAGCATGACATAGGGATTGCCCATCAGGCTCGCCCAGCCGACGCCGATGCCGAGCATCGGCAGCAGCATGAGCCAGCGGTCGGCGCAGAACGGGATGGCGAGCATCGCCACGCCGGCGCATGCGACGCAGGCGGCATGGACGCGCTGCGGCCCGAGCCGGCGGGTGAACGGCACCAGCGCAAAGGCGGCGGCAAAGGCGACGAAATTATAGAAGCCGCCGAGCAGACCGACGTCGAGCGCCGCCTGACGGAAGCCGGCACTCGCGGGATCGCCGGTGTGGTAGAGCGAGGCGGCGAGGCTGTGCGCGATGAACTGCCAGTAGGCGAACATCGCATACCATTGGCAGAACATCGCGATCGCGAGCCGCCGCATCGCCAGCGGCATCTCGCGGATCGCGATGGCGATATCGGTGAGCGCGGTGACGGCGGACAGCGGCCGGCGACGCATCGCCGCCACCGTCGCGGCGTCGAGCGGCAGCTCGGGCACCCGCCAGACCGACCACAGGATCGTGCCGAGCGACAGCGCCGCACCGATCAGGAAGGCGATGCGGGTGATGTCGGGAATGCCGTTGGCGTCAACCGCATCGCGGCTCATGCCGAGTGCGACGAGCAGCGACGGCGACAGATAGGCGAGCGTCTGCGCCAGCCCGGTGAAGGCGCTCTGCATCAGGAAGCCGAGCGGCCGCTGGCGCTCGTCGAGCCGGTCGCCGACATAGGCGCGATAGGGCTCCATCGTGACGTTGTTGGCGGCATCGAGAATCCACAGCAGGCTCGCCGCCATCCACAGCGCGCGGCTGTACGGCATCGCCAGCAGGCCGAGCGAACAGAGCACCGCCCCGATCAGGAAATAGGGGGTGCGTCGGCCCCAGCGGGTGACCGTGCGATCGGACAGTGCGCCGACGATCGGCTGGACGATCAGCCCGGTCACCGGCCCGGCGAGCCATAGCAGCGGCAGCGTCGCCGCATCGGCACCGAGATAGCCGTAGATCGGCCCCATATTCGCCTGCTGCAGTCCGAAGCTGAACTGCAATCCGAAAAAGCCGAGGTTCATCTGGACGATGTGCCAGAAGCCGAGCCGCTTGCCCGTCATGCCGCTCACCATGTCGCGCATCGCCGTCGCCTCCCCCGGAAAGCACCGTCATATGCCGACGGCTTGACGTCCGCAATCGATTGTGAAAGGCGGCGCGCGCCACGGGGGCGGGGCGGCGGCGATGGGGCCGCGCGGAGTGACGGGTGATGCACGAGAGATCAGCGACTTGCGGATGTGGCGAGCAAATTGCTCCGGCATCGGCCAGCGGGCGGGACGAGCGGGCGGCGGCGCTGATCGCGCTGGCCGAGCCGCTGTATCGCGACCATCCGCGCTGGGCGGAGGAGCGAATCCGGCTGTGCGCGGTGCTCGACGAGGCGGCCGAGGCGCGCGCCTACGACCTGCGCACGCTCGATCAGGATCGCGCTGCCGATCCGCGCTGGTTCGGCGCGGCGGACATGGTCGGCTACAGCTTCTACGTCGATCGCTTCGCGCGCAACCTGGCGGGGCTGCAATTGCGGCTCGGCTGGCTCAACCGGCTCGGCGTGCGCCTGCTCCACCCGCTGCCGATGACGCTGCCGCAATCGGGCGACAGCGATGGCGGCTTTGCGGTCGCCGATTATCGCGCGGTCGATCCCAGGCTCGGCACGGTCGACGACGTGCGCGCGATCGCCCGCGACCTGCACGAGCGCGGCATGGCGCTGGCGATGGACTGCGTGCTCAACCATTGCGCGCGCGACCACGCTTGGGCGCAGGCGGCGCTGGCCGGCGATGCCGACAAGCGCGACTATTTCCGCATCGTCGCCAGCGCCGAAGAGGTCGCCGCATGGGAGGCGGGGCTCGATCAGGTCTTCCCCGACACCGCGCCGGGCAATTTCACCCACGAGCCGGCGCTCGGCGGCTGGGTGTGGACGACCTTCTATCCGTTCCAATGGGATCTCGACTGGTCGAACCCCGCGGTGTTCCGCGAGATGCTCGACGTGCTGCTGTTCTGGGCGAACGTCGGCGTCGACGTGTTCCGGCTCGACAGCGCGCCCTATCTCTGGAAGCGCCAGGGCACCGCGTCGCGCAACCTGCCCGAGACACATCGCATCGTCGCGGCGCTGCGCGCCGGGCTCGACGCGGTGGCGCCGGGTGTCGCGCTGCTCGCCGAGGCGATCGAGCAGACGCGCGAGGTGTTGCCCTATCTGGAGCCGGAGGACGGCAGCCGCGCCTGCCAGATCGCCTATCACAACGGCGCGATGGCGGCGCTGTGGACGGCGCTGGCGACCGGCAATGCCGCCGCGCTGGTCACGGTATTGGACCAGACGCGGCTGGGTCGGCCGGACACCGCATGGCTGACCTATCTGCGCTGCCACGACGATATCATCTGGACCTCGCTGCGCGGCATCGTGCCCGACGCGGTGCTGCGCCAGTGTTCGGCCTTCTTCGCCGGCGAGGGCAGCTATGCGCAGGGGCGTTCGTTCCAGGCGCGCGCCGATGCACCGGTCGCGACCGTGGGCATGCTTGCGTCGCTGCTCGGCGGCGAGGGGGAGGATGCGCTCGCCCGCTACCGGCTGATGCTGGGCGTGCTGCTCGCGCTGCCGGGCATGCCGATGCTCTACATGGGCGACGAGATCGGCCTGCCCAACGACGAGGAAGGGGCGAGCGCGCTCGACGCGCGCTGGCTGCACCGGCCGGCAATGGACTGGACGCGGGCGGAGGCGGCGGCGAACGGTGCCGGGCCGGGTGCGCCGTTCCTCCAGATCACCCGCCGGCTGATCGGCGCGCGGGCCGGCTGCGCGGCCTTCGCCGCCGCGGTGCCGGTACGCGCCGAGGTCACCGACGACGGCGTGCTGGTCCTCGACCGCGGCACGGTGGTGGTCGTCGCCAATTTCGCCGCGACGGCGCGGCCGATCGGCGAACGCGCGGCGATGGTCGACATGCTCACCGGCGCCGCGGCGGGGGAGACGATCCCGGGCTATGGCCTGCTCTGGCTGACGGCGCGCGACTGAGCCCCGGCGGCTACAGCATTTCGAGCGGCACCGGGCGCGTCGGGCGGGGGAAGAGCTGGTCGAGGCGCGCGAGGGTGGCGGCATCGAGGGTCAGGTCGGCAGCGGCGCGATTGTCGCGGACGTGCGCCGCGCTGCCCGCCTTGGGGATGGCGATGACGGCGTCGCGCGCCAGCAGCCACGCCAGCGCGAGCTGCGCGGGCGTTGCGCCTTGCTCCGCGGCCAAGGCGCGCAGGGCAGGGTGGGTGACGAGGCGACCCTGTTCGACCGGGCTGTAGGCCATCACCGGGATCGCGTGGGCGTCCAGCCAGGGCAGCAGATCGTGTTCGGGGCCGCGGCGGGTGAGGTTGTAGAGGATCTGGTCGGTGGCGCAGGCCGCGCCGCCGGCGTCGATCAGCTCCGCCATGTCATCGGTGTCGAGGTTGCTGACGCCCCAGCGCAGGATCTTGCCCGCCGCGACCAGCCGCTCCATCGCCTCGATCGTCTCGGCAAACGGTACGCCGCCGCGCCAGTGCAGCAGATAGAGGTCGAGCCGATCGGTGCCGAGCCGCTCAAGGCTTGCTTCGCACGCTTTGGGCAGTCGGTCGCGGGAGGCGTTCTGCGGATAGGCCTTGCTGACCAGGAAGACCGCGTCGCGGCGGCCGGCGATCGCCTCGCCGACCAGCCGTTCGGATTCGCCGTCGGCGTACATTTCGGCAGTGTCGATGAGCGTCAGGCCGAGATCGAGACCGGCGCGCAGCGCGGCGATCTCGTCGGCGCGCCGTGCGGGGTCTTCGGCCATCATCCAGCTGCCCTGGCCGAGAGCGGGAACGGCGGTGCCGTCGGGGAAGGTGATCGTCTTCATGCCGGACCCAACGCCCGGGCGAGCGATTGGATCGCCCGCGCCTAGAAGCGCAGCGAGGTTTCCACTCCCAGTTCGCGCGGACGACCCGGCGTGAAGCGATCGATGCCGAAGCCGCCGAAGAAGCCGGTGCGCGCCTGCTGCGTCACCCGGTCGAACAGGTTGGTGCCCCACAGGCCGATCCGCCACGGCCCGTCGGCGCGCGGCGCATAGTCAAGCCGGAAGCCTACCAGTGCATAAGCGGGCAGCCGGCAGACGTAATCCGCGCCCGACTGGCAGGCCGGCTTGGCGCCGACGCCGCGCACGTCGACGCTCGGCGTCACCGTGCCACCGTCGGACAGGTGGAGGTCATAGGCGATGGCTGCGCTAAAGGTGTATTTCGGCGCGGAATTCACCGGCGTGTCGCGGGTCAGCGAGACGGCATTGGGGCGGATGCTGTCATAGCCCTGCGTCAGATACGCGGCGTTGCCGCGCAGCGTGAGGTCGCGCAGCGGCCGCAGCACGACCTCCGCCTCCATGCCCGCCTCGTGTGCCGAGGCGGCGCTCTGCACCTGCCGGGTCGAGACGGTGCCGATCAGCACGTTCACGCCCGCCTGGATGTCGGTGTACGTCTGGTAGAAGGCGGACAGGTTGATGACCGCGCGCCGGTCGAGCAGGTCGAGCTTGATGCCGGCCTCATAGGACCAGAGCTTTTCGGGATCGTAGGAGGAGGGGAAGCGGCCGTCGCTCGACGGGCCCCCGAGCTGCTGGTTGAAGCCGCCGGCATTATAGCCGTGCGCGGCGGTGAGATAGGTGAACACCGCGTCCGACCAGCGGTAGGACAGCTGAAGCTTCGGATCGAAGCCGTCCCAATGATCCCTGCCGCGGGCGGTGAACGGCGCGCCGGCGCAATTGGCGAGGCCGCCGAGGAAGTCGCCGGTGAAATAGCCGCAGGGGGTAGGTACGCCATTGAGGAGGAAGGTATTGGCGCGTCCGGCGAAGAAGACGTAGCTCGACCCGCGCTTGCGGTCGTAGGTGTAGCGCGCGCCGAGCGTCAGTTCGAGCCGGGGCGTGACCTTGTACGACGCCTGCGCGAAGCCGGCATAGCTGCGATAGTCGAGCGTCGCGTCGTAGACATAGCCGAGCGGGTCGATCCAGTCGGGCCCGGTATCCTGCAGGAAGCGCGTCTTCTGCTGGAAGTAGAAGACACCGGCGAGGAAGGTGAGGCGGTCGTCGGCGACACTGCCGCCGATCGTCAGCTCCTGGGTGAACTGGCTGGTGCGCGTGTCGTCATATTCGGCGTAGATGTCGTCGGGCGCGTTGTTGACCGGCGTATAGAAGCGCGCGCGCGAGCGGCGATAGGCGGTGACGCTGTGCAGCGCCACGCCGCCGCCGAGATCGTAGCCGACCCGACCGTTGAGCGTCGTCGCGGTGGTGCGGTTGAACGGGCCGAGCCCGCGATAGCGTCCCGCGCCATCGGCGTCGCCGCCGCGGACGAGATCGGTGACCGCGGCACTGGTCGGCGCCAGCAGCGTGGCGCCGCCGTAGACGGCGTCGTTGCGCCCGAGCACCGGATAGGCGGTGCAATAGGGCGTGCGATGCAGCGCGTCGTAATTCTGGATATAGTCGGCGCCCGGCAGGCAGGCGAGCGGGATGGTCGCGCCGCCGTCGGTCGCCGAGCGGTTGTACTCGCCGAGTAGGTCGATCGACAGCGGGCCGCCGCGGTCGACGCGCACTTGCAGCCGGCCCGACTGGTTGTTGACGTTGCCGCTGCGTCCGTCGTCGAGGACGTGCCTGATAAAGCCGCGGACGCTCTGCGTGCGGAAGCTGGCGCGGGCGGCGACGCCGTCGGTCAGCGGCACGTTGAGCGCGCCCTCGGTGTCGATGCGCCGCAGGCTGCCGGCGCGCAGCTGCACATAGCCTTCGAACCGGTCGGTCGGACGCTGCGTGGTCAGCAGCACCGCGCCTGCGGTCGTGTTCTTGCCGAACAGCGTGCCCTGTGGTCCCTTGAGCACCTGAAGCGAGGCGATGTCATAGAAATAGAGGTCGTTGCCCTCCTGCCGGCTGACGTACATCTCATCGACGTAGAAGCCGGCCTTGGCGTCCGAATTGACCTGGTTGAAGGTCTGGCCGATGCCGCGGATCGTGAAGCTGGTGCCGCCGGACAGCAACGGCACGAGTTCGAGGTTGGAGACCGCGCCACGCAGGTCCTGAAAGCTGCGGACGTTCTGCTGGGTCAGGTCGTCGCCCGACAGGACGGTGGCGGATACCGGCGTCGTCGACAGGCTCTCGCTCCGGCGGCGCGCGGTGACGGTGATGTCGGCGATCTGCGAGGACGCCGCGGCCTGCGTCGCGTTGGGCGGCGTGGGCTCCGGCTGCGGGGTGGTCGACTGCGCCGAGGCGGGGGTGGCGACGATGCCGCCGCAGAGCGCAAGAACGCACGCCAGATGCGATGCCGTCGGCTGAAATGTTGTCATGATGCGCCCCCGTCGCGGGCATGTCGCCCGTCTTCCCTGCCGCTACCAGCGGTTACGGGTTATTCCTATCGCCGCAATCGGGATAACGGAGAGAGGATTTGTTGGCCACGGCATCGCCCGGCTTTCGCGGCCCGCGGCAATCGGCTAGGCGTCAGCGACGGCTCGGGCTTTGCCGCGTTACCGATTGCGCAGGGCCCGCGCATTGGCAGCATGCGTGCAGAGCGCTGCGGTCACGAGGCCGAGGATGGCAAGACCGGCGAAGCCGGCAGCCCGCCGACGTCCACCCTTCGACGATGATTGATCCGCGAAGAACTGCCGCATGTCGGCGAGGAGGAGCGCGGGCTGTTCGAGTGCGGCGAAATGGCCGCCCGCCGCCATCTCGGTCCAATGGACGATCTTGTAGGTCTTGCGGGCTTGCGAGCGCGGGGGCGGCGGGAAGACGGGATCGGGGAAGGCGGCGACGCCGGTGGGCACGGTGATGCGGGTGCCGGCCGGGAACTGCCCGGACTTCTCGAGCACGCGGCCCCGATACATCCAGGTCGAGGTGATGAACGACCCCTCGACGAGGTACAGCATGATGTTGGTGAGAAGCAGGTCCTCGTCGAAGGCATGCCATAGATCGGGCCGCCCGTCGCCGTCGCGTGGCACGTCGGCCCAGGCACCGAACTTCTCCAGGATCCAGGCGGCGACGCCGACCGGACTGTCCGCCATGGCGACGCCAAGCGTCTGCGGACGGGTGCCCTGTTCCTGCGCATAGCCGGTTTCCTCCTTGGCGAGCTCCGCGCGGCGCGCCGCCCAGGCGAGCTCGTCGCGCGTCTTCGGCACCGCGTCCGTCGCCTGGATGAGGACCATGTTGAGGTGCAGCGCGGCGACGGCCTCGGGATGATCGTGCGCCATCCAGCTTCCGATCGCGGCACCCCAGTCGCCGCCCTGCACCAGATACCGTGCGTCCCCGAATAGCTCGACCATCAGGCCGTGCATCATCTGGCCGGTCCGACGCGGCCCGATCGGCGCCGCGGGCCGCCCCGAAAACGCATAGCCGGGAAGCGAGGGCACGACGACGTCATGGCCGTCCGCAACCAGGGGCGCGATCAGCGCCTCGAATTCGATGAACGACCCCGGCCAGCCGTGCAGCAGGAGGAGCGGCGGTCGCGAACCGTCGCCGCGTGCATGGATGAAGTGAAGCTGCTGGCCGAAGATTTCGGTGGTGAACTGGGGCAGGGCGTTGAGCCGTCGTTCCTGCGACCGCCAGTCGAACCGCGTCCGCCAATAGTCGACGAGCCGCTTGAGATCGGCGAGACCCACACCGGACTGCCAGCCTCCGGCGTCCGGCAGCGCGCCCCAGTCGAACGATGCGACCTTGGCGCCGATCGCGGCGAGGCGCTCATCGGGCACCGCGATCGTGAAGGGCTTGGCCATATCCTGTCCTGTTGTTGCGAGGAGCGATGCCCCTTCCCGAGCGCCTTCAACGCACGTCGGCACGCGGCGTTCACGGCTTCGCCCGGAGAGCCGCTATCGATCCCCGGCCGACGGCGCCATGCCACCGGCAACCGACGCGATGCTGACGCAATTGACCGCATTTCGCCGGTGGCCGGCATCCCGCCGCTCCCGTTTGGGCTTAGTGGAGACAGGAGGTCACGTCCCGCCGCGCCCAGCTCCCGGGTACCCATCGATGCATTCGGAGGTTAAGCCGCCCTATGGAAAACCAAGCCCTCGTGTTTGCCCTGATCGGTATCCTGGGGATCGGTGCGCAGTGGATCGCGTGGCGGACCGGATGGCCGGCGATCGCGCTGATGCTGGCGGCGGGCGTCATCGCCGGGCCGATGACCAGGCTGATCGTCCCCGACCAGATCTTCGGCGAGCTGCTCGAACCGATGATCTCGGTCGCGGTGGCGCTCATCCTGTTCGAGGGTGGGTTGAGCCTGAACTTCCGCGAGCTGCGCAAGACCGAAGGCGCCGTAACGCGACTGATGATGATCGGCATTCCGCTCGGCTGGGTGCTGGGCGCCTTTGCCTGCTATTATATCGCCGGCCTCGTCTGGCCGGTTGCGATCCTGTTCGCCGGCATTCTGGTGGTGACCGGACCGACCGTCGTCATCCCGTTGCTCCGGCAGAGCAATATCGCCGCGCGCCCGCGCGCGATCCTGAAGTGGGAAGCGATCGTCAACGATCCCTTCGGGGCGCTCTGTGCGGTGATCACCTATGAATATCTCCGCCGCGTCGACGAGGGCGGCACGCTGCTCTCGGTCGTCGCGGCGCTGCTCGGTGCGGCCGTCGTCTCCGGGCTGATCGGCTATGCGATGGCGCGGGCGATCGCCTGGGCCTTCCCGCGCGGTCATGTTCCCGAATATCTCAAGGCGCCGGTGCTGCTGGTCGCGGTCATCAGCACCTTCGTCCTCTCCAACCTCGTCCAGCAGGAAACCGGGTTGCTCGCCGTGACGGTGATGGGCGTCGCCGTGGCCAATATGCGACTGGACTCGCTACGCGACATCCATCCCTTCAAGGAGAACATCACCGTCCTGCTGATCTCCGGCGTCTTCGTCCTCCTGTCCGCGTCGCTCGATTTCGACGTGTTGCGGTTGTTCGAGTGGCGGTTCGCCGCCTTCCTGTTCGCGCTGCTTTTCCTGGTCCGCCCGGCGACCGTGCTGATCGCCCTGGCGTTCAGCAAGATCCCATGGAACGAGCGGCTGCTGGTCGCGTGGATCGCGCCGCGCGGCGTCGTGGCGGTCGCCGTCTCGGGCCTGTTCGCGCTCCGGCTCGACCAGCTCGGCTATGGCAACGGCAACATCCTCGTCACCCTGTCCTTCGCCGTGGTGGTGGCGACGATCATCGCCCATGGCTTCAGCATCCGGTTCGTGGCGCGCTGGCTCAAGGTGACCGGGGCGACGCAGAAGGGGCTGCTGATCGTCGGCAGCACGCCCTGGAGCATTTCGCTCGCGCGTCAGATCCAGTCGCTGGGATTGCCGGTGATGATCGCCGATTCCAGCTGGCAGCGGCTGTCCGCGGTGCGGCAGGCCGGGATCGACGCCTACCACGGCGAGATCCTCGCCGAGACGACCGAGGAACGGCTCGACCTCACCAGGTTCCAGGTGCTGGCCGCGACGACGGACAATGAGGCCTATAACGCGCTCGTCTGCAGCGAGTTCGCGCACGATATCGGTCGCGATTCGGTGTATCAATTGGGGGGCAGCGGCGACGATGAAGACCATCGCAGCCTGCCCGAGGCCCTGCGCGGGCGCGCCATGTTTACGGCAGGCCATGGCGTCGAGGACATCCTGCAGCGCGAGGCGGCCGGCTGGACCTTCCGCAAGACACGGATCAGCGAGCAGTTCAATTTCGAAGATGCCCGGTCGACGCTGCCCGACGAAGCGGACATGCTGCTCGTCCTGCGCAAGGACGGCCGCATCCGCTTTTTCTCCCATGCCGCGCGACCGACGCCGCAGAATGGCGATATCGTCGTATCCTACGGCCCCTCGCGTCACGCCGATCGCGAGGCTAGCCTATCGTTCCAGACCGGAGAGGCGCTCGCATGACGATATCGAGGTTGAACGACCGTGCCGCGCGACCGATCGCCATCGCCATGGCGGGACTGGCGCTGGCCGCCTGCCAGCCGCAGGCCCCTGCGCCGGGCAACGCCGCCGAGGACGCCCCGGCCGTCAACGCCACCCCGATCGAAAACAGCGCCAAGCCGGAGGCGAAGTCGATCATCCGTCCCGATATCGAGCCCGCGCCGACGCCATCGCCAATCGCGGCGCCCGTCACCCTGACCATCCCGTTCCCTGCCAAGGGCACGCGCCCGGACGCGGCGAGCCTGGCACGGCTCGACGCGCTGACCGGCAATGCGGTCTATCAGCAGGGCGGCCCGATCACGATCTGGGGGCACAGCGATTCCGCCGGATCGGACGCCGTGAACCTGGCCGCATCGCGTCGCCGTGCGACCATGGTGCGCGACTATCTGATCGGGAAAGGCACGTCGCCCGACCGGATCACGGTCATCGCGCTCGGCGAAGCCCGCCCCATCGCGCCTAACCGCAAGCTCGACGGCTCCGACGACCCAGAAGGACGCGATCGCAACAGGCGGGTAGAGATCAAGGTCGATGTCCCGTCCGCAGGCATGGCCGCGCCGGCGGGGGAGATGAGATGTTCAGGCCCGGCATCTGGTGGATCAGGTTGCCGATGAACCAGTTTGGCTCTGAAGGCGGACTTTGGCGATGTATTCGTAGAGCGTGATCTCGCTTAACGTATTGCGGCGACGAGCGAAGTTGTAGGCGGCCGTGAAGTCGGCAACGTACGTTCACACTAGTCATGACTTTCATAGTAGAAGCGTTGACGGTGACCTCTTTGATGGTCTGGTTTATCCGCTCGACCTGGCCATTGGTCCACGGTAACTTGCCCGGCAAGTCCAGTTCCGGTTCGCGGATCAGCCGTGGAAAACCGTTTCTTCCAGTCGGCGAGCGTCTTCTGGTTGACGCTGTGGCGCCTCGCCACCACTCTCAAGCTCTCCTGACTATGCTGTTCGCTCGACGGATCGCCCTTGACGTGCTCCCCGGAAATCATGCCATTGGTAAGTTAGCTCGTCAGATGGAGACGAGCGATGCGGCGAGGCCGATTTACCGAGGATCAGATCATAGGCGTGCTGCGTGAGC
>NZ_JACCBY010000011.1 GCF_013409985.1 Sphingomonas melonis
AGGCGGATCATCGAGGCATGGCGGACGGACTACAACACCGTGCGTCCGCACAGCAGCCTCGGCGGCATGGCACCCGCCGAGTTCACCAACCGCCCTCGCCAGGGGCTTGAAGACACCGAAGCTAACTTATCAGCGGCCTGAAAATGGGGAGCACGTCACCCTGTCCTCGTGGCGCTCTCATGTAGAACCTAGCCCGTAATGCATCCCTCCGCTTGCTTGCAGATAATGCACCATCAATCACCGGGGCCGCGCTTCTGGCGCCGCATTCCAGCGGCCGAATGTCTGGACTGGGAAGGTCGAAGTAATAGCGTAGCGCATGCCGCGGCGAGCTGCGGTTCATCTCGACGATCGCGCGACGATGCGCTTCGCTCGGCGCGCTTACCCGTGGGCAGCGGCAGACCGGATGTCGAGATGGTGCTTTGCGATATCGATTTTGATGACGTGCGGGTGCAATGTTGTGGTGCCTGCCCCTGTGGTGAGAGGTCTGGTGTCACAGCCTCGTGCAACTGTTCAGCTATGTACCGACGCGGGCTGGGAAACCGAACCGAGCTGGCATCACGCTGCTAGGCGGCTAACAGTCTCCCGCCCGCCATCCTCAGCGAACATCTGCGACAGACGACGGGAAATTGCCCGGCGACTAGAAAGCGAGTGCCTGCAGCGGGTGCCTCGAGAACAAGTCCGAGCGACGTCAGCGCAGGAGAGGGGGCAAGCTTACCGTACCCCCTCCGTCACGGCCTCGCCGTGCCCCTTGCCGTACAGCAATTAACCGGTCCCCGCGCCTTGATGCGCCGCGCCCAATCCAGCCGCTAGAGTCACAAGCCCACATCACGCCGCGCCCCGGTCACCGCCAGCCGGCATCCATCCAGTAATTGTGCGCCGTGCACATCTTCGCATCGTCCGACGCGAGGAACAGCACCAGCGCCGCGATGTCGACCGGCTCGATCCGGCCGTCGAGGCATTGCGCCGCGACGATCTCGGCTTCGCCCTCGGGCGTGTACCATTTCTCCTGGCGCGGCGTCTTGACGTTGCCGGGCACCACCGTGTTGACGCGGATGTTGTCGCGGCCGAGGTCGCGCGCCATGCTGCGGGTCATCCCCTCGATCGCCGCCTTGGCGGTCTGGTAGAGGATCAGGTCCTCCAGCCCCAGATGCCAGCTGATCGATCCGAAGTTGATGATCGCGCCGCCGCCCGCCGCCTTCATCGCCGGGATCACCGCCTGCGCCGCGAAGAACTGGTGGCGCAGGTTGACGTTCATCCGCTCGTCCCAATAGGCCGGCGTCACCTCCGCGATCGTGTGGCGATCGTCGTTGGCGGCATTGTTGACCAGCACGTCGACCCCGCCCAGCTCCGCCTGCAACGCGGCGAACACCGTGGCGAGCGCGTCCAGATCGGTGAGGTCGAGGCGGCGGAACACCGGCCGGTGCTCGGCATCGCCCAGCCGCTCGACCAGCGCGTGGCTGTCCGCCTCGGCGACGTCGACGAAGGCGACCCTGGCGCCTTGGCGCGCGAACGCCTCGACCAGCCCTGCGCCGATCCCCGAACCGCCGCCGCTGATGATCACCCGCTTGCCGCGCAGCGAGGGATAGCGGGCGCGCTGGTCGTTCGTATCCACTGTCGTCTCCGTCGTGAGGGTCATGCGAGCAGGCCGCGGCCGGCGAGGTTGCGGATCAGCGCGGTCAGGCCGAAGCGCCACGCCGGCGCCGCCTTGGAGGTGCTGACGGTGTTGACCAGCCGCCCCAGCCGCGGCGTGGCGATCGCAACCGTGTCGCCGACCTTGTGGGTAAAGCCCTGGCCGGGCACGTCGCGGTCCTGCGTCGGCGCGAACAGCGTGCCGAGGAACAGCACGAGACCGTCGGGATAGTGATGCTCGCTCAGCGCCTGGCGCAGCAACTCCTCGGGATCGCGGCTGATCTGGTTCATCGAGCTGGCGCCGTCGAGCGTATAGCCGTCGGTGCCCTCGATGCGCAGCGTGATCTCCGCCTGACGCACGTCGTCCATCGTGAAGTCGGCGTCGAACAGCCGCACGAACGCGCCCAGCGAGCAGGAGGCATTATTGTCCTTCGCCTTGCCGAGCAGCAGCGCCGAGCGGCCCTCAAAATCGCGCAGGTTGACGTCATTGCCGAGCGTCGCACCGACCGCGCGGCCATCGGGGCCGGCGAGCAGCACCACCTCGGGCTCGGGGTTGTTCCAGGTCGAGTCCGATCGGATGCCGACATCGGCGCCCCAGCCCACTGTCGCCAGCACCGGCGCCTTGGTGAAAATCTCGGCATCGGGGCCGATCGCGACTTCGAGATATTGCGACCACAGGCCCTCGTCGATCAGCGCCTGCTTGAGCGCCGCCGCCTCGGGCGAGCCCGGCACCACCGCGCGCATGCTGCCGCCGATCCGGCCTTCCAGCCGCGCGCGTACGTCCGCTGCGGCGCCGGCATCGCCGCGCGCGCGCTCCTCGATGACGCGCTCCATCGCCGACACGGCGAAGGTGACGCCCGCCGCCTTGACGCATTGCAGGTCGATCGGGCTCAGCAGCCGCGGCAGGCCGTCGACCGACAGGCCGATTTGGTCGAGCGCGCCGATCTCTTCGCCCTGGCTGTGATCGCAGGTGCCGCCGGCGACCAGCTCGGCGACGGTGGGGGCGACGCGCGCCATGTCATAGGCGATGCCGCCGACGACGAGCACCGGGCTCGGCCCCGCGCCCAGATCGATGCGGCCGAGCCAGCGCGCCTCGCGCCAGTCGCTGCCGAGCGCGTCGGCGGGGTCGAAGGGTATCGGCATCAGGCTCTTCTCCGGATCGGACGCGCCCGTCGATCGATGCTCGGTCGGCAGGCGCGGCGGTGGCGCTGGCTCCGACGGCACGACGACCGGCCCGGCATGTGCAAGGCATCCGCGATGCGCTTGCCGTGCCGCGGCGTCCGCCGTCGTCCATCTCTCCCAGCTCGTTATCGCTACCATTAGCTTGCACAATGCGCGCCGCAAGCCGAAAGAGTGACCGGAATCACGCACCCGCCGGCCGCGCGGGGGCGCGCTGGCCGTGCGCGGGTTGCGCCGGAGGGCTTGCGCTGCTAGGGGCGGCGCTCACACGGCGCGGACCCTTGTCTGCGGCCGCATTCGCTATTGACCGGAGTGTTTCAGTTCCATGCAGATCGTCGTCCGCGACAATAATGTCGACCAGGCCCTTCGCGCGCTTAAGAAGAAGCTGCAGCGCGAGGGCGTGTACCGGGAGATGAAGCTGCGTCGTCACTTCGAAAAGCCGTCGGAGAAGCGC
The DNA here is from genome assembly GCF_013409985.1 of Sphingomonas melonis. Lineage (GTDB taxonomy): Bacteria > Pseudomonadota > Alphaproteobacteria > Sphingomonadales > Sphingomonadaceae > Sphingomonas > Sphingomonas melonis_A. Next base: position 3,263 of record NZ_JACCBY010000011.1, read on the forward strand.
GCGCGCGAGCGTGCCGCCGCGGTCCGTCGCTCCCGCAAGCTCGAGCGCAAGCGCGCCGAGCGTGATGGTGCGCGCTAAGCCATTCTGATCGCTGCAAAGATACTGTCCTCCGGGCGGATCTTTGCGCGAAGTTAGAGACGTTAACCGGTGACGGCCGGCCCGGCACCACAACCTTAGGTGCCCCAGATGTCGACCGTCACCGCCGTTCCGCTGCGCCCCGTCAAGCGGAGCTATATCGTCTATCTCTGGGTGGGCGTCGTCCTCGCCTGTATCGCGGCCTTCCTGCTGGCGCGGCAGGGCGACGACTTCCTCACCCGCAACGCCCGCGCCGCCGGCGTGATGACGACGCCCTCGGGGCTGCAGTACAAGGTGTTGCAGCCCGGCGCCCCCGGCGCTCCGAAGCCGACCAACAGCGACGTCGCGCTCATCAATTACGAAGGCAAGCTGCTCAACGGCACCACCTTCGACAAGTCGCCGCAGCCGGTGCCGATGCCGGTCACCGGCGTCGTCCCCGGCTTCTCGGAAGCGCTCAAGCTGATGCCGAAGGGCGCCAGGTACCGCGTCTGGATCAAGCCGTCGCTTGCTTATGGTGCCGAGGCGAAGGGGCCGATTCCCGCCAATTCGGTCCTCGTCTTCGACATCGAGCTGATCGACTTCCTGCCTGAATCGGTGGTCCGCCAGATGCAGGCGCAGGCGCAAGCCCAGGGTGGGGGCCTCCCCGGGGGCATGCCGCGCGGTGCGATGCCGCCGATGCCGGGCGCCCCCGGCGGTCGCTGATCGCTCCGATCCGACGAATACGAGCCGGCGCTGGACCATCCAGCGCCGGCTTTTTCATGTCCGCGATCGATCTGCGCCGGGCAAAAAAATAGCGGCCCGAAGGCCGCTATTCCTTAGCCGAGGCTAACGGTCAGCTTAGTTGCTGTCCGAGTTGTCGTCGCTGTCGGCGACGACGACGATACCGGCGACAACGGCGGCAGCCGCGAGCACCGCGATGATGATCCCGCCGCCGGCGAGCTCGTTCTTCTTCGCCGAGGTCGAACCGGTGCGCACCGACTTCGACACCGACAGGCTGGCAGCGGGGTTCGCCGGAGCGGCAACCGCCGGAGCAACGGCCATGGTGGCGGCCGCAGCGGCCATGACATACTTACCGAAACGCATGATAAAACTCCCTCTTGTGCTCGTCACCCGCACGCATGGCAGAAGTATATAAACGGGACAACAATTTAACCCGACGAAATCGGAAAGTCCGATAGCGTTGCGGCGATGCAACATGTCGCGTCGGCAGGTCAGCCGTCGCGGCGCGCCTGCACCGTCCAGCGTATCGTGCCTTCCAGACCGAGTGCGGTCAGCACACCCGTCTCGTAAGCTCCGGTATCCACTCCGATTCGATGGACCTGCTCGTCGAGGCCGTCGCTGATCGTATGGCCGTGGACGACCATCTTCTCGAGCGGGCGGTCATGGTCGAGGAAGGGATTGCGGATCCAGCGCAGGTCGGCGCCGCGCTGCGCGGCCAGTTCGGTGCCCGGCCGCACGCCGGCATGGACGAACGCATAGTCGCCGATCGTCACCATATCCTCGAATCGCTCGAGGAACGCCTGATGCGCCGCCGGGACGTGTGCCCGCATCGCCGCATGCAGTTCCTCGTAGTCCATCCGGTCGTATTCGGCGGCATCGACGCCATAGCTCATGATCGTCTCGCGCCCACCGATCCGGCAGAACATGCGCAACGCCTTGGGCTCGCCCTTGAGCGCTTCGAGAAAAACCTCCTCGTGGTTGCCGAGCAGGAAGCGGGTCTCGGGCCGTTCGTCGGCAAGGACGCGCAGCCGCTCGATCACCGCTGCCGAGGCCGGGCCGCGATCGACCAGATCGCCGAGGAAGATGATCGTGGTGCGCGCCGGCCCGCGGGCATGGTCGTCCGCCTCGATCATGGCGAGCAGTTGGTCGACGAGATCGGCGCAGCCATGCACGTCGCCGACCGCATAGACGCGCTCGCCCTCTGGAATGGCGGTCGGCGGCGTTGCCGTGGAACGGCCTACCTTGAGCAGCTTTTTGAGCATGGAATCCTGTCGATCGTGCCGAATGGCAGGTATAACCACGCGAGTCTGGCTGCAACAGCCTGAACCCCGCGTGAAAGCGGTTAGCCGACCAGCCTTAGCACATCCTGCCCCAGTGACGCGACCGGTGGTTGATCCGGCCAGATGCCCCGCGTGTCGAGCACCGCCTTGTCGCGGCGTTCCTCGATCGGGACCGAGCGGAACACGTCATGGTCGACCAGCACGATCATGATCGGGCAGCGTTCGATCGCGCGGTCGATGTCGATCAGCGTCGCGCCGGTGCCATCGAAGGCGTCGGGCAGCGTGCTGGCATAGGGCTCGACGATGCGCACCCGCTCGCCGAACCGACGGGCGAGCGCCTGCGCCACCTTGAGCGCCGGGCTTTCGCGGAAGTCGTCGATGTTCGCCTTGAACGCCAGGCCCAGGCAGGCGACCGGCGCGCCCGGACGCGCCTCGATCAGCGCCGCGGCCTGCGCGACGACGTGATCGGTCTTGCCGTCGTTGACCAGCCGTGCGGTACGGATCAGCGGCGTGTTGGCGGGATCGGCATGGACCAGGAACCAGGGGTCGACCGCGATGCAATGGCCGCCGACGCCGGGGCCGGGTTGCAGGATGTTGACGCGCGGATGGCGGTTGGCGAGGCGGATCACCTCCCATACGTCGACGCCCATCGTGTCGGCGATCAGGCTGAGCTCGTTGGCGAAGGCGATATTGACGTCGCGGAACGCATTCTCGGTCAGCTTGGTCATTTCCGCCGCACGCGCGGTGGTGGTGACGCAGGCGCCGCGGACGAAGCGGCGGTAGAAGGTCAACGCCTTGCGCGCGCAGCGCGGCGTGATGCCGCCGATGACGCGGTCGTTGTCGATCAGCTCAACGAGGATGCGGCCGGGCAGCACGCGTTCCGGGCAATAGGCGATGGCGATGTCGGTCGCCTCGCCCGCCCGGCCGGGAACGCGCAGGTCGGGGCGCAGCTCGGCGAGCAGGTCGCGCACCCGCTCGGTGGTGCCGACCGGCGAGGTCGATTCGAGGATGATCGTGTCGCCCGCCTTGAGCACCGTTGCGATCGTGGTCGCCGCCTGCAGCACATAGGCGATGTCGGGGGCGTGATCGTCGCCGAACGGGGTGGGCACAGCGATGACGAAAACGTCCGCCGCCTCGATCTGTGTCGCCGCGCGCAGCGAGCCGCGCGCGACCACGCCCGAAACGAGGCCGTCGAGATCGACCTCCTCGATATGCACGCGCCCCGAATTGACCGTCTCGACCACCGAAGCGGTGACGTCGACGCCGAGAACCTTCGCCCCCGTCCGTGCGATCACCGCTGCGGTCGGCAGGCCGATATAGCCGAGGCCGAGGACGACGACCTTGAGTTCAGAGTCCGACATCATCGGCGATGATCCTTGCGATCCGGGTGCTGGCCTGGCCGTCGCCGAACGGATTGTGGGCGCGCGCCATGGCGGAATAGGCAGCTTTGTCATCGAGAAGCGTGAAGACTTCGGAAACGATGCGCGCTTCGTCGGTGCCGATCAACCGCGCAGTCCCGGCGGCGACCCCCTCCGGACGCTCGGTGGTGTCGCGCATCACCAGCACCGGCTTGCCGAGCGCCGGCGCCTCTTCCTGCACCCCGCCCGAGTCGGTCAGCGCGAGGTCGCACAGTTCGAGCGCCCGGATGAAATGCGGATAATCCAGCGGCGCGATCCGCGCGACATTGTCGGGTGTGCCGAGCCACTGATCCATCACCGCGCCGACATTGGGGTTTGGATGCATGGGAAAGATCACCGCGACATCGTCGCGCGCCGCGATTCGTGCGATCGCCCGCGCGATCGCCGCCATGCCGTCGCCGAAATTCTCGCGGCGATGGGTGGTGACGAGGACGATCCGCCGCCCGGCGAACCGCGCCGCCAGCGGATCAAGGTCGGCGGCGAGCGTCGGTGTCGCGGCGATCCGTCCGCGCGTCCAGTGCAGCGCGTCGATCACCGTATTGCCGGTGACATGGACGCCCGCGGTCACGTTCTCGCGTGCCAGCGCCGCAGCGGCGGTATCCGTCGGTGCGAAATGGAGGGCTGCGATCGGCGCGACGATCCGCCGGTTCACCTCTTCGGGCCAGGGCTGGTAGATGTCGCCCGAGCGCAGCCCCGCCTCGACGTGCGCGACAGGGATCTTGCGATAATAAGCGGCGAGCGCGCCGACCATCGCGGTCGCGGTGTCGCCCTGGACGATGACGCGATCCGGCCGCACCCGGTCCATCACCTCGCCCAGCCCGATCAGCAGCCGCGCGGTCAACCGGTCGAGCGACTGGCCCGGTTCCATCAGGTCGAGGTCGATGTCGGGCGTCAGCCCGGCGATGGCGAGCACCTGATCGAGCAGCCCGCGATGCTGCGCGGTGACGCAGGTCACCGTTTCCATGCCGCCCGCCGCCTGCAACGCGCGGACGACGGGGAACAGCTTGATCGCCTCGGGACGGGTGCCGAAGATGGTCAGGACGATGGGGCGGCGGGCGCTGGTCATGCCGGCTAACTAGCCGCCGTCGCTTAATTTCGGGCTAAGCCGCAGGTCGGGCAGCCCGGGTCCTTGGGCAGCGTCAGCGTGCGGAAGCGTAGGCCCAGCGTATCGGCGAGCAGCAGCTTGCCGGCGCTGTCGTCGCCGAAGGGGTGGATCGCGCGCAGCACTTCGAGCGCGGCGAGGCTGCCGATCGCCCCGGCCATCGGCCCGAGCACGCCATCCTCCGCGCAACTGACGCCCGGCCGATCGGGATCGTTGCCGACGAAGCAGCGATAGCAGGGCTTGTCCGCCTCCCAGCCGCGGAACACGCTCAATTGCCCGTCGAATTGCCCGATCGCCGCCGACACGAGCGGCACCCGTGCGGCATAGGCCGCATCGGCGACGACGAGCCGCGTCGCGAAATTGTCGCAGCCGTCGAGCACCACGTCCGCGCCCGCGAGCAGCGCGGCGACGTTGTCGGCATCGACCCGCATCGCCCGGGCCTCGGCGACGACGTGCGGGTTGAGCCGCTGCGCCGCCGCGGCCGCGGTCACCGCCTTGCCGGCGCCGATGTCGGCGGTCGTGTAGATCGTCTGGCGTTGCAGGTTGGACAGATCGACGTGATCGTCGTCGACGATCGTCAGCCGCCCGATGCCGGCGGCAGCGAGGTAGGGAATCGCCGGCGATCCGATTCCGCCTGCGCCGATCACCACGACATGCGCGGCGGCGAAGCGCTGCTGGCCGTCGCCGCCGACCTCCTTCAGCACGATGTGCCTCGCGTAGCGGGTCAGTTCCTCGTCGGAGAGCGTCACGCCGGCCAGGAGAAGGTGAGGCTGGTCCGATACCAGGTGTCGCTGTCGATCGCGCCGGATGCGATATTGCCGCGCGCCATGCTGGAGACGAGGCCGGCGGCATATTGCTCGACCGAAGGGCAGGCGATGGCGCGCGGCACCACCCGCTTGGGCTGGCCGCCGGGGCCGACCAGCACCGCAAGATCGACCTTGAGCACATAGCCCTGCGGTGACTGGGTCGCGGCATTGCACCGCCCAGCCTTCACCTCGGCGCGGACGAAGCTCGACAGATTGGCACCATCATCGGGATCGCGGCTGTAGGGCAATGGACGCAGCATGCTCCAGTCCTGCGGCGGCATCGGCATGGGCGACGCGCCGGCAAGCTGGGCTGCCAGTAGGATTGCTGTGATCATCGGCCGGTCGATCCGAACCCTCCGCTTCCACGGTCGGTATCGTCGAGCGTCTCGACGATAGCCAGCGTCGCGCGCTGAACCGGGGCGGGGACGAGTTGAGCGATCCGGTCGCCGCGCGCGATCGGGAAGGGCGCATCGCCGAGGTTGACGAGGATCACCTTCACCTCGCCGCGATAGTCCGAGTCGATCGTGCCGGGCGTGTTGAGGCAGGTGACGCCATGCTTGAGCGCCAGCCCCGAGCGCGGACGCACCTGCACCTCATAGCCGTCGGGGATCGCGATCGCGAAGCCGGTCGCCACCGCGGCGCGCGCGCCCGGTGCCAGCGTCAGCGCCTCGGCCGCCACGACGTCCATGCCCGCCGCGCCGGCGGTCGCATAGGCGGGCGGCGGCAGGCCCTCGCCATGCGGCAGGCGGCGGAGTTGGATGGCGATCGTGTGGCTCATGGCGCAGGGCTAGCGGGCTTGCGCGAACAGATCAAGAACCGGCCAGTTCGATGGCGATCCGCTGCGCCAGCCGCCGCGCGACCTCCTCCTTGGGCAGCCGTTCCCAATGTTCGACGCCGTCGGCGGTGGCGAGATGCACGGTGTTGGCCTCGCCGCCGAACACGTCGCCCGACACGTCGTTGGCGACGATCCAGTCGGCGTTCTTGCGCAGCCGCTTGGCGACGGCATGTTCGACCACCCGCTCGGTTTCGGCGGCAAAGCCGACCACCAGCCGCGGCCGCCGCGGCCCGTGCGCGAGCGTGGCGAGGATATCCTCGTTCTCGGCGAGCACCAGCGCCGGCGGCGTCTCGCCCTTCTTCACCTTCTGCGGCGCGGCGGCGACCCGCCAGTCGGCGACCGCGGCGACCATCACCGCGGCATCGACGGGCAGCGCCCGCTGGACGGTGGCCGCCATCTCGGCGGCGGTGACCACGTCGAGCCGTTGCACCCCCACCGGCGTCGCCAGCGCCACCGGCCCGGCGACCAGCGTCACCTCCGCGCCGAGCGCGGCGAGCGCCTCCGCGATCGCGAAACCCTGCCGCCCCGACGAGCGGTTGGCGATATAGCGGACGGGGTCGATCGGTTCGTGCGTCGGTCCGGCAGTGACCAGCACGTGCCGTCCCGCCAGCGGGCGTTCGCGCGGCGTCAGCATATGATCGACCGCGGCGGCGATCGCCTCCGGCTCGGGCAGCCGGCCGGGGCCGAACTCGCCGCATGCCATCGCGCCCTCGTCGGGCGCCAGGATGGTGATGCCGTCGGCGCGGAGCTGCGCGACGTTGCGGACGGTCGCCGCATGCTGCCACATCCGCACGTTCATCGCCGGCGCGGCGAGCACCGGCGTGTCGGTGGCGAGCAGCAGCGTCGTCGCCAGGTCGTCGGCCATGCCCCCCGCCATCCGCGCCAGCAGGTCGGCGGTCGCGGGCGCGATGACGATCAGGTCCGCCTGGCGGCTGAGCTGGATATGCCCCATCTCCGCCTCGTCCTTGAGGTCCCACAGGCTCGTATACACCTGGTCCTCGCTGAGCGCGGCGAGCGTCATCGGCGTGACGAAATGGCTCGCGCCCTCGGTCATCACGCAGCGCACTGCATAGCCGCGGCGGCGTAGCAGCCGGATCAGCTCGCACGCCTTGTAGGCGGCGATGCCGCCGCCGACGATCAGCAGGATACGGGTCATCGTACGATCCTCTTCACCGTGATCCGCCGCCGGTCGCGCACCGCCGCGATCAGGTCGCGCAGGCCATCGGGCACGAAGGCGAGGCCGATCAGCAGCAACGGCGCCACCAGCAGCCCCCAATAGAAAGTATCGACGCGCCCGAACACGCTCAGCACCGCGGCATAGGCGACGAGCACGACCAGCACGCGCAGGCCCAGCATGTCGCGCCACGCCGCCCAGCCGAACAGCGCCAGTCCGACCAGCGGGGCGGCGAGCCACAGCGGCACGATCATCAGCGCGGTCGACAGCGTCATCGTCCGCACGAAGAAACCGAAGCCGAGTCGCCCCGACCAACCCGGCGACACCGGATCGAGCGGCCCGACGACCGCGGACACCGCATGCGCATGCGCCGCCAGCACGAGCGCGAGGATCGCACCGGCGACGATCCATGCCGCGCCTTCTCGCCGTGCGCCGTCCGCGAACGCCAGCACCGCCATCACCAGGAGGTACAGCCCCGCCGTCTCGCGGATCAGCGCCGCCGACAGGCCGAAGGCGACGGACGGCAGCCACTGCCCCGGCCGGTGCAGCCCGAGCGACAGCGCGATCAGCAGCCCCGCCCAAATTTCGTGGAAGGCGAGGAGCTCGCGCTGGACGAAGGCCATCAGCCCGGCGGCGAGCAGCGCCGTCGCGACGATCCGCGGCGGCGTGCGGGCGAAGGCGGGCGCCAGCCGCTTGTACCAGGCGAGCGCCACCGCCGCGCCGAGCAGATACAGCAGCAGCACGACGATCGCATGCGGCACTGCCGCCTGCACCATCGCCAGCGTCGGCAGGCGGAAGGTGACGAAGGGTTTGAGCGGATAATTGCCCGCGCGCATCGCATCCGCCGCGGTCGCATAATAGGCGCTGCCGTGGCGGACGTTGGCGACGATCGTTTCGTACAGCACGACATCGGCCTGATCGTCGCCGCGCTGTGCCGCATCGCCGCTGACCGCAGCCGGCGTCGGTGCCGCGAAGACGAGCAGCGTCGCGATCAGGAGAAGCGCGAGCGCCGCCAGCACCGCCGCGGCGTTGCGCGGCGCCAGCCCGGCGAACCGCGACGGCTGCGCCAGCCACAACGGGGCGGGAAGGCGCCGCATCATCGCCTCAGTGGACGACCAGCCAGGTCGCCGCGACGCTTGCCGCCGCCGTGATCGCGGCGACCGCGGCATAGCGCCAGCCGCCGCCGATGCGCACCACCTCGATCTCACGCAGCGGCGGGGCAGGGGGTTCGCCACCCGGCGCGGGATAGCGCGCCTCGATCCGTCGGATCAGCTCGGGCAGGCCGGCGATCGTCTTGACGTCGGCGATCAGCCGGTCGGCGATCGCGGCCTCCGGCCCCAGTTCGGTGCGGATCCACTCGCGCACGAACGGCGCCGCCGCCTCCCACAGGTTGATGTCGGGATCGAGCCGCGTCGCGACCCCCTCGACCATCACCATCGTCTTCTGCAACAGCAGCAGATGCGGCTGTGTCACCATGTCGAAGTCGCGGGTGATCGAGAACAGTCCGTCGAGCATCATCCCGATCGACATGTCCTTGACCGGCAATCCGCGCATCGGCTCGCCGACCGCGCGCAGCGCCGTCGCGAATTCGGCAACATTGTGATGGCTCGGCACATAGCCCGCTTCAAAATGGATTTCGGCGACGCGCCGGTAATTGCCGGTGATCAGGCCGTAGAGGATCTCCGCCAGCCACACGCGCGCGCGCCGGTCGATCCGCCCCATAATGCCGAAGTCGATCGCCGCGATGCGGTTGCCCGGCAGCGCGAACAGATTGCCTTGATGCATGTCTGCGTGAAAGAACCCCTCCGCGATCGCCTGCCGCAGGAAGGCCTGGACCAGGGTATTGGCGAGGCGGGGCAGGTCATAGCCCGCGGCGACCAGCGCGGCGCGATCGGACAGTTTGATCCCGTCGATCCATTCGACGGTGAGCACGCGCGCGGTCGAACGCTGCCAGTCGATCGCCGGCACGACGAAATCGGGCTCGGCGGTCATCGACTCGGCGAGTTCCGAGGCGGACGCCGCCTCGCGCCGGAAGTTCAGTTCGCGCGCGGTCCAGCGCTTGAAATTCTCGACCGTCAGCCGCGGCCGCAGCCGCCGCGCTTCGACGCTCATCCCCTCGAGCTGCGCCGCCGCCCATTCATAGGTGGCGATCGCGCGGGTGAAGTCCGCCTCGACGCCCGGCCGCAGCACCTTGACCGCGACGGTGCGCCCGTCGGTGGTCACCGCGCGATGCACCTGCGCGATCGACGCGGCGCCGACCGGCACCTCCTCGATATGCCGGAACAGGTCGGACGGCGGCCGGCCGAGGCTGCCCTCCATCGCCGCGGCGATCGTCGCATAAGGGACGGGCGGCAACTGGTCCTGCAAACGCAGCAGATCCTGCGTCGCCTCCTCGCCGACGAGGTCGGGGCGGGTGGCGAGCGTCTGGCCGAGCTTGATCGCCGCCGGGCCGATCGCCTGGAAGGCATCGGCATAGCGCGGCACCTTCGGCACGCGCGCGCCCAGCCGCGCCACGCGCGCCAGCCGCCGCACCGGTGCGGGCGTATTGGGATCGCGCTCGATCCCGCGCAGCGCGCCATGCCGCGCCAGGATGCGACCCCATTTCAGGAGTCGCCAGACATGGACGACCGAGGCGGTCATGAGAAAAGCCCCTCCCCTTCAGGGGAGGGGTTGGGGTGGGGGACACGGGCGATCGTCTCGGTGAGACATCCCCCACCCCCAACCCCTCCCCTGAAGGGGAGGGGCTTGATCGTGCGCCCCATCAAATCTTCCACCCGGAATGGATCGCGACCAGTCCGCCCAGGATCGGCTCCGCCTTGGTCCGCACGAAGCCGGCGTCGGCGATCATCCCCTTGAACGTCGGCATGTCCGGAAAGCGGCGGATCGACTCGATCAGATAGCGATAGCTGTCGGCATCCTGCGCGAGCAGCTGGCCGAGCTTCGGCACCATCTTGTGCGAATAGCCGTCATAGACTTCCTTGAACCCCGGCCAGGTCGTCGTCGAGAATTCGAGGCAGAAGAAGCGCCCGCCGCGGCGCAGCACGCGATGCGCCTCGCGCAGGGCCTTGGGAATGTCGGTCACGTTGCGGATGCCGAAGGCGATCGTATAGGCGTCGAAGAAGCGGTCCGGGAAGGTCAGCGTCTCGGCATTGGCCTCGGTCCACACCAGCCCGTCGATGCCGCGCTTGGCGGCGCGTTCCATGCCGACCGCCAGCATCGCCGGGTTGATGTCGGCCACCGTCACCGATGCGCCCGACGCGGCGAGGCGGAAGGCGATGTCGCCGGTGCCGCCCGCCATGTCGAGGATCTGCTGCCCCTCCTGCGGCTGGACGCGCCGGACGAAGCGGTCCTTCCACAAACGGTGCATGCCGCCCGACATAGCGTCGTTCATCAGGTCGTAGTTCTTGGCGACGCTGGAAAAGACGCCGCCGACGCGGGCGGTCTTCTCTTCGGGGGCGACGTCCTCGTAGCCGAAGGATACGGTTCCGGTGGTGGCGGTGTCGGTCATGGCACTGCCCTAGCCGCCGCTTGTGGCGGGGGCAAACGCAACCTAGCTGTTTGAGGTGCCAGAACTCCCCGAAGTCGAAACCACCGTCCGCGGCCTTACGCCCGTGCTCGCCGGTCAGCGCCTCACATTGGTCGAGCCGCGCCGCGCCGACCTGCGCAAGGCGATCCCGGTCGACCTGCGCCAGCGCCTTACCGGTGCCACCGTCACCGCGCTCGGCCGCCGTGCCAAATATGGCATGATTGACACCGATCGCGGCGATACGCTGATCTTCCACCTTGGCATGTCCGGCCGCTGGCGGGTCGACCCCGCCGAGTCCCTTGCCCACGACCATCTGCTGATCGAGACGGGCGAGGGGCGCAGCCTCGCGCTCAACGATCCCCGCCGCTTCGGCTTCCTCGACCTGGTCGAGACCGCGGCGCTCGCCGCCTATCCGCCCTTCGCCGCGATGGGGCCAGAGCCGCTGGGCGAGGCCTTCACCGGCGCCTATCTCGGCGAGGCGCTGGCCGCGCGCGCCGCGCCGATCAAGGCGATGCTGCTCGACCAGCGGATCGTCGCCGGTCTCGGCAACATCTACGTCTGCGAAGCGCTCCACGTCGCGCGTATCGCGCCGACCCGCGCCGCCGGCCAGATCGCGCTGCCGCGACTCGAACGGCTCGCGGTCGCGGTGCGTGAGGTGCTGCTCGCCGCGATCGAGGCGGGCGGATCGACGTTGCGCGACTATGCCCGGCCCGACGGCGAGCTCGGCTATTTCTCGAAGCAGTTCCTCGTCTATGGCCGTGAGGGTGAGCCTTGCCATTGCGGCGGCACCGTCAAGCGCCGGGTGGATAGCGGCCGCTCGACCTTCTACTGCCCGAAATGCCAGAAGAGTTGATGTGCGTTGCCCCAACCTCGTCGTCCCGGTCTCCGCCGGGAAGACGAAAAAGGGATGAGGCGCGGATGGGCAAATCACCTGCCGACGGTTGACCCGGACCCCCGCCTTCGCTAAGGGCGCTGCCTTCGAGAGGGCGTAGGGTGATCCGGCGCCTCTTCTGACATCGACCAATTTACTCGCAAGGACGTACCGAATGGCGAATACGCCGCAAGCCAAGAAGCGCATCCGTCGCAACGATCGCCGCGCCGAAATCAACGGTAACCGCGTCGGCCGCATCCGTACCTTCATCAAGAAGGTCGAAGCGGCGCTCGCGTCGGGCGACAAGGCTGCGGCGAGCACGGCGCTGGCAGCGGTGCAGCCCGAGCTGCAGCGTGGCGTCGCCAAGGGCGTGCTGCACAAGAACACCGCGAGCCGCAAGTTCTCGCGCCTGACCAAGGCGGTCAGCACGCTCGCGTAACTCTTACTTTTCAGTAAGTTTTGACCCGTCGGGACCCGCGTCCCGGCGGGTTTTTTGATGTCCGAAACGGGCGCACAGGGAACGAATGGGGAAAGCGAGGAAACACCGCGATTCGTGCCGACCCGCCACCGGGGCAGGGGGCCATAAACCGGCACTTTATCGTGTGTTTTCAAGCATTTATAAGATTTCCGAACGCGTTTCTGCGGGCTTCGGGCTGTCAATCCCGTTTATTTCATCAATGTGACCCGGGCGGGGGTTGATCGACTCGGCCCAGGCTTCATAACTCGACTCCACCGCAGCGATGTTCATCGCCGGCGGGGACCTGAACAGCGTGGGCATGCCGAACGGCCGTTGGCCGTAAGGGGGATTTGTCTGTCTTGAATACGGCCGCCGGGCGACATGTCGTCGCTTTCGGCAACGAAGGGGTATGCGTTGAACGATCGACAGGCAGCGGCAGTGACGCAGAGTGAGGCGCAGCGCGCCTGGGCTCGCGTCCGCAGCAACCTGCGCGAATCCGCCGGCGCGCGGCTCTTCGAGCAATGGCTGAAGCCGATGGAGCTGATCGAGGACGGCGACCCCGAATCGATCCGCCTCGGCCTGCCCTCGGCGTTCATGACCAACTGGGTCCGCAATCATTATGCCGACCGCCTGCTGCTTGAATTCCGCGCGCTGATGCCCGGCGTACGCGGCGTGTCGATCGAGACGCGCATGGCTGCCCCGGCGGCGATCAAGCTCGTCGCCGAGACCGCCGAGCCGGCCGCCGCCGCGCCCGCGCCGGCACCCGCTCCGCTTGCCGCACCGGCCCCGGTGCCGCTCGCGGTCGTGACGCCGCTGCGTCCCGCTGCCGAACGCCCGCCGCTCGATCCGCGCTTCACCTTCGACCGGTTCGTCGTCGATGCCGCCAACCGCGTCGCCTTCAACGCCGCGCGCCTGCTCGCCGAGCCCGGCGTGCCGCGCTTCAGCCCGCTGTTCCTCCATTCGGGGACGGGGCAGGGCAAGACCCACCTGATGCACGCGATCGGCCATGCCTTCCTCGCCGCGCATCCCGACGCGATCGTGCTGTGCATGTCGGCCGAGCGCTTCATGTTCGATTTCGTCGCGGCGATGCGCGCGCGCGACACGCACAGCTTCAAGCAGCGCCTGCGCGGCGCCGACCTGCTGCTGATCGACGACCTGCAGTTCATCGCCGGCAAGGACGCGACGCAGGAGGAGTTCTTCCACACGGTCAACGAGATCATGAGCGCCGGCAAGCGCCTCGTCATCTCCGCCGACCGCTGTCCGCAGGCGCTCGACGGCGTCGAGGCGCGGATCGTCAGCCGCATGTCGGTCGGCCTCGTCGCCGACATCAAGGCGCCCGATCTCACGTTGCGCCGGACTATACTGGACAGGAAACTTGCAGACCTGCCCGAGGCGAAGGTCCCCAATGAGGTGCTCGACCTGCTCGCGGCGCGCATCCACGCCAACATCCGCGAGCTGGAGGGCGCGCTCAACCGCGTCGTCGCTTATGCGCAGCTCACCGGCGACCGCATCGACCTCGACTTCGCGGTGGCGACGCTCGGCGACGTGCTGCGCGGGGCGCAGCGCCGGGTGACGATCGACGAGATCCAGAAGCTGGTCAGCCAGCATTTCGAACTGAAGCCGCTGGAGCTGATCTCCGCACGCCGCAGCCGCGCGGTCGCCCGCCCGCGTCAGATCGCCATGTATCTGGCCAAGCGCCTGACCACCCGCTCGCTGCCCGAGATCGGCCGCAAGTTCGGCGGCCGCGATCATTCGACCGTGATCCACGCCGTCCGCAAGATCGAGGAACTCCGCGACCAGGACCGCGACATCGACGCCGCCGTCCGCACGCTGATGCGCGAACTCGAGGCGTAGCCGCGCATCCCGTGTCCCGGCCGGCAACCGGCGGATGTCACGGCGAAGCAGGGCAGCTGTCATATTTCCATCATAGACGGAAACGCGTCCCGTCATGGAATGGCGCGAGCCACCTGCCGACCGGATGACGTCTGCGCGCCAGCCGATTGCATCACGGCTCGACGGGATCGACATCCACTCCAATTCCTCCCCGCCAGGGGGAGGTGGCGCGGCGCAGCCGTGACGGAGGGGGAGGTAAACGATGTCTGAGGTAGCGTGTACTCCCCGCCATGCCTTCGGCATGCCGCAGTGCCGGGTCGCACATGCCCCCGGCATGTGCTCGGCATGTGCTCGGATTGCCGGGGCCAAATCCAACCCGGCACTCCCCTGCGGGGGAGGAATCGGCCTGGATGTATATCCCGCCTAGGACCTATCGAAACGCCGCCGCGCGAGAGAACCGGCCGGCCGCGCTGATCGGCGGCGTCCCGTCAGAGCACCAGCCCCATCGCCTCCTGCGCCTTCCGCAGCACCGGCACCGCGAGCGCGCGCGCCTTGTCCGCGCCCTTCTCCAGGATCGCGTCGATCGCGCTGCGATCGTCGAGCAGCCGCACCATCTCGTCGCGGATCGGCCCGAGGGTCGCGACCGCCAGATCGGCGAGGTCCGGCTTGAACGCCCCGAACCCCTTGCCGGCATAGTCCGCCAGCACGTCGGCAGGCGTCCGATCGGCCAGCGCTGCGAAGATCGTCAGCAGATTGCGCGCCTCCGGCCGCTCCGCCAGTTCCTCGATGCTCGCCGGCAGCACGTCGGGATCGGTCTTCGCCTTGCGGAACTTGTCGGCGATCACCTCGTCCGAATCGATCAGCTTGACCACCGATTGCTCCGACGGGTTCGACTTGGACATCTTCGCCGACGCATCGCGCAGCGACATGATCCGCGGCGCCGCCGCGCTCACCAGCGGTTCGGGCAGGGTGAACAGGTCGGTCGCGTAATCGCCGTTGAACTTGGTCGCGATATCGCGCGCCAGCTCCAGATGCTGCTTCTGGTCCTCGCCGACCGGCACGTGCGTCGTGTTGTAGAGCAGGACGTCCGCCGCCATCAGCACCGGATAGTCGTACAGCCCGACGCTGGCGCCCTCGCGGTTCTTGCCCGCCTTGTCCTTGAACTGCGTCATGCGGTTCAGCCAGCCGACCCGCGCGACATTGTTGAGCAGCCACGCCATCTCGCTATGCGCGGGGACGCGCGCCTGGTTGAACAGGATCGAACGGTCGGGATCGATCCCCGCCGCCACCAGCGTCGCGGTCATCTCGATCGTATGCGCGCGCAGGTCGGCGGGCGCGATCCATTCGGTCAGCCCGTGCAAATCGGCGATGAAATAGAGCGTCTCGCCGCCCTCCGCCTGGATCGCATTCTGCTGCGCGACCCATTGCTTCACCGCGCCGAGGTAATTGCCGAGGTGGAGGTTGCCGGTAGGCTTGATCCCGGAGACGACGCGCTTTGCCATGATGGGCCTTATCTGGAACGGATGAGCTGACGAACGTCCGCGGGGCGCAGCGCGCCGGTCGCGAACACGGCGAGCGCATAGACCAAGGTGCCGGTCCCGACCAGCACCGCCATCGCCCCCCAGCGCGCAAGGTTGCTACCCGACACATAGGGCGCGAACAGGTCGTTGAGGAAGAACATCACCCCGCCCATCACCAGCGCGGCGACCAGCAGCCGGGGCGCCCGCCGGACCAGTTGCGCGTCGGGCACGAACTGCCCCCGCCGGCGCAACGTCCGGTAGAGGAGCGCGACGTTGACCGTGCTCGCGATCGCGGTGGCGAGCGGCGGCCCCATATGCTGGAGCGGCACGATCAGCAGCAGGTTGAGCACGAGGTTCACCACCATCGAGATCGTCGCATAGCGCACCGGCGTCCGCGTGTCGGCGCGGGCGTAATAGCCCGGCGTCAGCACCTTGACGAGGATGTAGGACGGCAGCCCGATCGAGAAGGCGGCGAGCGCCTGCGCGGTGGCATGCGCCGCGGTTGCGGTGAAATGGCCGTGCTGGAACAGGGCGGCGACGATCGGCACGCCGCAGACGATCAGCGCCACCGTCGCCGGCAGCGTCAGGAACAGCGCCAGCTCCATGCCGCGGTTCTGCGTCGCCATCGCCGCCGCTTCGTCGCCCTTGCCGAGCTGGCGCGAGATCGTCGGCAGCAGCACCGTGCCGAGGCCGATGCCGACCAGTCCGAGCGGCAACTGGTTCAGCCGGTCGGCCATATAGATATAGGTCACCGAGCCGTGGCTGAGCAGCGAGGCGGCGAGCGCGGTCGATACCACCAGGTTGATCTGCACCGCGCCCGCACCCGCCGCCGCGGGCCAGATCAGCGCGAGCAGCGCCTTGACATCCGGCCCCAGCCGCGGCGCCTTGACGCGCAGATGCACCCCCGCCTTGCGGCAGGCGAAATAGAGCCAGGCGAGCTGCAACGCTCCCGAAACCGTCACCGCAATCGCCTGGTTGCGGGCGGTGACCAGCGGCAGGGTGCTGTGGAAGACGAGCAGCGCGACGATCAGCGTCAGGTTGAGCAGGATCGGCGCCGCCGCCGCCACCCAGAAGCGATGCAGCGAATTGAGGATGCCGCCGAGCAGCGAGACGAGGCTGATCAGCAGCAGATAGGGAAAGGTGAGGCGGCAGAGATGGACGACATAGGCGAACTGTTCGTGCGAGGCGTCATTGAAGCCCCAGGTCAGCAGCCAGGTCACCGGCCATGCCGCGATCTCGATGAGCACCGTCATGCCGATCAGGATCGGCAGCAGCACCGACAGCGCATCCTCGGCGAAACGCACCCCGGTCGGCAGGCCGTCACCCTCGGCTTCGGCCACCTTGCGGTTGAACATCGGGATGAACGCCGCCGAGAACGCCCCTTCCGCGAACAGCGCGCGGAACAGATTGGGCAGGCGGAAGGCGATGAGGAAGGCATCGGAGGCGAACCCCGCGCCGACGAAGCGCGCGAACAGCGCGTCGCGCACCAGCCCCAGCACCCGGCTGGCGAGCGTCAGCCCGCCGACCGAGCCCAGGGCCTTGGTCAGATTCACGTGATTGCGCCCCCGGGCCGTGGATCAGGCGTGGCCGACGTCGCCGACCGAGAAGGCGCCGTTCTGCTCGGCCTGCTGCAGGTAGAGCTGCGCGAAGTCGATCGGCTCGAGCAGCAGCGGCGGGAAGCCGCCGTCGCGCACGCAGTCGGCGAGCACGCGGCGCGCGAAGGGGAAGAGCAGCCGCGGCGCTTCGCCGAGCAGGAACGGCTGCACCGCATCGGCGGGGACGTTGCGCAGCCCGAACAGGCCGGCATAGGTCAGGTCGACGATGAACGCGGTCTGGCCCTCGGCCTCCGCTTTGACGTCGATCTTCAGCAGCACCTCGTGCACCTCCTCGCCGACCTGCGCGGTGCCGATGTTGAACTGCACGTCGATCGCGGGCGGGTTGGGGTTCTGGAAGATCGCCGGCGCGTTCGGATTCTCGAATGAGAGATCCTTGACGTATTGCGAGATCAGCCCGGCGGCGGGGGCGCTGTCCGCACCGTTGGTCGCCGACTGCATGTCGATCGAAGTGCCGTTGTCCTGGTCGGCCATGGGAATGATCCTCGAATGAAGCGGAAAAAGCGGGGACCGAAGCCGCAACTCGGGCGTTCGGTGCCGATGGCGCCCGCGCCTAGCAGCGCCCGAACCCGGTTTCAACGGCCTGGGTTCAAAAGCCTGCGGGCCGAAACCCCAGGTTTGAATTGCAGGGGTTTTCGGCCTATGTATCGGTCAAGATCGGAGGCACGGTGTTTTACGTAGTTCTACTCGCGATGGTGGCGGCGTTTCTGGCGCTGCGCCTGTACAGCGTGCTCGGCAAACGCACCGGCCACGAACAGCAGCCGCTGCCGCGCGCGGCCGACGACCGTCCCGCCGCGATCGCGCTCGCGCCGCGCCCCATCGACGCGTCGGTCGAGGCGCGCGAGCCGGTCAACCGCAACATCGAACCGCGTGCCGAGGCCGGCCTGCGGGCGATCATCGCCGGTGAGCAGGGCTTCGACGTCAACCAGTTCCTGTCCGGCGCGCAGGCGGCCTATCGCATGACGCTGGAGGCCTTCTGGGCCGGCGACGAGGCGGCGCTCGCCGATCTCGCCGAACCCGATGTGGTTCGCGCCTTCGGTGAGGCGATCGCCGCCCGCCGCGAGGCGGGCGAGACGCTGGAGAACCGCCTGGTCTCGATCGAGCGCGCGGTGATCTCCGATGCCTCGCTGGAGGGCCGCGACGCGCGGATCACCGTGCGCTTCGATGCGGACATCGCCGCCGTGACCCGCGACGCCGAGGGCAACGTGATCGCCGGGTCGCTGACCGACGCGGTCGAGACCCACGACGTCTGGACCTTCGCGCGCACGCTCAAGAGCCGCGACCCCAATTGGAAGCTCGCCGACACCGACGAGGCGTAAGACTGCTCGGCGGGTGGCGGATGGTTGAAGTGTCAGCCGCAACACGGGCGCTTATGGGTCCGCTGCGTCCCACCAAGCCCCCACGTCACCCCGGACTTGTTCCGGGTTCCACCGCGCCGCAAGTGAACGGCAGGAGGCTCAAGCCTTTCTCCTCGCCGCAGGGTGGACCCCGGAACAAGTCCGGGGTGACGGGGTGGGCTTGGCAAGACGACGGACCCGCGCAAACGCTTCTGTGCAATTGCCTTGCCTAGCGACTGCGCGCGGCCGGGTGGTGGAGAGGACGTTGGCCGGAACGCTGAGCGTACTGTTGCCGCGCGGATGGGGCGCAAGGCGTCCGTCACTTCCACGTTTGACATACCGGACCGATGCGACCTTGGCCGAACCTGAACGATCATCGCCGTCGGCAGGACAATCAGTCCCGCGCGGGCGCGGAGATGGACTGCCCAAGGCCGCGTAGGCTTCGCCCCCGGTGCTGGCGGAAGCAACTACCGCGGCCGACGAAACGCCTCCGCACCTCCGTGAGAAGACCGCTTCTCAGAAAGCCACGCCGCCACTCACGGCACCATCACCGAGCCCCGCGCTATCCTACACCCACCCCCCGCTGTTATACCGCGTCCATGCCGGTCGCCACCCTCCACCCTCGGCGATGATCGCAGAAACGGAGCCGACCTTCGCGATCGTTTCGGAAGGTGTCCATGCCACCAACCCGCCGCCCGTCCGCATTTGTCCGCGCAACGATCGCTTAACCCTTGTCGCCACCAGCCGCGTTCGGCACAGCCGCACCATGCCGCAAGATGTTAGGCGGCCCTACGGGGACTTGGATGACCGGTAATCGTGCACTCGCCAGCATTGCGCTGGCTCTCGCCCTCAGCGCCTGCGGCGGTCGCGTCGTGCCGCTCGCCACCGGCAATGCGCCGCCGCGCCAGCCCGGGCGGCAGCCGAGCACCCAGCCGGACCGCCAGCCAAGCCGCCCCGCGGCCCGCCCCGGCACCGCCGGCCAGCCGATCGCGAGCGGCCGCAGCTTCGATGGCCGCATCCAGCCCGCCACGCCGCTGCCCGCGGCCCCGGTCGTCGCCAATCCCGGCGCGACCACCGCTGCGGCCGCCGGTATCGCCCCCGGTCCCGCGCTCGACACGCTGCCGATCACCGAGGCGCAGGCGGAGGCGGCACGGCAGGCGTTCCTCACCAGCTGCCCCGGCCTGATGCGCCGCACCGATGCGTCGGGCCTGACCCGCGGCACCGACTGGCAGGCCGCCTGCACCGCCGCCGCCAGCGTGCCACGCGGCGGTGCACGCAGCTTCTTCACCAGCTATTTCGAGGCGGTCCAGGTCGGCGATGGCAAGGCTTTCGCCACCGGCTATTACGAGCCGGAGATCGCCGCCTCGCGCGAGCGCCGCGCCGGCTACACCGTGCCGATCTACGCGCGGCCCAACGACCTGATCGACGTGGACCTCGGCAAATTCAGCGACGCGCTCAAGGGCAAGAAGATCCGCGGCCGCGTTCAGGGCAGCAATCTCGTGCCCTATTACGATCGCGCCGCGATCGACACCGGCGTGCTCGACGGCAAGGCGCCGGTGCTCGCCTGGGGCGCCGACGAGGCGTCGGTCTTCTTCCTCCAGATCCAGGGATCGGGCCGCCTGCGCCTGCCCAGTGGCGAGATCATGCGCGTCGGCTACGATACGCAGAACGGCCGCGATTACACCGGCATCGGCGCGCTGATGAAGGCGCGCGGGCTGCTCCAGCCCGGTCAGACCTCGATGCAGGGCATCGTCGCCTGGCTGCGCGCCCATCCCGAAGAGGGGCGGGCGATCATGGCCGAGAACAAGAGCTTCGTCTTCTTCCGCTTGCTCGACACGCCGCCGGTCGGCGCGATGGGCTATGTCGTCAACGGCGGGGTCAGCGCCGCGGCCGACGTGAAATACGTGCCGCTCGGTGCGCCGGTGTTCCTGTCGATGGACCGTCAGGACGCGAGCGGCCTGTGGGTGGCGCAGGACACCGGCGGCGCGATCAAGGGCGCCAACCGCTTCGACACCTTCTGGGGCGCGGGCGCGGTGGCGGAGGCGACCGCGGGCGGGATGGCGGCGCGTGGCACCGCCTTCCTGCTGCTGCCGGTCGGCACGCTCGCGCGGGTCCGGCCCGACCGCTACACGCCGTCCGCGGCCGATTACGGGGCAGGGGCCGGTGCGCCAGCTCAACCCTGACGAGGCCGATCTGTGGGCGCGCGTGATGGCGACGGTGAAGCCGCTGCGCGCGGTCGCGGCGCCGACGCGTCCCGCGCCCGCTCCGGCGCCGCCCAAGGCGACCAAGCCTTCCAAGGCGCTGACCCGCGCGATGGCCACGCGCCCGCCGCTCGCCAAGGCCGTCGCCGCGCCCCCGCCACCCCGCCAGAACACGCTCGACGGCAGTTGGGACAAGCGCCTGACCCGCGGCATCGTCAGCCCCGACAGTTCGATCGACCTCCACGGCCACACGTTGAGTTCGGCGCATGCGATGCTCGACGACGGCCTGTCGCGCGCCATCGCGCGCGGCGACCGCGTGCTGCTGCTGGTGACGGGCAAGCCGCCGCGGCCGGAGAGCGAACGCCCGCATGCGCGCGGCGCGATCCGTGCCGCGATCGCCGATTGGCTGGCGGCGTCGCGTCATGCCGATGCGATCGCTGCGGTAAGGGGCGCACACCCGCGCCACGGCGGGCAGGGGGCGCTCTATATCGTGCTGCGGCGGGGGAAGGCGTAACACTTCTCCCGTCAGGGGGTGGGACAGCGCGCTGCGCTGACGCAGCGGAGGACGGGCGGCGTTACACGCGATAAGCCACCGCGTCCGCCTCTCCACCACCCGGCTACGCGGGACAATCTCCCTCTGGCGGGGGAGGATTCAAAGTTGCGCCACCCGCCCGATCACATCCGCATAGACCGCCGCCAGCGTTTCCAGATCGGCCACGGCGACCGCCTCGTCGACCTGATGCATCGTCGCATTGACCAGCCCGAACTCCACCGTCGGGCACAGCCGCGACAGGAAGCGCGCGTCGGACGTCCCGCCCGAGGTCGACAGTTCGGCGACCAGACCGGTCTGCGCCTCGATCGCCGCGCTGAGCACGGCGGTCCACGGCCCCGGCGCGGTGAGGAACGCCTCGCCGGACACCTTGCCGGTCACCGCCGCGCCGGGGGCATGTTCCTGCACCAGCGCGGTGACCCGCTCGACCAGCGCGGCGCCGCTCTGCTCGTCGTTGAACCGGATATTGACCCGCGCCTCGGCGCGCGCCGGGATGACGTTGTGCGCGGGATTGCCGACCGCAATGTCGGTGATCTCGAGGTTCGACGGCTGGAACCACGCGTTGCCATGGTCGAGCCCCATCGTCTGCAACGCGGCCAGCGCCTTGGCGAGCTTGCCCGCGGGATTGTCCGCGAGATGCGGATAAGCGACGTGCCCCTGCCGCCCCGGCACGACGATCCAGATATTGACCGAGCCGCGCCGCCCGATCTTCACCATGTCGCCGAGCTGCCGCACCGAGGTCGGCTCACCGACGAGGCACAGATCGGGCGCGATGCCGCGCACCGCCATCCGCTCGATCAGTGCCGGCGTGCCGAACGTCGCCGGCCCTTCCTCGTCGCCGGTGATCAGCAGACTCAGCGTCGGTCCCTCCGCCCGCGCCGCCGCGGCGACGAAGGCGGCGACCGCCCCCTTCATGTCGACCGCACCGCGACCATAGAGCAGGTCGCCGCGCACCTCGCCCGACCACGGCGAGCCGGTCCAGCCCGCC
Organism: Sphingomonas melonis; assembly: GCF_013409985.1. Classification (GTDB taxonomy): domain Bacteria; phylum Pseudomonadota; class Alphaproteobacteria; order Sphingomonadales; family Sphingomonadaceae; genus Sphingomonas; species Sphingomonas melonis_A. The sequence continues at coordinate 25,569 of NZ_JACCBY010000011.1, forward strand.
CCCGGCGGCACGACGTCGACATGCCCGGCGAACGCGAGATGCTGGCCCGTCCCCGCGCGGACCGCGATCAGATTCTCGACCGGCCCATCCGGAGCCTCGCCGATGACGAAGCGATCGACGGCGAACCCGATCGGCTCAAGCGCCGCCTCCAGCACGTCGAACACCGGTCCACGCGCCGGCGTGACGCTCTCTGCACGCAGCAGTGCCTGCGCGAGCGCGACGACATCGGTCACGCAGGTTGCTGCTCATATTGCTGGATCACCCAATCCTCTTCCTGCGCGCCGGCGATCCAGTCCTGCATCCACGGATGATGCACCACCGCATCGATATAGCCGAGCGCGAACCGGGCGACAGGCAGTTGATAGGTGATGATCCGCGTCACCACGGGCGCGAACATGATGTCCGCCGCGCCGAACTGCCCGAACAGGAAGTCGCCGCCGCCACCGAAGCGTGCCCGTGCCTGCGCCCATAATTCCATGATCCGCGCCAGATCGGCGAGCACGTCGTCATCCGGGCGCCTGGCGGGGAACACCTGCCGGATGTTCATCGCATGCTTGCGCCGCAGCGCGGTGAAGCTCGAATGCATCTCCGCCGCCATCGACCGCGCCATCGCGCGCGCCGCCTCGTCGGCCGGCCAGAACCGCTCGCGCCCGACCTTGTCGGCGAGATAGTCGACGATCGCAAGACTGTCCCACACCACCGCTTCGCCGTCCCACAGGATCGGCACCTTGCCCGAGGAAGGCGCGAATTCAGCCCCCTCGCGGCGGCGGTCCCATTCGGCGTCGTAGAGCGGCACCACGACCTCCTCGAACGGGAGGCCGGATTGCTTGCACGCCAGCCAGCCGCGGAGCGACCAGCTGGAATAGGCCTTGTTGCCGATGATGAGCTTCATGCTCAACGGACTAGCCGCGCGGGGAGGGTAGGTCCAGCATGCTCGGCTGGGGATCGAACTCCGCCACGCCCACCCGTCACCCCGGACTCGTTCCGGGGTCCACGGGGCCTCGGGCGTATGCCCGCGCCTCAAGCCGTACGTCCTGTCGCGGAGTGGACCCCGGAACGGGTCCGGGGTGACGGTATATGTGTGGCCGCCGCCCGACTTGAGGGACCGGGTCAGCGCGTCGGGATCAGCCCACCGCCTCGAGCACCGCCGCGCGCAGCTCGGCAATGCCCATGCCGCCCTCGCTCGACGTGGCCAGGATATCGGGATGGGCCGCCGGCCGCTTGCGCGCTTCCGCCGCGACGCTGTCCATGACGTCGGCCAGTTCAGTCGCCTTGACCTTGTCCGCCTTGGTGAGGACGAGGCGGTAGCTCACCGCGGCCTTGTCGAGCATCTCGAGGATCTCGCGGTCGACATCCTTGATGCCGTGCCGCGAATCGATCAGCACCAGCGCCCGCTTGAGCGTGTCACGTCCGCGCAGGAAGTCGTTGACCAGAAAGCGCCATTTCTTGACGACGTCCTTGGGCGCCTTGGCGAAGCCATAGCCCGGCATGTCGACCAGCCGGAACGCCAGCGGCGCGCCGACGTCGAAGAAGTTGAGCTCCTGCGTCCGGCCCGGCGTGTTCGAGGTGCGCGCCAGCCCGTTGCGCCCGGTCAGCGCGTTGAGCAGCGACGATTTGCCGACGTTCGACCGGCCCGCGAACGCCACCTCGGGCACCACCGGCGCGGGCAGATGCTCCAGCGCCGGCGCCGACTTGAGGAAGCTCACCGGACCCGCGAAGGTCTTGCGCGCCTGCTCGATCAGCTCGTCCGAGAAGCCCTCGTCCTCGGGAATGGCGACATCCTCGCTCACTTGGCGGCCGCAATCTTGAGGTCGGGGTGACGCGCATAGAGCACGCGCTGCTGGAGGATCGCGAGGAAGTTCGAGGCGATCCAGTAGACCTGCAGGCCGACCGGATAGCTCGCCATCACGAACATCAGCACCCAGGGGATGATCGCGAACACCTGCTTCTGCGTATCGTCCATCGGTGCCGGGTTCAGCTTGAACTGGAAGTACATCGAGATGCCGAGGATGATCGGCACGACACCGATCGCGATCATGTGCGGCGGAGTGAAGTGCAGATAGCCGAACAGGTTGAGCGGCGTCAGCGGATCGGGCGCGGACAGATCCTTGATCCACGCGACGAACGGCTGGTGACGCATCTCGATCGTCAGCATCAGCACCTTGTACAGCGCGTAGAAGATCGGAATCTGGAGCAGCGTCGGCAGGCAGCCGGCGACGGGGTTGACCTTCTCCGTCTTGTAGAGCGCCATCACCTCCTGCTGCATGCGCGGCTTGTCGTCCTTGTAGCGCTCCTGGATCGCCTTCATCTTCGGCTGGATCGCGCGCATCTTCGCCATGCTGGCGAACTGCCGCTGGGCGATCGGGAACATCAGGCCGCGGATCGTCACCGTCAGCAGGATGATCGCGACGCCGAAATTGCCGACCATGCGGAACAGCCAGTCGAGATAGGTGAAGATCGGCTTTTCGACGATCTCGAACCAGCCCCAGTCGATCGCCTTGTCGAGCTTGGTGACGCCGGCGTCATTCTCGTAATGCTGGAGCGCCTTCACCTCCTTGGCGCCGGCGAAGAAGCGGCTGGTCTGGGTCAGCACGCGGCCGGCGGGGAGCAGCTTGGGCGCGAAGGCATAATCGGCCTGATAGGCGGTGTTGGCGCCGGCGCGGAACTGGCCGTCGAACTGCGCGGCCTGATCGGGCACGAGCGCGGTCAGCCAATATTTGTCGGTGAAGCCGAGCCAGCCGCCGGTCGTCGTGAACTTCTCGGGCGCCTTGTCGAGGTCCTTGAACTTGGTGCCGTAATCGGCGCCGCCGCCATGCACCGACATCGGGCCGGTGTGGATCTGCCACGTGCCGGGGTCCTTCGACACGCCGACTCGGTTGACGTAGCCATAAGGCGCGACCGGCACCGGTGCGCCGCCGCCATTCTGCACCGTCTGCTTAACGGTGAACATATATTGATCGTCGACCGACAGTTCGATCGCGAAGCGCTGGCCGGTCGCATTGGCGGCGGTCAGCGTCACCGGCCGGCCCGGCGCGAGCACCTGCGACGATGCGGTCCAGACGGTGTCCGCGGCGGGGGGCTTCAGCCCGTCGTCACGCCAGCCGAAACCGGCGAAATAGGCCTCGGGCGCGCCAGCGGGGGACAGCAGCCGGATCGGCGGCGAATCCTTGGCGATCGTTTCCTTGTACTTGACCAGCACGAGGTCATCGATGCGCGCACCCTTGAGGTTGATCGAGCCTTGCAGCGTCGGCGTCTGGATGCGCACGCGCGGCGATTCGGCCAGCACCACCTGGCGGCTGCGCGTCACGGCGGGGGCGTCGGCGGTCGGATCGGCGGTCTTGGTCGTCACCGGCACCGACTTGCCGTTGACGATCTTCGTCACCGGCGGATTGGCCACGGGGAAGAACTTGCCCTGGATCAGCGGCCAGGCAAACAGGATCACCGCCGCGAAGACCGCGAACAGGATGAAATTCTGGCGTTCTTTGTTCAAAATACAGCCCCGTAGCTCAAGGGACGGGATCGGGTCCGTACCCGCCCCAGGGATGGCAACGCGCAATCCGCTTCGCCGCCAGCCATCCGCCCTTGGCGGCGCCATAGCGGCGAAGCGCGGTGATTGCATAGGCCGAACAAGAGGGTTGATAGCGGCACGACGACGGCAGGATCACCGACGGGCCCAATTGCCAGCCGCGCGCTATCCAGATGAGAATCTGGGCGATCATCGACGTGGCTTGCGCGGACCGCGGGGCCGGGACGGTGAGTCCTCGCCGCGGGCGATCTTGCCCAGCGCCTTGCCGAATTCGGCCTTGAGCAGGGCATGGTCGCGTTCGATGCCGCCATCGCGACCGATCAGCACGTGATCCGCACCGCGGATGCCGCCCGCGGGCAATAGCTCGCGCGCCAACGCCCGCAACCGCCGTTTCATGCGGTTCCGAACGACGGCGTTGCCAATTTTCTTCGTAACCGTAAAGCCGACCCGAATCGCCGGATCACCGTCCTTGCGATCGTGCACCAGCAAGACGAACCCCGGCATCGGCGCTCGCTTGCCGGCATTGGCCGCGAGGAAATCGCGGCGCAGCGTCATCGTGCGTATCTCGGCTCCGCCGGTCGTCACCGATATGTCGGCTCCACCGACGGGGCCCCGGACGTCGGCAGGACCGACGTCCGGCACCTGAATTACGCCGACAGCTTCTTGCGGCCACGCGCGCGGCGCGCGTGGATCACCGCACGGCCGCCGACCGTCGCCATCCGGGCGCGGAAGCCGTGGCGACGTGCACGCACCAGATTGCTCGGCTGAAAGGTCCGCTTCATGATTCATTCCCTGATCGTCTGAATAGAAAAGGGCCGCCACGCGGACGGCCTTGATGGGGCGCGCTTACCGAGGCGGGACGCGGAAGTCAACGGAAGGGCAGGGGTTCGATACGCCATCGGGGGCGACATAGGTGCCGTGTATTACCTGTGCAAGACGCTGCCGATTGCGGCGTGCGCGACGGTCGCGGCGGCGATGCCGCTATGGTGGAGCCACGGGGGTGACAGATGGCAGCGATCGTCCAGACGGTGGCGTATCTCGGGCTGGAGGCGCGCGGGGTCGAAGTGCAGGTGCAACTCATCCCCGGCGTCCCCGCCTTCTATGTCGTCGGTCTCGGTGACAAGGCGGTGGCGGAAAGCCGCGAGCGGGTCCGCGCCGCCATCTCGGCGCTCGGGCTCGCGCTGCCGCCCAAGCGGATCGTCGTCAATTTGTCGCCCGCCGATCTCCCCAAGGAAGGGTCGCACTTCGACCTGCCCATCGCGCTTGCCCTGCTCGGCGCGATGGCGGTGATCGATGTCGAGCAACTCGCCGACTATGTCGTGGTCGGCGAACTCGGCCTCGACGGCCGGATCGCGCCGTCGCCGGGCGTGCTGCTCGCCGCGATGCATGCCAGTGCCGAGGGGAAGGGGCTGGTCTGTCCGGCGCCGCAAGGCTCGGAGGCGGCCTGGGCCGGCGCGATCGAGGTGCTCGCTGCGCCCGACCTGCTCGCGCTCATCAACCATTTCAAGGGCCACGGCCTGCTCGCCGCACCGCCGCCGGGCGACGTGGAGCCGGTGGGGCATGGGCCCGACCTGCGTCAGGTCAGGGGGCAGGAGGTCGCCAAGCGTGCGCTGGAGATCGCCGCCGCCGGTGGTCACAACCTGCTGATGGTCGGGCCGCCCGGCGCGGGCAAGTCGCTGATGGCGTCCTGCCTGCCCGGTATCCTGCCGCCGCTCGATGCCGCCGAGGCGCTCGAGGTTTCGATGGTCCAGTCGGTCGCGGGGACGCTCGCGGGCGGGCGGCTGACCCGCAACCGGCCGTTCCGCAGCCCGCATCACAGCGCCTCGATGGCGGCATTGACCGGCGGTGGCCTCAAGGTGAAGCCGGGGGAAGTCAGCTTGGCGCATCTCGGCGTGCTATTCCTCGACGAGCTGCCGGAGTTCCAGCGCGCGGTGCTCGATTCGCTCCGCCAGCCGCTGGAAGCGGGGGTGGTCAGCGTCGCCCGCGCCAATGCCCATGTGACCTTCCCGGCGCGGGTGCAGCTGATTGCGGCGATGAACCCGTGCCGCTGCGGCCATCTCGGCGACGCCAGCCTCGCCTGTGCCCGCGCGCCGCGCTGCGCCGCGGACTATCAGGCCAAGGTGTCCGGGCCGCTGATCGACCGCATCGACCTTCACGTCGAGGTCGCTGCCGTCACCGCCGCGGAGCTTATCCTGCCGCCGCCGTCCGAAGGATCGGCCGAGGTCGCGGCGCGTGTCGCGGCGGCGCGGCATATCCAGCGCGAACGCTATGCGGATACGTCCGTGCGCACCAACGCCGAGGCTGATGGCGACCTGCTGGAGCAAAACGCGGTGCTCGATCCGCCTGCCCGCGCCCTGCTCGCGCAGGCGGCGGAGGCGATGCGGCTTTCGGCGCGCGGGTTCCATCGTGTGCTGCGCGTGTCCCGCACGATCGCCGATCTTGCGGGAACGGAGACGATCGGCCGTGTGCACGTGGCGGAGGCATTGAGCTATCGCCGCCGTGCCCCGGCGAGCTGACGGTATGCTTCAGTCGCGGGCCGGCTCGCGGCTGTGAATCAGTTCGAGGCATTGGCTGAGCAGCGCCGCGATCAGACAGTCGCCGATGGCGTCCGCCTGCTGCAACGCACGCGCGACCTGCTGCTCCAGAATATTCTGTTCGACCATCATGTTAGTCGCACCGTTCATCAGCGAATGCGTCAATCCAGCACGGCGCGCGATGCGTCGCAACGACATGGATTAGCATGGCTTGGGCGCGCATTTCGCCGTCAACACGCTTGCGATCCGGCTGGCGACGGGCTACCGGCGGGTCCCTCATCACGCGATGGCGGTCGGCGGACACGGTCCGGGGCGCGCTTCGGGTGACGGGCAGGGCGGCAAGATGGCCCGTCGGTTGCGATTCCCTCGGTCTCGCAAGCGTCGGCTGCGCAGCGGCCCTCGTGCGGGTGTGGTGAAATTGGTAGACGCGCGGGACTCAAAATCCCGTTCCGAAAGGAGTGTCGGTTCGAGCCCGACCACCCGCACCATCGATGATCGGAGCCGATACGGATTGGCTGGCGTATTCACGACGCCGGCCGGCGTCGTCGTGCCGGAAGACGCGGCGAGAGGAGCCGTCCCGCAAGCATTCCCCTCATGCAAATATTTTTGCAGAAGTAGAAGTGATGCGTTTTCATGCGGATGAACTAAGCGGACCAGCAGTTCTGATGGTAAAAGCCGCAGTTTTGATCTGCAAGTCATTCTCAATATAACTATCGTCATCCGTGTGTCACGTCCGACTGATTAGGGCGCCGGCATCGGCCGGGGGGCCGTGGTCGGATCAACAGCGACCGTCCTGCGCGCCATTTCGACGGCGACGGCGGCGATGTCCGGCAAAGCGCCGCAGGCGGCACGGAGGATTATGATGACGATACGGGGTGTTTCTTCGCTGAGGACGATCGCTTTGGCGCTGCTGCTGAGTTCGTGCTCGTCGGATTCGCAGGACGCGTCGGTGCCCGTCGTCACGGCGATGCCGACGCCCAGCGCCTCGTCCTCGCCGACCGCCCAGTCCGAACAGAACCTCCTGCCGACGGCCACGCCGATCAAGCATCTCGTCGTGATCTTCGGTGAGAACCAGTCCTTCGATCACTATTTCGGCACCTATCCGCAGGCGAGCAATCCTGCCGGTGAGCCGGTGTTCACCGCGACCGTCGACACGCCCTTCGTGAACGGTTACCTCAGCAATACGACGCTGCTGACCAACAACCCGAACACGACCAACGCTGACAATATCTCGACCGGCATTGCGCCTTCGCTGATGAACCCCTTCCGCCTCGACCGTGCGCAGTTCGATACCGCGAGCCAGAACCACGGCTATACGGCAGAACAGCGGGCCACCAACAATGGTCGCATGGATGCCTTCGTCAAATACACCGGGCGCGGGAGCAAGGGTGGTGCGGGTGCCTTCGGCACGGCGGCACAGGTGATGGGCTATTTCGATGGCAACACGGTCACTGCGCTGTGGAACTATGCCCAGAACTTCGCGATGAGCGACAACGCCTTCACCGATACGTTCGGACCGTCGACGCCGGGTGCGTTGAACGTCGTCGGCGGCACCACCGCCGGCTCTACGCAGGGCAACGGCACGGTGGCAGACGGCCAAGGCGGTTGGACGGTCATTGGCGACCCCGATCCCAAAGGCGATGTCTGCACCAAAGGCGGCGACCCGGTATCCCTCAGCGGCAAGAATATCGGTGACCTGCTCAATGCGGCGGGCATCACCTGGGGCGGCTTCATGGGCGGTTTCAGCGTGAAGACGACCAATCCCAATGGTTCGACCGGTTGCAAGCGGACGACGGTATCGCCCAACACGAACCGGACGGTGACCGACTACATCCCGCACCACGCTTGGTTCCAATATTACGCTTCGACCGCCAACCTGCAGCACACGCCGCCCAGTTCGGTGGCGATGATCGGTCGGACGGACCCGGTACTCGACGCGCCGGGGGCGACCGCGCCCGTGCATCACCAATATGACTTCGACGACTTCGTCACTGCGGTGAAGGCGGGCAACTATCCGTCAGTCAACTACATCAAGGCCCCGGCCTATCAGGATGGCCATCCCGGCAATTCCAACCCGCTCGACGAACAGGCGTTCATCGCCAACACGCTCAATTTCCTCCAGCAGCAGCCCGACTGGAAGAGCACTGCGGTCATCATCCTCTATGACGACTCCGATGGCTGGTACGACCATCAGTCGCCCAACATCGTCACCTCGTCGTTCGATGCCGACGCCGATCAGGTCACCGCGAAGGGCAAGTGCGACGGCTTCGGTGCGCGGCAGGCGGTCGGCCTGGACGGCAAGCTGGTGAACGGCCGCTGCGGGCCGGGATCGCGCATCCCGTTCCTGATCGTCTCGCCTTACGCGAAGGTCAATTACGTCGACAAAACCCCGATCACCCAGTCGTCGGTGATTCGTTTCATCGAGGACAATTGGCTGAAGGGCGCGCGGATCGGCGGCGGTTCGAACGACTCGATCGCCGGCAGCATCCTCAACATGTTCGACTTCAACCGTGCGCCGCGGCTGACGCCGTTCTACGTCGATCCGAAGACCGGCACCAAATTGTCCTCGGCCCCTGCGGCCTGAATGCGGATCGGTCCCGCGCCCCATAGGACGCGCGGGGCCGACCATGTGAGCGTCGATGCCTGACCCCATGACCGATCGACCGGCTGCGGCCCCGTCGACGCCGTCGCGGCTGCTGTGGAGCGGCCGCATCGTCTTCCTGCTTGCCGCGGCGGTGCTGCTCGTGTCGCTGCTCGGCACCGCCGGCGTCTTCGTCGCGCGGCCGGAGCGCGCGCCGGCGATGTTCGGCGACCTGTTGCAGGACGTGACCGGCTTCAACCCGCATCCTGTCGCGCTCATCCGGCCGCCGGTGCAGCCGCTCAGCGCACTGGCGCAGATCGGCCGCCAGATCTTCTACGACCGGTCGCTGTCCGCCTCGGGCCAGCAATCCTGCGCATCGTGTCACAGCCCGGCGCGCAGCTATGGTCCGCCCAACGGCGGCCTGCTCCAGCCGGGCGGTGTCGGCCTCGCTCCGCAGGGCCTGCGGCCGCCGCCGTCGCTCGCCTATCTCTACCGTCAGGAGCCGTTCGGTATCGGCCCGGCGCTCGACGACGATGCACCGCCGTCGCTCGATCAGGCGGCGCAGCAGGCACAGGCCGGCGCGCGCGCAACCAAGGTTGCGGGCGGCGCCAGCGCGGCGCCCGCGCTCGTGCCGCGGGGCGGTCTGTTCTGGGACGGGCGTGCCGATACGCTGATGGACCAGGCGTCGGGGCCGCTGATGAACCCCGACGAGATGGCCAATACCGATCTTCACGCGGTGGTCCGCAAACTGGCGCTGACCAAATATCGCGATGCATTCAAGCCGCTGTTCGGCGAGGCGATTCTCACCAACCCCGACCTGCTGTTCGCGGAGGCGATGTCGGCGGTGGCGCGCTACCAGATCGAGGATCCGAGCTTCCACCGCTTCGACAGCAAGTACGACCATTGGCTGGAGGGCAAGGTGCGGCTGACTCGGGCGGAGATGCGCGGGCTGAGGCTGTTCAACGATCCCGCGAAGGGCAATTGCGCCGCCTGCCATGTCAGCCAGCCCGGGCGCGATGGCCTGCCGCCGCTGTTCACCGACACCGAATATGAGGCGCTTGCCGTGCCGCGCAATCCCGCCGTGCCGGCCAATCGCGATCCCCGCTTCGTCGACATGGGGCTTTGCGGGCCGGTGCGCCGCGACCTCATGCGCCAGACGCAATATTGCGGCATGTTCCTGACGCCGACGCTGCGCAACGCCGCCCGCCGCGGCGTCTATTTCCACAATGGCGTCTACCACACGCTGCGGCAGGTGCTCGACTTCTACAATCTGCGCGACGTCGCGCCAGCCCGTATCTATCCCCATGGCGTACCCGATGACCTGCCGCGGCGCTATCGCGGCAACATCGACATGGCAGACGCGCCGTTCGGCCGACGCGCCGGCGAGCGCCCGCCGCTCAACGATGCGGAGATCGCCGACATCATCGCCTTCCTCGCCACGCTCGACGACGGTTATGGCGCGCCTCACAAGTTCTTGCGCGGCAGCAGCCCGCCATAACGGCGGTCGTCGCGCGGTACGAAGCGGACGGTGCCGGCAAAGTGCCCGGTGCCAGGAAGCTGGCATAGGACGTGTCGGTGATGGTCTTGACATAGGCACGCAGCTGCCAGCCGTCGCCGGGCCGCACCAGCGCGACGTTGGCGTTCCAGATCGCATAGGCCGGCTGAACATTTGCGGTGCGTGGCATGGCTATGGATAACAAAAAAAATCGCCAGCTTTCCGGCGCGGTGGCGGTTGCTCCATCGAGATGGTGCATCCGGAGTTCATCGGTTCGATCTAATCGACGAACCGCGGCCAAAAAATCGCACAGGATGCAGGCATGTGATATTGTAACGTACTGGACAGCCGCCTAGATGAGCGGTTGCGATGACGCATGGGACTCACTCTGCACGCCGTTTCGGCTGGGCTTGGCTCGATCGCGCCGCGATCGCGCTGTCGGGCCTGTGCGTGGTCCATTGCATTGCCAGCGCCGTTCTGTTGGCGATGCTGTCGGCGGCCGGCGGGCTGTTGCTCAACCCGATCTTCCACGAGATCGGCCTGACCATCGCGATCTTCCTTGGCGCCGTCGCGCTCGGCCGCGGCGTGATGCAGCACGGCTATGTCATGCCCGCGTCGATGGGGGCGTTCGGGCTCGGCATCATGGCCGGCGCCATGACGCTGCCGCATGAGGGCGGCGGCGGTGCGGAGACGCTGTGGACGGTGATCGGCGTCGGTCTGCTGGCGTTCGGCCACGACCTCAACCGCCGCGCGGTCATCTGACGCCGCTTGTGATCGCGTCGAGCGCCACCTAAATCCCCGTCATGGCAAGTCAGGCGCATCACGATCATCACGAGCCGCAGGGCGCCGACCTCACCAAGGCCGCGCGGGCGACGCTGGAGAAGTCCGGCGAGCAATGGACGCAGATGCGCGCCAACGTCTTCGCCGCACTGGTGGGCTTCACCAAGCCGGCCAGCGCCTATGACATCGCCGAGGCCATGTCGAAGAGCGAGGGCCGCCGCGTCGCCGCCAACAGCATCTACCGTATCCTCGACGTGTTCGTTGCTGCCAATCTGGCGCGGAAGGTCGAAAGCTCAAACGCTTACGTCGCCAACGCGCATCCCGATTGCCTGCATGATTGTATCTTTCTGGTATGCGATTCGTGTGGGCAAACCGTGCACCTCGACGACGACACGGTCACCCGCGGTGTCCGAAGTGCCGCGCAAGCCGTTGGTTTTGCACCAATTCGTCCGGTGATCGAGGTTCGCGGCAAGTGCGCCGACTGCGCCTGATCTTGCGCGCGCCGCCAATCGACACTCATCGCACAAGCGCGTAGACGGGTCCGATGGCCGAATTACCCGAAACGCCGCTGCTCGATACCGTCAACACACCGGAAGAGCTGCGAAAACTCCCGCCCGAGCAGTTGCGCCAGCTGGCCGACGAACTGCGGCAGGAGACGATCTCCGCGGTCGGATCGACCGGTGGGCATCTCGGATCGGGACTCGGCGTCGTCGAGCTGACCACCGCGATCCACTATGTCTTCGACACCCCGCGCGACCGGCTGGTGTGGGACGTCGGCCATCAATGCTATCCGCACAAGATCCTGACCGGCCGCCGCGATCGCATCCGTACGCTGCGCCAGGGTGGGGGGCTCAGCGGCTTCACCAAGCGCAGCGAGAGCGAATACGACCCGTTCGGTGCGGCGCACAGCTCGACCTCGATCTCGGCGGCGCTGGGCTTTGCGGTGGCGAACAAGCTGGCCGGCACGCCCGGCCGCGGCATCGCGGTGATCGGCGACGGTTCGATGTCGGCCGGCATGGCCTATGAGGCGATGAACAACGCCGAACAGGCGGGCAACCGGCTGGTCGTCATCCTCAACGACAACGACATGTCGATCGCACCCCCGGTCGGTGGCCTGTCGGCCTATCTGTCGCGGATCGTGTCGAGCCGCGAGTTCCTCGGCGTCCGCGACATCCTGCGCAAGTTCGCGCGCCGCCTGCCGCGGCCCTTCCACGCCGCCGCGCGCAAGACCGACGAATTCGCCCGCGGCATGACGATGGGCGGCACCTTGTTCGAGGAACTCGGCTTCTATTACGTCGGCCCGATCGACGGGCACAACCTCGACCATCTCATCCCGGTGCTCGAGAACGTCCGCGATGCGGAGGAGGGGCCGATCCTCGTCCACGTCGTCACCAAAAAGGGCAAGGGCTATGCCCCGGCGGAGGCGGCGGCGGACAAATATCACGGCGTCCAGAAGTTCGACGTCATCACCGGCGCGCAGGCGAAGGCGCCGCCCGGCCCGCCGCAATATCAGAACGTCTTCGGCGACGCGCTGGTCAAGGAGGGCGAGCGCGATCCGACGATCGTCGCGATCACCGCGGCGATGCCGTCGGGCACCGGCGTCGACCGGTTCGCCAAGGCTTTCCCCGACCGCGCCTTCGATGTCGGCATCGCCGAACAGCATGCGGTGACCTTTGCGGCGGGCCTCGCCGCGCAGGGCATGCGGCCGTTCTGCGCGATCTATTCGACCTTCCTCCAGCGCGCCTATGATCAGGTCGTGCACGATGTCGCGATCCAGAACCTGCCGGTGCGCTTCGCGATCGACCGCGCCGGGCTGGTCGGCGCCGACGGCGCGACGCATGCGGGCTCGTTCGACGTCACCTATCTCGCGACGCTGCCCAATTTCGTCGTGATGGCGGCCGCCGATGAGGCGGAGTTGGTCCATATGACGCATACCGCCGCGTGCCACGACAGCGGTCCGATCGCGGTCCGCTATCCCCGCGGCAACGGCGTCGGCGTCGATCTGCCCGCGGTGCCGCAGCGGCTGGAGATCGGCAAGGGCCGTATCGTCCGCGAGGGCAAGACGGTCGCAATCCTGTCGCTCGGCACCCGATTGGAAGAGGCGCTTAAGGCTGCCGACGTGCTCGAGGCCAAGGGGCTGTCGACCACGGTCGCCGATCTGCGCTTCGCCAAGCCGCTCGACGAGGCGCTGATCCGCCGCCTGCTGACCAGCCACGAGGTCGCGGTGACGATCGAGGAGAATGCGGTCGGCGGCTTTGGCGCGCACGTGCTGACGCTGGCGAGCGACGAGGGGCTGATCGACGGCGGGCTCAAGCTGCGCACGATGCGCCTGCCCGATACCTTCCAGGACCAGGACAAGCCCGAGAAGCAATATGCCGAGGCGGGTCTCGACGCCGACCACATCGTCCAGACGGTGCTCAAGACGCTGCGCCACAACAGCACCGAGGTGACGGAGGGGGCGCGCGCATGAAGGGGTGGACTGCGGTCATCGTCATCACCGGCCTTGCGCTGGTGATGCTGATCGGCCTCAACGTCCGCCTCTACCGCGCGATGAAGGCAGCGACCGCAAAGGGGCGCGAACAGCAGGACACGGCGTCCCGCACGGTCGACTGATACGGCAGATCGCTGCGTACGGCTGATCACCGTTCTGTTTGGCGTTAAGGTGAAGCAGGCAAGCTACTCCTAGCGATAAGTCGTATTAGGCGTGCCCGGCGGGCTCCAGTCCACAGCGTAAGGCGTCCTACGACGGTGCACCATTGCCTACTCGTCGACGGGCGCGTCCGGGTCGTTATTCCGTTCGCGCCCGCCTGAGCGGTCTTACCGGCCGAGATAATGCGCCTGCGCCGCCTCGGTGGCGTTGATCGCGAGGATCGAGCGGGCGTCGCTCGGCGGGCGGGCGCGTCCGTGGCTGTCGGTGCCGGCGGCGATTACCCGGTTGAGCAGTTCCTGCCCCTCTTCCCACCAGCCGATGCCGCTGGCGGCGTTGAGATGGCCCTGCGGACCGGCATCGATGAAATGGCTGCCCCATTGCGCGGCGAGGCTGTGCGCGCGGTCGATGCCGATCCAGGGATCGTCGCTCGATGCGACGAGGATCGACGGAAAGGGCAGGGGCGTACGCGGCGTCGGCGCGAAGCCGCGCAACTCCTCGGGCGCCCCCGGCCGGTCGACATCGGCCGGCGCCACCAGCAGCGCGCCGGCCACCGGCCAGCCATAAGGCTGCGGACTGAGCTCCGCCCACCAGGCCACCGCGAGGCAGCCGAGGCTGTGGGCGGCGAGGATGACGGGCGCTTCGGCGCGGGCGATCGCCTGGTCGAGCTTGGTCACCCAGGCGTTGCGATGCGGCGTGTTCCACATGCCGAGTTCGACGCGCATCGTGTCGGGACGCGAATCCTCCCACAGCGTCTGCCAGTGCGACGGCCCGGAGCCGCCGAGGCCCGGCACGGTCAGGATGGTCGGTTGCGCGCTTTCGAAACTGGAAAATCCGGTCATGGCTGCATCTCCCTCCGTGTGAAAGGGCGGATCGGGCCGGCGTTCGGACCCATCGTCCTGCACATCGTCCTCAACCCCGAAGTTAATCCTACCGTTCCACTAGGCAATCGCGGATGCGGCCAGTGGAAGGCGGCGAGCGCCGGAGTGAAAGCGGGCGCGGGCGGGGTGACGTGACGGGACGATCGGCGCTAGGGAGACGCATGGCAAAGACCCGTGTGGACCAGATGCTCGTCGACCGCGGCCTGGCGGAATCGCGTACCCGCGCGCAGGCGCTGATCATGGCGGGGCTGGTCTTCGCCGGCACCAGGAAGGTCGACAAGCCCGGGCAGACGCTGGCCGAGGATGTGGCGCTCGACGTGCGCGGGCGCGATCATCCGTGGGTGTCGCGTGGCGGTATCAAGCTGGCGCACGGATTGGATCATTTCGGCTGGGACGTCACCGATACGGTGGCAATCGACGTCGGCTCGTCGACCGGCGGCTTCACCGACGTGCTGTTGAGTCGCGGCGCGGCGCGCGTCTATGCGGTCGACAGCGGCACCAACCAGCTCGCCTGGAAGCTGCGCCAGGACCCGCGCGTCGTCGTCCACGAACAGACCAGCGCGCGTATCCTCACCGCCGCGCACATCCCCGAACCGGTCGACCTGATCGTCTGCGACGCCAGTTTCATCGGCCTTGCCAAGGTGTTGGAGCGGCCGATGAGCTTCGCGACGCCGGGCGCGCGGCTGCTGGCGCTGATCAAGCCGCAATTCGAGGCGGGCCGCAGCGAGGTGGGCAAGGGCGGCGTGGTGCGCGATCCCGAGGTGCGCACCCGGGTCTGCGATGCGGTGGTGGCGTGGCTGTCCGCGTCGGGCTGGCCGGTGAGCGGCGTGGTGGAGAGTCCGATCACCGGGCCGGAAGGCAATGTGGAATATCTGGTCGCTGCAATACGCGATTGATCTACAATGGGAACGATCGCCGATACGGGTGCTTTACGAAGGCCGGGCGGTGCGGCAAGCAGACGCAAACGCTGGTGAGGAGCATGGGGTGGGCGGCATCGCATCCAAGGGGCAGTTGCGGGTGTCGTTCCTGCGCTGGGCGGTCTTCACGGTCCCGCTGATCCTGTTGCTCGGCTTTGCATCCGGTCGGGCGGTGCCGGCAGGTGCCGACAACAGCTGGTATGTCGCGTTGCAGAAGCCGGCGCTGACCCCGCCGGGCTGGGTGTTCCCGGTCGCCTGGACCTCGCTCTACATCCTGCTCGGGCTCGCGGTGGCGATGATCCTCCATGCGCGCGGCGCGCGGGGCCGCGGGCTGGCGCTGGCGACCTTCGCGGTGCAGTTCCTGCTCAATCTCGCCTGGACGCCGCTGTTCTTCGGCATGCATCAGGTCGGCGCCGCGCTGCTGGTCATCATCGCGATCCTGGTCGTGTCGACGATCACCACCGTGCTGTTCGGGCGGATCCGGCCGCTCGCCGCGTGGCTGATGGTGCCCTATCTGGTGTGGATCAGCTTTGCCGGGGTGCTGACCTGGCGCATCGGCCAGCTCAACCCGGATGCCGAAACCCTTGTGCCGGCGGCGCATACGTCCCAGATGCTCTGACACTTCCGTTTCGCTTTCCGGGACCTTTGATATGCAATCCGACAACCGCCTGTTCGACGATCTGGTAAAGCTGGTGAACGGCGCCGCCGGCACCCTGGCGGGCGTCGGCCGCGAAGCCGAATCGGGCGCGCGGGCGCGGGCGCGCGAGTGGATCGGCGGTCTCGACTTCGTCAGCCGTGACGAGTTCGAGGTCGTGAAGGCGATGGCGGTCGCCGCGCGCGACGAGAACGACGCGCTCAAGGCCCGGATCGATGCGCTGGAGGCGCGGCTAGGTGCCACCGCCACGCCGGCTGCCGATCCGGTACCCACCGCCTGACCCGCTTTTCCACAGGTTTATCGACAGTGTTGTCCACGATGGGGTTGCCTTGGCGTTTTTGCCTCGGCAGCCTTGTCGTGCGATAGAGGCGTAACGATGCTCGACCACGCTGAACACGAATCCGAACCCGACGCCCCGATCGACATGCTCGAGGCCTATTATGCCGCGCACGGCTGGGATCACGAACGCCACGACGACGAGATCGTCGCGACGGTCAAGGGCAGCTGGACCAGCTACGAATTGCGCGCGCTCTGGCGCGAGGACGACAGCGTCCTGCAATTCCTCGCCTTTCCGGACATCAAGGTCACCGACGATCGCCGTGGTTCGGTGTATGAGGCGATCGGGCTGGTCAACGAACAATTGTGGATCGGCCATTTCGAGCTCTGGTCGTCCTCGGGCGTGCTGCTCTACCGCCACGCCGCGATGATCGATGGCGAGGAGGACGGCACGATGTCGCTCGGCGCCACCGAATTGCTCGTCGAATCGGCGATCGAGGAATGCGAGCGGTTCTACCCGGTATTCCAGTTCGTCCTGTGGGGCGGCAAGACTCCCAAGGAGGCGCTCGCCGCCGCGTTGATCGAGACGCAGGGCGAGGCCTGATGCGGCTGCTGATGGTCGGCGCCGGCAATATGGGCGGCGCGATGCTGCGCCGCTGGCTGGCCGCCGGACTGTCACCCGCCGATGTCACCGTGGTCAGCCCGAGCGGGCGGGCGATGCCCGAAGGCGTGCGGGTCGTGCCGGCCATCCCGGAAGCGGATGCGGGAGACGGCGGGTTCGACGTCATCCTGCTCGGTCTCAAGCCGCAGCAACTGGGCCAGCTTCGCGACGGCCCGTTGGCGGGGCATACGCCGCGTCTGCTGGTTTCGATCCTCGCCGGCGTCGAGGAAGCGACGCTTGCCACGCTGTGTGATGCTGGCGCGGTCGTGCGCGCGATGCCCAATCTGCCGGTCGCGATCGGGCAGGGCGTGGTGGCGCTCTTCTCCTCGGCGGCGGACGAAGCGACGCGAGGCGAACTGACCGAATGGATGGCGCCGCTCGGGCTGGTCGAGTGGATCGCTGACGAGGCGCAGTTCGATGACGTCACCGCGCTCGCCGGCTGCGGCCCCGGCTTCGTCTTCCGCTTCGCCGACGCGCTCGCACGGGCAGGTGCCGCATTGGGGCTGGCGCAGGATCAGGCGGCGCGGCTTGCGCTGGCGACGCTGCACGGCGCGGCGACGATGGCCGCCGATGCCGAGATGAGTCCTGCGATGCTCGCCGATCGCGTCGCGAGCCCCGGCGGCTCGACCCGTGAGGGCCTCAACGTGCTCGACCGGGACGACCGGCTGGTCACGCTCCTCGTCGACACGTTGGCCGCCTCTGCGGCGCGCAATCGCGAGATGGCAGCCGCCGCACGCCAGTAAGGCGGCGCTGCAAACGGGGAATATACCGGCTGCGACGCCGGCCGCTCGCGCGGCTCGCGATCGAGATGACGTGAAGGATAGGAACCTGGCTGGGGCGGCAGGATTCGAACCTGCGGATGGCGGCACCAAAAGCCGCTGCCTTACCACTTGGCGACGCCCCAACGAGGAGGCGGCCTTATAACCGCGTCGGCGGGGTTGGAAAGCCCTGCCGATGCCTGTTTTCACGGCCGCCCCAGAAAAGTCAGTCGAGCCGCTGCAACCAGCCGTGCGGGTCGGCCGCGCGACCGCGCTGGATCGCCGACAGCGAATCGAGCATGCGCTGCGTCACCTGACCGGTGCCGCCGCTGCCGATGGTGAAGCGGCCGTCGACGCCCGCCACCTCGCCGATCGGCGTCACCACCGCGGCGGTCCCGCAGGCGAAGGCCTCAGTCAGGCGACCGCTCGCCGCGTCGGCGCGCCACTGGTCGATGCCGTACAATTCCTCGCGGACCTCGATGCCCTGGTCGCGGGCGATGCGGATGATCGAATCGCGGGTGATGCCGGGCAGGATCGTACCGGTCAGCGGCGGCGTCACCATCGTCCCGTCGTCGAACACGAAGAAGACGTTCATCCCGCCGAGTTCCTCGACCCAGCGGCGTTCGACCGCGTCGAGGAAGACGACCTGGTCGCAGCCCTGGCGGATCGCCTCCGACTGGGCGAGCAGGCTGGCGGCGTAGTTGCCGCCGCACTTGGCCTCGCCGGTGCCGCCGGGCGCGGCGCGGGTGTAATCCTGGCTGACCCAGATCGAGACGGCACGTGCGCCGCCCTTCCAATAGGCGCCCACCGACGAGGCGATGACCATATAGAGGTATTCGGACGACGGCTTGACGCCGAGGAACGCCTCACTCGCGAACATGAACGGGCGCAGGTAGAGAGCGCCACCGTCGATCTGCGGGAACCAGTCGCGCTCGGTGGCGACGAGCTGGCGGCACGATTGCAGGAACAACGCCTCGGGCAGTTCGGGCATCGCCAGCCGGCGCGCGCTGTTGTTGAAGCGGCGGGCGTTCGCGTCGGGACGGAACAGCGCGGTGCCGCCGTCGTCGAGCCGATAGGCCTTAAGCCCCTCGAAGATCTCCTGCGCGTAATGGAGCACCGCGGTCGAGGGATCGACCGTGATCGGCACGCGCGCGGTGATCGCGGCATCGTGCCAGCCGTCGGCCTCATTGTAGCGGATCACCGCCATATGATCGGTGAAGACGCGGCCGAAGCCCGGATCGACGAGCCGCGCGGCGCGCTCATTGGCCTCGACCGGGGTCGCGCTGCGATCGAAACGGAAGGTCGGCGCGGCGGCCGGCGAAACACGGGTCATCGATTTCTCTCAGGCATCAGGGGTTGCGGACGCGTACGAGCGAGGGCTAAACTGGTCAACATGGCTGCCACAGCTCCCACCGCTTCCGCCCAGTTTCTCCGCGAGCCCGAATTGCGTCGCGGGATGGAACTTCTGTATTTTGGCCACAGCCATCTCACCCGCTCCGTCGATCAGGGCCTCGCAGCACAGGGACTGGGCCGCGCGCATCATCGTGCACTGTATTTCATCGCGCGCAAACCCGACCTGACGGTCAGCGAATTGCTGGGATTGCTCGCGATCACCAAACAGTCGCTGGGCCGCGTACTCAACGAACTCACCGATCGCAAGTTGGTCGAAACCCGACCCGGCGAACGCGACCGCCGCCAGCGTCTGCTCCGCCTGACCGAAGAGGGCGCGCGGATGGAGAACGATCTGTTCGAGGCGGTGCGGGTCAAGATGTCGCAGGCGTATCAGATTGCCGGACAGGATGCGGTGTCGGGCTATTGGGCGGTGCTGGAGGGGATGATACCCGACGTGGACCGGCCATTGGTCGAGGGCCTGCGGTCCTGACGACGGCACGGCCGCTCCGGCGACTGGCTGCGCGATGAGCGGCATCCGTTCGTCAGCTGGGCCATCGCGTCGATGACCCGGCGCTGCAGCGCCCTGATCCGCTGATCAGGCAATCGTCTCCACCGCGCAGACGGCCCGTCACAGGATCATCACGCTGCCGGCGGTATCTCGTGCCGTGTCACACCCCATCCGACAGGCCACCGCCGGCCAGCAGATGTCGTGCGAGCGCCTCTGCCTCCGCGGGCGTCGCGCGTGTCGCCTGCGGCGTGCCGAATGCCTTGACGAGGTTGGGGTATATCGCCTCCATCTCGGCACGGCGCGCCGCATCGGGTTCGATCACGATCACGGCGAGACACCGCGCGGCCAGCGCCTCCTTATTGTGCTTCAGCCATTGTCCCCGCGCGACGCGGTCGGCATGCGCCTCTTCGTGCCGGCGGGGCGGATAGATCAGCACGAACCGCGTATCGCGCGCCAGCAACTGGGCCATCTCGGCGCACCATCGTTGCGCATAACCCTCGGCCGCCTCGCCGACGAAGCGGACGAGCGGATAGTCGCTGATGTCGTGAAGCGTGAAGGGCGAGTCGGACATGTCGTCTTCTCCAACGAAGCGACACGATCATTTCATCTCCGCTCCTGCGAATCAATAGCAGGTCGCGGTACGTAGTCGGAGGGGTGGTGGCGCACCGAACCCCGAGGCTCGGTGCGCCCTCCGCCGATCAGAAGGTGATGCGCGCGACGCCCGCGATCTGACGATCGCTCATGATCGAATCGCGCGGCCGGGTGAGGATGCCGTAATAGGTCGACCGCACCGTGTTGGTGAGATTGGTGCCGTTGAGCGTCAGCGACAGATGCGGCGTCACGTTGGCGGTAATCGACGCATCGAGCTGGCCCGACGACTTCTGGAAGATCGGCAGGTTGCCGGTCCCGTTCGCGGCCGTTGTCACCAGGAACTTGTTGCGCCAGTTGTACGCGACCCGCGCCGAGATCAGCCCGTGCTCGTAGATGCCGATCAGATTGTAATTGTACTTGGACAATCCCTCCAGCGGCAGCTGCGTCACCGGCCCCTGGCTCGCTGGGCTCGGCGCCTCGGAGTCGACATAGGTGAAGTTGGCCTGCACGCCCAAGCCGCTCAGCGCGCCGGGCAGGAAGTCGAAGAACTGCTGATAGGCGACTTCCGCGCCCTTCACCTTGGCCTTGCTGGCATTGCCGTAGGTCGTCACGTCGTAGAGCGCCGAGACGCCATCGTTGAAGGTGACGGTGCGCGGCACGATGACGGTCTGGATGTAGTTGGAGATATTCTTGTAGAAGCCGGCGACGGTCAGCGACCCGGTACGCGCGAAATACCATTCCAGCGAGGCGTCGAAGTTGGTCGACTTCATCGGCTTGAGCTGTGGATTGCCGGTCGAGGTGGTGTGCTGCTGGTCGATCTGCGCCGCGCCGGGCTCGGTGATCGTCAGGCTGGGATTGAGCTGGTTGAAGTCGGGGCGCGCGATGTTCTTCGACGCGGCGAACCGCAGTTGCAGCCGCTCGGTGAGATGCCCGCGCAGGTTGAGGCTCGGCAGGACCGAGGTGTAGCTGTTGCTATCGCCATTCGGGGTGAACACCGGCGGGGCGCTCTGCTGGTCGCCGTTCGGCGCGGTGATCAGATCGACCCGCTGGTAGAAGCCGGTGACGGCAAGCTCGGTCCGGACCACGCGCACGCCGACGTTGCCGTCGATCGGCACCGGCAGCGCGTCCGCCTTGAAGAAGGCGGCGAGATAGCCGGTATAGGTCTTCTGCGCCTCGGTGTTGGTGCCGCTCGGCACATAGGCGGGCGTCGACGTGATGCCGAGCGTCGCGCGCGTCGCGTCATAGTCCAGCACCGTCGGCAGCGCGAACGCCTGGATATCGCCGAACAGATTGGCGTCGCCACGGAAGAAGTTGCTGAGATCGACGTAGCGCAGGTTGCCGGCCGGACCGGACAGGCCGGTGTAGCGATAGCCGGTGTCATTGGTGCGGTTGCGGCGGTCGGCGTAGCGGATGCCCGCCTTGATCGAGCTGAGGATGCCCCCGTCGAAGCGATATTCGCCGTCGAGGCGACCGACCTTGTCGGTGCCCTTCGAATTGTTGAGATTGTCGAGGTAGAAGCCGTTGCTGTAGGTCGCCGGGTTGGTGAG
The DNA here is from genome assembly GCF_013409985.1 of Sphingomonas melonis. Classification (GTDB taxonomy): domain Bacteria; phylum Pseudomonadota; class Alphaproteobacteria; order Sphingomonadales; family Sphingomonadaceae; genus Sphingomonas; species Sphingomonas melonis_A. The sequence continues at coordinate 47,318 of NZ_JACCBY010000011.1, forward strand.
GCCCGCGGCAGAGGTGATCTGGAACGACGGAATGTCGCCGCGGATATCCTGCGCCAGCGTGGTCGCGGTGCCGCTCAGCCCGACGATCGAGTTGAGATTGTTCGTCTTCGAATCGACGTACTGGAAATCGGCGGTGACCGTTAGATTGGCGGTCGGCTTCCACTTGCCGTTCAACGAATAGTCGCTGGTCACCGAATGGCGGGCGCCGATCGAGGTGTTGTTGCCGATCGGCACGTCGGTGAAGGTGCCGCTCTGGAAGTCGCCGTTCGGCGCATAGGTGAAGGGCGCGCCGGCGAGCGGCGTGATCGCGACGCCGCTGGTATAGGCGAAATAGCTGTAGCCATAAGAGCGCAGCTTGTAATCGTTGCGGAAATATTCGCCCGTGAACTCCAGCGTGTCGGTCGGTCGCCATTGCAGCGACACGTCGACGCCGAAGCGGCGGCGGTCACCGGGCACTTCGCCGATGCCGGTGCCGTGCGGCAGCGTGGTCGTCTGGCCGGTGCGGCCGAGCGTCGCCAGCGTCGCGGCGTCGCCGGCGTTGGCGGGATCGAGCGTGTAGAAGGGCTCGGTGGAGATCGTGTCCTGGCGGAAGGCGGTCTTCTGGTATGAGGCGCTGGCGAGGATGCCGATCTCGCCGATGCCGGTGCTCCAGCGGTTGCTGAGCAGCAGCGACGCCGCCGGCTTGCTGCGGCGCGCGAGGTCGTAATAGGTGTTGGTCACCGACGCGGACGCCTTCGCGCCGTCGAAGTCGAACGGCTTGCGGGTGCGGAAGTTGATCGTGCCGCTGAGCTGGTCCTCGATGAGGTCGGACGACGGGTTCTTGTAGACGTCGATGCCGGCGAGCAGTTCGGACGGCACGTCCTCGAGGCTCAGCGAATTGCTCGATCCGCTCGCGGTGAAGATGTCACGGCCGTTGAGCTCGGTACGCACCTGGGTGAGGCCGCGGATCGCGACCCTGCTGCCCTCGCCGAACTGGCGCTGGATCTGCACGCCCGAGATGCGCTGCAGCGCCTCGGCGATGTTGCGGTCGGGCAGCTTGCCGATGTCTTCCGCGACGATCGAGTCGACGATCTGCGCCGAGTTGCGCTTGATGTTCTGCGCCGATTGCAGGCTGGCGCGGACGCCGGTGACAACGATGTCATCGTCGGCCGAAGGCGTGGTGGGGCTGGTGTCGACGGCCTGGCCCTGGTCACCGCTCGGCGCGATCGTGCCGCTGTTCTGCTGCGCCTCGGCGGCGGCGGCCGGCGGCGGCGCATCCTGGGGCGCGGCGGTCTGGGCGTGCGCGGCGGTGCCGGCGAGGGTGAGCGCGAGCAGCGATACCGTCGTGTGGAAGCCGCCGATCCGTGCCAAGCGAGTGAGCGCCATCGAACCCGTCATCATTCTCTCTCCAGCCGATCCGGCCGCGGCTGATACGCCCGCGCCTGACTTACGGACGTCGTGCTCGGCTCGTCGCGACCATCCGGAAGGGGCGCCTAATCCAACAGGTTACTGATTTACATGTCAAATTCGTATTCATCAGCAAATTCACTCTGGCATTGGTAAAAATGTCGCAATAGTCCCCGCGCGGACTGATCCAAGTGAGGACCACAATGGCGCGATGGGGCGCGGCGGAGCGGGCCGCGCTGACGGCGAGGCGATGCACCCGCTCCTATGGCTGGACCGTTGGTCGAGGCGAGGCGGCGTTGCCATGTCGCCACTCGTATCAAGGATCACCATCATGTCGGTTTCATCCCGCATCGCGATCATCGGCGCCGGCAATGTCGGCGCGACCGCCGCCTACGCGCTGATGCTGCGCGGCCTGTTCGCCGAGATCGTGCTGATCGACGTCGATCCGCGCCGGGCCGCCGCCGAGGCGACCGACATCGCCGACGCCAATGCCATCACCCAGCCGGCGCGGATCTGGGCGGGCGACTATGCCGATGTTGCCGCGGCGAGCATCCTCGTCGTCACCGCCGGTGCCGCCCCCAAGGCCGGCGAGCCGCGAACCGCCATCGCCGGCAAGAGCGCGGGTATCGTCAGGGACTGCGTCCGTCAGGCGATGGACGCCGGCTTCGACGGTATCCTGGTCGTCGCGTCCAATCCGGCCGATGCGATGACGCAGGTCGCACAACGTGCCTCGGGTCTGCCGGCGCAGCGGGTGATCGGCACCGGCACGCTGCTCGACAGCAACCGGTTCCGCAAGCGCATCGCCGATCAGCTCGGCATCGCCCCCGGCGCGGTCGAGGCGCTGGTGCTGGGGGAGCATGGCGACAGCGAGGTGATGGCCTATTCGACGGTGCGGGTCGGCGGCATGGCGCTCGACGCCTTTTTGGGCGAGTCGTCCTTCGACCGCGCGGGGGTCGCACATGAGGTGATGCGCGCCGGCTATACGATCAGCGAGGGGAAGGGCCATACCTCGTTCGGCGTCGCCACCGCGATCGCGCGGATCGCCGAGGCGATCCAGCGCGACGAGCGGGTGGTCCTGCCGGTGTCGACGCTGCTGACCGGCGAATATGGTATCGACGACCTGTACCTTAGCCTGCCTTGCCTGATCGGCGGCGCGGGTGTGCTCCGCGTCCTGACGCCCGCCCTCAGCCGCGACGAGGAAACCGCGCTGCTCGCCTCGGCAGAGGTGTTGCGGCGGACCCTGCGTGACGCTGGCTAGGGTCTCGCCGCCGCGTCATGCCGGGCGCTAGGTGCTGTCTGCATTCATCTTAGCCAGATCATGGCACATGCGAGATGGACGAAGCCCATGAAGGCGGAAATGGTCTTCTCGCATCGCAGGGC
>NZ_JACCBY010000012.1 GCF_013409985.1 Sphingomonas melonis
GCACAAAGCTCGGCAAACAGAACCCATACACAATATCAGCCGGCAACGGACACCAACACCCCCGCCCACCAGCGGGGGCGTTCGCGTCTCAAAGCACAAAAGTGTCGCGGGGTGGAGCAGCCCGGTAGCTCGTCAGGCTCATAACCTGAAGGTCACAGGTTCAAATCCTGTCCCCGCAACCATTTCACCACATTCGCCGCCCCAAAGGGCGGCGCTGTCGTTTGCGGCACACGCCCGAACGATCTCAGCGCACCCCGCCAGCAAACAACCGCAGCGGTATCGCCGCCGCCATCGCCCGATATCCTGCCTCGCTCGGGTGAAGATGATCGCCGACGTCATAGGCCGGCAGCAGCCGGTCGGGGTGAGCGGGATCGCGGACCACCGCGTCGAAGTCGATGACGTCGTCGAAAATTTTGCCGCTGCGGATCACGGTGTTGACCGCCTGCCGTGTGGCTTCGGTCTGCGGCGAGGCATGGTAATAATCGTTGCCGACGAGTGGCGTGATCGTCGCGCCGATCAGGCGAATGCCATGGGCATGGGCGCGCGTGGCAAGCTCGCGATAGGCGGTGGTGAGCGCCGCGATCAGCGCGCGGTGCGCGGCAGGATCGGCGGGAGCCTCGCGGGTGAGGCCACCTATGTCGTTCACGCCTTCCAGCACGATGGCGTAGCGGACGTTGGGCCGTGCGATCACGTCGCGGTCGAACCGCGCCACCAGATTCGGCCCGTTGCCATCGAGCAGCACGCGGTTGCCGCCGATCCCGGCATTGACGACCGACAGTCCTGCGAGCCGAGGATCGGCCGCCAGCCGGCGAGCGAAGACGTCGGTCCAGCGCGCGTTGGTGTCGTCGCGCACGCCGCGGCCGTCGGTGATCGAATCGCCGATCGCGACGATCGTGTCGGCCGTCATGCCGCCGCTGACCTCGACCTGGCTCAGATCCCACCAGCCGCCGATCCGCTCCGGCGCGGTCAGGGTCGCGGCGCTCGTCTGGTCGCCACGGACCAGGAAGGTCGTCGCCCGCGCGCTGGGATGGCCGGTGTGGCGTGCGGCGGGCTTGGGCAGGAACAGGCTGATCGCGAGATCCTCACCGGTGCGGGTCGCCAGCGGCAGCGGGTCGGAATAGAGTTCCGCGCCCGCCGGGATCATCGTCTCGGTCGCGCCGCCGAAGGTGAGCGGCCGGTCGTCCGTCACCTGCGGCTGGCCCGGGATGCCGCGCGCCAGCCGCGCGCCGCCGATACGCAGCGGTTGGTCGCCCATCACGTTGGACAGACGGACGCGCACCATCGTGCCGCCGCCGGACAGATGGATCATCTGGCGGATCGTCACCGGCCCGAGCGCGGCGATACGTTCGGCATCCGCGGCGGTGGCGAGCATCTGCGCCGATCCCCATGCCGGCACCCAGTGTGTCGTCGCCGACGTCGCCGCACGCGCCGACCGGACCGCGGGGGACGATCGCGTCGATCCGCTGGTCGCCAATCCCGCCAGGACGATCGCCGTCATCCCATAGCGCCACCGTCTCGTCATTCGCCGCTCCTATCGTGCATCCTCTTGTCCGAGGCTTCGTGATAGCGGTATCACCGATCGATGCACCGCGACAACCGGCGGGCGGGAGAGGATATGCGTCTGGACCGGATGATGATGACGCTGCTGGCGGCGGCAAGCCCGGCAGCGGTGGCGGCAGCGGCACCCGCGCTTGATTGCGCCGGCCCGGTGGCCGCCTGCACGCGCGCGACGCCGGGGGCGCTGGCGCTGCTTGCGCCGGGGCGGCCGACCTTGATCACGGTCGATGCGGGCGAGGACGCAGGAGTACGTCGCGCCGCGGTCGATCTGGTCGGCGATCTCGGCGCGGTCGGCGGGGGCAGCGTACGGCTGGCCGGTCGCGCCGACCCCGGAACGACGATCATCGCCGGTACGCTTGGCAGCCCGCTGGTCCAGACGCTGATCCGGAGCGGCAAGATCGACGTGCGCGGTCTTGCCGGACAATGGGAAGGCTATGTCGAACAGGTGGTCGACCGGCCGCTGCCCGGCGTCGATCGCGCGTTGGTGATCGTCGGCGCCGACCGGCGTGGCACGATCTTCGGCCTGTACGACATCAGTGCCAAGGCCGGGGTCAGTCCATGGACCTGGTGGGCGGACGTGCCGGCGCAGCGGCATCCGACGCTGTACCTGACCGCCGGTCGCGTCGCGGATCATCCCGTCGTTAGATATCGCGGCGTCTTCATCAACGACGAGGAGCCGGCGTTCGGCGGCTGGGCGCGCAAGCGGTTCGGCGGGGTCAACCATCTCGCCTATGAGAAGCTGTTCACCTTGCTGCTGCGCTCCAAGGCCAATTTCCTGTGGCCGGCGATGTGGGGCAAGTCGCTGTGGCAGGATGATCCCGCCTCGGCACCGCTGGCGAAATCGATGGGCGTGATCCTCGGCACCTCGCATCACGAGCCGATGGAGCGCGCCAATATCGAGTGGCAGCGGCAGGGTGGCGGACCGTGGGATTATACCCGCAACGCCGAACGGCTGCGTGCCTTCTGGCGGGCCGGGATCGCGCGCCGCCGCGTCTCGGAAAACCCGGTGACGATCGGCATGCGCGGCGACGGCGACGAACCGATGACGCAGGGCACCGCGATCGGGCTGCTCCAGCGGATCATTGCCGATCAGCGCCGTACCATCGCGGAGGTCACCGGCCAGCCCGCCGATCGCACGCCACAAGTGTGGGCGCTCTACAAGGAGGTGCAGGACTATTACGATCAGGGGATGCGCGTCCCCGATGACGTGACGCTGCTGTTCGCGGACGACAATTGGGGCAATATCCGCCGCCTGCCAATGCCCGGCGACCGTCGCGCGGGCGGTGCGGGCGTCTATTATCATTTCGATTACGTTGGCGGGCCGCGCAACTACAAATGGCTCGACACCAACGCGATCCCGCGCGTCTGGCAGCAGATGACGATGGCGCATCAGTTCGGCGCCGACCGGCTGTGGATCGTCAACGTCGGCGATCTCAAGCCGATGGAATATGCGACCAGCTTCTTCCTGGCGATGGCCTGGGATCCGGGGCGGATGACGCTCGACGCGATGCAGGCCTATCCGGCGCGGTGGGCGGCACAGCAATTCGGTGCGGCGCAGGGGCCTGCGGTCGGCGCGCTGATCGCCGATTACGGTCGGCTCGCCAGCCGGCGCAAGCCCGAGCTAATCGACGCCGATAGCTATGCCGCGACCGAGGGCGGCTGGCCGCGGGTGCTCGCCGCGTGGGATGCGCTGGCGGCGCGCGCGCAGCGGATGGTGGCGGCGATCCCGGCGGAGCGGCGCGACGCCTATGACGAGCTGGTGCTGCACCGGATCGACGCGATGACCAACCTGCACCGCCTCTATGCGGCGGTCGCCGCCAATCGCAGCGCGGCGCGGGCCGGCGATGTCGCCGGAACCGCGCGCTGGGCGGCGGCCGCGCGCGGCTATTTCGCCACGGACGCGGCGTTGCGCCGCCGGTACGAAGCGCTCGCCGGCGGCAAATGGCCGGAGATGATGGCACAGACGCATATCGGCTATACCGGGTGGCAGCAGCCCGATGCGGACGTGATGCCGGCGCTGGCGACGGTCGCGGCGCCGCTGCCGGCGCCCGCGCCGGTGACGCCGCCGCTGCGCCGCATCGCCGCTGATGCTGGCCGTCCGGTCGATGGTGCCGGCGTCCGCTGGCAGCGGGTCGCCGGCTTCACCGCAGAGGGTGCGGCGATGATCGCGATGCCCACCACCGCGGCGGCCATCGAGCGGCCGGGCGGGGCGGGGCCGCAGATCGCCTATACCGTCGACCTGCCCGCGGGGCCGCGACGCATCGACGTGGTTGCCGCGCCGGGGCTCGACGTACGCGGCACCGGTCGCCACCGCGTTGCGCTGTCGCTCGATGACGGCGCGCCCGTGATCGTCGATCTGCTCGCCGGAGAGACCGAGGCGCGCTGGGGCAAGGCGGTGGCCGACAACCGCCGCGTCGCCGGGGCGACGCTGCCGGTCGCGCGCGCCGGGCGGCATAGGCTGCATGTCTGGCTGGTCGATCCGCAGGTGGTGATCGAAGGCGTGGAGATCGCGCGCTAGGGCGGATCGGGGTTCGGCTGTGGGTGAACGCTTCCCTCCCGTCACGGCGACGGGATCGGATACGCCCTAATTGACCTCGCGCGTGATCGGATAAAGGTTGGGGTAGGGGTGGCCGGGTCCGGCCCGCTCGTAGAACCAGGCGAGCCGCGCGTCGGGATCGGCGGCAAAGCCGGGATCGGCCTTCAGCCGGGCCTCGAACGCCCGTCTGATCGCGGGATCGGTCGCCAGCATGCGGTCGCCCAGCGCCGCGAGCACGAAGGCATCGGTGCTCGGTGCCGGCGCCAGCATTTCGGGGAAGAAGCCCCAGGCGAGGAAACTGTCCTGGCTTTCCGGCTCGAGCAATGCGGCGGCCAGCAGTCCCTTGGGCTGATCGGCAGGGACGCGGACGGCGCCGGCGGGCATCTGCTGGGCCTGTGTGTGATGGACGAAGCGCGCGGTGATCGGCACCCGCCCTTCGTTGGGCTGGGATAGCTTGGCATCGACCAGCCGCACCGCATCGACGCTGAGCGTTCGCGGCGCGGCGATCGTTTCGAATGCGATGCCGTGCAGCCGCAGCCGGTCGAGCACCTCTGACTGCGCGGCGGGCACCCACCAGGCCTTCGGCAGCCGCACGGTCTCGGTCGGCTGTTGGCCGATGATCGGCATGCGAAAGGTGATCGGCGTGCCGAGCCAGCGCTGTTCCATCCGCCCCGACGCCGGCGAGCGATAGGTGTCGAACGCGACGCCCTTGAACGCCTCGATCCAGCCGATCGGCTGCGTCATCGGTTGCCAGTGGGTGAGCAACTCGGCGGGCCGGCTGGCGCGATCCTTTGCCTTGGCGGCGGCGATCCGGTCGGCGTCCCGTGCGGCGATCGTCAGGGCCGCTTCCAGCAGCACATAGGTGCCGAGCACGCGCTGGCGATAGGGTTTGAGCATATGGTTCTCGACCAGCACGGTCGGCACGCCGATGAAGTCGCCATAACCGGTCGAATAGCGCGGCCCTTCGGGACTGAAACGGATGCCCTTGCTCGGCGTGCGTGTGTCAACCGGGCTGGGGTAGATGGTCGGGATATGGCCCTCGCGAGTCAGCGCGGCGCTGACCGCCGGCCCGAACCGCCCCTCCAGCCACCCGGCGGTGGCGCGATGCCGTGCGTATCGCCCCCAGCCGGCATAGGTGAAGGTGATGTCATATTGCATGTCGAACCCCTCGCTGACGTGGCAGTCGACGTAGAGGATCGGATCCAGCGTCCGGAGCAGGCCGATCATCGCGCGTGTTTCGGGCGCGTCGGCCTTCGCATAGTCGCGGTTGAGATCGATGTTGCGCGCATTGGCGTCGCGCCCCTTTTCGGCGGGGCCGCGCAGATGGACGAAATTGTACGCGCTCATCTGCTCGTGGCCGTCGATGTTGTAGATCGGCACGAACACCAGATCGACCCGGTCGAGCAGATCGGCCTTGCCGCGCAAGGCGATGTCGCGCAGCAGCATCAGCCCGGCATCCTTGCCGTCGATCTCGCCCGCGTGGATGCCGGCCTGCACCAGCACGACCGGCTTGGCCGCGCCGCCCTTGCTGGCGCGCACGTACAGCATGTCGCGCCCTTCGCCGGTGCGGCCGAAGCGGTGCAGCGTGATCAGCGGCGATGCGGCGTCGAGCCGTTCGAGCCAGGCGCGCACCTCGGCATAACGCGGCGTGGTGCGGAAGCCCGCCGCTTCCGCCGGGGTGATCCAGGGATCGCCGGGCTTGGCGACCAGCGCCTCGCTGTGCCCCGACCAGGGGAGCGCAGGCGGCAGCGGTGCCGGTCCCTGGGCGGCGACGGGCAGGGCGGGCGTGGACACGAGACTGAGGATCAGGGCTGCACGGAGGGACACGGATAGACCTTCTGGATGGGAACGGGCGCCGGCGAGGCGCGATGCTAGTGTGTGGCGTGTGCGGAGACGAGGATGGCAAGATCCCAGACGATGGTGCCGCCGACGACCCAGCGTTCCTCGTCGAGACGATCCGCGAGCGTGTCGAGCGCGACCTCGTCCGCCGTCGCGACGCGGCAGGCGACCAGCCGCGGCAGCAGGGCCGCGGCGAGTGACGGCAGGAACGAGGGAGCCCCCGGCTGGAGCAGCACGCCTTCGCTGCGCGCTTGGTCGATCGCGAACCCGGCCGCACGCATCAGCTCGACGAGGCGCAACGCGAGCGTGGCGTTGCCGCCCTCCGCGGTGATCATGCGCCACATCCAGTCGTACAGCCGGCGATGTTCGGGCAGATCACCAAGCCCAGCCGGCAGCCCGATCCGGGCATGTTCCTGGAAGGCGACCAGCCCGCCCGGGGCCGCCAACCGCGCGAGCTCGGCGAGCGTTGCGGCCGCATCGGGCAGGTACATCAGCACGCGCCGCCCGACGATCGCATCGAAGCGGCCGAGATTGCTTAGCGGACCGGCGAGATCGGCGGTGTCGTAGCGGATCGGCGCGGCGTGCGGATCGATCGCCGCCGTGCGTGCTGCCGCCAGCGCGGCCTCGCTGCGATCCACCCCCACGACTTCCCCGCCCGGCCCGACCAGCGTCGCGACGAAGCGGCTGAGGTCGCCCTGTCCGCAGCCGAGATCGAGAACGCGCATGCCCGGCGCGAGGCCGATGGCGCCGAAGAAGCGCGCGCTGGGATCGTTGGCCAGGTTCGGCACGGCCGGAAGCGGAGGATGAGACATTGTCACACGCGTAGAAGCGCCGGACCGGCTTGCCAACCCGCTATATCCGCGCACCTTTTCCGAGCAAACGCGGTCGTCGCTGCGGCAGTATTGGGAACTCGCCGCGCTGCCACGCCCGGCCGGCAAGCCTTCATCGCCAATCGTGCGCGCAGACGATCCGTATGGAAGACCTTCTCCGGCTGCGATACAGCAAATGCGGGAGAAGACGGGTGTGACCGCGGTACAGATCAGGCACGGCTGGGGCTGGTTGCTGCTGGCTACCATCATCATATCGACGATTGGTGATGAGATATCTTTGATAACATTGATGTTTCGCATGGCGGGCGAGCAGACGAAGCCGGCCGTGCCGATGTTGCTCGTCGCCGAACTGCTGCCGGGATTGCTGGTGACGCCGTTTATCGGCCGCATGGTCGATGCGCAGGATGCCGCCCGGTTGCTGGTCGCGACGGCGCTGGCCGAAGCGGTCATCATCGCGTGGATGGCATGGCATCCCGATCTCGCCTCGACCATTGCCGGCGCCGGCGTCCTCAGCATCCTGTTCGCGGCGGGCGGCACCGCCAGTTTCGCGCTCATCCCGGTGCTCGCCGCCCGGCTCGGCATGGCGTTGCCGCGCGCCAATGCGTTGCTGGAGTTCGTCCGCAGCGCCGGCATGCTCGCCGGGCCGGTCGTCGGCGGCATGCTGGTGGCGCAGGGCGGCACCGCTACCGCCTTGCTCATCGATGCGGCGAGCTTCGCCCTGTTCGCGGCCGTCGTGGCGGGCAGCGGCCTGCGGCGGCCGATCGAACCGCGCGCGGACGACCAGACCCGCACGCTGCTCGCCGCCTATTGGCCGGTGCTGCGCAACCGCCGGATCGCGGTCATGATCGGCGCACTGACGCTCGGCGTCTATGCCGCCGCGATCTGCGACGTGACCTTCGTGTTCCTCGTCACCGTGACGCTGGCCGCCGGGCCCGCCGCCTTCGGCATGCTGACCGCATGCTGGGCGGGCGGGATGATGGCCGGCGCGGCGCTGGCCGGAGCAACGACGATGCGTCACTCCGCGGTGGCCTTCGCCGCGGCGGCGGTCATGGGCGGTGTCACGCTCGCGATCGGCCTGGCCGGCGCATCGCCAACGGGCGGTATCCTTGCAGTCGGCATCGCCTTCGTCGTCGGCGGCGCGGCGAACAGCGTCCATAACGTCGCCGTCCGGACGATGCTGCAGGCCGAGGCACCGGCGGGCGCGCAGGGCAAGGTGGCGGCGATCTACGGCGCCGGGACGAGCAGCGCCGCCATCCTGGGGTATATGACCGGCGGCCTGTTCACGCCGGACCGGGCGATCTCGGCCTATGTCCTCGCCGGGACGCTTGAGATCGGCGTCGGCCTGCTGGGATGGTCGCTGTTCGTGCTGACCGGCGCGCGGGCCGTCCGACCGGCGCGCTGATCGCGCCGCGGGCTCAGCGCGCCGGTGCCGCCGCCAGCGCCGCGGCGATCGCGGCCCGCATCGGCTTGGGGTGAAGCGCGACATCGTATGGCGTCGGCCGGCGCTTGGCACCGTCGGGGCGCGGCTCGAACCCCTCGATCCAGCTGTGCGCATCGCTCAGCCCCCAGCACAAGATGTCGCGCAGCTTGGGGTAGGACAGGGTGATGTCGAGATAGGCGCGGGTGAAATCGGCCACCGCCCGGTCGCGCGGCGCGATGGCGGCGGGCAGCTTATTGTCGCGCACGTCGAGCTCGGTGATGAGCAGGCCGTAGCCCATCGCCGTCACGGCATCGAGGAAGCGCCGCCAGTCGCCCTCCAGTCGTGCAACGCTCGCTTTGGTATCGATACCCTGGGTGACGAGGTGCGACTGCACGCCGAGCGCATCGACCGGCACGCCGCGCTTGCGGAAGCCTTCGAGCAGGCGGAGCACGCCGGCACGATGCGCGGCATTGCCCGGCTCCCAGCTCATATAATCGTTGTAGACGAGTTCCGCCTGCGGTGCCGCCGCGCGCGCGGTGTGGAAGGCGAGGTCGAGGGTCGCCTCGGGCCCGCCGAGCGCCTTGGACAGGCTGGTGTCGTAGAGCACGCCGTCCGCCGGACGCACCGCCTCGTTGACGACGTCGTAACTGGCGATGCGGCGGCCGTAGCGGCCGATCACGGTGCGGATATGCGTCGTCAGCACCGCCTCCGCGCTCGCCCGCGGCTGCGCGCCGAAATCATAGTCGTTGAGCCAGCGCGGAAACCATTTTGGCTGGTGCCACAGCAGATTGTGGCCGCGCACCGCGAGATGCTCGCGCTGCGCCCAGGCCATGATCGCGTCGAAATGCGCGAAGGCGAAGGTCGTCGGCGTCGGGCGCAGGTGCTGCCACTTCATCTCGTTCTCGGCGACGATCAGCCCGCATTGCGCCGCGATCAGCCGGGCATAAGCCGGGTCGGCGACGGGTATGCCGTCGCGGCCGCCCGCTTGCCACGGAATCGCCGAGCCGAACCGCAGCCCGCGCCGTGCCGCAATGCCCTGCAGACTGTCGGGTGCGGCGGCGGCGAGCGGCGCGGTGACCGCGGCGGCCGCAGTGGCGACGGCACCGGCGATCATGTCGCGGCGTGACGGGGGCATGGCAATCCTCTCGATCGTTGTTAGCGCGATCATTCGCTGCCCCGGACGTTCCGTCAAGCGTCGGCGGCGGCCACCCTCCGCCGCCGATGCGTCACGGCGCGAGGCGGCAGCGGGTGGTGCGGAGCGGGTTGCAGCGTGCCATCGCGCCGCCGGGCAGCGTGACGCGGAAGCCGAGGTGCGCGGGATCGGGGGCGCCGGGATAATAATCGGTGCTCACTGCCTGGGCGCCGCTGGCGGCGGCGGCGGCGGCCTTGCGCAGATCGTGCGCGCGCGCCTCGACGGTGTTGGCGTCGGTGCGGGTGCGGACGATCAGCCCCTCACCGACCCAGCGCCGGATCGTCGCACCGTCGACCAGCGGGTCCTGGACGATCTCGACCGCCGCCTCGGGCTGGTCGTCGTGGTACCAGCCGAACATCGCACGACCGGCAAGCGACGGGTGGCCGGCGCGATAGGCATCCGACACCGCATCGCGCACGTCGAACAGCACGTAGACGCGACCGCGCGCCGCCTCGAGCGAGGGCCAGCCGCGGGTGGTGACCGCCTCGTGCAGCGTCTTCGCCGACCCGCGCACCTCATCGGGGGTGATCAGTCGCTTGCCGGGCAGCGCGGCGCGGATCTCGGTATCGAGCGCGTCGAGCAGCCCCGCATCGTCGAGCGGCAGCGGCGCGCTGATCCGCGCGTCCTTGCCGGGCGTGTCGGCGGCGTTGATCGTGATCATGATCGGCAGGTGGCGCGGATGCGCGCGCGACCAGGCGTCGACCTCGCCCAGGCAGCGGCGCAGCATCACGCAGGTCGAGATATAGTCCACGTCGGGGATGTGGAAGACCTTGAAGCCGGGGCGCAGCATCGCGGCACGATCGAACCCGGTCGTCTCGCCTGCGGCGCGGGCGATCGCTTCGCCCTTGGGATCGGCGTAGCGGCCGCCCTGGGGATCGGCGAAGATGTCGATCTCGAGCTGCCGTACGCCCGCATCGAGCTGGCGGGCGAGCGGCAGATGATAATAATCGAGCGCGTCGGCGAGTTTCGGATCGTCGGCGCGCAGCTTTGCCATCACCGCGGCGGGGATGCGCGCCTTGAAGCTGTTGTGCGAGCCGACGGTCTGGATGTCGTTCATCGCCAGCGGTCGCCGCTCCGCGGCGCTGCCGAGCGAGGTGAGGGCCAGCAGGGGCAGGGCCAGGGTACGCAGCCGCATCGATCAGAACTCCGCCCGCGCGCCGAACAGGATCGTGCGGCCGTAATAGTTGATCTCGCCGAAGCGCAGCGTGTCGTCGTTGTAGGTATAGGCCCGCGCGCCGGCGAGGTTGATGCCTTCGACGCTGAACATGAGGTGCGGCGTCACGCGCAGCGACAGATTGCCGTCGAGCGAGCCGAACGGGGCCGTGAAGCTTGGTGCCTGGCTGGTGCTGCCGGTGCCCGAAAGATATTTGTCGCGCCAGACGTAGGACAGGCGCGCCGAGACCGGGCCGTAATCGTAGAAGCCGACGAGATTGTAGCTCTGCTTGGACAGGCCGAGCATCTCGTTGTGGAGGATGCGATCGCCGGTCTTGTAGTTCGCCTCGACCGAGGTGTGCGTGTAGGATGCCTGGAAACCGAGCCCGTCGAGCGGTTTGGGCAGGAAGGTGAAGACCTGATTATAGGCGGCCTCGAAGCCATACACCTTGGCTTTGCCGCCGTTGACCGACGTGGTGAGCGTCACAACCCCGCGTTTGGGGATCGTGATGTCGGTTTCCTCGGACGTGATGTAATCGTCCAGATTCTTGTAGAACACCGCACCGGTCAGCGACCCGCGGCGGTTGAAATACCATTCGAGCGAGCCGTCGAACTGCGTCGCCAGAAACGGATTGAGCTGCGGATTGCCGCCGTTCGCCCGTGCCGTGTCGGTGGATACGGTGATGCGCGGCGCGGTATCGGTGATGTTGGGCCGGGTCAGCACGCGACTCGCGGCGAGCCGGGCGATGAGCTGCGGCGTCAGTTCGGCGCGCAGGTTGAAGCTCGGCAGCAGATTGTTGAAGGTCCTGGGATAGCTGACCGGTTGCGGGGTGCCGCCGGTGGTCAGCGTGCCGCTCGCCAGTTGGTCGGTGTGGACGTAGCGTGCGCCGATATTGCCGGTCACCTCGACCGTGCCGAGCGTCACGCCATAATCGGCTCGGATATAGGCCGCAGCGACCTTCTCGCTGGTGACGAACGACTGGCGCTGGTCGGCCGGGTTGGGCGGCGTGTTCGCGATCGCCGGGGTGAAGAGGGCGTCGTAATAGGCCTTGGTAACGGGCGCGAGCCAGGTGCGCGGACCGTTGCCGGTCACCCCGGCCAGGAAATCGTCATAAGGGAGTTGCTGAAAGGCGCCGGAGCCGAGCACCGACAGCGGTTGACCGTTGACCGTGTCGATTAGGTAGTCGCGTCGGCGGTAGTCGCGCTTGCGCCAATGATATTCGCCGCCCGCCGCGATCTTGCGGAGCAGCCCCTCGCCGACGTCGTAGCCCAGATCGGCGCGGCCATAGGCATCCCAGTCCCGGCTGTTCTTGGGTGCGATGTTGAAGGTGGTGACGGCATAATTGGCGGGGTCGGACAGGTTGCGGGTCGTGGTCAGCGTCGGCAGCACCTTGTAGCCGCCGGAGGCATCATAGGTCAGCGGCGCGAGGAATTGCGCGCGGCTGCGCACCGTGCCTTCGGCGTTGCTGGGATGATAGCTGTGCGCGGTGGACCAGCTGCCGTCGGCGGACGCATGCCAACGGCCGGACTCAAAGCTCTGGCGCAGCGCGATGGTGAGCAGGTCGTGGCGGTTGAGGCTGTATTCGCGCGACGCCATGAAGCGCGCGTTGTTGATCGTCGCTCCGACCACGGTGTTGCCGCTGATCTTGACCGACTCGGGCACGATGGTGGCCGGTCTCTTCTTGTCGCCGGAATCATCGGGATAGATGTCGATCCCGAATTCGTCATAGGCAACGTCGAGCCGGGTCGCGATCACGTCGAGCGTGGTGCGCAATTCGGGTGTCGGCTGCCATTGCGCCGAGACGATGCCCGACAGGCGCTTGCGATCCTCGGTTTCGATCGTCGGGCGCGTACGGGTTGGCGTGTAGAGTCCGCTGGCGTTGCCGAGCAACGTGGTATTCCAGCCGAAGTTCATGAAGCGGTCGTTGCGGACCTGCTTGCCCCAATATTGCGCGCCGGCGAGGATGCCGAACGTCTCGCCGGGGTTGCGATAGCTGGTCAGCAGCGTGGCATTGGGCTCGACGCGGTGGGTCTGGGCGGTGAAGGTATAGCGCGAGTTCAGCGTGGTGCGCGAACCGATGTCGAGCGGGTGGAAGGTCTTGACGTCGATATTGCCGCCCAGCGCGCCCTCGTTCATGTCCGCCGTCGGCGTCTTGACGACATCGATGCTCGAAACGAATTCGGCGGGGAGCATCTCGAAGCGGAACTGGCGGCCGTTGGCGCCGCCGTTCTCGATGAGGTCGTTGAGCGCGACGGTGCGGCCGTTGACCAGCGTGTTCTGAAACTGCGGGCCGAGGCCGCGCACGCTGACGTACAGGCCTTCGCCGCGCGGCCGGGTGATCGCGACGCCGGGGACGACCTGCAGCGCTTCGGCGACGTTCTGTGCCGGGAATTTGCCGATGTCGGTCGAGGCGATGGAATCGAGGCCGTAGGCGGCCTTGCGCTTGGCTTCGGTTGCCGCGGCGATGCTGCGCGCATAGCTGCCGGTGACGACGATCTCGCCGTCCTGCTCCGTGTCGGCGGCCGTCGCATCGCCGGTGCTGGCTGCGTCGGCCGGTGCGGTTTGCGCGCGGGCGGCCGGCGTGGACATCAGGGCCGCCAGCGTAAGCGGCAGCGTGGCGCCGATGAGGCGCGAAGTACGAAACATGCGTGTATCCCCCCGGCTCGTGCCGTTGGTCAGACCGCTAAGCGGAAAAGGTTACATGCCGAAGTAAGACCAATTGCATTTGGATGACACCGGTGGTCAGGGCCGCCTTGCTGCGACGCACAATATTACGCCCGGCAAATATAGTCCATGATAGACTTATGTGCCAACGCTGCGAAGATGTCGTTGCCGGACATTAGAATCGACATGATCCAAATCTATGTCGTGCCTGGACTTGGGACACCGGGAAAATAATTCCGGAACGTAATGGTCGGGTGGAAGTTGCTGTCCTCAACACAAAGGGGAGTCTCAGCGTGAGTCACGATGTCAGTCCGATCGACGCGCTTGCGGCGCATGCCGAACAGCGCAACGATCGCCGCGCCTTTTTCAAGGCGGCAGTAGGGGCGGCGGCCGTCGGGGCCGGCGCCTTTTTGGTCAGCAATCCCGCACAGGCGCAGACCCTGACCGATGCGGACATCCTCAACTTCGCGCTCAACCTCGAATATCTCGAGGCGAATTTCTATTATTACGCCGTTTACGGCCGGGGTATCCCTGAGGCGTCGATCACCGGCGTCGGTACGCCGGTTGCCGCTACCGGCGGAAAGCTTCGGGTGTTCGACGACAGGCTGCTCGGTGAAATGGCGCGCGAGATCGCCGAAGACGAACTCGCGCACGTCAATTTCCTGCGCAAGGCGCTCGGATCGGCGGCGGTCGCGCAGCCCGCGATCGACCTCAGCGTATCGCCGACCAGCGCGTTCAGCCGCGCGGCACAGGCCGCGACGCTGGTGCCCGCCGACACCGCGTTCGATCCCTACGCCTCCGACCTCAACTTCCTCTATGGGGCGTTCCTGTTCGAGGATGTCGGCGTCACGGCCTATAAGGGTGCGTCCGGTCTGCTCAGCAGCAAGACCTATATCGACGCCGCGGCGGGCATCCTGGCCGCCGAAGCCTATCACGCCAGCATGATCCGCACGACGATCGATCAACTCGGCGGCAACGCCGGGTTGAAGGCATCGACGATCCGCGGCGATACCGAATTGGTGTCGACCGCGCGCGACAGCCTTGATGGCGCCAGCGACCTCGATCAGGGCATCGCTTATGTGACGTCGGGCGCCGGCCCCACGTCGAACATCGTTCCCACCGACGCCAACGGCATCGCCTTTGGTCGGACGACGGGTCAGGTGCTCAACATCGTCTACCTCAACAAGGCCCAGGTCACCTCGGGGGGATTCTTCCCGGCCGGCGTCAACGGCACCATCCGCAGCAGCGCCAACAACGCCTGAGCCTCGGGTCCAAAGGGGATTTCCAATGATCGATCGTGAAACGCTTCTCGAGGTGTTCGATATCGCCGAGCGTCGGCGGGCCGAACGCCGCCGCTTCCTCCGCATGGCGGGTACTGCCGTCGCGGCCACCGCGGGCGCGTCGCTGCTCGCCGCCTGCGACGATGACGACGACAAATATGCGCCGCCCGCCACCCCGACGCCGACGCCGGCCCCGGGCGCAGGCTTGCCCGCCGGCGATGTCGACATCCTCAATTTCGCGCTGAACCTCGAATATCTCGAGGCCAATTATTACTCCTTCGCGGCGTTCGGTTCCGGTCTCAATGCCACCCTGCAAACCGGTACGGGCCAGCAAGGTGCGGTGACCGGCGGCGCAAAGGTGGGATTTGCGACGGATGCGGTTGCAGCCTACGCTCGAGAGATTGCTGCCGACGAGAACCAGCATGTCTTGTTCCTGCGTCAGCAGCTCGGCTCGGCCGCGGTAGCGCAGCCCGCGATCAACATCGATGGCGGCGCAAACGGCGCCTTTACCGCCGCGGCGCGGTCCGCCGGCGTGGTCGGCCCGACCGGGACGTTCAATCCTTACGAAAACGAAGAGAACTGGCTGCTCGGCGGCATGCTGCTGTCGGATGTCGGCGTCACCGCATACAAGGGATCGGCGTCGCTGATCTCCAGCAAGGTGATCCTCGACGCCGCCGCGGGCATCCTCGCGGTGGAGGCCTACCACTCGGGTCTGTTGCGCACCCTGCTGTACCGCAAGGGCCTGACGATGCCGCTGTTGCGCCCCAATGCCGGCCTGATCTCCGACAGGCGGGACGTGATCGACAATCCGGTCGAAAGCGATGAGGGCATCGGTCCCGTGACGATCAACGGCGGTGCCGCGTCCAACATCGTGCAGGCGGATGGTGACGGGATCGTCTTCGGCCGGTCGGCAGGCGACGTGCTCAACGTCGCCTACCTCAATGCCGGTGCGGCGACCTCCGGCGGGTTCTTCCCGGCGGGCGTCAACGGCACGATCAAGGCCTCGACCGCGGGCTGACGCCGGTCACACGGCCGGCGCGCGCATCGCCTGCGCGTGCCGGTCGACCAGGATCGCGCTCGCCGCATTGAGGCCGACGACATCCACCGTCATGCCGTGGCGGCGCATCTTGGTCACCACGTCCTCCAGCGCGCCGACCGCGGTGACATCCCACAGATGCGCCTGGGTCAGGTCGATGCGCACACGCCGCGCGGTATCCGCAAGGTCGAAATGATCGGCGAAGATCTCCGCACTGGCGAAGAAGATCTGGCCGGACACCGTGTAGAGGCGGGTATCGGTCGCCGCGTCATAGCCGACCTCCACCCGCATCAGCCGCGTGACCTTGAATGCGAAGAACACGCCGCTCAGCAGGACGCCGACTGCGACGCCCGCGGACAAATCGTGCGTGGTCACCGTGACCGCCACCGTCGCCAGCATCACCGCGCCCGACGTCTTGGGATGACGGACGAGGTCGCGCAGCGATCCCCAGGAGAAGGTGCTGATGGACACCATGATCATGATCGCGACCAGGGCTGCGACCGGTACCTGCGCGATCCACGGGCGCAGCGGCACCATGACGACGAGCAGGAACACGCCGGCGACCAGCGTCGACAGCCGGCCGCGACCGCCATAGCGCACGTTGCCGACGGTCTGGCCGACCATGCCGCAGCCGGCGATGCCGCCGAACAGCCCGGCGGCGATGTTGGCGAGACCGAGCCCGCTGCACTCGCGCGCCTTGGAACTGGTGGTTTCGGTGAGATCGTCGACGACGCTGGCGGTCATCATCGATTCGAGCAGCCCGACCGCCGCCATCGCCAGCGCATAAGGCGCGATGATGGTCAGCGTCTGCCAGTCGAGGGGCACCGCCGGCCAGCCGAAATGCGGCAGCGAGGCGGGCAGGCGGCCGAGATCGGCGATCGTACGCAGCGGCATCGGCAGTGCGATGCTGACCGCGGTGAGCACGACGATGCAGATCAACGGCGAAGGGATGATGTTGGTGACGCGCGGCGCCAGATAGATGATCGCGAGGCCGAGCCCGATCATCGCATAGGTGTGCCAATCGACACCGATCATTTGCGGCAGCTGCGCAGAGAAGATCAGGATGGCCAGCGCGTTGACGAAGCCGGTGCGGACCGAGCGCGACACGAAGCGCATCAGCACGTCGAGCTTGAGCAGGCCGAACACGACCTGAAGCAGGCCGGCGAGCAGGGTCGCGGCGAGCAGATAGGGCAGGCCGTGCGCATGGACGAGCGCGGCAGCGACCAGCGCTACCGAGCCGGCGGCGCCGGAGATCATCGCCGGGCGGCCACCCACGATCGCGATGACGATGCCGATGACGAACGAGGCAAACAGGCCGACCTCGGGATCGATGCCGGCGACGAAGGAGAAGGCGATGACTTCGGGGATCAGCGCGAAAGTGGCGACCATGCCGGCGAGCACGTCGCGGCGGGCGCCGGCGACGCTGGTGAACCATTCGGCGCGGTAACGGGATAGAGCAGTATATATCATGGAATGAGAGCCCGCATGACCGCTCCGGCGCCGCCGGCGGCGACGCGTGATATTTCGGGAGCGGATTGCGTTGTCCGGCGGATCGGCGGCCGGAATAGCCACCCGGAATTGCACCGGGTCCAAGCGAATGCCGGCCGCCTAGCCCGATCCGTGCTGCAACGCAATAGGCGCGGGGCTCAGTCGACCAGCCCCGGCCCCTCGATGATCAGCGCCAGCCCGATCGGATGCCGGGCAGCGTCGGGCAGCCGCACCTCCAGTGCATCGCCGGTCCGGGTGAAGCGCAGCGGCGCGTCGCTGCCGGGCAGGGTGACGCGACGCACCTCGCCGCGCCCGACCGGATTGTCGCGGCCGAGCAGGGTCAGCCGCGCGACGCCGTCGGCGGGCCAGCCGAGCACCAGGGCGTGCAATGCCTTGCCGCGGGTGACGTAGCGGATGTCGCGCGCGGTATAGCTGGTGTCGCGGCCGCCTTCGGAAAAGCTGCCGGCGCCGGCCGCGTCGGCGCCCTCGGCATGGATACGCCACGGCCGGCTGCCATAGATTGCCGCGCCGTTGATCCGCAGCCACGCGCCGATCTCCTCGACGATCTGCCGTTCGCGCGCGTCGATCGTGCCGTCGCCCCTGATCGGCACGCTGAGCATCATGTTGCCGTTCTTCGACACCACGTCGCAGAGCGTGTGCAGCACCTTGGCGGGCGTCTTGTAAAGGTTCTCGCGGTAGAATTGCTCGCCGTAGAACCAGTTGCCGAGGCAGGTTTCGGTCTGCCACGGATAGGTGTCGATATAGCTTTTCTGGCCGCGCTCGACGACGTCGACGAGGCCCATGCGGCGCTGCGGCGGCGTCTCCTTGGCGGTGACGACGCCCTCCAGCCGGCCGCCGTTGCGCGCCATGTTGCGGTTGTAGAAATAGGCGGCGATATCCAGCCCCGCCTGTTGCAGCGGCAGATCGTGATTGTCGAAATAGAGCATGTCGGGTTCGTATGTGTCGATCAGCTCGCGGGAGCGCAGCGTCCAGCGGCGGACGTACTCGGGATCGGGGGGCACGCCCTCGTTCCACAGGCCGTCGGTGGCGGCGTGCCACGCACCCGCCTCGGCGAGCGAGCCGATGCCGTCGGGCATCGCCATCGACGGACCCGTGTAGAGCTGCTGCGGATCGAGCCCCTCCCACCATCGGCCACGGCCCTTGGCGCGGGTCAGCGTCGCGGCGTCGTAGCGCTGGCCGCGGCGTGGGCCGACCGGATCATAGCCATAGGCGATCTGGTTCCAGTGCCAGGCATGCGCGCTGTGGTTGGAGACGGCGAAGCGCAGCCCGCGCTCGCGCGCCAGCTTCGCCCAGATGCCGACGATGTCCTTCTTCGGCCCGACCCGCGTGGAATTCCACGGCTGATGCGTCGAGGCGAAACAGTCGAGATTGTCGTGATGGTTGGCGAGCGCCATGAAATAGCGCGCGCCCGCGCCCTTGTAGAGATCGAGCAGCTCTGCCGGGTCCCAATGTTCGGCGCGCCACTGGTTCTGGATGTCGAGGAAGCCGGTATCGGCGGGATGGCCGTAATGCTTCAGGTGATGCGCGTAGGTCGGATGACCCTGGAGGTACATGTTGCGCGCGTACCAGTCGTCGCCGATGCCGGGGACCGAGGGGGCCGCCCAATGCGCCCAGATGCCGAACTTGGCGTCGCGGAACCAGTCGGGCGCGGAATAGCCCGCGGTGAGCGAGTCCCAATCGGGGGTGAAGCGTCGCGGTGGCGCGACCTTGACCGGGCGCAGCGCATTGCGCGGCCTATTGTGCGGCGGCGGCGTGGCGGCGGCGGCAGGAAGCGCCTGCGCGAGGCCGAGCGCGGCGCTGCCGGCGAGAACGCTGCGGCGATCGACGCTCATCGGCCGCCGCCCAGCGTCTTGGCGATCGCGGCGAGCGCGAGCGGGCGCATGACCGCATAGCCGGCGGGGGTCGGATGGACGCCATCGCTGGCGAGGCCGGGCTTCATCCCGCCCTCCGGCGTGGTCAGCGCGGCATGGTAATCGACATAGGTATAGCCGTGTGCCCTGGCATAGGCTTGCAGCCAGCGGTTGAAGGCGAGGATCTGCGGCGCCGGGCGCTTCTCCGGGCTCCACGGAAAGGCGGCGGCGGGCGGGATCGAGGCGAGGATCACCTTGATGCCGTGGGCATGCGCCAGCTCCGCCATCGTCTCGATATTGCCCCGTACCGTCTCGACGGTGGCGGCGCCGGTGTTGCCGGCGATGTCGTTGGTGCCGGCCATGATCTGCACCGCCTTGGGGCGCAGCGCAATTACGTCCTGACGGAAGCGGAGCAGCATCTGCGGCGTCGTCTGGCCACTGATGCCGCGATCGACGACGCCATGCGTGAACAGCGACGGATCGGCGCCGATCCAATTGTCGGTGATCGAATCGCCCATGAAGACGACGCGCACCGGCTCGGTCAGCGCGGCATTCTGCGCGCGATAGCGGCAGAGCTGGCCATGGTCGCGGGTGAGCATGTGGAGGTTCCACATCTGCCAGCCCTTGCCGTCGGCGGGCTTGGGGTGGGCGGGACAGGGATCGGCGACGATGCCGACGGGATCGCCGGCATAGGGATCGCCGGGCACGTTGGTCTGCGCCGACGCGGCGGCGGCGGTCAGGCACAGGCCGGCGGCGAGAAGCTTGGAATAGCGCATCAGGAGGTCCTCTTCGTCTTTTTTGCCAGCGCGGCGGCGATTGCGGCGCGCGCGACCGGCGCCATGCGCGCATAGCCGGCGGCGAGCGGGTGGATGCCGTCTTCGGTCGCGTCGCGGCGCATCAGCCCTGTGTCGTCGGCAAGCACCGCCGCATAATCGGCGAAGGCATAGCCGCGCCGGGCGCAGAAGCCGCGCAGCCACTGGTTGAGCGCGCGCAGTTCGGCGGGCTTGCGCTCCCTCACCACGTCGCGCGCGGCCGGGGTGTAATCGTTGACCGGCAACAGCGCGCCGAAGACGACGGCGATGCCGTGGCGATCGGCGATATCGGCCATCGCCTGCCAATGATCCTCGATCTGCTCGGGCGTTTCCTGCTGGAGCAGGCCCTGCACGTCGTTGACGCCGGCGAGGATCACCACCGCCGCAGGGCGCAGCGCGACGACGTCGGGCAGGAAGCGGAGCAGCAATTGCGCGGTCACCTGCCCGCCGATGCCGCGATTGACATAGGGCTGGCCGGGGAAGCTGGCGGCGAGGTCCCACCGGTCGGTTATCGAGTCGCCGAGGAAGACGACGCGCTGCTCGCCGGCGCGCGGCGGCGGCAGTGCCGCATTGGCGGGCGCATAGAGATAGCGTTCGCCGAAATCCTCCATCAGCACGGGCACCAGCCGCGCGCGATAGGGGCCGAGCCACGGACCCCAATCCTTCTCCACCGCGGTGCGGCGCGGCGGCGCGCTCTGATATTCATGCGCCTGCGCCGGGCCGGCGAGCAGCAGCGCCGCCAGCACGAGGCGGCGGATCATGAGGCATCGCCTTTCGTGTTGAGGTCGCCCAGCGCCGGATCGAGCGCCTGGGCGATCGCCGCCGCGGCGCTGCGCAGCGCGTCCTGCGTCGCCGCGATCGTCACCCTGCTGCCCGGCCCGTCGACGAACGGTATGGTGAGCGCGGCGCGCGCGGCGCCGAACGACAGGATCGGCACCGACACGTCGGTGATGCCGGTGAGCAGCGGGCTCGGCGTGGTGCCGCAGCCTTCGGCGAGGATCGCGGCGAGCTGGCCGGCGAGCGCGGCGTCGTCGATCGTATCGCCGGTCGCGCGCACCTCGTCGAGCATCGCCGCGCGCGTCTCCTCGGGCTGGAAGGCGAGCAGGATACGGCCGGAGGCGGAGCGGTGCAGCGGCCGCCGATAGCCGACGCGCACCGCGAAGCCGGACAGGCCCGGTGCCTCGACCCCCGCGATCACCACCATCTCGGCACCCGACACCACGACGAGATGGCAACTCTGCCCCGTCTCGCGGGCAAGCGTGCGCATCACCGGCAATGCGGTGGAGACGAGATCGCGTACCGGCGGCTGGCCCATGCTCAGCGCGAACAGCCGGTTGGTCAGGCGGTAGCCGTCGTCGCCGCGGGCGATATAGCGATGCGCCTCGAGCACCTGCAGCATGCGGAAGATCTCGCTGACCGAGCGGCCGAGCGCGGTCGAGACGTCGGACATGGTGAGCGGCACGCTCGAGGCGGCGAGCAGCTCGAGGATTTCGAGCCCCTTGGTCAATGCGGGTGCCTGGTAGCGCGCTTTGGTCGTCATCTGTCCCTCCCCCGGTCGTTGTTCTTACGTTGAGGCTTGCCGCCGTTCCCCGTCCACCCGTCACCCCGGACGTCTTCCGGGGTCCACCATGCCACCGGGAAACGGTCGCGCCCCATGCCGTTCTCCTCGCCGCAGAGTGGACCCCGGAACACGTCCGGGATGACGGAGTAAGGAAACGCCGTGTCCTTCGTCCTGTCGCTGCCCCATTCCGCCCGTAAGTACGCAACGTGGCAAGGAAAATCCGCAGATGAAAGTGATTTTTACATTTCATATCGCGAGCGGAGCGCATAAACCCTCCGGATAACACCCCGCGAACCGCGACCGTTCGTGGAAGGAGCGTGGGAGAGGCATAATGAACCCGAGCGTCGCCGTACAGGACGATGAAGCCACCCCGCCGGCCAGCCGCGCCGCGCTGCTGCTGACGATCGGCCTGTTCTTCCTCTGGGGCATGGCCAACAACCTCAACGACATCCTGATCGCGCATTTCCGCGCGGTGTTCACGCTGAGCGACCTGCAATCGGGCCTCGTCCAGTCGGCCTTCTATCTTGGCTATTTCTGCTTCGCGATTCCCGGCGCGATCGTCATGCAGCGCTTCGGCTACAAGACCGCGGTGGTGCAGGGGCTGGTGCTGTTCGGCATCGGCGCGCTGCTGTTCTGGCCGGCGTCGCTGATGCTGAGCTACGGCTTCTTTCTGCTCGCGCTGTTCGTCATCGCCAGCGGCCTCGCCTTTCTGGAGACCGCCGCCAATCCGATGGTCGCCGCGCTCGGCAGCGCCGCCACCGCCGAGCGGCGGCTCAACCTCGCGCAGGCGTTCAATCCGCTCGGCTCGATCGCGGGCGTGACGCTCGGCGCGACCTTCATCCTTGCCGACGAGCGCGCGGGCGATGTCGCCGCCGCCTCTGCGGTGCGGCTGCCCTATCTCGCGATCGCGCTGATCGTCTTCGCCTGGGCGGCGGTGTTCGCGGTGACGCGCTTCCCCGAGATCGCGACGCGGCCGAGCGCACCCGAGACGCGCACGCCCGGCGCCTATGGCAAATTGCTCAGGACGCCGCGTTATCTTGCCGGGGTCGGCACGCAATTCCTCTACGTCGGCGCGCAGGTGGGGGTGTGGAGCTTCCTGATCCGCTATGTCGCGGTCGAGCTGCCGTCGCTCGGCACGCAGCGCGCGGCGTGGCTGCTGACGCTGTCGCTGGCGCTGTTCATGGCGGGGCGGTTCGTCGGTGCGGCGCTGATGGCGCGCATCGCGGGCGCGCGGCTGATGCTGATCTTCGCCGGGATCGACGCTTTGCTCTGCCTCGTCGCGGTGGCGGTCGGCGGCCTCGTCGGCGTCGCCGCGCTGGTGCTGTCGAGCGCGCTGATGTCGATCATGTATCCGACGATCTTCGTGCTGACGCTGCGCGGGCTCGGGCCGCTGACCAAGCCGGGGGCGTCGCTGCTGGTGATGGCGATCATCGGCGGCGCGGTGCTGACCGCGGTGATGGGCTATGTGTCCGACGTGGGCTCGATCCGGCTGGCGATGCTGGTGCCGGCAGCCTGTTTCGTCGGCGTCGCGCTGTTCGCGCGGCTGCACCGCGACACGGCGGTGACGGCATGAGCGCGGCGATGCTGCCGCGCTTCGGCATGGGCACCGCGGCGATCGGCAATCTCTATCGCACGATCGACGATGCCGCGGCGGCGGCGACCGTCGCGGCGGCGCTGCGCGCCGGCATCGCCTATTTCGACACCGCGCCGCATTACGGCTTCGGCCTCGCCGAGCGGCGCCTGGGCGCGGCGCTCGCCGTGCACGATCCGGCCGGCCGCGCGATGGTCTCGACCAAGGTCGGGCGGTTGCTGGTGCCGACCGAGGCGCGAGGGACCCGGCATGGCTTCGTCGATGCCGATCCGTTCGAGCCGCTGTTCGACTATCGCGGCGAGGCGATCCGTGCCTCCTT
Source organism: Sphingomonas melonis (assembly GCF_013409985.1). GTDB lineage: Bacteria > Pseudomonadota > Alphaproteobacteria > Sphingomonadales > Sphingomonadaceae > Sphingomonas > Sphingomonas melonis_A. Next base: position 23,150 of record NZ_JACCBY010000012.1, read on the forward strand.
CGATTCAAGCCTCGCCCGGCTCGGGCGGAGCCGCGTCGACCTGCTGTTCGCGCACGATCTCGGCAAGATGACGCATGGTGCGGACCATCCGCGCCATCTCGCCGCCTTCCTCGACAGCGGCCATGCGGCGATGGCCGCGCTGAAACGGGCGGGCGCGGTCGATGCGATCGGGATCGGCGTCAACGAGATCGCGGTGTGCGACGAGCTGCTCGATCATATCGATCTCGACGTCATCCTGCTCGCCGGCCGCTATACCTTGCTCGACCGCAGCGCCGCGCGGCTGCTCGACCGCTGCGCCGAGCGCGGGGTGCGGGTGATCGTCGGCGGGCCGTATAACAGCGGCATCCTCGCCGCCGATCCGGCCGAGGCCGACCCGCAGCGGCTGCACTATGATTATGCGGCGCCCGACGCGGCGATCGTCGCGCGCACCCGTGCGCTCGCCGCCACCTGTGCCGAAGCGGGCATCGCGCTGCCCGCCGCGGCGCTGCACTTTCCCCTACGCCATCCGGCGGTGGCCTGTGTCGTCGCCGGACTCGCCGGCGAGGCCGAGGTCGCCGCGATGGTGGCGCGGATCGCGACCCGCGTGCCCGACGCCGCCTGGGCGCTGCTCGACCCCATTTCGCAACCGGAGCCGCCTGCCGCCGTGACCAACCAATTGATCCTGCTCCACCCCGACGACAACGTCCTGATCTGCGTCGCGCCGATCACGGCGGGCGACGTGCTGCCGATCGGCGGCGGCACCGTGCCGGCGCGCGAGGGCATCACCGTCGGCCACAAGGTCGCGCGGCAGCGGCTCGCGCTCGGCGACAAGGTCATCAAATATGGCGCGCCGATCGGGTCGATGACCGCGGCCGCCGACACCGGCGATTGGGTCCACATGCACAATATGAAGAGCGACTATATCGCCAGCCACACGCGCGCGACGCTGACCGAGGCACGGGCATGATCCGCGGCTATGCGCGCGCCGACGGGCGCAAGGGCATCCGCAACACCGTCGCAGTCGCCTATCTGGTCGAATGCGCGCATCACGTCGCGCGGCGGATCGTCGACAAGGCGGACGATCCCGACGTCCACCTGATCGGCTTTCCCGGCTGCTATCCCAATGCCTATGCCGCCAAGGTGATGGAGGCGGTGGCGACGCACCCCAACGTCGGCGGGCTGGTGATCGTCTCGCTCGGCTGCGAGAGTTTCGATCGCGAGCGGTTGCAGGCGGTGGTCGCGGCGAGCGGGCGGCCGGTCGAGCTGCTCGTCATCCAGCAGGCGGGCGGCACCGCCGCGACGATCGCCGCCGGCCTCGCCGCGGTGGCGCGCGTGCAGGCCGCGATCGCCGGCGTGGAGCGGGTGCCGATGGCGATCGACGAACTCGTCGTCGGCACGATCTGCGGCGGCTCGGACGGTACCAGCGGCATCACCGCCAATCCCGCGGTCGGCCGCGCCTTCGATACGCTGGTCGGCGCGGGCGCGACCTGCATCTTCGAGGAGACGGGCGAGCTGGTCGGCTGCGAGGGGATCATGGCGGATCGCGCGGTCACCCCCGAACTTGGCGAGGAGCTGATCGCCAGCGTCGCCAAGGCCGAACGCTATTACACGATCATGGGCTTCGGCAGCTTCGCGCCCGGCAACGCCGAGGGCGGGCTGACGACGCAGGAAGAGAAATCGATGGGGGCCTATTCCAAATCGGGCTCCTCGCCGATCAGCGGCATCATCAAGCCGGGCGACGTGCCGCCGGCGGGCGGACTCTATCTGCTCGACGTGGTGCCCGACGGCGAGCCGCGCTTCGGCTTCCCCAACATCTCCGACAATGCCGAGATCGTCGAGATGATCGCCTCGGGCTGTCACCTGACGATCTTCACCACCGGGCGCGGCTCGGTGGTGGGATCAGCGATCGCGCCGGTCATCAAGGTCTGCGCCAATCCGGAGACCGCGCGCCGCCTCGCCGCCGACATGGACATCAACGCCGGCCGCATCCTCGAAGGCGCGGCGACGCTCGATGAGGTCGGGGCCGAGATCGTCGATGCGGTGCTCGCGGTCGCGGGCGGCCAGCGCAGCGTCTCCGAAGAGCTCGGCCATCGCGAGTTCATCCTCACCTACAAGGCTTTCGACCCGATCGGCCCGGCCTGCCTGCCGATCGCCCAACGCAGGATCGCAGCATGAGTAAACGACTGGACGGCAAGGTGGCCTTGGTCACCGCAGCGGCACGCGGCATCGGCCGCGCGACCGCGGAGCGGTTCGCCGCCGAGGGCGCTCGGGTGATCGCCACCGACCGCGATCTCGACGCGCTCGCCGGCGTCGCGGGATGCGAGGCGCGCGCGCTCGACGTCACCGATGGCGCGGCGGTGACCGCGCTGGCGGCGGAGATCGGGCGGATCGACGTGCTCGCCAACGTCGCCGGCATCGTCCACGCCGGCACCATCCTCGACTGCACCGAAGAGGAATGGGGGCAGGCGCTGGCGATCAACATGACCGCGATGTACCGCACCGTCCGCGCCTTCCTGCCGGCGATGCTGGCGGGCGGCGGCGGCGCGATCGTCAACGTCTCGTCGATCGCCAGTTCGGTGAAGGGCATCCCCAACCGCTTCGCCTATGGCGCGACCAAGGCGGGCGTCATCGGCCTGACCAAGGCGGTCGCCGCCGATTTCGTCGGCCAAGGCGTCCGCTGCAATGCGATCTGCCCCGGCACGGTCGACACGCCGTCGTTGCAGCAGCGGCTGCACGATACCGGCGATTACGCCGCGGCGCAGGCGGCGTTCGTCGCGCGCCAGCCGATGGGGCGGCTCGGCCGGGCCGACGAGGTGGCGGCGCTGGCGCTGTATCTGGCGAGCGACGAGGCGGCGTTCACCACCGGCGCGGTCCATGTCATCGACGGCGGCTGGGTAAACTGAGCGACGCCATGGCTGCCGTCGCAAGCCGGCCGCTAAACGGCGGATGAACGCGGCATTCCGGCCCGGTTCAGCCCGACTCGCCTAGATGGGATGCAACACGCTCGCCGCTCTGTGCGTTTGGACCAGATACTCCGAGCGTCGTGTTAGAGGAGGTTCGACGTGATGAAGACCGTATTGAAGAAAGCAGGTCTGGGTCTGGCGCTCGCCGCCACTGCCCTGACCGCCGCCGCACCGGCGGAGGCGCAGCGCTGGGGCGGCTATCGCTATCACCATCGCGGCAACGGCGGCAATGTCGCGGCGGGTGCGCTGCTCGGCGGTATCGTCGGGCTCGGGATCGGCGCGGCGATCGCGGGCAACAACCGCGACCGCTATTACGATCGCGGCTATTATTACGATGCGCCGCCGCCGCCGCCGCCGCCGCGGGTGGTCTATCGCGAGGAATATTATGCGCCGCCGCCCCCGCCGCCGCGTGTGGTGGTCCGTGAGCGCTATTACGACTACGGCCCGCGTTATGGATATGGCTACGGCTATTAAGTGCAGGCAACGGTTTCGTCGGGAAGGCGGCACGGGCTTCGGTCCGCGCCGCTTTTTCGTAGCGGGGCAGGACCGTTGGCGCTAAGCGCGCGCCATGACCGATACGCCCCCCGATCGCCTGTCGACCGATCCGTCGAGCCCCTATTTCGACCAGGCCGCGCTGGAGCGCGGCATCGGCATCCGCTTCAAGGGTGCCGAACGCCGGGATGTCGAGGAATATGACCGCCCCGCCGGCTGGATCCGCGTCGCGCTCGGCAAGAAGGTCGACCGCCACGGCCGTCCGCTGACTCTCAAGCTGTCGGGCGAGGTTGAGGCGTGGTTCGAGCGGCCCGCCGCGGATGCCGCGGGCGAGGATGCCTCCGAGGGCTGAGCCCGGCTTCAGGACATGCGGATGGCGCGGGGGGTGACTCCCGGGCCTTTTTCTTTGGCCGGGATCGTCAGCCTGCGGCGGGCGGGGGGCGGAGCGCCGCCCAATCGCCGGCGATGGCGTCGAGCGTACGACGCGCGGCGTCGAGCGCACCGGGCTTGCTCCTGTAATGTGTCTCGCGGCCGAGCCGTTCGGCGGTGACGAGGCCGGCGTCTTCGAGCACGTGCAAATGCTTGGTGACCGCTTGGCGCGTCATGCCGGCATTGGCGGACAGACGCGCGATCGAGCGGCCGGGCCCGCTGCGCAGGATGATGAGCAGCGACAGTCGCGTCGGGTCCGCTAGTGCTGCGAACAGGCGGGCGGCCTGGATCGGCTTCGGCATCGGTGACGTGGGTGGCATCGGCAACCTTCTGGTTGCGACCCGTGCAACCGGGAAGTTGCTTATGATTGGAATGGGCTATGCGCAACCCGCTCGTTGCCTTGAATGCCGGTGGCGGCAGGGCGCATGACATCTTCGATAGAACGCCTAGCGTGTAGTAGATGCGACCGAGCGGACGGCATGGCAAGAGATGTTAGGCTTGCCAGACTTGCTCCGGTACTGGAGCAGCATCCGGGACTTTCTACAAGCGCGACAGTGGCGGTCTTGCGCTTCCGAACTTAGCCCGTCACCCCGGACTTGTTCCGGGGTCCACTCTGCGACGAGGAGAAAGGCTTGGATCGACACCGTTCTCTTGCGGCTGGGTGGACCCCGGAACAAGTCCGGGGTGACGAACCTGATGAGGAAGCCGATCGAACCTCACCACGTCAGCTAAATGCATTCGTCCTGCCGTTGCGGGGGAGGACGTATTCCTAATTCCGAAAGTGGATCCGCCCCGGGAGTTGCGATCGGCATCAGGCGTCGTTCCGCTTGGCCCTGGGCTCCTGCGTGCTCAGGAGCACGTCACGCAGGCCTTTGACTTCCTTGGCGTGACGAGGCGGGTTTTACCGGTGTCGTCCCTCGCCGCAGAAGGCTAGCCTTGCGCTTACGCCGTTTCCAGCGCTTCGGTCGCCTCCAGCCATGTCGCCTCGGCCGCCTCGATCTGCGCCTGCACGTCGGCGCGGCGCTTCATGAGCTCGCCCATCGCCAGCTTGGCGTAGCGCGGTTCGGCGGTCTTGGGATCGAACATCGCGCGGTCGATCGCGTTGCGGTCGGTGGTGAGCTTGGCGATCTCCGCCTCGCAATCGCGGATCGCCTTGCGGCGCGCCTTGTCGGCGTCGCGGTCGATCGGCTTACCCTTTTCCTTCTTCGTCTTGGTCTCGGGCTGTTTGTCGCCCGCCAGCACGAAGGCGATGTAATCGTCGAGGCTGCCGTCGAATTCGCGCGCGGTGCCGCCATCGACGAGCACCAGCCGGTCGGCGGTCATTTCGAGCATGTGGCGATCGTGGCTGACCAGCACGACCGCGCCGGTGTAGGAATTGAGCGCCTGGATCAGCGCCTCGCGCGCATCGACGTCGAGGTGGTTGGTCGGCTCGTCGAGGATCAGCATGTGCGGCGCGTCGCGGGTGATGAGCGCCAACGCGAGCCGCGCCTTCTCGCCGCCCGACATCTTGCCGACCTTGCCGACCGCCTTGTCGCCCGAGAAGCCGAAGCGGCCGAGCTGCGCGCGTACCGCCGCGGGGCTGGCGCCGCGCATGATGCGGGTCATATGCTCCAGCGGCGTATCGTCGGCGTCGAGTTCTTCCACCTGATATTGGGTAAAGTAGCCGACCTTCATTTTGCCGGACGCGTTCATTTCGCCGTCCATCGGCGCGAGCTGCGCGGCGAGCAGGCGGGCGAGCGTGGTCTTGCCGTTGCCGTTGCGCCCGAGCAGCGCGACGCGGTCGTCGGGGTCGAGCCGCATGTTGAGCCGCTTGAGGATCGGCGTCTCGGCATAGCCGACGCTCGCCATGTCGAGCGTGATGAGCGGTGGCCGCAATTCGCTGGGATCGGGGAAGTCGAACGACAGCGACGGATCGTTGGCGAGCTCGGCGATCGGCTGCATCTTGGCGAGCATCTTCTGCCGGCTCTGCGCCTGTTTGGCGGTCGAGGCGCGGGCCGAGTTGCGCGCGACATAATCCTGCAGCTTGGCGCGCTGCGCGTCCTGGTTGGCCTTGGCGGCGGCGAGCTGCGCCATCCGCTCGGCGCGCTGGCGCTCGAAACTGTCGTAGCCGCCCGCGTAGAGCGTGATCTTGCCGTTCTGGAGGTGGAGGATGTGATCCACCACGTTGTTGAGGAAGTCGCGCTCGTGGCTGACGACGACGATCGTCGCCTTGTAGTTGACGAGGAAATCCTCGAGCCACATCACCGCCTCGAGATCGAGGTGGTTCGAGGGCTCGTCGAGCAGCAGCAGGTCGGGCTGCGAGAAGAGCAGGGCGGCGAGTGCGACGCGCATCTTCCAGCCGCCCGAGAAACTGTCGAGCGGGCGCTGCTGCATATCCTCGTCGAAGCCGAGGCCGAGTAGGATCTGCGCGGCGCGCATGGGCGCGGTATAGGCGTCGATCGCGATGAGGCGCTCGTAGACGTCGCCGAGCCGGTCGGGATCCTCGCTCGTCTCCGATTCGATCATCAGCGCGGCGCGCTCCTTGTCGGCGGCGAGCACCGTCTCGAACGGCGTCGCGGTGCCCGAGGGCGCCTCCTGCGCGATATAGCCGAGGCGCGCGCCCTTGGGCATGTCGGCCGAGCCGTCGTCGGGTTCGAGCATGCCGGCGATAACGCGGACGAGCGTCGACTTGCCGGCGCCGTTGCGGCCGATCAGCCCGATCCGCCCGCCGGGCGGCAGCGCCGCGGTCGCGCCGTCGAGGATCGTGCGGCCGCCGAGGCGCACGGTGATGCCGTTGAGGTTGAGCATGCGCGCGCTGTAGCAGATGTTGCGGTGCAGCTAAAGCGGTGGTGCGAGCGGCGTGCGGAGGTGCGGATGGAAGATGGTTCGCGCAGAGGCGCAGAGGCGCAGAGGGGGCATGCCCGGCGGTCAGCCTTGTCGGCCCCCATCGCCGTTTGCCCTGAGCTTGTCGAAGGGCCCTGAGTCTCACCTGCCCTTCGACAGGCTCAGGGCGAACGGTTGGGGGTGAGCGGCGACGGGCTGCGCCTTCGCATGAGCCTTATAGCGTCCGGATCAGGCGGGACGCTTGTGCTAACCACGCTGGTGAGGGGATCGAGGTCGGGCGGGCGTTTGGGGTTAGGGGCAGGAGCAGGAGCGCGTCGCCGTCGAGGCCGATCAGGCGGGCGAAGAGGAAGCGGCCGGCGGGAAGCGGCAGGAGCACGTCGCGGTTGAGCGCCTGACCGAATTGATCGGGGACACGCAGGTCGCACCAGATCGCGTCGCCAGCGCGATAGTCGCCGACGCTGCCGGTGACGCTGATCGCGACGCTGCCCGCGGCGGGCTGCGGTGGGACCAGCGTCAACGACTGGCGCGGTGCGTGGGCGCCGTCCGCGTCGAGCGTCGCGGCGACGGGCAGCGTTGCGCGGTCGGGTAAGGTCACGAGATCGGCGGGGGCGACCTCGAGCGCGGCAGCGATGCGGTTGAGCCACGCCACCGACACCGTGCGAGTGCCGGTTTCGAGCCGGCCGATCGTCTGCGCGGTCGTCGGCGGCACGCAGCGGCGGCCGACCTCTTCGAGGGTGAGGCCCTTGGCGCGGCGCACTTCGCGAATGGCGGTGATCATCTCGGCTCCTTAACCGCTGCGGTTATTTCTCTGTCCTACAAAGCTGACGTTGTGGCAAGTGGTATGCGACTCGGAGGGAAGGGCAGATGCGCGAATTGGTCGAACGGACGGTGGGGCGGGGGCGGAGCGTGACGGTCAACGTCGCCGAATCGCCATTGGGCTGGCTGCGCGCGCGCGGGCTGGTCGATGCGCGCCAGTTCGAGGCGGGGGAGCGGCTGCGTGGCGATTACGAGACGGCGTCGCTCGGGCCGCGGGTGACGATGCGCTGGGCCGCGCGCGTCGACGGCGGCGGCGAGGGGCTCGACCCGACCACCGCGCAGATCGCGGCGAAGCGCCGGTTCGATGCGGCGCTGGCGGCGGCGGGGAAGGGGCTGGCCGATGTCGCGTGGCGGGTGATCTGCGCCGGCGAGGGGCTGCCCGTGGCGGAGAAGGCGCTGGGCTGGCCGGCGCGGGCCGGGCGGCTGGTGCTGACGCTGGCGCTCGACCGGCTGGCGGATCATTATCGTTTGCCGTGACCGTCGCCGCGGGTGTATCGGCGCCGCCAGACGAGAACATAAGCGGGCCATAGGGCCGCAACGGGATGGATGTGGTGCGGTTCGACTTCGTGAAATGCCATGGCTCGGGCAATGATTTTCCGCTGATCGACGCGCGCGCGCTCGATCTTCCCGCCGCGGACTGGGCGGCGGTCGCGCGGGCGCTGGCCGACCGACGCGGGCCGGTGGGCGGCGACGGGCTGCTGCTGCTCGGCCGGGGTGATGCGGATCACCCGTTTGCGATGAAGATGTTCAATTCGGACGGCAGCGAGGCCGAGACGTGCCTGAACGGGCTGCGCTGTGTCGCGCGGCTGGGGTTCGAGCGGCTGGGGATCGATGCGGCGCAGGTGAAGCTCAAGACGTCGAGCGCCGCGGTGGTGCGCGACGCCGACCTCGCCCCCGGCGTCTATACGGTGCGCGAGACGGCGGGGCCGGCGGGGCTCGACGTCGCCGCCTGGCCGCTGCATGGCGTGGGCGAGCGGATCGTCGAGGCGACGGTACCGCCGCTCGGCAGCGGGCGCCTGTTCACCGCGGTCGCCATGCCCAATCCGCATCTGGTGACGTTCGTCGATGCCGTCGACGAGGCGGAGCTGGTCGCGATCGGCACGGCGTGCGAGGCGGCGCCGGACTGGCTGCCCAACCGCGCCAACGTCTCGTTCGTCGAGGTCCGCGGGGCGGATCTGTTCGTGCGGACGTTCGAGCGCGGCGTCGGCCTGACCGACAGTTGCGGCAGCGCGATGGCGGCGTCGGCCTTTGCCGCCTGCCTGACCGGGCGGCTCGGCTATGACGCGTCGATCACCGTGTTCAACAAGGGCGGGCTGGTGCGCGCGCAGGTCGCCCGCGATGCGATGGTCAGCCTGTCGGGCAATGCGACCTGGGAATGGCATGGATCGGTGAGCGTCGATGTCGCGGCGGAACAGGCGGGCGAGCTGATCGTCCACGGCCATGTCGATGCGGAGATCGCCGCCTGGTCGCGGCTCGCCGATGCGGCCAGCCGTTGACCCGGCCGGGCGGATCGACGGCGGCGCGGCCGGCCCCCCATTGATCGCGGGCATTGCCGCAACCCTATAGGCAGCGCGATATTCGCTATCGCTTGGAAGTAACGGACATGCGCGACGACACGACCTATTTCTACGCACGGGCGGAAACCGAACTGGAGCTGGCGCAGCGCGCCACCCACCCCGAAGCCGTCCGCGCGCATTATATCATCGCCAACCATTATCTCGACCGCTGCTATGGCGGCGGCGATGCCGCGACTGACGGGGACGGCGCGCGCGACGCGGCGGCCGACGGCGGCAACGCGGAGGGCGAGGGCAAGGGCGATGCGGCGGGCGAGGCGCCGGAAAGCTGAGGTAAAGAGGCTGAACCCTTGACCGTTCTGTTCGTTGAGAGACGCGGACAAGGGCGGCAATCATGGACGGCAGCGGCACCCGCAAGGACGATGACGACGAACTGCCACGCGGGCAGGATGCTAAGCTGCAGCCGCTCGGCCAGGCGCTGCGCGCGACCTATGACGCCGACAATCACGCGACCCTGTCGAAGGATGTCACCGGGCTGATGCTCGACCTGGCGCGCGTGCCGTTCGAACCGCATGAGTTCGAGCCACTGCTGGTGCCGCACCGGAACCCGCTGCCGCGCAGCTGGCTGGCCCGCATGCGGCTGGCGCTGCGCTCGCGGGCGGCGGCGCGGTCGCGTTAGGTGCTGTCTGCATTCATGCTAGCCAGATCATGGCACATGCGAGATGGACGAAGCCCATGAAGGCGGAAATGGTCTTCTCGCATCGCAGGGCG
>NZ_JACCBY010000013.1 GCF_013409985.1 Sphingomonas melonis
TGCTCTTTGGAGCGGTGATAATCGGCCCCCCTACCGGTGTTAATTGGTCCCCCTTTGCCCTCCCGATCAAGCGAGGACACATCGGAACGGTGATAATCAGCCCCCCTGCTGGTGTTAATCGCCCCCCCTTTGCCCTTCCGATCGAATGAGAGCTTAGCCGGCTTTGGCTTGAAACCGGCGAACATGCCCTTGGCCTTGTCGCGGACCTGGTGGACGATTTCCCTCGCACGTTCAGGCCAGCGTATTTCCCGCCGCTCGGCGTAGCTGCGCACCCGATCCTCGTCGGACGGCACGGCATAGTCGCCGGCCATGTCCTTGGCTCGGTCGCGGGACAGCACGCGGGCAAGCTGTCGCTGATCGGCAAAGTCGTCGCGTCCATAATGGAGCTGCACCCCGTCGCGGTGCCGTGACATGCCGACATAGGCGCTATGCCGGTCCATGCCGGGCGTCGCGAGGAGATGCCCGCGATCGACGGTCACGCCCTGCGACTTATGGAAGGTCGCGGCATAGCCGTGATCGACCGCGGCATAGTCCTTCAGGTCGAATGCGGCGCGCCCGCCCCCATCTAGCCGCACCGTCATGTGGCCGCCCTCGACGCGCTCCAGCGTACCCAGCGTGCCGTTCTTCACGCCAAGCGAGCGTTCGTTGCGCAGGAACATGATCCGATCGCCGGCTGCGAACTCACGGGCGCCCCGATCAACGGTGACGCCTACGTCCTCGCCTAAACCTCCCGATGTGCGGACCCGCTCGCGCGCATCCTGGTTCAACTCCCGCACCTCGGCGTTGGTGTGAGTGAGGATGATGCGGGTCTTGTCGGGATCGGCCTGACGTTCGCGATCCCAACCATCCACCAACTCGGCGCGGGCCTGCTCGCGCGTGTCGGCCGCGTGGACCATACCGCGGTCGCCATAAGCATGGATCGCTTCGGCCGTGCGACCGGTCGCCAGCGCGCGCGTCGCGTCCTTCTGCCAGTCGTCGCGCTGCCGGCGAACCTCGGTGATCTCGGTCGCGCCGTGCCGCTCGCTGATCGACCGGAACGCCGCGCCCGCCTCGATCGCCTGCAACTGCTCGGGATCGCCCACCAGCACCACTTTGGCCCCGGCGTCGCGGGCATGGGACAGCACCCGCTCCATCTGGCGGGTGCCGATCATGCCGGCCTCGTCCACTACCAGCACGTCCTTCGGCCCGAGCTGATCGCGACCCTGCGCCCAGCCATGCTCAAGGCTGGCGATCGTGCGCGATGCGATCCCCGATCCGCCCTCAAGGTTTTCGGCCGCGATCCCGGAGAGCGCCGCGCCGCGCACCTGGTAGCCCTCGCGTTCCCACGCCTCGCGCGCGACGCCCAGCATCGCTGACTTGCCGGTGCCGGCATAGCCGACGACCGACGCCAGCCCCTCCCCGCCGGTGATATGGTCGAAGGCGTCGCGCTGCTCGCCGGACAGGACAAGCCCCCGCCCCTCGGCCGCCTTCAGCGCCCCGGCACGCTGCCGGTCGGACACGCCATGATCGCCGCGACGCGCCAGCTCGTCGCCGGCCTTTTCCAACCGCGCCTCGGTCGCGATCATGTCGCGGGAGGTGAAACGCTCTTGGTCGCGTCCGTCCTTGCCCAGCGCGACCAGCTCGGGACTGGCGCGCACCGCGGCCATCACTTGGTCGAACTGATCCTTGCCGTCCGAGTGGCGGAACGCGAACGCGGCGAGGTCGCGGGTGGTGAAGGTCGATTGCTGCCGGGTTATGCTGTCCAGCGCGTGCCGCGGATCGGCAATGATCCGCTCGCCGTTCTCTCGCGCGATCCGCACATGGTCGTCGGCGTTGCGGTGCGGCTGGCCCTCCAGCTCGTGCCGCTTTCCCATCGGCCCGATCTTGTGCTGCGGCTCCAGCTCGATGCCCTGCGCCTTGTAGCTGCGATGGTCGATCCGACCCTCCAGCCCCAGCTCGGCCATGCGCTCGTTGACGTGGGCGGCCCATGCCTCTCGCCACCCCTGCAACAGCTCCGTGCCGTTCCAGTCGCGGTTCTTCTTGCTGAAACCCTCCGGACCCACGTCGCGCATCGACAGCATGACGTGCGCGTGCGGTTTCGGGCTGCCGTCCCTCGCCTTGTCCCAATGCACGTTGAGGTCCGCGACCATCCCGCGCTTCACGAACTGCTCCGCGACGAAATCGCGGGCGAGCGCGACGCCCTGCTTCTCGTTCATCTCGCGCGGGATTGAGAACTCGACCTCGCGGGCAAGCTGCGCGTCCTTGCGCTTCTCGCTTGCTTCAACCTCGTTCCAGAGTGTGGCGCGGTCGTTTAAACGTTCTGGCGCATTCTGCGGCAACATCACCTCGGAGTGGATGACGCCAGCCTTGTTCGAGAAGTCGTGGTCACGCCCCAGCCGCTCATCGTGCAGCTCGGATGCGGAGCGATACGCAGCAGACGCGACCGCGCTGGAGCCGTTCGCTCGGCTGATGACCTTGGCGCTGAAATGATAGATCGCCATCGCGATCGTCATGATGCACTTCTTAGCGCACGTCGGCAACGACGTATAAGCGCGCACTCACGATCTGCTACGCATCTCCTGACTGACTTGCTCCGCTTTGTCCTTGCGCTCACCGCCTGCTCTGTCAAACTGCCTGAACAAGGAGAGCATGATGAGCCGTGCTTACGAGGAAGCGATGGAGCGACGCCGCGATGCGTATGTCGCTCAAGCGCTCGGAATCAGCATCGACACGCTTGATGATTACCCCTTTGATCTGGACGAGAATGCCAGCGACGACGGCGTGGTCTACGGTTGGCGCGTTCTGTGGAACGAGGAGGCTCCACCCGGCGTCGATGCAAACGGAACATCGGGACTGCTGTGGTCGGATATTCCTGCCGCACCGGATGAACCCGAAGAGGATGATTACGATGCGTAAGGTCCGCGATTACGATGCGGAGCTGAAGGCGCTCGGCGACAAGGCCAAAGCGCTCAAGGCGAAGCGGGTGGAACAGCTCGGGACGCTGGTCACCGCAACGGGTGCCGATGCTCTCGATGTTGAAACGCTCGCCGGCGTGCTGCTCGACGCGATCGGATCGAAGGATGCGAGCGCGAAGGAGGCATGGCGCGCGAAGGGCGCGGCGTTCTTTCAACGGCGCGGGCGCAAGGGTGGCGGTACTGCTGCAATCGACGGATCGGGCGCTTCGACTGAACCGGGCAGCGACGCTGCGGACGGAAGCGGGGCAACGGCGAACAGATAGCAGGGGCTGGGTCATGCAACGCCGCGAGCGCACCCGCCACCTGATCGAGCTGGGCGGCCTCGTTCAGAAAGCCGGGCTGGTCGATCTCGCCGACGACGATCGCGCGACAATCTACGGCGCGCTGCTGGAGTTGGTTGGCAAGGCAAAGAGCGAGGCTGGTGGAGATACGCTAGCATTGTGGAAGCGCCGCGGCCGGCGGGCGTTCGACGCGGAAGAAGCGGGACGGGAGACGGGCGAATGACGACGATCAACCTCGACATGCTGCGGAGAGAAGTCCGCGCCCTGGACTATGTGCGCGGTAGCTCGGACGAGGACGCTATGTGGCGCGAGGACGACGAGGATGCCCGCGCCAACTTGGCGATCGAAGGCATGGTGCTGACGCCTGAGGATGACGCCCTGTTCGACATGATGCGCGACGAACGGGTGCCGCCTTCACTCGCCACGCAAATCCTTCTGAAGCTGCTCGGCCATCCCGATGCTGATCCGGCGCTGGCGATCACCCCGGCCGGCGCGGTCTGCTGATGCCTGCACGTATCAGGCCACTCTGGGCGTTGCTGATCGGCTTCGTCGTTCTGATAGCGAGCAATAGCTGGCTAAAAGGCATCTTCGGCGTCGGCGAAATTGCGACCGACGTGCCGTTCCTGCTCACCGGCCTGGTCCTGTTCGGCATCTGGAAGTTCAATCGCCGTGGGCAGGCTCGCAACACGTTGATGGGTTCCGCCCGCTTTGGCGACAGACGTGATCTGGCGAAGCTGGAAGGCTCGGGCGATCTCGTCATCGGCCGATCAGGCCGTAACAACAAACTGCTGCGCTATGACGGCCAGGCGCATCTGTTGACAATGGCACCCACCCGCTCGGGCAAGGGTGTCGGCACGATCATCCCCAATCTGCTGCTGCTCGATCGCTCGGTGATCTGCATCGACCCCAAGGGTGAGAATGCCCGCGTCACGGCTCGCACGCGGGCCAGCAAGGGCGATGTATGGTGCCTGGACCCCTTCGGGGTCTCCGGGCGTCCTGCGGCCCGCTACAACCCGCTGGCGTGGCTCGATGCGAACAGCCCGGACCTCGCGGAAGATGCACAGACGGTCGCCGAAGCGCTGGTCCACGATGCGCCGGGGCAATCGGGCGAGGCGCACTGGAACGAGGAAGCCAAGGCGCTCATCGCCGGCATCATCCTGCACACCGTCATCCACGAACCCTCTGCCCTCGCCACGTTGGCGACGGTGCGCGACAAACTTACCCGCGATCCCGCCAGCTTCGCCGCGCTGCTCGCTGACATGCAGGTCAGCACCGGCGCACACGGCCTGATCGCGCGCGCCGCCAACCGACACCTCGGCAAGTCCGATCGCGAGGCCGCGGGCGTGCTGTCGTCCGCACAGCGCCATACCCATTTCCTCGACAGCCCGCGGATCGTGGACAGCACGTCGGGTTACGATTTTCGTTTTGCGGACTTGAAGGAGCGGCCCGGCACGGTGTTCTTGTGCCTGCCGCCTGACCGGCTCGATACCTACGCCCGCTGGCTACGGCTGCTGGTGAGCCAGGCCGTCACCGACATGGCGCGCTCCCCTGCCCGGCCGGACAAGCCGGTGCTATTCCTGCTCGACGAGTTCGCCGCGCTTGGCCGCCTCGATCCGGTTGAGCGCGCGATGGGGCTAATGGCGGGTTACGGGATGCAGCTCTGGCCGATCCTCCAGGACATGCACCAGCTCAAGGCCACCTATGGTGAGCGCGCCGGCACCTTCATGTCCAACGCCGGCGTGATCCAGACGTTCGGGGTCAACGATCTTGCCACCGCCGACATGCTGTCGCGTACTATCGGCGACACCACTATCGAATATGAGACGTTCGGCACGTCTCGTCCGGCGAGCATCTTCAGCGACGGTGCCCGATCGGAAAGCGCCAGCGGCCATGTCGCCGCCCGCCGGTTGGCGACGCCCGATGAAATCATGCGGATGAACCCCGACGATCTCCTGCTGCTGCGGCAGGGTCAGCATCCGCTCGTCGTCGGCAAGATCCGCTACTATGCCGAACGCGAGTTCGCTGGCCTCTACGATCCGGCGTGATCGCACACACCGGCGAAACTGACGACAGGCTTGGGGTATCTCCCGTCCTGCCCTCTCAACGAGCGTGACGCTGACAGGCCACACACCGCCGGATCGGCTTGGCTTCTCTCGGAAGCCTGCGGCCGGTAGGCCGCTCCTGTGACGGCGATAGCCGGCACGCAACGAAAGCGCATTGCCCTTTAGGGCAATTCCGCATCCCCCTTCTTCTGTTCGAGCGGGGCGGTGGGGTTAAGAGATTCTGTTAAATAGGAATCGTTAAGAAGGTTAAGTGCCGAAAAGAGGGCAAAAAACCACGTTTCTGCAATAGGTTGAGAAGCTGCTTGGTGTGTGATCCCACGTGATTCGGTGTGTGATCCCACGATAGTGCGGTGTGTGATCCCACGACTGCCCGGTGTGTGATCCCACGATGATCGCTTACCTCTTTGCAGGTCGATTATTGCTCGATCCCCACTCTCAGCGCCTGCTGCCCGCTGCCGCCTCTGATACGAATGGCCCTTGCGGTGTGTGATACCACGATAGTCAGCGTCCTCCGGAGAGCTTGTCCATCAGGTCGTCCACCTCGGCGGCGCGGCGGCGATCGGCATCGAATCTGTTTCGCCGTTCCTGCTCGGCCTCCAACCTGGCTGTCAGCGCCAGCGCCTCCGCTTCTCCCCGAAGCCGGAACAGTACGGCAGGACTGCCATCGGCCGTTGCGGTCATCTGCATCGCATAATCAGGGAGCTGGTCAGCCTCCACCACCTTGCGGAGCATCCGGTTGAACTCTTTGGGTTTGCTGTCGCTGCCGGTCTTGTCGCGCAGCACCTCGACGCGACACGTCCACCCGCCCTTCTGGTTGCCGGCGTGCTTGCGCGCGATACGATAAAGGGCGCGCTCCAGGCCCCCGGTCAGCAGGAAATAATCCTGGTGCATGGTGAGCAGCGACCGCTCCCCTATAATGCCCTCATACACCCAATCCGACAGCGTAATGGTCATTCCGCGCGGTTGGTCGGTGTCCGGGTCCACCTCCAGCGTCCATTTGTCGAGCCAGTTGAAACCGGCCTTGGTGCGCCGCTTGGGCGCGCGGATCGAGGTCGATATGGAAGTCGTCTGAAGTCGCTGGAGTGCGGCCTGCAACTCCTGATAGGCTCGGCCGCTGGTGTCGCGCTTGATAGCTCGCAACAGGTCATAGGACGTTGTTTTGAGCGTTCGGGGAAGGTCGTTGACCCCCTGCTCCCGCATCCGATTGAGCGTGGACGCCGCCCATATCAGGATATCGGCGTCCCAGATCGTCGCCATGCCGTAAGCAGGAATCGCCTCGATCTTCACCCACGTCTCGCCGTCTGGGCTGCTATATTCGATCGGCTTTACCCGCTTGCGCTTCTGGAGCGAGAAGAACGGCCGCTCCATCGTCTCCCGCTGATCTTTCAGCGGGAGATCGCCCATCAACGGGATGAACAGATCAAATTCTGGGTTAGGATTCTGGCGTTTAGTCATGCCACTTCAATCCTGCCATTCTGCACATTTGCAGGTGTGCACATTATCACACACGGCCAAATTGCTTATCGGCATCATACTTTGCCACCAGCTCGCTGATTGCTTCGGCAAGGAGGTCTTGGTGACTTCGCCGGGTTCGCGCTGCCAAAACGCGAAACGCCTCCGCCGTAGGATCGGCCGGGTCGAAATATGCCCCAAGGTGATACTTACCTGGCCGCTTGCCACCCGACCGTGGGGCATTGGACGGCGAGGTCGATGGGGCCGGCTGCTGATCCGGCTCGGGTTCGCGGGGGGAGGGGGACGCTACTGCCGGCCCCAACAAGGAAGTCCGTTTCGCCATAATCAAGCCTTCACATTTGCAGGTGTGCAATTCATCACATCATCAAATATGTGTTTCTGCAAGGCTGCAATCTCCAAGGCAGCTTTGCCTTTCGGCTCATGCTCGATGACGCCCAAGCCGTAAGGCCATGCCGCTCGGTAGGCGCTGCGCTCCCGCAATACAGCACGCGCAACCCGTAAGCCGGTCGCCTCGGCAAGCGTTCTGGCATCGTCCAGCAATGTGGTTGCGGTAGGGGGTGCTGCATTCAGCACGACCACGCCTGTTCGCCCGGTACTGGTGATAAGCTGCGCCGTTCGTTTGATCGCATCGAGGTCGATCAACGACGGACGACAAGGGATCACCACGAGGTCCGCGCGCTGGGCTGCGGCTGCGGCTTCCGAACCGGCGGCCGGCGGTGTGTCGATTATGGTCAGAGCGAAGCCGTTTGCTTCGGCAGCATCTATCGCTTGGTCGAGGCGGCGCGCGCTGATCGGCTCCACATGCGGCAGCTCGGCCTCACGCCGTT
This sequence comes from Sphingomonas melonis, assembly GCF_013409985.1. GTDB lineage: Bacteria > Pseudomonadota > Alphaproteobacteria > Sphingomonadales > Sphingomonadaceae > Sphingomonas > Sphingomonas melonis_A. Next base: position 7,599 of record NZ_JACCBY010000013.1, read on the forward strand.
CGCTCCACGCTGTCGCACTTTCCTGCGGATCAAGGTCGAACAGCGCTGTCCTGATCCCGGCGGCTTGAGCGGCAACCGCAAGATTTACTGCGAGCGTCGTCTTACCAACGCCACCTTTTTGCGCTGCAAGTGTGATAATCTGCACGTGTGCACACCTTCATTCCTGATACTGTGACGTTATGCACAATATCAGAACGGCACAACCCTGCTGCCGCTCACGGGCGGTGGTTTATGGCTCCAACCTGCATCCGATAACGCGAAATGCACCAGCTCGGCGTTGCCGATCGCGGGTGGCGCGCCCTTCCGCCAGAAGCGCAGCATTTTGCCTCGGTCGTCCAAATTGGATTCCATGACGACGGCGCGCACCGCCTGGATGAACTGCCCGTGGCTGAACACATAGGCGAGGCAGGGGGAGGGCAGGGCGGCAAGCCGCGCAAGTGCCGCTTCGGCGCGGCGAAGCAATGCCCCGAAACTTTCCGCGCCGTCGCCATCGCAGTAGGTCGGATTGGCGTCGGTCCAGTACCGCTCCAGATGGGGCATTCGCTCGCTGCTGCGCGTGCCGTTCCAGCGGGAAGGCTGGAGATAGGTGAACTCCTCGATGGGCCACACCTTTACCGGCACATCGGGGAAGCGCCGGATCGTAGCCTCGGCCGTTTGACGGGTGCGTAGATAAGGAGAAGTCACGATCAGCGTGGGCGTGTCGGTCCACGCCCGTGCTACTTCATGCGCCTGGCGCCATCCCAACTCGGTAAGCTCGATCGACGCGAGGTCATGGCAGGGCACGCCGGCGTTGCCGGTGCTTTGGCCATGACGGACGAATACGGCCCTCATGCCGCAGCCTCCTTGGCCGCCAGCTCTCGCAATCCCTTGTAGAGCGTCGTGCAGCTCACTCCGTATCGCTCGGCCACGGCCGTCACGGTCGCCTCCGGATCGGTCAACAGCAACCGGGCTTCGCGGAGCTGCCTGGAGTTGAGGGCAGGGGGCCGCCCGGCGAGATGCAGACGCCGCTATTTAAGCGGTCGATGCGGTTGCGTCGGGGCGTCGAGCGGGTGTTCGCCGATGCCAAAGGTAAGCGAGGGCTGACCCGCCTTCACCTTCGCGGTCTGCGCGGTGCCGAGGAAGAGTTTCTGTTGGGTGCGGTCATTGCCAATCTCGTGCTGTTGGCCCGCACCGACGCAAAACCGGCTCGGACCCGTCGCCCGCCCCCGGTGCCGGAACGGATAGACCACATGGCCCGGATCAGTCGGGGCCGGTTCGAGCAATCCTACTACGCGACGATCTTCTGACGCTGGTTAGCCGGGTTCGCGCTCGGCCGCAGGGAAGTGGCGATAGAAGGTAGAACGGCCGACCTGTAGCAGCTTCGCGACCTTCGCGGGTTTGTCGCCGGCCTTGAGCAGCTTGCGGGCGGTGTCGAGCATGTCGGGCGTCATTACGGACTTGCGGCCTCCACCCGTGCCGCCCTTTGCCCGTGCCGCTGCCAAACCGGCAATCGTCCGTTCCTTTATCAGTTCACGCTCCATCTCCGCGACCGAGGCGAGAATGTGGAACAGCAGCCGGCCCGATGGGGTGGCCGTGTCGAACCCGTCCGTCAGCGATCGGAAATCAATCTTGCGAGCGGACAGGTCGGCCGCCAGTTCGATCAGGCCCCCGATCGAACGGCCAAGGCGATCGAGCTTCCATATCACCAGCGTATCGCCAGCCCGCACGAAATTGAGAGCTTCGGTCAACCCAGGCCGGTTCAGCTTCGCGCCGCTCACCTTGTCGGTGAACAGCTTTTCACAGCCAGCCTTGGTCAGCGCATCGGTTTGTAGTGTCAGGTCCTGATCGGAAGTCGAGACACGCGCATAACCAACCAGCATGAGTCCCGTTATCCCATCTAAAACGGCGAATTTCGGGACTCATATTTCGGGAACATATTTTGGGAAAGCCCCGGCGGGGATAGGACGCATTTTTGTGTCCAGTGACGGCTGTCCCGTTGGAGGTTCCTTTACGGGAACGCCGATCAGGCTCTGGTTAGCTCAGTTTTGCGCGTGATAGTCCAATGCTCCAGTCGTTTGTAGACGATCACCTTGTCGCCGATCAGATCTCCATGCCGGCGACAGAAGAGGTCGAGCTGATCGCGATCGCCGACCAGTTCGACACAGATCGTCAGATGCGGATCGGCAATTTCCGAGCCGTTCTCCCGGATCGGTTCGTGATTGCTGAAGCCGTAATGGGTATTTTGCGCGACGGCGTTGATGATGCCGTCCGCCTTCGCGGTGCGAATCAGCTCGCGATAGAGCGGCTTTGCCCCCCAGAAGCGACGCGGGCCGATCTTGTCGGACGGTTTCAGATAGATGCGCAGCATCCCGACTTCGCGGTGATGGACGGTGAAACGATTGGGCATGACGGGCTTTCGACAGGAAACAGGATCAGGCGCGCGTGCGCCGGCGAGAAGCGCGGTGCGTGCGGGCATCGCGCAGGGTCGCGTCGGGTGTGAGGTGTGCGGCAGGTACCTTTGGCACAGCGACGCGCTGCGACAGGTAGATGCCGTTGTGGCCTGAGCAGAGGTAGGCGACGAAGCACGCGACTGCGATCGGCACCGTATAGGCCGCGCCGAACAACTCGATCCCCATGAACGTGCAAGCCAGCGGTGTGTTGGCCGCGCCCGCGAACAGCGCGACGAAGCCGATCGCTGCGAATAGCCCCGACGGTACTCCGAACATCGGCGCGAGCGCATTGCCGAGCGCCGCGCCGATAAAGAACAGCGGCGTGACCTCGCCCCCCTTGAAGCCCGCGCTCAGGGTCACGACGGTAAAGAGCAGCTTCAGCGCCCAGCTCCACGAGTGCGTATCGGGACCAAAGAAGCTGGCGATGGTCAGGCTGTCCGGTGTCGCGGCGAGCGTACCCAGGCCAAGATAGTCGCGGGTTCCGAGCAGCCAGACCAGCGCAATCACGGCCAGCCCGCCGATAACGGGTCGTAGTGGGCCATAGGGGATCACGCGCTTCAACCATCCGCCCAGCGCGTGATTGGCCTCGGCAAAGGTCAGCCCGGTCAGACCGAAGGCAATGCCGGCGACACCGGCCTTGGCGACGAGCAGCGCGTCGACCGGCACCAGCGCATCGACATGGTAGACGCCGTGATGAATGCCCCAGGCAAGACAGGTCCAGTCACCGACCAGCGCCGCGACCAGGCATGGCACCAGCGCGCGATACTCGACCCGACCGATCGCCAGCACCTCCAGTGCAAAGACCGCGCCCGCAATCGGCGTCCCGAAGACCGCGCCGAACCCAGCCGCGATCCCGGTCATAAGGAGGGTGCGTGTCGCTTCCGCATCCAATCTGAGCGCGCGTCCAAACCCGCTGGCAAGACTGCCGCCCAACTGCACGGCGGTGCCTTCACGTCCCGCCGATCCCCCGAACAGATGTGTCACGACCGTGCCGAAGAAGATGAGCGGAGCCATGCGCAGCGGCACGCCGCCCCCCGGTTCGTGGATTTGCTCGACGATGAGGTTGTTGCCGCCTTCGACCGAGCGCCCTGTCAGATGGTAGAGCAGTCCGACCACGAACCCGCCGATCGGCAGCAGGTAGAGCAGCCAGGGAAAGGCGAAGCGAAGCCGGGTTACGGCGTCGAGGCTCCGCAGGAAGGCCGCGCAGAGCGTTCCCACCGCTGCGGCCATCGGGACCAGGATCAAAGCCCACCGCAGTACCGACGTGGCATGGGTGCGGCGATCGCGAATGAACGCTGCCATGTTGAACTGGTCATAGAGATTGCGAAATGTCGCGCGCACGATTCCTCCTTGCTGCCTTGCGGCGCCTGGTAGGAATCATCGGCCCTTGCGAGGGCGGTTCGACCGAATGGCCCGGCGGAAATCCATCGCCGTGCCTGCGCATATGCTGTCCGACCGCGACCCGGTCAACCAACCGCAGAAGCATGAGACTATCGTTTTGGTGAGGACCGATAAAATGGCTTTGGCCACGGAATAAACCCCGACGAGCATCGTCTACGCTTTCGAGACCGATGCGCTGGAGGCTTATGCGTAGACGAGATTGGATGCTGGGTCTGACGGCTTCGGCCCTACTTACCGGCGCAGTCGCGGCCGCCCCCGCCGATGGCTACGCTACCATGATGTCTGTCGCGATGGACCGGATGATGGCGGGCATGATGGTCAAGCCGTCCGGTGACGTCGACCGCGACTTCGTGGCGATGATGCTTCCGCATCATCAGGGTGCCATCGATATGGCGGTGGCGGAGCTGCGCTACGGCCATAACGAGCAGCTCAAGCGCATCGCGCAGGAAATCATCATCGATCAGCAGCAGGAGATCGCCGCCATGAAGCTGGCGATCGGCCAGCCGCTACCGCCTTCGACGCCAGCCCCGACGCAGGGCGGCGACCACCATAGCCCTATGGAGCACTGACATGATCCGGACCATCCTGCGCTCGGCCGCCTTGCTGATGAGCGCCGCACCGGGCCTCGCCATGGCCCAGCAGGCGCCGTGGAACGCTAAGGACATGCCCGTCAGCCACCGCGACCGCGTCTATGCGTCTGAACAATTCTCCAACACGGTGTCGGTGACCGACCCGGCCGACAACCGGCTGCTCGGCGTCATCAAACTCGGCGATCCCCAGCCGATGAACTTCTCCCCGCTCTACAAGGGACAGGTGCTGGTTCACGGCCTGGGCTTCTCGCCGGACGGGAAGACCTTGGCGGTCGTGTCGATCGGATCGAACGCCGTGTCGTGGATCGACACCGCCACCAACACCGTCAAGCACACGACCTATGTCGGGCGCAGTCCGCACGAGGCGTTCTTCACGCCGGACGGCAAGGAGGTGTGGGTCACGGTCCGCGGCGAGGATTATATCGCCGTGCTCGACCCCACGACGTACAAGGAGACGGGGCGCATCAAGACGCCCGGTGGTCCGGGCATGACGATCTTCTCTCCCGATGGCCGGTACGGCTATGTCTGCTCTTCGTTCAATCCGGTATTGGCTGTGTTCGATGTCGCGACCCACGCGCAGGTCGGACAGGTGGCGCAGCCAAGCCCCTTCTGCCCCAACATCGCCGCGACGCCGGACGGCAAGCAAGTGTGGTTTACGCTGAAGGACATCGGCAAGACGGTCGCATTCGATGCTCGGCCACCCTTCGCGATCCTGAAGGTGCTGGATACCGGGCCTATCACGAACCATGTCAATTTCGCCCGCACGGCCAAGGGGCAGTTCGCGTATGTGACGGTCGGCGGAGAGAATGTGGTCAAGGTGTTCCGCACGTCCGACTTCACGCCGGTGGCAACAATTCCGGTCGGCAAGATGCCGCACGGTGTTTGGCCATCGGGCGACGGCCGGCGCGTTTATGTCGGGCTAGAGAATTCCGATGAGCTGGCCGCGATCGACACTGCCGGCAACACGGTCGTCGCTACCGTGCCGGTCGGACAGGCACCGCAGGCGATCGCCTATGTGTCGAACGCAGTTCCGACAGGCCCCGGCACCGACAATCTCCAGCCGCTCGGCACAGCGGGCAAGGCGCTGCATCTGACCATGGGGCCGATTGGCGGCAAAGGTACGGCAAGCAGCATCACCCTCTTCGACCAGGGCATCATTCAGGTCGTGCAGAGTGCCGTTACCGGTTTGCAGCCCAAGAAGCCTTACATGCTCGTACTGACCGCCAATGCGGACGGCAGCGGCGCTGTAGAGCCGCTTGCGAACTTCATGAGCAACCCGGCAGGTGCGGCGATCGTCAACGCATCGGGTCCGATCCGCCAGATCGTTCAGGGCAGCACCGCGACACCCCGGCGCTTTCTGGCGGTTGCGGAGGTGGTGAACGGCGCGCCGGGGCGCATCGTGCAGGTGCAGCGCGACTGAGATGGACCCGCTTGCCGCCGCGATCGAACCGCTGATCCCCGGGCTGCGCCGCTATGCCCGGTCGTGGTTGCGCGACCGGGTGATGGCGGATGACGTGGTGCAGGATTGCCTGGAGCGCGCGGTCGGGCGCTGGCGACAGCGACGGGGTGCGGAGGTCCGCCCGTGGGTCTATGCGATCCTGCACAATTTGTTGGTCGATCATCAGCGGCAGCATAGCCGGCGAGGTACGGCGGTTCCGCTCCACCTCGTGGACGACGCCGCGCTCGGCCGCCCGGCCGATCAGGACACAGGCCTGCACCACCGCGACCTGCTGCGCGCGCTTGATGCGTTGCCTGAAGAACAGCGAACGGTGCTGCTCCTGGTCTCGGTCGAGGGCCTGCCCTATGCGGAGGTCGCTGCCGTAGTCGGCGTGCCGCTGGGCACGGTAATGTCGCGCATATCGCGGGGGCGCGACCGTCTGGCGACCCTCCTCCGGGAGGGTGAACGGCCGCGATTGAGGAGCGTGCAATGACCAGCCCGATCGGCGAGGACGATCTGGCCGCATGGATCGATGGCAGGCTGTCGCCCGAGCGGCAGCGCCTGGTCGACGCCTATCTTGAAGGCCAGCCGGACGTGCATGCCCGTGTGCGAGAGCAGGCGGAGCAGGCGCGAGCCCTTGCATCCCTGTTCGCCCCCGTCGCGGATGAACCGATCCCGGCGACGATGCGCGTGGCAGCGATCAGGGGACGGCAACGGCAACCGCGTTGGCAGCTCGCCATCGCCGCGTCACTTCTGCTGGCGTTGGGGTTTGGCGGTGGCTGGTCGAGCGCGCGGTGGAGCGGCGAACCCCGCGCGGGCATCGCGGCGCTGGCCAACGAGGCGAGTGATAATTTCCGTGTCTATGCCGCCGACCGGATACGACCGGCGGAGATCGGCCCCGACCAGCGCGCCATGCTGATCCGATGGACCTCCGCTCGATTGGGTGAGCGCGTCACGATCCCGGACCTCAGCACGGCCGGCTATCGCTATGGCGGGGGGCGACTGGTCGCGACGCCCCACGGCCCTGCGGCACTGCTCCTCTACGACGGACCGCAAGCGTCGAAACTTGCGGTGCTGACGAGGCCCATGCAGATCGACAAGACCGCGAGCATGACCAGCACGTCCAGCGGGACCATGGGCCGGGTCACATGGGCGGTCGACGGGATCGGCTATAGTGTGGTGGGCGAGCGACCCGCGGCCGAACTGCATCCGATCGCCGATGAAGTCCGGCGTCAGGCAGATGCCGCGCTTGTATCCTGATAGCGCCTTGCCGCCTCCCGGCGCCGACGGGCACCGGGCGGTCCAGCGCGATCACGGCTTGCGCTCGACATCCTTCCTGTCGGTCTCGGCCGGCGTCAGACGGGCTCGCTCGCGGATGCGGCGTTCCAGCGGCGCGCCGACGAACAGGACGAGCATTGCAAGGCTCACCCCGCCGATGATGAGCGGCCACACCGCCAACCCTGCTGCCGCGCCGATCGTGGCTGTCACCCAGATGCACGCGGCGGTCGCCAATCCATGCACTTCCTGACCCTGGCCGACCCGCAGCACCGCACCGGCACCGATGAAGCCGACGCCGGACAGAATGCCCTGCATCGCCCGTCCTGCGGCATCGGCGTTCACGTTCGGCAAGCCACTATGCACGATCGCCTGAACGGCGATGCAACTCGCCAGACCGACCAGACCCAGCGTCCGCAGGCCCATGATCTGCCGGTTCTCACGCGAGCGTTCCCAGCCGAGCACCATCCCGGCCGCGGTCGCCACCACCAGCCGGCCAATCGCATCGATCCAGAAAGCGACGTCCGGTGCCGCTGATGCTTCGATCATTCGACCAGCACGTGAACGTGATGCCAGGCGGTGCACAGATAGCCGGCGAAATTCCACATCGTATCCGGCCGCTCGGGCTGTCCCTGCCCGGTCTCGTCGAAGGCACGGGCGACAAGGTGCTGGCGTCCCTTGGCAAGTGTGGCGTCAAGGATCCAGCGCCGCCAGCCCCAGCGCGTCTCCGGATCATCGGCGAAGGTCGCCTGTTGCCAGTCGCGACCGCCGTTCACCGACACTTCGATCCGAGAAATACGGCGGTCATAGGCAATGGCATATCCCTCAATCCGCACCTCTCCGGCGGCCAAACTCTCGCCCGCACCGGGCGAGCAGATCGCGGCGTTGAGCGGCATGGCATTGATCGTCAGACCCTGGCTCCAGTCGACGGTGTCGCTCGTCACAGCGGCGGGGAAGAGCTTGTAGTCGTGCGCCTGGATCGGTGCCTCGGAGGGCGTTTCACGCACCTCGATCCGTGTCAGCCATTTGGCGCTGCGGACCCCGGCATAGCCAGGCACCACCATGCGGAGCGGGGCGCCATGTTCGGGCGTCAGCGGCTCGCCATTCATCGCCCAGGCGAGGAGTACGTCGGGCTCCCGCGCCTTGCTCATGGCGATCGATACCCCGAACAAGGCTTCTTCACCCTCCACGTCCACCTCGTCCGCGCCGGTGAACGCCACGAACAGCTCGGACGCATCCGGCGCGCCGACCGCATCGAGCACATCGGCCAAGCGTACGCCGGTCCACTCCGCATTGCCGATCGCGCCTACGTCCCACGGATCGCCGGAGGTGTTGGCGACCTGCTGGAGATCGGTACGCCGGTTGCCGGCGCACTGGAGAACCGCCGTTACCGTGCGCGTGGCAAACGTGCTCTTCAGTTCCTGCACCGAGAAGAAGCGGCTCGCCATGCCCCTCCCGCTCACCTCGATCCGATGATTGGCGGGCAGATCCGGCACCGGCCCGTGGCTGCGCACGTAGAACAGCGCCTGCGGCGTCAGAAACCGCTCGATCAACGCACCGGGCGTCGGCTCGGCATTGTAGGGATCAGAACTGCGCTCGATCATATCGGTCATGGACGATCAAACGTCGCGGGCACGCGTAACGCTTCAAGTCTTCGAGACCATCGCAGACGAAAGGCTGCCGACCATTCCGATATCCAGATTGGAATGACCATATCAAACGGTTGGTAGTATCGATCTAAGTACGCGATATATGCTGCATGACTTTGGAGCAGCTCAGAATATTCGTCGGTGTCGCGGAGCGCGAACACGTCACCAAGGCAGCGGAGGCGCTGAACGTCACGCAGTCTGCTGCCTCCGGGGCGGTTGCGGCCCTCGAAGCGCGCTACGGCGTTCCGCTGTTCCACCGCGTCGGGCGTGGCATCCAGCTTACCGAGGCAGGCCGCGGCTTTCTGGAGGAAGCGCGCGCGGTGCTGGGGCGGGCAGCGCATGCCGAGACGATGCTCGTGGACTATGCCGGGCTCGCGCGTGGTTCGTTGCGGATCGTCGCCAGCCAGACGATCGCGAGCTATTGGTTGCCGGCAAAGCTCGCCGCCTTCCACGAACGCCACCCACAGATCGCGGTCGAGCTGGCGATCGACAACACCGAAGGCGCGGCAGCGCAGGTGTTGAGCGGCGCGGCGGAACTCGGCTTTGTCGAGGGCGAGGTGGACGAACCGGCGCTTGCCCACTGGAATGTCGGGCATGACCCAATGGTGCTGGTCGGCCGCGAGGAAGCCGAACGCATCGACGAGGCCTGGCTGCGCACTACACGCTGGATCGTCCGTGAGCAGGGATCGGGTACGCGCTCGACTTTCGAGGACGTGCTGCGAACGCGCGGGTTTGATCCGGCCCAGCTGACGATAGCGATGACGCTGCCGTCCAACGAGGCGGTGCGCACCGCCGTTGAGGCCGGTGCCGGCGTTGCCGTCTTGTCGCGATTGGTCGTCGCGCGCGCGCTCAAGGCTGGCGATCTCGTCGAGCTGCCGCTCGGGCTGCCCGACCGCGCCTTTCACGCGCTGCGCCACAAGGAACGCTATCGCACCCGCGCGGCCGACGCGCTGACGGATCTCATCAAGGAGCAGGTCGCATGACTGCCGACACGCACTCCGTTCTCAGCGGCCTCAAGCCGCTCAGCCGGCTCGATCACCCCCGCGAGATGATCCGCCAGTTCACGCCCAACTGGTTCGCCGCGACGATGGGCACGGGCATCCTTGCCCTCGCGCTGCCGCAGGTGCCCGGCATCGGGCCTTCGCTTAAACCTGTCGGCGAGGTGTTGTGGTTCTTCAATATCGCGCTCTTCGCGCTGTTCGCCGGCCTCTATGGCGCGCGCTGGGTGATGTTCGGGCACGAGGCGCGGCGCATCTTCGGGCACAACACCGTGTCGATGTTCATCGGGACCATTCCGATGGGGCTGGCGACGATCATCAACGGCTGTCTCGCCTTCGGCATCGCGCGGTTCGGAAATGGCATCGTGCCGGTCGCGCATATCCTGTGGTGGATCGACGTCGCCATGTCGCTCGCCTGCGGCGTGCTGATCCCCTACCTGATGTTTACCCGCCACGAGCACAGCCTGGACGGCATGACCGCCGTATGGCTGCTGCCGGTCGTCGCTGCCGAAGTGGCGGGCGCCAGCGGCGGGCTGCTCGCGCCGCATCTAACCGATCCCCACGCGCAGATAGTGACGCTCGCGACCTCCTATGTGCTGTGGGCCTATTCGGTGCCGGTCGCGTTTGGCATCCTCGCCATCCTCATCCTGCGCATGGCACTCCACAAGTTGCCGCATGAAAGCATGGCGGCATCTTCCTGGCTGGCGCTGGGGCCGATCGGCACGGGTGCTCTGGGCATGCTGGTGCTCGGCGCGGATGCGCCGGCGATCCTCACCGCGCACGGGCTAGCCGGCGTCGGCACCGTCGCGCAGGGGATCGGCGTTGTCGCCGGGCTCTGCCTTTGGGGTTTCGGCCTGTGGTGGCTGGCGCTCGCGACGCTTATCACCATCCGCTACTGGCGCGCGGGCGTGCCGTTCAACCTCGGCTGGTGGGGCTACACCTTCCCGCTCGGCGTCTACACCGTCGCCACCTTCCGCCTCGGCACGACGCTGAACCTTATGTTTTTCGGTATCGTCGGCACGGTGCTGACGGTTGCGCTCGCGGCGATGTGGCTGCTGGTCGGTGCCAAGACGCTAGCCGGTGCATGGCGGGGCAACCTGTTCGTCTCGCCCTGCATCGCCACCCCGAACTGATCCGCCATGATGATCGGATCAGTCGGTCCGATCACTTGCAGAATGCCCCTTTGATCCGCCAGCGTGACTGGCCACAGGAGAGCCTTGTCATGGACAATTTCGACGCCGGGCTGGCGAGTGAGACCAGCCGTCGCCGCTTCCTCAGCCATGCCGCGCTCGGCACCGCCGGCCTTGCCGCCGCGCCGGCACTGGCGCAGCAGCTCGTCGACCTGAAGCTGCCCGGCGGCAATGCCGAGCGGCCGATGACCAGCGCCTTTCCCGGCAAGGGCAGCATGATCCTCCAGCGCGTCCATCCACCCTTGCTGGAGACGCCGATGGAGGTCTTCGACAAGTCGGTGTTCACGCCCAACGACCAGTTCTTCGTCCGCTGGCACTGGGCCGACATACCGACCTCGATCGACGTCGAAAGTTTCCGCCTCAACGTCTTCGGCCACGTCAATCGGCCGCTGTCGATCAGCCTCGCTCAGCTGCTGCGCCTTCCACGGGTCGAGATGGCGGCGGTGAACCAGTGCTCGGGCAACAGCCGCGGGCTGTTCCAGCCGCGCGTCGCCGGCGCGCAATGGGGCAATGGCGCGATGGGCAACGCCAAGTGGCTCGGCGTTCGCCTGCGCGACGTGCTCGACCTCGCCGGGGTCAAGGCAGGCGCGGTGCAGGTGCGCTTCGGCGCTCTCGATCAGCCGGTCGTGGCGGGCGCTCCTGACTTCGAGAAGGCACTCGACATCGACCATGCCCGCGACGGCGAGGTCATGATCGCCTTCGGCATGAACGGCGAGCAACTGCCGCTCCTCAACGGCTTTCCCTGCCGGCTGATCGTGCCGGGCTGGTACTCGACCTATTGGGTCAAGATGCTGAACGCGATCGAGGTACTGCCCGGCCCTGACGACCAGTATTGGATGGCCAAGGCCTACAAGATCCCCGCGACACCCGGCGCGAATGTCGCGCCCGGTGCCAAGGACTTCCCGACCGTACCGATCAATCGCATGATCCCGCGTAGCTGGATGACCAGCCTGCCCGATGGTCAGGCGATCGCCTATGAAGCGTCGATCCCGGTCGGCGGCATCGCAATGGGCGGCGATTGCGGCGTCGCCAAGGTCGATGTGTCGTCGGACGGTGGCCGCACCTGGTACAGGACGACGCTCGGAGCGGACGAGGGCAGGTACAGCTTCCGGCGCTGGGACGGGCGGGTGCCGCTGAGACGCGGGCCTAACCCCATCATGGTGCGCTGCTGGAACACCAACGGTGTCGCTCAGCCGATGAAGCCGATCTGGAATCCCGGCGGGTTCATGCGCGGCAACATTGAAACCACCACCATCATCGCGGCCTGAGGAGCGAGCAAATCATGAAGACTCCGTCTCCCGGCATGATGGCTGCTGGCCTGATCGGCCTGACCGGCATCATCCTCGTCTCGATCGGCGCGCCGAGCAGCCGCAAGGCGCCCGTTCCGATCTCCGAGATGTCTGAGCCGGCACCGGCCGCCAGCGTGTCAGCGCGCGGCTTCTCGCTTGCCTCGACCAGCGTCGACCTGCCGGCCGACGACGCGACCTACCCCGACGGTCCGCACGCCGACGTCATCAATGCCAATTGCACCTCGTGCCACTCAGCCAGCATGGCGCTGACCCAGCCTGCGCTATCGGCGGATCAGTGGAAGGCGACCGTCACCAAGATGCGTGAGGTGTATAAGGCGCCAGTGGCCGAGAAGGACGTCGATGCGATCGTTGCTTATCTCACCGCTATGCCGAGCCAGAAGGTGGCACCCGCGACCGGCAAGGCGCAGGACCCGGACCCCAAAGTGGCTCCTGATGTCTCAGGTGGAACCGGCTAACCGATCTACTTCCATAATCCCGAAATACCATCCCATGCGAGACGGGATCGCTATGCCTTGGGGTGTCATTCCACCCCCAAACGTACCGGGCGCCAGCGGTGCATTTTTCAACAGCCCCGGCCGTTTTATGAACAGACAGGCTGTAGAGGCTTGATACTGAAGCCCCAAAATTATTGACGGCAACCTCGCGATCCGATATAGAATACGAGAGATTTGGGCAGCAGCCGGTTCGATTCCGTTGTCTATTGTCTCTGTCGCACTGCTAGTTCTTTACCTTCTTCTCAACACGACGCCCAAATCTGGGCCTAGCGGAGAAGGAAACAACGGCATGGTTACAGAAACACTCAAGCGCACTTCTATTGGTCTAGACGCATTTAACGCGGTAAGCCTTGGATTTATTGGTAGCGCTGCCTGCACCTTTGGGCTCCCGAGCGCGGCAATGCCGGGAGCCCCTTCAACCTCATGATCTGATGCGCCAGCCAAATGCTATGCAGGGTCTAGTGCCGCACAATATATCCGTTATGCTAGATATATGGAAAACGACTCGGCTATCACCGCCCTAAGCGCGCTTGCACAAGGAACACGGCTCGATGTGTTCCGGCTGCTGGTGCGACATGAGCCGGACGGCATGGCTGCGGGTGATATCGCCCGTCAGCTAGACGTGCCGCAAAACACCATGTCGGCGCATCTTGGCATTCTCGCGCGTGCCGGCTTGGTCCACTCAGAACGCCATAGTCGCTCGATCGTCTACCGTGCCGATCTGGACGGCCTGCGCGCGCTGACGCTGTTCCTCATCAAGGATTGCTGCGCCGGAAATGCCGAGCTGTGCGCGCCGCTCATCGCCGAACTCACCCCCTGCTGCTGAAAGGACGCCCCGTGGCCGTCGATATCGTCATCTATCACAACCCCGCCTGCGGCACGTCCCGCAACACCCTCGCCATGATCCGCAATGCCGGCATCGAGCCGCATGTGGTCGAGTATCTGAAAACCCCGCCCGCACGCGCGCTGCTGGTCGAGCTGATCGACCGCGCCGGCATGACGCCCCGCGAGCTGCTGCGCGAGAAGGGGACCCCTTATGCGGAGTTGGGCCTCGGCGACACGGCGTTGTCAGACGAAGCGCTGGTGGATGCGATGATGGCCCACCCGATCCTCATCAACCGACCGCTGGTCGTCTCGCCGATCGGCGTGAAGCTGTGCCGCCCTTCTGAAGCCGTCCTTGATCTGCTGCCGAGCGGCCAGCTCGGCGCGTTCGCCAAGGAAGACGGCGAACAGGTCGTTGATGCTTCAGGCCAGCGCGTCGCCTGATGCTTCTTGCCGTCCTGATCTTCGTCGCGACGATCACGCTCGTCATCTGGCAACCCAAGGGTCTCGGCATCGGGTGGAGCGCGATAGGCGGGGCCGTTGTGGCGCTGCTCGCAGGCGTCGTCACCCTGTCCGACGTGCCGGTAGTATGGGGCATCGTCTGGAACGCGACAGCCGCGTTCGTCGCGATCATCGTCATCAGCCTGTTGCTCGATGAAGCCGGGTTCTTCGAATGGGCGGCATTGCATGTCGCCCGCTGGGGCGGGGGGCATGGTCGCCGGCTGTTCGTCCTAATCGTGCTGCTGGGCGCGGCAGTGTCCGCGCTATTCGCCAATGATGGTGCGGCGCTGATCCTGACGCCGATCGTCATTGCCATGCTGCGGGCGCTGGGCTTCAAGGATCGAGCGACGCTGGCGTTCGTCATGGCGGCCGGCTTCATCGCCGACACGGCCAGCCTGCCGCTGGTCGTGTCGAACCTCGTCAACATCGTGTCGGCCGACTTCTTCCACGTCGGGTTCGGCGGATATGCGGCCGTGATGGTGCCGGTCGATCTTGTGTCGATCGCCGCCACGCTGGGCGCGCTGTTGCTGTTCTTCCGGCGCGACATACCGGCAGACTATGACCTGGGGGCGCTGCGTGCGCCGCGTGACGCGATCCGCGATGCCGCTACCTTCCGCGCGGGCTGGATCGTTCTTGCATTGCTGCTCGCCGGCTTTTTCCTGCTCGAACCGCTCGGCGTGCCGGTCAGCGCTGTCGCCGCTGCCGGCGCGATCCTGCTGCTGGTGATCGCGGGGCGGGGCCATGTGATCCAGACCGGCAAGGTGCTGCGTGGCGCACCGTGGCAGGTCGTGATCTTCTCGCTCGGCATGTATCTCGTCGTCTACGGCCTGCGGAACGCCGGCCTGACCGATCATCTCGCGGCGCTGCTCGATCGCACGGCGCAAGGCGGCGTATGGGGTGCGGCGCTGGGGACGGGTGTCATCGCGGCCGTCCTGTCGTCGGTAATGAACAACATGCCGAACGTGCTGGTGGGCGCGCTGTCGATCGACGCCGCGCACGCGACAGGGGCGGTCAAAGAAGCGATGATCTACGCCAACGTGATCGGTTGCGACCTCGGCCCCAAGCTGACGCCGATCGGGTCACTCGCCACGCTGCTGTGGCTGCACGTCCTGGGACAAAAGGGCGTGCGGATTGGATGGGGCTATTACTTCCGCGTCGGGGTGACGCTAACCGTGCCGGTACTGCTCATAACGCTCGCGGCCCTCGCGATCAGGATCAGCATCGCGTGACGAAACTGATCATCACGCCACTGGAATCTAGCGAGCTGGCCGGGTTGGCGCAGTTTCTGAATACCGCTGATCTGCCCAACTCCGATCTCGCTGAGCCGGATCGTATGTTCTTTCGGTTCGATGCCGATAGCCTCGTCGGTTACGGTGGCCTTGAGGGGCAGGGGACCGATCGCCTGCTTCGCTCGATCGTCATCCTGGGCGATCATCGGGGGCATGGCCTGGGGCGAGCGCTGGTCGCCACTCTCGAACAACAGGCCCACGATCTCGGTGTCCGCCGCCTTCATCTGCTGACGACGACGGCCGCACCGTTCTTTCGGGCGCTCGGCTATATCGACGCCGATCGCGACGCCGCGCCCCTGGCTGTAGCCGCCTCACGCGAGTTAACGTCGCTGTGCCCCGCCTCAGCCCCCTATCTTGCGAAAGCCATCTGATGCCGCTCCGCACCGTTGCTGATCCCGATACACTGCCAGCGCTCAATCCCGCTTATGCGATCCAGCGGCCAGCCTTGGGGCTTGGCCCGCTCGATCCTGCGCCGCGTATCCTTCTGCTCTATGGATCGCTGCGCGAGCGATCCTACTCGCGCCTGTGTGTCGAGGAAGCGGCGCGCCTGCTCCGGTTCTTCGGATGCGAAACCCGCATCTTTGATCCGTCCACCCTGCCGCTGCCCGATCAGCACGCCGGTGACGATCATCCGGCCGTCCACGAACTGCGCGAGCTGTCGATGTGGTCAGAGGGGCAAGTGTGGTGCAGCCCCGAACGTCATGGCCAGATTACCGGCATCATGAAGCTGCAAGTCGATCACCTGCCGCTCTCGATGGGCGGGATGCGTCCAACGCAGGGCCGTACGCTCGCGGTCATGCAGGTGTCAGCCGGATCGCAGTCATTCAACAGCGTCAATACGCTGCGCGTGCTGGGGCGCTGGATGCGGATGGTGACGATCCCTAACCAGTCATCGGTCGCCAAGGCGTTTGAGGAATTTGACGACGCCGGCCGCATGAAGCCGTCGAGCTATTACGATCGGATCGTGGACGTGATGGAGGAACTGGTGCGCTTCACGGTGCTGCTGCGCCCGCATACCGCTCAGCTCGTAGATCGCTATTCCGAGCGGAAGGAGGCCGAGGTTCCAATCGACACAGCAACTGACCTGTCGAGCATTGCCATCGCTCAAGATCAGAGCGCATGAAATGGGGCCGGTTACCGACCGGCCCCTATTTTCTTACTTCTTCTTTTTGTCGGGACGTTGGGACAGCGCCGACCCAGCAGCCGTCTTGGAATCCTTGCCGGTTCGACCGTCACGGAGGACCTTTGACGCCGCCTTACCGGCCTTCGGGCTGGTATGTTCGTTCTTAGCCATGCCATTGCTCCTTTGGGCGCGAAATTTCATACGGCCCGCATTGCAAAACGCGAATTTTCGGTTATGGTTTCCTGGATAGCGATGAGGACTGCCGTGATCGATATACGAGACGCCATTTTGCAGGCCCTTCCCAAGGAACTGCTGCTCGACCTTGAAGATCGACTCCGCGCTGCGGCTTTGAAAGCCGCTGATGTCGTCCGTACATCCTTGCCTCTAAACGCAAAGCGCAGCCGTGAAGCAGAAGGACAAATCCGCTTCCGCCTCCAAGAGCAGAGCTATGAGGAGGTTGTTCAGCAGCACGGTGGCTATCTGCTCTCCGATGGAATTATGTGGGGTACCGACCTGAAGGTCTTCCAGCCATTCGCCCGCTTTCCTGGGCCAAAGGTTGGAATAATTCTCGGTTTTGCGTCGATGGCGGAGCCTCGCAAGATTCCTCCGAAGAACCAGTCTCGCGCAGCCGGCGTGACGCTGAATATATCGCTACAACCAAGTTTACTGGATAGCGATGATAGCCCTCAGCCGACTGACATTTTTGTCTTGTTCCTCACCGCCCGTGACCGCCACACCGCTGGCATGATTGAGGAAATTGCAATCGGGGTCATTGGATCGGATTATAAGGATTTCATCTTCTACGCGTCTCTGGACGACTTCTTGCGTGGATATGAGACAGAACCTGTCACTCCGGGTGGTGGTGGCCCTGATGATGGTGGTGCGAAGGTGAAGCTGCGACCGACACGGAAGCTGTTTATCCCGCCCGAACGGCAGCCCGATACCGAGGTAGGCGAGGAATAAGCGCCAGCCTCGCGTTCTGAATGACAAGTACAGCGTTCGCTCCGCATCCCGATAGGATGCGGAGCCATAGGGACTCGAACATATGCGTATCGGCACACCCGGGTTTATTCCCGCTAGGCTCACTGAAGCACGTGAGGCGCGCCGGATTCCTTCCAAGGCGGCGCTAGCGCGTCGGCTTGGTATGAGCGCCACCACCACGTCGAGGTGGGAGGATGAAACCTCAGGCCAAACTCCTGACAATGCGACCTTGGCCCGATTGGCCGGCGAACTTAACGTGCGACCGGAATACTTCCTCCGCCCGCCGTTCCACAGCGATCGCCCCACGTTTCTGCGCTCTTTAGCAAGCACCCTAGTGCGTGATCTAGAGTTCCAGAAGGCGCAGATGCATTGGCTTCAGGAGATCAGCTTCATCATTGGTCATTATGTTGACCTGCCGGAAGTAGATATTCCCGATGTTCTCAATGGCGCAAGCTACACCCAGCTTCGCGATGAAGATATTGAAGATATTGCCCTTCGTCTTCGCCGTCATTGGCAGTTGGGCGATGGTCCATGTGGTGATGTTGTCTCTATAATGGAGAGAGTTGGCATCGTAGTGGCTACCATCCCAATGGACACTACAAAGCTAGACGGACTATGTGCATGGTCACCCATTGACAATCGTCCGCATGTCTTGCTGGCTACTGACAAAATGTCATTTCCGCGTCGGCAGATGGACGCGGCTCATGAGCTTGCCCATGCAGTTCTTCATCATTCTGTGCCCGAAGAAGAATTCCAAGCTAACCTTCGCATGATAGAGCAGCAGGCGTTTAGACTAGGAAGCGCCTTTTTGATGCCTTCTACAACATATCCGAAAGATGTCCGTCATCCCTCCTTAGCAATGCTTCTCAACCTGAAGGAGCGCTGGCGTGTATCTGTAAAAGCACAAATTAAGAGGCTGGCCGATCTCGGCATCATTCCTGATGACTTTTCGCGGCAGCTTTACAAGCTATATTCAGCGAAGGGTTGGTCCAAGGGAGAGCCTTATGACCAGAATTGGCCTGTCAGCGCGCCACGAGCATTACGCGACAGCTTAAATCTTATCGTTGAAAACAATGTTCGCAGCAAAGCCGACCTTCTCGCAACGGAATTTACTATTTCTAGTGCGGATGTTGAAAGTCTATGCGGATTGCCGCGTGGATGGTTTGAGCGGGATACGGCGGAGGTTGTGACGCTTAAGAGGCGAACTGACATCGAGCCAACGATTCAGCACACGGATGCCGAAGTGATCGAGTTCCCCGATCGGCGTCCCCGGCTTTAGACCGTATCGCGACGCCTCCGCCTGAACGCTGGGCGTCGCGATAGATTATGAACGCGGTCGCCGTTTGCGGCTCCATCCCGCCCGCTGTCGTGCAGCGTAGCCTATGCTACGGCTGATGGTGATCCTGCGCCCTATGACTTCACCTTGATCGTGGGCCTCCATATGGAAGTGAGCCGCATACAGCGGATCAACGCCTTTGAGGGTGTACTTCGCGACACCTCCAGGGCGATCTACCGATAGGAAATGCAAAGCGCGTCCTAAGCAAGCGAGCTTTGTCACCTTTTCCAGGCGCTGCCGGATCGTGTGCTCTACCTCTTCACGTGCGTCGTCCGGCACCCGCATGAACCAATGAACGTGGCGAGGACCGCCTTCGGGATGCTCGTGTACCGCATATGCATCGAACGGGCCGAAAGGTCGGCCCTTCTTACGCTGATATGCCCACCAGCGAGTGAGTCGGCCCCATATGTCTCGGAAGAAGGCCCCAGCCTTCTCGGGAGCGATGCCGAGGCT
This sequence comes from Sphingomonas melonis, assembly GCF_013409985.1. Lineage (GTDB taxonomy): Bacteria > Pseudomonadota > Alphaproteobacteria > Sphingomonadales > Sphingomonadaceae > Sphingomonas > Sphingomonas melonis_A. Next base: position 26,878 of record NZ_JACCBY010000013.1, read on the forward strand.
CGTTATGTCGATGGTGACAAGCGTGTTTAGCGACCTGCCAGCCTCGCCTGCAAAGCGAACCGCGTGGAAGGCTCGTGCGACCTGCTTTGGGCCTAGGTGGCTACCTGATTTTGTAGTCATTGCGCCCACCTTATACCTTAGGTGGTGTGGTTCACGATAGGTTCTTGATCGACCCTGCGTCTAGTATCTGCGCTAAAGACCCACATGTCTCGTTTCGTATCCGCAACGGTGCGGGGTTGCATGGTAATCCTAGTTCTTGATTCTTTAATCCCCTGGACCTATCTGACTCCCTGGAACGACGGATCGGTTGAGGCGCCGTCAAAGGCGCCGACAGCGTTCCCCCGCCTGAAAGGGCCTTCGCGTGATGCGAAGATAGGCTTCGGCCAAGCGGCTATCGAGTGACTTATGGGGCGCCCACCGTGGCGCCCCTACCTTCTGTACTGGAAGCGCAGCTTTTCTCCCCGGACGGTCTTGTCCACGAGAAGGGCGAATTTCACCTTGGTCATCTGCGATGGCTTGAGAAGCGGCTTACGTCCGTCAGGGTAGTAAGCACTCTCAACGAACAGCGACACATCGGCATCGACTGCCCCACCTCCTCGCTTAACATTGAAGTAGATGCGGTACTCCTGAGCATCGTCTCCAGGTGGCACGATGCGTACGAAATTGGCTTCCGGCGTCTGGAAAACGCTAGCAGCAGGCAGAGCCTCAATGATTGGCTTTAAGCCCCGCGACAGGTCATATCGGCTCTGATCAAAGGCTCGGCGTTGTCCCCGATCCCATACATCGACTGGATTGGGATGCCGCGCCGGATCATAGGCGTCGGAAAAGCAGTGATTAGAAAAGCGCACGTCCACCACCGCCCCCTTGGGGCGCGCCATGGTCGCAATTGTGAACTGGAACGGTTCCAGATGCGCAAAATCAATAGTCTGTCCCGCCACCAACAGTGGCGCGAAGAAGGGTTTCGCCGTCGACATGTTAGGACGCCTTTTCGTCCTTCTGGCGCCGCTTCAGACCGGGCCGCGAGGCTGCACGGCGTGTAGCAGCAGCTTCATCTCGCGCCTTCGTCATATCCTCCGCGATCGGCTTCAGCCGCTCGACCAGCGGCGACAAGTCATAGCGATTGCTCGCCTGACCACCGCTGGCGTGGGAGCGGGGCTCGCGCCGGATCAGTCCTTCGTCTTCCAAGCGCTTCATTGCACGCTGGATCGTTTTGTCCGACACACCTAGCCGCTCGGCGAGGCGCTTCTTCGAAGGGAACGGCATCGTATTGTCGTCCCACCAGTGGTCGATCAGATGCAGCAGCACGGTCAGCTCGACTGCATCGATATGCAGCCGCGCCTGGGCGCGCAGGATCACGGATGGGACAAAGGTGAAGCCCGGCTCCAGCACTTCTTTCGACCAGCGCTTTTCTAGGCTGCGCTTGGTAGCCTCTGCCGCAGCGGGGCGCAGCGGCACGACGTTATCAGCAGGTTTGACCATGACGGCGAACTCCTTCATATGGCGCTCAAATGCGCTCGGAATCCGCAGATTTCTAGACGCGCGAGGGCTTATCCCCCTGGACATAGGTGTCCATAGTCATGGTCGCAAGTGTCCCGGGGTGGCGGCCACGGATGTCCCCCGATGAAGCACGTATGCACGATACGAGTAAGCTCAGGCGTATCACGCTATCATAGTACCAGATGACCCCCGGTACGGATTGTCCAGGGGGTGCAGCTGATTATGGCTCTCTATCGCCCGCTTTTTGGATGTGGGGTTATGCTAACAGTGCATTTCACCGCCCTGCGGGTCTTGTCCGCGATCTTCTGACATCCCTCTAGTGCCTCGCGATTGGCAGTGACGATCCGATCGCCTGCCGCGATATTGGCGAAAGCATCTGGCGCGCTGGCCCGCATGAGGCGCTGTCCGCCTTCCCACATGGGCAGGTCGAGCGAGCGCGCCGCCATCTTCTCCGGCCATTGCCAGCTTGCGGGGACGGCACGCGCGACGATGCCGGCGAACATCCCCCAGAATATCATCCCGATCATCACACCGCCGATCGTGGTCCACATCAGCCATCGGTTCTGCTCGTCGCCCCGCCTCGCCGATACGACATAGCCGTGAAGCTGGCGGGTCACGTCCTCCAGGCCCGTGCGCGCCGTGGCGATCGTCTGACGGTCCTCCTGCCGTGCCACGCTCGCCGCGGCGGTGATCCGTCCCGCCAACTGCTCGGGCGTCATCGCCAGCATCGGGCTTTTCGCCAGCATATCGACGCGCTGCGCGGTCGCGGTGATGTTGTTGGCGATGACACCCAACGTCTCAGAATAGTCGGGCGGCTCGGGCACCTCCATGCGCTCGGCCGTCAAGCGCTCGACCGCACGGCGCATCAGCGTCACCTCGGCGCGCAGCTCCTCGAACGCCTGCGCGGCTTCATCTGGTCCTTCTTCATCCGCCACTACGTTTCCCCTATAGGCTCATGCCCCTGTCGCGCTCGCGGCCGATACCGATCGATTGCTCCAGCGATTTCTGTATGCTCCGGCCGCGCTCCAGCTTCAGCTCCAGCTCGGGCGCACGGCGCTCCAGCGCCTTCGCCAGTTCAGGATCGCGGCGAAGGCTCTCGGCCATCGCGCCCATGCGCATAGTGGCCTTGTCCGCCCGCGCCTGGTCGCCGCCCGCCCGCTCACGCGCCAGCCCCTGCCAGTTCTCAACAAACCGACCAGCACGCGCTTCAGGATCGAGCCGCACGCGATGTTCATCGGCCATCGCAATCACCGCGCCGTCAGTCTTGCCCTCGGCCGCCTGCCCGATCAGCGACGGTTCGCGACGGAACGCGGAATCAAGGTCGCGCGCGGCGTCGGGCCGTATCTGGTTGAGCGCTTCGCCGGCACGGCGCAACGCACTCTCCTGATGCGGAAGCACCGGCAGTTCTTGCGCCTGCATCCGACCAATATCGGCCGTGGCTCGGGCATAGCGTTCGACTGCCTTGGCTTGGCCAGTGGGATTTGCTGCCCTCTGATGCTCTTTGGAGCGGTGATAATCGGCCCCCCTACCGGTGTTAATTGGTCCCCCTTTGCCCTCCCGATCAAGCGAGGACACATCGGAACGGTGATA
>NZ_JACCBY010000014.1:0-2500 GCF_013409985.1 Sphingomonas melonis
CTGGTGGGCGGGGGTGTTGGTGTCCGTTGCCGGCTGATATTGTGTATGGGTTCTGTTTGCCGAGCTTTGTGCCTCGTATCCGCCGGCTGCAATGCCTGGCGACGACCTACTCTTCCATCGCTTGAGCGATAGTACCATTGGCGCAGTCGGGTTTCACGGCCGAGTTCGGGATGGGATCGGGTGGGACACCGACGCTATAGCCACCAGGCAATGAAGCGGGCGGATGCGGGGTTTGGGCTTGGGTGGCCCGTCGCAATCTGCATTGTGACGGGTTTTAAAATCGATGCACCTTGTCTGCCAGCGGCCCGGACCATTCGGGCGCTGGTGATGTGAAGGTATGTTCTGGCGTTCGACTTGTATCATCCACGCCGTCGCTGACGTTTCGCTGGTGACCCAGGATTGTCATTGATGGTGTGAGACTCTCAAAGCGCGAATAGGACAATTAGTATCGGTTAGCTCCATGCGTTACCGCACTTCCACATCCGATCTATCAAGGTCGTGGTCTCCGACCGTCCTATGAAATCTTATCTTGAGGGAGGCTTCCCGCTTAGATGCTTTCAGCGGTTATCCCGTCCGTACATAGCTACCCTGCTGCGCCGTTGGCACGACGACAGGTACACCAGAGGTACGTTCAACCCGGTCCTCTCGTACTAGGGTCAACTCCTCTCAAATTTCGACGCCCACGGCAGATAGGGACCAAACTGTCTCGCGACGTTCTGAACCCAACTCACGTACCACTTTAATTGGCGAACAGCCAAACCCTTGGGACCTGCTCCAGCCCCAGGATGTGATGAGTCGACATCGAGGTGCCAAACAACCCCGTCGATATGAGCTCTTGGGGGTTATCAGCCTGTTATCCCCGGCGTACCTTTTATCCGTTGAGCGATGGCCCTTCCACGAGGGACCACCGGATCACTATGACCGACTTTCGTCTCTGCTCGACTTGTCAGTCTCGCAGTCAGGCGGGCTTATGCCATTGCACTCTAACAGCCGGTTTCCAACCGGCCTGAGCCCACCATCGCGCGCCTCCGTTACTCTTTAGGAGGCGACCGCCCCAGTCAAACTACCCGCCACAGAGGGTCCCTGTTCCGGCTTACGGAACGAGGTTAGACATCAGAAAACAACAGGGTGGTATTTCACCTATGGCTCCACACCGGCTGGCGCCAATGCTTCAAAGCCTCCCACCTATGCTACACAGTTCTTTCCTAATGCCACTCTGAAGCTGCAGTAAAGGTGCACGGGGTCTTTCCGTCTAACCGCGGGTACTCCGCATCTTCACGGAGAATTCAATTTCGCTGAGCATGTCCTGGAGACAGTGGGGAAGTCGTTACGCCATTCGTGCAGGTCGGAACTTACCCGACAAGGAATTTCGCTACCTTAGGACCGTTATAGTTACGGCCGCCGTTTACCTGGGCTTCATTTCAGAGCTTGCACCCCTCCACTTAACCTTCAGGCACCGGGCAGGCGTCAGGCCCTATACGTCGTCTTGAAGCCGACTTAGCAGAGCCCTGTGTTTTTGCTAAACAGTCGCTACCCCCTGGCCTGTGCCCCCAACAAGAGCTTGCGCCTATGTTGGGCCTCCTTCTTCCGAAGGTACGGAGGCAATTTGCCGAGTTCCTTCAGGACACTTCTCTCAAGCGCCTTGGTATACTCTACCTGACCACCTGTGTCGGTTTCGGGTACGGTCTATACGGTGGGGCTATTTCCTGGAACAGTTTCGAAGCCCGGCCAATCCGATAAGGCCGAACAACACACACCATCCGTCACACACCACCAGGCCCACGAATATTAACGTGGTTCCCATCGACTACCCCCTTCGGGCTCGTCTTAGGGGCCGGCTCACCCTGCGCGGATTAGCCTTGCGCAGGAACCCTTGGTCTTTCGGCGAGAGGGCATCTCACCCTCTTTATCGCTACTCATGTCTGCATTCGCACTTCCGATACCTCCACGACCCATTACCAGATCGCTTCACAGGCTTACGGAACGCTCCGCTACCGCGTGGATAAATCCACACCCTAAGCTTCGGTGTATCACTTGAGCCCCGTTACATCTTCGCCGCAGAAACCCTTGTTTAGACCAGTGAGCTGTTACGCTTTCTTTAAAGGATGGCTGCTTCTAAGCCAACCTCCTGGTTGTTTTGGGATTTCCACATGCTTTCCCACTTAGTGATAACTTGGGGACCTTAGCTGTAGGTCAGGGCTGTTTCCCTTTTGACGACGGACCTTAGCACCCGCCGTCTGTCTCCCGGATATCACTCCTAGGTATTCGGAGTTTGGTTAGAGTTGGTAGATCTCGCGACCCCCGCATCCATCCAGTGCTCTACCCCCTAGGGTGTCCATCCGAGGCACTACCTCAATAGTTTTCGCGGAGAACCAGCTATTTCCCGGCTTGATTGGCCTTTCACCCCTAAACACAACTCATCCGGTAACTTTTCAACGTTAATCGGTTCGGACCTCCAGTGCATGTTACTGCACCTTCATCCTGGTCATGCCTAGATCGC